>CAVUAS010000001.1:0-43131 GCA_963739465.1 uncultured Actinomycetota bacterium
CGAGTACGCCGAACCCCGCTATCACGATGCTCGGCCAGTCCATCGGTGCACGTCGAAGTGTTCACCATGCTCAGAATCGGACACCGGAGAACTCCATTGGAGGCCACGAAGGAGGCCACACCAGAGATCGAATAGACGTGGAGAAAGGAAGGGCGATCGGCTTAAGACGATCTTCAGACTGCGGCTCCTCTAACATCAACACAACGCATTCGCGGTGCGTTGTCCGGTGTTCGAGGGCGTGGGAGGCCACGACGCCGAGGACCGTGTCGCCGCGCACGACGTCGGTAAGGTCTTGGCGGCGGTCGCACCGGCTGGCACGTTCTGCGCCTGATGCAATGCTGCGCGCGAGACGCGACGTTGTGAAGGTGGAGGGGATCGCGTGACCGAGCCGTCGCCGAACGTGCCATCGACGGCTACGTCGATGTGGGCGAACAGGTCTCATCCCGGATCGCCGGGCCGGGCGCTGTTCGTGGCGCCGACCGTGTGCCCGTTCTGCTGCGTCGCGTCCGGCAGTGCGGGGGCGCTTGGTCCGATCATCTGCTTTGTGACAATACTGACGATTTTCCTGATCGCCGCGCTCGTTCGTCACGAATCAGCTGCCCTCTGCGTGGCCGCGGACCCGCTGCGGACGCGCAGATAATCTGGGTCCGCGCGGACGGTAAGGCGTGGTTCGTCGCCCGATCGCTGTCCGGTGTTATCCGATCACGTTGGAGACCCTAAAGTCTTGCGGGTGCGGGAACGCGGGCCCCTGGTCGGGCGTGCATCGGAGCTGGCGCGAACGCGCCGCTTGATCATGAGCACGCGCGCGACGGCCGCGGGCGCTTGTTGCTCGTCGCCGGCGAGGCCGGAATCGGGCAGAGCCGATTGGTACGGCAGTTCGGCGAGGAAGTGAACCAGGGCGGAGTTCTCGTGGCGTGGGGCAGCTGCCGCGAAACCGACGGCGCCCCGCCGTACTGGCCGTGGAGTCAGGTGTTGCGGACCGCGGTCACGGAGCTCGGCCATTCTCGCCGACCCGAAGGGGCTGCTGGTGCCGCTCCTTCGTCCGGGGAGGCGTCCGTGCAGTCTGACCGGTTCCTCCTGTTCGACGCCGTGACGCGCGCGATGGCCGAGTTGGGGAACGCGGGTGGGGTTGTCGTGGTCCTCGATGACCTGCACCGTGCCGATGAAGCCTCCCTCGCCCTCCTGCGATTTCTGGTCTCGTCGCTGCATGACATGTCGATATTGGTGATCGGGACGTACCGTGACACGGAGCTGGCCGTCGACGATGTGACTCGACGTGATACGTGATCTGGCCGGGGGCGAGGTCCTGGATCTCATCGAATTGCGTGGCCTTGGCGCTGCCTACGTCGCCAATATCGTCGCTATCGAGGGCGGACAGCTCGGATGGGACGAGATCAAGGCGCTGCAGGAGCGGACGGGCGGTAACCCTTTCTTCGTGACCGAGTTGGCCCGGCTCGGTACGCAGGGAGGGGTCGGGCTGCCGATCACCGTGCAGGCCGCGCTGCACGCTCGCGTGGCGTCGCTGCCGCCGGACACCCGCGAACTGCTCGCGCTCGCGGCGGTCGCCGGCCGGGAGGTGGATCCCGCCCTGCTCGCGTTCGCGGCGGAGCGGCCCGAACACGACGTCGTGGACACGCTCACCGCGGCGATCGTGGGTCGCATCGTCGAGCCCCACCGATGTTGCCGGGCCAGTACCGGTTCGCCCACGTCCTGGTGCAGGAGACCCTGTACGCCGCTCTCGATCCCGCGCGTCGTGTCCGGCTGCACCGGCGCATCGTCGACTCCCTGGAACAGTTGGCCGGTGCCGACCCGGGCTTCGCCGCCGACCTCGCCCATCACGCGGACACTCGATCACCGACTCCGCGAGCCGGGAACGGGCCCGTGGCCTCGCCTGCAGGGCAGCCTTGATCGCGGCTGGTCAGCTGGCCGACGAGGCCGCGGTCGCCTGGTTCGACACCGCCCTTCTCGTCGACCCCGGCGCGCGACGAGCAGCGCATCGACCTGCTGCTGGGCTCAGGGCGGTGCGCCGGACGAGCCGGAGACGCGGTCACAGCGCGGCGTTCGTTCGAGCAGGCCTGGACACCGCCCACGAACACGGCGAACCGATGAGCTGGTCGGCGCGGCCTTGGGACTCGGTGAGGTCGTGGTCTCGGCGGGCACGGCCGACGACGGCTTGATCCGCATGCTGGAACGGACACTCGCGCTGACCGGCCGGCACGACCAGTCGTCCTACGCCCGGCTCCTGGCTCGGCTGGCCATGGAGCTGTACTGGACCAGGAGACTCGACGACTCCCGCCAGCTGGCGGCCGAGGCTGTGTCCGTGGCGCGTGAGCTGCGTGATCGGCGGACCTTGGGCGCCGCCATCGCCGCCCAGCAGTTCGTTCTGCGCGGACCGGACGGTCTCGCCCTGCGCATCGCCCTCGGTGAGGAGCTCACGCAGATCGCTCTGGAACTCGACGACGACGAACTCGAGTTGCATGCGCGGCGCATCCTGATACCGACCGGCTGCAGAACGACCTAGCGTCCGCGGACGCTGAGCTCAACGCGCTCGCCGCACTGGCAGAGCGGACGCGCCGGCCGATTAACCATTGGTATCGATCTGCACTATCGCGTCGTCCGGGCGACGATGAGTGGCCGCACCGACGAAGCCTGGCGGCTCGTCGCGGAAAGTGAGTCGCTCGGGAACCGGATCGGCGCGCAACCCGCTTCGCTCTACGCCACCAGCCAACGTTTCCAGCTCCTCCGCCGTGCAGGGCGGGTCGCCGAAGCCGAGACAGCAGTCCGTGGGGAAGCGGCGCGGTGGCCGCTGCTGGTCACCTTCCGCTGCATGCTGACCATGCTGCTGGCCGACCTCGGTCGCCGCGACGAGGCGTTGGCGCTGCTGGACGAGCTCAGCGCCGACCGGTGCGCGGAGCTGCCCCGGGACTCACTGTGGCTGGCCTGCGTCGCCATTCTCGCGGAGTCCGCCGCCGTCCTCGACTCAGCCCCTCATGCCGCCGAGCTGCGTCCCCTGCTCACGCCCTACACGGGCCGGGTCGCTGTGCAGGGCGTGGTCGCCTGGTACGGCGCCGTCGATCGCTACCTCGCCCTTCTCGCCAGCACTCTCGAGGATTGGCCGGAGGCGGACCGGCTCTTCCGCTCGGCTTTGCAGCTGCACGAGTCGTGGTCGGCGCCAGCCTACGTCTCCGCCACACTCGCCGAGCACGCGGCAATGCTGCGCCGTCGCAACGAACCGGGAGACCGCGAGCGCGCGGCTCGGCTCCACGGCCGTTCCGGTCGCCCCGGCCGCCGCCCCGGGCCCCAGGCGGCCGCCGCGCCCGACGTCCTCACCGCCCGCGAACACGAGATCCTGTCCCTGCTGGCCGCCGGTCGCAGCAACAAGGAGATCGCCCGCTGGCTGCACCTCAGCGTGCACACCGTGCAGCGCCACGTCGCCAACGTCTACTCCAAGATCGGCGCCCGCAACCGCGCCGAGGCCACCGCGTACGCGCTGAAGATCCACGCACACGTCGTAGCCCGAAGGCACGGTGGCGTCCCGCATCCTGTCATTGTCTCTCCGCTGGCGTCGTCCGCTGCACACCATCAGCCATGCACAGCTACATGGTTTGGGCGATGTCCGTCGCGCCGTCGGGCGGCACGCTCTGTGAGGCCCGACACATCGGAGTCACAGATTGGACGGAGGCGAGCCATGGGACGCGACATCGTGGTGACCGGAGCAAACGGCTGGATCGGTGGTCATGTCGGGGAGCTGCTCGCCCGTCGCGGCTGGCAGGTCACAGGCGTCTCGCGCACGCCGGACGTCGCAGCGGCCCGCCGCCCCGACTGGTCATGGGTGGGCACGGGCGAGGATCTCGAGCGCGCTGTCGAACGGATCGGTATCGTGGTCAACCTGGCTGGCCGCAACGTCCTGGAGCAGCCCTGGACGCCGGAGTACGTCCAGCAGATGTGCGAGAGTCGGATCGAGACCACCCGCCGGATCGCATCCGCGCTGGGTCGGTCCCGAGCCAACCTACGGGTGCTGGTCAGCGGCAGCGGCTACCCCATCTACGGCGACGCTGGCGAGGAGCCCCTCACCGACAATGCGCCCGTCGTGCGCGACCTGGTCGCCGGCGCCCTGGACGTGGACTGGGAGAGCGCCGCCCGCACGGCCGAATCCGACGGCGTGCGCGTCGTCCTCCTGCGCCTCGGCCTCGTGCTCGGCCCCGACGGCGGCGCATTCCCCGCGCTGCGCCAGTCATTCGACAACGGCGCCGGCGCCGTGCTCGGCACGGGACGTCAGTGGGTACCGTGGATCCACATCGCCGACGCGGCCCGGCTCATCATTGCCACCGTCGACGACGACGGGTACCGGGGCCCGGTCAACGTCGTCGCTCCCCAGCCCGCCCGGCATACCGAACTGGCCGCCGCGATCGCGGCCGCACTGGGGACCCCGGATCCGACGATCCTCCCGGCCGAACAGGTCACGGCCATGCTCGGCGGAGTGAGCGAGCTGCTCCTGACCAGCCAGCGGGCCGTTCCCGCGCTCGCCTCAGCGCGCGGGTTCGCCTTCGAGCACGTGGACATCGGCCAGGCAGTAAAGCACATCGTCAAATCGTCCTGACCGTTTGTCAGCAAGCCGACCCCCGGAACCGATTGGGACGGGCGCCGGAGTGCCTGACGCTCTCGTCCACGAATCGGGGATGTCCGAGAAGACAGATAGGGTCGGCTCAGGTGCTTCGTATGCCGCAACCCGGTTCTCGCGGTCGACAAGTCAGGCCCTCCAGGCAGCCTGGTCTGGGATGTATCAACCTGGCACTGCAAGGTAAACATTCACCCGTAAGTTGATCATGGGTAGGTTGCCGGCAGCCCTGGGGGCTCCGGTGTGTCGGCGCGGTGGGGGCCGCTCAAGTAGGAGCGGGTAGGTCGGGCATCCAGGGCCGGCCGAGGAGCGCCTCACGCAGGGCGGTCATCTGGTTGCGGCCGTGCTTGGCGGCGGTGGAGAGGAAACCGCGGATGGTGTAGCGGTCCTGGGTGCGTTTCTCGCTGGTCAGGCGGCCGGAGATGTTCTGTTGGATCTTGGCGGGGCGCAGGTCGCGTTCGGCCTGGTTGGAGGTGGGGGGCACGCCCAGGTCGTGGGCGAAGCGCAGCACGTCGGTCTCGCGGTCGCGCAGCACCTCGAGCAGGAGCCGGGTCTTGCGTTCGCCGGGGCGGGTGCCGTGGTGGAGGGTGTCGGACAGCCCGGCCCGCACGCCGTGCCGGAACCGGCTGATCAACTCCTCGGGGGTCTGCGGGTCGATCGCGAGCCGGTCGGCGTGGCGGGCGAGGTTGGCCTGGTGGATCAGCCCGCGCAGCGCATCGGCGATCTGCGTGGGCCAGATCCGGTCGGGGTAGACCTGCGCGGCGTCTTCAAGATCGCGCAGCAGGTGCTGACAGCACAGTTGGTGGGTCAGCGTCCCGAGCTGGGCGGAGTCGTAGTTCTGGTAGCGATCGTGGACGATCACCGAGTCGCGCAGCTCGGTGAGCACGAACGCTTTGAAGGTGTCCAGCGACCGGTCGCCGAGCAGGTAGTGGGTGTAGCGCTCGGTGCAGGCCACCAGCAGGTACCGCTCGGCCTTCTTCTTGCCCGGCTTGGGCTTTTTGGGTCCGACCTGCAGCGGGGTCTCATCGCAGCTCACCGCGTGCGCCCGGGTGATCAGAGCGCGGATCCGCTGGTGGACCGGGGCCAGCAGCCCGGCGGTGCGGGCGAGCATGCCGTGCACGAACCCCACCGACGGGCGAGCCCCGGTCAACGCCTCCAACAGCTCCACCACCCGATGCGCGGGCACATAGTGCGCCACCATCAGGAAGACCGAGAACGCCTGCAGGTTCGGGCCGTACCCGACCGGCCCCGGCCGGGCCCCCTCCGGCCGGGCCGCGGTGTGGGTCTTGCCGCACCCGCACTCGACCTGGTGGGAGTCGTACTGGGTGATTGAGATGCCCCGAAGTTCTCGGACTGGAGATCCACTAGGATCATTCAGCGAGAAAGTGAGGGTACGTGTCTCGAAATCGACGGAAGTTCTCCCCGGAGTTCAAGGATGAAGCCGTGAAGGCGGTCATCCTGAACTCGCGTCCGATCGCCCAGGTCGCCCGAGAACTGAGTATCAACGAAGGAACTCTCGGGAACTGGGTCGCAGCTTACCGGCGAGACCACGCCGACGAGGAGCTGGCGCTCGATGTCAGCGAACGAGCCCGACTGCGCGAAGCCGAACGGCTCGTTCGGGAACTGAAAATGGAAAACGAATTCCTGAAAAAAGCCGCAGCGTACTTCGCCCGGGATCCCCGGTAACCGAGAAGTATCAGTTTATCGAATCCTGCAAGATTGATTCGGTGAAGTACGCCTACCCCGTGAAGAACATGTGTCGGTGGCTTGTCGTGTCCGCGTCCGGATTCTTCAACTGGAAACGTCGAGAAATGTCGGCGACCGCGCGCCGGAGGGAGGCGCTGACGGCGTTGGTGGTGGAGATCTTTACCGACTCCGACGAGACCTATGGCTACCGCCGCGTGCATGCCGAGCTGGGCCGCCGACGCATCTCGGCCGGTCTCGAGCTGGTCCGTTCCATCATGCGTGACCAGGGCCTGGTGCCGTGCCAGCCGCGGCCGTGGCGGGCCAGCCTGACCGAGAACGACGGCAGCGCCGGGTCGATCCCCGACCTGGTCAACCGCGACTTCACCGCCGACGTTCCAGGCGAGAAAATGGTCGGAGACATCACGTATATCCCGACGTGGGAAGGGTGGCTCTATTTGGCCACCGTCATCGACTGCCATACCAAGAAAGTGGTCGGCTACGCGATGGACGACAACTACAAGACGCCGCTCATCATCGATGCCGTTCGCATGGCTGCACGCAACCTGACCTTCGCCCGCGACGCGATCTTCCACTCCGACCGGGGCAGTAACTACACCTCGGCCAGCTTCGCCGCGGCCCTCGTCGAACATGGGGTCCGGCAGTCGGTCGGGCGAACCGGGATATGTTATGATAATGCCATGGCAGAATCTTTCTTTGCCACATTGAAGAACGAGCGCGTGCACCGCACGGTCTACCCGACGCGGCAGCGCGCGCGTGCCGATATCGCCCAGTACATTGAGCTGCGCTACAATACCAGGAGAATTCACTCAGGACTCGGATATTGCACACCGCAGGAAGTTTACGAGTAAGCAGTCAGGGGTTCCTTGGATCATGCTGGCTGGGGTGGCATCCAGGGTTTGGCGGATAGGGCGTCGCGGATGGCGTCGATGGGTCGGCGTCCGTGGTTGCGGGCGCTGACCAGATAGGACCGGATCCGGCAATGCCGCTGCAGGGTGGCCAGGGTGCGCCAGCAGCCCTGGACCTTGGCGGCGAGCTTGAACCCGCGGATCGCCGATTCCGACCCGTTGTTGGTGGCCGGGACGTCGAATCGGGTGGCGAACAGCCAGACCTGGTGGGCCTTGCGTTTGAGCCGTTTGGCCAGTTGCAGGCCGGGGTGGTTGCCGTTGTGCCAGGGCCGGGACAGGTTGGTGGAGATCCCGGCCGCCACCCCCCGGTCGAAGCGGCGCCGCAGCCGGGTGAGCAGCTCGGCGTCCACGGTGGTGCGGTCGGCGGCGCGGGCGGTGTTGACCTGGTGGATCGCGGTGCGCAGGGCGTCGGCGACTTGGCGGGCCCAGGCTTGGGCGTCGGTGTCGATGGCGTGGGCGTCGTCGAGGTAGCGCAGCAGGTGGGCCAGGCATTGCTGGACCCCGGCGAGTTCGGTGTCGTAGCTGAGGTAGCCGCCGAAGTCGTCGCGGACCAGCACCCCCCGGAAGTCGTCGAGGATCCCGAACCCGCTGATCGAGGCCTTCGTGCGGTTCCCGGCCGCGCCGTACCAGACCAAGTCTGCTCCGCCGCCGGTGTAGGCGCGCATCGTGCGCACGGTGTACACGTGCGGGTTGGAGCAGTCCTGCCCGCTGCGAGCGGTATCGGTCGCTGGCGGTATCGGTCCTGGCGGTATCGGTCTTGGCGGTATCGGTCAGCGGGGCGGGGGTCTCGTCGGTGCCCAACACCTCCTGCTCACCCAGCGCCATCTTGAGCGCCTGTTCGAACCCGGCCGTGGTCAACGCGCCGTCCAGGCGGGTCAGGCAGCAGGAGATAAACCCGGTGGACACCGCCACCCCGAGCAGCGCGGACATCAGGTCCGCGGTGCGCTCGATGCCCAGCACGTCCTGGCTGGCCAGCAGGGTCGCCGCCGCGGTCACGTTTGGGCCATAGCAGGTGGGTCCGCCCCGTATCCCCGCCGGTAGATCCGCTGTGGTGGCCTGTCCGCAGCCACACACCCGGCGCATCATCCGATACTCGGTCACCGCCAGGGAGAACACCGGCAGGTCGAACACCTGCACGCGGGAGGCGACCGTTCCCGGCGTCCCGGCCAGGTCCCCACCGCAGCCCCCGCAGCACGACGGCTCGACCGGCTCCCGGCGGTCGGGGGTGGCCACCGGGGCCAGGCCGCTGCCGCGATGCCCCGGCTGCCCACCCTGGGCGCGCCGGGGCCGACCCGGCCTGGATGGCTGCCCATCCGGTGACGGCTGCGACTCCTGCCCAGCCGGGGGCTTATCCGCCTTCGCCTTCGCCTTCGCCTTCGCGCCCAGCCCGTCCGTGCTCGGCGGCTGCGAGGAGTTCGAGGAGTCCCGACCCACCTGCCGCCGCAACGCCTCCAACTCGACCCGCAACGCCTCGATCAACACCGCCTGCTCGGCCAGCTGGGCGGCCTGCCCGGCCACCAAAGCCGCCAACTCCGCATACGAGGGCGACGGCTCGGACACGGCCGGGAGTCAACCATGATCAAACACCGGACACCAGCACCGACACACCGCAGGTCAACCGGGGGTCTGACTGGTTACGTTTACGACGCCTGGCTGGAAAGCCAAGAAGCAGTGTAAAGGCCGATAGAAACCCGGTCCGAAAAACGCGGGGCTGCTCAGATCTTCACGCTGACCTTCGGGATCTCGTGCTGCTGGTAGCGGTCGGCCACCCCCAGATCCCGCGCCCCGGCCAGGTCCCGGCCACAATCGCAACACCCCTGCGGGAACAGATCCCGACCCTCATTCGGGCTGTCGGTCCAGGCCAGATGCGACCCCGGCGCCCCGGGCTGCTTGCCCCGCGCCCGCTTCGGCCCACCCCGCCCCGGTGCTGGCTTGTCCGGCAGCGGGGGCTTCCCCGGGTCGTCATCGTGGGAGGGCGGGCTCGAGGAGTTGCGCGAGTTCCGCGACAGCAGATGCTCCAACCGCGCCAGCTTGGCCGCCAACGCCTCGTTGGCCTCCGTCAACTCCGCGATCCGCCGATCCCGCACCGCGAGCAACGCCAGCAACTGCTCACGTGAGAGCTCCTCCGGCGCGGCCACCCGAAGATCACACCGCGCACCAGCCGATCACGGTGGGAACGACACGCCCGACTTGAGCGACACCCAACCGACCCCATGATCAACTAAGGGCTGAATGTTTGCACTGCAAGGCCTCTTAGAGCCTGTTGGTGAACGGTTTCACGCCGCTTGTGGATCTTTCTGCCGCGGCTTCGGCACGGTGCGTTCAGTACCCCAGCGCGGCCGGGGCGGTTCTCCGCTGCGTTGGTGGGCCAACTGCCGGGTCATGATCATGGTGGTGGCCCACAGCACCATGGCCTCGTGGTGCTGGGGCCGCCGCTCGTAGTCGCGGACCAGACGCCGGTGTCGGCTGAGCCAGCCAAACGTGCGCTCTACCACCCACCTGCGGGGAAGCACGATGAACCCGCTGACGGTGTCGGTGCGCTTGACGACGGTGACGGTCAGGGCCAGCACGGCCGCAGCCCAGACGACCAGCCGCCCGGCGTACCCGCCGTCGGCCCACACCAGCGTGATCGTGGAGAACCGTTCCCGCAGCAGCGCCACCAGCCGGTGACCGCCGTCGCGGTCTTGCACACTCGCCGCGGTGACCAAAACGGCCAGCAGCCACCCGTTGCTGTCCACCGCGACGTGCCGCTTGCGGCCCTTGATCTTCTTTCCGCCGTCGAATCCGCTGGTGGCGGCCCCGACCGTGTCCGCGGCCTTGACCGACTGGGAATCGATCACTGCCGCGGTCGGCAGTTCGGTCCGGCCCGCGCCCATCCGCAGCTGCCCCCGTAGCGCGTCGACCAACCGCTGCGGCAACCCCCGCTCGGCCCACCGTTGGAAGAACGCGTACACCGCCTGCCAGGGCGGGAAATCCGCCGGCAACGCGCGCCACTCCACCCCGTACCGGACCAGGTAGCCGATCGCGTCCACCACGACCCGTAACCGGTGCACCATCGGCCGTCCGCCCGGGCCTCGCCGCAACTCGGCCATTACCGCCCGCGCCTGCGGCTCCAACAACTCCCACTCCGCGTCGGTCATGTCCGAGGGATATCGGGGCACCCGCTGCGCGCACACACAGCTGGCAACGGGGCAGTTGGCCTTCTCTGCCGAGACAAGGAGGCTTATTCACGGCCTGGGGAAGTAGTTTCCGGGCCCGGCGTGTCGCAATAGGCGACGGCCCACTTACCGCAAGAATTGGGTTTCCATACTCAAGTCTGCCGTAAGTGAGCCGCCGAGAATGTACTATACCACCGGGTTCTCCCGTCGCGAGATCGAGGATCTGTGCGCCTTGGTCGCGGAAGTCCAGACGTCTGTTCCGGTGGCGGATCGTCAGGAATGGCCGCCGATCCTGGGTTTGGGTAACTCGATGGTGGTTGCCCTGACGTACCTGCGGCGGAATCGGGTGCAGTGGGAGTTGGCCGAGACCTACGGGGTATCGCAATCGACGATCAGCAGAGCCATCTCTGCGGTCACCCCACTGCTGGCGCGGGCACTGGCCCGCTTCGTGCCCGTGGCCGAGGAGTTGGCGCCCGGACGGCAGTACATCGTCGACGGGACACTGCTTCCCTGCTGGTCATGGGCCACCCACCCGCGCCTGTACTCGGGCAAGCACAAGACCACGGGCTTGAACGTTCAGGTCGTGTGCACCCTCGACGGCGAACTCGTCTGGATCTCCGATCCGATCGAGGGAGCCCGCCACGACGTCTTCTGCCTGGACGAATCCGGAGCCCTTCATACACTTGATCCCCGCGACTGGACCGGCGATAAAGGCTACGTCGGTCGAGACATGATCACACCCATCAAGAAGATCCCGGACCTTGAACTGCTCGACTGGCAGAAAAACTTCAACACCGCCATCAACAGAACCCGCGCAGTCGTCGAGCGCGTCATCGCCAACCTGAAGAACTGGAGAATCCTCCACACCGACTACCGGCGCCCACTCGACAGCTTCACCACGACCATCTCCGCTGCCATCGGACTGCTGTTCTACTCACTGGCCTGAATAAGCCTCAAGGTAGACAGTCATCCTGAGGGCTTCTGGGCGAGGGGTTCGTGGTGATCTCCATCTGCCCAGAAGCCCTTGTCTGCACCCGGCATGACACGCCGGAGACGCCCATGATCTTTTTCATACGCAGCGGGAGCGGCGCCAGCGATCCCTGATCAGTTCGCCAACAGGCTCTGAAGCCCCTGGAGGCACATGCCGGTCCTGATCTATCTCATGCGGCCAAGGAGGCTCGCCTTCGCATGAGCGAACTCGACGTCGGTCAGCGCGCCTGACTGGTGCATCGGGGCGAGCTGCTGAAGCTGAGCAACTGGATCTACTGGCCCCGAGGTCCGCCCGACAGCCGCCATCTCAGGGGCCGATACCGGCGCAGAACACTGAGCCCGTCAACCGCGGCGGCGACCTGCGTGGACCGATGGTGGCGGTTGGGCGTGGCGGGACCCGGGGTGAAAGCGTGCGAGCACGAGCGCCGCGCCGAGCCCCAGTGCCCCGAACGCGACCAGACCCCAACCGGTGGCGGCCGTCGTCCTCGTTCCCTCGCCGAGCATGGTGATCCCGAGCCCGACCGCGACCAGCGGGTCGATCACGGTCATGCAGCCCACCACGACGGCGGGCGCCCCTGCGGCGTGCGCTTGCTGCACCGCCCATCCGCCGACGAGCAGTGCGAGGGCGATCCCGGTGGCGGGTAGCCATACGCCGACGTCGTCGAGGTCGTTGACACCCGTCGTCAGATGCAAGGCGATCAGCCGCATCAACGCCGACACCAGCCCGAAGGCAGTCGCGCCCGACGCGGCGAACCCGGCGCAGCGCAGCCAACCGGACCGGCCGAGGGCCCAGATCGCCAGCCCACCGGACAGCGCACCAGTTCCCAGACCGGCAGCGATAACGTCGACGAACCGGGGCGCCGGGGACACCCCGAGCCCGATGTCGGCCAGGAGGACGAACCCGGCGACCGAGACGAGGCACACCGCGGCCGCGATCCACACCACCGCGCGAGGCCGGACCTGGGTCCTGCGAGTTGCGA
The DNA here is from genome assembly GCA_963739465.1 of uncultured Actinomycetota bacterium. Taxonomy (GTDB): domain Bacteria; phylum Actinomycetota; class Actinomycetes; order Mycobacteriales; family Pseudonocardiaceae; genus Pseudonocardia. The sequence goes on from CAVUAS010000001.1 coordinate 12,359, forward strand.
GGGCCACGGCGAAGGGCACCGACAGGACACCGATCGGCTGAACGACAGCTAACGGCGCGAGTACCAGTGCACCGGCATGCACGACGGAAGCCACGGCCGCGAGCGACACGCCGCCCACCCAGATGCGAGATCGCGCCAGGGTCCGGAACTCGGCGCTGCGAACGGTTGTCCGGGCGCTACTGACGACCTCGGCAACGGCGACGTTCTGCGCGACAGCGGCCATCGAGAACATCACGGCCGCGAGTAGAGCCATTCCGGCGGCGAGCGCTACCGCCATCTCCCTGCCACCTTCCGATGTCGCGTTCCGAAGCCGCCGTGCCTTCCGCACGATAGTCGCGCGAACTGCGAGGCTCGCCCGCATCCGATAGGAGGCAGGTAAGAGGAGGGTGGGAGATCTCGAGTGAGGACGCCGCCACGATCGGGTCTGGGGAGAGCGAGCCGATTGGCCGTCGCCGAGGTGGAACCTCGCTCAGCGCCGTTGCGGTCCCGAGGTGTGGTGTAGTCGCAGCGCGAGGGTGGGACACGCGGAGACGGCTCGCCGAGCGTGCGAGAACAGGCTGGCGCGAATCGGGACGCGGTCGATCACGGGATAGCCCCATTCGTCAAGGCTGATGTGTTCCGGGAGCAGTTCGGCACACAGCCCGTGTGCGTCGCATGCAATGGGGTTGACACGGAGTTCGAGTGTCGTGTTCGGGGCGAGGAAGTCGGTGAGTTTCATGATGAGGGTCCCTTGAGGACTGAGAGTTGTCGCGGAATCGGAAAGAACGGCGGGTCGGCGGCGCCCGCGCACGGTCTTCCCCGTACGTGCCGGTCCAGGTCGGCGGCGAAGACCCGCAGCGCGCCTGCCGCGAGCCGGACTGCGCCGTCGGGGTGTGCGCACGCGCCTCTGCCGGGCAGCAACCCGATCCGGCTGCGGAGCCGGTTGAGGACGGCGGGGCCGTTGCGGCCGCCCAGGGCGAGGTCGGCAAGGTCGGAGGCGATGCCGGGGAGGCCGAATGTGCACGGTCCGCACTGTCGTGCCGACTCCCCGGCCAGGTAGTGCAGCAGGTGCGCGGTCTGAGCGAGCCCGCATGCCCGCGCCGGGAGGGCGAGGACCACGGCGACCCCGAGCGCGGCCCCAGAGCTGCGCAGGGCATCGTGGGCCATCGGGGTGTGTCGGGCGTCGGGCAGGGCGAGCCAGCTGCCCGCATAGCCGCCGATCAACGCCGCCTGCACCGGTTCGGACGGTCCGCCTGCCCGCTCGATGACTGCCCCCAGCGGGCTGCCTCCCGCGAACCTCGAATACCGCAGGCTGGTTGACCGCGCCGCCCAGGGTGACCAGCAGCGTGCCCGGCAGTTCGCGGTGTGCCGACCGAGCGGAACCAGTCGGCGCCGAACCGGTTGATCAGGGCGAGGTGGGCGAGGGTCTCCACGTTGTCGACCAGGGTGGGCCGCCCGTTGATCCCGCGTTCGAATGGCCGCGGTGGGGTGGCGGTCGGGCGGGCGTCGCCCGTGGTGAGGAAGTTGACCAGCGCGGACTCCTCGCTGGCGACGTAGCGGGCGGGCACCTCGACCAGGCGCAGCGCCACCGGGTCGACTGCGGCTGGCGATCGCCTCTGGTAACGACCGAGCCGCGGCCGCGCCCCGATGAACGCAGACGAGCACCTCCGACGCGCCCAGGGCGTACGCGGCGAGCACGGCGCCGTCGAGCACCAGGTGGGGGGCGATGTCGAGCAGGGCGGCGTCCTTGAGGCTGGCCGGTTCGCCTTCGCAGCCGTTGGCCAGCACGATCGGCCGCCCCCGAGCGGCTGCGACAGCAGCGAGTTTTCGACCGGTGGGGAAGCCCGCGCCGCCTCGACCCCGCAGCCCGGCCGCCGTCACCTGCTCGATGAGGTCGGCCGGTCGGCCGCGGCGTCTCGGGAACGTCAACGCGCCGTACCGGCCGAGATGCTCGGTGAGTCCGGCCGCGGCACCGGACTCGCTCCACCCGGCCAGCAAGCGCACCTCCGATTGTGCGGCAGGCCGCGAGGTGGCCGTCCCGACGGCCGGATCGGGGGCGGGGCGACTCATCGCCAGCCCGCCTGGAGCGGGTCGTGCTCGGCGGCGCGACCGGCGCGCACCCGCTGGACGAGCGCTCCGGTGACCAGCGCGACACACACGCCGGTCAGGACGAGCACCCAGGGGGTGCGGGAGTCCTGCCCGCCCATCCCGAGATCCGTGCACGACCGCCACCGGCCAGCAGACGTAGGCGGCTCCATGCACCACCCGCCAGGCGCGCAACCCGATCCGGGACCGGAGCACGCTGGTGACGACGAGCGCCGCGAGCAGTTCGACGGCGATGACGCCGAGGCCGAGCCAGAATGTGCGGTAGCTGGAGACGAACGGGACAACGGTGTCGATCCAGCGGATCCCGGCGAACGGGTCGATGACCGCGGTGGTCACGTGCACCGTGAGGAACACCAGGGTGAGCAGCGCCAGGTTGCGGTGCAGGTGCGCGAGCACGAACCGGGGCAGTCCGGGAAGGGTCGCCCGGAGCTTGCCGGTGATCCCCAGCAGGACGGTCATGGTCAGCATCACCAGCGAGACCAGCCCGGCGGCGCGGCTGACGAACCAGAACAGCTGCATCAGGGGGTCTCCGTTCGTGCGGGCGGCGCGGCGGGCCACCCGGCGACGGTGCGGACCCGGCCGTCGTCGGCGACCAGCCTGGCGGGCAGTGCGCGCTCGGCCAGCCAACCCGGGGCCGCGGCGCCGAGCACCACCGCCGCGGTGCTCGCGGTGTTGGCGTCCACGCACGACGCCGCGGCGACGCTGACCGTTCGCCAGCCGCCCGCCGCGGAGGTGCCGGTGCGCGGGTCGACGATGTGGTGGACGACCGCGCCGTCGCGGCGCCAGCGACGCCGGACCGTTCCCGAGGTGGCCAACCCGCCCGAGATGATCGTGACAGCCGCGCCCGCCGTCCTCGGCAGGCTCGGTGTCGGGGCGGGTGTGGTCGTCACCGACGAGCACCGGCCAACCGCCGGGCGGGGCCGTACCGGCGACGGACAGGTCACCGCCGAGACTCACCAGCACGCCGCACCGCAAGGTCGCGGCGATCCGCTTCGGCTGCCCGGTCGGCGGCCAGGGCCTTGGCGGTGGCCCCGACGTCCAGCGCGATGCCGCGGGGAAGCAGCACCTCGCGCCGTGCCGGGTTCCAGCCGATGCGCCACCAGCCCGGGGCGGGGGCGGCTGGGCGGCCTGGCCGGTCCGCGGGCAGCGCGGCGAAGTCCCGGTCGTAGCCGATCGCGGCCATGGCGGCCCCGACCGTGGGATCCACGGCGCCGTCGGTGAGCTCGGCTGCTCGCAGCGCAATGTGGAGCACCGCGGCCAACAGCGGGCTGACTGTGGTCACGGCGCCTGCGGAGCGCTGCAACGACCGGATCTCGGAGTCGGCGCGGAAGCGGCTGCACGCCAAATCGAGGGCCGACAGGTCGGCGCGGAGCATCGCCTCCGCGGCCCGTGCTCCGGCGGCGTCCGTGACCAGCAAGGTCGCGGTTGTTCCGATTGCGGGGAACCGCACCTGGCTGGGCAGGGTGCTGCTCCCGTCGGCCGCCGTCACCGGGATCACGACCCGCCGGACAGCACGCTCGGTCCCGAGCCCGAATAGCTCTGCGGGGGCGCTGCCGGGGCCTGTAGCCCGCCTCCTCCGAACTGTCCGCTGTACGGCGGCCCGTACTGGTACGGCGACGAGTTCGGCGAGGTAGAGGGCGTACCGAGACCGTTCTGCGACCCGGCCCCGGCCGCGTCGCCCGGCTGCGACGACGCCGCGGTGGGCGTCGATGCTGATGCCGGACCCTGGGCCAGCACGACGCCGATCACGGCCACGGCCAGCCCAGCGCCAGCGGCGATCCACCGCGTCATCTGGCGTACGCGTTCGTCAGCCGCGGTCGCGGCTCCGCACCTGCGCTCGTTGGGAGGGGTTCATCATTTCATCGTCCGCCGCAGTTCTTGGTGGTTCCTGGGATCTGACGTCCCTGGCCACGATCTGCTCGTCGCCCATGACCCGAAACTCCGCCCGCAACATAGGAGGATGCTGTGCATTTCCTGTCGAATCTCCCGTCGATTCGCGTCGATCCGCGGGGAGTCAGTAGATCCCTGAGTCGCTGCGCCGCACCAACGACCGCATGTGAAGACAAGGGCGGGCGCCCAATCATGAGTCGCACTCGCAAGGCTCTCGTAAATCGGCCGCGCCCTCGGCGTCACAGCATGTTTGCGGCCACCGCGCCGTATGGATCCGGCGGCCCCCACCGCGGTCATGGCCGCGCTCCGGCAGCGGAGGGCGCCGACAATGGTCCGGCGCCCCCGAGCCAGAGCTGCACGGGGGTGCCCGCCGGAACCGAGCCCTGCGGGCTCTGGGCCACCACCCGACGTGCGGGCCCCGCGCCGGGCAGCGGGTGTTCGCTGACCGGGTAACCGGCCCCGCCCAGCGCGTTCCGAGCGGCGGCGGCGCTCATGCCGACGGCATAGGGGACGGTGGGGCCGTGCGGGTCCGGAAGCAGGTAGGCGGGGTCCGGTGGCGGCACCGGCTGGTCGGGACGACCCGCCAGCAGGGTGTTCAGGGCGGTGAAGTAGGACGGCGCGGCGACCGTGCCGCCAAAGGCGCCGTTGCCGCAGCTTCCGAGGTGCACCGGCGGCCCCGGGCACAGCTCCGCCGGGTGCGCGCCGTCGGCGAACACCATCGAGGCGGCCGCGTAGCCGTCGACCCCGCCCACGAACACCGCCGACTCGCTCTGCTCGGTGGTGCCGGTCTTGCCCAGGTCGGCGTGCTGCCATCCGGCGGCGCGCGCCGCCGCGGCGGACGTGCCGAGGCGGGTGTCCTGGCTCAGGCCCGCCTGCAGGGTGTCGGCGAGTCCCGGCGCGACGACCTGCTGGCAGGGCAGCAGGCCGGTCAGCGGCACCGGGGCACCGAACCGGTCGGTGACGGACAGGACCGGGTCCGGCGGGCACCAGACTCCGCCGCTCTTGAGCGTGGCGACGACGTTGGCCATCTCCAGGGGGCTGACCGGGCTGACGCCGAGCGTGAACGACAGCAGGCCGCCGAAGTACTGCGACTGGGGCTGCGCGTACCGCGGGTCGCGGGAGCGCGGATCGGCCGGGTCGGTGACCGGGGCGGCGCCCAGCTCGTTGGCCGCGAGGGTGTGACGCAGGCCGAGCCGCTGGGCCATCTGTACCACCGCGGGCAGCCCCACCTTCGTCTCCAGCCCGACGAAGGGCACGTTCGGCGAGGTGGCCAGCGCCTGTTGGAGGCTGATCGGGTCCGGGTAGCCGGGCCCGTCGTTGGCGACCGGGTAGCAGGAGGTGTACCGGTTGGTCACCGGCGGGGCGAAGCAGTCGTGGTACGGGTCGGGCAGCCGCGAGTCGAACCCGATCACGCCCGCCTCCAGCGCCGCGGCGGTGGTGAAGATCTTGAAGGTGGAGCCGCCGCCGAAGACGTTGCTTGGTGCGGCGACGATGTTCGTCGCCACCTGGCCCTTCGCGGCGTCGTTGCCCAGGCTGCGGTTGCCCACCATCGCCAGCACCTGGTGGCTCGACCGGCCGGGCGCGAGGAGCGCGAAGGCGTCGGCCACCCCCGGCTGGGTGGGTGGGACGTCGGCGTCGACGGCCTGTTTGACCGCCGCCGCGGCGGTCGGGTCCATCGTGGTGGTGACCGTGTAGCCGCCGGTGGTGAGCTGGTCGGCGGACAGCCCGTGCTGCTGCAGGTAGGACACCGCGTAGTCGCAGAAGAAGCCCGCGTCCGGGGCGGCGGCCAGGCACGAGGCGCCGGGCAGCAGCGGGCCGTCGGGCGCCAGGCCCAGGGGCGCGGCCTTCGCCGTGGCGGCCTCGGTAGGTCGCAGGGAGCCGTCCCGGGCCATCGCGTCGATGACGACGTTCCGGCGAGCCAGCGCGCGGTCCCGATGCGCGTAGGGGTCGTACAGGCTGGGGTTGTTGACCATTCCGGCGAGCAGGGCCGCCTGCGGGACCGTCAGCCGGTCAGGTGTGGTGTCGAAGTAGGCGTGCGCGGCCGCGGCCACGCCGTAGACGTTGCCGGAGAACTCCAGCAGGTTGAGGTACCCGGCCAGCACGTCGGGCTTGGAGGTACGGGCCGCCACCAGCACTGCGGCCTGTGTGTCGCGCAGCTTGCGCCCGAGGGTGTCGGCCCGGTCGGCCTGCTGCGCGGCCGGGTCGCTGCGGTCCACGACATTGATGCGGTAGTTCTTGATGTACTGCTGCGTGATCGTCGACGCGCCCTGGAGGTTGCCGCCGGTGGCGTCGTGCAGCAGGGCGCGCAGCATCGCGTGGACGTCGAAGCCGGCGTTGGTGAAGAACCGGCGGTCCTCGATCGCGACGATCGCCGCCGTCATGGCGGGCGCGATCTGCGCGTAGCCGACCGGCACGCGGTACTGGTCGTACAGGAGCGCGATCGTTCCGCCGTCGCGGTCGAGCACCCGGGTCACGAACGGTGTCGACGTCCGCGTCAGCGACCGACCGGCGAGCTGCGCGACGGCCGGGTCGGGGCCGGTGCCGATCGCGTCGGCCGCGGTGGCGGCGAGGACCACGCCCGGGCTGAACATCGCGGCGAGCAAGACCCCGCTCACCAGCACGGCCGCCGTGAGCCGCACCGCCACCGCCGACCTGCGCCTGCCGACCTTCAGTCGCACCGCCGACCTCCCCGTCCCGGCCCGCCGCCCCGCGACGCTGCCACGCCGAGATGAGAAGGGCGTGAGGGACGGGCCTGCGCGACGCGGGGACGCGGCACCAGGATGTTCACCGCGCTGGCTGACCCGTCGACGCGACCGGGCGGACGGTGACGGCGAGGAAGTCCCGTTGGTCGGGGGCGAGATAGCGGTCGGCGGACTTCGTCATGTCCGGCAGGAGCTTGGCCGCCGCCAGGCCGTACGGCGCGCCTGCCGCCGGGTGGAACAGGTTGAACGTGACCATCGCCGGGTGGATGTCCAGCTCCATGCCGCGCTGCACGCCCGCCTCGACCATCGCCTGGGCCAGCCCGGCCAGGGTCAGCCGGTCCCCCGCGACGTAGAGGAGGTTCCCGGAGCCGTCGACGCCCAGCCCGGAGCGCCAGGTGTACTGGAACTGGTTCTTCGAGCTCCCCCATGCGCCGCTGGCGTTGTCCGCCAGCCCGGCCACCGGCCTGCCGCCGTCGACGACCAGCGCGAGGTTCTGCCGTACCGCGGCCACCCGCGGGCTCATCGCGACGTCCCGCCCCCACTGCCCGACCGTGACCCGTCCGGCGGTGTCGATGACGAGGGAGGCGGCGCCGTTCCGCAGGGGTCTGGCGGTACGGCCGTCCGCGAAGAAGCCACCGCTGATGTCCTGCAGCTTCCAGCCGGAGTTGAACGCCGCCAGCAGCGACGAACGCAGACCGGTCGGCACCCGCGCACCCTCGGGCCAGGTGCCACCCGGCTCGCGGGTTCCGGCGACGAGCGTCGTCGACGTCAACGACTGGTCGAGCCACGCCACCCCGACGACCAGGCTCGGATACGCGGGATCGGGCCGGAAGTAGCCGTGGTACAGCGGTGGGATGCCCCGCACGCGCTGCACGCTGGGCTGCCAGACCGCCTCGCCGGGCAACGGGGCGGCCCCGGCGAGCACCCGGAGCGGCGGCGGATGCGCCGAAGCCGCGGCCACCGCGGCGCCCGCCGCGGACGGCACCGGCAGCGAGCTGGGCGCCGGAGCCGCTCCCGTCGGTCGGTTGTGCGCGTACCACCAGTTCTCGGCGACGTCGACCAGCCCGCCGCCCCCGTGGTCGCGCACCCATTCCACGGTGCGCACCTGCCAGCTCGCGTCACCGGGGAAGGTGAGGGCCCCGACGTAGGACACGGTGGCCGTGCCCAGCACGGCTGCCGCCAGCGCGGCCGCAAGCAGGAACCAACGCCGCCGCGTCGGGGAACGGTGGCGCGGCGCCAACCGCGTCGGTCGTCGCCGAAGCATGCTCAACCGCCCCCACGCGCGGGTGGTCGACACCGGCCGGTGATGCTGGTCATGCCGCCTCCGCGCGGGTCGTCAGGAACCACCGCTCCACTCTCCGACCTGGACCATTGGTCCATGGTGTACGGCGGATGAGGACGTTCTCATCCGCGTTCCTCATGCGCGGCACATCGCCATCTCATCCGCGCCTGGCAGCGTCGACGCCGTCCTGAGCCCGTTGACACCCGCGATCCCGTTCGCCGTTTCGAGACTCGGGACCGCAATGGCGTGCACGCTCCCCCGACGCCGTCCCGAACCGGTCTCGCGTGAGCCCGGACGGGCGTGGCGTCGACAACGGACGCCGGAGGTCCACCCATGACCATGATCGTCGCCCGCCCGCCCGCCGGGCGGGTCCCATGGGATCGCGACGAGCTGAACGACGCGACATCCGCGACCAGCGTGCTGCTGATGCCGGTGTTCGTCGGCGACACCGAACGGCGGCGGCGCCTGCTGAAGAGCGGACGTCTCCTCGCCGCGGTGGGATGCCTCGCCTACCTGGCGATGCTCACGATCACCTTCACCGCTACGCCGGTGGGACGGTCCGGGTCCGTCAACGGGACCGCGGCGGATGCGCGTGCGGCCGCTCCCGAGGCGGGCAAGCCTGCTGAACCGGCGCCGATCCGACCACCGGTCCCCGCGCAGCCGCCTGCGGCCCGACGCGTCGCCGACGTGCGGACGCGCCCGGCGCTCCGGCGGCCGCGGGCGGCGCAGGCCGTACCTTCCCGCACGGCCGCAGCCCGCCACGGTGCCGACGTCCGCCCGGTTCTGCGAGCCGCGGGCGCCTCGCGGACCCGGCGCGCCCCCGCACCGCAGGCCCCGACCCACACAGCGGCGGTGCAGCCATGACCGCCGCATCCCCCTCCACGTTCGGCCGCGGCGTTCGACGGCTGACCGCGACGGTGACCACCGGCGCGGCGCTCGCGGCGTGCGCGGCCGTTCCCGTAACGGGCTCGGCCGCCCCGTCGCCGGACGTCGCGCCCACGAGCGGCGCCGTCAGCCTGGCGGGGTGGAGGCTGACCCTCCCGCAGGCGGGCAAGAAGGGCGCCGCCGATGTCGTCGACCCGGCCGCTGCCACTCCCCCGTGGCTGGGCACCGATGCCGGGGGCGGGCTCGTGTTCTGGGCTCCCGTCGACGGAGCCACGACCAAGCACTCCGAGCACGCCCGCACCGAGCTGGTCGACCGTGCCACCTTCGCGGCGGGCAAGCAGCGCCGCAGCCTCACCGCGACGGTCGCCGTCGCCCAGGTGCCCGCCGATCCCCCCGACGTCATCATCGGTCAGATCCATGGCGCCGACACGATCAACTCCGTCCCGTTCGTGATGCTGCACTACGACGCGGGCGCCGTCACGGTCGTCGTCAAACAGCAACGCTCGGGATCCGCGGCGCAGAAGCTGACGCTGCTGTCCGGCGTCGCCCTGCGCAGCCGGTTCGCGTTCGGCATCACCGACGACGGGAACGGCAACCTCACCTTCACCGCACGCGACGGCACCCGCCACGCCACGGCCGACGCCGCCGTCCCGACGGCGTTCCAGGGCGCTCCCGTCCGGTTCCAGGCCGGCGCCTACCAGCAAGGCCGCGCAGGCGGAACCTCCGGCGACGGAGCACGACTGACGTTCTCCGCGCTCGCCACCGCCGCGGGGTGAGCTCGGGCCGCCGCCGACTCTCATCGCACTCTCATCCGTCCTGCCTACGATTTCCGTGTGCGGGTGCTGGTCGTCGAGGACGAGCTGCGGATGGCGGCGCTGCTGCGTCGCGGCCTGGAGGAGGACGGCTACGCCGTGGACGTGGCCTCGACCGGGACCGACGCCGTGTGGATGGCAGGCGAGTTCACCTACGCCGCCGTCCTCCTCGACCTTATGCTGCCCCGGATGAGCGGGATCGAGGTCTGCCGCCGCTTGCGCGAAGCCGGGAACTGGGTCCCGATTCTCATGCTCACCGCGCGCGACGCCGTCGACGACCGGGTGCGTGGGCTGGATGTGGGCGCCGACGACTACCTGACCAAGCCGTTCAGCTTCGCCGAGCTCGCGGCGCGCGTGCGGGCCCTGGTGCGCCGCGGCGCGGTCGCCCGGCCGAGCGAGCTGCGGGTGGGCGACCTCCGGCTGGACCCGGCCACCCGTCGGGCATGGCGTGGCGATCACGAGCTGGAGCTGTCGGGCAAGGAGTTCGCGATGCTCGAGCTGTTCCTGCGCCACCCCGACGAGGTCCTGACCCGCACCCGCATCCTGGAGCACGTGTGGGACTTCGCCTACGACGGCGTGTCCAACGTCGTCGACCAGTACGTCCTCTACCTACGCCGCAAGATCGACCGGCCCTTCGCGGTGCAGCAGTTGGAGACGGTCCGCGGCGCGGGCTACCGCCTGCGCGCCGCCCCGGCACCGCTGTCGACCTCCGGCCGGAAGTGAGCGTCGATGCCCCTTCGGCTCCGGCTGGCGGTGCTGTTCGCGCTGGCGACCGCGGCGGTGATCCTCGTCGCCGGTGTGGCGTTCGTGCTGCAGCTGAGGGTCAGCGTGGACGCCTCGCTCGACCCCGGTCTGCGCACCCGCGCCGCCGCGGTCGCCGACGAGCTCGGCGCCGGGCTGGTGGACCAGCCGCTGCCCGGCGTGGACTCCGACTCGATCGTGCGGGTCAGTACGGTCACCGGGCAGGTGCTGCTGGCCAGCCCGAACACCGGTCCGGCCCCGCTGCTCACCGCCCAGCAGCGGCAGTCAGCGCTCACCGGGGAGATCTCGTTCACCGCGTCGGTCGACGGGGACAGCGACCGGATCCTGGCGACCACCCGCGAAGTCGGCGGGCGGCGGCTGCTGGTCGTCGTCGGCACCGGAACCGACGTCGCCGACGCCGCCGTCGGGCACGCGGTCTCCGCGCTCGTGCTCGGCGGTCCCCCGGCGGTCCTGCTCGCCGGGCTCAGCGCCTACCTGCTGGCCGGGGCTGCCCTGCGCCCGGTGGAGCGGATGCGCCGCGAGGTCGCCGCGATCGGCGATGGCGACCTCGACCGCCGTCTGGCCGTCCCGACCACCCGCGACGAGGTCGCCGCCCTGGGCACCACCATGAACGCGATGCTCGACCACCTCCAGTCCGCCCTGGACCGGGAGCGCGCGTTCGTCGCCGACGCCGGTCACGAGCTGCGCACACCCTTGGCGATCCTGCGCGCGGAGCTCGAGCTCGCTGCCCGCCCGGGGCGCAGCCACGCCGCCCTCACGGAGGCGGTCGACCGGGCAGGCGAGGAGACCGACCGGCTCATCCGCCTCGCCGAGGACCTCCTCCTGCTCGCCCGCGCGGACAACAACCAGCCGATCCTGCGCACCGAGCAGGTGGCGCTGCCGGAGCTGCTGCACGCCGCCGCACGCGGTGCGACGGCCCGCGCGGCCCAGGGCAAGGGCGCCACGGTGCGCGTCGAGGTTCCGAACGAGCTCGTCCTGACCGCCGACCCGGGCCGGATCCGTCAAGCCCTCGACAACCTGCTCGACAACGCGATGCGGCACGCGGCCGAACACGGCACGGTCACCCTCCGCGCCCTACCCGAGCGCGACTGGGTGTCGATCAGCGTCGTCGACGACGGCTCCGGATTTCCCCCCGACTTCCTGCCCCACGCCTTCGAAAGATTCCAGCGAGCCGAGGCAGCCCGCAGCCGCGACGACGGCGGCACCGGCCTCGGTCTGGCCATCGCGCGCGCCATCGCCGCCGCCCACGGCGGCGGTGCCAACGCCGACAACCGGCCCGACGGCGGAGCCGTCGTCACCCTGCTGCTACCGCTCGGCCACCCGGCCACAACCGCGTCGACGAGCCCGTGCCGACCGGCGACCTCCCCAGACTTGCCACCGGCCGCGGGCGGGGCGCACGGCGGGCGCCTGCGCTGCTTCCGTTCCCGGCCAACCTGAGTGAGTCGTCAGCGCGCGGTCGAGGGCGCCGTCGTGCCGCCTGAGCGCATTACGCGCCCCGCTGACATCGTGCGGCCACGCAGCATCACCAGCGCGGTCACGCACAGGGCCAGCCACGCGCCACCGAGCAGCCAGCCGGTGAGCACATCGGTCAGCCAGTGGACACCGAGATACAGCCTGCTCGTCCCGATCACGAACACCGCCGCTGCGGCGCATCCCGCGCCGACGACGAGCAGGCTCACCCGACGGGTCGAGACCGCGAGGACCGCCACGACCGTCCCGATAACCACGACCGAACCGAGCGAGTGCCCCGACGGCAAGGACGCGTTGGTCTCCAGCACCAGCTGCTGGGGAACCGGCGGCCGGGCCCGCTCATAGAGGTTCTTGAAACCGACCACCAGCAGGCCTGCGCCCGCTGTGGCCGCCACGACCAGAGCGGCCTCCGCGCGCCGATGACGCCACCACAGCACCCCAGCGCACACAGCCGCGAGAACGATCTCGCCCAGGGTTCCGCCGATGTCGCTGACGCCGATCATGAAGGGCGTGGACCAGCCCGTCCGGTGGGAGACGAACCACGACCAGGTCCCCGCGTCCAGCACACCCGGGCCACTCCGGTCGGCGACCGTGTCGACCACGCCCGCCTGAGCTCCGAACAGGAGCGCTGCGGCGCCCGTCCCAGCCAGCAAGACCGCCCGTGACGACAGCAGTCGCGGCGGGCACCGCAGCAGGAGGAACGTCGCGGCGACCGTCCACGCCAGGGCGAGACCACCCGCGACGACCTCTCCGATGTCTGCGAACCACACGTCGCGCCCGCTCCTCCCTCGGCGCCCGGCCGCCCCGCCCCCCGATGACGACGGCGGCCGGGCACCGGACCAGCGTGCCCCCGCAGCGATGAGACGACGATGAGAGGCGGCGCCGTCGTTCACGAGGACCGGCGGAAGGTGGCGAAGCCCTCTCCGACCTCCAGCTGGGCGTACCGGGGGGCCAGCGCGTCCGTGACGCGCGCGAGGTCGGCCGGGCAGGCGAAGACCTCGACGTAGGTGGCCGAGGTGGCGTCCAGCGCCGCGGGCGCGTCGGACGCGGCGGTGGCGGCGGTCGCGGTTGGCCAGTCCACGGTGTCGGCGCATCTGAAGGTGTTGGCGCAGGTGCGGTTTGTGTTGGTCGAACAACGCGGCACCGCCCGCTTCTACCGGATCAACGATGAGTGCGTGGCGTGTTTCCCCCCACCACCGCCGACGTGGTGATGGGTCGGTCGGCGCCCCCGAAACCGATCCTGACTCCCGAGTGTGGCGCGACCGGGCGGCGTCTGAGAGCCTGTTGGTGAACTGATCAGGGGTTCGCTGGCGCCGCGGTTGCGGCGCATGAAAAAGATCATGGTTGTGTGCGGCGTGTCGCGCCGGGCGTAGATGAGGGCTTCTGGGCAGATGGAGATCACCACGAACCCCTCGCCCAGAAGCCCTCGGGATGACTGTCTACCCTGTCTCGGCCGAGAAGGCCACGTGCCCGGTTGCCGGCTGCGGGTGCGCCCAGCGGGCGCCCCGGTATCCCTCGGACATGACCGACGCGGAGTGGGAGGTGCTCGGTCCGCAGGCGCGGGCGGTGATGGCCGAGTTGCGGCACGGCCCGGGCGGACGGCCGATGGCGCATCGGCTGCGGGTCGTGGTGGACGCGATCCGCTACCTGGTCCGCTACGGGGTGGAATGGCGGGCGCTGCCGGCGGATTTCCCGCCGTGGCAGGCGGTGTACGCGTTCTTCGAACGGTGGGCTGCCCGGGGTCTGCCCCAGCGGGTGGTCGACCGGCTGCGCGGGCAGCTGCGGGTGGGCGCCGGGCGCGCCGAACTGCCGACCGCGGCGGTGATCGACTCCCAGTCGGTCAAGGCCGCGGACACGGTCGGGGCCGCGACCAGCGGATTCGATGGCGGAAAGAAGATCAAGGGCCGCAAGCGGCACGTCGCGGTGGACAGCAACGGATGGCTGCTGGCGGTGCTGGTCACCGCCGCCAGCGTGCAGGACCGCGACGGCGGCCACCGGCTGGTGGCGCTGCTGCGGGAACGGTTCTCCACGATCACGCTGGTGTGGGCCGACGGCGGGTACGCCGGGCGGCTGGTCGCCTGGGCGGCGGCCGTGCTGGCCGTGACCGTCACCGTCGTCAAGCGCAGCGACAACCTCGGCGGGTTCGTCGTGCTTCCCCGCCGGTGGGTCGTGGAACGTAGCTTCGGTTGGCTCAACCGGCACCGGCGTCTGGTCCGCGACTACGAGCGGCTGCCCGAGCACCACGAGGCCATGCTGCTGTGGGCCACCACCGTGATCATGACACGGCAGTTGGTCCACCAGCGCAGCGGGCAACCACCCGAGCCGCGCTGGGGCACCGAACGAACCAAGCCGCAGCCACGGCCAGAAAGATCCACAAGCGGCATGAGAACCGTTCACCAACAGGCTCTGAGTGCCTGACCGATCCGACCGACCGACGACCCATCACACTCTGGACCCGTCCGCAGTGGCGCCGGGGCGGGTTCCTCGTCGTGGGCACCCGACCAGCCGGCCGCCGCGTGCGCGACTGACGTCGCCACACGCCGTGGCGCGGCGCAGTGCTGCACCTGGCTCGTCCTGCAACGCCGCCCCTGACCCGGCACGCCGACGCCATCGTTTCGTGTGCGGCGCGCTGGACATCGAACCGGACCCCGGGGTACCGCATCCAGCTATGTGCGTATAGGCTTACGGTTTGTGTCGGCTTACGGAGATGCGGGGTTGGGTCTGCTCGGTGATCCGACCCGCCGCGCCATCTTCGAGCTGCTCGCCCGACGACCCTCGTCGGTGCAGGAGCTGGCCGACCAACTGCCGATCAGCCGCCCCGCCGTCTCCCAGCACCTGAAGGTGCTGCGCGACGGCGGCCTGGTGGTGTCCCAGCCCGAGGGCGCCCGCCGCATCTACCGGCTCAACCCCCAGGGCGTCGCCGCGCTGCGCGCCTGGCTGGAAGGCGTGTGGGACCAGGCGCTGACCGACTTTCACAAGGCCGCCGACCAGGCCGCCGCCGACAACCACTTCACCGGCTTCTCTACAGACCACCCGACCGACCGTCCGAACCCCGAACAGGAGCAACCATGACCGCTGCAACGCTGCCGCCGATCGAGGGCAAGACCACCGTCAACGTGCCGCTCGAGCAGGCCTTCGAGGTGTTCACCGCATCCTTCGGCTCCTGGTGGCCGCACGCCTACCACATCGGGCAGGCCGAGGTCGCCGACGTGATCCTCGAACCCCACGAGGGCGGGCGCTGGTAGGAACGCGGCGTCGACGGCAGCGAATGCGACTGGGGCCGCGTATTGGCCTGGGAGGCGCCGCACCGCATCGTGTTCACCTGGCAGATCAACGGCTCCTGGCAGTTCGACCCCGAACCCACGCCACGCCAGCGAGATCGAGGTCCGCTTCCACGCCGACGGCCCCACCCAGACCACCGTCGAGGTCGAACACCGCCACTTTGAGCGCCTCGTCGACGGCCAGAACATCTACGGCGCCATCCACGGCGGCGGCGGCTGGCCCGCCCTGCTCGACAGCTACGCCCACCGGGTCAACGACCAGCCCAGCACCGAACAAGCATGAGCCGCGCCACCACCAGCGGGCCGGAGACGATGCGTCTGGCCCGCGACGAGCGGGCCGACCTCGCCGAGTTCCTGGCCACTCTCACCCCGGAACAATGGGAGGCCCCGACGCTGTGCACGGTGTGGCAGGTCCGCGACGTGGTCGCGCACATCTACAGCTACGAGGACCTGGGCCTGATCGGGTTCCTGCGCAGGTTCGCTGCCGGTGGATTCAACGGGGACCGCAGCAGCGCCCTCGGGGTGGCCGCCTACGCCGACCACAGCCCGCAGGACCTGCTCGCCCGGGCGCGACAACACCTACAGCCGACCGGGCTGACCGCCCTTTTCGGCGGCCGGATCGCGCACACCGATGGACTCATCCACCACCAGGGCATCCGCCGCGCACTCGGCCTCCTCCGCGAGGTTCCCGCCGAGCGGGTGCTGGCGGCGCTGCGGTTCGCGCCCGGGGCCCCGCCCATCGGCGCCGCCAAACGCGTGCGCGGGCTCACCTTCGCTGCGACCGATCTGGCCTGGACCACCGGCAAGGGCCCCGCGGTCGAGGGCCCGGGTGAGGCGCTGTTGATGGCCATGGCCGGGCGCCCGGCCGCGCTCCCGGAACTGTCCGGGCCCGGCCTTGCCACCCTCGCAGCACGGATCAACGGCCAGCCCGGGTAAGCCGCGGGGCAACGCTCGGGTTCATCGCCACCGAGCGTTAGGAGACGTAATGAAATAACTAATCCAAAGCGTTGGGGAATCAGGCCTTTGCCGTCCGGCGTGTCATCGCGAGACGTACGCATTCCGACGATATTGTTTCCGGCGTGGTCGATGACGACAAGTTTCGGCGGATGCAGTCAAGACTGGCGGATCTGTTGCCTCGCCTGAATGAACGTGATCGGCGTTTGGCGTTGGCGACCGAGGCGAAGTCGTGGGGTCGTGGTGGTATTTCCGCGGTGTATCGAGCCACGGGTGCGTCGCGGTCCACGATTCGCCGCGGTATCACCGAGTTGGATGGCGACGACCAGGTCGATTCTCATCGAGTGCGCCAGCCGGGCGGTGGCCGCAAGAAGGCCGAGCTGACCAACCCCGAACTGCTGGAAAATTTGGATTCGCTCATCGCGCCGGAAACCCGCGGGGATCCCGAGTCGCCGCTGCGGTGGACCACGAAGTCGACCCGGCACCTGGCCCGGGAGCTGACCGCGATGGGCACCGCGATCAGCCACTCGGCGGTGGCGGCGATCCTGCGCTCGGGCGGGTACAGCCTGCAGGGCACCCGCAAGACCCTCGAAGGCGCCCAGCACTCCGACCGGGACGCCCAGTTCCGCTACCTCAACACCCTTGTCGGGTTCCAGAATTCGGCCATGGTGTCTGATCAGGGGTTTCAGGCTGCGGTCTCGTACTCGTTGATGAGCCCGCCCAGGATCGGTCGACGCCGGATCCTGCCATGAGCCGGCTCGGGAACCGGCGATGCTGGCCGCGGCGGCCGCAACCGCAGCGCCCGATGCGGCCGCGCGGTGTTGTAGTGCGCGGCGTACCCGGCAAGCACCTGACGGAGGTGCCGCTCTCCGAAGATCAGCATTCGGTCCGTGACCTCGGTTCGGACGGTCAGGACGATTCGTTCGGCGAAGCAGTTCGCCCGCGGACACCGTGGCGGGATCTTGACCACCTCCATGCCCGCATCGGCCAGCACGGCGTCGAACGCCGCGGTGAACTGTCCGGCCCGATCGCGGACCAGGAACCGGAACCTGGCGACGCGGTTGCCGAGATCCATCACGAGGTTGCGGGCCTGCTGCGTAGTCCAGGGCCCGTCGGGATGTGTCGTCACGCCCAGGACGTGCAGGTAGCGGTCGCCAACCTCGAGTGCGAACAGGACGTAGAACCGCCGCAGGGTGAGCGCGCAATCGACGTGGAAGAAGTCGACCGCGAGCATGCTGCTGGCCTGGGTGCGCAGGAACTGCCGCCAACTGGTGTCGGTGTGCCGCAACGGAGCCGGTGGGATGCGGTGGCGCCTCAGGATCCGCCGGATCGTCGAGGCGCCGATGCGGTGGCCGAGCTTGAGCAGCTCTCCCTGGATCCTCGTGTAGCCCCAGCGCGGGTTCTCCTGCGCCATCCGCACCACCAAGGCGGCGAGGACGTTGTTGATCGGTGGTCGTCCGGTCCGGTTCGGGTAGGTCCATCGTTGGCGGACTGAGGCGGCGGTGCCAGCGCAGGATCGTGTTGGGGGTGACCAGGCGATGGCAACGCAGTGCTCGGGGCAGCCGCGACACGAGGGCGGCGAACACGGCCCGGTCCGCCCAGCCCATGCGCGGTCGTGGGTTGGTGCGGCGCAGGATGGCGACCTCGTGCCGCAGCACGAGGAGCTCAACGTCCTTGGCGGCGGACGTGCGGCCCATCAGTAGGACCAGTCCGAGCACCTGCTGGAAGATCAAATACAGCAACCGCAACGACACGTTGGGATCATGCCCAACTCTCGATTACCGCTGGTCAGCGACCCAGGCCCGACTTCTGGCACCCCACAGGCGGCAGCGGCGGATTCACGGCACCGTACGCGAATCGGGCGGCGAGGGTTGCGTGGTGACCAGTGGTCGCAGGCGCGTGTCGAGCAGCCACCCCACCAGCGCCACCAGCAGCCGACGCGCCGGCAGGTACCCGATCAGCGTCACCGCCGCGCCCACGACCAGCCCGGCCAGCACATCGCCGGGCCAGTGCGCCCCGACATAGACCCGCGCGGCCGCCATCACCACCGCAGCCACGCTCGCCAGCACGCCCAGGCGCCACCACACCAGCCACAACCCGGCCGCGACCGCCCCGGCCATCACCGAGTGATCGGAAGGGAACGCCGGATCGAGCGTTGGAGCGACCAGCAACAGCGGATGATCGAGCACCGCGTACGGCCGCGGTTCGGCAACCAGGGCAACCAGGAACTGGTTGATACCCAGCGCCAGCAGCATCCCCAGCGGCGCCCACAACGCAGCCGCCATCGCCGCCACGCCCGGCCGCGTCCGCGCCGCCCACCAACCGGCCAGCAGCAGCACCGCGAACACCACCAGCCCGTCGGCGGCGTAGGCCACTCCTACCCCATGGAGCCACCGGTCGCCATCGCGAACCGGTTGACCATGACAAACCATGCCGCGTTCAACGCGCTCACAGACCCTCGTTCCGCACTCGTTGGGCGACCGCGCATCACCGCTATTGCAGCCGGCACCGGCCAGCGTGCCCAGCCGCCATCTTGCCAGCCTGATGATGGTGCTCACCCCGGCCCTGCTCCGACTGCCCTTCATCCCCGGGCTCCGCTCACCGCCCCGGCTGCCGGGAGTGCACCGGCTGATCTCGCGCGCCCACCACCGCACCCACCCACACCTGACCAGTCGCCCGCGACGTCACCCCAGACCGCGACAACCCGCAAGACGACACACCAAGCGACGACCTAACGGTGCCCGCCCCCGTGGCCACGCGATGACCGCTCTGCGGTGACCGAAGGCTCTGCGGTGACCGAAGGCGGCGCGTTTTCCCGCCAAGCGTGCGTCAGGTCCCAGGTCGGATCGGCCACCGCCAGGCGGCGGCAGTCGACCAGAGCCGTGATCATTACCGTAGTACCCGAAGGAGCGGCAGGTGCTCACCGGTGACCACGGGCAGTCCTCCAGGGCGAGACATGCGAGACACCGCCGACGCCGGCCGAGCATGATCACAAACCGGCGTTCGTGAAGAAGTGCGTAGCCGATGAGTCCGCCACCGCGCCGAGGGCGACAGCCTGGTCCGGGGTCGAGCGCTGATGCGGTGCCGGAGGCGTGGATCCGGCTCGCCCGGTCCGACGTCGTCGGTAAATGAACGGGATCGGTAAGGATGCCTCGTCATCACCGAGCGAAACGGCGTGTCGTGACGACACGCCGGCGTTGGCATGCCCGGATCCATGCCAGGGTGATCGACAACCTCCGATCTTCGGGCAGCAAACCGGCCTGACCTGGGCAGATTGCGGAGTGCCTTGGGAAGTAGAGCCCTAGTACTACAGGGCTAGATCACGATCACCTGTAGTCGTAGGTGGCGGCGGATGTGAGCGCGGCGGGCCTCGGCCTGGTGGCTGCGGCGGAAGATCGACCATTGCAGGCCGTGGGTGAATGCGTTTTTGTCGTGGCGGTCGAGGTTGAGGAGTCGACGTATTTCGGCGAGGGTGAGCGGGATCAGGCGTCGGCGGGTGGGTGTTGGCGTGTCGGTTTCGGTTGGCTGAGCGCGGCGTCCCCCTTTTTGGCCCGGTGTGCGGTGACCGCGAGAAAGGTGTGGGCGAGCATGGCGAATGTTATGTGGCGGTGCCAGGCGGTCCAGGTGCGGACCTGGTAGTTGTCGAGCCCTGTCTCGTTCTTGCTGGATCCGAAGCATTCTTCGATTGGCCATCGGGCGCCGGCCACGTTGACGAGTTCACCGAGGCCCGCCCGCTTTGGGTCGTAGCAGCGGTAGAACGCGAGTTCACCATCGGTGATAGACCGCCGAATCAGGTAGTGGAAATCCGGCTCGGCGGACCCGGTGAGCGCCCAGTCGTAGACCCGGTATCCTTGTGCTCCGATACCGCAGGCGCGGCGTTGCCAGGAATTTCGCGGCAGTTGCTGTGCGAGGACCTCGATCTTCTTCTCGACGCCGATGCTGTCGCAGAACGTGGTGTTCTTCGGTATCGCCATCACATACGGCAGGCGCTCACGTTCGAGGTAGGCGCACAGGCCGGGGTTCTGGCCGAATTCTTCGTCGGCGGTGAACCAGGTGAACGGAACCCCGGCCGCCCGGGCGTCCTCGATCATCTGCTGCACCTGCTGGGGTCTGGTCTGGAACGTGACCTCCGGCGGGACGCCCGCCTGGGCGCAGCGGCCCGGGTCGGCCATCCACGAGTGCTCCGGCAGGTACAGCCGCCGATCGATCAGCACCCTGTCCCGGCCCGGCGTCACATACGCCAAAAAGGTGGCGATCTGACAGTTGTCGATCCGACCGAGCGTTCCGGAATATTGCCGCTGCACACCCACCGACATGCGGCCCTTTTTTGCGAAACCGGTGGGATCGGCAACCAGTATCCCGCCCGGGTCGGCCAGATTCTCCATCGCGTACTCGCGATTGAGAGCCAGCAGCGCGTCGACGTCCCAGGGTGAGAGATTCAACAGCCGCTGCAACGCCTTCGGCTCAGGCTCACCGACATACTCGGAGATCGTCCACCCGTTCTTCCGGGCCAACGGCGACAACAGGCCACGAACATACTGCTCGGCGTGCTTTTTCGACTCGGTGCGGTAGAACAGCGAGCGCATCCGTCCCATCACAGCGTCGAATTCATGTCCCCACTCGTCCAAATCGGCGGACGTCACCGCACCATCGTACACAACAGTCGGACGGGACACCGAAAACATGCTCACACCGGAATTATCGTGCCACCGAGCCGGAATTCATCGGCAACACGCCGTAGTGCCAGGCAGCATTAAGACGAGTGACGACCGACAATTGAATAACCCCCATGGGCGTCAACGCCGACGGTCGAATGACCCGGACTCTCCCAGTTGAAGATCATAACGGCGGGCCGTGCCACAAACGGCCGAGTTCACGGCAGCGATCTGCAGGCTGGCCATGATCAAGCCCTGTAGTACTAGACCTACGCATCCTCGGTCGCCCACCACGACCGCCGCGCCGCGCTATCGTTTTCTGGTACGGATCCCGGAAGACCCCGATGCGTAGCCGGACCCCTTCGACACCGACACACGGCGCGGGCCGACGGGAGCGAGGAGTCGAGCATGCGCGGTGGGAACGACGGCCGCGCCCGGGTCGGGCCGGGTCAGGTGGTGTCGGGCCGGGTCATGGCGGATCAAGTGGTGTCGGGTCGGGCTGTCGGGGTGGAGCATCCGTCGTGGTCGGCTGGGGCGACCGAGCCGCTCGAGCGGGTCGCGGCCTCGTCTGACCCCCGGGGCCCGTCGGTGGGGCTGCGGACGGGGCCGTGGGCGGGGTTGCGGGCGGGGTTGCGGCGAGTTCGGTGTGTTCGTCACCGACGCCGCGTCGGGACGGTTGTTGCCGTGCTCGTCACCGTCGTCGTGGTGGCGGTGGCTGCCGCGTGGGTGGTGTCCTCGCGGGCGTGGTGGGACCTGTCCCTGATCGATGGGCCGGTTCCGCTCGTGCTGGGAGGATGTGGCCTGGCTGGTCTTGTGGCGGTGGTGCTGGCCGGGCGGGGCCGGCGGTGGTGGCAGGTCAGCGTGCCGGCGTGCGTCGCGGTGGCCGGGGTTGTCGTCGCGGCTGTAGCGGCCGTGATCACAGTGTGGCAGCCGTGGCCGGATGCGTTGCCGCCGGTGGTCTGGGCTGCGACAGCGGTCGCTGTGCTGGGGTTGACGGTCGCCGCGGCCGCGGCCGCGCGGCGCACCGGATGGGGCAGGCGGCTGGTCGCGGTGACCGCGGCCGCGCTGGTCGTACTCGGCGCCGCCGCACAGGTGAACGCCTCCTTCGCGCAGTTCCCCACCCCGCGTGCGCTGTTCGGGTTGCCACCCGCGGGGCAGGTCGATTTCACCGACCTGCATCTGTCCCCGCATCCCGCGCCGGCATCGAGCACTGCCACGACGGCGGGGACCGCGGGGACTGTGGCGACTGTGGCGGGGACCGGCCCGGCGGCGGGGACCGGCCAAGCGCTGCCGTTGGCTGCCCGGTGGCGGGCGCCCGCCGACCTGCCCGCAGCCGGGGTCGTGAGCACGGTGGTGATCCCGGGCACGGTGTCGGGTTTCACCGCCCGCCCGGCATGGGTCTACCTGCCTGCGGCCGCGCTGGTCGCCAACCCGCCGCCGTTGCCGGTGCTGGTGCTGCTGCACGGCCAGCCCGGATCGCCGCGGGACTGGATCGACGCCGGACACGTGCCGGCGATCATGGATCGGTACGCGGCCGCCCACCAGGGGCTGGCACCGGTCGTGGTAATGCCCGACCCGCTCGGCTCCGCGCTGGCGAACCCGCTGTGTCTGGACTCGCGGCTGGGCAACGCGCAAAGCTACCTCGCCCGCGACGTCCCGGCCTGGATCCGGGCACACCTACCGGTCAGCACCGACCCGCGCAGCTGGGCCATCGCAGGGCTGTCCGAGGGCGGGACCTGCTCCTGGCAGCTGGCGGTGAACGCGCCTCGGATCTACCCGACCTTCCTGGACATCTCCGGGCAGGCCGAACCCACCCTGGGCAGCCGGGCCCGCACCATCGCCCGCGCATTCGGCGGTGACGCAGCCGCGTTCGACCGGGTCAACCCGGCCGCGGTGCTGGCACACCGGCGATTCCCCACCACGACCGGAATCATCGTGGTCGGCTCGGCAGACAACGTCTATCGGCCCCAAGCGCGCCTCGTCGCCGACCTGTGCCGCCGCGCCGGCATCGACGTCCACTACCAAGAAGTGCCGGGCGGACACGACTGGCGGGTCTGGTCGAACGGCCTCAAGACCACCCTGCCCCTGCTGGCCCAACGGCTACGACTGGTCTGAGGGCCGACCGCAGCAGCAGGCGGTCAGCGTCTTGGAAGCGGCCGGGCGGCAGCGCCGCCGATCGTGGAGGTGGCCGCGGTGCATCGGCTCCTGAGCGGGCAGTTGCAGCGGGCACAGCTCGAGGGGCATGGTCGAAGAAGGGCTGGCATCATCCGGCATGAAGGCCCGGCACGCGTGCTACACCAGCCGGGCGCTATCGGTGCACCCGCGCCCGCAGCTGTGGGTCATGGCGAGCCGGTGGCCAGCCCTTATCGATCGAGGGTTGCCCGAAGATTTCTCGATCCGTGAGCACCACCGGGGGCAAACATTCAGCCCTTAGTTGATCATGGGGTCGGTTGGGTGTCGCTCAAGTCGGGCGTGTCGTTCCCACCGTGATCGGCTGGTGCGCGGTGTGATCTTCGGGTGGCCGCGCCGGAGGAGCTCTCACGTGAGCAGTTGCTGGCGTTGCTCGCGGTGCGGGATCGGCGGATCGCGGAGTTGACGGAGGCCAACGAGGCGTTGGCGGCCAAGCTGGCGCGGTTGGAGCATCTGCTGTCGCGGAACTCGCGCAACTCCTCGAGCCCGCCCTCCCACGATGACGACCCGGGGAAGCCCCCGCTGCCGGACAAGCCAGCACCGGGGCGGGGTGGGCCGAAGCGGGCGCGGGGCAAGCAGCCCGGGGCGCCGGGGTCGCATCTGGCCTGGACCGACAGCCCGAATGAGCGTCGGGATCTGTTCCCGCAGGGGTGTTGCGATTGTGGCCGGGACCTGGCCGGGGCGCGGGATCTGGGGGTGGCCGACCGCTACCAGCAGCACGAGATCCCGAAGGTCAGCGTGAAGATCACCCAGTACGACTCCCACCAGGTCGAGTGCGGGTGCGGCAAGACCCACACCGCGGCCCGGCCGGAGGGGGCCCGGCCGGGGCCGGTCGGGTACGGCCCGAACCTGCAGGCGTTCTCGGTCTTCCTGATGGTGGCGCACTATGTGCCCGCGCATCGGGTGGTGGAGCTGTTGGAGGCGTTGACCGGGGCTCGCCCGTCGGTGGGGTTCGTGCACGGCATGCTCGCCCGCACCGCCGGGCTGCTGGCCCCGGTCCACCAGCGGATCCGCGCTCTGATCACCCGGGCGCACGCGGTGAGCTGCGATGAGACCCCGCTGCAGGTCGGACCCAAAAAGCCCAAGCCGGGCAAGAAGAAGGCCGAGCGGTACCTGCTGGTGGCCTGCACCGAGCGCTACACCCACTACCTGCTCGGCGACCGGTCGCTGGACACCTTCAAAGCGTTCGTGCTCACCGAGCTGCGCGACTCGGTGATCGTCCACGATCGCTACCAGAACTACGACTCCGCCCAGCTCGGGACGCTGACCCACCAACTGTGCTGTCAGCACCTGCTGCGCGATCTTGAAGACGCCGCGCAGGTCTACCCCGACCGGATCTGGCCCACGCAGATCGCCGATGCGCTGCGCGGGCTGATCCACCAGGCCAACCTCGCCCGCCACGCCGACCGGCTCGCGATCGACCCGCAGACCCCCGAGGAGTTGATCAGCCGGTTCCGGCACGGCGTGCGGGCCGGGCTGTCCGACACCCTCCACCACGGCACCCGCCCCGGCGAACGCAAGACCCGGCTCCTGCTCGAGGTGCTGCGCGACCGCGAGACCGACGTGCTGCGCTTCGCCCACGACCTGGGCGTGCCCCCCACCTCCAACCAGGCCGAACGCGACCTGCGCCCCGCCAAGATCCAACAGAACATCTCCGGCCGCCTGACCAGCGAGAAACGCACCCAGGACCGCTACACCATCCGCGGTTTCCTCTCCACCGCCGCCAAGCACGGCCGCAACCAGATGACCGCCCTGCGTGAGGCGCTCCTCGGCCGGCCCTGGATGCCCGACCTACCCGCTCCTACTTGAGCGGCCCCCACCGCGCCGACACACCGGAGCCCCCAGGGCTGCCGGCAACCTACCCATGATCAACTTACGGGTGAATGTTTACCACCGGGGGGCGTTCCGGAGAGCGGTCACAGCCGCGTTAATGGGCCGTTCTCCCGGCGGTGACCCTTTCGAGCGCATGCGGGAAAGGAACCCGTCGACTCAAGCCGGCGAGGTAGGCGCGGCGCATCGGTTCCTGGTCGGGCAGCTCGAGCTGCGCGAGTGCGTGCCCGGTGGCCAGGGTGAGCAGATGGTCGGCCAGGGCTGGGTTGCGGGCGAGAACCGGACCGTGCAGGTAGGTGCCGATCACGGTTGCGGTGGCCGTGATGGCCCCGTCCACTGCGTGGCCCCGCCGGGGCGCGCCGTTGCCGGTGCCGCGCTCGACGCGGCCGAGCGGGCGCACACCGGCGCCGAGGCTGCTTTGGCCGAGGTGGTTTTCGAATCCGGTGAGCCGACCGATCCCGGGCACGGTCGCCGTGGTGGTGATCTCGCCGACCGCGCGGCGCGCACCGGGTGTGGTGGCCACGTCCAGCACACCCGCGCCGGGGTAGGTGCGCCCGACCCGATCGGTCATGCTGGTGCCCAGCAGCTGGAAACCGGCACACACGGCCAGCACGACGGCCCGCTCGGCCAGCTCGTCGCGCAGCCGATGGCGGACCAGCCAGCTTGCCGCGGCGAGCTGGGCGGTGTCCTCGCCGCCGCCGATCACATACAGGTCCGCGGTCCGGGGCGGGACATCGGCGAACCCGACCACGCGCACGTCGGCCGGGATCCCGCGGCGGCGGGCCCGCTCGGCCAGCACGACAGCGTTCCCGGCGTCGGAGTAGGTGCCCAGGATGTCAGGCAGCAACACCACAATCGACAACACGGAGCCCACCGAACCCGTGCCGCTCATACCGCTCATACCGCGCGTGCCGCTCGTGCTGTGTCGGTCCGGAGCCGTCGGCTCAGCGCGTGGAAGGCGGAGTAGGTGGCCACCACCTCGACCTTGCCCGCCGGCACCGCGGCGAGCGCGGCCAGCGGGTCGGCAACGGTGACATGATCGACGCGGGCGTAGTCCAGCCGCAACCCGAGGTCGGCGGCCTTCTCCCCGGCAGCCACCACGCTCGTGCCCTGCCCGGCGAGCTGCTCGAAGGGGACATCCCACAACCAGGAGGTGTCCCGCCCGTCGGCCTGCCGGGCGTTGACCACGAACAGCCGGGCGGCGGCGGGCTCCAGCAACCGCAGCATCTCCGACCAGCCGGCCGGGTTCTTCGCCAGCAGCAGCCGCAGTTCATGAGCGCCGTGACCGGCGACGCGGTAGCGGTCCCCGACGGTCTCCACCCCGGCCAAGGCGGCGGCCGCGGCGGCGGGGTCGACGCCCAACTGGGCGGCGGCGGCCAGCGCAAGGGCGGCGTTACCCAGGTTGAACCGGCCCGGCAGCCCCAGCACCACCGGGATCGCAGCGCCACCGCCGCAGCTCACCGTCCCGGCCTCGGGCTGCACCTGCCACTGCGGGACCGGGCGTGCCAAGCCGCACGAACATCGCCACCGCTGCCCGGCCACGGCCAGCGCCGCCCCGCAGCGGGGGCACCCCAGCGTGTCCCCGGCCCAAGCCCTGCCGGCCGCCACCCAGACGACCTGGGCCGCCTGCCCGGCGGCCCACACCACCATCGGATCATCGGCGTTGGCCACCACGAGCGTGCCCGGATGACGGATCAGCGCCGCGGACAGCGCCGCGGCCACCCCCGGACCTCGCTGCCCCGGTCGAGCTGGTCGCGGCTGAGGTTGAGCACCACGATGACCTGCGGATCGACCGCCTCGGCGACGGCGGCCACATACAGCTCGTCGACCTCGAGCACAGCCTGACCGGCGTCAGGGTGTGCGGCCAGCGCCGCCACCGCCCCGTCGGGCATATTCGCGCCGGTAGCGTTATGCGCGACCGGCCCGACCGTGCGCAGCAACGCGGCCAACAGGTGGCTGGTGGTCGTCTTGCCATTGGTGCCCGACACCAGCACCGTCCGCCGCCCGCACGCCAGACGCCGCAACGCCTGCGGATCCACCGCCAGCGTCACCCGGCCCCCGATGATCGCGCCCGCGCCCCGCCCGAGCCGCCGCGACAGCCCCGCAGCCCACCCACCCGCACCGACCGCCACACGGGTCCGCACACCTCTACGCCTGTCGAGCACGGCGTACGCCTCTACACATGTCGGGCATGACATAAAGGGTATGCCATTACGCAGACAAACCGCGCACGCTCAGCACATACGCGATCCTTCGCCGCCGGAAAAAGCGCCCAATACCCCACGAATATCGGAAACCCGGACATACCCCGTATTGCGGCGATGTCGGGAAATCGTTCCACCGGTGTCCGACCGCCGGATTACCGCTCCGCAGCCGGCCGGCGACCGATCACTGCCGCAACCCCAGCCGAGCTTCATCGGCCAGGTCAGCGCGGCGCGGGCGAGTCGGGGAGACGTGCGGGCGAGCCCCGCCGGCACCCCGACACCCCACCCGCCCGCCGCAGCCCGGCAACCGTTGCCGCCCGGCATCTTCCTCATCATCCTTCGGCGAATCAGAATACCGAACACGGAGGCTTATTCACGGCCTGGGGAAGTAGTTTCCGGGCCCGGCGTGTCGCAATAGGCGGCGGCCCACTTACCGCAAGAATTGGGTTTCCACAAACCAGCCTGCCGTAAGCGAGCCGCCGAGAATGTACTCTACCACCGGGTTCTCCCGTTGTGAGATCGAGGATCTGTGCGCGTTGGTCGCGGAGATCGAGTCGTCTGTTCCGGTGGCGGATCGCCGGGACTGGCCACCGATCCTGGGTTTGGGAAATTCGGTGGTCGTCACGCTGACATATCTGCGACGGAATCGGGTGCAGTGGGAGTTGGCCGAGACCTACGGTGTGTCACAGTCGACGATCAGCAGAGCCATCTCTGCGGTCACTCCACTGCTGGCGCGGGCACTGGCCCGCTTCGTGCCCGTGGCCGAGGAGTTGGTGCCCGGACGGCAGTACATCGTGGACGGGACACTGCTTCCCTGCTGGTCATGGGCCACCCACCCGGGTCTGTATTCGGGCAAGCACAAGACCACGGGCATGAACGTTCAGGTCGTATGCACCCTCGACGGCGAACTCGTCTGGATCTCCGATCCGATCGAGGGCGCCCGCCACGACGTGTTCTGCCTGGACGAATCCGGGGCTCTGCACACGCTCGATCCCCGTGACTGGACAGGCGACAAAGGTTACGTCGGCCGAGGCATGATCACACCCATCAAGAAGATCCCGGAGCTTGAACTGCTCGACTGGCAGAAAAGCTTCAACACCGCCATCAACCGAACCCGCGCAGTGGTCGAGCGCGTGATCGCCAACCTGAAGAACTGGCGAATCCTCCACACCGACTATCGACGCCCACTCGACAGCTTCGCCACGACCATTTCCGCTGCCATCGGACTGCTGTTCTACTGTAAGTAGTCGGAAGTCTTGTGGCCCGTGCCTGGCCCGGGGTTCGTCTGCCGGTGGGTGACACACCAGGCGCGGTGCGTGATTTCCACTGTGGGCGGGTGTCTGCTGTGGCCCGTGGCTGCTGGCGTGCTCGTGGAAGCGGATGCGGTCGCGCGCCTGGAGGGTTTGTTGGCGCGGGCGCTGGAGGCGAACGAGCGGCTGGCCGCGCTGGCGGAGCGGCAGCGGGCGGAGATCGCCAGGCTGCGTGAGGAGCTGGCCGTGCGGGACGGCGAGCTGGAGCGGGTGAACGCCGAGCTGGTGGTGCTGAAGCGGATGTTGTTCGGCCGTTCCTCGGAACGGGCCCGGCCCGGGACCCCCGGCGGTGACGGCGACGGCGGGGAAGCCGGCGGGGATGAGGTTCGGCCCGTTGGTGGCGGGAAGAGCGGGAAGCGGGGGCCGGGAGCGCGGGCGGGCCGGCGGGATTACTCGCACCTGCCGCGGGTGGAGGTGGTCTGGGACTTCCCCGACGGCGGCGGGTACTGCTGCCCGGAGTGCGGCACGCCGTTTAGCCGGCTGGGGGATCACGTCACCGAGGTGCTGGACTGGGTGGTGATCGTACGGGTGAGCGCGCACTGCCGCCGCCGGTACCGGCGGGCATGCGGGTGCCGGGTCCCGGCGACGGTGACCGCGCCGGGTCCGCCGAAGGCGATCGGCAAGGGCCTGGTCTCCAACGCGTTCATCGCGCAGTGGCTGGTCGAGCGGTATGTGGCCGGGCGCTCCCAGAACTCGCTGATCACCGGCCTGGCTCGGCACGGCGCGGACCTCTCCCCGGCCACGCTGACCGGGATTTGCGCCGCGGCGGGGGCGCTGCTGGCCCCGCTGGAAGCCGCGGTCACCGCGCGGTCGCGGGGCTCGTGGCACCTACACGCCGACGAGACCAGCTGGCGGGTGTTCGCCCCGCGCGAGCCGGGCGGCCCGGCGAGGTGGTGGCTGTGGGTCTTCCTCGGCCCGGACACCGCCTGCTTCGTCATGGACCCCACCCGCTCGGGCGCGGTGCTGGCCCGCCACGCCGGGATCGACCAGACAACAGGCCAACTCGTCGAACACCCCGAAGGTGTCTGCGGCGCCGGTGGTGACCGGCCCGAGGGGCCGCGGCAGCTGGTCATCTCCAGCGACTTCTACAGCGTCTACACCTCGGCCGGCCGCAAGGCCTGCGGCCTGGTGAATCTCTACTGCTGGGCGCACGTGCGCCGGTACTTCGTGCGGGCCGGGGACGCGAACCCCGACCAGCTCAGCTACTGGGCCACCGCCTGGCTGGAGCGGATCAAGAACCTGTACACCGCCCACGAGCAGTTGAGCACCGCGTGGGCCGGTGGTGTCGCCGCCGAACTGGAGCACGCACGCACGGCCTGGGATGAGGCCCTCGGCGGCATCGACGCCGAGCGCACCAAGCAGATGGCCTCGCCCGGGCTGCAAACCCCGGCGAAGAAGGCCCTGGCCACGCTGGACCGAGAATGGGACGGGCTGGCCGCCCACCGCGACTACCCGATGATCAGCCTGGACAACAACGCCGCGGAGCGTGCGTTGCGCCGCCCGGTCGTGACCCGCAAGAACGCCTACGGCTCCCGCAACGAGGACGCCGCCCGGCTCGCCGCCCGCGTCTGGACCGTCACCGCGACCGCCGAAATGGCCGGGTTGAACGTCATCACCTACCTCACCGCCTACCTCGACGCCTGCGGACGAACCGGTGCCAAGTCCCCGACCGGCCCGGACCTGGAACGGTTCCTGCCCTGGACCGCGACCCGCGAAGACCTGCACACCTGGGCACAGCCACCCCGCCCCGATTGACCCGGATGACCACCGACCCCGTCACGGCGCCACCGCTCAGAAACGGTCACGCCGCGCCCCGGCATGCCCTCCACGGGACTTCCGAATACTTACGATCTGAGACTTCAACTGGCTCAATCCCACTCCTCCCGGAGTACTTCCGGTTGATGTGATCAACTCAGTCACGAGCGACCCGGCCCCTTCGCTCCGCCCCCGTTACAGAGGCTTCACCACTACTACGGGCCGGTCCGCCGGCAGGACCCGCATCGGTACTCGACCCCTCACAGTTTGCGGCTGCTCGGGGCACTCCCTCTCGCCCGCACTCGGCGGGCAGTATCAGGACCTGCCTTCTCCTGTTCCGTACGGAAGCCGCAGTCCGGACTCACGTCGCCTACATGCCGGACACCACCTGGCCAATAAGCGGGCACCCGCCAGGCTCATCCCGGAGCTCAGGTCACACCCCGGTTTTGATGTCGTCTGGTTTCCTTTCGACACGTCAGCAGCGATTCACTTGCGTTCGTCTTTCCGGACCCCACCTGACGCCTCTTACGACGCCTTTTCCTCATCGCTCACCACGACGGTCTTCAGCCAACGCAGCATGAGGCGGTTTGAAGCCTCCCCCCCGCAGGGCGACTTCGAAGGGCCACACCCTTCATCATCCGCACAGCACCACTTCCAGAAGCTGCTCCTACAATCAACTTCCTCTCAGTGTTCAGGACGCAAGACC
>CAVUAS010000002.1:0-207500 GCA_963739465.1 uncultured Actinomycetota bacterium
ACTGCGGGCGATGGCCCGCGCTGCGAAGCGACCGGGCATGTACCTCGCGTTCAACAAGGCCGTCGCCACCCAGGCGCAAGCAGCATTTCCGTCCACCACGATCACCACGACGGCGCACAGTCTTGCCTACCGAGCAGTCGGGCACCGCTACCGAGCCCGGCTCAACGCCCCGCGCATGTCCAGCGCGAAACTCGCCGCCGTCCTGGGCATCACCGCGCACAACATCCGCTTCGGCGAACGCGACCTCACCGCCTCCGCCCTGTGCTACACCGCCCAACAAACCGTGCTCGGCTACTGCCACTCCGCCGACCCCGACATCACCGCCGACCACGTCCCCTGGCCCCGCGGCGTCACCGACCAACCCAGCCACGACCACCTCGCCGAGCTCGTCCTGCCCTACGCCCGCATGATCTGGGCCGACCTGCAGCACCCCGACCGCGGACGGATCCAGTTCAAACACGACCACTACCTCAAGATGTGGGCCCTGCAAGAACCCACCCTGCACCGCGACTTCCTACTCCTCGACGAAGCCCAAGACACCAACCCCGTCCTCGAGAAAGTCTTCACCGCCCAACGCAGCCACGCACAACTGGTCATGGTCGGCGACTCCGCCCAGGCCATCTACGGCTGGCGCGGCGCCCGCGACGTCATGAGCACCTTCGACGCCACATCACTGACCCTGTCCCAGTCCTTCCGCTTCGGCGCCGCCCTCGCCACCGAAGCCAACCGCTGGCTGACCATCGCCGGACAACCCCTACGCATCACCGGCACCCCCGCCATCGCCAGCACCGTCACCTCCCCGACCGGCATCCCGCCCGCCGCAGCCGCTGCCATCCGACCTAGAGCGATCCTGTGCCGCACCAACGGCGGCGCCATGACCGAAATCCTCACCCAACTCGGCGACCGGCGACGCGTAGCCCTCGTCGGCGACGGCAAACCCCTCCACGACCTCGCCAACGCCGCCCGCGACCTCAAACAAGGCCGCCGCACCAGCCACCCCGAACTCATGCTCTTCGCCACCTGGGGCGAAGTGCAGGACTACGCCCAATACGACCCCACCGGCCGCGACCTGCAACCCCTCGTCGACGTCATCGACGAACACGGCATCGACCTCATCCTCGCCACCCTCGACCAGCTCTCCACCCTGACCCCTTGACCAGGCGGCAAAACGATCACCAACCCGCGAAGATCACCCCGACGTATCCGACCCGGACTGCGCCCAACGGTCACCAACCGTCGCCAACGGGCTCAGAAGTCTGGAGCAAAACCTGACCCTATTTCGCTGGGCTTCGACGCCGTGCTCCAGATTTGCTCCAGATTCGCGTGCACAAGCGGAAATCGGCCATCCAGCAAGATCAATTGAAGATCCACTAAAGATCGCTTACGCGGCACGTATCCGCAGGTCAAGACGCAAATCGGGCGACACCCTCCGTAGAGAATGCCGCCCGATCTCGCCGTCGGGACGACAGGATTTGAACCTGCGACCCCTTGACCCCCAGTCAAGTCCACTCGGCATAACGGCTCGGCCTCAGACCCCGCCCGCGGCGTAGCTATCCGGCAGCGCCAGTCTTCATCGTGCTAACTCCACCGGTGAGGCGGAGCTCGGAGAGCGCTGCCGCGATCACGCGATCACGTTCCGCCGCCGCATGCTGGTAGCGCATCGCAGCCGCTGGAGTGGAGTGGCCGAGCCGGGCCATCAGCTCGGCGAGGGTCGCGCCAGTGGCCGCCGCGAGCACGGCGCCGGTGTGTCGCAGATCGTGGAACCTCAGGTCCGATCGACCTGCCTTCTCGCGCGCCGGGTAGTAGACCTTGTAGAGCGTCGATGGCGCGAGCTGGTCACCGTTCCGGGCCGGGAAGAGCAACCCATCGCGGCCCATCGACGCGTGGTCGCGCAAGTGCGCCTTCACGATCGGTAGCAAGTGCGGCGGGATGGCGACGGCGCGCCTACCGGCCTCCGACTTCGGTCCCTTGACCTTTCGGCCGGCGCTGGTTCGTACGACGCCACGGCGGACGTGCACGACACCGTTGGCCGCGTCGATGTCGCTGCGGCGCAGTTCGGCCAGCTCTCCAAATCGAAGCGCCAGCCACGCCGCGAACAAGACGACGAGCTGGTACTTGGCTGGCATCGCCTTGACGATCACCTCCAGCTCCGCAAGTGACGCTGGCCTGATCGTCTTGGCACGCCTCACCTGCCCCGCACCACGGATACGGCAGGGATTCGCCACGATCAGCTCGTCGTCAACGGCGGTCTTCATGATGCTTCGAAGCAAGTCGTACGCATGGGCCCGAGCGGTCGGACCGGTGCTCCTGGCCAAAGCCGCATGCCAGGTGCGCACTTCGGCCGGGAGGATCCCAGGAACCAACTCGTTGCCGAACGTCGGATAGACGTGGTCGCGGAGCAGCTGCGCGTAATGCTCGCGGGTCCGGTCTTCCAGGTCGCGCTGTGTCAGCCAAGCGTCCGCGTACGCGCGCAACGCTGGTGGCAGCGTCTTGGCCGCGGCCGGGGGAAGCCATTCGTCGCGCAAGATCTCGGAATGCCGCAGTGCGAGCCATGCTTCGGCGTCGCCCCGAGTGTCGAAGGTCAACGGCCCGCCATCCGCCCTCTGGGCTGGGCGGCGCTGCCCGTCCGGTCCAATGTAGCGAGCCTGGAACCGGCCGGAAGGCAGCTTGCGCACGGTGCCGAAGTAGCGAAGCACCGGCTTCCGTGTGGGCACGTCGTCGATTCTAGCCTGCGTGCCCTCAGCGTGCCCAGAACTACGTCAATCCGTGTCCTGAAATGTCCTCGCGAGGACAGGGGCGACGGGATTAGTTCGTGCAGGTAGAAGCCAAAATTGCCAGCTGTCGGCGGAGCTCGCAGAGGGCATAGGTCACTGGTTCGATCCCAGTATCGCCCACCAGCAAATGACCTGGTCAGATCCTCATATAAAGGATCTTGACCAGGCTTGTCGATGTTAATGGCGTTCTGGGTGGAGCAATGCTTGAAATCTGTGGATGACGAGGAGGGGTCGTACCCTCCCGGTGATCTCTCAGACTCAGCCCTCAAGCAAGATCGGCGCGCCAACGCCGGTCGGGAAGGTACGACCTGTGCTCAGCGTAGTTGCCGAGGAGTCCCACGGCCCCGATGACCCTGCCGCCGATGCCGTCGGGTCGGCATCGGTGTCGTTGATCGACCAGATCGTGCGTGACGGCGCCCGCCGGATGCTCGCCGAGGCCCTGCAGGCTGAGGTCGAGGCCTACATCGCCCGGTTCGTCGCCGAGCGCGACGAGAACGGCCGCCGGTTGGTCGTGCGCAACGGATCCCATCAGCCGCGCGAGGTGCTCACCAGCGCCGGGGCGGTGGAGGTGACCGCCCCGCGGGTCAACGACCGCCGCGTCGACCCGGACACCGGCGAGCGGGCGAGGTTCACCTCGGCGATCCTGCCGCCCTGGTGCCGGAAGACCCCGAAGATCAACGAGGTGTTGCCGCTGCTGTACCTGCACGGGCTGTCCTCAGGGGACTTCGGGCCCGCGCTGGGCCAGTTCCTCGGCTCCTCCGCCGGGCTGTCCGCTTCGGTGATCACCAAGTTGACCGAGACCTGGAAGGCCGAGCAGCGCGTCTTCGCCGCCCGGGATCTGTCGGATGTGGACTACGTCTATCTGTGGGCGGATGGCATCGTGCGCCACGAGGCGCCGCAGGACCGGGTGGAGGTGAGAGACCTCCACCGCCGGGCTGTCGTGGCAGCCCGGTGAAGCTGAGGGCAACCCGACTCGGGAAACGCCGGGGAAGGTGGGAAGCAGCCCTGACAACGCCGGGACGTGCTGGTACTGCCAGACGGTGCGGGTTCGGCAAGCGAGGCGGGAAGGCGTACGTGAGAAACCAGCGTGTAAAGCCCCTCAATCGGCCCACCAACTCAAATCTGGCGGATATGGGTTGGGTTGCGGTGCGCACCGATCGGCGGATGCCGGTCGGGAACTCCTTGCCGGAGCTGATTCCCTTTCGGCTGGAGGCCACGGTGAAAGCCCACGGCGTAGTCGTGGCGATGCCGCTGGGGCAGAGCTGGGCGCCGACCCCGCCGACCGGTGGTGTGGTGAACGTGGGAACCGTCCGGTGTCGCCCTCGTCTCG
Organism: uncultured Actinomycetota bacterium; assembly: GCA_963739465.1. Classification (GTDB taxonomy): domain Bacteria; phylum Actinomycetota; class Actinomycetes; order Mycobacteriales; family Pseudonocardiaceae; genus Pseudonocardia. The sequence continues at coordinate 4,105 of CAVUAS010000002.1, forward strand.
TGCAGCCAGCGCGGGAACGGGCAGGCGCGTTGTCCGCTGTGGGCGCCGGGCGGGGCGGAGGCCCCGTAGTAGTCGCGGGCGTGACGACCCGTCGTGGAGGCCGGGAAAGCCGGCCACAGGGCCAAGGGGGCCAGCAAGTCCGCAGTGGACGTAAGGGAAGGCCGGGAGGTCGCCGGTGAACACCGACGAACTGGCGTTGGCCCTGTTCAGGGCGGAGCGCCGGGTACTGGAGATCCAAACCAAACTGCACTGTTGGGCCCGTGATGATACTCATCGCAGGTTCGATGACCTGTTCAACCTCGTCGCCGACCCGGCGTTTCTGCTGGTCGCCTGGGATCGGGTGCGGGGCAACAAGGGAGCACGCACGGCCGGAGTGGACGGGCAGACCGCCTACTACGTGGAGGCCGAGGTAGGGGTCGAGGTGTTCCTCGACCAGCTGCGGGCCGAACTCAAGGACCGCAGCTTCCGCCCGCTGCCGACCCAACAGCGGATGATCCCGAAGCCGGGGACGACGAAACGTCGTCGTCTGGGGATCTCCACGGTGCGGGATCGGGTGGTCCAAGCTTCCTTGAAACTGGTATTGGAGCCGATCTTCGAGGCGGATTTTCTCCCGTGTTCCTACGGGTTCCGCCCCAAGCGCCGGACCCACGACGCGGTGGCCGAGGTGCGCCATTTCACGGCCCGTTCTTACGAGTGGGTCGTGGAGGGCGACATCAAAGCCTGTTTCGACGAAATCTCGCATCCGGGCCTCATGGACCGGGTGCGGAAACGCGTCGGAGACAAACGCGTCCTGGGTTTGGTGAAGGCCTTCCTCAAGGCTGGGATCCTCGACGAGGACCGCCAGTTGAGGGACACCGATGCCGGGACCCCGCAGGGATCGATCCTCTCGCCGCTGCTGAGCAACGTGGCTCTGTCGGTGCTGGACGAGTACATCGCCCATGCGCCGGGAGGCCCGGGCATCAGCCGCAACGAGCGGCTCACCCGGCGCCGTCATGATCGGCCCAACTACCGCCTGGTGCGGTACGCCGATGACTGGTGCCTGCTCGTCTCGGGCACCCAGGACGACGCCGAAGCCCTCCGCGAGGAAATCGCCGGGGTCTTGTCCACGATGGGTTTGCGCCTATCGCCGGAGAAGACCCTGATCACCCATATCGACGAGGGCCTCGACTTCCTCGGATGGCATATCCAGCGCCGCCGCAAGCGAGGCACCAACCGCCGCTACGTCTACACCTACCCCGCGGCCAAGGCCATCAAGGCCGCGACCGCGCAGGTGAAGACCCGGTGCCGACAGAACACGAACCTGCCGCTCGAAACCCTGCTGCTCGGGCTCAACCCGGTACTGCGGGGTTGGACCGCCCACTTCCGACCCGGGGTCTCGGCCATCGCCTTCGGCTACCTCCGCGCCTTCACCTGGCGGCAGGTCATCCGATGGCTGCGCCGCAAGCACCCCGGGATCACCTGGAAGGACCTCCGCCGCCGCTACTGCGACGGCGGATGGTGGCCCGCCGACGGCGAGGTGATCCTGTTCAACCCCGGCGCGGTGCACACCACCCGCTACCGCTACCGGGGCACGAAGATCCCCTCGCCTTGGCCGAGCACCGCATGAGCACCACGCGGTATCCACCGGGACTTGTGGAGAGCCGGATGCGTCGACGAGGCGCACGTCCGGTTCGGAGGCGCGGCTCCGGGGAAACGGGCCGGTGGAAACACCGACACCGCGCCCCGGGCCGACCCCTACCACGTCAATATCCGCCTCGAGGAGCACCAGCTGTGCCTGCTGGTGCTGATCGGTGTGCGGGCCGACGGGCGCAAGGAGCTCGTGGCGCTCGCCGACGGCTACCGGGAGTCGGTCGAGTCGTGGGCGGATCTACTGCGCGACTGCGCCCGGCGTGGGATGCGCGCCCCGGTGCTGGCCGTCGGCGATGGCGCGCTCGGGTTCTGGGGTGCGCTGCGCGAGGTGTTCCCGCAGTCCAGAGCGCAACGCTGTTGGTTCCACAAGATCGCGAATGTTCTCGGTGCGCTGCCGAAATCCGCGCATCCCGGGGCGAAGAAGGCCCTGGCCGAGATCTGGAACGCCGAGGACAAGAACCACGCCCGCGCCGCGGCGAAGGCCTTCGAGGCCGCCTACGGGGCGAAGTTCCCCAAGGCCGCGGCGAAGATCACCGACGATCTCGACGAGCTGCTCGCGTTCTACGACTACCCCGCCGAACATTGGATCCACCTGCGCACGACAAATCCGATCGAGTCGACCTTCGCCACCGTCAGACACCGGACCAAGATCACCCGCGGGCCCGGCTCGCGGGCGGCTGGGCTGGCGATGGCGTTCAAGCTCATCGAGGCCGCCCAGGCCCGTTGGCGCGCGGTCAACGCTCCTCACCTGGTCGCGCTCGTCCGGGCCGGGGCCACATTCGTCAACGGCAAGCTCGTCGAACGACCCGATGAGCACCTCCAACCCGAAGCCGCCTAAACGATCTTCATCCACAGGTATTGACAATTTCTCTTCTGGGTGACTTACGAAGTGACTGCGGCCGTGACCCGACGAGCAGGCAGCCGCGTTCGCGCGGACGGCGATCGCGCGGCGCCCGCCGAGGTCGAGCAGCGCGTCCTCCATCTCCCAGAACCGCGGCGCGGGCATGCCGCGCACGGTCACCGGTGCAGGCACGACCGTGCGCGTGAGCACGGGGCCCGCGTCGTCGGGGATGGTGCCGAGGCTGACCGCGCGGTTGAGGTCGACGCCGTACCAGTCGAGGGTGCCGTCGGTGTACTGGTCGGCGGTCAGGGTGAACTCGTCGAACGCGCCGGTGCCGAGGCGGCCCGCCACCGAGAACGCGTACTCCATCCGGTCGGGCTCCCAGGCCTGCGCGCCGGGGCCGGGCACGCTGAAGAGCTCTTCGGACCACGTCAGCCAGGCCGCGCAGGCCGCGCGCACCTCGGCCAGGTCCCCCGCTTCGACCGTCGTCGCGTCCAGCGGCGGCAGGTCGGTGTGGGCTGGCGCCGCGCGGAGCCGCCTGCCGTCGAGCGCGCGGCGCGCCATCAGACGCCAGTACGCCGCGACCTCCTCGTCGGCCCCCGCGTCGGCGGCGCCGGGAGGGGGCGGCACGGCGTAGGTGGCGACGAAGGCCCCGCGGTAGTCGCGGCCGGTGCTCTGGGGAGCGAGCAGGGGCAGGAAGTGCCGCCCGCAGCTCGACCATCGGCGAGTACCCATCCGGAGATGGACGCTGCGGTGCATCATCAGAGCGGGCAGGCGAGGGTGCAGGCGGCGACGGACACCCGACGCTGGTCGCAGGAGGTCGCAGGCGTGGATACTGATGAACGGGGCCCGAAACGGTGTCCGGCCCGCGTGCCTTGGCCGTCTCTTGCACGCGGGGTGCGGCGCAGCGTGTGCGCGTCACTGCACGAGTAGCCGGATGGTGAACGTCGCCCTGCCGGTCGGCCCGGACGCCGCCTCGACCGTGCCCCGGTGCGCGGTCACCAGTTCGCGGACGACGGCCAGGCCGATGCCCGAGCCCGTCGCGTCCCGGTGATCCCGGCCCCGCCACAGCCGGTCGAAGACGTGCGGGAGCGCGTCGTCCGGGATCCCCGGGCCGCTGTCGGCGACCTGAACGACCGCGACGCCGTCGGCGGTGAACACGCGCACGGTCACGCTGTCACCGGAGCGCGCATAGCGCTCTGCGTTGGCCAGGAGGTTGCCCAGCGCCTGGTGGAGCCGATCGGCGTCAGCCCGGACCACCACACCCTCGGTGAGCTCGACCCGGGCGGTGAGGCCTGCCGCCTCCAACCGGGGTGCGTGGGAGGCCAGCGCTGCGCGGGCGAGGACGGCCAGGTCGACGTCGGCGAGCCGCAGCGACGGTGCGGCCGACTCGGCGGCGGCGAGCTCGGCGAGGTCCTCGACGACCCGGCCGAGTCGAAGGGTCTGGTCGTGCAGGCTGGTCAAACGGGCCGGATCGGGGTCGGCGAACCCGTCGCGCAACTCCTCCAGGCCTGCCCGCAACGTCGCCAGCGGCGTGCGCAACTCGTGCGCGACGTCCGAGGTGAGGTTGCGCCGCGCCTGCTCGACCCGGGACACCTCGGCGACCATGGTGTCGAACGCCCGGCCGAGGTCCCCGAGCTCACCGGGCGCGTGCACCCCGGAGCGGGCGGAACGATCACCGCGGGCCATCGCCCTCGCCGCGGTTGCCAGCCGCCCGAGCGGTCGCACGATCTGCCTGCTGACAAACCAGCTCGCGGCGAGGGCCACCGCGAGCGCCACGGCCGCGGCGCCGCCGATTCATCCCCACGCCACGCCACGCGCCGACGCCCCCGCGGCCGCGGGGAAGACGAGCTGCACGACACCCACCACCGTCCCGGCGACGACGACCGGGGCGCTGACCCCGTTCCGGCCCGCGCCCGCGCTGCCAGGGCCCGACCCGGAGCCACCGCCGGGGGACCGCACGGTCTGGCCCGCGGCGTCGCGCACGGCCAGTCGAGCTCCCGCTCCTTCGGCCAGGGCCACGGCTTTCTCCAGACGTGCTCCGGACCAGCCCGCTGCCTCGGTGTAGGCGACACCCGCCGCCGCGGCCACCTGGTCGGCGGTCTGCTGCCAGGTCGTCTCCTGGGCTGCGGCGAGACCTCGGTCGGCTCCTACCGCGGCGCCTGCGGCCATCACCAGGACCGAGGAGAGCGCAGCTGCCATGAACGCCGCGAGCAGCCGCCAGGCCAGCGGTCCCCAGGCACGGTCACCGGTCACGGCGCAGGCCCAACCGGTAGCCGACCCCGTGCACCGTCTCGACGACCGCGGCCCCGTCGGCCCCGAGCTTGTGCCGCAGGTTCTTCACATGCGAGTCGATGCTGCGCTGGTACCCGGCGAACTCGTAGCCGCGCACGCGGTTGACCAACTCGTAGCGCGAATACGCCCTACCGGGCACGGCCGCGAGCGCGGCGAGCAGGCCGAACTCGGTCGGAGTGAGGTCCAGCGTCGTGCCGTCCCAGCTCGCCTCGTGGCGGGCCTCGTCGACGCGCAGCCGCCCGGCGCCGAACGACGACGGCCCCGCCGCGTCCGACCCGCCGCGGGTCCGGTGCAACACGGCCTGGACGCGCAGGACGACCTCGGTCGGGCTGAACGGCTTGGTAACGTAGTCGTCCGCGCCCAGCTCCAGCCCACGGATGCGGTCGGCCACGTCGCTGCGCGCGGTGAGCACGACCACCGGGACACCGCCGCCGGTGCGGGCCGCCCGCAGCACCTCGATGCCGTCGACGTCGGGCAGGCCGAGGTCGAGCACGACGATCTCGGCTCGGTCCTCGTCGAGCATCTCCAGTGCCTGCGCGCCGGACCCGGTCGTCAGTACCGCGAACCCGGCCCGCTCCAGGTACCGGCGGAGCAACTCGCGGATCTCCCGCTCGTCCTCGACGACGAGAACCGTGCCGGCACCCAAGGTCTCCACATCCTCTCCACATCGACCACATCGTGCCTGCACGACCGGAGCCGATCCTCGATGGTGCACAACCTGAGGAGGACAAGATGAGGACCATCACGAAGGTCGTCACCGCCGCAGTCGGCACGCTGGCCGCGGGTGTGCTCGTCGCCGGGCCTGCGCTCGCCGCCGGGCCGGGCGAGGGCTACGGCCCCGGGTGCGGCTGCGTGAGCACGAGCCAGAACGGCGGGTACGGCCCGGGCACCGGCCGGGGCTTCGTCGTCGCGACCAGCGGCACACTGACCGCGGCGCAGCGCCTGACGTTGCAGGCCAACGCGCAGGAGGAGAAGCTCGCGCACGACCTCTACACGGCGTTCGCCGCCCGCTTCGACGACCCGGTCTTCGACCGGATCGCGACATCCGAGACGCACCACCTCGATGCCCTGCGGACCCAGCTCGCCCGCTACGGCATCGCCGACCCGACGGCCGGGCTGGCATCGGGCCGCTTCGGCGACCCGACCGTCCAGGCCACCTATGACCGCCTGCTCGCCGAGGGCCTCGCCGGTGAGCCCGCCGCCCTCGGGGTCGGCCGGACCGTGGAGACGACCGACATCGCGGACCTGCGGGCCGCCGCCCAGGGCCTGACCGCCCCGGATGTGCAGCGGGCGTACGAGCAGCTGCTCAGCGCGTCGCAGCAGCACCTGGCTGCGTTCGAGCACCGGCTCTGAGGGCTCCGCGCTCGGACCTGGTTCGCCAATGACGGGTCATGCGGAAGCGGGAGCCCGGTGGCGGGGGCGTGTACACACGACCCCGCCACCGTCAGCGCGCCCGTGCTGCGCCTGCCCCCCGGCCGGCTGCGGGCGACGTCCTCAGCAGCCGTCGCCGCGCAGGGCACACAGGCCGACGACGCGTGCCGCCGACCGGTGGCCTCTGTCGGCGGTGGCCAGGGCGAAGGACCCGTGCCTGCGAGACATCGGCGCACCACGCTGGCATCCCGAGCCGGAATCCCGGCGTACGTCGAGGGAGCTGCCGGTGGACACCGAGACCAAGGCTGTGGCCGCCCGTTCGGCGGCGCCGGACACCTCACCGCTGCTCGACCGGATCCGGCGGGGTGTGATCGGCGAGGGCGAGACGCTGGACGGTCCGTACGGCAGGCGGCGGATGACCTACGCCGACTACACCGCGTCGGGCCGTTCGCTCGATTTCGTCGAGGAGTTCATCCGCGAGCACGTCCTGCCCCGCTACGCCAACACCCACACCGAGAGCTCCGGCACCGGGCTGCAGACCACCCGGCTGCGCGAGGAGGCCCGGCGCCTGATCCGCGACGCGGTCGGCGGCACCGCCGACGACCTGGTGATCTTCTGCGGCTCCGGGGCGACGGCGGCGGTGAACAAGCTGGTCGCCATCCTGGAGCTGCGCCTCCCGGCCGGGCCGGCCACCCGCTACGGGCTCGCCGAGGCGATCCCGGCCGCCGAACGGCCGGTGGTGTTCCTCGGGCCCTACGAACACCACTCCAACGAGCTTCCCTGGCGGGAGTCGATCGCCGACATCGTCGTCATCGACGAGGACGCGCACGGCCACATCGACCTCGACCAGCTGGCCGAGCGGCTCACGCACTACGCGGGCCGCCCGCTGCTCATCGGCAGCTTCAGCGCCGCGTCCAACGTCACCGGTGTGCTCTCCGACGCCGACCGCATCGCGGCGCTGCTGCACGAGCACGGCGCCCTCTCCTTCTGGGACTACGCCGCGGCCGGACCCTACGTGCCGATCCGGATGCGCGAGAGCGCACCCGGGCGCGGCGACCACAAGGACGCCGTGTTCCTGTCCCCGCACAAGTTCGTCGGCGGCCCCCAGACGCCGGGGGTTCTCGTGGTGCGCAGGGAACTGGTCCGCAATGCGGTCCCGACCACGGTGGGCGGCGGCACCGTCGCGTTCGTCGACCCGCTCGGGCACCGCTACCTCGACGACCCGGTCGCCCGCGAAGAGGGCGGCACCCCGGCCATCGTCGAGTCCATCCGCGCCGGACTGGTCTTCGCCCTCAAAGACGCCGTCGGCACTGACGCGATCCAACAACGCGAGGAACAGCTGTGGCAGCACGCCTTCGCGCGCTGGCAGCACAACCCGAACATCGAGATCCTCGGCCACCCCCGGGCCCGCAGGCTGTCCATCGTGTCCTTCCGGGTCCGGGCCGGCGACCGCTACCTGCACCACAACTACGTCGTGGCCCTGCTCAACGACCTGTTCGGCATCCAGGCCCGCGGCGGCTGCTCCTGCGCGGGCCCCTACGGCCACCGGCTGCTGGCCATCGACCCGGAACACTCCCGCGCCTACCGCCACGAGATCGGCAGCGGCTGCGAAGGCGTGAAACCCGGCTGGACCAGGATCAACTTCCACTACCTCATCTCCGACGCCGTGCGCGACTACCTCACCGACGCCGTCGACCTGCTCGCCCGACACGGCCACCGGCTGCTGACCGACTACCGCTTCGACCCGCACACCGGCCTCTGGCGACACCGCGCCCCGCTCCGCGAACCACCACTGAGCCTCACCGACCTGCACTACACCGCCGACGGCATCACCTGCCCGGACAGGCACACGACCCTGGCAGAGGGCGCGCTCGCCGACCACTTCCGCGACGCCCAGACACTGCTGGCCGCCCGGTCCGACGGGATCCCCCAGGGGACAACCGGGCTGTCCGCCGGGTTCGAGGCGCTGCGCTGGTTCCACCTACCGCCGCAGTGCCTCGATCCCCTGCCCCGGAGCACGTGATCGCTGAGCATGTCGACCTGCCAGACCGGCGGCCGCCGCCGAGGCCCGCGAGCCGCTTCCCATCTCGCCACGGTCGACGGCGCCCTCCTCGCCGCGAATGCCCTCGGGGATATTCCGTCCACACCGATAGGAGTCCAGACCTCCGGCGTCCCCAGCGAATCGTTCGGCCCTGCTCACCACGAGCGCCTCGCCGGTATCCCTGAGGGAAGAGGGCAGACGGCCCACCACGGAGGTTGAGATGCGCAAGAAGGTGCTGGTCCTCGGGACCAACTTCGGCGGACTGACCGCCGCCTTGGCCGTGCACCACGAACTGCACGGCGACGTCGCCGTCACGGTCGTCGCGAAAGACGACCGGTTCCTGTTCAACCCGAGCCTGATCTGGCTGCCCTTCGGCAAGCGCGACCGCGCCGACATCACCTTCCCGGTCGTCCCGACCCTCGAGGATCACGGCATCGACTTCGTGCACGCCGCGGCCAGCGCGATCGACCCGGTACCACCACCGGGTCACCCTCGCCGACGGCCGCACGCTCGACTACGACTACCTGGTCATCGCCACCGGCTACCACAACGACGACGACGTGGTCCCCGGCTTCACCGAGAACGCGGTCACCATCACCACACTCCCCCAGGCCGAACGGGCCGCCGCGGCCTGGAAGCGCTTCCTCGACAAACCCGGCGACGTCGTCGTCGCCGCGAGCCAGCGGGCAGGCTGCTTCGGCGCGGCCTACGAGTTCCTCTTCAACACCGCATACCAGCTGAAGAAGGCAGGCCTGCACAAGGACGTCACACTCACCTACGTGACCGCGGAGCCCTTCCTCGGCCACTTCGGCATCGGCGGCCTCCTCCACGGCGAGCAACTGCTGGGCATGTTCCTGAAGAAGGAAGGCATCCGGGCCCGCATCGCGGTCGGCATCGACCACATCGACGACGGGGCGATGGTCCTCGCCGACGGCGAGCAACTCCCCTTCGCCTACGCGATGGTCGTCCCACCCTTCCTCGGCCAGGACTTCCTCCGCGACACCCCCGGACTCGCCGACCCCAAGGGGTACGTCCCGGTGCGCGACACCTACCAGTCGGCGAAATACGACGACATCTACGCGGTCGGCGTGGCCGCCGCGGTGGACGTGCCCTGGACCACACCGACCCCGGTCGGCATCCCCAAGACCGGCTTCCCCACCGAGGCCATGGCGCACATCGCGGCCCGCAACATCGCCGCCCAGATCCGGGGCCACGTCCCCACCGAGGAGAAAGCGTTCGCCGACATCAAGGCCGTCTGCGTGCTGGACGCGGGCAACAACGGCGTGATCATCCTGGCCGACAAGATGCTCCCGCCCCGCAAGCACGGGATCCTCATCCCCGGCCCGCAAGCGCACCTGATGAAGCTGGGCTTCGAGAAGTACTTCCTCTGGAAGATGCGCCACGGCTACGTCACCCTGCCGTGACCATCGGCTGACCGGTCGAGCACACCAGCGCTCCCGGGCCTCGCTCTACCGGTTCGGCGTCGCCATTCTCACGATCATCACCCTTGCGTCGAGCGGCGCCGTCAGCGCGACGCCCTCGCCGCTACCAGGGGAAACCGACGAAGGGATGGGTCGATGAGCCAGCAGCGACAGGAAGTCCGCCCGATCGTGGTCGGTGTGGACGGCTCGATTCTGAGCATTGCCGCGTTGCGGTGGGCGGTCGAGCAGGCCCGGCGCACCGGCGCCGACATCCATGCCGTGACCGGCTGGGAGGTGCCGGCCACGATCTTCATCGTGCCGACGTACACGGAAGGGGACTACGCCCGCGACGCCCGCCTGGTCCTCGACCGGGCCGTCGCAGAGGTGCTGGAGGAAGCCCCGGACGTCCGCATCGAGAAGCATCTGATCCAGAAGCGGCCCGCGCTCGCGTTGACCGCTGCCGCCGAGGACGCGCAGCTTCTTGTGATCGGCAGCCACGGGCGCGGCGAGTTGCCCGGCATGCACCTGGGCTCGGTCGCGTCCTACTGCGTGCACCACGCCCCCTGCCCGGTCGTGGTCGTCCGCGGCACCTACACCGGCCGCTGACCGCACCCACCAGACCGTCGTCGCCCACTCGTCGCCGAGTGGGTGGCGTCTGTCGCCCACCACGTTGCACGGCTCGCCGTTGTCGTGCGGCAGGTGACCTCCGGCCCGGTGACGGCGGGACCTCGCGGCCTGGCCGCCGGTGTGCGGTCCCCGGTCTGCTAGGGAGGTGGACACGAGCGCGGTGACGGGGTCGGCCAACCACGGGCTGGCCGCCCACGAGGTCGTGCTCCTCCTGGAAACCGACCCGGACCGGGGCCTGAGCGAGCAGCAGGCGACGGACCGGCTGCGGCGGTTCGGCCCGAACGTGTTACCTGCTGTGGAACCGACACGTCCGCTGTTGCGGCTGCTCGGGCAGCTCAACTCACCGCTCGTGCTCATCCTGCTGGCGGCCGGTGCGGTGGCCCTGGTGCTGGGCGAGCCGGTCGACTCGACGGTCATCTTCGGTGTGGTGCTGGTCAACACAGTGATCGGGTACCTGCAAGAGGCGCGCGCCGAGGCGGCGTTGAACGCGCTGCGGTCAATGGTGCGCACACAGGCCCGCGTAGTCCGTGACGGTCGCACGCGGCACGTCCCGTCCGAGGAGTTGGTGCCGGGTGACCTCGTACTCGTAGAAGCGGGTGACAAGATTCCCGCCGACCTGCGGGTGATCCGCCACGCCGAGCTCCGGGTCGATGAGTCGGCACTGACCGGAGAGTCGCTCCCGACCGCAAAGGACGAGGATGCCCTACCGGTCGCGACACCGGTAGCGGACCGCCGCAACATGCTCTACGCGGGCACGCTCGCCACCGGTGGAACCGGCGCGGGAGTGGTCGTCGCGACCGGCGCGGGCACCGAGCTCGGCGAGGTCCATCGGCTCGTCGGCGGGGCTGACCCGGTCGTGACGCCGCTGACCCGGAAGATCGCGCGTTTCAGCAAGGTGCTGACGGTGGCGATCCTCGGGCTCGCCGCGCTGACTTTCGCCGTCGGCATTCTCCGCGGGGAGAGTGCCGCCGCCATGTTCACCGCCGCGGTCGCGCTGGCCGTCGGCGCGATCCCGGAAGGCCTGCCCGCCGCCGTCACCATCACGCTCGCGATCGGGGTGGCCCGGATGGCCCGCCGCGGCGCGGTGATCCGCAGGCTGCCCGCGGTGGAGACCCTCGGCAGCACCACCGTCATCTGCACCGACAAGACCGGCACCCTGACCGAGAACCAGATGACCGTCCGCACCCTGTGGACCCCCGCGGCGACCTACACCGTCACCGGCTCGGGCTACTCGACCGACGGCGCGATTCTCGACCCGGCGGGTAACCGGGCCGAGGCGGGCGCCGACGAGGCGCTGTGGTGGACCCTGGCCGCGGGCACCGGCTGCAACGACGCCGCCCTGGCCGTGCGGGACGGGCGTACCACGGTCGTCGGAGACCCCACCGAGGGCGCCCTGCTGGTCGCCGCCCGCAAGGCGGGCGTGCACCTGGACGGGTGGCAGCGGACCGCCGCAGTCCCGTTCAGCTCGGGACGCCGCTACATGGCCACACTGCACGTCAACCACGACCGGCAGCAGGCCGTGGTCCTCGTCAAGGGCGCCGTCGAGCAGGTGCTGCAACTGTGCACCGCACAGATGGGACCCGACGGCGCCGCACGTTCCCTGGACCGCTCGGTCGCCCGCGGGGCGGTCGAGCACCTCGCAGGCGAAGGACTGCGGGTGCTCGCCACGGCGGTACGGACCGTCGACATCGATCACCAACTCGATGAGGCCGCCCTGGACGGCACGCTCGTCCTCACCGGTCTGCAGGCCATGCTCGACCCGCCCCGCCCGGCCGCGATCGACGCGGTACGCGCCTGCGAAGCGGCCGGGGGTCTCCGTCAAGATGATCACCGGCGACCACGCCGCGACCGCAGCCGCGATCGCCACGCAACTCGGACTGGTCGACCCCGCACCGCACCGGCGCCGGGACGGCGTGATCCTCACCGGCGCCGCCCTCGACGCGCTGTCCGACACCGACTACCCCGAGGCCGTCCAGCGGGCGGCAGTGTTCGCCCGGGTCTCCCCCGCACAGAAGCTCAGGCTCGTTCAAGCCCTGCAGGCCCGCGGTCACGTCGTCGCGATGACCGGCGACGGCGTCAACGACGCCCCCGCGCTCCGTCAGGCCGACATCGGGGTCGCGATGGGTCGCGGCGGCACCGAGGTGGCCAAGGACGCCGCGGACATGGTCCTCACCGATGACGACTTCAGCACCGTCGAGGCCGCCGTGGAGGAGGGCCGCGGCGTGTTCGACAACCTCACCAAGTTCATCGTGTGGACCTTGCCCACCAACATGGCCGAGGGTCTGGTCATCCTCGTCGCGATCCTGCTCGGGGTCGTGCTGCCGATCCTGCCCACCCAGATCCTGTGGATCAACATGACCACCGCGGTCGCGCTCGGCCTCATGCTCGCCTTCGAACCCAAGGAGCCGGGCATCATGCAGCGGCCACCCCGCGACCCGCGCAGGCCCCTGCTCACCGCCGCACTTGTCCTTCGGATCCTGCTGGTGTCGGCCCTACTCCTCGGTGCCACCTGGTGGCTGTTCCACTGGGAACTCGCGACGGGCGCAGGCCTGGCCGAAGCCCGCACCGCCGCGGTCAACCTCTTCGTCGCAGTCCAGATCGCCTACCTCGTCTCCTGCCGCTCGCTGGCAGGCCCCGCCAGGCGGGTCGGGCTGTTCAGCAACCGCTGGATCGTCGTCGGCGTCGCTGTGCAGGCGATCGGTCAGCTGGCCCTGACCTACCTCCCGGCCATGAACCACCTGTTCCACACCGCGCCGATCTCGGGCGAGTCGTGGATACGGATCCTCGCGCTCGCCGCCGCGGCATGGGTCGTGGTCACCATCGACAAGCGCCTGCGGCCCGCCGTGATGTGAGCCGAGTGGGACGGAACACCGGGCGATGAGACTGATCAAGCTCGGTTTCTGCAGCGCTGTCCTCCGCGACGCACTGCGCCGACGGCCCGCGCGCTGATCACGCAGGTACCGGTCTGATGTCGGGACTGCCGGTCAGGCGCAGGTAGGGCTTCACGACGCGGTGGTTGGGGAACCGCTGCGTGGCCTCCTCGTCGTCGACGCCCAGTCCGATGATCACATCATCGCCGGGCTGCCAGTCCGCGGGCGTGGCGACCGGATGTGCCTCGGTGAGCTGGAGGCTGTCGATGGCACGCAGGATCTCGGCGAAGTTGCGGCCGGTCGACATCGGGTAGGTCAGGATCAGCCGCACCGTCTTGTCCGGGCCGACGATGAACACCGCGCGGACGGTGGCGGTCTCGCTCGCACCCGGGTGGATCATGTCGTAGAGCTCCGACACCACACGGTCGACGTCAGCGATCATCGGGAAGTCGACCGGGGTGCCCTGGGTCTCGGCCACGTCGTCCTCCCAGCGGAGGTGCGACTCGACCGAATCAACCGACAACCCGATCACTTTGACCCCGCGGGCGACGAACTCCGGCCCGAGGCGGGCCACGGCCCCCAGTTCGGTGGTGCAGACCGGGGTGAAGTCGGCCGGGTGCGAAAACAGCATCCCCCACGACTCGCCCAGCCAGTCGTGGAAGTGGATCGGGCCGCGGGTGGAGTCGGCGGTGAAGTCCGGGGCGGTATCGCCCAGGTGCAGGCTCATCGGGATCAGGTCCTCTCGATCGTGCAGTTGTGGGTACGGGCGTGGCCGCAGGCGTCAACGAACCGGCTGCGGGGTCAGTGCGGTCCAGCCGATGTAGCCGCCGAGCAGGTCCGAGACATCGGTCCACCCCTCGCGGCGCAGCAGGCTGGCCGCGACACTGGAGCGGTAGCCCCCGGCGCAGTAGACGACCACCGGACGTCCTGGTGGGATCTCTGCCAACCGGCGGGGCAGCTCGGCCAGCGGGATGTGGCGGGCGTGGAAGATCGCGCCGTCGACGAGCTCGCCCGCGTTGCGCACATCGATCACGACCGGGCGCTCTGCTCTCTCCAGCGCCGCTGCCAGCTCGGGCGCGGTCAGGCGGCTCACCCGTGCCACACGGTCGGCGACATCGGGGAACGCGCCCTCGGGCTCACGCAGGTAGCCCACAACCCGGTCGAACCCGATCCGGGCCAGCCGCACCGTGATCTCCTCCTCGCGGTCCTGCGGGGCGATCACCACGATCTGCTGCTCAGGCGTGACCACCATGCCCGCGGTCTCGGCGAACCGGCCATCAGCCGGGACGTTCAGCGAACCCGCCAGGTGCCCGACGGCGAACTCCACCGGGTCACGGGCGTCGAGCACGACGGCGCCGCCCTGCTGGTGGGCCAGCACCCCGTCGATCCCCAACGGCGTGGGCAGGGCACCCCCGTCGAGAACGGGGCGCTGTTTCCGGTTGAGGATCGCGTCGAAGACGAAGTAGTCCGGCGCGGCGGGCTGTCCGGCGGTGACCAGAGCAAGAAAGTCGTCCTCGGTCATCGGCTGGCAGGCGTAGTTGCCGGTCCGCTGCGCTCCGATGGTCGACCAGCGTTCGGTGGACAGGTTCTTCCCGCACGCCGACCCGGCTCCATGAGCGGGGAACACGCGCACCGCGTCCGGCAGCACCATCAGCTTCTGGATCGACGCGTACAGCATCCGGCCCAGCTCGTCGGCGGTGACCCCGATCGAGGCCAGCAGGTCTGGGCGACCCACGTCGCCGATGAACAGCGCGTCGCCGGTCAGTACCCCGTAGGGCACCGGGTCGGCGGCGTGCTCGAACACCGCCACGCTGATCGACTCCGGGGTGTGCCCCGGAGTCTCGAGGATCTGCAGGACCACGTCGCCCAGCGCGATCCGGTCGCCGTCGGCGAGCTTGCGGATCGGGTACTCGGCCTCGGCCCGCTGCCCGTAGCCGATCCACGCGCCCGTGGCTTGGGCCAGCTCCAGATGTCCGGCGAGGAAGTCGGCGTGGAAATGGGTGTTGACGACTCCGACGATCGACAGACCGTGCGCGCGGGCGTCGGCCAGGTACTCGGCCACATCGCGGCGGGGGTCGACCACCACCGCCCGGCCGGTGCTCTCGTCACCGATCAGGTACGAAGCCTGCGACAGGCAGTCCAGGTAGTACTGCGTGACCAACACGACGTTTCCTTCCGGGATGGCCGCAACGGAGCTGGCCCCAATAGAACCCCCCGGGGTATCGGCTCGTCCCGCCGAACGGCCCGACTTCCCCGGGTACTTCGGCCCAGGCCACACTCCGAGGTCCAACCCGGTGCGACGTCGACGCGGATCGGTCCCGACTGACGGGCCGCACACACCTCGGGAATGCCGGCGTTCCCCTCACGATTGTGAGATACCGTACGGGGTATTCGACCTCAGGAGAGGGATCATGACGGCGATCGAACGCGCCCGTCTTCGAGGACGCCGCCGACCGGCACGCCGACATCGTGTTCGGCAAGGTCGACACCGAGGCACAGATCGATCTCGCCCAGGCGTTCGGCATCTCCTCGATCCCGACGCTGATGGTGGTTCGTGACGGGGTGGTGCTCTACGCCCAGCCCGGCGCGTTGCCTGGGAAGGCGCTCGAGCAGCTCATCGAACAGGTTCGCGGCCTCGACATGGACGACATCCACCGCAAGCTCGCCGAGCAGACCGCCTCCTGAGCCATGCCCCGCCGGGGCTAGAGGTCCCGAAGTCCGTCAACCTCCACATCCCGATTGGGCCGGAAGACCCTGCCGAGGGTCGCGGACAGAGCCGATGCTGCACGCAGGCGGTACCGCCCCGGTGAAACAGCCGCCCAAGGGGAGCAACGTACAATGGACGCCGCAGCACTCCGCGAGGACGCGCGCACGCTCGGGCGCAACCTTCGCCGGGCGATACCCGACACCTACCGTGCCTACGGCCAGCTGCACAGCGTCGCCCTCGCGCCGGGCGCGCTGAGCACCAGCACCAAGGAGCTCATCGCGCTCGCCATCGCCGTCACCCGTGAATGCGACGGCTGCATCGTGGCGCACGCCGAAGGCGCCGTCCGCAGCGGCGCAACGGCCGACGAGGTCGCCGAGACCCTCGGTGTGGCCATCCTCATGAACGGCGGCCCGGCCACCGTCTACGGCCCGCGCGCCTACCGGGCGTTTCAGGACTTCATGGCGGCGCGGACTCCTGGGCAGAACTCAACGCCTGTCGACCACGACCATCACGGGCCCGCAGGCCGATGAGCGCCCACTCGGGTCATCCACCGGGGAGCGATGCTGGACCGTCCCCTGACGGGCGACGGACCGGCGCGAAGTGCCCACGGCGTCGACGGCATGGGCACCGCTGAGCTGATCAGTGGGCCCGGATCCCGGAGCAGGCGCTCCCGGGCGTTCAGTGCGGGGAACCCGTGACCGGTCCGACACCGGCCGATCCGCCTGGGAGCAGGGCCACCGGCGGCCTCAGGCTCGGCCTGCGCGCCAACCTCGTCCAGTTCGTCCTGCTGGTGGTGGTCAACGCGCTCGTCGGCGGCATGCTCGGCCAGGAGCGGACCGTCCTGCCGCTGCTCGCCCGCGACGTCTTCCACCTCTCCGCCTACACCGCGGCGCTGACCTACATCGTCGCCTTCGGCGCCACCAAGGCGGCCACCAACTTCGTCGCAGGCACGTTGTCCGACCGGTACGGCCGCAAACCGGTGCTGGTCGCCGGATGGCTGGTCGCCCTCCCGATACCGGCGCTGCTGATCTGGGCGCCTGCCTGGGGCTGGATCGTGGCCGCCAACGTCCTGCTCGGCATCAACCAGGGTCTGACCTGGTCCACCACCGTCATCATGAAGATCGACCTGGTGGGGCCGTCCCGGCGCGGGCTCGCGATGGGCCTCAACGAGGCCTCCGGGTACGTCGCGGTGGCAGCCACCGCACTGGCTACCGGGGCCATCGCCGCGCACGCAGGGCTGCGGCCCGCCCCGTTCCTGCTCGGCGCCGCCTACGCCGCCCTTGCTCTGGGCCTGTCCCTGTTCGCCGTCCGGGAGACCCGAGACCACGCCCGCGCCGAGGCCGCCCACCGCCGCCCGACACCGACTCATCCCGACCGGTACGGCGAGCTGACCACCGGACAGATCGTCTGGCTGACCAGCGCCCGCAACCGAGCGCTGTCGGCGGTCAGCCAGGCGGGCATGGTCAACAACCTCAACGACGCCCTCGCCTGGGGCATCTTCCCGCTGCTTTTCGCTACGCACGGTCTGTCCATCACGACGATCGGTGCCCTCGCCGCCCTCTACCCCGCCGTGTGGGGACTCGGGCAGCCGTTGACCGGATGGTGGTCCGACCGGGTCGGTCGCAAGCCCCTGATCACTACGGGCATGCTCCTGCAGGCGGTCGCTGTCGCAATCGTCGCCCTGGGCACCACCGTCGGGGTCTGGGCCGTCGCGCAGGTCCTACTCGGCGCCGGAACCGCCCTGGTATACCCGACCCTGCTGGCCGCCGTTGGCGACGTCGCCCACCCCGCCTGGCGCGCCCGCGCGGTCGGTGTCTACCGGTTGTGGCGCGACGGCGGGTTCGCCGTCGGCGCCCTGCTCGCGGGGGTGCTGGCGGATGCCTACGGCCTGATCACCGCGATCGGGGTCGTCGCCGTCCTCACCGCCGTGTCCGGGCTGATCGTGGCCATCCGCATGGACGAGACCCATGAACGCACACGAAACCGCGCCGACGGGCCGTAGCAGGCGGACGACTGGCGGCGGTCCCGTTCTTCTGTGCCGTCAAGCTCGGCCCTTCAGCATCAGGTTCCAGTACAAGAGCGGCAGCCCGTAGCGCTTCAGATACCCCATGTCGGTCCGTTCCCTGAGCGTGTTGATCAGAGGGATCGTCGGGGTCGGCTTCATCGTGTAGTCGAACTCGGCCAGCAGAATCTTCCTCCTCGAGGTGGTCAGCGGGCACGACGAGTAGCCGTCGTAGGACGCGGTGAGCGGCTTGCCGCCCATCGCGCTGAGCAGGTTGGCCACGACGACGGGTGTCTGCTTGCGGACCGCCGCTCCGGTCTTGGAGTTCGGGGAGGAGCCCGCATCGCCGAGGGAGAACACGTTCGGATACCGCACGTGCTGCATGCTGTTCTTGTCGATCTCGACGTAGCCTGCCGGGTTCGCGGCGTCGGCGAGCGGGCTCTTCTTGATCCAGTCCGGGGCGCTCTGCGGCGGTACGAGATGCATGACGTCGTAGGGCAACGTCGTGGTGGTGTCGTTCTTCCGGTCCGCCACCACCGCCTCCCGCCGGTCCGGGAGCACCTCGGTGACCTCGCTCTCGAAGTGCACGGTGATGCCGTAGCGGCGGGCCACACCGAGGAGCACGTCGGAGAACTCCTTGACGCCGAACATCCCCGGCGTGGGCAGCACCAGGTGGACGTCGATGTTGCGCAGCACGCCCTGCTCGCGCCAGTAGTCCGCGGCCAGGTAGGCGATCTTCTGCGGCGCTCCCGCGCACTTGATGGGGCCCGCGGGCATGCCGAAGACGGCGGTGCCCGACGTGGTGTTGCGGATGAAGTTCCAGGTGGCGGGCGCGAGCTCGTACAGGTAGTTGCTGGACACGCCGTCGCGGCCGAGCGTCGCGGGCAGTCCCGTGATCTTCGCCCAGTCGAGCTGGATTCCCGGACAGACGACCAGGTAGTCGTAGCCCACCGTGCCGCCGTCGTCCAGGGTGATCTCGCGGCCGTCCGGATCGATCTCGGCGGCCGCCTGCTTGATCCAGCGGACGCCCTTGGGCATCACCGACGCCTGCGGCCGCGCGCTCTTCTCGACTGGTGCGCGGCCGCCGCCGACCAGTGTCCACAGGGGCTGGTAGTAGTGCGTGGTCGCCGGGTCGATGACAGCCACGTCCTGCTGGCCGCCGTTCCGCAGGCGCGCAGCGACCGCGATGCCCGCGCTTCCGCCTCCGACGATGGCAATCCTGTGGTGTCTCCGCTGCGCCACGTCGACACACCTCCCTGGAGTGACGGGACAATTTGTCCGAACATCTACGGTAGGTGTGTGGGCGTCGACACACAAGAGGCCGCGGTGCGTGACCTCGGCGGCGCAGAGCCTGCGGTCAACCGCGCGAGGAGTCGAACAGGACGCCGCTCCCGGAAACACCCATCCGGTAGCCCTCCTGAGCCGACCATTCGGCCGCTACGCTGAACCGATCACCACGCACGAGCGTCTCCCGCCACTCGACGGGCTGGTCGCGCAGGCAGCCGATACGGAGGACCTCCATGGCGGCGGTGCCAGCCGGGATCTTGAGCAACCGTCTGTTGGCCGGTATCGGCACGACGGCAGTGATCAGTTCGCTGCCTCCGGTGAGGCGGGTGCCCGTGAGATCGGCGAGCTCGTCGTACAGACCCGAGTGCGAGAAGTCGGCGTCGAGCAGTGGTCCGGCCACCGACCGCGGGAGCCAGGCTCGATCGAGCGCGAGAGGCTCGCCGTCGGCGAGACGGAGTCGCTCGAGATAGACAAACTCCGTGGCGGCAGGCCTCTCGAGGCGCTCGGCGACGCTTGCGTCGACCCTGACCTCGAGCGCCCGGACCACGCTCCGCTGCTCGAGTCCCATCGCCTCGACGGAGCGGAACAGCGAGTACAGGGCGCCGAGCGGTTGCTCGATGCGCGGCTTGCGCACCCACGTGCCGCGACCGCGGCCGGAGTCGAGAATTCCCTCGTCGCGCAGCCGCCGCAACGCATCGCGAACGGTGTGCCTGCTCACGTCGTACTCGGCAACCAACTCGTGCTCGCCGGGGAAGCGGTCGTCGAAGGCGCCTGCACGCATCCGCCGTCGGAGGTCGGCTTCGATCTGGGCCCACAGCGGGAGCGGGTTCGAGCGGTCGATCGGTCGGGCCTTCGCGCCGCGTGCCATGCCCCACCTCGGTGACAAATCCCCAGATTGTGACTTTGCCCGGACTATGTTACCGGACAATGCGCGCAGTTGGGCCGGGCACTCCGACCCATGCGGGCGTCCACATCGGCTCAGATGGGCAGGGTGAGCGCTGTCACGACGATCAGCAGGATGACCGACCAGCCGATCACCTGGATCTGTCTGCGGGCGGAGATCCTGGCCGGTAACGGCCGCATGCGCAGCGTCCGCTGGCGCTGCATGCCGATCCCGAAGGTGAGCAGGGCGACGAGGCCCGCGAGCAGGGCAGGCAGCAGTCTCAGTGAACCGCTGAACTGGAACGAGTCCCGCAGCAGCAGCAGCGCACCGTTGCCGAGGACGCCGAACGATGTACGGCTCCAGGACAGCGCCGTGCGCTCGGCCTGCAGTCCGTCCTCGGGTCGCTTGCGGTGCTCGGAGCGGCTCACTTACGCCAGCGCCTTGGCCATCACCAGCGTGAACGCGACCACCGCCACCACGATGAGGCCCGCGCCCAGCCACACCGGGGCGCGATGGCGGGGCAGCGGCAGCCCGCGACGCATTGCCTCGTCGACCTTGCCCCACCGGTGCAGGCCGGTCGACGCCGTGATGATCGCGAGGGCGGCGAGCAACCCACCGATCACGTGACGAGCACCGGGTACCACGAGTTCCGGCACGAGTTGCACGACCGCCACGGCAGCGGCCAGCAGTCCCAGCGACGTCCGCAACCACGCCAGGAACGTCCGCTCGTTGGCCAGGGTGAACCGGTAGTCGGGCTCGAACTCCTCGATGTCTGCGTCGTCATCGGTCTTCGCTCTGTCAGGCTCGGCAGCCATGTGGCCTCTCCTCGGTTCCAAGGTCGTCGCGGCGGTGGAGCGCGTCGACGTCCGGTCTGCTGCAAGTCGGGCGGAGTAGATCGAGTAACCGTCGACGTGCCGGGCGACGGCCGTCGCGAGCATCGTCGCAGCCATCATCGGCACCATGAGCTCGAATCCGCTGTGGGTCAGCTCGAGCACGAGAGCGACGGCCGACAGCGGCGCCTGCGTGGCTGCACCGGTCATCGCGGCGGCACCGATCATCGCGGCGGCACCGGCCGGGGTTCCCGGCCACAGCAGTGACCAGGCGATGCCCAACGCGCCACCGACCGCGGCTCCGGTGCTCATGACCGGGGTGAACAGTCCGCCCGAAGCGCCACTTCCGAGGCACAGCGTGGTGACGACCGGCTTGAGCAGGGCGAGCGCCACCAGCAGCCCGAGCCCGCTCCGGCCCAGGAAGGCGTCGAGCGCGATGCCCTTCCCGTTGCCGAGCAGCTGCGGGAACCAGACTCCGATCCCGCCCAGTATCAGGAACGCCCCCAGCGGTGCGACGAGCGCCCTCCAACCCGAGGGACGGTGGTGCGAGACCGATCCGATCACGCGGGTGAACGCGACCGCGAGCAGGCCGATGGGCGGACCGGCGACCACCGCCCACACCAGCTCGGAGGGCTGGAAGGGATAGTCGGGCACGCCTGCGTACGTGGGCACCGCGGGCAGGAAGATCCAGGTCGTCGCCGTGGCGATCCACGAACACGCGAGCGCAGGCAGGATCACCGGAAGGCCCATGCCGCCGATCAGCACCTCGGCCGTGAACAAGGCGCCACCCAGCGGAACGCTGTACACCGCGGCCAGGCCCGCTCCGGCCCCGCAGGCGACCGCCAGCCGCTTCTGGGCGGGGGACAGTCGCGCCCAGGTTGCCAGCAGGCTGGCGGATGCGGCTCCCATCAGCTTCGGTGCCGCCTCCCGGCCCAGCGACACGCCCATCCCGACCGTGATCATCGAGGTTACGGACGTGCTGAGACTCCGCGGGAAGGACAGGGTGCCGTCGCCGGTCCAGATCGCGTCGTCCACGTCCGACCTGCCCCGGATGTGGCGCCGGATCAGGAACCAGGCGCCACCGCCGAAGATCCCCGCCACCGCGAGGGACAGCACCCGACGCAGTGCCGACGCGTGTTCTGCGCCGGACTCGAACGTCCCTGCGTCGAAGCCGAACGCGAGGTGCTCCGCGGTGTAGAGGATGTTCATCAGGATGGCCCCGAACAGTCCGGCGGCGACGCCTGCGGCGCCGACGACGAGCCAGAAGGCCTGCGTCAGGCGCGCCTCGCCCTCATGGGTCACGTTCGGCTGCTCGGTAGCGCCACGCCCGGAGGGAAGCCGTGACTTGATCAGCGGCCGAGGATCCCGGACGCGCACCGGGGGCCGCGACACATCGACGAACCAGCCGTACATGCGGAAACGGCACCATTGTGCCCATCGGGTCGTGTAACGGGCACCCGACCGAGGATGCCTGCCGTCGTCATCAGCATCGACAGCAACCATGTCCGCGACGCTACCGTGCCACCGCCACGGTTGGACCATTGTTCGACTAAGAGACCGGACATGAGGACAAATTGCACGGTTGACGGTGACGAACGTCGCACTGGACCCTGCGCTCCATGGCAGCCGCAGCCGAGCGCGAGAGCCGGGACCCCGCCACGTGGGATGAGTCCGCACTGAGGTTCGTCCCGGATGCCGCCAACCGCGAGACGGCCCTGCTCCTCGCGATCATCGAGGCGGTGTCCTCCGGGCCGGACGTCCGGTCGCTCGCGGACGGCGTGGCCCGCCTCATCACCGAGGCGACGGCCACCGACGTCTGCTTCGTGCACGTCCTCGATGACGCGGGCAGATCACTGACGCTGGCGGGGGCCACCCCTCCGTTCGACACGGCTGTGGGGCAGGTCCAACTCCCGTTCGGGGTCGGCGTGACCGGGTGGGTCGCCGATCACCGGGAGCCCGTCGTCATCGTCGAGCACAAGGAGCGGGACCCGCGCTACAAGCCGATTCCCGCGCTCCGGGGATCCGACTTCGTCTCCATGGCATCGGTACCGATGGAGAGCGAGGCGGCCGGTCTGGTCGGCGTCCTGAACGTGCACACCGCGGTCCGCCGGGAGTTCACCGATTCCGATGTCCGGCTGCTGACCGTGATCGGGAGCCTGGCGGCGGGAGCGATGCACGCCGCCCGGCTCCACCGGCAACTCGAGGCACGCGAGCAGGCCCAGGAGCGGTTCACCGAGCAGGTCATCACCGCGCAGGAGACGGAACGCAGGCGCCTCGCCGCCGACATCCACGACGGCATCTCACAGCGGTTGGTGAGCCTGGCCTACCACCTCGACGCAGCGCAACGGGCGTTGCCGGACCATCCCGCCGATGCCGCCGTCCAGGTCCGGCTGGCCCGCGACCTCGCCGACCTGAGCATGGACGAAGCGCGCACGGCGATCACCGGACTGCGCCCGCCGGTGCTCGATGACCTGGGGCTGGCCGGTGCACTGTCGAGTCTGAGCAGGTCGGTGCCGGGCGTGGTCGTCGTGCTCGACCTTGCCGACCGGCGGCTGCCCGAGCCGCGTGAGCTCGCGCTCTACCGGATCGCTCAGGAGGCGCTGCAGAACGTCCTCAAGCATGCCCACGCCTCGACCGTCCGGGTCCGTTTCGCGGTCGGCCCGAACTCCGCCCGGCTCGAGATCGACGATGACGGCGACGGGTTCGAACCCGGCGGCGCGTCGGACGGGTACGGCATGCACAGCATGGCCGAGCGCGCGGAACTGGTCGGCGGAACCCTCACGGTGCGGTCGCGCGTCGGTGGCGGTACGACCGTCTCGGTCACGGTGCCCGACGGCGACGACGGCTGACCCCGCGTGCGGTTCGGGCGGATGAGGCGACCTCACCCCGCGCTTCCAACGATGCGCCTGCGTTCCGCTCGTCGACGGCTGCAGGCTGGTCGCAACGGCTCATGGCGTCTGGGAATGGCCGCAACGGCACCCGCCGGTCAGGCATTGCTGGAACGCGACCGGCGAGGTGCGCTCGTCGCGAGTTCGGGCCTGCCGCCGAGGAGCGTCACGTGCGTGACCTGCGCGAGCCCTGAACAGCCGGGGCCGCATTGCCGCTGGTTTCACCCAGGGGCCGACCATTCCGGCCGCTCGAGGATGTGCCTGACGAGCAGTTCCGTGGTGGCCGTCGGCCCCTCGCCGGTGACCAGATGCCACGGCCGCTCCAGCGGCGTGCCCGGCACCGTCATCACCGCCAACCGTCGAGCACGCACGTGCGGCGCGACGGCCTGCTCGGACACCAAGGTGACGCCCAGGCCCGCGACGGCGGCGGCGACCACCGCTCCGTGGGATCCGAGGGTGAGCTGCGCAGGCTCGGCCTCGAGCGCGGAGAGCAGCGTGTGGCAGGTGGCGCGTGTTCCGGACCCGGGCTCGCGCATCAGCCAGGTGGCGCGGTGCGGCACGAACCCGGTCCTGTCGTGCGGCGCCCCTACGACGACCAGCGTGTTGCGGCACAGCGCGCGGACGCGACCCGGCACATCCGCGGGCGGGCGGCCCGCCACCACCAGGTCCACCTCGTGGTTGCCCAGCATCGGCCAGACGACGTCCCTGGCATCCACGTTGAGGTGCAGCCCGACGTCGCGATGGCGCGTGCGGAACAACGCGAGGAGACCCGGAAGCACATGCTCACCTCCGGACGTGACAGCGGCCAGCCTCACCAGGCCGTGCTCGGGGTCGTCCTCGCTCCTGGCCGCGGCGACCGCCTCCGCGTGCAGACCGAGGATCCTCCGCGCATAGCAGGCGTAACGCTCCCCTGCCGCGGTCAGCCGGATCCCCCGTCCCTCCTTCGCCAGCAGGGGAACCCCCACGTCCCGAGACAGGGCGGACACCGCGGCCGAGACGGAGGACTCCGTGACGAAGAGTGCCTCGGCAGCCCCCCGGACGGAGCCGGTCTCCGCGAGCTGGACGAACACGCGCAGCCGGGCGTTGGTGGTCACCGTCGGATGATGCACGACGATCGCGCACGCGCGTCTCCGCTACCACCCGCTCGGCGCCTGTCCGGCGTCCTCATCGCGTTGATCGGTTTCACCGAGGCCGCCTCGATCTCGCGGCGCTTCGCGTCGGAGGACCGGACGCGGTGGAGCGCCGACTCACGGTGCTGGCGTTCCTGCCGTTCGCCGCGGTCCTCGAACCCCTGCCGCTCGCGGTGCTCGGCGCGCAGCGGCTCGACTCCGTGCTGCTGGATGCGTTGGCCGACCATCCCGACGCCGACCACCTCGTCATCGACCTGTCCCGGCTGGGTCGCATCGACACCACAGGAGCGCTCGTCCTGCGCTCCGTGCTCGACCAGGCGCGCGTCGCAGGCCTTACCGCGGAGGCCCGGGGTACTCCGCCGCAGTTCCGGAAGCTGACGGAGCGCGTGCTGGGCGCCGAACGGGATCCGCTGGGCTGAGCGGCGCGGGCGCGGGCGCGGCGGCGTCCCGCTCCCGCGCCGCCGGGGCGGCTCCGCCCGCGAACACCCGGCTCGCGGAGAAGTCGGCCGCTTCCAGCGTGGTGAGCGCCGCCCTGCCGACCCGCGACCGGGATCGTCGAGCAGCCGGCGCGCCTGGCGCAGGCGGGCGCGGTCGATGGCGTTGCGGATGCTGCGCGCGTTCGCGAACCGCGGTTGCTCGATGCGGCGCTCGAGGTACTCGCGGAAGGTCCTCCGCGCTCGGCCGAGACGGTAGCCGAGGTCGAGTCATCATCACCGATCCGTCAGCTCCTCGACCGTGTAGTCGGGGAAGTCGATGTGGTGCGCGACCCGCGAGCTCATGCCCGGGTTGGAGCGGAAGAACGTCGTCCATCCGGTCCGCGTAGCCGGCGAGGACGACGACCAGGTCGTCGCGCTCGTCCTCCATCACCTGGAGCAGGATCTCGATCGCCTCCTGGCCGTAGTCGCGCTCGTTCTCCGGCCGGTGCAGGTAGTAGGCCTCGTCGATGAACAGCACGCCGCCCATGCGCCCGCTTGAACACCTCCTTGGTCTTCGGCGCCGTGTGCCCGACGTACTGGCCGACCAGGTCGTCGCGGGTGACCGCGACGAGATGGCCGCTGCGCGATGTAGCCGAGCCGGTGGAGGATCTCGGCCATCCGCAGCGCGACCGTGGTCTTGCCCGTGCCCGGGTTGCCGGTGAAGCGACATGTGCAGGTCGGGCGGCCGGTCGGCGATGCCGAACCTGGCTCGCGCAGGCGGTCGACGACGCAGCAGCGCCGCGATCTCGCGGATGCGCGTCTTCACCGGCGCCGAGCCCGACCAGCTCGCGGTCGAGCTCGTCGAGCACGTCGTCGACGCCGGTCTCCGCGCGACCTGCGCCAGGTCGACGGTCGCGCCGGCGGCGGACCGCCGTCGCGGCGTGCTCCGCTCGTCGCCTCGGCGGAGCCGCCGCGGTGGCGCCGAGCCGCCGCGGCCCGGAGGCGACCGCACGTGCCGTGCTCGCAGCGCCGGTCACCCCCGCCCCGTAGCGCTCGCCGGCCGGACGTCGGTGGCGTAGGCTGAGCGTGTAGCGATCTGGCGGTCCGCGACCTCCTGGCGCTCGAGGCGGAAGCCGGGCTCGTCGCGCCGGGCGGTTGACGATGAAGCGTCAGCGCCGTCGTCTGGCGGCCCAGCGAGCGCGTCGTAGGCGATCACCTTGACGTAGTGCTCCGGGATAGCGCCTCGCGGCACGGCGCGGACCTCGCGCATCGCGACGCCGGCGGCGTCCTGGTCAGGTCGAACAGCGGCAGGCCCCACATCTCCCAGTAGGTGTTGCGCGGGTGCGGGTCGTCGGTGTACTCGACCGAGAGCGCCCAGCCGTTGTCGGAGCGCGTAGCGGATCTGCGCCTCGATCTGCTCGTCGGTGAGGTCGGGCAGGAACGAGAAGGTTCCCTGAGTGATACGCAGTCGTGCTCCTGGCCTCAGGCGGCGGTCGGCGTGACGACGACGTCCGGCGTGTCGGTCGACTCGTAGTCGAAGGTGATGTCCTTCCAGATCGCGAGCGCCGCGTCCAGAGCTCGGGGCAGCCCTTGGCGGCCTTGCCAGGATGTCCGGCGCCCTCGGCGAAGTAGTCGCGGCCCTCGTTGCGGGCCTGGATCATCGCCTCGACGGCGACCCGGTTGGCGGTCGCGCCCGCGCGCGATCCCCATCGGGTGGCCGATCGTGCCGCCGCCGAACTGCAGGACGACGTCCTCGCCCAGGTAGTGCAGCAGCTGGTGCATCTGGCCGGCGTGGATGCCGCCGGAGGCGACCGGCATCGACGCCGGGCAGCGACGCCCAGTCCTGGTCGAAGTAGATCCCTGTCGCGGGTCGGCGGGGATGACTGCTCGCCGCAGCGTGTCGTAGTAGCCGCGGATCGCGTCGGGTCGCCCTCGAGCTTGCCGACGACGGTGCCGGCGTGGATGTGGTCGACGCCGGCCAGGCGGCACCACTTGGCAGATGACGCGGAAGGTCACGCCGTGGGTCTTCTGCCGCGTGTAGGTGCCGTGGCCGGCGCGGTGCAGGTGCAGGATCACGCCGTTGCGCCGCGCCCACTTGGCCATCGACTGGATCGCGGTGTAGCCGACCGTCAGGTCGATCATGACGATGACGCTGCCGATCTCCTTGGCGAACTCGGCCCGCTCGTACATGTCCTCCATCGTCGCCGGCGGTGACGTTGAGGTAGTGGCCCTTGACCTCGCCGGTCGCCGCCTGAGGCGCGGTTGACGGCCTCCATCGCGTACAGGTAGCGGTCGCGCCAGCGCATGAACGGCTGCGAGTTGATGTTCTCGTCGTCCTTGGTGAAGTCGAGCCCGCCGCGCAGCGCCTCGTAGACGACCCGGCCGTAGTTCTTGGCCGAGAGGCCGAGCTTGGGCTTGGTGGTCGCGCCGAGCAGCGGGCGGCCGAACTTGTCCAGGTACTCGCGCTCCATGACGATCCCGTGCGGCGGGCCCTGGAACGTCTTGACGTAGTGCGGCGGGATGCGCATGTCCTCGAGCCGCAGCGCCTTGAGCGCCTTGAAGCCGAAGACGTTGCCGATGATCGAGCGAGGTCAGGTTCGCGATCGAGCCCTCCTCGAACAGGTCGAGGTCGTAGGCGATGTAGGCGATGTACTGGCCCGTGCGGCGCCGGGACGGCGTCGACGCGGTAGGCCTTGGCCTGGTAGTGCTCGTGGTCGGTGAGCCGGTCGGTCCAGACGACGGTCCAGGTGGCGGTGGTCGACTCGCCGGCGACGGCGGCGGCGGCCTCCTCGGCGGCACGCCGTCCTGCGGCGTGATCCGGAAGGCGCACAGGATGTCGGTGTCCTTGGGGTCGTAGTCGGGGTCCCAGTAGCCCATCTCGGCGTAGGGGATGACGCCCGCGCTCCATCGGTCGGCGCCATGCGTCCAGGCTGGCAGCGAAACTGAGGCAGTGCATCAAGTCTATCCGGCGAACTCTTGGTGAATCAGTGAATGGTTCAGGCGTTTTTTTTTTTTTTTTTTTTTTTTTTTTTTTTTTTTTTTTTTTTTTTTTTTTTTTTTTTTTTTTTTTTTTTTTTTTTTTTTTTTTTTTTTTTTTTTTTTTTTTTTTTTTTTTTTTTTTTTTTTTTTTTTTTTTTTTTTTTTTTTTTTTTTTTTTTTTTTTTTTTTTTTTTTTTTTTTTTTTTTTTTTTTTTTTTTTTTTTTTTTTTTTTTTTTTTTTTTTTTTTTTTTTTTTTTTTTTTTTTTTTTTTTTTTTTTTTTTTTTTTTTTTTTTTTTTTTTTTTTTTTTTTTTTTTTTTTTTTTTTTTTTTTTTTTTTTTTTTTTTTTTTTTTTTTTTTTTTTTTTTTTTTTTTTTTTTTTTTTTTTTTTTTTTTTTTTTTTTTTTTTTTTTTTTTTTTTTTTTTTTTTTTTTTTTTTTTTTTTTTTTTTTTTTTTTTTTTTTTTTTTTTTTTTTTTTTTTTTTTTTTTTTTTTTTTTTTTTTTTTTTTTTTTTTTTTTTTTTTTTTTTTTTTTTTTTTTTTTTTTTTTTTTTTTTTTTTTTTTTTTTTTTTTTTTTTTTTTTTTTTTTTTTTTTTTTTTTTTTTTTTTTTTTTTTTTTTTTTTTTTTTTTTTTTTTTTTTTTTTTTTTTTTTTTTTTTTTTTTTTTTTTTTTTTTTTTTTTTTTTTTTTTTTTTTTTTTTTTTTTTTTTTTTTTTTTTTTTTTTTTTTTTTTTTTTTTTTTTTTTTTTTTTTTTTTTTTTTTTTTTTTTTTTTTTTTTTTTTTTTTTTTTTTTTTTTTTTTTTTTTTTTTTTTTTTTTTTTTTTTTTTTTTTTTTTTTTTTTTTTTTTTTTTTTTTTTTTTTTTTTTTTTTTTTTTTTTTTTTTTTTTTTTTTTTTTTTTTTTTTTTTTTTTTTTTTTTTTTTTTTTTTTTTTTTTTTTTTTTTTTTTTTTTTTTTTTTTTTTTTTTTTTTTTTTTTTTTTTTTTTTAAAAAAAAAAAAAAAAAAAAAAAAAAAAAAAAAAAAAAAAAAAAAAAAAAAAAAAAAAAAAAAAAATTAACGCCCTGCGCCGGTCCATCAGCCGCCAGATCATCGGCGTGAAGATCAGCTGCATCGCGAGGTCCATCTTGCCGCCGGGACAGACGATGGTGTTGGGGCGCGACATGAACGAGTCGTGCAGCATCGACAGCAGGTAGGGAAAGTCGATGCCCTGCGGGTTGGCGAAGCGGATCACCAGCATGCTCTCGTCGGCGGTCGGGATGTGGCGCGCGATGAACGGGTTGCGAGGTGTCGACCACGGGCACGCGCTGGAAGTTGACGTGGGTGCGCGCGAACTGCGGCGCGATGTAGTTCACGTAGTCGTGCATGCGCCGCAGGATCGTGTCGGTCACCGCCTCGGTCGAGTAGCCGCGCTCGGCCGGTCGCGGTGCAGCTTCTGGATCCACTCCAGGTTGATCACCGGCACCACGCCGATCAGCAGGTCGACGTGCGGGCGACGTCGACCTTGTCGGTCACCACCGCGCCGTGCAGGCCCTCGTAGAACAGCATGTCGGTGTCCGCGGCAGGTCCTCCCAGGGCGTGAAGGTGCCGGGCTGCTGCTCGTAGGGCGCGGCCTCGGCGTCGTTGTGCAGGTACTTGCGACGCTGCCGCTGCCGGTCTCGCCGTAGTCGCGGAACAGCTGCTCGAGCTCGGCGAACAGGTTGGCCTCCGGGCCGAAGTGGCTGAAGTGTGGCTGCCGCGCGCGGCGCCTCGGCCATCCGCGCCTTCATCTCGCTGCGGTCGTAGCGGTGGAAGCTGTCGCCCTCGACGAACGCCGCGTTGACGCCCTCGCGGCAGAAGATGCTGCTCGAAGGTGCGCGTCACCGAGGTGGTGCCGGCGCCGGACGAGCCGGTGATCGCGATGATGGGGTGCTTGGCCGACATGGCGTCTCCTTCAGTGGTCGCTCGGCCGGCGCGCGGAACAGGCCGCGGTGGCCGAACAGGGGCGCGTCGTCGCGCTGGTTGTGGTCGCGGTGATACCGCTCGATGCGCTCGACCTCGTCGCGCGAGCCGAAGACGAGCGGGATGCGCTGGTGCAGCGCGCTGCGGCACGACGTCGAGCACTGCGCTGCGCCGGTGCTCGCCGCGCCGCCGGCCTGCTCGATCAGCAAGGCCAGCGGGTTGGCCTCGTACAGCAGCCGCAGCCGCCCGGCCTTGCCCGGGTCCCTGGTGTCGCGCGGGTACAGGAACACCCCGCCGCGCATCAGGATGCGGTGCGCGTCGGCGACCAGCGAGGCGACCCAGCGCATGTTGAAGTCCTTGCCCCGCGGGCCCGGCTGCCCGGCCAGGCATTCCTCGACGTAGCGGCTTACCGGCCGGCTCCCAGAAGCGCGCGTTCGAGGTGTTGATCGCGAACTCCGTCGCTGTCGCCGGGAACGCGCATGTCCGGGTGGGTCAGCATGAACTCGCCGAGCTCGCGATCGAGCGTGAAGCCGTTCACCCCGCTTGCCCGACGGTGAGCACCAGCATCGTCGTCGGGCCGTAGATCGCGTAGCCGGCGCAGACCTGTCGCGCCCGGGCTGCAGGAAGTCGCTCCGCCGTCGGCATCCGCGCCCGGTGCGCGGCGCCCGCAGGACCGAGAAGATGCTGCCGACCGACGACGTTGACGTCGATGTTGCGCCGAACCGTCGAGCGGGTCGAACGCCAGCAGGTACTTGCCCGCGCGGGTACTCGGCCGGGATCGGGTGCGGCTCGTCGAGCTCCTCGGAGGCCATCCCGGCCAGGTGGCCGCCCCACTCGTTGGTGCGCAGGAAGTATCTCGTTGGCGAACACGTCGAGCTTCTGCTGCGCCTCGCCCTGCACGTTGTCCGGTTGCCGGCGGCGCCCAGTCACGCCGCCCAGCGCGCCCTAGGCGACGCGATTGCGCGATCGCCTTGCACGCCAGCGCCACGTCGAGGATCAGCGCGTTGAAGTCGCCGGTGGCGCCCGGATGGCGCCGCCCTCTCCTCGATGAGGAACTGGGCCAGCGTCGTGTGGTCGGCGATCATGCCATCCTCCTGCGTCGCGGGAACGTGAGCGAGACCTGCCCACCCGGCGGATCCGGCGACGACGTTAGGTTGCCCGGACAATCCCGCCATCCCCCTGCGAGTGGAGCAGCCGGGGGACGCCGCCCGGTCTGCGTCCGGGCAGCGTCCCCCGATCAGTCCGCGGTGACGGTCAGGCCGCCACCGCGCGTTCCGAGCGCTGGGCGAGGACCTCGGACACGCCCGCCCCGGTGAGCACCACCGACCGGTAGCCCTGTCCAGCGAGCAGCGTGGCGGCGATCGCGGCCCGCCTGCCGCTCCCGCAGACGACCAGCACCGGGCGGTCGGCGTCCAGCTCGGCCGGAACGCCCTTTGACACCAGGTCGGGAAGGAACCGCTCGACCGCCCCCGCCAACGGCGCAGCCGCGGACTCATGCGGCATCCGCACGTCGAGGACCTGGGCGTCGGGCTCGTCGAAGAGGTCGAGGAAGCGGTCCAGCTCGGTCAGCTCGAAGGTCGCCGCCGCGACCGCGGGCGATGGGTCGCGCACCACGCCGACGACGGTGTCCACGCCGATCTGGGCGAGTTGGGTGACGGCCTCGGCGATGTCCTGGTCGGCACCCGCGACGAGCACGATGTCCTTCCCGCGCGGCACCAGCCAACCTGCCCAGCTGCCGAGGTCGATGTCCATCTCGACACCGATGGATCCGGGTACGAAGCCTGCCGCCTGCACGGCGCGCGGGCGGATGTCGACGACCGCGACGTCCGCGGTCCGCGCCGCGAGCTCGGACTCGTCCAGCACCGGGACGTCGACCGGCGGCATCGGTGGCACGCCGAGAGTGTTCGCCGACCCCTGGAACTTGTAGAAGGCGGGAATCGGCATGCGGGTGGAGAGCAGCCGGTCGGCGAAGCTGTCCGCGTCGGGGATGGACAACAGGGCGTTCTTGTCGAGCTCCTCGCCGATCGTCGAGGTGTAACGGCCTGCTCCGGAGGCGGTGCAGAACGATCCCTCGCCGTGGGTCGGGTACAAGCCGACCTCGCGCGGCAGCCCGGCCAGACGGTGCAGCGAGCCGTACTGCAGCACGCCCAGTGTGTGCGCCCGCTCCATCCCCAGCAGGTCGGGTCGACCCGCCGAGCCCACCAGGAGGCTACCGCCGGAGAACACCGCGACCGGCTCGCCGTCGAGCAGCACCACGTAGCTGGTGTGCTCCGGGGTGTGGCCGGGGGTGTGCAGCGGGCGGATCCGCAGGCCCTTGCCCGCGACGATCTCCTCGTTGTGGAACGCAGGCGTGCTCGGGTACGCGGGGGCCGCGGCGGCGGGCATGATCAGCTGTGCGCCGGTTCGCTTCGCCACCTGCTCGGCGCCGGACATGTAGTCGTTGTGCAGGTGCGTCTCCAAGACCATGCGGAGCTCGAGATCCTTCTCGGCCACCATGCCCAGGAAGCGCTCGATGTCGCGTTGCGGGTCCACCAGCACCGCCATGCCGTCGTGCTCGAGCACGTACGTCTGGTCACCCAGGCCCGGCGTGCGGAACGAAGTGATCTCCATCGGTTGTCTCCTCCGTCTCGGGAACACCGGGTCGGCCCGGTGCACTCACCCATAATGAACGCACATTTTGTCCGTACATTCCCGGCGGCCTGGCCTGCGCGATCGGACCGCAGAGCGGCCATCTCGACCCGCATGCCGGTGGATGCCGGTCGTGCTCAGAACACCGCGACCTGGTCACGGGCCGCGGCGGGGCGGGCGTCGAGCAGCGGACTGGAGGTGCTCAGCGGCAACGCGGCGACGGCAGCAGCGGTGTCGGCGTGCACCGCACCGGAGGCGACGAACGGCGCCCAGACCCCGGCGCGCTCCAGCAGGTCGCGGACCGGGCCGCGGACCGTCGCCAGGTGCAACGTCACCCCGCGGTCGGCGAGACGCTCGCGCAGCCTGCCCAGCGCGTGCCCACCGTCGGCGTCCGAGTCACTGATCGCGGCCGCGTCCAGGACGACGGCCCTGAGCTCGCCACGCTGCTCCGCGGTGTCGAGCACCTGGTCCTCAAGGCGCTCGGCGTTGGCGAAGTACAGCTGCCCGTCCACCCGCAGCAGCAACACCGACGGATCGGTGCGGACCTCGTAGCGGTCCACGTTGCGATAGAGATCGGAGCAGGGCACGCGGCCGAGCTCGGTGGTGTGCGGACGGGCCGAGCGCCACACAAACGCGCCGAGGCTGAACACGACGCCCGCGGCCAGTCCGGGCTCGACGCCCAGCAGCAGCGTCGTCACGAAGGTCAGCCCGACCGCGACCCCGTCGGCCCGCCGGGCCCGCCAGGCCGTGACCGGGGTGTGCCGATCGATGAGGCCGAGCACGGCGACCAGGACGATCGCGGCCAACGCCGCCTTGGGCAGGTGGTAGAACAACGGGGTGAGCACGAGGGCGGTGGCGGCCACCACCAGGGCGGTGACCAGCGACGCCACGGGGGTGCGGGCGCCCGCCTGGAAGTTCACCGCGCTGCGCGAGAACCCACCCGCGACCGGGAAGGCCTGGAACGCGCCCGCCGCGACTTTGGCCGCGCCGACCGCCACCAACTCCTGGTTGGGGTCGACGTGCCTGCCCGACTTGGCGGCCAGCGCCTTGGCCACCGCGATGCCCTCCATGTAGGCCACCAGCGCGATCGCGACCGCGCTGGGCAGCAGAGCCCCGATGTCGGCGAGGTCGAGCGCGGGCAGCGCCGGAGCGGGAAGCCCGGCCGGGACCTGCTTCAGGATCGCGACGCCGCTGTTCCCGAAGGCCGCGACAGCGCTCACCGCCGTCAGCGCGACGACCACGATCAGCGCTGCGGGCAGCCGCGGGGCGAACCGGCGCAGCAGCAGCAGAGCCGCGATCCCGACCACCCCGACCACGACGGTCAGCCACTGGACCGTGTCCAGTGCGCCTGCCACCGAAGCCACGATCGACGGGAACGTCTCCGCACGCTCGGCCTTGATCCCGAGAAGGTCCTTGAGCTGGCTGGCGGCGATCACGATGGCCGCGGCCGAGGTGAACCCCGACAGCACCGAGTGTGACATGAAGCTGACCAGCACCCCGAGCCGGAACACGCCCATGACCACCTGGATTGCCCCGACCAGCAGCGCGAGCAGCCCGGCCAGCGCCACGTAGCGCGTCGGGTCACCGTCGGCGAGGGGAGCCAGCGCCGCACCGGTCATCAGCGCCGTGATGGCGACCGGGCCGACGGCGAGCGCGCCGCTGGTGCCCAGCAGCGCGTACACCGCGAGCGGCACCACGGCCGCGTACAGACCCGTGACCGGCGGCATCCCGGCCAACGCCGCGTAGGCCATGCTCTGCGGGACCAGCATCACCGCGACGGTCCGCCCGGCCACCAGGTCCGCGCGCAGCGACGCCCGGTCCGAGCGGCGCACGAACCCGATCAGCGGCAGCAGCCGTTCGGCCCGCGACCGGGCCGCCGCCTCGGGTTCCGCTGCGGGCGTCGTCGCACTCACCGGGCGTTCGCGCGCGCCGGATCCGACATCCGGGCGATCGCGGCCTCGACGTCCGCGCCACGACCGCGGTTGTAGGGCAACCGCGCGAGCAGCATCCCCATGACGCAGCTGTCGGTGAGCGCGGCCAGCACGAGCCCGGCCCCGACAGCACCGGCGACGAAGCGCAGTTCGGGCACCGCGATGCTGGCCAGCACCGCGACCAGCACCAGCGCGCCCGCCACGAGCCGGACCTGGCGTTCCAGGCTCCAGCGGGCCTTCCCTGCGCGCTCGACCGGCCCGCCCGCGGCAACCCAGGCGTTCATGCCGCCGTCGAGCACCGCGACATCGCCGAGTCCGGCGGCGGTCAGCCGCTCGTGGGCCTGGCCTGCCCGGCGCGCCGGACTGGCAGACCAGCACCAGCGAGCCGCCTGCGTCGGCGACGATGCGCCGCAGGTGCGCGTCGACCTGGTCGAGCGGCAGGTTGACCGAGCCGGGGACGTGTGCGGTCTGGTATTCGCCGCTGGTTCGGACGTCGACCAGGAGGACGTCGGGGTTCGTGGCCACGAGGCCTTGGACCGCGGCGGCGTCGAGCAACGCGGCCGGTCGGGTCGGGTGCGACATGGAAGCTCCTGACGGGACGGGGCGGAATCGAGGTCGGTGACACCCGCCTCGCTCCTTAAAGACCGTACAAAGTGTTCGTACATTCCCGCCATGTCGACGTTCACCCGGGCAGTCCAGTAGGGCCGTGGTCGGGCCGCTCGTGCAGTTGATCGGTTGTCCGTACTCTTCCACCGTGACAAGCCCGACCGGCGGAGTCGACCGCTTTCTCCCGTTCCTGCGCTGGGCGCGGACCTACGACCGGTCACTGCTGTCCGGCGCCGCGCTGGCGCTCGTGTCCTACCTGGAGTCGATCAGCACGACCACGGCGTTCGCCCGCCGGACCGGCGCTGGCCGTGGTCCGCCTCGACGCCCCGCTCTACTTCGCCAACAGTCAGTCCGTGACCGACGCTATCGCCAACCTGGCCGCCAACCGGCCCGCCCTGCGCGCCGTGGTGCTCGACGCCAGCTCGATGCCCTGGATCGACTTCACCGGCACCGAGTCCCTCGCCGAGCTGGACCGGGGGTTCGCCGCCGCCGGGGTCGAGCTGCACCTGGCGGCGGTGCGCGGGCCGGTGGCCGACGTGCTGGGCCGGGCCCGGGCCAGCACCCACCTGACCGAGCCCGACCGCAGCCACCCCGACGTCGCGGCCGCCGTCGACGCGCTGGAGGCGCATCTGGGCCGTTGACAAGCCTCGCCCGGCCGCAGGATGGTGAGGTGATGCTGGACACCGGTGGAGGCGGCCATGAGCACTCCCACGATGGACCCGACGTTCTACCGTTCGGCCGCGGACGCGGCCGCCGCCCCGGTCGAGCAGCTGGCCTACGTGGTGGCCTTCGACCGGGCCGGGAGCGGCACGACGCGATGACGGTGGTCGACGTCGAGCCCGGGTCGGCGAGCTACGGGCGGGTGGTCGGCTGGAGCGAGGTCCCCGGCCTCGGTGACGAGCTGCACCATTTCGGCTGGAACGCCTGCTCCAGCGCGCTGCAGCACAAGGGACACGACATGCACGGGCTGGCCCGACGCTACCTGCTGGTGCCCGGCCTGCGCTCGTCGAACATCCACGTCTTCGACACCCAGCCCGACCCGCGCTCACCGCGCCTGATACAGACCATCACCGCCAAGGAGCTCTCGGACAAGGCGGGCTACTCCCGCCCGCACACCCTGCACTGCGGTCCCGACGGGGTGTTCCTGACCTGCCTGGGCGGCGCCGAGGGCGACGATGACGGGCCGGGTGGGATCGCGCTGCTCGACCACAACACGTTCCAGGTGCTGCGCGCCTGGGAGACCGACCGCGGCCCGCAGCACTTCCACTACGACGCCTGGTGGCACCTCAACCGCAACGTGCTGATCTCCAGCGAGTGGGGCAGCCCTTCGATGATCGAGAACGGCATCGTCCCGGAACTGCTGCTGGGGCAGAAGTACGGGCACTCGATCCACTTCTGGGACCTCGCCGAGGGGAAGAACCTGCAGACCGTCGACCTCGGCGCCCAGCACCAGATGGCGCTCGAGGTCCGACCCTCGCACGACCCGGACGCGACCTGGGGCTTCGTCGGCGTGGTGATCTCCACCGAGGACCTTTCCGGCGCGATCTTCCGCTGGTTCCACGATGACGACGCAGGCGAGTGGCGGGCGGAAAAGGTGATCACCATACCGGCCGAGCCCGCGGACCCGGACCTGCTGCCGCCCGCACTCAAGCCGTTCGGAGCGGTGCCGCCGATCATCACCGACATCGACCTTTCGGTCGACGACCAGTTCCTCTACGTCGCATGCTGGGGCACCGGGGAGATGAAGCAGTTCGACGTCAGCGACACCGCGCACCCGGTGCAGACCGGCTCGGTGCGCCTGGGCGGCATCGTCGCCCGCACCCCGCACCCGGCCCGGCCCGACGAGCCGCTGGCAGGCGGACCGCAGATGGTGGAGGTCAGCCGCGACGGTCGGCGGGTGTACTTCACCAACTCCCTCTACGGCGCCTGGGACGACCAGTTCTACCCCGACGGCGTCGGCGCCTGGATGGCCAAGCTCGACGCGGACCCGAACGGCGGCCTCCGCATCGACGAGCGCTTCTTCCCCCACGGCGACGACTTCCGCGGGCGGCGGGTGCACCAGATCCGGCTGCAGGGCGGGGATGCCTCCTCGGACTCCTACTGCTTCCGCTGACGTGACGACGGGTCGGCGGCAGGCAGGCCGCTCGACGGCGGGATGCTCCTCGACCTGCGTGGTGCCGGTGGGGCGGCACGGATCGGGGGCCTGCTGCAGGACGGGATGCCGGAGTGGCGGCTGGCCGGGCTGCCCACCTCGCAGGCCACCGCCGCGTGACCGGGAGGGCAACCTCACACCGGACTCATCTCACAGCCCGAGGATCTAGAGCAGTCGGTCAAATGACCGTACATTGGCCAACATGAGCGAGGATGCCGATCACGTCCCGGCAGACCGCGGTCCCGTGATCGCGGATGCCCGCGCGTGCTGATCGAGACGGTAACGGTGGGGCTGCTCGTCGGGCTGTTGCTGGGGGTGCTCGGTGGTGGCGGCGGCGTTCTCACGGTACCGATCCTCGTGTACATGCTCGGCGAGTCCGCCCGGCACGCGACCACCAGCAGCCTGGTCATCGTCGGGCTGACCGCGCTGGTCGGTGCGGTCTCGCGGATGCGCTCCGGCCTGGTCGACTGGCGGACCGGCCTCGCGTTCGGTGCCCTCGGGATCCCGACGGCCTATCTCGGCACCCTCGTCAACCGGCACCTGGACCCGCCGGTACTGCTGCTCGCGTTCGCCTGCTTGATCGTTGTCGTCGCGGTCGCCATGCTAGTCAACAGCCGAGGTCGGAGCGCAGCGCCCACGGAGGAGCCGGAGTATCCGGACCGCATTCCCGGCGTGCCGACCGGAACCCCGACCGCCGTCGGGGTCCGGCCGGGCCGGACGGCGACCGCCGTGAAGCTGGTCGCCGCGGCGCTGGTGATCGGGTTCCTCACCGGCCTGCTCGGCGTCGGCGGCGGCTTCCTCATCGTCCCTGCACTGGTGTTCGCCCTGCGCATGCCGATGGCCCACGCGATCGGCACCTCGCTGCTCGTCATTGCGGTGACGTCGGTCGCGTCCCTCGTGGCGCGGGTCGGCGCGGTCGAGTTCGACTGGTGGGTCATCGTGCCGTTCACGGTCGCCGCGGTCACGGCCACGACGATCGGCAAGCGGGTGGCGGACCGGTTCTCCGGCGACACGCTCACCCGGGCCTTCGCCGTGCTGCTGATCCTGGTGGCGGGCTTCGTCACGGCGCAGAGCGTCTCGGCCCTGTAGTCCGGCGCCCTCTTCGTCCGCAATTGCATTCCTGTCCGGACAATGGTGAACTTGGCCTGGAGACCCTCGTCACAGGCGACGACGGGGCCCGACCGGCAGGAGCCCGATGCGCCCGAGCAACGACCACGTACACCGCCGGCACGCAGGACGACCCGTGATCGTGATCCGCTGGGCGCCCGCGCAGATCTGGGCGGTTGCGCGGGCCCGGGCCGCCCGGATCGCCGACGCCGTGCGCGCGGCGCACCGGGCGGGCGTCCCGTTCTGACCGATGCGCCTGCACTGGACCGGAAGGGCGAACCACCGGCTCGACCTGCTCGCCGACTACAGCGCCGTCGACTACCACCACTGAGGCATCCGGGACGCCACCTATCTTGTACGTACATCCGGACTCATGGCACACTGGGGCACCAGACCACTCGGCGGCAGGCTCGTCCGCCACGCCGAGCCCTCGAAGAGGAGAGGTGTCGCGTGCGGTACGGCTTCGCGATCGACCAGCGCACCTGCATCGGATGTCACGCCTGCACGGTGGCCTGCAAGACCGAGCACGAGGTCCCGGTCGGGCAGTTCCGGACCTGGGTCAAGTACGTCGACCAGGGCGCGTTCCCGAACAACACGCGCGACTTCGGCGTCATGCGGTGCAACCACTGCACCGACGCGCCATGTGTGAAGATCTGCCCGACCAAGGCGCTCTACAAGCGCAAGGACGGCATCGTCGACTTCGACAAGGACCGCTGCATCGGCTGCAAGAGCTGCATGCAGGGGTGTCCCTACGACGCCATCTACATCGACGAGGACACCCACACCGCCGCCAAGTGCAACTTCTGCGCGCACCGGGTCGACGAGGACCTCGAGCCTGCCTGCGTCGTCGTCTGCCCCACGCACTCGATCTGGGTCGGCGATCTCGACGACCCCGGCAGCGGGATCTCGAAGCTGATCAACTCCAACCCGGTCACCGTCCGGGCGCCGGAGCAGAACACCGGGCCGAACGTGTTCTACCTCGGGGCCGACCGCGCCGTGCTCGATCCACTCGCGGCGCCGGTGGACGGCACCTACATCTTCTCGTCCCCGGACCCGCACCGGGTCGAGGTCGGACGGGACCTGCACGTCGATCCCGTCAGCGGCGCCAAGACCACGCTCAACACCCCCCACGGCCGCCCATGGGGCTGGCGGGTGACCACCTACCTGTGGACGAAGGCGGTCGGCGGCGGCGCGCTCCTCGTGGCTGCGCTCGCCGTCCTGCTCGGCATGGACCTCGGCGCCCTCACCACGATCGTCGCCCCGGCTATCGGCGTCGCAGGCGTCGCCGTCACGGGGGTGCTGCTGGTCTGGGACCTCAAGCGGCCGGAGCGGGCGCTCTACATCTTCCTCAAGTCGAACTTCCGGTCCTGGCTGGTGCTCGGGTCCTACGCACTGGCCGTGTTCGGGGCGGTGTCGGGAATCTGGCTGCTGCTCGGCATCGGGGTCGAGACGGGGATCATCGCCTCGGCGGACACCGCGTTCACGGTACTGGCGGTCCTGGCCGTTCCGGCGGGCGCGATGCTCGCCGGGTACACGGGATTCCTGTTCGGCCAGGCCGAGGGCCGGGACCTGTGGCAGTCGCCGCTGCTGTTCTGGCACCTCATCGTGCAGGCGCTGATGGTCGGCGGTGGCGCGCTCGCCGTCGCCGCCGCGCTCGCCGGTACCGACACGCCCGGGTTCGCGTTGATCGCTCGGGTGTTCCTGGTCGCCACCGTGCTGCACGTGCTCATGCTGCTGGCCGAGTACGGCGGCAAGCACAGCAGCAAGGCGGCCGCCGCGGGCGCACACATGATCACACGCGGCCGCTACGCGCGACTGTTCTGGTTCGGCGCGGTCGCCCTCGCCGCGGTGGCCGCCGCTCTCGCCGTCCCCGGATGGGCCGGTGGCGCAGTCCTGCTGACCGCGCTTGGCGGTCTTCTCGTCCAACCTGCGCTGCTGGCCTACGAGTCCGTCTTCGTCCGGGCGGGCCAGGACGTTCCCCTGTCCTGACCACCGTTCGCCCCGAACCGCGCCCACCACGCCGGAGGTCCGACCCCCATGACCGAGACCGTTCGCCACGACGTCAGCACCGCCCCGGCCGCCGCCGCGCCCACGGCGCCGTCCCGGCAGGCCCCGTCGGCACCGTCCGCACCGGCGGTCGGCCACGCGCTGCCCGGGGCACGCACCCACGAGCACCTGCACAACTACCCGCCGGTCTCGGAGTGGGACAACCACGTCCAGTACGACGCCAAGGCCCACCCGCGCAAGGTGCCGCATTCCTACATGCTGGTGCCCACGACCTGCTTCAACTGCGAGTCGGCCTGCGGACTGCTCGCCTACGTCGACAAGGACGACCTGTCGGTCAAGAAGGTCGAGGGCAACCCGGCGCACCCCGGTTCACGGGGCCGCAACTGCGCCAAGGGACCGGCCACGATCAACCAGGTCAACGACCCGGAGCGGATCCTGTACCCGCTGCGCCGGACCGGCGAGCGCGGCGGCGGGCAGTGGGAGCGGGTCAGCTGGGACACCGCGCTCGACGACATCGCCGGTCGCATCCGGAAGGCCATCCAGGAGGGCCGCAACGAGGAGGTCGCCTATCACGTCGGCCGTCCGGGCGAGGACGGCTTCGCCGAGCGCGTGCTGCAGGCCTGGGGGGTGGACGGGCACAACAGCCACACCCAGGTGTGTTCCTCGGGCGCCCGGTTGGGCCAGACGCTGTGGGGCGGCTACGACCGGCCGTCCCCCGACCACGCCAACGCGAAGGTCATCCTGCTCTTCTCCTCCCACCTGGAGACGGGGCACTACTTCAACCCGCACGCCCAGCGGATCATGGAGGGCAAGCAGGCGGGCGCCAAGCTGGTCGTGGTCGACCCGCGGATGTCCAACACCGCCTCGCACGCCGACCTGTGGATCGCGCCGTGGCCAGGCAGCGAGGCCGCCATCCTGCTGGCGGTCGCCTCCTACCTCCTGCGCACCCGCCAGATCGACGAGGCGTACCTGCGGCGCTGGTTCAACTGGGACGTCTACCTGCGGGAGCGGCACCCC
This sequence comes from uncultured Actinomycetota bacterium, assembly GCA_963739465.1. Taxonomy (GTDB): domain Bacteria; phylum Actinomycetota; class Actinomycetes; order Mycobacteriales; family Pseudonocardiaceae; genus Pseudonocardia. The sequence continues at coordinate 45,710 of CAVUAS010000002.1, forward strand.
GACGCCGAGCCGACGTTCGGGTCGTTCCTCGATGCGCTGGAGGCCGACTACGCCGAGTACACGTTCGACCTCGCCGCCGCGGAGTCCCAGGTTCCGGCCGAGAAGCTCGAGGAGCTCGCCCGCCTGGTCGCCCAGAGCGACCACCGGCTCGCCGCCCACATCTGGCGGTCGGCGGCCGCGGGCAACCTCGGCGGCTGGCAGGTGGCCCGCGCGCTGTGGTTCGTGCTCGCGCTGACCGGATCGGTGGGCACGGTCGGCGGGACGCAGCCCAACGGCTGGAACAAGTTCATCCCGCACGGCCCGGACGTCCCGGCACACGACCACTGGAACCCGTTGACCTGGCCCGCGGAGTACCCACTGGCCTGCAACGAGATGTCGATCCTGCTGCCGCACTTCCTCGAGGAGGGCCGCGGCGTCATGGACGTGTACTTCTCCCGCGTGTTCAACCCCATCTGGACATTCCCGGACGGGTTCACGTGGATGCGGGCCCTCTCCGACCCGGAGAAGGTGCGGCTGCACGTCGCGCTGACCCCGACCTGGTCGGAGACCGCGGAGTTCGCCGACTACGTCCTCCCCATGGGCCACTCCACGGAGCGGCACGACACCCAGTCCTACGAGACCCATGCGGCCAAGTGGCTCGGCTTCCGCCAGCCGGTGCGCCGCGTGGCGATGGAGAAGCTGGGGATGCCCGTCGCGGACACCCGCGACGCCAACCCCGGCGAGGTGTGGGAGGAGAACGAGCTCTGGTTCGAGCTGTCCTGGCGCATCGACCCCGACGGCTCGATGGGCATCCGGCAGCACTTCGAGTCGCCCTACCGGCCCGGCGAGAAGGTCACCGTCGACGAGTACTACCGCTGGATCTTCGAGAACCGGGTGCCCGGTCTCGCGGAGAAGGCGGAGGCCGAGGCGCTGACGCCACTGGAGTACATGCGCCGCTACGGCGTGGTTGAGGTGGCCGACAAGCTCTACCGGCAGGACGAGCGCCCGCTCACCGAGGCCGAGCTCGCCGATGCCGTGCCCGACTCCGCAGGCAGCGACACCGCCGGGGTGCTGCGCAAGCCCACCGACCTGGACTCGGTCCCCCCGCTGATCGGCGAGGCAGGCGCGGTCGGCGTCCGGCACGAGGACGGCACCGTGACGGCAGGCTGGCTGACCCCGTCCCGCAAGATGGAGGTCTACTCGACGACGATGCGGGACTGGGGCTGGGAGGAGCACGCCACTCCGGGCTACATCCGCTCGCACGTCGCCCGGTCGGAGATCGACCTCGACGCAGGCGACCTCGTGCTCGTCCCGACCTTCCGGCTGCCCACCCTGATCCACACCCGCTCCGGCAACGCGAAGTACCTCAACGAGATCTCCAACTCGCACCCGATCTGGCTCAACTCCCGGGACGCGGCCCGGCACGGGGTCACCACCGGCGACCTGGTCCGGCTCAACACGTCGATCGGCTACCTGGTCGGCCGGGTCTGGGTCACCGAGGGCATCCGGCCGGGGGTCTGTGCGCTCAGTCACCACATGGGTCGCTGGCGCCTGCACGACACCGAGGGCAGCCGCTGGGTCCAGGGCCTGGTCGACATCACCCACCCGGACGGTCCCGACTCGTGGATGCTGCGCTACAAGGGCGGGATCGAACCGTTCGAGTCGGACGACCCGGACTCGGCGCGGATCTGGTGGAAGGACCCCGGGGTGCACCAGAACCTCGCCTTCGGCGTGCAGCCCGACCCGCACTCGGGCATGCACTGCTGGCTGCAGAAGGTGCGGATGGAGAAGGCGCACGCAGGCGACCAGTACGGTGACGTGTACGTGGACGCCCGGCGCGCCAACGAGGTCTACCGGCAGTGGCTGGCGAAGACCCGCACCACGTTGGGGCCGGGCGGACAGCGCCGTCCGGAGTTCCTGATGCGGCCGGTCAAACCGCGCCGCCGCGCGTTCCGGGTCGAGCCGTGAGCCTGCTGACCGGCCGCCGCGCCGAGATCGACCTGGAACGGGTCCGCGCCGCCCTCGGGGCCGTGCACGACCCCGAGATCGGAAAGCCGCTCGCCGAGCTGGACATGCTCGGCGAGATCACCGCCCGCCGCGGCCGGGTACTCGTCGAGGTCCGGCTGACCACGCAGTCCTGCCCGCTCGCCGAGGAGATCCGACACGCCGTCACGACGGTCGTGTCGGCGGTCGAGGACGTGCGGGACGTCGAGGTCGTCTTCTCGACGATGGCGCCGCGCGAGCGGGCCGAGTTCGCCGACCGGCTCAAGGTCGGCGCGCCGCCGCTGAACGCCACGCTGGGCATCGGCGGCACGCGGGTCTACGCGATCGCCAGCGGAAAGGGAGGCGTCGGCAAGAGCACCGTCACCGCGAACCTCGCCGTGGCGCTGTCCGCCGCGGGCCACCGGGTGGGCGTGCTCGATGCCGACGTGTGGGGCTACTCGATGCCGCAGCTGTTCGGCGTGCGCCGCAGCCCGGTGGTGCTCGGCGAGCTGATGATGCCCGTCCCCGCGCACGGTGTGGGCCTGATGTCGATCGGCTTCTTCGTCAACGAGGAACAGCCCGTGGTCTGGCGCGGACCGATGCTGCACAAGGCGCTGTCGCAGTTCATCACCGACACCTACTGGGGCAAGCTCGACGCCCTGCTGGTGGACATGCCGCCCGGCACCGGGGACGCGACCCTGTCGCTGTTGGAGTTCCTCCCCGACACGACGCTGCTGGCCGTCACCACCCCGCAGACCACGGCCAGGGTGGTCGCGACCCGGGTCGCCCGCATGGCCGCCGAGACCGGGGTGCCGCTCGCCGGGGTGATCGAGAACATGTCGGCCGCGGTGTGCGGAAGCTGCGGTGCGCAGACGGCGGTCTTCGGAACCGGCGGTGGGGCGCTGCTCGCCGAGGAGTCCGGTGCGCCGCTGCTGGGGCAGGTGCCCCTGGACGTCGAGCTGCGCGAAGCAGGCGACCGCGGCGTGCCGGTCGTGGTGGCCTCGCCGGAGTCGGCCTCGGCTCGGGAGCTGGCCCGGATCGCGACGGTCCTGCCCACACCGCGCAGGAAGCTCGCAGGCCGGTCGCTGCCGTTGTCCGTGGTGTCGAAGTAATTGCGGACGAGAGCCATGACCGGAACGGAGCGCTTCGCCGTCGCTCTGAGCTGCATCGACGGCCGCATCCACGACGCCCTCGTCTGCTGGATCCGGCACCGGCTGGCCGTCGACGTCGTCGACCTCGTGACGGTCCAGGGACCGGACCGGGTGCTCGCCCACGGCGACGACGCCTGGGTTGCCCGGCTGGTCGAACGCGTACGGGTCTCCCAGCGCGCACACGGCAGCACGCACCTGGTCGTCGCCTCGCACAGCGACTGCGCGGGCCATCCGGTGTCCGATGCGCAGCACCGCGACGACGTGGCGAGCGCCGTGGCGCGCCTCCGGCCGCTGCTGCCGGGGATGGGCGTCGTCGCGGCGCACATCAGCCCGACGGACGGCGGCTGGGCGGTCACCGAGATCCCCGTCGACACCGTGGGCGCGCGGTCGTCGGGCCTGCCGAGCGAGGTGGCCGGTTGACCGGGCAGCGGACCGGGCCGGTCACCCGCGCGCTCGAAGCGTGGATGGGCTGCTGCGCCGACGCGGGCTGGCGCCTCCGACCTGCCGTCGAGATCGTTGCCGTGTCCGATGCCGTACACCGGACAACCGCCTCGGCCGTGCACGCGGCATGGTCGTCACCCGCCGACGAGCGTGCCGCGATGGACGGGATCGCCGTGCTCGCCTCCGACACCACCGCCGCCACGGCCGAGCACCCGCTGCGCCTCGCACCGTCCGCGTACGACGCGGTCGACACCGGTGACCCCGTGCCCCCTGGCCGGGACGCGGTGATCATGCGTGAGCACCTGCGACGCAGTCCGGACGGGTCGGTGGAGATCACCGCGCCGGTGCATGCCGGGCGGCACGTCCGACCCGTGGGCGAGGACATCACGCGTGGGGAGCTCCTCTTCCCGGCCGGGCACCGGGTCCGTCCTGTTGACGCCGCCGTCGCGGCCATTGGGGGTCTCACCCGCTTGCCCGTGCGCGGCCGGCCGGCCGTCGCGGTGATCCCGACCGGCGACGAGATCCGGCCCATCGGCAGCCGGATCGGACCGGGCGAGATCCTCGACACCAACTCCCTGATGCTCGCGGAGCTGGCCCGCGAAGCCGACTGCGCGCCACGCACGCTGCCGATCACGCCCGACGACCCGGCAGCGCTGAGCGCCGCGGTGCTCGCCGCCGCGGACGGCGCCGACCTCATCCTCGTGATCGCAGGCTCCAGCGCGGGCCGCGGCGACCACACCGCCGGAGTTCTCATCGCCCTGGGCAAGGTGGCCGTGCACGGCGTCGCGATCCGCCCGGGCCATCCGGTCGTGCTGGGCGTCGTCGACGCGCCGTCACCGGTGCCGGTGATCGGCATCCCCGGCTACCCGGTCTCCGCAGCCCATGTCTTCGCGACGTTCGCCCGGCCGATGATCGCTGCACTGCAGGGGTCGGCACAGCCCGTACCGGAGGCGGTGACCGCGGTCGTGGCCCGGGAGACCCTCTCCCCGGAGCACGTCGAGGAGTGCGTACTGGTCCGGCTGGAGCGGCGGCCGCAGGCCCTGTTGGCTGTGCCTGTCGGCCGCGGTGCCGGCGCACTGAGCGCTCTCATGCGCGCCGACGGCATGATCCGCATCCCGCGCGGGTGCCGTGGGCTGAAGGCAGGCGACGAGGTGGTCGTCGAGGTGCTTCCAGGTCCGCCCGCAGGCCCCTAGTGCGGTAGCACGACCTATGTCGGCGGCATTCCGACCAGCGCCGCACACCGGACTGCGTCGAGTCCCTCGTACCCGTCGAGCACCGCCACCGCCCCCGAGAAGTGCTCCCCGCGGGTGTAGTCGTTCGTGACGACGACACAGGCGAGCCCGGCCGCCCGCGCCGCGGCAAGGCCCGGCGGGGAGTCCTCGACGGCGAGCACCGAATGAGCCCCCACGTCGAGACGGCTCAGGACCAGTTCGTACGCGTCAGGGGCGGGCTTGAGGTGCTCGACGTCGTCGCCGGTGACGATGGCGTCGAAGGTGTCCAGCCCGAAGAGGCGGTCCAGGAGCGGGTGGACCCAGGCCCGGCGGCCGGTCGTGGCGACGCCGACCGGAACTCCCCGGTCGCGCAGATCGGCGATGAGCGAGTCGACCCCGGGCCTGCACCGGACCGGGCCCGCCAGCACCCAGGCAAGAAAGTGCCCGGTCTTGGCGCGGTGCAGCTCCCGGGCGAACCCGGCCGGATCCGAGTGGCCCTGCTCGGTGAGGAACCCCTCGATGCGGCGACGCCCGCCGGTCACGGCCAGCAGGCGGCCGTAGGTCTCGACATCCCAGAGGTGGTCGAGCCCGAACTCGGCGAATGCGCGGTTGAACGCAGCCCGGTGCCCGGCGCGCTCGGTGTCGGCGAGCGTCCCTTCGACGTCGACGACCACCGCGCTCACCACGTCCGGCCCCGGCCCGGATGGTCGCCATCATCCACGGAGGCGCTCGATCGCCTTCTCCACGTCGGAGGAGGCACCTCGGTTGTAGGGGAGCTTCATCAGCAGGCGGCCCATGGCACACGTGTCGGAGACCGCCGCGTAGGCGAGGCCTGCGCCGACCCCACCCGCCAGGAACCGGAGCCTGGGAAGCCAGACGCTCGCGATGACCGACGACGCCACGATGCCGCCCGCGACGAGGCGCACCTGCCGTTCGAGTGACCACTTCGCCTTGTCCGCGTGCCGGGTCGGGGCACCCGCGGCCACCCACGCGTTCATGCCTCCGTCGAGAACCGCGACATCGGTGAGGCCCGCTCCGGCCAGGCTGTCGGCGGCCTGCGCGGCGCGGCCACCGGACTGGCAGATCAGCACCATCCGCCCACCGGCATCCCGGACGATCCGCCGGAGGTGGGCATCGACCTGGGCGAGCGGCAGATTGACCGCTCCGTCGATGGCCCCCGACTGGTACTCCCCCGGTGTCCGCACATCGACGAGCAACGTGTCGGGGTTGCCCGCCAACTCGGAGCGGAGCTCGTTGACGCTGATCGAAACCGGCTCGCCGGTCATCGTGCTGGAAGTCATCTGGTCTCCACTGAAAGGCTGATGAGGTTCTCGCGGAGGGCTGCGATCACCCGGTCAGGTGTACCCCATGGGGTATCATAGCGCACGGTGGTCCGTCGCAGCTCGACCGGATGACCGGATGGCCGGACAACCAGCAGCGGCCCGTGGTGCTCCCGATCCCGGACGGCGAGCAGCTGCACCCAGCTGGCGAGCAGGCTCGACAGAGTGCGAGATGAATGACCTCGAAACCCTTGCAAATGTCCGGCCATCCGAACACACTCCAATGACCGCCACGCGCCATGAGAGGAGAGGACATGGAGGTCCTCACGTTCCGTACACCAGGTCTCGGCGACCAGACCTACCTGCTGGTGCACAGCGGGCAGGCCGTTCTCGTCGACCCGCAACGCGACATCGAGCGATTCCTCGGAGCCCTCACCGAACACGACGCCGAGCTCCGCTTCGTGCTCGACACCCACCTGCACAACGACTACGTGTCGGGCGCCGAGCAGGCCGCCAAGACGACCGGCGCCCAGCTCGTGCTGCCTGCCGCTGCCGCGCCTGCCTACGCCAGCACGCCCGCGTTCCATCTCGAAGACATCCCGGGCGGCGCGCTCACGATCCGTCCGATCCACACCCCGGGACACACCCCGGAGCACACGAGCTATCTCGTGCTGGTCGACGGCGAACCCGCAGCACTGTTCTCCGGCGGCAGCCTCCTCGTCGCCTCGGCCGGACGGCCGGACCTCCTCGGCCGGGAACGCGCGCGCACCATGGCGACCCTGCAACACCAGTCGCTGCACCGGCTCGCGCAGCTGCCCGACGCACTGGAGCTGTTCCCGACCCACGGTCAGGGCTCGTTCTGCACGGCGTCCGGCTCCGATCGCTACACCTCGACCATCGGGCAGGAACGCGCGGAGAACCCGCTGCTCGCCATCCCGACGGTGGCCGAGTTCGTGGAACAGCTCCTCGGGTCCGCCATGCCGATCCCCGCGTTCTACAAGTTCATGGGGCCCATCAACACCCTTGGCGTGCCCGCCATGCCCACCCGCGCGATCCCGACCCTCTCCCTCGACGAGTTGGCCGACCAGCCCGAGGGCACACACGTCGTGGATGTCCGGCCCCACGCGCAGCAGGCGGCCGGGATCCTGCCGGGGTCGCTCGCGATCGAGGTCACCACGGACTTCGGCAGCTGGGCCGGATGGCTGGTGCCCCATGATTCGCCGATCGTGCTGGTCGCCGAACCGGACCAGGACATCACCGAACCCGTCACGCAGCTCGCCCAGATCGGTGTCGACGCTGTGACCGGCGTCGTCCGTGAGGTGCCCGCCGACCGCGCGACCGTCAGTTTCGAACTGGTCGACATCGACCGGTTCCGCAAGCTCACGGACGAACACGACGCACAGGTCCTCGATGTACGGATGCCATCGGAGTGGAGCGAAGGCGCCGTCGCGGGGTCGGTACGGCGGTTCCTGCCCGACCTGCTCACCGACGGCATTCCGGCCGATCTGGACCCGGACCGCCCGGTACTGGTCGCCTGCCGGACCGGACGCCGCGCCAGCATCGCCGCGGGAATCCTCGCGAACGCGGGCTACCAGCCGATCGTGCTGGACGTGGTCGGGGTGCCCGAACTCATCGAGCACGGCGCCGCGCCTGCCTGAGGGTCGTCCGTGGTCGGGACCACACCCCACCTCCACCCCGAGGGGGACGCGGCCACGCTGGCCCGGGCCTACGTTCGTGCCCGCCGCTGCGGACGGCCTGACCGGTTCCGGCCGCTCAGCGGAACATCTCGCCGTTCTGGACGCGATGGAGCTGGCGGACCAGCTCCGCACCGTCGATCTGCTTGAGGAGATAGCCCGTGCGCCTGCCCGCAGCGCCTGATAGAGGTACTGCTCGTCGTCGCAGACCGTGAGCATGACGACCCGGCGGTTCTCGTCCTGCGCGAGCAGGGTGCGGCACATGTCCAGGCCGCTGTCCTGGCCCAGGCGGACACCGCAGACCACGATGTCGGGGTCGAGCTCGGCGGTGACCCGGGTCCCCGTGGCCGCGCCGGACGCCTCACCCACGACCCGGACGTCCCCGATGCGGGCCGCCATCGCCTTCAGCCCCGTCCTCACCATCTCGTGGTCGTCAACGAGGACGAGGCGCAGCGGACGAACCACGATCCTCCGATCGTAACTGTCCGGACAACCGACCAACCAGCGATCGCAATCCCCCCGGACGCTCCCCCGGGACGGGGCCTCGGCGACAGCGCGGGGGCCTAGCCTCGGACGCACCACCATCAAGGGGAGACAGCCGATGGACGAGCAGCCGGTCCGGATCGTGCCCTCCGTCCTGCCCGCGGACTTCGCACGGCTCGGCGAGGAGTGCCAGGCCCTGGAGAAGGCGGGCGTCGACCGCATCCAGTGGGACGTCATGGACGGCCGCTTCGTGCCCAACCTGAGGTTCGGCCCCGATGTCATCGCAGCGTGCAGGCCGCTCGTGCAGGTCGGGTTCGAGGCGCATCTGATGGTCGTCGACCCGGACCTGATGCTGCCCCGGTGGGTCGACGCCGGTTGCGAGTTCGTCATCGTTCACGCCGAGGCGAGCCTGCACCTCCACCGGAGCCTCGGGGCGGTCCGTGAGCTCGGCGCGCGAGCCGGGGTCGCCGTGAACCCCGGCACGTCGCTCACCGCCGTCGAGAACGTGCTCGACATGATCGACCTGCTCCTCATCATGACGGTCAACCGGGCTTCGGCGGGCAGTCGTACATCGCCACGATGGAACCGAAGATCGCCGCCGCCCGGCGGATGCTCGACGAGCAGGCCCCGCACGTCGAGCTGGAGGTCGACGGCGGGATCAGCTCCGCGACGATCGGGGCCGCCGCAGCGGCGGGGGCGCGGACGTTCTGCGCAGGCAGTGCACTGTTCGGCGACCGCACCGACATGGCGGGCGCGGTCACCCGGTTGCGGTCGGCGGCGGACGTACGCCGATGACGACCTCGCAGGTGGCGGTCGCGCCCCGACGCCGGACAGACTGAGAGGGAGAGTCAGCGGGAAGGAGCCCCGGGATGGAAGCCGCAGCGTGGGACGCGCGCTACGCAGGCACCGAACTCGTCTGGTCCGCGGAGCCCAACCGCTTCGTGGCCGAGGTTCTCGGCGGGCGACCACCGGGTACCGCCGTCGACCTGGCCTGTGGCGAAGGTCGAAACGCCGTCTGGCTCGCCCAGTGCGGCTGGACGGTCACCGGCGTGGACTTCTCCGCCGTTGCGCTCGAGAAGGCCGCCCACCTGGCCGAGGCGCGCGGCGTCCGTGTCGAATGGGTGCTCGCCGATGCGACGACCTGGGTCCGACCGCAGCCGGTCGACCTTGTCGTGGTCGCCTACCTCCAGGTTCCGGCCGCCGCACGGCGCACAGTCCTGCGCGGGGCCGCGTCGGCCCTGCGGCCTGAGGGGACCCTGCTGGTCGTCGCCCACCACAGCGCGAATCTCACCGATGGCGCGGGCGGGCCCCAGGACCCCGCCGTGCTGTACACCGCAGAGGACGTGGTGGCCGACACCGCCGGGCTCGGCCTGCGCGCCGTCCGCGCGCAGCGCGTGGAGCGTCCGACCGCGGACGGATCCGTCGCCGTCGACGCGCTCGCCGAACTGCGCAGGCCCGGGTCCGACGACAGGGACGGCGACGCGCGATGAGCGGGCCGAAGGTCATCGACTGCCCCGCGTGCGGGCAGCACAACCGCGTCCCTGCGGCCGCGTCCGGCTCACCCCGCTGCGGACGGTGCCGCGAGCCGCTCCCCTGGCTGGTCGAGGCGGATGACGACGACTTCGCCGAGGTCGTCGAACGGTCCCGACTGCCGGTGCTGGTCGACCTGTGGGCGGCGTGGTGCGCGCCGTGCCGGATGGTCGCGCCGGGCGTCGAGCGGGCCGCGCGCGAGCTGGCCGGGCGGATCAAGGTCGTGAAGGTCGACGTCGACCGCGCGCCGCGGACGGCAGCCCGGCTGGACGCCCGCAGCATCCCGACCCTGCTGATGCTGCGCGACGGGCAGGTCGTCGCACGCCAGGTCGGAGCGCTCCCGGCAGGCCGGCTCGTGGCGTGGGCCGGGTCCGTGGCGCGCCAGGCGTCCGACACAGGATCCTAGGTCCCGCCAAAGGGGCCGCTCGGCGGGACGATCCGCCATACGTTTATACGCCAGGGGGTATCCGCGAGGAGATGCTGAGATGCAGATCGAACACGATGTTGTGAGCGGGGTGGTCAACCGCCTGCGGCGCGCGGAAGGCCAGATCGGGGGCGTGATCCGGATGCTGCAGGAAGGCCGGGACTGCAAGGAGGTGATCACCCAGCTTGCCGCCGTCTCCCGCGCGCTCGACAAGGCCGGGTTCGCGATCATCGCCGCCGGCCTCGAACAGTGCATCAGCGCGGGCGACCAGGGGCAGCCCGATCGCGCCGAACTGGAGAAACTCTTCCTCTCCCTTGCTTGATCGGCCCGCAGGGTCCGTCTCGTAACGCCCGTTCGAGGAGAAACGTGTCCGCCCACACCATTACGCTTGACCTGGCCCATCGCGACGCCGTCGACGCCGTCACAGCCGCGCTCGCCACCCAGGGTTTCGGCGTTCTGACCACCATCGACGTCCGCGCCACCCTCGAGGCGAAGCTCGGGGAGCACATCGAGGACTACACCATCCTCGGCGCCTGCAATCCCGCGCTGGCCCACCAGGCGCTCTCCGCGGATCCGGCGATCGGTCTGCTCCTGCCCTGCAACGTCACGATCCGCCGTGCCGGTGCGCACAGTCTCGTCCAGGCCGTCGACCCTGTCGAGCTGCTCGGCATGGCGGGCGAGGATGACAGGCCGTCGACCGATCTCGCGGACGTCGCCCGCGACGCCTCCACCCGGCTCCGCGCCGCCCTCGACTCACTCGTCACCGCAGACTGATCCTGAGCGCGGTCTGGCGTCGACGATCCGCTCACCTCATCGTGCTCGCCACACCGGTCGCCTGCTCAGCCTTTCCTGGACTCCGCACGGGGAGATGGTCGGGCGGCCAGACGGCCGGTGTAGATCGAGTAGCCGTCTACCTGCCTGGCGACGACGGTGGCCAGCCCGGTCGCGATGATCAGGGGCACGGTCAGGGTGAAGCCGGTATGGGTGAGCTCCACGATCAGCACGAGCGCGGTGAGCGGGACCTGCATTCCGGCGCCGAGCATGGCGGCAGCGCCGATCAGCGCGAAGACCCCGGCAGGGGTGCCGGGCCACAGCAGCGACCAGGCCAGACCGAGGAACCCGCCCAAAGCCGCCCCGGTGCTCAAGGTCGGGGTGAGCAGGCCGCCGGAGGCGCCGCTGCCCAGACACATCGCTGTGACCAGCGGTTTCAGCACGAGCAAAGCAAGGAGAAGCGACGCACCGCTCTGGCCGAGGAACGCATCGAACGCGATGCCTTTCCCGTTGCCGAACAACTGGGGGATAGACCTGTCCGAGCGCGGCCAGCACCCCGAACGCCACCAACGGCGCGACGAGCACGGCCCGCCCCCGCGCCTGATGGTGTGACACCAGCCGGGAGGGCGAGGACAACGGCGACGCCGAGCGCGGACCCGCAGCTGCGCAGGGCGTCGTGGGTCAGCGGCGTGCGCACCGCATCCGGCAGGGCGAGCCAGCTGCCTGCGTATCCGCCCGCCAGCACCGCCTGCACGGGTTCGGACGGATCACCGGCCCGATCGAGCACCGCCCCCAGCTCGCTGCCGCCCGCCACCTCGAACACCCCCGGGTCGGGCGACAGCGCCGCCGACGGTGACCAACAGCGTGCCCGGCAGCTCGGGTGCGCCGACCGAGCGGAACCAGTCCGCCCCGAACCGTTCGATGAGCGCCACGTGGGCAAGGGTCTCCACGTTGTCGACCAGGGTGGGTCGCCCGTTGATCCCGCGTTCGGAGGGTCGCGGCGAGGTGAAGGTCGGACGGGCGTCGCCGGTGGTGAGGAAGCGGACCAGCGCGGACTCCTCGCTGGCCACGTAGCGGGGGGCACCTCGACCAGGCGCACCTCCACCGGGTCGCGGCGTCCGGCGATCGCCGTGGCCAACCGGCGGGCCGCTGGCGCACCCTGATGGACGCAGACGACCACCTCCGACGCCCCCAGCGCGTGCGCGGCGAACACAGCACCGTCGAGCACGAGGTGCGGCGCGATGTCGAGCAGCGCCGCGTCCTTCACGCTGGCAGGCTCGCCCTCGCAACCGTTAGCCAGTACGACCGGCCGTCCTCGGGCAGCCGCGACCGCGCTGAGCTTCCGACCGGTGGGGAATCCCGCGCCCCCTCGACCGCGCAACCCGGCCGCGGTCAGCTTCTCGATCAGGTCAGCCGGTCGGCCGGGCCGACGGGGCAGCGGAAGAGGTCCGTAGCGGCGCAGATGCTCGGCAGCCCCGGCCGCCGCGCCCGACTCGCACCATCCGGCGAGCAGACGCAACTCGGACTCGGCGGGAGGTGGCGGTGTGGGCGGCCGCGGCGCCTCAGCGGGTGCGCGACGGGTCATCGCCGACCTGCTTCGACGAAACCGTGCTCGTCGGCGCGGTCGCCGAACATCCGCCGGACCAACGCCCCGGCGACCAGCGCGACGCACCCGACGGTCAGGACGAGCACCCAGGGGGTGCGGGAGTCCGGCCCGCCCATCCCGAGGCCGTGCACGACCGCGACGGGCCAGCAGGCGTAGGCCGCCCAATGCACCGCCCGCCAAGCGCGCAAGCCGATCCTGGCCCGGAGCACGCTGGTGAGGACGAGCGCGGCGAGCAGCTCGAGGGCGACGACGCCGAGGCCGAGCCAGAACGTGCGGTAGCCGGAGAGGAACGGGACGACCGTGTCCACCCACCGGATCCCGGCGAAGGGGTCGATGACCGCGGTGCTGACGTGCACCCCGAGGAACAGCACGGTGAGCAGGGACAGGTTGCGATGCAGATGGGCGAGCACGAACCGGGGCAGGCCGGGCAGGGCCACCCGGACCTTGCCGGTGATCCCCAGCACGACGGTGGTGGTGAGCAGCACCAGCGAGACCAGCCCCGCGGCGCGGCTGACGAACCAGAACAGCTGCATCAGGCCGCCCCCGGCGCTGTCGTCGCCGTCGGCGCTCCGGTGGGCCATCCGCCGACGACGCGGGCACGGCCGTCTTCGGTGACCAGCCTCGCAGGCAGCCCGCGCTCGGCAAGCCAACCCGGAGCGGCGGCGCCGAGCACGACCGCGGCGGTGCTCGCGGTGTTGGCGTCCACGCAGGACCCGGCGGCGACACTGACGGTCCGCCAACACGGCGCCGCGGAGGCGCCGGTGCGCGGGTCGACGATGTGGTGCACGACCGCGCCGCCGCGGCGCCAGCGGCGCCGGACGGTACCCGAGGTGGCCACACCTCCCGAGACGACGGTGACGCCTCGCAAGCCGTCGTGGTCGGCTGCGGTGTCGGAGTCGGGGCGGGTGTGGTCGTCACCGACGAGCACCCGCCAGCCGCCGGGCGGCGCTTCGCCCGCGACGGCCAGGTCTCCGCCGAGGCTCACCAGCACACCGCAGCGCAGCGCCTCGGCGATCCGCCGCGCCGCCCGGTCGGCGGCCAGGGCCTTGGCGGTGGCCCCGACGTCCAGCGCGACGCCGCGAGGCAGCAGCACCTCCCGGTGGGCCGGGTCCCAGCCGACGCGCCACCATCCCGGCGCAGGCACGGGCGGGACGGCGGCGCTGTCCGCGGGCAGGGCGGCGAAGTCGCGGTCGTAGCCGATCGCGGCCATGGCGGCGCCGACGGTGGGGTCCACGGCGCCGTCGCTGAGCTCGGCAGCGCGCAGCGCCGTGTGCAGCACCGCGGCCAGCAGCGGGCTGACGGTCCGCACGGCTCCGGCGGTGCGCTGCAAGGACCGGATCTCGGAGTCGGCGCGGAACCGGCTGCACGCGAGATCGAGCGCGGCCAGGTCCCCGCGCAGCATCGACTCGGCGGCCTGCAAGGCCGACGCATCCGTGACCAGCACGGCGGCGGTCGTGCCGAGCGCGGGGAACCGCGCCTGGGCCGTGGCTTGCGCGTCGACGCGCGTCAACGGAGTCACGACCCGCCGGACAGCACGCTCGGTCCCGACCCGTAGGCACGTTGCGGCGGTGCCGCCGGGGCCTGGAGGCCCCCGCCGCCGAACTGTCCGTCGAACGACGGCCCGTACGGGGACCGGGGGGAGCTCGGCGAGGTGTCGGGGCCCACGCTCCCGAGGCCGGTGCCCGGCCCGGCGCCGGTGACGTCGCCCGGTGGTGACGCGGGCGTGGTCGAGGCGGACGCCGCGCCCTGGCCCAGCACGACCGCGATCACGGCGACGGTAAGCCCGCCGACCGCGGCGGTCCATCTGGTCAGCTGGCTCACGCGTCGGTGGCCGCGGTCGCGGCGGGCGGCCTGGGCTCGTTGGAAGCGGTTCACCATTCCAGCGTCCGCCAGTCTTCTTGGTGGTTCCTGGGACGGGACGGCGTGCCGGGAGATCCGCGCGATACGGTGAAGGTCGAATTACTTGAAACCCAGTCTCCAGAGGGTGCAACTTTGACGCCCGCCGGAAAGACGCCTGAAACCGGTGCCGGCCCCTGCGGCGTGATGGCCAGAGGCGCGCCGCAATCCTCCGGGGTGCAGGAGCGATGTCCTGTCAGGACATCCAAGGAGACGGACGGGACACCTAAGTCGTGCTGACGTATAGCAGTGTGAACATGGGATCGCCTAAGGGACGCGAGTCCTATGGCGACGGAGTGCCCGTATTAGTCGGCGGGGTAACGTCCGCCCAATCTGGAGACCGGGAGAACCGGACCACAGGGCGAAGTTGCGCCGTCTAACTCGGCGTTGGATCACTCTCGTAGAGAGTAGAGGTTCGGAAGGAGGAAGCCTCTGGGTCACCCGCCTGACCTGGACGCGAAAGCGCGAGGGGACAACAGCATGGCGGGGAAGCGTGGGGCATTGTGAAGGCGTTGAAGATGCTGCCGCGCGAGGCCCGCGTGATATGGCGAAGACCAGACTGTTTGAAGCCTAGTTCCCAGCGATGGAAATGTGCATTCTCCGATATACAACGCCCAGCGCGGAGCCACCAGCATCAGGCGAATCCCCTTTGCTTCGCCCCAACCCTTCCGGCTGGTGGGCGGTGGACAACGAGTTCACTCAAGGGAACGGACAGGCCGCCTACGTCACGCTCGATACGTCCAACGCAAGGGGAATTCGGGATCACCTAAGGGGCGCGAGCCCTATGGTGACGGAGTGCCAGTAGTAGTCGTGGGAGTAACGCTCCACCAGGGAGAGCGGGAAAGCCGCTTACAGGGCCAAGTGGCACAGGTGTCCACGATCATCCGGAACGGCGAGGTATGTGTAATGCAGAGAGCCGAAACCCTACTGGAGATCATCCATGAACGCGGCAAGCGAGGATTGCCCCTGGAGAGACTGTATCGGCATCTGTTCAACCCGGAGTTGTACCTGCGTGCGTACGGGAAGATCTACCGCAACGACGGCTCCATGACGCCCGGCGTCAACGCGGAGACCGTGGACGGCATGAGCCTGAAGAAGATCCAGGTGATCATCGATGCGCTGCGCTACGAGCGTTATCGGTGGACCCCGGTCCGACGTGTCTACATCGACAAGAAAGGATCACCGGGAAAGCGTCGCCCGCTGGGTCTGCCCACGTGGTCGGACAAACTGCTGCAGGAAGTGATCCGTTCCCTGTTGGAAGCGTATTACGAGCCGCAGTTCTCCGAGCACTCCCACGGCTTCAGGCCGGGCAAGGGCTGTCATACTGCTCTGGCGGAAGTATCCGAATCGTGGCGAGGGACAACATGGTTCATCGAGGGAGACATCTCCCAGTGTTTGGATGCACGGTCACACTGCTCCTTTCGCTGATTGTCATGATCAAAACAGTCCTTGGGGGGCGGTCGGAGGCTCGATACGCAGGCCTTTCCTGCGTCCGGCGTGGACATGGACGGCGCGGAGTTCGCCGCGCTTGACACGCTGCAACAGCGTCTGGCGGGAGACGCCGTGCGCCAGGGTGGCCTCAAGCATGGCCAGCCAGCCTTCGGGTGCGTCATCGACGAATAGGGCGCGTAGTTCGTCGTTCATGCGGATCCGCCATGGAGCGCCGGGGGTGGTCTGTTCCCCGGCGATGAACCCGTCGCCGAGCCAGCGGTGCAGAGTGGAGGGCGCGAGTCCCAGCGTGGCGGCGGCTTCGGCCACGGTGACCAGTTCTCCTTCGGTCGGCTCGGTGCCGGGTTGGTGGCAGGGGATGCGCCAGTGGTGTCGCAGACTCTGGACTCTATTGGCGGTGTATGACAGTTCGCGAGCGGTGCGTCGGCCTTGCCGGTTGAGGATCCCTGCGATGACCGTGTCGGAGTGGTGGATAGCCAGGCGACGGATCAACTCGATGGTGTCGTCATCGGTGCGGATCTTCGGCTGGGCCCGTTTGAGCGGAACGGTCAGTTCGCTGATCGCGCCGCCTTTCCAGCGGATCCGCAGGTCGGCGCGGCGATTGGCGTCCTCGGTGGTGATGGTGACGATGACTTCGTCCAGCAGGGTGTGGAGGAGTTGTTTGCGGTCCTTGTCGGTGGTGCTCGGCGCGGCCCAGATCCCGTCCAGGTCGTCACCGAGGGCCACGACCATGGCCCGTTCGCCGGCGCTCAGCGCCGCAGGGCGGCGTTTCTCCCGCCGTGCCAGTTCGGCTTCGGCGGCCGTCAGCGCGGCGAGGGTCTTCTCCCAGTCGGCTTCCAGGCCGCGGGCGACCAGCCGGTTGTCCGGGTCGACGTCTCGGTAGCGGCGTTCCGCTCTGGCCGCGTCGTAGCGGCTGCGCTCGACTTCGCGGCGGTGCCCGGCCAGGACCGTGTCGTGGCCGTGTTCGAGTTCGTCGACGGCGGCCAGGCACGCGGACAACGCGGCCGGGGCGAGCGCGGCCAGGAACGCTGCGGCGACAGCGGTGTCGATGGCGAGGCCGCCGAACTGCAGGTGTCGAGTTCCCCGGCCGTCGACGAGCGCACCGGTGCCGGTGCAGTAGTAGCCGGGAGTGGTTTTGCTCGGGCCCTGATAGAACACGGCGAGTTTCCGGCCGCAGATCCCGCAGGTGGCCAGGCCCTGCAGCAGGGCGCAGCCCTCACGGACGGCCCCGGTGCCCGGCTCGTGGCGCACCGGGCGGGTGTTGGCGGCGATCTTCTCGGTGTTGGCCAGGTAGGTGTCCCAGTCGATATAGCCGCGATGGTGGTCCTCGATCAGGACCTGCCATTGCTCGCGCGGCAGGACCCGGCGCCCGGTGCGGATCTGGCCGTCCTCGCCGAGGCGGCGTTCGAACTTGGTCCGGCCGTAGACATACGCGCCGGCATAGGCCGGATGGGTCAGCACGTTATGGACGGCGTGGTAGGTCGGCTCGACCCACCTGATGTCGGTGCCGTGCAGGTAGGCCGTCGGGGTCAGCGGCCATCTCAGGCCCTGCTCGCGCAGCCATAGCCACACCGCGCGGGCCGATCCGCACGCGGCGAACCGCTCGAACACCGCGGCGATGACGCCGGTCACCGCCTCGTCGGGGTGGAACAGGACCTCGGCGGGACCCTCCCCCCAGACCAGTCCGACCGGCAGCGCACGCTTGAGCTCGCCGCGGGCGGCCTTGTTACGGACCCCGCCGTCCAGGCGAGCCCGCAGAATGTGCAGCTCAGCTTCTGACATGGTGCCTTTCATGCCGAGAACGAGACGATCATTGAACAGGCCCGGATGGTAGAGGCCGTCCCCGTCCGCGATCAGGGTGTCAGTCATGCCGGCCAGGTCCAGCAGCCGATACCAGTCGGCGTTGTTACGGGCCAGCCGCGACACCTCCAGCGCCAGCACGATCCCGACCTGCCCGAGGCCGACCTGGGCCGCCAGCTCGGCGAACCCCGACCGGCCCTCGGCCGAGGATCCGCTGATCCCCTGGTCCTCGTCGATGACCCGGACCGCGCCGCGCGGCCACCCCAGCGCCACCGCCTTGGCCACCAGGTCGTACTGGCGGGTCGTGGACTCCCGGTTGCGCTCGAGCTGGGCCAGCGTCGACTGACGGATATAGACGATCGCTGCCCTCTGCCGGTGGGCGGCGCTCACTTTCGGGGTGTCACTCATCGACGGCCTTTGTCATCGTCGTCGTGGCGGCGTGGGCGATCAGCCGGGCCAGGATCCGGATCGCGGCGGCGACCCCCGTCTCGGGCAGCGACAAGATCACTTCCGGTGGCGATCCCGGGATCTGTTCGGGCATCAAACTCAGCTGCGCGGACTGCACGCTTGTCCTCCTCGCACGGTGGTTTCCGCGCAGCCTGTCCGCTACCGGCATCGACGCGGGCGCCGAGACCGGCAACCAGCTCGTGGGCGTGAAGCAACTCCGCCGGCGCGGCGAGGATCGCTGTTGCCCGGTCCAGGGCTTGGCCCTCGCTCGCCGTCGTGGTGTCACGGTCGGTCCACGCCACCGGCATCAGGGTCTTGCTTCCATCGGGCAGCACGACCAGCAGCTCGTCGCGGCCGAGTCTGCGCATCGCCCCGATCACCTGCAGCCGCCGACCCTCCAAGGGATGCCGCGGCCGGGTCACCGTCACCTCGGTCACCGCACCGTCCCGCCGCCGAGCGTGAGGACATAACGCCGGTGTCCGGCCGCGTGCGCGATGACGTCGGCGACAAGCGCCGCAGTCGCCTCGTCCAAGCCGGTCAGCACATCACTCAGATCGACTGGGACGCCCTCGGCAAGACTCGCGGCCAGCAGCAGCACCCGCCGCTCACTGCCCGAACAGGCCAAACGCCCCGTGTTCAGCCCGGCCACGGCCGCCGCCCAGTCAACGCAGGCGAACACATCGACCTCAGCGACGCCGACCTGGACACATTCATCGAGGAAGTCCTCGCGACACAACCACCGCCGATGGCCGATCAACAACCCGACAGCCGCCTCCTCACAGTAAATCCCAGCCACGCGGGCGACCATCGCCAAGGCCAGGTCCTCGAAGTGGGTAGTGAGTGCCGACTTCGTTCGATCGGCTGGATCACGCAATGCTGCGTTCCATCCTCGCCGAGGACATTCGAGACAACCGCTTCCTGCGGCTGATCGATGGACTGCTCCAGGCCGGATATCTGGAGGAATGGCGCTACCATGCAACGCTGAGTGGAGCGCCACAAGGAGGCGTCCTAAGCCCCTTGCTCTCCAATATCTACCTGGACCGGCTGGACAGGTACGTCGAGAAGACCCTCCTACCCGTCTACAACATGGGAGACCTGCGTAAGCCTTATCGGCCGTACATGCGGATGCACAAGGCCATCTGGAAGATGGAACGGAACGGGCAGCGGAAGGAAGCGCGGCCGATGCGTCGGCAACTGCAACAGCTCCCCTCCCGGGACCCCAACGATCCAGGCTTCCGACGGCTGCATTATATCCGCTACGCGGACGATTGGCTGCTGGGATTCACTGGCACGCGACGGGAAGCCGAGGATATCAAGGGCAAGGTCGGGAGGTTCCTGCAGCATCGTCTCAAGCTGGAACTTTCCGAGCGCAAGACCTTGATCACTCATGGGCGGACGGAAGCGGTCCGCTTCCTCGGCTACGAAATCGTGGTCCACCATGATGACGCCAAGCGCGATCGGAACGGTCACGGCTCCATCAACGGGCAGATCGGGCTGAAAGTGCCGATGGACGTCATACGGGCCAAGCGCAAACCCTATACACGCCGCGGTAAACCGGCCGCCATTCTGGATCGTGCCCACGACTCGAACTTCCGTATCGTGGCACGCTACCAGGCGGAGTTCCGGGGCATCGCGGAGTACTACCAGTTGGCCTACAACCGGCACCGTCTCGGCTCGCTGAGGTATGTCATGGAACGGTCGATGACCAAGACGTTGGGCCATAAGAACAAGCTCAGCGTCAGCAAGGTCTGGAATCGCCACCGTGCCACTTGGCAGACGGCCGCAGGCCCTCGCAGAGGACTGCAGGTCACGGTCGAGCGGGGCGCCGGGAAGAAGCCGCTGGTGGCCCGCTGGGGTGGGATCTCGCTGGCCCGTAGGACCGCGAGGGTGATCCTGAAGGACGAACTCCCCGGTATTTGGAGGAAGCGCCCGGCCGAACTCGTCGGGCGACTGAAGTCAGGCCGCTGCGAGCTCTGCACGACGCAGACGGATGTCGAAGTGCACCACATTCGACGCCTGAAAGATCTCCCTCCGGAGGATCGGGCCTCACGGCCCGAATGGGTCAGGCAGATGGCATCACGCCGTCGCAAGACCCTGATCGTCTGCCGTGACTGCCACGACGATATCCACAAGGAATCATCGACGTGGCAGTATTCGCGGAATCGAACACTGGAGAGCCGGGTGCGGTGATAAGTCGCATGCCCGGTTCGGTGGGGGGTCGCCGGAAAAGGGTTCGCGCACGCGGATACCTCGCCGGCGGCCTACCCTGCGGGCACAGGCGATGAACGGTTGAGAACCATGAAGGATGCGCAATGCAGACAGCTGAAGTGGTGCTGAGCGTTCTCCGCGACCGCGGCAGGAAGGGCCTGCCGTGCACGCAGCTCTACAGGCAGATGTTCAACAGGGACCTGTATTTGCTCGCCTACGGGAACATCTACTCCAACCAGGGAGCGATGACGCCGGGGGTAAGCGAGGAAACCGCTGACGGAATGTCCGAGGAAAAGATCGAACAGGTCATAGGGCTGATGCGGCAGGAGAAATACCGGTTTTCCCCGACCCGCCGTGTCTACATCCCAAAGAAAAATGGGAAGCTCCGCCCGCTCGGCATGCCGACATGGTCAGATAAACTCGTCGGCGAAGTCGTCCGGCTGCTGCTGGAAGCGTTCTACGATCCGCAGTTCCCGGATAGCTCGCACGGGTTCCGGAAATCCCGGGGATGCCACACCGCACTGCGGGAAATAGGCAATACCTGGACCGGAACCAGCTGGTTTATCGAAGGGGATATCTCCGACTGCTTCGGGTCGCTTGACCACGAAATCCTTCTCGGGATACTGGCGGAGAAAATCCACGACAACCGGTTTCTCCGGCTGATACGGAACATGCTGAAAGCCGGGTACCTCGAAGACTGGGACTATCGTGACACGCTCAGCGGGGTCCCGCAAGGCGGCACGGTTTCCCCGGTCCTCAGTAACATCTACCTGGACAAGCTCGACAAGTTCGTCGAGCGGGAACTGATCCCGCAGTACACGCGGGGAGCACGCCGCAGGCTCAACCCCGAATACGCGAGGGTGCAGAGCCGGATAAGGCGCGCGCGGACGCGCGGGGACCGGGCGGCAGCCCGCGACCTGCAAAGACAGCTGCGCACGCTTCCCCGTGACGACCCGATGGACCCCGGATACCGGCGCCTCAAGTACCTAAGGTACGCGGACGATCACATACTGGGATTTATCGGGCCGAAGGCCGAAGCCGAGGAGATCAAGGCCAAGCTGGCCGCGTTCCTCCGGGAGACCCTCGGACTGGAACTCAACCAGGCCAAGACCCTCATCACGCATGCCCGCACCCAGCGGGCACGGTTCCTCGGCTATGACATCAGCGTCTGGCACTGCAACACGAGAATCACCGGCGGCCGCAGGGCCATCAACGGGAAAATCGCGCTGAAAGTGCCGCCGCACGTGGTCAAGGCCCAGTGCGCCCGCTACCGGAGACACGGCAAACCGTGGCACCGGTCCCGGCTCCAGAACCTCGACGACTACGACATCGTCAGAACCTACGGAGCCGAATATCGCGGCGTCGTCAACTACTACCTGCTCGCCCACGACGTATGGCGGCTGGGCGTCCTGCGATGGAACGCCCTGACCTCCCTGCTTAAAACGCTGGCGGCCAAGCACCGCTCCACCGTCACCAAGATGGCGGCCCGCCACAAGGCCAAGATCGAGACCAGTGATGGACTGCGGACCTGCTTCGAGGCCAGGAAGCACCGAGAGGGCAAGCCGGACCTGGTAGCACGATTCGGCGGGATCCCCCTGCGGCAGAACCGGCGGGCGGTCATCCGCGACCCCGCGCCCGCCCCGGCACCCTACCCCGCAAGCAGCTGATCAAACGGCTCCGCAAACGGGAATGCGAACTCTGCGAGACCGGCACCACGGTGGCAGTCCACCAGGTCACCCGCCTCAAGGAACTCGGAAAGCCGGGACCGGGCCAGCCCGCGTGGGCCGCCCTCATGGCGAAAACGCGACGCAAGACGCTCATCGTCTGCGCAGCGTGCCACGAGTACATCCACGCAACCCCCGTCGCGAACGCGGCTAAATCGCTGGAAAGCTCAGTGCGGTAAAAGCCGCACGCTGAGTTTGGAGGGAGGCTGCCCGGAAAAGGCCCGGTTTCATACACTATGAACCCGGGACCTCGCTGGGCAGCCCACCCTACCCCGCAAGCACCGCTCATCGGTGACCAAGATGGCGGCCCGTCACAAGGCCAAGATCGTGACACCGCATGGGCTGCGCACGCGGTTCGAGGCCAGCGTCGAGCGCGCGGGCAAGAAACCACTGGTCGCCTGGTTCGGCGGCATTCCACTCAAGCGGCAGAAGAACGCGGTCATCACCGACCGCCAACACACCGGGCCGATCTACCCGAACCGGCAGCTGGTCACTCGGCTGCTGAAGGGCAGATGCGAGCTCTGCAAGCGAACGGACAACATCTCCGTGCACCACGTCCGGACGCTCGCCGACCTCAACCGGACCGGTCAGCCGCAGCCCCCATGGGCCCAGTTCATGGCAAAGATCCGCCGCAAGGCCCTCGTAGTCTGCGGCAACTGCCACGACCTGATCCACGGGCACCCCGCTTCACCGTTCACGCAGTAGTCACCGGAGAGCCGGATACTCGGAAACGGGTACGTCCGGTTCGGGGGCAGGCCGAGCGGAAAAGGACCAGCTCAGGCTGGCACCTCGCCGCTCGGCCGAGCCTACCCGGACCGTCCGCGAGCAGTTCCTCGTCGAGATCGGCTCCGGCCGCGAGCTCGACGACCTCGTGCAGTTGAACACGCTGTTCACCGCGTGGGCCGAGACGGTCTATCACCGCCGCGAGCACTCCGAGACCGGACAGACCCCGATCACGCGCTGGTCGGTGCTCACTCCGCCGCTGCCCTCCCCGGCGCAGCTGCGGGAGGCGTTCCTGTGGTCGGAATGGCGAACCGTCACCAAGACCGCGACCGTCAGCCTGCACGTCAACACCTACGAAGTCGACGCCGCGCTGGTCGGGCGGCGCGTCGAGCTGGTGTTCGACCCGTTCGACCTCACCAGCATCGAGGTCCGCTGGCAGGGCAAGTCGATGGGACAGGCGATACCGCACAAGATCGGGCGGCACGTCCATGCGAAGGCCCGACCCGACGACACCACCGCAGCGGCGGCGGCTCCGACCGGAATCGACTACCTGCGCCTGGTCGAGGCCCAGCACACCGCCGAGCTCACTGAACGAGTCCGCTACTCCCAGCTGCCCGGGCAGCTTCCCGGCCAGCTGCTGCTGCCGGGCACCGACGGCCAGGAGACCGACGGCCAGGAGACCGGGGAGGTGTCAGTGTGATCGAGAAGCTGAAGTCGCACTACGGGTTCACCCGCACCCCGTTCGGTCGGTCGCTGGCCCCGCAGATGCTGCACCGCCACCACACCCACGCCGAAGCCGTCGCCCGCATCGGCTGGTGCGTCAGCGAACGCGGCCTCGGTGTGATCACCGGCGAAGTCGGCGCGGGCAAGACCGTCGCCATCCGCGCCGCCCTCGCCACCCTCGACTCGTCCCGGCACACGGTCATCTACCTGGGCAACCCCGCCGTCGGCGGCCGCGGCCTCTACGGCTGCATCGTCACCGCCCTGGGCGCCACCCCGCGCTTCCACAAGGCGGCGTTGATCCCACAGACCACCGAGCTGCTCGCCGCCGAGGAACACGAACGCGGCCGAACCACCATCCTCGTCCTCGACGAAGCCCACCTCATGAACGCCGAACAACTCGAAGAACTGCGGTTGCTGACCAACAGCGAGATGGACAGCCACTCCCCGTTCGCATGATATGAGGGCAACCCACCCTGCGGCGCCGGATCAAGCTGGGCACCTTCGCCGCCCTCGACCAGCGCATCACCCTGCGCTACGCGATGAACGGCATGACCGACACCGAAACAGCCGGCTACGTCTCGCATCACCTGAAACTGGCCGGCCGCTCCGACACCCTGTTCAGCGACGACGCGCTCGCGTTGATCCACCAGGTCTCCCGCGGCCTCCCCCGGGCGATCAACAACCTCGCGATCCAAGCCCTCGTCGCCGCCTTCGCCGGCAACAAGGCCATCGTCGACGAGTCCAGCGCCAGAGCCGCCGTCACCGAAGTCACCGCCGAGTGAGCACGACACCGCCGACACCCTGAACACCCCCACGACCACACGAAGACAACGCCCCGCCGACACCGTCGGCGGGGCGTCTTCATGCCGCAGCTACGTCCTCACCACGAACGACGCGATCGTCCTCATCCACAGCGCCGTTCAGCAGCTCTGCGTTGTACGGATCTTGCTCGTGCACGATCATGTCCTCGCGCTTGTTCCAGGCCATACGCCCCGGTTCCCCACGGCCGCTGAGCAACCCAACGTCAATAGCGAGAATCAGGCGCAGACCAGGAGGAACGGCTGGAGCACGACGTCGTGTCACCGGCAGCCGCCAGGACTCGCCCAGGTCACCGACGTACCGACCGTGCCAACCGACACGCGGGCCGTCTCCACGTGCGGCACGGTGATCGGACGGCTCGCCGCCACGTTCAGCGGAGGTCTGTTGAACGGGTCCGCGGTCTGGACCGGGCCAGGAGGTCGCCGACGTCACCGTCTGAGCGGTCCTCTCTCATCGTCGTCTCAATGCGGCGGTGGCACGTCCGCAGGTGCCGTCCGGCTTTCTGCCTCTGGTGCGTGGACCAGCTTTTACATGCACGCGCGTCCAGGCTGTGGTGGTCGAGCGCTCGAGATGGGCGGCCACCGCCTCTTGCTCGCGGGACGTACGGTCCGCTTCGTGGAGGCCGTCGCCTCTGGCCGCCCGGCATTGACCGCCGCAGCCTGGCAGCCATGGGCAGCATAGACAGCGCCGTAACGGCTCCGCCCGCACACAGGAGGGCCCGGCCCGCCGGTCCGTTCGCGAAGGGGGTGGCCGGCCCGGTGCTGGTCGTCCTTACCGTGCTGATCCTGGTGGGGTTGCGCCTTGGCGTCCCCACGGGTCAGGGCCGGGTTGGCGGGAGGTTCGAGCAAGGGCTCACCTGGGCCCTGCTCTCGGATCTGGCCGGCCTGGTAGCACTCGCGCTGCTGGCCTGGGTGATCGTGCTCTCCACCCGGCTGCGGCCGCTGGAACGGCTCTTCGGCGGCCTGGACCGCCTCTACCGGTGGCACCACCTGCTCGGCGGTCTCGTCGTCGGGTTGGCCGCCGCGCACGCGTTCGCGCTCATGCTGCACGGCGCCGGGCGCTGGTCGGATGCGGGGCTGGGTCTGTTGTGGTTCGACCAGGGTTGGGCGGTCGCCTTCGGCCAGATCGCGCTGTACATCATGGTGCCGCTGCTGGCGGTGACCTTCGTCGCCCGCATGCATCATGAGACTTTCGTGTGGGTGCAGCGGGTCTTGGGCCTGGTCATGCTGCCTGCCGCGCTGCACGCCGTGACCGTGGGCGGGGCGGTTGCCCGCTCGGTCCCGTTGCGCATCGCCGTGGTCGTCGTGGCCGCTGCTGGCCTGACCGCGTACGTCGGGCACACGCTGCTGGGGCGGCTGCTGGTCCGCCGCCTGCCATATCGGGTGCTCGGAGTCCGCCGGCTCGCCCCGGACCTGGTAGAGCTGGCTCTAGCGCCCGAGGCCGAGCCGCTGCGCTTCGACTCGGGGCAATTCGCCTTCCTGACCTTCGCCCGTCCGTCGGGTATCCAGCCTCACCCGTTCTCGATCGCCTCGGCCCCGGAGGAGGATCAGCTGCGATTTGTCATCAAGGCAGTCGGTGATCATACCCGTTGGATGTCCGCTGTCGCCGCCGGTGGTCGGGTGCGGCTGGAGGGCCCCTATGGGGGCTTCTCCTACCGGTACTGGCCACACCGGCGCCAGATCTGGGTGGCGGGCGGCATCGGTGTCGCGCCGTTCTTGTCGATGGCCCGCAGCCTGCGCCCCGGCGACCCGCCCGTGCTGTTGTACTACTGTGTCCACCACCGCGGTGAGGCGGTCTTCGCCGACGAGCTGCGCCAGATCGAGCGGAAATCCCCCGCATTCAGCCTGCGGGTGCTCGCCGAGGACATCGACGGGCCGCCCACCGCCGCTCTCGTCAACCCGGACGGCGCTGAGGCTGATGCCGAGATCCTGCTGTGCGGGCCGAGGGTCATGATCCGGGCGTTGCGCGGCGAACTAACCGCTCGCGGCACCCCGGCGTCTCGCATCCATTACGAGTACTTCGAGTACATGTGAGGAGCTGCCAACATCCAGCTCTAACGCCGAACGAGGTGGCGGAGGCTCATCTGCACGCCTGTCGACCCGCGAGATCGATGACCTGGTCAAAGCCTCGGGTACGGACTCGGGCATCTCTCAGCTAAGTCCGAGCGAGCCGGATCTGCGCCGACCTGGACATCGAGGGGCCCCGCCCGTGTTCCCTCGACGCCACCTACTGCAAAGACGAAGGTCAACCACCGCATCCTCTCCCGAGCGGTGGTAATGCCACCGGCGTGCGTGCCGACGGCTCGCGGGAAGTGCTCGGGTTGGCCGTCGGCGACTCCGGAGGACAGCGTTCTGATCGCGGTTCCTGCGCATCTTCAAAGCACGCGGCCTGGGCGAAGTGCCACTGGTCATCTCCGACGCGCACACCGGTCTGAGACAGACCATCTCCGCCATGCTGCTGGGCGCCTTCAGGCGGAGCAGGCTAACCGTGGTGTGGTGGGTACGCTCCCCCAAGAGTTCGGTCTCGTCATGCGGGTCGCCGGGGAAGTAGACCTGCGTTGTGAGCGGCCGGTAGCCGGGATGCGCGATCTTGACGTGGCTGTGCGCCGGGCGGTGTTCGCACTGGGCGCCTCGCGGTGGCAGCAGGCGCCGGTCGGACGGGGACCTGGAACGTCGCCTCGCCGACCTGGAGGCGGAGCTGGCCCGGTTGCGCGAGGCACTCACCGCGCAGCGCGGCGGATCGGAGTGACCGGAGGCCGCCTCAACCCGCGGTGAGGGCGAGAACATAGAGCAGGGCCAGGCCTGCGGCGAAGCTGCCGGTGTGCACCACTTTGTCCCGTATCCGCTCCTGACCGGTCATCTGGGGAATCAGATCGGCCAGGGCGATGTAGATGAAATTTCCCGCCGCGAATGGAACGAGGACGATCACGTTCACGCTTCCGGCGAAGCCGTAGGCGATGACCCCGCCTGCGAGGAACGGCAGAGCCGAGACCGTGTTGTAGGCCAACGCGCGCCACGGGCGCCACCCGCTGTGCACCAGGATGCCGAAATCGCCGAGCTCCTGCGGGATCTCGTGCGCCGCGGCGACCAGCCAGGTGATCACACCGAGCCGAACGCGAGCACGAACGCAGCACCGACGGCGAGTCCGCCGACGAGATTGTGCAAACCGTCGGCGACCAGCACCAGATAGCCGACCGGACGGTGTTCACCCAGAGAGCGGTGGCAATGATGCCAGTGCAGGAACTGCTCGAGCATGAGAAACACCAGAATGCCCAGCCCGACCCCGACCCACACGACCAGTCCGCCGCTCTGGGCCGCGACCGCCGCGTAAGCAGTCAGGGGTTCCTTGGATCATGCTGGCTGGGGTGGCATCCAGGGTTTGGCGGATAGGGCGTCGCGGATGGCGTCGATGGGTCGGCGTCCGTGGTTGCGGGCGCTGACCAGATAGGACCGGATCCGGCAATGCCGCTGCAGGGTGGCCAGGGTGCGCCAGCAGCCCTGGACCTTGGCGGCGAGCTTGAACCCGCGGATCGCCGATTCCGACCCGTTGTTGGTGGCCGGGACGTCGAATCGGGTGGCGAACAGCCAGACCTGGTGGGCCTTGCGTTTGAGCCGTTTGGCCAGTTGCAGGCCGGGGTGGTTGCCGTTGTGCCAGGGCCGGGACAGGTTGGTGGAGATCCCGGCCGCCACCCCCCGGTCGAAGCGGCGCCGCAGCCGGGTGAGCAGCTCGGCGTCCACGGTGGTGCGGTCGGCGGCGCGGGCGGTGTTGACCTGGTGGATCGCGGTGCGCAGGGCGTCGGCGACTTGGCGGGCCCAGGCTTGGGCGTCGGTGTCGATGGCGTGGGCGTCGTCGAGGTAGCGCAGCAGGTGGGCCAGGCATTGCTGGACCCCGGCGAGTTCGGTGTCGTAGCTGAGGTAGCCGCCGAAGTCGTCGCGGACCAGCACCCCCCGGAAGTCGTCGAGGATCCCGAACCCGCTGATCGAGGCCTCCGTGCGGTTCCCGGCCGCGCCGTACCAGACCAAGTCTGCTCCGCCGCCGGTGTAGGCGCGCATCGTGCGCACGGTGTACACGTGCGGGTTGGAGCAGTCCTGCCCGCTGCGAGCGGTATCGGTCCTGGCGGTATCGGTCCTGGCGGTATCGGTCTTGGCGGTATCGGTCAGCGGGGCGGGGGTCTCGTCGGTGCCCAACACCTCCTGCTCACCCAGCGCCATCTTGAGCGCCTGTTCGAACCCGGCCGTGGTCAACGCGCCGTCCAGGCGGGTCAGGCAGCAGGAGATAAACCCGGTGGACACCGCCACCCCGAGCAGCGCGGACATCAGGTCCGCGGTGCGCTCGATGCCCAGCACGTCCTGGCTGGCCAGCAGGGTCGCCGCCGCGGTCACGTTTGGGCCATAGCAGGTGGGTCCGCCCCGTATCCCCGCCGGTAGATCCGCTGTGGTGGCCTGTCCGCAGCCACACACCCGGCGCATCATCCGATACTCGGTCACCGCCAGGGAGAACACCGGCAGGTCGAACACCTGCACGCGGGAGGCGACCGTTCCCGGCGTCCCGGCCAGGTCCCCACCGCAGCCCCCGCAGCACGACGGCTCGACCGGCTCCCGGCGGTCGGGGGTGGCCACCGGGGCCAGGCCGCTGCCGCGATGCCCCGGCTGCCCACCCTGGGCGCGCCGGGGCCGACCCGGCCTGGATGGCTGCCCATCCGGTGACGGCTGCGACTCCTGCCCAGCCGGGGGCTTATCCGCCTTCGCCTTCGCCTTCGCCTTCGCGCCCAGCCCGTCCGTGCTCGGCGGCTGCGAGGAGTTCGAGGAGTCCCGACCCACCTGCCGCCGCAACGCCTCCAACTCGACCCGCAACGCCTCGATCAACACCGCCTGCTCGGCCAGCTGGGCGGCCTGCCCGGCCACCAAAGCCGCCAACTCCGCATACGAGGGCGACGGCTCGGACACGGCCGGGAGTCAACCATGATCAAACACCGGACACCAGCACCGACACACCGCAGGTCAACCGGGGGTCTGACTGGTTACACCGCCGCGGGGAGCATGTGAAATAGCGCGCCGCCCAGCAACGACCCGGCAGCCAACGCCACCAACGGCAGCACCAACCGGTCGAAGCTGTGCCGAGGCAACAGCAAGGTCACCGCCCCGACCAGCGCCAACGCGCACATCACCACACCGGCGACCACAATCCAGACCAGGGTCGTCATGGAATCTCAGGAGCGGCCGGGCACCTTTGTCCCGAATCGAACCGCATTACGGGGTGTCCGGTGAGCCAGCGGGCGGCGACAGGTACGGCGCCACGGCGTCA
Source organism: uncultured Actinomycetota bacterium (assembly GCA_963739465.1). GTDB lineage: Bacteria > Actinomycetota > Actinomycetes > Mycobacteriales > Pseudonocardiaceae > Pseudonocardia. The sequence goes on from CAVUAS010000002.1 coordinate 75,356, forward strand.
AGAACGTCCTGGGCCAGCTTCGGCCGACAGATCAGCAGATCGGGACGCCGCGGGTCGGGCCGGGCGTAGCGCAGCAGCCCGCCGCCCAGCCGCGAGGCGTGCATCCCACAGCAACCGGCCAGGGCCACCGCCGCCGCAGAGTCCCACTCGAACATACCGCCCGCATGCAGATAGATCTCGGCCTCCCCGCTGAAGACCAGGGCTGCCTTCGCCGCGACGCTGCCCAGCATCCGCAGACTGGCCCCGAGCCGTGCCGCCACCGCGACCGCGAACGCCGGGGTGTGACTACGGCTGACCACCATCCGCAACCCGCTGCCCCGCCGCGGCACCTCCCACCGCTCGCTGGTGGTCAGCACCAGCTCTCTTTCCGGTAGCGCGATGGCGGCGGCCACCGGCTGGCCGGCGATGGCGAGGGCAACATTGACGCCCCAGTCGTCGCGGCCCTGCGCGTACTCCAGCGTCCCGTCGAGCGGGTCCACAATCCACATCCGCGATGTGCTGGCCCGCCCGACCCGCAACCCCATGCCCTCCGAACGGATGTCGTCATCCGGACGACGCGCGACCAGCTCACCCACGATGTGCTCCCCGGCCACCCGATCGGCCAGGCGGCCCAACTCGCCGGGATCGCACGGCCACAGGCGCCTGCGCAGCGTGATCAACAGGGCGCCGGCCGACGTGGCGATGTCAAGGGCATCCTCATGATCGTCGGCGCCCGGCTCGGTTTTCCTGCGCTCCACTTCAATGCCCGAGCAGACGAGACGACGACCGGGCGCCACGTGCTTCGCGCGCCGGAGTTCGTCCACACTCCAACACTGTGTCGTCCCCGCAAACGGGAACAAGGGTCCTTCGGCCCGAGCGCTCCCAGCGCTGACGTCAGGGCGCCGCTCAGACCCGTTCGGCTTCCGTGGGCGGAGCACCGGTCGGAGGCGGCGTCGCCCGCGGGAACAGGCGTTGCCCAGCGGGGACGCGGGACATGCCCAGCAGCCCGATACCCGCCGCGACCAGGCAAGCAGCCGCGCCGACCGCCAACCCGGCACGCGGGCCTGCGTGCTCGACGACCACACCGACGATCGGCCCCCGATCGGTATGCTGCCCAGGAAGGTCACCGCCCACAACGCCATCACCCGCCCGCGAAACGGCGGCGCACAGATCAGTTGCAACGTGGTGTTGCCCAGAGCCAGGAACGCAGTGCTCGCGACACCGACGATCGCCAGCGCCACCAGCTCCGCCCGCAGCGACGACACCAGCACGGCGACACCCAGACCGGCCGCGAAGCAGCAGGCCACCACCACCAGCGGGATCAGCCCGGCACGCCCGCGCGCGGCGACACCCAAGCCGCCGAACACCGCACCCACCCCCATCGCCGCGGTCAGGTATCCGAAGGTCCTGGCATCCCCGTGCAGTCCCGACGTCGCGAGGAGCGGCAACACGACCTGGAACTCGTCGGCCAACGTGCCGATCACTGCCATCATCAGCAGCGCAGTCCAGATCCCGGGTACGCGTCGCGCGTACCGCAGGCCCGCCATCAGCTGACCGCGGGCCCGCACGACCGGGGACGTCGCACGCAGCCGCTCCGGACGCATCACGGCGAACGACCAGCACCGCAACGAAACTGGCGGCGTTGATGAGGAAACACACCCCCACCCCGACCGTGGCGATCAACGGTCCTGCGACCGCGGGCCCGAAACGGTGGCCGGGTCGTCCGGGTCGTCCACGATGATCAGTTGCCCGGTGCGGCGCCATAAGACCGCACGGGGTCGTCGCCAGCCAGGACGTGCTCGGATGGCACGCCGAGCAGGGCGACGACGTCGCGGGTCATCGCGGCCCGCAGCCGCCGCTGGTGCGTGGTGTCGGCGCCGAATCGCGGGAGTCCTGCTGCGCGTGCGTGGGCCAGCGCCGCGACGGCGCGCTCGTGGCGGGTCATGGCGGTCTCTCTTCGATCGACGGTAAATCCGCGCGGCGCACCCCGAGCACGGTCCCCGCTGGCGACCGGCCTACCCCGCCACTCACGGATAGATCGTGGTCTCACCGATGTACACCGAGGCCAGTGCGGGTCCGGGTCAGGCTCGCGTCGCGCGGCGGGCCCGGTCCAGGGCAGCACAGGCCGCTCACGGCGAACTCGGGTTCAGGTGCGGATCGGTCGTCATGTCGCGGTCTCGCGCCACTCCAGCTGTAGCGGGCTGTCGGCAACGGCTTTGAGCCAGCGCACCTGCAGCCCCTCGTGTGCCTTTGCGATCTCCACCGCGCGCACCGGCGGCGGGAAGTACGACCCCGAGGACATCCGGTGGAGGGTCGGGAGCTGGCGCGGTCGGGTCGGTCGACGGTAGCTCATGGAGCCATTGGAGCCCGTGCGGTTTCCCGCCGGGGCTGTTCCTCTCGATGACCGTGGTGGACCGGCTGCCCAGCTGGCCGCGCGACATGCGCGACCTGGTCGCCGGCGTCGGGGTGGTCGAGGGCAACGGCCGTCGTCACACCGGTGGGGCGCTGCATTCCCGCCGCGACTGCGGCAGGCTGAACCGTGTCCGGCTTCCCCCGGGGCAGCCCGCACCGCTGGGCGCGGCCGAGACCGTCGACAGCGCCCGCGACCAGGTCGGCGGGGTGTTGGAGACCAACCGCGGCGAGCAGGACAACGAGCTCAACATCATCACCCGCAAGCTGCCCGGCTGGGCGGCGATCATCGCCGTGAGCACTGCGGTCACCGCGTTCTACGGCCAGAACATGCCTACCCGGCTTCTCCCAACCGGGCGGGTTCGTCACCAGCGCGGCGCTGATCATTTTCGGGGCGGGCGGACTGCACACGCTGATGCGCCGCCGCGGCTGGCTGTGACAGATCGGCCCGCTCGGAACGTCGACACCGCGCCCATCGATGGTGATATCCGGCCCTGATTCCCACCCGACTCTTGCCGCTCCGCTGGGTGGGCGAGGCGGCGGTTGATACCGTCGGACGACGGGTGGCCGATCGATGGTGCCGATCGAGGACGGCGACGGGGACGGAGACACCGCGATGATCCTCGGCCTGGCGGCGGTGATGGCGTTGGTCGCGGCGGTGTTGTTCGCCCTCGCCGCCCTCGCCGCCCTCGCCCAGAACGCCGCGGTGGCTGCGGTCACCCGCGGCGACCCGCTGCCCACGGTGGGCGCGGCGCAGCTGCGTGAGCTCGCGCGGTCGAGGACCTGGCTGGGCGGGCTCGGGCTGTCGGCCGTCGCCTCGTTCCTGCATGCCGGGGCGCTGGTGCTGGCCCCGGTGACGATCATCCAGCCGATCGGTGTGCTGTCCGTGCCGATCGCGATCGTGCTCGCGGCCCGCCGCACACGAACCCGCCCGCCGCCGGGGGTGGCGGTCGCTGTCGTGGTCTGTCAGCTGGCCGTGACGGGATTCGTCGCACTGGCCGACACGGCACTCACTCGCTCGCCCACGCCCCGGTTCGCCGGGGCTCTGGCCGCCGCGCTCGGCACCGCCGCCCTGGCGGGCATGCTCGCGCTCGCCGCGTCCCGGCTGCCGGGCTGGCAGCGCTGCGCGACGTTCGCCGCCTCGGGCGCCACCGCGTTCGGGCTGGTGTCCGCGCTGATGCGGCTGGTGTCACTGCACCTGACCAGCGGCGTGGACGACCTCGACGACGTCGGCATATGGCTGCCCGCCCTCGGGATCGCGCTCGCGCTCGTGGCCGGGGGCTGGGCCATCCAGCAAGCCCACGCGGCCGGATCGCCCGCCGTCGTCGTCGGGTGCACAACAGTGATCGACCCGATGGTCGCCGTCGGACTCGCGATCACGATGCTCGGCGAGGGCACCACACGATCAGCAGGTGCCGTGCTCGGCCTGCTCGCCCTGGCCGTCGTGGGCCTGTCCGCGGCCCTCGCCCTCGCCCGCCACCACCCGCAAGCCCACCCCACCATGGCCTGACCGGCGGTCATGACGCGCACACGTCCCCCCGGACCGGTCGCCCCAACGCCGCTTCGGGTGACGGCGGCAGGTATGGCCGGGGGTAATGGTGGCCGTAGAGGGTGAGGGCGGCGGCGGGGTGACGGTATGCGGGCGCCGCGGGGCGGACACCTGCCCGCCGCGATTCGGCGACCAGACCCGACAGGCGAAGACTGGCAGCAGCAACCAGGCCTGCGCGAACATCACCGCGGGGCCGATGACCCAGTTCAGCAGCAGACCGGTGATGATCATCCGGTTGTCGGCGGTGAACCAGGCCGATCGCGCGGTAACGGACCTTGGCCAGCACGGGGTGCATCATCAGCAGCAGGCCCTGGGCGATCGGCAGGGAGGTTGGCCGATCTTCACCGTGTCCAGGGCAACGTCCAGGCCGGGCGCCGGGCGGCCCAGCATCCCGCGGCCATCGCCGCGCCAATCCATACCGACAGGAACCGGCCCGCGGCCGAGAGCCAGGCCACGACGTGGGCGTCTTCGGCCGAGGCCGCGGCTCGGGTGTCCGGGTTGGTGCTCATCTGATCAGAGCCTCCCTGGTTGCCGGGCCGTCCCGGGCTGATGCCCGGTTGCGGCGTCGTGGGCGTGCTGGCACACATCGCAGCGGATGGTCCGCGCGGGCGGCTCGACAACCACCGTGCGATTGATGACAGCGGTGGCGGTAAGCCAGCGCGGCGTGACATGCGCATGGTCCAAGCACACCCCGGCACCGCAATCCACACAGATCCCGGCCGCGTCCGCGGCGTGACCGAGCCCGGCGCAGTCGAAACAGTTCACCGGCCCGCCACCTCCCCCGGGCAGGCACGGCTAGTGATGTTCATGTGCAGGGCCTCCGGATCTGGGCGGCGTCGCGGGCCCGGGCGGCGAGATCGCCGTAGTGCCCGGCTAGCTCGTCCAGCGCCTCCGGACGCAGCCGGTAGAACGTGTACCGGCCGGCCGGCTGAGGCTCCACCAGCCCCGCCGCGCGCAGCACCCGCAGGTGATTGGAGATATTGGTCTGCCGGGCGCCGGTCAGCTCCACCAGGTGGCAGGTGCACAGCTGCTCGCCTGCGAGCAGCTCGAACATCCGCGCCCGCAGCGGGTCGGCCAGCGCCGCGCAACTCATCAGTCACGACTGAGATCAGCACAGGCTGATTCATTTGTGCGGCCGGGCGCCGGGTCAAGCAGGTGAGGGATAACAGGGCGGATGGCCCCGCAAGACAGGACGACGGTCCGCCCGGCGCTGACCCGCCGCGGCGGTGGAGACGATTTGTGCGGCCGTCGGCGCGAAGCGTGCCGATCCGGTCGGGCGGTCGTTGGACCGGATCGGGCCGCGCCCGGTGATGACGCGGTTCGGTGCTGGCGGTACCCGCAGTGGTCGTGATCGCCCTCGCCGGGTCGTTCCCGGTGCCCGTGACCGGCCGGCTGTTAGCAGCCGGGGTGGCGATGGCCGGAACGCCCCGTGGATGGGAATCCGGGTCCGGGCGATCCATCCGGTTGGGGCCAGCAACCGGCCCGCAGCCGGGTCGACCAACTCGCCCGACCGGGAGAACAACCGCATGTCATGCCACTGCGCCACGCTCGCGCCCGCCTGCGCCCCGGGCCTCCAACACCAACGGCGCCAGCCCGCGCTCGGTCCTCTCAGAGGGTGAGTTAGCGGGCCCCGGCATGGGTCGAGGGCGGTTACGCCGATGGCGTCAGGAGTTCGTTGAGCAGCGCGCGGACGCGGGCGGCGATGTCGTCGCGGATGGGTCGGATCTGTTCGGCGGTCTTGCCGGCGGGGTCAGTCAGCTGCCAGTCGAGGTAGCGCTTGCCGGGGAAGATCGGGCAGGCGTCACCACAGCCCATGGTGATGACGACGTCGGCGGCCTGGACGGCGTCAGTGGTGAGCTTCTTGGGGAACTCGTGGGAAAGGTCGATGCCGATCTCGTCCATGACCTGGCGGACGGCAGCGTTGACCTGGTCGGCGGGCTCCGAGCCGGCGGAGGTGACCCGCACGGCGCCATTCGCGTGGTCGTGGAGCAGCGCGGCGGCCATCTGCGACCGGCCGGCGTTGTGGACACAGACGAACAGCACCTCGGGCACATCGGGCATGGCAGGGTCTCCTCGGCCCGGGCGGACCCGGGTCACGTAGTGGCGGCGGCCGGTCAGGTGGGAGGTCGTGGGTGACGCTACGGGAGCGCGGCAGCGGGGATGCCGGAGATGCTGAAGTTGGGGTAGGCATCGGCGACGGCGATGGTGACCTTCGCTGGTGGGGTTCGAGCTCGCGGGGCGCGCAGCCCGGCGCTGATGCCGGCGTCGCCGCCGACCCGACAAAGTGCATGGCGGGCAGGGCTCCGTTCAGGGTGAAACGGTGTCGCGCCGAGCGCGATCGGGAGGGCGTGCGGGGTGACAGGGTGCTCGCCGTGACAGAGGCCTGCGCGGCACGGCAAGGGACCCGGGGTCAGGTGGTGGCTCGGGTGGTGGCTCGGGTGGTCCAGCGGCGCCGGGCGGCGAGGGAGACGTAGACCAGTGCGACGAGCACGGGCACCTCGATGAGCGGTCCGACCACGCCGGCGAGTGCCTGGCCGGAGGTGACGCCGAAGGTGGCGATGGCGACAGCGATGGCGAGTTCGAAGTTGTTGCCCGCCGCGGTGAACGCGAGCGTGGTGGTGCGCTGGTAGGACAGCCCGATGGCCTTCCCGAGCGCGTACGACCCGGCCCACATGATCGCGAAGTAGGCCAGCAGCGGGAGCGCGATCCGGGCGACGTCCAACGGGTGGGAGGTGATGGCGTCGCCCTGCAGCGCGAACAGGATGACGATGGTGAACAGCAGCCCGTAGAGGGCGAAGGGTCCGATGACGGGGAGGAACCGCTGCTCGTACCAGTCGCGGCCCTTGGTCTTCTCGCCGAAGTGCCGGGTCAGGAACCCGGCGACCAGCGGGATGCCCAGGAAGATCAGCACGGAGACGGCGATCTGCCACGGGGAGACGTTCAGATCGGTCTGCGGCAGGCCCAGCAGGCCGGGCAGCAGATCGAGGTAGAACCAACCGAGCGCGGCGAACGCGATCACCTGGAACACCGAGTTGAGCGCGACGAGCACGGCGGCGGCCTCGCGGTCGCCGCAGGCGAGGTCGTTCCAGATGATGACCATGGCGATGCAGCGGGCGAGTCCGACGATGATCAGGCCGGTGCGGTACTCGGGCAGGTCGGGCAGCAGCAGCCAGGCCAGGGTGAACATGAGTGCCGGGCCGATGATCCAGTTCAGGACCAACGAGGAGACGAGCAGCCGTTTGTCGCCGGTGACGGTGTCGAGGCGGTCGTAGCGGACCTTGGCCAGCACCGGGTACATCATGATCAGCAGACCGAGTGCGATCGGGAACGACACCCCCTGCACGGAGATCACGTCCAGCGCGCCGCCCAGGCCGGGGATCAGCCGGCCGCCGAGCAGGCCCACGACCATCGCGGCGATGATCCAGACGGGCAGGAACCGGTCGAGCGTGGACAGCTTCGCAACGACACCCGCTGTCTCGGCGTCGGTCGACGAGACGTTGTCGGCGCTCACGCCGTGGCCACCGCAGCGTCGTCGGGCACCAGGACGGCCGAGAGGCGGCGCAGGGCGTCGGGCTCGACCCGATAGTAGACCCAGGTGGCGCGCCGTTCCCCGGAGATCAGGCCGGCCTCGCGCAGCACCCTGAGGTGGTGGCTGATCGTGGGGCCGGTCAGGTCGAAGGCATGGCTCAGGTCGCACACGCACGCCTCGCCCCCCGCGTGGGAGGCGATCAGCGAGAGCAACCGCAACCGCACCGGGTCGCCCATCGCCTTGAACACCCGCGACAGCTCTGAGGCCTGATCGGCCGACAACGGCTCCCGCACGAGCGGTGAGCAACACCCGGCCGCGTCGATCACCTCGGCGAGCACCCGCTCCTGATTTGACATATGCCTAGCTTGACAGCCGTCGATACAAGACGCAACCTCTGTATCGGCAGTCATCGAAATAGAGGAGTTGTCATGTCTCGTGTCCAGCTGGCGCTGCGGGTGTCCGACCTGGAAGGCTCGATCGCGTTCTACCGGTCGTTGTTCGGCGTTGAACCGGCCAAGCGCCGCCCCGGCTACGCCAACTTCGCCATCACCGAGCCACCCCTCAAGCTGGTGCTCATCGAGGGCGAGGCCGACCAGCCGACCGTGATGGACCACCTCGGCGTGGAGGTCGAGAGCAGCCAGGACGTCACCGCGGCCACCGAGCGGCTCTCCGGGCTGGGCCTGTTCACTCAGGTCGAGAACGACACCACCTGCTGCTACGCGCTGCAGGACAAGGTCTGGGTGCACGGCCCCGGCGCCGAGCCATGGGAGGTCTACACCGTCAAGGCCGACGCCCCGGACGCCACCAGCATCCACCCCGTCGGCAGCACGCCCACCGCAGGAGCCTGCGAGTGCGGAACACCCATACACGACGCATCGGCGGTTCGCGAGGGCGCCGAAGAAGCCGCGTGCTGCACTCCGGCCGCGACGTCCTGACCGATCCGATCGACCGGGCCGCGGATCATAGGCCCGAGCTGCCGAGCCTGCCCCGGTGGGAACGCAAGGCCGACCGCGACCGGGCTTGCCGCTCGACGGCGCGACGGAAGTCAGCCGACCTGCGGTTGCCGGACGACCTCGGCCGCGCAGCTGCGTGAGGTCCGTGCGGCGCCGATGATCGTCGCGGACCGTGCCGGTCCCGTCGCCGTAGCCGAGCAGGTGCAGCCGCGGCTCGGCGACCGACCGGGGTTCCGTCGGTCCGAGGACGGCTGTCGACCTCGGTGAGCTCGAGGGGGGAGCCAGGAGCTACGAACTTGTGGGGGCCCGAAACCCTGCGCACGCGGGTTGACCTGCCGGTTCGTCGCCGGTCCTGGCCCAGCATGATCAGCCGGTGGCGCTGATGCTGATCTATCGAATGTTCACCAAGGTGTTGAGCTGGATGGTGCTGTGTGCTCGTTCCGACGGCACCAAGTACATCGAGATCCTGGTCCTGCGTCCAGCTGGCTGTACTGCAACGACGCACCCCACGACCACGGCTGCAGTGGATCGGCCGCGCCGATGGCGACAGGCATCTGGCGGGCGCTGAGCCCGAACGTGAGCAACGATGAAGACCGCCGCGACGCCCTCCAGGAAGACGCCCTTGAGGCTCACCGCGAACGCGAACAGGCGTCCGTCGTGTAGCGCCTTGCTCCCCGACGAGCGCAGCACCGCCTTGCGCAGCCACTGCAGACCGAAGATCAGCAACAGGGTGTCGATGGCCAGTTGCAGCGCGGCGGTGGCCAGCCAGGTCACCTGCGCGTAGCCCGCTGAGGCGGTGAAGCGCCGAGCGCCAGCTGCGGGCCGTCCCCCCTTGTCATGACGATGGTCAACGCCTCGACCATTTCGACGACCGCGGCCAGGAACGCCGCGGTGCCAGGCCCCAGTGGCCGCGTCCATGTGGGCTCCTCCTCGACCCACCCGACGATAACCGCGGCGCCCGCGCGAAGCTGTCCGAGCGCTACGACCGGCGCTGGGCGTGACCGCGTCGGTCGCTCACCATCAGCGGCTATCAGCGGCTATCCTCGGCCGTGGTCAGCGGCGGCCCCGTCCCGAGGAACGTTCGAGGCGAAGGGCGAGGGTGGGACATGCGGTGACGGCCTGCCGGGCGTGCGGGAGCAGGTCGGCGAGGATCGGGCCGCGGTCGAGCACGGGAAAGCCCCACTCGTCCAGGCTGATGCACTCCGGCAGCAGTTCGGCACACAGTCCGTGCGCGTCGCACGCGATCGGGTTGAGCCGCAGCTCGGATGCCCCGTCCCGGACAGGCCCCATCTCAGTGCCTCCTGAGGATCGAACGCTGCCGCGGGAGCGGGAAGAGGGGCGGGTCGCCCGCGCCGGGGCACGGCGTGCCCCGCACGTGCCGATCCAGGTCGGCGGCGAACACCCGGAGCGCACCGGCAGCGAGGCGGACGGCGCCGTCGGGGTGCCCGCACGCGCCTCGGCCCGGTATCAGTCCCATCCGGCGCCGCAGCCGGTTGAGCACGGCAGGAGCGTTGCGATCGCCGAGCGCAAGACCGGTGAGGTCGGCGGCGATGCTGGGCAGCCCGAACGTGCACGGGCCGCACTGACGGGCCGACTCCGCGCCCAGGTAGTGCAGGAGGTGCGCGGTCTGCGTGAGCCCGCACGCCCGCTCCGGGAGGGCGAGGACCACGGCGACGCCGAGCGCGGACCCGGAGCTGCGCAGGGCGTCGTGGGTCATCGGGGTGGCGAGCCCGGCGGGCAGGGGCAGCCAGCTGCCTGCGTACCCGCCGACCAACGCCGCCTGCACCGGCTCGACCGGGCCGCCCGCCCGTTCGAGGACCGCCTCCAATGAGCCGCCGCCCGCAACCTCGAACACCCCGGGCCGGGCGACCGCTCCGCCCACCGTGACCAGCAGTGTGCCCGGCAGCTGCGGGGTGCCGACCGAGCGGAACCAGCCTGCGCCGAATCGGGCGATCAGAGCGAGGTGGGCGAGGGTCTCCACGTTGTCGACCAGGGTGGGCCGCCCGTTGATCCCGCGTTCGAACGGCCGCGGCGGGGTGTAGGTCGGGCGGGCGTCGCCGGTGGTGAGGAAGTTGACCAGTGCGGACTCTTCGCTGGCCACGTAGCGGGCGGGCACCTCGGCCACGCGCACGTCCACCGGGTCGCCGCGACCTGCGATCGCCTGCGGCAACGAGCGCGCCGCGGCCGCGTCCTGGTGCACGCAGACGGTCACCTCCGACGCGCCGAGCGCGTGCGCGGCGAGCACCGCACCGTCGAGCACCAGGTGCGGGGCGATGTCGAGGAGGGCGGCGTCCTTGGCGCTGGCCGGTTCGCCTTCGCAGCCGTTGGCCAGCACGACCGGGCGCCCGCGTGCCGCCGCGACGGCGGCAAGCTTGCGGCCGGTGGGGAAGCCCGCGCCGCCTCGACCCCGCAACCCGGCCTCGGTCACCGTCGCGACGAGGTCGGCCGGTCGGCCGGGGTGGCCCAAGTGCGGCAACGGACCGTAGCGGCCGAGGTGTTCGGTGAGCCCGGCCGCGGCTCCGGACTCGCTCCACCCGGCCAGCAGGCGCAGCTCGGATCGCGCGGCCGGGTGCGCGACGGTCGTCTGCGATGCCGGGTCGGGCGCCGGAAGGCTCGTCATCGCCGACCCGCCGCCAGCTGGCCGGGCTCGTCGGTGCGACCGAGGAACATCCGCCGGGCGAGCGCTGCGGCGACCACCGCGACACACCCGAAGGTCAGGCCGAGCACCCACGGGGTGCGGGAGTCCTGTCCGCCCATTCCGAGGCCGTGGACGACCGCGACCGGCCAGCAAGCGTAGGCCGCGCCGTGCACGACCCGCCAGGCGGGCAACCCGATCCGGGCGCGGAGCAGGCTGGTGGCGACGAGCGTGACGAGGAGTTCGACGGCGATGACGCCGAGGCCGAGCCAGAACGGGCGGTAACCGGAGACGAACGGGACGACGGTGTCGATCCAGCGGATCCCGGCGTAGGGGTCGACGACCGCGGTGGCCACGTGCACCGCGAGGAACAGAACAGTGAGCAGGGACAGGTTGCGGTGCAGGTGCGCGGGCACGAACCGGGGCAGCCCTGGCAGGGTCGCGCGCAGCTTCCCGGTGATCCCCAGCAGGACGGTCACGGTCAGCATCACCAGCGAGACCAGCCCGGCGGCGCGGCTGACGAACCAGAACAGCTCCATCACGGCGCCCCCGTCCGTACGTGTGCCGCGGCGGGCCACCCGGCGACCGTGCGCATCCGGCCGTCGTCGGCGACCAGGCGGGCGGGTAGCCCGCGCTCGGCCAGCCAGCGTGGGGCCGCGGCGCCCAGCACCACCGCGGCGGTGCTCGCGGTGTTGGCGTCCAGGCAGGACGCGGCGGCGACGCTGACGGTCCGCCAGCCGCCGTCCGCGGAGGCCCCGGTGCGCGGATCGACGATGTGGTGCACGACCGCGCCGCCGCGGCGCCAGCGGCGGCGGACCGTTCCCGAGGTGGCCAACCCGCCCGAGGCGATCGTGACGCCGCGCCCGCCGTCCTCGGCGGCCGCGGCGTCGGGGCGGGTGTGGTCGTCCCCGACGAGCACCCGCCAACCGCCCGGCGGGGCCGCGCCTGCGACAGCCAGGTCACCACCGAGACTCACCAGCACCCCGCAGCGCAGGTCCGCGGCGATCCGCTCGGCCGCCCGGTCGGCGGCCAGAGCCTTGGCGGTGGCCCCGACGTCCAGCGCAATGCCGCGAGGCAGCAGCACCTCGCGGCGCGCCGGGTCCCACCCGATGCGCCACCAGCCAGGGACGGGCACGGGGGCGACGGCCTCCCCATCCGCGGGTAGCGCCGCGAAGTCACGGTCGTAGCCGATCGCGGCCATCGCCGTGCCGACCGTGGGATCCACGGCACCGTCGGTGAGTTCGGCCGCTCGCAACGCGGCGTCGAGTACCACGGCCAGCAGCGGGCTGACCGTGGTCACGGCTCCGGCGACGCGCTGCAACGAGCGGATCTCGGAGTCGGCACGGAACCGACTGCACGCCTGGTCGAGTGCCGCCAAGTCGGCGCGGAGCATGGCCGCAGCGGGCCCGGCCGCCTGCGCGTGCGTGATCAGCAGGGTCGCGGTCGTGCCGAGCGCGGGGAACCGCACCTCGGCCGGGGCGGTGTTCGTCGCGTCGACCACCATCATCGGGTCACGACCCGCCGGACAGCATGCTCGGTCCCGAGCCGTAGGAACTCTGCGGGGGCGCCGCCGGGGCTTGCAGTCCCCCGCCGCCGAACTGTCCCCCGTACCGCAACCCGTCCCGGTGCCGGGGGAAGCTCGGCGAGGCGGAGGGCCCAAGACCGCCGCCCGGACCGGCGGTGCCCGACGACGAGGCAGCCGTCGAGGCGGATGCGGGACCCTGGGCCAGCACGACGCTGATCACCGCAAGCGCCAGCCCACCGCCCGCGGCGGCCCATCGCGTCATCTGGAGCACGCGTTCGTAGCCGCGGTCACGGTTGGTCGCCTGGGCTCGTTGCAAGCGGTTCATCTCTTCATCGTCCGCCGATCGTCTTGGCGGTTCCTGGGCAACCCGGGAGCGCCGGGCGGGCTCCACCCGGCGTGTGGGGCCGTGCCCAACCGCCGTCCCCTGGGCGCGATGCCGTCTCTCCGACGGACGCCCGGACAGGCGACGTCGTGCTGTGGGCTCGCTGTCGAAGCGTCATGATCCGAGCGCGGTGACGGCTCACCGCACAGCGCGTCCGCCGCGCGTGGACCCGACCGCACCAGCGCGCGCAGTGGACCGCGTTCGGCCGCCCGGACGAGCCGCACGAGCACGGCGCGGCCGGGCAACCAGAGCAGTGCCGCGACGACTCCGCCCAGGACGAGGCCCGCCGCGACATCGCTGGGGTAGTGCGCACCGACGTACACCCGCGCCGCCGCCATCAGCACCGCGGCGACTACGCCCGCCACCGCCCACCGACGCAACGGGCGGCAGCCCCTGGCGGCCAGCAGCAGGCCGACCGCGACCGCGCCGGACATGGTCGCGTGGTCGGAGGGAAACGCCGGATCGGCCGTGCGCGCCACGAGCAGCAAGGCGCCCGGGAACACCGCGTAGGGCCGTTGCTCCGCAACCGCGGCGACGATCGGCTGGTTGACCGCGACCGCGACGAGCGTGGCCGCACCGGCGCACCCGACGCCCGCCATCGCACCCGCGCCCGCACCGCGCGCCGTCCACCACGCCCCGACCAGCAACAACGCGAACACCACCACCCCGTACTGCGCCCAGGCCGCAGCCGGGGTATGAAGCCACGGCGTCGCCCGCGCCAGCCCGTTGACCGCCCGGAACCAGGCACCGTCCACGCCCATGCCAGCCCCTTCCCCCATGTACTGTCCTTCGTCAACTTCGGGTCGGCCACCGCCCGGACCTCCGCGATCATTCCGGCCACCGCCGCAGTCGAGCGCGGCCGCGGCGGCGGGCCGCGGCGACGGCTGCATCCCGGGCGGCGGCCAGATCGGGGACGAGGTTGTCCGCCAATGGCGCCGGGACGGCGCCGAGGACCCGGCCGAGGAGATGGTCGGCAAGGGCCGGGTTGCGCGCCAGTACCGGCCCGTGCAGATAGGTGCCGATCACCCGGTCGGTCACCGCCCCCTCCGCGCGCATACCGGCGCGGCGCGTTCCGTTGCCGATCCCCGCCAGCACACGGCCCAGCGGCGCTGCGGTGGCGCCCAGGGTCGTCATGCCGCGGTGGTTCTCGAAGCCGGTCAGCCGTCCGACGCCGGGGAGGTCGGAGCGGGTGGTCACCTCGCCGACGGCGCGGCGGCGGCCCGGAGCGGTGCGCACGTCGAGGAGCCCGAGGCCGACGTGGACCGTGCCCGCGCCGTCGGTGAAAGATTTACCGAGGATCTGCAGGCCCGCGCATACCGCCAGCGTCTGCGCCCTCGTCGCCAACGCCGCGACCAACGTCGGGTGTCCGGCCAGCCACGCGGCCGCGGACGCCTGCGGGGCGTCCTCGCCGCCGCCGAGGATATAGATGTCGCAGGTCGAGGGCGGCGTGGCGGTGGCATCGACGTCGACAACATGCGCCGCGATGCCCCGCCACCGGGCCCGCTGCGCCAGGATCAGCGCGTTGCCGCGGTCGGAGTAGGTGCCCAGGAGATCGGGCAGCAACACCGCGATCGTCAGGTCCTCGGCCGTTCCCATCAGCGCATCCCGGCCGTCCACCGGCGGAGCTGCTGGAAAGCACTATAGTTGGCGACGACGTCGACCTCGCCCTCGGGCAGCAGCCGCAGCGCGTGCGCAGGCTCGGTGCGGGTCTCGTGGTCGACGCCTGCGTAGCTAAGGCGCACCCCCAGATCGGCGGCCCGCTCCCCCGCCGCGACGACCGGCCGCGGGCCCAGCTCCTCGAACGGCACGTCCCACAGCCAGGACGTGTCGCGGCCGTCGGCCTCCCGCGCGTTGATCACGACGAGCAGCGGCCGCCGTTGCGGGATCATGGCGATCGTCTCGGCCCAGCCCGCCGGGTTCTTCGCCAGCAGGAGCCGCAGCCGGTGCCCGCCCCGGTCGACCGTGGCGAAGCGGCCTGCGATGTCACGCAGCTGCGCCATCGCGGCCACAGCGGCCGACGGTTCGACGCCGAGCAGGTGCGCTGCCGCGAGCGCCGCGACCGCATTGCCCCGGTTGCAGCGCCCCGGAAGCCGCAGCGGAAGCGGCAGCCCCCCGCCGGGGGTCACCGCCTCGTCGCCTGCGACGCTCCAGGGTGCGTCGGGTCGGGACAGGCCGCATCCCGGGCACGCCCACTGCGCGCCGTCGACGTGGCACGGGGCGACCCCGCACCGCGGGCAGGAGCCCGTGTCCCCGGCCCAGGACCGTCCGCACGCGACCCACACGACCCTGCGGGCGCCCTCGGCAGCCCACACCACCATCGGGTCGTCGGCGTTGGCCACGACCGTCGTGTCCGGTGCGCCCACGACGGCCGCGCCCAGCGCCGCCGCGACCCGACGAACCTCGCTGCCGCGGTCGAGCTGGTCCCGGGACAGGTTCAGCAGCACGATCGCAGCGGGCCGCGTCTGTGCAGCCACCGCGGCCAGGTGCAGTTCGTCGACCTCGATCACGGCGGTCGGCACGCAGGGCCCGGCGATGAGGGCGGCCAGCGCCCCGTCGGCCATGTTCGCGCCGGACGCGTTGTGCGCGACCGGGCCCACCACCCGCAGCGCCGCGGCGAGCAGGTAGCTGGTCGTCGTCTTGCCGTTCGTCCCGGAGACCAGGACCACCCGGCGGCCCGCGGCCAGGAGCGCCAGCGCGGACGGCGCGAGCGCCATCGCCACCCGGCCGCCGATGATGCCGCCCGCGCCCAGTCCGAGCCGCCGCGACGCCCCTGCGGTCGCCGCTCCCGCGTGGACCGCAAGGCGTGCGCGCAGCGGCAGCGAGGTCGGCACCACCGGACACGGCGGTGCTCCGCGATCGTTCGCGACCGTCGGCGCGGCCGTGTCGGGCATGGCCACACCCTGTCCCCCCGCAGATGAGGGGTTGATGAGTCCGCGATGTGGGCCGTCGACCGGTTCGGCTCGACCGAGACCTTCGACGTCCGCATCGTCGCCATCCGCCGCAAGCTCGCGGCAGCCGCCGCAGCCGCCGCAGCGCAGCCGTCTGACCGTCCCCGGCGCGGGATACTCCCGGACGTGACCGAGGTGGTGTGCCCGGTGATCGTCGGTCGGGGAGGCGGAGCGCGCGCTGCTGCGCGGGTTGGCGGACCGGGCGCGGGAAGGCGACGGCGCAGTGGCGTTCGTCGTCGGCGACGCGGGCATGGGCAAGTCGCGTCTCGCGTCCGACCTCGCCGGGTACGCCCGGGGGCGCGGAATGGGTGTCATCAGCGGTCGGGCGGTCGCCCGCGGGTCGAGGCCTATCACGCATGGGCCGCCGCGCTGCTGCCGGTGACCCGGGACGATGCCGTCCTCGCCGACCCAGCGCTGCGGGGCTGGCTCGGCGCGCTGCGTCCGGTGCTGCCCGGTGTCGGCGGCCTCGCGGCGATCACCATCGACGCGTCGTCGATCGCCTCGGCCGAGGCGCTGCTGCGCCTGCTGCGGGTGTGCGCCGGATCGCGAGGCCTTCTCGTCGTGCTCGAAGACCTGCACTGGGCGGATCCCGACACCGTCAATGCGCTGGAGTACCTGGCCGACTCGCTCGCCGGTGAGCCGATCCTCTGTGTGGCGACGACGCGTGCTGCCCCGGGCTGCGCGGCGGCCGGGTTGTCCCGGCGGCTGCGCCGTATGGGAGCGGCCTCGGTGCTGACCTTGTCCGGCCTCGCCGACGACGAGGTCGCCGAGATAGTGCGCGCGTGTGTCGCCGAACCGTCCGCCGAGCTGCTCGCGCGCACTCAGCGCAGCTCGGAGGGCATCCCGTTGCTGGTGGAAGAGCTGGTGATGTCGGCGGGGACGCCCGCCACTTTGACGGAGACGGTGGGTGCGCGGCTGGCCGAGCTCGGGGGGCCGGGACGGCGGGTGCTGACTGCGGCCGCGCTGCTCGGACGCGGCTTGGACTGGCGCCTGCTCGCGGCCTCGGCGGACGTCTCTGCAGCCGAGGTCCGCGAATGCCTCGCGGCGGCCGTCACGGCGGGGCTGCTCGTGAGCCGGGACGGGAGCCTCGCGTTTCGCCACGAGCTGGTGCGCGACGCGGTCCTCGAGGCCAGCCTGCCGCCGGAACGGTCACCGCACGCCGCGGCCGCGTTCACCGCGGTGGTCTCGGCGCACCCCGAGGTGGAGGGGCCATGGGCGGATGTGGCGGCCGAGCTCGCCCTCGCCGAGGGCGATCGCGAGCGGGCTGCGCGGCTGCGGATCGCGTCCGGCCGTGCCAGCCTTGCGCGCGGTGCGCTGGCCACGGCCATCGTGACCCTGCGCCGCGCGGTAGATCTGCTCCCCGACGGTCCCCGCCGCAGCGAGGCCGACCTGTTGCTGCTGGAGGCGATGGCGCACGCCGGGCGGTTCGACGAAGCGTGGCAGGTCGGGGGGCGGCTCAGCCACGAGCTCGCCGCGCGCGGGGCAGATCCCGCCGATCGGGTCACCGCGCACCTGCGAATCTGCGGCGCGGCGGTCGCCGCGACCCGATGGCACGTGGCGGAGGCCGAGTCCCGCGCCGCGCATCTGCTGCTCGACGACAGTGACCCGGAGGCCCTCGCCGACCTGCTGCTCCTGGACGCTGAGATCGCGATCGGCGGCCACCACGACCGCACGGCGCACATGCTCGCGACCCGCGTCCGGGACCTGACCGGGATCGGACCGAGCGCCCGCTGTCACGCCCTGGAGATCATCGGGCGCACCAGGCGAGTTGGCGACCCTGCGGCGGCCTGCGCCGTTTTCGAGCAGGCCCTGCAGTGGACTTTCGCAGTCTGGCGTTTGCTCATGCCGCGTAGGCGAGCGTGTCCAGCAGCACGTCAGTGATTTTCGTGTCTTCGGCTGCGGGGGCTGACAGCGCTGTAATTCGTTGTGACCAGAGCACGCGGCGCAGCGCGGCGAAGGCGTCGAGGAAGCTGGGCGTGTTCTTGTGGCGGTACCAGGGGCGGGTGATCCAGGTGCCACCGGTGGGGTGGGTGTCGAGATACCAGCACCAGGTGAGGGCGTGCAGCCACAGGGACAGGCTGGCGGCGCGTTCGGGGCCTTGGCGTTTCCAGGTTTGCGGGTCCTGGGCACCGAGGTCCTGCTTGATGTCGCGGAAGCAGACCTCGATCGACCAGCGGCCGGCGTAGCGGGAGGCGACCTGGGCGCCGGTGGCGGTGTGGTCGGTGGTGATGAAGAAGTCGTCGGGTTCGATCCCGTCCGGGTCGCGGACGATGACCAGCCGGAGCAGGTCGCGCTTGTTGACGGTGTACCAGAGCACGTCGCGGACCAGGACCAGCCGCCGCACGGTTCGCCCGCGCAGCTCGGCATCCACCTGCTGCCAGTCGGCGGCGCGGGCATTGGTGGCGATCCCGGCGGGGGTGGGCAGCCGCTCGCCCTTGGTGCGGGGCCGGCCGCGTCTGCCGGTGCGCGGCGGCGCGGGCTGGTAGAGCGCGGCGTCGCGGCGGATCCGGCTGGTGAGGTGGGTGCGGGGCAGGCCGGCGCCGCACAGCGAGGCGTAGGCGCCGTCCCCGCACAGGTGGAACTGTCGATCCGGCAGCCACCCGGCGAGTTCGCGGACCGTCGCCGCGGCGTGCTCGACGGTGCTGGTGGTGTCGTTCTTGCGGTGCAGCCGGGCGTTGACCGGCAGCGCGATCGGCGGGCCGCCCCACGGTGGGGTGACCCGCAGGGTGAGCACGACCAGGTTCAGCCCGAGCGCGTAGACCACCCGGCGGACGGTGGAGCGCACCGCGTCCCGGAACACCCCGGCGCCCTCGACGTTGCGGCGGCCTTGTGGAACAGGGTGTCGTCCACGTCCAGCATGACCATCCTGGTGGGGGCGAATCGGGTGATGGCGTGCACGGCGAGCACCCGCCACAGGCCGCTCATCGCCCAGGCACCGTCGCGGACGAATCGGTGCTAGGCGTCATGCGCCCGGCGCCCGGCCGGGTCGGCCACCGCGATCATCGCGGTGATGGTGCGCCGGCCCGGCGCGCACACCCAGCCGAACAGCAGGTCGGCGAACAGGGCGAAGCTGGGCGCGCGGAAACAGGTGCGGGTCAGTTCCAGCAGCGCCGTCCACCCGATCACCGGCCCCGCCGGGGCCGCCGCCCGGCGGCCCGGTCCGCGGCGATCCGGTCCGCCAGCGCCGCACCCTGGGACGTCGACGCGCTGCTGGCTCTCAATCGCGAGTACGCGATGGAGAATCTGGCCGACCCGGGCGGGATACTGGTTGCCGATCCCACCGGTTTCGCAAAAAAGGGCCGCATGTCGGTGGGTGTGCAGCGGCAATATTCGGAACGCTCGGTCGGATCGACAACTGTCAGATCGCCACCTTTTTGGCGTATGTGACGCCGGGCCGGGACAGGGTGCTGATCGATCGGCGGCTGTACTGCCGGAGCACTCGTGGATGGCCGACCGGGCCGCTGCGCCCAGGCGGGCGTCCCGCCGGAGGTCACGTTCCAGACCAGACCCCAGCAGGTGCAGCAGATGATCGAGGACGCCGGGCGGCCGGGGTTCCGTTCACCTGGTTCACCGCCGACGAAGAATCGGCCAGAACGGCCGTGCGCCTACCTCGAACGTGAGCGCTGCCGTATGTGATGGAGATACCGAAGAACACCACGTTCTGCGACAGCATCGGCGTCGAGAAGAAGATCGAGGTCTCGCACAGCAACGCGCGAAATTTGGCAACGCCGCGCTGCGGTATCGGAGCACAAGGATACGGGTCGACGACGGGCGCTCACCGGGTCCGCCGAGCCGATTTCCACTACCTGATTCGGCGGTCTATCACCGATGGTGAACTCGCGTTCTACCGCTGCTACGACCCAAGCGGGCGGGCCTCGGTGAACTCGTCAACGTGGCCGGCGCCCGATGGCCAATCGAGAATGCTTCGGATCCAGCAAGAACGAGACAGGGCTCGACAACTACCAGGTCCGCACCTGGACCGCCTGGCACCGCCACATAACATTCGCCATGCTCGCCACACCTTTCCGCGGTCACCGCACACCGGGCCAAAAAGGGGACGCCGCGCTCAGCCAACCGAAACCGACACGCCAACACCCACCCGCCGACGCCTGATCCCGCTCACCCTCGCCGAAATACGTCGACTCCTCAACCTCGACCGCACGAAAAAAGCATTCACAGGTGCAATGGTGATTGGAGCAAGGAGGGGGTAATGGAAGATAAGGTGATGGATAGTGTATCTAGGCCGGCCTTGGCCCGCGCCTCCAGCTCCGCCTGCGCGGCCCGGTACCGGGCCAGCGCCGCGGCCACCGCCGGCACGTCCGCCTCGGTCAGCGTCAGCACCCGGGTCCGCCCGCCGTCGGAGTAGCTGAGCGCCGGCGTCTCGTGCAGTTGCTCGCCGTCCGCGCACCGGCAGCTCGGCTTACCGCAGCGGCGGCGCAGCGTCACCAGTGACCCGCGCAGCAGCCCCGGCATCCGCTCCGACGGCTTCTGTGGCATGGCCATCCCAGTCTCCCATCTGTTTGCGCTGGCACAAACAGATGGTCTTGCGGTCTGGCCTGCTGATCACGGATCACGAACGGCGTGTCGCGAGCACACGCTCAAGTTGGTCGCGCGGATAATCCAGATCCGGAGAGCGCCCGGCTACGTCAACCAGTCAGGGCCAAAGTGCGAAAGTCCACCTGCACCAATCCGAAGAAGCCGGGCTGCCCCTGTGGCGCCTGCGGGCACTGCACCAGATCGGCACCATCGACATGTTCGAGCGCTGCGGCCGTCGCCGCCTGGAAGAGGCCCGCCGCGTCGCACGCGACATCGGTGCGCTCAGCACGGTGGCCGAGCTCGGACTGCAGCTGTGCGCCGCCGAGCACGGTCGTTTCGATCTCGACGGTGCGCTGCTCAACGCTGGGGAAGCCTATGAGCTGGCCGATCGGCTCGGCCTTACCGAGGTGCGGCACAAGGCGCTGCTCTTCCTGTCCGCCGTGCACGCATTGCGCGGCGAGTGGGAGTCGGCGCGCGAATACCACGACCGGTCGATGGCTGGCCGCACACACGACCGGTACACGCTGTCCTTCGGGCTCGGCGGATTCGGGCTGGGTGAGTTCCTCGAAGGCCGCTGGGACGCGGCCCGCGAGCACCTGGCCCACGCCGTGGCGCTACTCGACGCACTGCCCGCGGTCGAGTCCGCAACGTTCCGCGCGGTGTGGCCGCTCCTGCATGCCGTCGGCCGTGACGAGGGCGCGCCTGGCGCGATCGCCGACGCGCGGCAGCGCGGCGTCGGCGTGTTCGGGATCAACCGCGGCCTGCTCGGCTACGCCGAGGCCGCCGTACGCGGAAACGCAGGCGACGCGGCCGGTGCCGCCGCCGTCGTCACGGCGTCCGATGCGTCGTTCGAGAACGCCGAGTACTGGCAGGTGATCGCGCGCGCAACGGTCGCGGACGTCGCGGAGCAGGACGGGTGGGGTGATCCCGGCGCATGGCGCGCCGCCGGTCGGGCACAGCTGCGGTCGCAGGGACTGGCCGGGTTCATCGACCGGATCCCCCCGTCCGGGCCCCGCTCCTCGGCTCGCCCGCTGGGCTGACGGTACGCGAACGCGAGGTGCTGGCCCTCCTCTGCGAAGGGCTCGCGAACCGCGACATCGGACGACGGCTGTCCATCTTCCCACGCACCGTCGAGAAGCACGTCGAAAGCCTGCTACGCAAGACCCGGGCTCGTTCGCGCACGCATCTTGCCGTCCTCGCGCGCGCCGACGCGTCCTGCCCCCGGGCAACCACGTAGATCGCGCCGCGTTGCGCCAGTACGTGATCGCACCGAAGCGAGCGGCCGCACCCGAAGCGCAGGATGGCGCTGTCCAAAAGCCCGACCACGAAGGCGAGGCACGCCATGCCCGACGTCAAGAACCTCGGCAGCCCCGATGACAAGCGCAGCTTCGAACACGGCGAGCTCGCTCTCGTCTCGTTCGGGGACGCGACCGTCGCACGCGCGACGTTCGCGCCCGGCTGCCGATGGAGCCGCGACGTGGCCCCCGCCGCGGGCACGGCCTCCTGCCAGGCCGAACACCTCACGTACGTGGTCTCCGGCCGGCTGCGCATCCACATGGACGACGGCACCGAATACGACCTCGGCCCTGGTGACGTCGGCTGCGTCCCGCCCGGCCACGATGCCTGGGTCCTCGGCGACGAGGCCCTCGTGGGGATCGACTCCACAGGCGGCGACCCGTTCGCCGACGCGTCGAACCTGCACGCGCGGACCGTGCGATGCCCGTGCGGAGTCGTCTTCCGCATGGAGGACCCGGACGCCCTCGACCATCTCGTGGACGCCCAGCAGCACGCGGCCGGCTCACACGGGCACGACGTCAGCCGCGCCCACATCCTCGACGAGATGGAATCCACCGTCCGCGCCTAATTCGACGCCGCACCCCTCAGCGCGGTCATCGACCGACGCGGCCGAAGGAGAGCCGACGTCTCCCGCCACCCGGGGCCCGGCAGGCGTCCTCGGGGTGAATGCGCCGTGTGGTCCCTCGGGTCGGGCCGCGCCTTCTCACCGCCCTCTCATCGGCCGATGGCAACGTCGGAAGCCGAGGGGCCACGGGGGAAGGGTGCGGCGAGATGATGTGTGGGGGGAACGCGGTGGTGACCGCCAGGCGGCGCGCGGTGCGCCGGCTCCTCCTGACGACGGTCCTGGTCGGGCTGCTCGGTGGCGGGCTGCTCACGCCTGCGGCGGTGGCGGCCGGGCTGGCGGTTAACGGGGTGAGCGTGACGGCCGACCCGGTCACCGCCCAGCTCGCGGGCCGGACGCTGGAGCAGACACCGACGCCGTTGGCCACCCACGTGCTCGACCGCTCCGGCGGCACCATCGCCCTGCTCTACGACCAGTACCGGGTGCCGGTCGGCTATGCACAGATCGCGCCCGCGATGACCGCCGCGATCGTCGCCGGCGAGGATCGGCGGTTCTTCAGCAACGACGGCTTCGACCTGCGCGCCACGGTGCGCGCACTGGTGCACGACGCCTCCCGGGGCGGCCTCCAGGGCGCTTCCACGATCACCCAGCAGTACGTGAAGAACTACCTCATCGGCGTCGTCGACCGCGCCGACCCGGCCCGTCAGCAGGCCGACCGCGCCGACACGCTGGCCCGCAAGCTGCGCGACGCCGAAGTCGCCATGCAGGTGGCCGCCCACACACCCAAGGCCGACGTGCTCGCGGGCTATCTCAACCTCGTGGAGTTCACGGGGAACATCTACGGCGTGGGTGCGGCCGCGCACGCCTACTTCGACACCACCCCGGCCGGGCTCACCGTGCCGCAGGCGGCGCTGCTCGCAGGCATGGTGAACAACCCGACCCTCGACGACCCGTACGCGCATCCGGGCAACGCCCTTGCCCGCCGCAACGTCGTCATCGACGCGATGGTCGCCGACGGCTCGCTGCAGCCCGCCCAGGCCGCCGCCGCGAAGGCGGCGCCGCTCGGGGTCGTCCGCGGCGGACCGCTCGTGCCCGGCGGCAACTGCCTTTCCGCGCCGTCCGATGCCGGGTTCTTCTGCGACTACGTGCTGTCCTACCTGCAGCGGTCCGGCTTGTCCGCCGATCGGCTGCGCACCGGCGGCTACACGGTGACCACGACCATGGACCCGGCCGCGGCGGCGGCGGTGAAGCGGGCGGTCGATGCGAATGTGCCGCCCGGCCAGCCGGGGGTGGCGAACGCCTTCGCGCTGGTCGCACCAGGCACCACGGACCACCAGGTGCTGGCCATGGCGGCCAACCGCAGCCTTGGCGACGACGCGGCGCGCGGGCAGACGGCGACCGATATCGTGGCGGACCCGAGCAACGTGTTCGGCGGCGGGTCCACGTTCAAGATCTTCACCACCGCGGCGGCGTTGGAGGCGGGCACGATCGGCTACGACTCGCCGCTGCCCGATCCCACGCAGGCCTGCTTCACCCCGCCCGTCACCAACCGGTACACGTCCTGCTACCCGGTCGCGAACGACGGGTCGGGCTATCCGAACCCGATCAGCCTGCAGCAGGCGCTCGCCACCTCGCCGAACGTGCCCTTCGTCGGGCTGGAGGCGCAGGTGGGAATGCCCGCCGTGCTCCAGATGGCCCAGCGGCTGGGGCTGCGCCACACGCTCGCCACCAACGACGCAGGCGGCACCCCGGTGACCGCCCCTGGGGACCCGCGCTCCCGCGACCCGCGGCTCGCGCAACCGCAGTCGCAGTACTTCCACTACCTGCTGTCCTTCACGCTGGGGGTGAGCCCGGTCAGTCCCCTGGAGATGGCCAACGTCGCGGCGACTCTCACCAGCGGCGGGACCTGGTGCCCGCCCGACCCGATCGTGTCGGTGGTCGACCGCACCGGTGCGCCGGTGCCGCTGTCCGGGCACACGCCGTGCCAACAGGTCGTCTCCCGCGGGGTGGCCGACACTCTGCGGGCCGGGCTGAGCCGGGACACCAGCGTCGGAACGTCGGCGGCCGCCGCGCGCGCCGAGGGCTGGCGGCGGCCCGACCTGGGTAAGACGGGCACCACCGAGCAGAGTGAGTCGGCCGTGTTCGTCGGCGCGGTCGACGGCTATGCGGCGGCCTCGATGGTCTTCGCCGACGGGCCGCAGCCGCAGGAGCTGTGCCCGGGGCCGCCGGTGCACCTCGGCAGCTGCGGGAACGGGGCGTTCGGCGGCACGGTCGCCGCCCCGGCCTACTTCGCGGCGATGGACCAGCTGCTGCCTGCCGCGCAGCCCGACCAGCCGGTGCCCGCGCCCGACCCGGCCTACCTGCAGCCCGGCGCGCGCGGCCCAACCGTGCCCTACGCCGTCGGGCAGCCCGCCGCCACGGCCCGCCAGGCCGTCGAGGCGGCGGGCTACCCGGTCACCGAGGAGACCGTGCCCGGGTTCGCCGCCGGGCAGGTGGTGGCGCAGACACCGCAGGGCAACGCGGCCGCGGGCACCCCGGTGGTGCTGTGGATCGGCGGCTCAGCGCAGACCGCGGCGGGCCCGTGACGCCGCGCCGCCTGCGCCGCCCGCGCCGCCCGCGAGTGGCCGTCGCGGTCGCGGTCGCGGCCCTGCTCGTGGTCCAGCCCGCATGGGTACTGGGCGTGGCGCTGACCGCGCCGGGCAGCGACGATGTCACGGCGCGGATCGCCAAGTGGGGCCGCAATTACGGCCTCGGCGGGGTGATCACCTGGCTGGAGGGCGTGCAGTACGCGCTACAGCCGCCGCCGGTCGGGGGCAGCCCGGCAGGCGGCGTGCCGCGGCTGGGTGCCACCACGGATCCCACCCGGCCCGCCGTCCCCGCCCGGACGACCCCGCCGCCCGCGCCGATCGCGCCGCTGGCCCCCGGTCCGGCCCTGCCCGGCGAAGGCCGCTGGCAGACGGTGGTCAGCGTGGCGGGCCTGCCCGCCGTGCGAGTGGCCTACGTGCGGCCGGACGCGACCCACACCTCGCAGCTCACCGGCGTGATGTGGCTGGATCCCCTACTCCTGCGCGGGCAACTGCACCCGGGCTACCTGGATCCCGGTGGACGCTGGCAGGCCCCCACCGACCTGACCGGCGCGGCCAGGGCGACGGCGGTGGCCGCATTCAACGGCGGGTTCCGGCTGGCCGCCAGCCACGGCGGCTACTACAG
The DNA here is from genome assembly GCA_963739465.1 of uncultured Actinomycetota bacterium. Classification (GTDB taxonomy): domain Bacteria; phylum Actinomycetota; class Actinomycetes; order Mycobacteriales; family Pseudonocardiaceae; genus Pseudonocardia. The sequence goes on from CAVUAS010000002.1 coordinate 100,869, forward strand.
CGAGGGCCGCACGGTCGTGCCGTTGGTGGACGGGGCGGCCAGCCTCGTGCTGCACAGCGACGGCACCGCGACCGTGGGCGCCTGGAATCGTGGGGTCGGGATGGCGCCCGACGTGGCCAGCGTGCGGCAGAACCTCACGATGCTGGTCGACAACGCCGCGGTGAACCCGCAGTGCGCGACCGGCGGAGAGGTCATGTGGGGATCGACGATCGGCAACGCCGCCTACATCGACCGGTCGGGGTTCGGGGTGACCGCCACCGGGGGGGAGGTGTACGTCGGTGGCCGCGCGCTGTCGGTGTGCAGCCTGGGCACGCTGCTGCAGGCCGCGGGCGTGGTGCGCGGGATGGAGCTGGACATCAACCCGGCCTGGGTCAGCGGCGCCTACTACACGTCGTCGTCGGGCGCCCCGGTACAGCCCCACCAGCTTTACCCCGGCCAGCGGGTGGCGGCCGATCACTACTTCCGACCCTCCAGCCGGGACTGGTACAGCTGGTCCGCCCGCGGCCCCGCGCCATCGCCATTCCCGTGAGCCCACACCCTGTCGCCGCCGGGCAGGATGACTGCGTGATCATCCGCATCGTGCCGGGCTCGCCTACGTGGCGGTCGCGGCCGGGGTGGTCACACGCGCCGGCCCTCACTGACGCTCGTCGACGTATATCGGGCGAACTCTCCCCTGCCAAAGGCCTGGGCGGTGGCGGCTAGGTCGTCCGGGGAGCCGCGTCAGGCGGGCCGCCTGCGGCGTCGTCAAGATCGACGGCGTCAGTCGGGCCCGCTCTCGCGGCGCCTGCCGCGTCGCCGACATCCACGCCTGCGAGCAGGCGTTCTCCGTCGCCGCCTCCCACCAGCTCCGCACCCTTCGCCGACACCACGACGGTGACCACCCGACGGTCCCGTCGCGTCCGGTCGCGGCATCGGTCTGGCGTTGGCCCGCAGCCTGGCTGAGGCGGAGGACGAAGGGCTCGTCGTCAGCAGGCCCACGACAGCGACGTTCGCCCTGTTCTTGCCGAACGCAGACTCTCATCGTTCTCACATCGAGCCGACTTAGGCTGAAGCCGTGCGGTTGCTGGTCGTCGAGGACGAGCTGCGGATGGCGGCGCTGCTGAAGCGAGGGCTCGAGGAAGACGGCTACGCGGTCGACGTCGCCTCCACCGGCCCGGACGCACTATGGCAGGCCGCCGAGTTCGCCTACGACGCGGTGCTGCTGGACCTGATGCTGCCTGGCATGGACGGCGTGGACGTGTGCAGGCGGCTGCGCTCGGGGGGCCGCTGGATGCCGGTGCTGATGCTGACCGCACGCGACGCCGTCGCCGACCGGGTGCGTGGGCTCGACGCGGGCGCCGACGACTACCTAGTCAAGCCGTTCAGCTTCGCCGAGCTCACGGCCCGCGTCCGCGCGTTGATCCGCCGCGGCGCCGTGGAGCGGCCCACCCAGCTGACCGCGGGCGATCTCCGGCTCGACCCGGCCACCCGTCAGGCCTGGCGCGGCAAAACCGAGCTGGAGCTCTCGTCGAAGGAGTTCGCCCTGCTGGAGCTGTTCCTGCGGCATTCGGGCGAGGTGCTCACCCGCACCCACATACTCGAACACGTCTGGGACTTCGCCTACGAGGGTGTGTCCAATGTGGTCGACCAGTACGTGCTCTATCTGCGTCGCAAGATCGACCGACCGTTCCACGTCGAGCAGCTGGAGACGGTGCGCGGCGCGGGCTACCGGCTGCGGGCCCAGCCCACCGGCGCCCACTGAGCGGCGGCCATGCCTCTGCGACTGCGACTGGCCGTCCTGTTCGCGCTGGCCACTGCCGCGGTCATCGCGGTCGGTGGCCTGGCGTTCATCCTGCAGCTGCGGGTCAGCGTCGACGCCTCGCTGGATCCGGGGCTGCGGCCGCGCGTCGCGATCGTCGCCGACGAACTGGGCCCCGACGGGATGACCGGTGCTCTGGCGCCCTCCGTCGGGATCGTCCAGGTCAGCGACGCGAACGGGGCACTGGTCGCATGGACGCCCGAGGCCGGGACCCGCCCAATGCTCGACCCCGCGCAACGACGCCAAGCCCAGGCCGGAGAGATCTCGTTCACCGCCGACGTCCAGGGCGACCGCAGCCGGGTGCTGGCCACGACGATCCCCGCGGGCGACCGCACTCTCGTCGTGGCCGTGGGCACCGGCACCGACGTCTCCGACGCCGCGATCGACCGCGCTGTGACCACGCTCGCGGTGGCGGGCCCACCAGCCGCCCTGCTCGGCGGCCTCGGCGCGTGGTGGCTCGCGGGCGCCGTACTGCGCCCAGTGGAGCGAATGCGCCGCCAGGCCGCCGCGATCAGCGACGACAACCTGGCGCGGCGGCTGGCCGTGCCCGCGACCCACGACGAGATCGCCGCGCTCGGCACGACGATGAACGACCTGCTGTCGCGCGTGCAGGACGCCGTGGAGCGGGAGCGCGGCTTCGTCGCCGATGCCGGGCACGAGCTGCGCACACCACTGGCGATCCTGCGCGCCGAGCTGGAGCTCGCCGCCCGTCCGGGGCGCAGCCGAGAGGCGCTGGGAGAGGCGATCGCCCAAGCCCGGGAGGAGACCGACCGGCTCATCCGCCTGGCCGAAGACCTCCTCCTGCTCGCCCGCGCTGACGACGGACAGCCCTTCCTGCGTCCGACCGCGGTACACCTGCCCGACCTGCTGCGCGCGGCGGCGCGTGGCGCCGATGCGCAGGGCCGAGCCCGCGGCGTGGCCGTCGAGGTCGACACGCCCAACGCCCTTGACGTCACCGCCGACGCCGACCGACTGCGCCAGGCAGTGGACAACCTGCTCGACAACGCCATCCGCCACGCCCCGGACGCCAGCACGGTCGAGGTGCGGGCCGCCCTCCCCCACCCCGACACCGCCGTGGTCACCGTCGCCGACCGGGGGCCCGGTTTCCCCGAGTCTTTCCTCCCACACGCCTTCGAGCGGTTCCAGCGGGCCGAGGCCTCCCGCAGCCGCGACGGCGGCGGCACCGGCCTCGGCCTGTCGATCGTGCGCGCCATCGTCCGAGCCCACGGCGGACACGAAAACGCCGCCAACCGCGACGACGGGGGCGCAATCGTTCGGATCGAGCTGCCCGTCACCCCGGACGCGCCGATGGGCTCCCCCTAGCCCCAGTTTCCCGGTTAGTTCGATCTTGAGTGTGTTGGGAACTGGCTCCAGGTGAGTTGAGCTGGGCGTTCTCGGCGCGGCAGCTGGTGTTTGATCTTGCTTTGGCCTATGACCTAAAGAGTGGCGAGTCTCTACAAGAAGGTGATCAGCGGCAGGCCGTACTGGTACGTGCGGGAGATGGCCTGGGTGCAGGGTAAACCCAGGATGGTCTCCGAGCGCTACCTCGGGTCGGCCGCCGACATCGCCGCCGCGTTCGACGAACGCGAGGCCGCGCTGCGGCCCGAGCGGACCCGGCACCTGGCGTTCGGGGTCGCCGCCGCGTGGGGGATGCTGGAGCGTCTCGGCGTGGTCGCGGTGATCGATGAGGTGGTCGGGGCACGCCGGGCCGACGCGGGCGCCTCGGTGGGCACCTACCTGGCGCTGGCCGCGCTGGGCCGCCTGGTGGACCCGTGCTCCAAGCGCGGGTTCGAGAAGTGGTGCGCGGCACCGCCGCCGACCGGTTCACCAAGATCGGTGCCGGGGTGCTGGACCACCGCAAGTTCTGGGACGCGATGCACGGGGTCAGCCCCGAGCAACTGGCCCGCATCGAGCACCGTCTCGCCCTGGCCATGATCGAGACCTTCGAGCTGGACATCTCCGCGCTGGCCCTGGACATGACCAACTTCGCCACCTACATCGATACCACCAACGACAAGGCACCCATCGCGCAGCGCGGCAAGGCCAAGCAGAAACGAGCCGACCTACGCCTGGTCGGGCTCGGCCTGGTGATCACCCGCGACGGTGGGATCCCGCTGGTCTCCCACGCCCACCCCGGCAACCGGCCCGACGTCACCCAGTTCGCCACCATGATCGACCTGCTGGTGGCGCGGCATACCGCGTTGGCCGCGGCGCTCACCGACAACCCCGACAACCCCGACAACCCCGACAACCCCGATAACCCCGATAACCCCACGCCCAGCGTGAGCGCGACAACCCCGCAGATGACGGTGGTGTTCGATGCCGGGCAGAACTCGCTGGCCAACCTCGCGCACCTGAGCGCGACCGGTCTCGGGTTCGTCGGGTCGATCCCGCCGTCTGACTGCCCGGACCTGCTGGCCCGCCCCGCCGCCGACCGGCACCCCGTGGACCCCGACCGGTTCCCCGGCGTGACCGCACTGGAACAACGCCGCCCGGTCTACGGCGCCGACCGCCGCGTCGTGCTCACCCACTCCCCGACCCTGCACACCGCCCAGTCCCGCGGCTTCGACCAGACCCTGGCCAAGGCCACCGCGAAGCTCTCCGCGCTGGCCGACACCCTGGCACGGGGCCATACCCGCCGACCCCACGACAAGGTCACCGCCGAGATCACCCAGATCGTCAACGACCCCTGGGTGCGTCGGGTCATCACCTGGCAGCTGACCGGCGCCACCCCCGCCGAGCACCGGCTCGCCTTCGACCTCGACGATCAAGCCCGCACCGACCTGGAAGCCGAGGTCTTCGGCAAACGCGTCCTGACGACCGACCGCGACCAGTGGCCAACCGCGGACGTGGTCGCCGGCTACCGCTCCCAGTCCGAGGCCGAGTTCGGCTTCCGCCAACTCAAAGACCCGCACGTGGTGTCGTTCTCCCCGATGCACCACTGGACCGAGCACAACATCCGGGTGCACGTGTTCACCTGCGTGCTCGCCCTGCAGATCGCCCACCTCATGCGCCGCCACGCCCACCAACACGGCCTGCACCTATCCGTGCGTGAACTGCTCGACACCCTCGCCGGTATCCAGGAGACGGTGCTGATCTACCCCTCCACCGGCGGGCGACCCAAGGCCCGCCGCATGCTCACCGAGACCAACCCCACCCAGGACCACCTCGCCGAGATCTTCGATCTACACCGCTGGGCACCCCGAACTTAGGTCATAGCACACAACAACATCAACTTAGCTCCTGGCCAGGGAAAACACCGGCAGCGATCATGCTAGCCGGGAAACTCGGGCTAGCGCACGCCCGCCGCCGCGTCGCCGCCCGCCGGCCACGGCAGGCGGGCGACCATGATCAGCCCGCTCACGTACGTTGTGACATCGACGCCGTCCGTTCAGGAACAAGGTGGGATGACCTACAGCGGGTGGGCCGCGCTGGGCGGCTCCCCGGCAACGCGCTCAACCTCGCCTACCTCACCGGCCGCGGTGAGCAGCTGCCCAAGCTCGGCGAGCCGCTGTCAGTGATCAACGGCGAGGTCCGGCCACCCGCCACCTATCTCCAGGCTGAGGAAATCCTGCGCCGCCAGTACACCGGGCACCTGGTCGACGAGTTCGCCCGCGACACGCAGCGTCGCCACCCGCGCAGCGCCAAGGGTGCGATCGGCTCCAGCGAACCGGGCACGTTCCTCGGCGACCTCATCGCGCACGCCGAAGCCGGCGCGGACGTCCACCTCGCCCGCTTCAACGCCTGTCACACCGAACACGATCCTGCGCTGGCATCACCGGCCCGTTCGCAAGAAGTGGACCTACCCGAACCGCCCCGGTCGCCCACCGATCAACGACACGCTCGCAGTACTGGTCGTACGGATGGCGACGGAGAACCCGAACTGGGGATAAAGGATCCAAGGCGAGCTGCTCAAGCTCGGCCACCGCGTCGGCGCCTCGACGATCCGGCGGATCCTCCAACGCCACCGGATCCCACCGGCGCTATTGCGGCACACCGACACCAGTTGGCGGCAGTTCCTGCGCACGCAGGCCACCGGCATGCTCGCGGTCGACTTCTTCTACGTCGACTGCGCGGTGACGCTGCGGCGACTCTACGTCTTGTTCGCGCTCGAGGTCGGTGACCGCTTCCTGCACGTGCTGGGCGTGACCGGGCATCCCGACGGGGCGACCACGCAGCAGGCCCGCAACCTCGTGATGGAGCTCAGCGGACACGTAAGCCGGTTCCGGTTCTTGGTCCGCGACCGCGCCGGGCAGTTCACGGACTCGTTCGACGCCGTGCTGCAGGATGCCGGTATCGAGGTAATCAAGATCCCGCCCCAGGGCCCTCGCGCGAATTGCTTCGCCGAACGCCTCGTGCTGACCGTCCGCACCGAACTCACCGACCGCATGCTGATCTTCGGGGAACGACATCTGCGCGGCGTGCTCGCCCAATACTCAGCGCACTACAACCGGCAGCGGCCGCATCGAGCGCTGCAGTTACCTCCACCACGCCCGAAGTCGTCGGCCCCCGAGCCTGTTCACGGCAGGATCCGGCGTCGACCTATCCTCGGCGGCCTGATCTGTGAGCCCGCAGCCTGAAACCGCCGGTCACATGCTATGCGCGGGTTCTGGATCCCCACAGCCACCGTGCGCGCCGGCGAGGCGCCGTGAAGGGCTGCCCTCACCTGTCGAGAAGGGCATGGGCGAACAGCTCCTCGACGGACCAGCGGCGGGCCGAGAGCGCCTGCTCGTGGTAGCGCAGGAAGGTGTCGAGGGTGTGCCGGTTCGCCGCGATCCCGTGGGGCCACCAGTCGTCGGGCAGGTCCCGCTCGTTGCGCTCGAACAGGGCGTTGGTCCACGGCAGCATGGTCGGGACCTGGTAGAGGGTCCTGGCGACCCGGTAGCGCGCCGCGCCGGCGTCCTTGGCGTCGAGCAGGGCCTGGTAGACGGCGCGCACCAGCTCCGGCTCCTCGTCGAGCAGCGTCCGGCGCACCACGACCGTGTGCATGATCGGGAAGATGCCGGTCCGGCGGTGGTAGTCGCGCTCGAGGGGTTCGTAGTCCGGGAACAGGCGGGCGGATGCGCGGCGACCCGTGCTGGAAGGCCTGCGGGACGTTCGCGGTGAACAGGGCGTCGATCTCACCCGACTCCAGCATCGCGCTGAGAGTGGCGCCCTGCGGGGCGAGCGACACGTCGACGTCGTCGGGATACGGGTGCGGGATGAAGCCGAACGGTCCGGTGGGGTGTTCCAGACCGCCGATCACCCAGCGGTTGCGCTCGGGTCGGAAGCCGTACTCCTCGGCCAGGATGCCCATGATCCACACGTCGGGGTCCTGGCCGTACATGCCGAACTCGCCGATCGTCCTGCCAACGAGGTCGTCCGGTCCGGTGATGCCGCTGTCGGCGTTGACGAACACCGCCGAGTGCCGGAACAGCCGGCTCGCGAAGGCCGGGATGGCGATGTAGGGCAGCGCCCCTGGTCCAGCGCGTGCAGATAGTAGGTCAGGCCCAGTTCGGAGACGTCGAACTCCTGGTCGCGCATCATGCGCTCGAAGATCTCGGGCAGGGTCGCCGCGGTCTGCATGCTGACCGTCGCACCCTCGACCGTGACACTGCCGTCGAACAACGCGCGGGTGGTGTCGTAGTGGTAGGAGGCGATGCTGAGGTCGGTCATGTCCCCAGCTGACCGCTCCCCGGTCCGAGAGATCCAATGCCTCTTTCGGCGTCCTGATACCCAACGGGTATCGCCACCGGTCGTGAACCTGCGGCTGCTGCGGTACTTCCTCGTGGTCGCCGAGGAACGGCACGTGCGCCGGTCGGCCGAGCGGCTGCAGATGACCCAGCCGCCGCTGAGCCGGGCGCTGCGGCAGCTTGAGGACGACCTAGACCGACCTGGCTGGCATCACCTGCATTTGACTCTTTGTCGAGCAAGTTGACCCCTTGACGAGGAACGAATTGATCACAGACTCTCGCCGACGGCCAACACGAACCGCACCCAGCGTCGTCGACAGCGTCCAGCCGCGCCAAAGAGGCACAAAAGTCTGGAGCAGAACGTGACCCCATTTCGTTGCCGTCGGACGCCGTGCTCCAGATTTGCTCTCAGATTCGCAGTTTTCGCGGCACCAGCAAGATCCACAGATGATCCACAACTCGGCGAATTCAAGATCGAGAACAGCAACATCGTCGCAGGTCAGACATGGCAGAGGGCGGTGTTCCTCGTCGAGGAAACACCGCCCGATCTCGCCGTCGGGACGACAGGATTTGAACCTGCGACCCCTTGACCCCCAGGGTGGCCCGCGAAGCACCCTGAACTGCAGAAACAGCAATTGCGGCCGGTCAGGCGCGCCTGTTGAAGTCAGTTCGGGAACGTTGAGGACGGTTCCGGAATGATCCCGGCTCCAGATCCCGCTCCAGGATCACCCGCTCCAGGCCCGCTCCAGGCTGCTTCAGGCATCCGACAGGAGCGTCGATCATCGTGGCTTCGTCCGAAGTTGAACGGCACGGTCCTGAACCTCGCCATCCGGTGGACCACTCCCCTGCACTCAACCGCTGGGACGAGCCAGTCCGATGCCCGGCCAGTTGATTGCTTCGGTTGGGAATGCGCAGGTCGCATGAGATGCGCGCAGTTTCGGGCACCCACAGGTGGCCTCGACGGGTCGACCGCCTGCACCACCCGCAGCAGCACGTGGCGTCGGCGCGCCTCCCGGCCGACCAGCTCGTGCATCCATCCCGACCCTCCTCCGGTGCGGCCCCACGGCCACCTCGCGCTCTGCCTGGCCGGTGGTGCCCGCGGACGCCCCGCGACGTCCAGGTCCTTCGCCCCTCCGCGCTCTGCCGGCGCACCGCCACCGCGACCGGTTCAGATCTCGTGGACGTAGGTGCCGGGCGCCTCGCCGAGCACCGGGTATCCGGCCGCAGGTGCGCCGAGGCCCGGCAGCCCGGCCGGTGGCGCGGACCGCTCGGCCAGCCATTCCTGCCAACACGGCCACCACGAGCCGGTGTGCACCGGCGTGGCGTTCTGCCTGTGGGGTTCCAGAACGCGGCCATGATGCCTGACCAGCGGTTCAGGCTGCCGTCTTGTACTCGTTGATGAGCCCGCCCAAGATCGGCCAGCGCCGGATCCTGCCATGGACCGGCTCGGGAACCGGCGATGTCGAGCGCGGCGGCCGCAGCCGCAGCGCACGATGCGGCCGCCGCGCGTTGTGCAGCAGCGCCGTGAACCGCGCATCCTTGTCTCGTCGTGCAACCTCACGCACACGCTCCAGCGCACTGGACGCCCCGGCCCGACACTGCGTCCGGGAGGCGTTTTGCTGGCCGTGTTCCCCTTGGCCGATCCCCTTTCCTCCCCCACCTCCGCCACCGCTCCCACGGCCTCGTTCGGCAGGTTCGCAGGTACTACGGGACCGTCCGACTTCCCACCCTCGTACATCTCAGGCGTACCACCTTGTGTTCCCTGAGCGGCCCGCCCGATGATCAACCGGACGGGCGAGCGTGGGATCTCCCGGTTCTCGCACATGAAGGTTCCGTACATGCCATGGCTCTCTGACCCCGCGGGATCCACCGACGCCTCGCGCTAACGCCGCCGGCGGTGTTGCCTTCCACCACTTGAACAGCGTGGGCACCCCGAAGCTGCGATTTCGTGGCTCAATAACCCGGCCTGCACGTACCCCTGTCAACGCTTCGCCACGCCCTCGCGGGTCGTCGACGCATGACTCGGGGCCGCCGTGGGTCGCTACCCCTTCGGCGTAGAGCTCTTCCATCTCCTCCTCCATGCCGGTTTATCCCGGCGCTTCCTCAAGTACAGCAACCGCAGTGACACGCCGGGATCATGTCCGACCGGCGATCACCGCTGGTCAGCGACCCAGGCCCGACTTCTGGCACCCCACAGGAGTCGCAGAGGCCCCTACCGGGTGACCGGGACGGTCGAGATCCGCTTGCTCCGACGCGTGTGTAGGCCGGCGTGCGGGTATTACGTATCCACGGCCAGGCACGGCAGCACACCCCGCCTCGGTGATTTCCTGCGGGCGCGCCGCGCCCGGGTCCGGCCCGAGGCAGACGGCATCACGAGCGGTACGCGCCGCACGCCCGGACTGCGCCGCGAAGAACTTGCCATGCTCGCAGGAGTCAGCACTGACTACTACGTCAGCTGGAGCAGGGTCGGGAGTGCCATCCGTCGCAGCAGGTGTTGGACGCGCTCGCCGGGGCACTGCTGGTGGAGGCCGAGGCGGCCGAGTACCGCCGTGGTTTGGCCGCCGACGCTACGCCGCGGCGGCGCCTGGGCGGTGACAGCGAGGCCGCGGCGGCCGGGCTGGTCGGGCTGATGAACGCCGCCCCAGGCGCCGAGGAACGGAAGGGCGCAGCAGCACACTTACCACGGCACGCGCCGCCGGCCATGTCACTGCGTCCAGTCCGTCATAGCGCCGATCAAGCCGTTACGATGACGACAGCGCCCCGGCATCGCCCGTCGGCACGATGAGCGACGTGATCGTCTGCAAATCAGTGCTCGGCAACAACAACTCAGCCCCTAGACTACAGAAGTTGAAGGGTCGAGGTTTGGCTGGTTGATCACGCTCGGCGCGCCTCCGTGATCTCGGGTGTAGCCGCGGGGATGCGGCTGGCGGTGGTGCTGGGGTAGGCGGACAAGCTCACCGCGCCGGAAGTCAACGCCGCGGGGGGCTTTGCGGGCTATCAGGTGGTGGGCACGCTGCCCAATGGCCTTGCCTTAGGACGGTCGGCGGCGTGGGTCGCCCCACATGTTTCCGCAGGTAGAAGGCTTGTTAGGCACCTTAGGCACGCTGCCCCGCGCGGGACGGTGGTGATACAGTTTGTGAAGTGAGACGTGATGTATGACTGAAGAGGCAATCCAAGATACCTACCCCGAAAATGTCGCGCACTGCTACGGGTGCGGGCGGCTCAACGACGCGGGGCTGCACATCCGGACGTACTGGAACGGCGCGGAGGGCGTATGCCACTACACGCCGCGGCCGTACTATACGGCCATCCCCGGCTATGTGTACGGCGGGCTGATCGCGTCGCTGATCGACTGCCACGCGACGGGGACGGCGGCCGCTGCGGCCTACGCGGCGGAGGGCCGCGAGCCGGGGAGTGAGCCGCCACTGCGCTTCGTGACCGCGTCGCTGAAGGTGGATTATCTGCGGCCGACGCCGCTCGGCATAGAACTGGAGTTGCGCGCCCGCGCGACGGAGATCAAGGGGTGCAAGGTGGCACTGGCTGTCACGCTGGCCGCGGGCGGCGAGGTCTGCGCCCGCGGCGAGGTGGTGTGCGTGCAGATGCCGGAGCGCTTCGGCGCGGCGTAACACGGCTAACATCGATGTACAGGATGGAATGGGCGAATTGGGGTCCTGCGCCTCGATGAACCAGTCCGAGATGAGCCCTGCCGAACTGGACGCGTTGCGCACCCTGGTGGGGGTGCTCGGTGGTGGGCGCGATGGGTGGTCCGACGAACAGGCCGCCTCGGTGCGTGCCGGTCGTGCCCTCGACGCCCTGACCCGCTGGGTGCTGGGCGATGCGTGGTCGGCAGACGACGCGGACTACGACACCCACCCCGATGAGCCCTAGGGTGGGTGCCTGCCTGCCCTGTCCCTGCCTGCCCTGCCTGTGAGTGCCGAGAACACCGTCACCGTCTCTGAGCGGCACCTTCCCGGAGGCTGACCTCAACATCACCGTCCCGACAAGAGCCAGCATGATCGCCCGCTGTGGCCTTCGGACAGTCTACCTGATGCTCATTCGCGTGCTGGGCTCGCTGGCGCTGCTCGCCCGCTCCGACGCCGCCAAGGACGTCGAGATCCTGATGCTGCGTCACGAGGTCACCGTGCTGCGCCGCACCAACGCCCGGCCAGCACTGACCTGGCCCGACCGGGCGGTGCTCAGCGCGCTGGGCAGGCTGCTGCCCGCCCCGCTGCGCCAGCTGCGGCTGGTCTCGCCCCGAACGCTGCTGCGCTGGCACGCCCAGCTCGTTGCCCGACGCTGGACCTACCCGCGCCGACGACCAGGCCGACCGCCTATCCCGTCGCCGATCCGGGCACTGGTGCTGCGGATGGCCCGCGAGAATCCCCGCTGGGGGTACAGGCGCATCCAGGGTGAGATGATCGGCCTCGGCCATCCTGTCGCCGCCTCGACCGTCTGGAAGATCTTAAAGAGCGCCGGACTCGATCCTGCTCCCCGCCGCTCGGGGCCGACCTGGCGGCAGTTCCTGTCCGTGCAGGCCCACGCGATCCTTGCCGTGGACTTCGCCCACGTCGATACGGTGTTCCTACGCCGCCTCTACGTTCTCGTGGTGATCGAGCACGGCCGCCGCCACGTGCACATCGCCGGGATCACCGCCCACCCGACCGGGGCCTGGGTCACTCAACAGGCCCGCAACCTGCTCATGGACCTCGACGATCGAGCCGACCGGTTGCGGTTCCTGATCCGTGACCGGGACAGCAAGTTCACCGGATCGTTCGACGCGGTCTTCACCGGCGCCGACATGCGGATCATTCGAACGCCGATCCGGGCACCCCGCGCGAAAGCAATCGCGGAACGCTTCATCGGCACCCTGCGACGGGAATGCCTCGACCACCTCCTGATCACCGGACCACGCCACCTCGACGTCGTGCTGCGCGAGTATGTGCAGCACTTCAACGCGCACCGACCTCACCGATCACTCGATCAACGCCCACCAGAGGGCAGCACTCCACCACGTTCCGGCGCGACCGTCCAGCCGCTACGACGAGACCGGCTCGGCGGCATCATCCACGAATACGTGCAGGTCGCATGAGGTGACCGGCTTCTCGGCACCCACAGGGTCTCTCGCGTTTCGCAGTTTCTGGCGCTGTCGCCGGTCGGTGGGTCGTGGGGACACGCCGGTGACGGGTGGTTCGTGGATCTTGAGCTGTGAAGAGGACAGCATCGACCGCTCCGTCACCGTCCACGTGAGAGTGATCCGTCGATGCTTCCCGGCCCCACCGCACCGTGCTCGCTGGCCGGTCTCCTGACCGTGTTCCGCCCGTGCTTCACCGCGCCCACATTCCAGACTTTCATCGGGCTGGTTGTCGGTCTGATCGCGCAGACCCGCCGCCGGACGGTGTGTGGAATGCTCATCGGGGCCGGGCTGGATCAGGTGTGGCATCACAGCCGCGCGCACCGATTGTTCACCCACGCCCGCTGGTCGGGTGACGCGCTGGGATTGGCCTTGGCCGATCTGATCGTGGCCCGGCTGCTCCCGGCAGGCGCTGCACTCACGATCGCGGTCGACGACACCTTGTTCAAACGTTCCGGGAAGAAAGTCTTCGGGGTGGCCTGGCATCACGACGGCGCCGCGAAGGGCCCGAAACCCATCGGGTTCGGCAACTGCTGGGTCGTGGCCGGGATCGTGGTGCAGCTGTCGTTTCTGTCCCGCCCGGTGTGCCTGCCGGTGCTGGCCCGGCTGTGGCGGCCGCGGCACACCGGGAAGATCGCCCACGCCCGCGAGCTGGCCGAGTTGATCGCCGCCCGGTATCCCGACCGGACGGTGCACGTGGTCGGGGACGCCGCCTACGTCGGGGAACGCCTGCGCGACGTGGACGATCGGATCACCTGGACCAGCCGGTTGAAGGTCACCTCGGTGCTGCACGAACTGCCCCCACCGCGCACCGGGCGCTCCGGGCGCCCCCGCACCAGAGGCCCTCGGTTGGGAACCCCGACCGACCTGGCCGCCGCCGCCACGGTCCGGGCGCGGTGGCGCGACACCCGGGTCCGCCGGTACGGGCGCACCGACTCCGTGCAGATCACCGAACGGGTCTGCTTGTGGTACGGATCGTTTCGCAGCCGAACCGTGCGCGTCATTCTGGTGCGTGATGACAAGCCCCGGACTCGAGGCGGTGACGACCGCGGTTATGGACTTCCATTGGTCACCACCGATCTGCAATCTTCTGCGGAAGATCTGGTAGCCCGCTACGCCGCACGGTGGGGAATCGAACAGGCCTTCTCCGATGCCCGCCAATCATGGGCGTCGGCGAGGCCCGCAATCGCACACGTCGCGCCGTGGAACGGACCGTGCCGTTCGGGCTGATCTGTTTCAGCGTCGTCACCGTGTGGTACACGCTGCACGGGCACACCCCCGACGACGTCACCGGTCACCGGGCCCGAGCCCGCTGGTACACCACCAAGACCGAACCGTCCTACGACGACATGGCCATCAAGCTCCGCCGCGTCATCATCGCCGCCAGATTTCGCGGTCCATGCCCCGAGCAGGCCACCCCGCAAGAAACCCAGGCCGTCCTCGCCGCCTGGGCAGCAGCCGGGACTTGATCAACAAAAACTGCGAAACACGAGGGGTCTCGCCATGGGCGAGCAGATCCCATGGACCGGAAACTTCACCGTGGCTCGGTGAGCGGTTGACGCCATCGCCGAACAAAGCTGACGCGGTGCCGCTCCATCCGAAATAGGCACCGTGGCACGGGCTCGCATGCCGGACCGATTCGGCGGTTGCGGCGCCCGTCCTCCCCGTGATGGCCGCGGCGGTCGTCCCAGAACGCATTTGAGGACGATCTGGGCGGCGCCCTGCCGTCAGCCCGGCCGCACTCCGGCCCGGGGGCCGTCGGGCCCGACCCCAACCTCGACCGCGATGAAACGGGAGCGGTGGGGCATCAGCCCGACCCGTCTTGCCGCCTCATCACCGATCAGTCGGCGTGGACCCATGCCGGAACCTGGTGATAACCCGCTATATCGTCGGGTTCTGCCTATCGAGGTAACGTAGCCAGTCCAACGTCGCTGCGCCCTTGGTGGTCAGACGGCCTTGCTGTTCGAGAGGCTCCAATATGGCGAGGATGGTGGATCGGTCGGGTTCGACCTGTTCGGTGATCGCGATTCGTCGACTGAGGGTAACAGCGAGTTCTTCGGCAAGGTCGACGTTCTCGGATTCCCGCCGGTGGAGAGCGTTGCGTGCCGCGGCTGCAGCGTCGATGTGCTGTCTGGCGTCACCGGATTCGTTGGCCGCTGACGCTAGTGTCGCGTGTCGTAAATGACTTTACAGTGAGTGGCTGAGACAATGGCGTATGCCGATTGCTGCTCGCTTGGAGGTCCGGGGCAAGGACAAGTCAACGCTGCGGTCCTGGGTACGGGCCTCGGGCATTCGGGCCGGGCTGGCGCAGCGGGCGCGGATCGTGCTGCTGGCCGGTGAGGGCCACTCGAACACCGAGATCGCGACCCGGGTCGGGGTGAGCCGGCCGACGGTGATCCACTGGCGGGATCGTTACGCGGAGGGCGGGCTGCGCGCGCTGGAGGACCGCAAGCGTTCGGGTCGGCCGCGGCGGGTCGACGAAGCCGAGGTGGTGGTGGCGACGTTGACCCCGCCGCCGCAGCGGCTCGGGGTGACGCACTGGTCGAGCCGGCTGCTGGGCGCGGAGTTGGGGCTCGGCTTCGCCACGGTGGCGCGGATCTGGCGCAGCTGGGACCTGCAGCCCTGGCGGGTCGAGACGTTCAAGTTCTCCACAGATCCGGAACTCGAGGCCAAGGTCCGCGACGTGGTCGGGCTGTATGTGAACCCGCCGGAGAACGCCGTGGTGCTCTGCCTCGACGAGAAATCGCAGGTGCAGGCCCTGCAGCGGACGGCCCCGATCCTGCCGATCATGCCCGGGGTGCCGGAGAAGGCCACGCACGACTACATCCGCAACGGCACCACTACGCTGTTCGCCGCCCTCGAGGTCGCCACCGGCAAGGTCGTCGACACCTGCCTGCCCCGGCACCGCCACCAGGAGTTCCTGCGCTTCCTCAAGCAGGTCGCCAAGGCCTATCCACGGCGAAAGCTGCACATCGTCTGCGACAACTACGCCACCCACAAGCACCCCCGGGTGAAGGCCCAATGCCAGGGAGATTCGGTAGTTCGCGGCGCGGCGGACCCTCGTGGTGATCTTCGAGTTGTGTACGGAGGGTGATAGCGGTCGGGGGGCGTGGTGGTGGCCCGGCGGTCTGGCCGGGTGCGCCGGGTTCCCGCCCGGGGTGGTGATGTTCTGGTCGAGGGACGCGACGGTGCGGGGGTCAGGCCGCGGTGGTGCCGCAGACGTGCACGTGGGCGGGGGCGGTGCGGGTGGTGATGCCGCGGGGGGCGTGGGGAAACGGCTGTCTGGTTTTGATCTTGTGGTCGCGGTGGCGGTGCCGGTCGGTGGTGACGCGGGCGCTGGCGATCACGGCCAGGGCCGTGTGGTGGGCGGCGGCCCGGGCGGGTGCGGGTAGTGAGGCGGTGGCGGCGCCAGCCCGGACGGTGGTGATCAGGGTGCGGCGGGCGGTGGTGAACGACAGGTGCCGGGCCGCGACGGCCTGACCGGTGCGTGGGCCTTTCCGGAACGGCTGTGCAATGGTGGCGGCCGAGCGGGTGGTGACGCGGACGAGCTCGGTGGCGACGATCCAGGCGGCGTGTTCCTGCCGGATCAGGTTCGGGGTGTGTGAGCGCAGGATCGCCCCGGTCGCCGGGCCGGCGTCGTGGATGGCCGACTTGGCCTCCCGCAGGGCGGTCTCGGATCCGTCCCACCGCCACCGGTAGGCATCGGCGAGTAGATGCGCCGGGTGGGTGGTGTGGTCGAGCAGATCGGTGACCAGGCAGAACAGCTCGGGCGTGGTCTGTCCGTCCAGGGTGACGTAGTACTCGACCACCCGCATGGTCAGGGTGGTCCCGCCGCCGGACAGGAGGGCCAGGTAGGACCCGTCCTCGGCGAACCCGCCGATACGGGGCAGCCGGATGTCGGACTTGACGCGGATCAGGACGTGGCTGCCGGTGGCAAGCATCGCCTTGATCCGCGCCACCCCGGGGAAGTTCCGGTCCATGATCCACAACCGGTCGGGGCCGAACACGTCGGGCTGCTCGGCCAGGGCCCGGTCCAGCAGCGCCTGCTCGGCCTCGGCCTTGTCCCCACCGGCCGGGCCGGTCACCACGGCCAGGGTGGCGCGGGTGAGCGCGTCGGAGATGTGCAAGTGGCGGATCTGCGGGTAGCCGGTCTCGGCCGCCCCGGCGGTGCCGAACACGGCCCGGTTGGCCGCCGTGTCGGGCATCCGGGTCACGGTGCCGTCGATGGAGCCCAGCCGCAGCCCGCCGCCCACCTCCACCGCGAACAGCCCATCGGGGCGGTGCTCGGCCACGACCGCGGCCAGCAACTCCCGCTGCAGCTCCTGCAGCGGTGCCGGGCCGATCGCGGTCCGCCAGGTGGACAGCACCGTGCCCGAGGGCACCGTGTGCGCCCGCTGCCACGGCACCTCGACCAGCTCTCCCAGTAGCGTGGTGAGCACCTCGCGGGCGTCGGCGTCGGGCATCAAGGTCATCAGCAGCACCGCCCGGATCGTGAACGCCACGCTCATCTCCCGCCGCGCCACGGCCTTGATCTTCCCGGTCGGGTGGACCCCCGCGGCGATCCGCTCGATCGTCCCCGGCCCGCAGCGGCGGTCCAGTTCCTGCTCCGCGGCCCCGAGCCGGGCGTGATCACACGGGCGGCCCTCGGCTTGGACCCGCCCATCCCGGCGCAGCAGGGCCGGCGCCACCACCACAACCTTGCACCAGGCCACCAGATCGCCCGCCGTGATCCGTGAAGGCCCCGCGACCACCAGCGCCGATCGGCCTTCACCGCCCGAATCCGCCCGCACGGGCCAGGCCAGCGCCGAGACCGGGACGGCCACCATCACCGCCGCCTGATCTACACCGGGAATCTCCACACCGGGGATCGCGGGCCAGGACGAGACCGGGTAGAAAGACACGCGGAGGCTCCAGGGACGAAGATCGGCTTCATACACCTGATCTTCTACCGGGAGCCTCCACCCATCCCGGCACGCCACGCCGAACACGCCCCGATCACATCGAACCACCCACACCAGAGGTCGCCCGGCTGTCGCAGGAGGGCCTGCCGATCGACCTCACTCAACGTGACCGCGGCGAGCAGCCCCCAGACAGAGGCCGAAACCACTCATCTCCCTGGCATTGGGTGAAGGCCTGGCTGGCCCCAACCCCCGGATCACGCTGCACTTCACCCCGACATCGGGGTCCTGGTTGAACCTGGTGGAGATCTTCTTCGGCATCATCACCCGCCAGGCCATCCGCCGCGGCAGCTTCGACTCCGTCCGCGAACTCGTCGATGCCATCCGCCGCTTCATCGACGGCTGGAACGAGCGCTGCGAACCGTTCATCTGGACCAAGGACGCCGATACCATCCTGGCCAAAGCAAAGCGTAAAACTACTTCCAACACGCGACACTAGTGTCGCGTAATGGTTTCTCGTTACTTGGCGTTGTTGGCCAACAGCTTCTTGAAGTCGCGGTGGAGGATGCGAACACTGGCGATGATCTCGCCGGGAGTCGCTGTCCATTCGAAGGGTTTCGCGTCGCGGTTCCAGTTCTCGATGTAGGAGTTGATAGTCTTGATGAGTACACGAAGTGAGGTGAAGGTGCCGCGCCGGATCGCCTGCCTGGTGATGATGTTGAACCAGATTTCCACCTGGTTCAACCAGGAACTGCCGGTCGGCGTGAAGTGAAAGGTGACATTGGTGTGCTTGGTGAGCCAGGCGTCCACGTCGTTGCCTTTGTGGGTCGACAGGTTGTCCAGGACGACGTGGATCTCGCGGTCACCGTAGCGCGCGACAACATGGTCCATAAACTTGAGGAACTCCGCGGTGCGCCTCCGCTGGTAGCACTCCCCGAGCACCTCTCCGGTTATCGTGTCCAGCGCGGCAAACAGGTTCGTGGTGCCATGCCGGACGTAGTCATGGGTGCGCTTCTCGGTCTTCCCGACGTTGATCGGTAACATCGGCTGCGTTCGATCCAGGGCCTGGACCTGCGTCTTCTCGTCGATGGACAGGACGACTGCAGCCGTAGGGGGATCCAGATAGAGCCCGACCACATCGGCCACCTTGGCCTCGAAGTCCGGATCGTTCGACAGTTTGAAGGTGCCTTGACGCTGCGGCTGCAAAGCGTGGTCCCGCCACACCTGCGCGATGAAGTTGTGCGACACCGAGATGTTCTCTGCCCGTTTCAAGTACGTCGCCATCTCGCGACTCGACCAGTGACTCAGTCCCGTCTCGGCCGGTGGCGTGCACCGCGTCAACGCGACAATGCGAGCCCGCACACTATCGGGCACCGCTCGCGGCTTCCCCGGGCGCGGCAGATCCGTCAAGCCATCGACTCCGAACTGTTCGTATCGGTCCAGCCATTTGTATACCGTCGGCTTTGACGCTCCCGACAACTCAATGATCTCCGTCACCGACAACCCGTCGGCCCGCCACAACACCATCCGGGCACGAGCGGAGACCGAACCATCGTAGCCAACTTGCTGGATCATAGCATTGAGCGATGCCCGCTGCTCCTCAGACAACTCCACAGCGGAATTATTGCATAGCGCGCGTAGCTAATCTAGTACCATTACGTGACACTAGGTCAGCCAGTCGCTCGTAGGAGATGCTCAGGTCGCGCTGGAAGTCGGTGTTGCCCGGATCCCGCCGCACCAGCTCCTCGCGGATGGCCAAGCCCTGCTGGTACCAGCGGGTCGCGTCCGCAGTCTGCCCCGCCGCGCGGGCCAGATCCCAGGGGTGGGCCGGTCGCCCAGCATGCTCCCGGACCGCGCCACGAGTCCCAACGAGATCATCGGCGACCGGTAGTACAGGCCATAGCCTCCGAGCGGAGTCTCGATCGACTCACCACGACGGATCACGCCGGCGTCGCCGTCGGCGGCACGAAGCCGACGCGCGCCGACCGGGCTCGATCCGCAGCTGCGTGGACACCGCTGTACCGCGAGCCCCAGATCCCACTCACAGCACTTGATGAACCTGGACAGGCCTGCGGCGTTCGCTGGCAGCTTGCGGCGTCGGTACTCGTCAAGAAGGAAGGCGTGGAAGGAGAAGTACCGGGCCTTCTGCGACAGCTCAAGGATGCCCGGGAGAATTAAGGGCATCAACCGGTCCTGGGTCATCGACTGCAGCCCCAGCGGGTCCTGCCCCTCACCGAGCTTCAGGGTCTGACCGATCCATCTCGGACGCGCGACCGCGATCGTGCCGTCATCAGCATCGAGGGTCACCCGATCACCCTGCACCGCGGTTCAACTCCGCCGCCGTCACGAGGCAGTGACCGACGAGGCCAGATGGCGAGGGGCGACCCCCGTCCACCTTGTCGGCGCCGGGATGGCGCTGGACGCCCGCACCCCGGGCATCGCACGCGCCCCGCAGGCGGGGTGCAGCAGGCCCGCGCAGATGAGTTCCCCGACCGAACCACCCGACTCGAAGGCGGCGTTGAGCGCAAGCCATTATTCGGGCCAGAACAGGCCATTCTCGACCTCACCCTCGATGCGTGTCGGGATCTCAGGATCACGGATGTTGAGAAAGCCGCGCACAAACGACTCGTAGTCGTCGAGGACATCTTTGAGCACACCGAACGCGTCAACACCGCTCCCCCTTGCCGTTCGCATATCGCGACAGCAATCATGGACGTTATCGACAGTGATGACGCGATCACTACAGCGTGGCATCGATGGGCGGATCGGTCGACCGACCGCTCCGGACGACACAGCCCACTTCGGCGGTGGCCGTCCGAACACCACCCCACGACCGGACTCTAGCCCCCGGGTACAGGCGGATCATGCGCACGTCGAGCGGCGTATCCGACGGCGGGTTGGGGATCGCCGTGGACCCACGCGGAGCGGACTCGCTGACGAGTTCAAAGCTGAGCAGGCCCACCCACCAGAGGGGCCTCCGCGGGTCGACGTCCGTCCAGATCTGGTGACGTCCGCCGTCGGCCAGCGGTGTCGCCGCCCACATTCTGCCCACATCCAACGTCAGAGGCCCTTCCGCAAGATCAAGCGGAAGAGCCTCTGAGCTGGTACTTCAGGGTAGTAGCGGGGGTAGGATTCGAACCTACGACCTCTGGGTTATGAGCCCAGCGAGCTACCGAGCTGCTCCACCCCGCGTTGCTGTTGTGTCTCCAACTGTACACGCGCGCGAAACGTGGCCGCGGGCGGGGGGTGGGTCACCAAGGCCGCAGCACGGCACCGCCGTCGGCGTGGCCGCACCGGCGTCCCGGCACCGGTGCGGACACCAGAGCACCGGTGCGGCCACCCCAGCCGACGGCGCAGGCGGGCGGGCTCAGCCCCCGCCGCCCGCCGCCTGCTGCGCGGCCTGGAACTGCTTCACCGCGGCGTCCAGGGCGGCGAGCGCCTGACCCTGGGCGGCGAAGTCACCGGAGGCCTGGGCGGCCTTCAGTTGGGTGATGGCCGTCTGTATCGACGCGGCGGCCGCCGCGACCTGCGGGGCGGCCGCGGCGCCACCCGCGGCGGGTGCCGTATTTGGCTGAGCGGCCGCCGGGGCCTGCCCCGCCCCTGCGGTGCCGTTGCCCGCGCCCGCGCCGAACACCTGGTCCAGCGCCTGCTTCAGCGTGGGGGCGTAGCCGATGCGGTTGCCGTAGTAGACGAGCACCTTCGCCAACTGGGGGTAGCTCGACGACTGGCCGGTGCGTTCGATGTAGATCGGCTCGACGTAGAGCAGGCCGCCCGCCACCGGAAGCGTGAGGAGGTTGCCGTAGTCGACCGCCGTCTGCCCGCGCGAGAGCAGGCTGATGTTGGAGCTGACCGTCGGCGAGCTGATGAACTGCGACTGCACCTGCTGTGGGCCGAGCGTCTGCGTATCCGACGGCAGCTGCAGCACGGTGATCTTCCCGTAGGTCGCCGGGTCGGAGCTGGCCGACACGTACGACGAGAGGATGTCGCGGTTCTTGAACACCAGCGCGCTGGTGAGCTGGAACGTCGGCTGGGTGGCGTCGGCCGCCCCGGGCGGGCCCGCGAGCACGTAGTAGGGCGGCTGCGCGGCCCCGGCGGCGCCCGACTGCACGGTCGGGTCGGTCGGGACGTCCCAGAACGACACGCCGCCGTAGAACTCGCTGGGGTTGCCCACGTGGTAGCGGGTGAGCAGCTCACGCTGCACCTTGAACTGGTCCTCCGGGTACCGGAAATGCGAGCGCAGGCTCGGGCTGATCGCCGAGCTGGGCTGCACGGTGCCCGGGAACGCCTTCATCCACGTCTTCAGCACCGGGTCGGAGTCGTCGAACGCGTAGAGCGTGACGTTGCCGTTGTAGGCGTCGACCGTGGCCTTCACCGAGTTGCGCAGGTAGCTGATCGTCTGGTTCTGCCCCGGCTGGGCGGTGTTCTGCGCGTCGGTGGTCGCCGACCCGAACGCCACCTCCTCGGCGTAGGGGTAGTTCGGCAGCGTGGTGTAGCCGTCGACGATCCAGGTGAGCCGCCCGTCGACCACCGCCGGGTACGGGTCGGAGTCGGTGGTGAGCCAGGGCGCGACCTGCTGCACCCGATCCTCCGGCTTCCGCACGTACATGATCTTCGAGTCGGCGTTGATGGAGCTGTTGAACAGGATGTTGCGCTCCTGGTACTCCAGCGCGAACGCTGTCCGGTTGAACAGATTCCCGATCGGCACGCCGCCGGAGCCGGTGTAGGTGTAGCTCTGCGAGTCGGAGTCGTACTCGCGCGGGGTGGCGCCGCTCTGGCCGCCGACGATCGAGTAGTCGGTGTTCAGCTCGCCGTAGTAGATCCGCGGCTCCTTGATCTTCAGGCTGTCCGGGATCGAGGCATCGTTCGCGGTGGTGGTGGTGTCGATGCTGGTGAACTTCGGCAGGCCACCCTGTCCGCCGCCGGAGTCGTCCAGCGGGGCGTTGATCTGGTTGGCCGGGGCGACGACGAGCCCGTTGCCGTGCGTGTAGACGAGGTGCCGGTTGATCCAGTCGGTCTGGTTGCCGGTGAGCCCGTTGGAGTTCAGCTCGCGTGCGGCGACGATGTAGTCCTGCACCAAGCCGTCGTTCGACGCGTAGCGGTCGATGTCCAGCTTCGACTCGAAGCCGTAGAACGTGCGCCGCTGCTGCAGCTGGGTGAACGTCTCGGAGATCTTGACGGGGTCCAGAAGCCGGATGTTGGGGACCGTGGCCTTGTCGTTCGAGACCGTCTGCGGGGACGCCTCGGACGTACCGGAGTACTTGACGTAGTTGACGGTGTCGGCGCCGATGGCGAACGCCGTGCGGGTGGCGTCGATGTTGCGCTGGATCGGCACGGACTCGCGGTCGTTGGCGTTGGGGGCGACGACGAACTGCTGCAGCACCTGCGGCCACGCCGCGCCGATCAGCACGCTGGACAGGATGAGCAGCACCGTGGCGATCGCGGGGAGCTGCAGGTTGCGCCGGAACACGGCCGCGAAGAAGGCCGCCGCGCAGATGATCGAGATGAACAGCAGGATCAGCTTGGCGGGCATCACCGCGTTGAGGTCGGTGTAGGTGGCACCGTAGAAGATGTCCTGGCGCCGGTCGGAGAACAGCAGCTCGTACCGGTCGAAGTAGTACGCCACGGCCTTGAGCAGCACGAACACGCCCGCGAGCACCGCGAGCTGGGCCCGGGCGGCGCCGCTGACCTGGCCCGCCCGGCCGGTGAGCCGGATGCCGCCGAACACGTAGTGGGTGACCAGCGCGGCCACGAAGCTGATCGCCACCGCGACAAAGAGCAGGTCGAGCACCGACCGGAAGAACGGCAGCTGGAATGTGTAGAAGCTGACGTCGATGTTGAAGACCGGGTCGGTGACGCCGAACGGCGTGGAGTTGAGGAACATCTGGACGGTCTGCCAGTTGCCCTGCACGGCGAGGCCCGTGATGAAGCCGATCACCACCGGGATGCCGATGCCGAACAGGCGCAGCCGCTGGATGATCACCGTGCGATACCGGGCGATGGGGTCCTCGGGGCCGCTCACCGGCACGAACACTGGGCGCGAGCGGTAGGCGATCCACAACGAGAGCGCGACCAGGCCGCCCATCACGAGGCCGCCGATGACGAACAGCAGCACGTGGGTGAACAGCACGGTCGAGAACACGCTGCGGAAGCCGACCTCGCCGAACCACAGCCAGTCGACATAGAGGTTGAGCAGCCGGGAGCCACCGAGCAGGAGCAGGATGATGACCGCTGCGACGATCAGCAGGATCCGGGTACGGCGGGACAGCGTCGGGGCTCCCACCGGGGGCCGCATGGCCACAGGGCACGCTCCAAGTGTTCTTCTCTGCGGGCGCCGGGCGACGAACCGTCGGCCCGGCGCAAGGTGAAACGGCGGCCCGACGGCGCGCCCTGCTGTTCCAACTCTACGGACGGGGTGTGGGGTTCCCGTTCGGGCCCCGAATGCCGGAAATGACCGTGTTTACGGGCAACTCGGGGGGGTGCGTCCGGCGTTGAGGTCGTTCAGTGCGGTGACGGCGTCGTGCAGCGTGGCCACCTTCACCAGTTGCAGGCCGGACGGCACGGCGGGCAGCGCGGTCGCGCACTCACCGACCGGCAGCAGGAAAACGGTGGCGCCCGCGGCCCGGGCCGCGGCCATCTTGAACTGGATGCCCCCGATGTTCTGCACCGCGCCGTCGGCCGTGATCGCCCCGGTGCCCGCGATGAAGCGGCCGCCGGTGAGGTCGCCGGGGGTGAGGACGTCGACGATGCCGAGTGAGAACATCAGCCCGGCCGACGGGCCGCCGATGCCGCCGAGGTCGACGGTCACGGTGCCGTCCTTCGGCAGCCGCGCCAGCACAACGCCGAGCACTCCGCGGGGCGCATCGGGCGCCGAGCCCAGCGCGACCGTGACGCTTTGCGGGGCGCCATCGCGCATGAACCCGACGGTGGCGGGGTCGCCGGGCTTCGTCACCTCCAGCACCCGGTTGACCGCGTCGGGGTCCGCGACGGGGGTGCCGTCCACCGTGGCGATCCGGTCCCCCGCCTTGAGCTTGCCGTCCGCAGCTGATCCGGCGACGACGTCGGCCACCGCGACCACGGAGGGCAGCCCGAGCTCCAGCACGGCGGCGGACTCGGCGTTGATCTCCGACGTGGTGAAGTCCTCGGCGTTCTTCTCCTGCACCTCCTCGTCGGAAAGGCCCGGCGTGAAGATGACGGAGCGGGGCACGACCTGCCGGTCGGGCGCCGCCCACTGGCCCAGCACGTTGACGAGGGTGAGGTGGTCGGTGACCGAGACCGTGGTCAGGTTGAGGTTGCCCGACGGCGGGTAGGTCGGCAGCCCCTGCACGGCGATGACGGGCTTGTCTTCGACCTTCCCGAGGGTGTTGAAGGTCGGGCCGGGTCCCAGCGCGACCAGCGGCACCGGCACCGTGACCGCGAGGACCACGAGCCCCCCGGCCAGCATCCCGGCCGCGAGCAGGGTCGAGATCCGGCGGCGCATCGGTGGAGAGTAACGGGCGGGTGATCACCCGGCGACGTTCGTGGCCTGGGCCTCGGCCGCGTACCGTAGGGGCATGAGTGATGTGCCGTTCGGCTTCGGACCCGCAGGCGGTGGTGATGACCGTGACCGGCCGGAACGTCGGGACGACCCGCAGAATCCGCTCGGCTTCGGCGCCATGCCGGGAGGTGCGGCCTTCGACGTCAACCAGCTGGGCCAGATGCTCACCCAGCTCGGCCAAATGCTGAGCCAAGCGCAGTCGAGCGGCGGCGGCCCGGTCAACTACGAGCTCGCCGCGCAGATGGCGCACCAGCAGCTCGCCGCCACCACGTCCTCGTTGACGGCCAGCCAGCGCGCCGCGGTGAGCGACTCCGTGAAGCTCGCCGAGCTGTGGCTCGACGCCGCCACCGATTTCCCCGCGGGCGCCATCGAGGCGAAGGGCTGGTCGGCCACGGAGTGGGTGGACGCGAGCCTGCCCACGTGGCGGCGGCTGTTTGATCCGGTGGCCCAGCGGGTCGCCACGGCGTGGGTCGAGGGGCTGCCCGAGGAGGTTCGCGCGCAGGCCGGGCCGATGATGGCGATGCTCGGCCAGATGGGCGGCCTGGCGTTCGGCAGCCAGCTCGGCAACGGGTTGGCGCAGCTGGCCGCGGAGGTCCTCACGTCCAGCGACATCGGCATCCCCGTCGGTCCCGACCGCGTGGCCGCGCTGCTGCCGGAGAACGTCGAGAAGTTCACCAAGGACCTCGACCGGCCCGCCAGCGAGGTCATGATCTTCCTGGCCGCGCGCGAGGCGGCCCACCACCGGCTGTACACCCACGTGCCGTGGCTGAAGGAGCGGCTGCTGGGCGCGATCGAGCAGTACGCCCGGGGCATCCGGGTGGACAGCTCGCGCATCGAGGAGCTCGCCCGCGGAATCGACCCGAGCAACCCGGCCGCGATCCAGGAGGCGATGCAGTCGGGCATGTTCGAGCCGGAGACCACACCGGAGCAGAAGGCGGCGCTGGCGCGACTGGAGACGTTGCTGGCGCTCGTCGAGGGGTGGGTGGACGCGGTCGTCGCCGAGGCCGTGGGCGACCGGCTGCCGGGGGCGGACGCGCTGCGCGAGACCCTGCGGCGCAGGCGGGCCTCGGGCGGGCCCGCCGAACAGACCTTCGCCACCGTGGTCGGGCTGGAGCTGCGGCCGCGTCGGCTGCGCGCGGCGTCGGAGCTGTGGCGGCTGCTCACCGAGCAGCGCGGCGCCGCAGGCCGGGATGCCCTGTGGGCGCACCCCGACCTGGTCCCCACCGCGGACGACCTCGAGGATCCGGCGGCGTTCGTGTCCCGCGCTGAAGGTAGCGACCCGATCGCCGAGCTGGAGAAGCTGGCCAACGAGGAGAAATCCGAGCCCGAGAAGAAGGATCCCGAGGAACCCTCCGGGGATTAGCGCTCAGACGTCCTCGCCGTCGACGCCCGCGAGCCCGAGCCCGGCGGCGGCCGAAAGCCCCTCCAGGTAGCCGATCGCCCGCTCGGAGCGGGGGAAGCGATGCACCCACACCCAGAACCGCTCGTCGTGGCCGGGCTCCAGCAGGTGGGTGAGCTCGTGGACCAGCACGTAGTCGAGCACCCATGCGGGCACGTCGCGCAGCCGCTCGCTGATCCGGATCGTGCCGTCGGCGGGGGTGCAGGACGCCCAGCGCGTGCGCATCGGCGGCACCCAGCGCACGGAGGTGGGGAGGGCCCGACCTTTCAGATGACGGCGCGACAGCTCGGCGGCCCGGCGGCCCAGCGCATCGTCGCCCGCGCGGGCGGGCGAACGGCGGCGCGCCTCGCTGCGCTCCAGCCTGCGCACCATCTCGTCGACCCAGCGGCTCTCCTCCGAGTCGCTCATCCACCCGGGAATGAAGACGACCACCGTGTCGCCCTCGCGCCGGGCGCTGACCATACGTCTGCGGCGATCACTGCGTCGGACCTCGACGACCGCGGGGTGCGCCATCGGTCCACCCTAATCCACGCCCCGATGGCGTGAGGAGTTGTCCACAGGCTTGGTCGGCCTGTGGACAACCGCCGACGGCTGTCGGTGCTCCGCCGCATCATCGGGCTATGACCTCCGTCCCGCCCGCAGGCCGCCCCGCCGCAGCTCCATCCGACGCGGCGCCATCCGCGGCCGCTCCGCCCGCCGCCGCTTCATCCATCTCCCCGCTCGTCGCCGCCCCACCCGCCGCCGGTTCGCAGACCGCCGCTTCATCCACCACCCCACTCGTCGCCGCCCCACCCGCCGCCGGTTCGCAGACCGCCGTGGCCCAGGTGCGGGCGCTGCCTGCCGCTGTGCGGCTCGCCCGGCACCTCAGCGTCCTGCCGCTCGGCGGGGGCGCCCGCGTCGTGGGGCTCGATCCCGACACGGCGCTCGTCGTCGACGGGCTGCCGCCGCCGGTCGCCGCGCTGATCGACCGGTTGGACCGGGCCGTCGTCACCCATGAATTGGTGGCCGCGGCCGCGGCGCACGGGGTCCCGGCGGACGTCACACAGGATCTCCTCGGGCAGCTGATCGAGGCGGGGGCGCTGGTCGACGCGGCGCGGTCGGAACGGGCGGCCCGGGCGCGAGCGGGCGGTGTGGTCAGCGTGCGCGGCCGCGGCCCGCTCGCCGTCGGGATCGTCACCGGCCTGCTGCACAGTGGGATCGGCACCGTGCACACCGACACCGGCGGTGTCGTCCACGGCGCCGACCTCGGCACCGGTTACGCCGACACCGACCGCGGCGGCGAGCGGCTGGCCGCCACCCAGGCCGCTGTACGTCGCCTGCTACCGGACGCCGTGACCCGGGCGCCGCCGTTGCGGTCGCGGCCCGACCTGGTCGTGCTGGCCGACGAGACGCCTGACCCGGCGACCGTGGACGGCCTCCGCGCGAGCGGGGTCGCCCACCTCGCCGTCCGACTGCGCGACGGGGTCGGCATCGTCGGGCCACTCGTCTACCCGGGACGCACCGCGTGCCTGGGCTGCCTCGACCGCACCCGCAGCGACCTCGATCCCCGCTGGCCCGCGGTGGCCGCCCAACTCGCCGGGCGCGCGGGCATCGCCGACCCGGCCGCGGTGACCGCCACCGGCGGGCTCGCCGTGGCTCAGGCCGTCGCGGCGATCGAGAACGGGCACCCGGCGACACTGGGCGCCACGCTCGAGCTCGACGTCGGAAACGGCAGCCTGCGCAGGCGCCTTTGGACCACCCACCCGGAGTGCCCGTGCGGGGCCTGCGGCCCCGTAGATCGCGCATCCCCCTCGGGAGGAGAGACAATCATGAGGTGAGTGACATTCCACGGCGCACTGCGGCGCGCACCGCCAAGCTCGCCAGCCTGCCCCTCGGGGTGGCCGGGCGCGCGGTGGGCGGCTGGGGGCGCAGGCTGGTCGGCGGCGACGGCGACGAGATCTCCGCCCAGCTCATGGCCAAGAGCGCGGAGCAGCTGTTCGCCGTACTCGGCGAGCTCAAGGGCGGCGCGATGAAGTTCGGTCAGGCGCTGTCGGTGTTCGAGGCCGCCATTCCCGACGAGTACGCCGCCCCGTTCCGCGACTCGCTGGTCAGGCTCCAGACGGCCGCGCCCCCGATGCCCACCACTGACGTGCACCGCATGCTCGCCGAGCAGTTCGGCCGGGGCTGGCGTGCTCGGTTCGTCTCGTTCGACGACACTCCCGCGGCCGCGGCCAGCATCGGCCAGGTGCACCGGGGCGTGTGGCACGACGGACGGACAGTCGCGGTCAAGGTGCAGTACCCGGGCGCTGAGGAGGCGCTGCGGTCGGACCTGCGGCAGCTGTCGCGCATGAGCCGCGTGTTGCAGCCGCTCGTGCCCGGTCTGGAGATCAAGCCGTTGATCGCGGAGTTGCGCGAGCGCATGGAGGAGGAGCTGGACTACCGCGACGAAGCCGCCAATCAGCGGGCGTTCGCGGTGGCCTTCGCGGGCGACGACAAGGTGTGTGTGCCGACGGTCGTGGCGTCGGCACCGAAGGCGATGGTCACGGAGTGGGTCACCGGCCGGAAGCTGTCCGACGTCATCCGCGAAGGCACCCAGGCCGAGCGCGACGCCGCCGCGGCGCTGCTGGCTGAGCTGCACTACTCGTCGCCCCCGCGGGTGGGCCTGCTGCACGCCGACCCGCACCCGGGCAACTTCCAGCTGCTCGACGACGGGCGACTGCTCGTGCTCGATTTCGGCGCGGTGGCCCGGCTCCCCGACGGCCTCCCCCGCCCGCTGTCGATCATGGTGCGGTTGGCGTTGGAGAACCGGCCCGACGACCTCCTCGCGCTGCTGCGCCGGGAGGGCTTCGTGCTGCCGGGCTCGGCGATGACGGGCCGCGACGCCATCGCCTACCTCGCGCCGTTCACCGAGCCGCTGCGCTCGGAGGTGTTCCGGTTCAACCGGCGCTGGCTGCAACGGCAGGCCGGGCGGGTGGGAGACCTGCGCAGCCCGGACTTCCGCACCGGTCTCGAGCTGAACCTGCCGCCGCAGTACCTGCTCGTGCACCGGGTGACCATGGGCACCCTCGGGGTGCTCTGCCAGCTCGACGCCGACGTCCCGCTGCGCGGCATCGTCCGGCACTGGCAGCCGTGGATCTTCAGCGACGCTGCCGATGACCAGGCCGACGATCCGACGAACAAGACCGCGGGCAAGCCCATCTGACACGCGAAGATCACCGCGAATCGCACAGCACGCCGATGGCGAGGTGGCTGGTGTGCGGTTCGCGGCGATCTTCGGAGGGCATACGACGGCGCCCCGGCCGCGGGAGAACCGGGGCGCCGTCTTCTCGGGGCAGCGCGCTCGAGAACCGAGCCGGTGATCCCGGAGCGGATCACCGGAGGCGCTGCCGGTGGTTTCTGCGAGTCAGGCCCGCACGCGCTCGGCCACGGGGCCGGAGCGCTCGGCCGCGGCGGCGGACTTCGCCACGGCGCGCCGCTGCGCGTACCGGGCGAGCATCCGCCACCGCCGTCCGGCGGTGAGGGCGCGGACCAGGGCGTAATCGCGCGCGGCCTGTTCGGCCTCGCGCATTCGGGATCGGGCCAGGGCTTCGTGGAGCAACATCGCGGTTCCCTCGTTCTGTACGGACCGGGCCGGCGTGGCGATCAGGAAGTTGGTCAACGGAATCTCCTTCTGGGCGGGTGGTCCTCGCGGGACCGACGGCGAGGGTCAGGCGGACTTTGCTTCGGCGTAGGCCCGGTCGCGGGCCAGGTCGGCCTTGCTGGGACGACCGCGGGGCCGCTTGCGGTGGATGACCACCCCGTGATCGAAGATCTGGCCTCCCCACACGCCCCAAGGCTCGGCGCGGCGCAGCGCGCCCGCCAGGCATTCGGCCTGGATGGGGCAGTGGCCGCAGAGCGCCTTGGCCCGCTCCAGCTCGGCAGGAGCATCGGCGAACCACAGGTCGGCGTCGCCCGAGCGGCACGGAAGGTCCAGGCCGGTACGGCTGGCCGCAGTCGGCACGGACCCCAACGCCCCGGCGGCGCCGCCGAGTTGCTCGGGATGGATCACTCCGCCGTCCAACGGAACTGATCGGACTAGCACTTCTACCTCCGCGAGAGAGATGGTTCTTGCGGGACAAACAAAAAGGCCGCGGATCCCGGTGGGGTCCGCGGCCTTGCTCTTGGGCCGGAGATGTCGCCTAGGTATGGCGATACCTCCGTGCGGACATTCCTCTGTTGTTATCGGTGCTCCAGTGCGCAAACGGCGCCACGCGGAGCTTCTGGGCACGCGGGTCCGTCCAGACGGGGAAGGAGCGCTCCGGAGACACGGGTGCCCGTGATCGCGCGCATCGTCGTCGTGCTGGTCATCGGGCACCTCCTCCGGAAGGATCGTGACGGGCATAACAGTCCGTGCGGAACACGGTAGGGACCCCCCACGGGAGCGGGCAACCTATTTACGGGAAAGTTTTCGCGACCCGACCGCGGCTCACTCCACGTCGGCCACGAGCGCCAGGACGGCGGGGCCGTAGCGGTCGAGCTTGCGCGCCCCGATGCCGGGGATGCCGACGAGCGCGGCCCGATCGGCGGGGCGCTGCTCGGCGATCGCGGTGAGGGTGGCGTCGGTGAACACGACGTAGGCGGGAACCTGCTGGTCACGGGCCTCGTCGCTGCGCCAGGCGCGCAGCCGGTCGAGCAACTCGGTATCCACATCGGACGGGCAGTCGCCACAGCGCCGGAGCTTCAATGCGTCGACCCCGATCAGCGGCGAGCCGCAGACCCGACAACGCGGCTTGGCCCCGCCCCGTTCGCCGACAGCGATCCGCGACGCGGGGTGGTGCTCGGGCACCAGCCCGTAGAGGAAGCGGCTGCGGCGCCGCCGCCGCGCCCCGCCGGGCTGGCGGGCCAGCGCCCACGACAGCAGCACCTGGCGGCGCGCCCGGGTGATGCCGACGTAGAGCAGACGGCGTTCCTCTTCGATCGCATGCTCGTCGCCGTCGGCGTGCTGGATGGGCAGGGTGCCGTCAACGAGGCCGACGAGGAACACGACGTCCCATTCGAGGCCCTTCGCCGCGTGCAGCGACGCGAGCGTGACGCCCTGCACGGTGGGCGGGTGCGCCGCATCGGCCCGGGTGTCGAGTTCGGCGGCGAAGCGGCGCAGGTCGGCCTCCGGCTCGACGCCCGCCAGCTCCTCCGCCAGCTCGACGAGCGCGAGCAACGACTCCCACTGCGCCCGCTGCGCCGCGCCACCGGGCGGCTCCGGGGTGAGGCCGACGGACGCGAGCACGGCACGGACGTCCTCGACGAGCGCGCCCGAACCGGCCCCGGCCATGCGGATCACGCTCATGGCCCGCCGGATCTCGGGCCGGTGGAAGAACCGCTCGCCGCCGCGCACCTGGTAGGGGACGCCCGCCTCGGTGAGCGCCTGCTCATAGATCTCGGACTGCGCGTTGACCCGGAACAGCACGGCGATCTCGCTCGGCGGGACGCCCTCGGCAACCATGCGCCGGATGCGCGTGGCGACCGCGGCGGCCTCGGCGACCTCGTCGTCGTGCTCGGTGAAATCCGGATCGGGGCCGGGCGGCCGCTGGCCGACCAGCCGCAGCCGGGTGCCCGCGGGCCGGTCGCGGGCCGCGCCGATGAGCGTGTTGGCGCACGACACGACTTGGGGGGTGGAGCGGTAGTCGCGCTGCAGCCGGACTACGGCGGCCTCGGGGAAGCGGCGGGCGAACTCCAGCAGGTAGCGCGGGCTGGCGCCGGCGAACGTGTAGATCGTCTGGTTGGCGTCGCCGACGACGGTGAGGTCGTCGCGCTCCCCCAGCCATGCGTCGAGCACCCGTTGCTGCAGGGGGGTGACGTCCTGGTACTCGTCGACGACGAAGCACCGGTAGCGGTCGCGGAACTCCTGCCCGATGTCCCCGTGCTCCTCGAGCGCGCCCGCGACGTGCAGCAGAAGATCGTCGAAGTCGAGCAGCTCGGCCGCCGTCTTGGCCTCCTCGTAGCCCGCGTAGACGGCGGCCACCTGCTCGGCGGGCCCGGGCACGTCGCGGCGCAGCCGGGCCACCGCGGCCGGGTACTCCGCCGGGGTGACCAGGCAGGCCTTCGCCCACTCGATCTCGCCCGCGAGGTCGCGCAGGATGGCGGCGTCGGTGCCCATCCGGGCCCGGCCCGCCGCGTGGCCGACGATGCGCAGCTTCCCGTCGAGCAGCTGCCACGGCGCCCCGCCGACGACCCGCGGCCAGAAGTAGCGCAGCTGGCGCAGCGCCGCGGCGTGGAACGTGCGCGCCTGCACACCCGCGACGCCGAGCGCGCGCAGCCGTGTGCGCATCTCTCCTGCCGCTCGCGCGGTGAACGTGACCGCCAGCACCTGCCCGGGAGCGACGTGTCCGGTGCGCACGAGATGCGCGATGCGGTGGGTGATCGTGCGTGTCTTGCCGGTGCCCGCCCCGGCCAGCACGCACACCGGGCCGCGGGGGGCGGTGGCCGCGGCGCGCTGGTCGTCGTCCAGTCCGTCGAGCATCACACCCGTCATCCTGACAGCCGGGGATGACAGTTCCGGCAGCCGCCGTTGATCCGGTCATGCTGACGATGTACTCGACGACGTGGTGCGGCTACTGCCGCAGGCTGAAGCTCCAGCTCGACCGGGCGGGCCTGCCTTACCGCGAGGTCGACATCGAGCGCGACGCCGACGCCGCGCGCTTCGTGGAGGGCGTCAATGGCGGCAACCAGACCGTCCCGGTGATCGAGTTCCCGGACGGCCGGACGGCGACGAACCCGTCGCTGGCCGAGGTGCAGGAGGCCCTGGCCGCCTAGTCCACGTCCCGCGGCCTAGTCGGCGGCGGCCCAGCTCTCCAGCATGCTGCGGGCGATGCTCACCTTGCCGGGCAGGAGCAGGGGCGCTTCGGTGGCGCCCCAGTCGCCCGCGCGCAGGGCCACCCGCAGGTCCGCGCGGGTCACCCACATCGCCTCGGCGATTTCGCCGTCGGCCGGGGCGAGCGGGGCGTCCGGGTCGGCGACGGCCTCGAACGCCACCATCAGCGAGCGGGGGAACGGCCAGGCCTGGCTGCCGAGGTAGCCGATGTCGCGGACGTTGACGCCGACCTCCTCGTGGATCTCCCGCCGCACACACCACTCCAGTGACTCGCCCGCCTCGACGAACCCGGCGAGCACGGTGAACCGCCCGACGGGCCAGACGGGCTGGCGGGCCAGCAGCACGCGGGCCGTGTCGCCCGAGCCGCCGTCGTGCACCAGGCAGATGACGGCCGGGTCGGTGCGCGGGTACTCCTCGTGCCCGGCCGCGTCGCACCGACGGTGCCAGCCCGCCGCGTCCACGTGGGTGGGCGAGCCGTCGCGGGCGCAGTAGCGCGCCGTGTCGTGCCAGTTCAGGACGGCGACCGCGGTGACGAACAGGCCCGCGCCCATCCCGTCGAGGATCGCGCCGGTCATGCGCAGGTCGGCCCAGTCCGCCGCGTCCTCGCCCGCGAAGACGTCGGGCTTGCCGCGCACCGCCCAGTACGCCACCCCGTCCTGCTCGCCGAGCAGCACCGCACCCTCGGCGGGGGTGGTGCCCTCGGTGGCGCGGGTGCGCAGCCGGGCGCTGCCGCCGCGGTCCCAGCTGCCCGCGTCGCCGACCGCGAACCCCTCGCTCGGCGCGTCGGTCCACTCGACCGGGGTGCGGCCCTCGTCGTCGACCACGACCAGCCGCGCGCTCGCCCAGCCCGCCTCCTGCCGGCCCAGGTCGGTGCGCAGCGTCTCGTCGCGGAACACCTCCGAGCGCGAGAGCACCGCGGGGGTCGTCAGCCGGAACGTCATGCCACGCCGCCCAGCGCCCGTACGCCCGGGCCGATCACGTCCGCGTCGCCGACGATCACTCCGGTGACCGCCGTGGGCGCGAAATAGCGCAGCGCCGCGGCCGCGACCTCCGCCACCGTGACCGCCGTCAGGCGCGCGGGATGGCTGCCGAGCCAGTCGAGGGTGAGGCCGTCGGCGACGAGGGTGGCGATGGACGAGGCCAGGCCGCCCTGGCTGTCCAGCGAGATCGCCAGCGACCCGATCGCGTACGCCCGCGCCGCGTCCACCTCCTCCGGCGTCGGCGGCACCGCGACGATGCGGCCCAGCTCGTAGCGGGTCTCCAGGAGGGCGGCGGCGGTGACGGCGCTGGCCACGTCGGCCTCCAGCCCCAGCACTCCGCCGCCGGGCACGAACTCGACGCCCGAGTGCGCGCCGTAGGTGTAGCCCTTGTCCTCGCGGATGTTCTCCATCCAGCGCGAGGAGAAGTAGCCGCCGAACACGAGGTTGGCCAGCTGCAGGGCGGTGTAGTCGGGATCGGCGCGGCCGACGGCGGGCGCGGTGAGCCGCAGCTGCGACTGCACCGAGCCGGGCCGGTGCACCAGCTCCAGATCGTCCGCGATGATCGGCGGCGGGGCCGTGAGCTCCCGGGCCGCGTGGTCGGCCGTCCATCCCGCCAGCAGCTTCTCGACGACGGCGAGCGCGGCGCCCGGGTCGACGTCGCCGACCAGGGTGAGGATCGACCCCCGCGGCACCAGCGAGGCACTCTGCAACGCGCGCACCTCGTCCGCGGTGACGACGGCGACCGCGGCCTCCGTCGGCATCTCCCGCGTGATCGGGTGCGTGCCGAACCGCTTGCGCTGCAACGCCTCCCGCGCGATCGTGCGCGGCTGGGCGCGGGCCATCATGATGCGTTCGGCGAGTCGGTCGCGTTCGCGGGCGACCTCGGCGTCGGGGTGGGTGGCGGCGGTGAGCACGTCGGCGAGCACGCCCAGCACGTCGGGCAACCCGGCGGCGAGGCCGGAGCCGGACACCTGGAGGCGCTCGGGGTCCACGGTGACGCCGAGATCGGCGCCCACTGCCGCCAGCTCGTCGTCGATCGTGACACGGTCGCGGGTCGCGGTGCCCGTGAGCAGGGTCTCGGCGAGCAGCTCGGCCACGGCCGGATGCTCGGGCGCGTCCCCGGCGAACGGCACCCGCAGGCGCAACTCGACCATGGGGATGCCCGGCCGGTGCGCGGCGAGCACCCGCAGGCCGTTGGGCAGGGTGCTCTCGACGACATCGGGCAGCGGGACGTCACGGGTGAGTCCGAGCGGGGGCAGCGGGCGGGGCCCGGCGGCCGTGCGGCCGATCTGATCAGCAGTTCTGGTCACGCGCGCCTCCGGGGAATGGCAGGAATGTCACCCTGCGGACACTGAGTGGCTGCAATGTCACCCTGCTGCCACTCACGCGGCACCTCCGGCGGGCTCCAGCAGCAGCACGCCGCGCCCGCCGCCGCGCAGCGCCGCCGCGGCGGACCGCACCCGCTCGGGCGTGACGGCGGCCAGGCGCTCCGGCAGCTCGGCCGCGATCTCCGCGCGGCCGTAGAGCAGCTCGCGGGCGCCGAGGCCGAGCATGCGGTACATCACCCGGTCGTTCTCCTGGTACAGCCCGGCGGACCAGCGCGCGACCTGCCGCTGCAGCTCCTCGTCGGTCGGGCCCTCGGCGGCGAGCTTGTCCAGCTCCTCGTCGAGCGCGCCGAGCACCCGGTCGGGGTCGACGGCCGCGGGGTGCACGGCGGTGACCGTGAACGTGTCGGGGTCGCGGGCGTCGAGTGGACCCATCAGCCCCGCGCCTGCGGAGACGTCGGTGACCAGGCCGTCGGCGTGCACGAGGCGGCGCTGCAGCCGGGCGGCCTCGCCGTCGCCGAGCACCGAGCCGAGCAGCGCGTGGCCCAGGTAGCCGTCGAGGTCGGCCGCCGGATCGGGCAGCCGGTAGCCGACCGCGAGGGCGGGCAGCGGGGCGTGCGCATCGGTCACGGCCGCGCGCCGTTCGCCGCCCGGTGGCGGTTCGGCGAACGACGGGCGGGTGGGCGTCGCGCGGGCCGGGATGTCGCCGAAGTGCTTCTCGACCAGGCGCAGCGCCTCGTCGACGTCCAGGTAGCCCGCCACGGTGACCTGCGCGTTGCCCGGCGCGTAGTAGGTGTCGAAGAACGAGGCCGCGTCGTCGAGGGAGGCCTGCTCCAGCTCGGAGAAGTCGCCGTAGCCGTTGTGCGCGTTGGGGAACGTGTCGTAGAGGACGGGCGGCAGCAGGATCCACGGGAAGCCGCCGTAGGGCCGGTTGAGGACGTTGAGCCGGATCTCTTCCTTGACGACGTCGATCTGGTTGCGCAGGTTCGCCTCGGTGAGGGTCGGCGCGCGCAGCCGGTCGGCTTCCAGGAACAGCGCCCGCTCCAGCGCGGCGGCGGGCAACACCTCGAAGTAGTCGGTGTAGTCCTGGTGGGTGGAGCCGTTGAAGACGCCGCCGGAGCTCTGGACGAGCCGGAAGTGCGCGAGCTTCTCCAGGCTCTCGCTGCCCTGGAACATGAGGTGCTCGAAGAGGTGCGCGAACCCCGTGCGGCCCTCCGGCTCGGAACGGAAGCCGACGTCGACGTGCACCGCGACGCCGACGACCGGGGTGGCGGGATCGGGGACGACCAGCACGCGTAGGCCGTTCGCCAGCGTCGCACGATGCAATTCGGGGGGCACCTCACGAATCTAACCCGCGAACACCGCGCGCCTCTCCTTGACGCGGGACGCGAGGACGACGCAGCCGATCGCGAGCAGCACGCCGTGCGCGATCCGCAACGCCGGGTCGGCGAAGAACTGCGGCAGGAACAGCAGAATGCCCACCGCGAACACGACGCCCACACCGCGGCCGAGACCCGCCCGCGCCACCGTGACCGCCGTCAGCACCCCCGCCGCCGCGAGCAGCCCCAGGCCGAGGCCGAACACCGTCAGCTGAACGGCACCCATCCGGATCTGCTCGGCGAGCCCCGCCACGTCCGGCGCGCCCGCGAGGGCGTGCAGCGCGAAGGCTTCGGCGCCGTAATAGGGCAGGACGAGCGCGGTGCCCGCGACCCAGGTGGCGAGCGCGGCACGGCCGGGCAACGCGGTGAGGCCCACACCGACCAGCACGAACGCCGCCATGGCGGCGAGGTGCGCGACGAGCCACAGGGGTGACGCGAAGGCCGCTGCTGCGCCGTCGGGCGTCGCGTCGCCGTAGGGGCGGACGAGCGGGTAGACGGCGAAGAGCACGCCCGCGGCGGCGAACGCGAGGTGACGCATGACGACTCCTGTTCAACTTCGAGAGCAGTGCTCTCAATATCGCACAGGTGCCGCTTCCTGACAAGAGCAGTGCTCTCGTCTTATACGGGCGGGAGCACCACGAACTGCCGCAGCGAAAGGTCGACGTACGTGACCGGGCCGCGCGGGCCGGGCGTGTGGTCGACGTTGATGCCGGTCTCGGGTAGTCCCAGCAGCTTGTACCCGTCCAGGAGGCGGGTGGTGGCGTTCCAGAAGACGCCGGTGCCGGTGTAGGCGTCGACGAACGCCGTGGCCGCGGCCTCGTCGGTGGCGCAGACGCAGGCGGCGAGGCCGGAGGTCTCGCGGGCGGCGGTCTGGGCGGCGTCGACGGGCCCCGCGACGGTCGCGACGGTGACGTGCGCCTCCGCGCCCGCGTCGAGCGCCCACTCGTGGCCGAGCGGGTGGGTGTGCGGGGGCAGGCTGGGCTCGATGCCCCGGGCGCGGAGGGCCTGCTCGGCGACCGGCCAGAGGCGGTCGTAGGCGGGGGCGTCGATGAGCAGGAGGTTGAGCCGGTTGCAGACGCCGAGGCGGTCGGTGGAGTCGGTGACCAACCGCGTGACGTCGGCCTCGGCCGCGCTGGCGTCGAGGTAGAGCACGCCGCCGCCGTCGGCGTGGGCGAGAACGCGGGTGCCTGCGGCGGCGCCGAGCGCCGACAGTCGCCGCGTGACCTCGCCGCTGCCGCGCACGACGACGAGCGGGACGAGATCGGGCAGGCCGACCAGGGCGTCGGCGCCCGCGTGGCCGGGGGTGGGGACGAGCTGCACCGCGTCCGCGGGCACACCGTTGGCGGCGAGCGCCGGGGCGATCACGTGCTCGACGAGCGCCTGCGCGCTGCCCAGCGCGGCCGCGCCGGTGCGCAGAACGGCGGCGCTGCGGGCCTTGAGCACCTGCGACGCGACGTCCACCGTGACGTTGGGCCGCGCCTCGAACACCGCGCCGATCACGCCGACGGGCACGCGGCGCTCGTAGACGCGCTCCCCTGTCGGCAGCGCGCGCACGAACACCTGCAGCGGCGGCTCGGGGGTGGCGGCGAGGACGTCGAGCTGGGTGGCCATGTCGGCGAGGCGCTCGGGGGTGAGGCGGAGGCGGTCGAGCAGGCCGTGCGCCATGCCGCCCGCTTCGGCTGCTTCGACGTCGCGGCGGTTGGCGGCGAGCAGGATCTCGGAACGCTCGCGCAGGAGCCCGGCCGCGGCGCGCAGGGCGGCGTCGATCGCCGGTCCCCCGGCCGCCCGCACGCCGGGCGCGGCGGCGGCGGCGCGGCGGGCCGCCTCGCGGACGGCGGCCTGCTCGGGGGTGTGCTGCTCGGGGGTGTCGACGACGGCGGTGCTCACGGGTTCAGCCTGCCACGCCACGCCAAGATCACCGGTTCGGGCTGAGAGGCGGCCAAAACCGGCCGTCTCTGCGCCGAACCGGTGATCACGGTGGGCGGGGCTGCGACGGCGGGCCCGGCCGGACGGGCAGGAGCGGGACGAAACGGGCTTGACCTGAAGTCGGGTCGAGGTCGGATCATCGTGAGGTGACCACGACACCGAGGACGACACCGACGACGCCGTCCGTCCGTGCCGAGCTGTTCGGGGCGGAGCGGAGGGCGACGACCGTCGGGCTCGTGCTCCTCATCAGCCTCGTCGCGTTCGAGGCGATGGGGGTCGGCACGGCGATGCCCGCGCTGGTGGCCGACCTCGGCGCGGTGACGCTGTACGCCTGGCCGTTCGTCACCTTCATGGCCGCGTCGGTGCTCGCGACGGTGATCGGCGGACGCTGGTCGGACCGGTCGGGGCCGCGGGCGCCGATCCTCGTCGGACCGTTGCTGTTCGGGATCGGCCTGCTCGTCGCGGGCACGGCCACCGCGATGCCGCAGCTCCTGCTCGGCCGCGTGCTGCAGGGCCTCGGCGCGGGGGCGCTGGCCGTGGCCGCGTTCGTGGTGATCGCCGCCGTCTACCCCGAGCGGGTGCGGCCCGCGGTGTTCGGGCTGATCTCCTCGGCGTGGGTGCTGCCGTCGTTGCTCGGGCCGCCGGTGTCCGGGTTCGTCACCGAGACCCTGTCGTGGCACTGGGTGTTCCTCGGGCTCGTGCCGCTGGTGGCGGTCGCGCTGGCGCTGGTCGCCCCGGCGGTCCGCACGCTGGGCCCCGCCGCGGAGCGACAGGCCGCCCGGCGCGGCACGGCCGCCGCCGCGGTGGGCGCCGCCGTCGGGGTGGCCGCGCTGAGCTGGGCCGGGCAACACACCGACGTCGTCGGCGCGGTGGTCGCGGCGGTCGCGGTGGTGGTGCTCGTGCCGTCCCTGCGGGTGCTGCTGCCACACGGCGTGTTCCGCGCGGGACGGGGCATCCCGACGGTCGTGGCGTCCCGCGGGCTGCTCGCGGGCACGTTCTTCACGGTCAACGCCTACCTGCCGCTGATGCTGCACGACACCCACGGCTGGTCGCTGGCGGCCGCCGGGATGCCGCTGGTGGCGGGGTCGCTGTGCTGGTCGGCGGCGTCGGCGTGGCAGGGCCGCCACCCCGACATCCCGCGAGCGCGGCTGCTGCGGGCCGGGTTCGTGGCCGTCGGCATCGGGGCGGCGGGGATGCTGCTCGTGGCGCCGACGTGGGGCATCGCCTGGCTCGCCGTGCCGTTCTGGATGGTGGCGGGCGTCGGGATGGGGCTGGGCTTCTCGGCGGTGGCGTTCCTGGTGCTGGGCCAGTCGCCGCCGGGGACGGTCGGCTTCAACTCCGCGGCGGCGCAGATGGCCGACCAGCTTTCGGTCGCGACGATGGTCGGCGCGGGCGGCGCGCTGCTGGCGCTGCTGGGCGCGCCCGCGGTCGCGCTGCCGGTGCTGGTCGCGGTCGTCGTGGCGCTGGCGGCGCTGGGCGTGGCGGCGGCGGGCCGAGCGGCGGTCTGAGGCGCGCCCCCCGGACTTGCAGCAGGGTGACACTGCTGCAACTGCCGGGGCCGAGCGCGCACCGGGTCAGCGCACCGGGTTCGACGGCGGCGGCACAACTGGGCCGATGTCGCCGTCGCGCGCCTCGTCCAGGTCGACGATCACCGGCGCGTGGTCGCTCGGCCCGGACCCCTTCCGCGCCTGCCGGTCCACCCACGTGGCGGCGACGCGCCCGGCCGGATCGGCGCCCGCGAGCACCAGGTCGATCCGCATGCCCTTGTCCTGGTGGAACCGGCCCGCCCGGTAGTCCCAGTAGGTGAAGATCCGCTCGCCGGGCCAGCGCTCGCGCAGCACGTCGCGCAGCCCGGCCCCCTGCAGCTCGGCCAACGCCTTCCGCTCGGCGGGCGTGACGTGCGTGGAGTCGGTGAACAGCGCGGGGTCCCACACGTCGGCGTCGGTGGGGGCGATGTTCATGTCGCCCGCGACCACGCTCGTGGCGGGCGCGGTGACCGACTCCCGCAGCGCGGCCAGCCACTCCAGCTTGTACGCGTAGTGCGGGTCGTCGGGCGTGCGCCCGTTCGGCACGTAGACCGAGGTGACGCGCAGCCCGCCGCACGTCGCCGTCACCGCGCGCGCCTCGACCGTGCCGGAGAACGCGGGCGCGTCCGGCAGCGCCCGGGCCACGTCGTCGAGCCCGACCCGCGACAGCAGCGCCACCCCGTTCCACCGACCCTCGCCGACGTGCGCGTAGCCGTATCCGCGCTCGGTCAGCGGCCCGTCGAACGTCTCGGCGAAGGCCTCGTCGGACAGCTTCGTCTCCTGGAGGCAGACGATGTCGGGCGCCCGCTGGTCGAGCCACGGCAGCAGCCGCGGCAGCCGGGAGAGGGCGGAGTTGACGTTCCAGGTCGCCAGGCGCACGGTCGTTGAGGCTACCGAGGCGCCGCGTCTAGCGTTGGCGGCATGAGCCTGGTAGCCGGGATCGACTCGTCGACGCAGTCCTGCACCGTCGTCATCCGGGACGTCGCCACGGGCGAGCTCGTCCGGTCGGGCCGGGCGCCGCATCCCCCGGGCACCGAGGTCGACCCGGCGGGCTGGTGGGACGCGCTCCAGGCCGCGCTGGCCGCCGCGGGTGGTCTGGACGGCGTCGAGGCGATCGCGGTGGCGGGCCAGCAGCACGGCATGGTGTGCCTGGACGCCGACGGCGCCGTCGTGCGGCCCGCGTTGCTGTGGAACGACACCCGCTCCGCGCAGGCCGCCGCCGAACTGGTGGCCGAGCTGGGCGCGCAGGAGTGGGTGGACGCCACGGGCACGCTGCCGGTCGCGGCGATCACGGCCGCGAAGCTGCGCTGGCTCGCGACCCACGAGCCGGAGAACGCCGCGCGGACGGCCGCGGTGTGCCTCCCGCACGACTGGCTCACGTGGAAGCTGCGCGGCACCGGCGCGCTCGACGATCTCGTCACCGACCGCGGCGACGCCTCGGGCACCGGCTACTTCTCCCCCGTCACCAACACCTACCGGCTCGACCTCTTGGAACGGGCGCTGGGTCGCTCCGACGTGCTGCTGCCGCGCGTGCTCGGGCCGGGCGAGTCGGCCGGGCGCACCCCCGACGGTGTGCTGCTCGGCCCCGGCACCGGCGACAACGCGGGCGCCGCGCTGGGCCTGGGCGCCGGGCCGGGTGACGTCGTGGTGTCGCTCGGGACATCCGGCGTCGTATCCGCGGTGAGCCAGACGGAGACGGCCGACCCCACCGGCATCATCGCGGGGTTCGCCTCGGCGGGCGGCGAGTTCCTGCCGCTGGTGTGCACCCTCAACGCGGCGCGGGTGCTCGACGCCGGGACCAGGCTGCTCGGCGTCGACCACGTGGGCCTGGCCAAGCTCGCCCTCGACGCCCCCGCGGGTGCGGGCGGGCTGGTGCTCGTGCCGTACCTGGAGGGCGAGCGCACACCGAACAAGCCGGACTCGACCGGCGCGCTGCACGGCCTCACGCTCGGCACCTCCACGCCCGCGCACCTGGCCCGCGCCGCCGTCGAAGGGCTGCTGTGCGGCCTGGCGGACGCGGTGGACGCCCTGCTCGCGGCGAGCGTGCCGGTGGAACGGGCCATCCTGGTGGGCGGGGCGGCGCGGTCGGAGGCCGTCGCCCGGATCGCGCCCGCGGTGCTCGCGATCCCGGTCGACCGGCCGACGCCCGGCGAGTACGTCGCGGACGGTGCGGCGCGGCAGGCGGCCTGGGTGCTGTCGGAAGCGTCGGCGCCGCCGGAGTGGGCGGCGGCAGGCCAGGAGCGGTTCACCGCCGACGCGACCCCGCACGTGCGGGAGCGCTACGCGCAGGCCCGCGACCTGACGGTGAACCAGCTCGCCTGAGCCCGCCCCCGAAGTGCAGGAGTGTCACCCTGCTGCCACTGGGCGTCAGGAGTGTCACCCTGCTGCAGCGACCCCGGGCCCGGCTCACGGCTTGTCGGGCGGGCTCGCCTTGCGGACGTAGAGCAGCCGGTCGCCCGACTCCAGCGCGTCGACGGCCGAGGAGTCCACGCGGTGGAGCTCCCCGCGACGGACGACGCCGAGCACGATGTCGGCGAGATGCCGCGGCGAGCCGCCGACCTCGGGGTCCTCCACCTCCCGCTCGCTGATCGCGAACCCGGCATCGGGGGTCAGCAGGTCTTCGATCACCTCGACGACCGCCGGGGTGGTGGTCGCCGCGCCCAGCAGCCTGCCCGCCGTCTCCGCCGAGACGATCACCGAGCTGGCCCCGGACTGCCGCAGCAGATGCACGTTCTCCGACTCCCGCACCGAGGCGACGATGCGGATGTCGGGTGCCATCTCCCGGGCGGTCAGGGTGATGAGCACGGCGGTGTCGTCGCGGTTCGTCGCCACCACGATCGCCTTGGCCAGCGGTAGGTCCGCCATGCGGAGCACGCTCGATCGCGTGGCGTTGCCCGCCACCGTCACGAGGCCCGCGGCCGCGGCGGCTTCCAGCTGCGTCGGGTCGGTGTCGACGACGACGATCTCGGTCGGCGCCGCGCCGTCGCCAAGGAGTGTCTCGATCGCGGCGCGTCCCTTCGTGCCGTAGCCGACGACGACGATGTGGTCGCGCACGCGAGACCTCCAGCGCTGGATCCTGAACGACTGCCGCGACCGCTCGGTGAGCAGCTCGACCGTGGTGCCGACGAACGTGATGAGGAAGATCAGCCGCAACGGCGTGACCACGATGGTCGTGATCAGCCGGGCGGTCTCGCTGACCGGGACGATGTCGCCGTAGCCGGTGGTGGAGACCGACACGGTGGCGTAGTAGAAGGCGTCGGCGAGCGTGAGCGGGGTCGCACCGTTGGCGTCCTTGTAGCCGTCGCGGCCGAAGTAGACGATCAGCGCCGTGATCACGAGGGCGCCCAGTGCGATGGCCAGCCGTCGCAGGAGGGACGCCAACGGCGAGATCCCGGGCTCCGGTATCCGGATCACGCCCACCGCCGAGGGATCCACGCGGGGACGTCGTCTCACGCCGCGGAGCGTAGCCCGGGCGATGATCGCGGACCGGCAGGCGGGCGTTTACGCCTCGACGACGATGCCCGCCTCGGCCGCGCCCTTCACGACCTCGTCCAGGCCGAACGCCGACACCGCGTCGAGCGCGCCGACCCCCGCGACGCCATGCTCGGCGGCCCGCCCGGCGCCCCAGGCCAAGAGGTCCGCGGTGATCGCGTACGGCTCCGGCGCCCGCAGCCGTGTGCGGGCCAGCAGGGTGCCCGCGGCGTCGAAGGCCTCGGCCACCACGTGCACGGTCGCGCCCGCCAGCGCGTTCTCGGCGGGGGCGGCAGGTACACGGCGGGTCGCGTAGTCGGCCAGCAGCCCGGCCACGAGGCGGGTGCCGCGCACCCGTCCGACCAGCGACGTCACGCCCGACGTGGCGTGCAACGCCCCCGACGCGGCCCCGAACCAGCCCAGGTAGACCTCCACCGTGCGCAGCTGCGGCGCGAGGCGCGGCAGGGCGAACTGCTCGCTCGCCCCGATGCTCACGCCCGGCCGCGGCCTGCCGTCGACGGCGAACGTGCGCATGCGGGCCCCGGTCGGCTCGTCGTGCAGGTCACCACGGCGGTACGCGTAGCCCGGCTCCAGCGCGATCCCGAGCAGCGAGTGCAGGGTGCCGCGGGAGAACAGCCGTCCTCGGCCGGTGACGAAGTAGCCGACGTCGACCCGCTCGGCCGCCGGGCCCGCGTCCCGCAGCGCCAGCGCACCCGCCAGCACGCCGGGCACGTAGTCGTGGCCGAACGCCGTGAGCAGCGCGGCCCCGGTGCCGTCGGCCTCCGGCCCGAACCACTCGTAGACGCTGCGGATGAACGGCGGCTCCCCCGTCGAGTCCAGGTAGATCGCGCCCGCGTCGACGGCCGCGCGGATCGCGACCCAGCCCATCTTGTGGAACGGCCCGACGGTGCTCACCAGCACGTCGTCCTTCGCGATCACCTCCATCACGGACGTACGGTCG
The DNA here is from genome assembly GCA_963739465.1 of uncultured Actinomycetota bacterium. Classification (GTDB taxonomy): domain Bacteria; phylum Actinomycetota; class Actinomycetes; order Mycobacteriales; family Pseudonocardiaceae; genus Pseudonocardia. The sequence goes on from CAVUAS010000002.1 coordinate 145,695, forward strand.
GCGACGTCGGCGTAGTCGGTGTCCAGCCCGCCGAGACGCTCGGCGAGCGCCGCCAGCTTGCCCTGGTCGCGCCCGAGGAGAACGGGCCGCAGACCGCGCGCGACCATCGCCGCGGCGACCCGGCCACCGGTGTACCCGGACGCCCCGAAAAGCACGATCCTTCGCATGGCCGCAGGGTAGGCTCGCCGGGTACCGCACCGGTGGCGGCATCCAGCCCGACGAGCCGGGATGTGCCATGCCACCGATTGCCGTCCGCCCCTTCCGCCGCAGCGACCGCGACCAGCTCACCCGCCTGGTCAACGCACATGTCGAGGCCGTTCTGCCGGGCGTCACCGTGCCGCGGGGCGCCGTGCTGGGCCAGCTGGAGCGCGAGCCCGGCGAGTACGTCATCGATCCCTGGATCGCCCAGCGGCACACCCTCGTCGCCGTCCACCGGGAACGGGTCGCGGCCGCCGCGCGCCTGCTGCGCTACGCCGACGACGAGCGGGTCGGCGCCGAGTACCGCGGCGCGGGCGAGATCCGCTGGCTCCTGGTCTGGCCCGGCCAGAACCCCGAGCAGGCCGTGGAGCACGCCGGCGTCGCCGACGCCCTCGCCGCGGCGGCGCTCGCCCACCTCCGGGGCGCCGCGCGGCATCGGCGGGTGCTCGACTACGCGATCCTCGCGCCGGACCCGCCCGATGGCACCTATCCGTTCCTGCGCCACGTCGGCTTCCGCGAGCTCACCCGCACCACCCGGGGCTGGGTTCTGCAGTAGCCTCCCGCCGTGCCCCGGTACGCCGTCCTGCTGCGCGCGATCAACCTCGGGTCCACCAACAAGATCGCGATGGCCGACCTGCGGGAGCTGCTCACCGACGCGGGCTTCGCGGACGTCCGCACACACCTGAACAGCGGCAACGTCGTCCTCAGCGGCCCGTCCGCGCCCGCGAAGACCATCGAGAAGGCGATCACCGAGCGCACCGGGCTCACGGTGCCCTGCGTGGTGCTCACCGCGAAGAAGCTGCGCGCGATCGTCGACGCTCATCCGTTCGCCGACGTCGCCACGAACGGCTCGCGGATGATGGCGCACGTGCTGGGCGGCACGCCGGACGCCGACAAGCTCGCCGCCGCCCTCGCGCGCGACCCCGAAAACGCCCGGCTCGGCCCCGGCGTGATCTACCAGTGGTGCCCCGACGGCCTGTTGCAGGCGCCCGCGGTGACGGAGAAGCTCGGCGTGCTCGTCACCGCCCGCAACTGGAACACGATCGCCAAGCTGCACGCGCTGCTCAGCGCGTAGGGACCGACTCCAGGAGCGCGCGCAGGCCGTCGGCGTCGAGGAGATCGGCCGGGCGCAGGGTGACGTCGGCGCGCACGAAGTGGAACGCCGCCCGCACCCGCTCGGGCGAAACCCCGGCCAGGTCGGCCCAGGCCAGCCGGTAGGCGGCGAGCTGTACGGCGAGGGCGGGCATGCGGCTCTCGTCGGGCAGGGGGCCGGTCTTCCAGTCGACGACCGTGTACCCGCCGTCCGGGTCGGCGAACACCGCGTCCATCCGGCCGCGCACGGCGACGCCCGCGATGACCGTCTCGAACGACACCTCGGCCTCCACGGGGCGCCGGTCGGCCCAGTCGCTGGCGAGGAAGGCCTCCTGGAGGGCGGCGAGGGCGTCGTCGGCGGCGGCGCCTTCGTCGGCGGCGCCGGGCAGCTCGTCCAGGTCGAGCAGCTGCGCCGCCCCGAACCGCTGCTCGAGCCAGGCGTGGAACGCGGTGCCGCGGCGAGCGTGCGGGTTGGGCGGCAGCGGCAGCGGGCGGCGCAGGCGGACGGCGAGCCCGGCGGGGTCCGCGGCCAGCTCCACCAGCCTGCTCACGGTGAGCTGCGCGGGCAGCTCGGCGGCCGGTCGGGCCCGGGCTGCGACCCGCTCGGCGAGCAGCATGTCGACGTCGGCGGCCCAGCCTTCCGGGTCCTCCTCGTCCGGCTCGGGCGGCGGCTCCACGTCGAGCAGAGGCAGCTGCGCCCCGGGGTCGACGGCCGCGGCACGGGCGTCGATGCGGGCCCGCAGGGCGGCGCGGACGAGCTCGGCGCCTTCCTGGACGTCGGCGGAACGGGCGCCGAGCGGGTCGGCGGGCCACTGCGCGGTGGGCTGCTCCAGCGTGGCCGGGTTGACGGCGTCGGCGGGCGGCTCGTCCGCCCAGATCTGCGCGCCTTGCGCCTCGGCGGCCTCGACCAGGAACTCGGAGGGCAGGCGCGGCTTCTCGCCGGTCGCGGGCCAGCGGTGCCCGGACAGCAGCAGCACCCGCTCGGCGCGGGTGACGGCGACGTAGAACAGCCGTCGCTCTTCGACGAGCCGCCGCGCATCGAGGGCCTCGGAATGCGCCTTGACGGCGTTTTCACAGGCACGGCGGTCGCCGCCGTCGGGGAGGACGAGGTGGGGCAGGTCGAGGACATCACCGCGCAGGGCGACCGGCAGCTCGGCCGGGCTGGTGAGCCAGGTGCCGCCGATCTTGCGGCCGGGAAACACCTGCGCCACCAGGTGCGGCACCGCCACGACCTCCCACTCCAGGCCCTTCGCGGCGTGCACCGTGAGCACCTGGACGCGGTCCGGCGTGACCTCGACCTCACCCGGGGACAGCCCGTCCTCGGCCTGCTCGGCGGTCTGCAGATAGTCGAGCAGCGCAGGCAGCGTCGCCACCTCGGCGCCGGTCGCGAACTCGGCGACGACGTCGGCGAACGCGTCGAGGTGGGCGCGGCCGACCGGGCCGGGCCGGGCGGCGGTTTCGGCGTCGAGCAGCAGCACGCGTTCGGCGTCGGCCACGAGGTCGGTGAGCGGGGCGCCCGCGCGGGAGCGGAGCCAGCCCAGCTCGCGGGCGAGGCGGCTGATGCGGGCGAAGCCGTCGGGCGAGTATGCGGCGGCCGGGCCGGGGTCGTCGAGCGCGTCGACGAGGCCCGCCTGTTCGGCCTGCTCGCCGGGGAGCGCGCCGAGGGCGAGGTCGGTGGGGGTGCGCGCGCCTTTGGGCGGCGGCGGGGGGACCAGCTCGCGGGCCCGGGCCCACAGGGCGGCGAGGTCGGCCACGCCCAGCCGCCACCGCGCCCCGGTGAGCAGGCGGACGGCGGCGGGCCCGGCGAGCGGGTCGGCGACCAGCCGTAGCGCGCTGACCAGGTCGCGCACCTCGGGGGTGTCGAGCAGCCCGCCCAGCCCGACCACCTCGACGGGCAGGCCGCGGCCGCGCAGGGCCGCGGCGATCGGGTCCATGTCCACGCGGCGGCGCACCAGCACGGCCGACGTGGGTGGCGGGCCCTCGCGGTCCCACTGCTCCGCGATGGCGTCGGCCATCCAGTCGATCTCGGCGGCGACGTCGGTCAGCAGCGCCACCCGCACATCGCCCGCCGGGGCGTCCGGCGCGGGCCGCAGCTCGCCGACGTCAACGTGCACGGGTCCGCCCGCACGTGCCCCGCCGATGTCAGGAATGTCACCCTGCAGACACTCAGCGTCAGGAGTGTCACCCTGCTGACGTGGGCCGCCGCGCAGGGGCGCCGAGGCCACGTTCGCCAACGCCAACACATCGGAGGGGTTGCGGAAGCTCGTGAGCAGGCCGTACTGGTCGGCGGCCCCGTCGGGCGCCGGGAAGTCGGTGCGGAAGCGGGCCAGGTTGCCTGCGCTGGCCCCACGCCAACCGTAGATCGACTGGCAGGGGTCGCCGACGGCCGTGACCGTCGGCCCGTCCGGACGCACCGGATCGCCCGGCCGCGTACCGAACAGCGCCCGCAGCAGGATGCGCTGTGCATGGCCGGTGTCCTGGTACTCGTCGAGCAGCACCGCGCCGTAGGTGGCGCGCTCGTTCTCCCCGACCTCGGGATGGGCGTCGGCCACGCGAGCCGCGATGGCGAGCTGATCGGCGAAGTCGACCGCACGCTCGGCCCGTTTCCGTGCGACGAACGCCTCCACCAGCGGCAACAGCGCCACGCGCTTGCGCTGCGACGCGATCCAGCGCTGGTAGGTCTGCGACGGCTCGGCGCGCTGCCCCTTGCCCCGCGGCGCCGCCTCCAGGGCGACCGCCAGCCGTTCGGCGTGCGCCCTTACGGCGTCCGGTTCGACGAGGTGCTCCCCCAGCTCGCCCGCCAGCGCCAGCAGCCAGGTGGTGACAGTGGCGGGCTGCACGTCGACATCCAGCTCGTCGGCCCACGTGCTGACCACCCGGTGCGCGAGCTGCCAGGACGCGGTCTCCCCCAGGAGCCGCGCCGCGGGCTCGGCGGGCAGGCGGAGGGCGTGCTCGCCGACCAGACGTCCCGCGTAGGCGTGATATGTCGCGACGGTCGGCTCGCCCGCCAGCAGCGCGGCCCGTCGCTCCCCGCCGGGGTCGAGCTCGTCGAGCAGCCGGGAGCCCGCGAGCCTGCGCAGCCGCGACCGGACCCGCGCCCCGAGCTGCTGGGCGGCCTTGCGGGTGAACGTCAGGCCGAGGACCTGCTCGGGGAGCACCGCGCCCGTGGCCACCAGCCACACGACGCGCGCGGCCATCGTCTCGGTCTTGCCCGCGCCCGCGCCCGCCACGACGAGCGCCGGGCGGGCCGGAGCGGCGATCACCGCAGCCTGCTCGTCGGTGGGCGGGGGCAGGCCGAGCGCCGTGGCCAGCGCGCGCGGTGTGAGCTCCACGAGGCGGTTCTACCGGACGCAGCCGACGGTTCCGCGCAGGCGGGTCAGCCGCGCGTGGGTTTGGTCGAAGTCGGTGCGGTCGGCTTCGGGGGCGTGGCGCTCGGCGTCGCCGTCTTCGTCGGCGCGGGCGCGGCCGCCCACGAGTACACGTGCACCCAGTCGACCTGCAGCCGCACCTGGGGTGGGGTGGTGGCGTCCGGCGCGGGCATCCAGTCCTTCACCGGGCCCTGGTCGAGCTGGATCGCCAAATGCATCGGCTTGTCCGGGATGCGCGATCGGTCGGTGACGGTGAACTGCGCCCGCCCGTCGACGTACCACGTGATGCGGTCGGGCAGCCAGTCGACCGCGAAGGTGTGCCACTGCGAGAAGTCGCCCACCATGTGCGACCCGTTGAGCGTGTCGCCGCCCGCGCCCGAGTGCAGCACGAAGTGCGCCTGGTCGCGTTGCTCGGCGGGCACCTCGGCGATGTCGATCTCGCCGTCGTTGAGCTTCTCCGAGTCGGGCCACAGCAGGATCGCCGAGCCGAAGCCGCGGCCGTGGTCGGTGCGGGCGCGGAACTCCCAGCGACCGTAGGTTTGGCCAAACGAGTCGTCCATGCCGCCGGACGTCTTGCCGGTGGCCGTGATCACCAGGTTGCCGCCCGACTGGCTGATGGCGCTGGGCCGGCGCAGGCCGTTGCCGAATCCGCCGACGCTGTCGTAGAGCCCCCACTTCGTCCGGTCCTGCGACGGCGAGTTGAACTCGTCACCACCGATGGGTCTGAAGCCGGGACCCGCGCCGACCAGCGGGGCGGTGCCCGCCGTGCCCGGCCGGACGGAACGGCGGCCGGGCTGTGCGCTGGCGGGCTGCGGCTTCCCGGTCGGGGCCGGGGCGGTCGTCGTCGTGGTGGTGGTGGTGGCTCCCGCCGGGCTGGGCAGCGGCACGGTGGCGGGCGGGGAGGGCAGGGTCTGGATGTCGGGGGCCTTGTGCGTGTCCGGGACACTGCCGCAGCCGGCGAGCAGGCCTGCCGTGAGGGCGCAGGCGAGCAAGGCGCGGGCGGCCGGTCGGACGCGGTACAAGGAGCCTCCTGGCACGCCGGGTGGGAAGCGCGGGGGGAGCGCCAGCGTGCCGAGAACGGTACCGGGCCTGCGCGCGACGCAACCGCTCGGGCGACGATCACGGCCCACCATCGACGAAGGGCGGCCATCGCATCAGGCATCCGGCACCCCCCGACCGGCCCCGTGCGCCGGACAGGCGGTGCGGACCGGGCACCGGTCGCAGTCGGGCCCGACGCGGGCCACGAACACCGCGCCGGAGGTGTCGGCGGCGCAGGTGTGTAGCACCTGTTGCCAGTGGGCCACCCCTTCGGCGTCCAGCGGGGGCTGGACCGGCTCCTTGGCCTGGCCGTCGGCGCGCTGGTCGGCGACGTACACGAGGCGGGCCCCGCCGGGCGGCGCCCCCCGCTCCACCAACGTGCCGAACGCGCCGAGCGCGGCCGCGAGCTGGTAGAGCGCGAGCTGGGGGTGCTCGGCCGCCGTGCGCGCGCTGACCGCGGTGCGGCCGGTCTTGACGTCGACGACGACGGGCCGCCCCGCCGCGTCGACCTCCAGCCGGTCGACCCGGCCCCGCAGCCGCAGCCCCGGAACCCCGCGACGGGCGGCGATCTCGTCGACCAGGTCGAGCTGCACCGGCTGCTCGACCGCGACCAGCCGCAGCCCCTCGGCCCGGCTGGCCCGCACCCAACCGTCGAACGCGCTGAGCATGCCGCGCACCCGGGCGAGCTCGCGGCGGGAGAACCACGGAGCGCCCGCGTCGAGCCGCGCCCAGGCCGAGCGCAGGGCCGCGTCCAGCTCGCCGGTGGCCGCGCCCGCCGCCTCGGCCTGGACGAGCGCGTGCACCAAGGCCCCGGTGACCGCGGCGAGCGCACCCGCGTCATTCCCGCCGTGGCGCTCCAACACCCACCGCAACGGGCAGCGCATGATCTTCTCGACGTCCGAAGGAGACACCGGGACGACCGCGTCGGCCGGGCGCAGCGGCGCGGTGGTGGACACCGGGGAGGCGCCGTACCAGTCGTCCGGGTGGGCGCCGGGCACGCCGGCCTCGGCCAGCCGGGCGAGCTGCGCCGCGGCCCGGGCGCGCCGGGTGGCGGTGGCGGCCGGGTCCGGCCCGTCGGGGGCGCAGGCCGCGCGGCGCAGCTCGCCGACCACCTCGGCCAGCACCAGCGCGCGACCCGGGCGGTACGCCGGCCGATCGGCCTGCCCCGCGGGAAGCGGATCGAGCTCGTCGAGGAAGCGGGAAGGCTGCTCGTCCTCCCCCTGCACGGCGCTGACCAGCAGGGTGTGCCGGGCCCGGCTGCAGGCGACGTAGAACAGCCTGCGCTCCTCGGCGAGCAGCGGCGCGACCCGCGACACGGTGGCGCCCGCGGGCTCCGCGACCCCGGCGAGGAGGTCGACGAGCCGCTCGTTGCCCAGCAGGCTGCCGCGCAGGCGCAGGTCGGGCCAGGTGCCCTCCTGCACGCCCGGCACAGCGACGACATCCCATTCGCGGCCGCGGGCGGCGTGCGCCGTGAGCAGCTCGACGGCCTCGCGGCGCGGGGTGCGATCGGCCAGCGAATCGGCCGGGAGCTGCTGCTCGGCGAGGTACTCCGTGAAGGTGGCGAGGTCGGCGCCGGGGAGCCGATCCGCGAATCGGGCGGCGGCGTCGAAGAGCGCGAGGACGGCGTCGAGGTCGCAGTCGGCCGCGGCGCCGACGGGGCCGCCGCGGGCACTGGCGTCGCTCCAGCGACGATCGAGTCCGCAGGCCTGCCAGACGCGCCAGAGCACCTCCTCGGCGCTCTCACCCGCGCGCGCCGCATCGCCCGCGATCGCGAGCAGGGCGCCCACCCGGCGCAGCGGGGCCGTCTCGTGGGTGGGCAGGGCGCCGACCGGGTCGGGCCGCCCCGCCGCGGCGGCGCGCAGGGCTTCGACCAGCAGCGGGTCGCTCCCGACCCGCTCGGCCTCGGCCGGGGTCGGACGGTCCCGGGCCGCGGTGTCCGCGTCCGCTTGCGCAGGCGACGACCCGGCCGCATCCATCCGCTCAGCAGACGACCCGGCGGCGACCGCCCGCGTCGCAGAAGGGCCGCCCCGCACAGGCGGTGCCGCGGGTGCTCCAGCGGCGGCCGGATGTGGGCCGACGGGCGACGCGGGATCGGACCCGTCGGCCGCCTGTAGGCGGAGCAGGCCGCGGCGGAGGCGGCGCATCCGGAGGGGGTCGGCGGAGCCGAGTGGGGAGGTGAGCAGCGCCGTCGCGGCGTCGGCGTCCAGCTCGCCGGGCCGCGCGGCGTAGCGCAGCACCATCAGCAGCGGCACCACCGCGGGCCGGCGGGCCAGCGGCAGCTCGTCGGGCGGCGCGGCGATCGGCACGCCCGCGGCCAGCAGTGCGCGCCGCAACGCCGGGAGCGCGCGCCGCGCCGAACGCGCGAGAACGGCCATCCGCGACCACGGCACACCGTCGGTGAGATGGGCGCGGCGCAACTGGTCGGCGATCCAGCCCGCCTCCTGCGCGGCGGAGGTGAACACGCGCACGGACACCCGCCCGTCGTCGGCCGCGTCCGTTGCCCCATCGACGAGGCCGGAGCCGCCATCGACTGCCGCATCCGATGGTGCGGAGCCCGACCCCACCGGGCCCGACCCCACCGCGCCCGACCCCACCGAGCCCGACCCCACCGAGCCCGACCCCACCGGGCCCGGCTCCCCGGCGCGGGCTGCGCCGACCGGTAAAGCGGCCGCCGGTGGTTCGACGGCTACCCCGGCCGTTGAATCGGACGGGCCGAGCCGGTGGCGCCCCTCCCCCACCCCCGGCAGCCGGGCCGCGATGGCCGCACCGGCCGCGCGGACGAGCGGGCGCGCCGCGGTGATCCACGGTGAGCACGACCGTCTCCGCATCGATGGCCCGCATGCCCGCTGGATCGGCGCCGCGGAAGGTGAGGACGGCCTGGTCGGGGTCGCCCGCGAGCAACACGGTGTCCGCGCTGCGTCCGAGCACCCCCACCAGCTCCATCTGCTGCGGATCGAGATCCTGCGCGTCGTCGACGACGAGGTGCCGCACCCGCGCCCGCTCGGCCGCGAGCAGCTCGGGATCTGCCGCGAGCGCATCGAGCGCCGCCGCCACCAGCTCGGCCGCGTCCAGCGCAGGCGCCGTGGCCTGCGGCGCGCTTCGCCCCGCCGCCCCCCGGAGCAGCGTGACCTGCTCGTAGCAGCGGAAGAACCGGCCCGCCGCGGCCCACTCGGCGACCTCGTGCCGCGCGCCGAGCTCGGCCAGCTCGTCCGGGCCGAGGGCCCGCTCGGCGGCCCGCAGAAGGAGCTCGCGCAGCTCGGCGGCGAACCCCGGCACCACCAGCGCAGGCTCGATCCGCTCGGGCCAGCCCGAGCCCGGGACGACACCGTCGACCTCACCGCCCAACAGATCGCGGACAAGCGCGTCCTGCTCGGCGCTCGCGAGCAGGCGGGGCGGCGGATCGCCGTGCCGCGCGGCGTGCAGGCGGAGCACGCCGAAGGCGTAGGAGTGGACGGTGCGGACCGGCGCCTCGCGGCTCGTCCTCACGTCGTGCGCGCCGAGGCGCACCAGGCGCTCCCGCAGCTCCGCCGCGGCGCGGCGGCTTCCGACCAGCACCAATGTGCGGGCGGGATCCTCCCCCGCGGCCAAGCGTCGGGCTACCGCGGCGAGCAGCAGCGTGGTCTTGCCCGTGCCGGGGCCGCCGAGGATCCGCAGCGGCCCCGACGTGTGCGCGAGCACGCGCCGCGCCGCCTCGTCCCAGATCCGCTCGGGCTCCGGGGGCCGGGCGCGCCGCACGAGCGAGGGAGCGAGCGCTGCGGTCATGGCAGGGATGCAACCACGCGCCCCCGACAGTTCCGCGCGGGGACACGGACCGGGACGGTGTGGCCGCCCTCCTCCGAGGCTGGACGAGGGCGACGCCGAGCGGCGCGGCGACGGCGGCCAGCACGCGGACGGCGCCCCGCGCGGCAACGGCAGTGGCGACGGCGAGCACCGCACCGTGGGTTTGGCGGCGGCGCCTGCGTCCCGGGGCAGGCGCGGTCACCAGGTCGCTTGCGTGGCCGCACTTGCCGCGCCGCGGATGGCGAGCCGAGTGGGACGGGGCTGCCGCGAACGGCGGTGACCGCGTGCTTCGGGCCGGGCACGGACGCCACCAGGCGGCGGCCGGCAGGATCGGGCTGGTGAGCGCTCTCCACGTCCACCTCTTCGGTCCGGACGACGGTCGGCCGGTCGTTGCGCTGCACGGCGTCACCGGGCACGCCCGCCGCTGGGCGGGGCTGGCCGAGCAGTTGCCCGAGCTGCGGCTGGTCGCCGTTGACCTCCGCGGCCACGGCCACTCCCCCAAGACCCCGCCGTGGGGGTTCGAGCAGCACGTCGCGGACGTCCTCGCCGTCATGGACGACCACGGCCTCGACCGCGCACCGCTGCTCGGCCACTCGTTCGGCGGCGCTATCGCCCTCCACCTGGCCCGAAGCGCCCGGGACCGGGTCGAGAAGCTGGTGCTCGTCGACCCCGCCCTCGGCATGGACCCGGGCGTCGTGCTGCAGACCGCGACCGAGGCCTGCGCGGGCGAGTCCTATCCCGACAAAGCCGCGGCGCGCGCGGCCCGCGCGGAGCGGTGGGAGGGCGTGCCGGGCGCGCTGGTCGACGCGGAGCTGGAGCACAACCTCGTCGAGGACAACGGCCGGTGGCGGTACCGCTGGTCGACTCCCGCGGTCGTGGCCGCGTGGAGCGAGATGGCCCGCCCCGCGATCACGCCGCCGCCGGACCTGCCGACGCTGCTCCTGCCCGCGGCCAAGGTCGACTACGTCAACCCGGCCTGGGTCGAGCGGGTGCGCGCCGAGCTCGGCGACCGGCTCGTCGTCCAAGAGATGGCCACCGCGCACATGGTCTACCTGGAGCAGCCGGTCGAAACGGCGGCCGCGATCCGGGCCTTCCTCGACTGATGGACGAGGCGACGCTGGAGGCCGTGCGCGCGGCCGTGCGGGCGATCCCGCCGGGCGAGACGTCAACGTATGGCGAGATCGCTACGGCGGCGGGCATCCCGGGCCGGGCCCGCCTCGTCGGCCGCATCCTCGCCGAGGACGGCCACGACCTGCCCTGGCACCGCGTGCTGCGCGCGGACGGCACGTGCGCCCCGCACATCGCGACCGAGCAGCTGGCTCGTCTGCGGGCCGAGGGGGTGATCCTGCGCCACGGCCGCCGCTGACGCTCCATGATCCCCGGCTCGGTGTAGAACGGCCTGCCACGGCGCCCGATTGCGGATCACGGCGTCTGTGAGCCGTCCACTGGGTCGAATGCCGCACTCACCGCGGCGAAACGCAAGACTCACCGCGGCGGAACGCGCGACTCACCGCGGCGGGATGGGGCGGCCTACGCCACCGAGGTGCGGTCCGCCAGCGCCGCCGTGTAGCGCGCCACCACCAGCCCGGCCACCGCCTCGTGCGTGGCCAGCGGCTCGGCTACCACGTCGGCGCCCGAGTCCGCCAACGCCTGCTGGAACAGCCCCGGCGCCAGCAGCCACGACGCGACCGCCACCCGCGGCGCCCCGTCGGCCCGCAGCCGCGCCACCGCCTCCGGCACCCGCGGGCCGCCCATCGCGACCGTGGCCAAGGTGACTGGCGCCCGCAGCTCCCGCGCCAGCCGCCGGGCCGCCGTGGCCCCGTCGGCCTGCGCGTGCGGGTCGCTCGACCCGACCGTGGCCAGCACCACCGCGTCCCCGTCCCGCATCCCGGCCGTCCGCAGCCGGGCTTCCGCGGCGGCGACGAGCGCGGGGTCGGGCCCGAACGTCTCGGCGAGAAGCACGTCGGCGCGCCCGGTGGCGGCGAGCTGCGCGGGCACGTCAACGCGTACGTGATAACCCGCCGCGAGGAACATCGGCACCGCGACCACCGGCCCCGGCAGCCCCGCGAGCGCCTCGGCCGGGGTCGGCAGGCGGACGTCGGCGTAGCACGCCTCGACCCGCACCCCGGTGAGCGCGCGCACCTGCGCGGCCACCGCCTCGGTGACGGCCGCTCCCGCCGGGTCCCGGGTGCCGTGCGCGACGAGCAGCAGCGCCGTCACCGGACGTCCCCGTGCAAGCAATGGCCGCCGACCGGAACCGGCCCGGCCGCCGGGTCGAGCGCGAGCCGATACCCCCGCTTGACGACGGTCTGCACCAGCTTCGGCTCGCCGAGCGCGGCCCGCAGGCGGGTCATGGCCGTCTCGACGGCGTGCTCGTCGACGCCCGCGCCGGGCAGGGCCCGCAGCAGCTCGGCGCGGCTCACCACACGCCCGGGCCTGCGGGCGAGCACCCGCAGCAGCGCCATGCAGGCGGGCGGCACATTGCGCAGCGCACCGTCCACGACCGCGGCCTGCCCGCGCAGCTCCATCCAGTGCCCGGCCACCGGCAGCCGGCGGGCCCGGGCGGGCATCTCGGTCTCCAGTCGCCGCACCATGGCGCCCAGGCGGGAGCGCTGGGGCTGCACGGTCGGCACGTCCACCGCCTCCAGCGGCGCCGCCGTGACCGGCCCGACGCACAGCGCCAGCACCGGCCCTCGCAACGCCCGCAGCAGGTCGTCGAGCATCTGCCGGTCCCGGGCCCGGGACAGCAGGCTCGCCGCCGCAGGTGCGCTCGTGAAGGCGACGACGTCGATGCCACCCGCGAGGACGGCGTCGAGCAGCCGGTCAACGGGCGTGATGTCGGCGGGCGGCATCCACCGGTACACCGGTACCTCGACGACCTCGGCCCCGGCCACACAGAGCGCCTCGACGACGTCGGGAAGCGGCTCGCCGTGCAGCTGCACCGCGATCCGGGCGCCCTCCACACCCCGCGCCAGCAGGTGCTCCAGCACCTCGGCCGACGACTCCGACGCGGGCGACCACGCGTCCGTCAGTCCGGACGCCCGGATGGCCCCGCGCGCCTTGGGGCCGCGCGCGATCAGCTCGCCCGCGCCCAGCGCGCGCCGGAGCTCCTCGCCGAGGCCCCAGCCGTTCGCGGCGTCGATCCAGCCGCGGAACCCGATGCCCGTGGTGGCGACCGTGATGTCCGGCGGCCGCGCCACGAGCTCCTGGGTCGCCGCGAGCAGCTGGGTGTCGTCGGCGAGCGGGACGATCCGCAGCGCGGGCGCGTGCTGGACGGTGGCACCGCGGCGTTCGAGCATGGCGCCCAGCTCGTCGGCGCGGCGCGCGGCGGTGACGCCCACGGTGAAGCCCGAGAGCGGCGGCACGTCTGGGAGGGTGGCGGCAGTGGTCACGGTGCCCCCTACGGTAGCCCGACCACGACCGCATCGCCCCCGGTCCGGGCCGGACAAGTGGGCACCCTCACGCCCCCGCGTAGGCCGGCCGCGGGGCGTCGGCGGGAGCGTGCCGCAGGTAGTTGCGGACGGACGTCAGGTTGTCCATCCAGGCGGCGGCGCACACCGCGGCGATGACGATCAGCGGGATGTCGATGCCGAGCAGGATCCGCGGCGCGCTCGTACCCGCCGCGGCGATGATCGCGAGGCCGATGAGCTGGATCACCGGCACGCCGATGTTGCCGCTGCCCGCGTTCAGCCCCAACGCCCAGCCCTTGCGCGACTCCGGGAAGAGCGCGGCAGCGCGACCGACGCGCCCTGCGCCTAGAGGAGGCTGCTGGCCAACCCCGCCGCGCGCTCCAGGCCCGCAAGCGTGCGCGGCGAGGCGTCCGGGTGCTGGGCGTGCAGCGCGAGCCGGTGCAGCACCGCGCGCAGCACCATCTGCGGCCACTCGTCGAGGTGTGACCAGCGGTGCAGCAGCCCCACGTCGGCTCCGCCCCACGCCAGCGCGTCCACGACGACGACGGCGGCCGCCCACTCCTTGGGCCGCCAGCACGGCGTGAGGTCGACCACCACGGGCACGTCGTCGGCGCCGAACAGCACCGAGCCGAACAGCTCGGGATGCACGACCTGCGGCGTGAGGTGGACGGGGGTGCGGTACGCGGCGAGCTGGGCATAGAGCGCGCCGCCCACGTTCGGCTCGAGTGCCAGCTTCCGTTCGCCGAACGCGCCTGCCGCCGAACGGGTGAGGACGTCGTCGCGGCTGTCGAGCAGGCGCGGCCGCTCCACCCGCGCGGTGGCCTCGTGCAGGGCGACGGCCGTGGTGAGCACGGCGTCGTAGCGAGGCTCCAGCGTGCCCGCGACGTGCCGGCAGGCGGCCCAGCCCGCGACGATCCACCGCCCGTCCGACGAGCGCACCGGCTGCGCCACCCGCACGCCCTCGACGTGCAGCCCGTCGAGCACGCCCGCCGACCACGCCGCGACCACGTTGTCGGGCACGGGCCGGATCAGCACCTCGCCGCAGCGCCACGCGGGCCGCCCGGCCCACATCACCGGCCGCGGCGCGATGTCTTTCACCCCGAACGCGGTGCGGACATGCGGCGGAAGCTCGGCCGCGCGCGGGGCGGTCGCGGCGGGTTGGAGCACGGGCACGCTGGGCACGGCCGCACGGTACCTGCGCCGACCGTCACATCGGCGCAGGCTCGCCCGACCAGGAGGGTCCTGAGCAACTCGGGCCGTAGCGCGCGGCGGCCAGGTGGCCGCATCGCAAGGCGCGGCGAGGTGGCTGCCCTGGGCGTCGCGCAGCAGGCCTGGAGGTGCGCAGGGCGCTCCTAGTACGTGGGGAGGCTGGGGTCCACCTGCTTGGCCCACGCGATGACGCCGCCGCCGACGTGCACGGCGTCGCGGAACCCCGCTTGGTGCAGCGCTGAGAGCGCCTCGGCCGAGCGCACTCCCGTCTTGCAGTGCAGCACCACCGGCTTGTCCTGCGGGATCTCCGAGAGCGCCTCGCCGGACAGGATCCGGTCCTTCGGGATCAGCACCGCCCCCGGGATGCTCACGATCTCGTACTCGTTCGGCTCGCGGACGTCGATCAGGGCGAAATCCTTGCCCGTGTCGATCATCTCCTTGAGCTCGAGCGGAGTGATCGTGTGGCCCGCCGCCGCGCGCTGGGCGTCGTCGGACACCACGCCGCAGAACGCGTCGTAGTCGATCAGCTCGGTGATCGGCTCGGACGCCGGGTCCTTGCGGATGCGGATCGTGCGGTACGACATCTCCAGTGCGTCGTAGACCATCAGCCGACCCAGCAGCGGCTCACCGATGCCGGTGATCAGCTTGATCGCCTCGTTCACCATGATCGAGCCGATGGACGCGCAGAGCACGCCCAGCACCCCGCCCTCGGCGCACGAGGGCACCATGCCGGGCGGCGGCGGCTCCGGGTAGAGGTCGCGGTAGTTGAGGCCCTGGCCGTTCGGCGCGTCCTCCCAGAACACCGACGCCTGGCCCTCGAACCGGAAGATCGAGCCCCACACGTAGGGCTTGCCCAGGAGGACGGCGGCGTCGTTGACCAGGTAGCGGGTGGCGAAGTTGTCGGTGCCGTCGAGGATGAGGTCGTAGCCCGAGAAGATGTCCAGCACGTTGGACGAGTCCAGCCGCACCTGGTGCAGCCGCACCTCGACGAACGGGTTGATCTCACGGATCGAGTCGCGGGCCGACTCGGCCTTCGGGCGGCCGATGTCGGACTGGCCGTGGATGACCTGGCGCTGCAGGTTCGACTCGTCGACCTCGTCGAACTCCACGATGCCCAACGTGCCTACGCCCGCCGCGGCCAGGTAGAGCAGCGCCGGGCTGCCCAGCCCGCCTGCGCCGACCACCAGCACCTTCGCGTTCTTCAGCCGCTTCTGCCCGGTCATGCCTACGTCCGGGATGATCAGGTGACGGCTGTAGCGGGCCACCTCGTCCTTGCTGAGCTCGGCCGCGGGCTCGACGAGCGGCGGTAACGCCATGTTCTCTGCTCCCTGCTGATGTGCGCGTGTCTTCTCGAGCGGCAACGCTCCGATCAGCCGTCATCTTCCCAGCGGCCCAGGCGATCCCACAGACCGGCGACCCCGGCGGCGACGGCCTCGGGCGCCTCGATCTGGGCGACGTGACCGACGCCGGGCAGCATCAGCAGCCGCCCGCCCAGCACCTGCGTCGTGCGGACGGCCAGGCGGGGCGCGACGAGCCGGTCGCGGTCGCCCCAGACCACCAGCGTCGGCACCCGCACCCGCGCGGCCACCGCCCACAGCGACTCGCCGCGCCACCAGCTTCGCAGCATCGCCTTCGCGGTGCGGTCGAACGCCTCGGGGGCCCACGGCTGGCGGCTGCGGGCGTCGAGCTCCGCGACCGCCTCGGCCAGCCGGTGCTCGGGGGCGAGCGTGGGGTCGCCGAAGCACAGCCGCACGACGCTGTCGATGCGCTCGCGGTTGGTCATCGCCGCGAGCTCCTCGCGCGCCCGCCGTCCCGCGCGCCCCGGCAGCGACGCGACGAGCATCCGCGGATCCGACACCCGCCGCGGGTCGGGCCTGCGGTCGGGCATGGCGGGCGACACGAGCGTGAGCGAACGCACAAGGTCCGGCCGCCGAGCCGCCACCATGATCGCGATCGCGCCGCCGAGCGAGTTGCCCAGCAGGTGCACCGGACGGCCGCGCCCGGCGAGGAAGCCCAGCAGCGCGTCGGCGTGGCCGCCCGGCGTGTAGTCGGGGGCGGCGGGCGGCCGGGTGAACCCGAATCCGGGCAGGTCGACGGCCAGGCCGGTGGCCCGCGGCGCGAGCAGGCGCGCGAGGTCGGTCCAGTTGGTGCCCGAGCCGGACAGCCCGTGCACGTAGACGGCCTCGTCGGTGGCGCCCGGCGTCTCGCGCACGTGCAGCGTCACGCCGCCCGCGGTGATCTCCCGACCGGGCCAGGGGTGGGCGTGGAGATCGAGGGACGGCAGGGTGGCCGGGTCGGCGAGCGCGGCGACCGCCGTCGCGGGCCGGGGACGTGCGACGAGCGTGACGAGCGGGCGAACGGCGAGCGACGACAGCGCGATCACCCGACGAGCATGACCCGCCTGCCCCCGTCCGCGCCACCGACCGTCCTGCCACCTATACCCCCACATGGTATGAAGAGGAAGCGAGGGCAACCCCGGGCGCGGCCTGCCGTTGAACCCAGGGGACGGAGGTGACGGCATGGGCATCGCGGTGCGACTGGCGGCGTACGCCTGCACCCTCGCCCTCGTCTTCGGCCTGGCCTGGGCGGCGGGCCGCCTCGTCGGCCCCGTTGCCTCCGCGACCCCGGCCGTCCCCGGAGGCGCCCACGGCGCGGGTGGCCAGGGCGACGGCGCCGCGGTGGCAGGCCGCCGATCCGACCCCGAGAGCGCGGTCGCGACCGACGGGCTCGCCTCCGCCGCCGCGGGCTACCGGCTGGCCGTCGCCGACCCCACGTTCGTCCCGGGCACCCGGGCCGAGCTGCGGTTCGTCGTGCTCGGCCCGGACGGCCGGGCCGTCACGGCGTTCGCCACCACCGCCCGCGACCCGAGCCCGCTGCACACCGTCGTTGTGCGTCGCGACGCCGCGGGATTCCAGCGCATCGACCCCACGATGGACGCCGACGGCACCTGGCGCGCCCCGCTCACCCTGCCTGCGCCGGGCGTGTGGCGCGCCTACGTCGACACGACCCCGACGGCAGGTCCGGCGCTCGTGCTCGGCGCCGACCTCTTCGCCGCGGGCCCGTTCGCCCCGTTCACCTTCCCGCCGTCGCGCACCGCCGAGATCGGCGGCCTCCAGCTCCGCCTGGACGGCGACCTGGTGCCCGGCGCGGCGTCGCAGGTCTTCGCCACGGTCAGCCGCGACGGCGCGGGCGTCACCGACCTGCAGCCCTACCTCGGCGCGTTCGGCAAGCTCGTCGCGCTCCGCGAGGGCGATCTGGCCTACACCGCCGCCGTAGCCGGAAACGGCGCGAGCCCAGCCCCGACCGATCGCGCGGGCCCCGCGGTCGCGTTCACGGCCAAGGTCCCGAGCGCCGGGACCTATCGCCTCTTCCTGCAGTTCCGCGTGGCCGATGTGATGCACACGGCCGAGTTCACCGTGCCGACGAGGAACCCATGACCACCCAGATCGATCTGACCATCGGCGGCATGACCTGCGCGTCGTGCGCGGGACGCGTCGAGCGCAAGCTCAACAAGCTCGACGGCGTCGTCGCCACCGTGAACTACGCCACCGAGAAGGCCCACGTCAGCTACCCTCACGGGCTCGACCCGGCCGCTCTCGTCGCGGAGGTCGAGGCCGCGGGCTACACGGCCGTGCTGCCCACCGCGGCCGTTCCCGAGCCGCCGGACCCGACCCGGGCGCTGCGCGACCGGCTCCTCGTCGTCACGGCACTGGGCGCGCCGGTGATCGCCCTGTCCATGGTCCCGGCCCTGCAGTTCCCCCACTGGGGGTGGATCGCGCTCGTGCTCGCGGCACCCGCGGTGATCTGGGGCGCGTGGCCGATGCACCGCGCGGCGTGGACCAACCTGCGGCACGGCACGGCCACCATGGACACGCTCATCTCGCTCGGCACGCTCGCGGCGCTGGGCTGGTCGCTCGTCGCGCTGCTGCGCGGCGAGGGCATGACCTACCTCGAGGTGGGCGCGGGAGTCACCGCGTTCGTTCTGCTCGGCCGCCTCCTGGAGGCGCGCTCCAAGCGCCGCGCGGGCACCGCCCTCGCCGCGTTGCTCGACCTCGGCGCCAAGGAGGCGTCGGTGCTGCACGACGGTGTCGAGGTGCGGATGCCCGCGGCCATGCTGCAGGTGGGCGACCGCTTCGTGGTCCGTCCCGGCGAGACGATCGCCACCGACGGCGTGGTCGAGGACGGCAGCTCCGCGCTGGACACGGCGATGCTGACGGGCGAGTCGGTGCCGGTCGAGGTGCGGCCGGGCACCGCGGTCGTCGGCGGGTGCACCAACGTGGGCGGCCGCCTCGTCGTGCGCGCCACCCGGGTCGGCGCCGACACCCAGCTCGCCCGGATGGCGCGCCTCGTCGAGGAGGCGCAGAGCGGCAAGGCGGCGGTGCAGCGGCTCGCCGACCGGGTGTCGGCCGTGTTCGTGCCGGTCGTGATCGCGTTCGCGGTCGCGACGCTGGCCTTCTGGCTGGGCAGCGGGGCCGGGGCGAACGCCGCCTTCACGGCCGCGGTCGCCGTGCTGATCATCGCGTGTCCCTGCGCGTTGGGCCTGGCCACGCCCACGGCGCTGCTGGTCGGCACCGGCCGGGGGGCGCAGCTAGGCGTGCTCATCAAGGGCCCGGAGGTGCTGGAGTCCACGCGCCGGATCGACACGGTGGTGCTCGACAAGACCGGCACCCTCACCACGGGGCGGATGACGTTGCACCGGGTCGTCGCGACCGAGGACGAGGTCGAGGCCCTGCGGATGGCAGCTTGCGTCGAGCAGGGCTCGGAGCACCCGGTCGGGCGCGCGATCGTCGCGGCCGCCCGCGAGCGGGTCGGGGTGCTGGCCGATGTCGCCGAGTTCGACAACGCCCCGGGGCTCGGGGTGCGCGGCGTGGTGTCGGAGCTGGCAGGCGACGTGATCGTCGCCCACGCGGTGCTGGTGGGCGCGCCCGCGCTGCTCACCACACACGGAATCACGCTCCCCGCCGCGCTCGCCGCCGCGGTCGACGCCGCACACGCCGACGGCCTCACCGCCGTCGCCGTCGCATGGGACGGGGTGGCGCGGGCCATGCTCGCAATCGGGGACACGGTGGCCCCCGACAGCGCCGCCGCCGTCGCCCGGCTGCGGCGGCTCGGCCTGCGCCCGATGCTGCTCACCGGCGACCACCGCGCCGCAGGCCTCGCCGTCGCCGCGCAGGTCGGGATCGCCGACGAGGACGTCATCGCCGAGGTGCTGCCCGAGGACAAGGTCGCGGCGGTGCGGGCGCTGCAGGCCGACGGCCGGGTCGTCGCGATGGTCGGCGACGGCGTCAACGACGCGGCGGCGCTCGCGGTCGCCGACCTCGGCATCGCGATGGGCACCGGCACCGACGCGGCGATCGAGGCGAGCGACATCACCCTCGTACACGGCGGATTGCCCAGGGCCGTCGACGCCGTCCGGCTCGCCCGGCGCACCCTCGCCGTGATCAAGGGCAACCTGTTCTGGGCGTTCGCCTACAACGTCGCCGCCCTGCCCCTTGCGGCATCCGGGCTGCTCAGCCCGGTGATCGCGGGTGCGGCGATGGCGTTCAGCTCGGTGTTCGTCGTGACCAACAGCCTGCGATTGCGGCGATTCACGGCGGCGGACGGCGCGGAAGCTGCTACCGGCGGGTAAGGTGTGCGCCGCCGACGAGCGGAGGGCCGCGAGAGATGAGCGAGACCACGGTGCAGCGCGGCAGGCTGTCGCGCAGCGCCCGGCGCGCCCAGCTGCTGCTCGCGGCGCGCGACGTCTTCGCCGAGCAGGGCTACCACGCCGCCGCCATGGACGACATCGCCGAGCGGGCGGGCGTCAGCAAGCCCGTCCTGTACCAGCACTTCCCCGGCAAGCTGGAGCTCTACCAGGCGCTGCTCACCACCTACGCCGACGAGCTGGTCGGGCAGGTCGAGGCGGCGCTGTCGGCCACCGCGGAGAACGAGGAGCGGGTGCAGGCGGCCGTCGCAGCGTACTTCGACTTCGTCGCGGGCGAGGGCAAGGCCTACCGGTTGATCTTCGGCTCCGACCTGCGGGGCGACGCCGCGGAGGTCGTCGAGGGCGCGATGAACCGCTGCATCGAGAAGGTCGCCGATGCCGTCACCACCGACGCGGGCCTGGATTCCGCCCGGGCGCGGCTGCTGGCCGTCGGGTTGGTCGGGCTGTCGCAGGTGGCGGCGCAGTACTGGTTGGACTCCGAGCAGACCGTCGATCGGGACGAGGCCGTGGCGCTACTGGCCGGGTTGGCCTGGCGCGGCCTGGCGGGCTTCCCGCTGGTCCACCCCTCGTGAGTGGATAACGTTGTTATAGCCATTGTTTCCACTCACGAGGGTGGCCAGGCGCGCGGCGACCCCGGCCGTCCGCTCCACCGGCAGCATGTGCCCGGCGCCCGGGAACACCGTGAGCTGCGCCGACGGCAGTGCTTCGACGATCTTGCGCGCCATCGGCTCCGGGGTGAGCCGGTCGTGGGTGCCCGCGAGCACCACGGTCGGGGTGCGCGCGAAGGCGGCCAGGGCGGCGGCGCGCTCGTGGGCGTCGAGGGCCGGCCGGAAGCCCGCCACCGTGCCCGGACGACACCCGGCCACCGCCGCCACCGTGATCCGCCGCGCTTCGGCGTCGGCCCGCGGCCCGAGCAGCAGCCAGCGCAGCCCGGGGGCGAGCAGGCGGGGGTGGCCGAGGGTCGGGCGGTCGGCCCAGCGCGGCGAGGCCAGCATGCGCTTCTCCCCGCGGGCGATGACGGCGGCCAGCCGCGGCGGCAGCCCGAGCGTGTGGTCGGCGAGCCCGCCCGCGGCCGTCGCCACCAGCGCGACCCCCTGCGCCCGCGCGAACACGTCCGGGTGCCGCCGGGCCAGCTCCATGATCGCCATGCCGCCCATGGAGTGGCCGCCGAGCACGAGCGGGCCCTCCGGGGCGACGGCGGCGACCACGGCGGCGAGGTCGTCGGCGAGCTGGTCGATCGTCATCGTCCTCGGATCGACCGCCGCCGAGCGGCCGTGTCCGCGGTGGTCGTAGCGGACGACCCGGGCGTCGATGCAGCGGGCGACCGGCGCCCACGTCGTGGCGTCCAGGGTCCAGCCGTGCGCAAGCACGACGGTGACCGGCGACGCGGGGCCGTCGATCGCGACGTGCAGCGGGGTGCCGTCGGCCGCGGGGACGTCCATCAGACCAGGTGCGCCTTCCGCCAGAGGATCTCGGTGGGACCGCCGATCATGCCCTGCTCCCGCAGGAACGGCACGAGCTTGCGCGCCGACCAGCGCAGCGAGTCCTGCCAATGCGGGTTGGCCAGCGCCGCCTCGTGGCCGACGGCGGGGTCGATGCCGACGCTCGCGTAGACGTCGGGGTGCACGAGGTTGCGCGCCACGATGAAGGCGATGCGGGCGGTGAACCAGCGGGCGGCGGCGCGTTGCGCGCGGTTGGTCTTCGGCATGATCCGGATCAGCTCCGCGCGGGCGTACCGGACGTGCCGCGCCTCCTCGGTCACGTGGATCTTGTTGACCATGCGGGTGAGCGGCTGGACGGTCTCGTCGCGCATCGACTCGCGCTGGAACTGGTCGAGGATCTCCTCGACGAACAGGGTGCCCGCGAACATCGCCGGGCCGGTGCCGATCGTCTTGAACAGCCTCCCGAGCTGGTGGGTCAGCGACCGCGGGGCGTAGTCGGGCACGCCGTAGCGCTCGGTCATCTTGGCGAACATGATCGAGTGGCGGCACTCGTCGGCGATCTCGGTGAGCGCGTACTGGATGTGGCTGCGGCGGGGGTCGCGGTCGTAGGCGTACCGCAGCAGCATCTGCATGAGGATCATCTCGAACCACAGGCCCATGCGGGCGACGGCGCACACTTCGTGAATGGTCAGCGTGCGCCGCTGCTCGTCGCCGAGGCCGTCCCAGAGCGCGGTGCCGTAAAGCGAGGAGCGGTGCTGGGGGATGCCCCAGAGGCCCTCGACGAGGGGCGCGTCCCAGTCGATGTCGATCGCGGGCTCGTAGGAGTGCTCCAGCGACGAGCGCAGGAGCCGCTCGGCGGTGGCCTCCCGGTCGGCGACGGACCTGACGGGCTTGGCGGGCACGGACGCAGGCGCGGACATCGGGTTGCTCCCCTCTTGCTGTTACCACCGGTAACTGTTACCACTGGTACGGTGCACGCTGCGCCGCTCGCTGTCAACCCGGAGGACGATCGGACGATGGAGGGTAGACAGCAGCGCCGGGCCGAGCGTCGAGTCGCCATGGTCGCGGCCGCGATGGATGCCGTGCGCCGACACGGGCCCGCGGTGTCGGTCGCGGAGATCGCCGCGGCGGCAGGCATCACGAAGCCGGTGCTCTACCGGCACTTCACCGACCGCGCCGACCTGCAGCGCGCCGTCGGCCAGGAGGCCGCCGCGATGCTCATGGCCCGGATCGCGCCCGCGCTGGCGGCCGACGGAGAACCGCGGGCCGCCGTCCGGGCGATCGTCGACGCGTTCCTGGGCGGCATCGAGGACGAGCCGGAGCTGTGGCGGTTCGTCGTGCACCACCCGGTCGAGCGGACGCCCGGTGCGGAGATCGTCGACGACGCCCGCGCGGAGATCGCCCGCATGCTCACGACGGTGCTGACCGAGCGGCTGCGCGCCGCGGGCCGCGACACCGCCGGAGCGGCCGTCTGGGCGCAGGGGCTGGTCGGGATGGTGCAGAGCGCGGGCGACTGGTGGCTGGAACGGCGCCCGATGACCCGGGCCGCGCTCACCGACCATCTGACGGCGATCATCTGGGGCGGGCTGGCCGCCGTGTTGGAGGAGGAACATGTCTGACCCCGACGGCTACATGGGCCCGGCCACGCTCACGGTCGACGGGCGCGCCGTACCCGTGCACGCCGTGCTCGACGCCCGCCACGAGCCGCAGGACGGGCGGTTGCACTGGTTCGGCAGGCTGTGTGCCGCCGATCCGGCCCTCCCGGTCGACAAGCTGTCGGGAGCGTCGGTGGCCCTGGACGTAGGCGCGGGCCCGCCACGGCCCGGTTGGGCGACGCCGACCCCTGGGGCCGCATCCGCGTGACGGGCGTGGGCCCGCCCCCCTACCCGGTGAGTCTCCCGTCCTGACACGGTGAGTCTGCGTTTTCGACACGGCGCGTCAGGGTTTCCGGTACGGCGAGTCGGGGATTTCGGTCACGCCGTGCCGCCGCCTGGGCCGACCTCAGCCGATGGCGAAGCCCACCTTCCGGCCGTCCTCGGGCGCGATCTCTACGTAGGCGATCTGGCTGGCGCGGACGACGTACCGACGGCCCTTCTCATCGACCAGCCGGAGCAGGCCGTCACCGCCTGCCAGAGCGGCATCGACCAGCTCCGACACCTCGTCCGCGGACTGGTCGCTCGACACCACGAGCTCCCGCGCGCTCTCCGCGATGCCGATCTTGACCTCCACGGGGGACCTCCTGGTCGTGATGATGGGACAAGCGCGACCCAGGCTAGTCGAGCGCGACGGACCGGGCCGCCACCGGGCGTCCGCCCTCGGCGAAAGCGCGCGGTGGTCGCCGACCCGGTCCGGCGCGCATGCCGCCCGGCGGCGGTCAGTTCAGGCCGAGCCTCGCCATCCGCTTGCTGTGGTTGGACTGCACGCGTTTGAGCAGCGACGCGATCCCGGACAGGTCGCCGCTGCCGGTGATGATGAACGCGGCGAGCTCGTCGCGCTCGGCGACGATCTGCTGGGCCTGGGTCACCGCCTCCCCGAGCAGCCGCCGCCCCCAGAGGGCGAGCCGGTCGCGCGTCCGCCGATCGGCCTGGCACGCGGCGTGCACCTCGCGCTCGGCGAAGGCGCTGTGCCCCGTGTCGGCCAGCACGCGCTGCACGAGCTCGCCGGTGGCCCCCGGCAGCCAGCCGGAGATCTCGCGATAGAAATCGGCGGCGAGGCCGTCGCCCAGGTAGACCTTGACGATCGACTCCAGCCAGCTCCGCGGCGCGGTCGACGCGTGGTAGGAGTCCCACGCGGCCACGAACGGGACCATCGCGTCCTCGACAGCCACCTCCATGCCGCGCAGGTGCTCCTCCAGCAGGACGAAGTGCCCCATCTCCGCCGCCGCGATCTTGGAGAGGGCCGCGCGGCCCGCCAGGGTGGGCGCGGCGCGGGCGTCCTCCGAGATCCGGTCGAACGCCGACAGCTCGCCGTAGGCCAGCACGCCGAGCAGGTCGACGGTGGCGCGCGCCGCGCCCGGCTCGTCGATCCCGTCCGGCGGCGCGGCAGTCGTCATAAGCCGGAGCCTAGATGAGCTGCGGTGGGACGGCGCTCCGCGGCGAAGCCCGCCGGACCGCGCTCATGGGCCGCTTCCGCCCACTTCGCAGGCCGTCCGCGAACCTGGCCGGGACCGCCGCGGCGCGAGTGCGCCGTCGGGTGGCGGGCGATCATGTGACCGGACTCGCCGGGCTGCGCTCTGACGTCGGCCGACCCGGCCGGGTATGCTGGGCGCAGCGCGCCGCGAGCGCGCCTTGCCGCGGTTCGCCGGAAGTCCCCGGAAGCCGCACACGACCTGGTGCGTACAGCGTCTCGTCGGTTCTCCTGCCCGGTCGGCGTAGTGGCCGCGGGCGGTCGATGAGCCGGCCCCGGCTCCTGTGCGCGGAGAGAGGCGATCACCCTGTCCGTTCCAACCGAAAACTCCATCGAATCCCCCGAAGACGCCCCCGAGGACGTGCAGGCGCACCCCCTCCAGGCGGGTGCCTCCGTCCGGGAAGACTCCCCCACCTTCGCCGAGCTCGGCGCCCGCGCCGAGATCGTGCGGGCGCTGGCCGACGCGGGCATCGTCCGCACGTTCGCCATCCAGGAGCTCACGCTGCCCCTCGCGCTGGCGGGCGAGGACATCATCGGCCAGGCCCGCACCGGCATGGGCAAGACGCTCGGGTTCGGCGTCCCGCTGCTGCAGCGGCTCGTGCCGCCCGCCGAGCGCCCCGCCGCCACGGCCGACGGCGAAGCCGCCGACCGCACCCGCGACGTCCCGCAGGCCCTGGTCGTGGTGCCCACCCGCGAGCTGTGTGTGCAGGTCGCCAAGGACCTTTCCGACGCGGGCCGCCACCTCGGCGTCCGGGTCGTCGCGATCTACGGCGGCCGTGCCTACGAGCCGCAGCTCGCCGCCCTGCGCAAGGGCGTCGACATCGTGGTGGGCACCCCGGGCCGCCTGCTCGACCTCACCGAGCAGCGCCACCTCGCCCTCGGCCGGGTCAGCGCGCTGGTGCTCGACGAGGCCGACGAGATGCTGGACCTCGGCTTCCTCCCCGACGTCGAGCGCATCATGCGGATGCTGCCCGAGCAGCGCCAGACCATGCTGTTCTCCGCCACGATGCCCGGCCCGATCATCGCGCTGTCCCGCGCGTTCCTCAGCCGCCCGACGCACATCCGGGCGGAGGAGTCGACCCAGGGCTCGGTGCACGAGCGCACCCGCCAGCTCGTCTATCGCGCGCACGCCATGGACAAGGTCGAGCTGCTCACGCGCGTGCTGCAGGCCGAGGGCCGTGGCCTCACCATGATCTTCGCCCGCACCAAGCGCACCGTGCAGCGGGTCGCCGACGACCTCGCCGAGCGCGGGTTCGCCGCTGCCGCCGTCCACGGCGACCTCGGCCAGGGCTCCCGCGAGCAGGCGCTGCGCGCGTTCCGCTCGGGCAAGGTCGACGTGCTGGTGGCGACGGACGTCGCGGCGCGTGGCATCGATGTCATCGACGTCACACACGTGATCAACTACCAGTGCCCCGAGGACGAGAAGACCTACGTCCACCGGATCGGCCGCACCGGCCGGGCGGGCAAGGAGGGCGTGGCGGTCACGCTCGTGGACTGGGACGACATGCCCCGCTGGAAGATGGTGAGCGACGAGCTCGGCCTCGGCATCGACGAGCCCGCCGAGACCTACTCCACCTCCGAGCACCTCTACACCGATCTCGGCATCCCGACGACCGCCACCGGGCGCCTCCCGCTCGCCAAGCGCACCCGCGCGGGGCTCGCCGCCGAGTACGTCGACAGCGAGGGCGACGTCGGCGGACGCAAGCACGGCCGCACCCGCTCCCGCGGCGAGCACGCCGAGCCCGCCACACCGGTCCGCACCCGCAAGCCCCGCGCCCGCACCCGCACCCGCGGCGGACGCGGGTCGAGCGAGGCGGCCCCCGCCGAGGCCGCAGCGGCGACCGCGCCGACCGCCGCATCCACCACCGGCCCCGAAGCCGTTACCGACGCTGATGGCAAGCCGCGACGCCGTCGCCGCCGCGGAGGTTCGCGGGGCCGTGGCTCGGCCCAGCCGGTCGCGGACGCCGGAACGCCGGACGCCGCCGCGAGCTAGAGTCCCCCGCGGTGACGAGCGCTCCACCCGACACGCCCACGCCGCCCCGTCGCCGGATCGCCCCCGAGCGACGGCGTCGCGGCGACGTGATCGCGGCGGTGGTGCTCGTCGTCCTGCTGGCCGTCGCGGCGCTCGTGGTGTGGCGCACCAGCCCGGAGGTCGCCACCGTCGACACGCCGGACACCACGCCGCTCGCGGCCCCGAGCCCGCCCGGTGACGTGCCCGCGAACTTCGTCGAAGCGTGGCGCGCGCCGAGCGGCGCCACCCGCGCGCCCGTCGTGGCGGGACCGGCCGTGGTCACGGGCAACGGCGGCACGGTGTCCGGCCACGACGCCGAGACCGGCGCCATCGCCTGGAGCTACACCCGCGACCTCACGCTGTGCACGATCGGCGCGGGCTTCTCCGGCAGCGACGACGGCGACGGCCACGCCCTGGCCCTCTACGCGACCCGCACCGGCTGGTGCAGCGAGCTCACCGCGCTCCACCCGAGCAGCGGCAAGCGCGCCGACGCGAGCAACCCCGACATGCGCCCCGGCGTCCAACTGCTGGCCGACGGCTCGTACGTCACCGCGACCGGGACCGACTACCTGGAGGTGTGGCGCTCCGACCTCGTGCGCACCCTCGAGTACGGCGACGTGCCCACGCCCGTCCAGCCGGGCAAACAGCCGCGGCCGAACTGCACCTACGGGTCCACGGCGGTCAGCAGCGACCGCATCGGCGTCATCGAACGCTGCCCCGCCGCCCCCGCCGACCGGCTCACCGTGCTCACCCCGGACGGCGCGAAGGGCGCCGACACCCCCGACGTGCAGTTCTCCGTCGAGCTGCCCGCCACCGGCGCGGTGCTGGTGGCGCTCGCGGGCGACCGAGAGGCCGTCGCCGTGCCCGGGCCGCCCCGGCTGATCGTGCTCGACCGGGCCGGGCTCCAGGTCACCCAGGTACCCCTGGACGTCCCCGACGCCGCATTGTCCACCGCACCCGCCGGTGCGCCCGCCACGGTCACCACCGACGGGTCCCGCTTCTACTGGTGGGTCGGCGGCACCACGGTCGCGCTCGACGCGTCCACGCTCACACCCGCGTGGACGCTCCGCGACACCCTCGGTCCCCCGGTCGCATACGGCACCGGCCTCCTGGCGCCGGTCCGCGCCGGCCTCGCCGACCTCGATCCCGCACGCGGCACCGTGCTGCGCACGCTCCCCGTGACCCGCACCGACCCGGCCGCCCCCGTGCGGCTCGCCGCCGCGGGCGAGGTCCTGCTGGAGCAGCGCGGCACCGAGGTCGTCGCGCTACACCCCGCCCGTTAGAGCAACCACTCCACGGTCAGCACCGCCACGACCGCGACGATCACGCCGAGCGCGGCCACCGCACCCCGCGGGCCCGGGGTGCGGTCGGCGTACACCTGGGCGAGCATCGCCGCGGCCGCCGCGACGGCGTGCACGAGCAGCGTGGCCGCCCCGGGGCCCGGCGAGCCCGCCTGCAGGGCCACCACCCACGCCACGACCAGGCCGCCGACCAGCGCGACCATCCCGGCCGCTAGCACTCCCGATAAGCCGCGCAGGAGCCCCGGCCGCGGCGCTCGATGCCGGGTCCGGCTCGACGGCTCGCTCACGGGACCAGCTGCGCCCACGGGTCGCTCTCCGGTGCCGCGGCGCGCCCCTCCGGGCAGTGCCGCCGGACGTCGCAGGAGCCGCAGCGGGGGGCGGGCCGCGCCGGGAAGCGCGCCTCCGGGTCTGCGCCCGCCGCCAGGTCGTCGGCCGCCGCGGCGAGCGCGGCTGCGGAGCGCTCCGCCGCCGCGACGTGCGCGGACAGCGTTGCCCGGTCGTGGCGCCACCCGGCGACCTGCCCGCTCGGCAGATGGTGCAGCTCCACCTCCACGCAGCGCCGCCGCAATGTGCGCTCCACGCCCAGCGCGTAGAGGGCCAGGGCGCGCGACTCGCGGGCGTCCTCGGCGGCGGGCGTACGACCGGTCTTGTAGTCGACGACGACGAGCTCGTCGCCGCGGCGATCGATGCGGTCGACCCGGCCCTCCGCGACGATCCCCCCGACCGCCACCGACACCCACTGCTCCAACCCCACGGCGTCGACATCGGCCGCGCCCTCCGCGTAGTCGGAAAGCCAGCCGCGGGCGCGCTCCCGGTAGTGGTGCGCCTGTTCTGCGTCGCGGAAACCCTCGCCCGTCCAGTGCCGGTCCACCAGCCGGGCCGCCGCCTCCCGGGTGCGCCGCTCGGGCGGCAGTGTGAAGAGCGACCGCAACGCCAGGTGGACGACCGCGCCCAGTGTGCTCGCGGCCCGCGCGCCCGACCGGACGGGCGCGGGCCGGTCCAGGTAGGTGAGCCGGTAGCGGCGGGGGCAGTCGTCCCACGTGCTGAGCCGCGCGGGGGTGACGCGCACCAGGCGGGGGGCCTCGAAGTCGAGCCCGAGCTGCGCGCCGGTCATGGACTCCACGGTAGCGGGGTCATCCGCCGACCACGTCGACGCCCAACGCCCGCTCCAGCAGCGCGTCGAGCGCGTCGGGGGCAGTGCGTTCGGCGGCCAGCGGGGTGGTCTTGTTGGTGCCGTGGTAGTCGCTCGACCCGGTGGTGACGAGGCCGTGCGCGGCCGCGAGGTCACGCAGGAGGTCGCGGTCGGCCTGCGTGTGGTCGGGATGGTCCACCTCGACGCCGTCGAGGCCGATGGCCGCCAGGTCTGCGATCACCGACGGCTCCACGACCCGGCCGCGGCGACGGGCGAGCGGGTGGGCGAACACCGTGACGCCGCCCGCGGCGTGCACCATGGCGATCGCCCGCTCGACGGGGGTGTCGGCCTTCGGCACGTAGTAGGGGCTGCCGTTGTGCAGCAGTTTGGCGAACGCCTCGTCAACCGAGGCGACCACCCCGGCCGCGACCAGCGCCCGCGCCAGGTGCGGCCGTCCGGCGCTGGTGCCGTCGGGCACGAGCGCGAACACCGACTCGACGTCCACGGGGTACCCGTCGGCCGCCATCTTCTCGGTGATCCGCGCCAGCCGGGTGACGCGCTCGTCCCGCAGCCGCGCCTGCTCGGCGACGATCGCCTCGTGCGCGGGGTCGAAAAGGTACCCGAGCAGGTGCACCGACACCGGGCGCTCCGCGCGGCCGGTGGGGCTCACGCAGGAGAACTCGGCGCCGCGGACCAGCCGCATACCCGGCGGAAGCGCGGCCACCGCCGCGGCCCATCCACCGGTGGTGTCGTGGTCGGTGATCGCGAACACGTCGAGGCCCACCCGCTGGGCCGCCGCGACGAGCTCATCGGGAGTGTCGGTCCCGTCGGACGCCGTGGAGTGGGTGTGCAGATCGATCAGCGGTGGCGACACCAAGGGAGGCTACGTGATCAGCGCCGCCACCGCGGCCGAGCCAGGAGCCCGGTGGCGCGGGTCTTGCCCTTCTCCCCGAACACCAGCTCCGACAGCGCCTCGTAGACCTCCTCCGGCCGGGGCATGTAATCGATCCGGTTGAGGGCCTGAATCTGCCCGGCGGACTCGACGATTAACGTGCCGTAGCCGAGCATGCGGCCGCCGATGCTGCGCTCGAACGTGAGGTCGGTGACCTTGGACAACGGCATCATGCCGACCTTGTGGACGATGAAGCCCTGTGCGAGCATCACCCGCTTGTCGGTGATCACGATGCGCTCGATCCACCACAGGATCGTGAGCACGGTGAACCGGGCGACCGCGACCAGCGCCATGTAGAACGTGACGTTGTCGACGAACACGCCCGCCGGAAGGTAGCGCTGCAGCACCACCATGAGCAGCAGGAAGAGCGCCGTCTGGAGGACGGTGTTGAACATGTAGGCCCAGTGCTGGCGCACGCGGATGACCCTGCGCTCGGTCGGCAGCAGGTACTCGTCGATCTCCCGGGGCGCAAGCATGGTGTCAGAACAAGCTGGTGAAGAAGGTTGTGACGTTCGTCGCTGCGGTCTTCAGGATAGCGGCAATGCTTTTCAGGATGTCGGACGCCACGAGGGGCTGTGTGAGCACCAACCAGATGATGAGCGCGAGGAAGAGGAACCCGACGATTCTCCGGAAATTCACCGACAACCACCGTTCCGCGCCGGGAGGAGGGACCCTTGACACCTATTTGTACCGCACCGACCGGATCGGCGGTATCCGGCGCGCGGGCCCGAACCGGGTTGTGTGATGACCGAGGGTAACCCGCTGGTCCCCTGTGTGGGGGGTCTCACCTACGACGCCGACGGCAGGCTGCTCTTGATCCGCCGCCGCAACGATCCGGGGCGCGGATTGTGGTCGGTGCCCGGCGGTCGCGTGGAACCGGGCGAATCGGACGCCGAAGCCGTAGTGCGGGAGATGGCGGAGGAGACCGGCCTGGTCGTCGAGCCCGGCGCGCTGGTCGGGCGGGTCCGGCGCGGGCCGTACGCGATCGCCGACTACCGGTGCGCGGTGGTCGGCGGCGCGCTGCGCCCCGGCGACGACGCCAGCGAGGCCCGCTGGTGCGATGCCGCCGCGCTCGCCGAGCTGCCCCTCGTGCCGCTGCTGTACGACACCCTCCGAGGCTGGGACGCGCTCCCCCGTTAGTGCCCCGTCACTACCCGTTCGGCACCGGACGGCCCGGCTGCTCGCCGCCGCGCGCGTCGCCGTAGGACCGCTTGGGCACCATCACCTTCCGCCGGAAGGTGCACACCACCGTGCCGTCCTGTTTGTACCCGCGCGTCTCGACGTAGACGACGCCACGGTCGTCCTTCGAGCGGGACTCGGTCTTGTCGAGCACCTCGGTCTCGCCGTAGATCGTGTCGCCGTGGAAGGTCGGGCGAGTGTGCTTCAGCGACTCCACCTCGAGGTTCGCGATCGCCTTGCCCGACACGTCGGGCACCGACATCCCCAGCAGCAGCGAGTAGATGTAGTTCCCGACCACCACGTTGCGGCCGAACTCGGTCGTCTCCTGCGCGTAATGGGCGTCCATGTGCAGCGGGTGGTGGTTCATCGTGAGGAGGCAGAAGAGGTGGTCGTCGTACTCGGTGACCGTCTTGCCTGGCCAGTGTTTGTAGACGGCGCCGACTTCGAACTCCTCGTAGTACCGCCCGAACTGCAACGCCGTCGCCTCCATCGCCGATAGTCCCTGCGAAGAGGTAATCTATCCCGTGGCCCGCCGATCATGGCGTGGCCGCGACCACATGTCAGGAGGTGAGCGCGGTGCCGACGGCACCCGGATGCAGTAGTCGCCGCGCCCCGGGCGACGAGGATGGCCGACCGGACTCCTGAGGCTCCAGGGGCGCGTGATTCATCACTGCGCGTGAGCGCGCCCGCACGTAATGGAGTCCCGCGATGGCCACGCTGTCCAAGAACGCCCTGTCTTCAATCCGCCCCTCCCTGCTGAGCTCTCGCCGCCCCGGCCGCGAGAGCCTGCTGCCCAAGCTGCATGTGCCGCTGTCGGCGTACGTCGTCGACTGCGCCGTCTACGTCGACGGCCTGCGTCTCGACGGTCGCTTCAGCCACGACCAGGCCATCGACGAGGTCCGCGACCGGGGCGAGGGGTTCGTGTGGATCGGGCTGCACGAGCCCACCGACGAGCAGCTCACGGCCATCGCCGAGACCTACGGCCTGCACGAGCTGGCCGTCGAGGATGCCGTCACCGCCAAGCAGCGGCCCAAGCTGGAGCGCTACGAGGACTCGCTGTTCATGGTGCTCAAGACCGTCACCTACGTCGAGCACTACGAGCCCACCACCGCCACCGAGCTGATCAAGACCGGGGAGGTCATGGCGTTCGTCGGGCCGGACTTCATCGTGACGGTCCGCCACGGCGAGCACTGTGGCCTGCACCGCCTGCGGGAGCGGCTGGAGGCCGACCCGGAGCAGCTCGCGCTCGGGCCCGCCGCGGTGCTGCACGCGATCGCCGACCACATCGTCGACCAGTACGTCGCCGTCACCGACGCCATCGAGAAGGACATCGACGAGATCGAGGCGGAGGTGTTCGAGCCGCGCTCGGCGATGGACTCCGAGCAGATCTACGTCATGAAGCGCGAGGTGCTGGAGCTGCGCCGCTCGGTGGTGCCCCTGGTGGGGCCGCTGCGCAAGCTCACCGAGGGCTACTCCTCGCTCGTGCCGCACGAGGTGCGCTCCTACTTCCGCGACGTCGACGACCACCTCTCGACCGTCACCGAGCGGGTGATGGGCTTCGACGAACTGCTCACCACGCTGGTCGACGCCGTGCTTGCGAAGATCACGCTGCGGCAGAACAACGACATGCGCAAGATCACCGCGTACGCGGGGCTGATCTCGGTGCCGACGATGGTGGCGGGCGTCTACGGCATGAACTTCGACTTCATGCCCGAGCTGCACTGGCGGCTCGGCTACCCGCTGATCCTCCTGCTCACCGGTCTGCTGTGCCTGGGGCTGTACCGCAACTTCCGGCGCAACCGCTGGCTGTAGGCGCTCACGACCGGGCGGCCACCAGCACGTTGCACGCCCACGGCCGCACGGTCGTGGTCGCGGTGACCGCGAGCCCGGGCACCGCGCCCAGCAGGGCGGACAGCTCGGCGCGGTCCATGAACCGGGCCTGCCGGTCGCCGGAGACGTAACGGTCGGCGACCGCCCCCAGCACGTAGGCCGGGTGCGGCCCGCGGGCCCACTCCTTCACCAGCAGGGTGCCGCCCGGGGCGAGCAGCGCGACGGCATCGGCGAGCAGCGCCGCACGGTCGCGGTCGTCGTGTACGTGGTGCAGCACGTCCACGACGAGGACCAGGTCGAACGGCGCGGGGTCGGTCGCGCGCAGCTCGGCGGAGGTCATCGTGGCGAACGTGGCCCGGTCCGGCGCCCCGGTGTAGCGGCGGCCGGGCGCGTCGCTGACGTCGATGCCCAGGTAGCTAGCGTGCGGATGGGTGCGGGTGACCCGGTCGGCGACGGAGCCGTCGCCGCAGCCGATCTCCAAGATCCGGGTGGCGCCTGACGCCGCCGCGCCGACCTGCCGCGCGAGGTCGTCGAGGTTGATGAACAGCGCTCGGTAGGCCTCGGCGGCAGGCTGCTCGAAGCGGCCGAGGCGGGCCCGGACGGCGGTTCCGATGCTCATGGGCGGTCCAACGGGTCGGGTCGGGCCGGGTGACGCCCCCGTCGGGGAGCGCGGGCCAGCCTACCCTGGGCGAGGTGAACGACCGCCGGATCAACCCGCTCCGCCGCCTGCGCCGCCCGGCCTGGGCTGACCAGCCGCCCACGTGGGCCGACGCCAAGCCCGGGCTGATCCGGGCCGCGCTGCACCGGGCCCTCGCGCGGCCGTCGGGCGGCTGGTTCGTGATGGCGGCGAGCCGCGAGGTGCGGCCGGGGCGGGCGTTCGGGCGCACGGTCGCGGGCCGGGAGCTGGTGGCGTGGCGCACCGCCGACGGCACGCTCGCCGTCGGGCCCGGCGCCTGCCCGCACCTGGGCGCCGCGCTCTGTGACGCCCCGGTGCACGACGGGAGGCTGGTCTGCCGCTGGCACGGGCTGGCCCTCGGGGCGGCCGGGCGGCCGGGCTGGCGCCCGCTGCCCGCGTTCGACGACGGCGTGCTGGCCTGGGTGCGCCTCGAGGACCTCGCGGACGGCCCGCTCACCGACGCGCCCGTTCTCGGCCCGCGCCCGCCCGCGGACGCCGCCTTCGACGCCGTCGCCACGGTGATCGGCCACTGCGAGCCGGAGGACGTCGTGGCCAACCGGCTCGACCCCTGGCACGGCGCGTGGCTGCACCCCTACTCGTTCGCCGCGCTCACAGTGCTCTCCGCCCCGCCGCTCGACTGCCCGCCCGCCGAGGATCGCTTTCTCGTCGAGGTGACATTCACCGTCGGCCGACGCCTGGGCGTGCCCGTGCACGCCGCGTTCAGCTGCCCCGACCCCCGCACGGTCACCATGGAGATCGTCGACGGCGAGGGCACCGGCTCGGTCGTCGAGACCCACGCCACGCCGCTGCGCCCCGACGCCGCGGGCCGCCCCCGCACGGCGGTGATCGAGGCCGTGGTGGCGTACTCCGACCGCCCCGGCTTCGCGCTGACCCGGCGGGTCGCGGGCGCGCTGCGGCCACTGGTCGCCCACACCGCCGCCCGGCTCTGGCGTGACGACATCGCCTACGCCGAGCGGCGCCACGCCGTGCGGACTACTCCGCGGGCGGACTGACCTTCCGCAGGCCCAACGGCGGCGTCGAGGGCTCCTCCGCGCGCTTGCCGAGGAACGTGTGCACGACGTGCTGCTGCCACCCGGGGAACGTCTGCACCCGCACGTCGACGAACCCGGTGGCGTGCATCCGCGTGGTGAACGCCTCGACTCCGTCGAAGTCCAGCACGCTGCGCCACAGGTAGCGGTACAGGTCGGCGGAGCCCGAGCGGAGCTTGCCCATCGGAATGATCACGCCCCAGCAGACGGCGGTCCAGATCAGCTTGCTGCGGGTGGAGTCGGCCACCGAGTACTCGTGCACCGCCAGCGGGGCGCCGGGCTTGAGCAGCGCGTGGAACGCGCGCAGGGCCGCGTTCGGCTCGGCGAGGTTGCGCATCAGGTAGGCGGCGAGGATGCCGTCGTAGAGACCGGTGATCCCGACGCTCGCCAGCTCGTCGACATTCGCGTGCACGAACCGCACCCCCGGCGGCCAGGTCTTCGCGCGGGCGATCGACAGCATCTCGCTCGACGCGTCCACCCCGATGATCTCGGCCTCCGGCGCGGCGTCCAGGAGCGCCTGGGTCGACGCGCCGGTGCCGCAGCCGAGATCCAGCAGCCGTAGGCCCGCACCGCGGTCGCGCAGGCCCATCCGGCGCGCGGTCATCCGCAGATGCTCGTGGTAGCCGCGGTTGGCGCCGACGAGCCGGTCGTAGCTGCGGGCATGCTCGTCGAACGCGCGGGCCACATTCGAGGGGCCGATCCGGCCGGGCTCGGGCTTCGCGGGGCTCACGCCAGGCATCCTCGCGCATTCCCCGCCCCGACGCCCGTAGGCTCGGCCTCGTGGTGACCGCCCTGGTCGTGAGCGACGAGGAGGACTGCGGTCTGCGGGCGGGCGCTCGGCCGAACGGCATTGACCTCATCGTCTCGGCGGGCGATCTGGACTTCGACTACCTGGCCGATCTCGCTGACCGGCTCGGCTGTCCCGGCGTGCTGGTGCCCGGCAACCACGACCCGGACCTCACCGGGTTCCGGGAGCGGCGCGGCTTCTGGTTCCGCGACGGACTGCCCGCGTCGTGGCCGGGGCCCGCGGGCTTCGACGACGCCGACGGCCAGGTCGTCGACGTCGCGGGCGTCCGGTTCGTGGGCCTGGGCGGCTGCGTGCGCTACCGCCTGGGGCCCAACCAGTGGACCCAGCGCGAACAGACCCGCCGCGCCCGGGCGGTGGTGCGGGCGGCCCGACGGCGCAGCCGTCGTGACGGACGGCCCGTCGACGTCGTCCTCACCCATGCGCCGCCGCGTAGACTGGGAGATCGCGACGACGCGCCTCACCACGGATTCGAATGCCTGCACGAGGTTGTGGCCGCGCTGCGGCCACGGCTTCTGCTGCATGGCCACATCCACCCCTACGGCCAGCCCGTGCCGGACCGCGTGCTCGGGGATACGCGGATCGTCAACGTCGTCGGGCGGCGGACGATGGAGCTGTAACCGAGCGATGATCGACACCGGATATCCGCACGCCGACGCGCAGAGCGACTTCCAGCGGCAACGCCGTCGGCAGGTGCTCTCCCAGCTCGCCGCCCGCCTGCGCCGCGAGCCCGACGACGTGTCGGAGGTGCTGCCCTTCGACGAGGTCATCGCCGCGCTCGGCTACCTGGGCGAGCGCCCGCTCGGGCTGCAGGCGATCCCGCTGGACGCGATCGTCGGCAGCGTCAACCGGGCCGCCGACTTCGACCGCTGGTTCCGCCCCAAGTCACGGGTGTCGCGCGAGCGCTGGGAGCGGCTGGACCGGGTGCTGCGCAAGGGCGAGGGCCTGCCGCCGATCGAGGTCTACCGGGTCGGCGAGCTGTACTTCGTGCAGGACGGCCACCACCGCGTGTCCGTCGCCATCGCGCTGCGGCTGCGGACGATCGACGCTTACGTCACCGAGGTGCTGACGAGGGTGGACGCCACCGGCATCGCGCACCGCGGCGACCTCATCGCCAAGGACCTGCGCCGGGTGTTCCTGGACCGCGTGCCGCTGCCGGGCCCGGCGCTGTGCACGATCCTCGTGTGCTCGCCGTGGTCGTACGCGGTGCTGAGCGAGACGGTGGAGGCGTGGGGCTTCCGCCTGATGCAGCAGGAGGACCGCTACCTCGACCGCGCCACGGTGGCCCGGCGCTGGTACGCCGAGGAGTTCCAGCCCGTGGTGCGGATGCTGCACGCGGCCGACCTCGTGGGCGAGCGCACCGACGCCGAGGCCTACCTCGACCTCGCCTGCCAGCGCTACCGGTTGATGCGCACGCATCGGTGGGACGAGGAAGTGGTCGAGCGGCTCCGCGTGGCCCGCGACGGCGACCACTGACCCCGTGCGCGGAAACGAGTGCTGGAGCACTCACTCGGCGGTGGTGGCCGCCCCGCCCGTGCCCATCGCGAGCTTCGCCAGCAGCTCCCGCGCCTTCTCCGCGCTGCGCGGCTGGCACAGCACGTCGTAGCGGCCCGCCACCATCTGGCTCTGGGACGTGAAGTCCCGCCGCCCGCGGGTGGCGCCGTAGCCGACGGCCGCGAACACGGCGAAGAACACGATGCCGGAGACGAGGCTCGTGAGGATCGCGCCCAGCCCCGGGCCCTGGGAGAAGAAGCTCAGCAGAAGGCCGATGAACAGCCCGAACCACGCGCCGGACGCCGCCCCCGAGGCGATGACGCGGCCCCACGTCAGCCGCCCGATCACCCGCTCGACCAGCATGAGGTCGACGCCGACGATCGTCACGTCGCGGACGGGGAAGTCGGAGTCGGCCAGATGGTCGACGGCGCGCTGCGCCTCCTCATAGGTGGCGTACGACCCGACGGGCCATCCGGTGGGCGGCGTCGGCAGGTTGGGCAGGCCGGGCACGGAACGTGCGTACCCACCGAACGGGGTGGTCACGGGGTCTCCTTCTCGCGATATGTGCGCAATCCGTCAACGGTCCAACCCGCCGCGAAGTGCCCATAGTTCACCGAGAACGGTACTCGCGCAGCAAACCCCGACTGATGATCGTCTTCTGGATCTCGCTGGTGCCCTCGCCGATGAGCAGGAACGGCGCCTCCCGCATGAGCCGCTCGATCTCGTACTCCTTCGAGTAGCCGTAGCCGCCGTGGATGCGGAACGCCTCCTGCGTCACCTCCGCGCAATACTCGCTGGCCAACAACTTGGCCATGCCCGCCTCGACGTCGTTGCGCTCCCCGGAGTCCTTCAGCCGCGCCGCGTTGACCATCATCAGGTGCGCGGCCTCCACCTTCGTGGCCATCTCCGCCAACTTGAACGCGATCGCCTGGTGCTGCGCGATCGGCTTGCCGAACGTGGAGCGCTGCTGCGCGTACTCCACCGCCAGCTCGAACGCCCGGATCGAGATCCCGCACGCCCGCGCCGCCACGTTCACCCGCCCCACCTCGACACCGTCCATCATCTGCGCGAACCCGCCCCCGCGCCGACCGCCCAGGATCGCGTCGGCGGGCACCCGGAAGCCCTTGAACACCATCTCCGTGGTGTCCACGCCCTTGTACCCCATCTTGTCGATCTTCCCGGGGATGATCAGGCCGGGCGCCACCTCGCCGTAGCCGACGGGCTTCTCCACCAGGAAGCAGGTGAGATTCTGATAGGGCTTCTCCGCGCCCTCGTCGGTGCGCACCAGCACCGCGGTCAGGTTGGAGGTGCCGCCGTTGGTCAGCCACATCTTCGCCCCGTCGACGACGAACTCGTCCCCGTCCGCCACCGCCCTGGTCTTGATCGCGGCGACGTCCGAACCGAGGTCGGGCTCCGACATCGAGAACGACCCGCGCGTCTCCCCCAACGCCATCTGCGGCAAGTAGCGCTGCTTCTGCTCCTCCGTGCCGTGCTGGGTGATCATGTAGGCGACGATGAAGTGGGTGTTGATCACACCGGAGACGCTCATCCACCCGCGCGCGATCTGCTCGACGACCAGCGCGTAGGTCAGCAGGGACTCCCCCAGGCCGCCGTACTCCTCCGGGATCGTGAGCCCGAACAGGCCCATCTCCTTCATCCCGTCCACGATGTCCTGCGGATAGGCGTCGGCGTGCTCCAACGCCGTGG
The DNA here is from genome assembly GCA_963739465.1 of uncultured Actinomycetota bacterium. Taxonomy (GTDB): domain Bacteria; phylum Actinomycetota; class Actinomycetes; order Mycobacteriales; family Pseudonocardiaceae; genus Pseudonocardia. The sequence continues at coordinate 184,198 of CAVUAS010000002.1, forward strand.
CGTGCGGCAGGATCTCCTTGTCCACGAACGTCTTCACGGTCGCCAGGATCTCCTGCTGGATCTCGGTGAGACCGGCGGTCTGCGCGAGGCGGGCCATGACATCTCCCTCAGGACTCGGGGGGCGACCAGCGGTCGGTGCGCTGCATGCCCGCCGCGCGCCCCTTGCCCGCGATCACCAGCGCCATCTTGCGGCTCGCCTCGTCGATCATCTCGTCGCCGAGCATGGCCGAGCCCTTCTTGCCGCCCGCCTCCGAGGTGCACCACTCGTACGCGTCGAGGATGTTCTCGGCGTGCTCGTAGTCGGCCTGCGACGGGCTGAACGTCTCGTTGGCCGCATCGATCTGGCCCGGGTGCAGCACCCACTTGCCGTCGAAGCCGAGCGCCGCCGACCGCCCCGCCACCCGCGTGAAGCCGTCGACGTCCTTGATCTGCAAGTAGGGGCCGTCGATGGCCTGTTTGTCGTGCGCGCGGGCGGCCATGAGGATCGACATGAGGATGTGGTGGTAGGCATCGCCCACGTCGTAGCCGGGCGGCTGTTCCCCCACGACCAGCGACTTCATGTTGATCGACGCCATGAAGTCGGCCGGGCCGAAGATGATCGTCTCGACGCGGGGGGACGCCGTGGCGATCGCGTTGACGTTGATGAGCCCCAACGCGTTCTCGATCTGGGCCTCGATGCCGATCTTGCCGACCTCGTAGCCCATCGTCTTCTCGATCTGCGTCATCAGCAGGTCCAGCGCGATCACCTGCTCGGCGGTCTGCACCTTCGGCAGCATGATCGCGTCGAGGTTGGCGCCCGCGCCCTCGACGACCTCGGTGACGTCGCGGTAAGTCCACTCGGTGGTCCAGTCGTTGACGCGCACCACCCGGATCTTGTCGCCCCAGCCGCCCTCGTTGAGCGCCGCGACGATCGTCTTGCGCGCCCCCGGCTTGGCCAGCGGGGCGCAGGCGTCCTCCAGGTCGAGGAACACCTGGTCGGCCGGGAGCGTGCGGGCCTTGTCGATGAACTTCTGACTGGACCCCGGCACGGCAAGACAGGAGCGGCGGGCACGGGTGCGGGTCGTCATCGTCGAGGACTCCTCGGGATCGGCTGCAACGATGCTGACACGGAATTACGCACTTGAACGAGTGAGGTGAGCCGCTTTTCAGGGCTTGCGGGCGACTCCTGCCCAGTAGTAAGCGGAGTAGGGATCGGCCACCGGGGCGGTGGGCCGCCACATCGCCACCGGCACCACGCCCGGCTCCACCGGCTCCAGTCCGTCGAGGAACGCCCCCACCTCGGCCTGGTTGCGCGGAAGGATGGTCATCCCGGCCTGCGCGGCGACGGCGTGCACGCCTGCCATCGCCCGGGGGTCGAAGTCGCCGGTCGGGTGGGTGAGCGCGACGTAGCTCCCGGACGGCAGCGCGTCCAGCAGCCTGCGCACCACCGCGTAGGGGTCGCGGCCCTGCGCCGGGTCGAAGTACATCAGCACCGCGATGAGCAGCAGCGCAACCGGCTCGCCGAGGTCGAGGGTCTCGTGCAGCTTCGGGTCGTTGAGGATCCCGTCGGGCTCCAGGAAGTCGCCGAGGATGAACGCGGTGCGGCCTTCGGCCGTGCTCGACATCAGCGCGCGGCCGTGCGCCAGCACGAGCGGGTCGTTGTCGACGTAGAGCACCCGGGCCGACGGGTCGATCCCCTGCGCGACCTGGTGCACGTTGGGCGCGGTCGGGATGCCGGTGCCGATGTCGAGGAACTGGCGGATGCCCACCTCGCCCGCGAGGTACCGGACGGCGCGGTCGAGGAACGCCCGGTTGGCCTTCGCCATGTCGCTGATCGTCGGGATCTGGGTGCGGATGAGGTCGCCGAGCGCACGGTCGGGCGCGTAGTTGTCCTTGCCGCCCAACCAGTAGTCGTACATCCGCGCCTCGTGCGGCACGGTGGTGTCGATCTCCGCCGACGCGCCGTCCGCGCTGGTGCCCACGCTCGTCACCGCTTCCCTGGTCGCTGCGGCGCCGACCGTAGCCCAGGGTCCCCCCAACGAGTGGATCAGCTACGGCGGGTGAGCCGAGCGGGTCGGCGGCCTCGCCGGGAGGCGCTCCCGCCCACCGACCACGGCGCCCGACTACGCTTCTGACGTGGGAACGGATCGCGTTTTCGTGGCGCGGCTCGTCGGGCTGCCCGTCTACGGGCCCGACGGCGAGCGGATCGGGCGGATGCGCGACCTCGTGGCGGGCCTGCGGGTCGACGCGAACCCGCCGAGGGTGCTCGGCATGGTCGTCGAGATGGTGACGCGGCGGCGGATCTTCGTGCCGATGCTGCGGGTCACCACGATCGACCCCGGCGCCGTCACGCTCGCCACCGGCTCGGTGAGCCTGCGCCGGTTCGTGCAGCGCCCCAACGAGGTGCTCGTCGTCGGCCAAATGATCGACGCGCCGGTGCGGCTGATCGACGCGGGCGTCGACGCCGTTGTCGTCGACGCCGCGGTGGAGCCCACCCGCGCCCGCGACTGGGTGGTGAGCAGGCTCGCGGTGCGGGAGCGCCGGGGCAGGCTGGCCCGGCGCGGGCAGGCCCAGATCGTGGCGTGGGGCGCGGTCACCGGGCTCACGCTCACCGATCGGCAGGGCACGGCGGGGCTGCTCGCCGTACTGGAGACGCTGCGGCCCGCCGACGTCGCCTCCACGCTGGCCGAGCTGCCGGTCAAGCGGCGCCACGAGGTGGTCGACGCGCTCGACGACGAGCGGCTCGCCGACGTCTTCGAGGAGATGCCGGAGTCCGACCAGCGCGCGCTGGTGGCGTACGTGGGCGCCGACCGCGCCGCGGACGTGCTGGAGGCGATGGCCCCCGACGATGCCGCCGACTTGCTGAAGGAGCTGCCCGCCGACGACGCCGACCGGCTGCTCGCCCTGATGGAACCCGGCGAGTCCGCGCCGGTGCGGCGACTGCTGCGCTACGCCTCGGACACCGCGGGCGGCCTCATGACCCCGGAGCCCGTCGTGCTGCGCCCCGACGCCACGGTCGCCGAGGCCTTGGCCCGCATCCGCAACCCCGACATCCCGCCCGCGCTGGCCAGCATGGTCTTTGTCTGCCGGCCGCCCTCCAGCACCCCGACCGGGCGCTACCTCGGGTGCGTGCACGCCCAGCGGCTGCTCCGCGAGGCCCCGTTCGAGCTGGTGGCGGGCATCGTCGACACCGACCTCGCGACGTTGCCGCCCGAGGCGACGATGCCGGAGGTCACCCGCTACTTCGCCGCCTACAACCTGGTTGCGGGCCCGGTCGTGGACACCGGGGAGCACCTGCTGGGGGCGGTCACCGTCGACGACCTGCTCGACCACATGCTTCCTGCGGACTGGCGCGACCACCTGAGCGACAACGGACCGGAGACCGCCGATGCCTGAGATCACGACGCGGCGGCGGCTGGACCAGCCGCTGGTCTCCCGCCGCAGGCTCGACATCGACCCGGACACGTTCGCCCGGTTTTCCGAACGGATTGCGCGCTTCTTGGGCACCGGCCGCTTCCTCGCCATCCAGTCCATCATCGTGGCCATTTGGATCGCGCTCAACACCCTGGCCGCGGCCTGGCGGTGGGACCCCTACCCGTTCATCCTGCTCAACCTGGCGTTCTCGACCCAGGCCGCCTACGCGGCGCCGCTGATCCTGCTGGCGCAGAACCGACAGGACGACCGCGACCGCGTCTCGCTGGAGGAGGACCGGGCGCGGGCCGAGCGCACCAAGGCCGACACCGAGTACCTGGCGCGGGAGTTGGCGGCGCTGCGTCTCGCGGTCGGCGAGACCGTCACGCGCGACTACCTGCGTGGAGAGCTGGACAAGCTGTGCGAACGGCTGGCCGAACGGGAGCCCGTCATTCGACCAGCCGACGGCTGATCCGCTCCAGCGCGGCGAGGTCGTCGGCGTCGAGGCGGTCGGCGAAATGCCGCGCGACGCCCGCGAGGTGCGTGCGCGACGCCTGCTTGAGCCGGGCGAACCCCGCATCGGTGATCTGGGCCGCCACCCCCCGCCCGTCGTGCTCCACCGGGCACCGTGATACGAGCCCGGCCCGCTCCAGCCGGTCGACCAGCCGGGTGACGCCGGAGCGCGACAGCAACACGGCATCGGCCAGCTCTGTCATCCGCAGGCGGTGGTCAGGAGCCTCCACGAGCTGGACGAGCACGTCGTAGGCCGCGAGCGACAGCGCCTGCTCGGCGACGAGCTCGACCTCCAGCGCGCGGGTGATCACCGCGTGCGCACGCAGGAACGCCCGCCAGGACGCCAGCTCCTCGCGGCTGAGCCGCCGCTTGGCCCCCGCGGTCTTGCTCGGCCCCCCGGCCGCGAGATCGGTCACCGGCGACATCCTAGGCGCGTCGGCAGAGCGCGGCACGGACGTAAGGTTGTAGACATGAGCACCACCACCGTCGAAGAGGCCGTGCACGCGGCGCTCGCGGACGTCGACGACCCCGAGATCCACAAGCCGATCACCGAGCTCGGCATGGTGAAGGGCGTCACCGTGGGGCCCGACGGGATCGCGCACGTCGGCGTTTACCTCACCGTCTCGGGCTGCCCGATGCGCGAGACGATCACGACTCGGGTCACGGCGGCCGTCGGAAAGGTGCCGGGGATCAACGGGGTGCGCGTCGAGCTGGACGTGATGAGCGACGAGCAGCGCACGGCGTTGCGCCGCCACCTGCGCGGCGATGCGGCGGAGCCGGTGATCCCGTTCGCACTGCCCGGCTCGCTCACCAGGGTCTACTGCGTGGCGTCGGGCAAGGGCGGGGTCGGCAAGTCGTCGGTCACGGTCAACCTGGCCGCGGCGATGGCCGCGCGCGGTCTGTCGGTGGGCGTGGTCGACGCCGACATCTACGGCCACTCGGTGCCGCGCATGCTCGGCACCGCCGACCGGCCCACCCAGGTCGAAAACATGATCATGCCGCCGCAGGCGCACGGCGTGAAGGTGATCTCGATCGGGATGTTCACGCCGGGCAACGACGCCGTGGTCTGGCGCGGGCCGATGCTGCACCGCGCGCTGCAACAGTTCCTGGCCGACGTGTACTGGGGCGACCTGGACGTCCTGCTGCTCGACCTCCCGCCCGGCACCGGTGACATCGCGATCTCCAGCGCGCAGCTCGTCCCGAACGCCGAACTGCTCGTGGTGACCACGCCGCAGATCGCGGCGGCCGAGGTCGCCGAGCGCGCCGGGTCGATCGCGCTGCAGACCCGCCAGCGGCTGGCGGGCGTCATTGAGAACATGTCGTGGATGGAGCTCCCCGACGGCAGCCGGATGGAGGTGTTCGGGTCCGGCGGCGGGCAGGCGGTGGCCAACTCGCTGTCGACGGCGCTCGGCGCGCCCGTCCCGCTGCTGGGCCAGGTGCCCATGGAGACGCGGCTGCGCGAATGCGGCGACGATGGCACCCCGATTGTGCTGGCCGAGCCGGACAGCCCCGCGGCCACGGCGCTGCGGCGCATCGCCGACCGGCTCGCCGTACGGGCCCGTGGCCTGGCCGGGCGCAGCCTGAACATCACCCCCGCCTGACCCCCGTGCGCGGGAACGAGTGCCAAGGCATTCGTTCCCGCGCACTGCCCCTGGAGGCTCTGTGGACCCGGCTGACCTCGATGCCGTCGAGCTGCTCGCCACCTACCGCGCCCGCACGCTGTCACCGGTCGAGGCGACCACCGCGGTGTTGGCCCGGATCGCCCGGCTGGACCCGCGCGTCAACGCGTTCTGCCTGGTCGACGAGGCCGCGGCGCTGAAATCGGCGCGCGCGTCCGAGGCCCGTTGGGCCCGGGGCGAGCCGTGCGGGGCGCTGGACGGCGTGCCGGTGTCGATCAAGGACCTGCTGCTCACCCGCGACTGGCCCACACTGCGCGGCTCGTACTCCATCGACCCCGACGGGCCCTGGGACGTCGACGCCCCCGCCGTCGCGCGGGTCCGCGAGCAGGGCGGCGTGCTCGTCGGCAAGACCACCACACCCGAGCTGGGCTGGAAGGGCGTCACCGACGCGCCGCGCACCGGGGTCACGATCAACCCGTGGGACCCGACGCGCACGTCCGGCGGCTCGTCGGGCGGCAGCGCGGCGGCCGTCGCGCTGGGCATGGCGCCGCTCACGTTGGGCACCGACGGCGGCGGATCGGTGCGCATCCCGGCGGGCTTCTGCGGCATCACCACGCTGAAGCCGACGTGGGGCCGCGTGCCGATCTACCCGGCGAGCCCGTTCGGCGTCCTGTCCCACGTCGGGCCGATGACCCGGTCGGCGGTCGACGCGGCGCTGCTGCTCGACGTCGTGTCCGGGGCCGACCCGCGCGACGCCTGGGCGCTCGCCCCCGCCGCGGCGACCATGGAGGCGCTCGAGGCTCCGGTCGCGGGCCTGCGGGTGGCGGTGAGCCCGACCCTGGGCTTCGTCGACGTCGACCCGGGTGTCGCGGCGGCGTTCGAGGCCGCCGTCGACGTGCTCGCGACGTTGGGGGTGCGCGTCGAGGAGGCGGACCCGGGGTTCGCCGACCCGATCTCCGCGTTCGAGACCCTGTGGTTCGCGGGCGCCGCGGCGTCGTTGGCCCAGCTGCCCGCGCACGTGCAGGCCCGGATGGATCGCGGGCTGGTGGACGTGGCCGCCGAGGGCTCGCGGGTCGGCGCGGTCGGCTATCTCCGGGCGATGGCGGTGCGCGGCGAGCTGGGCGTGCGGATGGGCGCGTTCCACGAGCGCTACGACCTGCTGCTCACCCCCACCCTGCCGATCACGGCGTTCGAAGCGGGCGTCGAGGTGCCCCCGGGTTGGCCGCGCGAGCGCTGGACGTCGTGGACGCCCTTCACCTACCCGTTCAACATGACGCAGCAACCCGCGGCGAGCGTGCCGTGCGGGCTGGCGAACGGGCTGCCGGTGGGGCTGCAGATCGTCGGGCCGCGGCACGCCGACGGCCGGGTGCTGGCGCTGGCCCACGCGTTCCAGCAGGCCACCGACTGGCATCGGCGCCGCCCGCACCTGGCCTGACGAGCGGCGCTACGTCGCGTCGTCGTCGATCGGAGGGCGCTCGTTCTTCGCCAGCGACGGCTTCTCGGCGGGCTTGGTGAGGTCGGGACCCGCTCCGTTCGAAGCGCCGTTCGGGCCGGGCGCGAATCCGTTGGGCTTGACGTCGGGCTCGTCGCCGAAGAGCGCCTGGGTGGCGGCGATGCGTGGGTTGAAGCTGCGCAGGCCGCGCAGCTCTTCGAGGGGCTTGCGCAGCTCGTCGAACTCGGGGCCGAGCTCGTTGCGCAGCTGCTCGCGGGCGCCGGTGGCGTACTGGCGGACCTGCCGGATCGAGCGGCCCACCCACGCCGCGGCGCTCGGGAGGCGCTCCGGCCCGAGGATGAAGAGACCGGCCACGATGAGGACGAGGATCTCCCCCCACCCCACGCTGTCGAACACGGCTCGACTCTACCCGTGTCAGTCGGCGGTGAGCGTGACCGAGACGGTGAGGGTGCGGCTGTCGCGCACGAGTGTCACCGGCACGACGTCGCCGGGATTGTGCGCGCGAACGGCGACGACCAGCTCGTCCGCACCGCCGATCGCGCGATCGCCGACCTTCACCACGACGTCACCCTCGACGATCCCGGCCGCCGCGGCCGCCCCGCCCGCCTGCACGTTCTGCACCTGGGCGCCGTCGGTGGCGGAATCGCTGACCGAGCGGGCGTTGATCCCGATCTCGGCGTGCGACACCGAGCCGGTGCGGATCAGCTCGTCGGCGATGGCCCGGGCGGCCTCGATGGGGATGGCGAAGCCGAGGCCGATGGAGCCGCCCTCGCCCTGGGTCTGGCCGAGGCTGCGGATGGCGGTGTTGATGCCGACGACGGCGCCGGTGGCGTCCACGAGCGCGCCGCCGGAGTTGCCGGGGTTGATCGCGGCGTCGGTCTGGATGGCGTCGATCACGGCGACGGTGTCGCCGGTGCCGTCCAGTCGCACCGGGCGGTGCAGGGCGCTGACGATGCCGGTGGTGACGGTGCCCGCGAGGCCGAGCGGCGAGCCGATGGCGATCACGCTGTCGCCCACGGCGAGATCCGCCGAGGAGCCGATGCTGGCCACGACCGGGTTGGCCACGTTCACCTTCAGCACGGCGAGGTCGGTCTTGGGATCCCGGCCGACGATGCGGGCGGGCACCCGGGTGCCGTCGTGGAAGACCGCGGCGATCACCGCGCCCGTGTTGTCGGCGGCGGGGGCGACGACGTGGTTGTTGGTGAGCACGTAGCCCGCCGGGTCGACGACGACGCCCGACCCGGTGCCGCCCTGGTCGCCGACCTTGACCTCCACCGACACGACGGCGGGCACGGTGCGGCGGGCGATGTCGGCCACCGAGCCCGCGGGGCGCTCCTTGGCCGCCACGGACTGCGTGATCGTGGGGTCGGGCGAGGTCAGGCGGGACGCGTCCTCGGCGGTCAGCCTGCCCACGACCCCGCCGATCGCGCCGATGAGCAGGGCCACGACGGCGAGCGCGGCGAGCACCCGGGGGTGGACGCGGCCGCCGAAGAGGACCTCGCGCAGGCTCAGGCGCGCGCCGGGAACAGGCGCCGCGGGGGCGTCCGGCCGGAGGGTGTCGACGGGCGGGCCGAGGCCCACCGGACTGTCGGGATTGCGCCAGGGGTCAGCCGCCGCGCCCGTGGCCCAGAACGGGGACTCGGCCGCATCGGTGGGGCGCGGCGGCCCGGGCGGGCGCTGCAGCGGCTCGGCGTCTGTGGCGGGGCGGCCGTAGGCCGTGGCGAGCGCGGCCTGGGGTTTCGCCGCCCGCCGGACGTGCGCCGGGCCGCTCGGAGCAGCGCCGTTGGGAGCCGAGCCGTGGGGAACCACGCCGTGCGGAGCCGGGCCGTTCGGAGCGGCACCATTTTCAGCCGCGCCGTGCGGAGCCGCGCTGTGGGGAAGCGTGCCGTGGGGTGCCGCGCCGTCGGGAGCCGCGCCATCGGGAGCCGCGCCGTCGGGAGCCGCGCTGCGGGGAGCCGCGCCGTCGGGAGCCGCGCCATCGGGAGCCGCGCCGTCGGGAGCCGCGCTGCGGGGAGCCGCGCCATCGGGAGCCGCGCCATCGGGAGCCGCGCCATCGGGAGCCGCGCTGCGGGGAGCCGCGCCGTCGGGAGCCGCGCTGTGGGAAAGCGTGCCGCCGGAAGCCGCGCCGCCGGAAGCCGCACCGTGGGGTGTCGCGCCGTGGGGAGCAACGCCGTTCGGGGCAGCGCCATTGGAGGGCGCGGCGAACGCGCCGTCGACCCCGTGGGGGCGGCCGAACGCCGCGGCGGCCTCCGCGTCGACCTCAGGCCGCTCCAGCGGACGCGGGGCAAGCCGCGGCGGCTCGGGCCGGGTGCCCGAGCCCTCCTGCGTGCCGGGGTCCGCCGTGTGCTCGGTCATGTGCGGCAGACGCTCCTGGGCGGGTGGGCGGTTTGTCGCTCAGCGTGCCTCAGATGTGGTGAAGTCGGTGTACCGGATAGGCCATCTGCCGTGGGGGTGGCTCAAGGCGCGCCGGGAAGCTGCAGGTGGGCGTCGATCGAGGGCGGGTCGCCGAAGCCGGACGGGGGAGGCGTGTCGCCCGCGATGATGGCGGCACCGATGGCGAGCGCGCCCAACGCCAGCCCGGAGATCGCGGCGCCCGCCCCGATACGTGACCGGCGGGCCTTCGCGGGTGTGGCAGCCAGCCCGGCGGGCGGGGTGGGATCGGCCACCGGGCGCGGCGGCTCGGGCCGCAGGGGTGACACCAGCTCTCCGTCCGGACTCATCGCGAGGCCGTTGGGCGGACCCGGCAGCTCGGCGTGGTGCGGGATCGACCGCAGCGTCGACATCAGCGACGACGGCAGCCTGGGACAGCGCGCCGCCCGCAGCGCGGCCCGAGCCTGGCCCTGGGCCATGACCTGCGCGGCGCACTCCGGGCACGCCGCGAGATGACGGGTGGCGCGTTCGAACGGGCGCTCGGCGAGCTCGCCGTCGACGTACGCCGCGACGGCCTCGGCCGAGAGGTGGTCCTGCCCCCAGTCCGGTACCTGGACCGAGAAGAGGCGCCCGCCTGCACTCACCCCGTGACCTCCTGCAACTGTCGTTCCGCCCCGGCGGCCCGACGACGCTCCAAGGAGCTGCGCAGCGCCGCGCGTCCGCGGTGAATCCTGCTTCGTACAGTACCCAGCTTCACCCCGAGCGTGGCGCCGATCTCCTCGTACGACAATCCCTCGATGTCACACAGCACGACCGCCGCGCGGAACTCCGGGGGCAACTCGTCGAGTGCTTCCTGCAGCAAGGGGTCGAGGTGGGTGTCGGAGAACACCTGCTCCGGCTCCGGACCCTGCCCCGCGATGCGGTCGGAGTCCTCCGGGAGCGCCTCCATCCGGATGCGAGCGCGGCGGCGGACCATGTCGAGGAACAGGTTGGTGGTGATGCGGTGCAGCCAGCCCTCGAAGGTGCCGGGCTTGTAGGACGACAACGAGCGGAACACCCGGACGAACGTCTCCTGGGTGAGGTCCTCGGCGTCGTGCTGGTTGCCGGTAAGCCGGTACGCCAGCCGGTAGACCCGGTCGGCGTGTTCCCGGACGACCTCGTCCCAGCTCGGCGGGGTCCACTCCGCGCCGTCTCCGGGCAGCACCGGCTCGGCCGACAAGGTCGTCGACGGGGCGGGGCTTGCGGCCATCGTGGGGTGGCACCTCCTGCGGCGGGTCGTACCGCCTTCGACAACGCCGATCGGGCTTCCGTAGTTCCCGCCCCGGCACCGGCCGACGACCCCGACCGATGATGACAACGGTGCCGGATACCCGTGAACGATGGGTGAGAACCGTCTGAGAAGAGCCTGTGAAAGCGCGGCCGCAGGGGGCGACCAGTAGCCTCTGCGACCATGAACGGCCCCGATACCGCCGATCTCGTCGAATCCTACCTCGCAGAGGACGACGTGATGGCCGATGCGCGCTCCGCGGCGGACGTGCTCGGGTGTACGCCGGTGTCCCCCGGCGTGGGGTCGGCGCTGTGCTTCCTCACGTCTGCGGTGACGGCCCGCGCGGTGGTGGAGGTGGGCACCGGAACCGGACTGTCCGGCTTGTGGCTGTTGCGCGGCATGCGCCCGGACGGCGTGCTGACCTCGATCGACGTCGATCCCGAGCACCAGCGCATCGCCCGCGCCGCCTTCGTCGCGTCCGGGCACGGCCCGTCACGGCTCCGCCTGATCAACGGCATGGGCTTGGAGGTGCTGCCCCGGCTCACCGACGGTGGCTACGACCTGGTGCTGGTCGACACGAGCCCGGCCGACCATCCTCGCTACCTGGACGAGGCGCTGCGGCTGTTGCGCCCCGGCGGGGTCGTGGCGCTGCACGGCGTGCTCGGCGGTGGCGTGCTCGACTCCGACGCCGCCGACCCGGCCACGCTCGCGCTGCGTGAGGTGACCCACCAGGTGCGCGAGGACGAGCGGCTGACACCCACCCTGTTGCCGCTGGGCGAGGGCCTGCTGGCCGCGATCCGGGCCTGACACGACCCTCCCCGCCGCACACCCGCCCCACCGCTCATGATCGCCAGGTGATCTTGAGGTCTACTGGGCTGTGGTGCCCTTCCCGAGCACGACCACGCCGCCCTGGCTGACGGTGTAGCGCGCGCGGTCCGTCGCGAGGTCGACGCCGACGAGCGCGCCGTCGGGGATCACCACGTTCTTGTCCAGGATCGCGCCGCGCACCACCGCCCCGCGGCCCACGCGCACCCCCGGCATGACCACGGAATCGGACACCTCGGCGCCCGCGTCGATCCGCACGTTCGGGCTGATCACCGACCGGCGCACGATCGCCCCGGAGACGATGGTGCCCGCGCCGACGATCGAGTCCTGCGCGATCCCGCCCTCCACGAACTTGGCGGGCGGCAGCGGCGCCATGGCCGTGCGGATGGGCCAGCGCTGGTTGTACAGGTTGAAGATCGGGTGCACGGACACGAGGTCGGTGTGCGCCTCGTAGTAGGCGTCGATCGTGCCGACGTCGCGCCAGTAGCCCGCGTCCCGCTCGGTAGCGCCGGGCACCTCGTTCTCCGCGAAGTCGTAGACGTGCGCGTCACCCTCCCCGACGAGCCGCGGGATGATGTCGCCGCCCATGTCGTGGTCGGAGTCGCCGTCTTCCGCGTCGGCCTTGAGCGCGTCGAGCAGCACGTCGGTGGTGAAGATGTAGTTGCCCATCGAGGCGAATGTGACCTCGGGATCGTCGGGCACCGACGGCGGCTCGCTCGGCTTCTCCAGGAACTCGGTGATCCCCCCCGTCTCGTCGGAGGCGATGCAGCCGAACGCCTTCGCCTCGGCACGCGGCACCCGGATCCCGGCCACGGTGACGCCCGCGCCGCTCTCGATGTGCGCGGTGAGCATCTGGCTCGGGTCCATGCGGTACACGTGGTCGGCGCCGAACACCACGATGTAGTCGGGCATCTCGTCGTAGACGAGGTTGAGGCTCTGGAAGATCGCGTCGGCGCTGCCGGTGTACCAACGGCGGCCGAGCCGCTGCTGCGCGGGCACCGTGGTGATGTACTGCCCGAGCAGGCTCGACAGCCGCCAGGTCGTGGTGATGTGCCGGTCGAGGCTGTGCGACTTGTACTGCGTGAGCACGCAGATCCGGTCCATCCCCGCGTTGATGAGGTTGGAGAGCACGAAGTCGATCAGCCGGTAGTTGCCGCCGAACGGCACGGCGGGCTTGGCGCGGTCGGCCGTGAGTGGCCAGAGTCGCTTGCCCTCACCCCCCGCGAGGACGATGCCCAGGACGTTGGCGGTCAGCCCACGGGACGAAGCGGGTGAAATGCGGACGCCGGTCACGGGGCCGACCCTAGTGTCCGCCTACGCAACTGACCACCGCCACCCGATGAACTTCGGGCTGGCGCGGCGCGGCGAAAGGGCTACGGTGCTGATCGTGCGCATCGGCCTGCTCACCCGCGAGTACCCCCCGGACGTCTACGGCGGCGCGGGGGTGCACGTCGAACATCTCGTCCCCGCGCTCCGCGCACTCGTCGACGTCGACGTCCACTGCTTCGGGGAGCCCCGGGACACCGCCTACGCGCACCCCGTGCCGGTGGGCCTGACCGGCGCCAACTTCGCGCTCCAAACGCTCGGCGTGAACCTCGCGATGGTCAACGCCCTCGACGAGGCCGACGTCGCCCACTCCCACACCTGGTACGCCAACATGGCGGGCCATCTGGCCAAGATGCTCTTCGGCGTTCCGCACGTGGTCACGGCGCACTCCCTGGAGCCCCGGCGGCCGTGGAAGGCCGAGCAGCTCGGCGGCGGCTACCGGCTCTCGTCGTGGGTCGAGCGCACCGCCTACGAGGCCGCCGACGCCGTGATCGCCGTGAGCGACGGCATGCGCGCCGACGTGCTCGACTGCTACCCCGCGCTCGACCCGGCGCGCGTGCACGTGGTGCACAACGGCATCGACACCGGCTTCTACCACCCCGACCCGGCACGCGACGCGGTGGTGGCCAACGGGATCGACCCCGACCGGCCCAGCGTCGTGTTCGTCGGGCGGATCACCCGCCAGAAGGGCGTCGGGCACCTCATCGCGGCGGCCCACCAGATCGATCCGGACGCGCAGATCGTGCTGTGCGCGGGCGCGCCGGACACCCCGGAGATCGCGGAGGAGACGGAGAAGGCGGTCGCCGCGCTGTCGGCGGCGCGGTCGGGGGTCGTGTGGGTGCGCGGGATGCTGCCGACGACGTCGGTGCGGCAGGTGCTGTCGGCGTCCACTGTGTTCGTCTGCCCGTCGGTCTACGAGCCGCTGGGGATCGTGAACCTGGAGGCGATGGCGTGCGGTACGGCCGTTGTCGCGTCGGACGTCGGGGGCATTCCGGAGGTCGTCGACGACGGACGCACCGGCCTGCTTGTGCACTTCGACGAGAACGCGGTCGACGAGTTCCGCTCGGGCTTGGCCGCCGCGGTCAACGAGCTGCTCGCCGACCCCGCCCGCGCGAAGGCGATGGGCACGGCGGGCCGGGAGCGCGCGGAGCGCGAGTTCGCGTGGGAGACGGCCGCGGCCCGCACCGTCGAGATCTACCGCAGCCTGGTCTGACCCGTACAGCGGACGGCACCGGCCCCGCAGGGTCGGTGCCGTCGCCAAAGCGCAGTCAGCCGGCAGCGGCCTTCAGCGCGTCGCCGAGGTCGCTGGCCTCCTCGGCCGACATCTCCACCACCAGGCGACCACCACCTTCGAGCGGCACGCGCATCACGATGCCCCGACCCTCCTTGGTCACCTCAAGGGGACCGTCACCGGTCCGGGGCTTCATCGCGGCCATCTCCTGCTCCCTCCGTCGTTCTCTTACCGGTACCAGCCGTGGCAAGCGCGCAATGGGGGGCGCACGGCGGGACGCCTGCGGCCATCTTTCCTCATCGACTGGATCGGCAGGTAATCGGAGCGATCAACCGCCCGGCGTGTCACGTTGGGCTAGCAGTTGGTGGCGGCGCGCCAACAGGACTGCACATGGTCGTCGACGATGCCCGCAGCCTGCATGAGGGCATAGCACGTGGTCGGGCCGACGAAGCGCAGCCCGCGCCGCTTGAGCTCCTTCGCCATCGCCGCGGACTCCGGGCTGACGGACGGCACGTCAGCAGGCGTGGCGGGCCGCGTGTGCGCGGCGGGGGCGAACGACCAGAGCAACTCGTCGAGCGGGGTGTCGAGCGCCAGCACCGCGCGCGCGTTCGCCACGGTCGCCTGGATCTTCAGCCGGTTGCGGACGATGCCCGCGTCGGCGAGCAGCCGCGCGACGTCGGCCTCGTCGAACCGGGCGACAGCCGCCGGATCGAACCCGGCGAACGCGATGCGGAACGCGGGCCGCTTGCGCAGGATGATCAACCACGACAGCCCCGACTGGAAGCCCTCCAGCGCCAGCCGCTCGAACATCGCGGTGACCCCGTGCAACGGGCGGCCCCACTCGTCGTCGTGGTAGGCGACGTACTCGGGCGCCGACGTGGCCCAGCCGCACCGCGACCGCTCAGCCACGGTGCGCCGCCTCGCAGCGCCGCGCCATCGCGGCAAGCGAGCGCGCGATCCCCAGCCGGAACGCGGGCGCCACGACCCGCCAGCCCACAGACCCGACGACGCCCAGCGGCAGGTCGAGCAGCTCCGACCACAGGAACCGCGCCCGGTCCGCGCCCAGCGGCACCACCTCGAACACGCCGTCGCCGCGCACGACCTTGCCCGTGTGGCGCACGACGCAGCGCCGCGGCGGCTCCCACTCGACGATCTCCATCGGGTCGGTGAAGCGGAGCGGGCCCACCCCGGTGACGGCCCGCAGCCGGGCCCCGAGGTGGCGGCCCTCGCCGCCCCCATCGACCTCGACCCGGGTGCCGAGCATCCACTCGCCCTGTCCCGGCCAGTCGGTGACGGTCTCCCACACCGCCTCGGCCGGGGCGTTGACGTCGACGGGCACGGTCAGCTCCACACGGCTCATCGTCCGCCCTCGCCTGCGCTCGGTCGGGCGCTTCCCGGGCGCTGCGTCAATGATTCGGGCGCAAGCTCGCTCATGGTGCCCCCTCGTGCTGCTCGACCCGCGCGGCGAGCTCGTCGCGCTCCCGGGTGAGGTGCTCGATCTCCTCGGCGAGGCGGTCGAGCACCCAGTCCACCTCGGTCATCCGGTAGCCGCGCACCGCCTGCGGGAGGCGGAGCTCACGGATGTCGTCGCCCCGGATGCCGTGCGACGGCAGCCGGGTGGGGGTGGCGTCGGGGGCGAGCGGCGCGAGCTCCTCGCCGCGCCCGAACACCAGGGCGGCGACGCCGAAGAACGCCGCCGCCACCATCGCGACGACGAGGAGGTAGAGCAGCGCGGTACCCACCGTCTCATCCCACCACGGCCCACCGACAGTTCCGAAAGCGCTCCGCGCGGGCCGACGCCGCTACCGGACCCGCACCTCCCGCATCGGCGGCCGCTCGGCGACCGCGACGGGCGTGGCCGACGGCAGCCACTCGCCGCCGACCTGCACGAACTGGGTGAGCCCCGCACCGGCGTCCGGCACGCCGCAGTGGTGCAGCGCCGCGGCCAGGATCTGCCGCGCCATCACCCCCAGCTGCAGCAGCGAACGGTTGCGGTGCTTGCGCACCCCCAGGTTGACCTGGGCGATCGCGTCGAGGCCGCGCGTTCTGTGTGCGTCGAGCAGCAGGCCGATCTCCACGCCGTAGCCCGCCGCGAACGGCAGCGACTCCAGCAGCTCCCGGCTACCGGCGTACTCCCCGCCCAACGGCTGCACCACCCCCGCGAGCTCGGGTCGCAGCGCCGCGAGCAGGGGGCGCGCCAGCAGCTCCGTGACCCGGCCGCCGCCGGTGTCGACCTCGGCCGTCTCCAACCGCAGCGGCCGCCGGTAGAACCCCTTCACCAGGTGCACGCCGTCCTCGACGAGCAGCGGACCCAGCAACGCGGGCACGAACGCGGGATCGAAGTCCACCAGGTCGGAGTCGAGGTAGCACAGCACGTCGCCGGTCGTGGCGGCCAGCGCCCGCCACAGCACCTCGCCCTTGCCGGGCCACGGCTCCAACTCGGGCACGACGTCGGTGCGCCGCACCACCAGGGCGCCCGCCGCCGCGGCGACCTCGATCGTACGGTCCGTCGACCCGGAGTCCACGACCACCAGCTCGTCCACGAGCGGCGTCGAGCCGTGGGTCAGCGGGACGATCGCGGCGACGATCGCGCCGACCGTCGCCTCCTCGTCCAGCGCGGGCAACACGACCGACACCCGCCGACCGCGCTTGGCCGCGACCAGCTCCGCCGCGCTCCACGGCGGCTCCTGCCAGGTACGGCGGGCGAACCAGCGCTCGGTGACGTCGTCCACGGGCCTCTCCTCACATCCGGTGGGAGCGGCCTCGTTGCCGCGCGGTTCACGCCAACGCGCGGACCGTGCGGGCGGGTGCCCGGGTGCCGACGACCGACGCGACCATCTCCACGGTACGTCGGGTTGCCGCCACCTCGTGGGCGCGAAACACCCGCGCGCCCGCCGCGGCGGCGAGCGCCGTGGCCGCGAGCGTGCCTTCCAGCCGGTCGGTGACCTCCGTGACGCCGAGCGTCTCGCCGACGAAATCCTTGTTGGACAACGCCATCAGCACCGGCCAACCCGTCGCGACCAGCTGGTCGCAGTGGCGCAGCAGGGCGAGCCCGTGGAAGGTGTTCTTGCCGAAGTCGTGCGTGGGGTCGACGAGAATGCCCTCCCGCGGCACACCGCGGGCCACCAGGCGCTCCGCCTGCCCGGTGAGGTCGGCGATCACATCGGCCACCACGTCGGCGTAGCGCACCCGGTGCGGACGCCTGCGCGGCACCGCGCCGCCGGTGTGCGAGCACACGATGCCGACGCCGAACTCGGCGGCCACCTCGCCCAGCGCCGGGTCGGCGCCCGCCCACGTGTCGTTGAGCAGGTCGGCACCCTCGGCGACCGCGGCCCGGCCGACCGGGCCGCGCCAGGTGTCCACGCTGATCACGACGTCGGGATGGCGGGCGCGCACCGCGGCGACGAACGGCACGACACGGCGGATCTCCTCGGCGAGGTCGACGTCGGCACCGGGCCCCGCCTTCACCCCGCCGATGTCGATGATGTCGGCGCCCTCGGACACCGCCGCATCGACCCGGTTCATCGCGGCGCCGTCGCTGAACGTGGCGCCGCGGTCGTAGAACGAGTCGGGCGTGCGGTTGACGATCGCCATCACCAGCGCCCGGTCCTGCGCGGGCGCCCGGACACCGAAACGGATCACGCTGTATCTACCCACCCCGCCTGCTCCGCAAGCTCCGCAGGCTGCCATCCCCCGGAACCGGTGCGACGCAGGCGTCGAGCGCGGCGTCCACGTCGGCCGTGACGACGAGCCGCCGCAGTGCCGCCGGGTCCACGAAGCCTTGGGCCGCGACGTCGCGCACCCATGCGAGCAGGCCCGCCCAATGCCCGTCGGGGTCCAGCAGCACCACCGGCTTGGCGTGCAGCCGCAGGTACCCCGACGTCCAGATCTCGAAGAGCTCCTCGCACGTGCCGAGCCCACCGGGCAGCGCGAGGAACGCGTCGGCGCGGGCCTCCATCTGGGCCTTGCGCTCCCGCATGCTGTCGACCACGAGCAGCTCGTCCGACGCGTGGTCGGCCCACTCGCGCTCGACCATCGACTGCGGGATGACACCCACGGTGCGGGCACCACCCGCCCGGGCCGCGGTCGCGACCGCGCCCATCATCGAGCGGCTGCCGCCGCCGGACACGAGCGTCCAGCCGCGCGCGGCGACGCCGCTGCCGACGGCCGCGGCGAGGGCAAGGTGCCGCCCCGCGATGCCGCTGGCGGACGCGCAGTAGACGCACACGGCCGTCGCCACTAGTGCGCGTCCTCCCACGCCCGGTAGGCCTCGTGGACGACCCGCACCGCATCGTCGACGTCGTCGGTGACGTACAGGAGCCGCATGTCCTTCTCGCCGATCTTGCCCGCGTCGAGGACGGTCTTCTCGATCCAGTCGTAGAGCCCGCCCCAGTAGTCGCTGCCCAACAGCACCACGGGGAACTTGGTGACCTTCTTCGTCTGCACCAGCGTGAGCGCCTCGAACAGCTCGTCCAACGTGCCGAAGCCGCCGGGAAGGCACACGAACGCCTGCGAGTACTTCACGAACATGGTCTTGCGGGCGAAGAAGTAGCGGAAGTTGATGCCGAGATCGACCCAGTCGTTGAGGCCCTGCTCGAACGGCAGCTCAATGCCCAGGCCGATCGAGAAGCCGCCCGCCTCCGAGCAGCCCCGGTTCGCGGCCTCCATCACGCCCGGGCCGCCGCCGGTGATCACGGCGTAGCCCGCCTCCGCCAGCGCCGCGCCCAACGCCCGCCCCGTGGCGTACTCGGGGTGGTCGCGGGCGGTGCGGGCCGACCCGAACACCGTCACTGCGCGCGGCACCTCGGCCAGCGAGCCGAAGCCCTCCACGAACTCGGCCTGGATGCGCAGCACCCGCCACGGATCGGTGTGCACCCAATCGCTCGGGCCGCGGGAGTCCAGCAGTCGCTCATCGGTCGTGGTGGCCTCATTGCGGCGCTCGCGGCGGAGCACCACCGGTCCCCGCTGCTTCTGCTCGGGGTGCGGATCCGCCCCGTTCGTACTCATGCATCCAGCGTAATGACGGCCGGGCTCAGGTCAGGAAGCGGCGCAGCACATCGACGGCGTCCACGATGCGGCGCACGTCGACGTGCTCCTCCCGGGTGTGCGCGAGGTTCGGGTCGCCCGGCCCGTAGTTGACCGCGGGGATGCCCAGCGCGGCAAAGCGGGCGACGTCGGTCCAGCCGTACTTGGCGGTCGCCGCCGCCCCCGACGCCGTGAGAAACTCCTGCGCCGCAGCGGATTGCAGGCCGGGAAGCGCGCCGGATGCCCGATCGGTGACCACCACGTCGAACCCGTCGAGCACCTCGCGGACGTGCTGCTCGGCCGTGGCGACGTCGCGGTCCGGGGCGAACCGGAAGTTGACCGTCACCACGCACTCGTCGGGCACCACGTTGCCCGCCACGCCCCCCGCGATCCGCACGGCCTGCAGCCCCTCCCGGTACACGCAGCCGTCGATCGCCACCTCCCGGGCGGCATAGCCGCGCAGCCGCTCCAGCACGTCCCCCGCGCCGTGGATGGCGTTCACACCCAGCCACGACCGCGCGGAGTGCGCACGCCGCCCCCGCGCCGTGACCTCCGCCCGCAGCGTGCCCTGACACCCCGCCTCGACCGCACCGCTGGTCGGCTCGCCCAGGAGCGCGAGATCCGCGTCCAGCCACGCCCGGTGCTCGCGCTCGATCCGGCCGAGCCCATTGCGGGCCGCCTCCACCTCCTCACAGTCGTAGAAGACGACCGTGAGATCGTGCCGCGGCGCCGTCACCGTGGCCAAAACATGCGCGAAGACGGCGTCGCCCGCCTTCATGTCGGACGTGCCACAGCCGTAGAGCAGATCACCGTCGCGGCGGCTCGGCAGGTTGTCCGCCACCGGCACCGTGTCCAGATGACCCGCGAGCAGCACGCGCCGCTCCCGCCCCAGCCGGGTGCGCGCCAAGACGGCGTCACCGCTGCGCAGCACCTCCAAGTGCGGCGCCTGCTGCCGGAACGCCTCCTCGACGAGGTCGGCCAACCCGGCCTCGTCGCCCGACACACTCGGCACGTCCACCAACGCCGCGCACAACGCAACCGGATCATTCGCCAGCTCGAGCACGAACCTCACCCAACCACAAACACAAATGAGGGGCCCACCGTGGTGGGCCCCTCATCATATTTCGGGTTTGATGTCGGCGGTGTCCTACTCTCCCACACCCTGTCGAGTGCAGTACCATCGGCGCTGGAGGGCTTAGCTTCCGGGTTCGGGATGGGACCGGGCGTTCCCCACTCCGCCAAAACCACCGACAACACTATTCACTTCATCAACCCGCTGCACCACCCCCCGCACAAAGCGTGCGGGTGGGGTGGTGTGCTCAGGGTCACACAGTGGATGCGAACAACACGTCACGCCACAGATTTGTGGTGTGTTTATGGTAAGTCCTCGGCCTATTAGTACCGGTCAACTCCACACCTCACGGTGCTTCCATCTCCGGCCTATCAACCCCGTCGTCTCCAGGGGGCCTTACCCCCACAAAGGGGGTGGGAGACCTCATCTTGGAACGAGCTTCCCGCTTAGATGCCTTCAGCGGTTATCCCTTCCGAACATAGCCAACCAGCCGTGCCCCTGGCGGGACAACTGGCACACCAGAGGTCCGTCCGTCCCGGTCCTCTCGTACTAGGGACAGCCTTCCTCAAGTCTCCAACGCGCACGGCGGATAGGGACCGAACTGTCTCACGACGTTCTAAACCCAGCTCGCGTACCGCTTTAATGGGCGAACAGCCCAACCCTTGGGACCTACTCCAGCCCCAGGATGCGACGAGCCGACATCGAGGTGCCAAACCATGCCGTCGATATGGACTCTTGGGCAAGATCAGCCTGTTATCCCCGGGGTACCTTTTATCCGTTGAGCGACACCCCTTCCACCAGGAGATGCCGGATCACTAGTCCCGACTTTCGTCCCTGCTCGACCCGTCGGTCTCACAGTCAAGCCCCCTTGTGCACTTACACTCACCACCTGATTGCCAACCAGGCTGAGGGAACCTTTGGGCGCCTCCGTTACCTTTTAGGAGGCAACCGCCCCAGTTAAACTACCCACCAGGCACTGTCCCTGAACCCGATCAGGGCCCGAGGTTCAGACACCCCATCCGACCAGAGTGGTATTTCAACAACGACTCCACAACCACTGGCGTGGCCGCTTCCCAGTCTCCCACCTATCCTACACAAACCGAACCGAGCACCAATACCAAGCTGTAGTAAAGGTCCCGGGGTCTTTCCGTCCTGCCGCGCGTAACGAGCATCTTTACTCGTAATGCAATTTCGCCGAGTCTGTGGTCGAGACAGCGCCCAAGTCGTTACGCCATTCGTGCAGGTCGGAACTTACCCGACAAGGAATTTCGCTACCTTAGGATGGTTATAGTTACCACCGCCGTTTACTGGCGCTTCAATTCTCCGCTTCACCCCCGAAAGGGCTGACAGGTCCTCTTAACGTTCCAGCACCGGGCAGGCGTCAGTCCGTATACCTCGTCTTACGACTTCGCACGGACCTGTGTTTTTAGTAAACAGTCGCTTGGGCCTGGTCTCTGCGACCACCACCAGCCAGCCCGCAAGGGGCTTCACCAGCAGCGGTCCTCCTTCTCCCGAAGTTACGGAGGTATTTTGCCGAGTTCCTTGACCACAGTTCACTCGATCGCCTCGGTATTCTCTACCCGACCACCTGTGTCGGTTTAGGGTACGGGCCATAATGGCACTCGCTAGAGGCTTTTCTCGACAGCATGGGATCACCCTACTTCGCCACACACGGCTACGCATCACCCCTCACCCCCGTCATCCAAGACAGCCACCCGGATTTACCTGGGCGACGGGCCACGGGCTTACACCAGGACAACCAACGCCTGGCGGGACTACCTTCCTGCGTCACCCCATCGCTTGCCTACTACCGGATCGGGTCCCACGCTCCCCCCACCCCCCACCCCGAAGGGCAGAAAGACAGGGTTCGGATGGTCAGCATCACCGGCCTCGACACGGACGCACCACCACGGGCACGGGAATATCAACCCGTCCTCCATCGACTACGCCTGACGGCCTCGCCTTAGGTCCCGGCTCACCCTGGGCGGAACAACCTGGCCCAGGAACCCTTGGTCATTCGGCGGCAGAGATTCTCACTCTGCATTCGCTACTCATGCCTGCATTCTCACTCCCACACCCTCCACCCCTGGGTCACCCCGGAGCTTCACCGGACGCAGGACGCTCCCCTACCCAACACCACCCAACACCCAGGACAAACCCAGGCCGGACACGTGTTGCCGCGGCTTCGGCGGTGTGCTTGAGCCCCGCTACATTGTCGGCGCAGGACCACTTGACCAGTGAGCTATTACGCACTCTTTCAAGGGTGGCTGCTTCTAAGCCAACCTCCTGGTTGTCTCGGCGATCCCACATCCTTTCCCACTGAGCACACACTTAGGGGCCTTAGCCGGCGATCTGGGCTGTTTCCCTCTCGACCACGAAGCTTATCCCCCGCAGTCTCACTGCCACGCTTCACAAGTACCGGCATTCGGAGTTTGGTTGAGTTCAGTAAGCTTGTCGGCCCCCTAGCCCATCCAGTGCTCTACCTCCGGCACCCACACGCAACGCTGCACCTAAATGCATTTCGGGGAGAACCAGCTATCACGGAGTCTGATTGGCCTTTCACCCCTACCCACAACTCATCCCCCGGGTTTTCAACCCCGGTGGGTTCGGGCCTCCACGACCTCTTACAGCCGCTTCACCCTGGCCATGGGTAGATCACCCCGCTTCGGGTCCACACCCCGCGACTACACCACCCCACAAGGAGACGGCAACGCCCTCTTCGGACTCGCTTTCGCTACGACTACCCCACACACGGGTTAACCTCGCCACGGAACATGACTCGCAGGCTCATTCTTCAAAAGGCACGCCATCACCACCCCCACCCACCCCGAAAGACAGGCAGGAAGCATCGGCTCTGACGGCTTGTAGGCACACGGTTTCAGGTACTCTTTCACTCCCCTCCCGGGGTACTTTTCATCATTCCCTCACGGTACTATCCGCTATCGGTCACCAGGGAGTATTCAGGCTTACCGGGTGGTCCCGGCAGATTCACAGCACATTCCACGAGCGCGCTGCTACTCGGGAATCGCAACCACGACCGGTGTGATGTTTTCGCGTACGGGGCTCTCACCCACTACGGCCGCCCATCCCAGAAACGTTCCACTAACACCACACACACGATCGTCGAAGATCCGGCAGAACCCCTCACGTCACAACCCCACAACCCCGCATCCGCAACCCCTGCCGAGTATCACACGAACACGGTTTAGCCA
>CAVUAS010000002.1:210000-255222 GCA_963739465.1 uncultured Actinomycetota bacterium
GACGGCGCCTCCGGCACCGGCCTCGCCACCACCTCGGCCGACGGCACGGTCCTCGACACGTGGTTCCCGGCCCCCGCGCTCGGGCCCGACGCCGACGACGTCGCCACCGACCTCGCGGCGCTGGCGGGACCCGATCCCGCCCGCGGGGTCACGACCGCCGTCGTGCGCACCACGGTCGCCTCCCTCGCCGACCCACCCGCCGACGCCTACGACGTCTATCTGCGGCTGCACCTGCTCTCCCACCGGCTCATCGCCCCCCACGAGGCCAACCTCGACGGGATCTTCGGGTTGCTGGCGAACGTGGTCTGGACCGATCGCGGACCGTGCGCCGTCGCCGACTTCGAGCGTGCCCGCCTCCGCCTGCGCGCGCACGGGCCCGTCACGGTCTACGGGGTCGACAAGTTCCCCCGGATGGTCGACTACGTGCTACCCGCCGGTGTTCGCATCGCCGACGCCGACCGCGTGCGCCTCGGCGCCCACCTCGCCCCCGGCACCACCGTCATGCACGAGGGCTTCGTCAACTACAACGCGGGCACGCTTGGCTCGTCGATGGTCGAGGGCCGGATCTCGGCGGGCGTCGTCGTCGGCGACGGCTCCGACGTCGGCGGCGGCGCGTCGATCATGGGGACGCTCTCCGGCGGCGGCAAGGAGATCATCACGGTGGGGCGGCGCTGCCTCCTGGGCGCCAACGCGGGTCTCGGCATCCCGCTCGGGGACGACTGCGTTGTGGAAGCGGGCCTCTACCTCACCGCCGGGACGAAGGTCACCCTGCCGGGCGGCGACGCCGTCGCGGCGCGCACGTTGGCGGGCCAGAGCGGGATGCTGTTTCGCCGCAACTCGGTGACGGGCGCCGTCGAGGTGCTCGCCCGCACCGGCGCGGGCGTCGCGCTCAATGCCGCATTGCACGCGAATTGACCTGACGGCGCGGCCCTCGGACCCGGGTAGGGTCAGGCGACGTGTCCATCGCCCCACATCCTCCGATCCGGCTGTCCGAGCCCGTGACCGTCGCCCCCACGGATACCCCCGTCGAGCACGTCCGGGCGTCGCTCGACGAGCGGCTCCGGACGTTGCTCATCCACGAGCCCGGCACCCGCACCGGCGCAGACATCGAGGATCTCCATCAGATGCGGGTCGCCGTGCGGCGGATGCGGGCCACGCTGAAGGCCGCCCGTCCGCTCCTGGACTCGAACTGGGCCGATGACCTGCGGGCGGAGCTGGGTTGGCTGGGCGGCGCGCTGGGTCCGGTGCGCGATCTCGACGTGTTGCTGCTGCGGCTGCACCGGGAGATCGCGAGCCTGCCCGCCGCCGAGGAGGCCGCGGGCGAGGTGCTGCTCGACGCGCTGGAGCGCGAGCGGACGACGGCGCGCTCGGCCATGCTCGCGGCCCTCACCGCGCCGCGCTTCTTCACCGTGCTGGAGCGGCTCGCCGACACGGTCCGCAGGCCGTTGCCGACCCCGGGCCCGGCCGAGGCTCAGCAGCCCGCACTCGTCGATCTCGTGCGGGCGGAGGCGCGCAAGCTGCGCCGTGCGGTCGAGCGCGCCGGGGACGACCCGCCCAACGAGGTGCTGCACGCGCTGCGCATCCGCAGCAAGCGGGTGCGCTACACGGGCGAGCTCGTCGCGCCGTCGCTGCGGGGCACCCCGACCGGCAAGACCGTCAAGCGGCTGCTGTCGGCCACGGCCGCGCTGCAGGAGGTGCTCGGCGACCACCAGGACGCGTGCGTCGCCGAACAGCGCATCCGGGGGCTCCTCGCGGCGCTGGACGCCGCGCCCGACACCGTGTTCGTCGCAGGCAGGCTCGTCGAGCGCGAGATCCACCGGGCCGAGGAGAAGCGCCGGGAATGGCGCGGCGCCTGGGTGCTCGTCGACGCCCGCATCGCCGAGGTGTGACCCGCCCGGCACCGGGGTTGTCATGGCCGCGCCGGTGCTGCGACACCGGTGCGGACACCGCAATGCCGGTGCGGCCTGCCGGCTGGCTGAACACCGCCGAGTCACGGGTCGCCGATCACCAGGATCGCCCACGCCTGCACGAGGCCCGCCAGCACCAGCAGCGTGATCGCCAGGACGTACCCGCCGGTCACGTCGATCAGCACCCCCATCAGCACCGGCCCGAGGCCTGCGGTGGTGTACCCGACGCCGAGCGCGAGGCCGCTCGTCGCCGCCGCGGTGGCCGCGTCCGGGGCGCGCCAGGCGATCGCCGCCAGCCCCAACGGGAACCCCGCGCCCACGCCGGTACCCATCAGCGCCGCCCACACCCACGGCCCCACCACGGGCGGCAACGGCAGGAGCAGCGCGCCGAGCGTGCCCGCGAGACCACACAGCAGGGTGAGGCCGGTCCAGAACCGCCACCGCCGCCGTCGCTCGGCCAGCATCGGCACGAACAGCGCGGCCGGGATCTGCGCGATGCTCCACACGGCGAGCAGCAGGCCCGCGCGCTCCGGCGCGAAGCCGTGCCCCTGGTAGTAGGGCGACAGCCAGGTGAGCCACCCGTAGAACATCAGCGACGTGCCTGCCTGGTAGCAGGCCGCGACCCGGGCGGCGGGACGACGCCACGGCAACGGTGTCCGCGCCGGCTCGCCTGCCGGGATCCGGCGCGCGATCGGCGTCCAGGCCGCGGTGGCGAGCACGGCGGGCACCGCCCAGACCGCGAGCGACCACGACCACCCGCCCAGCAACGTGGCCAGCGGCACGGCGACCGCGCTCGAGACGGTAGCGCCGACCATCATCGCGACGACGTAGCCGCCGGTGGCCGCACCCGCCCGGTCGGCGAGGTGCTCCTTCACGACGCCGGTGATCAGCACGCCTGCCAGTCCGATCCCGAGCCCGACGAGGAGGCTTCCGCCGATCAGCGACCCGACCGCCGGGATCCCGCGGACCAGGCTGCCCGCGGCGACGAGCCCGACCGCAACGGCCAGCGCGCGCTCCCGTCCGCCGTGGCGGGCGAGCCCGGGTCCGGCGAACGAGCCTGCCGCCATCATCAGCACCGCACCGGCCTGCACGAGCCCGGCGATGCCCGCGGAGAGGCCAAGGTCCATGCGGACCGTCTCCAGCAGCGGCGGGTAGCCCGCCAGCGCGGCGCGCAGGTTCGCGGCGAGCGCGAGCACCCCGAGAAGCACGACCGCGGGCCGGACCCGCGTCCTTGCCGGGCCGCTCACGCCGGGCCACCCGACCTCGCACCCCATGGGGGCACCTCGCACCCCGTCGACGGGGTGCGAAGTGCGCCGAAGGAGTGCGCAGTCGGCCTTGGAGCGGAGACCGGACGGGGCGCGGCCGACTCCCGGGTCACCGCCGGGCGAGGCGCCGGGCTGCCGTCTCGATCCGCTCGTCGGACGCCGTCAGCGCCACGCGCACGTGCCGCGCGCCCGCCGGACCGTAGAACTCACCGGGTGCCACCAACACACCTTCATCGGCCAGCCGCCGCACCGTCAACCAGCACGGCTCCCCGGCCGTGGCCCACAGGTACAGCCCGGCCTCGGAATGTTCGACGGCGAGGCCCGCCTTCTCCAGCGCGGGCCGCAGCACCGCGCGTCGACGCTCGTAGCGTGCGGCTTGGGCGACGACGTGCGCGTCGTCGGACGCGGCGGCCGTCATCGCCGCCTGTACCGGGAACGGCACGATCATGCCCGCGTGCTTGCGGACCTCCAGCAGGGCGGCGACCAGCGCGGGATCGCCCGCGATGAAGCCCGCCCGGTACCCCGCGAGGTTCGAGGACTTCGACAGCGAGTGCACCGCGAGCATCCCGGCGTGCGAGCCACCGCAGATGTCGGGATGCAGGATCGAGTGCGCCTCCGTGTCGCCTGCCAGCGAGAGGTAGCACTCGTCGGAGGCGACGACCGTGCCCCGCGCCCGGGCCCACTCCACGACCTTGCGCAGGTGGGCGGGCGGCAGCACGCGGCCCGTCGGGTTGGACGGGGAGTTGAGCCAGAAGAGCCCGGGCCGGGCCGGGCCGAGCGCGGTGGTGGCATCCGTCCGCAGGTACGCGGCACCGGCCAGCCGGGCGCCCACCTCGTAGGTCGGGTACGCCAGCGTCGGGGATGACGACCGTGTCCTCGGGCCCGAGGCCGAGCAGCGTCGGCAGCCACGCCACCAGCTCCTTGGAGCCGATCGTCGGCAGGATCGCGACCGGATCGACGGTCACGCCGAAGCGCCTGCCGAGGGCCCCCGCGAGCGCGTCGCGCAGCGCGGGGGTGCCGTGCGTGGTGGGGTAGCCGGGCTCGTCGGCGGCCGGTCCGGCGAGCGCCGCGCGGACCACGTCCGGGACGGGGTCGACCGGGGTGCCGATGGAGAGGTCGACGATGCCGTCGGGATGAGCCGCGGCGAGCTCCTTGTCGGCGGCGAGCGAGTCCCAGGGAAAATCGGGAAGCGCGAAGTCCCTCACTCGTCGTGCTGCTGCGGCGGCAGGCTCAGCGCAGGCTCGACGTCCCGGTCGACCTTGCCGACCTTCGACGCGCCGCCGGGCGAGCCCAGCTCGTCGAAGAAGTCGACGTTCGCCTTGGTGTACGCCGCCCACTGCTCGGGCACGTCGTCCTCGTAGTAGATGGCCTCGACGGGGCAGACCGGCTCGCAGGCGCCGCAGTCGACGCACTCGTCGGGGTGGATGTACAGCATCCGAGCACCCTCGTAGATGCAGTCCACCGGGCACTCTTCGATACACGCCTTGTCGAGCAGGTCGACGCAGGGCTCGGCGATCACGTAGGTCACGGGTGGGCCATCCTCCACGGGCGCTGACAGGGTCTCCACACAGTATGTATCGCGAGGTGAGCGATGACAGAGCCGGGGCGGTGTGACGCGGCGAACGTCGAAGGCCTGATGGGACGGCGCGTCGTCGTGCGCCACCGGGTGGGCGACAAGCAGACCGACGCCGTCGGGGAGCTGTCGGCCGACGGGTCGGAGCTCGTCGTGCAGACGCGGCGGGGGCCGGTCCGGGTGGCGCGGTCGGCGGTGACCGCCGTGCGCGCCATACCGCCACCCCCGCCCCGACGAGCGTCGTTGTCGGCCATCGTGCGGTTGGAGGAGCTGTGCGCCGACGCCTGGCCCGCGCTCGTGGACGAGCGGTTGGGGGCCTGGCGGCTGCGGGCGGCGGGCGGGTTCACGGCGCGGGCGAACGGGGCACTCGCCGTCGGCGACCCGGGGATGCCGATGGCCGCCGCGCTGGACGTCGTGCGCGCGTTCGCCGAACGGCACGGGATCCCGCCACGGGTACACGCGCCGGTGGGCTCGCCGTGGGACCGCGCGGTCGCCGCCAGGGCTGGGTGCTCGACGTCGGCCACGCGGCGGGGGCGCTGGTGTCGGTGCAGGTGGCGGAGCTCGCCCGACTCGCGAGCGGCCCGCCGGTCGAGGTGGACGCGCCGACCGACGACCAGGAGCGGGTGGCCCATGGCCGCGCGGCAGCGCCGACCGATGACCGACGGGCGGTCGAACGTGGCCGGGCGCCGACCGACGCGTGGTGGCGGCTCGTGCTGGGCGGCCCGCCGACTCCCGCCCAGCGCCATGTCCTAGCCGGGTCGTGCGTGGAAAACGTCGCCGGGGCACCGTTTTCCGCGCACGGGCACCTGGTGCTCCGCGACGGCCGCGCCGTGGCGGTAGCGGCCTGCCGGGGCGTCGTCGTCGAGGACCACCTGCACCTGTCGATGCTCACGGTGTCCCCGGCCGCCCGTCACCGGGGACACGGCACCGCCCTGCTCGCCGCCGCGGCCGCCTGGGGGCGCGAGCGCGGTGCCCGGTGGGGCGTGCTGCAGGTGGCCGTGCACAACACGGCGGCCGTCGCCCTGTACGCCCGGTCGGGGTGGACCGAGCACCACCGGTACCGCTACCTCATCCCAGCCGCATGATCGCCAATTCGGTGCGAAATGCGGCCAGATCAGGCCGCATCTGCGCCGAACTGGTGATCATGGCGGTGGGGCGGGTGGGGGCTGAGCGCGCACGCGGCGCAGCGCCCACAGCCCGGCCCCCACCCCGCCGACGACGAACAGCAGCGACTGCCACGACGTCGTCAGGAGTGCATCGCCGCCGGGCCCGAACAACCCGAGCACGGCGACCGTGGCGAACCAGGCGAAGACCGGCGCGCCCGCGAAGCGCCGGTCGATCTCCCCCGCCCGCAGCACGAGCCACGGCAGCACCACCACCGCCAGCAGCACCCCGAGCGGCGCGGGCACCGCGCCGAGGTAGAGCGGGGTGAACGCCAGCCCGACGGCGCCGACGAGGACGCCGTCCACGACCAGCAGCGCCAGCACGCCCCGGTCACCCATCGCCATTCCCGAAGAGGTCGGTGCCCGGCCTGCCGTCGACCGCGACGTACTCCTCCACGTCGAGGATCGGCTGGGCGACGCCGTTGCTCATCGCGAACGACCGCTCGTCCGGCGCGACCACGACCTGCGTGGCGTGCGCCCGCATGGCCGCGATCCGACGGGCGTGCTGGTCGCGCACGCACAGCCGGGTGGTGACGGTCGCGTCGGGCACGCTGGGCAGCTCGTCGGGCGCGGGCATCCGGAAAGGGGTGCCGTGCAGGGCCGCGAGCCCGGCGTCGAGCGTGCCGCGGCCGACGACCGCGTACAGCAGCCGAGCGGGTACCTCGTGCACGGCCGCCACCGTGATCTCGTGTGCGCGCACGTGGTCGGGATGGCCGTACCCGCCGTCGTCGGCGTAGCTGACGACGACGTGCGGCCGTACCTCCTCGAGGACCGCCACCAGCGCCTCGACCTCCGCGGCGAACGCCCCCGGCGCGGAGAACGCCCGCGGATGCAGCGTGGGCCGGGCCGTGGCGCGCAGACCGTGCCCGGCCAGGGCCATGCCGGAGTCCCGCCACCGGCCCGCGCCCCCGAGGTAGCGGTGGTCGGTGACCCCAAGCGCGGCGCACGCGGCCGCCCGCTCGGCCACCCGGTAGCCGCCGAGCTGGTCGGCCTCTGCCGTGACGAGCAGTTGCTTCTCAGGCCCGATGACCTCGCCTTCCTCGCCGAGCGTGCAGGTCACGAGCGTCACCGCCGTGTCGGGTCGGGTGGCGTAATGCGCGATCGTGCCGCCCGTGGCGAGGGTCTCGTCGTCGGGATGCGCGTGGACGAACAGCAGCCGTCTGGTCAGGTGAGCCGCACTCTCGGGTCGAGGACTGCGTAGCCGAGGTCGACGAGGATGTTCGCGACCACCACCGCGGTCGTGCCGAGCAGCACGATCCCGATGATCACCGGCTGGTCCTGTTGGGTGATGGCGACGACGGCGGTGCGCCCGATGCCGTCGATGGAGAACACGGATTCGGTGATGATCACACCGCCGAGCAGCGTGGCGACGTCGATGCCGAACTGGGTGACCACCGGGGTCAGCGCGCTGCGCAGCCCGTGGCGTACCACCACGCGGCGCTCGGAGATCCCCTTGGAGCGGGCCGTGCGGATGTAGTCCTCGCCGAGCACCTCCAGCATCGACGTTCGAGTGAGCCGGGTGTAGGCCGCCGCCGACACCAGCGCCACGGTGACCCACGGCAGGATCATGTGCTGGAGCCAACCACCCGGGCTCGCCGAGAGGTCCGTGTACCCGCCCGCCGGAAAGATGCGGACCCCGACCAGCGTGAGCTGGAAGTACAGGTAGTAGAGCAGCAGCAGGCCGAGCAGGAACGTCGGCATCGAGTAGAAGAACAGCGCGAACACCGTGAGGCCGCGGTCGACGAACGACCGCGGGCGGACCGCGGCGATGACCCCGTTCGTCACGCCGAGCAGTATCCAGATCACGGCCGCGCCGAACGCGATCGACGCTGTCTTCGGCAGCGCGTCGGCGATGATCGTGGTGACCGGGATCTGCTTGTAATAGTCGTAGCCGAGGTCGCCGCGCAGCGCGTTGCCGAGGAAGCTCAGGTACTGCTGCCAGATCGGCCGGTCCAGCCCGAGTCTTTCATCGATCAGCGCGATGGTCGCCGGGGTGGCCTGGCGGCCGCCGAGGGTCTGCGCGACGTTGCTGGGCGCCACGAAGAACATGCCGAACACCACGAGCGTGATCAGCCAGATGACGAGCAGCCCGCGCAGGGCGCGCCGGACGAGGAAGCGGATCACGTCTCGTCCTCGTTCTCGGCGGCGAAAAGCCGGTCGGTGCGCGGGTCGAACGCGTCGCGCACACCGTCGCCGAAGATGTTGAACGCCAGCGTGGTGATCAGCAGCGCGAGGCCGGGGAACAGCAGGTACCACCAGGCGACGCGGTAGTAGTTCAGCGAGCCGTCGAGCATCCCGCCCCATGTGGCCGTCGGCGCGGGCACGCCGAGCCCGAGGAACGACAGCGTCGACTCCGAGACGATCGCGAGCGGGATCAGCAGGGTCGTGTAGACGATCACGGGGGCGAGCACGTTCGGCAGGACGTCGACGAACATGATCCGCCCGTCGCTCGCGCCGAGTGAGCGCGCCGCCTCCACGTACTCGCGCTCGCGGATCGACAGCACCTGGCCGCGCACGATGCGGGCGATCGACGACCAGCTGAAGAACGCGATCACGATGATCGTGACGGCGAGGCTCGGCCCGGACAGCGACACGATCGCGATACCCGCGAGCAGGAACGGAATCGACAGCACCACGTCGATGATCAGCGCGATAACCGTGTCGACCCAGCCGCCGAGGTAGCCCGCGATCATGCCCACGACCACCCCGAACACCACGGAGATCAGCGTCGACACCACGCCGACCAGCAGCGAGATCCGACTGCCGTACGCGATGCGGACGAGCACGTCGCGGCCGAGGTCGTCGGTGCCGAGCAGGAACGTGCCGGTGGGGCCCTTCGGCAGGCCCTGCGGGGTGAGGCCGATGTCACGGTACTGGTCGTTGGGGCCGTGGCCGACCAGCGTGGCCACCAGCGGGGCACCGAGGGCGACCAGCGCGATGAGGACGATCACGACGAGCGAGACCATGGCGGCGCGGTCGCGGCGCAGCCGTTCCCACGCGAGCTGGACGGGGCTGCGGCCCTGGATCCGCGCCTCACCTTCGAGCTCGTTGGCGTCCGGGACGACGGGATCGGAGTCGCGCTTGCCGAGGTCTGATTCGCTCACGACGTGGTCCCCTCCTCCGCCGCCGTCCGGTCGAACGACAGGTCCGGCGCGAGGTCGTCGAGCGTGGACCTGGCGAGGGTGAGCAACTCGCCGTCGGCCAGCGGGAAGTGGCAGGCCACCGGGTGCCCCGGGGCGTCGCCCGCGCGGGCGACCAGCTCCGGGTCGTCGGTGCGGCAGCGCTGCTGCGCCTTCGGGCAGCGCGGGTGGAAGCGGCAGCCCGACGGCGGCGCGGCGGGCGAGGGCAGGTCGCCGCGGAGAACGACCCGCTCCCGGCCCGCCAGCGCATCCGGGTCCGCGGTGGGCGCGGCCGACAGCAGGGCGCGCGTGTAGGGGTGGCGGGTGTGCTCGTGCAGCTCCTCGGTCTCCGCGATCTCGACGATCTTGCCGAGGTACATGACGGCGATCCGGTCGCTGACGTGGCGCACCACCGACAGGTCGTGCGTGATGAACACGTAGGTCAGCTGCAGCCGCTCCTGCAGCTCGGCGAGCAGGTTGATGATCTGCGCCTGGATCGAGACGTCCAACGCCGACACCGGCTCGTCGCACACCACGAGCTTCGGCCGCAGGGCCAACGCCCTGGCGATGCCGATGCGCTGGCGCTGGCCGCCGGAGAACTCGGCCGGGAAGCGGTTGTAGTGCTCGGGGTTGAGGCCCACGAGCTCCATCAGCTCCTGCACCTTGCGCTTGCGTTCCTCCCCGTCGGCCACGCCGTGGATCGCGAACGGGTCGCCGATGATCGAGCCGACCCGGCGGCGGGGGTTCAGCGAGCCGTACGGGTCCTGGAACATCACCTGCATCTCGCGCCGCAGCGGACGCAGCGCAGCGAGCGACAGCGTGCTGATGTCGGTGCCGTCGAACGTGACGCGGCCGGAGGTGAGGTCGTGCAGCCGGGTCATGCAGCGCGCCAACGTGGACTTGCCGCAGCCGGTCTCCCCCACGAGGCCGAGGGTCTCGCCGCGTCCGACGGCGAGGCTCACGCCGTCCACCGCGCGCAGCGATGGCGGCGGCCCGCCGAACAGTCTGCGCCGCCCGGCCGGGAAGTACTTGCAGACGTCGACGACCTCGAGCAGAGCGGTCACGACGAGTGCTCCTCGACGGATGTCGCGGCTGGGAGGGAGGCCGTGATGGTGGTTGGCGTTGTCACAGCGCCTTCTTCAACGGTGCCGGGGGCAGCCAGCACGCCGACGTGTGCCCCGGCCCGATCTCCTGCGCGGGCGGCGTCTGCGAGCACTGATCGAACACCGACGGGCACCGGGGCGCGAACGGGCATCCCGGCGGCGGCGTGATCAGGCTCGGCGGGCTGCCGCCGATCGGGGTCAGCCGCCCGCGACGCCCGGCCGTCGGCATGGAGCGCAGCAGCCCCTCGGTGTACGGGTGGTGGCGGCGGTAGAACAGCTCCCGCCGCGGCGCCCGCTCCATCACCTGTCCGCCGTACATGACGACGACGTCGTCGGCCATGTCCGCCACCACACCGAGGTCGTGCGTGATGAGGACGATCGCCGTGCCGAACTCCCGCTGGACGCCGCGCATGACGTCGAGCACCTGGGCCTGCACCGTGACGTCCAGCGCCGTGGTGGGCTCGTCGGCCACGAGGACGGCGGGCCGCAGCGCCATCGCCATGGCGATCATCACGCGTTGCCGCATGCCGCCCGAGAACTCGTACGGGTAGCTGTCGATCCGGGTGCGCGGGCTCGGGATGCCGACGGCGTCGAGCAGCTCGATCGCCCGCTCCCGCGCCGTGGCCTTGGACATGCCGCGCTCGTGCTCGCGGATCATCTCGACGATCTGCCACCCCACCTTGTAGTAGGGGTGCAGGCTCGACAGCGGGTCCTGGAAGATCATGCCGATCTGCGCGCCGCGGATCTTCCGCAACGCGTCCGGGCTCGCGCCGAGCAGGTCCACGCCGTCGAGGGTGGCCCGGCCCGAGATGCGGGCGCCCCGGGTCAGGCCGACGATCGTCTGGGTCGCGACGGACTTGCCCGACCCCGACTCCCCCACGATGCCGAGCGTGCGGCGCCGGTCCACCCCGAACGACACCCCCCGGACGGCGCGCACGACCCCGTCCGGGGTGCTGAACGAGACGTGCAGATCCTCGACGTCGAGCAGCGCCATGTCCTGGGGTCAACCGCCGTTCTTGGCGGGGTCGAGCCACACGTTGGCCGGGTCGAACGACTGCAGGCCGTCCAGGTAGACCGCGTTGTGCACCTGGGCCGCGTGGTAGGTGGCCCACTTCAGGTTCGCGACGGGGTAGAACGCCGCGTCCGCCATCACCTGCTTGTCCGCTTTGGCCCACGCGTCGGCCGCGGTCTGCTCGTCGGTCGCGGCGAGGGCCTTGTTGATCAGGTCGTTGGTGGCCGGGCTGTCGTAGAAGCCGTAGTTGCTGCCGTTCGGCGGGAACGACGGCGGCCCGGACAGCAGCGGCTTGAAGTAGGACAGCGCGGCGTTGCCCGCCCAGTCCGAGCCCCAGCTCAGGCTCGCGATGTCCCAGACGCCCCGCTGCGCGACGTCGGGCACCGGCAGGTACTTGGTGTAGAAGTCGGCGTTCGGCGAGGGCACGCCCTCGATCGTGATGCCGACCTTCGTGAGGTCCTGCTGCACGGTCGCGAACGCCTTGCTGCTGCCCTCGGAGGCGTTGCGGTACAGCAACTTCAGCGTCAGGCCGTTCGGAAATCCCGCCTCGGCGAGCATCTGCTTGGCCTTGTTCGGGTCGTACGGGTAGGGGTCGTTGTCCTGGGCGCCGAGCAGGCCCGGCGGCAGGACGTGCGTCAGCGGCGGAGCCACCTGCGGGCCGCCGAGCACCTGGATGATGTTGGCGCGGTTGATCGCGTACGAGATCGCCTGCCGGACCTTGACGTTGGCCAGCGCCTTGTTGTTGTTCGGCGAGCGCAGGTTGTAGACGAGGTACGGGCTCGACGCGTTCGTCTGGGCGAGCGCGAGGTTGGTGTCGCCCGCGGCCAGCAGCCCGGGGATCTGCGACGGCGGCGTGCCGATGTCGAACATCATGTCCGCGTTGGGGGTGCCGGTCTGCAGCTGCTGCTGGATCGACTCCTGGCTCTGCGTCTCGTCGAAGACGATCTTGTCGACGAACGCGGCACGGATCGGGTCGGTGGCCTGGTTCCACGCCGGGTTGCGGGACAGCTCGATCCGCTTCGTCGGGTCGTACTTGTCCACCTTGTACGGGCCGTCCACGACCAGGTGCTGCCCGATCTCGCTGCTGCCGGGCACGTAGTCGAGGTTCTCGACCGGTGCGGGCGACAGCGAGGGCAGCGCGAGCATGTCGGTGAAGTACGTGGCGGGCGAGTTCAGCGTGAACACCACGGTGCGGTCCTCCTTGGCGACGACGCCTGCCAGCGGCGTCGCCTGGATGTACTTCTTGATCGCCTGCGCGTCGTGGCCGACGTCGGCGAACCCGTCGCAGAACTGTTTGAAGCCCGCGATGAGGTCCTGGAAGTCGGGCAGGCCGCCGAACGGCTGGGCCGGGTTGCAGCTGCGTTTGACGCCGATGACCTCGTCGGCCGCGGTCACCTGGCGTGGCGGGTTCGTGTTCCACTGCACGCCTTGCTTGATCGTGATCGTGTAGGTCTTGCCGTCCGCGCTGATGCCGCCGTTGTCCGTGGTGGGGAGCTGTTCGGCGAGGTCGGGCGCCGCCGTGGCCTTCTTGGCGGGGTCGGCCGGGTAGTCGAACAGCTGCCGGTGGTAGAGCCGGGCCAGCGTGTAGCCCGTGGAGTAGTAGGTGACCTGGGGGTCGAGGTAGTCGACGTCGCTCGTGCCGAGGATGTTCAGGGTGCCGCCCCGGGCCGCGCCGTCGGCCGTGCCGTTGCGGGCCGCCTCCTCGCTGCCCGCGCCGCCGCCACCCGACGTGCCGCCGCCGTTCGTGTCGGCGGTGCCACAGGCGGCGAGCACGATCGCCGCGGCCGCGCCGATGGCCGTCAGCGACGCCCTCGTTCTCCTCATCGACTCCTCCTCATCGGACCGCCCGGTCCGACGTGCCGCCGCGGATGACGACGCCCCGGCCCCGTCGACGAGCGGCGCGTCGGCCCCCGCGAACCGTAGAAATCCCAGGTGTGACCCGTGCCCACCGGCCCTCGATCGTGACCAAAGGGTGATGATGGTTCAGTGGTTGGCCTGGCGCCATCGGGGAGCGCCTGCGAGCGGACCGCCCAGCAGCGAGCCGGGGCCGATCGACGTCGCCGCGTCCGCCTCGGCCGTGCTCACGACGAGGGTGACGGGCTGGAAGAGCGGCAGAGCGGGCAGCTGCTGCCAGAGGACCCGCTCGACGACCGCCTCGCTGTCCGCGCGCGGAGCGGACGACATCAGCTCGTCGAACAACGGCTGCAGCGCGGGGAAGCAGAAGCCGGTGGGTGGCCGCGGCGGATCGGGGTACTGGGGGGTCGCGGCCGGGCAGCCGTAGGCGCTCGCGAGCTCGGTGCCCAGATCGCCGCCGACGGCGCGCGGGCTCACGATGACGTCCGCCGCCACCCCGCTCGCGGCGGCCGTCGGGGTGACGGTGGGCGTCGAGGTGGCCGACGGCCCCGCGCTCGGCGGGGTGGGCGCCACGGTCGGCTGGCCGAACAGGTCGACCGCGGACGGGGCGACCACCTGCGTCTCCATGCCCGCGGCGCGGAGCTGCGTGGCCACGGCCTCGGCCACCCGCACGTCGTCGGGCCGGTCGGCGGCGGCCCCGATGACGATGAGCACGGCGCGGCCGTCGGCGGTGTCCCAACGGCCGTTGACGACGTCGCGCTTCCAGCCCGCGTCGGTGAGCAGCTGCGCGGCGCCTGCCGGGTCGGGCGCGACGGCCTGCGGGGCGGTCGCGGCGTAGCCGGGCTGGGACGGGGCCAGGCCGAGCGCGTCCGCCGGGAGCGCGTCGGGGGCCACGGCGGCCCGCAGCGCGTCGCGGTCGACGAGCTTGGCGACGGCCTGGCGTACGCGGACGTCGCGCAGCGGGCCGGTGTCGGCGCGCAGCGCGAGTTGGGTGATGCTCGACTGCGGTGCCTGCTGCACGCGGGGCGCGGGCGTGACCCCGGCAAGCGCGGTGCGCACGGCCTGGTCGGCCGCGGGGAGCGCCACGTCGACGTCGCCGGTCGCCAGGCCCGCGGCGAGGCTCGACGGGCCCAGCCTGCGCAGCACGAGCTGGTCGAGCACGGTCGGGGTGTCCCAGTAGGCGTCGTTGCGGGCGAGCACGATCTCCCCGCGGCCGCGGTCGACGGTCGCGACCTTGAACGGGCCGCCCGCCGTGGGCAGGCCGCCGGTGGTGGCGCCGATCCAGGACCCGGGAGCGTCCTTGAGCAGGTGCGCGGGGAGCAGGCCGGAGAACAGCTGCTGCCAGGCCGGGTAGGCCTGGGAGAACACGACGTCGACCGCCTTGCCGCCCGCCCGCGAGCGCACGTCGGTGATCAGCTGGTAGCCCGCCGCGTCCGCCACGCCGGGCTGGCCGCGCATCTGCTGCCACAGGTAGACGAAGTCCTCGGCGGCGATCGGGGCGTTGTCCGACCAGGACGCCTGGAGGTTGAGCTCATAGCTCACCGTGAAGGGTTGGCTGTCGACGACGCGGGCGCTCGACACGATCGTCGGGTCGAGCTGCAGCGTGCCGTCGGCAGCCACCTTGAACGGGGATGGGAGCACGAGGGTGGCGAGCGCGGTCGTCACCGGGGAGCGGTCGGCCAGGAGGTGCGGGTTGAACCCCGGGGGCAGGTCGCCGACGCCGACGACGAGCCGGGTCGGCTCGGCCTTGGGGGTCGGCGTCGGGGTGGGCGTGCTCTGGCCGGGCGGGCGGCTCGCCACCGGCTGGTCGGAGCACGCCGCCGTGATGCCGAGGAGCACCGTGACGAGAGCTACGAGCAGCAGCCGTGCGCGCGTCACCGGGGGCTCCACCTCCACCTATCCGCTCTTGACCGGCCGTGAGCAGGCCGTCCGGGCGGCCATCCTCCCATCGGCGGACGCGGCGACGCGGGCGCGGGGGTGGCTCAGCCCGCGGCGGCGCGGGCCCGCGCGCGCAGCCGGGCCCGGGTGTGCGCATCCAGCTCGACCTTGCGGATGCGCACCGACTCCGGGGTGACCTCGACGCACTCGTCGTTCGCGCAGAACTCCAGGCTCTGCTCCAGCGTCAGCAGCGTCGGCGGCGTGAGCTTGACCAGCTCGTCCGCGGTGGAGCTGCGCATGTTGGTGAGCTTCTTCTCGCGGACGATGTTGACCTCGAGGTCCTCGGCGCGGGTGTACTCGCCAATGACCATCCCGCCGTAGACGATGGTGCCGGGCCCGACGAACAGGACGCCGCGGTCGGCGAGCTGGTCGACGGCGTAACCGGTGACCGGGCCCGAGCGGTCCGCGATCAGCGAGCCACGCAGCCGGGCGCGGATGTCGCCCACCCACGGGCCGTAGCCGTCGAAGACGTGGCTCACGATGCCCGCGCCGCGCGTGATCGTCAGGAACTCGGTGCGGAAGCCGATGAGGCCGCGGGAGGGCACGCGGTAGTCCATACGCACACGGGAGTCGCCGTGCACGAGGTTGACCAGCTCGCCCTTGCGGCTCGCGAGCAGTTGGCTCACCGCGCCGAGGCTCTCGGTGGGCACGTCCGCGGACAGCTGCTCGAACGGCTCGTGCAGCTTCCCGTCGATGATCTTGGTGACGACCTCGGGCTTGCCGACGGTCATCTCGAAGCCCTCGCGGCGCATCGTCTCCACCAGGATGGCCAGCGCCAGCTCGCCGCGGCCCTGCACCTCCCAGGCGTCGGGGCGCTCGGTGGGCAGCACGCGCAGCGAGACGTTGCCGACGAGCTCGGTGTCGAGGCGTCCCTTGACCTGCCGGGCGGTGAGCTTGTTGCCCGGGTGCGGGTCGCGGCTGACGAGCGGGGAGGTGTTGATGCCGATCGTGAGGGAGATGGCGGGCTCGTCGACGTGGATGCGCGGGAGCGGGATCGGGTTGTCGGGGTCGGCGAGCGTGTCGCCGATGGTGACGTCGGCGATGCCCGCAACGGCGACGAGGTCGCCCGCGACGGCCGCATCGGTAGGCACGCGCTCCAGCGCGACCGTGCGCAGCAGCTCGGTGATCTTGACCCGGCTGACCGTGCCGTCGGCCTTGCACCAGCCGACCTGCTGGCCGCGCCGGATCACGCCCGCGCGCACCCGGCAGAGCGCGATGCGGCCGAGGTAGCTGGTGGCGTCGAGGTTGGTGACGTGGGCCTGCAGGGGCGCCTCCGGGTCGTCGGCGGGGGCGGGCACCGTCGCGGCGATGACGTCGAAGAGCGCGTCGAGGCCGGGCTCGTCGGGCATCTCGCCGTCGGCCGGGCGGGTGCGCGAGGCGCGGCCCGCGCGGCCCGACGCGTAGACGACCGGGAGGTCGAGCAGGCCGGTGGTGACGGTCTCGTCGAGCTGCAGCTCGTCGGCCAACTCCAGCAGGAGCTCCAGGCTCTCGTCGACGACCTCGGCGCAGCGCGCGTCGGGCCGGTCGGTCTTGTTGACCACCAGCACGACCGGCAGGCCCGCCATGAGGGTCTTGCGCAGCACGAAACGGGTCTGCGGCAGCGGGCCTTCGCTCGCGTCGACCAACAGGAGCACGCCGTCGACCATGGACAGCGCGCGCTCGACCTCGCCGCCGAAGTCGGCGTGCCCCGGCGTGTCGACGACGTTGACCGTCATGCCCTGCCAGTCGATCACCGTGTGCTTGGCGAGGATCGTGATGCCCTTCTCGCGCTCGAGGTCGCCGGAATCCAGCACACGGTCGACGACGGCGGCCCGCTCACCGAACGCGCCCGAGGCCCGCAGCATCGCGTCGACCAGCGTGGTCTTGCCGTGGTCGACGTGCGCCACGATGGCGACGTTGCGCAGGCGCGGGCGGGTCCCCCGGGTTGCGAAGGACGAGTCCGCGGGCGCGGCGAGGGTGGAAGTGCTCACGTCTCAGGGTAGCCCGAGACGGGCACCGCCCATTCCCGACGGTGCTGACGGCCTCCCGCACCGCTGTACCGATACGGCCGCTGACCGGCCCCGACGGGTCACGTACATGTGGCCGGATGGGTGGCCGGGTGGCCAACGTCACTCCGGTCCGGCGCCGGGCGTCATCCGGCCCGGCCCAGCGCCCGCGGGCCGCGCACCACCTGCCGGGCGATGTCGGCGAGCACGCCGTGCGGGCGCTCGACGAGATCGCGCCAGGTGACGTGGACGATCATCCAGCCCTGCCCGACGAGTGCGGCCCAGCGACGCGCGGTGGCCTCGATGCGCACCGGGTCAACCGGCTCGGCCCAGCCGGAGGCAAGAACCGCGACCCTGGCGACCGGGAACGCGGCATCGACGGGCTGCCCGTCGACCCGGACCGCATCGCTCCAGCCGCACGCGCCCGCGCCGCGCAGCAGGGCGCGCAGCTGGCGGCGCGCGTCCTCCGCGGAGCGCTCCGCGGCGGCGCCCAGGAGGCGCCCGGCCGCGGCCGATCCGGCCGAGCCCGCGTACCGGCAGTAGGCGGCGTGCACGTCGGCGAACCGCACCGACCCACGGAGGGCACCATCGAGGAACGTGACGCCGTCCTCGCCGAGCTCGACGGCCGCTTCGAGCACCGTCAGCGCGGGCGCGGTGACGGCGAGCCCGCGGTGCAGGTGCCGGTCCTGCGCCGCGAGTTCCCGACGGAGCACCTCGGCCCCCGGGCGGCGGCGCAGGCGTCGTCGGCGGCCGACCGACACCCGAACGGTCGGCGGCGGCTCATCCACCATGCCGTACCACCAGGCCGCGGCCCGGCCGCAGAGGAACGCGCCCTCGCCCGCCCACAGCAGCGCGGCACGGACGCGCACCTCGTCGCGGCGGTCGGCGGGGTGGTGTTCGGGTGGCCGGTCGGCGG
The DNA here is from genome assembly GCA_963739465.1 of uncultured Actinomycetota bacterium. Lineage (GTDB taxonomy): Bacteria > Actinomycetota > Actinomycetes > Mycobacteriales > Pseudonocardiaceae > Pseudonocardia. The sequence goes on from CAVUAS010000002.1 coordinate 227,836, forward strand.
CGAGGTAGACGCCCGGGTACAGCGGCTGCCATCGCCGCGACTTCACCCGGTAGTCGACGGTGTCGCGGCTCAGGCCCGCGGCCATGGCCTGGGCCCGGCTGATCACACCTGCTTGCCGGGCGAGGAGGTTGTCGAGGGTCATGTCGCCTTTGACGAGATCGGGCCGCCCGCGGTTCCACCCCCGCCCCAGACGTTCGCAGGTGCGAACGCGGACCCACCGACGATCACGCCCGGAGGAGGTCGGCGAGCTCGGGGAGCACCGCCCGGTCGGCGTCGATCCAATCGATCGCGTGCAGCTCCGTCGGGCCCAGCCACCGCAGCGCGGCGTGCTCGAGGGCCCGCGGCGCAGGCGAGCCGGACGCGAGCCGGGCGACGTGCACCCGGAGCACACCCGCGTCGATCGGGAGGTCGGTGCCGATCCGGCCCGCCGGGCGAACGTGCGCGCCCAGCTCCTCCCCGCACTCCCGGACCACCGCGTCGGCCTCGGGCTCGCCCGCCTCCACCCGGCCACCGGGCAGCTCCCAGCGACCCGCCACTGTCGAGGGTCGGGTGCGCTGGGCGGCCAGCAGCCTGCCGTCGCGCACGATCGCCGTCGCGACGATGACCGGCTGGGTGGCGAGCGCCGCGACCCGCGTCGTCAGCTCCTGCGCGCGAGCGGCGAGAAGGCCGCGCATGCGCGTCCGCAGGAGCAGCGGGTCAACGACCCAGCCCGCCGGGGCGGCCCAACGCAGCTCGTCGTGCACCTCGGTGAACGGGCCGTCCACAGCGAGGCTGACGACGTGCTCCAGCCGCCGGAGCGGGCCGCTGGCCAGCGCCGACGCGATCCCACCCGCTGACACGGCGGTCACCGCGATGCGCAACGGCACGCGGATGCCCGCCACCGCTCGCGTGCGGATGCGCACCTCGTCGCCGCGGACGAGATGGCGACGGTCGGTGGTCAGGCGATGCCCCTCGCGGGCCAGTGCCGCGCGGGCCATGACGGCGTCGCGGAGGACGCCCGCGACTGTGCGCGGGCAGGCGGCGAGCCGGACACGCGAGCAGACGGTGGGCACGGCGCGATGGTGGCAGGCCGGACCCGTGATCATCAGTTGGGCGCGAAGTCGGCCGAAAATGGCCACTCTGCGCACCGAAACGGCGATCATCCGCCGGACGCACGCTCGGCGGTCGGCCAGCGGACCTCCAGCCGGGCGCCGCCGGTGTGGGTGGCGCCCGCCGTCGCCGTGCCGCCGCGGCCCTGCACCAGCGCCGCGACGAGGGCGAGGCCGAGGCCGGAGCCGCCGCCTGCCTCGGGTCGCAGGCGGGTGAACCGGTCGAACACCCGCTCGCGGTCGTCCTCCGGGATCCCGGGCCCGTCGTCCTCGACGGAGAGGCGCACCCACCGCCCCGCGGGCAGCACCACCACCCGCACGATCGACCGCGCGTGCCTGCGGCCGTTGTCGATGAGGTTGTCCAGCACGAGCGCGACTTCCGAAGGGGTCGCCGCCACCACGGTGGGCGTCGGCGCCACGAGCTCGACGACGGGCAGCCCAAGGGATTCGTTCGAGCCGGATGGGGGCTTCGTCTCTGCTCGGGCCAGCGCGGCCCCGGCCGCGGCGACCAGGTCGACGGCGACCGCGGGCGGGCGCCGGCCCGCGTCGGCGCGCGCGAGGACGAGCAGGTCATCGAGCAGCGACGACAGCCGGACGGCCTCGGCGGCGACCGCGCGCAAGGTCTCCTCGGCCAGCTGCGGATCCGGGTGCGCGACCGCGACCTCGGCCTGCGCGCGGATCGCCGCGACCGGCGACCGGAGCTCGTGCGCCGCGTCGCCGGTGAACCGCTCCAGGCGGGCCGCGGCCTCGTCCCGGCGGGCCAGGAGCCGGTTGATCTCCTCGGTCAGTGCGCGCAACTCGTCGCGGGCCGCGGGCACCGGCAGCCGCTCCCCCGGCGGCAGGGCCGCGGCGGCCGCACGCATCCGGTCCACCGGGCGCAGCGCCGCCCGCGTCCCCAGCCACGCGGCCGCGCCGACCACCACCGCGGCCCCGAGCGCACCCAGCACGAACGCGGCCGCCGCGCGGGCGACCAGCGTGGTGCCGCCGATGACGTCGCCGTTCACGATCACCAGCCGGGTAGTGCCGTCCGGCAGCACGGCGGGCGCGGCGAGCCAGCGCCGCAACCCGTCGGGGCCACCCGCGACCAGCGCCTCCCCGCCCGCCAGCTCCCGCAGCTGCCCCGGGCTGAGCGGCAGTGTCGGGCCGCCGTCGACGGGCTGCCCCGCGGTGTCGACCACCCGCAGGCTCGGCCCGGCGAGGGCGCCGGGGGCCGCACCGGTGGCGAGCTGCGCGACGGCGACCTCGGCGTGCCGCTGCAGCTCGGCGTCGGCCGCCCCGACCAACGCCGACGCCAGCACGCCGACGGCGAGCCGCCCCAGGATCACCAGCACGACCGCCGCCGCCACCCCCACGACGACCGCCATCCGCGCCCGCAACGTCCGCGCCGTCCACCAGCGCCGCCAGCTCCGCATCACGGGCCGCCGGTCGGCCGGGGTCGTGAGTGGAAACAAGGGCCAGAGCACTTGTTTCCGCTCACGGCGTCCCCACGAGGTAGCCGTACCCGCGCACGGTGCGCAGCACGTGGACCGCGCCGACGGCGTCGAGCTTGCGCCGCACGTACCCGACGTAGACCTCGACGACGTTGCGGGTGGCCGCCTGCTCGTCGCCCCAGACCAGGCGCAGGAGGTCGTCCTTGGAGACCGCGGTGTCCGGCCGCGACGCGAGCGCGTGCAGCAGGGCGAACTCCCGCGGCGACAGCTCGACCGCCGCCCCGTCCCAGCTCACCGCCCGCGCCACCGGGTCGACGACGAGCGCGCCGAGCCGGACCCGCTGCCCGGTGCGGCCCAGTACCGCGTCGCGCCGCCGCAGCATCGCCCTGAGCTGCGCGACGAGCACCACGAACGCGAACGGCTTCACCAGGTAGCCGTCGGCGCCCAGGTCCAGCCCGTCGGCCTGGTCGAACTCACCGTCCTTCGCCGAGAGCAGCAACACCGGCGTGTCGACGCCCGCCGCGCGCAGCCGCTCCAGCACGCGATAGCCCGAGAGCCCCGGCAGGATGATGTCGAGCACGATCGCGTCGAAGCTCCCGGTGAGGGCCGCTTGGAGGGCGGCGTGGCCGTCGCCGACCGCCTCGACCTCCATGCCCTCGGCGCCGAGCCCGCGCACGAGCGCGGTGCGAATGCCCGGCTCGTCGTCGACCACCAGCACGCGCGCCACACGCGGACGCTACCCCGACGCGATGAGAGTGCTCTCAGGTCGCATGGACGAGGCTCAGGGCCATGAGGACACGGGCGCCGGAACGAGCGAGGGGACAGGCAGGCCGCGGGGTGGCGGCAGGCATCGCGGTCGCGGGCCTCGTGGGGCTCGGGCTGCTCACCCTCCCCGGCGGCGCGGGAGCGCAGCCCGCGTTGCCGCCGGTGTCACCGGAGGACCTCGTGGCGTCGGTGCTGAAGGCCGACCCCGGCCCCTGGGCCGGCACCGTGCAACTGGACAACGCGCTCGGCCTGCCCCCGCTGCCGAACATGCCCCAGGCCGCCAACGGCACCAGCACCGCGCAGGTGTGGTCCGGCGGCGACGGCAAGGGCCGGGTCCAGATTCCCAGCCCGACCGGCGAACGCACGCTCGTCTCCGACGGCACGACGTTCTGGGCGTGGAACTCCGACGACCGCACCGTCACGAAGGGCACCCGCCAGCCCGACCAGACCCGGGCCGCCGTCGCCGACCCGACGAAGGCCGCCACCGACGCGCTCGCCGCCCTACAGCCGACGAGCACCGTCAACGTGGACGGCACGGACGAGGTAGCGGGCCGCCCGGCGTACGACCTGGTGCTGGCTCCGAAACCGACCGAGCGCACCTTGCTGCGCGAGGTCCGCGTCGCCGTCGACGCGCAGGCGCGGATACCGCTGCGGCTCACCGTGTTGGCCCAGGGCTCCACGTCGCCCGCGCTGCAGGTCGGGTTCACCGACCTCACGTTCGGCCCGCAGGACCCGGCGCGGTTCACGTTCACGCCACCCGCGGGCGCGAAGGTGACCGACGCCCCGTCCCGGGGCGCGCAGCAGCGCGACAAGCCGACGGTGGTCGGCGACGGCTGGGACCGCGTGGCCATCGAGAAGGTGCCCGCCGACCGCAGCAAGGACCTCGCCGGGCTCGGCACGCCGGTGAGCGGCTCGTGGGGCAGCGGACGGCTGATCAAGACCGCGGTGGCGTCCGCCATCGTCACCGACGACGGACGGGTGGCGGTGGGCGCCGTTCCGGAACAGGTGCTGTCCGAGACACTATCCAAGTGACCTCCCCGTCGACCGTGGCTCCGCCTGCCGTGGCCGCTGCGCGGATGAGGGGTCTGCGCAAGGTGTTCGGCGCGACGGTCGCGGTCGACGGGATAGATCTCGAAGTGCCGGTCGGTTCGGTACTGGGCATGTTGGGGCCCAACGGGTCCGGCAAGACCACGCTGATCCGGATGCTGCTCGGGCTGACGCCGCCGACGGCGGGAACGGTCGAACTGCTGGGCCACGCGGAGCCGGTGGCGGCGCTGGCGCACGTCGGCGCGCTTGTCGAAGGGCCCGGGTTTCACGGCTTCCTGTCCGGCCGGGACAACCTGCTGCGCGCCGCAGCGGCCGAGCCACTGCTCGCGTCGCGCGACATCCGCGCCACCGTCGCCACCGCGCTGGAACGGGTAGGCCTCGCCGACGCGGCCGATCGGCGCTACCGCGGCTACTCACTGGGCATGAAGCAGCGGCTCGGGCTGGCGGCGGCGCTGCTCATTCCGCGCCGTCTCGTCGTGCTGGACGAGCCGACCAACGGGCTCGACCCTGCGGGCGCCCGCGACGTCCGGCGGATCATCGGCGAGCTGCACGCCGACGGCGTCACGGTGATCGTGTCGTCCCATCTGCTGGCCGAGGTCGAGGCCACGTGCACGCACGTGGCCGTGCTGCAGGCGGGCACGTTGGTCGCGTCGGGGGAGCTGGCCACGCTGCTGTCGGCAGGGGCGGGCGGGTTCGTCGTCGCGACCCCCGACGTCGAGCTGGCCCTGCGCACGCTGCGCGAGGTCGCGGTGGCCTACCGAGGCGATGCGACCGACGAGGTGGTGGTCGCCGACGGACCGCCCGCGCCGGAGATCGTCGCGCGGCTCGTGCGGGCTGGCGTGGCGGTGCACGAGGCGCGCCGCAGCCGCACCAACCTCGAGGACCTCTTCGCCCGGCTGACGGAGGAAACGTGAACGCCCCGCTGGGCCGCCTTCTCGGCTCGGAGATGCGCTGGGTGCTGCGCCGCCCGCGCACGCTCGTGATGCTCGGGTTGTTCGCGCTGATGCCCGTGACGATCGCGATCGGTGTGGTCGCGAGCGGCCGCACGGGCGGGCTGGTCGGCAACGTGCTCGGCAACGGGCTCGTGCTGCCGGTTGTCACGCTGATCCTCGCGCAGGCGCTACTGCTGCCGCTGGCCGTCGGGATGGCGGCGGCGGACGCGCTCGCGGGCGAGGCCGCGTCGGGCACGCTGCGCGGCCTGCTGCTCGCCCCGGTGTCGCGGCTGCGGCTGGTGGGGATGAAGGCGTTCGGGGTGCTGGTGGTCGCGGTGCTGGCCACCGTCGTGATCGCGGTCGTCGGCGCGCTCGCCGGGATGGTGCTGGTCGGCGGCACCGGCGGGCTCATCACGCTGTCGGGCACAACCGTCGGGGTCGGCGACGCGCTGGGCCGGATCGCGCTGGTCGTCGTCTGGACGGTGGGTCAGCTCGCGGCGATCGGGGCCGTGGCGCTCGCCGTCTCGGCGTCGACCGAGCACCCGCTGGTGGTGCTCGCGAGCGTGCTGGGCATGGTGATCGTCTTCGGGGTGCTGAGCGCGATCCCGTCGCTGGACTGGCTGCAGCCCTACCTGCTGACGTCGGGCTGGACGTCCGGGGCCGACGTGCTGCGCGACCCGCTGCCCGCGCACGGCCTCGTCGACAGCACCCTGCGGGCGCTGTGTTACCTGGCGCTCGGCGGCGGCCTCACGGCGTACCGGATGCTGCGCCGCGACGCCTGACCCCACACCGGGCAGGATGGCCGCATGGCCGAACTCCTCGACGCAGCCGCCGTCACCGATGCCCTGGACAAACTGCCCGGTTGGAACCGCGACGGCGACTCCCTCGTCCGCACCGCGAAGCTGCCGTCGTTCCCGGCGGCGATCGGGGTGGTCGACCGGGTCGCCGAGTACGCGGAGGCGAAGGACCATCACCCCGACATCGACATCCGCTGGCGCGCGCTGACGTTCCGCTGCTCGACGCACTCGGAAGGCGGGATCACCGAGCGCGACGTCGCGTTGGCCGCGGAGATCTCGACGCAGGTGCAGGAGGCGGGCGGCGCGTAGCTCAGCGGACGAGCGCGGCCACCAGCACGGCGGCCAGATCGGCGCGCGGCCGCTGGTCCGCCGCGACGAACCGGCGGCAGTCGCAGGCGCCGCAGTCGCGGCCTGCCCGGTAGTGCTCGTGCGTTTCGACGGCGTGGCCGCAGCGGCAGCGGGACGGGTTCGGCAACAGTGACTCCCCGAGGTCATGAGGCGGTCATTTGGGACACACGGTCCTTCGGTCCGTCCGGTTCGGTCGCTACGAGCACGGCCCGGATTTCATCACTTCGAGCGATCAGACGGCTACGCAGCGGGCGTGAGCAGGATCAACAGCCTCCCCCGGTGCACGCGCGCGGCGACGACGTGGAAGAGTTGGGGTCGGTCGTGATTTCGGGGTCCGTGTTGCAGCGCACGCGCTCGCGGGGAACGGGTGCGACCGGGGACCGCGCGGTGCGGGCCCCATCACCACCTGCAGGGAGCAGTTGCATGGCACAGGGAACCGTCAAGTGGTTCAACGGCGAGAAGGGCTACGGCTTCATCTCGGTCGACGGGGGCGGGGCTGACGTCTTCGTCCACTACTCCGAGATCAACGGCGCAGGCTTCCGCACCCTCGATGAGGGGCAGCGCGTGGAGTTCGAGATCGGCCAGGGCCAGAAGGGCCCGCAGGCCCAGGGCGTCACGGTCATCTGACCGCCGCGTAGCAGGAGGAGCCCGTCCCTTCGGGGGCGGGCTTCTTCACGTCTGAAGCCGGTCGTCGAACGCGCGGCGGAGGCCGGCCGGGGCGCGGCGGCGCCAGGCGTCGGCGAGCAGCTCGGCGACGGTGTCGGGGTCGGCGGCGGCCAGGTGCACCGCCACGCCGCTGATCTTGGCCCCCCACCTCAGCACCGAGCACTGCCCGGGCGTGGCGGCGACGGCTTCCTCGACGGCGTCGGCGTCGAGCAGCACCCGCAGGGTGGCGTCGTCGGGAAGGGTGGCGAAGATCCGCCCGCGAACCCGGAACGACGGGAAGCCGTGGTGGTCCTGTTCGACCGCCTCGGGCAGCGCCAGTGCCAGCTCCCGCGCTCGCTCGACGGCGATCACGGCGGCGGGCTCACGCTGATGTCCAGCGCCGCCAGGAGGGCCGCGCCGAGCGGGACGACCTGGTCCGCGCCGATCCGGGCGCCGCGCAGGGCGGCGGCGCCGCGCACGGCGTCGAGAGTGGAGCCGTGCAGCAGCACCCCCGGGAGCTGGGCGTCGCCGAGCACGGCGTCGGTGAGGTCGCAGCCGAGGAACGCGCAGTCGGTGCCGTCGAAGGCGTAGAGGTCGGCACCGCGCAGGGACGTGTCCTCGATCCACAGGTGCTTCGCCGTGGTCATACGCAGGAGCGCGAGGTCGGCACGGCTGTCGGCGATGCGGACATCGCGCAGCGTCGCGCCGGAGAGCACCACCCCGGTGAGCCTGCATTCGGTGAACGTCACGCGGGTGAGTGTCGCGTCCTCCAGGACAGCGCCGGACAGGTCGCAGTGCACGAACGCGGTGTCGCGGCACTCGAAACCGGAGAGCCGCCGCCCCGAGAGATCCGCCCCGACCCAGCGGCTCTCCCGCAGCCGGACGCCCGCGACGTGCTCGGGCACCTCGACGTCCGCGCCCGCATCGACGCCGTCCCACAGCGCACCCGGCTCCAGCACGGCGGGCGCCGGGTCGCGGCGGGGCGCGAGGTCGGGCGGATCGGGCCGGGTCTTCGTCGCGCGGCGGGCCACGGGTCGAGCGTAGGCCGCGCGATGATGGGCGCCATGGAGCACCCGGATCCCACCGTCTTCCTCACCCAGGAGTTCTGGGACGAGCGCTACGGCGACAAGCCGATCTGGTCCGGCAACCCGAACGCTGCGCTGGCCCAATACGCCGCCGACCTGCCGCCCGGCACGGCGCTGGACGTGGGCAGCGGCGAGGGCGGGGACGTCCTGTGGCTGGCTACGCGCGGCTGGACGGTCACCGGCGCGGACATCTCGCCGGTGGCGTTGCGGCGCAGCGCGGAGGCGGCCGAGCGGGCAGGCGTCGCGGAACGGATCACATGGCAGCAGGCCGACGTCCGCACGTGGGCGCCGCCGGGGCAGGCCTACGACCTGGTGTCGGCGCAGTTCATCCACCTGGCCGAGCCTGCGCGCACCGACCTGCTGCGCAGGCTCGCCGCCGCCGTGCGGCCGGGCGGCACGCTGCTGTTCGTGGCCCACCATCCGATGGACCTGGAGGTGCCGAACCTGCGCCGCCCGCCGCTACCCGACCTCTTCGCCACCGGTGAGCAGCTGGCGGAGGCGCTCGACCCGACGGCGTGGACGATCACAACCGCCGCGCCGGACCGTCCGGGCGAGGACCTGGACGGCAACCCGGTGACGCTGCACGACGCGGTGTTGCACGCCGTGCGTGGTTAGCGGGTGGCGCGTTCCACCAGCTCGAGCACGTGCACGTACGGGTGGCCGGTGGCGCGGGTCATGCCCAGCTCGCAGGTGCGGTTGCAGGAGGCGTGCGCGGCGAAGTCGCCACCCGCGAGCTCCCGGGACTGCGCAGCGGTGGCGGACGCCGTGAGCTCGGGGTGCAGCAGCCCCCGGTCACCGGCGAACGCGCAGCAACCCCACGCGACCGGCACCGTCACGGAGTCGGCGACCGCCTCGGCGACCCGGCGCAGGGTGTCGGCGAGCCCCATCCGCGTCGCCGAGCACGTCGGGTGCAAGGCCACCGACGCCAACGGCTTCGTGACCGTCAGCCGGGGCAGCAGTGTCTCCGCCGTGAACGCCACCGCGTCCACCGCGCGGATCTTGGCGTAGGGCTCGGCCGCCGTCTCCAGCATCTGCCGCAGCCCCTCGGTGCACGACGACGCGTCCACGACGACGGGCAGCTCGCCCTCGCGGCTGGCCGCCCACAGCGCGGGCAGCACGCGATTGGTCATCTCCTCGAGGCCGCCGCGCATGCCCTTGGACTTCCACGGCGTGCCGCAGCACAGCGACGGGAGCCCGTCCGGCCAGGTCAGCGTGACCGACGCCCGCTTGCACAGCGTGGTGAACGCCGCGGTGGCGCCCGGGCCGTCACCGGCGGGCCCGAACATCGTGCCGGTGCAGGAGGCGAACAGCACGGCGTCCGGCGCATCCGGAGCCGAGCCGGTGCGCCGCGACCCCCCGCGGGGCAGATCCGGCGACCATGCGGGCAGCACGTCCGGGTCGATCACCTTGCGGCCCAGCGCCGTGGCCCCCGCGACCACCCGAGAAGGCAGCACCGCGGCGATGTCCAACGCCACCGCCGCAGCCTGTGTGGCGCCTGCCCAGTGGCGTGCGGCCGCCGCCCAGCCCGCGCTTTCCCCGCGGCCCGCCCGCTCTCGCCGGAGTCGCTTGACGAGGTCGCCCGTGTTGATCAGGACGGGGCACGCGGTCTGGCACATGCCGTCGACCGCGCAGGTGTCGATCGCGGCGTAGCCGTATTCGTCCTCCAGCTCGGCGACGAGGGCGGTGTCGCCAGCGGACTTGGCCCGCTGCAGCTCCCGGCGCAGCACGATCCGCTGCCGCGGGGTGGTGGTGAGGTCGCGGCTGGGGCAGACGGGCTCGCAGAAGCCGCACTCCACGCACCGGTCGACCTCGGACTCGACCTGCTGCACGGTCTTGAGGTCACGCAGATGGGAGTCGAGATCTTCGTTCAGCACGACGCCCGGGTTGAGCACGTCGTCGGGGTCGCAGAGCCGCTTGACCTCCTGCATGGCCGCGTACAGCGCGTCGCCGTACTGCCTGCGCACGAACGGCGCCATCATCCGACCGGTGCCGTGCTCGGCCTTGAGCGAGCCGCCGTGGTCGAGGATCAGCGCGACCATGTCCTCGGTGAACCGCGAGAACCGGTCGAGCGAGCCGCCGGACAGCTGCTCGGTGAGCATGAAGTGGATGTTGCCGTCCTTGGCGTGCCCGAAGATCACGCCATCGGCGTAGCCGTGCCGGTCGAACAACGCCGTGAGCCGCTCGCAGGTGGGCAGGAGCTCCGGAACGGGCACGACGACGTCTTCCAGGAGTGCCGTCGTGCCGGACGGACGGGCACCCGCCACCGCGGCGTACAGGCCCTTGCGGATGTGCCACAGCGCGGCGCGCGCGACCGGGTCGGCGGCGAGCGTGCGCGGTCCCGTCACCGGCAGGCCCGCGAGCACGCCACGGGCGTCGGCAGCGAGCGCGTCGACGTCGCCTGCCGTCGCGCCCTGGTACTCCACCAGCAGCGCGGCCTGCTGGTCGACCGACAGGCCGCGCAGCAGCGTGTCGGCCTGCGGGTCGGTCTGGCCCACGCGCAGCGAGGTGGCGTCGAGCAGCTCGATGGTGGCCGGGCCGGTGCCGACGAGGGCGGGCAGGGCCCCGGTGGCCGCGCTGAGGTCGTCGAACACGAGCAGCGCGGTGCGGGCGTGGCGCAGCAGCGGCACGGTGCGCATGACGATCTCGGCGATGAACGCGAGCGTGCCCTCGCTGCCCACGACGAGGTGCGCGAGGACGTCGACGGGGCGGGTGTGGTCGAGGAAGGAGTTGAGCCCGTAGCCCATGGTGTTCTTCATGGCGAACTGCCGCTCGATCTTCGCTCGCAACGTGGCGTCGCCGCGGAGCTGGTCGCGGATCCGGCCGAGTCCCGCGTGCAGCTCGGGCTCCAGGGCCGCGAGCCGGGCGTCGGCGTCGGCGGCACCGGTGTCGACGACCGTGCCGGACGGGAGCACCAGCGTGAGGGACTCGAGCGTGGCGTAGCTGTTGGCCACGGTGCCGCAGGCCATGCCCGACGAGTTGTTTGCGACGACGCCGCCGAGCGTGCATGCGCCCTCGCTGGCCGGGTCGGGGCCGAGCTTGCGGCCGTGGGCGGCGAGGCGGGCGTTGACCTGCCGGATCGTGGCGCCGGGACCGACCCGCACGCGGGCGCCGTCGTCGAGTACGTCGACGCGACGGAAGTGGCGGCGGGTGTCGGCGAGGATTCCGCCGGTGACGGCCTGCCCGGACAGGCTGGTGCCGCCGGAGCGGAACGTCAGCGGCACCCCGGCCCGCCGGGCGGTGGCGAAGAGCCTGCCGACCTCGGTGGCGTCCCGGGGGACCACCACCGCCTGCGGGGTGAGGACGAAGTGTGAGGCGTCGTGGGCGTAGGCGAGCCGGTCGGTGGCGCGGGTGCGGACGTCGTCGACCGCGTGGGCCAGCGCGGCCGTCAGGGTCTGCGTCGGCGTGTCGGTCACCGGGTCACCACCATCCAGCCCAGTACGGGCGTCGACTGCAGGAAGACGAGCAGGCTCATGCCCACCCTCAGGACCAGATTCCAGCCCACGACCTTGCGGAACCGCGCGCTCTCCCGGCCGGTCATGCCGACCACCGCCGCGCCGATGGCCAGGTTCTGCGGTGAGATCATATTGCCGAGCACACCGCCGGACGTGTTGGCCGCGCTCAACAGGATCGGGCTGATGCCGGTGCGGGCGGCCGCGGTGGTCTGCAGGAGCCCGAAGAGCGAGTTGGCCGACGTGTCCGACCCGGTGACGGCGACGCCGAGCCAGCCGACGACCGGCGAGCGGAAGAAGCCGCCGGTGGCCGCGAGCGCGAGGCCGAGCGTGACCGTCTGGCCGGACAGGTTCATGACGTAGGCCAGGGCGAGCACGAGGACGACGGTGAGGATCGTCCAGCGGAATTGCACGACGACGTCGACGAACGCGCGGACGAGCCTGTGCGGGTGCAGCCGGTAGATCGCGGCGGTGACCAGGCCGGACACCAGAAGGACGGTACCGCCTGCGCTGAAGATGTTCAGGGTGAACGTGGTGGCGGAGACCGGCTTGCGTGGCGCCGCGGGCCGTCGCCGCGACCGGAGCGTCTGCGACCACCTCCGCCGCGACCACCTCGGCAGGCTGCCACACCCGCAGCAGCGCGACCAGCGCCAGCACACCGGCGAGCGCGGCCACGATGTCGGCGGTCTCGTAGGCCAGGAAGTTCGACGCGACGAACTGCGCGACGGCGAACGCGTCCCCGCCGACCAGCGCGGCGGGCCAGGTCTGCCGGACCCCGCGGCGCCCGTCGACCATCAGCACGAACAACGCCAGGAGCGGGGTCTGCCGCCCGACCATCGCGCCGAGCTCGTGCGGGTCCAGGCCGGTGATCTTGCCGAGGGTGGTGATCGGCACCGCGATCGCGCCGAACGCGACCGGCGCGGTGTTGGCGACCAGCGTGACGGTGGCCGCGCGCAGCGGCGAGAGCCCGACGGCCAGCAGCATCACGGCGGTGACCGCGACGGGCGTGCCGAACCCGGCCAGCGCCTCCAGCAGCTGGTGGCCGAAGGGCTACTGCGGCGGGAGGCGCACGAGCCCGCCTACGTGCCCGTGCTCTCCGAGGCCGAGGTGCGCGACCCATTCCTCGTGCGCACGCCGCTCGAGCTGGAGGTGGTGCGCGTGCTGGCGGGCAGGCGATCGGCGCCCAAAGACGCGGGCAAGGCCGTCGACGATCTCGCCGCGATCGGGCCCGAGCGCCCGCACAGCGAGTTCGTCGAGGCCGACCTCGGCTTCCACCGCGCGCTGGTCGCCGCCGTCGACAGTCCCCGTCTCGGCCGCGTCTACCAGGCGTTGAGCGGGGAGATCCACCTGTCGATGGTCCAGTCGCGGCACGCTTTGGGCCGCGAGCGGATCGTGAGCGAGCACTGCGACGTGCTCGGCGCGATCGAGGCGGGCGACGCCGACCGCGCCGCGGCGCTCATGCGCAGCCACCTCGACGGGGCGTGCGCGGCGCTGGCCGAGAAGCTCGCGCAGCCTGAGCCTGCGCCGAGATCGACGTGAGCGGGGTTCGGGCGCGGCGAAAGCCCGCTCACGTCGATCTCGTCGGGCACGTTCCCATCGGAATGCCGCCCGACGCCGTCGAGTTGGCCCCGATGTGAAGAAGATTGGGTTCCTGTCCTTCGGGCACTGGTCGGCGTCCCGGCACTCGCTGGTGCGCTCGGGGGCGGACGCCCTGCTGCAGTCGATCGAACTCGCGGTGGCCGCGGAGGAGGCGGGTGCCGACGGCGCTTACTACCGCGTGCACCACTTCGCCCAGCAGCTCGCCTCGCCGTTCCCGCTGCTGGCCGCGGCCGCGGCGCGGACCAGCCGGATCGAGCTGGGCACCGCCGTGATCGACATGCGCTACGAGAACCCGCTCTACATGGCCGAGGACGCCGGTGCCGCCGACCTGATCTCCGGTGGCCGGTTGCAGCTGGGTATCAGCCGCGGCTCGCCGGAGCAGGTGATCGACGGTTTCCGCTACTTCGGATACGCCCCGGCCGAAGGCCAGAGCGACGCCGACATGGCCCGCGAGCACACCCGCGTGTTCCTCGAGGTGCTCAGCGGCGAGGGTTTCGCCCGGCCCAACCCGCGCCCGATGTTCCCGAACCCGCCGGGCCTGCTGCGGGTCGAGCCGCACTCGCCCGGCCTGCGGGACCGGATCTGGTGGGGCGCAGGCACCCGCGCGACCGCCGAGTGGACGGCCGAGCAGGGGCTCAACCTGATGAGCTCGACACTGCTCACCGAGGACACCGGCGTGCCCTTCCATCAGCTCCAGGCCGAGCAGATCCAGCGGTTCCGGGACGCGTGGAAGGCCGCCGGGCATGACCGTGAGCCGCGCGTCTCGGTCAGCCGCAGCATCTTCCCGATCGTCAACGATCTGGACCGGCAGCTGTTCTGGCAGCAGCGCGGCAGCACCGACCAGGTCGGCTTCCTGGACGGCGGCAGCGCCCGGTTCGGCCGGACGTACGCGGGCGAGCCGGACAAGCTGGTCGCCGAGCTCGCCGAGGACGAGGCGATCGCCGCCGCGGACACCCTGCTGCTCACGGTGCCCAACCAGCTCGGCGTCGACTACAACGCCCACGTGATCGAGAGCGTGCTCACCCACCTCGCGCCCGGAGCTGGGCTGGCGCTGACACCGCAATCAGACGTTGAACCGGAACTCGACGACGTCGCCGTCGGCCATCAGGTAGTCCTTGCCCTCCATCCGGACCTTGCCCGCCGCCTTGGCCGCGGCCATGGAGCCCGCCGCGACGAGGTCGTCGTAGGACACGATCTCGGCCTTGATGAACCCGCGCTCGAAGTCGGTGTGGATCACGCCGGCGGCCTGGGGGGCGGTGTCGCCGCGATGGATTGTCCACGCGCGGGCCTCCTTCGGCCCGGCCGTGAGGTAGGTCTGCAGGCCCAGGGTGGCGAAGCCCGCCCGGGCGAGCGCCCGCAGGCCGGGCTCGTGCTGGCCGATCGACTCCAGCAGCTCGGCGGCCGACTCCTCGTCCAGCTCCAGCAGCTCCGCCTCGACCTTGGCGTCCAGGAACACCGCCTGCGCGGGCGCGACCAGCTCCGTGAGCTCCTTGCGCTTCGCCTCGTCGGTGAGCACGGCCTCGTCGGCGTTGAACACGTAGAGGAACGGCTTCGTGGTGAGCAGGGACAGCTCGCGCAGCGGCGCCCGGTCGACGCCCGCCGAGAACAGCGTGCGGCCGTCGTTGAGGATCGCGGCCGCCGCCTGCGCCGCCTCGAACGCGGGGCGCCGGTCCTTGTGCGTGCGCGCCTCCTTCTCCAGGCGCGGGATGGCGCGCTCCAGCGTCTGGAGATCGGCGAGCACCAGCTCCGTCTCGATCGACGGAGATGTCCTCGCCCGCGTCGATCCGGCCGTCGACGTGCACGACGTCGGTGTCCTCGAACACGCGCACGACCTGGCAGATCGCGTCGGCCTCGCGGATGTTGGCGAGGAACTTGTTGCCCAGCCCCGCGCCCTCGGACGCGCCCTTGACGATGCCCGCGATGTCGACGAACGACACCGTGGCGGGCACCGTGCGCGCCGAGGAGAACATCTTCGCGAGCACGTCGAGCCGCGGATCGGGCAGCGCGACGACGCCGACGTTGGGCTCGATCGTCGCGAACGGGTAGTTGGCGGCGAGCACGTCGTTGCGGGTGAGGGCGTTGAACAGGGTCGACTTGCCGACGTTGGGCAGCCCGACGATCCCCAGGGTGAGCGACACGTCGTGCCAGGGTAGTCGCTCGGTCCTCGCGTCCGATTTCCGCCAGTACCGGAGTGGGCCCCGTGGCAGAGTCGTGGTCGTGGTGCTCGACCAGGAACGCTGCTACCGCGCCGTCGCCTCGCGCGACGCTCGGTTCGACGGCCACTTCATCACGGCGGTGCGGACGACCGGCATCTACTGCCGACCGTCCTGCCCCGCCACCACGCCCAAGCGCGCCAACGTGGAGTTCCTCCCGACGGCGGGGGCGGCGCAGCAGCGCGGCTACCGCGCGTGCCGCCGCTGCCTTCCCGACGCCGTGCCGGGCTCGCCGGACTGGAACGTGCGCGCCGACCTCGCCGCCCGCGCCATGCGGCTGATCTCCGACGGCGTGGTGGAGCGCGACGGCGTGCCCGGCCTCGCGACCCGGCTCGGCTACTCCGAGCGGCATCTGAACCGGGTGCTGACGGCCGAGCTGGGCGCGGGCCCGCTGGCGCTCGCGCGGGCCCACCGCGCGCACACCGCCCGCCTGCTGATCGAGACGACGCCGCTGGGCATGGCGGACGTGGCGTTCGCGGCCGGGTTCGCGAGCGTGCGTCAGTTCAACGACACCGTCCGCGCCGTCTACGGGGTGGCGCCGACGACACTGCGCGCCGAGGCGAGCCGTCGGAGCACGGTGCCCGCGGCCGCCGGCACGCTCGTGCTGCGCCTGCCGTTCCGCCCTCCGTTCGACGCCGAGGGGCTGCTGCGGTTCTTCGCCGCGCGGGCGGTCACGGGCGTGGAAGCGCTCGGGGAGGACGGCTACGTCCGCACACTGCGGCTCCCGAACGGCCCGGCGACCGTCGCGCTGCAACCGCAGTCCACGCACGTCACGGCCACGCTGCGGTTGGCCGATCCCCGTGACCTCGGGCCCGCCGTGGCCCGCGTACGGCGCCTGCTCGACCTCGACGCCGACCCGGTCGCCGTCGACGAACTGCTGGGCGCGGACCCGGGTCTGGAGGCCGCCGTCAAGGAGGTGCCGGGCATCCGGCTGCCCGGCTCGGTCGACGGCGCCGAGACCGCGATCCGCACGCTGCTGGGGCAGCAGGTGTCGGTCGCGGCGGCCCGCACGGCGGCCGGGCGGCTGGCCGCGGTGCTCGGCGAACGGCTGCCGCCCGCGCTCGCGGTGGGAGGCGCCGACGTGCTGTTTCCCAGCCCCGCCGCGATCGCCGAGCACGGCGGCGAGGTCCTCACCGGCCCGGCTCGGCGGATCGCGAGCGTGCTGGCGGTGGCCGCCGCCCTCGCCGACGGCACGCTCGCCCTCGACCCCGGGCGCGACGCGGCCGATCTGCGGGCCGAGCTGGTCGCGCTGCCCGGCGTCGGGCCCTGGACCGCGGGCTACCTCGCGATGCGGGTGCTCGGCGACCCCGACGAACTGCTGGCGGAGGACCTCGGCGTCCGACGCGGCGCGGCGGCCCTCGGCCTCCCATCCGACATCCCCGGCCTGACCGCGCACGCCGCGGCCTGGCGCCCGTGGCGGTCCTACGCTGCCACCCATCTCTGGAGGAGAGCATGAGCACCTGGAACACCTACGACACCCCGATGGGGCCGTTCACCGCCGTCGTCGACGGGGATGGAGCCGTCCTGGCCTCGGGCTGGACCGCCGATCTCGACGACCTGGTCCCGCTGATCCACCCCACGCTGCGACCCACCGAACTGCGCCGAGGCGAGCTCGGCGCGGTCGGCGACGCCGTCGTCGCCTACCACGGCGGCAACCTCTCGGCGATCGACGACGTGCCGGTGCGGCAGCGTTCCGGCGCGTTCCTGGAGCACGCGTGGGACGTCCTGCGCACGGTGCCCGCGGGCGCACCGGTGACCTACACCGAGTACGCGGCGAAGTCCGGCCATCCCGCGGCGGTCCGCGCGGCGGCGTCGGCGTGCGCCCGCAACGCGGCGGCGCTGTTCGTGCCGTGCCACCGGGTCCTGCGCACCGACGGCACGCTCGGCGGCTTCCGGTGGGGCCTGCCCGTGAAGCGCGCGCTGCTGGAGCACGAGTCGGCGGCGTAGGGCGCGGCCTGAGCGTCAGCAGGGTGACACTGCTGACGCTCAACGTCAGGAATGTCACCTTCCTGGCACTGAGCGTCCGGAGTGTCACCCTGCTGCAACCGGGACGGGCGAGCCTCGCCGAAATTGTCGGTGCCCGGGTGCACGCTGAATGACATGGATGTTGTTCCGGTGCTGCTGCTCGGACTCGCGATGGGCGTCGGGCTCGGCGCGGTGAGCATGTGGCTGCTGGCGGGCGCGCGCACGCGGGCCGCCGTGGCCGAGGCCGCACGCGCCGCGGCCGACGCCTCGGCGATGCTCCGCGCGGACGCGGCCGGGCTCCGCGCCGAGCGCGGCGGCCTGCTCACGCGGCTCGACGAGCTGGGCCGCGCGCACGAGCGTGCCCTCGAACGGCTGCGGGCGGCCGAAGCCGCGGCGGCGTCCACGGAGGCTGCCCTCGAGAGCGAGCGGGCGGCGCACGCCCGCCGCGAGGAGCTGCTCACCGCGCGCGACGCGGAGCTCAAGCAGGCGTTTGCCGCCCTGTCCGCGGATGCGTTGGCGCACAACACGGAACAGTTCGTCACGCTGGCCGAGGGCAGGCTCAAGGAGGCCACGGCCGCGCTCACCGCCAAGGCCGACGGCGACACCGCGGCCCGCGCCGCCGCCATCGGGCAGCTGCTCGACCCCATGGCGACGGCGCTGCAGCGCGTCGAGGGGCAGCTGCGCACGGTGGAGAAGGAGCGCGAGTCGGCCTACGCGGGGCTGCGCGAGCAGGTCGGCGCCATGGCCACCAGCTCGGAGCAGCTCCGCTCGGAGACCCGCCAGCTGGTCAACGCGCTGCGCGCCCCGCAGGTCCGCGGGCGCTGGGGCGAGCTGCAGCTGGAGCGCGTGGTCCAGCTGGCCGGGATGGTGGAGCACTGCGACTTCTCCACCCAGGTCGTCGGGCGCGGCGAGGACGGCGGGGTGCGGCCGGACATGGTCGTGCACCTGGCCGGGGGTAAGCAGGTGGTGGTGGACGCGAAGGTGCCGTTCCTGGCCTACCTCGACGCCGTCGAGAGCCAGGACGCGGCCACCCACACCGAACGCCTCGCCGCGCACGCCCGGCAGCTGCGCCAGCACGTCGACGCGTTGTCGGCCAAGGCCTACTGGGAGGCGTTCGCGCCGTCGCCGGAGTTCGTCGTGCTGTTCGTGCCGGGCGACCCGTTCCTGGAGGCCGCGCTGCAGGCCGACCCGGCGCTGCTGGAGCACGCGTTCGCGGCCAACGTCGTGATCGCCACACCCACCACGCTGATCGCGCTGCTGCGTACCGTGGCGTACGGCTGGCGACAGGAGGCGTTGGCGCGCAACGCCGCCGCGGTGCACCAGCTCGGCCGCGAGCTGCACGGCCGTCTGGCCACGATGGGCACCCACGTGGCGAAGCTGGGGCGCAGCCTCGACGGGGCGGTCGACAGCTACAACCGCACGGTGTCCTCGCTGGAGGCCCGCGTGCTCGTCACGGCGCGCAAGCTCACCGAGCTGCAGGTCGCCGACGGAGAGCTGCCCGAGCCGGGCCAGGTCGAGCGGGCGCCGCGCACGGTGTCGGCGCCCGAGCTGGTGGCGTCGGCCGATGAGTACCTGATCGCGCTCGATGAGCGGGGGCGTGGCGACGACGGAGAGCACGGATCCCGGGCTACCGTGACGAGGTGAGCGACCGCCTCCCCGATGCCGCGGGCAGTGCCGAACCGGTTCCGCCGCGTCGGGCAGCGGGCGACGGGTCGGCGCGGCCCGCCCAGGCGCCGACCGACACCGACCGGCCGACCCGCCCGACCGACACCGACCGGCCGACCCGCCCGACCGACACCGACCGGCCGACCCGCCCGACCGACACCGACCGGCCGACCCGCCCGACCGACACCGACCGGCCGACCCAGTCCGCCCCGGCCGAGGGGCCGCCGCGGCAATCCCCGCCCGAGGGGGCGCGTCAGCAATCCGCCCCCGCCGACGAGCCCCTGCCGCTGTCCCGACTCGGCGAGAAGGCCCGCGCCCTGCCGACGCCTGCGGCCGACCGCCCCCGCCGCACCGTCGACGTGACAAGTGCGGCAGACGACCCACCACGCCGCCCCACCGACACCACCCGCGAGGCCGGGAAGCCACCCCGCAGCGACCGCAGCCCCACCCGGGCAGGCCGCACGACGGGCGATGCGCCCCGCCCCACCCGCACGGCCGCCGACGCCGCCCGGGCGGCCGGGCAATCGACCCGCGACGCCACCTCGCCCGAGGCCGAGCAAGATCGCCCCGGAGACGGCAAGCAGGCCGACGACACCGCCGACCGCACGGTGGTACGAGAGCGGCCCGGCGGCCCGTGGCCGATGCCCGAGCGCTCGCTGATGGCGACCGTGCTGGGCGTCCACCCCGCCGCGGCGGTGGGGGTCGCGGCGGCGCTCACGGCGGTCGGCGTGGCGGTCGACCTGCTGCGCGCGGGCACCCTGGGCACCGCGTTCACCGTCTGCTACCTCACCGGCTGCGTGCTGGCCGCGGCGTGGGTGCGCCGCAGCGGCCTGTTCTGGCCGATGGTCGCGCCGCCGCTGCTCATGGCGATCGCGGTGCCGGTCGTCGTGCTCGTCGCGGGCACACCGCGGCCCGGGGCAGGCGTGGCGCAACGCCTGCTGGTGATCGGCGCGCCGCTGGTCAACGGGTTCCCGATGATGGCGTGGACCACCGGCATCGTGCTCGCGCTGGGGGTGTTCCGGCTGGTCACCCAGCGCATCAACCCCGGGCCGCGCGGGCGGGGCGCAGCTCGCGCGGCAGGGCGAACGTCAACGTCTCCTCCGCGGTCGTGAGCTCCTCGACGTCGTTCCATCCCCGCTCGGCCAGGTGCTCCAAGACACCGCGCACGAGCACCTCGGGCACCGACGCCCCGCTGGTGACGCCGATCGTCGCGACGCCCGCCAGCCACGCCTCGTCGATCTGTGGGGCATAGTCGATCAAGTGCGCCGCCCCGGCGCCTGCCTGCAGCGCCACCTCGACGAGCCGCACCGAGTTGGACGAGTTCACCGACCCGACGACCAGCACCAGATCACACTGTGGCGCCATCGCCTTCACCGCGGTCTGCCGGTTCTGGGTGGCGTAGCAGATGTCGTCGCTCGGCGGGTTCTGCAGGCCGGGCAGGCGCTCGCGCAGGGCGCGGACCGTCTCCATGGTCTCGTCGACCGAGAGCGTGGTCTGCGACAGCCAGACGACCTTCTCCGGGTCGCGCACGGTGACCCGCTCGGCGTCGGCCGCGGTCTCGACGAGCTGGATGTGCTCCGGCGCCTCCCCCGAGGTGCCCTCGACCTCCTCGTGGCCAGCGTGCCCGACCAGCAGGATGTCGTAGCCCTCGCGGGCGTACCGCTTCGCTTCCTGGTGCACCTTCGTGACCAGCGGGCACGTGGCGTCGATCGTGTGCAGCTGCCGTTCGCGGGCCCGCTCGCGCACGGCCGGGGACACGCCGTGGGCGGAGAAGACGACGATCGCGCCGGGCGGCACGTCGTCGGTGTCGTCGACGAACACCGCGCCGCGCTCGGTGAGCGTCTCCACGACGTGCACGTTGTGCACGATCTGCTTGCGGACGTAGACGGGAGCGCCGTGCTGCGAAAGCGTGCGCTCGACGGCCTCGACCGCCCGGTCGACGCCTGCACAGTAGCCGCGGGGCTTGGCCACCAGAACTCGCTTGGAGGTCATGGCATCGAGAGTACGTGGACGCCGTTGGGCGAGGCGGCGCTCGGCCCGGCAGGATGGACGCCATGAAGCCGCTGCCGTTCCCCGTGCGGATCGCCGCTGGTCTCGTGGCCACCGCCGTCGAGCAGGCCCGCGACCTTCCCCGGCTGGTCGTCGAATTCCCCGTCACCGCCGTCAGCCAGGCGCTGCAGGCCTCGATGCGGGTGCAGCAGAAGGTCACCGAGCTGGCGATCAAGGGGGATCGGGTCCTCGGTGGGCTGCGCCCGGTCGAGGAGGCGCCGAGCTGGGCCACGTTCGACGAGGACGAGCCACCGACCCGCAACGGGGCGAGCACGAGCACCGTCACGGAGCTGCGTCCGCTCGGCCGCCCGACCTCGGCGCCCGAGAAGCTGCCGCCTGTCCTGCCGAGCGCCGAGGACGTTCCCGCCGACACGCTGACCGACGACATCGCGGCCGAGGAGATCATCGCCGAGGCGACGGCGGAAACCGTCGACCCCGCCGAGGCACCGGTCCTGCCCGGCTACGCCGAGATGTCGATCCCGCAGCTGCGGGGCAAGCTGCGCTTCCTGTCACTCGACGACCTGCGCGCGCTGTTGGCCTGGGAGATGGCGCACGGCGAACGGCCGCCGTTCGTGACGATGCTCAGCAACCGGATCACCGCGGTTCAGGAGGGGTGAGCGAGCTCGCGAGCGCACCATTGACACAGCGCACCGCGAAGCGCCGACCGAGCGTCGGCGAGGGAGAGCGGTGACCATCACCCCGGAGCAGCCGTGGCCGGTGCGGACGGTCGCGCGCAAGATCGCCGAGTGGGTCGACCGGCTCGGCGCGGTGTGGGTCGAAGGTCAGCTCGCGCAGGTCACCGCCCGCGCGGGCACCGGCACCGCGTTCCTGGTGCTGCGCGATCCGGCGGCGGACGTGTCGTTGCAGCTCACCGCGCCCGTCGGGCTCGTGCGCGGCAACCCCGCCGTCGCCGACGGCAACCGCGTGGTCGTCCACGGCAAGCCGTCGTTCTTCCTCGGCCGTGGCACGCTCTCGCTACGCGTCGACGAGATCCGCGCGGTCGGCATCGGCGAGCTGCTCGCCCGCATCGAACGGCTGCGGAAGCTCCTGGCCGCGGAGGGCCTTTTCGACGCCGCGCGCAAGCGCCGTCCGCCCTTCCTGCCGCACTGCATCGGGCTGGTCACGGGCCGGGGCTCGGCGGCGGAGCACGACATCGTCACGAACGCGCAGGCGCGGTGGCCCGCCGTCCGGTTCCGGATCGAGAACACCGCCGTGCAGGGCGCGCTGGCCGTGCCGCAGATCGTGGACGCGCTGGGTGTGCTCGACCGGGACCCGGACGTCGACGTGATCGTGCTCGCCCGAGGCGGCGGGAGCGTCGAGGACCTGCTTCCGTTCTCCGACGAGACGCTGTGCCGGGCCGTCGCCGCCTGCCGCACCCCGGTGGTCTCGGCGATCGGGCACGAGCCGGACACACCGCTGGTCGACCACGTGGCCGACGTCCGCTGCTCCACCCCGACCGAGGCCGGACGGCGACTGGTGCCCGACGTCGCCGAGGAGATCGCGCGGATCGCGGGCCTGCGCGACCGGGCCCGGCGGGCGCTCGGCGGCTGGGTCGACCGGGAGCAGCACGGGCTCGCCACCCTGCGGGCCCGGCTCGGAGACCCGGTGCGGGTGATCGACGCGCACCTCGAACGGGTGCACCGACTGCGGGCCGATCTGCGCGGCGGAATGGTCCGCGGGCTCGATCGGCGTGCGGTCGACCTGGAGCACGTACGCGCCCGGCTCGCCGCGCTCGGCCCGGCCGCGACGCTGGCCCGCGGCTACGCGATCGTGCAGCGCGTGACCGACGACCCGGTGCTGCCGGTGCTGCGCTCGGTCGGCGAGGTCGGCCCCGGCGACCGGCTGCGCGTCCGCGTCGCCGACGGGGCCGTGGCCGCTACGGTGGATGAGTGAACGATCCGGTCGAGAGCCTGGGGTACGAGCAGGCGCGCGACGAGCTCGCCGAGGTCGTCCGGAAGCTGGAGGCGGGCGGCCTGTCGCTGGACGACGCCGTGGCGCTGTGGGAGCGCGGCGAGGCGCTGGCCCGCCGGTGCGACGAGCAGCTCGCCGGAGCACGCGAACGCATCCAGAAGGTGCTCGACGCGGCCGAGTGATCCGCGCGAGACCGATTCTTGCGGTGATCGAACCCCAGCAACGTCGGGCTCGCGGCGATCAGGGGACGAGCACGGCCGTCGCCAGGGTGCGGAACTCGTCGTCGGTGGCGTTGCCGGTGAGCGCCAGCCGAACACCCTTGAGGTCGGCGATCCACACCGGCTCGGCGGGGCGCGTGCCGTAGACGACCCACCGAGTGCCTGCCACGTCCTGCGCGCCCTGTGCGGGCATCGGCCGGGTGCCCGCGATGGCGAGCAGCAGCGCCTCCTCCGTGGCGTCGCTCTGTTGGAGCTGGAGGTAGCCCGCGGAGGGTGTGAGGTAGCCCACGCGGACCGCCTTCCGGCCTGCGACGACGTCCGTCCCCACCGAGTTCGACCGCCAACCCGCCGGGGTGGCGGGCACCCGGAGGGCGAACGGCACCGAGCCCGCGAGCTCGCGCAGCTTCACGGGGGCGTCGACGACCCGGACCGCCGACGGGTCCGCCACCGGACCAGCGGGTGTGAAGCCCGCACCGCTGGACAGGAATCCCAGAACCAGTACGACGGCCACCAGCACCCCCACGGCGGCGAGCATGTGTCGGACGGTCAGCGCCGAGCGCGGGGGCTTGGACAGCGGCTCAGGCACGTGTCCATCATCCCAGTCCCGGGCCGCGCCTGATCTGCGAGGATCGAGGCCGAGCGAAGGAGGCCGCCATGCCCACGTCGAACAGCCGCCGCGAGGCCCCCGACCGCAACCTCGCGATGGAGCTGGTGCGGGTCACCGAGGCCGCCGCGATGGCGGCCGGACGGTGGGTCGGCCGCGGCGACAAGAACGGCGGCGACGGAGCCGCGGTCGACGCGATGCGCCAGCTCATCGGCAGCGTCTCCATGCGCGGCATCGTCGTGATCGGCGAGGGCGAGAAGGACGAGGCGCCCATGCTGTTCAACGGCGAGGAGGTCGGCAACGGCGAGGGGCCCTGGTGCGACGTCGCCGTCGACCCCATCGACGGCACCACGCTCATGGCCAAGGGCATGCCCGGGTCCGTCGCGGTGCTCGCCGTGGCCGAGCGCGGCGCGATGTTCGACCCGTCCGCGGTGTTCTACATGGAGAAGCTGGCCGTGGGGCCGGAGGCGGCTGACGTCATCGACATCACGATCCCGGTGGCCGACAACATCCGCCGGGTGGCGGCGGCGAAGGGCATCGAGGTCACCGACGTCACGGTGTGCGTGCTCGACCGGCCCCGGCACTCCGACCTGGTCAAGGAGATCCGCCGTACGGGCGCCCGCATCCAGTTCATCACCGACGGCGACGTCGCGGGCGCGATCTCCGCGGCCCGCCCCAACACCGGCATCGACCTGCTGTACGGCATCGGCGGCACGCCGGAGGGGATCATCGCGGCGTGCCGCGATGAAGTGCATGGGCGGCGCGATGCAGGGGCGACTCTGGCCGCGCGACGACGACGAGCGCCGCAAGGCCCTCGACGCCGGGCACGATCTCGCACGGGTGCTCACCATCGACGATCTCGTGCGCGGCGACAACATGTTCTTCTGCGCCACCGGCATCACCGACGGCGACCTGCTGAACGGCGTGCACTACCGCGCCGGGGGGTGCACGACGCAGTCGATCGTGATGCGGTCCAAGTCCGGCACGGTCCGCATGATCGACGGCTATCACCGCCTGACGAAGCTGCGGGAGTACTCGTCGGTCGACTTCGACCTCACCGACGAGCAGCTCGCCGCCGACCCGGTGCCGCCGCTGCCGTAGTCGAGACCCTTCAGCCCGACCTCGCACCCCAACGTCCGACTGCGCACCCCAACGTCCGACTGCGCACCCCATCGGTGGGGTGCGCGGTGCCGCCACGGGGTGCGAGGTCCCGCGAAGGGGTGCGAGGTCGCACGGGTGGCAGGCCGTACGCGATCGTGGGGCGTTTCTTGCCCTGCCCCACCCGCGTGCCCGACCCTGATCTTGTCCGATGGGGATGATCGGATCGGGGGGACCATGCGCAGGTCAGGCGTTGTCGGTGTGGCGGTGGCGGCAGCGCTGTGGGCCGGCGCCGTGACAGCAGTGGCCTACGCCGCCCCGGCCGCCGTGCTGGGGGTGGCCGCCAAGGCCGTCACGGCCGCCCCGGCTGCGCCCGCACAGCCCGTCCCGGCGCTGCCGCCCGGCGCTGCCCCGGCCCCGCTACCGCCCGCCGCTGCCCCGGCCCCGCCGCCGCCCGCCGCTGCCCCGGCCCCGCTACCGCCCGCCGCTGCCCGGCCCCGCCGCCGCCCGGCGCTGCCCCGGCCCCGCTACCGCCCGCCGCTGCCCCGGCCCCGCCGCCGCCCGCCGCTGCCCCGGCCCCACCGCCGCCCGCCGCTGCCCCGGCCCCGCCTGTTGCTGCACCGCCCGCGCCGGCCCCGGCCGGCCCTGCTGCGCACTCGGCCGCCCCGGCGCCACCCGCCAAGCCCGCCACCCCGGCCAAGCCGGCGGGCGCCCCGTGCGCCGCGACCGTTCGCGTCTGCGTCGACCTCGCCCACAACAAGGCGTGGCTGCTGCGGGGCGGGGTCGTCGAGTACGGCCCGGTGCCGATCACCAGCGGCCGCGTGGGCTACCGCACCCCGATCGGCACGTTCCGCGTCCTGTCCAAGGAGCGCCTGCACCTGTCGCGGGCCTTCGACAACGCCCCGATGCCGTACTCGGTGTTCTTCATCCCCGGCATCGCGTTCCACCAGGGCAGCCTCGCCGCCACCTCGCACGGCTGCATCCACCTCTCCAAGGCCGCCGCGATCCGCTTCTTCGGCTCCCTCGCGGTCGGCGACGTCGTGCAGGCGGTGCGCTGAGCCAGACTGTGCCCATGGATACCGAGAGCGGCTTCCGGCTCGAGCGCGACACGATGGGTGAGGTCAAGGTGCCCGCCGACGCGCTGTGGCGAGCCCAGACCCAGCGGGCCGTCGAGAACTTCCCGATCTCCGGCCGCGGCCTGGAGCGGGCGCAGATCCGGGCGTTGGGGCTGGTCAAGGCGGCCGCCGCGCGCGTGAACAAGGACATCGGCGTGCTCGACGCGCCCGTCGCGGACGCCATCGCCGCCGCCGCCGACGAGGTCGCCGCGGGCGCGCACGACGCCCACTTCCCCGTCGACGTCTTCCAGACCGGCTCGGGCACCAGCTCCAACATGAACGCCAACGAGGTGATCGCCACGCTGGCCGACCGCGCCGGGGTCACCGTGCACCCGAACGACCAGGTCAACGCCTCGCAATCGTCCAACGACGTCTTCCCGACGACGATCCATCTCGCCGCCACCGAGGCGCTCGCCACCGACGTCGTGCCTGCGTTGGAACACCTCGCCGCCGCGCTGCGCCGCCGCGCCGACGACTGGGCCGACGTCGTGACCGCGGGCCGCACGCACCTCATGGACGCCGTGCCGATCACGCTCGGCCAGGAGGCGGGCGGCTGGGCCACGCAGGTCGAGTACGGCGTGGCGCGGGTGCACGACGCGCTCCCCCGGCTGGCGCAGCTCCCCATCGGCGGCACGGCCGTCGGCACGGGCCTGAACACGCCGCCCGGGTTCGGCGCCGCCGTCGTCGAGCACCTGCGCGCCGCCACCGGCCTCGACGTGCTCACCGAGGCGCCCGATCACATCGAGGCCCAGGCCTCCCGCGACGGGCTCGTGGAGGCCTCCGGCGCGCTGCGCACGGTGGCGGTGTCGCTCTACAAGATCGCCAACGACGTCCGGTGGCTGAGCTCCGGGCCGCGCACCGGCCTGGCCGAGCTGCGCCTTCCCGACCTGCAGCCAGGCAGTTCGATCATGCCCGGCAAGGTCAACCCGGTGATCTGCGAGGCGACGATGATGGTGGCCGCGCAGGTGATCGGCAACGACGCCTGCGTCGCGTTCTCCGGCACCCAGGGCAACCTGCAGCTCAACGTGATGATGCCGGTGATGGCGCGCAACGTGCTGGAGTCGGCCCGGTTGCTGGCCAACGCCGCGCGCCTCTTCGCGGACAAGGTGGTGGACGGGGCCGAGGCCGACGTCGAGCGCACGCGCGAGTTCGCCGAGTCCTCGCCGTCGATCGTCACCCCGCTGAACAAGTACCTCGGGCTACGAGGAGGCCGCCGCGGTCGCGAAGCAGGCGCTGAAAGAGCGGCGCACGATCCGCGACGTGGTGGTCGAGCGGGGCCATGTCCGCGACGGCCACCTCACCGAGGAGCAGCTCGACGCCGCCCTCGACGTCCTCGCGATGGCCCGCGGCGGCCGCTGACGCTG
>CAVUAS010000003.1:0-391012 GCA_963739465.1 uncultured Actinomycetota bacterium
CCTCCAGCGCCACGGCTGGGGCGGGGAACTACACACCTGCCCCCGTTGCTGCCATAGAGGGTCGTGAGTGGAAATAGTTGTGGGAACAGTGTTATTCACTCACGAGGGTCAGGTCCTTCCGGCGCCCCCGCCGCCGCCCACCTGGATGCGGATCACGCGGTCGTCGCTGGAGACGGGCTTGCCGCCGTCCTTGTTGACCGTGCCCAGCCACAGGAAGCCGTCCGGGCCCAACGTGGCCGGGCCGAGCCTGCCGTAGACGCCCTTGAGCAACGTCTGCGGCTGCCCGCTGAACAGCCCGTTGCGGTCGCCGCGCAGCACGTAGGTGGCCGTGCCGAAGGTCTGGGCGATCGTGACGACGCCGTCGTGCGCCGCGCAGCCCGCCACCCCGGGCCGGTCCGGCCAGCGCCACGCGGGCACCGGCAGCGGGCCCGGGATGACCAGGTGCAGGGTGTCGCCGTCGTCGGTGCGGTCGGGCACCCAGGCGAGCGCCGTGGTGTCGTCCACGCACAGGCCTGCCGGGTTGGTCACCCCGGTGCTCAGCACGGGCGAGCGCGGATCGGGGTTGCTCACACCCGGCCGCCCCAGCGTGTCGATGCGCAGCACCTTCCCGGCGAGCGAGCCGGGCAGCGCGGTGTTGACGCCCGTATCGCCGGTCGCGACGAGCAGCAAGCCGTCGCTGTCGACGCCCAGCGCGCCCGCGTTGTGTGCCGCGCCCCGCGGGATCCCGACGAACACCGGCTTGGGCGGCTCGCCTGCCGCGAGCTTCACCACCCGGTTGTCCGTCGGCGTGGTGATGTAGGCGTAGACGAGCTGGTCCTCCGCGTACGCGGGCGACAGGACGAGCCCGGTGAGGCCGCCGCCCCCGGTCGCGTCCACGGGGATGGTCGTGACCAGCGTGGGCGCCGCCCCCTGCCGCACCCGCAGCACCCGCCCGGTGGTGCGCTCGCCGACCAGCGCGGACAGCCCGTCGGGGAGCACCGCGATCGCCCCGACCGGCGCCAGGCACGTCGCCACGACCTGCGGGTCCGGGTCGACGCACCCCGACGGCGCGCGCGGGGCGCCGGTCTCGGCCGGGTCCGGCGACGGCGGCGGCTCCTCGGTCGGTGTGCGCGCCGCCGCGGGCGGCCCACCCAGCTCGCCGACGCCCTCGATCTTCTCGCGCCAGTCGTGCGGGCCCGCGTCGGGGAACGACGCACACCCCGCCAGCAACAGGACAGCCAGCAGTGCGACCACGCACCGCCGGGCACCCACCACACGGGCAGGCTAAGCGCTCTGCGGTGAGCGGCCGGTGAGTACCGTCGGACGCCATGGACGTTCTCGTTCCCCACGCGGCCGGGATCGCCGCGCTCGCCGACGTGCCGGGCGTGCGCGCGATCCGCTACCGCGCCGACGCCCCGCTGCCGCCCGAGGCGGACACCGCGGAGGTGCTCGTCGCGCCGTTCCTCGCGACCGGCGAGGTCGTGGACGCGCTGCGGCGGCTGCCGAAGCTGCGGCTGGTGCAACTGCTCACCGCGGGCGCCGAGGCGTGGATCGGCAAGCTGCCCGACGGCGTCGCGCTGTCGGACTGCCGCGGCGCGCACGGCGGCGCGACCGCCGAATGGATTGTCGCCACCCTGCTCGCAACCTACCGGCATTTCCCGCGGTTCGCCGCGGCCCAGGCGCAGCACCACTGGGATTACCACCCGACCGAGGAGCTCGCGGGCAAGCGGGTGCTGATCGTCGGGGCGGGCGACGTCGCGGAGCAGACAAGGGCCCGCCTCGCCCCCTTCGAGGTGACGGCCACACTCGTCGGTCGCCGCGCCCGCGACGGCGTGCACGCGATCGACGAGGTGGCCGCGCTGCTCCCGCGGCACGACGCGTGCGTGGTGGTCGTGCCGCTGACCGACGCCACCCGCGGCCTCGTCGACGCCCCGTTCCTCGCCGCCATGCCGGACGGCGCCGTGCTGGTGAACGCCGCCCGCGGGCCCGTCGTGGACACCGACGCGCTGCTCGTCGAGCTGACCTCGGGACGGCTGCGCGCGGCCCTCGACGTCACCGATCCCGAACCGCTGCCCGCGGGCCACCCGCTCTGGTCGGCGCCAGGGCTGCTGCTCACCCCGCACGTCGGCGGCAGCGTGCCGCTCGCCACGGATCGCGCGTTCCGGATCGCGGCCACGCAGATCGCGGCGTTCGCCGGGGGGAACACGCCGTCGAATCTCGTCCAGGACGGGTACTGAACCGCCCGCGCCCCGCTACTGTGCCGCGCATGACCGAGCAGCCCACGACCTCGTACCCGGGGTTCGGCAACTACGGGTCGACCACGCCGTCCGACACCCGCCCGACCCGGCGTCCGCTCGCATGGAACGGCGGCACCGACATCGGCCTCCTGCTCCTGCGTCTCGGCATCGGCGGCGCGGTGTTCGCGCACGGTGCGCAGAAGGTATTCGGGCTGTGGGGCGGCCCGGGGATCGCCGGGTTCGCCACGCACCTCACGGGCTTCGGCTACCAGCAGGCGACGACGCTGTCGTGGGTCACCGGGGTCACCGAGCTCGTCGCGGGGGCCTTTCTCATCGTCGGGCTGTTCACCCCGCTGGCGGCGGCCGCCGTGCTCGCCATCATGATCAACGCGGTGCTGCTCAAGCTGGGCAACGGCTTCTTCGTCACGGGCCCGCGCGGCGGCGACGCGATCGAGTACTCGGGCGTGCTCGGGCTCGGTGCCGCGTGCCTGGTGCTCACCGGGCCGGGACGGGTCGCGCTGGACAACGGCCGCGCGTGGCACCGGCGGCCCGCGTCCTGGGGGGTGCTGGCGCTCGTCATCGGCGTCGCCGCCGCCGTGCTCGTCTACGTGCTGCTCCGACGGCCGGTCGTGGGGTGATCGCCGCGAGTGGTGCGTGAGGTGCACCGGCGCACCTCCGGCGCCGATTCCGGCGATCACGACCCGGCCTGGCTCTCCGCTCTCGAACGGCGGCTGGGCGCGCCGGTCCGGGTGCTCGGGCGCGCGCCGCTGACCGGCGGCTACGTGGCCGTCTCCGTCGAACGCGTGGAGCTGTCCGTCGACGGGCAGACCCGGACCGTCGTGCTCAAGGCGGCCGGGCCGGTCGAGGTCGCGGCCATGCGGGCGGTCGCGGTGGTGGCCGGGCCGCCGCGCCCGCTGGCGATCGGCCCGGACTGGCTGGTGCTGCCGTTCGTCGACGCGCCGCCGCTCGGGCCCGCCGACCCGGTGCCCGAGCCGGTGTGGCGCACGCTGGCCGCGGTGCACGCGCACTGGCTCGGACGACGGCCGCGCGGCGTGCCCGTCGTAGATGCGGCGTGGTGGGCGGCGCTGTGCGACCGCACGCTGGTCGCCGTGCGCGGTGGCGCGGCCCGGACCGGGGAACGGGAGTTCGCCGACGCCGAGCGCGCGCTGCTGGCCTGGCGCGCCGACCCGGTGATCATCGGCGCGCTGGCCCGGATGCCGCGCACGCTGGTGCACGGGGACGCCCACCGCGGCAACGTCCTCGGTGACGTGCTCATCGACTGGGGCAACGCCCGCGTCGCCCCTGCCGCCCTGGATCGCGCGACCCTCTGCGCCCAGGGCGCTGTTCCGCCCGCGTGGTACCCCGAGCCGCCCGCGCTGGAGCAGGACTGGGCCGACGCGGCGGTCCACGTCCAGTACCTCGGCTTCGCCGCCGACCACCTCGGCGCCGCCCGGGTCGGCGAGATGATCGAGCGCGCCTCCAGCGCCTGGCGGCGCCTCCGGCGCTCGTGAGTGGAAATAGTGGCTGGAACAACGTTATCCACTCACGAGCGGGTCACGGCACCCGGCGGACCGCCCCCGTGTGCGCGCTCGTGGCCAGCGCCGCGTAGGCGCGCAGGGCCTTGCTCACCGGCCGGTCGCGGTCGCGCGGCTGCCAGGGCCGCTCGCTCGCGTCCATCTTGGCGCGCCGCTCGCCCAGCACCTCGTCGGGCACGTCGAGGTGCAGCGTGCGCTCGCGCACGTCGATGACCACGCGGTCGCCGTCCTCGACGAGCCCGATCACGCCGCCCGCCGCGGCCTCCGGCGAGATGTGGCCCACCGAGATGCCGCTGGAGCCGCCGGAGAACCGCCCGTCGGTGATCAGCGCGCACACCCGGCCCAGCCCGGCGCCCTTGAGGAAGGCGGTGGGGTGCAGCATCTCCTGCATCCCCGGCCCGCCCGAGGGCCCCTCGTAGCGCACCACCAACACGTCGCCGGGCCGCACCTGCTTGGCGAGGATGACCGAGACGGCCTCCTCCTGGCTCTCGACCACCCGCGCCGGGCCCGCGAAGTGCCACAGCTCCTCGTCGATGCCCGCTGCCTTGATCACGGCGCCGTCCGGGGCGATGTTGCCGCGCAGCACGGCGAGCCCGCCGTCCTTCGTGTACGCGTGGGCGACGTCGCGGATGCAGCCCGCCGTCGCGTCCGTGTCGAGGGAGGACCAGCGGTTGGTCGTCGAGAACGCCGCGGTGGTGCGCACCCCTCCCGGCGCGGCGTGGAACAGCTCCACCGCCTCGGCCGACGGTGCCGCCGCCCGCACATCCCACCCGTCGAGCCACGCCTCCAGCGACGGCGCGTGCACGGTGTGGACGTCGGTGTTCAGCAGCCCGGCGCGACGCAGCTCGCCCAGGATCGCCGGGATGCCACCGGCCCGGTGCACGTCTTCCATGTGGTAGTCGGAGTTGGGCGCCACCTTGGCCAGGCACGGCACCCGCCGGGAGACGGCGTCGATCGCGGCCAGGTCGAAGTCGATCTCGCCCTCCTGCGCGGCGGCGAGGATGTGCAGCACCGTGTTCGTTGAGCCGCCCATCGCGACGTCGAGCGCCATCGCGTTCTCGAAGGCCTTGCGGGTGGCGATGGAACGGGGCAGCGCCGACGCGTCGTCGCCCGAGTACCACCGCGTGGCCAGCTCCATCACCGTCGTTCCCGCCCGCTCGAACAGCGCGCGGCGCGCCGCATGGGTGGCCAGCGTGGAGCCATTGCCGGGTAGGGCGAGGCCCAAGGCCTCGGTGAGGCAGTTCATCGAGTTCGCGGTGAACATCCCCGAGCACGAGCCGCACGTCGGGCAGGCGGAGCGCTCGACGAGCGTGAGCCCCTCGTCGTCGACCTGCGAGGACGCCGACGCGGAGATCGCCGTGATGAGGTCGGTGGGCGCGTGCGCCACCCCGTCGACGACGACGGCCTTGCCCGCCTCCATCGGCCCGCCCGACACGAACACCGTCGGGATGTTGAGCCGCATGGCCGCGTTGAGCATCCCCGGGGTGATCTTGTCGCAGTTGGAGATGCAGACGAGCGCGTCGGCGGCGTGCCCGTTGACCATGTACTCGACGGCGTCGGCGATGACCTCGCGCGAGGGCAGCGAGTAGAGCATCCCACCGTGCCCCATGGCGATGCCGTCGTCCACGGCGATCGTGTGGAACTCCCGCGGCACACCGCCCGCCGCGCGCACCCCGTCCGCGACGATCTCGCCCAGGTCCTTGAGGTGCACGTGGCCGGGCACGAACTGGGTGTAGGAGTTGGCGATGGCGACGATCGGCTTGCCGAAGTCGCCGTCGGTCATGCCGGTGGCCCGCCAGAGCGAACGCGCTCCGGCGGCGTTGCGGCCGTGGGTGGTGACGCGGGAGCGCAGGGCGGGCATCTACTCGTCTCCGATGCTGAGGTGCCCGCCGGACGCGGCGGCGAGCTGGGGCAGGTCGCGAACGCGGACGCAGCGGAGCGGTAGCTCGGCGCCGTCGGTCAGCACCGCCCGCACCCCACCCTTGTCGCGCAGGTGCAGCGAGCGGATCTGCGACCACGGTACGCGCCGCGAGCCGACGACCCGCCGTACGGTCAGCCCCTCGGCGTCGACCACGGTGCGCACCCGCAGCACCCAGACCACCACCGCGACCGGCAGCAGGTAGACCAGCCAGAAGTACGGCGCCCCGAACGCGGCAGGCGTGGCGCAGACGGCGAGCAGCACGGCCCCGAGGATCGCCAACGGGGGGATGCGGAACACCGCGCGCGGCTCGCTCACCCCGTCATCGTCTCAGCCCGCCACCTCTTGACGCAGGCCCGCACCGATCTCATACTTTCTCGATCAGCGGAAGAAAGATTCCACATTAAGGAAAAAGGATGGCGACTCAACCCGAAGCCCGCCCCGCCGACGCCGTACCATCGTGGGCAAGTCCCCGCCTCTACAACGAGGACCTGGCGCCGACCACCGAACGGACCTGGGGCACCTACAGCCTTTTCGCCATGTGGATGTCGGACGTACACAGCATCGGCGGCTACACGTTCGCCGCAGGCCTGTTCTTCCTC
This sequence comes from uncultured Actinomycetota bacterium, assembly GCA_963739465.1. Taxonomy (GTDB): domain Bacteria; phylum Actinomycetota; class Actinomycetes; order Mycobacteriales; family Pseudonocardiaceae; genus Pseudonocardia. The sequence goes on from CAVUAS010000003.1 coordinate 6,272, forward strand.
GGGTTGTTCGCGTGGCAGGTCTTCGTCGCCCTCGTGGTCGGCATCGTCATCGTGTTCCTGCTCATGAACCTCACGGGGTTCGCCGGGCAGCGCACGGGCGCGCCGTTCCCGGTCATCGCCCGGATCTCGTTCGGGGTGTTCGGCGCCAACCTGCCCGCGCTGATCCGCGCGATCATCGCCATCGCCTGGTACGGCATCCAGACCTGGCTGGCGTCGGTCGCCGTCGTGGTGCTCGCCCTGTCGCTGTGGCCGGGCCTGAAGCCCTGGACCGAGGGCGGGTTCCTCGGCCTCTCGGCGCTGGGCTGGGTGGCGTTCGCGGTGATGTGGGTGCTTCAGTTGCTGGTCATCCGGCGTGGCATGGAGACGGTCCGGCGGTTCCAGGACTGGGCCGGTCCGGCGATCTGGGTCGTGATGTTCGTGCTCGCCATCTGGATCGTCGTCAAGGCGGGCTCGGGGTTCAGCCTCAACCTCAGCACCCAGCAGCTCTCCGGGGGCGCCGCGGCGGGCGCGTTCGTGTCGGCCGTGGCGCTGACCGTCACCTACTTCTCCACGCTGCTGCTCAACTTCTGCGACTTCGCCCGCTTCGCGCCCGACCGCCGGACCGTGGTGCGCGGCAACTTCCTCGGGCTGCCGGTGAACTTCCTCGCCTTCGCCGTGGTGACGGTGGCCGTCACGGCAGGCAGCGTCGCGGTGTTCGGCAAGGCCCTCACCGACCCCGTCGAGATCGTCGCCCAGATCGGCAACGTGTGGGTCACGCTCGTCGGCGCCGTCACGTTCATCATCGCGACGATCGGCATCAACGTGGTGGCGAACTTCGTCTCGGCGTCCTACGACCTGTCCAACGTCGCGCCGAAGTACATCGACTTCCGCCGCGGCGGCCTGATCGCGGCGGTGGCCGCGGTCGTGATCCTGCCATGGCAGCTCTACAACAGCCCGGTCGCGATCAACTACTTCCTCGGCGGCCTCGGCGCGCTGCTCGGTCCGCTCTTCGGGATCATCTTCGCCGACTACTTCCTGCTCCGCAGGCAGCGGGTCGTCGTGGAACAGCTCTACACGGAGGACCCGAACAGCCCGCACTGGTACCGGGGTGGCTGGAACCCGAAGGCCCTCGCCGCGTTCGTGCCGTCGGCGCTGATCTGCCTCGTCCTGGCGCTGGTCCCCATGTTCTCCGCGGTCGCGTCCTACTCCTGGTTCGTCGGCGTGCTGCTGGGCGGCGCCCTCTACCTCGGCATCGCCCGCCGCAGCTTCGCGGATCAGGGCAGCGGGGCGGTCGCGAGCCCGCTGCGGTAGGCGAACACGACGAGCTGGGCCCGGTCGCGCGCGCCGACCTTGGACATCGCGCGCGCGACGTGGGTCTTCGCCGTGGCCCGGCTGATCACCAGCCGGGCCGCGATCTCGTCGTTGGAGAGCCCGTGGGCGGCGAGCGCGGTGACCTCGCGCTCGCGGTCGGTGAGCGCGGCGAGCAGATCCCGGTCGGCGGGGGAGCGCTGCGGGCCACCGGCGAAGGCCGCGATCAACGTGCGCGTGACGGCGGGCGCGAGCAGCGCCTCCCCGGCCGCGACGACGTGCACCGCGGCGCGCAGCTCCGCGGGCTCGACGTCCTTGAGCAGGAAGCCGCTCGCGCCCGCGCGGAGCGCGCCGAACACGTACTCGTCGTGGGCGTAGGTGGTGAGCACGACGACCCGCACCGCCGCCAGTGCGGGGTCGCCGCAGATCAGGCGGGTGGCCTCGATGCCGTCCGTGCCGGGCATGCGGATGTCCATGAGCAGCACGTCGGGGCGCGCGCGGCGGGCCAGCTCGACGGCGGCGCGGCCATCGGGTGCCTCGCCCACGACCTGGATGTCAGGGCTGTGGCCCAGCAGCGCGCGGAACCCGGCCCGCACGAGCGGCTGGTCGTCGGCGAGCGCCACGCGAACCCGGCTCATGCGCGCACGCTCGTCGGGAGCCGGGCCGCCACCCGGAAGCCGCGCCCCCGCGCGCCCGCCTCGAAGGTGCCGCCGAGTGCGGCCGCGCGCTCGCGCATGCCGCAGAGGCCGTGCCCATCACTGTGCGGGCCGCCGCGGCCGTCGTCGGTGACCTCGACGGTCACGACGTCCGGCTCGATCGCCACCCGCACCGTGGCCCGGGACGCTGCGGCGTGCCGCATCGTGTTGGTCAGCGCCTCCTGCACGATCCGGTAGACCGTGCGGCCGACCGGGGCGGGCGCGTCCGGCCCGCCGGTGACCATGAGCGAGACGGCCAGCCCGGCCGCCTCCGCCTGCGCCTCCAGCTGCGGCAGCTGGTCGATGCCCGGCGGCGGCTCGGTGCGCAGCGTGGCGAGGGTGCCGCGCAGCTCGGCCATCGCGTCGCGGGTGGCGGAGCGGACGGCGGCGAGCGCGGCGCGGGCGTCGTCGGGCCGATCGTCGATCGCCTCGGCCGCGGCCGCGGCCTGCACGGAGATGGCGGTGATCGTGTGGGCGAGCACGTCGTGCACCTCGCGGGCGACCGCCACCCGGTCCTCGGCGATCTTCCGCCGCGTCTCCTGCTCACCCGCGAGGCGGACGGCGCGCAGCTGCTCGGCGGCCGCCTGCCGCCGCGCCCGGGTCGCCTCGCCGAACGCGAGGACGGCGAGCAGCGAGGCGCCGAACCCGACGTTGGACCAGCCCAGGGGCACCGCCTGCGGTGGCACCAGCGGCATCGGTACCACGACGGCGATCACGGCGACGGCGAGCGCGATCGTGGGAAGTCCGGTGCCGGTAGCGGCCATCGTGTAGAGCACCGGGTAGAGCGCGACGGCGGGCGCGAGGCCGGGGAAGCCGAAGACGTGGTAGGCGGCGCAGAGCACGACGATCACGCCCGCGGCAGGCACCGGCCGGGCCCGCCACGCGGTGACGGCTCCGGCCGCCACGCCGATCGCCAGGCCGAGCGCGAACGGCGGCTGCGGCCCGGCCGTGCCGCTCCGCTCGACGACGACACCGACGGTCACCACGGCGACGACGAACACCGCGACCGCGAGGGCCTTCCCGCGGGGCATCGGCGTCACACCCCCCAGTGTGGCCCGCTCGACCGTCATTCGGGCACGTTCCCGGACGCGGCGCCCATCGTGAACGGCGTGGTGACGCCCGCGTAGTCGATCGTCATGCTCATCCCCATCGCGGCGTGCAGCAGGACGTGGCAGTGCAGCATCCACAGGCCGGGGTTGTCGGCCGGGAACACGACGTCGACGGTCTGACGGGGGGCGAGGGTGACCGTGTCGCGGTGCAGCGGGGTGCCGGTCGGACGGCGGCCGTCGACGGCGAGCACGGTCATGACGTGCCCGTGCAGGTGCATCGGGTGGAACTCGTCGGTGTCGTTCACCAGGTGCAGACCCACCAGCTGCCCGGGCCGCACGACGATCGGGGGCACGTCGGGCGACGCCGCCCCGTTGATCGTGTGCACCAGCTCGATGCGGCCGTCACGGAAGCCGGGCGCCTTGCCGAGCACGACGGGCGCGGTGACGTCGGGGGCCCGCAGGGTCGTCGGATCGGGGGCGGGCGTGCCGTAGGCGAGCGGGTCGAACAGCGGCACGGCGGCGGGGTCGACGGCCGCGGGGGCCGGGCCGTCACCGATCGTCACCGTCTCGGCGGCCCGCGACGGCGCGCCGAAGAGCCCCTGCAGCAGTGACGGCGTGCCGCCGATCCGCGAGTCGACGAGCCGCACGGCACCGGCGCGTGGCATGGTGAAGACGAGGTCGACGCGCTGGCCCATGCCCAGCTGCAGCCGCCGCGGGCCCAGCTCCTGCGGGCCCGCGAGGTCGCGGCCGTCGAGCGCCACCACGCGGTAGGGCGCGCCGAGCAGGAGGGGTGCCTCGGCGGTGCCGTCCATGCTCGGGGCGACGGCGTCGATGATCCGCAGCCGCACGGTCTGCCCGGGTCGGGCGCCGAGGCGCAGGTCGCCGGGGGTGCCGTTGACCGCGATCGTCCCGGAGCCGGTGTCGTGCAGCATCAGGGTGCGGTCGACGTCGGCGCGCGGGCCGCCCGCCGGGTCGACGACGAGCGCGCCGAAGAGCCCGGCCGGGATCTGGTTGCCGGTGTCCTGGTGGGAGTGGTACCAGAACGTGCCCGCCTCGTCGGCGAGGAACTCGTAGGTGAAGCTGCCGCCAGGGGGAACCGCGTCCTGGGTGATGCCCGCGACCCCGTCCACGGCGGCGGGCACGCGCAGGCCGTGCCAGTGCACGGTGGTGGCGACCGGCAGCCGGTTCACCAGCGTCACCCGCACGCGATCACCCTGGGTGACGCGCAGCAGGGGGCCGGGCACGGCGCCGTCGTAGGTGTACGCGGGCCTGCCGTCGATCACGGCGGGCCGGGCGGTGAGCGTGAAGGCCCGCACCGGCTGGGGCCCGGGCGGGGCGACGAGCGTGGTGACCGACGTGCCCCCCGCAATCGGCGGCGCGACCGAGAACGCGTCGGGCATGCCGGACAGGCCGGTGCCGACGCCCACGAACGTCGCGAGCGCCACCGGGACGACCACCGCCGCGGCCCCCCACGGCGTCCGCCACGACCGCGGCCGCGGTGCGCGTACGAGAAGCCCCACCAGCACCGCGACGGCGAGCAGCTCCAACCCGACGCAGACGACGTCGGCGACGCCGATCTCCTCGGGCTGCCACGGCTCCGGCCCGATCGGCAGGCCGGTCGTGCGGGACACCAGCCACAGCGCCACGAGCAGCGCCTGCCCGACCGCCACGCCCGGCAGGAGGCGGCGCGTGGGTCGCAGCACTGCGGCGGCGGCGGCGAGCTGGGCCGCCCCCACCACCCCGAAGAAGATCCCGAACAGCGGGTACTCGCGCAGGTGGTCGGGCACGACGGCCAGATGGATCGCGCCCGCGCCCGCCGTGAGCGCGGCGGCGGCGACGCGGCCGATAAGGCCGTGCTCCGTGCGGGGGTGCGACAGCAAGAGCGCCATGGCCCCGACGGTGCTCGACGACGGGCCCGGCGTCGTCGGCCCGCGGGACCGACCGGACTACCACCCTGGTGGTAGTCACCCCCCGTCGAGCCGGGCCATGGTGGCCCGTAGCGCCGCGATCCGCTCGGGGTCGACGTAGGGCGCGCCGAACAGCTCCTCGACGCGGGCGGCGTCGAGCGCCTCGCGGGCCAGCGCCTGCGCGCCCTCGATGTCCCCGGCGGCCCGGCCGCCCGCCCGAGGGCCTCGGCCGCGCCGCTCACGTCGGCCGGATCCGCCGGCCGAGGGCCAGCGCGTCGTCCCCCCGGTCCCATGATCCGGACGGCGCATCTCACGGATTTGACGCCCCGCCCGCCGGGCCGCTAGCGTCGCGGCCATGTCCACGGCCCAGGCCCTCGTACTTCTCAGGCGCGTCAACGCCTGAGCGAGCCTTCGGTCGTCGACGCGCCACCCTCGTTCCGCCCTCCGGCGGTCGGGGGTTTTTTCATGTTCGGATCCGGATTTCACGAGCAGCGAGGCGAAACCCCATGACCACCGCAACCCCCCGATCAGGGCCGAAACCGGCGCCACCGCCCGGACGGCCCGCCCCGGCTCAGCGCACGGACACCCCGCGCGCCGAGACCGTGGCCGGAGACCGGATCGACGCCGTGCCCATGACCGGGGCGCAGTCGCTCGTGCGCTCGCTGGAGGAGGTCGGCTGCGAGGTCGTCTTCGGCATCCCCGGCGGCACGATCCTGCCCGCCTACGACCCGCTGCTGGACTCCACGAGGGTCCGGCACGTCCTCGTCCGCCACGAGCAGGGCGCTGGGCACGCGGCCACGGGCTACGCGCAGGCCACGGGCAAGGTCGGGGTCTGCATGGCGACGTCCGGCCCGGGGGCGACCAACCTCGTCACCCCGATCGCCGACGCCCACATGGACTCGATCCCGGTCGTGGCGATCACCGGCCAGCAGAGCCGGGCGCTGATCGGCACCGACGCGTTCCAGGAAGCCGACATCACCGGCATCACCATGCCGATCACCAAGCACAACATGCTGGTCACCGAGGCCACCGAGATCCCGAGGGCGATCGCGGAGGCCTTCCACCTGGCCTCCACGGGTCGGCCGGGCCCGGTGCTGGTGGACATCCCCAAGGACGTCCTGCAGGAGCAAACGACGTTCAGCTGGCCCCCGGAGCTGCAGCTGCCCGGCTACCGCCCGACGATCCGGCCGCACGGCAAGCAGATCCGCGAGGCCGCCAAGCTCATCACCAGCGCCCGCCAGCCCGTGCTGTACGTCGGCGGCGGCGTGCTCAAGGCCGACGCGTCCGAGGAGCTGCTGCGGCTCGCGGAGCTGACGGACATCCCGGTCGTCACCACGCTCATGGCGCGCGGTGCCTTCCCCGACAGCCATCGCCAGCACGTCGGGATGCCCGGCATGCACGGCACGGTGGCCGCGGTGGCGGCGATGCAGAAGTCCGACCTGCTCGTGGCGCTCGGGGCCCGCTTCGACGACCGCGTCACCGGCCAGCTCGCGAGCTTCGCCCCGAGCGCCACGATCGTGCACGCGGACATCGACCCGGCGGAGATCTCCAAGAACCGCCGCGCCGACGTCCCGATCGTGGGCGACTGCCGCGAGGTGATCCTGGAGCTGATCGACGCCGTGACGGCGGAGCGCGCGGCGCACCCCGCGGCCGACCTCACGTCCTGGTGGGCGTATCTGAACGAGCTGCGCGAGACCTACCCGCTCGGCTACGACTGGCCCGCCGACGGCTCGCTCTCCCCGGAGTACGTCATCGAGCGCATCGGTGCGATCGCGGGCCCGGACGCGCTGTACACGGCCGGGGTCGGGCAGCACCAGATGTGGGCGGCGCAGTTCATCCGCTACGAGAAGCCGCGCACGTGGCTCAACTCCGGCGGCCTGGGCACGATGGGCTTCGCCGTGCCCGCGGCGATGGGCGCGAAGATGGCCATGCCCGACGCCGTCGTCTGGTGCATCGACGGCGACGGCTGCTTCCAGATGACCAACCAGGAGCTCGCCACCTGCGCGATCGAGCAGATTCCGATCAAGGTGGCGATCATCAACAACGGCAACCTCGGCATGGTCCGCCAGTGGCAGAACCTGTTCTACGCCGAGCGCTACTCCCAGACCGACCTCGGCACGCACAAGCACCGGATCCCGGACTTCAAGCTGCTGGCCGAGGCCATGGGCTGCGTCGGGCTGCGCGCGGAGTCGAAGGACGATGTCGACCGCGTCATCCACGAGGCCATGGCGATCAACGACCAGCCGGTCGTGATCGACTTCGTGGTCGGCGCCGACGCCCAGGTGTGGCCGATGGTCGCCGCGGGCACCGGCAACGACCAGATCATGGCCGCGCGGGACATCCGGCCGCTGTTCGACGGCGACGAGCTCGTCGCGGACCCGGCGACGATCGACGCCGTCATCGAGGAGGCCCAGTCGTGATGCAGCGCCACACGCTCTCGGTGCTCGTCGAGGACAAGCCCGGTGTGCTCGCCCGCGTGTCGGGGCTGTTCTCCCGGCGCGGCTTCAACATCGAGTCGCTCGCGGTCGGGCCCACCGAGCACGCCGACATCTCCCGCATGACGATCGTCGTCGCCGTCGAGGACTTCCCCCTCGAGCAGGTCACCAAGCAGCTCAACAAGCTCATCCACGTCCTCAAGATCGTGGAGTTGGAGGCGACGCAGTCGGTGCAGCGGCAGGTGCTCCTGGTCAAGGTGCGCGCCGATCCCGCGGTCCGCAGCCAGGTGCTGGAGATCGTGGAGCTGTTCCGCGCCAAGGCCGTCGACGTCACGCCCGAGTCACTGACGATCGAGGCGACGGGCACCGCGGACAAGATCGCGGCCCTGCTGAAGAATCTGGAGCCCTACGGCATCCGGGAGATGGTGCAGTCCGGCACCATCGCCGTCGGCCGTGGGCCCCGCTCCATCACCGCCACCCCCGTCCGCTGAGGTCGTGAGTGGAAAACGTGGCTATAGCCACGTTTTCCACTCACGACCACCCTAGCTGGGAGAGAACCTCGTGACAGTCAACATCTACTACGACGACGACGCCGACCTGTCGATCATCCAGGGCCGCAAGGTCGCGGTCATCGGCTACGGCAGCCAGGGCCACGCCCACTCGCTCTCGCTGCGCGACTCGGGCGTCGAGGTGCGCATCGGCCTGCAGGAGGGCTCGAAGTCCCGCGCCAAGGCGGCCGACGAGGGCCTCACCGTGGGCACCCCCGCCGAGGTGGCCGCCTGGGCCGACCTGATCATGATCCTGGCGCCGGACACCAAGCAGCGCTTCATTTACGCCGACGACATCGCGCCCAACCTCAAGCCGGGCGACGCGATCTTCTTCGGGCACGGCTTCAACATCCGCTACGGCCTGATCACGCCACCGTCCGATGTGGACGTGGCGATGGTGGCGCCGAAGGGCCCCGGCCACCTGGTGCGCCGCCAGTTCGTGGACGGCAAGGGCGTGCCGTGCCTCATCGCCGTCGAGCAGGACGCCACGGGCGGGGCGAAGGCGCTCGCGCTGTCCTACGCCGCCGCGATCGGCGGCGCGCGGGCGGGCGTGATCGAGACCACGTTCACCGAGGAGACCGAGACCGACCTCTTCGGCGAGCAGGCCGTGCTCTGCGGCGGCGCCGCGGCGCTGGTTCAGACCGGCTTCGAGGTGCTCACCGAGGCGGGCTACGCCCCGGAGATCGCCTACTTCGAATGCCTGCACGAGCTCAAGCTGATCGTCGACCTCATGTACGAGGGCGGCATCGCCAACGAGCGTTTCTCGATCTCCGACACCGCCGAGTACGGCGACCTCACGCGCGGCCCGAGGATCATCACCCCCGCGACGAAGGACGCGATGCGCGCCATCCTCGCCGAGATCCAGGACGGCAGGTTCGCCCGCGAGTGGGTGGCCGAGGACGACGCGGGCCGCCCCAACTTCACCCGCCTGCAGAAGGAGGGCCAGGAGCACCCGATCGAGCAGGTCGGCGAGAAGCTGCGCGGCCTGATGAGCTGGGTGGGCACGAAGGCGACCTGACCCGGCCGAAGTCCGGCGCGGTGGCCGCGGGGTGACCGTGGCAGCAGGGTGACACTGCTGACGCTCAACGTCAGGAGTGTCACCCTGCTGCCACGTCGGGGCCCGTCCGCGCGGGTCCGGTCGGGGCGTCGCTCTACGATCGAGTGGTACTGCCCGTCGATCTGGGAGCCTTCGTGAGCACCGCCGCCCCCCGTCCTGTCGTCCTGCTCGCCGAGAAGCTCGCGCCGTCCGCGGTGGCGCTCCTCGGCGACGATGTGGAGATCCGCCACGTCGACGGCACCGACCGTCCCGCGCTCCTCGCGGCCCTCGCCGAGGCCGATGCGCTGCTTGTCCGGTCGGCCACCAAGGTCGACGCGGAGGTGTTCGCGGCGTCCCACCGGCTCAAAGTCGTCGCCCGGGCCGGGGTCGGGCTGGACAACGTCGACGTGCCCGCGGCCACGGCCCGCGGCGTGATGGTCGTCAACGCGCCCACGTCCAACATCGTGAGCGCCGCCGAGCACGCCATCGCCCTGCTGCTGTCGGCGGCGCGACACATCCCGGCGGCCGACGCGAGCCTTCGGCAGGGCCAGTGGAAGCGCAGCAGCTTCACCGGCGTCGAGCTCTCCGGCAAGACGCTCGGCATCGTCGGGCTCGGCAAGATCGGCCAGCTGGTGGCGCAGCGGCTCGCCGCGTTCGGGGTCACCCTCGTCGCCTACGACCCGTACATCGCGCCCGCCCGCGCCGCCCAGCTCGGCATCGAGCTGCTCACGCTGGAGGAGCTCCTCGGGCGGGCCGACATGATCTCGATCCACCTGCCGAAGACCCCCGAGACGGTCGGGCTCATCGGCAAGGACCAGCTCGCGCTCACCAAGCCGGGCGTGATCGTCGTCAACGCCGCGCGCGGTGGCCTCGTCGACGAGGACGCCCTGGCCGAGGCCGTGCGCTCCGGGCACGTCGGCGGGGCGGGCATCGACGTCTACCTCACCGAGCCCGCCACCGCGAGCCCGCTGTTCGAGCTGGAGCGGGTGGTCGTCACCCCCCATCTGGGCGCGTCCACCGAGGAGGCGCAGGACCGCGCGGGCACCGATGTCGCCCGCTCGGTGCAGCTCGCGCTCGCGGGCGAGTTCGTGCCCGACGCGGTGAATGTGCAGGTCGGCGGGGTGGTCGGCGAGGAGGTTGCGCCGTGGCTGCCGCTGGTGCAGAAGCTCGGCCACGTGCTCTACGCACTGGCGGGGCGGCTGCCGTCTTCGGTCACGGTCGACGTGGCGGGCGAGCTGGCCGCCGAGGACGTGGGGGTGCTGTCGCTCGCCGCGCTGCGCGGCCTCTTCACCCCCGTCGTCGAGGACCAGGTCACGTTCGTCAACGTGCCGGTGCTGGCCGAGACGCGCGGGGTCACCGTCGAGCTCGCCACGGCGCCGGAGAGCGAGAACTTCCGCAGCGTCGTCCAGCTGCGGGCGGCGATGCCCGACGGCGCGGCGATAACCGTGTCGGGCACCCTCACCGGCCGCGCACAGGTGCACAAGCTGGTCGAGGTCAACGGCAGGCACTTCGACCTGCGGGCCGAGGGCGACTACCTGCTGTTGGAATACGCCGACCGGCCCGGCGTGATGGGCCGGGTGGGATCGCTCCTGGGCGAGGCGGCGGTCAACATCGAGGCGGCGCAGATCAGCCAGACCACCGACGGCGCCGACGCGATCATGCTGCTGCGCGTCGACCGGCCGGTCGACCCGGCCGTGCTGGAGCCGATCGGCGCCTCGGTCGGCGCCACCACGACCCGCCTGATCTCGTTCGAGTGAACCGGGCCGCGCCCGCATCGCGGTTGCGACCTCGGGTGCAGGCTCCATCCGGGTTACCGGCAGAATGGCGTGCCCGGGGCATACCCGGGCATCGGGCGGGTCGGGCTGCCCTTTCACCTTTCGGGGCGACCCCGATGGGATGGCAGGCGGGCGGCGGCGACCGTCGCAGCCGGTAGCGTGCGACGGGCCGGATTGGCCGGTCGAAGGAGGGATTCAGGATGCGCCTTGCGGTCATCCCGGGGGACGGCATCGGGCCGGAGGTCATTGACCAGGCGCTGAAGGTGCTGGAGGAGGTCATGCCCGGCACCGAGACCACTACCTACGACCTCGGCGCCGCCCGCTGGCACTCCACCGGCGAGCTGCTGCCCGAGACGGTGCTCACCGAGCTGCAGCAGCACGACGCCATCCTGCTCGGCGCCGTCGGCGACCCCTCCGTGCCGAGCGGCATCCTCGAGCGCGGCCTGCTGCTGCGGCTGCGGTTCGAGCTGGACCACCACGTCAACCTGCGGCCCGCCCGGCTCTACCCGGGCGTGCGGGGGCCGCTCGCGGGCAACCCCGAGATCGACATGGTGGTCGTGCGGGAAGGCACCGAGGGGCCCTACGTCGGCACCGGCGGCCTGCTGCGCAAGGACACCCCGCACGAGATCGCCACCGAGGTGTCCACCAACACCGCCTACGGCGTCGAACGCGTGGTGCGCGACGCGTTCGCCCGCGCCGAGCGCCGCCCCCGCAAGCACCTCACGCTGGTGCACAAGACGAACGTGCTCACGTTCTCCGGCCGACTGTGGTCGCGGATCGTCGAAGAGGTGTCGCTGGAGCACCCCGACGTGTCGGTGGCCTACCAGCACATCGACGCCACCACGATCCACATGGTGCAGGACCCGGGCCGCTTCGACGTGATCGTCACCGACAACCTGTTCGGCGACATCATCACCGACCTCGCGGGGGCCGTCACCGGCGGCATCGGGCTCGCGGCCAGCGGCAACCTCGACGTCAGCCGCCGCAACCCGAGCATGTTCGAGCCCGTGCACGGATCGGCGCCCGACATCGCGGGCCAGGGGATCGCCGACCCGACGGCCGCGGTGCTGTCGGTCGCGCTGCTGCTCGACCACCTGGGCGAGCGCGACTCGGCGCGCCGCATCGAGGCCGCCGTCGCGTTCGACCTCGCCACCCGCGACCACAGCGTCACCGGCCACACCCGCAGCATCGGCGACCGCCTCGCCGCCTTGGTCAGCAGCCACGCGCCGAGCAACGCCGGCTAGTGCGGTGTCCATGAACGTTGCCGGGTGGATCGCGTGATCCAGGCGGCGACTCGCAAGGCGCCGCCCGAAGCTCATACCGGGCGTATTCGCGAGGGCGGCAACGCCGCGAGTCGTCGTCTGGGCACGTGAGCGGCCCGGTGGACGTTTGTGGACACCGCACTGGCTTGGCGGACTTCGACGCCGCCGCGTACGACGCGCTCACCGTCGAGGAGCTGCGGGCGCGCGGCGGCCTCAAGTGGAGCCGCTACGGGCCCGGCAGCCTGGGCGCGTTCGTTGCCGAGATGGACACCGGCACGGCGCCCGCCGTGCAAGCGGCGCTGCGGGCGGCCGTGGAGGTCGGCGACTTCGGCTATCTGCCGCCCGGCCCGGCGACCGCGCTGGCCACGGCGTGCGCGGCGTGGCAGCGCGACCGGTACGGCTGGGCGGTCGCCCCTGCCGACGTGTGCCCGGTCCCGGACGTGCTGCGTGGACTCGAGCTCGTGATCGCACACCTCACCACCCCGGGACGGCCGGTGATCCTGCCGACCCCGGCCTACATGCCGTTCCTCGACCTGCCTGGCCTGCTGGGACGCGAGACCCTCCACGTGCCCGCCACCCGCGTCGACGGCCGTCCCGCGCTCGATCTCGACGGCCTCGACGCCGCCTTCCGCGCGGGCGGCGAGCTGCTGGTGCTGACCAACCCGCACAATCCGCTTGGGCGCGTGTTCACCGCCGACGAGCTGCGCGCGGTGTGCGCCGTGGTCGACCGGCACGGCGGCCGCGTGTTCGCCGACGAGATCCACGGGCCGCTGACCTACCCCGGCCATCGGCACGTGCCCTACGCCGCGCTCTCGCCGACCGCGGCCGGACACGCCATCACCGCCGTCTCGGCGTCCAAGGCGTGGAACCTGCCCGGCCTCGCCTGCGGGCAGCTCATCTTCTCGAACGACGCCGACCGCGCGGCCTACGCGCGCCTGCCGACGGCCGCGACGCACGGGGCGTCGCCGCTCGGGGTGACAGCGGCGACCGCGGCGTACACGCACGGCGGCCCGTGGCTCGACGGGGTGCTGGCGAACCTCGACGGCAACCGGCACACGCTCGCGGGCCTGCTCGCCGAACACCTGCCGGCCGCGCGGTTCGACCTGCCCGAGGGCACCTACCTGGCCTGGCTGGACCTGCGCGCGCTCGGCCTCGGCGACCACCCGGCGGAGGTGCTGCGTGAACGCACGGGCGTCGTGCTCGTCGACGGCCCGCTGTGCGGCGCCGCGGGCCGGGGCCACGCGCGGCTGAACTTCGCCACCCCGCGCCCGATCCTGGAGCTGCTCGTGCGCCGGATGGCCGACGGGGTCAGACGACGGCCTCCGCAGGTCCGGTGAGGATGTCGACGCCCGCGGCCGCGAAGTTGGGCAGGTCGGCCACCGCGGCCTCGCCTTCCGGGCTGGAGAGCGCGGCGTGACCTTCCGACTCGGAGTCCCAGTACAGCGTCGCGATGAAGTAGTACGAGGGCTTGGCGCCGTCCGGGCCGGGCGCCGTCCAGTTCATCGTGAACTTCCGCAGGCCGGGCATCTTGCTCGCGAGCACGGCGTGCACCTCGCGGTAGTGCTTGTCGAACGCGGCGGTGTCCTCGGGGTGGCTGTAGAGCGCGGTGAGCTGGAACACGCGTGACCTCCGGATTCTGGCCGCGGCGTCGGTGCCGGGCCTCCTCGCACTGTGGTCGATCAGCCGCCCGCGCGACAGCGCTCGTCCCACGATGTGGGCGCCGGTTCGACACCGCGGGACGGGCCGTGCCATGCTCCGCCCCGTGTCTCGCTTCAGCGTGATCATTATCGAGCAGCGCGTCGGCTAACCGCACCACGGCCGACGCGCAGACCTCTCGCATCCGCGAGGGGTCTTTTTGTTTGCACCAACGCTCCAGGAGTCCAGCGATGTCCCGCACCGAGCCCGCCGAAACGCCCCTCGGCGACGCCTTCCACGTCTTCGACACGACGCTGCGCGACGGCGCCCAGCGCGAGGGGATCTCGTACTCGGTGGCCGACAAGCTCGCCGTCGCCCGGCAGCTCGACGCGCTGGGCGTCGGGTTCATCGAGGGCGGCTGGCCCGGGGCGCTCCCCAAGGACACGGAGTTCTTCGCCCGCGCCGCGGCCGGTGAGCTCTCGCTGCGGCACGCCGCGCTCGTCGCGTTCGGCGCCACCCGCAAGGCGGGCACGACGGCGGCCGAGGATCCCCAGGTCCGGGCGTTGCTGTCCAGCCAGGCCCCGGTCGTCACGCTCGTGGCGAAGTCCGACCGGCGGCACATCGAGCGGGCGCTGCGCACCGACGTGGCCGAGAACTGCGCGATGGTCGCGGACACCGTCACGTTCCTGTGCGCCGAAGGCCGTCGAGTGTTCCTCGACGCCGAGCACTTCTTCGACGGCTTCGCCTTCGACCCCGACACCGCGCTGCGCGTGCTGGACGCCGCGGTCACCGCGGGCGCCGACGTCGCCGTGCTGTGCGACACCAACGGCGGCATGCTGCCGCTGGGCCTGGCGGAGGTCGTGACGGAGGTGGCCGCGCGCACCGGCTTCCGGCTCGGCATCCACTGCCAGGACGACACGGGCTGCGCGGTCGCCAACTCGGTGGCCGCGGTACAGGCGGGCGCGACGCACGTGCAGTGCACCGCGAACGGCTACGGCGAGCGGGCGGGCAACGCCGACCTGTTCGCCGTCGTGGGGAATCTCGTCACCAAGCTGGGGATGCCCGTCCTACCCGACGGCCGCCTCGGCGAGCTGACCCGCACCTCGCACGCGTTGGCGGAGATCGCCAACATCGCTCCCGACACCCACCAGGCCTATGTCGGGACGTCCGCGTTCGCCCACAAGGCGGGCCTGCACGCGAGTGCGATCAAGGTGGACCCGGAGCTGTACAACCACATGAACCCGGTGGACGTCGGCAACGGGCAGCGGGTGCTGGTCACCGAGATGGCGGGCCGGGCCAGTGTCGAGCTCAAGGGGTCCGAGCTCGGCCTGGACCTGGCCGCCCACCCCGACGCCGTGTCGTCGGTGGTCGCGACCGTCAAGGAGCGGGAGGCGACGGGCTGGTCGTTCGAGGCCGCCGACGCCTCCCTCGAACTGCTGATGCGCTCGGCGCTGGGGGAGACGGCGACCGCGCCGTTCGCGCTCGACTCCTACCGGGTGATCACCGAGCACCGCGCCGACGGGCAGGTGGTCGCGGAGGCGACGGTGAAGGTCGTCATCGACGGGCAGCGGGTGCTCTCGACGGCCGAGGGCAACGGCCCGGTCAACGCGCTCGACGCCGCGCTGCGGGCCGCGCTCGCGCCGTCGTGCCCGTGGCTGGCCGACGTCGCGCTGTCGGACTACAAGGTGCGGATCCTCACCCGGGGCACCGACGCGGTGACCCGGGTGCTCGTCGAGTCGAGCGACCGGGCGGGCGGCGCCGAGTGGACCACGGTCGGGGTGCACGGCAACGTCGTCGAGGCGTCGTGGCTGGCGCTCGTCGACGCGCTGGCCTACGCGGCTCTGCGCAGGCGGGTCCCGCTCGCCGCCGGCTGAGTCACGGGTGGAAGTGGGCGCTCAGGTCCCAGGTGTGCAGCGTGCGGTCGCGGCCGCCGGAGACGAGCACGGTGCGGCCGTCGACCTGCGCGGTCGCCAGCGCCTCCACCGCGCCCGCGTGCCCCTTCACGGGCGCGCCGACGACGGCGCGGGTGGCCACGTCCCGCACCTCGATCGTGCCGTCCGCGCTGCCGACGATGATGACCGGACGGTCGCCGAGCACCGCGGTCGTCAGCGTCGTCACCGCACGGGCGTCGTCCCGCACCGGCGGACCCATCGGGGCGTGGCCCGCGAGGTCCCACACGCGCACCGTGCCGTCGCGACCCCCGGTGACGACGTCGACCTGCGTCCCCAGTTGGACGGTGGCCATCGTGCTCACCCAGTCCGTGTGCCCGAGGAGCGGCGGCCCGATCGGCGCGCCGGTGGCGAGGTCGCGCACGCGGACCGCCCGGTCCGCGCCGCCGGTGACGACCACGGTGCGCCCGTCGAGCGGGGCGGTGACCGCGGTGAACACCGACCCCGCGTCGCCGGGGAACGTCGTGATCTCGGCGTGCGTGTCGAGATCCCATGCCCGTACGGCGCGCACCCCGCCGCCCGCGAGGTCGCGGCCGTCGAGGAGGTGGCTGCCGCCCGCGATGATCACGGGGCGGCCGTTCAGCTCGGCGGTGGCCACCGTCGCCACGGTGTCGGCGTAGCCCACTATCGGGGCGCCGACGGCGGCGTGGGTGGCGAGGTCCCACACCCGCACCGTGCCGTCCCGCCCGCCGGAGACGATCACCGTGCGGTCGCCCAGCCGGGCCGTGGTCACCGCGTCCACGAAGCCGCGGTGCCCGGTGAGCGGCCCGTCGACGATGGCGCCGGTGAGCATGTCCCACACCGCCACCGAGCCGTCGGAGTTGCCGGTGACGACGACGGGCCGCTCGCCCAGCCGCGCCGTTGCCACCGCGTACACATAGCCGTACTTGCTGGTCAGCTGCCGCTCGGCGATCGGAGGCCCGACCGGCGTCGCGGGCGACGAGGGTGGCGTGGCCGAGCTTCGGGTGACGACGCCGACCGAGACGAGCGCACCGACGATCACCAGCACCACGGCCGCGACGGTGATCGCCGGGCGCGGACGGCGCCGCAGCCCGCGAGTGATCGACCTTCGCGGTCGCGGCGGCGTGCCGGGCGGGGGCGGCGGCGCGGGTGGGGGCGTGGATAGGGACGGCATCGGTCCGGTCGAGGTCGGCGCGACGACCGTGGCCCCGTCGTCGAGGTCGGACCGAGGTTGCACGACGACAGTGGACGTCGAGGCGATGAGAGCGTCGTCGAGCGCCGGGGCGATCGGCGTGGGGGACATCGCGGCCCGTGCGGCGCAGGCCAGGTCGCCCGCCGTCGCGTAGCGGTCGTCGGGGTCTTTGGCCATCCCGCGGGCGATGACGTCGTCGAAGGTCGACGGCAGCGCCTGCACCCGCGTCGACGGGCGCGGCACGGGCTCGTGCAGGTGGGCGAACGCGTAGGTGAGCAGCGCGGCGTCGGCGGGCTCGAACGGCGGGCGTCCGGTGAGCATGGCGTAGAGCACGCAGGTGAGCGCGTAGATGTCACCGCGCTGGTCGCCCTCGCCGGTGAACCGCTCCGGGGCCATGAAGGCCGGGGTGCCCACCACGGTCTCCGCGCGGGAGACCGTGCCGTCGAGCGCCCGCGCGATGCCGAAGTCGATCAGGTAGACGAAGTCGCGATCCGCCCGCGGATGGGTGATCAGCACGTTGGTGGGTTTGACGTCGCGATGGACGAGGCCTGCGCCGTGGGCGGCATCGAGTGCGGCGGCGACCTGGTCGGTGATCTCCACTGCGCGGGCGGGGGGAAGCGGGCCTGCTCGGTCGAGCAGTGTCTGCAGGTCGGTGCCCTCGACGAGCGGCATGTCGATGAAGAGCCTGCCGTCGATCTCGCCGTAGTCATGGATGGGGACGATGTTGGGCGCCGTGAGCCGGGCCGCGAGCGCAGCCTCGCGGCGGAACCGGCGGGCGTAGTCGTCCTCGGCGCCCAGCCACGCGCCCAGGATCTTGAGCGCGACGTGCCGGTCCTTGCGGGTGTCGACCGCGCGCCAGACCTCGCCCATCCCGCCTTTGCCCAGCCGCGCCAGAAGCCGGTAGGGACCGAACTCCCTCGCGACCATGGGTCTCCCGCTCGGTCCTCGTGAGCCATCCGACCGGGTGACGATACTGAATTCGGCGAGACGCGCCAGAGCACACTGCGCGACGCGCCTACCGTCGGGTGTCACCCGGTGCGGGGGCGCCCGCGGGGCGGCGGGCCCACTGCGGGGCGTGCTCGGGCAGCGGACCGATCGCGATCAGCCGCGCCGGGATGCCCTGCAGCCAGGGGAACCGGGTGAGCAGCCCGAGCGGACCAGGCGGGTTCGCCGCGGGCGCGGCCTCGCCCATGCCCGCCGGGGCGGCGCCCGGCGTGGCCGTTGCCTCGGTGGGAGACCCGGCGAGCGCCTGGCCCAACACGACGCGGTGGGCCAGCCGTTGGAGGCCCTGGATGAGCGCGGTCGGCCACCACCGCCGCCGCTGCACCCGGCGCAGCATCGAGCGCGGCACGATCCCGCCCGACGCCAGAGCGGGCCCCAGAATCCGGGCGGCCGCGACGGCGTCCTGCACGGCCAGGTTGATGCCGACCCCGCCGACGGGCGACATCGCGTGCGCGGCGTCGCCGATCAGCAGCAGCCCGTCCCGGTCCCAGCGCCGCAGCCGCTCCAGGCGCACGTCGAGCAGCTGCACGTCGTCCCACGAGCGCAGCTGGTCGACCCGGTCGGCCATCCACGGCAGCAGCGCAGCGAACCGGCGGCGCAGCTCCTCGATCCCGGCCGCCCGCAGGGTGGCGTCGTTGCCCTTGCGGATGAGGTAGGCGCACTGCCAGTAGTCGCCGCGGTCGATCAGCACGCAGAAGTGACCCGTGGCGAAGCGGCCCACGCCACCGGGCGGGTCGTCCGCGCGGCGCGGCAGCCGGAACCACCAGACATCCATCGGCACGCCGAACGACCGCGGCCGCAGACCGGCCGCCGCCCGCACCGCCGAGCCGCGCCCGTCGCACGCGACCGTCACCGACGCCCGCAGCTCGTGCTCGGTCCCGGTCTCCCGGTCCCGGTAGCGGACGCCCGCGACGCGGCTCCCGTCCCACAGCAGGTCGAGCGCCTCGGCGTTGCGGCGCAAGGTGAACGTCGGCTCCTCCTCGGCGACCGAGGCGAGCAGATCCAGCAGGTCCCACTGCGGCACCAGCGCGATGTGCCGATGGGCGCCCGGCAGCCGCCGCAGGTTGGCGACGGGGAAGCTGCCCGCGTCGAGCTGAACCTGCATGCGCTCCAGCAGCCGATGCGGGATCCGGTCGAAGCGCTCGCCGAGGCCGAGCTCGTCGAGCAGGGTGAGGGTGGAGGCGTGCACGGTGTCGCCGCGGAAGTCGCGCAGGAAGTCGGCGTGCTTCTCCAGCACCGTGACCTCGACGCCCGCGCGGGCCATGAGCAGGCCGAGGACCATCCCCGCCGGACCGCCGCCGACGACGAGGCAGGTCGTGCGCCCGTTATTCATCATACGTTGAATTATGCCCTCGTTCGGCCTCGGACGCAACCCCCGGCGGGGTGCGGGCCGCGGGTCTCCGCTAGAGTTGTCACCAGCGGGCCGCCGAGGAATCGGCGGCCGGTGGGGTATGGTGTAATCGGCAGCACGACTGATTCTGGTTCAGTTAGTCTAGGTTCGAGTCCTGGTACCCCAGCGAAGTTGCCGAGCAGATCGTCCGGTACGATTTGGTCGCGATTTCCCAGGGCCCCGTCGTCTAGCGGCCTAGGACGCCGCCCTCTCAAGGCGGTAGCGCGGGTTCAAATCCCGTCGGGGCTACAAGTGTCTGGCCTGGGCATATGCCCAGGTCAGACTCATGTCGAGTGGCCGTCGTGCAATGAGTTGTGCAATGGGCCTTGCTACGGTCCTTGGCGTGCCACCACGTCGACGTCGGCCCCGCGGCCACGTCCAGCAGCTCCCGTCGGGGAGCTTTCGAGCAATTGTTTATGCTGGCACAGACCCGCTCACGCGGAAGCCGAAATACCTTTACGAAACGCACAAGACGAGTGGCGCCGCAGAGATGGCGCTCACACGCATGCAGGGGCAGGTCGACGAGGACCGGCACCCCAAGTCGGACATCACGGTCGGCCGAGCGATCGAGCAGTGGCTGGAGGTCGCCGCCCTCGAGGCCACGACACGCGAGCGCTACGACGACCTAATCAGGATCTACATCACACCAACGTTCGGCAGCCTGCCCGCAGCGAAGCTCGACGCCGAGGTCCTGGAGCGGTTCTACGCGCGGCTGCAACGCTGCCGAGCGCTGTGCTCAGGTCGTTCAGGCAGCGGCCACATCTGTCGGCCGCTCAGCAGCTCGACCGTCCGGAAGATCCACTTCATTCTCAGTGGTGCGCTCGAACGCGCGGTGCGGTGGCGCCACCTCGGCATGAACAAGGCGGCCCTGGCCGTCGCGCCCTCGGCGAAGCAGACCGAACCCGACCCGCCGTCAGCTGGCGAGGCCGCTGCGCTGCTGTCAGCGGCGTGGAGCGCCGATCCGGAGTGGGGCCTGCTGCTGTGGCTGACGATGGTCACGGGCTCGCGCCGAGGCGAGATGAGCGCGCTGCGCTGGCGACACGTCGACGTGGAGCGCGGCGTGTTGTACGTCGAGCGCAGCAACGCGCAGCCGAAGGCCGGCGTCAAGGAGAAGGAGACGAAGACGCGGCAGCATCGCCGAGTGGCGCTCGACCTGCAGACGTTGAAGCTGCTCGCCGAACATCGGGCCCGGCAGGACGAGCGTTGCGCCGCATTCGGCTGCGCGGTGCAGGATGCGACGTTTCTGTTTTCGCCGGCCCCGGACGGGTCGACACCGTGGCCGCCGCGGTCGTTGACGCTGCGGTTCTATCGACTTGCCAAGAAGCTGGGCCTGCGGAGCACGCGCCTTCATTCGCTGCGCCACTACTCGGCAACGGAACTGATCGCAGCCGGGGTGGACATTCGCACGGTTGCCGGCCGTCTGGGGCACGGCAGTGGCGGCGCGACGACACTGAAGATCTACGCCGGATGGGTGGACGAGGCTGGCCAGCGTGCAGCCACGACGATGGGCGGCATCATGCCGCAGGTGGTGACCACCCCGCGGCCCGCCCGCGGGCCGTATGAGGTCATTGCTACGTCGCTGCGCGACCAGATCGAGGACGGCAGGCTCAAGCCCGGCGACCAGCTGCCGACAATGGCCGAACTCGCCGCTGCCCACTCTGTGTCGATTGCCACCGTCCACCGTGCCGTAGCGGTACTGAGTTCGGAAGGCTTGGTCACGGTATCGCGCGGGCGCCGGGCCACTGTGGGTACGGGGTAGCGCGCCGAGACGCCGAGGTTCGGGCATGTTCAGCCCGCACCCATGCTGCGATCATTCGCCGCGCCGCGAGCCAAACTGGAGTCCAGGAACCCCTTCGTGCCGAACTGGCGGCGGCGACGTTGTGAGCATCACGCGAGCCGCCTCTCGACATGAACGGTGGCCTGGTGATGGCCTGACCATGCCGACGCACCCTCGAACGACTGGAGCCGCAATGAGCAAAGCCCTCGACATCGTCCATCACGCCGACCGGCGTACCGATGTGATGATGCCCTACGCGCCCGGCATCCTGGTGCGTCGTGGCCAGCTCCTCTTCCTCTCGGGTGTCACCGCCGCGCCCGTCTACCACAGCCATCCCCACCGCGATGAGGAGTTCGACCTCCCCAAGACCATGACCGAGCAGGCCGTGCTCACCATGGAGAACGTCAAGAAGACGCTCGAGGCGGCCGGCTCGACCATGGCGGATATCGCATGGGCCACGCGCTATCTGACGGCCATCGAGGAGCAGGACGACATGAACCAGGTGTGGGCTCGCTACCTCCAGGGCCATCTCCCCGCCACCACCACCGTCGAGGTGGCGCGCCTGGCCCCCCACGCCAACTGCAAGATCGAGATCAGCGTGATCGCGGTGGTGGGGGACGACCCGGCTGCGCGTTAGCGTCGCAGCGCAGGGGGCCGCGGCGCCACCACGCGCGCGGCCCGACGCACCGTCTCGACGGGCGAGCGCCACGAGGACGGTGAGCGCCAAGAGATGGAACGGTCGCTTCGTCGGACTGTGCGACATGGGCGGCCGACTGGTGCGCTGGCTGCTCGCGCGGGAGAGGCGGTGAAGGCGATCATGAAGAGCGTGGTCGCCTCGCTCATGGTCAAGTACCGTGGCCCTTCATCTTCGACATGAAGCCGTTCGTCAGCGTGCTCATGAGCCAGAAGGACCTCACGTCGTCGGCGGGGCCGAGGCTGTCGAGGTCTAACAGGGCCCCGGTCATGCCCGGCACGGTAGGAGCGACCGGCGACAGGGCAAGCCCTGATTGTGTACGTTGTGAGGGCGTCGTGGGAGGTTATCCGAGGTTATCCGGCACGACATGATCGCCGATGGTCTGGTCGGGCTGCTGGCGTTGCTGTACTTCGTGGCCGTATGGCCCGCACGCATCTCACCACACAATTCTGACGCGGGATTCGCGCTCCCGCCTCCGGAGGGCGCTGCTCCACTAGTCATTGCCAAGCCGTTGACCAGCGAGAATAGGATTCGATGGGCCACTTGGTGGACTGCGTGGGTACGCAATAGGTACGGACTCGCTGGGCTCCCATGTCCTCCCAGCGGCAGCCAGGGTGTCGTGGTTCAGGTCGGCCGGACGGACGGTCTCGCCCGAGCCCTGGCGTCGAACAGGCCAGACTATGCCCGCTCGGAGCTCGTCGAGGTACTGTCGCCCGCCAACGAGAAGGGACCGCCTTGAGGTGAGATCCGCCAGCAAGATGGGACCACCCTTCCGCAGGAGCACCACGAGCAGATCCGGATCTGGGTCGAGAAGGACGAGCTGACCACGGTGAAGGTCGGCCAGTTGCTGGCCCGCCGCGGGGTGGCGGTGCCCTCTGGTGGGCGCTGGGGTCGGAGTGGAACTTCCTCAATACGTGAGCGGCAACGGAGCTGGAGCGGTGGCGCGACCGGGCCCTCGGAGGACGCCCGCTTCAAGATCGAGAATGATCTCGGTGGTCAGGAAACATCTCGCTCCTGATCGCTCTTATGGGCGTCATTAGAGGGAAAAGCCGACGAATCGTCCTCCCATCCAGACGCGGCCGACGCCGCAAGTGCTTCGGCGAATTTACCGCCGAGGGCAGCTTTGAGCATGGCGTTGATGTGCGAAACCGAGTCCGCTTGGTTGTATATATCGTCGGGGGACGGAGCCACAGCAATTTGGAGCACGTCTGGGTGGCCGTCCACGCGTAGCAGGACACAAGGTCCAGTGACCGTTAGCGGGCCTGAGATTGACGAGAGGGGGATGCTGATTCGATCATCAGCCGGCCGAAATGCAGAGGGGATCCGAGCATGCATCGCTTTCCAGCCGGGCTCCTGGGCATTTTGCGCCAGATGCAAGAACAGGTCTGTGATAGCCACCGCATAGCCTTCGAACCTGCGCAGTCGCAGGAACTCGACTCCGACCAGCCTCTCGTCCGACTTGAGCGCCTTGAAGATAAGCGCGACGTCCTCCCAGATCATCTCTCCGCGTCGAGGACAGGTCTCAGTGGCTTTGAAAATAACGTATTCGAGATCACGTTCGGGCATGGCGTCCGCATGTTGGGGCAACGACGAACGGTCGACCTCAATGATCGGTGCCGTGGTCAGGTCGAGCAACCGCTGCGCGTCGTCGTCGAAGTTCAGCGCTCGGACCTCGACCGCTTGGCGGAAGGGCAGCCGCACCAGCGGAGGCGGTAGCTCGATCGACCGCGGCATCTTGACGCCGTCGACGAGTACGGGGATCACGCGGGCGGCCCTACCTCGATCCAGGACCGTGCTGATCTCTCGGACAACCTCATCCTTGGCGTCGTCAAGCCTGCGCCGGCCGTCCCGGTCGGTGCAGGTCAACCACTTCTGCCCGATGACGGCCAGCAGCACGTCGCAGGCAGTGAGCTCACTATCGAGCCGCTCATCCCAGTCCGCACCAGCCCCGATTGAGTCGACATCGATGAAGACGCGTTCCCGGCCGAAGCGATCCACCAGAGCCCGGTGGAGCATCGATACCGCATAGGGGGAGTCTTCCCTGCGGTAACAGAGGAACACCCGCGGCCCGGCGTGAGACACGGCCAGCACTGTAGCGGTCGCTTCTCATGCCCTCGACGGCCCAGCAGGATGCGTTGAACGGCCAAGTGCGGGGTTCCGAGCTCGTCAACGAGGCAGAATGGGTGGGTGCACCGCTGCTCCCCGACGACCTGTACAAGGACTACCCATTGGCCAACCCGGGCGGCGCGCCTCCGCAGCGCCGCTACCCACGGGATCGCCGCCAGCACCGGCGACGCGAACGACTTCCCTTGGCGATCACTCGTGCCGTGATTGGACGGACATCTTCGAGATCGTGACCGGCGTCGTCTACACTCTTCTGACCTTCGCTCCCAAAGCGGTGCTGGAGCGTTCGGCATCGTCCGCGACCAGCTACTTGACGGTGTCCAATGACAGCAGATGTTGGTCTCTGGCCAGGCTCGTTGCTGTCAGACCTTGCTGTCAAGATCACGAGCACCTCAGGCCTTCCGGGGTCGTGGGCCTCCATGTAGCTCGGCACGTCATCCGTGCGACAGGGCGCTGCCAGGCGACCGTTGGCGGTAGCCGTAATGTGGAAACTGTCGTGCATGCCCGCAAGCAGACCGATGAGTTCGGCATGGATCACCGAGAGCCGCTGCCGTTGCCGTACCGGCCAGCGTCGATGCTGTACAGGCTATCCCTGAGCCACTGTGCCACGTGGACCGGTTCAACACCATGAAACACCTCTGAGTACGGTTCGTTGGGTGGACTATGAATGGGCGGCAGTTCGACTCAAAGAGTTCGTCGCACAAGTTGACTCACTTGAGGCCAATGAAGAAACACTTCGAGTGGGATACAAACGTCGGCTCCTTGACGATGAGGTAGCTCTGGACCTTGAACAAGCGGTCCGCACTGCAGACCACGACTTGCGAGCATTCGAGCCAGCAATCCAGATCATTATGGATGCTGTCGACCCAGAACTTCGCCGCTACGACAACAGCGAGCATGATTGGAACGTGCGATGGCGGCCAGCTCAGGAGGCAGCTTTACGTGCACTTGGCTTATGCACGAGCGCTGCTGAGGCGAAGGTTCGGATGCGTACAGATGCACCCGATCTAGCTGCCGATCAGTTCCATGAGTGGGTCTGGGGAGCGGCGCAGCCGATGTGGGAAGCGCAGAGTTACTCTATGGCTGTTCTGCATGCTGCGCAGTCGATTAATGCCCGTGCACAGCAAAAACTTGGGCGTTACGACACGAGCGATGCCAACCTTTGCGGTGAGGCCTTCAGCGTCGACGAGCCTAAGGTTGGTCGACCGAGGCTCCGCTTCGATGGCGACCGGACGAGTGAGACGTGGAGGTCGCTGCAAGAAGGCGCTGGCTTCTTCGGACGTGGTTGTTTCCGGGCGATGCGCAACCCGGTAGCGCACAGTCACGAGCACGTTATCACCTCGCGAGAGGCGTTGGAGCAGTTGGCAGCACTTAGCCAGCTCGCTCGATGGATTGACAAGTGTGCAGTGGAGACGGTCTAGTTTGGTTTACCACACGCACTATCCGCCGTCGTCGGGACGACATTTGGCGGGAGGCGGCGGGACCACCTGCAGCGCTGCCATGTCTTCGCGGAACAGACAGTGTCGGGAGGACAGGATTTGAACCTGTTGCCCTTGACCCCCAGGACGTTGGGGGTAGATGTTTCTGCACGTCAAGCGCGATGCGGAATGTGCACACATCGGTTCGGCGAGCTGGTCGCGCAAGGGCGTGCACGACGTGTGGTCCCAGATGGGTCCCACAGGACCTCATGGTCCCGAACTTGTGGCGGCAGCTTTACCGAGGGCGGTTTTGCGGTTCCGCAAGCCTCAAGCTTCTGGAAGTATGGTCGGTGGAGGCGGCTCTGACAGTAGCGCTTCGGTCTGGCGTTGCAGATGTGCCCATTTGGACGATAGCCACCAATGCGGGCCGCGCATTTGGTGGGCGTACTCCTGGCGAGCCAGCCACTCAAAGTATACGAATCGATACTTATATGAGCTGCTAACAGTTCGACTGTGGAGAATCAGCGGATAGGCAATTCTGTAGATCCGAGATACGGTTCCACCCGTGTAGTCTAGGAAATCATCCAGCGGGAGCTTGCGCGTTTGGAATAGAAACCCCATGTCAGAGAAGGAGATGCAGACCTGCTCGACGTCGAGGTACTCGGCTCGCGTCCATTGATCGAAGTCTTTTGAAGCGATTTTGTAGACTTCCGCTCGTCGCCGTCGCATTTCTGGAGAAGAAATTTCCCGGAGCATCTGGAGCAGAAGCTCGCTCTGTGAAACGGAATGCATTGCCCTTACTTGTAATAGGGCGATGATCGCAGCAGCCACGGCTATTGCAGCCGATGCAAAGCTAACGACGACTTGCCCATCCATCACAATTCTCCTAATAGCTCGAAATTCGCGGCCGGGTACCTTTCCGCCATTCACGGCAACGCCAGTCCACAGACCGACCTCACCTTCAGTCTGCACAGCCGGGTGACGCACTGAGGTTACCGGGTTTGCCCGATTTGCCCACCATCACCGCGATCTTGGCCGAATACTTGGCGAAACCGGGCGGGTGTCAACCCGGAGCCCGATCCCGCTTACCTGGCACCTCGTGACCGCCGCCGTGCTCGCACAGCTCCAAGTCAAGCGCGATCATCTGATCCATAGGCACTGTCACGCTGGGCTAACGGTAGGTCGACCCACTTCGTGCAGCCTTTGTCGCACATGTGCGCGAATATCAGAGGACCACAGTCCAGCTACTGCTGTCAGAGCTGGCTGCCAGGAAGCGCACCGCTCCGAGCCATGTCGGGATTCAGAACATCCAGTCCGGCTGTTCAGAGGCCATGATCCCTTCCTCGTCCGACATGCTCATGCCGCAGTGGATGCACTGCTGTCCGTCACCGATCTCGCACTGATGCCCATCGCCGAAGATCTCATCCATGATCGCGCACCGTATCCCTCGACCCCACTGTCGCCGCCTCCGCGTCGGTGAGCGGCCAAGTATCTACTCGATGCGAACTGGCGGCAGCAAGACTGCTGAAGGCATCGTGCGACATCAAGCAGCACGCCAAGGTCGCAACGGCAGCGATGACGACACTACGGTTGCTGTACTCCGTTGCTGTACGTCGGGCCTGCGACCGTGACCGCGCTGGTACGACCGGGTGCTTGAGGCCATGGCGCGCCACGACCGTCGAACCGGTCGAGGACTTGGGTAGGACCATAATCATCTAATGGCGCCGACGTACTGGCTCGACCTCTTCACGGCAGAGACCTGGAGGGAGTTCCTCGACCATGGCGGCGAGGTGACTGGGTTCAGTCCTCGCCGTCTCAAGACGGTGCAGCGGATGAAACCCGGTGACCTGCTGCTGTGCTACGTGACGCGAGTGTCGCGGTGGGTCGGGATACTCGAAGTCACAGGAGACGCCTTCTTCGACGAATCTCCCATCTGGAGGTCACAGGTCTTCCCCAGCCGGATCCCCGTCAAGGTCAAGATCGCGCTTCAACCAGCGTTCGGCGTCCCTGTACTCAACATGCGTGATGAGCTGACGGTCTTCGAGGGCTTGTCGAACCCGAACCTGTGGTCGGGTCCCTTCCGTGGCTCACCAGCGCGGTGGAAGCCGAGCGATGGAGAGGCCATCATGCGGGCTTTGCGGGATGCCCAAGCCGATCCAGTAGAGCGACCGCTCGGGCGGCAGGCGCGAGCTGGTCAACTCAGCATCGACGCCGAAACCGTCGAGACGGCCCAGGGTTCCGTTTCCGTCCCGCTGGACGAGCAGTGCGACGAGCACGACATCCAGCTGGATTCCGAGGCGCAGCCCCGCACGCACACCGAGATTCAGTACGCACTGCTGAAGCTCGGCAGTGACATGGGCTTTGACGTCCATGTGGCGCGCAACGACATCTCGCAGGAGTGGAACGGCCGGCGACTGGCGGATGTGCCACGCAACAGAGAGTCGCTACCTAAGCAGTTCGACCCAGCGACCAACCGCATCATCGAGTTGATCGACGTCCTATGGCTGCAGGGCAGCGCCATCGTCGCTGCCTTCGAAGTTGAGAGCACGACATCCATCTACTCAGGCCTGCTCAGGATGAGCGACTTGGTGTCGATGCAGCCGAACATCTCCATACCGCTGTTCCTGGTTGCAGGCGACAAGCGCCGGGACAAGGTGATCGAGCAGGTCAACCGGCCCACTTTCGCGCGGATGGAGCCTCCGCTCCACCAGATCTGTCGCTACTGTACATCTCGTTCGAGGGCCTAAGGGAGTCCCTCGAACGAGCCCGGGGCTTCGTGCGGTACCTCAAGCCCGACTGGTTGCAGGAGGTCAGCGAGTCCTGCGAACTGGACGACGTCGTCGACTAGCTTCACTCACTGCGCTGGCGAACGTGGAGTGGATCTTGCTGGAATGCGGGCCACCCGGCTGACCAGAGTGTTGGAGCCTGACAGGGTGTGTCCTGCCAGTGCCTGCCGGACCCGAGCCTGCGATCTAGAGATTCCGAGTGGACGAATTGGGACAATGCCGCATGGAGCTGGATGGTGCCGTCGAGCTGCACGAACAGTTCCGGTGTCCGCGCGGCCGTTGGCGTCCTTGCCGCATGTTGCCGGTGGGTAAGCGTGGGAGATGATCTGGCGTTTCCCGTCCCGGCGAGGCGGACCGTCAGTGGGGCGGCAGTGAGCTCTTTCCAACGTGGCTGGGCGGGTCGGTCAATAGTCGGCGTGTGACGGCCACGAGTGAGTGAAGCATCTCCTAGACAGGAAATCCCTAGATCAACTCGCCTGACCAGGAACTTCGGGCGCCTTCCTAATACGGCAGCCGCACAGTGTGATCGATCTCGGCGTGTCGTGATCACGGAGACGGCCACCGCGTGATCAGCTTCAAGGTATGTTGGATCTTGAAGATGACGCGGTGGCCGCGCCGCTGACGATATTTGATGATCCCCTCGCGCGGTGGCGGGCGGGGTTCGAGGACATGTTCGGGCTGGTGGCGGGCCGGTTCGCGCAGGTTCAGTCCCGCCGCCGAGCCAGGCTGTATCTGCTGGGGCTGCTATCGGGGGCAGAGCGCAAGAACTCCTGGACGATCGCCGAGCAGGCCGGTGACTTGAGCCCGGATGGCATGCAGCGGCTGCTGAACTTCTACGCCTGCGACGCCGACAAGGTGCGCGACGAGCTGCGCGGCTACGTGTTGGACCGACTGGGCGACCCGGCCGGTGTCGTGGTGGCCGACGAGACCGGTTTCCTCAAAAAAGGGACCCGCTCCGCGGGCGTTCAGCGGCAGTACTCCGGGACCGCGGGCCGGATCGAGAACTGCCAGCTCGGGGTATTTGTGGCCTACGTGTCCCCGCACGGGCGGGCGTTGATCGACCGGGAGCTGTACCTGCCGAAGTCTTGGACCGACGATCGGCCACGCTGCGCGGCGGCCGGGATCGGCGAGGACGTGGAGTTCGCCACCAAGCCGAAGCTGGCCCAGCGCATGCTCGAGCGACTGCTGAGCGCCCACGGCCCGCAAGCGGTGCCGTGGTTCACCGCGGACGAGGCCTACGGCGACAACCCTGGACTGCGGGCCTGGCTGGACGCAAAGGACATCAACTACGTGATGGCCGTGTCCTGCGATGCCCGGTTCACCACCCCGACCGGGCCGCGGCGGGCCGACGAACTCGCTGCTTCGGCCCCCAAGAAGGGCTGGCAGCGACTCTCGTGCGGCGATGGGAGCAAGGGCCGGCGGCTTTACGACTGGCTGCTGCTCGACCCCGGCGCCGATCAGCACCTGCTACTGGTCCGCCGCTCGATCTCCCAGCCCGACGAGCTGGCCTACTACATCTGCCACTCCAGCGGGCCGGTGCCGGTCGCCGAGCTGGTCCGCGTCGCCGGGTCCCGGTGGGGTGTGGAAGAGACGTTCCAATTCGCCAAGAACGAGACCGGTCTTGATCACTACCAGGTGCGCCGCTACCCCGCCTGGTACCGACACATCACCCTGTCCATGCTCGCCGCGGCGTTCCTCGCCGTCACCGCGCACACTGAGCGCGGTGATCAAAAGGGGATACACCGGCCACCGGCCCCGGCGTTGACCAGCTGATTCCCCTATCCTGCAACGAAATCCGACGCCTCTGGGCCAAGCTGACCCAGCCTGACCACCCGCGA
The DNA here is from genome assembly GCA_963739465.1 of uncultured Actinomycetota bacterium. Lineage (GTDB taxonomy): Bacteria > Actinomycetota > Actinomycetes > Mycobacteriales > Pseudonocardiaceae > Pseudonocardia. The sequence continues at coordinate 36,032 of CAVUAS010000003.1, forward strand.
GCCCATACCAATCACTGGTCAGACTGGCGCCGCCTCCACCAAACCCGCGCCAAACGCAGCCACTACCAGCGACAACGCCTCAAACATCACAGCCTGCGGCTGCCGTACTAAGGGCTACGCCTGGATGAACTGCGGCAGGAGGGTCAAGCTTCGGATGTACAGCTACACGGACACACCGGGCGCAGGTGGGCCTTCCAGAGCTCGACGTTCACCGGAAACAGCACAAGTAGCACTTCGACCGGCTCATGGCAGTTACTCTCGACAACGTTCACAGCGCCGGCCGGGGCGACGGGGGTAGTTGTCTTTCTGGACCTCACTATCTCGGTTAACGGTCGAACAAGTTCGATGTCATTAGCCTGAGTTAGATGCAAATTCAGGTAGCTGTTCAGCCTTGGTGGCGTGATTATGCGGCGGCGGCGATGTCGGGGGTGAGGGCAGGCGGGAGCCACGCACCGGTGGTGAACAGGCGCGTCATCGCGTCAAGGGTGTCCAGACCCCACTTGGTCGCGGTGGACAGATAGGACTGCACGACAGCGAAGTCGATGAGTCCTTGCAGGGTGCGCCAGGAACCTCCGGAGCTCCGCTGCTGAACCTTCACTGATCTGGCCGGCAACTCGGCGGTGTTGTTCGTGAAGCTCACGTCCAGGTTCACTGTGAACCGCAGGATCATGTCCCGATGTCGCTGGAAGCGTCGCAGCAGGGTGCGGGCCTGCTGGTGCAGCGGGTCGCTGCCGCGGGTGTTCTCCTGCCGGCCACGGGCGATCGCCCCGGCATAGCGGGAACGGATGGTGGACAGTTCGGTGTCGGTGAGGGCCGCGCGGCCCTCGGCGCGGGCGGCGTGCGCGGTGTCATTGGCCAGCAGCAAGGTATTCACCATCGCCTCGGCCCAGGACTGACCCGCAGGGTCGGGGTCGTGGACCGCGCGGAGGTCGCGGACCAGATGAATGCCGCACCAGGCGTGTTCGATCGTGTCGAGGTGTTCGTAGCCGGCGTAGCCGTCCCGGACCAGGACCCCGGTGAACGTCGGCCAGATGCCGGCGGCGTCGATGGTGTCGCGGCTGCGGTCGCCGACGTGCATCGCGGTCAGGAACCGGGTGCAGGCCACGTGCAGGTAGCTCAGCGCGCCTTCGGCGCGGGCGGTCGTCTCCTCGGCGTGGGCGACCGGCGCGGCGGCAATCAACGCCCGCACATGCGGCAGGAACCGGGTCTCGAGCAGGCGGGCGGCCTGAGCACGGAGCCCGGCGACCCACCCGGGCGACACCGCGAACCCCAGCAACGCGTTGAGCACCCGCCGCGCGCGACGTACCGGCAGGAAATGCGCGCACGTCAGCCACGCTGCCCGAGCCTTGACCCCGGGTCCGTACTGAACCCGGCCCGACGCGACGGCGGGTGCGCTCGCCTCGGTGACGGTGCCGCACCCGCCGCAGGTTCGTGACTGCACCCGATGCTCGGTGACATACGGGCGCGGCGGAGGCGGCGGGAGGTCAACCACCTGATGGCGACACACACCGAAGACCTCCGCGTCCACCAAACCCTCCCCGCATCCCGCACACACCGGCGGAATGTGGGTGATCGTGTCATCGGGATCATCGATCAGACGCAGCGTGGCGCTGGGCGCACCAGGCTGCTTACCCCGCGGCTTACCCGAACGCGTCCGTACCGAGCGCTTGGCGGCGGGCTTCTTGACGAACGGCGAATCCGACGACGGTGGTTTGCCGCTGTTGGAGGAATCTCGACCGAGTTGGGCATGCAGCGCCGCGACCAGGCCTTCGAGCTCCGTCACCCGCGCCACCAGCGCCGCGATCTCAGCGTCCTTGGCCGCCAGCAACGACACGACGTCATCGTGTGCTTCCCGGCCCGACCCCATGATCAAAACCATAGTGGATCAACGGTGGCGACCGCTGCCGACACGCCGCCGACCTGTCACTCAGGCTGAACAGCTACAAATTCAGAGCAAGAGCGTCGTGTATGTACCAACGTGAGTGGTTGAGGAATCATGGAGGGGATGGCAGTGCTCGAAGAGACTCCCGGTAGAATTGAGCCATGGCTATCCGTCGAGTTGGACCGCCCACAGCGAAGGCTCAACGCGTAAACCTTGGACGCGTGCTGGTAACCATTGATGACTTAGACGCCCTGGTGACCCTCATCCGGGAAAGTGACCTGCTTTCGGACGGATCGCCTAGCCCACTTGAGTTGCACATCAATGGTGGAGTCTTCGACGAGGGTGAAGACTTGCGGAGGATGACCCCCGACGAGCTCCGGCACATTCGTCTAACATCAGCCAATGTCGAGGTGGTACTGAGCAGTACTGAAGCATTCGCATTAGGAAAGGACGATCTTACTGCCACTGCCAAGGCGTGGAGTAGTGCTCGGCAGACTAAAGTTCGACCAACCTTGCGGCGTCCAGAGTCCACGGTTCCCGAGTTCCCGCTCAGGGGTATCCCCATGCTCGGCGCAATGTTATGTCTCTGGCTGTTAGCCGAACAAGTTTACGGTCAATCGCATGCCACAACTGAGCCCTGGCAATACGGAGCGTTTGCTTTAGTCCTGCTCGGCTATCTGTACATAACGTTCTCGGCGCCGAAGACTTATGCAGTGATCGAGGCGAAGACATGGGACGAGTTACGCGCCACGAGATCCGGACAGTACTACCCAAAGCGTGCCTGGGGTGTCCAAATCGTCATGGCGATTACGGCAATAGTCGCCATCGCCGTGACCATCCTGATTGCAATGAACAAGAAGTAAGCATGCAGACTTAGTCTAGGCCGCCGGTTAAGGCAAATAGGAGTCTATGCTTTGGAATCAGGGGGTTGCGCCGTGCAACTCCCGTAATTCTTTGTCATCGCGGAGCAGGTCAGCTTCTACTGCACCGAGGTCGATAAGGGGGCGCTGCATCATATAGCTTCTAGACAGGTCACAAATACTCAACGCGCCACGAGCGAAGGCAGCCCAGCGTCCATTCGCCTTCAAATCAGGACTCCCCGCTCTCCAAGCGATATCTTAGCACTCGATGAGAGGGCCACCTGAACCGGGATGAGAGGGCCACCTGAACCGGGATGAGAGGGCCACCTGAACCGGTAGGAACATGCCAAATTCTGATGACCCCAAAACAAATCCCACAAACTCTAGGCGGGGGTTTGAGTCTTGCGAAGCAGGCTCGTACTGATTGTCTTGGTTGCTTCTTCAGGCCCGATGGTCCCTGGGATGTTGAAAACGTCATTGTGTGCCGGTAATTGACGACAACCTCTCCGAGCGCGTCGAGCAGGCTTGGGCGGACCTGGCTAGCGCTGTACTCGATGGATGCACACCCGGACTGTTAGCCGGACAAAGACCGATACCTGCAGAAACGGCACGACACGCCCCCGACCAGGGCCTAGCCCGAGTTTCCCGGCTAGCATGATCGCTGCCGGTGTTTTCCCTGGCCAGGAGCTAAGTTGATGTTGTTGTGTGCTATGACCTAAGTTCGGGGTGCCCAGCGGTGTAGATCGAAGATCTCGGCGAGGTGGTCCTGGGTGGGGTTGGTCTCGGTGAGTATGCGGCGGGCCTTGGGTCGCCCGCCGGTGGAGGGGTAGATCAGCACCGTCTCCTGGATACCGGCGAGGGTGTCGAGCAGTTCACGCACGGATAGGTGCAGGCCGTGTTGGTGGGCGTGGCGGCGCATGAGGTGGGCGATCTGCAGGGCGAGCACGCAGGTGAACACGTGCACCCGGATGTTGTGCTCGGTCCAGTGGTGCATCGGGGAGAACGACACCACGTGCGGGTCTTTGAGTTGGCGGAAGCCGAACTCGGCCTCGGACTGGGAGCGGTAGCCGGCGACCACGTCCGCGGTTGGCCACTGGTCGCGGTCGGTCATCAGGACGCGTTTGCCGAAGACCTCGGCTTCCAGGTCGGTGCGGGCTTGATCGTCGAGGTCGAAGGCGAGCCGGTGCTCGGCGGGGGTGGCGCCGGTCAGCTGCCAGGTGATGACCCGACGCACCCAGGGGTCGTTGACGATCTGGGTGATCTCGGCGGTGACCTTGTCGTGGGGTCGGCGGGTGTGGCCCCGTGCCAGGGTGTCGGCCAGCGCGGAGAGCTTCGCGGTGGCCTTGGCCAGGGTCTGGTCGAAGCCGCGGGACTGGGCGGTGTGCAGGGTCGGGGAGTGGGTGAGCACGACGCGGCGGTCGGCGCCGTAGACCGGGCGGCGTTGTTCCAGTGCGGTCACGCCGGGGAACCGGTCGGGGTCCACGGGGTGCCGGTCGGCGGCGGGGCGGGCCAGCAGGTCCGGGCAGTCAGACGGCGGGATCGACCCGACGAACCCGAGACCGGTCGCGCTCAGGTGCGCGAGGTTGGCCAGCGAGTTCTGCCCGGCATCGAACACCACCGTCATCTGCGGGGTTGTCGCGCTCACGCTGGGCGTGGGGTTATCGGGGTTATCGGGGTTGTCGGGGTTGTCGGTGAGCGCCGCGGCCAACGCGGTATGCCGCGCCACCAGCAGGTCGATCATGGTGGCGAACTGGGTGACGTCGGGCCGGTTGCCGGGGTAGGCGTGGGAGACCAGCGGGATCCCACCGTCGCGGGTGATCACCAGGCCGAGCCCGACCAGGCGTAGGTCGGCTCGTTTCTGCTTGGCCTTGCCGCGCTGCGCGATGGGTGCCTTGTCGTTGGTGGTATCGATGTAGGTGGCGAAGTTGGTCATGTCCAGGGCCAGCGCGGAGATGTCCAGCTCGAAGGTCTCGATCATGGCCAGGGCGAGACGGTGCTCGATGCGGGCCAGTTGCTCGGGGCTGACCCCGTGCATCGCGTCCCAGAACTTGCGGTGGTCCAGCACCCCGGCACCGATCTTGGTGAACCGGTCGGCGGCGGTGCCGCGCCACCACTTCTCGAACCCGCGCTTGGAGCACGGGTCCACCAGGCGGCCCAGCGCGGCCAGCGCCAGGTAGGTGCCCACCGAGGCGCCCGCGTCGGCCCGGCGTGCCCCGACCACCTCATCGATCACCGCGACCACGCCGAGACGCTCCAGCATCCCCCACGCGGCGGCGACGTCCCCGAACGCCAGGTGCCGGGTCCGCTCGGGCCGCAGCGCGGCCTCGCGTTCGTCGAACGCGGCGGCGATGTCGGCGGCCGACCCGAGGTAGCGCTCGGAGACCATCCTGGGTTTACCCTGCACCCAGGCCATCTCCCGCACGTACCAGTACGGCCTGCCGCTGATCACCTTCTTGTAGAGACTCGCCACTCTTTAGGTCATAGGCCAAAGCAAGATCAAACACCAGCTGCCGCGCCGAGAACGCCCAGCTCAACTCACCTGGAGCCAGTTCCCAACACACTCAAGATCGAACTAACCGGGAAACTGGGGCTAGACCTTCCAGCACCTCGCAGAATTCAGCGGCGTGTTGCAGCCTCGTGTGCCCCCAGTGTGCCCCACGCAACAGGCCAACACACCTGCACGAATGGCGTAAGGAACTGCTGACCAGCAGCGGAACCTGGCAGCACCCCATGCTGGGTCTATGTCTCGAGATCCCGGTCGGCCACCCGCGAGGGCGGCATCCGCCCCGTGCCGGGCCCCGATCAGCCCCACACGCCCCCACACCTGGCGTCGGGAGCGCCCCGGCGGCGATCCGGGACCGCTGCTCAGGGTCGGTTTCCTCCGGGACCGCCACAGCGCCGCATGTGCGCCGCATGGCATCTGAGGCCACCGGTCCGTGAGGCGTGGTTGGACGGGCGCTATCGCGTCTCGTTTGCTACACGACTGCCATAGGGGGAGTCTCGCGATCCCTGAGCTGGAGGCCGGCTCGGCGGACGGACCATCGGAACCAACCCGCGATCTTGCTGGCGGCGACAGTCTCGATATGTCTCGACCTGCAGCGTGCTTAGCTGAAGGATTGGGGTATCGGAGTTCTAGGAAGCGGATTACTATGATGAGTTGGCCGTCTCACTTCCTAGGTGGTAAAGGTAGGCGTCAGCAATGTCAGCGTTTGCTCAATTTGTGGCCATGTCGGATAGCCCCATCACTCTCACTGAGGGTGGTACTCAAGGGAGCACTCTTCCGGTGCCACAACTATCCGGGATAGTCCAAAGTCAGTTAGCGGTCTTGATGTTCAAGGTAAGTGGCAGCGGAGGCGCGCACTTGGTTATAGAGAACCTTCTATCAGGCGTGCAGCCGAAACTAATCGACTTTGTACTCGATGGTACTTTTACGAAGCCACGCTCATGGCATGAGCTTGTCAGTCTCTCAAGCGCGACAAACAAGTTTGCAATCAGTCTTCCGACGAATCCTCCAGCAGCTGGGAAGAAGGTCACTGTCTCTGATTTCGTAATCATTTATCCTGTGGCATCTCCTTAGTTCCTTATATGCAAGTTGCTGCACGTCCGCCTGGCAGTGTCCGCCTGGCAGGACTTGAACCTGCGACCTAGAGATTTCGAGGCGGCGTCTCGGCGCGGTGCTCGATAGTGCCGAACGGTGCCGCTGAGCTGTGTCTATAGTTTAGGAGCTTACCCGGCAGTCGGCGGCGCTTCTGGCCGTTCCCGGCTAGGAACGTGGGAGATGACCTTGGCGGTCGGACGAGCGCTGGCGTTGTCTAGCCCCACGCGCCATCTCTGGCACGCTACGCTACGTGCCGTTTGCCGGTGCCCCGGCCGCCGGTGTCTCATAGATCAGTGCACGAAGACAATGTCGGATCGCGACCGCAGGATATGACCGCCAATAGGTGGACAACTAGTGTCTCGTGATTCTGATTTATTGATTTCAGGCCCGAGTGGCGATACAATTTCCGAGTGGATCTGACTGATGATCAGCGAACTGAGTTGCGGACGATGATTAGCAGCCCGGATGTTTCGGCGGTTGTCGCGACGAGGGCGCGGATTGTGTTGTGGCGTTCGGAGCGTCGATCGAGGCAGGAGGTGGCGGAACTTGCGGGTGTGTCGCTGCCGACGGTGGATCTTTGGGTCGGTCGGTTCGCTGACGAAGGTGCCGCCGGTCTTTCGGGTCGAAAGCGTGGTGCGGCGAGAGAGCAGATGAGTCCACGGATCCGCGCCCGGATCCTCGCGTTGACCCGGACGAGTCCACCATCTGAGACCGGGTTGTCGCACTGGTCGAGCCGGGAGATGTCCGACTACGTTTTGCGGACCGAGGGCACGTACGTGTCGCACCACTACGTGGCCAAGCTGTGGCGGGACAACGGACTGAAACCGCACCGCCACGGCACCTTCAAAGTCAGCCGCGACCCGGCGTTCGCCGAGAAGGTCGCCGACGTTGTCGGGCTCTACCTCGACCCGCCGGGCGGTGCGGTGGTGCTCTCGATCGATGAGAAGACGCAGATCCAGGCGTTGGACCGCACGCAGCCGGTGCTGCCGATCACGTTCGGTGTTACCGAGCAGCGCACCGCCGACTACGTACGCCACGGCACCACCAACCTGTTCGCGGCCTTGAACGTGGGAACCGGTGAGGTGTTGGGGCATTGCGCCCCTACCCGCGACGGCGCCGAGTTCCTGGCGTTCCTCAAGAAGGCAGTCAAGCCGCATGCGGACAAGGAGGTCCACGTCGTGCTGGACAACCTGTCTACGCACGGCACCGACGACGTCAAATCCTGGCTGGCGAAGAACCCGAACGTCACCTTTCATTTCACCCCGGTCGGCTCGTCGTGGCTGAATCAGGTCGAAATCTGGTTCGGCAACATCACTCGCCAGTCGATCCGCCGTGGCACCTTCAGCTCCGTCAAGGTTCTGATCAATCAGATACGCGACTACATCAACCACTGGAACGCCAACCCGAAACCATTCGTCTGGACCGCCACCGCCGACGAGATCCTTGCCAAGGTCCGCATCGTCCAGGCCAGTATCAAGAAACTCGTCGACAACAACGCGAAATGAAGGGCACCGAATCACGAGACACTAGATACGAAATTCTGCAATAGCCCGCTTGAGGTGGCCCACGTTGTGGTATATGACACTTGTTTCAGCTTCTCGATCTTCCCGCTTTCCCCTTGGCGGTAAGACGAGCTCGTCTATTCGGGGTGCTACGACCCAAACCGTATAATTGACGGAATATACATTTTTAGCAAATTTCTCATTCGTAAGACTGGACTCCAGTCGACGCTCTGCGCTATCAAACTGCCCGCGGGATGTTCGGACCGAGTCTGCCATCGCTTTGCATTTGGCTTGATCCAGGATTCCGAGCGCCGTTGGATATTTCACGTACCACGTAATGAAGTCGGCATAGGTTTCCTGGAGGCGAAACGCTGCGTCGATGAAATCCAAAGCATGCAGGCGCTCAATGGACTTTTGCTCAGCAGACTTTGCAGCTTCTTCTGCTTCGAGCTGCCGAGCCAATGCTGACGCTTGAAGTTCGGCAGCATTGGCATTCCTCACTTCCGCGTCAGCAAGTCGACGCGCCTCAATGACCTGCGCCTGTACTGCTCGCAGTAAAGTTTCTGATTCGTCACGTGATTGCTGAGCAGAATCGGCTTGAACTCTTGCACTTTTTGCTTGACTCCGTGCATACACGGCCTGCCAGATCGCAACCAATGCAGCCAAGAGAGCGGCTCCCGCCGCAAGGCCTTCAGTCGAGATCAGACCTTCCATAACGCCATCAATCCTCGATAGTCATCTAAGCGATATGACCCTACTTTGCCGTTGGGCAGTCCTGTCATTGTTCAACATCGAACGAGACTCGTTTAACCGCATCCGAGGTCCGCTCAGGAACATCTTCGCCATTCTTGCTCCCAGCAACTACACTACGAATTTCGCGGCAGGCATGTAGCTTCCAATAAGACAGAGGGCAGCGCAGGGCTCCCGACTCCTTAGCTAGTATGCGCCCATCGGCAGTTGTCGTGCGCTGAGTGGTCTTTCCAATTGCCAACCTTTTAGAGTCCTTGAGTCGAGCCAGCCCCGGCGGGCGCTGCGCTCGCTTTCAAGGGAAGGGTCGCGCGGTGCGGGGACGTACACGCAGGTCGTCACCTGCGGACGGATCATCGGACCGAACCGTAGTGGACGACCGCGTACACGGAGGAACGAGACCAGAACTGAATGTCATGAAGCCGGGGGCCTCCCCCCGGAGGCACGCTTACTGCTGACCAAGGAGCGTGTCGGAAGGAGGCCCCGGTTGTCATGGTGCACGTCGGGTTGGACTTGAGTCGGACACGACTTGATGTTCACGTGATGGACGAGGCGGGAGCGCCGTTGGCGGTGACCACGGCGGCGCCGGACCGGGGCGGGTTGGCGGTGCTGGCCGACCGGGTCGGCAGGTTCGGCGGGCCGGTGTACGCGGCGATCGAGTCGATGAACGGGGCCCGGTTCGTGCACGACCAGCTGGAGCTGGCGGGCTGGCAGGTCGAGATCGCCGACGCCCAGAAGGTCAAAGGCCTGGCCCCGTTGGCCTGCAAGACCGACAAGATCGACTCATGGGTGTTGGCCGAGCTGTCGCGCCGTGACCTGGTGCCGGCGATCTGGCTGCCCACGCCGGCGGTGCGCGCCGAGCGGGAACGCGCCCGCTGGCGGCTACACCTGGTCCGTCACCGCACCGCGCTGAAGAACCGCATCCACGCCACCCTGCTCGCGTTCGGCCACCCCTGTCCGGTGTCGGACCTGTTCGGGGCAGGCGGGCGGGAGCTGCTGCACCGGCTGGAGCTGCCCGAACCCTGGGCCGCCGACACCACCGCTGCCATCTATCTGATCGACGAGCTCGATCGCCAAGTCGGCGAGTGCGAGCGCGCCCTGCGCGTCGGAGGTGCCGATCACCGCTACGTCCCGCTGTTGATGACCACCCCCGGGATCGGCTGGGTGCTCGGCTACACCATCGCGGCAACGTCATTTGACAAGTCAAGATCACGATAGCCGCGGACCGGCGATTGATCGGCTGAGGAAGCAAGCCCTCATCCCGCGCAACGAGCGCCTGTCAGTCGTCCGGAAGTCGCAAACACCGAGGTACGGACTGATCAGTGCACTCGACCGAGGGCGGCTGCGAGCTCGTCGGGCATTGACGTCATGGGTTGATGGGAGGACGCGAGTCGTTCGACGTGGTCTGCCGCAGTAGCCATCTGCTCCTGGGCGGCTGGCGGAAGCGCTTGGTCGTGCTCACAGATGATGTACGTGGTGGGGTGCCGACGACTGGGGGCCGAGCTGGGCGAAGCGGCGCTGGCAATCGATACCGGCATCATCCGCCGCAGCTCGGCCTCCGCCTGCTGCTTCTCGACGTCAGCACAGAGCGCCTGCCGTAGCAGATCAAGGTCGTCGGTGACTCTGAGAGTTCCATCGTCGTGCGGCGCCGCCCAGGTCAACGGCGGCCCGCCTGCGAGCATGTCCACCATCGATTGGCCGCGTGAGGGCCAAGCCGCGGCGACGTAGACGCTGTGTGCCACGCCGGGGTGGTCGGCAAGTTCGGTAATCACCGTGCATGGGGCACGGCCACGACAGGCCCCGGTGGTCGAGACATGTTGCCATCCCTTGATAACAGTTCAAGGTCGATCTCAGATCTGCTCACGCGGGTTGCAAGGCGGAGCCCTCGCCATCAAGTCGGCATGAACGTACACTCCATCTCCCGGCGTGCTCTGTTTCAGCGGCCTGCGGTACGGCATTGTCGAGCGGAGACGGGACCCAATCGGCTCCTTGGGGACATCGCCGGGCCGGGTCAGGTCGAACCGTCATAACTTGGCCATTGTCGTCGTGCCGAAGCGCGTCTACGCCCGTGTGGTCGGGCAGTCGGGACACCAACGGCGCGGCCAGCGACCCGCCTGGTCTAGTAGGCCGAGAAGGCGGGTGGCCTGCTGCACAACGGTCAGCGCTGCGCTGGCTGTTCGGATAGCAAGTCGGATTCCAGACCCGCGGGCCCGCCCATTCCAGAGTGGCCACCCAACCACCGCGTCCGGGAGCGCCTTAAAGCAATGTCCTACCCATGACCGTCCCGTTTACCGCTCAGGGTCAGCGATCAATCAACAGTTGCCAAGGCGCTGTTGCAACGGCGAAAGAAACTCTAGCCGCAGGGAATCGTCTCGGGTTAGAAGGATCGCCGGACGGACTGCTGGTGACCAGTCGGCTGGGATCAGTAGGTACTGCTGACCGGACTGCGGGATGAGCTTGAGGCCAGGATAGCGAAAGCCATACGCGGATTCAGCGTCCGTGGTCCGCTCTTCTCTAACTCCCGCCGTTTCCAAGTTCAGACTCTTCTCGCTGTATAAGGTTACCTCCGCGACACATTCGAGATCGGATGCAAGTCCCTGAGCATCGGACGCGCCAACCTTTATCGCATAGCTACCAACGGCCCAGAATAAGCCTACGCTAACCAGCACGAATCTGCTTGCCCATCTCGCAATAACAACCGTCTGGGAAGGAGTCTTCCTCGGTGACGGATCCGGCATCAGGCTACGCCGTATATGGGCTGCATAGCCTAGGCCTAGAACCCCGGCAGCCAAGCTGACGCCACGAGCCTCGGCGAACGTATCCGAGTACACGCGAATCAGGAATGCATCTATGGCTGTCAACGCTAACAGGATCAAACCAACGATAATTAGAATTCCGCCGAGTCCGCGCCATACCCTGCGCGGCAGCCTTCCGAACAATCTTCGAGTTGGCAGTCGATAGAGCCACAGGGCAACCAGTGTTGCGATGGCAAGGACCGCCAGTGGCACGATAGCCGTGCTTGCGCTAAGGATCAATAGGCCCTGCATGGGCAGATCCAACACCGTGAAGTTCACGCCGAAATATCTGTAATATCCTACCGCATAGAGCACTCCGAAGTAGAAGAGGAGGGCTGTTACGAGGGTGGTTGGTGCGACGATCGAACCGATGAATTTCAGGGTCACGGCCGGAATAGAATCGTCCAGGTCGGTATCTTTTCGTCCCGCTGCAGGCGCCCCAGCCGAAGGTTGCTGCTCCCTCGTGTCGTCTTCGTTTCCCGCCGGTGGGAGGGGCGGATGCGGATACGCTTGGCCATCGTCAGGCGGCGAAGTCTCCGTCTCCGACCCAACGCCATCGGTCTCGGCCGCGCTACTATTCAAGGCGCAACCTCATTCTAGGGGTTCGGGTTCGGGTTCGGTTTGGCGTTGGGGTTGGCGTTGGGGTTGGCGTTCGGATTCGCGTTCGGATTGGCGTTCGCGTTCGGGTTCGCGTTCGGGTTCGCGTTCGGATTGGCGTTCGGGTTCGCGTTCGGGTTCGCGTTGGATTTATCCTTACCTTCGGGTATGCATATAATCGGTACTTTGATCTCGGTTCCGTTTGCTACTCGCACAGAATCCCCGGCAGCGGGCTTGATCCCCTTAGCAAAGCACCTTTTGTACCCCTCGTCGACGTATCCAGTTCCGGGATCCCCTATCTCTGTAAGATTCCCGTCCGCGTCTTGCGCGTGAAATGTGTATGTCAAGACAAGGCAGTTTTCGGCGTATCCCGCCTTGGCGCAGTTTTGGTCGACCGTACCTTTCCAGGCAGGTCTCTGATCGTACCGGTCGCCTTCCTTAGGAATCTCGTGCTTGACTCCGCGCGGTGGATTCGGGTTCGGCTGCGCTGCGGGTGGTGGCGGGTTCGGCTGCGGGTCACCTCTGGACGGCGGTTTGGCCGCCGGAACCGCTTGATGCCTCCCGTTACAGGGTGGGCCCCACAAACCGAGGCGTTCGGATTTCGCCTTCTGCTCGGCGGCGACAATCTCGCTGTCGAATTGACCCGGTGGAGTGCGCGGAACGGCGGACCACGCTGCCCCCGCCTCGGCAGCCATAACCGAATAGTTTCGGTTTTCAGGCTTTTCGGAGAGCAGGATATAACGCAGCGCCCGACCCGATTGATCGGCGGGTTTCTGGGTCGGATCCGGCATAATTTGCACTTGTTGCCCGGCGAGCGCGCGGCGGGCGAAATCTGCGGCCTCGGCGCCCCAGCACTCGACATTGCCCGTCGCCTCCGGTGGGACAATGCCCAGCGCGCGGACCCGATAGACCACCCCGTTGTCACTCACGTCGACGGTGGCGCTGTCCACGATGTTCGTCACCGTGACAGTGCTGGCCGGCGCCTGCGTGGCGGCCGACGCCGTCGCCGACCAGCTCGATCCCATGCCGAGCACAAGCGCGGCCACTGCGACGAAACGGCCGTACATGTTTGCACCCCTTAGGCCGGCCTCGATGAGCGTGATCGACGTGGTCGGCCGTGTCACGAGGCGTGCATTTCCATGTACAGCGAGAGAGATACGCCATGCGAAGGGTGATACGACGCGCCGTTGGCGTCACACGATCGGCGTAGCCATGCTCGGCTGAGTCCTGGCCCGCAGACGCGCGTCACAGGCCGTGACGCGGATGGCGAGCGCGGCGAGGTCACGGTTGAAGCGCTCGGGTCACGGTTGAAGCGCTCGGGTTCTGCCAGACGGGGCGCGCGGCCGACGCCCTCGTACCGGAAGGCCTCGGCGCTCGGCGCGATGGCCCAGGATGGACGTTCGGCCATTGCGCGCACGCAGCACGAAGAGGTCGGCTTTTGGGAGACGAGCAGCGGGACCTGTAGCGCGCGAAGCACGTCGTCGACGTCGATCTCGCGGGCAGCGTGAACCCGGTCCACCACTGCGGCGTCCGTGCGCGCATAGCTGATGAACACCTGGCCCGGACGGTCTCTTCGCTCGCGTGAAACGGTTCCGATATATCACGTCGGAAGGGCCGCGGACGACCGTCCCGTCCCTGATAACCTCCGCCAGCGCGTCAGACCACACCGGCGCATCCCCGCGATCCTGGCCCCAACTTGGCGGTGTCGGGCGGCGTCAACCCGGAACCCCGATCTCGCCTGCCCGTGCAGCTCGTCACCGTCGCCATCCTGGTCAAAGTCACCACCGGGCGGGATCGGGCGCGCAGCGGAGTTGACGCCGTTCGGTGGCGCCGAGACGATTTGTGGCCAGCGGGGATGACTCGCTCCCGTCCCATAGCCCGGCCCACCGGCACGTAGCCGGCGGCCCATAGGTGCAGCCCAGCCCGGAGGCCGTCAGGCCGGAGGGAGCTGGGGCTGTTTGCCGTCCGGCCGTTGTCCGGGCTCTCGCGCCCGTTGGGCGCGGGCTTGAAGACGTGAAGAAAGTCATCACCGCCACGCCGGTGGACGCCGGTGGACAACGCCGGTGGACATCGCCCGTGGACAACATCCATCGTCCACACGAGCTGTCCCAAGAGCAGCCGCGGGCCGCACGGCGCATGGCCGACACGGTGTGGGTGCGGTCGGGATTCCGCTCAGCCTCCGTGTTCGCGGCTGTGAGCCTTACAGTTGCCTGGTGCAACGGATGCCATCCGTCGATGAGGCGGAGGCGCTGGCCGGTGAGTTGCTGGCGCCTCTGGGGGACAGGTGGGCGCACGTTCGGGCAGTGGCGGCGCGTGCGGCCGAGCTGACGCCTGCGGTAGACAGCGAGGATGAGCAGCATTTGCTCATCGTGTCCGCATGGTGGCATGACCTCGGATACTCGCCTGTCCTTCGGGACACCGGCGTCCACCAGATCGACGGGGCCCGGTACCTCGCTGTTCGGGGCTATCCGCAGCGGCTCGTTGCGCTGGTGGCGCACCATTCCGCTGCGACGTACGAGGTGACGGAGCGGGGACTGCTTGCGGATCTCGAAGTCTGGAGGTGCGAGCGGTCGGCAGTTGCCGACGCCCTGTGGACGGCGGACATGACGACGGGCCCGCGAGGTGAGGAGTTCGTCTACGACGATCGGTTGTCGGAGATCTTGAGCCGGTACGGGCGGGACTCGGTTGTGGGCCGCGCGATGCTGGCAGCCGAGCATGAGGTCAGAGCGGCCATCGATCGCACGCGGCAGCGGATGGCGGAGGTGCGCACAGCGTCGCCTGGGCGGTCGTCGATCGCAGCCATGTGGGGATCAGAGTGTGTTCGCGGACGTGCCGCACAAGGCTAGAGTCTGATGATGTGCCAACTGCTGTGCCGCCGCCCCCGTTCCGGACGGGCATCGGTCACGATGTTCACCGGTTAGTTCCCGATCATCCCCTTGTGCTCGGTGGTGTTGAGATCACCACTGAAGTTGGATTCGACACGCATTCAGATGGTGATGTGCTATGCCACGCGCTTGTGGATGCACTCGCCGGGGCGATCGCAGACGGCGATCTTGGTACACATTATCCAGAAGATGATCCCGAGGCAGCCGATGCACGGAGCCTCGGGTTCGTCGAGGAGTTCGCAGCTTATGTCGCGCGGGCTGGATTCGCAGTCGGGAATGTGGACTGCTTTGTTGTACTCGGCACCGTCCGTCTTCGGCCGCACATCGAGGCAATGCGGCAGAATCTAGCGAAGGCGCTGGGCGTTGAGCAGGAACGAGTGTCCGTCAAGGCGCGCTCCAACGACGGGCTTGGTCCAGAGGGCGAAGGGACAGCGTGCGCTGCTTGGGTGAGTGTCCTCGTGTACCCGGATTCCGGGTGATCACGAGACCTAGCTTTTCGAGGGATCCCACGCAAGTGCTGTTTCCCACACCGCGTCGAAGCTACGACGGTAGCCGTCGAACCAGGTGCTGCCCTGGATTCGTCGCAGGTGTAGCACCGGGTTCGCCGACGCAGGCGCGCCCCACATGTGCGGATTGGCAAGCATTATGTCGTCGAACCTGAACAACGACGCGTACAGCGTTGCTCCATGCAGGCGAACTTCACAGCCAGGGACGTCGACAAGGCTTCGGTAGTAGGTGAGTGCCGCGCGGATCTTGTGCGCGAGGGTGCCGCGTAGGCCCTCCTCGCGGTCGCGAATGTCAACAGCTTGGCTGTCCGGGTTACCCCAACAGAGCCGAATCCGGACACCGGCGCTGGCCCGCTCGGTGAGCATCTCGGCAATATGCGGATTGATGTTTGCAAAGAACGTCCCGGCAAATACGAGGACGTCGATCTGTCGAGTCGCGTTGCCGATCAACTGTAACCAGGTATCGCGAGGCACCGATGAACGGTCGGGGTAGACGCCGACGAGCTCCGATTGGATGGACTCCTCCAGCTCGCTGTCACTGCGATCCTCTAGCAGTTCCGGCCAGAGATAGACTTCGTCGACATCGAGCTCATGCGCAACGGCCCAGCGGGTTTCACGATGGGGGACCCGGCCCATGTGGATCCACCGCTCGACGGTCTTCGTGTTGACCTCGCATGCCCGGGCGAGCTTTGCAGGTGAGTAGCCGCGCCGGAGCATGACAGATCGTAGTCGCTCGTTCATAGCAAATTCCATTAGAGGGGACGCGCCTGGACATGTCAAGGACTTGCCAGGACGCGCCGAGGGCGTAGTGTGACGGGGTGCCTCGCCTCGTGCTGTGGGATGTCGACCACACGTTGATCGACAATGCTGGAGTCAGCAAAGAGATCTATGCGGCCGCATTCACTGCGTTGACCGGTCGGCGAGCGTGCGAGGTCGCGCAGACCGAGGGCCGAACTGACCCCGAGATCATGGCAGATCTACTTCGCGTTCACGGCGTGGCAGCATTTCCGTGGCCGCAAGTGGAACACGCACTGGAGGCGGCGGGCGCGGCACATCGTGAGGCGCTGGCCGCGCGAGGCACGGTGTTGCCTGGTGTCGTCGACTTGATTGACGCGCTTGCGGATCGCTCCGGGGTTGTCCAAACAGTCGTCTCTGGGAACATCCGGGCAAACGTGGACGTCAAGCTCGGCGCACTCGGGCTGATGGGATCGCTAGACCTCGAAGTCGGTGGCTACGGCTCGGACGACCGTGATCGTCCGCGACTTGTATCACTCGCGAGATCAAGAGCAGCACTGAAGTACGGGAGTGAATACGGCGACGAAGCCAACTCTGTCGTGATCGGTGATACGCCGCGCGACATCGAGGCCGCCCGCATCGGGGGAGCTCGGGTCCTCGCGGTCGCGTCCGGTGCTCACACTGTGGAGGAGCTGCGCTCCGCAGGAGCTACCTACGTGCTATCGACGCTAGTCGACACACCTGCCGTGCTCGACTTCGTGCTCGGGTCGGCAACACGGGACAGCGCGGAACCCGACGGGACGTTTTAGGACATTCGCGGCCACCGGCAAGACGTCCGCTCTGTCCTGAGGTGTCTCTGCCGATGGTTTAGGTGTCCCTTCTTTCTCGGGTTTTCTTGGCCTGCCCGAAGTTGAGCAACTTCGGGGCAGGAAAGGGGACTCGAACTGATGTTGTCCACGAACGAATCACCCGTGCTTGCCGATGCGCCGCTGCCGCGTTTCTACAGCGTTAGGGAAGCGGCGCTGATCCTGAAGATGTCGCCGGTTACGCTTTACCGCGCAATCCGCGAGGGCGGATTCCCTGCGGTACGCGTTCGCGGTCGTGTCAGCGTGCCCGCTCAGGCCATCAAGGTAATGGAAGAGGTCGCCGTCGCGCAGCACACCGTCGTTGACGCGGCGAATTGGACGGTAGTCGCGCGATGATTGCCGTCGAAGCGATGAGCGTCGCGCAACTCGACGCTGCATTGGACACCATCGTGCGCGAGCGCGAATGGACCTTGGCCCGCGCAACGGGCCTCGACCGGGCGGTCCGGCTCGCTGAGCTGTACCAGCTGGAGGCGCGCCTCTGGTCGACCCTGTTCGAGCAGGTCCGCACGCGCCTCTACTGGCGCGCCGCTCTCGGTGCGGAGGCGCACGCACGACGGTGTGCCGAGTACTGGCGGTCGATCGCAGCTCAGCACAGCGTCGACGTCACCGCATGGCCCGCCCAGATCGCCGAGGCGGTGTGAGGTGCCCAGCCCCGGAGTTCTGATCTTCTTCGCGATCGTCGGTGCCTTGATCTGCGCGCGAGCGCGCGTCGCGGGTGGTGCCGTCGTGTTCGGGGTGCTCGCGGTCGTGCTGTTCGTGGCGACGCCCGCGGGGGCAGGTCTTCCGGGAGCGGTGTCGAGCTTCTTGTCGACGTTCGATCACGCGGCCACGCCGGTGCTGAACGGTCACGGCGGCCCAGGGTGAGCGCCCGAGAGTGGCGGTCGAGCGCCGCCTGTCGGGAACTATCCGGCGAGCTCTTCTTCCCAACCGCGACCGAGGGACCGACCTACCAGGCACAGGTCGCGCTCGCAAAGGCCGTCTGCGCCGGTTGCTCGGTCCGGGTCGGCTTGCCTCGATGAAGCCCTCGGCCGCATCCCGGACGGCATCGCGGGAGGCCTGACGCCCGAGGAACGACGCCGCATGCGCCGACCACCGGTGCCGGCCACTCCGGCCAGGCCACAGACCGAGACCGCATGCAGCGAGCTGGAGGCCGCCGGGCAAGTGCTGCTCGCCGCCGGTCGGCCGATCCGAGAGGTCGCGCGCCGCTGCGGGGTCGCGGAACGCGCCGCCGCCCGCTGCGCCGCCCGCGCCGCCCCAGCACTCACCGCAGGGGAGGGAAGCCACGGCGGTAACCGGGCTCCCCTCCAGATCTCCCACACGCCAGCGCCCCAGCCAAGGACACAAACGCCGGAAGGACCCCAAGACTAATGAACTCCCCCGACGAACGCCCCCACGCGCTGCGCAGCGGCGAGGCCGCTGCCACGGCCTGGGCCGAAACCGTCGAACACCAGCAGCAGGCGCAGCCCCGGCACGCGGATTTCTACGCGCTGGCGGGCGAGGTGGTCGCCACCCTCTACGCGCTGGATGACCTGACCGTGGTCCTGGTCGCCCAGGTCGGCGGCTACGGCCACCACCGAGGCGTCTACGACGACACCCGCACTGTCGATCCCGCCACCCGTCTCGCTGACGCCGTGCAGTGCCTGAACGGCGTGCGGGCCGGGCTGGGATCGGCGGCAGATGCGGCGAACGCGTTCTGGTCGGCGATCGGGCACATCGGCGTTGAGGAGTCGCCGTGATCGCCCGCGCCCTGCTGTTCGGACTGCTGCTCATCGTCGCCACTGCGGCCGCGGTGCTGTCGTTCTCTGCGCTACGGGACCTCGCACTGCTGTGCGGGTTCGCCCCGGAGTTGGCGTGGCTGCTGCCGGTTGTCGTGGACGCCGGGGCCGCGGCCGGATCCCTGGTGTGGCTGGGCGGCCGAGCCCCCGAGTTGGCCCGCCGGTTCGCCCGCACCCTCGCGTTGACCCTGCTCGGGCTGTCGGTCGGCGCCAACGCGCTCGCCCACGGCCTGGACGCCTACCGGCTCGCGCCCGCCTGGTGGGTGGTGGTCGTCGTTTCGGCGATCGCCCCGGCGGTGCTCGGCTCGGTCGTGCATCTGGCCGTGCTGGTCGGGCGCCCGCTCGCCCCACCGGTCGACAACACGGACCCGAGCCCGGTCGATCCGATCGTCGCGGCGGTCGAGGCCGACACCCTCGATGAGCACGGGCTGTCCCGCCGCTGGGACGGAAGCCCCACCCGCCGTATCGATCAACGGGCCACCGGACCGGGCGGCCGAGCTCATCGCCGCGGGCGCTGGTCGCCGTCGCCTGTCCCGCGAGCTGGACATCACCGAGTACGAGGCCCGGCGCCTGATCGAACGCGCCCGCCCAACCCCATCCCCAAGGCGCCCTAGCGGTGCCCCGGTCCTGAACGGAGTTCCCCAATGAACCTGTCCGCTCTGTTGTTCTTCCTTGCCGCCGTGGTCAGTGCCCGGATCGCGTGGCGCCGCGGCGCCCGCGCTCTGGCCGTAGGGGCGGCGGCGATGGCGGTGCTGTTCGGGCTGTCGCTGTGGCGGTCCACCCATCCGCTGCTGCTGGCCGTCATGATCCTCGCGGCGGGCATCGTCGTGTGGCATCGCTCCGGCGCGACCGCCGCCACGGTGACCCGGTGGGGGGCGCGGATCCGCCGCAAGTCCGGCGTCGCCTCTGGCACCGACATCGCCCGCCACGCCGGTGCGGTGGCGATGCGCCGCCGCGCCCCCACCCTGCGACCCTCGTTGACGCCCGCGGACCGTCGGGAGCGCTGCCGCCAGCTGGCGCTGCTGCCGGTCACCGAAGTCGGCGTGCGGTTGTGCCGAGTCGGCGGGCAGACCGTGTGGTCCCCGCAGGAAGACGTCGTGCTGGTCATCGGCGGTCCGCGGAAGGGCAAGACCCAGATCCTGGCCGGGCAGGTCATCGAACACCCCGGAGCGGTGATCGTCACCTCCACCCGCACCGATCTGCTGGATCAGACGGCGGCGCTGCGCGCGGCCAAGGGCTCGGTGTACGTGTTCAACCCGGTCGGGTTGGGCGGGCGCAAGTCGACGGCGACGTTCGACCCGCTCACCGGTTGCCAGGATCCGGTGACCGCAGCCGAACGCGCGTCGGACATGCTCGCCGCCGGTGCCGGGTACGGGGGTCGATCGGGGGATCGGGACTTCTGGGACGACCAAGGCCGCCGCAACCTCGCCGCCCTGCTGCACGCCGCCGCGCTGGCCGGGGATCTGGCCATCGACGTCGTCCAGGTGTGGCTGTCGGACCTGAACGCGCACGGGGCGCAGATCACCGGGCTGCTGCGGCAGCACTCGCCGGAACCAGCGTTCGAGGCATCGGTCACCCAGTTCCTGGAGACCAACGAGCGCACCCGCACCAGCATCACCGCGACCATCGCCCCGGCGTTGGCGTGGCTGACCCACAAGCCCGCCCGCGCCGCCGCCCTGCCCGCCCGCGAAGGCGGCCGCCCCCTGGACGTCGTGCGGCTGCTGCAGGAGCGGGGCAGCGTGTTCATGCTGGGCGGGGAAGAGGCCCAGGTCGCACCCCTGGTGTGCGCGATGACCGGCTGGATCGCCCGCGAAGCCCGCCGCCTCGCCGCATACTGCCCCGGCGGACGGTTGGACCCGCCGCTCGGACTGCGGCTGGACGAGTGCGCCCTGATCTGCAAGGTCCCGCTGCACCTGTGGACGGCCGACATGGGCGGACGTGGCGTGTCGATCGTGGCGTGTTTCCAGTCCCGCGCCCAGATCGTGGACCACTACGGGGAGGCCAAGGCGGCCACGATCATCAACAACGCCGGGGCCAAGGTGTTGTTCGGCGGCACCGGGGACCGTGACGACCTGCAGTACTGGTCCACGCTGTCCGGCGAGCGAGACGAGCCGATCACCACCACCGACATGAGCGGCCGCGTCGCGTCCCGCACAACCCGTCGGGTACCGGTGCTGGCCCCGGCGCAGATCCACACCCTGCCCCGCGGCCGGGTCGTGGTGTTCACCAGCGCGATGCCACCGGTGATCGGGCACGCCCAACAGGCCTACCAACGGCTGGACGTGCGCGCCGTCCACAACCCCGACGCACTGGACGTGCGGGCACGGCTGTGGGCCCACCGGACCGCGGCCCGGGTCGAGGCGTGGGCATGGCGAGAAGCCCTACCGCTGCTCGGCGCCCTGGCCGGGCTGTGGATCCTGACACCGATCGGGGCAGCACAGACCCTGGCCGCCGGGCGCTTCCCAGCCTGGGCCGGTGGGCTGGCCGGGGCGTTCCTCGGCATTACCACCGGACTGCTGGTCGGGCACCTGGCCGCCCTCGTGTGGCGCACCGGGCGCCACCGGGCCACCGCCTGGCTACGGCCCTGGTTGCAGCGGTGGCTGCGGCCGCCGTTGCAGTGGCTGTGCGCCCGCTGGGCGGCGGTGCGCATCCGGATCACCGGAACAGCAGGCGGGGCCACCCACTACCGGCCCTACACCAGGACCAACCCAGATCCGGCCGCCGACCCGCCGACGCAGCCGCTGCGGCTCGTGCAAGCAGGCCTTCCGGACCATCCGCTCGACTCGTCCGGACGGCCACACCCCTCCGCTGCGGTTCCGCCGCCCCCTTGGGGTGATGCCCTCTGAGCGGTGGGCGGGACCGGGTGAGCACCGGCCCCGGTCCCGCCCGCATCCACAACCCCTCCATCCGGTGACGCCCCCCTTCGAGCTGTTTACCGAGGTTTGCCATGACCGAGCACAACCCACCGACGCTGGCCGAGATCGCCGCCCTGACCGCCCGCCTCCACGTTCTCTCGACCACCGGAGCCGCCGCCGATCCGGCCGAGCGCGCTGCGTTTGTGGCCGACAAGGACGCGTTGATCGCCCGCATCACCGCCACTGAGCAGGCCGATGACTCGACGCAGGCCCGGGCCGAAGCGGGCGGCTACGCCCTGGTCGGGCCGAGCGCCCGCACCTGGCGCACCGACCCGGCCACCGGC
This sequence comes from uncultured Actinomycetota bacterium, assembly GCA_963739465.1. GTDB lineage: Bacteria > Actinomycetota > Actinomycetes > Mycobacteriales > Pseudonocardiaceae > Pseudonocardia. The sequence continues at coordinate 57,979 of CAVUAS010000003.1, forward strand.
CAGCCTGTCGAGCCCGCATCGGAGGCCGAACACCAGGCAGTGCGCGAGCTGCTCGGCCGCGACGTGCTGACCACAACCGAACCCGCTTGGACCGACGGCGAGGTGGTCAGTGCCGTCATCCCGCTCGCCGACAACAACGGCTACTGGGCCGACACCGCGAGTGACGAGCAGATCGACAACCCGGCCGAACTCGGCCTGACCGGCGGGGAAGGCCCGCCGATCGACGCCGGACCCGCGCTCACGGCCGAGGAGGCCGCGCGCGAGCTGGCCGCCGACGGGATCCCGCTCGACCACGCCCGCGCCCTCGTCCGCAGCTACCTCGACGACGTTTCCGCGCACGTCGGCACACCGGTGCACCAGTGGGGGCTCGACGAGGCCGACCTGGCCGACATCCGCGCTTACGCTGGCGACCCCGGCCCGGTCCACGATCTGGATGAGGGCGATCCCTGGGCGGACTATCGCACCTACACCGCGGTGGAGGCCGCCGACCAGCTCATCGCCCGGGGGATCCCGCCCGACCGGGCGCCCGGGATCATCCAACGCTACCGGGACGAGCAGACCGCGGCCCGTGGCGAACCCTCCGATGTGCGGGAACTCGACGACGACGACCTGACCCGCATGCTCGCGCCGACTTCACCCGCAGCAGCGCCCGGTGCCCTACTACCGGCGGGGGAGCGGGCGCCCGCCCGACCGGGGCCGGGCGAGGAGGACGAGCACCGCGCCCAACTGGCCAGATGGCACCACACCGATGCAGCCGAGCTGGTCGGCGACGCGGACGGGCGCACGGAGGACGACCCGTCCGCCGATCTCGTTGGCGACGGCGCCGATACGGAGTGGCAGCTGTGAGCGCCCTCCCGCCCCCGCCCGAGCCGGACTCTGCCGCCGTTGCTGCGGGCGCCGCGACCGGCTCGGCCGTTCCTGATCCGCAGGCGCGCGTGCGGGCCCTGTCCCGCATGGTCGACCGGGCCCTACACCGCATCCAGCAGCTGGAAACCCGCATCACCGGGCTCACCGACACCCTCGCCGCCACCACCGCACCCGCCGCGGGTCCCAGCGACGGTGATGACGGCGACGGCGATGGCGGGCTGCTGCCGCCGGGTGCGCGGTCCTGGCTCCTGGCCGACGACCCCGCCCAGGCCGACGCCGACCTGGCCGAGCTCGGGGTGTGGCTGTGGCAGGTGTATCTGTGGTGGCCCGACGCGTGGCTGTCCTCGTGCTGGCTGTGGCATCCGGAAGTGATCGAGGAGCTGTGGTGGCTACGCGTCGCGCACGCCGAGGCCTACCACCCCGAGGCCGGGTCCATCCTGCGGGTCGCGGACTGGCACGAACGCCACCGCCCCGGCGTCACCCGGCGCGTCCATCACATCCTCGGCCGCTGCGAGCTCAATCGGCACGTCCCGTTCAACGGCCGCCCAGTCGAGATCATCTCACCCGGGCCGCCCGCGCTGGCCCGCCACGCTTCCGCGGTGTCGGCGGTGTGGACGGCCGGGGCCGGGCTCGATGTCGTGCGGGCCGCCGGACCCGAACCCACCCCGGAACAGCTGGCCGAGGCCGACGCCTACCAGCGCGCCCTCTACGGCCGCCGCCGATGACCCGGACGCGAGGGGTGAGCTACCGAGCAGCACGACGGCGCCTGCTGGCCGCGCGCGGCCCGGCTACCGGGCAGGCGTGCGCCGAGTGCGGGCAGCAGGCGCGGTTCTGGTGCTACGACGGCAGCGACTCCGACGAGCACACCACCCGCATCGGGGACCAGCGCTACAGCCTCGACCCGGCCCGCTACCGGGCACGCTGCGGGTCGTGCCACCGGATCACAACCGCGGGACACCAACCCGTCACCCCGGCGGCCAGAGGCCGGGCTGTCGAGCTTTATGCGGCCGGGGTCGGGCTGACGGCGATCGCCCGGCAACTCGGGGTGACCCGCCCGGCCGTACACCGCGCTGACCGTCCACGGCGTCATCCTCCGCCGGTCCAGCCCGGCTGGGGCAGCCCGCGTGGACGCCGAGCGCATCGTCGAGTTGTACGCGGCGGGAGCGAGTTTGCGCGAGGTCGCGGGGCGGCTGGGCGTCACTCGGCCCGCGGTGCGCGCCGCGCTCGCCACGCACGGCGCCGTCCTCCGCCCGCCCGGCCGTATCCCGGCCCACACAATGGATGTCGATCGAGCAGCCGCCCTGTACGCGGCGGGCGCGGGCCTACGCGGGATCGCCACCGTCCTCGGCGTCAGCCGCCCAGCGGTGCGCGCCGCACTGGTCGAGCGCGGGGTCGCGATCCGACCGCCCGGCCGTACCCGACGTGTTTCCCGCCGCACCGATGACCCGACAGCGTTCGACGTGCCGCGTGACGTTCCGACCGCTGCATCGCCGGAACCGGGCCCGAGCCCGACCGTCCGCCCCGCGCCCCCGCGCGTGCTTTTCCGGCCGCTTCCCGCCACCAGCCGACAGCCTCCTCATCCGTCCCCGAACAACCCGTCCTGACCAATGCCGCCGCCATCCATCACGACCTTCGAAGCCAGACACCGAGCCACGACAGCAGCGACTCCAACGACCGATCAACGACCAACTACCCGAACAACACCAAACCAGAGCGGACCTATGCATCCCGATCTCCCGGTGGGTGCCGCGGCCCCTCCGGGCCCGCGGCCAACCGAAACAACAAGATCCACTGAACGATCGTTTCCGAGGGGAGTCGCTGATCATGTTGCGGGTGCGGAAGGGTTATGACGTCGACTACTACCTCGACGCCACCACGACCGGCCGGGTGCAGGGCCGGGATGCGTACTACAGCCGACGCGGTCGCGGCGGGGGAGCCGCCCGGCCTGTGGTTCGGCCGGGGCGCCGAAGCGCTCGGTCTGGTCGGCGAGGTCGACCCGACGATCATGAAGGCGTTGTACACGCACGGTTTGGACCCGCGGGATGGGAACACCGCGGATCGGGAGTCGTGGCATCACGCCGGCCGCTACGGCAACCCGCCGCGCAACTACCGGTCGGCCGAGCAGATCTACGCCGGGCTGCTGGAACAGCACCCGGACGTGGGGCCGGAGGAGCGGGCCGAGCTGCGCGCGCAGGCCGGGCAGGCGGCGCGGCAGTCGGTGGGGTTCTACGACTGTGTGTTGTCGGCGTCGAAGTCGCACACCTTGTTGTGGGTGGCGTGTGAGCGGGCCGCCCGCGACGCCGCCGCGGCCGGCGACCACGCCGCGGCCGCCGAGTACGGGCGGGTGGCCCGGGTGCTCGAGGAGGCCCTGCTGGACGGGCAGCGGGCGATGCTCGAGTTCCTGGCCGACAAGGCCGGCTATGCCCGCGCCGGGCATCACGGCGGTGGGGCGGGGGAGTGGGTGGATGCCCACGACTGGACCACCGCCCTGTTCCTGCAACACGACTCGCGCGAACACGACCCGCACCTGCACGCCCACGCCACCGTTTTGAACAAGGTGATGTGCCCGGACGGCAAGGTCCGCGCACTTGACTTCTCGATCCTGATCCTGCAGTGGCGCGATGCCGCCTCCGCCTACGCCGACCGGTTCGTGGAGGCGTCGGTGTGGCGGAAGGCTGGGCGCGCTGTGGGAGCAGGCGGCGGACGGGCGGTCGCGGCAGATCGCCGGCATCGACGTCGAAGCCTCCAACCTGTTCTCCAAGCGGACCGCGGCGATCACCCCCACCCTGCAGAAGCTGGCTGCCCAGTTCCGGGAGGAGACCGGGCGCGAGCCCAATAACCGGGAGCACGCCGCGCTCGCGGAGCGGGCGGCGAACGCCACCCGGGCGGCGAAGGTGTTCGACGGGGAGTCGCGGGAGGGGCAGCTGGCCCGGTGGGCGGCCGAGTACGACGCCGCCTTCGGTGCCAGCGTCGGCGAGCTGGCCGGGCGCGGCGTTGGGGCGGGCGCCCGCCCCGCCCGGCCGGTTCTCGGAGCGGGATGTGGTCACCCGGGCGTTGGCGGAGCTGGAGGACACCCGCCAGGCCTGGACCCGCTCGCACCTGATGATGGCGGTCGCCGACGCCCTGCCCGGGCCATCTGGGCGTCGGCGAGCGCGAGATCGGGCCGCTGCTGGAGGGGCTGACCGACAAGGCCGAGGTCTTGGCGCGGCATCTGAACCCGCGCACCGGCCCGCAGGGCCTGGACGCCCGCTACTACCGCGCCGACGGGGAGAGCGTGTTCGTCAAGCCGCACTCGCAGCGGTACGCCACCCCCGAGCAGCTGCTCGGCGAGGAAGAGCTGCGCGCGGCCGCGGTCCGCCGCGGCGCCCCGGCCTGGTCGGCCGAGGATGCTGAGGAGATCGTGGCCCGGTTCGCCCGCGCCGGGCGCGAGCTAGGCCGGACCAGGCCACCGCGTTGCGAGGGATCCTGACCTCCGGTGCGGCGGTGGAGGTGTTGAACGCCCCGGCCGGGACGGGGAAGTCGTTCCTGGTCGGCGCTCTGGCCGACATCTGGCCCCTGACCGGCCGCCCGCTTCCTGATGGCACCGGGGCGGCGCGCGGGGATCCGGAAGGGGACCACGGCCCGCGGGTGTTCGGCGCTGGCCTACGGGCAACGCCAGGCCGACGTGCTGGCCGAGGAAGGGGTGACTGCCCGCAACATCCGCCGCTGGCTCGACGGGCAGGCCCGCCTCGTCGCGGGCCGCGGCGAGCGGCGACGACGAAGCGTTCCGGCTGCGGCGTGGGGACCTGGTGGTGGTGGACGAGGCCGGGGCTGCGTCGACCCCGGACCTGGTGGCGATCTGGCGCACGGTGTGAGGCGGCGGGGGTGAAAGCTGTTGCTGGTCGGCGACCAGAAGCAGCTCGCCGCCATCGGCGCGGGCGGTGCGCTGGCCGACATCGCCGAGCGGGGGATCGAGTACCAGCTGGCCGAGGTCCGCCGCTTCCACCAGGCCTGGGAAGGCCGCGCCTCGTTGCGGTTGCGCGACGGGGACACCACCGTCGTGCGCGAGTACGCCAAACACGGGCGCCTCGTCGACGCCGGAACCGTCGAGCAGGCCGAACAAGCCGCTGGTAGGGCGTGGCTGGCCGACACCCTCGCGGGGCGTGACGCGCTGATCGTGGTCGGCTCCAACGCCGCCGCGGCCCGGCTGTCCAACCAGCTGCGCGCCCAGCTGGTCAAGCTCGGGCGGGTCGAGGAACAGGGCGTCCCTCTCGGATTGGGCCCGACCCTGACCGAGTGGCGGGGCACCGTGGCCGGGGTCGGCGACCTGGTGCAGGCCCGCCGCAACGCCTGGCATCTGGAGGGCTGGTCGGGCAATGGTGAGCCGCCGATCAACCGGCAGACCTACCGAGTCGTCGCGACGAACCCGACGGGTGGGATGACCGTCGCCCGCGTCACCGGCCGCGACGACACGGCTCGGAGCAGTTGGCGGGGCCGATCCTGCTCCCGGCCGCGTACGTGCGCGAAAGGTCACGCTGGCCTACGCGTCCACGGTGCACGCGGCGCACGGGCGCACCGTCGACGGCGGATACGGGGTTGTTGGGCCGGGTACCGACGGCGGCGCCGCCTACGTGCAGGCCACCCGCGGCCGCGACACCAACGTCCTGTTCCTGGTCACCCAGTACTCCCACGACGACCACCAGACCGGCGAAACCGCCCACGCCGCCCGCCGCGACGCCGCGGACGTGCTCGCCGACGTCATCCGCCCGCCGGAGGTCGACCCCAACCGGACCGCGCTCACCGAAGCCGAGACCGACGCGGAGAACCAGCGCGCCACCGCCACCCACACCGACCCGTTGGTGGCGGTGATCGCCGACGTCACCGCCGGACGCACCCAACGCTGGCTCGACGAGCTCGCCGCCGCCGGGCACCTACCCGAGCAGCATCGGGTCGCGCTGGCCGCCGACGAGGCCCGCGCCGCCCTGGACCAGCTGTTGCGGACGGTGGAGCTGGCCGGGCATGACCCGGCCCAAGCCCTCGCCGACGCCGTCATCGCCGGAACGTTGGACGGGTCGACATCGGTGGCGCAGGTGCTGCACTACCGGCTGCGCCGCGCCCATGACAACGAGCTCACGCCGCGGATCGCCCGCTACGCCGACCTGCTGCCCGCGCACCTACCCGACCACACCCGCGACGCGCTGCTGGGGCTGCGCGGGCGCCGCGGACGAACGACGGGCCGAGCTCGGGGCGCGGCTCGCGGCAGACCCGCCGCCGTGGGCGCGGGAAGCGCTCGGCCCGGTCCCCGACACCGACCAGAACCCGGCAGCCCGGGCGGTGTGGGAGGAGCGGGCCGGGTGGGCCGGGTCCTACCGGGAGTGGGCCGAACACGACGACCCACTCGACGCGTTGGGCGCCGCCCCGGCCCGCGGACTGGCCGAGCAACACGCCGCATTCCACGCCGCCCACCGCGCCCTCGGGTTGCCGGAGGTCGGCGCGGCCGAAGAAGACATGTCCGAAGGCAAGCTGCGCGCGCTGTGGGCGGCGTGGCAGCGCGAACAGGCCACCGCACCGCGGTATGTCGCCGACGAGCTCGACGCCACCCACGACGCACTACGCACCGCGCGGGAGAACGCCACCGTCTGGCAAGCCCGCGCCGACACCGAAACCGACCCGTTGCTGCGCGACGAGCTCGCTGCGGCGGCCGGGCAGGCCCGCGTCGAGGCTGCTCAGCTGGCCCGGCAGGTTGAGCAGCTGGAGTACGCCGACCACGCCCGCGACGGTGTTCCTCATCGACACCGCCGTCACCCACGACCACGCCGAACGGGCCCGGGTCGCCGCCGGATGGAAGGGCATCGACCTGGACGACACCAGCGACCAGGTCACCGCCCACGACTGGCTCGACGCTCACCGGCGCGAGCAAGCTGCCGCCGAGGTCGACCGGCCGATCACCGAGGACGACCTGGCCGACGTCCACCCCGACGAGCTCGTCCCCTTCGATCGACATGATGACCACCGGGACGCTGCCGCGGACGAACGACGGGACGACCGGCGGGACGACCGGGAGGATTCCGGCGGGCCGGTCGTCGAGGCGCTCGCCCCGGACCTGCGCGACACCGCCACCGTCGACCCCACCGAGAAAACCGACCCGGCCGGGCGCCGCCGCGTCCCACCCCTCGACACCACCACTGCCGCGGTCGAGCGCGCTCAACTACTCCTGGCCGACGTCGCCGCCCGCCGAGAGGCCGAGCGCGCCGCCGCCGCCCACGGCGCCGAACTCGAATCCGACGAAGACCAGCTACGCCACGAACTGGACCGCTGGCATGCCCTCGACGACAACCACGCAGACCGAGGCAACCACGCAGACCGAGGCGCTGACTACAGCGACGGGCCGGCGTTGGACCGCACCAGCTGACCTTCTGAGTTTCACCGATATTCAGGCGGATCCCACGTCGGTGAGTCGGCCAGGCGCCGACCGACAACGTCGGGATCACAACCGACCCGCGGTAACCGTGAACGGATACCACGGCGGCTTCGTCCCATCGAACCCGCGATCTCCGCAATCAGCGCCGCCGCAGACGTCGTCGACGGCGCCGCCAACCACGCCCCACTCAACTGATCATCGAGCTCGCTGGTCCACGGTTGATGACTATTAGGCGGGCGATCATCCGCGGCCTCCGCGTCGGTTTCGGCGACCGCGAACGGCTGGTCATCATCCAGCGCGGCCCGCACCGCCAACAATAACGACCGGGCATCCACCTGTACCGACGCAATCGGATCGGCGTTGTGCCGGTCACCGCCGTCGGGCCAGTCATGGAAGCCCACAAACGCCGTGCCCGCAACAACCTGAAGACTCAGCACCCGGTTCGGCGGCTCGGTCGAACCGTCGTCCTCATGCCGCGCCGCGGTGATCAATATCTCCCGAATCACATCCGATATCGTGACACGCCACACGGCGCGACAACGGCAGAAGAACCCCCGGGCTCCGCCCGGACCCGGCACCGCTCAAAGATCACCAGGGGGACGGTGGTGATCTCCTCGCAGCGCGCCCCAAAGCGGCTGCCAGACCGGGGGTGCGGGCGGCAAGCCGGGAAAGAGTGGCCTGCCCCCCGCACCCCCGGCCCGGCCGGGACAAGCCCGCGCCGCGAGGAGATCACCACCTCAGACCCGAGGTGGGAGCCGTACCCGGGGCTATCGGCTCGCGCCCTGCGCGAAGTGCATGACCGCCGCCTTCGCACCCGCGCTGAGTTCGTCCGAGAGCTCACCCCCGCGCGGGTGACCGGGATGGTTCTGCGCCCATATCCAACTGAGCTTGATGATCTGATCAATATCAGCGGGGCGCAGCATGATCGCCTCACCCGCGCTGATCCGCGCATGCGGCCCGGACTGCTTGAGATGCAGCCAACATCCGGCCGCGTTCGCAAGACCGAGATGATTCACCCCGGCAGGACTGGCCAAGACAACATCCACCCGCTCGACATGGTGCGGCTGGATCACCCACGGGTGCGTATCCGGCTGAAACGTCATGAGCATCTCCTCACCGCCGCCTTCGGTGGCCGCATGCCGGGTATCGCCGGCGGCCGCGCAACAGTGTGCAACTGTCCGCCGACATTTCCGGGTTTCGCGCGATCCGCCACCACCTCAATCGGTCACCAAGTGCACGACCAAGCTGGGGCGGCGGTCTTTCGCCGATCCCCGACGCGGATCATCATGGTCGGCATGCCGATGTCGCTGGTGGAGCAGCTCGCGGACAGCCTCGACATATACGTCGACGTGCAGGGGTTCGCCCGAGCTCGATACGGCACCACCCGCTGGAGCAACGACCTGGCGGTGGCGGTGAGGATGGATCTGGACAGCCCACACTGCGTGCGCTCGGTGCCCCAGATGTGGTGGCCCGACATCGACCCCGAAACCGGATCCGGCGCTACCACGATGCGGTAGCTGTCCGCCGAGCCGCCCGAACCCGAACCCTCCAGCTGGGCGACAGCCGGTCACGGGCGGTGCAGACTGCGCACCACCTCACCGCCCAGCAGCGGCTTGTCCGCCGGGCCCTTCAGGTACGGCCCGCGGTAGATGATCTTATGGCGGTTCTGGGACGGGTACCACTGGCGGACCTTGTGCATCCGCACCACCCACTGATGCTGCCAGTCGCGGCTACCCGTCGGCTCGGCGGAGCCGGCGCGGCGCACAGTCCGCAGGGTGGCAACCCGCACCTGCGCGGGGACCCCGGCCCGTTCGGCGAGGACCTGGGCGCTGTGTCCGACCGGGGCGTTATCGAGCTGGACGATGTCCTGCCCGCACAGCCGCCAGAACGCGTAGAGGAACCGCAGGGTGAACAGGTCATCTCGGTCATCGATTTCGTCGCCGGGCCGGTAGTCGAAGCTCGCCACGACATCGTCACCCTCCTCCCGCCCGGCATTGCCCGGCAGCTCGCGCAGGCCGTCGGCGGTCGCGCGGGCGTGCTCGGCCAGGTGGTCAGCAGCTGCGCGGCGCTGTTCGGTGACTTCGAGGCGGAACGGGAAGGTTTGCGTGGCGTCCGGGATCAGCGGCGGCAACGGGGTCCGCTGCGCGGCCGCGAGCGCGGCCATGTCACGGAAGCTGTCCGGACGGACCGGGCCGTACGCGTCGTCATAGGTGGTGTAGCGGACACCCGGTTGCGCGGCCCTCTTCGGGCGAACCGCGGCCGGGCGGCTGACTTCGGCGGGGCTGGTCCACACGTAGGCGCGGTTGTCGCCGAGGCTGCCGTTGACCGTCCGCACCAGGATCGGGTGCGGCAGCATCAGCATCCCCGTCGGACTCGGCAGATCGTGTGGTCGAGCAACGCGATGTCGTCCAAACCCAGGGTCTGCGCCGCGGCCACCACCACGTCGCACATCGGTGGCGACGTAACCAGTCAGACCCCCGGTTGACCTGCGGTGTGTCGGTGCTGGTGTCCGGTGTTTGATCATGGTTGACTCCCGGCCGTGTCCGAGCCGTCGCCCTCGTATGCGGAGTTGGCGGCTTTGGTGGCCGGGCAGGCCGCCCAGCTGGCCGAGCAGGCGGTGTTGATCGAGGCGTTGCGGGTCGAGTTGGAGGCGTTGCGGCGGCAGGTGGGTCGGGACTCCTCGAACTCCTCGCAGCCGCCGAGCACGGACGGGCTGGGCGCGAAGGCGAAGGCGAAGGCGAAGGCGGATAAGCCCCCGGCTGGGCAGGAGTCGCAGCCGTCACCGGATGGGCAGCCATCCAGGCCGGGTCGGCCCCGGCGCGCCCAGGGTGGGCAGCCGGGGCATCGCGGCAGCGGCCTGGCCCCGGTGGCCACCCCCGACCGCCGGGAGCCGGTCGAGCCGTCGTGCTGCGGGGGCTGCGGTGGGGACCTGGCCGGGACGCCGGGAACGGTCGCCTCCCGCGTGCAGGTGTTCGACCTGCCGGTGTTCTCCCTGGCGGTGACCGAGTATCGGATGATGCGCCGGGTGTGTGGCTGCGGACAGGCCACCACAGCGGATCTACCGGCGGGGATACGGGGCGGACCCACCTGCTATGGCCCAAACGTGACCGCGGCGGCGACCCTGCTGGCCAGCCAGGACGTGCTGGGCATCGAGCGCACCGCGGACCTGATGTCCGCGCTGCTCGGGGTGGCGGTGTCCACCGGGTTTATCTCCTGCTGCCTGACCCGCCTGGACGGCGCGTTGACCACGGCCGGGTTCGAACAGGCGCTCAAGATGGCGCTGGGTGAGCAGGAGGTGTTGGGCACCGACGAGACCCCCGCCCCGCTGACCGATACCGCCAAGACCGATACCGCCAGGACCGATACCGCCAGGACCGATACCGCTCGCAGCGGGCAGGACTGCTCCAACCCGCACGTGTACACCGTGCGCACGATGCGCGCCTACACCGGCGGCGGAGCAGACTTGGTCTGGTACGGCGCGGCCGGGAACCGCACGAAGGCCTCGATCAGCGGGTTCGGGATCCTCGACGACTTCCGGGGGGTGCTGGTCCGCGACGACTTCGGCGGCTACCTCAGCTACGACACCGAACTCGCCGGGGTCCAGCAATGCCTGGCCCACCTGCTGCGCTACCTCGACGACGCCCACGCCATCGACACCGACGCCCAAGCCTGGGCCCGCCAAGTCGCCGACGCCCTGCGCACCGCGATCCACCAGGTCAACACCGCCCGCGCCGCCGACCGCACCACCGTGGACGCCGAGCTGCTCACCCGGCTGCGGCGCCGCTTCGACCGGGGGGTGGCGGCCGGGATCTCCACCAACCTGTCCCGGCCCTGGCACAACGGCAACCACCCCGGCCTGCAACTGGCCAAACGGCTCAAACGCAAGGCCCACCAGGTCTGGCTGTTCGCCACCCGATTCGACGTCCCGGCCACCAACAACGGGTCGGAATCGGCGATCCGCGGGTTCAAGCTCGCCGCCAAGGTCCAGGGCTGCTGGCGCACCCTGGCCACCCTGCAGCGGCATTGCCGGATCCGGTCCTATCTGGTCAGCGCCCGCAACCACGGACGCCGACCCATCGACGCCATCCGCGACGCCCTATCCGCCAAACCCTGGATGCCACCCCAGCCAGCATGATCCAAGGAACCCCTGACTGCTTACGTGGCGACAGCACGTAAAGAGTGGCGGCGTCGAGATCGTCGGCGCGACGGTCCAGGACCGCGCGGGCTCCCTCGTCGAACGTGACAGGGAACGGCGCAGTAAGACCGGCGCCACCAAACAACAGCGCCAACACCGACTCGTCGAGCAGCTGACCCCGCAGCAAGAATCGAGGAGCTCGACTCTCGGCCCGGACGTGGTCGTGCAAGACCTGATAACCGGCCATCAACTACGAGGCCTCCCACTGCTGCGCTACCGCGGCACCGCGCAGATGGGCGGCGGTGGCGATCCGGGCATCCCGCGCAGCCCGCGCCGCTCCCGCCGCCGTCCATTTCCCGCGAGCCCCAGCAGGCAGCTTCGTCACGCCCGCACCCGCTGCGACGCCGCGCGGCACCTTCCGCCCCGCCTTCGCCTTGCGCGACATCGGACGCTCCCCCCAGCTGGCGATCAGACAACACGGCACGGTGCGGATGCGCGATCCGCCCCAGGCCGATTCTGCACCGACGGTCTGACAAGATATGGCCGATCGAGGAGATGTGCCGTAGGGCAGATCATCTACAGTGGAGGTTCTGTCGATCGGAATGTCAATGAAGCTGCCCTGTCGGCACACGGCCCAGGCAGACATGCCGGTCCGGACGGACAGCTCATGTTCCTGTAGGCGCTTCAACCGGCAGCGCGCTCTCCGACTCCGGTCTGCGGGCGGTCCCCGTCCGTCACGTCCGAAGTCGTCGGAATCGGGCGGCCCCGGCCCCGGAGTGGTCGGTGTCGCGTGAGACGGCGATAGCCCGGAAGCATGCCGTTAACGTCGTCTTCTACTGCGCGAGCGGCGCTTTCGCTTTCGCGCTGGCTGTTTCTTCCGTGACGTCTTCCGCTTGTCGCCGGAACTGTAGAGGTACAGCAAATGCAGTACAAAGAAGAAGACAAACGCGCTGAATATTGTTTGGGCGATCGTCTTCAGGACGTCCTTGACGTCGTTTCCGTACAGTCCGTGATATAAGGGCCTCTCGGCAGCGCATCCCGACCGCTTGATAGTCCTCCGCTTCTTCAGCATCGTCCATAGCCGCAACTGCGCGCCTGAAGCGCCGCCACGGTCTGTCGACATACTCCCTGTGGATCTCGTCGGGCTCAGTTTTGAACTGCTCGCGGGCTTCTTGCATCAGTCCGAGGTGATACGTGAACGCTTCGTCGATACTATGGTAGTGCTCCTGCGGATAGAGGTTAGTGTGATTCGTAAAGACCCACCAACGATTGCCGCTGGACATACGGACGTCGTAGAGGTCGTAGATTAGTCCACTGAGTCTACGTCGGCCGACCTTTCGAACGACAGGCACGTCGTCGTCCGGGTCCGTTTTCCGGGTCTGAGACAAGACATAGTCGCTTATCCCGCGCTGTTCCAACTCCGGCAAGTTGGGCAAGAACAACCCCCATGATGTCGCGTTCCCTGGGAAGTATATCGATGTGGGTCATAGTAGATGCTGGTGCTCCTGGAGCTGCCGATCCATTTCTTCCCACGCAGGCTCTACATACACGCCCGTCCGTATGCAGCATGGTGTTGGAGGGCCGGAGTGGATCAACAAATTGCCTCGTCTACCATGTCGCGAACTTACGCGCCAGGAGGGATGCTATGGACACGGCCAACCTGCTCGACGAGGTTGACAGACAGCTTGGAGAGCAGCGGGCTCAAGCTGACGCGTTTGCTTCGCGTGCTGGCTTGATGGTGGCGGCCAGCGCAGTCCTCACCGGAGTACTTGCGCGAACGCTCCCCTCCGAGCAATCGCCGGGACCCGTTCTCTGGGTAGTTGGAGGCGCAGCGGTAGTCGGCATCGTCGTGTTGTGTCTGAGTCGCCTCATTCTGGGCCCCTCGCCTACACAGATCACCCGGTGGAGCAGCCAGACCGACCTTACGCCCACGAGCGAGATACTTGACTCGTAACTGGTCAGGTCTCCCGCGGCGTGTCGAGTTGATCTCTACCTGTGGCGTGTTGACCATGGTGTGATGCCCGCCGCCGGACGTCTGTCCTATGAGGAGCTGGCGGCCCTGGTGGTACGGCAGGCTGAGCAGATCGAGCTGTTGAAGGCCGAGGTCGCCGAATTGAGGCGACAGTTGGGCCAGGACAGTCGGAACTCCTCGAAGCCACCGTCGTCGGACTCGCCGTTCACCAAACCGGCTCCGAGGTCGCTGCGAGGCAAGAGCGGTCGTCAGCCGGGCGGACAGCCGGGGCATCCGGGGGCGACGTTGGCACCGGTCGAGCACCCGAACGAGCGGAAGCGACACGAACCGGGCCCGTGTAGCGGTTGCGGCGCGAGCCTGGCGTACGCACCCGAGGTGGGGATGGAGCGGCGGCAGGTGTTCGATCTGCCGCCGATGACGGTGCGGGTCATCGAACACCAGCTCATCGCCCGCCGCTGCCCGTGCGGGACCACCAGCTGCGGCAGCGCGCCGCAGGGCGTGACCGCGCCGGTGCAGTACGGGCCGCGGATCACCGCGATCATTCTCTACCTGTATGTCGGGCAGTTCCTGTCCAAGAAGCGCACCGCCCAGGCGCTGGCCGAATTGTTCGACACACCGGTCTGCGAAGCCACCGTGGCCACGATGAGCAAGCGCGCCGCCGGCGGGCTCACCGGGTTCCTCGGGACGGTCGCAGACCGGATCGCCGAGGCCGAGGTGGCCGGTTTCGATGAGACCGGGCTGCGGGTGGCGGGCAAGCTGCACTGGGTGCACTGCGCCCGCACCGGCAAGTACACCCTGATCACCTGCCATCCCAAGCGCGGCACGAAAGGCATCGATGACGCCGGCGTGCTGGGCCGGTTCTCCGGGGTCGCGGTGCACGACGCGTGGGCGCCCTATGACACCTACGCCGACGTCGAACATCAACTGTGCTGCGCCCACGCGCTGCGCGAACTGGCCGCCGTCACCGACACCGTGCCGAACACGGACTGGTGCTGGGCCACCCAGACCGCCGACGCGCTCGTGGCGATGCAGAAGCTCATCAACGACGCGATCGCCACCGGTGCCGACACCGCCGATGCCCTCGATGCCCTCGATGCCCTCGATGCCCTCGATGCCGACGCCCTCGCCAGGCAGGTCCGGCTCTACCGCTCCGGCGCACAGATCGGCGCCACCCAGACCGCCGCCCGCTCCAGCAAGGTGATGAAAAGGCACAACGCCCTGGCCCGCAGACTGCTCGACCGGCAAGACGACTACCTGCGCTTCACCACCGACCGGCGGATACCCGCCGACAACAACGGCTCCGAGCGAGACATCCGCATGATCAAGCTCCGGCAGAAGGTATCCGGCTGCCTACGCACCCTCACCGGAGCCCAACAGTTCTGCGCGATCCGCAGCTACCTGTCCACCGCCGCGAAACACCACAAACGCCTCTTCGACGTCCTCGTCATGCTGACCGAGGGCCGACCCTGGCTACCCGCAACCAGCTAATCCCTACTCGGTGACCTGACCAGTTACCTTGACTCAAAGCTACTGGCAATTCAGGCCAATTCCAAGGCCTTGTTGCGCACCGAATGCGCCTTCTTTTTGCAAGCGATCGGAACGGTCATTGGCATCTTCCTTCTGATCACCAGCATTCTGGCGGTTACCAAATGAATGGAAGCACGGACTACCTTGAGTTTCTTGAGCGGGAGTTCGCCAAGGAACAGAGTGATGACGATAGGCGATCCGGCTCCATATCTCCGGGCTCGCAGCCTCAGGTAAAAGTTGAGGCGCGGTGGTCATCCGCCGCGGCATCTATTCAGCCTCGAAGTTGGCTGAGTGGTCTTTTCGGAGTCACCAAGGGAGACATCCGTGCCGCTGTCGCTATTCTCTCGGGAACACCTCAATTTAGCTCGGGCGTGCGGATTATACGGCGTAGCTTGGAGCTCCTTATTTCGCTGAGCCTGATAATATTGTTCTTACCGCTAATAATAGCGATCGCGATTGCAGTTGCGATCGATGGTAGGCCGGTCTTTACCGCGCATACCAGGATTGGCGTTCATGGAGTCCCGTTCAAGTTACTAAAATTTCGGACTGTCAAGGTGGCGGCCGCACCACTGCTCGCGACGCTTGCCGATGGGTACAGCTCGAAGGGAGTTTTATTCAAGACCAGAGACGACTATACGAACTCGCTGGGCCGATGGCTTCGTCGCACCTCATTGGATGAGCTTCCTCAACTGTTTAACATCCTTATGGGTGATATGTCGTTCGTCGGCCCGCGCGCCCCTCTGCCGGAAGAGGTTGCACAATACGATATCTGGCGTGGCCAATTGTTGCTAAAGCCTGGCATGACTGGTTTATGGACAATCTCGGGGAAACGTGTCCTTAGTCCGGACGAAATGTTGCGACTTGACCAGCGGTACGTAGAGAATTGGTCCCTTTTCTTGGATCTGGTTATCTTGTGGAATACCGTCAAATGGCTTCTTTCCCCCACAGTTGATAATCATGAGGAATTCCTTCTATAGGGCGTTCTACTACGGCTGTCGGTACATCTCCTCCCTGGCAAGGTCCAGGTAGGCGTTCGTCGTCTTCTGACTGGCGTGCCCTAGCATCTTCTGCACAACCCTGACGCTTGTCCCTGTTTCACCGTCTGCGTCAGGGCCCGAACCGGTTGTGGTCCCCGAGCGAACCGGGCACCGGTACGCCGTCTAGAATGGTCTCCGCTTTGCTGTCCCGACGAGATAACGTCTCTCGCATGCCGGGCGTGCTCCCCAGACACGGCCGTTCCAAGATCGTTGATCATGGTGTGATGCCGAGGAGTTGGAAGGGCCGATGCATCTGGCGGCCCGCCCAGCGGGTGGCCTCGGAGATGTCGCGGCGGCCGGCCAGGTGGAGTGCGCCGATTCCGAGGTTACGTAGGCCGGCCATGACGCGAGGGCCGGAGCCGGTGCGGGCGTGGGAGTGGTCTTCGCGGTAGACGGTGTCGCGTAGCCAGTGCAGGGACTCCACGCCCCAGTGCTCGCGGACCAGTCTGGCGATGTCGGCCGGGGCGGCCTGGCCGGGATCGAGGTTGGTGACGCCGAGTGCCGCGACCGCGGAGGTCGGGGTACCGGCCAGGTCGGTGACGTAGCGTTCGATCAGCCACACCTGGGCGACGTGGGGGAACGGGAGGTCGGGCGGGGCGGGCAGGGTTTGGATGGTGCGGGTGGTGAGCCGGCCGTGCCCGCGGTCGGTCTGCCGGTGTGTGATCGGGACCTCGGCCCAGGGCAGCGCGTCGAGCGCGGCGAACAGACCGGGCTGGTTGTGCTTGACCGTGAACACGAACCCCGCGCCGCGTTGGTGCAGGTAGGTGGCGTGGTCACGTTGGCAGTGCAGGGCGTCGGCGGTGATCACCAGCCGGGCCGGGTCGATGCCGGTGACGGCCAGCTGGTCGATCAGCGGGGCGAACATGGGGATCTCGTTCGTTTTCGGGCCGACCTCGACCTGGCCGAGTACGAGCTGGTCACCATGGGTGGCCGCGGCCAATAGGTGCACCGGAGCGCCGTCGGCGGCGACCGCGTCGCGCACCGTCTTCCCGTCCACCGCGACCGCGAGCAATGGCCCATCGGCCTCGTCTGTCCCGTCGGTTCCGTCGGTTCCGTCGGCGGGGTCGGCCCTGCTGGCGGGGCCGGTGTCGGGTGCTCGTGCCCCGGTAGCGGCCCCGGTAACGGCGCTGGCGTGGTGTGCCTGCTCGGCCAGCCAGGAGCCGATCGCCGCATCGACCGCGGCCGCGTCGACACCGGTCAGGACCCGCCACAGCGTCGTCTTCGACGGCACCCCAGGGATGCGCGGTGGGGTGGAGTAGAGCAAGCCCAGCAGTTCGGGGGGGACATCAGCGACCCAGCCGGCGATCGCGGTGAACGAGCGCATCCCGGCCAGCACCGCCGCCGCGCACAACGTCAACACCACCGCGACCGGGTGATCCCGCCCCCTGATCACTGCGCCCGTCGGAGATCCCGGCGAACCGTCCCAGCAGCTCAGGGCCCTCCACCGCGGACGCCGCTAGGCGCCCGCGAACGTGCGGATCGGACACGACACCATCGATCGCGCACGCGCACGACTCGGCAATGGCAGGATGCACCAGCAACGAAGCTCCGGACGGACGAAGGTCTGTGAGAGGACGCTTGTCCTACCGGAGCTTCGTTCGCCTATCCCCGCGACACGCCGAAGATCATCGCCGGTCGCGTCAGACACTCACCCGAGCATCAAACGATCTTGGAACGACCGTGGCTCCCCAGACGGCTCCAGTTGTATGACGAGTTCTCTGCACATCTACTCGCGCAACTTCAGGACGAAACGTCGCATGGCGCGGCCTCCGGTTCGTCGTGTCGCAATTGAAATGTTGTGTTAAGGCACTTGCACGACCCGAATCGAAATCACTCAACGATATCGGGACCTTTTCGACGCCTGCGCTTCTTCCGGTAGCGCAGTGTTTGAACGAGACGGGTATACCCTCCTTCCCGATACAAATCCAGGGGAACGAGATCGAGTAGCGCGCGGGGGACTTTGCAATGGTGCAACAGGACTGGTAGGACGAGTGTCCCAGTACGGCGGCCTTCGTCTCTGATCACCCTATAATGGCCATGCAGGTTCAATGTTTTTCTCGAAAGGCAGGGCAGGACCACGTCTACCGCCTCGACAACCTCCTTGATTTCCTTTATTGGGACAAAGACCCGCAGCTGCATTGCACGCCAAGATGCAACAATATCGTCTTTTAGGTTTTCATAGAGTTCGGTTGCGATATCCTCGTCCGCTGGATCGTAGGTCACAAGGACCTGGAAGCGAGGTTTAGCGACTGGTACCGCAACCTCGGATGGTGTCCGGGGATGCAGTTCCCCTTTCGGATCATCCTTAACAGCGGGCAGGCGCCTCTCAAGCTCGGCTCGACACGCTATGAGCCGATCCGTAATCTGAAGGATGGCCTCTCTTTCGTCCTTGGGGCATCCGAAGAATGCGAGGATCCTGGCGGCCATCGGCCTGTCCAACAGTACCGTGCCATTGAGATGCGCAACGACTGCAGGTTCAGTGCGATGGATGATCCGCCCGAGATTCGCCGGGGTGAGGTTACTCCCGCTCGCGACACGCTCCATTTCAGACGCGAATTGCGCTTGAAGGAGCCTAGCTCTAGCCTCAAGCTGCTTAGCGTCTTCCCGCTCCGGCACTCGGACATTCTAGCTGATGCACCATTAGAGTCAGCGGGGGTCGGATCACGGTCGGCACCGGGCAGCCTACAAGGCGTTTCCTCCAGCTGCCGATCCATCTCGGAGCACCGACGCGCCCCAGATCCCGGCGTCCTTGAGGTACTTGCCGACCGCGTCCTCGATGGAGCGGACACCCATCCCCTGCCGGAACTTGCTCTGGAAGACGACGTCGTCACCGGCATCGACCGGCCGGACGAGCAGATAGCCTCCTGAGTGCCTCGCAGGCCTTTGAGTTGAGCGTGACCATCCGATGACGCCGACCACGCCAGATCCGCGCGCTCCCGACGCTCTCACCGACCTGCTTGCGGTCAGGTAGCTCGATGTCCGCCAGGCGGAGGCGTGCCACCTCAGACAGTCCGAGGCCGGTCTGCAGGATGAGCTCAACGATCGCGGCGTCCCGCGGCTCATGGCGCACTGCCCGTTGTAGTCGCTCGTACTCGGGCTTCGTGAGGTATCGGGGCTGGTTGCGCTCAAGCACCGGGGGGATGACATCAGCTGCGGGGTTGCCCTTCCGGTAGTCGGACTCCTCAGCGAACTTGAAGAGTGACTTGACGGCCGCGAGCTTGCGCCTGCGGGTGTTGTTCGTGACCCCTTCCCGATCATGCTGCGCCAGGAACCCCTCGACATGGATCCGTCGTACCGCGTTGACCGTCGTGACACCGACACTCTGGAGGTACTCCCCCATCTGCCGGAGGTCAATGCGGTAATGCTCCCGCGTTGCGTTAGCAGCGTCACGACTTGCTAAGTGGACTTCGCTGTAGGTATCAACAACGTGACTAAATGAGAACATCAGAGGCATACAACAATAGTTATAAATAAATCCCAACTTCGTGTAATACCCGACTTTCTCCGCAGTTCCACCGCACGCACTAGTCGGTGGGTGGGTGACGTCGGGAGGTGGGGTGTTACACGAAGAAGCCGCCCTCATCCTCTGCTTAGACGCTCAGCTTGTTCTCTGCCCTGGAACACAGCATTAAGAAGAATCTGGCCAGCATTAAAGTGTTTCACTCGGAGCTGTACGTTGACATTAACCTACGCCCATGGTCCACTACTTGCCGAGCAAAGAACCGACCACCCGAGGGGGCATCGATGGCAGTTGCAGTACACGTCGTGAACACTCCGAAGCGCGCTGCGCGCGAGGCATAAGAAGCGGCTTGGCGACGGATCGATGAGCAGGGACTTCTCCCTCCGGCTGGCCAGCAAAGCCATACCGCCTGGCTGGTTGGCGACGTGCTGCATGTCCTGGACATCTGGGACTCGGTCGACGACATGAAGGTGTTTATGGAGAAGCTCGGGCCGATCCTTCAGGACTTCGGGGTGCAGCTGGCCGGACAGCCCGAGGTGGGTGAGGTCATCCACGTCGTTCGGCCGGACTGACACGATCCGGCGGACGCATCGCCGCGGCCATCATGCACCAATACCACAAGGTGTACGCCCAAAAGCACAGTGGTCCACGCGCAGAGTAAAGTACTTGCGTCACCTTTACCCGGGCTGGCTCTGGTGGTTCACTGAGTAGATGGTTCAGGAACATCGGACACCTCCCGTCCCACCCGACCCGGGAAACGATCGACTCGTGCGCAGGGCGCTAGACCTTCAAGCCCGGGCTGACAGGTTGGGGATCGGTGCCGACTCTATACACCTCTGGCCGATCGATAGACTTGAAGCCTCAGATATCCGTACGCTCGCAGATCACATCGAACAGCTGGAGCTCGTTCTCTATCGGCTGTCGGCGCGGAATACAGCACCAGCAGAAAGAGGAATAGAGCGGATTCCGACGTGCGGAATAGAGCCGATTCCGACGAGGGGGGTCGAAGCGGTTCGATCCTGGCTGATTCCGCTCTTGCTCCTTGTTGGTGTTGTCGTTTTAGCTGTCGTGCTCTTGACCCGCTGATTCTGTCCATTTTCGGGGCCTCATGCCGCAGCAAACTTGGGGCTGATTATTGAATCACCGAAACAAACTATGATGGATGATGATGGATCAGCCGATACGTAAACGCCTCTCCGACGACACCTTCAGGCAGCGACCTGTGATCTTCTGCTTGCTGGTCTGCGCTGTCGCCGGGCTCCCCCCTATTCTCTCCATCCCTTGCTAATGCGACGATCCACGCGACTGCGGCTCGTTGCCACACCCATATTGCTATCCCTCATAGTCGTGCTGGTTGTACTCAACCTGGAGCAACGGGGCATCTTTACGCTGCGCTGGTTCACTGAGAACAAGGATGCTGTCGGAGCTATCGGTACCACTGCGACGACGACGGTCGCCATCGTCGCGGCTTGTCTCGCGTATTTTCGATTCTTCCGTGGACGAACATTTGTTGCGCGCGCCCAGCTTGGGCTCAAAGTCGCAGTGTACGCGGACCCGACTGGCATACGCCTGCACGCCATTCGAGTTCAGATAAAGAATCTCAACTCCCAAGTCATCTGGAGCCCCCGCATCCTCGTCCTAATCGATTGCCTCCACGCAGATGGCACGAAGTCTCAAGTCTGGGTCGACTCCTGGAAGCCAATCGCGCAGCGTACACCTATAAGTAGCTCACCAAGCGAGTTTGAGAATATTCACTTTGGGGAGACCGCCACATACTTCACGGAGTGCGCAATCAGCCCCGAAGTGTGGCTAACGATCTACACTGCAACGGTTTCTCTCGCAAATGGGAGGTCATGGACTGAGTACGCGACCATCGAGAACAAGCCATCGGAGCCGTGAGGCACAACGGGGGTCAGCGTACGCCAGGCCTTACGCGGCGCGTCGGGCACTTTCTCCGGGGAATGAGTACCGCTTTTGCTGAAGTACTCACCGAAGCCAAAGATAGTGTGTGTGTTGTAGTGCTCAGCGGATGCAACGACCAAACAGTCAATATAGCTCGTGCCGCCGGGTGCCGCTTCAAAGAGCTCGCCAGTCGCCGTGGGGACACCGACAGGCCGCCGGGGCGACTCGCCCGCCAGCGACGCGCTCGTCCTCGTCGCTGGGTTTGCTCCCCGGCATCGGCGCATGACCATGAAGACAGCACGCGGCCCACGCGCCAGTTGATCACGCCTACACGAATGCCCACGTTTATCCCCGCGGCTACATCGGATCGCCGTTGAGCATGGTCGCCGCCAACGATCACCATCGACACTCCTGAACTGCAACGATGTACCGCCATTGAACTTCCCGGAGCATAACCGAGCAGCGGACCAGAGATCCGTCAGGTCATTGGCTTGGTCCCCGCCGCCGCGCTGGATCTGGCTGCGATGGATCTGTAGCCATCGTTCGATGCTGCCGAATCGCTCTCTACAAGATCAAGGCGCCGCCTCCGGCGGCGCGCGAGGCCGGCCACGCCGGCCCCGCCACCCCAGTCACTCTGTCTCCGCCCCGTGCCTGGGTTGGCGTGACCGTCTACCCGGCCCCGCTCCCACCGATAGACGCGACCTCATCCAAAGCCCGATCATCAGCGCGACCGACGACGAGCACGACGAGAAGAACCCGGGCGCTGCCCGGACCCGGCACCGCTCAGAGATCAGGGGGAGCTGCGGTGCGGTGGTGATCTCCTCACGGCGCGCCAGAGGCAGCCAGACCGGCGGCCCGACGTGCAAGCCGGGAATGAGTGGCCTGCACGCCGAACCACCGGCCCGGCAGGGATGAACCCGCGCCGCGAGGAGATCACCACCTCGATTGAGCGCCGTACAGAGGGTGAGCCACGGCGGGTTTCGCCTGCTGGCGAGGCATGCAAGGCATCGCCCATCCGTCCACTCAGCCTCGGGCTTTCATCAAGGTTGATCTTGTGAGCCCAGTCTGGCGCTTGAGCTCGGCGACCTCGGCCCGCAACTGCTCGATCGTCCGAGCTTGCGCCTCGATCAGCTCCGACGCGGACACCGCACATGATCAGCACACCGGGGCCGCCGCCGAGTCACGCACCGACACACCTCAAGATCGCCTGCCCGGGGACCTGAATAGTTACCCCAGGTTTACGCATCGAGCTGGATCATGTCGGCGTTCATCACGTCCGGTGCAATGATTCTGCCACTGAAGTTGAACTGCTCGAAGTAGTCGAGAAAACCTGCTTCCTTCGCGCCGGCTTCGAGCCTGTCACTGAAAGCCTTGTCGGGCAGCTTCCAGACGGCCATGTACCGATAATCCACGCGCTCCGGACCCGTGTTGTCGTTGATGGCACAACCAAGGAACTCGGCGCCCTGTTCGACTAGGCCCATAATGAGCGGACCGATCTTCTCTTGGAAGAACTGTTGTCGCTTCTCTAGGGAAAGCGCGAGCCAAGACGGCTTGGCGTTCCAGATCTCGGTGAGGATGTAGCCGCTCTCACTGCCCATGGGTATCCACCTGGTGCCCGCCTAAGCTGCTGCTGTTGTTGTTGTATCGG
Source organism: uncultured Actinomycetota bacterium (assembly GCA_963739465.1). GTDB lineage: Bacteria > Actinomycetota > Actinomycetes > Mycobacteriales > Pseudonocardiaceae > Pseudonocardia. The sequence continues at coordinate 80,927 of CAVUAS010000003.1, forward strand.
GCGTTGCTGACCTTGCCTGGGGTCGTTTCCGGGCGCAGCCGCCCGACCCAACGACCGAGGAACCGGAGCACACTACCAGACCATCCTGGGTCGGCGGAACGCCGATAGCCGCGCCAGCTACGCCGCGCGCAGTTGCCGCAGGTGGTAGACACCATGCCGTGACTCCGTGACTCCGTGACTCCGTGACTCCGTGCGAATGCTCGAAGAAGACGCTTCGAGCAACTGGCACTTCTGCTGTTTCTGTGGGTCCGGTTCGGGGGCGCTGCGCAGGGTGCGGGGCCGCTTCTCCCAGGTCAAGGGCGCCTGCGGCGTCGCTGCCGCGAGGGCGCGGCGCGCCCCCCTGGACCTGCGAGCCTCGGCGGCCCCTCGGGCAAGGCGTGCGGGCAGGCCGGAGCCTGCCCGGTCGCGCGCAGCGCCCCCGAACCTCGGCCGCTCAGGTGGCCGCCGGTGGAGATCGTGGAATGAGGGGCGCACGCCGCCCCGTCTTCAGTTTCTGGGTTCCACACCGGAGACGAGACGGAGACGGGCGTGCGCACGAGCAGGGTATGGCGGCGGGTGCTCGGGGTCGAGCACACGGTGATCGAATCGGTGGACTTGGAGACCGATGGGCGGGGCCAACAGGTGCTGGTGGCCCGGGTGCGGGTCAAGGCCGGTGCGGCCCAGCGCTGCTCGCGCTGCCGGCGCCGGTGTCCGGGCTATGACACCAGTCGGGACCCGCGGCGCTGGCGAGGTCTGGATATGGGCACCACCGAGGTGTTCCTGCAGGCCCGCACGTCGCGGGTGTCGTGTCGCGAGCACGGGGTGGTGGTCGCCGCGGTGCCCTGGGCGCGGCCGGGGTCGCGGTTCACCACCGCGTTCGAGGACACCGCCGCGTGGCTGGTCTGCCACGCCACCCTGTCGGTGGTGGCGATGCTGCTGCGGGTGGCATGGCGCAGCGTGGCCGACATCGTGACCCGGGTGGTCGCCGACCGTGCCGCCAGCGTGGACCGGCTGGCCGGGCTGCGCCGGGTCGGGATCGACGAGATCAGCTACCGCAAGGGCCGGCGCTACCTGCTGTGCGTGGTCGATCACGACACGGGCCGGCTGGTGTGGGCCGGGAAGAACCGGACGCAGGCGACCTTGAACCGGTTCTTCGACGAGCTGGGCGCCGACCGGGCCGGGCAGCTCACCCACGTCTCCGCCGACGGGGCCCAGTGGATCCACGACGTGGTCGCCGCCCGCGCCCCCGCCGCGGTGGTGTGCCTGGACGCCTTCCACGTCGTCGCGTGGGCCACCGAGGCCCTCGACCAGGTCCGGCGCGCCATGGTCAACCGGTTGCGCGCCGACGGGCACCACGACGAGGCCACCGCGCTGAAGCACACCCGCTGGGCGCTGCTGAAGAACCCGCCGAACCTGACCGGCGACCAACGCGCCACGCTCGCCGGGATCGCCCACGCCAACGGCGGGCTCTACCGGGCCTACCTGTTGAAAGAGCAACTCCGGGCGATCTTCCAGACCGTCGAGCTCTCCGACGCTCGAGCGCTGCTCAGCGGCTCGGTCGCCTGGGCCAGGCGGTGCCGCCTCGACCCGTTCGTCAAGCTCGCCAAAACCATCAGGAAGTATCGGGTCCTGATCTTGAATGCGGTCGAGCACGGCCTGTCCAACGCCCGCTCCGAAGCCACCAACACCCACCTACGACTGCTCACCCGCCGCGCCTACGGCTACCACAGCCCCGAAGCACTGATCGCCATGGCCGACCTCACCCGCGGCGGCCTCTGTCCACCACTGCCCGGGCGATCATGAAAAGGAACCCACAGATACGTCAGTAGGGCCGAGCAACTTCGCGGACTATGTACGGACGCCAGCCAAACCAGAGGTGTTGCTTCGCAGGTGGAGGACCGCATGGCAGCGATCTGTAAATCCGCTGGCAGTGACCGCGCGGCGCGAGGCGTGTCCTCGTAACGGTTGGGGGGGGGTCGTCGGCGGGGACGACGTCGGCTCGGCCCGGCCGGAAGTCAGGCGCGGGCGTGGTCCAGTGATGACCTCGGCCAGGCTGCTGGCTCCGCTGGTCTTGGGACCGAGCACGCGTCATGCAATGGATTGTGCAATGAACGCGAGTGCTCGGACGACGCCGATGGTCACGGTGGCACACTCCACGAGCATGTAGAACACGCGGGATCTACAGAGAACTCGGGTCTGCCCGGCCTCTCAAGGCGGTAGCGCGGGTTCAAATCCCGTCGGGGCTACAAGTGTCTGGCCTGGGCATCTGCCCAGGCCAGACCCGTCTCCAGCGAGGGTCACGTCCTCGCCTGCCGCGTGCCCGATCGCTCCCGCCAGAGGACGCAAGGGGCGCGCTGAATACATCGTGAGTGCTAGCGCGCAGGCCAGAAAATCAATTCGGGACCCGGCCGTAGACCAGGGCGAGGCGCAAAGTCGTTTCTGCTGGTCATGAGCGGTTTTCGGGGCGTTGCTGCAGGCCGAGGATGGTGAGTAGGAGGAGCGGGTCGTTACGGATCTTCCGTAGGGTGGCGGCGATGCGGGTGTAGCCGGCTTGTCGGAGGAGACCGATCGTCAAGTTACGGAGCGTCGCCATCACTCGAAATCTGAGGCCTTTCCGGACCTGCGAGGCATCTTCACGGAACGTGACATCACGCACCCAGTGGATCTTGTTTTCGATGGTCCACTGTCCGCGGATGTAGCCGGCCAGGTGCTCGGGTGCGGCCTCGCGGGCCGAGAGGCTGGTCACGCCGAGGACGGCCACCGCGCTGCGGACCTGCATCTTCTTGTAGCGGCGGGAGCCTTTTGGGCGTTTGCGGATGGTGCGGGTGGTGTAGCGCTCGATGAGGAACACCTGCGCCGCACCGGGGAACCCGAGGTCTTCGGGGGCGTCCAGGACCCGGATGGTGCGCTTGTCGCGCCGGCCGTGCCCGACATCGAGGGTTTCGTGGGCGATCGGGGCGTTCGCCCAGTCCAGGGCGTCGATCTTGTCGTAGAGCTTGCGCGTGTTCTGCTTCACGATCATCACGTAGTGCGCGTACAACTGCGAGGTGATCAGCGTGGCGTGGGAGCGGACGGTGTGCGCGGCGTCCATGGTGAACACGCACCCGCTGACCCCGCCGATCCGCTTGGCCAGGCCGCGCAGCAGCGGCGCGAACTCGGGCACCTCGTTGGTCTTGGCCCCGATCAGCCGTTCGGCCAGCACGACCGACCGGTCGTGGGTGGCCGCGGCCAACAGGTAGGGCACCTGTCCGTCCTGGTCGACCGCGCCGCGCACCGCCTTTCCGTCCACCGCGATCGCCGGTAGCCACCCGGGCCCGGCGATCGGCGCGCCCACCGGGCCAACCCCGGCCCGCTCGGCCAGCCACGTGCCGGCCTCATCGGCCACCTGTTGGGCCTTCAGCAGCGCCAACAACCGATCCACGGTGTCCGGGTGCGGCGGGGTGAAACGGCCCGTGGTGTCTCGGCGGCATCCGAACGCGGCCAACACTTCCTGGTTTGCGGCGCTGATCCAGGCGGTGATGTCGGCCAACAACACCTGCCCCGATGTCGCCGCTGCGGTGCACAAACCCAGGATCGTCGGCAGCGAGTGTCGGATCCCGCGCCGGTCGCGCGGATCGTCGATCGCTGCGAAACACCCCAGCAACCCGCCCGCACCGGCCTGTGCCAGCACCGCAGCCTGCTCAACCAGAACCTCCACCGCAGCCTGCGTCGGCGGGGTTGACGCCACCGGCGCGGCGGACTGGGCGGGAAGGACAGACTGCACGTGCAACGGGGCCACCGATAAGACGAAGATCTTTAGGAAGTCCTCGTCCTACGGGGCTCTGTTGCCCATTTCCCGTGGACACGCCGACCGCGACCACTCTGTGATCATCACCAACGGTGACCGATTCCCGGTCCGTCCACCTCAGGTCGAACCTCGTCCAGGTCGGCCGCCGACTACTCAACGTCACACCCGGATGCGGCTGATCAACCAGCACACCAGGCCGCACGCTCACCAGGCCGACCGACCAGCCGCGAGTCAGTTAAGCAGCCGCTGACCAGCAAGAACGACTTTGCGCGTCGCCCTGGCCGTAGACCAGCCGTAGACCTCCCCGATACGCCGATGTCGACGCGATGGCCGTCGACAGATCCTGATGGACGCGCTGCGGGCGCAGACGCCGCCGCGCGATCACTCCACTCGACCAACGGAGAACCTGGATGACCGCCATCATGTCGACCGATCCCTCGATCGATCTCGAGGACGTCAAGCGCGTTTCCGCCGCGCTCTTCGAGCGCCGCCGGGCCCGCCTCATGGCCCCGCCCGCGTCGACCGCGTTGTCGAACGAGCAGCGGGCGGCAAATGCGATGCTCGCCGCGTGGGCCGAACAGGCGGACCTGCCTGCTACTCGGCTCGGCGAGCTGGCCGAGCGCCGCCTGGCCGAGCGCCGTCGGCTCTCCGCCGAGCGCCGGGCAGGCCGCGCGCAGGACGTCGACCTGGACCGGGCCGAGTTCGCCCAGGCCATCGCCCGCAGGTGGGAGGCCCTCGACGAGCCCGGCCTCCTGTCCACCTTCGAGGTCCTCGACCGGCCGTTCCTCATCATGGAAACGCCCCGAACAGAACTCGACATATTCATCGATGCGCACTACGAAACGCTGAACAGCTCGGTGAAGATCTTGGCCGACAAGCATTCCGGCGCCGACTCGACGCAGTTCACCTTCCACTTCATCTGGACCAATGCGGCGGCCACGGCTGCTGCCTTCAACGTGTCGAGCTCGCTCACGCTCAACGGCTTCTGCGAAGCCATCGCGGACAGCGGAATCTTCTCCGGCCACGAGAGCTGGATCAGCATGGGCGCGTTCTTGAGCTTGATCCGCTGGAGCGGTTGGGCGGTTGGGGGGTGGATCCGGCGACGGGCCAGAGCAGAGACCAGACGCCGTTCCCCGTCAGTCAGTCCACGCAGTTCAAGCAGGTGGCCTTGCTCGACGCGAAGGGCGGCGGCTTGTTCGGGGACGTGGGCATCGAGGAGCGGGACTTCCAGTTCGAGCCGTTCCCCCTGAGCTGCGACCTGATCGCCGTGCCCGCGGGCGCCAGCATGGTGTTCGAGGTCTCCCTGCTCGTGCAGTACGGCTTCTCCGACGGCGGTGACACCGATCAGGTCAAGCTGGACTTCGCCACCGACGAACGCGACCGCCGGGTCATCTGCCCGCTGGTGGCGTTGGAGCTGCTGACCGCGAACGCACAGCGGTGACGGGGCTGCTCACAGCGCGGCGATGAGCGCTTGCTGGACCACCTCGGTGAGTGCGGGGTGGATCCAGTAAGGCCGCTCGACCAGGGTCCTGGCGGTGATGCCGAGCGTGACCGCGAGCACGAGCGGCTGCACGAGGGTCGCGGCCTGTGGACCCATGAGGTGCGCGCCGAGGATCGCGGTGTCGGTCGGGTCGACGAGCACCTTGCAGAACCCGGTGTCGTCCTCCAAGGCCCATCCGTAGGCGGTCTCCCCGTAGCGGGTCAGCCCGATCCGGTGATCGACGCCCTGATCGCGCAACTCCTGCTCGGTCGCGCCGATCGCGGCGATCTGGGGATGGGTGAAGATCGCCGACGGGACGAGGTCGTGCCCGGCGGCGACGAGGTCGTCGGGGTGGCGCAGGTTGTGGCGCACGACATCGGCCTCGCGGTTGGCGACGTGCTTGAGCGGCACCGGCGTGCACACGTCGCCGAGCGCCCAGACCCCCTCGGCCGTGGTGCGCTGGTGGGCGTCGACGACGATCCGGCCCGCGTCGTCGACGTCGATGCCCGCGGCGTCCAGGTCCATCCGGTCGCCGCCCGGCGCGCGGCCGACGGCGACGAGCAGGGTGTCGGCCGCGACGGTCGTGCCGTCGTCGAGCGTGATCGTGAGCGCGCCGGGCTCGCCGGACACCTGCGTGGCCTCCCGGCCCAGGCGCAGGTCGTAGCGCTTGGCCGCGAGCGCGGTGTACTCCTCGGCGACCGTTCGGTCCTGCCCGTCGAGCAGGGTGCCCGCCATCTCGATCATGACGATGTCGGCGCCCGCCGCCGCGAAGACGTGGGCGAGCTCCGCGGCGATGTAGCCCCCGCCGAGCACCGCCAGCCGCCGGGGTGGGCGGTCGCGCCGCATGATCGTGTCGGAGGTCTCGTACGGCAGGCCCGCGTCCGCGACCGGCGGCGGCACGAGCGGCCTGCTGCCGGTGGCGACGACGATCCGGTCGGCGGTCAGCGTGGCGGCGTCGGGCCCGTCGACCCGCAGCGTGCGCGGCCCGGTGAACCGGGCGTCTCCGGTGTAGACGGTGATCCACGGCGTGTCGATGCGGCCCGCCCGTCCGTCGTGGGCGATCGGGTCGAGCCTGCCGAACACCCGGTCGCGGACCGCCGCCCAGTCCACGCCGTCGAGGTGGGCGCGCACGCCGAACCGGTCCGCGTCGGCGACCGTGTCGACGACCTCGCCCACGTAGGCCAGCATCTTGGTCGGGATGCAGCCGACGTTGACGCAGGTGCCGCCGAAGCGCTCCTCCTGCTCGACGATCGCGACGTCGAGGTCGGCGAACGAGTCGTCGATGACCCGGTTGCCCGAGCCGGTGCCGACGACGATCAGATCATGATGCGGCATGTCCCGGTGGGTACCCGCGAAAGATCTCGATCAACCGCCGGTGCGGAAGAGGGCCAGGTTCGGCTAAGGGGGCTGTGGGGCCGCCGGGGGTTCGGTCGGCTTTGGCGTTGGGTCGGTCGTCGGCGACACCGTCACAGTGGTGGTCGGCGGCGGCTTCGACGGGGTGGTGGTCGGCTCCGTCGTGGTCGGCGGCGGCGCCTCGGTCGTCCTGACCACCGGGGGCACGACGTGGGGGATTGGGGGTTCCACCGGCGGTCGCGGGACGACGACCGCCACGGTGGTGGTCGGATCGGCCTCGGTCGTGGGGGCCACGGCGGTCGTGGTGACGTCGACGATCGGGGTGGTGTTGAGGCCGGTGGTCGACGCCGCGGGCCGCGGCCACAGGAACACCCCGGCGAGGACGGCCACGGCCGCGACGGCGCCGCCCACCCCGACGAGCGCGGCCGGGTTCCCGCGTCGCCGATCCGGCGGCGCGGCGTAGCAGTACTCGGCGTCGCCAGGCTCGTAGTCCGGCATCGGCGGCCGGACCGGCGGTGGGGGCGGCCCCGGCAGCCGGGGCGAGCTCATCCGTTGCGTGGGCGCGAAGGCCTCCGCCGACGCCGCAGGGGCGAACGCGCCCGTCTGCCGCGGCGGTCCCTGCGACGGCGGGGCGCCCGCCGCTGCGGACGCGCCGTGCAGCGCGACCGGCACCGGCCCGCTGCCGTGGCCACGCGGGGCGGGCGGGTACGGGCCGGTCGCCGAGATCCCGGTGGGCGTCAGCGACAGCGTGGCGCCCTTCGCGATCGCGTTCTTCGGGTCGGCGTCCACCGCCACCGGGCGGCCGAGCTGCTCGGACACCATCTGGGCGACGAGCGGGATCCGCGACGACCCGCCGACCAGCAGCACGGCCGTGAGCTGGTCGGCGCCGACGCCCGCCGACGCGACGGCCCGCCGCAGCGCGGTCACCGTCTCCTCGACGTGCGGGCGGATCATCGCCTCGAACTCGCTGCGGTGCAGCCGCACCGACCCCTGGCCGACGGGGGTGAGCACCGGGATGGACACCTCGGTGTCCGCGGACAGCGCCTCCTTGGCCTCCGTGCATTCGCGGCGCACCGAGGCCACCGCGGACAGGACGGCCGGATCGCTCTCGTCCAGCCCCTCGAACGCCTCCGGGAGGCCCGCGACGACGTGCTCGAACACAAGCTCGTCCAGGTCGATCCCGCCGAGCCGCTCGACGCCCTCCGGCCTGCCGAGCAGGCTGAACCCCTGAGGGTCCTTGTGGACGACGGCGGCGTCGAACGTGCCACCGCCGAAGTCGTACACGGCGATCGTCGAGCCCGCTTCCACGCGCTCGGCCGCCGCGTAGTGCAGGGCCGCGGCCTGCGGCTCGGCCAGGAACGTGACCGGCAGGCCGTGGCGATGCAGCGCGGCGCCGAGCAGCTCCTTCTTGTGCGCGCCCCAGGAGGCCGGGTGCGTGATGGCCAGGCGCGCGGCCGGGCCGCCCTCCCGCTCCGCGACCCGGTCCACCACCCACTGCACCAGCCGGGCCGCGAGCTCCTCCGGCGCCCACGGCCGCCCGCTGACGAGCACCGGGGTCGGATCGCCGATCCGTCGCTTGAACTCCCGCACGATGTGGTCCGGATCGCTGGTGGCCCGCCGCTCGGCGGCCTCCCCGACGACGACGCTGCCGTCGTCGCCGACGTAGAGCACAGAGGGCACCGCGCTCGACCGGTCGCCCAGGTTGACGATCTCGGTGTCCGCGGGCCAGGCGCCGATGCGGCACGTTGCGGCCGCGGTGCGGGTGGTGCCCACATCGATGCCCAAGAGGTAGCCCGACGCCACGTTCGTCCTCTCTGCCGCCCGTCCGTGACGTTGGTAGGGAGCAGGACGGGGGCCAAAGTCACGGTAGCGTGACCCTTGCGCCGAGCCTCCGGTGCCCCACGCCCCGGCGCGGCCTGTCGCCGGCGCCACCTCGCACCCCTTCGTCGGTCCTCGCACCCCATCGGTGGGGTGCGCGGTGCTGTGGTGCGGTGCGCGGTGCTGCGGTGGGGTGCGAGGGTGCGCCGTGGGGTGCGCGGTGCGCCGCCGTGGGGGCGGTGTGCCCTCGCGGCGTGCGCTCAGAGGCGGTGGTGCAGCGCCTCGGCCGCGGCCAGCAGGTCGGCCGCCCAGCGCACCCCGGGACGGCGCCCGATGCGCTCGATCGGCCCCGAGACCGACACCGCCGCCACCACCTGGCCACCTGCGTCGCGCACCGGCGCCGACACGCTCGCCACCCCGGACTCGCGCTCGGCCACGCTCTGCGCCCATCCGCGGCGGCGCACGTCGACCAGCGCGCGCTCGTTGAACCGGGCGTCGGCCAGCAGGGCGCGTTGCACGGCGGGCTCGGCCCACGCGGCGAGCACCTTGGCCCCGGAGCCCGCGGTCATCGGCAGCCGGGAGCCGACCGGCACCGTGTCACGCAGGCCGCTGGCGGGCTCGGCCGCCGCCACGCAGACGCGCTGGGTGCCGTCGCGGCGGTAGAGCTGCACGCTCTCGCCGGTGATGTCGCGCAGCCGCGGCAGCACGGCGGCCGCCGCTTCCAGCAACGGGTCGACGCCGCCCGCGGCGAGCTCGGCCAGCGCCGGGCCCGGCCGCCACTTGCCGTCGGAGCCGCGGTGCAGGAGGCGGTGCACCTCCAGCCCGACCGCGAGCCGGTGGGCCGTGGCGCGCGGCAACCCGGTGCGCTCACAGAGCTCGGCCAGCCCACACGGTTCGGCCGCCGCCACCCGCAGCACCCCCACGGCCTTGTCGAGCACGCCGATCCCGCTATGCTGTCTCACAAGTCGATACTATCTTCCTACGATTTGAGACGTCCAGAGGAGCAGCTGTGGGTCGTACGATGGCCGAGAAGGTGTGGGCGGCGCACCTGGTGCGCAAGGGGGAGAACGGGGAGCCGGACCTGCTCTACGTCGATCTCCACCTCATCCACGAGGTCACGAGCCCGCAGGCGTTCGACGGCCTGCGGATGGCGGGACGGCAGGTGCGCAGGCCGGAGCTGACCCTAGCCACCGAGGACCACAACGTCCCCACGCTCGACGTGCTCGCGCCGATCGCCGACGAGGTCTCGCGCACCCAGGTCGAGACGCTGCGCCGCAACTGCGCCGAGTTCGGCGTCACGCTCTACCCGATGAACCACGCCGAACAGGGCATCGTGCACGTCGTGGGGCCGCAGCTGGGGCTCACCCAGCCGGGCATGACGGTCGTCTGCGGCGATTCCCACACCTCCACCCACGGCGCGTTCGGCGCCATGGCGTTCGGCATCGGCACCTCCGAGGTCGAGCACGTGCTGGCCACCCAAACCCTGCCGCTCAAGCCGTTCAAGACGATGTCGATCACCGTCACGTCGAAGGACGGGCGGCTGCGGCCCGGCGTCACGAGCAAGGACGTCGTGCTGGCGATCATCGCCCAGATCGGCACCGGCGGCGGCCAGGGCTACGTGCTCGAGTACCGCGGCAACGTCATCGAGAACCTCTCGATGGAGGCGCGGATGACGATCTGCAACATGTCGATCGAGGCGGGCGCCCGGGCGGGCATGATCGCGCCGGACGACACGACGTTCGACTACCTTCGCGGCCGCGACCACGCGCCCCCGGAAGGCCCGGCCTTCGACGCCGCCGTCGCCGAGTGGCGCGAGCTCGCCACCGACGCCGACGCGGTGTTCGACGCCGAGGTGCACATCGACGCCGACACGCTCACCCCGTTCGTCACCTGGGGCACCAACCCCGGGCAGGGCCTGCCGCTCTCGGAGCGCGTGCCCGACCCGGAGCGGATCGTCGACGAGAACGAGCGCATCGCGGCCGAGAAGGCGCTGACCTACATGGGGTTGGCCGCGGGCACCCCGCTGCGGGAGATCGCCGTCGACACGGTGTTCGTCGGCTCGTGCACCAACGGACGCATCGAGGACCTGCGGGCCGTGGCCGACATCATCGACGGCCGCCACGTGGCCGAGGGTGTGCGCATGCTGGTGGTGCCGGGCTCGATGCGCGTGCGGTTCCAGGCCGAGCAGGAGGGCCTCGACAAGATCTTCACCGCGGCCGGGGCGGAGTGGCGCTCGGCGGGCTGCTCGATGTGCCTGGGCATGAACCCCGACCAGCTGGCACCCGGCGAGCGTTCGGCGTCCACGTCGAACCGCAACTTCGAGGGCCGCCAGGGCAAGGGCGGCCGCACCCACCTCGTCTCGCCGCTGGTGGCCGCCGCCACCGCCGTCCGCGGCACCCTTTCCAGCCCGGAGGACCTCGCCTGATGGACAAGTTCAGCGCCCACACCGGGATCGGCGTGCCCCTGCGTCGGTCCAACGTGGACACCGACCAGATCATCCCGGCCGTGTGGCTCAAGCGCGTGACCCGCACGGGGTTCGAGGACGGCCTGTTCTCCGCCTGGCGGGGCGATCCGGCGTTCGTGCTCAACACCGAGCCGTTCAACCGCGGCTCGGTGCTCGTGGCGGGCCCCGACTTCGGCACCGGCAGCTCGCGCGAGCACGCCGTCTGGGCCCTCATGGACTACGGCTTCCGCGTGGTGATCTCCTCGCGCTTCGCCGACATCTTCCGCGGCAACTCCGCGAAGGCCGGGCTGCTCGCCGCAGAGGTCGCGCAGCCCGACGTCGAGCTGCTGTGGAAGCTGCTGGAGAACGCGCCCGGCACCGAGGTGACCGTCGACCTGACCGAGCGGACGGTGCAGGCCGCCGACCTCACGGTGCCGTTCGACATCGACGACTACACCCGCTGGCGGCTGCTGGAAGGCCTCGACGACATCGGCCTCAGCCTGCGCCACGCCGACGCGATCGCCGCGTTCGAGGTGCGTCGCCCTTCCCGTCTTCCCGTCACCACGCCGTAGACACGCCGGATCTTGTTGCATGGCAACGGGATCCGGCCCTACGGTCTCCAGACCATGAACAAGTCCCAGCTCATCGACGCGCTGGCGGCGCGCCTCGGCGACCGGCGCACCGCTGCGTCTGCGGTCGACGGGCTGCTGTCGACCATCGTCGACACGGTCAAGGCGGGGGAGTCGGTGTCGCTCACCGGCTTCGGCGTCTTCGAGGCACGGGCCCGCGCCGCACGCGTCGGGCGCAACCCGCGGACGGGTCAGACGGTCGCGGTGCCCGCGGCCACCGTGCCCGCGTTCCGGCCCGGCACGGGGTTCAAGACGGCCGTCGGCGGCACCGCGAGCGCCCCGTCGGCCCCCGCCTCCACCGCCGCGGCTGCGGTGGAGGCCCCGGCCAAGCCCGCGAAGAAGGCAAAGGCCGCAGGCGGGAAGAAGTCCAAGAAAGACGCGAAGAAGAAGTCGAAGAAGTAGGGCGCTCAGCCCGTCGGGTGCGAGTAGTAGTCCGCCGAGCGCAGCACCGAGCCCGCGAAGCCGAGCACCCACGTGCTCGCCTTGCGGGACGGCACGGCGGACGGGTCGACCGGCAGCCGTTGCGGCGAGCCCTGCACCAGCGCGCGCACGACGTCGGGGATCACCCCGCCCTGGCTCACCACCGCGGTCACCCCGGCCACGGCGGCGAGCTGACGCAGGCGCGCGAGGCCCGCGCGCGGCCGGTCCCAGTAGTCTGCCTCGCCCAGGACCGGCTCGTCACCCACCGGCATGTCGAGCTGCGCGGCCAGCGGCGCGATCGTTTCGCGGCAGCGCAGCGGTGGCGCGCTCACCAGGCGCTCCGGCCCGAACAGCGGCAGGAACGCGACGAGGTGCGCCACCTGCTCCCGCCCCGACGACGACAGCGGCCGCTCGTCGTCGACGCCCTCCCACTGGCTGCGGCTGCCCGCCTTCGCGTGCCGCACCAGCAGGATCGTCGACGTGGGGCGTCCGTGCGCCCCGAAGCGCCGCAGCACCTCCAGGTCATGCACGTACGAGAGCATCTCCGCGGCCTGCCCCGGCGAGACCCACCGCAGCTCGTCGACCTCCGCGTCCGGGGTGAACCCGTTGTCCTTCACCGCGCGCGCCGACCAGTACCGCACCAGCTTGTGGCCCTCCGGCACCATGTAGCGCACGTCGGCGAGCACCGGGCCGATGTGCACCCCGAGCCCGGTCTCCTCGGCGACCTCGCGCACGGCCGCGAACGGCATGGTCTCGCCGCGCTCCAGCTTGCCCTTGGGGAACGACCAGTCGTCGTAGCGCGGGCGGTGCACCACGGCGATCTCGCCGTCCTCGCGCCATACGACCGCGCCCGCCGCGCGCACGTCGACGCGCTCGCTTCGCCACGGTTCGGCCGGAGCGCCCTCGGTCCGGCCCCACGGGGCCGTCACTCCGCCTCGGCGGCGGGAGCCGCGTGTCGCAGCATCATCTCGGCTTGGTGGTCACGCACCGGAGACACCCCGGAATCCGGCGACGGCGACGGCGACCACGCGCCGTCGGGCCCCAGCGTCCAGCAGCGGGTGGCCGGGTCGAGGCACGAGTCGAACACGTTGCCCAGCCGCGCGGCCAAGGGCTCGTCGGCCACGCGGAGCAGCACCTCGACGCGCCGGTCGAGGTTGCGGTGCATCATGTCGGCGCTACCGATCCAGTAGTCGTCCGCCGCCCCGAAGTGGAAGATCCGGCTGTGCTCCAGGAAACGGCCGAGGATCGACCTTACGTGAATGTTCTCCGACAGCCCCGGTCGGCCGGGCCGGATCGCGCAGATCCCGCGCACGACGATGTCCACCGGAACCCCGGCCTGCGACGCCCGGTAGAGCGCGTCGATCACCTGCTCGTCGACCAGTGAGTTGAGCTTGAACCGGACGCGGGCCTCCCCCTTGCCCTCGCGGTGGGCCTCGATCTCGTCCTCGATGCGCCGCACGATCCCGCGTCGCACGCCGTAGGGCGCCACCAGCAGCGACCGGTAGGAGGTCTGGCGCGAGTACCCGGTGAGCGAGTTGAACAGATCGGTGAGATCCGCGCCGATCATCGGGTCGGCGGTCAGCACCCCGATGTCCTCGTAGAGCCGCGCGGTCTTCGGGTGGTAGTTGCCGGTGCCGACGTGGCAGTAGCGGCGGATCTGCCCGCCCTCCTGGCGCACCACCAGCGCGGTCTTGCAGTGCGTCTTGAGGCCCACCAGCCCGTAGACGACGTGTACGCCCGCCTTTTCCAGCTCACGCGCCCAGCGGATGTTGGCCTGCTCGTCGAACCGGGCCTTGATCTCCACCAGCGCCACGACCTGCTTGCCCGCCGCGGCCGCGTCGACCAGCGCGTCGACGATGGGGGAGTCACCCGAAGTGCGGTACAGCGTCTGCTTGATCGCGAGCACGTCCGGGTCGGCCGCTGCCTGTTCGATGAACCGCTGCACGCTCGTGGAGAACGAGTCGTAGGGGTGGTGCACGAGCACGTCGCCCTCGCGCAGGGTGGCGAAGATGCTGCGCGGCGTCTCCCGCTCGCCGAACGCGGGGTGGGTGGCGGGCACGAACGGCTCGTCCTTGAGGTCGGGCCGGTCGACGGCGTGGATCGTCCACAGGGCGGTGAGATCCAGCAGGCCCGGCACCGTGACGACGTCGGCGGGGTCGACGTCGAGCTCGCGCAGCAGCAGCTCCAGGACGTGCTCGCTCATCGTGTCGGTGACCTCGAGCCGCACCGGCGGGCCGAACCGTCGCCGCGCCAGCTCGCGTTCGAGCGACTGCAGGAGGTCCTCGTCGCGGTCCTCCTCGACCTCGACGTCGGCGTTGCGGGTGACGCGGAACGCGTGCACCTCCGCGACCTCCATGCCCGTGAACAGCTCGCCGAGGTGCGCGGAGATGAGGTCCTCGACGGGCAGGAAGATGACCCCGGCCTCCTCGGTGGACACGTTCACCAGGCGCGGGACGTTGTTGGGCACCTTGACCCTGGCGAACCGCTCCGTGCGCCCCTCGGGGTCGCGCACCGTGACCGCGAGGTTGAGCGAGAGCCCCGAGATATAGGGGAAGGGGTGCGCGGGATCGACGGCGAGCGGGGTGAGCACCGGGAAGACCTGGGCGAGGAAGTACTCCGACAGCCGGGTGCGCTGGTCGTCGGACAGGTCGCTCCAGCGCAGGATCCGGATGCCCTGCTCCTCCATCTCGGGGCGGACGTGGTCGAGGAACAGCCGCGCCGCCGCCTCCGCGATGGCCTGGCTGCGCGTGGCGATGCGGGCCAGCTGCTCGCGCGGCGAGAGCCCGTCGGCGCTGCGGACGGCGAGGCCGGTCTCGTCGCGGCGCTTCAGGCCCGCCACCCGGACCATGTAGAACTCGTCGAGGTTGGACGCGAAGATCGCGAGGAACTTGGCCCGCTCCAGCAGCGGCTGGCTGGGGTCCTCGGCCAGCGCCAGCACACGGGCGTTGAAGTCGAGCCAGGACAGCTCGCGGTTGAGGTAGCGGTCGTCGGGCAGCTCGGAGGCGGGGGCGGGGGTGCGCGCGGGCGGGCTCACCGGGACGGCGGCGACGGCCTCGAGCACCGCCGTGTCGGCGCGCGCCAACCGGGCGCCGTCGATCGGGTCGGGGGTTTCGGACGCGGGCCGCTCGGCGGCGGCCGGGGCGGAGGGCGTGCTGCGGTCGGCGGTGGTGTGCGCGGTGGCCGTGCCGCCGCGGGCGGCGGCGTGCACGCGGCGCGTCGACGGGCGGGGAGCGCGGCGGTTCGCGGAGCGGGCAGCTTTGCGCCTCGGCTCCTGCGGTCCGGGCTCGGTCCCCGGCGTGCGGCTCACGTCATCACCCACGGCGGTGATTCTGTCCCACGTTGGCGTCGCTGTGCGCGGATGTGGTCGAGGAAAACTGGGTGAATCACACTCGCGCAAGGGCCGCCCGGGTGTAGGCCCCCACTCCGAGCCGCAGGGCCGCGGCCAGATCGGCGGGCGTGTCGACGTCGCGGCGAAGGCTCGGCCATGCCCCGTCGAGCGGCACCGCCCCCGACGCGCGGTGCCGCACCGCCGAGCCGCCCCCGAAGCGCGGGTCGAGCTCCACCCCCGCCGCGGCCAGCAGGAAGGTCGTGCCGGTGCCGTCGGCGTCGGCGGTGAACGCCCGCGCCCGGGTGACCAGCGCCGCCGCGACGGCCGCGTCCAGGTCGGCGGGGCGAAGCGCAGGCAGGTCGGCCTGGAGCGCGCCCACCGCGGTGTGTGGGTCGCGCTGGCGCAGCAGGAGCGCCCCGCGGTCGTAGGCGGCGTTCAGCCCGACCAGGGGGTCGTCGACCACCTCGATGCCCGACGCCATGAGCGTCGCCGCGACCGTGCGGTCCGCGCTGACCACCAGCACCGTGCGCACGCGGCGCGCCGCACGGGCCGCCGTCACCGTGTCGAGGGTGAGCGCGAGCGCGAGCCGGGTGTGCCCGACCGGGTCGCTCGCCGGGTCCCGCAGCCGGGACTTGGCCGCCGCCAGCCGTTTCACCGGGACGACGAGGTCCACCCGCTCCACAGGAGATCATGCTGCCACTAGCGCGGGCGCCAGCCCCGTGGTGGACCCGCGGCGCCCGGCCGGGAAGACTCGCGCGTGATCGGGGAGAGGGAGGCGGGGCGTGCGGCGCGAGAAGGGTGGCTTCTGGATCGCGTTCTGTGCGGTCTTCTTCTACCCGATGGGCTGGCTGCTGGGCCGGTCGCGGTTCGAGGGCCTGGAGCACATCCCGGCGAGCGGTGGCGCGCTGATCGTCGCCAACCACCTTTCGCACCTCGACCCGGTGTTCACCGGCCTGATCGTGCACCGGGCCGGGCGGGTGCCGCGGTTCCTGGCCAAACACAGCCTCTGGAGCGTGCCCGTGCTCGGCCAGGCGCTGCGCGGCAGCCAGCAGATCCCGGTGTACCGCCACTCCGCCGACGCCCAGCGCAGCCTCCGCGAGGGCACCCGGGCGCTGCAGGACGGCAAGGTCGTCATCATCTACCCGGAGGGCACCATCAGCCGCGACCCCGAACAATGGCCGATGCATTCCCGCACGGGCGTGGCGCGCCTGGCGCTCACTTCGAGCGCGCCGGTGCTGCCGGTGGTGCACTGGGGCACCCGCGATGTCTACGACGGCTACCAGAAGCGCTTCCGTCCGCTGCCGCGCAAGCCCATCGTCATCCGCTGCGGGCCCCCGGTCGACCTCGCCGCCTACCGCGGGCGCGAGATCGACGCGATCCTGCTGCGCGAGGTCACTGACAAGATCATGGGGGAGGTCCGCGCGGTGCTGGCCGACGTCCGGGCCGAGCCCGCGCCGACCGAGTTCTTCCGGAGAGGTGCATGATCCCCGAGCTGCGCCGCGTCGCCGTGCTGGGCGCCGGGTCGTGGGGCACGGCGTTTGCCAAGGTCATGGCGGATGCGGGGCGCGAGGTCGTGCTCTGGGCGCGGCGGGCCGAAGTCGCCGCCACGGTGAACGACGCGCACACCAACCCCGACTACCTGCCCGGTGTGCCGCTGCCCGCCTTGATCACGGCCACCACGGACGCCGCCACCGCGCTCGCCGACGTCGACGCCGTCGTGTTCGCCGTGCCGTCACAGACCCTGCGGGCCAACCTCGAGGGCTGGCGCGCGCTGCTGCCCCCGGGAAGAACGCTGGTCAGCCTGGCCAAGGGCGTCGAGCTGCGCACGCTCAAGCGGATGAGCGAGGTCGTCGCCGAGGTGGCGGGGGCGCCCGACGACCAGATCGCCGTCGTGACCGGCCCCAACCTGGCCCGCGAGATCGCCGCCGAGGAGCCGACCGCCACGGTGATCGCCTGCGTCGACCACGACCGCGCCGTCGCCGTGCAGGTCGCCACCACCACCGGGTACTTCCGCTCCTACACCCACACCGACGTCGTGGGCTGCGAGATCGGCGGCGCGGCCAAGAACGTGATCGCGCTGGCGTGCGGCATGGCGTCGGGCATGGGCTACGGCGACAACACGAAGGCATCGCTGATCACCCGGGGGCTGGACGAGACGGCGCGGCTGGGGGTCACACTCGGCGCCGACCCCTTGACGTTCGCGGGCCTTGCCGGGCTGGGCGACCTCGTCGCCACGTGCTCGTCGCCGCTCTCGCGCAATCGGACCTTCGGCGAGCGGCTGGGCCGCGGTGAGAGCCTCGCGCAGGCCGAGGCGGCCAACCACGGGCAGGTGGCCGAGGGCGTGAAGTCGTGCCTTTCGGTGTGCGAGCTGGGGGAGCGCCACGGTGTCGAGCTCCCGATCGCCGACGCCGTACGCAGGGTCTGCCACGAGGGTCTTTCGCCCGCCGAGATGGGCAAGGAGCTCATCTCCCGCGCGCCCCGCCATGAACGACGCTAGCGCTCGTGAGTGGAAACAGTCGCCAGGGCGACTGTTTCCACTCACGACCGGGGACGGCACCCGCTGCGTCCAGGGTGGCGCCGCGCCCGACGCGCTCGGGGCGCCGATGTACCCCGGCCCGGTGCTGTCTTCGACCTTCCACCTCGGGCTCCCCGACGACCCGCTCCCGCCCGACTTCTACGGTCGCGCAACCAATCCGACCTGGCGCGCCCTCGAGTCGGCCGTCGGCGAGCTCGACGGCGGCGAGTGCGTGGTGTTCGCCTCCGGCATGGCCGCCGCCGCGGCCGTGCTGCGCCTGCGTAGTGGCCCGGTCGTGCTGCCGTCGGACGGCTACTACGTGGTCCGCGTACTGGCCCGCGACGAGGGTCGCACCGTGCGCGAGGTGCCCACCGCGGGGCCGTGGCCGGAGGACCTGCTCGACGGCGCGGGCCTCGTGCTACTGGAGACGCCGTCCAACCCCGGCCTGGACGTCTGCGACATCGCCGCCCTCGCCGCCGCCGGGCACGCGGCAGGCGTGCTCGTGGCCGTCGACAACACCACGGCCACCCCGCTCGGCCAGCGTCCGCTGGAGCTCGGCGCGGACGTCACGCTGGCGAGCGACACCAAGGCGCTGGCGGGCCACGACGACGTCGTCCTCGGCCACGTCAGCACCCGCGACCCCGCCCTGGCCGACCGGCTGCGCGAGCTGCGCACCCGCGGCGGCGCCGGGCCGGGCCCGATGGAGACCTGGCTCGCCCACCGCGGGCTCGCCACGCTCGACCTGCGCCTCGCCCGGCAGGCAGGCAACGCCGCCGCGCTCGTTGAACTGCTGCGTGGGCACCCGGCCGTCGCGGCCGTGCGTTGGCCGGGCCATCCCGACGACCCGGCGTACGCGATCGCGGGACGGCAGATGCGCCGGTGGAACGGCGTCGTGGGCATGACGCTCGCATCCGAGGCCGCGGTGGGCCGGTTCCTCGCGGCGGCGCGGCTCGTGGCGTCGGCCACCAGCTTCGGGGGTGTGCGCACGAGCGCCGACCGCAGGCAGCGCTGGGGTGACGCGGTGCCGCCGGGCTTCCTGCGCCTGTCCGTGGGCTGCGAGGACGCGGAGGACCTCATCGCCGATATCCGCGCGGCGCTGGACGTCTGCTGACTCCCGTGCCCTATCACACTCGCGTAACCCACCGGCGCTATGGTCTGATCTGCGCAGGGAGGTGGTCGCGTGAAGCGAGCGAGATCCGGCCAGCCCGATCCCGACGCCGACCCCGAACCAGGGGAGGTACCGGGGGGCACGCCGAGCACCGGTGTGCTCCCGTTGGGTTCCCGTGTCCTCCTGCTCAACGCGACCTTCGAGCCGCTCGCCGTTGTCACGGCCAAGCGCGCCGTCGTCCTCATGCTCACCGGTAAGGCCGAGTGCGTTGAGGCCGCCCTCGACGAGGCGTTCCACTCCGAGAACCTCACGTTGCCCGCGCCGTCGGTGATGCGCCTCTCCCGTTACGTGCGCGTGCCGTACCGGGCCGCCGTCCCCATGACCCGCGCCGGGGTCCTGCGCCGCGACGGTCGTCGCTGCGCCTACTGCGGCCGTCGCGCCGACACCATCGACCACGTCGTGCCCCGCAGCCGCGGCGGCGGCCACACGTGGGAAAACTGCGTCGCCGCCTGCCGCCTGTGCAACTCCAGGAAAGCCGACCGGCTCCTCGGTGAGCTCGGCTGGACCCTCGAACTGCCGCCGCGGCCCCCCAGCCGTAGCGCAGGCGGGGTGCTGGTGCTCGCCATCGAGCCGCTGCCCGCATGGGAGCCGTGGCTCGCGGCTGCGGCCTGACCGCAAACGTTTCCTGCTGCCGTCGGCGTAACCGTCGTCGCTGGACGCGCTGCGCCGCAGCGGCGTCGCCAAGGCGGACGGGTTCGCGGTGAACGTCGCGAACGTGTACAACACCGACCAGGCAGTGGACTATGGCCATCGGGTCTCGGCCGCGCCGGGCGGCGCGCACTTCGTGGGGGACACCAGCCGCAACGGCCGCGGCCGCGCGGCGGGCGACAGCGTGGCGGGTGGCCCGGCGCACTGCAACCCGCCCGGGCGCGGCCTGGGCACGTCGCCGACGACCGCCACGGGCGACGCCGTCGTCGACGCCTTCCTGCGGATCAAACGGCCGGGCGACTCGGACGGCGACTGCAGGCCGGGCGAGCCCGCAGCGGGACAGTGGTGGCCCGACTACGCTCGCGGCCTGGTGCAGCGGGCGGTCCAACCGCGCGGGCGGCGGGATGGGAAGCTCGCAGAGATGAAGGGCGTCATCCTGGCCGGGGGCTCCGGCAGTAGGCTGCACCCGATCACGCGCGCCGTGTCCAAGCAACTGCTGCCCGTCTACGACAAGCCGATGATCTACTACCCGTTGTCGGTGCTGATGCTGGCGGGGATCCGGGAGATCCTGCTGATCTCTACGCCGCACGATCTGCCGCAGTTCCAGCGACTGCTGGGTGATGGCGGCGAGCTGGGTCTTTCGATCGGCTACGCCGCGCAGGCCGAGCCGAATGGGCTGGCCGAGGCGTTCGTGATCGGGGCCGCGCACGTCGCCGACCAGCCCGCCGCGCTCGTGCTGGGGGACAACATCTTCCACGGGCCGGGCTTCTCCGGGTTGCTCGCGGGAGCGATCGCCGAGATCACGGCGGGCGTCGCCGGGTGCGTGCTGTTCGGCTACTCGGTGCGTGATCCGCAGCGCTACGGCGTGGCCGAGGCGGACGGGGACGGGTGGCTGCTGTCGATCGAGGAGAAGCCCGCGCGGCCCCGGTCGAACCGGGCCGTGACCGGGTTGTACTTCTACGACAACGATGTCGTCGCGATCGCGGCCGGGCTGCGGCCGTCCGCGCGCGGCGAGCTGGAGATCACCGACGTCAACCGGGCGTACCTGGAGCGCGGTGCGGCGCGGATCCGCGACCTCGGCCGTGGGTTCGCGTGGCTGGACACGGGCACGCACGAGTCGCTGCTGGAGGCGGGGGAGTACGTGCGGGTGCTGGAGAATCGGCAGGGCATCCGCATCGCGTGCGTCGAGGAGATCGCCATGCGGATGGGCTTCATCGACGCCGACGCCTGCTTCGCGCTCGGCGAGCGACAGGCGACGTCGGGTTACGGGGAGTACGTGATGGACGTCGCGAAGTCCTTCCGGAGGTAGCAAGTGCGCATCGTGGTTACCGGTGGAGCCGGGTTCATCGGCTCGCACTACGTCCGCTCGCTCGCAGGCGGGGCCTACCCGGCGTTCGCGGCCGCGGACGTGGTCGTGCTCGACCTGCTCACCTACGCGGGCACGCTCACCAACCTGGCGGGCTGCGATGTGGAGTTCGTCCACGGCGACATCCGCGACGCCGACACCGTCGCCAGGGTGCTCGACGGCGCTGATGTCGTGGTGCATTTCGCCGCCGAGTCGCACGTCGACCGGTCGATCGTCGGCGCGGCGGACTTCGTCTCCACCAACGTCGTCGGCACCCAGGTGCTCCTTGCGGGGGCGCTGGCGGCAGGCGTCGACCGGTTCGTGCATGTCTCGACGGACGAGGTGTACGGCTCGATCGACGAGGGCGCCTGGCCCGAGACCCACCCGGTGGCGCCCAACTCGCCGTACTCGGCATCCAAAGCGAGCTCGGACCTGCTCGCCCGCGCCTACCACCGCACACACGGCCTGCCCGTGTGCATCACCCGGTGCTCCAACAACTACGGACCCCACCAGTTTCCGGAGAAGGTCATCCCACTGTTCGTCACGAACCTGCTCGACGGCCGCACGGTGCCGCTCTACGGCGACGGGCTCAACGTGCGCGACTGGCTGCACGTCGACGACCACTGCCGCGGCATCCAGCTGGTGGCCGAGAAAGGGCGCGACGGGGAGATCTACAACATCGGCGGCGGCGCCGAGCTGACCAACCGCGACCTCACCCACCGGCTGCTGGCCGCCGTGGGGGCAGGCGTGGAGATGGTCGAGCCAGTGCCCGATCGGCCCGGCCACGACCGCCGCTACTGCGTGGACTGGAGGAAGATCGCCGACGAGCTGGGCTACGCCCCCCGCGTGCCCTTCGCCGAAGGTCTCGCCGCCACGGTGGCGTGGTACCGCGACCACCGCGACTGGTGGGAGCCGCTCAAGGCGCGGTGACGCGCCGAGCGGTCGCCTTCTGCGCCGAGCGGGCTATCTGATCGGGGCAAGTCGGGCGACGAACTGACCGATCAAGACGATGATCAGCCGCAGCGCCGACGGTGCGTCAGTGCTCGTCAGGGTGCCGCTATCCACGTGCGAGCTGTGGTCGGCGGCTGCCGACCGATGCGAGCGTCTGTCACCCGTTTGCTCGCCGAACATCCCGCCATCTCGTTGCATGGTCACCGGTCGTCGACAGTAAACTGCGGCGCGCTCCCCCGTTCTAGTTACGCGCACCGAAAGACGCTCCGGTGAGCGGCATCGTCGTCATGGTGGGAGCCGTGCGAGACGGGGATCTCACCCATGGATGGTCGACAGAGCGGCCCACCAACGCGGCCTGCTGTGCGCGAAAGTGACTACAACGCGCTCTTCGACAGCTCGACCGACCGCACCCCGCCGCCACCGCCCGAACCGGTTGCCACCCCCGATCCGTCCGACACCCGCCGGGTCTCGCGGGCGCTGCTCGTCTTCGCGTTGGGTTCGGTCCTCGTCATCCTGCTCGCCTGCTCAGCGGTCTTCCTCACCGTCCAGCAGCTGACGGGCAACATCCCGCGCGTGCCGAACGTGTTCAGCGGCCTCGACAACGCCCAGCGCCCTATACCGGTCGCCGACCGCGTCAGCTTCCTCGTCATGGGCACCGACTCACGCCAGGGCGGGAGCGGCGACGCCGTGCTGACGTTGGCCCGGGTCGACGTCGACCTGAACCCCACCGACACCCGCGCCTCGGTGGTGTCGATCCCCCGCGACGCCTGGGTGGCCGTTCCCGACCACGGCCAAAGCAAGATCAGCGCCGCGTACGGCGTCGGCGGCCCGACGCTGCTCGTGCGCACCGTCGAGCAGCTCACGCAGGTCCGCATCGACCACTTCGCCATCATCGACTTCGCCGGGTTCCGACAGATGGTCGACGCCGTGGGCGGCATCGACGTCCAGGGCGCCCACCTGGCCGGGCCGGAGGCGCTGGCCTACGTCAGCCAGGGCACGGCGAGTACGGCCGAGTACCGCGACCGGCTGGCCCGCCAGCAGACCGCTATTCGTGCGCTGCTCGACAAGACCGCGGCCGACGGGCTGCTCGGCGATCCGCTCAAGCTCTTTCGCCTGCTCGACTCGCTGAGCCAAGCCGTGAGCGTCGACGAGACACTGACCAGCGCAGGGATGGACGGGCTCGGTTTGCAGATGCGTGGCCTGCGCACGTCGACGACCCAGTTCGCGGTGTGCCCCGTCAAGGGGATCGGCCGCGAAGACGGGCAGAACGTCGTCTACCTCGACGAGGCGCGTTCCCAGCAGCTGTGGAACGCGGTGCGCGACGGCACCGTCGACGGCTACCTCAGGCAGTTCCCCGGTGACGTGATCAAGGCAACCCGCTGAAGGGTGAGCTCACGGTTCGCCGCGACGTCCATGCGCGCCCCGCGGGCCACGTCCGCCGCGGTGAGCTGGGCCTTCCGATCGGCTCCGCCGCGCAGGCCGAGCCGCGCGGCTTTGGTCGAGGCGTTCGTCATCGGGTCCGCGACGGGTGGCTGCCGTCGATCGACGAGAATCCTGCGCCGCCGCGGGTCCGTTCGTGCCGTGACCGGCCGCTGAAGCGGTGGCGTCCCTGTTCGCCGAGAATGGCCGAGTGGGCAGACATCGGAGGGCGGACACGACCTTCGGTGTGCTGTTCGTCTGCACGGGCAACATCTGTCGCTCGCCGGTGGCCGAGATCCTCACCCGTAACATGCTGATCGGGAGGTTGGGTGGGCGCGCCGCGTCGGCGTTCCGTATCTCCAGCGCGGGCCTGCAGGCTGTCGTCGGCGCCCCCGTGCACCCCCGGATGCTCACCGAGCTCGCACCCCTCGGGCTCGACCGCGAGGCCGAGCGATTCGCCGCACGCCAGTTCGTGCCCGACTTCGTCGAATCCGCCGACCTCATCCTCGGCGCCGGTCCGCGTCATCGCTCGACGGTCGTGGAGCGGGCGCCCGGCGCATTGCCCATCACCTTCGGACTACGGGAGTTCGCCAGGCTCGCGGCGTCCGTCGACGCGTCGGCGCTGCCGTTCGCGCCCGTGGCCCGCGCCCACGCGCTCGTCGAGCGGGCCAGAGATCGCCGCGGCCTGGTGCCGCCGGTCGGGCCGGAGGACGACGTCATTCCGGATCCGATCAATGGCCCGCAGGCCGCCCATCACACCGCCATTGAATTGATCAACGCAGCGGTTACGACAATCGTGAAGATCGTTATACCGGCCGGGCGCTGAACGGCGCTTCACGCGCGCTCAGCGGTGCGAACCGGTATTGGATGACCGCGCCGAGTAAGTATCATCATGGCTGCTCCCCCCGTCGGGTGTAGATCGCCCGACCAAGATCCTACGCTGCGTAACTGGAGGCTCCCCGAACCACAGCCGGCCATCGATCGCCGACTCCCCTCCCTGCGATCGGGCCTGGTCTCGTTTGCCATGTTCTGCGGCCGTTGGTCGGACTTATCGTCTGGCCTTACCTGACCAGGATCAGATTCGCCATGTTTCTCAACATCGACGGTGTCGTCGAGCGCGTGCGACGTCCGTATCACTCAATACGGGGATCGGTCCCCATCACCTTGATCCGACAAGACGCCGAGACCACGAGCGCGATGTCGACCGACGTCGAGTCCGCCGAAGGGATGCGCGTCGTGCCGGAACAACGTGTTGCCACCGAGTCTGCAATTCTGCTTGATCCAACCCCTGATCACCGGCTGCTTCGTCGGATCCGCGCCTGGATGATCGTCATTCCGGTCGATGCGGCAATGCTGTTGGCGCCATGGTTGTGGACCAGCGAGCAGACCAAAGCGATCATCTGTATGACCCTGCTATCGATCTTCCTGTTGACCGGCGGACGCTATCGGGCCCGACTGCACCTCAGTGTGCTGGACGAATTACCGACTTTGGTCACCAGAGTTCTCGCAGCGGCGGCGATGGTCGCGACCGTGATCGCCTTGCGCCACGACCAGGACGCGGTCACTACGTTTCTCGTCAATGTGGCGATCTCCCTCGGTCTCGTGGTTGTCGGTCGGATCATCACCACGCGGATCATCGGTTGGAGCCGCGGGCGCGGAACCACCATGCACCGGACCGTGCTGGTTGGTGGCGGTCCACTCGCGGCCGAGCTGGCGCAGATCCTCCTCAGGCACCGACGTTATGGATTGGTACCCGTCGGATATGTCGACGACAGCGCGGATGGCATAGCAGACGTGGTGATTCCCCAGCTCGGGGGACTTGACGACCTTGACGTGTGCGTGACTCGCGAACGTGTTGACGTGTTGCTCGTGACCGACGGCGGCTTCTCCGAACGAAGAGTGCTAGACGCCGTACGCACACCCCAGACCAGCCGTTGCGACCTGCTCGTCGTGCCGCGGATGCATCACTTCGCCACCCAGACCGGCGCGGGGGACCACATCGGTTCGATCCCCGTCACACGCATTCGCACCCCGAGCCTGAATGGGCTGTCCTGGGGGTTGAAACGCGGATTCGATGTTATCGCGGCGGGTGGCATGCTTCTGCTGATGCTGCCTGTGATTGCGGTCTGCGCATTCCTCGTGCGGCTCGAATGCGGGCCAGGAATTATCTTCCGCCAGGCCAGGGTGGGCCGAAACGGCGTAGTGTTCGACTGTTTGAAGCTGCGTTCAATGCGGCCTGCCGACGACATGGAATCGGCGACGACTTGGTCGGTGGCAGAAGACGTCCGTGTCGGGCCGATCGGGCGGTTCCTGCGGCGCACCTCGATCGATGAGCTCCCACAGCTATGGAACATCGTCCGCGGGGACATGACGCTGGTCGGTCCACGCCCGGAACGTCCCCACTTCGTGGACAAGTTCTCCTCGGAGTACGACCGCTATGCCCATCGACACCGTGTGCAAGCTGGGCTCACCGGCCTCGCGCAGGTCAGTGGTCTCCGCGGTGACACCTCCATCGGTGACCGGGCCCGCTATGACAACTACTACATCGAACACTGGTCACTTTGGCTCGATGTCAAGATCCTCATTCGCACTTTCGCGGAGGTCCTGTTTGCCCGCGGCCGCTGACCAAGTGTCCCCACGGCCGCAGGCGGGTCTGCCTGCGGCCGCTCCACGGTATCCGAAACACCGACGGTCGCCACCACCATCGCGCAAGCGACCCACGCGCCGTACCCTGCTGATTGCTGGCCTGGTGCTGGCGGCTCTTTTCGGTACTCCGACCATTATCAAATTCTTCTTGGCGGAGCAGATCGGCAACCAGGTCAACCGAGTACCCGACGTCTTCGCGCCGCTGGAGGGAGCCAGCCGACCTCCGGCGACCAATGGGCTGACGTTTCTGCTGGTAGGCACGGACACTCGCAGCGACGAGCCGACCACCGGCACCGAGGCGAACGGCGACGGTCTTGGTGGCGACCGAAGTGACGTATTGATGCTCGCCCGTCTCGATCCCTCGCGTACGAGCGCGACGGTCATATCGATCCCCCACGACAGCTGGGTCGAGATTCCCGGTCACGGGATGAACAAGATCAATAAGGCGTACGCGCTCGGTGGGCCGAGCCTGCTCATCCAGACGGTCGAAGTGCTCACCGGCATTCGAGTCGACCATCTTGCAGTGATCGATTTCGCAGGATTCGAGGCCTTGGTCGACGCCGTCGGCGGCATTGATGTCGCAATTTCAGCCGCGACGAGCCAGGACGGGTTCAATTTCCACCAAGGTCTCAACCATCTGGATGGTCTAGCCGCACTGACGTTTGTCCGGCAGCGCCATGGCCTTGCCGACGGTGATCTGGACAGGGAACAGCGTGAACAATCGGCGCTGCGTGCTCTGCTGACCAGAATTGAGGTTACCGGCATGATGTCCGATGTTGCCGGTCTCTACCGGCTGTTGGACGCGGCCAGGCGGTCGGTGGGCGTCGACGACACGCTCACCAACGACCGCTTGCGGGCTCTCGCCGCGGACCTTCGGAACCTGCAGCCGTCTGATGTGCAGTTCGTACGAACTCCGGTCGCTGCTTTCGGGCGCGAAGGTCAGCAGGCGGTCGACTACCTGGATCCGCGTGCGGCAGACCTTTGGTCAGCCGTTCGCGGGGGTACCGTCGACGAATACCTCTACCAACATAGCACTGACGTGCTCGGGCCAACTACACGGTGAGCAATTTATGACGATACGGGAGCACCTGCGCATTGTCCGCGAGCGGTGGTTGGTGGTCACCATGGCCGTTCTCCTCGGGCTGGGCGGCGGCGCTGCAATCTTTTTCCTGCGTCCTCCCCAGTACACGGCAACGCTCACGATGTACGTGTCGTCGCAGGGCGCGGACACCACTCAAGCCGCCTTTCAGGGCGCCCAACTCTCGCAGGACCGAGTTGCTTCCTATACGGAGTTGCTTGTTGGTCCCAGGGTGACGTCGGATGTTATCCGCAAGCTTGAGATGGCGGAGACTCCGGACGAGCTGGCGAAGAAGATGACAGCGACGAGCAAACTCGACTCGGTGCTCCTCGACGTGACCGTCACGGATCCCTCGGCTCAACACGCCGCCGATATTGCCAACGCCGTCGGGGATGTGTTTCCCGATCTCGTTGCCGAGTTGGAACAGCCGACCACCCCAGGGACTCGGCCCGCCGTCACGGTCAGGGTCGTGCAACCGGCGTTGGTCCCGATTGTGCCGTCCTCGGCCTCGCTGCCGATCATGCTTGCCCTGGGACTGCTGGCGGGAATGGTGGTGGGTCTGGCTGGGGCACTGGCGCGGAACGCGCTCGACGTGCGGGTCAAGTCACCTGCGCAGCTACGTTCGCTCGTCGGTGCGCCAAGCCTTGGAACCATTGCGTTCGATCCCGATGTGCCGAAGCGTCCACTCACGGTGTACGCCGATCCCCAGTCGCCGAGGTCGGAGGCCTACCGCCACCTTCGGACCAACCTGCAGTTCATCGACATCGACAACCCGCGCAAAGTGATCATGGTAACCAGTGCCATGCCGGGCGAGGGCAAGACCACAACGCTGATCAACCTGGCCATCGCGATCTCGACCGCCGGGTCCCGAGTGTTGGTCATCGAGGCGGATCTCCGTCGTCCCCGGATCTCCGATCTCCTCGGTGTGGAGCGCATGATCGGCCTTACCAGTGTTCTGTCTGGACGGGTGGAGCCTGCGCAGGCAATCCAGGCGTGGGGCCGCGGCGCGGTCGACGTACTCGCCTCGGGGCCGCTACCGCCGAACCCGAGCGAGCTCCTCGCATCGAGGCACATGCGGATGCTTCTCACCCATCTACGCGACTCCTACGACATGATCCTGATCGACACTCCACCGCTGCTGCCTGTTACCGACAGCGCAGCGCTGGTGTCCGCGACGGACGGCGCAGTCATGGTATGTCGTTTCAATCGGACCACCAAAGCGCAGATCGAATCGGCCAAGGCCGCATTGGATGCGGTATCTGCCCCGTTGTTGGGAACCGTTCTCACCATGCTGCCGAGTTCGGGCCCCAATGCTTATGCGCGCTATAACAGCTACTACCCCGCTGCGTACCCGGACGGGAATTCCGCCACGCGGGCGAATTCCGGGCGAAGGTCCCGTTCGACGTCGCTGCAAGAAGTCCAAAGCAGGATCAATCCTGTACCGCTTCGGGATCAGCCGTAGGAGCCGGATATGGTCGCCACATTTGGTGGCTGCACGGTGAGCGTCGTGATACCGACCACCGGCCGCAAGTCGCTGTCGGTGGCTCTCGATAGCGTGCTGAGCCAGACGGGCTGTGTTGTCGATCCGATCGTGGTGTTCGACACCGCGGAGGTTCCCGACGGCCAAGGGCATGACGGTGCCCGAGTGCTCACCACCGGCGGCGGGAAGGGCGGCTCGGCCGCGCGGAATCTTGGCGTCGAAGCGGCGCATGGAGACTTCGTCGCCTTTCTCGACGATGATGACGAATGGCTGCCTGGAAAGCTTCGTGCGCAGCTCGAGAAGGCGCTCGACATCGGGCGCGGTGGTGAGCAAGTGGTCATCGGTTCACGCGTCCTGCAGCGGCACGCGGCCGACCACCGCCTGACCGGTGCTCTCCCCGAGGTGCTCATCGGTGACCGTGAGACACCGCAGGACTACCTCTTCAGAGGTCGTGTCGTCAGGCTCGATCGGCCGCTGTTCCCGACTTCGACCATTCTGACCACCACAGAACTGGCTCGGCGGGTGCCCTGGCAGGCGTCATTGCGTCGACATCAGGACTGGCAGTGGCTCATCGAGGTCGGTCGGCATCCGGACGTCAGGATCGCGCAGGCCGAGCAGGCCACGGTCATTTACACCATCGGAAGCCCGAAGTCGGTGTCGGCACGGCCCGACTGGCGATCCTCGCTCGGGTGGGTGCGATCATGGCGAAACGAATGGCACCGACAGGCGTACGCGGATTTCCTGGCCGCTCAGGCGCTCCGCTACGCGATCCAGTCCCGCGAGGCGACGGGCATTCTGGACGTCCTCGAGGAGATCGTCGGGAGCCGGACCATGCCGTCCTTGGGGAGTATCGCCTCCGGCCTACTCGGCCTGGCGCCACGGGCATGGGCCGAGCGGACAGCGCTGCGCGTCGGCGGGTTGAGTAATCCCACGACCAAAGCGGCAGCACCATGACCGATCGCGTCCACTTCGTACTTCCACAGATGCTGCCCTTTTATGGGATGGAGAAAGCGGCAGCCCTGCTCATGTGTGCACTCGCGCGTCGCGGCTGGGACGTCACAGCGACTGTGCTGAGCGGCGGAATCCCCCCGGTCGTGTCCGACCTGCAAATCGAGGCCCTCGATATCCCACGATCTCCTGTTCGGCTCGGCCGCGCGGTCCCAGCGCTGTCCAGACGTCTGAAGATACTGCCCACGTCAGCAGTGATCGTGGCGAGTGGGCTCTGGGGCGCGGTTCCGACGGCAACCGCGTTGATCGGTACCGGCCGGTCGTACATTGCCTGGGAGCATTCGGTGCTCCCCCCTCGTCTGCACATCGACAAGAGGGTGGCGCTCCTCCTGCGCATTGTGGATGCATCTCCGCTGCGGCCCGCCCACGTCTTCGCCGTGTCCGAGGGGGTGCGCAAAGCGATGTCGTCGCGATGGCCAAATGTGCCTGCGTCGGTCATCCCCAATATCGTCGAAGTTGCCGCCAGCCCACCGATTCCGGCGCCTCCTCATGACGAGCAAGAAGTGCGGCTCCTGACGACGGGCGCGTTTCGGCCCTACAAGAACTATAGATGCGCAGTCGAAGCGATGCGGCTCCTGCCAGACCGCTACAAGTTGCGTATGGCAGGAGACGGCGGCCAGCTCGGGACACTTGGTCTCGCGGTCGAGCATCTCGGACTGGCCGACCGTGTGCAGTTCCTCGGCCGTCTTCCGTCGGTGGCGCCGCTCCTCGCAGATTCGCACCTGCTGGTGCATCCATCGTTGTCGGAGACGTTCGGCTTCAGCCTCGTCGAGGCGGCAGACGCCGGTGTACCGGTCGTCACTTTGTCAGCGCCTGCAATCGATGAACTGGTGCCATGCTATGTGCCGGGAGTGATGGCCGAAGGCCTGACGTCGACCGCCTTGGCAATGGCTGTCGAGAGCGCGGCAAGTCATACGTGGAGTACCGAGCAAGCGGCCGCATCGTGGCGCCGCCGACGCGTGGACTTCTCGCCGGCGGCTGTCGCCGCCAAGTGGCACGTCGCTCTTCGATCGGCGCGGCAATACATCGAACCCGGGAAAGCCGACGCGCCCCGCGGACCGTCCGGATGAAGCAACTGTTCGCCGCAGGAATCTCGGGGTCGGCGCTCCTGCTGCTCCTCGCTCTCCTGCGGCACAATGCCGCAATTCGGGCCGCTTTGGGAGGTGGGTGGCGCCCATCCGGCATCATTGTGCTCGCGCTCGGGGCGAATGTCAGTATTGCCGCGTTCCCCGGTAGGACGTCGTATCCCCTCGGCGTGACCGCTCTGCTCTTCTTGTTGTGCGCGTGCGGCACCTCGAGACTCGATGACGTGCTCGGCGGACGGACCGGGTGGCAGCGTGCGGCCTGGGGCGTGTACGGGGCGATCGTCGGCTGGTGCTTCGTTGCGGATCTGATCGTCCGTCCGGGGATCGTCGGCGACCGATGGATCACGTACGCGGCGGCGGCGACCGTCTGGATGGGCACGGGACTTCTCGCGGCCAGAGTTGCCTTGCCGCCCGCAGGTCTCGCCTACGCAGGCGCTGCCCTCCTTGCCCTGATGACAGTGCCTGCGATTTTCGTCGACTCGTTCTGGACATCCTGCAACCAACAGTTCGAAAAGTGCAGCCCTGCGGGCCAGTTGTTTCGCAGCTTCGCGTCGTCCGAAAACTACATCGCTATCGTGGCCGCATTCACGTTCATCTGCTCGGTCGTCGCGACTCGTGGTCTACTCCGGGTCCTGGCGATCGCCAATTCTCTCGTTGTGCTGGTAGCGACCGGCTCTCGCACCGGCATAGTGGCTGTCGCCGCCGCGCTGGGCGTCATCGTGTTGCTCGGCCTGCTACGCCGTTGGCGATATCCCGCAGGCCGCATACCCGCTCTGATGTGCGTTCTGATGTCCGCGACCGCGGTGGCCACGGCGCTCTACCTGATCTTCTCGGCTGATCAGGCCACCCTGAGCAGGCGAGGTTCGATCTGGCTGGCGGTCCGGAGCCACATCGACGGCCACATGATAGAGGGTGTCGGTGTGTCGAAGTGGTCCTATCTGCAGGACGTTGGTGAATCCCCGCAGCATTTCTTCCACTCCGGATACGCATTGGCGCTGTTCTCCGGTGGTGTCGTTGCAGTTGCGCTGCTCGGGGCATGGTTCTTCTGTCTGCTGCGCGGCGCGATCGGCGCGCCGACGGTGAACGCCGTCGTCCCACTCGGCACTTTGTTCATGGTTTATTCAATGACCGAAGTCATATGGAACCCCCTGGCCGTCGACGGTCTGACTTGGCTGGCGGTCGGTCTGTCGTGTCTCAGCGGTGCCTATGTGAAGGTGCGGCGGCAGGATCGGCCGCGAGTGATGCCGGGAACGCCGGCACACGAGTTCGTGGGACGCATACGGTGAAACACGTCACGAGTGACACGACCACGAGCCGGCCGAGCAGACCTCCTGGTCTGGCCCGTAGTTCAGGTTGGTCTTTCGGCGGTCAACTTGCGCGGGCGGCCTTCAACACGGGCCTGTTCGTGGTGGCGGCGAGAGTCTTGGGCGTCGACGGGTTTGGCGGTTTCGCGAGTACCGTCGCGTTGGTAGCGCTGGCTATGCCATTCGCCAATCTTGGTGCGATGAGTGTGATGATCCGACGCAATGCTCACTGCCCGAGCAATGTCGCGGTTGATTATTGTAGTGCGGTCGTCGTGACGGTGCTGGGCGGTTTGGTAGTGGCCGGCCTGTTGAGTATCGCCAACGACCTTTTTGACCCGATCGACATGGCGTCGTCGGTCGTGTTCCTGATCGCTGTCGGTGACCTTGTCGGCTACAGGTTGGCCGAACTGTCGGGAGCCGTCTTGCAGTCCCGCGACTGTATTCTGGGTACGGCGTTCTTTCCCGCCCTTGTAGCCATGAGCAGGCTGGCAGGCGTATTGCTCACCTGGTACCTGGTCGGTGGGATGTCGGTGAGTGAGTGGGCCATCTCGTACTCGGTCTGGTCGCTGGCGATCGCACTCTTGATTGCCGTCGGCGTCGGCTCCGTGGTGGGTGTCGCGCGGCCGCGGCCGTTGTCGTTCCTGCGGCAGTGGCGCGAGGGACTGCTGTACTCGGTCGGGTTGTCGGCGCAAGGGGTATACAACGACATCGACAAAGTCATGCTGGCGGGCCTGTCGTCGTTGGAAAGCGCTGGACTCTACGCGGCGGCCTACCGTCTTATCGATCTCGCCTTCGTGCCTATGCGGGCGGTGTTGAGCGTCACGTACGTGCGGTTCTTCCGGGCGGGGACAACCGGTGCGGAAAGACCCGTTTCGCTAGCGAGGTCGCTCCTTCGGCCGTGCCTTGCTGTCTCGGCTGTGGCGACTTTGCTTCTCTTCCTTGGTGCTGACCTGCTGCCGCTAGTGCTGGGCCCTGGGTACACCGACGTTGTCTGGATAACGCGCCTGCTCGCCGTGATACCGGTGCTGCGGACCCTGCATTACCTTGCGGCGGACAGTCTGACCGGGGCGGGCAAGCAGCGGGTGCGTACCGCCTGGCAAGTCGGAACCGCCTTGGCCAATGTCGCAATCAACTTTGCGCTGATCCCGGTATACGGAATCCACGGTGCGATCGTGTCGTCGATCATCGCCGATCTCGGTTTGGCCATCGTGCTGTGGTGGTCGGCGTTGCGGCTTGTCCGGCGCGCCGGTCGACCCTGCGGCTGACCAGTACGCCGTGGCCGCACGGACCGCACCTCGGGACGGTGAGGCGGGGTGCGATCTCCTGCCCGTTGCGCTGCCGCTGCCGCACCACGGGTAGCTGTTCAGCCTGAGTGACAGGTCGGCGGCGTGTCGGCAGCGGTCGCCACCGTTGATCCACTATGGTTTTGATCATGGGGTCGGGCCGGGAAGCACACGATGACGTCGTGTCGTTGCTGGCGGCCAAGGACGCTGAGATCGCGGCGCTGGTGGCGCGGGTGACGGAGCTCGAAGGCCTGGTCGCGGCGCTGCATGCCCAACTCGGTCGAGATTCCTCCAACAGCGGCAAACCACCGTCGTCGGATTCGCCGTTCATCAAGAAGCCCGCCGCCAAGCGCTCGGTACGGACGCGTTCGGGTAAGCCGCGGGGTAAGCAGCCTGGTGCGCCCAGCGCCACGCTGCGTCTGATCGATGATCCCGATGACACGATCACCCACATTCCGCCGGTGTGTGCGGGATGCGGGGAGGGTTTGGTGGACGCGGAGGTCTTCGGTGTGTGTCGCCATCAGGTGGTTGACCTCCCGCCGCCTCCGCCGCGCCCGTATGTCACCGAGCATCGGGTGCAGTCACGAACCTGCGGCGGGTGCGGCACCGTCACCGAGGCGAGCGCACCCGCCGTCGCGTCGGGCCGGGTTCAGTACGGACCCGGGGTCAAGGCTCGGGCAGCGTGGCTGACGTGCGCGCATTTCCTGCCGGTACGTCGCGCGCGGCGGGTGCTCAACGCGTTGCTGGGGTTCGCGGTGTCGCCCGGGTGGGTCGCCGGGCTCCGTGCTCAGGCCGCCCGCCTGCTCGAGACCCGGTTCCTGCCGCATGTGCGGGCGTTGATTGCCGCCGCGCCGGTCGCCCACGCCGATGAGACGACCGCCCGCGCCGAAGGCGCGCTGAGCTACCTGCACGTGGCCTGCACCCGGTTCCTGACCGCGATGCACGTCGGCGACCGCAGCCGCGACACCATCGACGCCGCCGGCATCTGGCCGACGTTCACCGGGGTCCTGGTCCGGGACGGCTACGCCGGCTACGAACACCTCGACACGATCGAACACGCCTGGTGCGGCATTCATCTGGTCCGCGACCTCCGCGCGGTCCACGACCCCGACCCTGCGGGTCAGTCCTGGGCCGAGGCGATGGTGAATACCTTGCTGCTGGCCAATGACACCGCGCACGCCGCCCGCGCCGAGGGCCGCGCGGCCCTCACCGACACCGAACTGTCCACCATCCGTTCCCGCTATGCCGGGGCGATCGCCCGTGGCCGGCAGGAGAACACCCGCGGCAGCGACCCGCTGCACCAGCAGGCCCGCACCCTGCTGCGACGCTTCCAGCGACATCGGGACATGATCCTGCGGTTCACAGTGAACCTGGACGTGAGCTTCACGAACAACACCGCCGAGTTGCCGGCCAGATCAGTGAAGGTTCAGCAGCGGAGCTCCGGAGGTTCCTGGCGCACCCTGCAAGGACTCATCGACTTCGCTGTCGTGCAGTCCTATCTGTCCACCGCGACCAAGTGGGGTCTGGACACCCTTGACGCGATGACGCGCCTGTTCACCACCGGTGCGTGGCTCCCGCCTGCCCTCACCCCCGACATCGCCGCCGCCGCATAATCACGCCACCAAGGCTGAACAGCTACCACCACGGGGGTCCCCTGCCCGTTGTCGGTTGGCCACCTACGGGCATGCAGGACTGACTCGTGCCACCCATCGTCGTTGAGTCGGTCGCCGTTGTTGTGACCTGCAGTGTTGTCGCCGCGGTCGGGTTGATCCGGTTACCGAGCTGTCGGCCATCGATAGCCTTCGAGGGGCGACCGCGATTCGCGCGGGTCCGGCCGGCATTCGGCGCCATCGCGGCCCAGGTCGTGGCGAAGGATCGCGACGAGGTTGTCGAGGTCGACAACGGTTTGCGTGCACACCGAAGCCGAGTCGGCGTTGCCTGCCGCCGTCGCGCTTCAGCAGCTGCATGCCGGGTGAGAGGAACGTGAGCGGGGTTTCGGCAAGATCGAAGCCCGCTGGTGTCGCCCTCGGGCAGCGCGTCACCGGCCGGCCGGCGGCCTGATTCCAGGATCACGAACGCGAGTCACCATCGACCCCGCGATCCATCCATCGCACAGAACGTCCGCAGCCATCATGCGCCGGTAGGTCACTCATCAACTGGCACGAGTCAGGTCAGGCAACCGGCAGCTGCGGCGGCCAACGCGCGGCACTGGAATGCCTTCAAGTTCAGCCCGAGTGGGCGGCGACCGGATTTGCCGGTCGTCGCCGACGTGCGCGTAGACCTCGTCACCGACCGGCCGTGGATCCGTAGCCGGGTGACGCGGCGGTGTTCCATACCGCGGTGATCCAGCGGGACGAACGGGCGCTGCCTGCTGCAGGCGATGCGTTCCTTGAGGTCCGACAGTCGGACGAGCCGGGCTACGGCATCCACGTGCTCTTCGCCGAGGGTCTCGTCGCCACGGTGTGCGTGGTACCGACCGCCGCGACTGGTGGGAGCCGCTGAAGCGGTAGCGGCCGCGGCGACGTACGCCGAAATGTCGCGCAATCGACGGAATTCGCCGGTCCGACGCCGATTTGCCGGGTCGGTTCGCGAGAAATCGGATCCGTCGCGATTGAATATCGATTCGATTACTGTGAATCTACTGTGAATCGCGAAGATGGCGGACCGAGGTGCGCCGGGCCGGGCCCGGCCGACCCGCGACCGCCGTGACGTGCGGGAACCCGTCGTCGCGTGACCCGGCGTGCAGCTCAGTGCCTTCTCAGTGCCGCCATCGTGGCGTCCCCTATATTCGGCTGCGCGGCCGATCTCGGTAGGCCGTGCGAGAGGACGTCGAATGTCGCTGCCTGCTCCCCCAGTCGCGCCCGCGCCTCCGCCGCGGCCAGGGCCGTGGCAGAGGCTGCGGTCGCTCCGGCGCCGGACACTGCTGATCAACATCGCCCTGGCCGTGCTGGTGATCGTCATCCTGGTGCTCGCGCTGATGACGGCGTTCGCGCCGCGGCAGAACCCCAACCCCGAGCGCACGGTGGCCGTCACCCGGGGCACCGTCAACGCCTCGGTCACGGCCAGCGGCAACGCCGAGTCGTCGGTGGCCACGCCGGTGAGCTTCGTGACCAACGGGGTGCTCAAGACCGTGGACGTCGTGCCGGGCGACACCGTCACCACGGGGCAGGTGCTCGCCACCATCGACCCCGCGTCGGCGCAGACGACGCTGGACAGCGCCCTGGCCCAGCTCGCCAACGCCCAGGCCGCGCTGGCCCAGGCGCAGGCGGGTCCGACCGACATCAAGAGGCAGCAGGACCAGCTCGCGATCACCCAGGCCCAGCAGTCCGTCGACGCCGCGAACGACACGCTGAACACGGCGCAGAAGCAACTCGACCTCGACAAGAAGTCGACCGACACGGCGATCAGGAACGCCCAGGACAAGCTCGACACCGATACGCGGACGCAGAACGCGTTGGTCAATCAGGCGGCGGCGAGCTGCTCGACGAGCACTCCGACGACAACGCCCTCGGCAACGCCCACGACGTCGACCAAGGTCGCTGGTATCACCTTCAGCAGCTGGTCGAGCAGCGGCTCGTCGGGCAGCTCGTCGAGCAGCTGCGCGGCGCTCACCAACGCGAAGAACACCCGGGCCTCCACCCTGCAGGCGGACGAGCAGGCCGTCACCACCGCGAAGCAGAACCAGAAGAACACCCTCTTGAACGACCAGAAGGCGATCGACTCCGCCGAGGCGCAGGTGACGTCCGCGGAGAGCAACGTCAAGTCAGCGCAACTCGCGGCGCAGGCCGACCTGCACCCGCAGACCCCTGAGCAGATCGCGCAGGCCGCGGCGAACGTGGACGCTGCGCAGGTCACGGTCGACAGCGCCCAGCGCGGCGTCGGCGACACCACGCTGCGCGCCCCGCAGGACGGGAAAGTGCTCTCGGTGGCGAACAAGGTGGGCGAGGTCGCCACCGGTGGCGGCAGCTCGGGGAACTCGGGCGGCACCACCTCC
The DNA here is from genome assembly GCA_963739465.1 of uncultured Actinomycetota bacterium. Lineage (GTDB taxonomy): Bacteria > Actinomycetota > Actinomycetes > Mycobacteriales > Pseudonocardiaceae > Pseudonocardia. The sequence continues at coordinate 118,088 of CAVUAS010000003.1, forward strand.
ACCAGCGGCAACAACTCGAACGTGTCGGCGGTCAACCCCGCGACGTCGTCGGGCAACGGCTTCATCGTGATCGCCAACCTCAGCCAGCTCGCCGTCACCGCCAACATCGCCGAGGCCGATGCGGCGAAGGTGCAGCTCGGGCAGCCCGCACGCATCACGTTCCCCGCCACGAACGCCACCGCCACCGGGACGGTCACGCAGATCACGCCGCAGAGCACGGTGACCAACAACGTCGTGCAGTACCCGGTGCAGGTCTCGCTGGCGACCGCGCCGCCCGGCGTCGGGGTGGGCAACACGGCGAGCATGTCGATCACGACCGGCTCGAAGTCGGGTGTGCTGGTCGCGCCGACCTCGGCGATCACGACGGTCGGCAACCGGCACACGGTCGTCGTCCGCCGCGGTGACCAGGACGTGGTCGTGCCCGTGGAGATCGGGCTCGTCGGTGACACCACCACCGAGATCACCGGCGGCCTGAACGAAGGCGACCAGCTCGTCTTGCCGACCGTATCCACCTCGACGAACAATGGGTTCCCCCGCGGAGGTGGAGGCGGCGGATGACGCGACCGGTCATCGAGCTGCATGCGGTGTCGAAGATCTACGGCAGCGGCGACACCATCGTGCGTGCCGTCGACCGGGTCGACCTGGTCGTCGAGCGCGGTGACTACGTTGCGGTCATGGGGGCGTCCGGCTCGGGCAAGTCGACGCTGATGAACATCATCGGCTGTCTCGACGCGCCGACGGCGGGCCGGTACCTGCTCGACGGCATCGACGTGCGCCGCCTCGACGACCGGCGCCAGGCCACCATCCGCAACCGCAAGATCGGGTTCGTCTTCCAGTCGTTCAACCTCATCCCGCGCACCACGGCGTTGAACAACGTCGAACTGCCCCTGGCGTACGCGGGCCTGCGCTCGGCCGAGCGGCGTCGGCGGGCTCGGGCCGCCCTCGCGCGGGTCGGCCTCGCCGACCGGGAGCATCACCTGCCGTCGCAGCTGTCGGGCGGCCAGCAGCAGCGTGTCGCCATCGCGCGGGCGATCGCCACCGACCCGGTGCTGTTGCTGGCCGACGAGCCCACCGGCGCACTCGACAGCCACAGCACGAATGAGGTGCTGGCCCTGTTCGACGAGATCAACGTGGCGGGCCGCACCGTCATGGTGATCACGCATGAGGCGGACGTCGCCGCCCACGCCCGAAGGGTGCTGCGGATGCGCGATGGCCAGATCGTGGCCGACGAGCGTTCGGGCGCCGGAGCTCGCGGATGAACCTCCGGGAGAGCGCCGCATTCGCGCTGCGCGGTGTGCTGGCGAACAAGCTGCGGTCGTCGTTGACGATGTCGGGCATCCTCATCGGCGTCGCCGCCGTCATCATCCTGATCTCGGCGGGCACGGGGGCGAACCGGTCGATCACCGACCAGATCACCGCGCTGGGCGCGAACACGCTCACCGTCACCCCCAACTCGACGCTCGGCGGCGGCCGGAACCAGCAGGCCAGGGCCGGGGGAGCGGCGAACTCGACGAGCGTCAACACCGGCACCGGCACCCGCAAGGTGCAGCTGACGCTCGAGGACGCCGAGGCGCTGGTCGACCCGGTGCTCGCGCCGGACATCGGGCTCGTCGCGCCGGTGGTGTCGGTCTCGGCGGTCAACGCCACGTACAGCGGCGCCACCCACGCCGTCACGACCTTCACCGGCACGTCGCCCAGCTACCTGACGATCAACAGCAACACCGTGCAGGCGGGCGTGCCGCTCACCGATTCGGACTACACGGGTCGGCGCCGGGCAGCGTTGCTGGGTCCGACCGTCGCGAAGGATCTCATCGGCGGGGACGGGCTCGCGATCGTCGGGCAGACGGTGCAGTTCAACGGGGTGGCGTTCGAGGTGGTCGGCGTGCTCACGGCCAAGGGCAGCCAGGGGCCCCAGGACCGCGACGACGTCGTGATCGCGCCACTGACCGCCGTGCAGGACACCCTCGCCGGCTACAGCACCTTGAGCAGCATCGCCGCCCAGGCCACCACCTCGGACAAGGTGAACAACGCGCAGGACGAGATCTCGGCGATCCTCACCGCGCGCCACCACGTCACGCCCGCCCAGGCCGATTTCACGATCTTCAACCCGAGTTCGATCCTGGAGACCGTCAACACGGTGACCGGCACGTTCACGCTGCTGCTGGGGGCGGTGGCCGGAATCTCGCTCTTCGTCGGCGGGATCGGGGTCATGAACATCATGCTGGTGACCGTCACCGAGCGGACGCGGGAGATCGGCATCCGCAAGGCGGTCGGCGCCCAGCGCAGCGACATCGTCGGCCAGTTCCTGCTGGAGGCGGTGCTGTTGTCCCTTGCGGGCGGGTCGATCGGCGTGGTGATCGGCGTGCTCGTCGGGTCCGCGAAGATCGGCACCTTCCAGCTGGTCGTGGCGCCGTACTCGATCGTGCTGGCGTTCGTGGTGTCCGTGGCCATCGGGCTGTTCTTCGGCTGGTACCCGGCCAACCGAGCCGCCTCGCTGCGGCCGATCGACGCCCTCCGCTACGAGTGACCGGAGCCGCCTGATGACCTCACGCCGCGGCGATCTGCCCGCTGCCGACCCGCAGTCTGCCGAGCGCGATACGGCCGCCCGTCCCGGCGACCCGCAGGCAGGCGATGCGCCCGATGAGCGTCCGCCCGTGGGCGAGCCGGTCGCGGCGGAGGCCTCGTCGAGCGGCGGCTCGTCGACCGATCCGCCCGTCCCCGAGTCGCCGGTGAGCGGTCCGCCTGCCGCCGAGCCGCCGTCGGGCGCCGGTGCGCCGACGGCCGACTCGACGGCCGCCGAGCCGCCGTCCGACCCGCGCGGCGGCGATGTGGCAACGGCCGACTCGACGGCCGCCGAGCCGCCGTCCGACCCGAGCGGCGGCGGTGTGCCAACGGCCGACTCGACGGCCGCCGAGCCGCCGTCCGACCCGGGCGGCGCCGGTGCGCCGACGGCCGACTCGACGGCCGCCGAGCCGCCGTCCGACCCGCGCCCCGCCGGTGCGCCGACGGACGGCTCGGCGGCGGCCGAGCCGCAGCAGGCCGACGGTTCGGGCGCTGCCCCGGACGCCATCCCACCCATGCCCGACCGGTCGGGCGTGGGATCACCTGCCATACGGCCGGAACGTGACCCCTTCGCGACCGCCCCGCTCGTGGCTCGTTCGCCCTCCGCCGACTGGCTTACCACCGATCCGCGCACCGGCGCGGCCGGTGGGGCCGACGTGCGCCGCACCGGATCGTCCTTCGGCGAGGCAGCGGACGGGGATTGGCGCCTGACTTCCCCGTACGCCGCTGATGAGCGCGCGGCCGAGGCGCCCGCCACGCTCTTCGACGACGCGCCGACCGAGGCGATTCCCGTCGTCGCACCCGCAGGCGGACGGCACCGCGCCGATCCCGATGACGACGCCGACCGCATGACGGAATGGCGTGCACCACGACAGACCAGCCTGGTGACGATGGGGCTGCTGGCCGCGCTGCTCGTGGCGCTCGGGTTCTTCGCAGGCGTGATCGTCGGGCGCACCGCGGGCACGCAGACAACCTCCGGCGACACGGCCCGGCCTGCCGCCACGGGCGCCGCCCGCCCGGGGCCGCTGCGCTAGCAGGCGCATCCGACACACCTGATCGGCCGGTTCCGGCATGGGCCGAAGGTGGCCGTCCGGTAAGAAAACCCTTGCGCTGACGCCGCGACTTGTGCAATCGGCGGCCATAGGAATGTGCATTGCTCCACACCCAGACTTCTCCCCGAGAGCTTGACAGCGACCAAGCGCCCGAGGAGCAGCCATGAACGGACCCCGTTACTTCCACCAGGACCCGCAGGCCATCTTCCACCCCGCCTATGGCCCGGCCCAGGGCCTCCCCCCGGGCGGGCCATACCACGGCCCGTACGGTGCCCCGCCCCAGCGCAGCCCGTTCCCGCACAGCCCCCCGCCCGGCAGCCCGTATCCGGGTCTGCCGCCGCACGTTCCGCCATCCACGGGTGACAACCCGCAGGAGGGTCGGGGCTCGCGGCGGCGCATGGTGATCGCGGCGACGGCCGCGATGGCCCTCCTCGCGGGCGGTGGCGCGGCGGCCTACTTCACCCTGGCGCAGCCGTCGCCTGCCTACCAGCCGCTGTCCTACGCGGGACCGGTCCCGTTCACCGCACCCGTGGGTGTCGACAACGCGGCCATCAACGCGATCACCGGCGCGAACGGGACCCAGCCGGGCGACGCCCCCGGCCTGTACGCGGCCGACCCAGCGCGTCCAGCATGTGACGGCGCAGCGCTGATCAACGCCCTTCAGGCCGACCCGGTCAAGGCAGGCGCATGGGCGGGCGTGCTCGGGACGAGCGCCGACGAGATCCCGGCCCTCGTGAACAGCCTGACTCCGGTGCAGCTGCGAAGCGCGACGGCGGTCATCGACCACGGCTTCTCCAACGGCAGGATCGTGGACACCCCCGCCGTGCTGGCGCCCGGCACCGCGGTGTTCATCGACGCCCGGGGAGTCCCCACCGTCAAGTGCATGTCCGGCAACCCGCTGACCGCGCCCCAGCCCGGCACGGTGCCCGCCTCGGTCACCGTGATCAGACCGACCGCTCAGCCGATCAAGGTCAACATCTTCGTCAACCCGGCCAACGGGCAGTCCAACAGCCACCCCGGCAAGCCCGACCGCCCCGGCCACGACAACAACGGCGGGGGCACCCACAAGCCGACCGGGGACCCGGTGCTGGACAAGGCGGCCACCGCCGCGGCCGCGGCGGCGGCAAAGGCCCGGCAGGATGCCGAAGCGGCCCGCACCAAGGCCAACGAGGCCGACACCGCCGCCCGGATCGCACAGGGCGCCGTCAACTCGGCCACGACCGACCTCGGGACGGCCACGGAGGCCGCCAACAAGGCGAACGGCGTCGCAACCTCCCTGCAGAACGTCGCTGCTGCGCTCCAGGCGGCGGCGAACGCCGACCCCGGCAACCCCGCTCTCCAGCAGGCTGCGGCGAACGCCAAGGCCCAGGCCGCAGCGGCGGCAGGGACCGCAGCGGCGGCCAACAAGCAGCAGCAGCTGGCGAAGGACCAGTTGGACCAGGCCAAGCAGGATCTGGAGACCAAGCAGAACCAGGCGAAGTATGCGGGCGCCGCGGCCACCAGCGCCGAGGGCACCGCCACCCAGGCCGACAAGAACGCCGAAGCCGCCAAGAAGGCAGCCGACGACGCCCGCAACAACCACAAGGGTGACCCGGGCAAGGACCACGACAAGAACAAGGATCAGGACCCGAACAAGGACCAGAACCAGCTCAAGAACCCCGGCACGCCTGGGGCCCCCGGTGCTGCCGGTGCTGCCGGTGCTGCCGGTGAGCCCGGTGCCTTCGTCGTCGCGCCCGGCGCCCCCGGCAGGCCCGGTGGTCCTGGCACCCCTGGTGCTCCCGGCACGGCCGGTGCCGCTGGTGCCGCTGGTGCCGCTGGGGCCGGCGCGGCCGGTGCTGCTGGCGGGGCTGGTACTGGTGCTGCCGGCGGGGCTGGTGCTCCCGGTACGGCCGGTGCTCCCGGTACGGCCGGTGCTCCCGGTACGGCCGGTGCTCCCGGTACGGCCGGTGTCCCCGGTACGGCCGGTGCTCCCGGTACGGCCGGTGCTGCCGGTGCCGCCGGCACGCCGGGTGCCCCCGGTACGCCCGGCGGCCCCGGCAACGGCTCCGGTCAGGTGGTCAGCGGCGGCAATGGCGGCGCCTCCGTTGAGGGCGGCAGCGCCGCGGGCAGCGGCTCCGGCAGCGGCTCCGGCAGCGGCGGCGGCGGCGCATCCGGCAGCGGTGGCGGCTCCGACTCCGGCGGCGGCAGCGCATCCGGTGGCGGCTCCGGCAGTGGCAGCGGCTCCGGCTCTGGCTCTGGCGGCGGTTCCGGTAGCGGCGGCAACGACAAGTGACCCGAGCCGACACCTGAGCCCGATGGCGTCGGGCACTGATCCTCCCGAAGCACCTGCCCGGCCCCGTGTTCCATCGGGAGCCGGGCAGGCGGCCGTTCGCAGGTCAGCCGTCGCGGTGGAACAGCGTCAGGCCCTCGGCCTCCTCGTCGACGGCCTTCCGGGCGGCGCGCGGAAGCGGGGCGAACGGTGTGGGCACCACCCGGCCGTCCACGTACCGCCACGTTCCCGCGACCTGCCCGTCGACCATGAAGGTGGGGATCGACTGCGGCATCTTCGTCGCGAACACCTTGTCCCGGTGCTCCTCGGGCAGGATCCGGGCGCGCTTCGCGTGCCCGAGCAAGAGCAGCGCGTCGAACGTCGACAGGAAGCGGACGGGGGCCGGGGTGGCGCCATCCGAGCGCGGGGCATCGGGGAGGTCGACGAGCGCGGTGCCGTCGGGGTCGCGGGCCGTGCGCAGGTCGAGGCGGGCCAGCACGGCCTTGGTCTCGGTGATGCTCCAGCCCGCGTACCGGGCCACGTCCGAAGGCGAAGCCGGGCCGAAGCCCGTCAGGTACCGCCGGACCAGGAGCTCCTCGGCCGCCGCGCGCTCCACCGGCGCCGCGGGCACCCGCTCCGACGCAAGGCCGTACACATGCGCCCGGGGGAGCTCCCATGTACCTGCGGGCGGCACCCGCACGAGGTCCAGCCACAGCTGCACCCCGGGGAACATGGCCTTCGCGAAACCCTCGGCGACCAGGGCAGCCACCAGTTCGGCCTGCTTGCAGGGCCCATCGGCGAGCCGCGCGGCGGCGACCTGCGCGGCCCGCGCCATCTCGGCCTCGGTCACCCACGGGTGCGAGCGGACCCACCAGCGTCTCCGCTGCTCCCGCACGGCCTCGGTGAGCGGCCAGAAGTCCCGGGCCGACACCATGTGGATCGTGCAGCGCATCACCCACGCCTGCACGATTTGGGCGGAGAGCAGCGCCGAGGTGAGATCGACCCGGCGGAACCCGGCCAGCCGCGACCACAGCCCGACGTAGGCCGACGGCGCGTACTGGGTCTGCAGCCCGCCCACGCGTTCGGCGGCTTCGACCGGGTTCAGGTCGGCCCGTTCGAGGAGGAGCTGCCGGGCCAGCACGGCCCGGTTCAGCTCCGCCCAGGACAGCGTCATCGGGCCGCGAGGACCGCCAGCCGGGCGAGCACCTCGTCGGGCCCCAGCGCCTGCGCGACGGCGTGCATGTCGGGGCTGCGCGTGGAGCCGGTGAGCGCCAGCCGCACGAGCTGGGACGCCTCCCGGATCGAGCCGTGGAAGGCGTCCGGGTCGGCCTTGTACTCCTTGGGGCTCGCGGCGAACCCGTTGCGCGTGCTCGCGGCGCGGATCTGGTCGAACCACTCCTTCGGGTCGTCGAGATGACGGTAGGAGTCGACGAGATCACCGACGAACGCCGTGACCGCGGCCGGGTCGACCGCTGACGCCTCGGCCACCCGCGCGTCGGCAGGCCCGGTGAGCCTCGCGAACAGCGCGGGGAAGAAGAAGCCGTACGCGGCGCGGAAGTCCGACCACTTGCGCAGGTCCTTGCGCGGGTTGGCCACCCCCTCCCGCTCGACGGCGATCGCGCGCAACGCGAGGTCGGGCTCGGTGGTCAGCACCGCGGCCAGCTCGGGGTCGTAGGTCTGTGCCCACGCGGTGACGGCGGCGAGCACGTCGGCGCCGGGCAGCGTGGCGATGTGGTCGGCGCTGATGTCCTCCAGCTTGACCAGGTCGACCAAGGGGCCCGCCACCCCGCACTGGTCGAGCCGGATCGGCGTGGAGAGCGCCTCGGCGAGCGGCAGCTCGGCCAGCCGTCCGTTGGCCAGCCCGCGCAGGTAGTAGAGCACCGCAGGCGCCGGGTAGCCCGCGGTGATGTAGAAGTCGACGCTCGCCTCGGGGTCCTTGCGCTTGGAGAGCTTCCGCTTCCCGCCGGGGATCTGCTTCATCAGCGGGGCGATGTGCGCGTAGGTGATCGGCGGATGGCCCAGCGCGGCGAACAGCTGCTGGTGCAGCGGCACCGAGGAGATCCACTCCTCGCTGCGGATGATGAGCGTGATCCGCATCAGGTGGTCATCGACGGCGTGCGCGAAGTGATAGGTGGGCAGGCGTGGGCTCTGATCGGACGATTTGAGGATCACCGCGTCGTTGCGGTTCGCCTCGTGCGAGAGCGCGCCGCGGATCGCGTCGACGAACCGCATCCGCCCATCACCGGTCAGCTCGGGAGCCCGGAAGCGCACGACGTAGGGCTCGCCCGCGGCGAGCCGGGCCGCGACGTCCTCGGGCGCCGCGTCCCGCCACAGCGCCCACCGGCCGTAGTAACCGGTGGGGAGCTTCGCCGCCTGCTGCCGCGCGGTGATCTCGGCGAGCTCCTCCTTCGACGCGAAGCACGGGTAGGCCTGCCCGCTGCGCAGCAACTCGCGCACGTAGGTCAGGTAGATGCGCTCGCGTGCCGACTGGTGGTACGGGCCGTACTCGCCGTGCCCATCGGCCTCGTCGGGCGCCAGGTCGAAGTAGGCGAACGCCCGGTCGAACTGGGCGAGCGCGCCCTCGACCTCCCGCGACTGGTCGGTGTCCTCCACCCGCACGAGGTAGACGCCGCCCGAGTGCGTGGCGATATCGCGGTCGATCGTCGCGACGTAGAGCCCGCCGATGTGCACGAAACCGGTGGGCGACGGGCCGAACCGGGTGACCTCGGCCCCCTCGGGCAGCGCCCGCGGCGGGTAGCGCTCCTCCCAGTGCGCCGGGTCGGGGAGGTCGGCGGGGAAAAGCGAGTCGATGAGAGCGCGGTCCAGCACGGTGGTCGAGGTTAGTCGCCGGGTCGTGAGTGGAAACGGTCGCCATAGCGACGATTTCCGCTCACGACCCGATGCGCTCGGTGCCGGTGTAGACGTTCATCGTCGTCCCGCGCAGGAAGCCGACGAGGGTCATGCCCATCTCGGCGGCCAGCTCCACCGCGAGCGATGACGGCGCCGACACCGCGGCCAGCACCGGCACACCCGCCATCGCGGCCTTCTGCACCAACTCGAACGACGCGCGTCCCGACACCATCAGCACTGCGCCCGCCGCGGGCACCCGCTTCTCCAGAAGCGCCCAGCCCAGGGCCTTGTCGACGGCGTTGTGCCTGCCCACGTCTTCGCGCGCCACCAGCAGCTCGCCGTCCGCCGTGAACAGGCCCGCCGCGTGCAGCCCGCCCGTGGACGCGAAGAGCGGCTGGGCGTCGCGGAGCGTGTCGGGCAGGCCCGCGAGAACGGCGGGCGTGACCGTGACCGGGTCGTCGGCGGGCAACCAGCGGGTGGTGAGCCGCACCGCGTCCAGCGCCGCCTTCCCGCACACCCCGCACGAGGACGTGGTGTAGAAGTTGCGCTGCACGCCCACGTCGGGCGGCGCCACCCCGGGCGCGAGCGTCACGTCGAGCACGTTGTAGGTGTTGCGACCGGTGTCGTCGACCGACTCGCAATACCGGGCCGTGGCCACGTCGGCGACCTCGCCGATCACGCCCTCGGTGAGCAGGAACCCGTGCGCCAGCTCGACATCGTAGCCAGGCGTGCGCATCGTGACCGACAGCGCCCGCCCGTCGACCCGCAGCTCCAACGGCTCCTCGGCGGCGAGGGTGTCCTGCACGCGGCGGCGGCTGTCGCCCGCGATGCGCAGCACGGGCCTGCGTGCGCTGAGCCTGCTCATCGCACTCCCTCGCTAACGCTCGGTCGAGCGCTGCGCGGGCGCTGCGTCGATGATTCGCTCGCAAGCTCGCTCATCCTGTGCGACCCTCCCAATCGGGCGCGCGGGGTTACGCTGACCTACGTTAGTACCCCGCCCGACAAGGGAGGATGCAATGAGGCGCCGTCGCCCCCGCCACGTCCGGATCACCGAGCCGCTCGTCCGTGACAACGGCGTGTTGCGCCCCGCGACGTGGGACGAGGCCCTCGACCGGGCCGCCGCGGGGTTCCGCGGGGTCGCGCCCGAGGCGTTCGGCATGTTCAGCTGCTCGAAGGCCACCAACGAGATGAACTTCGCCGCGCAGAAGTTCGCCCGCGTGGTGATGGGGAGCAACAACGTCGACTCCTGCAACCGCACTTGACACGCTCCCTCGGTCGTCGGTCTGACGGCAGTGTTCGGAGCGGGTGGCGGCACTTCGGCGTACGTCGAGGCCGAGGACGCCGATCTGCTGATCCTGTGGGGTTCCAACGCGCGTGAGACGCACCCGATCTTCTTCCACCACGTGTTGCAGGGGCTCAAGAAGGGCACCCGCATGTGGTCGGTCGACCCGCGGCGCACGTCCACGGCGCAGTGGGCCGACGGCTGGCTCGGGCTGGACGTGGGCACCGACATCGCGCTCGCCAACGCCATCGGGCGCGAGATCATCCACGCCGGCCTGGTCAACGAGCCGTTCGTCCGCCGGGCCACCACCGGGTTCGACGACTACCGCGCCATCGTCGAGCCCTACACGCTGGAGCGCGCGCAGGAGATCACCGGCGTCGATGCGGGCCTGATCCGCGACCTCGCGCACGCCTACGCCACCGCCGACCGCGCCCAGATCTGCTGGACGCTGGGCATCACCGAGCACCACAACGCCGCCGACTACGTGTTCGCACTGATCAACCTCGCGCTGCTCACCGGGCACGTCGGGCGCTACGGCTCGGGCCTGGTGCCGCTGCGCGGGCAGAACAACGTGCAGGGCGGCGGCGACATGGGCGCCATCCCGGCCAAGCTGCCGGGCGGCTACGACCTCCGCGACGACGAAGCGCGCACGCGCTACGAGCGGGCCTGGGGCGTGTCGATCCCGGCGGAGGCGGGCATGCACCTGTCCCAGATGTTCGACGCCATGAACGCGGGCACCCTCAAGGCGCTGTACTGCATCGGGGAGAACCCGGCCGAGTCGGAGGCCAACGCGAGCCACGCCCGGCACCTGCTGGAGGGGCTCGACCACCTGGTCGTCCAGGACATCTTCCGCACCGCCACCGCCGACCTCGCCGACGTCGTGCTGCCCGCGGCCGCCGACTGGTGCGAGTACGAGGGCACCGTCACCAACTCCGAACGGCGGGTGCAACGCGTCCGCAAGGCCATCGACCCGCCGGGGCAGGCCCGCCCCGACACCCACATCATCTGCGGGATCGCCGAGAAGATGGGCCACCCGTGGGGACAGCCGACCGCCGAAGAGGTCTGGGACGAGCTGCGCTCGCTGTCGCTCAACTGGCACCACGGCATGTCCTACGCCCGGCTCGACGCGCTCGGTGGCATCCAGTGGCCCTGTCCGGACGAGGACCACCCCGGCACCCCGCTGCTGCACGCCCGGCTGTGGGAGCAGGACCCGGCCGAGCGGGGTGCACCCGCGCCGTTCACCGCAGTCGAGCACGTGCCACCGGTCGATACCCTCACCGAGGAGTACCCGATCCGGCTCACCACTGTGCGGGTGCTGGACGCCTACAACTCGGGCGTCCAGACCGGCGGCTACGCCTCGCCGATGCGGCGGCGGGAGGCGCTGCGCATGGACGCGACCGACGGGCAGAAGCTCGGCATCGACGACGGCGAGCGGGTACGGGTGGTGTCGCGGCGCGGGGCGGTGGAGGCGCCGGTGGCGTTCGACCCGTCGCTGCGGCCGGGCCTGGCGTCGTTCACCCCGCACTTCAGCGAGGAGGTCGACATCAACGTGCTGACCAACGACGCCTGGGATCCGAAGTCGGGCACGTCGGAGTTCAAGGCCACCGCGATCCGGGTGGAGAAGATCATCGAGGCGATGGCTGCGGCGGGGAACTGACCGGCGGCGTGCGAAAGTAGGGGCATGGACCTGCGGATCTCCGGCGCGGCCGCGACCGATGAGGAGCGCGCCGCCGTCGACGCCGTGTTGGGATCCGGTGGTGACGAGCATTTCGCCGACGCGGGTCACGCGGCGCGCGGTCGTCGCCATCTGCTGCTCCCGGTGCTGCACGCGGTGTCGGACGCCGTCGGGTGGATCAGCACGGGTGCGCTCAACCACGTGGCGCGGCGGCTCTCGGTGCCCCCGGCCGATGTGTATGGCGTCGTCACCTTCTATGCGATGTTCACCACCGAGGAGCAGCCGCCACACGTCGTGCACGTGTGCGACGACGTGGCCTGCGGCCCGTTCGGCGGCGAGGAGATCCTCGCCGAGATGGGTGGCACCGGGGGGCAGGCCAAAGTCGTGCGCAGCCCGTGCCTCGGGCTGTGCGAACGCGCGCCTGCGGTAATGCTGCAGCTGGCCCGCCAGCCCGACGCGAGCCTCGCGCCCGCCACGGCCGCCGCAGTGCGCGAGGCGCTGGCCCACGCCGAGGACGTCGAGGAGAGCGGAGACCGCCCGACGGGCTCCCCGGCGGATGCCGCGTTCGCCGACACGACCGTCAGCGCCCCGCAGACCCGCGAGGGCAGCCGTGGGCTGCGGTTGCTCGCCCGCATCGGCGTTGTCGACCCGGAGAGCCTCGACGACTACCGCGCCCACGGCGGCTACGCGACGCTGCGTCGGGCGGTCGAGCTGGGACCGGGCCGCGTCGTGGCGGAGGTCACCGACTCCTCCCTCACCGGCCGTGGCGGCGCGGCCTTCCCCACCGGCATGAAATGGGACGGTGTCGCCAAGGCTCCGGAGCGGCCGCACTATCTCGTCTGCAACGCCGACGAGTCCGAGCCCGGCACGTTCAAGGACCGGGTGCTGATGGAGGGCGACCCGTTCGGCTTGATCGAGGCCATGACGATCGCGGGCTATGCCACGGGCTGCGAGCGTGGCTACCTCTACATCCGCGGCGAGTATCCGCTGGCGACCCGCAGGTTGCAGAACGCGATCTCCGCCGCACGGCTGCGCGGTTACCTCGGCCTCGACGTCATGGGCGAGGGGTTCGCCTTCGACATCGAATTGCGCCGGGGCGCCGGGGCCTACATCTGCGGCGAGGAGACCGCGCTGCTGAACTCGATCGAGGGCTTCCGCGGCGAGCCGCGCAACAAGCCCCCGTTCCCGTCGGTCAGCGGACTCTTCGGGAAACCCACGGTGATCAACAACGTGGAGACGCTCTACAACGTGCTGGAGGTGCTCACGATCGGCGGCCCGGCGTTCGCCCAGGTCGGCGGCGGGCGCTCCACCGGCAGCAAGCTGTTCTGCATCTCCGGCGCCGTGGGCACCCCGGGGGTCTACGAGGTGGACTTCGGTACGACCCTGCGCGAGCTGTTGGCGCTGGCGGGCGGTGTGCGCGGGGAGCTGCGCGCGATCCTGCTCGGCGGAGCCGCAGGCGGGTTCGTCCTGCCCGACCAGCTCGACGTCCCGCTCACGCTCGAGGGTGCGCGCGAGATCGGGGCCACCCTCGGCTCGGGCGTGGTGCTCGTGTTCGACACGGCCGCCGACCTCACCGACACGCTGCGGCGCATCGCGGCGTTTTTCCGCGACGAGTCGTGCGGGCAGTGCGTGCCGTGCCGGGTTGGCACCGTACGCCAGGAGGAGGCGCTGGCCCGGATCGTGCGGGGCGCGCCCCGCGGTCCGGAGCTCGTCCTGCTCGGCGACCTGGCGAGGGTGATGCAGGACGCGTCGATCTGCGGGCTCGGGCAGACCGCGCCCGCCGCACTGCAGTCCGCGCTCGACCGAGGCTTGCTCGGCGCTCCCGCAGGAGCGCGCAACGGGAAGGTGCCGCACGCATGACGACCATGGACCGCGGCCGCTCGTCCGACGGCCCCGAGCCCGGCTCCCGCGCGGTGCCCGACGAGGCCGTGCCGGACGGCACCCCCGAGGCCAACGCCCACGGTGCGCCTGTGCCGGGTACCGACACCGACGGGCCCGATGCGGGCGAGCGCGCCACGGAGTACCGCGAGGCCGACACAGGCCCGGTCGGCCCCACGGCCGTCGACCCCGTCGCGACCGCGGGCAGCGGGCCCCGCAGCGGCCGCAGCACCGACGGACCGGTGATGCTCGGCGCCATCGCCCGGATGCGCACCCTGACCGTCGACGGCGCCGAGGTGCGGGCACCGGAAGGAGCGACGATCCTCGACGCGCTCAACGAGAAGACGAGCGTGGAGACCCCCACGCTGTGCTGGGCACCCAACCTCACCCCGATCAACGCGTGCCGGGTGTGCATGGTCGAGGTGGAGGGCTCGCGGGTGCTCGTGCCGTCGTGCGCGCGCAAGGTCGAGGAGGGCATGGTCGTGCGCACCGACACGGAGAAGGTGCGCCACAGCCGCCGGATGGTGCTGGAGCTGCTGGCCTCGTCGGTCGATCTCTCCCAGGCGAGTGCGGACGTGCAGCGCTGGATGGGCGAGTACGGCGTCGACGCGCAGCGCTACGGCCCGCCCGCGCCGCCGTCCGACGACCGCGACACCCGCCATGCGGGCCACCACCACGCCCCCGACGGCTCCACCGCGGAGACCGTCGCCCAGCCCGTGAAGATCGACAACGACCTCTACGTGCGTGACTACGCCCGCTGCATCCTCTGCTACAAGTGCGTCAAGGCGTGCGGCACCGACGCGCAGTTCACGTTCGCGATCTCCGCGGCCGGCCGCGGGTTCGACGCCCGCATCGCCACCGAGCAGAACGTCGAGCTGCCCGAGTCGGCCTGCGTGTACTGCGGCAACTGCATCGGCGTGTGCCCCACGGGCGCCCTGAAGTCGGTGCAGGAGCACGAGCTACGCGAGGCCGACGACTGGCATCCGGACGACGAGACCGTCACCACGACGATCTGCTCGTTCTGCGGGGTCGGCTGCAACCTGGAGCTGCACGTGCAGCAGGGGCAGATCGTCAACGTCACGAGCCCGGCCGACCACTCGGTCACGCACGGCCATCTGTGCATCAAGGGTCGGTTCGGCTTCCAGCACGTCCAGAACCTCCCGGAGGCCTGAACACGGCCGTCGCGTCGGCGGGCAGCGGCTCCCCCCAGAGGTAGCCCTGGCCGTAGCGGCAGCCGAGCTCCCGCAGCGCCGCCGCCTCGGCCTCGGTCTGCACGCCTTCGGCCACGGCCGTCAGCCCGAACGCGTCGACCACGGCCAGCAGCGCCGCGGCGACCCGGCGCTGGTGCAGGTCGGAGTCCAGGCCGGTGATCAGCGATCGGTCGATCTTGATGACGTCCACGAACTTGCGGCGCACGTAGCCGAGCGAGGAGCACCCGGTGCCGAAGTCGTCGATCGCGACGCCGACGCCCGCCGTGTGCAGGACTTCCATCGTCTGCAGGGTCTGCGGGTCCTCGCCCATCATCTGCGTCTCGGTGACCTCCAGCAGCACGTCGCCCGCGTGCACGTCGTAGCGGGCGAGGCACTTCAGGACGTCGTCGGCGAAGCCGGGCGTGCGGAACGTGATCGGCGAGACGTTGACGTGCATGCACAGCTCCGCCGGGCCGGGTCGCAAAGCGCGCCAGGCAGCCACCTGGGCCACGGCCGCGTCAAGCACCCAGCGGTCGAGCGCGACGATCAGTCCGGTGTCTTCGGCCACCGGGATGAACGAGTCGGCCGACCGCACGCCTTCGGTCGGGTGCCGCCAGCGCAGCAGCGCCTCGACCGCCGTGGTTCGCCCGGTCGTCAGCTCGATGATCGGTTGGTAGTACGCCGCGAACTCGCCTGCCGCGAGCGCCGCGCGCAGCTCGTCGGCCTGGCGCAACCGCCGCAGCGCCGCGGCGTGCATCGTCGGCTCATAGACCTGGACGCCGCCGCGCCCGCGGGCCTTGGCCACGTACATGGCGGTGTCGGCGTCCCGCAGCAGAACGCCCGCGGACTGGCCGCGGGCGGCGAAGCGCACCCCGATGCTGGCGCTGACCCAGCAGGTCTGGCCGCCCGCCCGCACCGGCTCTTGCAGCGCGTTCATGATCCGGTCGGCGACGTCGACGACCTGCTCTTCGGTGGCGTCCACGACGACCAGCGCGAACTCGTCGCCGCCGAGCCTGGCGACGGTGTCGGTCGCGCGGCACACCGTGCGGAGCCGCCGGGCGACCTCGACCAGCAGCTCGTCGCCGACGGCATGGCCGAAGCTGTCGTTGACCGACTTGAACCCGTCGAGGTCGAGTGCCAGCACCGCGGGCGGGTCACTGCCGCGCTCCGCCCGGGCGACGGCTTGGTCGATGCGGTCGGCCAGCAGCGTGCGGTTGGCGAGGTCGGTCAGCGGGTCGTAGAGGGCGAGGCGTTCCAGCTGTCGGTGTGCGTCCGCGAGCTGGCGGGTGCGCTCGGCCACCCGTCCTTCGAGATGCTTGTTGAGCGCCTCCAGCTCCTCGGCCAGCATGTTGATGCCGACGATCACCGCGTCGATGTCGTCCGCCGCAGCCGAGGGCCGCATCCGCGCGGCGAGCTCGCCCGACGCGAGCTGCACCACCAGCTCGACGAGCGTTTCCAGGCGCGGATCAGGCGGTGTCGCCATCGTGTAACCAGGCCGGGTCGACACACACCGCGCAGGCATGATCACGTTCCGCAGAACCGCTCATCCCGAAAGAGCGTAGACGCAGTACCGGGCTGTGATCGACTGGTAGTCGGCGCGTCACGTTCCCGGGTGACGATGTTGCCCTAGCCTGCCGGGGTGAGCGCCCGCCTGACCCTGGTCACGCACGCGTCCACCGCGGCGACGTCACGGGCGGCGTTCGCGCACGACGAGGGCCTCGAGCCGCGCGGAGCCGCAGCCGCGACCGGGGCCCGCCGAGCGGGCCTGCTCCGGCGCGTCACGCGGGCGGGGTGCTCGCCCGCGCCCGCCGCGGTCGAGACGGCGGCGGCGCTGGGTCTCTCGGCGACGCCGGACCCGGGCCTTGCCGACTGGGACCTCGGAGCGTGGCAGGGGCGCACTCTCGACGAGGTCGCCGCCGACACCCCGGCCGCGGTCGCCGCCTGGCTCGGCGACCCCGACGCGGCGCCGCACGGCGGCGAGACCCTCACCGCGCTGGTGGCGCGCGTAGCGGCCTGGCTCGCGAGACCGGACGCCGAAGGACACACCGTGGCCGTCACGCACGCGGCCGTGGTGCGCGCCGCGTTGGTCGCCACGCTCGGCGCCCCGGCCGCGGGCTTCTGGCGGATCGACGTCGCACCGCTCACCGCGACCGTGCTGCGCGGCGGCCCTACGCGGTGGACGGTGCGCGGCACCGCCCTTCCGCTCGACGCGGGACCCGGGGGAGGATCCGGACGATCGGGCTGACGACGCCGACGCCGTGGCGATCCTGCGGACGTGCAGGCGCGCGATGACCGGGTCGGCCCGGCTCTTGCTCGTGGAGGCCGAGCTGCCCGAGCGGGCCGCCGAATGCCCGGCCGCGATCCGGATGGAACTGCACATGCTCGCCCTGCTGGGCGGGCGTGAGCGGACGCGCGCGGAGTACACCGCGCCGCTCGGCCAGGCCGACCTGCAGCTCACGACACTCGTCGCCGCCGATCCGGTCTCGGGAGTGCACGTGTTCGAGGCCCAACCCGTCTGAGCGCGCCCCCCGTGCGCGGAAACGAGTGCCTGAGCACTCGTTTCCGGTCACGACCTGACGAGCACGACGATCAGTGTGCGGGGGCCGTGCACGCCTTCGACGCGCTCCAGCTCGATGTCGCTGGTGGCCGACGGTCCGCTGATGAACGTGAGGGGCCGGTCGGGGGTCAGCGCGGCGAGGAGTTCGGGCACGGTGTGCACGACCTGGTCGGCGCGCACGACGCACACGTGCACGTCGGGCACGAGGGTGAGGGCGCGGCGGCCCTGGTCGGGGGAGCCGTCGAGGGCGATGGTGCCGGTCTCGGCGCAGGCGACGGCGCATCCGGTGACGACGGCGGCGAAGCGGTCCAGCTCGGCGGGGGAGAACCCCTGGTCGGGCTCGCCGTCGGGGCACCAGCCGTCGGGCAGGCCTGCCGGCACGAGGACGGGTCCGCCGATGTCCGCGAGCGCGGCCGTCACCGCGGCCGGGATGGCGTCGGCTGCGGCGTCGACGACGGTGGCGCGGTAGTCGACGAGCCGGTCGCGCAGCAGCTCGACCAGCTCCGGGTGACCCGGCGGGTGAGCGCCCACGCGCCGGTAGTCGCGGGGAACCTCATCGGGTGTGGGCCGGGCGGCGGCGTTGGCGGCCCGGATCCGGCCGAGCACCTCGTCGCGCGCGTTCACAGCGCGCCGCCGGTCCCGCCAGGACGGCCGGTCGCGCGGTGTTCGCGGGCCCACCACTCGCGGAAGGTCTCCGCGGGTGGGCGGGGGGCGTCGCGGCTGGCGGTCCACCGGGACAGCGGTGGCGGCAGGGTGGTGATCCGGCCCGCGGCCCGGCCGAGGAGGCGGCCCGCGCGGGCGGCCTTCTCGGCGGTGGCGAACCGTTTGGGGTCGGCCATCACCCACGCGGCGGCGGCCATGCCGAGCGCTTCGGGGGTGGGGATGCGCCGGTGCCGGTTCGCGTCGACGTGTGCGGCGCGCAGCTGCACCAGCAGGCTGGGGATGTCGATGCGGACCGGGCAGGCGTCGAAGCACGCCCCGCACAGCGACGACGCGTACGGCAGGGAGGCGTTGTCCTCCACCCCGGTGAGCTGCGGCGACAGCACCGCACCGATGGGGCCGGGGTACACCGAGCCGTAGGCGTGCCCGCCGGTGCGCTCGTAGACGGGGCAGACGTTCATGCAGGCCGAGCACTTGATGCAGTGCAGGGCCGAGCGGCCGACCGGGTCGGTCAACGCGGCGGTGCGGCCGTTGTCGAGCAGCACGAGGTGGAAGGCCTGCGGGCCGTCGCCGGGGGTGACGCCGGTCCACGCCGAGGTGTAGGGGTTCATCCGCTCGCCGGTGGAGGAGCGGGGCAGCAGCTGCAGGAACACCTCGAGATCGGCCCAGGTGGGGACGAGCTTCTCGATGCCCATCACGGTGATCAGCGTCTCGGGCAGGGTGAGGCACATGCGCCCGTTGCCCTCGGACTCGACGACGAGCAGCGTGCCCGTCTCGGCCACGGCGAAGTTGGCGCCGGAGATCGCGACCTTGGCCCGCAGGAACCGCTCCCGCAGGTGCGCGCGGGCGGCCATGGCCAGCCGCCGCGGCTCCGCCGTCAACGAGGGGTCCACACCGGGCATCTCGCGCAGGAAGATCTCGCGGATCTCGGCGCGGTTGCGGTGGATGGCGGGCACCAGGATGTGGGAGGGCAGGTCGCCGCCGAGCTGGACGATCAGCTCGGCGAGGTCGGTCTCCTTCGCCTCGATGCCCGCGTCCTCCAGGGCCTCGTTGAGCCCGATCTCCTGGGTGGCCATGGACTTGACCTTGACGACCTCGCGCTGCCCGGTCGCGCGCACCAGATCGGTGACGATGCGGTTGGCCTCGTTCGCATCGCGGGCCCAGTGCACCACCCCGCCGCGCGCGGTCACCGCGTGTTCGAGCTGTTGCAGGTGTTCGTCGAGGCGGGCCATGGTGGCGGTCTTGATGGCCTCGCCCGCGCGGCGCAGCTCCTCCCAGTCGTCGAGCTCGGCGACCACGGCGGCGCGCTTGTCGCGGATCGTGCGGGTGGCGTGCCCGAGGTTGCGGCGTAGCTGGGTGTCGCCCAGCGCTTCGCGGGCCGCTTCGGGGAACGCGCGGGCGCCGCGCAGGTGCCCGACACCCCGCGGGGCGACGGCAGGCATCCCGAGCTCGGTGGTCATGCGCACCTCCGGTCGGTCGTGAGCGGAAATAGTGGCGGGAACAGTGTTATCCACTCACGACGCTATCCGCTCGCCGCCAGGATCTCGGCCAGGTGCACGGTCTTCGTGCCCGAACGCAGCCGCGACAGCCCACCGCCGATGTGCATCAGGCACGACGCGTCGCCCGCCGTCAGTGCCTCCGCGCCGGTGGACAGCACGTGGCGCATCTTGTCGGCCAGCATCGCCGTGGACGTGTCGGGGTTCTTGAGCGCGAACGTGCCGCCGAACCCGCAGCACTGGTCGGCCTCGGGCAGCTCCACCAGCGTCATGCCGCGCACCTGCCGCAGCAGCCGCAGCGGCTTGTCGGCCACCCGCAGCATGCGCAGCGAGTGGCACGTCGGGTGGTAGGTGACCCGGTGCGGGTAGTAGGCGCCGACGTCTTCGATCCCCAGCACGTCCACCAGCAGCTCCGAGAGCTCGTACGTCTTCGCCGCCACCGCCTCGGCCCGCACCGCCAACGCCTCGTCATCGAAGCGGCGCGCGACCATCGCGTGCTGGTGGCGCACCGACCCCACACACGATCCCGACGGCGCCACCACCACCTCGTAAGGCTCGAACACCTCCACGTGGTGGCGCACCAGCGGCAGCGCCTCGTCCTGGTATCCGGTGTTCACGTGCATCTGCCCGCAGCACGTCTGCGCCGCCGGGAACTCCACGTCGTGGCCCAGCCGCTCCAGCAGGTGCACGGTCGCGCGGCCGACGTCGGGATACAGCGCGTCGGCCAGGCACGTGACGAACAGTGCGATCTTCATCAGGCGACCCCGTTCAGTGGTCGAAGCCTGCTGGATGCGCGCAGCACCAGCTCCGGGGACAGCACCACCTGGCGGTGCTGATGCGTTCCGTCCCGCTCGCGCGCCTCCGCGATGAGCATCTCCGCAGCGGTTCGGCCGATCAGGTGCCGGGGCTGGGCGACCGAGGTCAGCGGCACGGCGGCGGCCTCGGCGAACACGATGTCGTCGTAGCCCACGATCGCCAGGTCTTCGGGCACCCGCAGCCCGAGCCGCACCGCCTCCTGCAGCAGGCCGAGCGCGAGCAGGTCGTTGGCGCAGAACGCGGCCGTCGGACGGCGGCCCGCGGGGAGCCCGGCCAGCCGGGCGCCCGCCCGACGGCCCTCCGCGATGTCGAGCGCCGCGGTCTCGAGCACCACCACGTCGTCGGGGTCATAGACCCGACGGAATCCGGTGAGCCGGTCCGCGACCTGCGGCAACGATGGCGGCCCACCGACGAACGCGATGTGGCGGTGGCCGCCGTCGAGCAGGTGCGTCGCCGCCAGATCCCCGCCCGCGACGTCGTCGACGAAGACCGAGCAGTGGTCGGGACTGTGCGCGTCGACCATCACCACCGGCGTGCCGCGCCGGGGGAGCAGTGTGAGCCGCTCGTCGGTCCGGTCGACCGGCGTGATGAGCACGCCCTCGACCCGCTGCTGCTCGAGGAGATCGAGGTAGGCCGACTGGCGCCGCCGGTCCTGGCCGCTGTCGCAGAGGAACACCACGAGCCCGACGGCGTCGGCGGCCTCCTGCACGCCCTGGGCGACGTCGGTGAAGAACGGGTTGCCCGTGTCCAGCACGACGTAGGCGAGGGTGCGGCTGCCGCCGCCGCGCAGCTGCCGGGCCGACTCGTTGCGCACGAAGCCCAGCTCGGCGATCGCGGCCAGCACGCGCTTCCGCGTGCGCTCGGCCACCACCTCGGGACGGTTCAGGACGTTCGAGACCGTGCCGAGGGAGACCCGCGCATGCGCGGCGACATCCTTCATGCTCGGTGAACCCGCCATGAGGACGCCCTCCCTCCGGTCGCCATCATTTTGGCTGCGCGAGTTGAAACGTGCAAGTCCGCGGAATGAGACAGCGAAAATCTCACCCGCTTGACGAGCGACTATGTCTGTGATCGCCCTTGTGAAACGTTATAAGTCCTGCTAGGTTCCTCCTGCGAAGCCGCTGCTGCCGAACGGAAGTCCCCGTACCACAGCACGTCCGCCCTCGTTTCGCATCCGGTGATCGAGGGCTCTCCGGTCTGATCCTGCACCCGACGAAGGAGTCAGCATGCGCATTGCCCGGAAGTTGAAGGTCGCCGCCGTGCTCGGCGTCGCGGCCACGATGGCGCTGACCGCGTGTACGCAGAAGAGCCAGAGCGGGGGCGGGACCGAAAGCGGCGGCGCCTCGGGCGGCGGCGGCACCGTGAAGGTCGCTTTCGTGCCCAAGCTGCAGGGCATCCCCTACTTCGAGGCCATGAACGCGGGCGGGAAGAAGGCGGCGGCCGCGCTTGGCAACGTCCAGTGGCTCTACCAGGGGCCGACGACCGCCGATGCGGGGGCGCAGGCCGACATCGTGCGCTCCTACATCCAGCAGAAGGTCAACACGCTGATCGTGGCCCCGAACGACCCCGACTCGATGGCGCCGCTTCTGGCCGAGGCCAAGGCGCAGGGGATCCACGTCGCCACCGCCGACACCGACGCGCCCAACTCCGTGCGCGAGGTGTTCGTCAACCAGGCGACGGCCCAGGGCATCGGCCAGGCGCTCACCGACTCGCTGCTCAAGGCCATGGGCGGGCAGGGCAAGTATGCGATCGTGTCGTGCGGACAGACCGCCGAGAACCTCAACTCCTGGATCAAGGTCCAGAAGGAGTACACGGCGTCGAAGTACCCGCAGGCGCAGATCGTGGACACCGTGTACGCGGGTGAGGACCAGGCCAAGGCCACGCAGATGGCGACCGACCTGATGAACGCCCACCCGGACCTGACGGGGCTGGTCGGCGAGTGCACGTCCTCCGCGCCTGGTGTGGCCCAGGCCGTCCAGGACGCGAAGAAGACCGGCAAGGTGTTCACCGTGGGCCTCGGGACGCCTCAGTCCATGAAGCCGTACCTGACCAACGGCGCGGCGTCGTCGGCGATCCTGTGGAACGTCGAGAACCTCGGGTACCTGACCGCGTGGGCGGGTGCGCAGCTCGCGCAGAACAAGCCGTTCGCCGACACCAACAACGTCGACGACGCGATGTCCGCCATCAAGTACGACTCCGCTTCCAAGACGCTGCTCCTCGGCCCGCCGCTGGAGATCACCAAGGCCAACGTGGACCAGTACAACTACTGAGCCGCGGACGTCTCGGGAGGCGGGCGCGCTGCCCGACCTTCCGGGCGCACCGCGTTACGGAGTGACCGACGATGACAGTCGACAACCCGCCACGCCTCGCGCTGCGCGGGATCTCCAAGAGCTTCGGCGCCGTGCGCGCCATCCGCAGTGCGGAGATCACCATTCACGCGGGCCGCGTGCACGCCCTCGTGGGGGAGAACGGCGCGGGCAAGTCCACCCTGATCAAGATCATCTCGGGGGTGGAGCAGGCCGACACGGGGACCATCGCGTTCGAGGGCGCCCCCGTCACGATCGCGTCCACCGGTGACGCCATCGGGCTCGGCGTCGCCACCGTGTACCAGGAGCCGCAGCTGTTCCCGGAGCTCACGGTCTCGGAGAACATCTTCACCGGCCGGGAGATCCGTCGACGCGGGCGGGTGGCCTGGGCGGAGCAGAACGCCAAGGTCGTCGAGCTGCTGGAGCTGCTGGGCCTGCCCGCCCGGTACGCGACCGCGCCGGTGGGTGAGCTGTCGATCGCCGAGCAGCAGCAGGTGTCGATCGCCAAGTCGCTCGCGGGCGACGCCAAGGTCCTCATCCTCGACGAGCCCTCCGCCATCCTCACCGACGTCGAGATCGACGTGCTGTTCACCGTCGTACGCAGGCTCAAGGACGCCGGGGTGGCGATCATCTACATCTCGCACCGCCTCGATGAGCTCTTCCGCATCGCCGACGAGGTCACCGTCATGCGCGACGGGCAGACCATCGGCACCTACCCGATCGCCGACCTCGACGTCCGCCGGATCGCCGAGCTGATGGTCGGCGGGATCCTCTCCGACGAGCGACCGCACCGCGCGGTGCCCGAGGGCGACCCAGTGCTCGTCCTCGACGGGCTCGGGCACAGCGGCAAGTTCCACGACGTCAACGTCGCGGTGCGGCGCGGGGAGATCGTCTGCCTCTACGGGCTGGTGGGTTCCGGGGTCTCGGAGATCGGGGCGTGCATCTACGGGATCGACCGGCCGACCAGCGGGGAGATGCGCCTGAAGGACCGCCCGGTCGCGCCGCGGTCGCCGCAGGACGCGCAGCGGCACGGCATCGCGCTGCTGCCCGCGAACCGCAAGCTCGAGGGGATGTTCAGCTTCCAGTCCATCGCGTTCAACATCTCGGCAGGCCATCTCCGGCTGCTGTCGCGGCTCGGCGTGTTCGTGGACCGGGCCCGCGAGCGGACGGTCGCGACGGACCTGATCAAGCGGCTGGCCGTGCGGACGCCGAACGAACGCCAGCCGATCAGCGCGATGTCCGGCGGCAACGCGCAGAAGGTGGTGCTCGCGCGCCAGCTCGTCGAGCGGCCCGACGTGCTGGTCCTCGCCGAGCCCACGCAGGGCGTCGACGTCGGGGCCAAGGAGGAGATCCACCGGATCATCACGGAGCTGGCCGACGGCGGAACGGCCGTGCTGGTCGTCACCTCGGATCTCCCCGAGGCGCTGCGGATCGCCGATCGGCTGCAGGTCGTGCGCGGCGGCACCACCACCGTCGAGTTCGGGCCGGACGCCACGCAGGTCGATGTGCTCGCCGCCGCGGCGGGCGCTCTGGACGAGGAGGGCCAGGTCGCATGAGTCTCACCACGACCCGTCCGGCCGGGGAGCGCCAGACGCAGGGGAAGGGGCGCAGCCGCATCCTGCCGTCGCCGGTCACCGGGCAGGAGCTCGTCCTGCTCGGCGTGATCGCCGTGATCTGGATCGTGCTCGCGTTCCGCACCCCGGCGTTCCTCACCGCGGGCTCCATCCAGCCCCTGCTGGTGGCCACGGCGCCGATCGCGCTGATCGGCGTCGGCATGACGATCATCATCATCACCGGCGGCATCGACGTCTCGGTCGGCGGCGCGCTCATGGTCTGCGCGGTGCTGACAGCGAAGGCCCTGGTCGCGGGCATGTCGGCACCCGTAGCCGTGCTGGTATCCGTGGTCGTCGGTGGGTTGCTCGGCCTGGTGAACGGGCTGCTGATCGCCTATGGCCGGGTGCACGCGATCATCATCACGTTCGGCACGGCGAACCTGTTCCTCTTCGTCGGGCTGCAGATCTTCGGCTCGCGCACGGTGAACGGCATCCCGCCGACGATCGAGATCTTCGGACGGGGCGACGCCGGCCGCGTCGTCGGCGTCCCGATCGCGTTCGCGATCACGGTGATCGTCACCGCCATCGCCTGGTGGTACCTGCGACACACCGCGGGCGGACGCCACTTCTACGCCATCGGCGGCGACGCGCACGCCGCCCGCCTCGCGGGCGTGCGGGTGCAGCGCCGGATCCTGCTCGCGTACGTGGTGACCGGCCTGCTGGTCGGGGTGGGCGCGTGCTTCCTCATCGCGCAGGGCACCTCGACGCTCGACCAGTCCGTCGGCACCGGCAAGGAGCTCGCGGTGATCGCCGCCGTCGTGATCGGCGGCACCTCGATCATGGGCGGGCGCGGGTCGGTGCTCGGCACGCTGCTGGGCGCGCTGCTCGTCCAGTCCGTCAGCTCGGGCGTCACCCAGCTGGGCTGGAGCTCGCAGCTCTCGGACCTCTTCGTCGGGATCTTCATCATCGTGGCGGTCGGCACCGACCTGCTGCGGGCGCGCACCCGGAGGACGCGATGAGCACCACCTCCGCACCGACCCCCACGAAGACGCCGCAGGACCCGGCCGAGGCGGGCTTCGGCGCCCGCGCGCTGCGGATGCTGCTGACGCAGCGGATCGCGCTGCTCGCCGTGTTGATCGTCGTGGTCGTCGTCTGGTTCTTCGTGCTCGCCGCGGGCGGCTACCTGACCGCGGACTACAACTTCGACTACATGTCGGCGAGCCTCATCAACGCCGTGCCGCTGGCCATGCTCGGCCTCGCCGAGCTGCTGGTGATCCTCTCCGGCCGCGGCGGCATCGACCTCTCCGTCGGCGCGATCGTGTCGCTGTCGGGCATGGGCTTCGGGTTCACCTACGGCGAGTGGGGCTGGCCGCTCTGGCTTGCGATCATCGCCACCGCGGTGTTCGGTGCGCTGCTGGGCGCGGTGAACGGGTTCCTCGTGGCGTACGTCGGCTTCCCGGCGCTGATCGCGACGCTGGCGACGTTCTACGGCTACAAGTCGATCGCGATCGTGATCAACGACCAGAGCCCGATCAGCACCCCGCCGATCCAACAGCTGTTCTCGATCACCCGCTCCGTCGAGCTGCCGCTATTCGGTCAGTACATCCCCGACATCCCGTTGGGCCTGTTCACGTTCTTGCTCCCGACCGTCGTGGTGGTGTGGATCCTGTTGGCGCGCACCACCTACGGCCGCAGGCTCTACGGGACCGGCACCAACGACGTCGCGGCGCGATGGGCGGGGCTCCCGGTGCGCGGCACCCGGTTCAAGGCCTACACCTATGCGGGCCTGATCTCCGGGCTCGTCGCCGTCGTCACCGTGGCCCAGTTCGCCTCGGCCCGGCCGGACGCGGGCGTCACCGGCAACGGGATGGCGCTGCCCGCGATCACCATCGCCGTCCTGGGCGGCGTCGCGATCACCGGCGGCATCGGGCGGGTCGCGGGCGTCGTGCTCGCCACGCTGCTCATCGTCTGGCTGAACGCCGGGATCCTGCTGGCCTTCGAGGGCAACGACGGCGCCCAGTTCCAACTGCTCGCCCTCGGCGCGGTGCTCGTCTTCGCCGCGCTGCTCAACGGGCTCACCACGCGCCGTTACGGCGGCACGCGCTAACCACCATCGACCAACCGGGGACACACGATGACCGCTGACCTGGAGGCCCTGCGCGGCCTCGACGACTTCACGATCGAGGTGCCGAGCTGGGCGTACGGCAACTCCGGCACCCGGTTCAAGGTCTTCACCACGCCGGGTGTGCCGCGCAACCCGTTCGAGAAGATCGCCGACGCGGCCCAGGTGAACGCGGTGACCGGGCTGGCACCGCGGGTGTCGCTGCACATCCCGTGGGACCGCGTGGACGACTACGGCGCCCTGGCCACCCACGCCAAGGAGCTGGGCGTCCGGATCGGGGCGATCAACTCGAACCTGTTCCAGGACGAGGACTACAAGCTCGGCTCGCTCACCAACGCCGACGAGCGGATCCGGGTCAAGGCCGTCGCCCACCACCTCGAGTGCATCCAGGTGATGCGCGAGACCGGGTCGACCGACCTGAAGATCTGGCTGCCCGACGGCACCAACTACGCGGGGCAGGACTCGCTGCGGGGGCGCCAGGACCGGCTGGCCGATTCGCTCCGGCAGATCTACGCCGCGCTCGACGAGGACCAGCGCCTGCTGCTGGAGTACAAGTTCTTCGAGCCCTACTTCTACGCGATGGACATCCCGGACTGGGGCACGTCGCTGCTGCACTGCCTGGCCCTGGGCGAGCGGGCCCAGGTGGTGCTCGACACCGGCCACCACGCGCCGGGCACGAACATCGAGTTCATCGTGATGCAGCTGCTGCGGCAGAAGCGGCTGGGCGCGTTCGACTTCAACTCTCGCTTCTACGCCGACGACGACCTCATCGTCGGGTCGGCCGACCCGTTCCAGCTGTTCCGGATCATGGTCGAGATCGTGACGGTCGGCGCGCAACGTCCGGTGGCGGGCGTGAACTTCATGCTCGACCAGTGCCACAACATCGAGGAGAAGGTGCCGGGCCAGATCCGCTCGGTGCTGAACGTCGAGCAGGCGCTGGCCAAGGCCCTGCTCGTCGACACCGACGCGCTGGCCGCCGCCCAAGAGGCCTGCGACGTACTCGGCGCCCACGGCGTGCTGATGGACGCCTACGACACCGACGTGCGCCCCGCGCTGGCCGACCGGCGCGAGTCCCGCGGCCTGCCGCGCGATCCCATGGCCGCCTACCGGGACTCCGGGTACGGCCAGAAGATCGTCGCCGAGCGGGTGGGCGGCACCCAGGCCGGCTGGTCCTGACCCACACACCCACGAGGAGAAACCAACCCGTCATGACGGAGAACCCGACCATCAGCGCGCTGATCGCCCGGTCCAACCGGCTGGGCGCCGACCCGCGCAACACCAACTACGCCGGGGGCAACACCTCCGCGAAGGGCACGACCACCGACCCCGTCACCGGCGAGCCGGTGGAACTGGTGTGGGTGAAGGGGTCCGGCGGCGACCTCGGCACGCTGACCGCGACCGGGCTGGCCGTGCTGCGGCTGGACCGGCTGCGCGCGCTGGTCGACGTCTACCCGGGCGTCGAGGGCGAGGACGAGATGGTCGCCGCGTTCGACTTCTGCCTGCACGGCAAGGGCGGGGCCGCCCCGTCGATCGACACGGCCATGCACGGGCTCGTCGGCGCCGCGCACGTCGACCACCTGCACCCCGACTCCGGGATCGCCCTGGCCACCGCGGCGGACGGGGAGAAGCTCACCGAGGACTGCTTCGGTGACCGGGTGGTGTGGGTGCCCTGGCGGCGGCCGGGGTTCCAGCTCGGGCTGGACATCGCCGCGGTCAAGGAGGCGAACCCGCAGGCGATCGGGGTGATCCTGGGTGGGCATGGCATCACCGCCTGGGGTGCGGACAGCGCCGAGGCCGAAGCGCGCTCGCTGGAGATCATCGCCACGGCGCGGGAGTACCTGGACCGGGGCGGCGTCGCCGAGCCGTTCGGGGCGGTCGTGCCCGGCAACGAGCCGCTGCCCGAGGCGGAGCGGCGGGCCAAGGCCGCGGCGATCTTCCCGACGATCCGGGGGCTGGCTTCGACCGACCACCCGCAGGTCGGCCACTACACCGACAGCGACGCGGTGCTGGAGTTCGTGGCGCGGGAGAAGCTCGCGCCGCTCGCCGAGCTCGGCACCTCCTGCCCCGACCACTTCCTGCGCACCAAGGTCAAGCCGCTGGTGGTGGACCTGTCCGGCACGGCCACGGCCGAGGAGATCATCGCCCGGCTCGCGGAGTTGCACGCCGCCTACCGAGAGGACTACGCCGCCTACTACACGCGGCACGCAGGCCCGGACTCGCCCGCGATGCGCGGCGCGGACCCGGCCATCGTGCTCGTGCCCGGCGTGGGCATGTTCTCCTTCGGCAAGGACAAGCAGACCGCCCGGGTCGCGGGGGAGTTCTACGTCAACGCGATCAATGTGATGCGCGGCGCGGAGTCGGTGTCGACCTACGCACCCATTCCCGAGTCGGAGAAGTTCCGCATCGAGTACTGGGCCCTCGAAGAGGCGAAGCTCGCGCGGATGCCGAAGCCCAAGCCGTTGGCCACCCGCATCGCGCTGGTCACCGGGGCCGCGTCGGGCATCGGGAAGGCGATCGCGCAACGGTTGGCCGCGGAGGGCGCATGCGTGGTGGTCGCCGACCTCGACGCCGACAAGGCCGCCGCGGCGGCGGCCGAAATCGGCAACCGCGACCGGGCCGTCGGGGTGGCCGCGGACGTGTCCGACGAGGACGCCGTCGCCGCTGCCCTGGACGCCGCCGTGCTGGCGTTCGGCGGGGTCGACCTGGTGGTCAACAACGCCGGGCTGTCGATCTCCAAGCCGCTCCTGGAGACCACCACCCGGGACTGGGACCTGCAACACGACGTCATGGCCAAGGGCTCGTTCCTGGTGTCCCGCGCCGCGGCCCGGGTGCTGATCGCGCAGGGGATGGGCGGCGACATCGTCTACATCTCCAGCAAGAACTCCCTGTTCGCGGGCCCCAACAACGTCGCGTACGGGGCCAGCAAGGCCGACCAGGCCCACCAGGTGCGGCTGCTCGCCGCCGAGCTGGGGCCGCACGGGATCCGCGTCAACGGCATCAACCCGGACGGCGTGGTGCGCGGCTCGGGGATCTTCGCGGGCGGTTGGGGAGCCCAGCGGGCCGCGGTGTACGGCGTGCCCGAGGAGGAGCTGGGCGCCTATTACGCCAAGCGCACCCTGCTCGGCCGCGAGGTGCTGCCCGATCACGTCGCCGCCGCGGTCTTCGCCGTCACGGGCGGTGACCTGTCGCAGACCACCGGCCTGCACATCCCCGTCGACTCCGGCGTCGCGGCCGCGTTCCTGCGATGACGGCCCTGGCCGCGGTCGATCTCGGGGCGTCGAGCGGCCGGGTGGTCGTCGGCGAGGTCGGTCCGGAGCACCTCTCGCTCACCGAGGTCCACCGGTTTCGCAACGGCCCGGTCCGGCTGCCCGACGGGCTGTACTGGGACGTGCTCGGCCTCTACACCGACGTCCTGGACGGGCTGCGCACCGCTGCCCGGCAGCACCGCCTGGCCGGGCTGGCGATCGATTCCTGGGCGGTGGACTACGGGCTGCTCGACGGCCGCGGGGTGCTACTGGGCAACCCGCACCACTACCGCGACCCGCGCACCGAGACCGTGATCGACGACGTCCACGCCAAGGTGGATCCCGGCCGCCTCTACGCCACGACGGGCCTGCAGTTCCTGCCGTTCAACACGCTCTACCAGCTCGCCGCCGAAGCCGAGCTGGCCGACCGGCGCGCGCTGCTGATCCCGGACCTGCTCGGCTACTGGCTGACCGGCAGGCAGATCAGCGAGGAGACCAACGCCTCCACCACGGGCCTGCTCGACGCGCGCACCGGCGACTGGTCCCGCCCGGTGCTCGAGGCGCTCGGCCTGCCCGCGGGCCTGCTCCCCGACGTCCTGCGCGCCGGTCAGATGCTGGCCCCGCTCACCGGCGACGTCATGGCCGAGATCGGCGTCGACGACGAGCTGCCGGTCACCACGGTCGGGTCGCACGACACCGCCTCGGCCGTTGTCGGCGTCCCCGCGGAGACCTCCCGCTTCGGCTACATCTCCTGCGGCACATGGGGTCTGGTCGGCGTAGAGCTGTCGGGCCCGGTGCTCACGGACGAGAGCCGCAAGGCCAACTTCACCAACGAGCGCGGTGTCGACGGGACGATCCGCTACCTGCGCAACGTGATGGGGCTCTGGCTGCTGTCGGAGTCGATGCGCACGTGGCACCTCCGTGGCCGGGACGTCGACCTCGACGCGGTGCTGTCGGCGGCCGCGGCGCTGCCCGCGGGCGGCCCGCGCGTCGACCCGAACGACCCCGTGTACCTTCCGCCGGGCGACATGCCCGAGCGGATCGTCGCCGCGACGGGGTTGTGCGATCCCGACCCCGCGGTCGTCGTGCGCTGCATCCTCGACAGCCTCGCCGCCGCGTTCGCCGAGGCCCTCGACCAGGCCGAGCAGCTGTCCGGGCAGCCGGTGGAGGTCGCGCACCTCGTCGGCGGCGGCGCACAGAACGCGCTGCTGTGCCAGCTCACCGCCGACGCCGCGCACCGTCGGGTGGTGGCGGGCCCGGTCGAGGCCACCGCACTGGGCAACCTGTTGGTGCAGGCTCGCACGCACGGCATCGTCGGCGGCGACCTGGCCGCCCTGCGCAAGCGGGTGCGCGCGGCGACCCGGCTGCACCACTACCTGCCCAGGACGTGACCGCTGTGCCGCGCTACTGCTTCCAGCTGCAGGTCCGGCCCGAGCGCCTGGCCGAGTACCGGGAGCGGCATCGGGCGGTGTGGCCGGAGATGCGCGCCGCGCTGCACGACACCGGCTGGCGCAACTACTCGCTCTTCCTCCGCGACGATGGCTTGCTCGTCGGCTACGTGGAGGCCGACGACCTCGCCGCCGCCCGAGCTGCGATGGCCGCCACGGACGTCAACGCCCGCTGGCAGGCGGAGATGGCGCCGTTCTTCGTCGACCTCGGTGGCCGCCCCGACGAGGGCTTCGTGCTGCTGGAGGAGGTCTTCCACCTGGACTGAGTGAGTGGCTCAGCAACCGCCGCCGCCAGCCCCGGTGTCCGCGGCCGTCATCATCACGGTGATCGTCGGTGGGCCGGGCGAGCTGCACGCCGCGACCGCGCAGGCCAGCGTGATCGCTGCGGTGAGGGCGCGTGTGCGTGTCGAAAGGACGGCCATCGCGGGCTCGGGGTCCATGGGGTGGTGGGAGCAGTACGGGCGCCGGACGGCCTCGGGATCACGGACGCCGGTTTCGTTACGCGATCGTGACCCGGCTGGTCAACCGCTCGCCGCCCACTCCGCGGCGGCCTGGTCATCGAGCGCGCCGTCGGCCACGAGCGCGCGGAGCCCGCGTGTGAGCCCGTGCCCCGGCGAAAGGTGCACGGGACGGCGGCCTGCGAGCTGGAGGCCGACGCCGGGGTAGTCGGCCACCCGGACGAACCACGGGTCGGCCCGGGTGGCGTCGTCGGCCGTGGCGAGCACGAGCGTGAATGTGTGGTCGGTCCAGGCGAGCCAGGGCGCCACCGCCCCGTGCGCGGCGTCTTCGCCCACCGCGTCGCCCGCGCGCACCTCGGGTTTTCGGGCAGGCGGCAGTCGCCAGAACAGTCCGCCGTACCCGGCGCCGTCGCGGCCGTTGGTGGCCGGGCTGCCGAGCGTGACCATTCGGGACGTGACGTTGGTGAGCGTGGTGCGCAGGTTGAGCTCCCACCCATCCCCGACGAGGTGGGCGCGGACCGAACGCAGCTCCGCGAGCAGCGGCTCGCCCCGGGGCGTGACCCAGCGCAGGCGCTCGATGAAGCCGTCATCCTGCCGCGCGACGAAGGCGTCGTGCTCGATCCGGCCGTGGTCGTCGCGGGCCGTGTAGCCGACGTCGCGCACATAGGTCGGGCCGCCCCAGAAGTTCCCGCCGTCGACGTCCTGCAGCGCCACGGACAGCCCCAGGTGCCACGGGTGGTCGGCCGGCTGGGCGTCGGTCACCGGTGTGCCGCCGAGGGTGCGGACGGGATGCAGGTAGGGCCGCGGAGCCATGGCCGCGGGCAGGGCGCCGCCGTCCCGGTACTCGGCCACGGACCGCCCGGTGAGCCGCAGCGTGATCGACACACGATCATCCACTGGTCACCGCCGGAGCCCGACGCGCCCACGGCAGGTCGAGCTCGGACAGCAGCGCGAGCCGGTCGGCCGCGCGGACGACCGCCGCGGCGATGCCCGGCAGGACGTGGCGTGGGCACGGCCCCGACGCGTCGACCGCGCGGTGCGCCGCCGGTACCTCGACCGGCTCCGGCGCGGTGCGCACGGCCTCGACCACCTGCATGAAGCCGCGGGTGGCGGCGAGTGGGGCGAGCAGGGGCGCATTCGTCCGGATGTGGGCGACGAGGTTGGTCAGCAGGTCGGTGGAGGCGTGTTCGGTGCTCCGCACCGCTCCGCCGCGCTCGAGCCGGACCCGGCCCGTGCGGTAGTGCAGCACGATCCGGCCGTGCGTGCCGTGCACCACCACGTACGGCTCCACCTCGCCGTCCGCGCAGAGGCTGACGGCGACGGTGATCGTCGTTCCCCGTCCGGTGACCAGGCGCAGGCAGGACGTGTCGTCCGCCTCGATCGGGTTGGCCCGGAACAGCTCCACGCGCACGTCCCGCAGGCCGTCCCGGCCGGTGTCGCCGTCGAGCGCCAGGGCGGTGGCGGTCGCGTGCGCGAAGGGGTTGGTGAGGGCGCCGTCGACCACGGGCTCGCCGCCGAGCGTGCGACGCCCGGCCCAGGGGCCTTCGCCGCGTGGGGCTGGCGCATTCCGTTCCTGCTCATCACCGCGTTCCTGCCTGCGGTGTTCGCGATCGTCGCGCCGCCAGGGTCGGCCAACGTGCCGCTGACCATCGGGGGCATCTCCTTCGGGCTGACGGTCGTCGGCGCCCTCGCCGCCTGGTCGGCCAAGGAGACCCACCGCATCCCGCTCGACGAGCTCGGCAGGCCGGACGCGACACCCGTGCCACGCGAGGAGTACGCGCGGATCCGCGCGGCCGCCTGACGCGCACCCCACCCCCGCCCGGCGCCTACCCCGGCGCCGCCCCCCACCACCCGCCCGGCGCCCACCCCGGCGCTGCACCCACCACCCGCCCGGCGCCCGCCCCGGCGCCGGGCAACGGTGTCTTCCTGGGCAGCGTCCCACCGCGCCCCCCACCGTGGCACCGCGCACCCCACCGTGGCACCGCGCACCCCACCGTGGCACCGCGCACCCCACCGTGGCACCGCGCACCCCACCGTGGCACCGCGCACCCCACCGTGGCACCGCGCACCCCACCGTGGCACCGCGCACCCCACCGTGGCACCGCGCACCCCACCGTGGCACCGCGCACCCCACCGTGGCACCGCGCACCCCACCGTGGCACCGCGCACCCCACCGTGGCACCGCGCACCCCACCGCGGCACCGCGCACCCCACCGCGGCACCGCGCACCCCACCGCGGCACCGCGCACCCCACCGTGGCACTGCGCACCCCACCGGTGGGGTGCGCAGGGGCCTGTAAACACAACGGTGTAACTCCGATCAAGGAGACTGACACCTGTGACTGATCTGATGCCCGAGTCGGTGGTGGATCTCGACACGCTGACCGATGACGCGGCGGCCGGCGGCCCGGACCTGCTGGATGCGGTCGACGAGCAGTTGCTCGACCGTTTGGTCGGGCGGGCCCGCGAAGGTGGGCTGCAGCTGACCGGTGAGGGCGGGCTGTTGGCCCAGCTCACCAAGCGGCTGGTGGAGTCCGCGCTCGAGGGCGAGATCACCGACCACCTCGGCTACGACCGCCACGACGTCGCCGGCCGCGATGGCGGGAACTCCCGCAACGGCCACCGCACCAAGACGGTGCTGACCGAGGTCGGGCCGGTCGAGATCGAGGTGCCGCGCGACCGCGACGGCACCTTCGAGCCCGAAGATCGTGGCCAAGCGCAAGCGGCGCCTGTCCGGTGTCGACGAGCTGGTGATCTCGCTGTCGGCCAAGGGCCTGACCACCGGGGATGTGCAGGCGCATCTGGCCGAGGTCTACGGCGCCGACGTGTCCCGCCAGACCATCTCCACGATCACCGACAAGGTGATCGAGGGCATGGCCGAGTGGCAGAACCGGCCGCTGGACCCGGTCTACCCGGTGATCTTCATCGACGCGATCAACGTGAAGATCCGGGACGGGAAGGTCGCCAACCGGCCCATCTACGTCGCGCTCGCGGTGACCTGCGAGGGCCGCCGCGACATCCTCGGGCTGTGGGCCGGGGAGGCCCCGTCGGTCACCGGCGGCCCGGTCGGGGAGGGCGCCAAGTACTGGCTGCACGTGCTGACCGAGATCAAGAATCGGGGCGTGGGCGATGTGCTGATGGTCGTCTGCGACGGGCTGACGGGCTGCCGGACGCGATCGCCGACGGTCTGGCCGCAGACGATCACCCAGACGTGCGTGGTGCACCTGCTGCGCAACAGCTTCCGCTACGCCGGGCGCCAGCACTACGAGGCGATCGCCAAGGCGTTGCGCCCGGTCTACACCGCCCCCACCGAGGCCGCGGCGATGGAGCGGTTCCTGGAGTTCTGCGAGGCCTGGGGCGAGCGGTACCCGGCGATCGTGCGGTTGTGGGAGAACGCCTGGGCCGAGTTCGTGCCGTTCCTGTCCTTCGACGTGGAGATCCGCAAGATCATCTGCACGACCAACGCGATCGAGTCGGTCAACTCCCGCATCCGCCGGGCGGTCAAGGCCCGCGGGCACTTCCCCACCGAGCAGGCCGCGCTCAAGTGCGTCTACATGGCGATCATGAGCCTGGACCCCACCGGGACCGGGCAACGCCGCTGGGCGATGCGCTGGAAGCCGGCGCTGAACGCCTTCGACATGGCCTTCGACGGACGCCTGTCCGCCGGCCGCCGATAGATCAACAACAATCAGTTACACCGAAAAGTTGACAGCCCCGTGCGCAGTGCCGCGATGGGGTGCACGGTCGGTGGGGCGAGGGGCGGGGTGGACGGGCGGCGGGGCGGGGCGGGCGTGCTGCGGGGCGGGGCAGGCGTACTGCGGGGCAGGGCGGGCGGCTGCGGGGCCGGGCGGGCGTGCCACGGTGGGGTGCGCGGTCGGCGGCGCGAGGGCGGGGTGGACGGCGGGGCGGGGCGTGCTACGGGGCCGGGCGGCCCGTGCTCTCCCGCAGGACGATCTCGCCGCGCACCCGTTCGCGGCGCACCGCGCCCGGTGCGCCGTCCAGGGCGAGGGCCACGACCCTCCTCCCGATCTCGACCATCGGCAACCGCACCGTGGTGAGCCCGGGCACGACGTCGCGCAGCGAGGTGATGTCGTCGAAACCGGCCAGGCCGACGTCCTCGGGAACGCGCAGGCCCGCGTCGCGGAGGGCGGCCAGCGCGCCGAGGGCCATCACGTCGGTCACCGCGAACAGGCAGTCCACGGGGGGCCTGCCGCCCGCCGCCGCGAGCAGCTCGGTGGTGGCGGCGTAGCCGCCTTCGCGGGTGAACTCGCAGCTCAGCACATGTTCGGCGGAGGGCTCGGCGCCGAGCTCGGACAGGCCGTAGCAGAAGCCCTCGGTCCGGTCCCGCGCGGTCAGGTGCTCCGATGGCCCGGCCAGCACGCCGAAGCTCCGGTGCCCGATCCGGTGCAGGGCGCCCGCCAGCCCCGCCGCCCCCAGTCGGTTCTCGACGACGACGGTGCTCACGCCCAGGACGTCCTGTCCGATGCAGGCCACCCGGCCGCCCCCGCGGGAGAAGGCGCGCAGGGCCGACCGGACGGAGTCGAGCATCGCGGGGTCGTCCAACCGGGACCCGGCGAGCACCACGGCCTGCGCGCGGGCCTGGCGCAGCAGCTCGATGTGGCGTAGCTCGGCGGCCGGGTCGCGTTGCGTGCTGGCCACGGTGACCAGCAGCGCGCGGTCGGCCGCTGCCTCGATGACCCCCGCGGCGATCATGGAGAAGTACGGGTCCGCGATGTCGTGCACGATCAGCCCGAGCGTCGCGGTCGTCCCCCGGGCCATGGCCTGGGCCTGGGCGTTCGGGGAGTAGTCCAGCTCGGCCGCGGCCTGTCGCACGCGCTTGCGCAGCGCCTCGCCGACCTGTCGGGTCGCGCTCCCGTTGAGCGCGCGCGACGCCGTGGCCAGTGAGACGCCCGCTCGCCGGGCGACGTCGGTCAGCGTCGGGGGTGAAGCGGGCCGGTCCGATTCCACGTGCGGATGCTAGCGCTTTCCCGAGAGAGGCCGAGTCCCGTGGTATGGCCCCCCTTGACGTCGACCGCTGGCTCCGCCTACGCTGGAAAGCGCTTACCAATATCGAGGAGTCCGCATGCAGAAGACCATCGGCATCATCATGAACGGCGTCTCGGGCCGGATGGGCTACCGCCAGCACCTGGTGCGTTCGATCCTGGCGATCCGGGAGCAGGGCGGGGTGCTGCTGGCGAACGGCGAGCGGGTGCAGGTCGAGCCGCTGCTGGTCGGCCGCAGCGCGGCGAAGCTCGCCGAGCTCGCCGAGCGGCACGGCATCGCCGACTACACCACCGATCTCGACGCCGCGCTCGCCGACCCGCGCTGGGACATCTACGCCGACTTCCTCGTGACGAAGGCCCGCGCCGCGGCGATCCGCAAGGCCATCGCGGCGGGCAAGGCGATCTACACCGAGAAGCCGACCGCGGAGAGCCTGGACGAGGCGCTCGAGCTGGCCGCGCTCGCCCGGGCCGCGGGCATCAAGAACGGCGTGGTGCACGACAAGCTGTACCTGCCGGGCCTGCGCAAGCTCGCCCGGCTCGTGGAGTCCGGCTTCTTCGGCCGGATCCTGTCGATCCGCGGCGAGTTCGGCTACTGGGTCTTCGAAGGCGACTGGCAGCCCGCGCAGCGGCCGAGCTGGAACTACCGCACCGAGGACGGCGGCGGCATCGTCGTCGACATGTTCCCGCACTGGAACTACGTGTTGGAGAACCTCTTCGGGCAGGTCAAGTCGGTCTATGCCCGGGCGGTCACGCACATCCCGTCCCGCGTCGACGAGTCCGGAAAGCGTTACTCCGCCACCGCGGACGACGCCGCCTACGGGGTCTTCGAGCTCGACGGGGGAGTCATCGCGCAGCTCAACTCGAGCTGGACGGTCCGCGTCGACCGCAAGGAGCTCGTCGAGTTCCAGGTGGACGGCACGCACGGCAGCGCGGTCGCAGGGCTGCACCGATGCCGGATCCAGCCCCGCGCCGCCACCCCCAAGCCGGTCTGGAACCCCGACCTCGCCGAGACCCACGACTACGCGAACGACTGGATGGACGTCCCCGACAACGACGCCTTCGAGAACGGCTTCAAGACCCAGTGGGAGCAGTTCATCCGGCATGTCGTGGAGGACGCGCCGCACGAGTTCGACTTCCTCGCGGGCGCTCGCGGCGTCCGGCTCGCCGAGGCAGGCCTGACGAGCTCGCGGACGGGGCGCGCGTCGATCTCTCCGAGCTCACCCTGCCCGAGCCCGCCCCGGGGGCCGCGATCAGCGAGCAGCCCGTCACCGCCCTGCCCGAGCCCGCCCCGGGGGCCGCGATCAGCGAGCAGCCCGTCACCGCCCTGCCCGAGCCGACCCCGGTGGACGCGCGATGAGCGGCAAGCCCGTCGTCGCCCTGCTCGACGCCGGGGGCGAGGTGCAGCGCCACGAGCTGGCGGATCCGCCCGCCCTCCAGCGCCCGAGCGGCCCGGCGCGCTCCCGGGTCGCCTACGCCGCGGCGCACGTCATCCCGCGGGTGGGCGCGGAGAACGTGCCCGGCGCGCCCGCGGACCTCGACTGGGACGCCACGCTGGCGTTCCGCCGCCACGTCTGGTCGTGGGGCCTCGGCGTCGCCGACGCCATGGACACCGCGCAGCGCAACATGGGCCTGGACCCCACGGCCACCCGCGAGCTGACCGCGCGGAGCGCGGCCGAGGCCCGGGCCGCGGGCGGCGCGCTGGTCGTCGGGGTGAACACCGACCACGTCGAGGAGGCGGACATCGGCCTGCGGGCCGTGATCGACGCCTACGTCGAGCAGCTGCACTTCGCCGAGGACCAGGGGGCCGGGGCGGTGCTGATGGCCAGCCGCCACCTGGCGCGGGCCGCGACCTCGGCGGCCGACTACGAGCACGTCTACCGCGAGGTCCTCGCCCGCGCGGGTGCGCCGGTCATCCTGCACTGGCTCGGGGCGGCGTTCGACCCGCAGCTCGCAGGCTACTTCGGCGCCGACGTGCCCACCGGTATCGACACCGTGGTGCGGATCATGACCGAGAACGTCGACCGCGTGCGCGGCATCAAGATGAGCCTGCTCGACGCGGGCCACGAGATCGCGGTCCGGGCCCGGCTGCCCCGCGCCACCAGCCTGTTCACCGGCGACGACTACAACTACGTCGACCTGATCGCGGGCGACGGCGAACGGCACTCCGACGCGCTGCTCGGCGCCTTCGCGCTCGTCGCCCCGCACGCCTCCGCGGCGCTGCAGGCCCTCGACGCGGGCGACCCGAGCGCCTACCGGGCGATCCTCGGTCCCACCGAGGCACTGGCCCGCCACGTCTTCGCCGCGCCGACCTTCCACTACAAGACCGGCGTGGCGTTCCTGTCCTGGCTGAACGGCCACCAGCAGGCGTTCAGCATGGTCGGGGGCCTGCACGCGGCCCGCAGCCTGCCGCACCTGTCGACGCTGGTGTGGCTCGCGGACGCGGCGGGCGCGCTGGAACACCCCGACCTCGCCGCCCGGCGCTGGAACGCCCACCTCGCCCTGCACGGCGTCCCGGTCCCGACGGAGGCCCTCGTATGAACCATCGGCTGTCGCTGAACCAGGCCACGATCAAGCACGCCGACCTCCCCACGGCGCTGCGGGTGACCCGCGATGCCGGGATCGCGAGCATCGGTCTGTGGCGCGAGCCGGTCGCCGCGGTGGGCCTCGCCACCGCCGCCGCCATGATGGCCGACTCGGGCCTGCGGGTGTCGAGCCTGTGCCGGGGCGGCTTCTTCACCGCCGCCGACCCCACGCGGCGGCGTGCGGCGCTGGACGACAACCGCCGGGCCATCGAGGAGACCGCGACGCTGGCCGCGGCCGCCGCGCCCGGCTCGGCCCCGGTGCTGGTCCTCGTGGCGGGCGGGCTGCCCGCGGGCGACCGGGACCTGCCCGGGGCGCGGGCCCGGGCCCGCGACGCCGTCGGCGCCCTCGTCGACGACGCGGCGGCCGCGGGCGTCGTGTTGGCCATCGAGCCGATGCACCCGATCTACGCCGCCGACCGCGGGGTGATCTCGACCCTCGGCCAGGCGCTCGACGTCGCCGAGGCGTTTCCCGCCGCGACCGTGGGCGTCGTCGTCGACACCTTCCACGTGTGGTGGGACCCGCAGCTCTCCGAGCAGGTGCGCCGCGCCGGTCGCTGGATCGCCGCCTACCAGGTGTGCGACTGGATCACCCCGCTGCCTGCGGACGCGCTGCTCGCGCGCGGGATGATGGGCGACGGCCACATCGACTTCCCGGCCGTCACGCGCATGGTGACGGAGGCGGGCTACGTGGGCGACGTCGAGGTCGAGATCTTCAACCGGGCGGTCTGGGACGCCGACCCGTTCGAGGTGGCGCTGCGGACGGTCAAGGCGTTCGCCGCCACCGTCGGCCGGTGCCTACTGTCTGGGGCGTGAGCGCAGGGGGCGACGAGCACGGCGACGGCGTGCTGGCCCGCGCCGCCGCGCTGCTGGACGCGTTCGACGACGAGCACCGCGAGCTGACGTTGGCCGCTCTGGTCGGCCGGTCGGGCCTGCCCCGCTCGACGGCGCACCGGATGGCGGCGCAGATGGTGGCGCTGGGCTGGCTGGACAAGCCCGGCGGGCGCTACCGGATCGGCAACCGGCTGTTCGCACTCTCCGGCCTGGTCCCCGTGCGGCACGCGCTGCGCGAAGCCGTGCTGCCGTTCCTGCAGGACCTTTACGAGGCGACGCGGACGACCGTGCAGCTCGGGGTGCTCGACCACGACCGCGTGCTGATCGTCGAGAAGATCACCGGGCATCGCCGCATGCCGATGCTCACCCAGGTCGGGGGGCAGATCCCGGCGTACTGCTCCAGCCTCGGCCGGGCCATCCTCGCCCACTCGGAGGCGGACGCGGTCGACGCCGCGTTGGCGGGTGAGCTGCCCGTGCGCACCGGCCACACCCTGACCGACCCCGACGCGATCCGCCGGGAGATCGCCGCCGTGCGCGAGCGGGGCTACGCGTTCGACCATGAGGAGGGCAACGCGGGCGTCAGCTGCATCGGCGCGCCGATCTTCGGGCCGCTCGGTGAGATCGTCGCCGCGCTCTCGGTGACCGGTCCGACGGCCGTGGTGCGCCCGGACCGGCTCGCTTCTGCCGTGCGCATGGCCGCCGCCGCTGCGTCGCGGGTGCACCTGCGCCGCTGAGGGGGTCGTGAGTGGAAATAGTGGCTATAACGACGTTATCCACTCACGACCGGTTCACGGCACGAATGTCGCCCCGACGCCCATCCCGGTGATCCACTCGGGCACCGGCTCGTACGCCGACCAGGCGAGCGGCCGCCCGACCGCCGCCAGCCCGGCCAGCCAGGTGCGCACCTCGTGCGCGCCGCTGCCCGCCGCGTCCTGCAACCGGACGTCGCCCAGCTCCGCCACCGCGGCCAGGTCGCCCGCGGCGAGCCGGGCGAGGAACCACCGGTCCCACTCGGCGGCCACGCGCGCGTTCGGGTTGCCGCCCATGGCGCGCACCCGCGGCTCGCGTGCGGCGGCGACGGCGTGGACGTCACGCCGACCGTGGATCACCGAGTCGCGCCGCTCGCCGGACATCGCCGGGTCGCGCGGGTCGTTGGTCGGCAGCCAGTGCGACAGGCCGCCGCTGGCCGCAACGAGCACCCGCCCACGTCCGGGCGCCGTGCGGATCGCGGCGCCCAACGCCTCCCCGAGCCGTACACAGCGGTCGGCGGTGGGCAACGGGGGGGCGGCGGTGTTGATGACGAGCGGAACGAGCGGAACGTCCGCGCCGATCATGTCGTAGGTCTGCACGACGCCGTGGTCGACGGTGAGCGCATACGACAGCGACAGGTCGAAGCCGTCGCTCGCGAGCCCGTCGCGGATCGACCACGCCAGGTCGGCGGCGACCGGCAGCGGGCCCGAGCGGGTGCCGAAGTCGCCGAACGCCACCACCTCCTCGACGCCGAGCACGAACGGCGGCATGACGTCGTAGAAGTTGGCGTGGAAGTGGTCGGGCCCGATCACGACGACCGCGTCGGGGGCCAGGCGCGCGACGGCGTCGGCCACCCGGGCGACGTCCTCGACGAACCGCGCGCCCGGGTCGGACGGCGCGGCGGGCGGCGTCATCGTCGCGAACGGCGAATGCGACATCCCGACGAACCCGACGACCTCGCTCACGGCAGGCCCAGCAGGAACTCGCGGTGGATGCGCAGGTACTCGTCGACCTTCTCCCACTGCGGCCAGTGCCCGGCGTCCGCGATGACGGAAAGGCGCGCGTCCGGCAGCCAGCCCAGCAGCATGTCGGCCTCGTCGAGGCCGCCCGTGGGGTCGTGTTCGGTCCACAGCAGCAGCGTCGGCGCGTGGATCTTGCCGACCCAGCCCGGCTCCCAGGCGAAGTCCTTGCGCACGTTCGGGTCCTGCAGCACGAGCGTGTTGCGGATCGCCTGCTCGAACCCCGGACGGGTGTAGACGGCGCGGCGGAGGTTCACCAGCTCGTCGGTGACCATCTCCTTGTGGTGGAACAGGAACTCCACCCGGCGGCGCACGGTGGCACAGCGGGGGTCCTGCACCGCCGCGAGGGTGCTCTCCCGCAGCCGGGCCATCACCTCGGGCTTGTTCGCGATGTTGCCGGGGGT
Source organism: uncultured Actinomycetota bacterium (assembly GCA_963739465.1). Lineage (GTDB taxonomy): Bacteria > Actinomycetota > Actinomycetes > Mycobacteriales > Pseudonocardiaceae > Pseudonocardia. Next base: position 160,074 of record CAVUAS010000003.1, read on the forward strand.
GTTGAGCACCAACCGCCGCACCCGGTCGGGGTGGTGCGCGGCCGTCCACGCCGTCACCCAGCCGCCCAGCGACTCGCCGGACAGGTGTGCCGCGTCGACGCCGAGCGCGTCCATCGTGCCCAGCAGGTGATCGGACAGCACGTCGATCGTGTACGGGCGGTCGGGCAGATCCGACCATCCGTGTCCGAGCATGTCGTAGGCGGTCACCCGGAAGTCCCGCGCGAGCCCGGCGAGGTCGCGGGCGTAGGCCTCCAGGTGGCCGCCGGTGCCGTGCAGCAGCACCAGGTCGGGGCCCGACCCGGCCTGCAGCACGCGCGTGCGCACCCCGGCGACATCGACATGGCGCAGCGCGTGGTCGACGTCGGCCAGCTCGGCCCAGATGCTGATGTGCTCTGGAAGCCCGGTCACGAGCCCTCCTCCTTGAACCGGGCCCGCGCCTCGTCCAGCGTCGCGAAGCCCGCGCTCTGCCGTCGCCCGACGCCCAGCAGCCCGAGCAGGCGGGAGTTCTCGATGGTCAGGAACTCGACCGGGGCCTCGGCCGAGTCGTTGTAGTGCCGGTGCCAAGCCCAGGGCGGGGTGTAGACGAGGTCACCCGCCTCCCAGGTCACGCTCGTGTCGGGCACGCCGTCCGCGCCCTCGATCTCGCTGTGCCCGACCCCGGCGATCACGTAGTGGACGGTCTCGTGGTGGTGGCGCTGCATGTCCGAGCTGGACGCGGCCGGGATCGTCTGTCGGAAGATCTCGAAGGTCGTGGTCGGCAGGCTGCCTGCGACGGCGAGGTGGCTCGGGTTGTGCACCTGGTCGGCCGGGAGCGGTTCCAGCTCGCCCGCGTGCACGACGACCGGGCGCGCGGTGCCGGGCCGCACCGTGTCCGCGATCGCGCCGAGGAACTCGCCCATCGCGAAATCGGGCCCCGACGTCGCCACTATTTCCCCCCGACCAAACCAGTGGCCGCTCCGCGAGCGGGCCTCCCGTCCAATGTGCCCACCTCAGATTCCTTGTGTTCGTCCACCATCGACGGCCAGCACCGTGCCGTTGACGAAGCTCGCCGCGTCCGAGGCCAGGAAGGCGACGGCGGCGGCGATCTCGTCGGGCCGCGCGGCCCGCCCGACGGGCACCTCCGCAGCGTCGGCCGCCTCCAGCTCGACGTACGAGACGCCCACCGCCGCGGCGCGGGCTTCGAGGATCTCCTGCCGCCGCGCGGTCGCGGTTGCGCCCGGAGCGACGCAGTTGACCGTCACCCCACGGTCCGCGCACTCCCGGGAAAGCAGCTTCGCCGCCGCCGTCGTCGCCGACCGGAGCACCACCGAGGCCGCCAGGTCAGGCTGGGGCTGACGGACCATCACCGAGGTCACGAACACCACGCGGCCGAAGCCGCGGCCTGCCATCGCGGGCAAGGCGCGCCGGGCCAACCGCAGCGGCCCGGCCACCAGCAGCGCGAACGCCTGCTCCCATTGCGCGTCGGTGACCTGCAGGATCCGCCCCGGCGGCGGGCCGCCCGCGTTGAGCACGAGCACGTCGACGTCCGCCACGACCGCGGGCGGGTCCCCTGCGGCGATGTCGGCCACCAGCGCGTCGACCTGCGCCCCGGTGTCGGCGTGGATCTCCTTCGCGGCCGCGTCCAGCACGTCGGCGCGGCGCCCGGTGATCACGACGCGGTGGCCCGCGCGGGCCAGGTGCTCGGCCACCGCGCGGCCGATGCCGGTGGCGCCCCCGCCGACCAGCGCGCTCCGTCCGGTGATGGCGTCCTCCTCGGGTTGACGGGGCCAGCCTGCGAGTCCACCGATCGGCCGGACAACGCGGCGTCCCACTCAGCGGGATCGCGCATAGGTCGACGGTGGCGCCCCACACCACCCTGTGCCCAGCGACAACGCATGGCAACGAAGCTTCGAGGAGACCGCGATGACTCTGGGTGGTGGCTATCTGCTCCCGTCGCGCGAGGGGCGCGACATCAGGGCGATCGGCATCGGGATCACGATGAAGACCGACGGCAAGTCCACACACGACGCCTACTCGATGTTCGAGTACGCCGTGCCGCCGCGCACCAGCGGGCCGCCGCCGCACGTGCACACCCGCGAGGACGAGTCGTTCGTGTGCCTCGCCGGGCGCCTGGACGTGATGCTCGGCGGCGAGAACCTCACCATCGGGCACGGCGACTACCTGTTCCTGCCGCGCGACGTCGTGCACACCTTCCGCAACTCCACCGACGAGGAAGCACGGGTGATCTCCGTGGTGTCCCCGGCGGGTCTGGAGCGCTACTACCAGGCGCTGGCCGAGCTGCCGGAAGGGCCGCCGGACATCAACGCGATCAAGGAGATCATGGCGGACTTCGGCCTCCAGCTGCGGCTCCCGCCCCAGGCGAGCTGAGCATGCGCGTCGCCGTCGTCGGTGCGGGCGTCGCCGGGCTCGCCACCGCCAAGGTGCTCACCCAGGCCGGTCACGCCGTGCGGGTCTTCGACCGCACCCCCGACGTGGGCGGGGTGTGGAGCGCCACCCGTCGCTACCCGGGCCTCACCACGCAGAGCCCGAAAGCCCAATACGCGCTCTCGGACTTCCCGATGCCCGCCGACTACCCCGAGTGGCCCACCGGGGAGCAGGTGCAGGCCTGGCTGGCGGACTACGCCCGACACTTCGCGCTCGACGTGGCGCTGTCGACGGAGGTCCGCGCGGCCCGGCCCGTCGACACTGGATGGGAGCTCGACCTCGGCGAGACGACCGAGACGTTCGACCGGCTCGTCATCGCCAACGGGGTGTTCTGCGAGCCCGCGGTGCCGACCTATGCGGGGCTGGAGGAGTTCGCGCTCGCGGGCGGGCGGCTCTGCGCGGGCACCGACTTCCACGACGCCGAGGACGCGCGCGGCAAGCACGTGCTGGTGGTGGGCTACGGCAAGTCGGCCTGCGACGTCACCGTGCCGATCAGCGAGACCGCCGCGAGCACCACCGTGGTGGCCCGGCAGATGCTGTGGAAGGTGCCCCGCAAGGTGGCGGGCGTCCTCAACTTCAAGATGCTGCTGCTCACGAGGATGGGCGAGGCGCTGTTCCGCTACCTGCACCTCCGCGGCATGGAGAAGTTCCTGCACGGCCCCGGCAACGGGGCACGCCGTCGACTGCTCAACGGGCTCGGCACGGTGTCGGTGCGCCAGTTCCGGCTGCGCGAGCTGGGGCTGGTGCCGCCTGGGCAGATGGAGGACATCGTTCGGGGCGCGATCGGCCTGGCCACGGAGGGCTTCTTCGAGGGCGTGGCGGACGGCCGCATCGACGTGCGCCGCGATGGCACGATCACGCGGCTCGCCGCCCGCGACGGCCGCCCGGTGGCCGAGCTGTCCGACGGCACCACGCTGCCCGCCGACCTCGTCGTCTGCGCCACCGGGTTCACCCAAGGTGTGCCGTTCCTGGACGACGCCGTGCGCGGTCGCGTGTTCGACACCCGCGGCAACTTCCTGCTCTACCGCCAGATCCTGCCGCTGCGCGTCCCCGGGCTGTACTTCAACGGCTACAACTCGTCGTTCTTCAGCCCGTTGAACGCCGAGATGGCCGCGGTGTGGATCGCGGCCGACCTCACGGGCGCGGTGCCGCTCCCGGAGCCCGGGGAGATGCGCCGAGCCGTGTTCGCGCAGCTGGCGTTCATGGACGAGGCCACGAGCGGGCACCACTGCCGCGGCGGGAAGATCATCCCGTTCTCGCTGCACAACGTGGACGAGGTGCTGGACGACCTCGGCCTCAACATCCCGGCGCGGGTGCGCGCGAGCCACTGGCTCAACCCGGTGGACCCGACGGCGTACCGGAACGTCACGCCTGCGCTGGTCCGCACGCTCGACCAGGGCGCGAAGCCGAGCGGACCGCGCGCCGTCGGGCGGACCGCGCCCGTGCCGCCGACCCCGGCGACGCCGGTGGGTGGCAATTCGGTGACGCCGCGTGGCACATCGCGCACGAACGGGTGAGAAGGGCCGGAAAGTTGATGTCCACTGGTGAGTGGACCTTGTGTATCAGGCGGGTGAGTCGTCACTCTTAGTCTCACGATCCTAGGAGGTCCACGAGGGGGTGGCGCTGATGCCCAGCCTGGTTGCGCTCGGGGCCATCCTGATGGTCGTTGGTGCTGTGCTCGTTGCGCTGCAACGCAAGCGGACGCCGCGGCTGCGCCTTTCGAACGTCGTTTCGGCCGATGTGGTCGGCCAACTCGCACCGCTGTTCGGGCACATCGGACAGCTCGACGCCGCCCGCGGGCGCCTCGACCACGCGATCGACACCGTGGTCCCGGTTCGCGGCGGGTACTCGCCGCCGCCGACGCACGCCGACGTCGTCCGCACCTACGCGGTGGCCCGCGACCGCCTGATCGACTTCTCCCACACCTACCTGCGCAGGCCGCCGTCGGACTCGCTGATCCGGTTCGCCGCGCTGAGCCGATGTGTCGGCGAGACGCTCGCGATGGAGGAGGCGCTCCGGCCGTCGTCCGACGAGGTCGACCCGGACGATCCCCTCGCCATCGACGCGCGGGAGGACCTGCTGCGCAGGCTCGACTTCCTCGGCGGCGCACTGCGCTGGGACCGCCGCCAACTCCCCGCGGCCGCGCCGAGCGGGGGCGAGCTGAGCGTGGTCATCCGTGAGCTGCGGCGTGGGGTCACCGCCTACCTCGACGGGCTGCGGCCACTGCTCAGCACCCGCCGTCGCCGTGGGCCCGTGCGGTCGCGCAAGCAGCGCGCGGTGCTGGCGCAGAGCATCTGCATGGCCGAGAAGGAGGTGGCGGTCGCCGACGGGCTGCTGACCCGCGGCGCGCCCGTGGAGGCCCTTCGCACGCTCGCCGCGGTGCGGCTGCGGCAGGTCGCGGGCCCGACCGCCGACGCCGCGTTCACGACGGCGTGCCGGACCGCCGCCGCCGGTCTGCGGGCGGACGCAGCGGCGCGCGAGGCGGCGCTGGCGGAGCTGGTCGAGCAGTGTGCCGAGATCCTCGACCAGCACGTTGACGCGTTGCTGTCGGCCGTGGCCGCGGACGCCGAGGGTCGGCGGCTGCTGCACCGCGCGGCGCTCCGATCCGGGCGGACGGCCGCCGGGCAGAACGGCGGCCCGGACGGGCGGCGGAACGGTGGGCGCGACGCTGTCGACCGGGTGGACGCTGTTGACCGGGCGAAGGGGGCCGACCGGGCGGACGCGGCCGACCGGCGGGAGGGCGCGCTGCCGCAGCGCTGAGCGAGCATCGGAGACCCGGCGAAGCCCGCGGAGCGCGCATCCGGCGGACGCTGACCGTGGTCTGCCGCCGGAAATGCGTACTACGGTCCTCCCGGGCGAGGAGGCATCATGTCGACCACAGCATTCGACCCGTTCGGTGCGGCGTTTCTCGCCGACCCCTACCCGGAGTTCGCCAGGCTCGTCACGGCCGCGCCGGTGTTCTGGTCGCCGGAGCTCGGTTACTGGGTCGTCTCCCGCTACGCCGACTGCAAGCGCGTGCTGCGCGAGTACACCACCTTCTCGGCCGCCAACAGCCTGGCCCCGGTGACGCCGCCGTGCGCGCGGGCAGGCGCCGCGCTCGCCGACGGCGGGTTCCGGTCGATCCCGACGCTCACGAACGTCGACCCGCCCGCGCACGGCCGCACCCGCCGCATCGCCTACCTCGCGTTCACGCCGCGGCGTGTGGCGCAGATGGAGGGGTTCGTCCGCGACACCGTGCGCCGCTTCATCGCCGACCGCCTGTCCGAGGGGCGAGCCGACATCGTCTCCGCGCTGACCTGGGAGCTGCCCGCCCGGGTGATCTTCCAGGTGCTCGGCGTCCCCGCGTCGGACGTCGAGTCGGTGAAGGCGGGCGCGGCCAACCGGCTGCTGTTCATGTTCGGCCGCGCGAATGAGGACGAGCAGGTGGAGATCGCGGCGGGCATGGCGGAGTTCTGGCGCTACTGCGAGGCGCTGGCCGAGGACCGCCGCGCGCATCCCCGCGACGACTTCACCTCCGACCTCGTGCACACCCCGGACCGCGACGGGCGCCCGCTCACCCAGCAGGAGGTGTCCACGATCCTCTTCGGGCTGCTGCTGGCGGGCCACGAGACCACGACGAACCTGCTGGGCAACGCGGTGCGCAGGCTGCTGGAAAACCGGGAGAGTTGGGAGGCGCTGTGCGCCGACCCGACGCTGATCCCCGGTGCGATCGAAGAGGTGCTGCGCTTCGACTCGTCGGTGATCCACTGGCGGCGGCGGACGACCCGGCCCGCCATCCTTTCGGGCGTGGAGCTGCCCGCCGACGCGAACGTGCTCGTCTCCATCGGCGCCGCCAACCGCGACCCGGCCGTGTTCGCCGAACCCGACCGGTTCGACATCCGACGGCGGGAGGCGAGCGAACACCTCTCGTTCGGGCACGGCCCGCACTACTGCCTCGGCGCGCCGCTCGCGCGGCTGGAGGCCCGCGTCGCACTGGAGGAGCTGGCCGCGGCGCTGCCGAGCCTGCGGCTCGCGCCCGGCCAGACGTTCGCGTTCAGCCCCATCATCGGCTTCCGCGGGCCGACCGCCGTGCACGTCGAGTGGGACCCGTAGGGCTCCGGGCGCATGGAAGGGGACGGCGGGCTGGTGGGCCGCCGCGCCGAGCTCACGGCCCTGCGTTCGGCCGTCGACCGGGCCGCGCGGGGGACGGGCGCCGCGGTGTTCGTGCTCGGCGAGGCGGGGATCGGCAAGTCGCGGCTGGTGGCGGCCGCGGCGGAGCGGGCGCGTGCGGCGGGCATGGTGGTGCTCGCCGGTCGCGCGGTGGCGGGCGGCGGGGCGTTCCGGGCGGTCGCGGCGGCGCTGGCGGGGCACCTGCGCGACCGGTTGCCCGCCGACGAGGGGCTGCGGCCGTTCCTCCCGGCGCTGCGCAGGCTGCTCCCCGCGTGGATGCCGGACGACGCGGAGGCGGTCGACGGGGTCGACCCGACCGTCGTGCTCGGCGAGGGTGTGCTGCGGCTGGTCCGGCTGCTGGCCGCCGACCGCGGCTGCCTGCTGGCGCTGGAGGACCTGCACTGGGCGGACGCCGACACCGTCGCCCTCGTCGAGTATCTGGCGGAGGCCGCGGGCTCGGCGGGGGTGCTGCTGGTCGGCTCCGCCCGCGACGACGGGCCGCGGGGCGCCGCGCTCGGCAGGGTCGCGGGCGCGACCGTGCTGCGGCCGCAGCGGCTCTCCGCGGCGGAGACCGCGACGCTCGTCGCCGCCCACGCGACGCACCTACCCGCCGACCGGGTGGACCTCGTCGTCGCCGCGGCCGACGGGCTGCCGCTGCTCATCGAGGACCTGGCGCGCCGGCCCGGTCCCGGGGTGCCGTCGACGTTCGCCGCGCTCGTCGAGCAGCGATTGGCGGAGCTATCCGAAACCGCGGCCGCGGTCCTGCGCGCCGCGGCCGTGCTCGGCGCCGACCCGCCGTGGGCGTTGCTGCCGCAGGCCGCGGACTCGCCGGAACCTGCCGTGTCGGCGGCCCTGCGGGCGGCGGCCGACGTCGGGCTCCTGGTCGTGCGCGACGGCGAACTGCGGTGGCGGCACCCGTTGACGTGCGACGCCGTGGCGGCGACCACGTTGCCGCCCGAGCGGGTGGCCGTGGCCCGACGCTCGGCCGAGGCGCTGCTCGCCCGCGGCGCCCCGGAGGACGACGTGCGGGCGGCGGAGCTGCTCGCGGTCGCCGGGGAGGACGGGCAGGCGGCGACGCTCCTGCTCCGGTCGGCCCGCCGCGACCTCGCGCGCGGGGCGCTGCGTAGTGCTGCGGCGCTGCTCGACCGGGTGCCCGCCGCCCGCGCCGCCGAGGCCGCCGCGGACCGGGTGACGCTGCTGACCCGCCTCGGTCGCGCCGCGGACGCGCTCGACGTGGGGGAGCGGGCGCTGCCCGCCACGACCGGCGACGCGCACGCCGAGCTCTGCCTGCGGCTGGCCGGTGCGGCGGTGCGCGCAGGCCTGTGGGCGAGGGCGCGGGCCTACGTGGATCGGGCCGGGCGCCCCGCGGACCCGCGCACCCCGCTGCGGGCGGCCGACGCCGCGTTCGGGGCAGGCGACGTGGTGGGCGCCGCGGGGCTCGCTGCGGAGGCTGTCGCGGCGGCCGAGCGGGCCGCCGCGCCCGAGCCGCTGTGCGAGGCGCTGGAGCTGGTGGCCCGCTGCGCGATGCAGGACGGCGACATCCCGGCGGCGGGCGCCGCGTTCGAGCGCGCCGCCGCGGTCGCGGCCGAGCACGGGCTGCTGGCGCAGCGGGTGGAGGCCGAGCTGGGGCGTGGCCTGCTCACCGATTTCCACGGCTCGGCGCGGCCCGACCGGCTGGCGGCGCCACGTGAGCTGGCCGTCGAGGCGGGCATGCTGGCCGAGGTCGCGCGCATCGATCTGCTGCGCGCCGACGGCATCTGGACGGTCGACGGGCCCGCCGCGGCCGCGCCGGTGGCCGAGGCCAGCGTCGCGCTGGCGGCGACGCTGCGGCTCAGCGCCCTGCAGGGTGTTGCGCAGACCCTGCTCGCCGGGATCCTGGGCACACGAGGGGACGTGGCTGCGGCGGCGCAGCTGCTCGACGCCGCCTCGGCCCAGCCGGACGGGCCGCCGGAGGGCGCCGCGGTCGCGTCGGCGGTGCGGGGGCTGGCGCCGCTGGTCGCGGGCGACCTCGCCCGCGCCGACACACTCATGCAGCCCGGCATGACGACGCTGCTGGCGTACCCGTCGGTTCCGCCGCTGGCGTTCCTCGGTGTGTGGGTGCTCCTGCGGGCGGTGCGCGGCGACGACGCCCCGGCCGCGACGCTCGCCGCCCGCGGCGCGGGCCGCCGCCATGTGAACCGGGCTGCGCTGGCGTACGCCGACGCGGTCGCCCGCGGCCGCTCGGCCGCGGCCACCGACGCAGGCACCGCCGCCGCCGCCACCGACGCAGGCACCGCCGCCGCCACCGCCGCCACCGCCGCCGCCACCGCCACCGCCGCCACCGACGCCACCGCCGCCGCCACCGACGCCACCGACGCAGCCGCCACCGACGCAGCCGCCACCGCCGCAGGCTCTGACGCAGCCGCCACCGCCACCGCCACCGCCGAAGGCACTGACGCCACCGACGTCGGCGCCCGCCGCTGCCGTTGATGCCGGCGCCGCTGCCTCCGCCGCTGCCTCCGCCGCTGCCTCCGCCGCTGCCTCCGCGGCGGCCGCGCGCTTCGCCGAGGGCGACCGGCTCGCGGCCGACACACCGTGGTGGCGCAGGCTGCTGCGGATGCTCGCCCTGCACGCGGCGCTGGCCGACGGCTGGGCCGCCCGCGTCGACGCCGTCGGCGCGCTGCGGGCCGACCTCGCCGAGCACGAGCGCCTCGGCGACCACCAGCTCGCCCGCACCTGCCGCGACCTGCTGCGCCGCGCCGGGGCGCCGACCCGCCGCGGGCGCGGTGCCACGCCGGTGCCCGCCGCCCTGCGCGCGGTGGGGGTGACCGGCCGGGAGATGGACGTGCTCGTCCTCGTCGCCGACGGCCTGAGCAACGCCGAGGTCGCCGAGCGGCTCTTCCTGTCCTCCCGCACGGTGGAGACCCATGTGGCGAACCTTCTGGCCAAGACGGGCTCCGCGAACCGGGCGCAACTGCGCGCGTTAACTCCGTAGCGACCACGGAGCCGCGGCGCGCCCGTCCGCCCGATCGTGGTCGCCATGACATACGACATCCTCGTGGTCGGGGCAGGCCCGGCCGGACTCACCACCGCCATCACCGCCGCCCGGTGCGGCGCCCGCGTGCTCGTCGTCGAGCGCCACGCGGGCACGTCGATCTTCCCCCGCGCCACCGGCGTCAGCACCCGGACGATGGAGATCTTCCGCACCTGGGGCGTCCACAAACTGGTTCGCGCGGGCGAGGTGCGCGTGCAGCCGCTGCGCTCCATCTCGCCGACGCTGCGGACCGCACTCCCGGACGGCTTGCCCGCGAGCTTTCCGACCGACATGCGCGCCGTGCTCGCCCGGAGCCCGGCGCTGCCCGCGTGCGTCCCGCAGGACCACGTCGAGCCGGTGTTGCTCGACCACCTGCGCCTGCTCGGCGCCGACGTCCGCTTCGGGGTCGAGCTCGCGAGGCTCGCCGATCGGGCCGACGGCGTGCACGCCGTCCTGCGCGACCGCGCCACCGGTGCGCGGGAGCCGGTGGCCGCCCGGTTCGTCGTCGGCGCCGACGGCGTACGCGGCACCGTGCGGCGCGCGCTGGGCATCGGGTCGACCCACCTGGGCACGGTCGGCGAGTTCGTCAACGTGACCTTCCGGGCCGATCTCGACCCCGTCATCGGCGACCGCCGCTACGGGCTCTACATCATCGAGAACGCCGAGGCGGGCGGCCTGCTCCTGCCTGCGGGCGAGGGCCGCTGGCTCTACGCGCGGCAGTGGTTCCCCGAGCGCGGCGAGTCGGCGGACGATCTCACGCCGTCGCGGTGCGTGGCGCTGATCCGGACCGCCGTCGGGGTGCCGGACCTCGAGGTGCAGGTGCTCGCGCGGCTGCCGTTCACGATGGCCGCCGAGCTCGCGGACACGTTCCGGTCCGGCCACGGCTTCCTCGTCGGCGACGCGGCGCACCGGATGACGCCGGTGGGTGCCGTCGGCATGAACACGGCGATCGCCGCCGGGCACAACCTGGGCTGGAAGCTGGCGTGGGTCGCGCGCGGATGGGCGGGCCCGGCCCTGCTGGACAGCTACGAGGACGAGCGGCGCCCGGCCGGGGAGTACCGGGCGCGGCGGTCGCTGCAGCGGGGTGGGCCGCCCGAGCCGGACCCGCTGGGCGTGGACCTCGGCGTGCAGTACGCGTCGTCGGTGGTCGCGCCGGATGCGGGGGCTCGGGCGCCGCACGCCTGGGTGACGGTGGACGGGCGCCGCCGCTCCACGATCGACCTGTTCGACGGTCGGCTCACGCTGCTGGCCGGTCGGGACGCCGCGGCGTGGCGGGCCGCGGCCGACCGGATCAGCGGTCCGCCGCTCACGGTGCTCGACGTCGGGCAGGACGGCGCCGTGCTGGTGCGGCCGGACGGGCACGTGGCCTGGCGGGCCGCGACCGCCGACCGCCCGGAGGCGCAGCTGCGGGCCGCGCTCGACCTGGCCCTGAGCCGCGCGTCCGTCGCCGCACAGCGCGCCGCGTGACGCGCGGTGGCCGCGCGTCGGCCGCCGGGCGAGCGCGGCGTGACCCGCCCGACCTGGCCGCGCGCTCGCGGCCGGCAGCGCGTGATCGCGTCGAGTGGCACACCACGCAGGTCGGTACCGGCGTGGTGTGCCACTCGCGCCGATCACTAGCGCGCGTTGTGGAAGATCACGCCCAGGACGTGTCGGTCGCCGCTGTGGACGGCGCTCACGCCGTGGCGCATCTGCACGCGGTGGTCGCCGCGGGTGCCCCGGCGCGGGCGGTGGTGGACGGGGAACACGACCGCCTGGCCCTGGGCGGGCCGCAGCACGATCGGCCGCGACTGCTGCCGCGGCCGCTGCTCGACGAACACGCTCTCGCCGCCGGTGAAGTCCACGTCGGGCCGCGAGAGCATGACGAGGAACTGCAGCGGGAACGTCAGGTCGCCGTAGACGTCCTGGTGGAGGCAGTTGTAGCCGCCGGGGCCGTAGCGCAGGACGAGCGGGGTGGGCTTGGTCTGGCCCGCGCGGGCGCACCGGTCGAGCAGGGCGTCGAGCGTGTCGGGGAACGTCGGCTCGCCCAGGCGCTCGGCCCAGGCGTTGGCGACGCGCGCGATCGGCGGGTAGAGCTGCGTGCGCAGGGTCTGCACGAGCGGCGGCAGCGGGTCGGCGAAGTAGCGGTAGCTGCCCTCCCCGAACGCGTGGCGGGCCATCACGACGGTGGAGCGGAAGCGGTCGTCCTCGTCGAACATGGCGACGAGCTCGGCGCACTCCGCGGCCGAGAGCAGGGGCGGGGTGACCGCGACGCCGTCCTCGTCGAGACGGTGCGCGAGATCGGTCCAGTCGAGGTCGGGCAAGTCGAGGGTGCTGGTCCGCATCTCTCCAGCCTGGCCCGGCGTCCGCGCCCTTGCTGGCGGAAATCGGACGTGCCGATCGAAACGATCCCGAGCCGAGCCTGCCGAGGAGCGCGACTCACGGCCGAGATGAACACCAGCGGGGTTCGATCTTGGCCGAACCCCGCTGGTGGGTATCTCGGCCGCAACAGGCGGCGAAGCCGGCGCACGGGTCGGCGCGCCGGCAGCCGGGGCCGGTTGAGCCGGGCGGCGACGGCGCGGTCGAACCTGCCGGTGGGCGGGCGACGAGGACCGTCACCGGTGCAGTTCGTCTTCGAGGTGGACGCGGATGATCTCATCGAAGGACTTCTCGGCGACGAACCCCAGCCGCTCCGCGCGGCTCGCGTCCAGCGCCGCCGCCCAGCCGCCGACCATCCGCATGATGTCCGGGTCCGGCTCGCGGCGGATCAGCCGCACCGCCGCCTCGCCCGCCACGCGCCGCAGCGCCTCGATCTGCTCGCCCACGGTTGCGGACAGGCCCGGCATCGACAGGGTGCGACGCGGCCCGATCAGCTCCGTGTCGATGGTCGCCGCGCGCAGGCAGAACCCGACCGCCGAGCGGGGCGACGCGTGCCAGTGCCGCACGGTCTCGGGCACGGGCAGCACCGCCTCGCGGCCGACCAGGGGCTCGCGCAGGATGTTGGAGAAGAACCCCGAGGCCGCCTTGTTCGGGGCGCCGGGCCGGATGCAGATGGTGGGCAGCCGGATGCCGACGGCGTCCACGAAGCCGCGCCGGGTGTAGTCGGCCAGCAGCAGCTCGTCGATGGCCTTCTGGGTGCCGTAGCTGGTGAGCGGCAGGGTGGCGAAGTCCTCCGGGATCGGGTCGGGCAGCGGCGCGCCGAAGACCGCGATGGACGACGCGAACACCAGCCGCGGGCGGTAGTCGGCGGAAGCGCGGATCGCTTCCAGCAGCGTGCGCGTGCCGTCGAGGTTCACCCGGTAGCCCTTGGCGAAGTCGGCCTCAGCCTCCCCGGAGACCACGGCGGCGAGGTGCACGATGACGTCCGGGCGGTCGTCTACCAGGCGCTGCGCGGCCGCGGGGTCGGCGAGATCGCCCGCCCACGCCGCGCCCGCGGCGGGCGGGTCGGGCGCATCGACGTCGACCAGCGTGAGCCGGTCGAGCTCCGCGTCGCCCAACCGGCCATCGTCGACGAGTCGGGCGACCAGCTTGCGGCCGATCATTCCGGCCGCTCCGGTGATGGCGACGTGCATGACCGCCAGCGTAGGCGCCTCAGGTCGGCTTGCCGCGCCCCACGAAGGCGTCCCGCAGGAACGGGTCGAAGCGCGGGTCGAGCGGCGGGCAGTCGAGGTCGGTCAGCACCCGCTCGCGGACGCCGTGGTTGCGGATCGCGGCGTAGGCGGCGCAGTAGGCGCGGTGGGCGTGCAGGTAGCGCCCCCGCAGGGCGATCAGCTCCGCGAACAGCCGTTTCTGCGCCGTGCGCGTCGCGGCCAGCTGTTCGACGAGGCCGGCTTGTGCGACGGCCACGTCGTCCAACGCCGCCTCCGTGTCCCTGTGTGCGGTGTCCCTGTGTGCGGTCGGATGCATCTCACAACCCCCGAGCGTGGCCTCGCCGAGCGGAACGGGCAGCACCACGATCGCGCCCGGCGCGGGCTCCCGGCCATGACTGGTCCGGCAAGACTTCCCTGCTGCCGGGTAAGGGGATTCTTACCTCCCGGTCACCCCAGGCTCGGGGACGAGCACGACCGGGCACTCGACGTGGTGCAGGCAGCGCAGCGCCGTCGAGCCGGTCAGCGCCGCGGCGAGCGCGCTTTGCCGAGGGTTGCCGAGCACCACCAGCCGGGCGGTGTCCGCGTGCTCCACCAACACGTCACACGGATCGCCCGGGGCGGTGCTGAGCGACACGGACGGGGTCGGCTCGTCGGCGTAGGGCGCCGGGAGCGCGTTGGCGAGCCAGCGCTGCGCCTCGGCCTCGAACCGGGCGTCGAGATCGGCGTCCCACATCGGCGGCGGCACCGGCACCGTCACGCCGTCGCTCGCGACCAGGGGCTGCGCGAGCACCGCCACCGCATGCACGGGCGCGTCGACGCAGCGGGCGTAGTCGATCGCCCAGCGCAACGCGGCCTGTGCGGCCTGCGAACCATCGACCCCGACGACGACCGGCGCTTGCGATGTCTCAGCCATCGACCGGGGTACCCGGATCGGCCGCGGATCTATCGGGCCGGGTCGACCGCCACCGGTTCGCGCCGCGCCTCGTGGTGGCCCTTGTTGCGGGGCGTGGCCAGCACCGCCTTCGTCGCGTCGTCGAGAGCGGCGTCGGAGAGCGCGCCGTTGCCCGCCAGCACGGTCTCCAGCGCGGTGAGCCAGTGCGCGTAGTACGACCACGGCTCGGCGCCGCCTTCGGCCTCCCATCGCTTGATCGATTCGATCAGGGAGAGCTGGAACTCGCTCCACTCGTACTGCCCGGCGTGGTACGCGGCGACGGCCATGGCGAACGCCCGCAGCTCCCACGGCTGCTCGAACGACCGCTCGCCGCCGGGCAGCTCCGAGATCAGCGCCTCGACCCGGCGGCGGGCGTCGCCCAACTCGGTGGCGTCCTGCCGATAGCCCATCAGGGCGCCTTCGGCGCGCCGGTGCCGATCATGGAGTCGCGGGTGACGAGCGCGGCGAGCGCCTTCTCGTCGAGGCCGTCGGTGCCGTCGGGCCGGTTCGGGAGCACCCAGTAGCGCATCTCCGAGGAGGAGTCCCACACGCGCACCTCGACCGAGTCCGGCACGTCGAAGCCGAAGTCCTCGCGCAGCACCTTCCGCGGCTCGCGCACGATCCGGGAGCGGTACTCCGGGCCCTTGTACCAGTTCGGCGGCAGCCCCAGCACCGGCCACGGGTAGCAGGAGCACAGCGTGCAGGTGATCACGTTGTGCACGGTGTCGGTGTTCTCGACGACCACCATGTCCTCGCCCTGCAGGCCGCCGATGCCCAGCTCGGCGCACGCCTTGGTGGCGTTCGCGAGCAGGCGGGCCTTGAACTCGGGGTCGGTCCACGCCTTCGCGACGACCGCGGCACCCAGCTGCGGCCCGACTTCGTTCTCGTAGATCTCCGCGAGCCGGTCGATCGCGGCGGTCGTCATGATCCCTTTCTCGATCATGATGGCCTCCAGCGCCTTCACGCGGGCGGCGATCTCTTCTTGGGTCCTGATCTGCACGCTCATGCTGCTGCCTCCGCCGCGGGGACGATGTAGGGCTCCCAGACGTCGAAGTAGACGACGCCGTTCGGCTCGGCGGCTTCCGGCCCCCAGAGCTCCTCGTTCGTGAACTTGACCGTGTAGACGTGCTCGGGGGCCTCGGGGCCGCCGTTGCCCGCGCTGTCCGGGTAGATCATCGTGCCGTGCGCCATCTCGATGACGCCGGTCTTGCCACGGATGTAGCGGGCCTTGCGGGTGTGGCCGTGCGGGGAGTCGTCGACGACCGTGACGCGGTCGCCCACGGCGAACTTCGCGGGGGTGTCCGACGGACGCGCGGCGGACACCCCGTTCTTCACGGCCCAGTCCACGAACGCCATCAGGTCGGGGTCGTCGCGCTGCGGCAGCGGCGCGTCCGGGTTCTCCAGGTAGTACTGCGTGCGCTTGTCGATCTCGGCCTCGTCGAGCACGCCCTTGGCCACGCCGTAGTGCTCCGCGGCGTGCTGCCAGTGCTCGTAGTACGGCGAGAGCAGGTAGGCCGCCGGGTGCATCTGCTCGATGCCGTAGCGGAACATGTCCACACCGAAGAAGCCCGCCCGGAACGGCATGGAGAACATGGCGAACGCCGCCTTCTCCCAGTCCGCCCGGAACACCGGCTCCTCCTTCGGCACGGGGACCGGGCCCAGCCCGTCGGTGCCGCCGAGGTCGTGTACGCCGTTCACGACTGACTCCCCACTGCCGCGGACGTCGGCCGCGGGAAGCCCCCGACGGCCTGCTCGAAGGTGTGCGCGACGCGGAGCACGGTCGCGTCGTCCCACCGCTTCCCGATGATCATCATCCCGGTGGGCAGCCCGTTCGCCAGCCCGGCGGGCACGGAGCAGGCCGGGTGCCCGGTCACGTCGGTGACGCAGGTGTTGGCGATCATCTCCAGCCCGCGCATGAGGATCTCGTCGCGCGGGGCGTCGGGCCCCGGGATCACGGTGGCCTGCAGCGGCAGTGTGGGCATCACCAGAACGTCGTAGCGCGACAGCGCCTCGTCGTAGGCCTGCCCCAGCTCGTAGGCCAGGTTCTGGGCCATCGCGTAGTGCTTGCCGTGGTGGCGGTCGACCGCGGCCCCGGCGGTGAGGAGCACGAACTTGACGGTCTCGGAGAACCGGCGGCCGTCGGAGCGCCACCGCTCGCCGTAGTAGTCGATGACCTCGGGGTCGTAGAGGCCCTTCCAGTTCAGGCCGTAGCCGTTGAGGTCCACCATCTGGCTGGCGGCGCCCTCGGTGGCGATGACGTCCCAGATCCGCGCGCCGTGCAGGTGCCACGGGACCCCGACGTCCTCCACGACGAGGCCCGCCCCGCGCAGCGTCTCGGTGGCCGCGCGCACGGTGTCGTCGACGGCGGCCTCCGAGTTGGGGTGGCCGAAGCCCTCGGTGACGACGCCGACCCGCAGCCCGGACGCGTCGCGGGCCAGCGCGGCCACGTAGTCGTCGGGCACCAGGTCGCGGGGCTGGCGGGGGTCGAGCCCGTCCGGGCCTGCCAGCACGTTCAGCATCAGCGCGGCGTCCGCGACCGTGCGCGTGATCGGGCCGACGTGGTCGATGGTCGCCTCGATGGGGAACGCGCCGGTGTAGGGCACGAGGCCCCACGTCGGCTTGTGCCCGACCGTGCCGCTGTAGGCGCTCGGGATGCGCACCGAACCGCCCTGGTCGCCGCCGGTGGCGACGTCCACGATGCCCGCCATCACGAGCGCCGCGCTGCCTGACGACGACCCGCCCGCCGACCGCGTCTCGTCCCACGGGTTGCGGACCGGGCCGGTTTGGGAGGTGTGCGAGCCGCCGGAGAAGCAGAGGTCCTCGCAGACCGTCTTGCCGGTGATCGTGGCGCCCGCCGCGAGGACGCGGGAGACGACGGTGGCGTCGCGCAGCGGCGTGTAGCCCTCCATCGTGCCCGCGCCGTTCATCATCGGGACGCCCGCGACCGCGGTGTTGTCCTTGATCGCGACCTTCTTCCCGGCCAGCGGGCCCTCGCCCGACCCGGTGATCGACGTGGTGACGTACCAGGCGTTGTACGGGTTGTCGGCGGCCTCCGGGCGGCTCCAGGACCGCTCGGGCATCGCGGGCCGGGAGGCTTCGTAGAGCTCCTCGACGGCGCCCCACGACGCCAGCAGGCCCTCGATGAAGGGACGGAACGAGGCGAGATCGGCATCGGAGAGTCCGAGCCCGTAGCGCTGTTCGATGCGGCGGAGGGTGGCGTCATCCGGAGGGTCGACGGGCATGGGAAAACCCTAGGGACGGCGGTGATCGCCCGTCAACATGCCAATACTCGTTGACAGGTTAGGGCGGCGTCACGGCGAAACCCCCGGCGATCGCCTCGGCGAGGTAGAGCCGCTGCCCGACCGTCTCGGGTCCGGAGACGGTCACCGTGCCGCGTGGGAAGTCGCCGCCGCTGCGGCGCAGCTCGCGTGCGACCGTGCGCGGCTCGTCCTCCCCGGCTCGGCGCGCGGCCGCCGCGTACAGGTGCACCGCCTCGTAAGCCGACTCCGAGATGCTCGACACCGGCGGCGCCAGCGCCCCGAAAGTCCGGCGGTAGCGGCGCAGGAACGACGCGTTGGCCGCGTCCGGCAGCTGCTCGAAGTAGCCGGAGACGCCCAACATGCCTGCGCCCGCGGCGTCGCCGATCCGCTCGCGGGTGGGCTCGTCGAGCGCGAGCGCCACCGTGCGGGCCCGCGCCCGCACGCCCATGGCGTGGCACTGCCGCTCGAAGGCCACCAGGTCGGCGCCCACGAACGAGGACAGCACCACGTCGGCGCCCGAGGCCAGCACGGACTCGACGATCGGGGTGAAGTCGCGGGTGCCCAGCGCGGCGAAGGCCTCGCCGACGACCTTCCCGCGCTGCTCGTCGACCACGCGGCGGGCGGCGGCGTGCACGGCCCGCGGCCACACGTAGTCGTTGCCCGCGAGGAACCACCGGCGCCCGCCCGCCACCCGCATCGCGGGCCCCGCCGCGGCCGTCAGCTGCTGGTAGGGCCGCTCGCCCAGCTGCACCCGCAGCTCCGCGCCGAGCCCGCCCTCGTTCATCACGGTGTGCACCAGGAGCACCCCGTCGGCGCGCAGCGCCTGTGCCACGCGGGCGAACGTGGCCGACGTCGTGGTCGCCAGGATCACGTGGCAGCCGGTGCGCACGAGCCGCCGCGCCTCGACCGTGCCCAGCTCCGGATCGGTGCCGTCGTCGCCCACGACGAGCCGCACCCGGCTGCCCCGGATCCCGCCGTCGGCGTTGATCTCCGCGACCGCCATCGCGGCGAGGTTCTCGGTGGCTGTGGCGAAGACGCTGCCGGGGCCGGACTTGCTGGTCAGCAGGCCGATCGGATGCTCGCCGCGCTGCTTCGGCTCGCCGACCGGCCAGCCGCGGCGGCGCATGAGCCACCGCAACCCGTCCTCGTCGAGATCGGCGACGACGCGCACGCGCGTGCCGGTGCCCTCGGCGTCGAACAGCAGCCGCAACCGGCCGCGCCACGGCACGTCGAGGCGGATCTCGATGCGTCCGCGCCGCCTGCCGGGCGGGCGGATGTGCGCGATCCGGCCCAGCAGATCGACGGTGGGGCCGCCCAGCGGCGCGCGCAGCGCGACGGCGGCACCCGGGGCCAGCCGGTCGCACGTGGTGTCGAAGAGCCAGCCCGCGCCCGAGCCCGCCCCCACCAGGTCGAAGACGACGCCCGGCGGGGCCTCGATCCGTTGTTCGGCCGACAGGGCGAGGCCTGCCATCACACCGCTCGGGCGTCCGACGGCTCGGCTTCGGCGGGGTTCTCTGCGGCGGTCTTGGCGTCGTCGAGGGAGCGCTGGAACAGCTCCTGCAGGAAGCGGATCACGTCGCGGGCCGGGCCGGTGCCGTCCACGGAGTAGTAGCGGAACCGGCCGGTGCGCCGCTCGGCGATCAGGCCCGCCGTGCGCAGGATCCGCAGGTGGCTGGAGACCGCGGTGCGGCCGACGCGCTGGACGGCGTCGGACAGCTCCCCGGCGCTGCACTCGTCGCGCTCGGCGAGCACCGCGAGGATCTCGCGCCGGACCGGGTCCGCCAACGCGTCGAACGCCAGGTCGGCATCCACCTGTGCCCGCCCTCCCGCCTGGTGTCGACGTGTCATCGGACGTCGACATGTTGCGCATGAGGATATCGCGGCCGACGAGGGTGGGCCGTTTCTGCTCGGGCGGCGGTACCGATCTTGTCAATGAGTCGAGAAGGATTGACGGGAGCTGACAGCGCCTTAGCCTGGTCGCAACACGGCTGGGGAAGACTCGGCTTGTTCCGCACTCGAACAGCCAGGGAGCGAGATGGTCGCCTCCGTTCTCGAGGTCGCGTTCGTCGTGCCCCGCAGCGGCCCGTCGGGCATCTACGGGCCGTCGTGCGAGGCCAGCGGGCGGCTCGCGGAGTCGGAGATCAACGACTCCGGCGGGATCCTGGGCCGCGAGGTCCGGTTGCGTCCGGTCGATGGTGGGCGCAGGCCGGATGCCGTGACCGACGAGGTCGTCGGGCTCGTGACGTCGGGATCGGTCGACGCCGTGATCGGCTGGCACACGTCCGCGGTGCGCGAGCGGCTCGCGCCCCGCCTGCAGGGCCGTGTGCCGTACCTCTACACGGCGGTCTACGAGGGCGGCGAGCGCACGCCCGGCGTCTTCATGACGGGCGAGACACCCGGCAGGCAGCTGCGGCCCGCCTTGCGCTTCATGGCCGCCGAGATGGGGGTGCGCACGTGGTGCGTGGTCGGCAGCGACTACGTATGGCCGCGCGCGTCGGCCCGCGCGGCGCGGTCGTTCGCGGGTTCGGTCGGCGCCGAGATCCGTGAGGAGATCTTCATCGGCCTGGGCACCGATGAGTTCGGCCCGGTGCTGCGCAGGATCGAGCGCTCGCGCGCGCAGGGCGTGCTGATGCTGCTGCTCGGGTCGGACGCCGTGCGGTTCAACCGGGCGTTCACCCAGATGCGGCTGCCCGAGATCTGCGTGCGGCTCTCCCCGCTCATGGACGAGAACATGCTGCTGGCCACGGGCGCCGCCAACACGGAGGAGCTGTACTCGGCGGCGGGCTTCTTCGAGACGCTCGCGACCGCGCACAGCATGGACTACCAGCGTCGCTACGTGGGCAGGCTCGGCCCGAACGCGCCCGCCGTCACGTCGCCGGGGGAGTCGTGCTTCGAGGGCATCACGCTCCTGGCCCGGCTCGCGGCGGCGGCCCACGCCACTGACGTGCCCGCGATCTGCCGGGTGGCGGACTCGGTCGGCTACGAGGGCCCCCGCGGACGTGTGCGGCTGCGCGACCAGCATCTCTTGCAGCGCATCTATCTGGCCAAGGCCGAAGGCATGGAGTTCGACGTGCTCGCCGAGATCAACCAGGGCGACTAGCGGTTGTCGGCGAGGCGGGACAGGAGATCGAGCAGCACGGGCGCGTCGGGACCGAGGGTGGCCAGCGCGGCCTCCTCCGCCGCCGCGACGCCGGGTGCGACCCGCGCGTGGAGGTCGTGCCCGCTCTCGGACAGGAGCGCCAGGACGCGCCGCCGGTCCCGCGCGTCGACGAGGCGGTAGACGGCTGCGGCGTCGACCAGCCGGTCGACGATCTTGGTGAGCGTGGGGCCGGGCACCACGATGGCCGCGACGATCTCCGACATCGTGTGGCCTTCGCCGTCGGACAGCAGGTCGAGCACCCGCCACTGGTCGACGGTCAGCCCGTGGCCCGCGAGCGCCGCTTCCGTGCGGCGGGCGAGCAGGCGCTCGGCCTGGGCCAGCAATCGGCCCAGCGGCATGGCGGAGGCGCGGTCGTCCACGCGGCTCTCGCCGGTGTCCGTCCGGCCCTCCGTGTCCGTCACCTGACGTCTCCTTCGGTCGACCACTTACTTTACTTCGGAGATATTGCTTTAGCACTCTATCTGAGTAGGGTGCTGGCCACATGGGCGGCCATGCTCCCGATCAGGGCCTGCGCTACGAGCTTGCGGCCGTCCTCGGTGCGCCCACCGTGCTCGCGCCGCTCGCACGAGCCCACGCCGCTGCCCGGGTGGTGCCGCTGACCGCGCCGGATCTGGCGATGGTGCCGGTCACCGCCGCGGTGGCCGAAGAGATCACCCCGGCGGCGCTGTGCGCGCTCGACCCGGGCGCCCTCCCCGGTGGCACGGCGGCCGCGGCCGAGCGCCGCGCGGCCCTGCTGACCGGTCCGGAGTCCGGGTTCACCGTGCTCCGTCCGGGGCTGGCCGCCCTGATCGAGGCCGCGTCGGCGGGTGGCGCGCTGGCCTACGTCGAGGCCGACTACGTCGGGCGCGAAGGCGTGCAGGCCGCGGCGGTCTGGCGTCGGGGCCACCTCGCGATCGGTCCGCTGCTGCTGGGACGGCGTGAGGAGTTCGTGGCCGACATCGCGCCCGTGAACGTGGCGCTGCGCGCGCTGGGGATCGCCGCGGCCGGCCGGTCCGACGAGTTCACGGTGGCCGGGCTGGACCGTCATCGTCGGACCACAGACTGGTCTTGACGAATATTTCCATCAGACATAGTTTCGTCAGGTAGCGATTGAGGAGGGTCGATGCCCACCTACGGATACGCCTGCGCGACCTGCGGACCCTTCGAGGTGATCCGGCCGATGGCGGCGGCCGGAGCGCCCGCGGAGTGTCCCGGCTGCGGCGGGATGGGTCGACGGCTGTTCGCCGCGCCCGCGCTGCGTTCACTCGCGCCCGGCCTGCGGCACGCCCTGGACACCCAGGCCCGCAGCGCCGACGCCCCGGACGTCGTCACGACCCTGCCGCCGCGTACCGGACGCCGCCAACCGCGGGTGACCGACCCCCGCCAGGCCCGCCTCCCTCGCCCGTAGACCCATCCACATCCAGCCGGAGGTAGCCACCATGCCCGACGTCGTGTTCAGCGTTGACCAGGCCAAATCAATGCGGGACCAGGCGGTGCCGGGCCACAACCGCTGGCATCCCGACATCCCACCCGCGGTGACCGTGCAGCCGGATTCGTCGATCCGGGTCGAGTGCCGGGAGTGGACCGACAGCCAGATCGGCAACAACGACTCCGCCAACGACGTGCGCGATGTCGATCTCGACGGCGCCCACATGCTCTCCGGCCCGATCGCCATCGAAGGCGCCGAGCCGGGCGACCTGCTCGTCGTCGACATCCTCGATCTCGGCCCCTGTCAGCCGCCGCAGGAGTACGGCGACGCGCCCGGCCAGGGCTGGGGCTACACCGGCATCTTCTCCAAGATCAACGGCGGCGGCTTCCTCACCGAGCAGTACCCGGACGCCTACAAGGCGATCTGGGACTTCCAGGGCCAGAAGGCGACGTCGCGGCACATCCCGGGCGTCAGCTACACCGGCATCACCCACCCCGGGCTGTTCGGCACCGCACCGTCACCGGAGTTGCTGGCCCGCTGGAACGCCCGCGAGCGGGCACTGATCGCCACCGACCCCGACCGCGTGCCTGCGCTCGCCCTGCCCCCGCTCGAAGCGGCGGTGCTCGGCGGCAAGGCCACGGGCGAGACGCTGGGCGGGATCGCCCGCGACGGCGCGCGCACGGTGCCCGCCCGCGAGAACGGCGGCAACCACGACATCAAGAACTTCACCCGCGGCTCGCGCGTGTTCTACCCCGTCCACGCACCCCGGTGCGCAGTTCTCCGGCGGCGACCTGCACTTCAGCCAGGGCGACGGCGAGATCACGTTCTGCGGCGCCATCGAGATGGGCGGCTTCATCGACTTCCACGTCGACCTGATCAAGGGCGGCATGGAGACCTACGGCGTGTCGACCAACCCGATCCTGATCCCGGGCAACGTCGAGCCGCTGTACTCGGAGTACGTGACGTTCATCGGCATCTCGGTGGACCACGAGACCGACACGAACCTCTACATCGACGCGACGATCGCCTACCGCAACGCCTGCCTCAACGCGATCGAGTACCTCAAGAAGTTCGGCTACACGCGGCGCGCAGGCCTACCTGCTGCTCGGCTCGGCGCCGATCGAGGGTCGGGTCAGCGGCGTGGTGGACATCCCCAACGCCTGCTGCTCGCTCTACCTCCCCACCGCGATCTTCGACTTCGACGTGAAGCCGTCTGCCGCAGGCCCGGTCAAGGCCGACCGGGGCAGCTGCGCGGTCTCGTCCTGACCCACGGAGGCCACCAATGGCAGATGACCACGGACACGGGCACGGCCACGACGCGGCCGACGCCATGCTGGCCCGCATCGAGGCGCTGAGCAAGGAGAACGTGCACCACGCTGGCGACCACGAGGGACCGTTCTCCCTGCACGTGCTGGGCCTCGGCCCCACCGGCGCCGCGCTGATCTCGCAGATCGCCGCGGACGCCCCGGACGGCTTCACCGCCCTGGCGGTGGACATCGGCGACCTGTCGGGCGTGCGGGCCGCGGCGGGCGACGCGGCGGTGCGCACCGTCGAGCTGCCGATCCCGACCCGGGCCGAGCTCTCGACCGCCCTCAACCGGTACCGCGAGTTCCTCAAGATGGAGTACCCGCGCTACTACTGGAACCCGAACTACGAGCCGTGGCTGCCCGGCGACCTCGCCATCCCCGGGCCGGGGGAGAAGATGCCGCGGGCCATCGCCAAGGCGATCTACGGCTCGGAGTACTACCAGAACCACGAGATCACCCACGCCCTCGACGACTTCGCCGCGGGCATCTTCGCGAGCGAGAAGACCCCGCTCGTGGTGGTGGCGTTCGCGCTCGGCGAGAGCGTCGGCTCCGGGATCGTGGTCGAGATCGCCCGGCACCTTTCGTCGATCAAGCTCGGGCGACGGCCGTGGGTGATCGGCGTGGGCGTGCTGCCCGCCGAGCCGGACGCCGAGTTCTTCCCGGTGATCAACGAGCTGGACTGCATGATCGACACCGAGAAGAACAACGGCGTGATGGCCGTGTGGGGCGACCTGTACAAGAACCCGTTCACCGGCGGCTTCTTCTGCGTGCCCGAGGACAGCAAGGAGCACGTCGCGGCGTTCCTCACTGCCGACGGCGGGAAGGACCTCTACGAGACGCTCAAGGCGCTCAACTGGCTCGCCGTGCCCGGCGACCAGTGGCACCCGGCGATCCGCGGCGAGCAGAGCGACCGGTGGATCAACATCCTTTCCGTCGGGCCGCTCGCCGACGCGGGCTCGCTCGGCTCTCCCGGCCTGACCAAGGGCTTCGCCACCGAGTACGCGGAGGCCCGCGTGTTCGGCACCGGTGAGGACGCCGCGAAGGCCGCCGAGGAGGTCGCTTCGGCGATCGGCGAGGTGGCGAGCACTCGGGTGCCGCCGGTCGTGCAGAGCGTCGAGGCGTCCGGCCCCGGCTTCGTCAGCGTGGTGTTGCCGCGCGCCTCGAAGCTGGACCTGGCGATCTTCGTGCCGTCCCGCGACCGGTACGACCCGCTGGAGTGGGACGACAAGCTGCTCATGCACTCCTGGCTCTTGGACCTCGGCGTGATGCTCTGCGAGCCGTCGATCCGCTTCGACGGGATGGGCGGCGAGTGCATCTGGGGCTGCGCCTGCTGGGTGGTCGTGCCGCACGCGGCGATCCGCGGCGAGGCCGTGGCGTCGCCGATCACCGATGAGGAAGTCGCGGCCGTCGCCGAGTCCGGCGCGGGCGTGGCCTCCTCGGGCTGAGGGGGTCGGGCGTGGCCACCCCCTGGGCCGACGTCGTCGCCCGCTACCGCGACGGGGCGGAGCTCCCATCCATGCCGGGCGCCCGCACGCTGCGGGTGACCGGCGCCGACGACGAGTACATCTACGTGTCGCACCGCCTCTGGTCCGACAAGATCACCCGGGCCTATCTGGAAAAGGCCATGACCCTCCTCGACGAGGGCAAGATGACCCGCAAGTACGGCGACGTCATCGACCATTACCGCACCTATATCGCCGACGAACGGCCGACGACGGCCGCCACCATTCTCAAAGACCTCGGCTATCTGGACTGACCGGAGGGACAACCATGGGCTTGTCGATGTACCACAGCGCGACCGGCGCGCAGTCGCCGCATTGCATCCACGCGATCGGCGTCGGCAAGACCGGTGCCTACATGGTCGAGGCGCTCCTGCGCACCGGTGAGATCGAGGACATGCTGGAGGACCCGCGGGCGCGGTTCACCGGCCTGTCGATCGACATCGGCGACCAGGACCAGCACGAGCTGAAGGAGTACGCGAGCGGCTTCGACCAGCGGCTCGCCGAGCGCGGCATCCCCACCGACCGGGCCCAGGTCCGCACGGTCTCGCTCGACGTGCCGTCGAAGAAGGACCTCATGACCAGCCTCAACCGGTGGCGTGAGTTCCTGAAGATGGAATACCCGCGCTACTACTGGAACCCGAATTACGAGCCGTGGCTGCCCGGGGACATGGAGATGCCGAAGGCGGGCGACTCGATCCCCCGCGCGATTTCGAAGGCGATCTACGGCCACTACTACTACGGCGAGGACCGGCCGCTGGAGAAGGAGCTCGACGACTTCGTCGCCTCCATCAACGCCACCAAGCTGCCGTCACTGGTGTTGGTGTTCTTCTCGATGTCGGGCGGCACCGGATCGGGAATGGTCGTCGACCTCGCCCGGCACCTCTCCAACGTCAAGCTCGGGCGCCGCATCCCGGTCGTGGGTGTCGCGGCGATGCCGTTCTCGGGCGACGAAGAGCACGCGGGCGGCGCGGCCGCGCTCTACCCGACGATGAACGAGATCGACTGCATGCTCGACGACGCCAAGAACCAGGGTGTCATGGCGGTGTGGGGCGACCTCTACAAGAACCCGTTCACCGGCGGCTTCTTCGCGCTGCCGCAGGAGCACTCCTGGCAGCGGCTGGGCTCGTACACCAAGACGGGCAAGCCCGCGATCCGCGACGCGCTGCGCAAGGGCGTCACCCGCAAGTTCGTCAACGACTCGTTCATGCGCTTCGTGGTGCAGGACTACGGGCGGCTGCTCTTCAAGATGCTGCGGCCGATGGGCTTCACCGGCGCCCCGCATGAGCGCAACATCTCCGGCGACCGCACCTGGACCGTCTTCGACGTCGCGAAGTTCACCCACCCCGGCGTCGAGGTGCTGCCCGGCGAGCCGCGCAGCAAGTGGCGCGAGGTCGTCAGCAAGTGGATCGGCTACATCCCGCAGTGGTCGGGGCTCAAAGAGGGCTTCAAGACCGACTACATCGAGGCGCACACCGTCGCCCCGCGTGAGCTGTGGAACGACACGCTGGAGAAGAAGCTGATCGACACCCTCCAGACCTACGTGCTCGACGGTGAGGACGGCACCATCAACACGTCGCACGCCGAGTTCTTCGACGAGCTCACGGCCTACTGCAACGTGATGATCCCGGGGGTGGCCAAGAGCGACTTCACGGCGTTCTTCGCCGCGCGCGACGCCTACGACGCGATCGAGGACTGGGACGAGAAGCTCATGATGCACTCGTGGCTGCTCGACCTCGGCGTGATGTTGTCCGAGCAGTCCATCCGCTTCGACGGCATGGCGGGCGAGTGCATCTGGGGCTGCGCGTGCTGGGTGGTGGTGCCGCACGAGGCCATCCGCGGCGACGCGCCCGCCTCGAAAGACATCTCGGCCGTCCAGGCGGCGCACATCGAGATGATGACCAAGACGGTGGTCGCGACGCCGTGACCGACGCGCCGGTGGCCGGGGCCGTCCCCGGCCACCGGGCCGACCACCCCCACGGCCCCGACGATCTCGCCGCCGAGTGGGACGCGTGGCGCGAACGGGTGCGCGCGACCTACGAGGCCGTCGCGTACACGTGTGCCCACCGCCTCGCCGACGCCACGCTCGCGGAGCCGGTGGCGGTGCAGGTGGTGGCGGGCCTGATCGCCCGCCCCCAGGTGTTCCGCTATTTCGGCCTGCCGTACTCCGGACGGATCGCCAAGCTCGCCGAGGCGCGCCTCGCGGAGGCCGCGGCGGGCGAGCTGGCCGCGGTGTGCGGCTGGGCGTACCTGTCCGAACGGCTCGACACCGTGCCGAGGGCGCACCGGGACGCGCTGGTCGTGACGTGCGTGCGGGGCGAGGACGACGCGACGCTGGCCGCCGCGTGGGGCTGCGACGAGGCCGCCGCCGCCGCGGGCCACGCGGCGATGCTCACGTACCTGCGCGAGCTCGTGCTTCCGGGTCTGCCTGCGAGCGAGGAGGAGTGACGTGCCACTGGACTGGGCCCTGGTCCTCGCCCGGTACGCGGGCGGCGCGCGCATCCCGACCGTCGCGGGCGGGAAGACGCTGGAGATCACCGGGGCGGACGACAAGGGCGTGCACATCCGGCACGCCCTGTGGCGCGACACCCTGCCGCGCGAGCACCTGGAGCGGGCGGTGGCGCTCGTCGAGGCGGACCGGATGACTCGGCACGCGGGCCTTTTCGTCGACGACTACCGGGCGCTCGTGGCCGACGTGCGGGCCACGTCGGCCGCGCACGTCCTCAAAGACCTCGGCTACCTCGAATGAGCGGTATCGGCTGGGGCGATGTCATGGCGCGCTACGCCCCCGGCGCCGTCCTCCCGCCGCTCGTGGGCTCGTCGACGCTCGTCGTCGACGAGGTCGACGACGAGCGGCTCTGCGTGCGGCAGCGGCTGTGGCGCGCGTGCCTCACCCGCACGGAGCTGGAGACCGCAGCGGAAGTGCTGGCTGCGGCCGGTCCGGTGACGCCGATGGAGTTCGCCGAGCGGCTGCGGGTGCACTACGCGACCGGCTTCCATGTGACCACCGACTGCTCACGCGTGCCCAACCTGTTGGCGATCGTGCTGAAAGACCTTGGCGCCTTCCACCGTGGCTGAGTTCCTCACCCAGGAGTGGCTCGACGAGTACCGGCAGCTCGGCGCCGAGCTGCCGGAACGCCAGGGCGCGACGGCGCGCATCCAGTACGTGGTCGACGGGGCAGCGGGCGCCGTCGCCTACCACGTGGTGTTCCAGGACGGCCGGGTCGTCGTCGCCGCTCTGGGCACGCTCGACGAGCCCGACGTCACGCTCACGCTGAGCGACGCGCACGCCGTCGGGATCCAGAAGGGCGACCTCGACGCCAACGCCCTGTTCGGCTCGGGGGCCATCGGCTTCTCCGGTGATATGCGGTCGCTCATGTCGCTGCTGCCGGTGTTGTGGCCGTCGCCGCGGCGCAGGCTCGGCGCGGCGCGGCGCTACCTGGCGTTCCAGGAGGACGTGCGCGCCCGCACCGAGTACCGCCCCTGAGCGGGGCCGGGCGAGGAGGCTGCATGCGCGCGTCCACCGGCTGACCCCACCGGGTCACCTGCCGAACGCGGCGAACGCCCCGCCGCGCCTTGTCGGCACAACGGGGCGCCCCGGAGGGGAGGGGTCCCTACGTCCTGCTCGCCGTCACCTCCTGCTGGGTCGGCGCGCCGTGGGTGCGGAACACCCGGTCGGCCAGCGGCGCGAACGCGAGCCCGATGGCCGTCCAGAGGATCGCCTGCGCGCCGATCGAGGCAACCCGGAAGCGCCACAGCACGTCGGCGTCGAAGCCGGGGTACACGATCGTCCCGGCGGCGTCGCGCAGCGGTTGCGGGGTCTCGGTGAGCGCGCCGCCGTTGTGGGCGGCGTGCACCGAGAGCTCCCCCAGCGCGGGCAGCACCGCCATGAGCGCACCCATGACGACCACGAACGCCGCGCACGCGAGCAGGGTCGCGTTCCACGTGCCGTAGCGGGCCTGCAGGCGCTGGCCCAGCCACGTCGCGACGACCGCGCACACCACCGACGCCACCACCATCAGCAGCCACAGGGCGGCGCGGTCGCGGATCGTGTCGTGGTCACCGACCGCGGGCGGGTTGGCGGGGTACTTGACGAACGGCACCAGGAACAGCGTCAGGAACCCGGCGAGGGCCACCAGCAGGGCAAGCCGGCGCGGGCGCAGGCTGCCCGTGCGGCCGTACGCCATGCAGAACGCGACGGCGAAGAACAGCCCGACCGCCGCCCCGAAGAGGATCATCCCGACGCCGAGACCGACGTTGCCCTGGATGGCCCGGCTGAAGAGCTCCGGGTCCGCACCGCCCGGCATTTCCCCGGCTGCGGCGGCCAGGGCCGCCTCTGCTTCCGAGCGACCTGCCTCGTAATCGATCGAGGCCTGGATCGCGGGCTCGGCGAAGACCCACGCGAACAGGAACGCGAGCAGGCCGCCGAACGCGCCG
This sequence comes from uncultured Actinomycetota bacterium, assembly GCA_963739465.1. GTDB lineage: Bacteria > Actinomycetota > Actinomycetes > Mycobacteriales > Pseudonocardiaceae > Pseudonocardia. The sequence goes on from CAVUAS010000003.1 coordinate 189,228, forward strand.
ACGCCCGCGCCGCGCAGAACCAGCGCCCTGACCATCAGTGGCAGGGGAAGCTGAGCAGGTGGCGGGCGTCGTGCAGGAACTCGTGGATGTACATGTTGTTGCCGAGCACCGACGTCGCGCCCTGGTCGATCCCCACGAAGTAGTAGACCAACAGGCCGAAGAGCGCAGCGCCGATCAGCCAGGGCAACGTGTCGGCGACCGGGATCGCGACGGGTCGGACCTGGGCCACGGAGGCGGGAGCTGACACGAGACGGTCCTTTCAGGAGATGGGAGATGCTTCACTCAGGAAATTTTCCGCTCGGAGAGACCGTACGGTTTGGCGCCTGAGCAAGTCAACAGACGACGGCACGATCAGGCGGCGACGACCTCCGGGCGGTAGCACTTCGGGCCGCCGGTGTTTCACCCTGCCTGACAACACTTCACGAAGCAATAGTGCAGGATGAAATTAAACAGGGTCGCGCCCCCACTGCGCGAGCAGCGGGTCGCGGAGCCCGACCGCGTCGGTCGCCCAGAACGGCACCAGGACGTCGACCAGCCGCTCGCGGGCGTCGACCCAGGATCGCGACAGCTGCACGTGGCCCAGCACGCGGCCGTCGCCCTCGGCGACCAGCGCGGCCACCCGATGGCCCGCCGCAGCGAGGAGGCCGAGCAGCCGCGCGATCGTGGGGTCTTCGTCGCCGAACGCGCGGACGACGATCTCGTCGACGGCGGCGTCGTCGGCGCGGCGCGCGGCCCTGATGCGCATGCCGCCCACCCTGGCAGTAGGCGAGCCGGGGCCGATGGGCGGCCGCACCGCCTAGCATCGCGGTGTGGAGCTGCTGGAACGTGGTCCGGCGCTGGCCGCGTTGCACTCGGCTCTCGACGAGGCGCTGGAGGGGACGGGGCGGGTCGCGGCCGTCTCCGGGGACGCGGGCATCGGGAAGACGAGCCTGGTCGACGCGTTCGTCGCCGCCGCGATCGGCCGGGCCCGGGTGCTGACGGGTGCCTGCGACGACCTGCTCTCTCCGCGTGCGCTCGGCCCGCTGCACGACATAGCGCACCGGCTCGGCGGCGAGGTCGGTGCGCTGCTCGACGCGGCGGCCCCCGCGGAGCGCCTCTACCGCACGGTGGTCGACGCGCTGCGCACGCGGTCGACCGTGCTCGTCGTCGAGGACGTGCACTGGGCCGACGAGGCCACGCTGGACTGGCTCGCGCACCTGGGCCGCCGACTGGTCGAGCTGCCGGTCCTGCTCGTGCTCACCTTCCGCGACGACGACCCGGAGCCGATGACGCGGATCGCTCGCGTGCTCGCCGTGCTGCCGAGGCAGGTCGTCGTGCGCCTGCCGCTGGCGCTGCTGTCACCGGAGGCGGTCGCGGTCCTCGCCGGGGCGCGGGCCCCCGAGGTGTACGCGCTCACCGGCGGCAGCCCGTTGCTGGTGACGGAGCTGCTCGCGGGGGGCGGGACGGAGGTGCCGCGCTCCATCCGGGACTCGGTGCTCGGACGGCTCGCCGCCGCGCCGCCCGCGGCCCGGGCGCCGATCGAGGTCGTCGCGCTCGTGCCCGGCGTCTGCGAGTGGTGGCTGGTGGAGGCCACGAGTGGGCTCGACGCCGCGGAGGCGGCGATGCGCACGGGGCTCCTCGTCGCCGACGACGCGGGCGTGCGCTTCCGGCATGAGCTGACCCGGCGCGTCGTCGAGGAGGCGCTGTTCGTCCCGCGCCGCCGCGCCCTGCACCGGCAGATCCTCACGGTGCTGGAGGGGCGGGCAGGCGTCGATCCGGCCCGGCTCGCCCACCACGCCCGGTCGGCGGCCGACCCGGCCGCGATCCTGCGCCACGCGGTGGCGGCGGGCCGGAGCGCCGCGGCCGCGCGATCGCACCGGGAAGCCGCCGCGCAGCTCGGCGCCGCACTGGAACACGCCGGACTACTCGACGAGCGCGAACGGGCCGGGCTCCTGGAGATGTTCGCCATGGAGGCCCACCTCACCGACCGGACCCGCGAGTCGCTGGCGGCCATCGAGGAGGCGGTGCGGCTGTGGCAGGCGCTGGGCGACCGGCGTTGGAGTACGCCGACGCGCACGAGGTGTCGGCCTATCGGCAGTACACCCTGGCACTGCGCGCCCAGAGCCTCGCCGACCTCGGCCGGTGGGAGACCGCCGAGCAGGACGCGCGTGCGGTGCTGCGCGCGGGCGACCAGTCCGGCATCTTCGCCGCCCCGGCGCTGCTCACCCTGGGCCAGCTGCAGTCCCGGCGCGGGGACGAAGACGCGGGCGCGATGCTGGAGGAGGCCTGGCACTGGGCGCTGCGTGCGGGCGGGATCCAACGCATCGGCCCGACCGCCGCCGCCCGGGTGGAGCACGCCTGGCTGACGGGCGACCGCGCAACGGCCCGCGCGCTGGCCGCTGACGGCTTCCGCCGCGTCGCCGAGATCGCCGAGGCGTGGACCACCGGCGAGCTCGCCTGCTGGTGCGTACAGCTCGGCATCCCGGTGGCGCTGCCCGGCCCGGTCGCGGAGCCGTACGCCGCGCTGCTGGGCGAGGACTGGGCCGCGGCCGCGATCTACTGGGAGAAGCAGGGCCGTCCGTACCGGCACGCGTTGGCACTCGCGGCGTCCGGCAACCCGGAGGCCGTCGTCCGCGCGCTGGGCATCGCCGACCGGCTGGGTGCGAGCGCGCTGTCGGTGCGGCTGCGCGATCGGCTGCGGGCCCTTGGCGTGACCCGGGTGCCGCGCGGCCCGCTCGCCGACACCCGCGCCAACCCCGGGGGCCTCACCGCCCGCCAGCTCGAGGTGCTCGCGCTCGTGGCCGAGGGCCTGACCAACGCCGAGATCGCGGCCCGGCTGGTGGTGTCGATCCGCACCGTCGACCACCACGTGGCGGCCGTGCTGTCCCGGCTCGGGGTCGACTCCCGCCGGGCGGCCGGTCGGCGCGCCGCCGAACTGGGCATCATTACCTAGGTAGGCCGCGGCGAGAGATAGGCCGTAGCTGCCGATGCCGCGCCCGGCCCGCCGGACCGATGCTCTGTGGCGTCACTCAAGACGCACACCAGGAGCATTTCATGACCATCTCCACCACCATGCCTGCTGTCGCCCACGTCGCGATCACGGTCAGCGACATCGAGGCCAGCAAGCAGTGGTACACCCGCGTACTGGGCGCGGAGCCGGTCCTCGACGAGGACACCGGGCCGTTTCGGCACGTCGTCTACGCGCTCGGCGCCACCTTGCTCGGCCTGCACGGCTTTCCCGTGCTGACCAGCGACGAGAAGTTCGACGAGCGACGCCCCGGGCTCGACCACATCGCGTTCGGCGTCGGCAGCCGCCAGGAGCTGACCGAGTGGGCGGCCCGACTCGACGCGCTGGGCGTGCCGCGCGGCGAGATCCTCGACGCGCACTACGGCTCCGGGCTGTCCTTCCGCGACCCCGACAACATCGCACTCGAGCTGTTCGCCCCGCCCGCCTGATCCCGCGTGCCGACCGGCGACGCCGGGGAAGCTGTGCCCGCACCGGCGAAGCCGCGGCGACGCCGGGGCTGGGACGCCGGTGCGGACACGGCCTCGCCGGTGCGGTCGGCCTGCCGCTCAGCGCTCGACGAGGTTGGTGAGGCGATCACCGCTCAGGAGGGCCTGTGCGTTCGCCGCGATGAGGGCGGCCGCCCCGAGTGGGCGGCCGCCCGCCGCGTGCGGGGTGAGGAGCACGTTCGGCAGGTCCCAGAGCGGCGAGTCGACCGGGAGCGGCTCGGTCTGCGTGACGTCGAGCGCCGCCCCGGCGAGCCCGCCCGTGCGCAGCGCGTCGGCGAGGGCGTCCTCGTCGACGGTGCTGCCCCGCCCGACGTTCACCACCCAGGCCGTGCGGGGGAGCAGGCCGAGCCTGCGGGCGTCGAGGGACCCGTCGGTCGAGCGGCCCGCGGGCAGGATGTTGACGAGGACGTCAGCCGTCGGGAGCACGGCGTCGACATCGTCCACAACGGTGAAGGGGCCGTCCGTCCGCGGGGTACGGGCGACACCGACCACGTGCGCGCCGAGCGCCGCGTAGAGCGGCGCAAGGGTGCGGCCGATGCCGCCGAATCCCCAGATGACCACGGTGGCGTCGCGCAGGGTGGTGAAGCCCTGCGCGTTGTCGTGCGGCTGCAGGCCGCCGAGCTCGGGCGCCCAGCGGTGCCCGATCTGCGCGCGGACGGCCAGGTGCAGGTGCCGCGCGGCGGCGAGGGTGAGGGCCAGGGCGTGCTCGGCGACGGTGCGGTCGTGCAGTGAGCGGCCGCTGGTGAGCAGCACGTGGTCGGGGAAGCCCGCCTGCAGCGTCGCGGCCGGACCTGCGGCGAGGTCCTGCACCCAGCGCAGCCGCGTCAGCCGCCGGGCTGCGTCGGCGAGCTGCGCGGGCGGGTTGACCCAAGCGACGAGAGCCTCCGCGTCGACGTGCTCCTCCGGCACGGGCTCGGCGACCCGGTAGCCGACCGGCTCGAGGTCGTCGGATCGCAGCTCGGCGGGGTCGAGCGGGACCGTGTCGGGAACGAGGATCTTCACGGCGGCTCCTGCGGTGGCGGGATGATCGTCGGCCTGGAAGCATCTGCGGCCGGACGTCGAGAAAGAGACTTCGGGGGTGCGATGCCGTCCGACATCACCGAGTTGATCCTGGCCCACCACACGTGGTTTCGCGAGCAGTTCGCCCGGCTCGACGATGCGGCCGCCGCGTCGTCCGATGTCGATGCGCTGCGCGCGCTGTGGGAGCCGTTGGCCACGAAGCTGGATCTGCACGCCGTCGCCGAAGAGGAGATCTTCTACCCACAGCTGCTGCGGCGCGGCACCGAGGACCCGCGGGAGGCCACGCTCGACGCGATCGGCGACCACAACGAGATCCGCGACGGGGTGCACGCGGCCGAGGCGGTGACCATCGGCACGCCGGACTGGTGGGCCGCGGTCGCGCAGACGCGCAAGGCCAACGACGAGCACATGGCCGAGGAGGAGCGCGAGGGCATCCCCGACTTCCGGCGCAACGCCCCGGCCGGTCTGCGCGAGGCGCTGGGCCAACAGTTCACGCGGTTCTTCGAACAACACGAGACGACCGAGGCGGTCAACGTCTCGGACAAGGACCCGAGGCGCTATGTCGACGACGTCGAGCGCGAGATCGTGCAGTCCCGCCCGAGCGACGGCTCGCTCGGGATCGGCAGTCTGAAAGGACGGCGCCAGCCATGACGGCCACCGACCACCTGCTCCGCGACCTCGCGCCGATTCCGGCGAAGGCGTGGGAGGAAATCCAGTCCGAGGCCCGCGACCGGCTCACCGCGCAGCTCGCCGCCCGCAGGCTCACCGACTGGTCCGGGCCGCACGGATGGCACGAGGACCGGCTCTCGGTCGGGCGCACCGCCGACATCGCGGGCCCGCCGGGCGGCCCCGCGGGCGCCGACGTGCAGACGGCGCAGCGCCGGGTCCTGGCCTACGCCGAGATCAAGGTGCCGTTCACGGTGCGCAGGCGCGAGATCGACGACATCCAGCGCGGCGCCACCGACGCCGAGCTGGACGACCTCGACCGGGCCGCGCACGTCGCCGCGATCACCGAGAACCGGGCCGTCTTCCACGGGTGGGCCGCCGCCGGGATCACCGGTCTGGTGGACGCGTCCGGGTTCCGGCAGGCGACGCTGGGCGACGACTGCCGGAACTACCCGACGGTCGTCGCGCAGGCCGTGGACCGCATGCGCGCCAAGGGCATCGGCGGCCCGTACGCGCTCGCGATCAGCCAGGCGCGCTACACGCGGATCGTGGAGACCACCGAGCACGGCGGCTACCTGCTCGTGGATCACCTCACGCGGGTGCTCGGCGGGGACGTCGTCTGGTCGCCGGGCCTCGACGGCGCGCTGTTGCTCAGCCAGCGCGGCGGCGACTTCGTGCTGGCGGTGGGGCAGGACTGGTCGGTCGGCTACAGCGGCCACGACGCCGAGTCCGTCCAGCTGTACCTGGAGGAGACGCTGACGTTCCGGGTGATCGAGTCGGACGCCGTGATCGTCCTGACCGACGGCTGATCACCGGCCGGGGTGCACGAGGCGGATCGTCACCCGGTCGCCGCCGAACGGCGGGCGGTCGCCCGGCGCCCGGACGAGCCCGTCGTCGTGCGGCTGCGGCGGCGCGGGCGGCGCCTGCATCGTGACGGCGAGCCGGTGCAGGGCGTTCGCGTAGAAGCGCACCTGGGTGCGTCGTCCGAAGAACCGAAAGCCGAGCGCGATGAGGGGATTGCGGATCCGCGCGCGCCGCGAATAGGCGTGGATGCGGAACTCGACGGTGCCGCTCGCGAGGTCCTTGGCGATCTCGTACGTGAGCTTGCCCTGCTCGAGATGCCCGTCGAGGGTCTGGTACGACCAGCCGATGCGGTGCTCGCCGTCGCGCAGTTCGTCGTGCGCCTCGGTGATCCGCACCCCCATCGCGAACCGCAGGATGAGGAATCGTCCGACGAGCAACATGTTGCGGCCGATGAGGTCGCCCGGGTACCGGTACACCGCCCGCAGGATGGAGGGGTCGGCGAACTCGTAGCTGTCGACCAGCTCGGCCGCGGCGTTGCCCAAGCCGTCCTCGGCGATCTTGCCGGGCTCCTCGCGGCCGAGCTCGACCCGCACGTAGTCCTGGTGCCAGCCCGCGACGACGTGTGGCGGCGCCTCCTCCTCGGCGTAGTTCACCGCACGCAGGCTGAGCTCGCCGACCACCTCCGCGAGGTCGTCGTCGGCAACGGGCCGCCTCCTCACCCCCGCCGCCGCCTGCCCTCGTCGGAGACGGTGTCGGCGATCAGCCAGAACATCGGCGGCCACAGCCCAACGAACAGGGCCCGCCGCTCCGCGTTGCCGCGCGCGGTCTGGTCGACGGTCTTGGCGCGGATCCACAGCCCGATGCAGAGCCCGATCGATCCCATCGAGGCGGCGCGGAGCCCGAGTGAGGCAGGGGTGGTGAAGCGGGCGGCGCGGGCGACGATTGCGTTCATTTCGGACGGGTACCCCACCGTCCATGCACCTACGCAAGCTCGGGATCGTCGCGCGGTGGCCGCTCGGCATCGCGCTCGTGTCGTGGCGCTACATGTGGCGGATCGTCCCCGTCCACCGCACCGACCACGAGGGTGACAGGAGCGACCTACCCGAGCCCGTGCCCGCCGAGTACCGCGACGAGCGACTCGGCCCGCTCGAGGACGGCGTCGGCCCGATGCTGCACCGCCGTTACTGCGTGATCATGGAGGGGTCGTCCGCACGGGCCCAGGATCTGATCGCGGCGTTCGGGAGACGAGCCGAACCGGGGTGCGCCCGCCGACGTCGCGGTCTTCTTGAAGACCCGCGGCCTGCCGGGCGCGCTGCGGTTGGGCGACGAGTTCGTGGTGCGCATGCCCGGGCCGTGGGACGGCCCGGTACGGGTCATCGCGGCCACGCCGACCTCGCTGCGGCTCGCCACCCTCCGCGGGCACCTCGAGGCGGGGCAGATCGAGTTCAGTGCCCGCGACGGCGACGACGGGGTGGTGGAGTTCCAGATCGAGTCCTGGGCTCGCGCCGCCGACCGGCTGTCGCATCTGCTCTACAACCACTTGCGGCTGGCCAAGGAGATCCAGCTGAACCTGTGGGTGGAGACGTGTCTGCGGCTCGCGGGCTCCGGAGGTGGACGCCCGCGCGACGGCGTGCAACGTCGACACCCGCCGGGTTGAGGAGTCCGTGCTGCTGGCGAGAGCCGCGGACAAGAGCAGGCCGGCCGCGCCGCTCAGGACCCGATGAGGCGCACAACGGCGCGCTCCACCTGCGCGCGGGTGGCGTCGTCGGTCAGGTCGGGCATCGGCCCCTCCAGCCTGCGCAGCGCGGGCAGCACGGTGCGGCCTTCGGCGAACTGCTCCAGCACCCGCGGGTCGATGTAGGACGCCCTGGCCACCGCGGGCGTGTTGCCCAGGTGCTCGGACACCTGCGCGACCGCCTGGTTCACCACCCGCTTGCGCGTGCGCTCGGAACGGGGGACGCCGCCCTCGGCCGCGCCCGCCGCGAGGGTGACCGCGGCGAGCACCGTCGCGTTCCACGTGCGCAGGTCCTTGCACGTGTAGTCCGCGCCCGCCAGCTCCTTGACCGCGGCGTTGAGGTCCTCGGCCCGCACGTCGTGCCATTCGCGGCGGGCATTGCGGAAGACCAGCAGGTCCTCCCCGCCGCCGCGGCGGCGCAGCAGCGCGTTGACCATCTTGTGCAACAGCGGGTCCTTCAGCGCGAGCGCGCGCGGCACACCGCCCTTCGCGGGATAGGAGAACAGCACCGTGCCCCGCTTGAGCTGCACGTGCTCCCGGCGCAAGGTGGCGAGCCCGAACGTGCCGTCCTCGTCGTCGTCGTCGTCGCCGGGTGCGTACTCCTCGCCGCCCGCCCGGAACACGCCGAGGTCGAGCATCCGCACCCCGCCCGCCAGCACCCGGTCGCGGCCGAGGCCCGGCGCGGCGAGGCGGGTGACCACCTCCGTGCGGACCTCCACGAGCCGACGGCCCAGCGTGAGGACCCGGTCGTGTTTCTCGCGATCGCGGGCCGTGCGCCAGTCGTCGTGGTAGCGGTACTGGCGCCGCCCCGCGGCGTCCGTGCCGATCGCCTGGATGTGCCCGTGCGGGTCGGGGGAGATCCAGACGTCCTGCCACGCAGGCGGGATGACCAGCGCCTTGATCCGCGCGATCAGCTCCGGGTCGGTGATCGGGGCGCCGGTCGCGTCGAAGAAGCTCCAGCCGCGGCCCCGCCTGCGGCGGCTCAAGCCTGCCTCGGCCGGATCGACGCGCACGAGCCCGGTCGGCACGGGCGTCGGTGCGGACACGGACACGGTCATGGTCGAGACGTACCCAGATCACCCGGCGGGCATGTCCGGAATGTGATCGCCGGCTCGTGAGCCCGGTGCGCCGCGGCCCGCCGTGACACGATGCGGGCTCCGACAGCGACGCCGGGAGAACCGAATGCGATTGCTCGACGCCCTGATCACCCGCCTGCGCACCCCCTTGGAGAAGCTGGTCGACGAACGCGTGGCGGCCGAGGTCGCCCGCCAGATCGAGGAGCAGAAGCTCGACGCCCTCTACCGCTACCGCATGCACGGCGATCCGTCCCGCCTGCACATCCCGGACACGGCCGTGGTCAACAACGCGCTGTTCAACGTGTCCGGCGGCGAGATCACCCTGGGCGAGTACGCGTTCTTCGGCCACGACGTCGCGGTGCTGACCGGCACCCACGACATCGACAAGTTCGGCCTGGAGCGCCAGATGGCGTTCCCGCGCTCCGGCCGGGACGTGGTGATCGGCGACGGCGTCTGGCTGGCCAGCCACGTGCTCGTCCTGGGCCCGGTCACGATCGGCGAGCACGCGGTTGTGGCGGGCGGATCGCTGGTGCGCGAGGACGTCGAGCCGTACACGGTGGTCGCGGGCCGCCCGGCCAAGGTCGTCAAGAAGATCGTTCCGCCGACCGTATGAGGATGGAGATCGGCGCCGGGGAGAAGCCGCATCCGGACTACGACCTGCACGTCGACGTGCTCCCGTTACCGGGCATCGCCGTCCGCTGCGCGGTCGACCGGCTCCCGTTCGCGACCGGTTCGATCGACGCGCTGCGCGCCAACCACGTGCTGGAGCACCAGAGCTACGAGCTGGTCTCCGACACCCTGCGCGAATGGACGCGGGTGCTGCGGCCGGGCGCGCGGGTGGACATCGGCGTTCCCGACGCCAAGTTCGTGGCGACGCAGTGGGTGCGCGGCGAGATCGACACCGCCGAGGCGAACTACTGGATCCTCGGCGGACACTCCGACCGCCTGGCGCACAAGGGCTATGACGAGCGTGGCGTACCGCTGTGGATCTGGAACGCCCACCACACGATGTTCGACGCGGAGTCGCTGCGCGCGGCCGTCGCGGAGCACCTCGTCGTGGACGAGCTGTTCACCTACGACATCCGCAACCTGCGCCTCTACGCCCACAAGGCGTGCGTCTCCGCGTCGTAGAGCCGCATGGCCTCGGGCGGGAACGTGAGGTGGACGACGTCGCCGGGGCGGGCCCGGAACGTGGCCGGTGCGGTGACCTTGAGCGTCTCGTCGCCGATCTCGACCGTCAGCAGCACGGCCGAGCCGGTGGGTTCCAGCACCTCGACGTTCGCGGTCAGGTCGCCGTGCTCCGTGTTGACCTCGACGTTCTCCGGGCGCACGCCGAGCAGCACGTCCTGCCCGCCGTGGTTCGCCGCGGTGCGGGGCACGGGGAGCACGGCGTCGGCGACGTGCAATCGGTCGCCGCCCGGGTCGACCTTGGCGGCGAGGAAGTTCATCGGCGGTGAGCCGAGGAATCCGCCGACGAAGCGGTCGGCCGGGTTGTCGTACACGGCGATCGGATCGCCGAGCTGCACGATCCGGCCCGCCCGCAGCACGGCCACCCGGTCGCCGAGCGAGAGCGCCTCGCCCTGGTCGTGGGTCACGTAGATCGTGGTGGTGCCCAGGTCCTGCACGATCTTCTTGAGCTCGGTGCGGAACTCCAGGCGCAGCAGTGCGTCCAGGTTGGACAGCGGCTCGTCCATGAGCAACACGTCGGCGTCCATGACGATCGCCCTGGCCACGGCGACGCGCTGGCGCTGCCCGCCGGACAGCTGCGCGGGCTTGCGATCGAGGTAGCGGCCGAGCTGCAGGAGGTCGGCCGCCCACTCCACCTTGCGTGCGGTCTCGGCGCGGTCCTTCTTGGCCATGACCAGGCCGAACGCGATGTTGTCCCGCACCGTGCGGTGCGGGAACACGGCGTAGGACTGGAACACCATCGACAGGCCGCGCCGGTGCGCGGGCAGGTAGGTGACGTCGCGGCCGCCGATGGCGATCGACCCGTCGTCAGGCAGCTCGAGCCCGGCGATCATCCGCAGCAGCGTGGTCTTGCCGCAGCCCGATGGGCCGAGCAGCACCATGAACTCGCCGTCGGCGACCTCAAGGGTGACGTCGTCGGTGGCCCGTTCGGTGTTGCCGGAGTAGGTCTTGACGAGGTTCTGGATGACGACGTCGCTCATCGGATGGTCGACCCCCACATGTTGGTGAGATAGCGGCGCATCAGCGCGATGAAGAGCAGCGCGGGAAGGATGAGCGCGAACCCGCCCGCGAAGCGGTAGGCCAGCGGCGAGTCGCCAAGCGAGGACAGCACCTGCGCGGGCAGGGTGCGCCGGTTCAGCGTGAGGATGGACGCGCCGAACACCTCGTTCCAGCTCTGCACGAACGTGAAGATCGCCGCCGCCGCGATGCCCGGCAGCGCCATCGGCGCCACCACCTGTCGGAACGCCTGCGCGGGCGTGCAGCCGAACACGCGGGCGGCCTCCTCGACGTCGACCGGCACGGCGAGGAACACGCTGGCGCAGATGAGGACCGTGGTCGGGAGCGACAGCGCGGTGTGCAGCAGGATCACGGCGTACGTGGTGTCGTACAGGTTGGTTGTCAAGAACAGCTGCGCCAGCGGCACCGACAGCACGACGATCGGGAGCGCCCGGGTGAACAGCAGGAACAGCTGGTAGGGCTCCTTGCCCGCGAACGGGGTGCGGGCGAGACCGTACGCCGCGGGCACGCCGATCAGCAGCGACAGCACGAGCGTCCAGAAGCCGACGATGAGCGAGTTGCCGAACGACGGCACGACCCCGGTCGAGGACAGGAACGCGCCCAAGGTGTCGAACGAGAGGTTCGTCGGCAGCAGCGACAGCGGGAACGCGTTGAGCGACGCCCGCGTCGACAAGGCGGCGAGGGTGATCAGGTAGAGCGGCACGGCCATGAACGCGGTGACCGCGAGGCAGGCGATCTGCAGCCACACGCGGTTGCGGCGGTAGCGGCGCAATGGGGCACGGTCCGGGGCCGTCATCGGACGCCCTCGTCGGTGCGCAGCGTGCGCAGGTAGATGATCGAGGTCAGCATGGACGCGGCCAGCACCACGACGGCGTAGGCGGCGGCGACGTTCGGGTTCTGCAGCGTGACGTACCAGCGGTAGGTCTCGCCGACCAGCAGCGGGAAGTTCTCACCGGTGAGCGCCCTGGCGACGGCGAAGGTCTGGAACGCGAGGATCGTGCGCAGGATCAGCGCCACCGCATGCTCGGGCGCAGCAGCGGCAGGATCACGGTCCACAGCCGCCGCCACGGGCTCGCACCAAACACGGCGGCGGCCTCCTCGTAGTCGCGGGGGATGCCCTGCAGCCCGGCCACGACGATCACGAGCACCAGCGACGTGGCCCGCCACAGCTCGGCGACGAGCACCGCGACGAAGAGCGAGGTCGGGTTGTCGAAGGCCAGCCACGCCACCGGTGGCAGGCCGATGTCGACGAGGAGGGAGTTGAGGTAGCCCCGGTCGGTGAGCACGGCGAGCCACACCAGGCCCGCCGCGAGGTCGCTGACCGCGAGCGGGATGGCCCAAACGAAGAAGTAGACGTTCGCCAGCCGCGGCTTGGCCCGCAGCAGCAGCGCCATGGAGACGGCGAACGCGAACTGCACGGGGATGAGCACCACGATGAGCAGCAGGGTGTTGCGTACCGCGGGCCAGAAGTTCGCGTCGCTCACCATGCGTTCGAAGTACTCCGTTGTGAAGCCCTGGTCGGAGTGGAACGCCAGCAGCACACCCTGCACGATCGGCCAGCCGAACAGCAGTGCCATGAACACCAGCGACGGGGCGATCAGCAGGAGCCCGGACGGCCCTCTTCGCGGCGCGGCGCGTGCGGGCGGACGGGGCTTCGGTGTCGCGGTCGAGCGTCGGGGCGGCCATCACGCCACCGCGCAGACCGGTGCGGCCGGGTCGGGCGCCCAGCACGGCACCTTCGCGTCGGCGAGCAGCGCCGAAAGGCGTCCGGCCTGCTCGTCGAGCACCGGGCGGACCGGGCGGCGGTTCAGGCAGATCTCCCGGAAGCTGTCCCGGAAGACCTGCGCGACCTGCTGATCGCGGCTGCCGAGCCCGACGGGCGGCAGGGCGAGGATCGCGTCGCGGCTCGCCGCCTGTGCGGTGACGGCGGCCGCTTCGCCGGAGATGCCGCCGGGCAGGTCGGCGGGCAGCTTGACCGACGTCACGGGGAAGAAGGCGTTCTGCCGCAGCGTCTCGACCTGGACGGCGGGGTTCGCCAGTCCGCGGATCACCTGCTCGGCGGCCGGGCGCTCGAGCCCGCCCTTCGGGAGGGCCACACCCGCGAGCACCAGCATGTAGCCGCGGCCTTTCGGCCCGCGCGGGGCCGGCGCCATGATCCAATCGTCGGGCTTGTCCTTCGTGGCGCCGACGAGGCGCGCGACGTGGTCCCAGGCCACCAGCACCTCGCCGCGGGCCAGTGGCTCCTGCATGTACTCGTAGTTGGTGGATGCGGGCGCGGTGGCCGCCCACAGCTGCGCCATGTAGCTCCACGCCGCCTCGGCGTCGGCGCCCCGGAACGTCGTGACCTGGCCGCCGGTGAAGCTCGGCAGGAGATACCCCTGGACGAAGCGGTAGTAGAGGCCCTTCGGGCCCGCAGGGATCCCGAACACCGGCCTGCCCGCCCCGGCCTGCGCCGCGCGCGCCCACGCGAGGTACTGGTCGTAGGTGAGCTCGCGGACGTCGGCGCCCGCGGGCAGCCACTGCAGGGCCTGCTTGTGGACGGCGAGGATGTAGGTGGCCTGCATCCAGGGCACGAACTTCGGCGTGCTGCCGCCGAGGGTGGTGAGCTTCAGGATCTCGTCGGGATAACCGGCGGGTGCGAGCTCGCGCAGGAGGCCGCCCACGTCGTCGAAGGCGTCGGCCAGCGGGGCCAGGTCGTTGTAGAGGCCACCGATGAGGGCGGTGCGGACGTTGCGGGCCTGGGCCTGCGACTTGATGGTGGTGGTGAAGACCCCGCCCTCGACGGGGTTGTAGGCCACCGGCACCGACAGCTTGCTCCGCAGCACCTGCTCATAGCGCTGTCGTTCTTCGACCGGGGTGAACTGCGTGGAGAGGAAGCCGACGGTGCCGGGCGCGGCGGCGCCGCTGGTGTCGAACCCGGCGCAGGCGGCGAGCAGGGGTGTCGCGAGCAGACCGCCGAGCACCGCCCTGCGAGTGATCGGCCGCATCGGGCCTCCTCTCGACCCATCTGCCGGGTTCGTCCGTCCTTTGCGGAGTGCCCGACGTCGGCCTGCGCTAACCGCGCGCCTTACGCTCGGGGCATGCGGGCGCGGGTGCGATGGGTCGCCGGGGGAGCGCTCGTCCTGATCGCCGTCCTCGGGCTGGTGTTGGGCCTGCTGTCCCGGGGCGCCTCGCCGCCCGCGTCGGCGGGACCGGCGGCCGGCACGCCCCCGCCGTCCGGGGTCGCGGCCGGGGCGCCGTGCGGGCCGCTCATGGGGGCTACCGACACCGCCGCCGACGGGACGCAGCTCGTCTGCTGGATCGAGCCGAACGGCACGCTGCGCTGGCGCCCGCGGTAGCGACAGGACGCTCAGAGGGCGTTGGCGCGCGCGACCGTCGCGTAGAACCGCGCGCTGTCCTTCGGGGTGCGGGCCTGGGTGGCGTAGTCGACGGCGACGATCCCGAACCGCTTCGCGTATCCGAACGACCACTCGAAGTTGTCCATCAGCGACCACACAAAGTACCCGCTCACCCGGGCTCCCGCGGTGATCGCGGCGTGCGTGGCGGCGAGGTGTTCGCGCAGGTAGGCGATGCGCTCGGGGTCGGCGACGCGCCCGCAGGCGCCCACCGTGTCGGGGAATGCGGCCCCGTTCTCGGTGACCATCAGCTCCAGGTCCGGGCGCCGCGTGGCCAGTTGCATGAGCAGCGCGGTGAGCCCGCGCGGGTCCACCGGCCAGCCCATCGCGGTGTGCGGGACGCCGCGCTGGATCGGGAACTCGACGTCGTCGCACGCGACCCACGGCCGGGCGCCGCTGTCGCCGTGGCCGTCGGCGCTCTCCCGGGGCCGCTCCCGCGTCCAGTGCCGAACGTGCGTGGGCGTGTAGTAGTTGACGCCCAGCGTGTCGATCGGGGTCGCGATCGCGGCGAGGTCCCCGGGCCGCACGAACGACCAGTCGGTGACGGCGGCGGTGTCGGCCAGCACGTCGGCGGGGTAGCGGCCATCGAGGATCGGGTCGAGGAACACCCGGTTCTGCAGCCCGTCGATGCGGCGGGCGGCGTCGGCGTCGCGCGCGGAGCCGGTATCCGGGCGCACCCACGCCAGGTTGAGCGCAAGACCCACCTGCGCCGTGGGCGCGGCTCTCCGGATCGCCGCGACCGCGCGCCCGTGCGCCAGGTTGAGGTGGTGCACGGCGGTGAGCGCGGCGATGTCGTCGGTGCGGCCCGGCGCGTGCACCCCGCTGGCGTAGCCCAGGTAGGCCGAGCAGAACGGCTCGTTCAGCGTGAGGAAGCGCTCGACCCGGTCGCCGAGCGCTCCCGCCACCACGGCCGCGTACTCGCCGAAGCGCTCGGCCGTGGCGCGGTTGGCCCAGCCGCCCGCGTCTTCGAGGGCCTGCGGCAGATCCCAGTGGTACAGCGTGACCGACGGGGTGATACCTGCCGCGAGCAACGCGTCGACCAGCGCGGAGTAGAAGGCGATGCCCGCGGCGTTGACCGGGCCCGGCGCGTCCGCGGTGACGTGCGGCATGATCCGGGGCCACGCCACCGAGAACCGGTAGGCGGTGAGGCCGAGGTCGGCCATGAGGGCGACGTCCTCGCGGAAGCGGCGATAGTGATCCACCGCCACATCGCCGGTGTCCCCGCCGTCGACCCGGCCCGGGGTGTGGGCGAAGGTGTCCCAGATCGAGGGCGTGCGCCCGTCCGCGGCCACGGCACCCTCGATCTGGTAGGCGGCGGTGGCGGAGCCCCACAGGAACCCGTCGGGGAAGCGGAGCATGCCGCCGATGATGCCGGCGCGCGCTTCAGGGCGGTGGCAACAGCCCGAGTACGTCCGTCGAACGGCAGAGCCGCGGTCAGCCGAGCGGGTCGGGCACCGCGTCGGGGCCCGCGGCGCAGCGCTCGCCCAGCCGTTGCCAGGCCGCTGCGCCGTCCGGCCCGGAGAGCGGGTCGCCGTGCCCGAAGCAGACGGTCGTGGCCGGGATCTGGGCGAGCGCGGCGAACGAGACGCGGGCCAGGTCGCGGTGGGTGTTGAACGGCCCGAGCATGAGGCCGGGCGGGCCGTTGGCGACCAGGTCGCCCGTGAACAGCACCCCGTGCCGGGCAAGCACGAGAGCGATGCTGCCGTCGGTGTGGCCCGGGGCGGCGACGACGCGCGCGCCGCCGCCGAAGTCGACGGTGTCGCCGTCGCCCAGCTCGACGTCGACCGGGCATGGCGGCACCACGGGCATGTCCGCGGTCACCTGGGCGTAGATCGGCTGCTCGGCCGGGGTGAGCACGGGCTCGGGGCGGCGGCGCAGCCCGCGCACGATCGGGGCGTCCGTGCGGTGGGCGTACACCGTGACCCCGCCGTCCCCTCCCCAGTCCCGCAGCGGCGCCGCGGATCCCATGTGGTCCTCGTGCCCGTGGGTGATCACGATGCGGTGCAGGTCGGCCCGGCGGAGGCCCAGCTCGTCGAACGCAGCGGCGAAGGCGGCCTCGCTGCCCGGGATCCCGGTGTCGACGAGCGTGACGCCGTCGTCGTCCCGCCACAGGTAGGCCTGCCCGAACACCGGCCGGATCAGGTGCAGCCGGGGGCCGAGCGACACGATCTCCATACCCTGACGGTAGGTCGGCGGGTTACGCCGCGATGGCGTGTTCGCGGTGAGCGGAGCAGGCGTTCGGGCGAGTGTGATCACGGACCGTTCTGCATTCCGCGTCCGTTGGGGTGAAAGCGCGGCGTGTTGGGCTCACGCTATGGCGGATTCCCCCTCTCGCTCGTTAAAGAGATGAACGCATCACGGGTGGTGAGGGGTCCACAGCATGTTTTCGATCATTGCGAGCCGGGTTCCTGCGGGGTGGCGGATCTGCCGCGGCTTGCAGACCGAGCACGAGAACGGGGCCCGGGAGTGCTCGCTGGGCGCGGAGTGTCTCGGCGTCGACGAGCTGCATGCCTCGTGGCGCTGCTGTTTCATTCCCGGGGGCGCCGAGCTTTCGCACGAGTGCGCGATGTGCGGCCCGCAGTGTCATCGGACGACATAGGGTAACCCGGCCCCGCGGAAACGCCGGGCGTGCTGCTGGTGGTGGGGCGGTCGCGCAGGATGGGATGCCGCGCCGAGCGCCACGGACACCCGTGGGCTGCGCGCGGTTAAGGCATCCTTGAAGGGCCCCGGTTCTGTCGGGGCGGGGTGCTAGCTTTCAAACATGGGTTCGAGTGGCGGGGTGGATGCGGTGGTGGCCGAGGTGCGGGCGATGCTCGCGCGGCTCGGCGCGCTGGCCGCTGATCCCGCCGCGGGTTCGGACGCCGATCGCATTTGATCGGATTGCCGTGTTAGAGCAGCTGCGGGGCGGTGGCGACCTCGACATCTCCTGGGGTGCCTACCTCGGGACGCCGTCCCAGCAGGCCGGGACCGGTGGCTGCGACGGCGCCCCGGCCCGCGTTCGGCCAGCGCGTCCGCGAACGGCCCGAACTCGAACGGCGACACGCCCAGCCCGTCGCGGGCCCCGATGGCCATGTTCTCGTAGTCGAGGAACAGCGCGCTGCGTTCGTCGTCGTTGATCAATCAGACCTCCCGTGGGGCCGGAGTCGGGGACCCGGGTGCGTCCACCCGGCCCGGCGCTAGGGCCGAAAGGACTGAATCCGGTTTCCGATCCCGTCTCGGCCCGGGGCGTTCGTCCGCTGTCGGCCCGGCGTCGCCCGCTCCTAGGGTCGATTCGGACGCTGCCGACGGCGCGGACGACACGAGCGCGGCGCCGACGAACCGTTCTCGGGAGGTCGATATGTCGAAGTACGTGTACGCGTTCGCCGAGGGTAACAAGGATCTCAAGGACCTCCTCGGTGGGAAGGGAGCGAACCTCGCCGAGATGGCCGGGATGGGCCTACCCGTGCCGCCGGGGTTCACGGTCAGCACCGAGGCGTGCCGCGTGTTCCTCGACACCGGCGTGGTCCCCACCGAGCTGAACGCGCAGGTGGACGAGCACCTCGCCGCCCTGGAGACGGCCATGGGCAAGACGCTCGGTGCCGCGGACGACCCCCTGCTCGTCTCGGTACGTTCCGGGTCGAAGTTCTCGATGCCCGGGATGATGGAGACCGTTCTCGACGTCGGCCTGAACGACGGTTCGGTGATCGGGCTCGCGAAGGCCGCTGACGACGAGCGGTTCGCCTGGGACTCCTACCGTCGCCTGATCCAGATGTTCGGCAAGACCGTTCTGGGGATCGACGGCGGCCATTTCGACGCGGCGTTCGACGCCGTGAAGAAGACCCGCGGCGCCGTCAGCGACCTGGACCTCGACGCGGCGGATCTGCAGCAGGTCGTGGTCGCCTACAAGGGGGTCGTGCGCACGCAGGCAGGCCGGGAGTTCCCGCAACACCCGCGGGAGCAGCTCGACCTCGCGATCAACGCCGTCTTCGACTCGTGGAACTCGCCGCGCGCCCGGCTCTACCGCCGCAGCGAGCACATCCCGGACAGCCTGGGCACCGCGGTCAGCGTCATGGCGATGGTCTTCGGCAACCTGGGCCCCGACTCGGGCTCCGGCGTCGCCTTCACCCGCGACCCGGCGACCGGGGAGCGCGGCGTCTACGGCGACTACCTGCCCAACGCCCAGGGCGAGGACGTCGTCGCAGGCATCCGCAACACGATGGCGCTGGCCCAGCTCGAGCAGCTCGACGCCACGTCGTTCCACCGCCTGGTGGAGATCATGGCGACGCTGGAGCAGCGCTACAGCGACATGTGCGACATCGAGTTCACGATCGAGCGCGGGCGGCTGTGGATGCTGCAGACCCGCGTGGGCAAGCGGACCGCGGCCGCGGCGTTCGTGGTGGCGTGCCAGCTCGTCGACGAGGGTTTGATCGACATGGACGAGGCCCTGCGCCGGGTGACCGGCGACCAGCTCGCCCACCTGATGTTCCCGCGGTTCGACGCGGGCTCGGGTGCGACCGTGCTGGGCGTCGGCATGAACGCCTCCCCCGGTGCCGCGTCCGGTGCGGCCGTCTTCGACAGTGCAACCGCCGTGGCGCGGGCCGCCAAGGGCGAGAAGGTGATCCTCGTCCGCCGCGAGACCAACCCGGACGACCTCAACGGCATGATCGCCGCGCAGGGCATCCTCACCAGCCACGGCGGGCGTACCAGCCATGCCGCCGTCGTCGCCCGCGGGATGGGCAAGACCTGCGTGTGCGGGGCGGAGGCGCTGCTGGTCGACGTCGTGAACAAGAAGCTGACAACGGCGGACGGGACCGAGGTCGTCGAGGGTGACATCCTCTCGATCGACGGCGGCACCGGCGAGGTGTTCCTCGGCGCGGTGCCGGTCGCACCGTCGCCGGTCGTCGAGTACTTCGAGGGCACCGCGGACCCGGCGGCCGCGGACGCGAGCGACCTGCTGCGCGCCGTGCACCGGATCATGAGCCACGCCGACGAGCGGCGGCGGCTGCTGGTGCGCGCGAACGCCGACACCGGGGAGGACGCGGCGCGGGCGCGGCGGTTCGGGGCACAGGGCATCGGCCTGTGCCGCACCGAGCACATGTTCCTCGGGGAGCGCCGCGCGACGGTGGAGCGGCTGGTGCTGGCCTCGACCGACGCCGAGCGGGACGCGGCACTGGCCGAGCTGCTGCCGCTGCAGCGTGGCGACTTCATCGAGATCTTCACGGAGATGGCCGGGCAGGCCGTCACCATCCGGCTGCTCGACCCGCCGCTGCACGAGTTCCTGCCCAACCTCACCGAGCTGTCGGTCAGGGTCGCGCTCGAACACGACCACGGCGAGCACATCGACAAGGACGAGAGGCTGCTCGCAGCCGTGCGTCGGCTGCACGAGGAGAACCCGATGCTCGGGCTGCGCGGCGTGCGGCTGGGCATCGCCGTCAAGGGACTGTTCGGGATGCAGGTCCGGGCGATCGCGCAGGCGGCCGCCGAGGTCCGTCGCCGCGGCCACGAGGTGCGGCCGCAGATCATGATCCCGCTGGTCGGTTCGGTGCGGGAGCTGCGGACGGTGGCGGAGGAGACCTCCGCCGTGCTTGTCGAGGAGGCGGCGCGCGAGGGCGTCGAGCTGGGCGCCACGGTCGGCACGATGATCGAGCTGCCGCGGGCCGCGCTGACGGCCGGGCACATCGCCGAGGCCGCGCAGTTCTTCTCGTTCGGCACGAACGACCTGACGCAGACGACCTGGGGCTTCTCACGCGACGACGTCGAGGGCGCGTTCTTCTCCCGGTACCTGGAGCGCGGGATCTTCGAGGTCTCGCCGTTCCAGACCATCGACCGCGACGGCGTGGGCCGGCTGGTGCGCATCGCCTGCGCCGAGGGCCGGGCGGTGCGTCCGGACCTGGAGCTGGGCGTCTGCGGCGAACACGGCGGCGACCCCGCGTCGGTGCACTTCTTCCACGAGGCCGGGCTGGACTACGTGTCGTGCTCGCCGTTCCGGGTGCCGGTCGCGCGCCTGGAGGCGGGCCGGGCGGCGGTCGAGGTGTCGGGCGGCGCGGGTACCGCCTGACACCTGACCCGCTCGCTCCCGGCCCCGGGGTCTTCGGACCCCGGGGCCGGGCTCTGTTCCGGTGCCTGTTGCTCGGTGCCTTCCGCCGCTCGGTCCGGGTACACGACTGCGGCCCCCGTCCGGATCCGGACGGGGGCCGCAGCGTGCGTTTCCTACCGCTCGATCTGCTCGTCGAGGGCGCGACGCGGGGTGAGCGGGGAACCGTGCCTGCCCCCGAGGGCCACCCGACGCGGATCACCCGATGACCTGCAGCGTTGCCGAGTCGGGCGCCACCGCCGGTCCCGTCCCGCCGGTGGTTCCATCACGCGGCCGTCGGTGTCGGCGTGCAGGCCGCCGAAGGTGAAGGTGATCCCGCAGGTGACGGGGAAGGATGCGTACGAGCCTCAGCTCGCCAGGGTGAGCGGCACGCCGACCAGGCCCGCGGCCAGGGTGTTGCCGGTAGGCGGGTCGATGAGCAGGAAGCTGCCGGTGGCGCGGATCGCGGCGTAGTCGTCGACCGGGAGCGGGTCGGCGGTGCGCAGCGTCACCCGGCCGATGTCGTTGATCACGAGCTGGCCGGGGGCGTCGACCCAGGTGACGGTGTCGGTGTCCAACCGCTCGCCGAGCGCCCCGACGATCGCCTGGGTGGTGCGGGTGCCGTTCTTGACCAGCAGCCGCGCGCCGGGGCGCAGCGGCTTGTCCGACAGCCAGCACAGTGTGGCGTCCAATACGGACGTGACGGTGGGTGCCGCGGCGGCTGCGGCCAGGACGTCGCCGCGGGAGAGGTCGATGTCGTCGGCCAGCCGGAGCGTGACGCTGCGGCCCGCACCCGCGGCGGGCAGGTGGCCGTCGGCGGTGTCGACCGCGGTGACCGTGGTCTGCGCTCCACCGGGCAGCACGACGACGGCGTCTCCGGGCGCGACGGTGCCCGCCGCGATCCGACCGGCGTAGCCGCGGTAGTCGGTGGCGTGGTGGCGTATGACGTACTGCACCGGCATCCGGAAGGGCGCGCTGACCTCGGGCCCGGTGACCGGCACGGACTCCAGGTGGTGCAGCAGCGTCGGCCCGTCGTACCAAGGGGTGTGCGGGGAGCGCCCGACGACGTTGTCGCCGAGCAGCGCCGACACCGGCACGGTCACGACCGCGTCGTCGGCGATGCCCAGCGATCGGGCCAGCCCGGCGAAGTCCTTGGCGATCGCGGTGAGCACGCCCTCGTCGTAGTCGACCAGGTCGATCTTGTTGATGGCCAGCACGATGCGGGGCACGCGCAGGAGCGCGAGCACGGCGGCGTGCCTGCGGGTCTGCTCGAGCACGCCGCTGCGGGCGTCGACCAGCAGCACGGCCAGCTCGGCCGTGGACGCGCCGGTGACGGTGTTGCGCGTGTACTGCACGTGGCCGGGGGTGTCGGCGAGCACGAACTCGCGCAGGGGCGTGGCGAAGTAGCGGTAGGCGACGTCGATCGTGATGCCCTGCTCGCGCTCGGCGCGCAGGCCGTCCACCAGCAGCGACAGGTCGGGCGTCGCGAAGCCCTTGTCCACCGACGCGCGGTGCACCGCCTCGATCTGGTCGGCGAGCACCGACTTGGTGTCGTAGAGCAGCCGACCGACCAATGTGGACTTGCCGTCGTCCACCGAGCCCGCCGTCGCGAACCGGAGCAGGTCGCGTTCTCCGTCACCGCCCGTCCAAGCCTCGAGCACCGTTGACGAGCGGGCGTCCCCTATGCCTTCCACGTCAGAAGTAGCCTTCCCGTTTCCGGTCTTCCATGGCGGCCTCCGAGAGCCGGTCGTCGGCTCGGGTCGCGCCGCGCTCGGTGAGTCGGGAGGCCATGACCTCGGCGATGATCTCGTCGACCGTGGCGGCCGTGGACTCGACGGCGCCGGTGCACGAGCCGTCGCCGACAGTGCGGTAGCGCACGGTCTTGCGCTCCAGCACCTCGACGCCGCGCGGGCCGCCCCACGGCCCTTCGGCCAGCCACATGCCGTCGCGGCGGAACACCTCGCGCTCGTGCGCGTAGTAGATCGAGGGCAGCGCGACGTTCTCCCGCTCGATGTAGCGCCAGACGTCCAACTCGGTCCAGTTGGATATCGGGAACACCCGCACGTGCTCGCCAGGGGCGTGGCGGCCGTTGTAGAGGTTCCACAGCTCGGGGCGCTGGCTGCGCGGGTCCCATCGGCCGAACGCGTCGCGCAGGGAGATGATCCGCTCCTTGGCCCGGGCGCGCTCCTCGTCGCGACGGCCGCCGCCGAAGACCGCGTCGAAGCGGTGCTCGGCGATGGCGTCGAGCAGCGGCTGGGTCTGCAGCGGATTGCGGGTGCCGTCCGGGCGTTCGACGAGCCTGCCGTCGTCGATCCAGTCCTGGACGTGGGCGACGTGCAGCCGCAGACCGAGCCGCGCCACCAGTTCGTCGCGGAAGGCGATGACCTCGGCGTAGTTGTGCCCGGTGTCGACGTGCAGCAGCGGGAACGGCACCGGGGCGGGCGCGAACGCCTTGACCGCAAGGTGCACGAGCAGCGTGGAGTCCTTCCCGCCGGAGAACAGGATCACCGGCCGCTCCAGCTCGCCCGCGACCTCGCGGAAGATGTGGATGGCCTCGGATTCGAGGGCGTCGAGGGCGTCGAGAGCGGGTGCGCTCATTGGACGTGCAGCCCGCACTCGATCTTCCCGGTGCCCGCCCAGCGCCCGGAGCGCGGGTCGGCGCCGGGCAGCGGCTTGGCCGTGCACGGCGCGCAGCCGATCGACGGGTAGCCCTCGGCGACCAGCGGGTTCTGAAGGATCCCGCGCTCGGTGATGTAGGCCTCCATGTCGTCGTCGCTCCACGCGGCGAGCGGGTTGATCTTCACCAGCCCGAACTTCTCGTCGTAGGTGACCAAAGGCGTCTCGGCCCGGGTGGGAGCCTCGACGCGGCGCACGCCGGTGACCCAGGCGTCGTAGCCCGCCAGGGTGTCGGTGAGCGGCTCGACCTTGCGCATCGCACAGCAGAGGTTGGGGTCGCGGGCGAACAGGTCCCTGCCGAACTCGGTGTCCTGCTCGGCCACCGACCGGCGGGCGCGGGCGTTGACGATCCGCACGTCGTACACCTGCTCGACGGCGTCGCGGGTGCCGATGGTCTCGGCGAAGTGGTAGCCGGTCTCGAGGAACAGGATCTCGACGCCGGGCCGCGCTCTGGCGGCCAGGTCGACCAACACCGCGTCCTGCATGTTGGACGCGACGATCATCCGCTCGCCGAACGTCTCGGCGGCCCACCCGAGCACCTGTTCGGCGCTCGCCTCCGGTCCCAGTTCGGCGGCCCCACGCTCGGCGAGCCCGCGTAGGTCCACCTCGGTCGCCACGCTCACGACGGCACCCCGATCCCGATCATCTTCAGACTGAACGTGCGCAGGCAGGCCGCGCAGTACCAGGCGCCGTGGGCCACCTCGGAGGGACGGAGGTCCTCGTCGCCGCAGTACGGGCAGTAGAAGGGCACAGCCCGTTCGCTCATTCCCACCCCCGGGTCGTGAGCGGAAATAGTGGTCGGAACAGTGTTATCCACTCACGAGTCATTTGAGGTCGTTCTCGTCGGCGCGGGCCACCCATTGCGCGAAGCGCTCGTCCTCGGTGCGCTGCTCGACGAAGTGCCGCACGACGCGCTCGACGTATTCGCCGAGGTCGGCACTGGTGACCTTGAGCCCGCGCAGCTTGCGCCCGAAGCCTGCGTCCAGCCCGAGCCCGCCGCCCAGGTGCACCTGGAAGCCCTCGACCTGGTTGCCCTCCTGATCGGTGACGATCATGCCCTTGAGGCCGATGTCGGCGACCTGGGTGCGGGCGCAGGCGTTCGGGCAGCCGTTGAGGTGGATCGAGATCGGCGCAGTGTCGTCTCCCACCCCCCCGACGTCGGCAAGGCGCTTCTCCAGGTCGTCGACCAGCCGGATCGCCCGCTCCTTCGTCTCGACGATCGCGAGCTTGCAGAACTCGATGCCGGTGCAGGCCATGGTGGAGCGCCGCCACGGCGAGGGCTCGACCTGCAGCCCGATGTCGCCGAGCTCGCGGGCGAGCCGGTCGACCGCGGCGTCCGGCACGTCCAGCACGACGACCTTCTGCTGCGGGGTGAGCCGCACCCGGCCCGACCCGGCGCGCTCGGCGGCGTCGGCCAGTGCCACCAGGGTGGTGCCCGAGACCCGCCCGGACGCGGGCGCCGCGCCCACGTAGTTGCGGCCGTCGTGCTGCTTGTGGACGCCGATGTGGTCGATCGGGATCGCGGGGATGGCGGGCGCCGGGCCGTCGGCAAGCGACCGCCCGAGGTACTCCTCCTCCAGCACGCGCCGGAACTCCGCCGCGCCCCAGTCGGCCACGAGGAACTTGATCCGGGCGCGGTGGCGCAGCCGCCGGTAGCCGTAGTCACGGAAGATCGACACGATGCCCGCCCAGACGTCGGGAACGTCCTCGAGCGGGATCCAGGCGCCGAGCCGCTGGGCGATCTTCGGGTTGGTCGAGAGCCCACCGCCGACCCACACGTCGAATCCCGGCCCGTGCTCGGGGTGCACAACCCCGACGAACGAGACGTCGTTGACCTCGTGCGCGACGTCCTGCTGCCACGAGATCGCCGTCTTGAACTTCCGCGGCAGGTTGGAGAACTCCGGGTTGCCCACCCAGCGTTCGCGGATCTCGTCGATGGCCGGGGTCGGGTCGATCTCCTCGTCGGCGGCGATCCCGGCGACCGGCGAGCCGAGGATGACGCGCGGGGTGTCGCCGCACGCCTCGGTGGTGCGCATGCCCTCGCTCTCCAGGCGTTCCCAGATCGTGGGCATGTCGACGATGTCGATCCAGTGGTACTGGATGTTCTGCCGGTCGGTGATGTCGGCCGTGTCGCGCGCGTACGCCTGGCTGATCTCACCGAGGGTGCGCAGCTGGGCCGTGGTGAGCGCCCCGCCGTCGATCCGCACGCGGAGCATGAAGTAGCGGTCGTCGAGCTCCTCGGGCTCGAGCACCGCCGTGCGGCCGCCGTCGATGCCGGGCTTGCGCTGGGTGTAGAGCCCCCACCAGCGCATCCGCCCCCGCAGGTCCGCGGGATCGATGGAGTCGAACCCGCGCTTGGCGTAGATGTTCTCGATGCGGGCCCGGACGTTGAGCCCGTCGTCGTCCTTCTTGGTGCGCTCGTTCGGGTTGAGCGGCTCGCGGTAGCCCAGCTTCCACTGGCCTTCGCCGCGCTTGCGTTTGACAGCAGGGGTGGTCACGAAGACGCGCCTCTCGCGGGATGGGGGACGTGCGGGCCGGGGACGGTTCAGCGACAGAGCGCGCTGCTCACCCGGTGCAGGTCGACATGACGGCGCGCCACCAGCAGGAGGGCGGGCAGCGGCGCGGTCACGGTGACCAGGGTGCCATCCGCCCGGTCTGTGAGCCAACGCCGTCCGCATGCTGGGAGCGGATTCACATCGACATTGCGGACAGAAAGTGACCGCTAGCCGTTCTAGCGTTGTCGGCATGACAGCGATCCGCACCCGGGGACTGACCAAGGACTTCGCCCGCGGCGACCGCACGGTGCACGCCGTGCAGGGCCTCGACCTCGACATCGCGCCCGGCGAGCTCGTCGCCGTTCTCGGGCCCGACGGCGCGGGCAAGTCCACCACGATGCGCATGCTCACCACGCTGATCGCCCCGACGGCGGGCCGGGCCGAGGTCGGCGGCCACGACGTCGTCGCCGAGGCCGCGGCGGTGCGGCGCAGCATCGGCTACGTCGGGCAGGGCAACGGCGCGGGCCACAACCAGCGCGTGCGCGACGAGCTGCGCACGCAGGGCGCCGTGTTCGGGCTCGACCGGCGCACCGCCCGCCGCCGCGCCGACGAGCTGCTCGATGCGCTCGACCTCACGGCGCTGGCCTGCCGCAAGGTGTCGAGCCTCTCCGGGGGCCAGCGGCGGCGCCTGGACGTCGCGATCGGGCTGGTGCACGCGCCGTCGATCCTGTTCCTCGACGAGCCCTCCACCGGCCTCGACCCGCAGAACCGAGCCAACCTCTGGGGCCACGTGCTGCGGATGCGCGACGAGCACGCGATGACCGTCGTGCTCACCACGCACTACATGGACGAGGCCGACACGATGGCCGAGCGCGTGGTGGTCGTGGACCACGGCCGGATCATCGCCGACGACACGGCCGACCGGCTCAAGGCCGACCTGGCGGGCGACCGGATCGAGATCACCTCGCGGGCGTCCGGGCGGTTCGCCGAGCTGGCGCGGCGGCTGGAGGCGCGGGACGTGACCGTCGTGGGCGGGCGGGTGCAGGCCCGGGTCGCCGACGGGCCGCGCGCGCTACCCGTGCTGCTCGCGGCCGCCCAGGCCGACGGCGTGCCCGTCGAGACCGCCCAGGTGCACCGCCCCACCCTCGATGACGTCTTTCTCACCCTCACCGGCCGCAGCCTGCGCGAGGCCGCCGCGTCGGAAAGGAGCGCCGCATGACCACCGCAATCCGCACCGCGTCGGCCGCCCCCACGCGGACGTCGAGCCTGGTGCGCGACGTCGGCATCGTCATGATCCGCGAGCTGCGGCCCGTCCTGCACGACCCGTTCTCGCTGATCTTCGGGATGATCCAGCCGCTGGTGTTCCTCGCGCTGTTCGGCCCGCTCCTCGTGGGCTCGGTCGGGCAGGCGGTCGGAGGGGACGTCTGGGGCTGGTTCGTGCCGGCGATCCTCGTGATGACGGCGCTCTTCGGCACGTCGACGACCGGCGCCAACCTCCTGTTCGAGCTGCAGACCGGTGCGCACGAGCGGATGCTCGGCACACCGCTGCCGCGCTCGTCGCTGCTGGTGGGGCGGGCGCTGAAGGAGATGGTGCCGCTCACGGGGCAGGCCGTGGTGATCGTTGCGGTGATGCTGCCGTTCGGGCTCTCGGTCGACCCGCTGGGCGTGGTCGCGGGCCTCGTCGTGCTCGCCGTGTTCGGGGTCGGGCTGGGGTCGCTGTCGTACGCACTGGCCGTCGCCGTGCGGAAGCAGGAGTGGATGTTCTGGGCGGTGCAGCAGACGCTGCTGTTCCCATTGATGATCCTCTCCGGGATGCTGCTGCCCTTGGAGACCGGGCCCCCGTGGATGCGGGTGGCCGCCGAGTTCAACCCCTTGGCGCACGTGGTCGCGGCCGAGCGGGCGCTGTTCGCCGGGCAGTTCGCGGCGGGCGCGGTGCT
Organism: uncultured Actinomycetota bacterium; assembly: GCA_963739465.1. GTDB lineage: Bacteria > Actinomycetota > Actinomycetes > Mycobacteriales > Pseudonocardiaceae > Pseudonocardia. The sequence goes on from CAVUAS010000003.1 coordinate 216,781, forward strand.
CGCCGGGGTGCTGTCCGCGGCGGTGACGGCGGCCGTCGGGCTGGTCGTCGGGATCCGGGTGATGGAGCGCAGCGCCGACTGAAGGTCGTGAGTGGAAAACGTCGCCAGGGCAACGTTTTCCACTCACGATGGGGGCGCGGTTACCGTGGACGGGTGCCCGCGCCCCCCTTCGGCGTCTACGTCCACGTGCCGTTCTGCGCGGCGCGGTGTGGCTACTGCGACTTCAACACTTATACGGCGTCCGAACTGGCGGGCTCGGGGGCGTCGCCGGACGGGTGGCTGGAGGCGGTGCGCCGGGAGTTGGCGCTCGCCGCCGAGACGGTCGGGCCGCGGGCGGTCGACACCGTGTTCGTGGGCGGCGGCACCCCGTCGCTGATCGGCGCCGCGCGGCTGGGCGCGGTGCTCTCCGCGATCCGCGCGACGTTCGGGCTCGCCGACGAGGCGGAGGTGACCACCGAGGCCAACCCCGAGTCGACCTCGCCGGAGTTCTTCGCCGGGCTCGTCGAGGCCGGGTTCACCCGGGTGTCGTTGGGGATGCAGTCGGCCGCGCCGCACGTGCTGCGAGTGCTGGAGCGCCGCCACACGCCCGGCCGGGCCGTCGACGCCGCCCGGGAGGCCCGCGCGGCCGGGCTGGCGCACGTCAACCTCGACCTGATCTACGCCACGCCGGGCGAGACCGACGCCGACCTCGCCGCTTCGCTCGACGCGGTGCTCGCCGCCGGGGTGGACCACGTCTCGGCGTACGCGCTGATCGTGGAGGACGGCACCGCGCTGGCACGGCGGGTGGCCCGCGGGGAGTTGCCCGCCCCCGACGACGACGTCGCCGCCGCCCGGTACGAGATGCTCGACGACCGGCTCACCGCCGCGGGCCTGCGCTGGTACGAGGTGTCGAACTGGGCCGCTTCGGAGGCCGCCGCGTGTCGGCACAACCTCGGGTACTGGCTCGACGGCGACTGGTGGGGGCTCGGCCCCGGCGCGCACTCGCACCTCGCGGGCACGCGGTGGTGGAACCTCAAGCACCCGGCCCGCTACGCCGCCGCGCTGGCCGCGGGGGAGTCGCCCGCGGCCGGGCGCGAGGCGCTGACCGACGCCGAGCGGCACACCGAACGCGTGATGCTCCGGCTGCGGCTGGCGTCCGGCCTGCCCCTCGCCTTGTTGGACGCCGACGGCCGCCGAGCCGCGGCACGCGCGGTCGCCGACGGCCTCCTGGAGCGGTCGACCGACCCGGCCGGGCCCGCCGGTGGCGCGCGGGTCGTGCTCACCCGGCGCGGACGGCTGCTCGCCGACGCCGTGGTGCGCGACCTGCTCGTCCCCGCCCCGGCCCTCCCGTGACCCACCCCACTGCCCGAGAGCGCCGGGTGCGGGGCCTGAGGTGCATCAGCGCACCTCCCGCACCGATCCCGGCGATCATGCCGCGGTGAGCCCGCGGCGTCGGCTGCTGCTGGCCATCGTCGCCGCGGCCACCCTGCTCGCGGCGGTGCTCGTCGTGGTGCAGGTGGTGGCCGGGCGCGGGCCCGCGGTCGACGTCAATGCCCGGCCCGCCCAGGACGTGCTCGGCCCGGTGCTGCTCGTGCCCGGCTACGGCGGTGCGCAGGCCGCGCTGGTGCCGCTGGCCGACCGCATCCGCGCGACCGGGCGCACCGCCACCGTGGTCGCGCTGCCCGGGAACGGCACCGGCGACCTGTCCGCGCAGGTCGACGCCCTCAACCGCGCCGTCGGTCGTGCCCTGGCCGCGGGCGCGCCCAGCGTGGACGTCGTCGGTTACTCGGCGGGCGGGGTGGTGGCCGGGCTGTGGGTCGCGCGCGACGACGGGCCCGCCAAGGCGCGCCGGGTCGTCACGCTGGGCTCGCCGCTGCGCGGAACGACGGTGGCGGGCAGCGCCGTCGCGTTCGTGCCCGACGCCTGCCCCGTGGCCTGCCACCAGCTCGCGCCCGGGAGCGCCGAGGTGCGCGAGCTGGCCGCCGCCGGGGTGGGCCGCCTGCTGCCGTGGCTGTCGATCTGGACGACCGCCGACCAGACGGTCACGCCGCCCGACTCGGCCCGGCTCGACGGCGCGGTCGACGTCGCCCTGCAGGACGTGTGCCGAACCGGGCCGGTGTCGCACGGGCAGCTCCCGGGCGACCCGGCGGTCGTCGCGCTGGTGCTCCGCGGCCTCTCCACGGCGCCGCTGACCGGACAGGGATGCCCGGTCAGCTCGTGACGTCCTTCGTCGCGAAGTTCGCCCACGCCGCCCCGAACGCGACGAGCACGTACCCCGCCTGCACGGCTGCGCCCTGGCGCACCGACCGCCAGAGGATCGGGTCGCGGTAGAGGTCGACCCAGGCCAACCAATGCCGGGTGGGCAGGTAGAACCGGATCGCCGCGGCCGCGTCCAAGGGCAGCAGCACGGTCGACGCGACGACGAACGCCAGCACCCCGAGCGCCGCGGCGAGCGGCGAGTCCGTGATCGTGGAGAAGAACAGGCCGACGGCGCCGAGCGCCAGCATGCACAGCGCGAGGTAGGCGATGGTCAGCGCGGTGCGCTCGGCGAGCTGCACGGGCGTGAGCACCACCCCCGACAGCGACGTGATGCCGCCCGTGCCGCCGATGCTCGCGTCGGGCCCGAAGCCGAACGCCAGTACACCCACGACGTACCCCGTGACCGTCACGAACAGCACCGCGAGCAGCACGAACACCGCCACCGCGACGAGCTTCGCGGACAGCAGCCGCAGCCGTCCGACCGGCCGCACCAGCAGGTAGCGCAAGGTGCCGGTGGCGGCCTCGCCCGCGATCGTGTCGCCTGCCACCACCGCGACCGTGATCGGCAGGAACACGGGGAGCACCAGCGCCAGCGCGGCCGCCGGGAAGAGCTGCCCGTCGGCGAGCACGGCCGACAGGAACTGCGCTCCCGGCCCCGGCGGCGGCACGATCTTCGTGACGGCGAGCAGGACCGCGATCGCCGTCGGCAGCGCGCACAGCAGCGCCCAGCACAGCCACACCCGGCGGCGGCGCAGCAGCAGCGCCAGCTCGACGCCGATCACCGGCGGTCCCCATCGGCCCGGTCCGGCCCGCCCCGCCACAGCGCCCGATCGGCCCCGCCGGGCAGCTCCGCCTGACCTGGTCCGGTGGGCCGGTCCACCCGATCCGCGCTCGGGCCCGTCAGCTCCAACAGCACTTGCTCCAAGGTGCGCCGCTGCGCCGACAGCTCGTGCACCGCCACCCCCGCGGCGACCAGCCGGGCGTTCAGCGCGGCCGGGTCGTCCGCGCGCACCGTCACCAGGTCGCCGTCGCGGTGCACGACCCGGCCGTCGAGCAGGCCCACCGCCGCCGCCGGGTCGGGCGTGCGGACCTGCACCAGCCCGGTGGGGACGCGCAGGGCGTCGAGATCCTCGGTGAGCACCAGCCGTCCCGCGCTCATCACGCCCACGCGGGTGCAGAGCGCCTCGACCTCGCTGAGCAGGTGGCTGGACAGCACCACCGTCGTGCCCTGCGTCGCGAAGTGCCGCAGGAGCGCGCGCATCTCGCCGATGCCGCGCGGGTCGAGGCCGTTGGTGGGCTCGTCCAGCAGCAGCAGCTCCGGCTTGCGCAGGAGCGCGGCGGCGATGCCGAGTCGCTGGCGCATCCCCAGTGAGTACGCCCGCACCGGACGGCCGTCGATCCCGCCGAGCCCGACCCGTACGAGCGCCTCCTCCACGCGGTCGGTGCGATCTCGACGCCCGCTTCGGCCCACGGCGTCCAGCAGCCGCAGGTTCGTCCGTCCCGACAGGTGCGGCCACGCCGCAGGCCCCTCCACGAGCGCCCCGACCCGCGGCAGCACGTGCGCGGCGTCGCGCGGCATGGGCCTGCCGAGCAGCGTGACGCGGCCCGCGGTCGGGTGCACGAGCCCGAGCAGCATCCGGACCAGCGTCGTCTTGCCCGACCCGTTCGGCCCGAGCAGCCCGAACCGCGCGCCCGTCGGTACGGAGAGCGACACCCCGTCGACCGCGACGACGTGCCGGAAGCGCTTGGTCAGCCCCTCGGTGTCGATGACGGTCATGTCGGCCGCCGCCCGGGCAGCTCGGCGATCGCGCGGTCCAGGACGGTCGGGTCGACGGCGCCGAGCAGCAGCGAGCCGGATCGGCCGCGGGTGCGCACGGCCACCGACAGGAGCGGGGTGGAAACCCGCGCCGCGCGGCCCGTCGGCACCGGGACCGCGACCCCACCTGCGGCGGCGGCCGAGTCGACGGCGCGCTCGGCGATGTCGCGGCTGGTGGGCACGAGCACGAACGCGGCCAGCCCGGTGCCGTAGACACCGACGCCGGGAAGCGGCGTGCCCGGCAGCGCGACCCGAGCCCGGCCGACGAGGCGCGCGGGCGGCGGAGGGGCGTTCAGCACCTTGAGCGCGCCCGCGACGTCGACGACCCCGGCGGTGACGTAGCCCGCGCCGGGCGGCGGAGTCGGGCGCAGCAGCGCCGGGTCGGGCGGCCCGTCGGTCACCTCCAACAGCTCCGTGGCGAGCAGGGCGGGCCCGGTGCGGCCCGCGACCTCCATCCGCAGCGGCAACGCCGTCGTCGGGTCGGCCCAGATGTCGACGCTGCCCACCGTCGTCTGCGGGTCCGTGGGGGTGACCCGCAGCCCCGCGGCGTCGCGGCCCGCGATCCGGCGCGACGGCAGCGCCACGACCGGGTCGGTGCCCGCCAACGCCAGGAGGCGGCGCGCGAGGTCGGGTGGCAGCAGGTCGGTGGCGCGCGGCAGCCGGGCCGCGGCGATGCCGAGCACACGGGTGAGCTGGTTGGCCTCGAAGTCCCACAGGAACTCCGACGGCCCGGCGCGGTAGACGCCGTGCTCGCCGGTCGGCGTGAGCTCGTCGGCCCGCCAGGCGTCGCCGGACGCCACGAACGCGCGGATCCGCGTGGTGCCGGTGAGCAGTGCGACCGTGGACTCCAGCTGGGGGATCTGCGGGAGCCCCAGCCGTCCGGTGCTCTCGGCGTAGCCGACGTAGGGCGGCACGGTGGCGCGGATGCGGGCCCGCAGCGCGGCCGGGTCGGCGCTGACCGCCGCCGCGGGCGCGCGGACGGCGCTCACCCCCACCAGTGCGGCGGCGCCGGCGCCCACGAGCAGCCAGCGCCTGCCGAAGCGCCGCGCCACGACTTCACTGTGCCGGCGCCGGTGTGAGCTTTCCGTGTCAGCGCGCTCCCAGGTAGGCCCGGCCGCGCGGGGACAGGCGGTAGCCCACCTCCAGGCTCTCGGTGAGGCCGAGCTCCTTGAGCTTGCGCACGTCGCGCTTGAACGGCAGCGTCTCGCGCCCCAGCGATGCGGCCAGGTCGGGTGCGCGCACGCCCGGCCGCTCGGCGATGAGCCGCAGCACCGTGCCCGTCCACGATGTGTGCCGATCCATCCGCTCCAGCCGGGCCGCGATCTTCGCCCGGTCGTCGGGCGAGAGGTCGGCCTGCTCCCGCAGCGCCACCCGGGGGTCCGGTCCCGCGGGGCGCACCGTGATCCGGTAGAGCCGACCTTCGCCGGTCTGCGCCGCGCGCAACGCCGCCACCGTCGGGTAGCCCGCCGCGCGGGCGTCCGCCGCGGTGAGCCGCGACAGCGCCACGGGCTCGACCGCCGTGAACTCGAGCACGCCGACCACCGTGCGCTGTGTGCCGCCCACCCGCACCCGCGGCCGGTCCCAGCGCCGGAACAGGGCGGTCACCGAGCCGTCGGCGATCGCGTCGAGCACGGGCCTGCGGATGAGCACGTTCCCGATCCTGCCGTAGGGGCGGCCTGCCGCCATCTCCGCGGCGAGGAAGCCGGGCTGGGCGTCGGGTGGGTAGCCCCGGCGGGGCGTGTGGCCCGGCTCGGCCGTGGTCGAGCACCTAGACTGGACGCCATGAACGCCGACGAGCGCCGCTTTGCGGTCCTGCGCGCGATCGTCGCCGACTACGTGGCCACGCACGAGCCCGTCGGCTCCAAGATGATCGTCGACCGGCACAACCTCGGTGTCTCCAGCGCCACGGTGCGCAACGACATGGCCGTGCTGGAGGAGGACGGGCTCATCGCGCAACCGCACACCAGCGCGGGCCGGGTGCCCACCGACAAGGGCTACCGCCTGTTCGTCGACCGGTTGACGCAGGTCAAGCCGCTGTCGAGCGCCGAGCGGCGGGCCGTGCAGGCGTTCCTCGACGGCGCGCTCGACCTCGATGACGTCCTGCGCCGCAGTGTGCGGCTGCTCGCCCAGCTCACCCGGCAGGTGGCGGTGGTGCAGTACCCCACGCTCACCCGCTCCACGGTGCGGCACTGCGAGATCGTCGCGCTCACGCCCGCGCGGCTCATGCTCGTGCTGATCACCGACTCCGGCCGGGTCGACCAGCGCGTCGTCGACCTCGGCGAGGTGCTCTCCGACGACGACGTCGCCGCCCTGCGGGCCCTGGTCAACGGGGCGTTGTCCGGACGGCCGCTCGCCGCGGCGTCCGTCGCCGTCGCCGACCTGCCCGACAGCGCGCCCGCCGAGCTGCGGGGTGTGATCACCCCGGTGGCGTCGGTGCTCATCGAGACCCTCGTCGAGCACCCCGAGGAGCGGCTGCTGCTGGGCGGCACCGCCAACCTCACCCGCAACGCCGCCGACTTCCCCCACTCCCTGCGCCAGATCCTGGAGGCGCTGGAGGAGCAGGTGGTCGTGCTGAAGCTGCTGGCGTCCGCGCAGGACCCGGGCACCGTCACCGTCCGCATCGGCGGCGAGAACGAGGCCGAGGAGATGCGCGACACCTCGGTCGTATCGATCGGCTACGGGATGAGCACCGTGCTGGGCGGAATGGGCGTGGTCGGCCCCACCCGGATGGACTATCCGGGCTCTATAGCGGCGGTGCATGCCGTCGCCCGGTACGTAGGTGAGATCCTGGCGGGACGCTAGGAAGTTGAGCGAGAGATCATGAGGGACGCTGGGGTGGTACGGGACTACTACGGGATCCTCGGCGTCACACCGGACGCCGGGCCCGATGAGATCAAGCGGGCCTATCGGCGGCTCGCGCGTGAGCTGCACCCCGACGTCAACCCGGATGTGGGCGCGCAGGAGCGGTTTGCCGAGGTCAGCGCCGCGTACGAGGTGCTATCCGACCCGGAGAAGCGCCGCATCGTCGACCTCGGCGGCGACCCCCTCGGCAACGGCGGCCAGAGCGCGGGCGGCGACCCGTTCAGCGCGTTCGGCTTCGGCGACATCATGGACGCCTTCTTCGGCGGCAGCGGTGGTGTCGGCGGCCGGGGCCGCGGGCCGCGCAGCCGGGTGCAGCCCGGCGCCGATGCGCTCATCCGCATGGCGCTCACGCTGGAGGAGTGCGCCACCGGCGTCACGCGCGAGCTGCCGGTCGAGACGGCCGTGCTGTGCTCGGACTGCTCCGGGCAGGGCTGCGCGCCGGGCACCACCACCGTCCGCTGCGACATCTGCAACGGCCGCGGCGAGGTGCAGAGCGTCCAGCGTTCGTTCCTGGGGCAGGTCGTCACGTCGCGGGTGTGCCCGACGTGCCGCGGCTTCGGCGAGGTCATCCCCGAGCCGTGCAGGCGCTGCCAGGGCGAGGGCCGCGTCCGTTCCCGGCGCGACGTCCCCGTCAACATCCCGCCCGGCGTGGCCGACGGCATGCGCGTGCGGCTGGCGGGCCGCGGCGAGGTCGGCCCGGGCGGCGGCCCCGCGGGCGACCTCTACGTGGAGGTCGAGGAGGAGCCGCACGAGCTCTTCACCCGCGACGGCGCTGACCTGCACTGCACGGTCCAACTCCCGATGACGGCCGCCGCGCTCGGCGCCACCCTGCCGCTGCCCACGCTGTCGGGCACCGAGGAGCTGCACGTCGACCCGGGCACCCAAGCGGGCACCGTGCGCACATTGCGCGGCAAGGGCATGCCCCGGCTGCGCTCCAACGGCCGCGTCGACGGCCAGGGCGATCTCATGGTGCACGTCGACGTCGTCGTGCCCACCAAGCTCGACCGGGAGCAGACCGACCTGCTGCGCAAGCTGGCCGCCCTCCGCGGCGAAGAGCAGCCCGACCTCACCGGCAACCGCAACGGCGGCCACGGCCTCTTCTCGCGGCTGCGCGACACCTTCCGGTAGGTGACCCCGCCGCTGTTCCTGCTGGCGGAGCTGCCCGCGGGGGACCACGCCGTGCTCGAAGGGCCCGAGGGACGCCACGCCGCCACGGTCAAGCGGCTACGGCCCGGCGAGGCCGTGCTGCTCGGCGACGGGCGGGGCGGGCTCGCGCACGCCGTCGTCGCCGCGACGGGACGCGATGTCGTCGACCTGACTCTCACCGGGCGCGCCGTGGTGCCCGCGCCGTCGCCGCGGGTCGTCGTCGCGCAGGCGCTGGTCAAGGGCGACCGCGGGGAGCTGGCCGTCGAGCTGGCCACCGAGGCGGGCGTTGACGCGCTCGTGCCCTGGACGGCGGCGCGCTGCGTCGTCCGCTGGGCCGACGGCGCCCGCAGCGACAAGGGGCTCGCCCGCTGGCGCGCCACCGCGCGGGAGGCCGCCAAGCAGGCCCGTCGCGCCTGGGTCCCGCCGGTGGCCGAGCCGGTGTCGACGCGCGCGCTGGCCGCGCGGGTCACGGCCGTGGACTGTGCCCTGGTGCTGCACGAGGGCGCGACGACGGCGCTCGCCGACGTCGCGCTGCCCGCCGTCGGAGAGATCCTCTTGGTCGTCGGGCCCGAAGGCGGCATCACCGACGACGAGCTGGCCGTGCTCACCGCGGCGGGCGCCACCGCCGTGCGGCTCGGGCCGGAGGTGCTGCGCGCGTCCACCACCGCCGCCGTGGCCCTCGGCGCCCTGGGCGCGCTGACGGCGCGCTGGACCCGGTGACGGCCAGCCCCGCCCGCCCGCGTCCCGCCAGCCCGACCGACCACCCCCGCGCACCAGCCCCGCGCACCAGCCCCGCGCACCAGCCCCGCGCACCAGCCCCGCGCACCAGCCCCGCGCACCAGCCCCGCGCACCAGCCCCGCGCACCAGCCCCGCGCACCAGCCCCGCGCACCAGCCCCGCGCACCAGCCCCGCTCGCCCGGCCCCGCTCGCCCGGCCCCGCTCGCCCGGCCCCGCTCGCCCGGCCCCGCTCGCCCGGCCCCGCTCGCCCGGCCCCGCTCGTCCGGCCCCGCTCGTCCGGCCCCGCTCATCCAGCCCCGCTCGCCCAGCCCGGCTCACCCAGCCCCCTCCATCGGCTTGATCACCGGTTGGGCGCGAAACCGGCCGAATCTGGCCGGGTTCGGCACCGAACCGACGATCATGGCCGTGGCGGCGTGGCGGCGTGGCGGCGTGGCGGCGTGGCGGCGTGGCGGCGTGGCGGCGTGGCGGCGTGGCGGCGTGGCGGCGTGGCGGCTGCGAGGATCGGGCCGTGCCCGTCACCATCCCGTACGCGCCGGGTCCGCACCGGTTCGGTGAGCTGACGCTGCCCGCGGGTCCGGCTCGCGGCGTGGTGGTCGTCGTCCACGGCGGGTTCTGGCGGCACGCCTACGACCTGTCCCTCGGCCGCCCGCTCGCCGCCGACCTCGCCGCCGCGGGCCTCGCGGCGTGGAACGTCGAGTATCGCCGCGTCGGCGGGGGCGGTGGGTGGCCTGCGACGTTCGACGACGTCGCTGCGGCCGTCGACGCCCTCGCCGGGCCGGTACAGGAGGCGGCGCGCGGCCGGTTGCCGCTGGACCGGGTCGTCGCGCTCGGCCATTCGGCGGGCGGCCAGCTCGCGGCGTGGCTCGCCGCCCGGCCCGGCCTGCCCGCCGGTGCGCCCGGGGCGGCGCCGCGCGTCACACTGCGCGGCGCGGTGAGCCAGGCGGGCGTGCTCGACCTCGTCGACGCGGCCGAGCTGGGTGTGGGCGGGGGCGCGGTCGTGGACCTGCTCGGCGGCCCGCCCGACGCCGTCCCCGACCGCTACGCCCTCGCCTCCCCGATCGCGCGGGTCCCGATCGGCGTGCCGGTGCTCGGCGTGCACGGCGCCGCCGACGACCGCGTCCCGGTGCGCCAGACCGAGCGGTTCGCCGCGGCCTCCGGCGACCGCTGGACGCGCCTGCCGGGCGTCGACCACTTCGCCGTGATCGACCCGCGCACGCCCGCCTGGGCGGCCTGCCGCGCCGCGGTCGAAGACCTGCTGCCCTGACCGCGGGCCGCGCCGCCCCGGACTGCAGCCCGGCCAACGCAGCGCACCGGGGTCCCGACGCGCGCCCGGCCTGCTCGTGAAGGGGCTGGTCGAATAGTCTCACTGGCCATGCTGATCTCGGCCGAGGGCTCCGCGGTGCTGCTCGTCGACATCCAGGAACGGCTGGTCGCCGCGCTCGACGGCGGCAAGGAGATGGCCGCGAACGCCGTGCGGCTCGCGGCCGCGGCCGCCCTGCTCGACGTGCCGGTGTGCGCCACCGAGCAGGCCCCCGACAAGCTCGGCCCCACCGTAGCGGAGCTCGCGCCCTACCCCCAGCTCGTGCTGCCCAAGACGGCCTTCAACGCCGCGGGCTATCCGACGCTGCTGCCGCCCGGCACCGAGGAGGTGCTCGTCGCGGGCTGCGAGGCGCACGTCTGCGTGCTGCAGACCGCGTTCGGGCTGTTGGCCGCGCGGCACCGGGTGCTGGTGGTGTCCGACGCGGTCGGCTCACGCACCGCCGCCAACCGCGCCGCCGCCCTCGACCGGCTCGTCCGGCACGGCGCCGAGCTCGTCACCACCGAGATGGTGCTGTTCGAGTGGCTGCGCGATGCCACCCATCCGCGGTTCCGCGAGGTGCAGGCCCTGATCAGATAGCGCGCTCGGCGACGAACGCGCTCGCCTGCGCGAGGTACTCCCCGTAGAGCGCGGGCGCGCAGGGCACCGCCAGCGCCACCTGACCGGGGTCCGCGTCGAGGACGAGCACATCGCGCAGCGCCGCCGACGGGCGCAGCCGCTCGGCCAGCTCGGCGCTGATCAGCCCGGCCTGCGCGGCGAGGTCGAACGACTCCGGGTAGCCCGCGGGGACACGGCCCAGCACCCCGACCGCCACGTCCCGGTTGCAGGCGAACGCCAGCTCGACCAGCACGGTGAGCAGGCGCTCGGCGGCCAGCGCCGTGACCGGCTCGTCGACCAGCCGAGGGGGGTCGATCCGGCCCAGCGCGGGCACGATGGCCAGCAGCTCCCGGATGCGCCGCAGCCGAGCGCGGATCGTCCGTCCGTCGACGTCCAGCGGAACGGCGTGCGTGGTCACCCGACTATCGTGTCACGAAGCGTCACAGGCGCCTGAAGCGCAGGGTGACGATCTGGAACGGGCGCAGCCGGAGCCGGTCTCCGTCGAGCGCGACCGGCTCGGGCAGCGGCACCTCCACCAGGTCGGTCTCGGTCACCGACGCGTGGTCGAACGTGGGGGTGATCCGGGCCGACGCCCGGGTGCCGAGCGCCTCGTAGAGCCGCACCACCGCGTCGCCGCTCCCGTCCTCGGCGAGCTTCACCGCCTCGACGACCACAGCCGGGTCGTCGACAACGACGAGCGGCGCGACGTCGTTGCCGCCCCGCACCCGGCGCGGCGGCAGGTTGAGCCGATATCCCTCGGCGACGGCGTCCCCGATCGTCGCCCCGACCCGCAGCGCCACCCGGAACCGGTGCTCGCCCTGGTCGGCGTCCGGGTCGGGGAAGAGCGGCGCGCGCACGAGCGACAGCCGCACGGTGGAGGTGCGCCCGTCGCGGGTGATGTCGTGGCCGTACGTGGCGTCGTTGGCCACCGCCACCCCGTAGCCCGGCTCGCCGACGTGTACCCACCGGTGCGCGCAGGTCTCGTACCGCGCGGCGTCCCACGACGTGTTGGCATGCGTCGGGCGGTACACGTGCCCGAACTGGATCTCCGACGCGGCCCGGTCGGCGTGCACGTCGAGCGGAAAGGCGAGCTTGAGCAGCTTCTGCCGCTCGTGCCATTCGACCTGGGTGTCGATCCCGACGGTGCGGCCCCGCAACACCACCCTTTGCGTGACCGTGGACGCGCCGAAGCGCCGGACGATCCGCACGCCGTCCTCGTCGGTCGTGACCTCGCCCTCGATCAGGTCGACGGCGTGGCGGCGGTAGTGCCGGTCGAGGTCCCAGGCGTCCCACCAGGTCGGGGTGTCGCGATGGAGTTGCAGGAGGTTGGCCACGCGACCGGGCGGGATGAGCTCGCGGTCGGCGACCTTGTCGTGGATCGACGTGATCAGCCCACGCTCGTCGACGACGATCCGCACCTCGTCGTTGTCCAGAGCAGGCCCGGCGGTCGCCACGCCCAGGCCCGGCACCCCGTCCACGGCGTAGGGCCCGGCGTTGGCGGCCAGCTCGCGGTCGCCGGGGCCGACCAGGAGGGTGAGCGCGTCGGCGATCACCGTCTCCAACTCCTCGGCGACGCGGGCGTACTCGCGCTCGGCCTGGCGGTGCACCCAAGCGATCGACGTGCCGGGCAGGATGTCGTGGAACTGCTGCAGCAGCACGGTCTCCCAGCAGCGACGGAGCGTCTCGACCGGGTAGTCCGCGGCCCGCTGGACGGCCGCGGTGGTCGCCCAGAGCTCGGCCTCGCGCAGCAGGTGCTCGCTGCGCCGGTTGCCGCGCTTCGTACGCGCCTGGGTGGTGTAGGTGCCGCGGTGGTACTCCAGGTAGAGCTCGCCCACCCACACCGGCGGCGCCGGGTACTCGGCCGCGGCGGCGGCGAAGAACTCCGTGGGCCGGGCGAGACGCACGGTCGGCGAGCCCTCCAGGTCACGGGTGCGGTGCGCGGCGGCCAGCATCTCGCGGGTGGGGCCGCCGCCGCCGTCGCCCCAGCCGAACGGGACGAGGCTCGTGTTGGCCCGGCCCTTCTCGGCGAACTGGCGCTGCGCACGGGCCAGCTCACCGCCCGACAGCTCGGCGTTGTAGGTATCGACGGGCGGGAAGTGGGTCAGGATGCGGGTGCCGTCGATGCCCTCCCAGTCGAAGGTGTGGTGCGGGAACCGGTTGGTGTCGTTCCAGCTGATCTTCTGGGTGAGCAGCCAGCGCCGCCCGGCCGCGGCGGCGATCTGCGGGAGCGCGGCGGAGTAGCCGAACGAATCGGGCAGCCAGACGCCGTCGGACTCGATGCCCAGCTCGTCACGGAAGAAGCCCGCGCCGTACACGAACTGGCGCGCCAGCGCCTCGCCGCCGGGCATGTTCGTGTCCGACTCCACCCACATGCCACCGACCGGCACGAACCGGCCCTCCGCTGCCCGCTTGCGGATGCGGGCGAAGAGCTCGGGCTGGTGGTCGCGCACCCAGGCGTACTGCTGGGCCGACGAGGCCGCGAACACGAACTCGTCGTCGCCGTCCATCAGCTGCAGCGCGTTGGCGAACGTGCGGGTGACCTTGCGGACGGTCTCGCGCACCGGCCACAGCCACGCCGAGTCGATGTGCGCGTGCCCGACGGCGTACACGCGGTGGGCGCTGGCGTAGGCGGGGCCGCTCAGCACCTCCGCCAGCTCGGCGCGGCCTGCCGCGGCCGTGGCGGCGACGTCCGCGGGGTCCACCGCGTCGACCGCCCGCTCCAGGGCCCGCAGCACCTCCGCGCGCCGGGGGAGGTCGCCCGAGAGCGCCTCGACGAGCCCGGTCAGCGTCCAGATGTCCTGCGCGAGCGCCCACACATCGACGTCCAGGTCGGCGAGCTCGACGTCGCCGAGGTGGTAGAGCGGGTCGTCGCCCGCGGTGGCGAGGTCGCCGAGCGGGGTGGGCGCCCAGGACCAGCCGCCGGTCATGTCCGGGTTGGCGGCGGCCTCGACGTAGAGGTCGACCCGGGTGTCAGCAGGGTGACATTCCGGACGTTGAGTGTCTGCGGTGTCACCCTGCTGCCACGGCCCGACCAGCGGCACCGCGCGACGGCGGGGCTCCAGGCCGCCGAGGATCACGCCGTCGGGCGCGTACGCCATGCCCTCGGCCTGGAAGCCGGGGCCCGCGCCGGTGAACCCGAGGTCGACCAGCAGCTCCGGATGCGTCCATCCCGCGGGCACCGCGCCGGTGACGTGGAACCAGACCGTGCCCCACGGCCGTCCCCATGCCTCGCCGACGGCGAACGGGCGGAAGTCCTGGGCGACGGCCTCGGCGAACGGGACCGGCTCGCCCGGCGCCGTCCACGCCGCGACCCGGGCCGGGACCTTCGCCCGATGCAGCGCGGGGGTCAGCCGCTCGCGGACGAAGCGGGCGACGCGGGGGAGGACGAAGCCGGAGTCGTCATGCACCCCCCCATCGTGCCGTGAGTGGAAACGAGTGCTCCAGCACTCGTTTCCACTCACGGCGGCGATGGGCGGGCCCACGATCTGCAGCCCGTAGCGCGGCGCGGCGGCCAGCCAGCGGGCACGTCGTCGCCGTTCACGCCGCCGTCGGGCAGCCGCCGCTCGGGCGCGGGCGTGCCCACTTCGTCGTAGAGTTCCATCACGCCGCCGGGCAGGGTCAGCGCGAGGTAGCGGACGGCGCTCGTGGTGCGGAAACCATGCGGCACGCCGCGGGGCAGGTAGATGAAGCCGCCGGGCTCGAGGTCGACGCGCTCGTCGCCCGCCTGGTAGGTGAGCGTGCCCTCGAGGAGGTACCAGGCCTCGGCCTCGCGGGTGTGCACGTGCAGGGGCGGCGCGGTGCCGGGCGGCTGCGTCACGAGCGACGCGCCGAGCCGCCCGCCGGTCTCGTCACCTCCGACGAGCCGTTCGAAGAGGGCGCCCAACGCCCAGGTGGCGGGGCCGCTGCCCGCGGCGCGGGCGACCATCCGGTCGGTCATGATCGAGCTCCTTCAGGCCAGGAGCAGTCGGCTCCAGGCGTCGATGAGGTAGGTGGCGAAGCGCTCGGGGCTCCAGCCGCGTTCGCCGACCAGCAGCACCCAGTACTCGGTGCCGTTCATGCTCCAGACGATGTCGGCGACGTCGTCGTCGGTGAGGTCGGCGCGCAGCTCCCCGGTCGTGCGGAGGTCCGCGGCGAAGCGGCGCATGTTCCGCGCGCGCCGGTCGGCGATCTCCTTCCACAGCGCGGCGGATTCGGTGTCGGCGCCCGCGGCGTCGCGCAGCGCGAGGAACACGGGCGCGAGCCTGCGCTGCACGTCGACCAGGCCCGTGACGTAGGCCGTGATCTTGTCGCGGGCGGACGTGGCGGCGCGCACCCGGGCGACGTAGTCGCGCTCGTCGGCGGGCACCGCCACGTCGGCGCCGGAGATGGCCGACTCCAGCACCTCGCGCAGTAGGGCGGGCTTGCGGCCGACGGTGGCGTAGACCGTGTCGACCGCGACCCGCGCCTCCCGCGCGATCTCGGCGACGGTGGTGGCGGCGTACCCGTTGCCGACGAACAAGTCGCGCGCCGCCGCGAGCACGGCCCGACGGGTCTGCGCCGCCTGCTCGGCGCGTCGCGGGGAGTGGTAGCGCCGGGTGTCGCGTCTTGCCGTGTCACCCACCCGGCCATCCTCCTGGTCGGCCGAGCCGTCAGGTGAGTCGGGCGAGCACGCCGGTCTGGGCCAGGACCGCGAAGCGGTCGGGCACACCCCAGTGCTCGACGATCCGCCCGTCGACCACGCGGGCCACGTCGATCACCGTGAAGTCCAGCGGGCGCCCGCTCGGAGGCCCGAAGAACGGCCCGGTGGCCGTGCCGCGCCCGCGCACCCGGACCCAGATCGTGTAGCCGTCCACGGCGGCGTCCTCGATCGTGAACCGCAGGTCGGGCGCCATGGCGTGCACATCGCGGATGGCGGCCTTGACGTGCCCGATCGCCTTCGCGCCGCCGCCCGCGAGGCCGAACTGGTGCTCGACGAGATCGGGGGAGCACAGCTCGTCGACGATCGTGTCGTCACCGGTGGAGAAGCCCTGGTCGAACATGCGTTGCAATACCCGCAGGGCCGTCGTCTCGGTGGTGGTCATCGCTTCTCCCCCAATTAGACCGAATAGCTTCGGATTAATCGAGAACTGTAGGTCGAAGTTGTGCGGGCGTCAACCCACGCGCGGAATGGAGGGACCCGGCGCCTGCGATCGCGGTAGCATCGACGGCGTCCTATCCGCGGTAGCGAAAGCAGGCGTCCGTACTTGACCCATCCGGATCCCGTCCAGTCCCGTTTGGCCGTTCCGGACGCCGCTCTGCTCGCACTGCTGGGCTCGCGCGACGAGAGCCTGCGCATGGCCGAGGAGCTCCTCGACGCCGATGTGCACGTCCGGGGCAACGAGCTCACCCTCACCGGCAGCCCCGGCGACGTGGCGTTCGCCGAGCGGGTTTTCACCGAGCTGATCACCCTGGCCGAGCGTGGCCAGCAGGTGTCGGCCGACGCCGTCCGCCGCACGGTCGACATGCTCGGCTCCGGCCCGGGCGGCCAGGGGGAGTCACCTGCCGAGGTGCTCTCGCTGGACATCCTGTCCCGCCGCGGCCGCACCATCCGGCCCAAGACGCTGAACCAGAAGCGCTACGTCGACGCCATCGACGCGCACACGATCGTCTTCGGCATCGGCCCGGCGGGCACCGGCAAGACCTACCTCGCGATGGCGAAGGCCGTGCAGGCGCTGCAGGCCAAGATGGTCAACCGGATCATCCTCACGCGGCCCGCCGTCGAGGCGGGCGAGCGACTGGGCTACCTGCCCGGCACGCTGTTCGAGAAGATCGACCCGTACCTGCGCCCGCTCTACGACGCGCTGCACGACATGATCGACCCGGAGTCGATCCCCAAGCTCATGGCGGCCGGGACGATCGAGGTCGCGCCGCTGGCGTACATGCGGGGCCGCACGCTCAACGACGCGTTCATCATCCTCGACGAGGCCCAGAACACCACGCCCGAGCAGATGAAGATGTTCCTCACGCGGCTGGGGTTCGGGTCGAAGATCGTGGTGACCGGCGACGTCACGCAGGCCGACCTGCCCACCGGCGTCCGCTCCGGCCTGCACGTCGTGCGCGACATCCTCTCCGACATCGACGATGTGCACTTCGCGCATCTCTCCAGCGCCGACGTCGTGCGGCACCGGCTGGTCGCCGACATCGTCGACGCCTACGCGCGCTGGGACGCGGCGGGCGAGCGCCCCAACCTCCGGGCCGCCGCGCCGCGCAACGGCCCGCCCCCCGACGGCCGCGCCCGCCGCCGCTGACCCGCGGCGCGCTCCGTCCGCCCGGCCACCCCAAGCCCCGTTCAGGCGGGCAGGTGCCGGTCCAGGAACGCATTGCGGAACTTGCCCCCCGGGTCCGCCGCCCGGGCGGTCGCGACGAAGTCGGCCAGGTGCGGCCACAGCTGCGCCAGCCGCTCCGGCGGCGTGCTGAACACCTTGCCCCAGTGCGGGCGGGCGTCGAGGCCGTCCAACGCCGCCTCGACAGCACCGACGACGGGCCGCACCGCCGCTTCGTCAGAGATCCAGGTGAAGTGCAGCGCCGCGCTGTCGCGGCCGTACGCGGCGGACAGCCACTGGTCATCGGCCGCGATCGACCGGACCTCGGCCACGTGCAGCACCGGCGCGATGCGGTCGCGGATCGCGTCGAGCGCGCGCAGCGCGGGTACCACCGCGGCGCGCGGCACGAGGTACTCCGACTGCAGCTCGTCGCCGTTGCTCGGCGTGAAGTCCAGCCGGAAATGCGGCAGCCGGGTGTACCACGGGCCCGTCGAGCCGAGCTGCGGCGTGCAGGACGCCGGGTCGACGCCGCGCACCATGTGCCGCGGGCTGTCGGCGGGCTTCGTGCCCAGCCACCCGGCGGGCAGCGCGGGCTCGTCGACCCGCTGCTTCACCCACACCTGCTCGAAACCCGCACCCGCGAAGTAGGTGAACAGGCTCACGCTGTAGGCCGCGGCGAGCGCCTCCGGCACATCGTCGAACGACCGCAGGCCCTCGACGACGGTCTGCCGCACGTCGTAGGTCGGAATGAGGTCGAGTGTCAGCCGCGTCACGACCCCGACCGCGCCCAGCGCCACGACCGCCCCCGCGAACCCCGGGTCGCCGCGGCGGACGGTACGCAGCGCGCCGCCCGGCCCGACGAGCTCCACCGCGGACACCGACGCGGCGAGGATCCGATTGCCGTCACCCGAGCCGTGGGTGCCGGTCGCGCACGCCCCGGCGACCATGATGTGCGGCAGGGAGCCGGTGTTGGGCAGCGCGAGCCCGGCCTCGTGCACCGGGCCCACCAGCTCGCCGTAGCGCGTGCCCGCCGAGATCGTGATGGCCCCGTCGGCGATGTGCAGCTCCGGTGCCAGCTCGGCCAGCGAGAGGAGGTCGCCGGTCGTGTCGGCGACCGGCGAGAACGAATGCCCGCTGCCGAGCACCCGCACCCGCTCCGCTCCCGCCACCAACTCCTGCACCTGCGCCACCGACGTCGGCCGGTGGAATCGGGCCGCACGGAAGGCGACGTTGCCCGCCCAGTTATGGATCACGCTCCCATTCTCGCGCCGGACCCGCCACGCGTCGACCGCCCGTGATCGG
Organism: uncultured Actinomycetota bacterium; assembly: GCA_963739465.1. Classification (GTDB taxonomy): domain Bacteria; phylum Actinomycetota; class Actinomycetes; order Mycobacteriales; family Pseudonocardiaceae; genus Pseudonocardia. The sequence continues at coordinate 235,080 of CAVUAS010000003.1, forward strand.
GGGATGACTATCCTGGGAACCGTGTCGATCGAGGTGAGCAACGAGTCCGGCGTCCCCGTGGACGCCGAGCTGATCGTCTCCGTCGCCCGACACGCGCTGACGGCGCTGCGGGTGAGCCCGGCGGCCGAGCTGTCGATCATCGCCGTCACCACCGACGCGATGGCCGAGCTGCACGAGCGGTGGATGGACGAGCCCGGCCCCACCGACGTCATGTCGTTCCCCATGGACGAGCTGGTGGAGGAGTCCCGGCGACCCGACGCGCCCGACATGGGCCCGGCGCTGCTCGGCGACATCGTGTTGTGCCCGGAGTTCGCCAGGGCGCAGGCCAGGGCGGCGGGCCACGGTCTCGACGACGAGCTGCACCTGCTCACCGTGCACGGCGTGCTGCACCTGCTGGGCTACGACCACGCCGAACCCGACGAGGAGCGCGAGATGTTCGCGGTGCAGGCCACGCTGCTCGCGGACTGGCACCGGGCGCGGAGCGCAGCCGCCGCCCGCGCGGCCCAGCGAAGTAGCGACTCCGCCGTGCTGGGCACCGTCGGCCTCGAGGACACCTGACCGCTCCGATGATCGCCCCACTGCTCGTCATCGCGGTTCTGCTGGTTCCGGTGGCGGGCCTGTTCACCGCGGCGGACGCCGCGCTCAACTCGGTGTCGCGCGCGCACGTCGAATCCCTCGTGCGCGAGGGGAGGCCGGGGGCCCGCGCGTTGGCGAAGGTCGTCGCCGACCGACCTCGGCACGTCAACCTGCTCCTGCTGCTCCGCCTCGCCGCGGAGACGACGGCCACGGTGCTCGTCACGGTCGCGTTCGTGCAGCTGTTCGCCACGGCGTGGGTCGGCGCGCTGGTGGCCGCGGGTGTGATGGTGGTGGTGTCGTACGTCTTCATCGGCGTCGGCCCGCGCACGTTGGGCCGCCAGCACCCGTACCGCATCGCGATGCTGCTCGCCGCCCCCGTGCGGGCGCTCGGTACCCTGCTCGGGCCGCTCAGCCGCGTGCTCATCGTCATCGGCAACATGGTCACGCCGGGGCAGGGCTTCCGGCAGGGCCCGTTCTCGTCCGAGATCGAGCTGCGCGAGCTGGTGGACATGGCCAGCACTTCGGGCGTCGTGGACGAGGGCGAACGCCAGATGATCCATTCGGTGTTCGAGCTGGGCGACACCATCGCCCGCGACGTGATGGTGCCCCGCCCGGACGTCGTGTGGACCGAGCGTGACACCCCGGTCGACAAGGTGGTTCGGCTCGCGTTGAAGAGCGGCTACTCGCGGCTGCCGGTGCTCGGCGAGGGCATCGACGACATCGTCGGCGTCGCCTACTTGAAGGACCTCGTCCGCGCACAGGCCGAGCGCCCGGCCGCCGCCCTCCCGGAGGTGATGCGCCGTGCGGTGTTCGTGCCCGACTCGAAGCGCGTCGACGAGCTGCTCAAGGAGATGCAGGCCGCGCGCAACCACATGGCGATCGTCGTCGACGAGTACGGCGGCACCGCGGGCGTCGTGACGATCGAGGACATCCTGGAGGAGATCGTCGGCGAGATCACCGACGAGTACGACCTCGACGAGGTGCCCGCCATCCAGGAGCTCGACGGCCACACGCGGCGGCTGTCGGCCCGGCTGCCGGTGGAGGACCTCGAGGAGCTGTACCGGCCCACCGGTGACCCGGACCTGCCCAATCCCCTGGCCGAGGCGCTGGCCGAGGCCGACGTCGACACGGTCGGCGGCCTCCTCGCGCAACGGCTGGGCAAGGTGCCGCTGCCCGGCGCGGAGGCCGAGGTCGCGGGCCTGCGGTTGCGGGCGGAGGGTGGCAAGGATGCCCGCGGACGCCTGCGCATCACGTCTGTCCTTGTGGAAGAAATCGAACCGGAGGAAGAGCGCGCGGATGACGCTTCCTAAGACCCCGAAGTACGACGTTGTGGTGATCGGCGGCGGCATCGTCGGCCTCGCCACCGCGCACGCCGTGGCCCGCTCCGGGCGCTCGGTGGCCGTGGTCGAGCGCGAGCCGCGGCTGGCCACGCACCAGACCGGCCGCAACTCCAACGTCATCCACTCCGGCCTCTACTACGCGCCCGGCGGGCTGAAGGCGCGGCTGGCCGTGGCGGGGTGCGCGGAGACCGTCGCGTTCTGCCGGGAGCACGACCTCCCGCACCAGGTGTGCGGCAAGCTCGTCGTCGCCACCGAGCCCGAGGAGCTGCCGCGGATGGCCGAGCTCGCGCGCCGCGGCCACGCCAACGGCGTCGAGAACCACGAGCTGGACCAGGCCGGGATGCGGGCGCACGAGCCGCACGTGCGCGGGATCGCCGCGCTGTGGGTGCCGTCCACCGGGATCTGTGACTACCGCGCGGTCGCCGAGAAGCTCGGCGAGCTCGTCGTCAAGGAGGGCGGGGAGATCCACCTCGGCCGCTCGGTCACCACCTTGCAGCGCCGCAGCGCCGACGTCGTGGTCCGCGGTGACGGACCGGACCTGCTCGGCACCCAGGTCGTCGCGTGCGCGGGTCTGCACGGCGACGAGCTGGCCCGGGCCTCGGGCGCCGACCCCGGCGTGCGGATCGTGCCGTTCCGCGGGGAGTACGCGGGGTTCGCAGGCGGGGCCGCTTCGTTGGTGCGCGGGCTGATCTACCCGGTGCCCGACCCGGCGTTCCCGTTCCTCGGCGTGCACGCCACCCGCGGCATCGACGGGCACGTGCACGCGGGCCCGAACGCGGTGCTGGCGCTGGCCCGCGAGGGCTACGGCTGGGGCACGGTCAACCCCCGCGAACTCCTCGCCACGCTCGCCTACCCGGGCATGCTGCGCGTCGCGAAGAAGCACTGGCGCTACGGGTTCGGCGAGATGCACCGCTCGCTGTCGAAGGCGGCGATGGCGCGGCAGATCCAGCGGATGCTGCCCGACGTCACGGCGGCGGACCTCTCGCCCGCGGGGGCCGGGGTGCGCGCGCAGGCCGTCAAGCGCGACGGCACGTTGGTGGACGACTTCCTGTTCGCCGAGCAGGGCAGCGGGTCCGGCGCCGTGCTGCACGTGCTCAACGCGCCCTCGCCCGCCGCCACCGCCGCGCTGCCGATCGGCCGGGAGATCCTGGCGCGGCTCATGGGCGACCGGCTCGGCGCGCTATGACGTTCGCGGAGGTTCCGGCCGGCTTCCGTTCGGGCTTCGCGTGCTTCGTCGGACGGCCGAACGCGGGCAAGTCCACGCTGACCAACGCGCTGATCGGCTCGAAGATCGCGATTACGTCGTCGCGGCCGCAGACCACGCGGCACGCGATCCGCGGCATCCTGCACCGACCCGACGCCCAGCTGATCGTGATCGACACCCCGGGCCTGCACAAGCCCCGAACGCTCCTGGGGTCACGACTCAACGACGTCGTGCGGGAGACCTGGTCGGAAGTCGACGTGATCGGTTTTTGCGTTCCCGCCGACGTGCCGGTCGGCCGGGGCGACGAGTTCATCGTCAACGAGCTGAAGTCGGTGGCGGCCCGCACCCCGGTGCTGGGCGTCGTCACCAAGACCGACCTCGTGCGGCCCGAGCAGGTGGCCGAGCGGCTCAGCCAGCTCGCCGAGCTCATGGAGTTCGCCGAGATCGTGCCGTGCTCGGCGGTCGACGGGTTCCAGGTCGAGACGCTGGCCGACCTGCTCGTCGCCCGCCTCCCCGAGGGCCCGCCGCTCTACCCCGACGGCGAGCTGACCGACGAGCCGGAGGAGACGCTGGTCGCCGAGCTGATCCGGGAGGCGGCGCTGGAGGGCGTGCGCGACGAACTGCCGCACTCGATCGCCGTGACGATCGACGAGATGGTGCCCCGCGAGGGTCGCGACGACCTGCTCGACGTCCACGCCGTCATCCACGTCGAGCGGCCGAGCCAGAAGGGGATCGTGATCGGCAAGGGCGGCGAGCGGCTGCGTCAGGTCGGCACCGACTCGCGGCGGCAGATCGAGGCGCTGCTGGGCACGCGGGTCTTCCTCGACCTGCACGTGAAGATCACGAAGGACTGGCAGCGCGACCCGCGTCAGCTGCGCAAACTCGGGTTCTAACGCAGCGGTACCGAGCTGGCCACCGCGGCGAAGAAGATGATGATGAAGACGACGTAGGCGATGAACAGCAGCGTGAAGATGCCACCGATGATGATGCCCGCCAGCGCCAGCCCGTCGCCGTCCTCGCCGGTCTTCTTGATCTGACTGCGGGCCACGAACCCGAACACCAGCCCGAGCGGCGCGACGAGGATGCCGAAGACCAGCGCGAGGATGGCCATCGTGTTCGTGCCGCGCGATACCGGGTAGGGCTGGCCGTAGCCGGGGTAGGGCTGCGGGTAGCCGGGCTGGGGGTAGGCGCCGTAGGGGTTCTGGTCGTAGGGCCCGGCGGGATACGGCTGCTGGCCGTAGGGGTTCGCGTTCGGGTCGTACGGTTGCTGGCCGTAGGGGCCTGCGTCGTAGGGGGGCGGGCCATAGCCCTGCTGCTGTTGCTGCGGCGGGTACGCGCTCTGCGGCGGGGGCGGTGGGGTGTTCTTGCCCAGCGAGACGGTGTGCTCCGAGGCGTCGTCGGACTGGTGCGGACTCGACATGCTGGGGCCCCCCTGGTCGGCGTTCACCACCGATCGTAGGCCCGGGTCGTAGGCTTGCGTCATGGCCCTGTACCGCGACACCGGCGTCGTGCTGCGGGTACAGAAGCTGGGCGAGGCCGACCGGATCGTCACGATCCTCACCCGCCGCCACGGCAAGGTCCGCGCGGTGGCGAAGGGCGTGCGGCGCACCCGTTCGCGGTGGGGGGCGCGGCTGGAGCCGTTCAACCACGTCGACGTGCAGTGCTACACGGGCCGCTCGCTCGACATCGTGACGCAGGCCGAGACCGTCGACGCGTTCGGCGCGGGGCTGGTCGGCGACTACGGGCGGTACACGGCCGGGTGTGCGGTGCTGGAGACCGCCGACCGGCTCGTCGCGGAAGAGGGCGAGCCCGCGCTGCGGGTGTACCTGCTGGTGGTGGGCGCGATCCGGGCGCTGTCGGGCCGCGACCGGGACCCGTCGCTCGTGCTCGACGCGTTCTTCCTGCGCGCGATGACCCACGCGGGCTGGGCCCCCGCGATCAACGACTGCGCCCGCTGCGCCGAGCCCGGCCCGCACCCGGCGTTCAACGTCGCCGCCGGGGGAGCGGTGTGTGTGCGCTGCCGCCCGCCAGGCTCGGTCTCGCCGTCGCGGGAGACGTTCGTGCTGCTCGACGCCTTGCTGCACGGGGAGTGGGACGTCGCCGACGCCGCCGCACCCGCCACCCGCCGCGACACCTCCGGCCTGGTCGCCGCCCACCTGCAGTGGCACATGGAGCGGCAGCTGCGCTCGCTCCCGCTGGTGGAGCGGCGGGCGGCGGCCCGTCAGTGAGACCCTGCTCCGCCCGCCTTGAGCTGCGTGGCCAGCACGATCACGAGGCACAGCAGGCACAGACCGATCAGCAGCAGCCGCCCGAGCTGGGCCAGCATCACCGTGAACATCTCCCGCATCAGCATCACGAGCGACGCGGCGCCCGACTCCATTGCCCCGATGACCACCGCCAACGCCACGAGCACGATTCCCATCAGGAGGATCGTCGCGGTGGATGACGATGCTGGTGCTTCGGACAGCAAGTCGGGCTTGGTCATGACGTTGCTCCGGCTTCGGTGAGTTAGGTGCGTGCTCCCATCGAGACGGCCCAACCCCGTCGGTATCATGAAGCCAGGCCAACACCTCTAAACTTCTGACGGCATCAGTGACGTCAGTCACAATGGTGAACGTTAGCGAGCCTTCACGCAAGGTTCTTTCGTGTAACGAATGTCGATCGTGGTCGTTAGAACCTTGGACGGCAACGGTGAAAGTGGCAAGGTGACTTCACTGGATCTTCGCTGAAGTTCCTGAACCTTGCGAGGAGGTGTTGCCGATGTCGTCACCCACGCCCCTGTCCGATCGGCTGCGCCAGCTCCGCAGCGACCACTTCGGGAAGCCAGTGATCCAGAAGACGCTGAGTTCGGCCCTGAAAGTGAGCGCACCGATGATCTCCTCGTGGGAGAACGGTGCCGCAGTGCCGACCACCGAGCGGCTCGAGGACGTCGCCCGGTTCTTTGCGAGCCCGCGTTCGGTGGCACAGCAACGGCTGCTCGACGACACGGAGATGACGCCAGAGGAGCGCCACGCTCGCGAGCGACTCGTCGCCGAGCTCCTGTCGCTGCGCCCCGACGACCTGGCCGAGAGCGACTTCTGGCGGTTTTCCGACGGTGGCCCGGTCCGCATCATCTGTGGCCAGCGCGACCCCGTTCCAGCCGAGGCCGACCCCGACAATCCCAACTTCATGGCGCTGACGTCGTACGCCGACCTGGACTCGCTCGTGGAGCTCTTCGGCCACGTGCGGGCTTGCAACCCGACCGCAGATGTCCGGTTCGCCCGACCGGACTTGGTGCGCGACGATGACCTGCACGCCCACCTCGTCATCCTTGGCAACATCGCCGCCGTCCAGTCGGCCTTGGGGAACTGGCTCCCAGATCTGCCGGTCGTGCAGGTCCGCGACCCCGACGATGTCGGCGATGTGTTCGAGGCCACCTCCGAGGGGCAGGTCGCGCGCTTCGAGCCCATCCTTGCCGATGACGGCACCGTCACCGAGGACGTGGGCTTTCTTGCCCGTATGCCGAGCCCGACCGACCCCGACCGCACTCTGACCCTCTGCAGCGGCGTCTACACGCGTGGCGTGTTCGGGGCTGTCCGGTGTCTCACCGACCAGCGCACGGCCCGGTTCAGCCACGCCTACCTCCGCACCCGGTTCGCGGGCGTCCGTACGTTCGGCCTGCTGATGCGCGTTCTTGTCGTCCAGCGACTGGTTTCAACACCTCGTCTGGACGACCATCGCGTCCGGCTCTTCGAGTTCCCCCGATGACATCGCATCCGGCCCTGCTAAAGCCGCTCGGCGCAGGGGAGTTCCGACCGCTCGACGCCGTGATCGTGCCGTCGTCACGGTCCGCCGAGCACCTCCGCGCGGCCGCGGCGATCGCCCGCGAGACCGAGAGCGAGTTGCTCGTTCTCTGCAGCCACGCCGCGAAAGGGGCCGCGGTCGAGCGCGTGGTGGTCCAGGAGGACGTGGCCCGGCACCATGTGATCGACATCCCGGACGACTACCGGTGCGCCCTCCTGCCGTCCCGCCCGCCGCCGAGCCTGGCCGCGCCTGCGAGCAGGCCGGCGCTGAGCCACAAGCGCAACCTGGGCCTGCTGGTCGCCCGCATGGTCGGCTGGAGGACCGCGCTGTTCATCGACGATGACATCACCTTGGATGTCGCCGCGATCAAGGCGGCCCAGCAGGGCCTGGACGATGCCACCGCGGTCGGGTTTCCGGTGGTCGACTGGCCGGATCTCTCGGTGGTCGGCCACGCCAATCAGTTGAGCGGCGGTCGCCAGGACGTGTTCGTGGGGCCCTCTGCGCTGCTGGTCGACCTGCGGTCCGAGCTACTCGGGCATTTCCCGACGATCTACAACGAAGGCGCTCTGTACCTGTTCGACGCCGTTGCCGCCCGTGCGGTGCGGTGCTCGGACGTCACCGCGAGGCAACTGCCCTACAACCCGTTCCAGGACGCCCGACGCGGCCGTGACGAGGAGTTCGGTGACGTCATCGCCGAAGGACTGATGTGCTTCCTCGACGAACCAACCGACGTCTGCCCGACCCACGGGAGCTTCTGGCGGCAGTTCCTGCCGCGCCGTCGGGCCGTCCTCCGCGAGATCACCGAGCGGCTCCTCAGCGGTCCGGCGTCACCGCGGCGGGCCAGCGCGCTGGGCGCCGTCCGCAGCGCCGAGCGGCAGCACGAGTTGATCACGCCGCGAGCCTGCGCCCAGTTCGTCCGACGTTGGCGCGCCGACCGTGACCTGTGGACGGGGCGCCTGCGCGACCTGGAGCGGGTGCGGACGGTCCCGGATGCGCTCCGGCGGCTCGGGCTGCCGCTCCCGTCCTCACGCCCGCGGCCCCGGCCGCGCGGCGTCACGACCTGCGATCTTCGGCGCGTCGTCGCGGCACCGGCGCCGGCCATCCAACCCTGGGTGAAGCCCGCGCCGGAATCGGACACCCTGGCCATCCTGATCCCGGGGTTCCTGGACAGCGAGCACTGGGCGGGCACGCGCACGTTGGCCGCGAAGCTGTACGGGTCGGGACGGACAACGATCTCCTTCGATCCCCGCGGCACCTTCCGCACTCCGGGAACGGCCGCCGAGATCCGGCCGAGCGTGCAGATCCGCGACACCATCAGCGTGATCGGGATGGTGCGGCCGTACGCGCGCACCGTGCTCGTCGGGCACAGCCTCGGCGCATCGGTGGCGATCTTCGCGGCCGCAGGCGATGACCGTGTGACCGACGTCGTCGCGATCATGCCACCGCGGTGCTTCGTCTGGCCGCGTGACTACGACGCCGACCGCGACACGTGGCGCACGATCCGCAAGCGGCGGTTCGATGTCGCCACACCAGGCTCGCCGGTTCGCTGGCAGTACACGGTCCCGCACTCGATCGTCGAGGACGCCGTTGGGCACGACCTGCCCGCGACCCTGCGTGCCATGCGCGACGACCGGCGCATCCTCTTCATCGCAGGCCGCGACGACGCCGTGATCCCGGTCGCCGCCGTGGAGCGGCTCTACGAGGAGTGTGGCAGCCGCAACAAGTGGTTGGCCGTCCTTTCCGTCGGGCACGACTACCGCGATCATCGCGACCAGCTGCGCCTGGTCAACGACACCGTGCTGCGGTGGCTCGACGGGCGGCCGCCCGCCGTAGGGTGGCGCCGTGCCCCTGCCGCCGCCCCCGCACCCGAGTGGAGCCCGGCCGCCTGCCATACCGCGTAATCTCGTGCCTCGCCACGTCGCGCTTGTGATGGACGGCAACGGCCGGTGGGCCAACGCGCGGGGGCTGCCGCGGATCGAGGGGCACCGGCGCGGCGAGGCGTCGCTGATGGACGTCGCGTGGGGCTGTCTGGAGATCGGGGTGCGGTGGCTGTCGGCGTACGCCTTCTCCACCGAGAACTGGAAGCGCAGCCCCGACGAGGTGCGCTTCCTCATGGGCTTCAACCGGGACGTGATCCACCGCCGGGTGGACGAGCTGCACGCCCGCGGGGTGCGGGTGCGCTGGGCCGGGCGCCGTCCCCGCCTGTGGCGCAGCGTGATCCGCGAGCTGGAGATCGCCGAGGCGAAGACCTGCCACAACGACCTGCTCACGCTCACCATGTGCGTCAACTACGGTGGCCGCGCGGAGATCGCCGACGCCGTGCGGGACATCGCCCGGCTCGTGGCCGCGGGCAAGCTCAAACCCGACAAGATCGACGAGCGGACGATCGCCCGGCACCTCGACGAGCCGGAGATGCCCGACGTCGACCTGTTCGTGCGCAGCTCGGGCGAGCAGCGCACGTCCAACTTCCTGCTCTGGCAGTCCGCGTACGCCGAAATGGTCTTCCTCGACACCCTGTTCCCCGACTTCGACCGACGCCACATCTGGGAGGCGATCGAGATCTACGCTCGACGGGACCGCCGATTCGGCGGCGCACTCGACAAGCCCGACGCCTCATGACCGCCGACGTGCTCTTTCCCGCGGAGGCGGCATCGTGATGGACAGCCTGGAGGCCGCTCGCTCCGCGTTGGAGCGCTACGTGGACGTCACCGTCGACGAGGACGGCGCGATCACCTTTCGCCATGGCGACGTTCCCTGCGCCTTGCAGGGCCTGGAGCTGGCGGAGGGCCTGCCCGTGCTCTCGCTCACGTGCGTGGTGGGCTGGGACCTGCCGCGCGGCGAGGACATCCCCGCCCGGGTCGGCCTGCGGGCGGGGCAGGGGCTCTTCGGCACCCTCGGGGCCACCGCGAGCGAGCGGGGCTGGGACGTCACGCTCCGCTATGCCTTCCCGGCCGTCGGGCTGGGCGAGGCCGCGCTCGGCACCCTGCTGATGCTCGTGGTGAGCAACGCGTCGGCGGTGCGATCCGAGCTCGTCTGAGCGGCGGACGGGACGTCGGCGAAGGGGCTCAGCCGTCCCCACTCGGCCAGCATCCGCACCGACCACGGCGGCCCGGCCACCGTCATCGTGCCCGCTCGCATCGCCTGCGCGAGGCCGAGCCGCCCGCAGTGCCAGGCGATCAACGTCGGGGGGTCGCAACTGACCACGGCGTCGTCGCCGTGGCCGGGGTCGTGCGCACAGACCTCCCGGTCGCCCGGGCCCACGACGAGCCAGAAGCGGTGTGGACCGCGGCCTCCCACGACATCGAAGCGGACGACCACCCGGGGCTGCGGGAGCGTGGGCCGGTCGATGAGGTGGGCGAGGGTCCACAGCGCCAAATAGGGATCGTGGTGCTCGGGACGAGCTTCGCGCCACCGCGCGCCCCACGTCCCGAGCGCGATGCACAGCTGCGCCAGCTCCGCGCCGCTGTCGGTCAAGCGGTAGAACGGCGGCCGTCCGCCGGACCTGGCGATCACGCCCTCCCGCTCGAGGCTGCGCAGCCGCCCGGCCAACACGCTGCGCGGGATGCCGGGCGCACCCGCGAGCAGGTCGCCGAACCGGTCGGCGCCGACCATCAGGTTGCGCAGGATGATCGGGGTCCAGCGCTCGGCGAAGATCTCCGCGGCGATCGCGATCGGGCAGTACTGGCCGTAACCGTCCACGGTCCCCACGATCCTCCACGGCCGCAGCCGCCGGTAGTCCGTTTTGCGAACTTCCGCCGGATCCGCGGACGCCGGACGCCAGCGCCATGACGATCTCAGCACGCACGTTCTGGACCCTCGGTGACTACGCGCGCATCGCCGAGCTGATCGCCGCGTTGGGCCCGGCCCTCGTCCGCGTGGCCGGGGTCGGTCCCGGGCAGCGGGTGCTCGACGTCGGCGCGGGCACCGGCAACGCCACCTTGCCCGCTGCCGCGACGGGCGCCGATGTCGTCGGGCACCGACATCGCACCGGAGCTCATGGCGGTCGGTGAGCGCGCCGCGAAGGAGCAGGGGTTTGGACGTCGCCTGGCAGGTCGCGGACGCCAGGCGCCTCCCCTTCCCGGACGGCGCGTTCGACGTTGTGCTGTCCGCGGTCGGCGCGATGTTCGCGCCCGATCACGCGGCAACGGCCCGCGAGCTGCTGCGGGTGTGCCGTCCCGGCGGGACGGTCGCGATGGCGAACTGGACTCCCGACGGCGAGGTGGGTCGCTACTTCGCCGTTCGCGACCGCTACGCCCCCGCGCCCGGACCGACGCCGACGGCCTGGGGCGATCCCGCCTACGCGACCCGCCTGCTGGCGCCCGCCGCGGTGACGACGCGGCGGTCACACGTCCGGCTGGCGTTCACCGGGACGCCCGCGGAGCTCGTGGCCTACTACCGGGCGCACTTTCCGCCCGTCATCACGACGTTCGCGGCTCTCGACAACGCACAGGCGGCGGCGCTGGGAGCCGAGCTGGTCGCCCTCTTCGAGGGCGGCTACGAGCTCGAATACCTGATGGCGCTGGCCGTCACTCCGCGGCCAGATGCACCACCGGCAGCTTCGAAAGGTCGGTCGGGCTGAGCCTGCCTGCCGCGCCGAGCACGTCGTTCTGCGCCTTCTGCATCCGGGCGTCCAGCAGGCCCGACAGCGCGTACGCGACACGGCCGAGCAACCGCACCGTGGTGTCGTCGACGAGCGGCCGCGGCGTGGAGATCACGGCGACGCCCTTGGGCTTGCCGTCGTTGGACTGCGCCACGCCGATCGTGAACGACTCGCGCGGGTTGAGGTGGCGGGAGGCGTAGTGGTCGCGGAGCTTCTTGATCATGTCGTGGAACTCGGTGACGTCGCCGTCGAGCTGCAGCTCCTTGAGGTCGGCCTCGGTGAGCACGGCCTGGCGTCCGGAGAAGCAGCGCACGTAGCCGACGAGCGCGCCGGTCCAGAGCGCCTCGACGAACGCCGTGTCCGGCTGCGGCGGCGCGAGGGCGGTGACCAGGTGCTCGCAGCAGCGCAGCACGTATTGAAGATCCTCGAACACGGCCGCCTGCGTCGCGAGCTCGCCTGCCTCGGCGCCTTCGAACCTGCGAACCGTGCTGGGGGCCTCATTGGTCGATGGCGCGGTCATCTCGCGGACGCTAGTCGCCCCGTCCGTTCGCCGCCGTGTCGATCTGAGACGGCCCGGCGCAGTCGCGGCACAGTCCGAAGATCTCCACCGTGTGCGAGAGGTCGGAGAAGCCGTGGCGTTCCGCGACGGCCTGCGCCCAGGTCTCGACGGCAGGCCCTTCGATTTCGACGGCCGCGCCGCACTGCCTGCACACCAGGTGGTGGTGATGCTCTGCGCTGGCGCACCGCCGGTAGACGGCCTCGCCGGAATCGGAGCGCAGCACGTCCACCTCGCCGCCGTCGGCCAGCGCCTGCAGTGTGCGGTAGACGGTGGTGAGGCCGATCCCGTCGCCGCTGCGGCGCAGCTCCTCGTGGATCTCCTGGGCGGAACGGAAGTCGTCGAGCCGATCCAAGAGGGCGGAGACGGCGGCGCGCTGACGGGTGGAACGCACCGCGCGCGTCACCGGGCCTCCTCCGCGTGGGCGACGGCGTCGACGACGATGTGCGCCAGGTGGTCGTCGACCAGCGAGTACAGCACCTCGCGCCCCTGTCGCTCGCCGTGCACCACACCGGCCGCCTTGAGGATGCGCAGATGCTGGCTGACCAGCGGTTGGGCGACCCCGATCGCGTCGACGAGGTCGTGTACGCACCGGCTGCCCGCCAGCAGCTCCATGACGATCGCGATGCGCACCGGCGCGGCGAGGGCGCGCAGGAGATCACCCGCCGCGACCAGTGTTGCGGTCGGGCGCGTGGCACCTGCGACGGTGGACATGACTGTCATTGTACGGAGGCCGTGGCCTCCAGGTCCCCGATTGCGGTGTACGCGCCGGCGCGGTACGCGGCCGAGCCGGCATCCTCGCCGGGTGCTGCTCGTGTGCCGGTTCCAGCCTCTCGACGCCGCCGCGTTCGCCGATCGGGCGCGACGCGCCCTTGCGCTCCTCACGGCGGCGCCCGGGTGTCTCGGCGGTGAGCTCGGCCGTGCGGTCGACGAGCCCGCGCACTGGGTGCTCAGCGTCCGCTTCGCCTCGGTCGATGCCTACCGTCGGGCGCTCTCCCCGTTCGACGTCCGCGAGCACGTGGTGCCGCTGCTGTCCGAGGCCCGGCCGGAGCCGTCGACCTTCGAAACGCTCGTCTCCGCCGTCGACGGCCGCGTCACCGAGCACCCGAGCCTGCTCACCGGAGGGTGACGGAATGTCCGTTATCGTCCGGCCATGACCACTGCCCTGGTGACGGGCGGCAACACCGGCCTGGGTGCCGCGTTCGCGCGGCGGCTCGCGGCCGATGGGCACGACCTCGTGCTCGTCGCCCGTGACAAGGAGCGGTTGGCGGAGACCGCCGAGGAGCTACGGGCCGCGCACGGCGTGCGTGTCGAGACGTTGCCTGCGGACCTGACGGTGCCGGGCGAGCGCGCGCTCGTCGAGCAGCGGCTCGCCGACCCGTCGGCGCCGGTGGACGTCTTGGTCAACAACGCGGCCTTGATCGTTCAGCAGCTGTTCGACGAGGCGTCGATGGAGGCGCTGCAGGACGAGCTCGACGTCAACGTCACCGCGGTCCTACGTCTCACGCGGGCCGCGCTACCCGGGATGATCGCCCGCCGCCGCGGGTCCGTGATCAACATGGCGAGCTTCGCGGGCTATCTCCCACCGGCGGGCTGGTCGTACGGGGCAGGCAAGGCCTGGGTGCTGAGCTTCACCGACAGCATCGCGGCGTCGCTTGCCGGCACCGGGGTGCGGGCCATCGCCGTCGCGCCCGGCTCGGTGAAGACCGGCTACCACGAGCGCAACGGCATCCCGACGGGGGCGATGTGGCTCGAGCCCGAAGCCGTCGTCGACCGCTGCCTGGCCGACCTGGCCCGGGGGCGCACCCTGTGCGTACCGGGGTCGGCCTACCGGGTCGTCGTCTCGGCGTTGGAGCTGCCGCGCACGACCCTGCGTGGGCTGGCCCGGCTGGCCCGGCGCAACCGCGAGCGCGGCGTCTCCCGTGGCGGGTCGAGGGCGACGATCCCGCCGCCCTGAGCGCGTGGGGCGGTGAGGTGGGGGCGTCCGCGATCTCGGTTGCCTGCCCGGCCGGTACGCTCGACACTTCGTCCCATCCCTACGTCGTGGAGTGTCGTCCGTGGCCACGAAAGCCTCTTCCGCCAAGATCGAGACCATCGTCGCGCTGGCCAAGCGCCGCGGGTTCGTCTTCGCGTCGGGCGAGATCTACGGCGGCACCCGGTCGGCGTGGGACTACGGCCCCCTGGGCGTCGAGCTCAAGGAGAACATCAAGCGGCAGTGGTGGAAGGCGATGGTCACCGGCCGCGAGGACGTCGTCGGCCTCGACTCGTCGGTGATCCTCCCGCGCCAGGTGTGGGTCGCCTCGGGTCACCTCCAGGCGTTTCACGACCCGCTGATCGAGTGCACCAACTGCCACAAGCGCTACCGCGCCGACCAGCTGGCCGAGGAGTTCACCGAGCGCACCGGCAAGGAGACCACCGAGGACGACCTGTCCGAGGTCCCGTGCCCCAACTGCGGCGTGCGCGGCCAGTACACCGCGCCGCGCGACTTCAACATGATGCTCAAGACCTACCTCGGCCCCGTCGAGTCCGAGGAAGGCCTGCACTACCTCCGGCCGGAGACCGCGCAGGGCATCTTCGTCAACTTCCTCAACGTGCAGACCACCTCGCGGCGCAAGCCCCCGTTCGGCATCGGCCAGATGGGCAAGAGCTTCCGCAACGAGATCACCCCCGGCAACTTCATCTTCCGCACGCGCGAGTTCGAGCAGATGGAGATGGAGTACTTCGTCGAGCCCGGCACCGACGAGGAGCTGCACCAGTACTGGATCGACGAGCGCACGCGCTGGTACGTCGACCTTGGCATCGCACGGGAGAACCTCCGCAACTACGAGCACCCCAAGGAGAAGCTCTCCCACTACTCGAAGCGCACGGTCGACATCGAGTACCGCTTCGGCTTCACCGGCCAGGAGTGGGGCGAGCTGGAGGGCATCGCCAACCGCACGGACTTCGACCTCACCACCCACTCCAACCACTCCGGCGTCGACCTGTCCTTCTACGACCAGGCCACGGAGTCGCGGTACCGGCCGTATGTGATCGAGCCCGCTGCGGGCGTCGGCCGCTCGATGATGGCCTTCCTCATCGAGGCCTACACCGTGGACCAGGCGCCCAACGCCAAGGGCGGCGTCGACGAGCGGGTGTCGCTGAAGCTCGACCGGCGACTCGCGCCCGTCAAGGCGGCCGTGCTGCCGCTGTCGCGCAACGCCGACCTCTCGCCCAAGGCCCGCGACCTCGCCGCCGCGCTGCGCAAGCACTGGAACGTCGAGTTCGACGACGCGGGCGCGATCGGCCGCCGCTATCGGCGCCAGGACGAGATCGGCACCCCGTTCTGCCTGACCGTCGACTTCGACTCGCTTTCCGACCAGGCCGTGACGGTCCGGGAGCGCGACTCGATGGCCCAGGAGCGGGTCGCGCTGGACCAGGTCGAGTCCTACCTCGCGGCGCGGCTCGTCGGCTGCTGACATCTGTCATGGTCAGGTCGTGACGAGCGGTCGGGGTACACCCGGCCGCCCGGCGTCACGCTGGAGCCATGCAAGACGAACGGGGTGCGCGTCGAGGGGTCGCGCATCCACCTGACGTGCGAGGGGTCGCCGCGACGCGCTGCGGATCCCTGCGGGTTAGCGTGGACGGCGTGGGGCAGTCCGACCTCGCGGGCCTGTCACGCCGCAAGTGGTACCTCATGGCGGCGGGCTGGTCGCTGCTCCTGCTCGTACCCGCGATCGTCGCGCTGACGTCCGACGAGCCCCTGGCCGTCCGGCTCCTGCAACTGCTGGCCGTGCTCGGCTACGCCGCCTGCTACGTGTTCGGGCTCTACGAGGGTGCTAGCCGTGGGTCGCCCGTGTTCTCGGTGGCCCTGCTCCTCGTCATGGCGGCGCTGTTCCTCGTGCTGGCCGGGATGGGCAGCGGCGTGTACGTCGTCGCCTTCCTGGTCGTCGGGGTGATCATGCTGGTGCCCGGCCGGTGGGGGACGGTCGGGGCGATCGCGGCCTCGGCGGGCGCCGTGTTGGCCGTGTGGCTGCTCAGCGGGGCGCTCAGCTGGGGCGACGTGATCGGCACGGCGGCGGTCTGCGTGGCGCAGATCGGCATGTTCGGCGTGATCAGGATCAACGCGCAGCTGCGCGCCGCCCGGGAGGAGCTGGCCGAGCTCGCGGTCACGGCCGAGCGCGAACGGATGGCTCGGGATCTGCACGATGTGCTGGGCCACAGCCTCACCACCATCACCGTGAAGGCCGGGCTGGCCCGTCGTCTGCTGGAGGCGGGCGAGCAGGCCCGCGCCGCGGACGAGGTGGGCGACGTCGAGCGGCTGGGGCGTCAGGCGCTGTCGGACGTGCGCGCGACCGTCGCCGCCAACCGGGTCGCATCGCTGCCGCGGGAGCTCGCGGGCGCCGCGGAGGCGTTGCGCGCCGCCGGGATCGCCGCCGACCTGCCGCACGCCGTCGACGACGTGCCCGCCGAGCGGCAGGAGGTGTTCGCCTTCGTCGTGCGTGAGGGCGTCACGAACACGATCCGGCACAGCGGGGCGAGCCGGTGCACGATCCGGCTGACGCCGACGTCGGTCGAGGTCGTCGACGACGGCGTCGGCAGCCCGGCGGGCACGCCGTCCGGCAACGGGATCACCGGTCTGGCCGAGCGGCTCGCGGCGATCGGCGGCTGGGTCGACGCCGGGCCGACTCCGACCGGCGGCTACCGCCTGCGCGCGGAGTGCCTGCCCACCCGCAAGGCGGCCCGGACGTGAGAACGGGCGGTGTCAGCGGGGTGGCACTCCGGACGTTGAGTGTCCGCGGTGTCACCCTGCTGCCAGGGGGGCGTGCATGATCCGCGTGCTGTTGGCCGACGACCAGGCGCTGGTGCGGGGCGCGCTGGCGGCCATGCTCGGGCTGGAATCCGACATCGAGGTAGTGGCGCAGGTCGGGTCGGGCGCCGAGGTGGTGCCTGCGGCGACCGCCCACCGCGTCGACGTGGCGCTGCTGGACGTCCAGATGCCCGGCGGGGACGGCCTCGACGCCGCCGCCGCTCTGCACGCCGCGCTGCCGACCTGCCGGATCATCATCCTCACCACGTTCGGCCGCCCCGGCTACCTCGCACGGGCGATGCGCGCCGGGGCGTCCGGCTTCGTCGTGAAAGACGCGCCGCCCGAGCAGCTCGTCGACGCGTTGCGCCGGGTGCACACGGGACTGCGGGTGGTCGACCCGGCCCTGGCCGCCGAATCGCTCTCGACGGGCACGGGCCCGCTCACCGAACGCGAGCGCGACGTCCTGCGCGCCGCCGCCGACGGGGCGACGGTCGCCGCGGTCGCCGCTCGCCTGCACCTGTCGGAGGGCACGGTCCGCAACCACTTGTCCGCGGCGATCGGCAAGACCACCGCCCACACCCGCGCCGAGGCCGTGCGCCTCGCCGACGAGCACGGCTGGCTGTAGAAGACGTCGCCGGTCCGCCGGGCACCGCGTCGCTCCGCATTGCGTCGCTCCGGTTCCGGCCACGTACGCACTCCATCACCGCGTGCCCGATATCGGGACTCGCCGTGTCGGGACGCAGGACTCACCGGGTCGAGATGCCGGACTCGCCGTGTCGAAATGCGCGACTCACCGTGAGGGGGGCGGGCTCAGTCGGCGTCGGCGGGCTCCGACACCCACGCCGAGAAGACCGGCAGCCCCGCCCACGGGCCCGCGCCGGTGGCCGTCGCGACCACGGCGTAGGGCCGGTCGAACCGCAGCTCGGCCTCCCGCCGCCTGCCCGGCGGCCGGAAGCTCATCCGCACCGCGACGGCCGTGACCGCCGCGGCCTCGAAGCCTTCGCGGTGGTACCGTGCGGTCGCGGCCTGCGCGGCGTCCCACCGGGCCGCGCCGAAGATCCCCCCGAGCACCGCCGCCGCGTCGTCGAAGCCGAATGCGGGCGCGCGCAGGTCGTGCTCGGATGTCGCCGACCACGCGGGCAGCACCGCGCCGACGCGGTCACCTGTGCCGGTCGATTCCGTGATGCTCCAGGCGGGGCCGTCGCCGAGCGGCAGCTCCGCCAACGACACGTGCGGGACCCCGTCGCGCGCGGCGTCGTGTGCCGCCGCCATCACCGCGTCGGCCGGGACGTCCGGAGCGGCCACGACCGACGTCACGGCCAGCCCCTCCGCCCGGGCCCGGTGCACCCCGACGTCGCCCGCGACCGGGTGCCGGGTGATCCCGCACTCGTGACCTTTCTCCGGGGTGCGCAGCACGGTGCGCACGCGCTCGTGCCAGTCGGAGCGGAACGTGTCCGATCCCGTCGTGGCGAACGCGTGGGTCCAGCTGATGCGGGTGGCCAGCGCGTTCGCCAGGACGCACAGCACCTCGCGGTCGATCGTGAGCGGAAAGTGGTCGATCAGTCCGAACGTGTGCCGCCGGGCCCAGGCGTCGGCCTCGTCCTGCGTGGGCACCGGGCCGCGCGCCACCGCCGCAGGCAGCCCCGCCAGCCACTCCGCCGCCGCGGGCGGGGCTTCGCGCGTCCACGCCGCGGTCGCGGTCGCCACCGCCGGATGCGGGTCGTCGAGCAGCCGCCGGGCATGGCGGGCCGCGTCGGCCGCGGGCATCCCGAGTGCCTCGGGCGCGCCACCGATCAGCGCGAGCAGCAGCCAGGCGCCCAACGGGGACGCGACGTGATGACGGGCGCCGACCGCCGCGTGGAACCGCGACGCGTACCCGGCAACCGCGTCCGCGACCGCTGCGGTGGCCGTGGAGGTCGCGGAGGTCATGCGTCCAGTGTGCCCGGTTACGCTGGCCACGTGGACGGGGATCTGCGGGGGCTGGGGACGACGCTGCGCGCGCTCGCGCGGGACGGCGTGGGGGTCGTGCGGGTGCTCGACCGCCACGGGTTCGGCACGGTCGAGAGCGGCCAGCTGCTCGCGGGCACGGCGAGCGGCACCGTCGCAGGCGTGCTGTACCGGGGCGCGCTCGACGCGACGGCCGTCCCGCTGGTTGCCGCGTCCGCCGCCGCACCGCAGACCCGCAACGCACACGTGGCCGAGCCCGCCGCCCTCGCCGCGGGCCTGGCCTGCGCGGGCGGCGCCACCCTGCTCGGCCACCCGCTGCCCGCCGCCTGCGCCGAAGCGCTGGGCGCGGCGCTCGAACGCGGCACCCCCGCGGCGCTCGTCTCCACGCTCGACGGCGTCGACGCGCTGGTGCTCACCGGCCCCGATCTCGCCGACGTCACCGGCGGACTCGGGTCGACCGCGCTCGACGCGGCCGCCGCCGACACCGCCCGCGCCCGCCTGCGCCGCGGGGCCACCGTCACCGAGCGCACGGACGACTTCCTGCTCGACCTCTGGGTGCCGGTGCCGTCGGTGCTGATCGTCGGGGCGGGCGCGATCGGGGCGGCGCTCGCCGACCAGGCCGCGCTGCTGGGGTGGACGTCGCGGTCGGTCGCGGACCTCGACGAGACCCTCGCCGCCGTCGCCGCGTTCACCGACGCCGACATCCTCGTGCTGCTCGACCACGGCCCGGAGTTCGACGCCGCCCTGATCGCAGGCCTGCGCGGACGAGGCTTCATCGGCGCGCTCGGCTCCCGGCGTACCCAGGCCGCCCGGCGCGAGCGCCTGCTCGCCGCGGGCCTCACCGACAACGAGTTCGCGCGGCTGTACGGCCCGGTCGGGCTCGACCTCGGCGCCCGCACCCCCACCGAGACCGCCGTGTCGATCGTCGCGCAGGTCATCGCGGTGCGCGGGGCCCGAACCGGCGCCGCGCTCGCCGGGTCCGCGAGCCGCATCGGCGGATGACCGCCACCGTCCGCACCACCGCGCCGACCCGGGCGTCCTGGGTCGGACGGGTGGTGCTCGGCGCCGTCCTCGTGGCCCTGTTCGTGGTGGGCGGCACGGCGTTTCGGGTGTGGGAGGTCGCGCGGCAGGACGACCGGCAGCCCGCGGACGCCGTCGTCGTGCTCGGCGCCGCGCAGTACGACGGCCAGCCCAGCTCGATCTTCGCCGCCCGCCTGAGGCACGCGGCCGCGCTCTACGACGACAAGCTCGCCCCCCGCATCGTCACCACCGGCGGCGGACGCCCGGGCGACGCCTACACCGAGGCCGAGGCGGGCCGTCGCTACCTCATCAAGCTCGGGGTGCCGCCGTCGGCCGTCATCGCCGTGCCCGTCGGCACCGACACGCTGGGCAGCCTGCAGGCCGTCGCCGCCCGGGCCGCGCAGGACGGGTGGAACCGGGCGCTGATCGTCTCCGACCCGTGGCACTCGCTGCGCGCCCGGCAGATGGCGCGCGACAGCGGGCTGATGGCGTGGACGTCGCCGACGCGCTCCGGCCCGGTCGTCCAGACCCGGGAAACCCAGGCCCGCTACATCGTCCGCGAGACCGGAGCGATGCTGTACTACGAGCTCACCCACGCGTCGGTGGACACCGAGACCTCAGGCCTGGGGTGAGCTACACCGAACACGACCGGGCCCGCCGCGCCCCCGAGCCCGCCAAGCACCCCGGCCGGCGGGAGGGTCGCAGCCCGTTCTCCCGCGACCGTGCCCGCGTGCTGCACTCCGCGGCGCTGCGGCGGCTCGCGGGCAAGACCCAGGTCGTGGGGCCTGGGGAGGGCGCCGAGGTCAGCGGTGTGCCGCGCACCCGGCTCACCCACTCCCTCGAAGTGGCCCAGATCGGCCGGGGGATCGCCGAGGACCTGGGCTGCGACCCCGACGTCGTCGACACCGCCGGGCTCGCCCACGACATCGGCCACCCCCCGTTCGGGCACAACGGGGAACGCGCCCTCGACGAGCTCGCCGGTCCCTGCGGCGGCTTCGAGGGCAATGCGCAGACGCTGCGCATCCTCACCCGGCTGGAGCTCAAGATCGCGGGTAGCGGGCTCAACCTCACGCGGGCGTCGCTGGACGCCGCGTGCAAGTACCCGTGGGTGCACGGGCCGGACGAGCGCAAGTACGGCGCCTACGCCGCCGACGCGGCCGTGCTCGCCTGGGTCCGCGACGGCGCCCCGGAGCGGGGGCGCTGCCTGGAGGCGCAGGTCATGGACTGGGCCGACGACGTCGCCTACTCGGTGCACGACGTCGAGGACGGCCTCTTCTCCGGCCGGATCGACCTCGCGGCGCTGGCCACGGCGGCCGAGCGCGACGTGCTCGTCGACCTCGCCGCGCGCCACTTCGACGGAGACCCGGGCGCGCTCACCGAGGCGGCCCGCGACCTGTGGGCGCTGCCGGTGGTCGCCGCGGTCGCCACGGTGGGTGTCACCTCGGTGGCGGGCCAGCTCGCGCTCAAGCGCCTGACCAGCGGGCTCGTGGGTCGGTTCGTCGTCGCCGCGACGGACGCCACGCGCGCCGCCCACGGCGACGGCCCGCTCGCCCGCTACGCCGCCGACCTCGTCGTGCCCCCGGCGGTCGGGGCCGAGGTCGCGCTGCTGAAGGCGGTGGCGCTGCGCTACGTCATGCGCGACCCGCAGCGGCTGGCCATGCAGGCCCGTCAGCGCGAGCTGCTCGCGGAGCTGGCCGAGGCGCTCCTGGCCAAGGCGCCGGACGTGCTCGATCCGGTGTTCGCTGCCGCCTGGGCCGAGGCGCCCGACGACGCGGCCCGGCTCCGGGTGGTGGTGGACCAGGTGGCGCTGCTGACCGACCAGCAGGCCGTCGCCCGCCACCGCGCCGTACAGGGCTGAGTCGTGTCCGAGTGGCCCATCACGGTCGCCCGTGGATTGGCCCTTCCGGCCCGCGGGTGCCCTCCCTAGCGTCCCGGCTGTGACCACACCGCCCGGCGTCAGCGCGCCTCCGGGCCGCGCCGGGGTGCGTCGCTGCCTCCGACCGCTGTACGCGGCCGCGTTCCTGCAGAACGTCACGCTCTGGGTGCCGGTGGAGAAGCTGTTCATGACCGCGATCGGGTTCACCACCGCCACGATCGGCGTGATGGCGGCGCTGTACGCCCTGGTCGTGCCGCTGCTGGAGGTGCCGTCGGGGGTCCTGGCCGACCGGTGGAGCCGCCGCGGTGTGCTCGTCGTGGCGATGGTCGCGCTCGCGGGCTCCGTGACCGTCGGCGGGCTCAGCCGGGATGTCGGCTGGTACCTCGCGGCGGCGGCGTTGCTCGGCGTGTACTTCGCGTTGGAGTCCGGTACCTACGAGTCGATGTTCTACGACGTGATCGTGGAGCAGACGGGCGACAGCGCGCTGTTCGAGCGGGCGATCAGCGGGCTGCGGCTCGTGCAGAGCGTGGCGCTGGTGCTCAGCGCCCTCGCAGGCGGGGTGCTGGCCCAGGAGCTGAGCCTGCGCGCGACCTACTTCCTCACGCTGCCGTTCGTCGCGGCGAGCGCGGTGGCGGTGTGGGCGTTCCGGGAGCCCACGCTGCACCGGCCGGAGGCGCCTGAGCCGTTGCGCACGCAGGTCGCGGCGACCTACCGGACGTTGCTCCGGCCCGGGCCGCTGCGCGCGATCGTCGCGTTGACCGTGCTGGCGGCCGTCCTGCTCCAGGCGGTGTTCGAGTTCGGGCCCGTGTGGCTGGTGGCGCTTGCCGTCCCGGCCGTGCTCTACGGACCCCAGTGGAGTGGGCTGACCCTCGCACTCGGCGCGGGCGGCGCGCTCGGCGCCCGGTCGTGGATCGGCCGCACGCGCGCTCGTGGCCGCGGGCGCGCTGCTCGTCGGCGCGTGCGTGGTGTTCTCGGTCAGCCATGCCGCGGGCCTGGTGATCGCGGCCCAGGTGCTGGTGATCGTCGTGCTGGCCGCGATCGGCGTGCCGCTCACGCGGCGGCTGCACGACGCGATCCCCTCGACCCTGCGCGCGGGCGTCACCTCCGGCACGAGCACGCTCACCTGGCTGGTGTTCCTGCCGCTGTCTCTGGCGTTCGGGTTCACCAGTGAGCGCGCGGGCGTGCACGCCGGGGGCTGGATCCTGGTCGGCGCCGCCGTCGCCGTCGCGGTACTGGCCGTGGCCACCCTGCGCGCCGAGCCCGCGGCGCCGACGTTCCCGCCCGAGCGCTTCCTGCCCGCCGACGACCCCGACGCGCCCGGCCACTGGGCCCGGCCACCCCTCGAGTGGGCCGCCCTCGACGCACACGCCGTCGACGAGGCCCGGGCCGCGCTCCGCGACCTGCCACCCGACCAGCAACGGGCGATCGTCCTGCGCGACGTCGACGGCCGGACCACCGCCGACGTGGGCCGCGCGCTCGGCGTCGACGAGGGCACGGCCCGGACCCTGCTGCACCGCGCCCGGGCCACCCTCCGCGCGCGACTGGCGGCCCGCTGCGGGCGGAGCGACCCATGAGACCCGCGGAGGACCTGCCGTGCGTGGAGTTCGTCGAGCTCGTCACGGCGTACCTCGACGGCGCGCTGCCGCCGCCCATGGCGCCGCGGGTCGAGGCACACCTGGCCCTGCGCGACGGCTGCCGCGCCGTGCTGGCGCAGTGGCGCGCGGTCATCGACGTGGCCGGGCACCTGGACGAGTCCGATGTGGACAGCATCGATCCGCTTGCGCGGCAACGGCTCATGGCGACCTTCCGCCGCGTACGGCGGCGCTGAACCCCTGGGGAGGCAACCGATGTTGCTCGACGGCCGCACGGCCATCGTCTACGGCGCGGCGGGCCCGCTCGGGTCGGCCGTCGCGCGCGCGTTCGCCCGCGAGGGCGCCACCGTCTTCCTCGCCGGACGCACCCGCGCGCGCCTGGCGGCCGTAGCAGCAGGCCTGGACCGTGCCGAGGTGGCCCCGGTCGACGTGCTCGACCACGCGGCGACCCGCGCACACGCCGACGCGATCGCCACCGCGACCGGACGCATCGACGTCGCGTTCAACGCGGTCGCCAACGACGACGTGCAGGGCACGCCGCTGCTCGACATGCCGCCCGGCGACGTCGTGCGGCCCGTCACGAAGGCCGTCACGGCGCACCTGCACCTCGCGACGGCGGTCGCGCGGCACATGGTCGCCCGTCGGTCGGGCGTGATCCTCGCGATGGGCGGGGGCCGGGAGGCGATCCCGCTGCTCGGCGGCGCGCACGTCGCGTGGGCCGCGCTCGCGGGCCTGTGCCGCCAGCTCGCCGCCGAGCTCGGCCCGCACGGCGTCCGCGCGCTGTGGATGCTGTCGCCCGGCTCGCCGGACGCCGACACGCCGGACCAGGCGGCCGACGTCGTGCACACCCTGCTGCGACGGCGCCCCACGTTGGCCGAGGTCGCCGACCTCGCCGCGTTCCTCGCCTCCGACCGGGCGGCCACGATGACCGCGACCGAGGTCAACATCACCGGCGGCGCGGTCGTCGACTGAAAGGAGGCCGGAAGTGACGCGCGTCTCTCGCTGTCACGTTGCGCCGGGCTGTCTCGTCTTGCGGGAAGACGGGGAGAAGGAGGAGACATGGCACGGATTCCCGCGGTTCCCGAGGAGCAGGCAGGCGTGCTGGGCGGGCTCGCCTACCGCCTCGCCCGCCGCTGGTACGGGCAGGTGCCGGAGCCGTTCGCGGTGCTGCGCCACCACCCACGGCTGTTCTGGGCGGGCGCGGTGGCGGACACGGTGACCACGAAGGCCGCGACGGTGTTGCCGAAGGCGCTGCGCGAGTTGGCCATCTACCGGACGGCGACCGTCGTCGGCTGCTCCTGGTGCGTCGACTTCGGCACGATGCTGCAGCGCCTCGACGGGCTCGACGTCGACCGGCTCCGGCACATCGACGAGTACGCCACCAGCCCGTTCTTCACCGCCGACGAACGCCTCGCGCTGGCCTACGCCGACGCCATGACGGCGCAGCCGGCGGCCGTGACCGACGAACAGGCCGCCGTGCTGGAACGCAAGCTGGGCCGGGCGGGGCTCGTCGAGCTCACCTACGTGATCGCGCTGGAGAACGAACGGGCCCGTTTCAACCACGCGCTGGGCATCACCGATCAGGGCTTCGACGCAGCATGCCGAGTTTCTCGGGGTTGACCATGCCGTGGAGGGCGGCGATCCGGCCGTCGCGCACCGTGACCGCCGTGACCGACCCCGGCATCCCGTCGGCGCCGGGGATCAACAGTCCGAGCTCGCCGTTGACGAGCACCGGCCGCGCCGCCAGCATCGCGTCCTGCCCGTACTTCGCCATCAGGCCCAGGATGAGGCGGGCCACCTTGTCCGCGCCGACGACCTCGCGCCGCGCCGCGCGCACCAGCCCGCCGCTGTCGTTGACGAACACCGCGTCCGGATGCAGCACGGCGACCAGCGCGTTGAGGTCGGCGCGGGCCATCGCGTCGGCGAACCGGGCGAGCGCGGCCTCCTGGTCCGCGCGGACGGTGGGGGGCGGCGTCTGCTCGGCGACGATCCGCCGAGCCCGTGCGGCGTGCTGGCGGGCCGCCGCCTCGGTGCAGCCCAGCACGTTCGCGATCGCGGCGAACGGCAGGTCCAGCGCGTCGTGCAGCACCAACGCGACGCGCTGGGGCGGGCTGAGCCGCTCCAGCACGACCATCGCGGCCATCCGCACCGACTCGTCGCGCACGACGGCGGCCAGCGGGCCCTCGTCGTCCGGGGTGGTGACCAGCGGCTCGGGCAGCCACGGGCCGACATAGCGCTCCCGGCGGGCCGCCGCCGAGCGCAACCGGTCCAGGCAGACGCGCCCGACGACGGTGGCCAGCCACGCGCGTTCGTCGCGCAGCCCGGCGCGGGCGTCGTCGTCGAGGGAGTGCCACCGCAGCCAGGCCTCCTGGACGGCGTCCTCGGCGTCGGCGAACGACCCGGTGATCCGGTAGCCGACGCGCAGCAGGTGCGGGCGGTGCTCCTCGAAGGCCATTACGGGAGCCCCTGGCCCGGGCACGCGGCGAGCACGCGGCCGATGGCGTCGCGCTCGGCGGCGGTCACCCAGAGCTTGTAGCGCGTCTTCACCGCCACCTGCCGCGCGACGTAGGTGCAGCGGAAGTCCTTGGCGGGCGGCAGCCACGTGGCGGCGTCGCCGTCGCCCTTGGACTGGTTGATACCGCCCGCGACGGCGAGCAGGTTGGCCGGGTCGGTGGCGATCATCTCCCGGGTACCCGCGTCGAGCGCCTGCGCGCCGGTCTGCCAGGCGTTGGACAGCGCGACGACGTGGTCGATCTGCACCCGTTCGCTCGTCACGGGGCCGCGGGTGAACGCCACCGTGACACCGCTGTAGGGGTCGTGCAGCGAGCCGGAGAGGACCACGCACCGGCCCCGCCTGACCACGCCGGTGAGGTCCCGGCCGAGCACCTGGTTGCGCTGGTCGCAGCCGTCGTGGTCGGTGTCGGCCCACGCCGGGCCGAACTGGTCGCGGGTGTAGCCGGTCTTCGGCGCGCGGCCCTTGACGGGCAGCGCGGCCAGCGCCGCGGCCGCCGACCCGGTGGGCGGCGCGGCCGCGGGCGGCGGGAGGGGGAACGTCACGGCCGCGGGGAGGTCGCACCCCGCCACGACGACCGCCGCCACGCAGACCGCCGCCACCCACCGTGCCCGCACAGCCGTCATGATGACGCCGGGGCGGGGCCGGTGCCGGACGTGGCGCGCCGGGGCGGTCCTAGACTTCACCCGTGGCGGGACGCATCCGGGACAGCGACATCGCCGCGGTCCGCGATCGTGTCCGCATCGACGAGATCGTCGGGGAGTACGTCGCGCTCCGCTCGGCGGGGGCGGGCGCGCAGAAGGGTCTGTGCCCGTTCCACGACGAGAAGACCCCGTCGTTCACCGTGCGCGCGAGCCACGGCACCTTCCACTGCTTCGGCTGCGCCGAGCACGGCGACGCGATCGCGTTCCTGCAGAAGATCGAGGTCATCGGGTTCGTCGAGGCCGTCGAGCGGCTCGCCGACCGGGTGGGCGTGCAGCTCACCTACGAGGGCGGCGGGATGGGCCACCAGCGCGACCGGGGCACCAAGACCCGCCTGCTGGAGGCCAACCGGAGCGCCGCCGAGTTCTACGCCGCGCAGCTGCGCACGCCCGAAGCCGCGCCCGCCATGGCGTTCCTCACCGCCCGCGGGTTCGACGCGGCGGCGGCGCAGCGCTTCGGCTGCGGCTACGCGCCCGCGGGCTGGGACGCGCTCACCAAGCACCTGCTCGCCTCCGGGTTCTCCTTCGAGGAGCTGGAGAAGGCCGGGCTCTCGCGGCAGGGCAACCGGGGCCCGATGGACCGCTTCCACCGGCGCCTGCTGTGGCCGATCCGCGACCGCGGCGGCGAGGTCGTCGGCTTCGGGGCGCGGCGCCTCTACGACGACGACCGCATCGAGGCGAAGTACCTCAACACCGCCGAGTCGCCGGTCTACCGCAAGACGCACGTCCTGTTCGGGCTCGACCTGGCCAAGTCCGAGATCGTCAAGCGGCGGCAGGTCGTGGTCGTCGAGGGCTACACCGACGTCATGGCGATGCACCTCGCGGGCGTGCCGACGGCGGTCGCCTCGTGCGGCACCGCGTTCGGCGGCGAGCACATCGGCGTGATCCGACGGCTGATCGGCGACGACTCGTTCGACCGCTGCGAGGTCATCTACACCTTCGACGGCGACGCGGCGGGCCAGGCGGCAGCGCGCAAAGCGTTCGACAGCGAGGACGCGTTCGCCACCCAGACCTTCGTCACGATCGCCCCCGACGGGCAGGATCCGTGCGAGCTGCGCCAGCACCAGGGCGATGTGGCCGTTCGCGATCTCGTGGCCCGGCGCGAGCCGATCTTCGAGTTCGCCATCCGGGCCGAGCTGCGCGAGCACGACCTCGACACGGCCGAGGGCCGGGTCGCCGCCCTGCAGCGCACGGTGCCGCTCGTGGCCCGCATCAAGCGGGAGGACCTGCGCGACGAGTACGCCCGCCGTCTTGCGGGCTGGGTGAGCTGGGACGACATCGCCATGGTGGTGCGGCGCGTGCGGGAGACGGCCGGGGCGCCGGTCGAGCCGCGCGGGCGGCGGCCCCTCGTCGCGCCGCCCAAGGACGACCCCCGCCTGCACGTCCAGCGGGAGGCGCTCAAGGCGGCGCTGCAGGTGCCCGGGATCGCAGGCCCCAGCTACGACGAGCTGCCCGAGCAGGCGTTCACCCACCCCGCGCTGGCCGCCGTGCACCGGGCGGTGCAGACGGCAGGCGGGGTCGGTGCCGGACTGTCGGGTCAACCGTGGGTGGAGGCCGTGGCGGCCGGGTGCACGGCGGACGTGCGGGCCCTGGTGTCGGAGCTGGCCGTCGAACCGATGGAGCTGCCCCGGCGCACGCACTCGCGCTCGGAGAGCGACGAGGCCCGCTACGTCGCGAGCGTCGTCGCCGGGGTGCGGCTCGCGCTGGTGGAGGCGCAGGTCGCGGAGCTGAAGGCCCGGCTGCAGCGCACCAACCCGGTCGAGGAGCCCGACGCCTACCACCAGCTCTTCGGCGACCTCGTGCCGCTGGAGCAGTACAAGATCGCGCTGCGGTCCCTCGCCGCTCGCTGACCCTCGTGAGTGGATAACGTTGTTCTGGCCACTGTTTCCACTCACGACAACTGGGGGCCGCGTGACCTTGCTGGATCGCCTGCTCCGCCGCCCACCTCTGCCCGAGGGGGTCGTGTTGGAGCCCGACGAGCACGTCGTGGCGGTCGCGGACGTCGCGGGCGGCGGGAAGGTGGTCGCCACCTCGCGCGGGCTGTGGCTGCCCGACGCGCACTGCCTGCGGTGGCACCTGATCAGCAAGGCGACCTGGGAAGGCGGTGCGCTCGCCGTCGTCGAAGCCCGGGAGGTGGAGCAGGTCGACGGCGCGGTCCTCATCGCCGACGAGCCGCCGCGCCGATTCCGGCTGGCCGACCCGGGCCGGGTGCCGGAGGCGGTGCACCGGCGGGTCACCGGGTCGATCAGGACGAGACACCATCGGGACCTGCCCGGCGGCGGGGCGTGGTTCGTGCAGCGCACGGTGTCCGGCCGGGACGGAGTCGTGCTGCAGGTGCGCGCAGACCCGGGTACCGACGCGGACGTCGTGCGGCGGGTCGCGGGCGAGGTCGTCCGCCGGTTGCGGCCATAAACAGTACGCGCGTACTTTTTGAAGGGTGAGCACCACCTGGGATCCCGCGCTGTACCTCGACTTCAACGACCACCGCTCGCGCCCGTTCCACGATCTGCTCGCCCGGGTCGGGCCCACGGCGCCCCGGCGGGTCGTCGACCTCGGCTGCGGGCCCGGGCACCTCACCGGCGTGCTGTCCGCCCGCTGGCCGAAGGCGGCGGTGAGCGCATTGGACTCCTCGGCGGAGATGGTGGCCGCCGCGCGCGAGCGGGGGATCGCCGCCGAGCGGGTCGACGTGCGGGACTGGACGCCGTCGCCGGACGCCGACGTCGTCGTCACCAACGCGGTGCTGCAGTGGGTGCCCGGCCACCTCGACCTGCTCCCCGGCTGGCTCGCCGCGCTGCCGCCGCGGGCCTGGTTCGCGCTGCAGGTGCCCGGCAACTTCGCCGCTCCGTCGCACGCGCTGGTCCGTGAGCTGGCCGCGGGCCGCGTCACCCTGCGGGGCGAGGCGGCGGTGCCCGAGCCGGAGGCCTACGCGGAGGTGCTGGCGGCCACGGGCGCGGACGTCGACGTGTGGGAGACGACCTACCGGCACCGCCTCACCGGCCCCGACCCGGTGCTGCACTGGATCGACGCGACGGCCCTGCGCCCGGTTCGCGACGCCCTCCCGCCCGACGAGTACGCCGCGTTTCGAGCCGAGCTGGCCCCGCGCCTGCGCGCCGCCTACCCGCCCCGGCCGGACGGCACGACCTGGTTCCCGTTCCGCCGGATCTTCGCGGTGGCGCGCACCCCCTGAGATCTCAATCGTGGTCGATCACAGGTCGTCTGGGTGGCATCGAGCGAGCCAGTCGTCGAGGAGGGCGGCGAGGAGCTCGGGCCGCTCGTGCATGAGCGCGTGGCCCGCGCCGTCGATGACCGCCAGCGTGGCGCGCGGGTAGTGGTCGAGCAGCCCCATCGCGTCGGAGTACCCGGCGAAGGAGTCGCGTCGGCCCGCCGCGATCAAGGTCGGCGCCGAGAAGGCGCCCGCCCCGACGTCGACCGTCCATCCGGCGAAGATGCGCTCCAGCGCGACCCCGTCGACGAGCGACGTCCCCGCCACGACGTGATCGCGGTAGCGGCGAGCGGTGGCCGCTGTGCGCACGACGAAGTACTCATCGAACCCCGCTCGCTGCGCGGGTTCGAGCTCGTCGTAGGCGTCGGCGTCCTGGCGAACCACGTTGTGGTCGGGCACGTCATGTGACCGCTCGGCGGCGGGGCACAACAACGCCAGGCCGAGCACCCTGTCCGGTCGCTGTGCGGCCACCCCACGGGCCAGATAAGCGCCGTAGGAATGCCCGAGCAGCAACACCGGCCCCGCGCCCAGGTGATCGAGGAAGTCGCCGAGCAGCGTCACCACATCGTCGTTGCTGGTCAGTCCTTCGGTCGTCGAGCGGCCCATCCCCGGCAGATCCGGATAGATCCGCCGGTAGTGCCCGCAGGCAACGGCCCCCTCGATCGCCGCCTCGATCTCGCGGTGGTCAACACCGGCGCCGTGGAGCGCCACCAGCGGCACGCCGTCACCGTGCTCGACGTAGTGGACAAGGACTCCGTTGATCCGGCGCTCCATACCGACACCGTAATGACCGGTGCCGACGACCCTCAGCCGCGCAGGTAGGCGAGCACGGCCAGCACCCGCCGGTTGTCGTCGGCCACCTGGTGCAGGCCGAGCTTGGTGAACACCGAGCGCACATACGCCTCGACGGTCTTCGGGCTGAGGTAGAGCCGTTGACAGATCGCCTGGTTGGAACGGCCCTCCGCCATCACCGCGAGCACCTCCCGCTCGCGTTCGGTGAGGTCGTCGAGGGGGCTGCGGATGCGTTTGCGGCCGACGAGCTGCGCGACCACCGAAGGGTCGATCACGAGGCCGCCCGCGGCGACCCGTCGCACCGCCTCCGACAGCTCGGCGAGATCGGAGAGGCGCTCCTTGAGCAGATAACCCGCGCGCTCGGCTCCCGACTCGAGCAGCTGCAGCGCGTAATGCGGCTCGACGTGCGCGGAGAGCACCAGCACCCCCACCGAGGGGTGCTTCTCGCGCAGCGTGCGGGCCGCGTCCAGGCCCTCGGTGGTGTGCGTCGGCGGCATGCGGATGTCGACGATGGCGACGTCCGGCGGGTTCTCCCGCACGCACTTGAGCAGCGCGGGCGCGTCCCCGACCCGGGCGGTCACGGCGTATCCCGCCTCGACGAGCAGCCGGGCCAGACCCTCACGGAAGAGCACGGAGTCGTCGGCGACCATCACCCGGAGGTCGGACCTCGCCGCTTCGGAGTGCCCGGTTTCCACGCCACCTCCCGTTTTGTCGGCATGGTAGGCGACGACAGCGAAGGGGTATCCCCGTACCGGAAGGCCATTTCGCGACGGAGTATGAGCGCATGTCCGCGCGGGTGCTGATCGTCGACGACCACGCGCCCTTCCGCGCGCTCGCTCGGCGAGTGTTGACCGCCGACGGGTTCGACGTCGTCGGGGAGGCGTCCGACAGCGCGAGCGCCATCGATGCGGCACGGGCCCTTCGTCCCGATGTCGTGCTGCTCGACGTGCAACTGCCCGATGTGGACGGGTTCCGCGTCGCCCATGCGCTGACCGCTTCGCCGCCGAGTCCGATGGTCGTGCTCGTCTCCAGCCGGTCGGGCAGTGACTACGGCAGCACGCTCCGGACCAGCCCGGCACGGGGCTTCATCCCGAAGTCCGACCTGAGCGGCGAGGGCCTCCAGCGCGTTCTCGACGGCCTGGCCTCCTGACTCGTAGCGGCGCCGACTGCGCCCGCCTGCTCGGCCTGCCGACCCGCCGCGACGCCGCGCAGGCCCGCGTGCGCCTCGCAGGCCGCGGGCGCTCCGCGAGGCCCGGTCGCCTGCCCGCCGCTACCCGGGGATAACCCTGCCGCGCATCGCGGGCAGGCCCGCTACTGCCGATCGCCGGGAGACGCGACGGTGGACCCGCCACCCCGTCAGCCCTGAGGAGCCGGTCATGTCCACGTCCCCCGCCGCCCCGGCTCGCCTCTCGGTGATCGCCGAATGGACCCGCGAGCATCGCCTGGTCGTCTTCTTCGCGCTCACCTTCCTCGTGTCGTGGTGGGCGTGGCCGCTCTACGTCGCGGGCGTCTCGCCCACGCCGTTCTTCGCGTGCGGTCCGCTCGTGGCGGCGGTCGTCGTCATCGGCGTCACGGAGGGCAGGCGCGGCTACCGCGTGTGGGCCGCCCGGCTGCTCCGCTGGCGGGTCGGATGGATTTGGTGGGTCGTCGCGCTCGGCACACCGCTCGCGGTGCTCGCCGTCGCGGCGACGGCGAACGCGCTCGTCTGGGGCGCGCCCGCGCCGGTGCTGACCCAGCTGCCGTGGGCGAGCCTGCTGCTGTTCGCGGCGCTGCGCTTCATCGACCCGCTGGACGGCCCGTTCGGCGAGGAGCCCGGCTGGCGCGCGTATGCGCTGCCGGAGCTGCAGACCCGGCGGTCACCGCTCGTTGCGACACTGGTGCTCGCCCCGCTGGTGGCGCTGTGGCACCTGCCGCTCGTGACGGCAGGCATGCTCGCGCCCGTCGGGCTGCCGATCACGTTCGCGATCACCTTCGTCTACGCGTGGCTGTTCAACCGCACCGGTGGCAGCGCGCTGTTGACGATCGTGTTCCACGTCGCCCAGGGCACTTTCAGCTACGCGGCGCTCGGGTTGACGGGAGCCGACGCCGCCCGCATGGACTGGCTGGTCGGCGCGCTCTGGTTCGCGCTCGCGATCGCGCTGGTCGCGCTCGATCGGCAAGCGTGGCGGCCGACCCCCGCGTCCCGGCGGGAGCAGCCGACAGCGGCCTGAGATGCCACGCCACCCCGCCGGGCAGGCCCGTTCAGCGGTGCCTGCCCGGCTCTTCCGGCGCTATTGTCTCCGGCCGCACACGATCACCGGAGGGGCGGCGATGACCAGCGGACTGGCCCTGCCCCGCGGTCGCGGTGACACGCTGCTCGCGCAGCGGTTCGGCGGCGAGCGGCGCTCGGCTGCCCTGTGGGTGTTCGTGTGGGTGCTCGCGGCCGCGGCGACCTTCGGGGCGCTCGCCCCCGTCCTGTTCCGGCATGTGCCGTTCGAGCCCATCGACGTGGCGTTCCGCATCGTCGGCGCATCGTTCGTGGCCTGCGGCCTGGTGGCCTGGCGGCGCAGGCCCGACAACCGCAGCGGCGTGCTGATGACGGCCACCGGCTTCGCCCTGTTCGCGTCGCCGCTGCTGGCACAGGTGGAGGCCCCCCTCGCCCAGACGGTCGGGCTGCTCCTGCCGGACCTGTGGGTGCTGTTCTTCGTGCCGCTCGTGCTCACCTTGCTGACCGGCGGGCGGATGCGGACGCCGACCGACCGGCTGTTGGTCGCGGCCGTCCTCCTGGACCTGTTCGTGCTGGCTCCGCTGTGGCTGATGTTCGCACCGGAGGAAGGCAACCTGCTGCTGATCAGGGACGACCCGCGCCTGGCGAATGTCGTCAACACGCTGCAGCTCATGCTGTTCGTGGCGGTTCCGGTCGGCACCGCCCTGGTGCTCGGGGCGCGGTGGTGGCGAGCCTCGACACCGGGGCGGCGGGCGTTGCTCCCGGGTGTGGCCGGTGCGGGCTGCCTGCTGCTCTTCGCGGTGCTGCTCGTGGTTCAGCTCGCCACCGGCGTGAAGTCGCAGGCGCTCCTGTGGATCGCCGCGTGCTCGTTGATCACGGTTCCGGTCGCGTTCCTCGCCGGGTTGCTGCGCTCCCGGCTCGCGCGGGCGGGCATTGCGGACCTCTTCCGCGACCTGCGCTCGGTCGGCCCGGTCGAGCTGCAGGCCACGCTCGCGCGTGTGCTGGGGGACCCGCAGCTGCTCCTCGCGTTTCCGCAGGAAGGTGGCCTCGTCGATGCCGACCGCCGACCGGTCGTCCTGACCGACGTCGATGCGGGGCGCGCGATCACTCCGGTCGACCGGGAAGGTGAGCGCGTCGCCGTCCTGATCTACGACCGGTCGCTGGAGGAGGATCCCGAGCTCGTGGAGGCGATCGGGGTGGCGGCGGGGGTCGCGCTGGAGAACCGCCAGCTGCACGCCGAGGTGACGGCACGGCTCGCCGAGCTGCAAGCCTCTCGCCAGCGCATCGTCACGGCCGCCGACGCCGAGCGCCGCCGCATCGAGCGCAACCTGCACGACGGCGCTCAACAGCGGCTGGTCACGCTCGCCCTGCAGCTCTCGCTGATCCAGCGCGAGATCCGCCGCGACCCGGACGAGGCCGAGCAGCTCGTGAGCTCCGCGAGCGACGAGCTCGCCCAGTCGTTGGAGGAGCTGCGCGAGCTGGCCAGGGGGATGTATCCCGCCGCGTTGGAGCACGGCCTGGACGTCGCTCTGGACGCGCTGGCGGGGCGGGCCGCCGTGCCGACCACGGTGGTCGTGGAGGACGGTCCACGGCTGCCCGAGGCGGTGGAGTTCGCCGCCTACTTCGTGGCGTCCGAGGCGTTGGCCAACGTGGCCAAGCACGCGCAGGCTTCGGCGGCGTCGATCCGGCTGCGCCGCACCGGCCTCGACGTCGAGATCGCGATCACCGACGACGGCGTCGGCGGCGCCGATCCCGGCCGGGGTACGGGGCTGCAGGGCCTCACCGACCGGGTGGATGCCCTCGGCGGGCGGCTGGATGTCCACACACCCGCCGAGGGGGGCACCGTCGTCACAGCGACGTTGCCTCTTCGTTCACCGCGGCCCGACCCGATCGGATGATCCACGCGCGGTCCCGCAAGATCGCTGAGATCGTCGTTCGCCGGTCAGCCTGCGGCAACTAGCGGCCTACCGCCGCGCCGTGCTCAGGGTTGACCTCGCAGAGCGCACGAGCCACGCACCCGCCACCGCGACGGCCAACCCGAGGGGCGCGCCGCAGGGCGGCATCGCGGCGAAGAAGCCGATCAGGCCGCCCACCACGATGCCGACCGACGCGGCCGTCGGCAGCACACGGGCCCGCAGGCAGGTCACGCCGAACACCACCCAGCCCAACGCGAACAGGATGTAGCTGGACAGGTAGCCGACCTGCCAAATCTCCGCTTTCTCCGCGGTGAGCAGCTGGGGCGTGACCGAGGTGACCCACGGCACGGCGAAGGCCTCGAACCACATGTTCGAGCCCAGAGCCATCGTGCCGACGATCGCGGCGCCCAACCCGATCACGCCGGACGGCCCGGCCTGGCGGGCCTGCCGCGCGTGCAGGGCGACGAGGGCCATCATCAATCCCCAGAACGCGACCGCGTAGGCGATGTTGAAGGACCGGAAGGTCGGGTTGGCGAGCATGGCGACCAGATCCGTGCGGTCGGCCACGAAGAACAACCCGACGTGGACCGCGGCGAACAGGCCACCTGCGAGCAGCGCGAGCGGTCCGGCGAGCGGCGTGAGGGGAGATTCCGTCGAGTCCGGCACGGTGGCCTCCGAAGACGTTGGTTTGGCCTCGACCTTGGCGGCGCACCGGCCGGGTCGCCACCGGGCCAGCCCGGGTCAGCGCCGGGGACAACCCTGGTCTGCTGCGGGTCGCGCCACCTGCAGGATTCGCTGCGCTCGTCTCACCGGATAGCCCGCATCGCGGCCGGCCGCGCTCCGCCGCCCCGCCAGCACCTGCTCGCGCTGTCCTGATCGCTCGTCCCCGGGCTTGGCGCACACGGGCGTCGTCATGCCCGTCCGGGCGGGTGGCACCGAGCTCGGACAGATCGCGGTCGCGGCCCCGCCCGGGTTCCCGCTCACCCGCCATCATCGGCGACTGCTCGACGACCTGGCGCAGCAGTCGGCGCCCGCGCTGGCGAACGCCGGGCTGGTGGCCGAGCTCAAGGCGTCGCGCAGGCGGCTGGTGAGCGTGTCCGACGACGAGCGCCGCAGGCTTGGAGCGCGACCTGCACGACGGCGCGCAGGCCCAACTCGTGGCCGTCACACTGCGGCTGCGGGCGTCGGCCGCGGGCCGCCCGGACGGTCGGGCAGCGGATTCGCGGCGCCGCCGGGCAGGGGGCTGATCAACATGGCCGACCGGATGGCCGCCGTCGACGGCGCGCTTGAGATCCACTCGGCGCCCGGGTGCGGCACGCGGGTGGTGGTCAGCGCGCCACTGGGGTGACCCGCCGCCGCCGCGCGGGTACGTTCGCTGGAGTGACGAGACCCGTCCTCATGACCGTCGACGACGATCCCGGCGTCAGCCGCTCCGTCGCCCGTGACCTGCGCCGCCGCTACGGCCAGAACTACCGCATCGTGCGCGCCGAGTCCGGGCGCGAGGCCCTGGAGGCGCTGCGCGAGCTCACGCTCCGCGGCGAGCCGGTGGCCGCCATCCTCGCCGACTACCGCATGCCCGAGATGAACGGCGTCGACTTCCTCGAAGCCGCCATGGACATCGCGCCGCACGCCCGCCGCGCGCTGCTCACCGCCTACGCCGACACCGACGCCGCGATCCGCGCGATCAACGTCGTCGACGTCGACCACTACCTGCTCAAGCCCTGGGACCCGCCCGAGGAGAAGCTCTACCCGGTCGTCGATGCGCTCGTGGAGACGTGGCGCGCGGTCGGCCAGCGTCCCGTCGACGAGATCCGCGTCGTCGGCCACCGCTGGTCCGCCGAGTGCTTCTGCGCGCGCGACTTCCTCGCCCGCAACTCCGTTCCCTACCGCTGGTTCTCCATCGACGATCCCGAGGGCGCGCGGCTGCTGGAGGCGGCGGGCGCATCGCCCGAGGACATCCCGCTGATCGTCACGACCGACGGCACGGCCCTGCGCAACCCGAGCGAGGCCGAGATCGCCGCGGCGGTCGGGCTCACCACCGACCCGGTGAGCGACTTCTACGACCTCATCGTCATCGGCGGCGGCCCCGCCGGGCTGGGCTCGGCCGTGTACGGCGCGTCCGAGGGGCTGCGCACCGTGCTCGTCGAGCGGCAGGCCACGGGCGGCCAGGCCGGGCAGAGCTCGCGCATCGAGAACTACCTGGGCTTCCCCGACGGTGTGTCCGGCGCCCAGCTCACCGACCGCGCGCGGCGCCAGGCCGCGAAGTTCGGTGCCGAGGTGCTCACCGCGCGCGATGTGGTCGCGCTGGAGGTGCGCGGCTCGGCCCGGGTCGTGCGGTTCGGCGACGGCACCGAGATCGGCGCGCACTCGGTGGTGCTCGCCACCGGGGTGTCCTACCGGTCGCTCGACGCGCCGGGCGTAGCCGAGCTCACCAGCCGCGGCGTGTTCTACGGCTCGGCGTCCACCGAGGCGCCCGCGTGCGCGGGCCAGGACGTCTACATCGTCGGCGGGGCCAACTCGGCGGGCCAGGCCGCGGTGTTCTTCTCCCGGCACGCGCGCACGGTCACGCTGCTGGTGCGCGGGGCAGGCCTGGAGGCGTCGATGTCGACGTACCTGATCAAGCAGCTGGAGACGATCGACAACGTGCTCGTCCGCACCGGCACCGAGGTCGCCGAGGCGTGCGGCGACGGGCATCTGGAGCGGCTCGTGCTCGCCGACCGCAACTCCGGGGAGAAGGAGACGGTCGACGCCGCGTCCATGTTCGTGTTCATCGGCGCGGCGCCGCGCACCGACTGGCTCGACGGCGTGCTCGTCCGCGACGAGCGCGGCTTCGTGCCGACCGGGCCCGACCTCGTCGTCGACGGGCAGCGCCCGCCCGGCTGGGCCCTGCCTCGCGACCCCTACCACCTGGAGGCCAGTGTGCCGGGGGTGTTCGTGGCGGGCGACGTGCGATCCGCGTCGGTCAAGCGCGTCGCGTCCGCCGTCGGGGAGGGCGCGATGGCCGTCACCCTCGTCCACCGCTACCTCTCGGAGCAGTGATGAACGCCCACATGACCCCGGACGAGCTGCGGGAACTGTTCCTGTTCGCTGATCTGACGCCCGAGCAACTTGAGTGGATCGCGGGTTGCGGCGACGTCGTCGAGGTGGCGGCGGGGGCCAACGTCGTCACCGAGGGCGAGCCTTCGCGATGCTTCTACGTGCTGCTGTCCGGCACGGTCTCGATGAGCCGGGTGATCGGCGGCGAGACGGTGGAGACCACCCGCACCGACCACCGCGGCTCCTACTTCGGGGCCGTGCAGTTCTACCTGGACGACGAGTCCGCGCGCGAGTACCCGGCATCGGTGCGCGCGATCACCGACTGCGCGGTGCTGGCGTTGCCCGCCAAGGATTTCGCCAAGAGGTTCGCGAAGTGGTTCCCGATGGCCGTGCACCTGCTGGAGGGCATGCTGCTGGGCATGCGGCGGGGCAACGCGCAGCTCGCCGAACGGGAGCGCCTGCTCGCGCTCGGCAAGCTCTCGGCGGGGCTCACCCACGAGCTCAACAACCCCGCGGCGGCGGCGATCCGGGCCACGGACGCGCTGCGCGACAAGGTCGCAGGCATGCGCAACAAGCTCGCCATGATCGCCGACGGGCGGATCGCGGGCGCGCAGCTGCGCAAGCTCGTGCTGGCGCAGGACGAGTTCGTCAAGAAGGTGCGCCACGCGCCCACGCTGTCGCCGCTGGAGGCCTCCGACCGGGAGGACGAGCTGGGCGACTGGTTCGACGATCACGGCATCGAGGGTGGCTGGGACCTCGCGCCGGTGTTCGTGGCGGGCGGGTTGGGCGTCGAGGACATGGAGGCCGTAGCCGCCGCCTGCGAGAACGGGATGGTGGAGGGCCCGATCCGCTGGCTCGCCTACACGGTGGAGAGCGAAAGCCTGATGCGGGAGATCATCGACGCCACCACCCGCATCTCCGATCTCGTCGGTGCGGCGAAGCAATACTCGCAGCTTGACCGCGCCCCGTTCCGGTTCGTCGACGTCCACGAGGGCCTCGACGCCACGCTGATGATGTTCGGGCGCAAACTGGGGGAGGGGTCGGGGGTGAAGATCGTCAAGGACTACGATCGCTCGCTCCCGCAGATCCCGGCCTACCCGGCCGAGCTCAACCAGGTCTGGACGAACATGATCGATAACGCGCTGGACGCCATGGACTGCAAAGGCACGCTCACCGTCCGTACGGCGCGGGTCGAGGATCGCGCGCTCGTCGAGATCGGCGACACGGGCCCGGGCATTCCGCCGGACATCCGGCGGCGGATCTTCGAGCCGTTCTTCACCACCAAGGGCGTGGGCAAGGGCACCGGCCTCGGCCTGGACGTCAGCTACCGCGTGATCGTGACCCGCCACCACGGCGACGTGCAGGTGCAGTCCGAACCCGGCAACACCCGCTTCCGGGTCTTCCTCCCGCTAACCGAAACCGACCCCTGACGGTGAGTCGCGCATTCCAACACGACGAGTCGCGCATTCCCGCTCGGTGAGTCTTGCGTTCCGGCTCGGTGAGTCTTGCGTTCCGGCACGGTGAGTCTTGCGTTCCGGCACGGTGATTGTGCTCTCGGCAGGGCGGCGCCAGGGCCGCCCGCTCTGCGACGACGGCGGCATGCACGTGCTGACACCTACCCGCACGGCACCTGCTGGTCGTGCGGGTGCTGCCATCCTCGCCCGAATCGATTGCGTCGTCGCCGTGCGCGACCTCGCCCAGCGACGGCCGTCCGGGTTTCGCAATCAACGTCTCGAGATCTATTACCGCGAGTAGTAGACAGATGGCCGTTCCAGACCGTGCTGAGACCTACAACGCACCGTGCCGAGATGCACGACTCACCGTGTCGAGATGCACGACTCACCGTTCCCGGGGGGGTCAGCTCAGCCGTGCGGCGCCTGCCGACGGGGTGGCCTCGCGGATCATCGGCGTGCGCAGGCCCTCGTCCGCGAACGCGGCCGTCACCGTCCGGGCGACGGCGTCGGCCCGCTCGGCCGCCACCAGCGCGATCGCCGACCCGCCGAACCCGCCGCCGGTCATCCGGGCTCCGAGCGCGCCCGCGGAGCGCGCCGCCGCGCACGCCAGGTCCAGCTCGGCGCACGACACCTCGTAGTCGCGGGCCAGCGAGTGGTGCGACGCGTCGAGCAGCGGCCCGATCTCGGCCAGTCGCCCGGCGTCCAGCGCCGCCACCACCTCCCGCACGCGGGCGATCTCCGTGACGATGTGCCGAGCCCGCTTCTGCAGCTCGCCGTCGAGCTGCACCACCTGCTCCGGCGTCGCATCACGAAGGCTCGGCAGCCCCAACACGTCCGCCGCCTTCTCCACGGCCGCCCGCCGCTGCCCGTACTGCCCGTCGGCGAGGTGGTGGCGCACGCGCGTGTCGATCACCAGCATCCGCAGGCCCGTCTCGGTGAGCGGCAGCGGCACCGAGCGCAGCCCGCCGTCGCGCATGTCGACCAAGAGCGCATGCCCCTCCTCGGCGAACAGCGACGCCAACTGGTCCATGCCGCCGGTCGCCGCGCCCACGATGTCGTTCTCGGCGCGCACGCACGCCCGCGCAAGCTCGACGCGGTCCAAGCCCAGCCCGTACACGTCGTTCGCGGCCAACGCCACCGCGCACTCCAACGCCGCCGACGACGACAGCCCGGCACCCAGCGGCACCGTCTCGGTGACGTGCACGTCGAGCCCGCCGATGGCGTGCCCGGCCGCCCGCAACGCCCACAGCACCCCCGCGACGTAACCCGCCCAGCCCGACGGTGACCCCGGCCCGACGGCGTCGAGCGCGACCGTGACGTCGTCGGGCTGCCCGTCGTCGGCGGCGGAACTCTGAGCGGTGAGCAGATCATCGGTCCGCAGCGCCGCCGTGACCACCGTGCGCTCGGCGATCGCGAACGGGAGGCACAGCCCCTCGGCGTAGTCGACGTGCTCTCCGATGAGGTTGACCCGCCCCGGCGCGGCCC
The DNA here is from genome assembly GCA_963739465.1 of uncultured Actinomycetota bacterium. Taxonomy (GTDB): domain Bacteria; phylum Actinomycetota; class Actinomycetes; order Mycobacteriales; family Pseudonocardiaceae; genus Pseudonocardia. The sequence continues at coordinate 275,685 of CAVUAS010000003.1, forward strand.
AACGTCCCGCAGAGGAGCTCACGAACCCGCCGTCCGCAGCCGTTCGGCGATCTGCTCCGGCGTCGCGTCGTTGATCCACGCGCCCATCCCCGACTCCGACCCGGCGAGGAACTTCAGCTTTCCCGGCGCCCGGCGCAGCGAGAACAGCTGCAGGTGCAACCGGGTGAGATCACGTCCGGTGTGAATCGGCGCCTGATGCCATCCCGCGATGTAGGGCAGCTCCATGGGTTCGCCGAACACCCGCTCCAGGCGATGCAGCAGGTCCCGGTACAGCACGGCCAGCTCGTCGCGCTCGGCCTCGTCCAGCGCCGCCATGTCCGGCACCGCGCGGTGCGGCACGAGGTGTGCCTCGACCGGCCAGCGCGCCGCGGCGGGCACGAAGCACGTCCACGCCTCGCCGTCCACCACGATCCTGCTGCCCGCCTTGCGCTCGCCGTCGAGGACGTCGCCGAGCAGGTCGCGGCCGGTGCGCTGGCGGTGCGACGCCGCCCTGGTGAGCAGCTGCGCCGTGCGCGGCGTGACGAACGGGTAGCCGTAAATCTGCCCGTGCGGGTGCTGCAGCGTGACCCCGATCTCCGGCCCGCGGTTCTCGAACGGGAACACCTGCTCGACGCCGGGCAGCGCCGACAGCGCGGCGGTGCGGTCGGCCCACGCCTCGATCACCGTGCGCACGCGCGACACCGGCAGCGAGCCGAACGCCGCGCTGTGGTCGCTGGTGAAGCACACCACCTCGCACCGCCCGACCGCGGGCCGCTGCGGCCACAGCGGGTTGCCGTCCACCTCGCCCGCGACCTCCGGCGCCGACTGCGCGAACGACGGGAAGCGGTTCTCGAACACCACGACGTCGTAGCTCGGCGCCGGGATCTCCGACGGTTCACGCCCGGGCTGGCTGGGGCAGAGCGGGCAGTGGTCGGCGGGTGGCATGTAGGTGCGGTCCTGGCGGTGCGCGGCGATCGTCACCCACTCGCCGGTGAGCACGTCGAACCGCATGGTGGAGCCCTGGCTCACGTGCGGCAGGTCGCGCGTGTCCCGCAGCACCTCGCGCTCGGCGGTGACGTCGTCGAAGTAGAACAGCTCGCGGCCGTCCGCCATCTTCGCTGCTGCTTTTCGCACGCTCAAGCGGCACCTCCATGAATCGTGCGCGGCAACCGTTGCGGGGACATCCGCGCGCAGGTTCTCGTCATGCCGCCAACACCACCCTTCCGCAGCTGCTTTCCAAGATCTGCCGCGCGTCGGGCTGGAGTTCCCCGTCGCTCACCACCACGTCGACCTCGCTCAACGAGGCGATCGTGCTCAATCCCACCACACCCCACTTGGAGTTGTCCGCCACGACGGCCACGCGTCGCGCGCTGGCCACGAGCGCCCGGTTCGTCTCGGCCTCCGCGAGGTTCGGCGTGGTGAACCCGGCCTCGGCGTCGATGCCGTGCACGCCCATCAGCAGCCAGTCGACGTGCAGGCGCCGCAGGGCCGCCACCGCGAGCGGGCCGACGAGCGCGTCCGACGGCGTGCGCTCGCCCCCGGTGAGGACGACTGTCATGTCGTCGCCGCCCGCCTCGTAGAGCACCTCGGCCACCCGCAGCGAGTTGGTGACGACGGTGAGCCGCGGAATTCCGATCAACGCCGAGGCCACCGCGTGCGTGGTGGTGCCCGCGGAGAGCGCCACCGATGCGCCGGGTTCCAGCAGTTGCACCGCGGCCGCCGCGATCGCCCGCTTCGCCGCCGTGTGCAGGGTCGACTTGGCCGCGAACCCCGGCTCGTCGACGCTGCTGCCCGCCGCCGTCGCCCCTCCGTGTACCCGCGTGACGAGGCCGCGGAGGGCAAGCGCCTCGATGTCGCGCCGGATCGTCATGTCGGAGACGCCGAGCCGCTCCACCAACTCCGAGACCCGCACGCCACCGGTCGTCCGGACCTCGTCGAGGATCACTTCCTGGCGTTGGCGGGCAAGCATGGGCTAGATCCCTTCTCGCACGACCGCGACCGACCCCGAACCCACCGTGATCTTACCGTTATGCGATGTGCCGGTCAGCAGATCCGTGCCGACGGCGGACACCTCGGCGGGGGAGTCACTGCGGTTGAGCACGAACAGGTACCGGCCGCGGCGGACGATCTCGACGCCCGGCCGCGCGCCCTCCGCGAGCCGTACGCCCGCTTTGGTGGCGATCCGCGCGGTGAGCGCCGCGGTGGCGGCCTCGTCCAGCCGCGTGGCGACGTACCAGGCGGTGCCCTTCCGGGTGACCGCGGGCGTGCCGTCCCCGTGGGACGCAACGACTTCCGCGTCGGTGACGGTCAGCACCTCCGACCAGAGGTCGGCGCCGGAGCCGTCATCGAGCGTCACCGGTGTGCGCAGTGGCGCGAACTCCTCCGACCGCACGCCCAGCAGCGAGCGGAAGGCGCCCGGGTAGCCGCCGAGGCGGACGTGGTCCAGCGCGTCGACGATGCCCGAGAAGTACGTGACGAGCACATGCCCGCCGTGCGCCACCACGCTTTCCAAGGCGGGCGCCAGCGCGTCCGAGCACAGGTAGAGCGTCGGGACCACGACCAACCGATACGCCGACAGGTCGGCTGCGGGATGCACGACGTCGACGGTCGCGCCGAGCTCGGTGAGCGCCCGGTGCCAGCGGTGCGGTGCGTCCATATAGCGGAGCACGGTCGACGGGTGTGAGTCCAGATCGCAGGCCCACCAGGCGTTCCAGTCCCAGAGCAGCGCGACGTCCGCGGCGACCGGCGCGCCCGCGACCTCGCCGATCGCCTTCAGCGCCGCGCCGAGCGCGACCACTTCGCGGAACCTCGCCGAGGCCGGCCCGGCGTGCGGCACGAGCGCGGAGTGGAACTTCTCCCCGCCCGCCCGCGAGGCGCGCCACTGGAAGAAGCCGACGCCGTCGGCGCCGCGCGCAACGTGCCGCAGCGAGTCCACGAGCAGCTCGCCCGGTTGCTTCGCGATGTTCACCGGCTGCCAGTTCACCGCGGAGGTCGCCGACTCCATGAGCAGCCACGATCCACCCGCGACCCCGCGCGTGAGGTCGTCGGCGAACGCCTGCTCGGCGTGCGGGTGGGGCAGGCGGTGGTCGAGGTAGTGGTCCTGGCTGACGACGTCCATGTCGGACGCCCACGCGAAATAGTCCTGTTCGGACTGGTGCGGCATGATCATGAAGTTCGTCGTCACCGGCACGGTCGAGTGCTGCCGGAGGACGTCGCGTTCGGCGCGGTGGTGGTCCAGCAAGGCGTCGGAGGAGAAGCGGGCGAAGTCCAGCTGCTGGGTGGGGTTGGGCACCGCAGGCGTGATCCGCGGCGGCAGCACCTCGTCGAACGTCGTGTAGTGCTGGCTCCAGAACGTGGTGCCCCAGGCATCGTTAAGACTGTTGATTTCGCCGCCGTAGCGCTCGGCGAGCCAGCGCCGGAACGCCGCGGCCGACACGTCGCACCAGCAGCGCCCGTTGTGGCAGCCCAGCTCGTTGGACACATGCCACAGCCGCACGGCCGGATGCCTGCCGTAGCGGCGCGCCATCTGCTCGACGAGCGCGAGCGCGTGCTCCCGGAAGACGGGCGAGCTGGGGCACCATGACTGCCTGCTGCCCGGCCAGAGCGTGTGCCCGGCGTGGTCGACGGTGAGGATCTCCGGGTGGGCGGTGGTGAGCCACGGCGGAGGCGCGGCCGTCGCCGTCGCCATGTCGATCGCGATGCCCCCGTCGGCCAGCAGCTCGACGACCTCGTCGAACCATCCGAAGTCGAACTCGCCCCGCCGCGGCTCCAGCAGCGCCCACGAGAACACGCCGAGCGTCACGAACCCGACGCCCGCCGCCTGCATGAGGCGGACGTCCTCGCGCCACACCGCGCGCGGCCACTGCTCCGGGTTGTAGTCGCAGCCCAGCGCGATGCCGCGGAACGGAAAACGCGTCATCCCTTGGTGCTCCCCAGGGTCAGGCCCGACACGAACTGCCGCTGCAGCGCGAAGAAGATGATCATTACGGGCAGCATCGCGAGCACCGAGCCCGCCGACAGCAGGTTGTAGTCGGTGAAGAACTGGCCCTGCAGGCTGTTGAGCGAGCTCGTGATCGGGAACTTGTCGCCGCTCTGCAGCAACACGGTGGCCCAGAAGAACTCGTTGTAGATCCACGTGACCTGCAGGGTCGCCAGCGCCGCCAGCGGCGGCCTGCACAGCGGCAGCGTGAGTTGGAAGAACTGCCGCGTGACGCTCGCGCCGTCGACCCTCGCCGACTCGTAGATCTCCGCCGGGATCGTCTTCATGTAGTTGGACAGCACGAACGTGCAGAAGCCGAGCTGGAAGGCGACGTTGATCAGGATGACGCCGAGTTGGTTGTTGAGCAGTGTCCCCGAGCTGGAAAGCCAGGCCGGGAGCTGGATCGCGCGGAACATCCGATAGACGGGCACCAGCAACGCCTGCGGAGGCAGCAGGTTCGCGGCGAGGAACACCGCGAGCAACGTCAGGTTGAACCTGAAGCTGAAGCGCGCCAACACGAACGCCATGCAGGAGGCCAGGAACAGCGTGAGCACCACGGCGGGGACGGTGATCACGGCGGAGTTCCAGAAGTGAAGGCCGAAGTTCCCCTGGTTCCAGGCGTTGACGTAGTTCTGGACGGTGAAGCCACCGAACGACACATAGCCGTTGATGGCCGTGTAGGCGTAGTCGCGGAACGAGTTGAGCACCGCCCAGGCCAGCGGGAACAGCCACGAGAGCGCGACGATCCACAGGAAGACGTGCAACACGATCCGCTTGACGGGCGTGCGTGTGGGTTTCTCGGCGGCCACCGGGACGGTGGCGGGCGCCGTCATGGTCGTCACTTCCGCCGCTCCTCTCGCATCACGATGCTGACGTAGACCGCCACGAAGACCGAACTGATCAGCAGCATGATCGTGGCCATCGCCGAGCCGAAGCCGATCCGGCTCGCTTCGCCGACGACGTTGGCCGTGACGAGGGTGGCGATCAGCTCCAACCCGTTGCGGCCCTTGTTGATCACCCAGACGAGGTCGAACGCGCGCAGCGACTCGATCACCGTGACCACCAGGACGATGACGTTGATCGGCCGCATCACCGGGAAGACGACGCGGAAGAACGTCTGCACCTCGGAGGCGCCGTCGATGGCGGCGGCCTCGCGAAGAGTCCCGTCGACCGCCTTCAGCCCGGCCAGGTACAGCAACATGATGTAGCCGATGTGGCGCCAACTGGTGGCCAGCAGCGCGGCCCACAGGTTGTAGTTCGGATCCCCGTACCAGTCGACCTGCGTGTGCAGCACCGCGTTGAGCAGACCCTGGTCGCGCGAGTAGATCAGCTGCCAGATGAACCCGACGAGCGCCAGGCTCAGCACGACCGGCAGGTAGATCGCGGTCTGGTAGAAGCGGCTGAACCGCATCTCCTTGTCCAGTAGCACCGCGAGGAACATCCCGATCGGCGTTGCGATGAGGAAGAGGACGGCGAGGAACGTCAGGTTGTGCCGGAGCGCGGGCCAGAACGGCGGGTAGTTGGTCGCGACGTTGATGTAGTTCGTCAGGCCGATGCCCTTGATCTGGCTGAGCGGGCCGATCCCGTTCCAGTTGGTGAACGAGAGCAGCACCGACCCGATCGCCGGGAGCCACACGAGGGCGAGCACGAATAGTGTCGGGATGACGGCCATCATCGTGACGACGACCAGGTCGGTCCCGGACAGCTTGCGCACCCGGTTTCTGCGCGCGGCGGCGGAAGCGGAGGAGGTGTCCCCCCGCCCGGTGTCGGGCCGGGGGGCGGTGGCGGGCTGAGCGGTCATCTCAGGAGGTGAAGATCGACTTCTTCTGGCTCTCGATGCTCTTGGTGAGCCCGGCGATGTCGTTCGGCGCCTTGATGAACTGCTGCAGCGCCGGGATCATCACGGTCGACGCGAAGTCCGGCCGGGTGTCGCGGTCGAGGAACTGCGAGATCTGCTTGGCGCCGCCCACGAACTCCACGGCCTTCTTCTGCAGCTTGGTGTAGCCGGAGGTGTCGGCCTTGGTGTTGACCGCGATCACCGTGGGGTCGGTCTTGACGTAGATGCCCTCCGCCTCGGGCGTGGCCAGGTAGCCGAGGAACTTCTTCGCCGCGGCCGCGTTCTTCGGGTTCGCCGCCATCATGAAGCCGTCGATCGGGGCCTCGACCGCGGACGTGCCGACCGTGGAGTCCACCTCCGGGAACGCGAAGAAGTCCAGGTCGTCTTGGTCGGCGCCCTTGGTGAACTGCTGGCCGACGAACATGCCCAGCACGTACATCCCGGATTTCTTCTGCTGCAACGACTGCGCGGCCTCCTGCCACGTCCGGCCCAGCGCGTCGGACTGGTGGAAGGGGAGCAGCCGGTTCCAGGTGTCGAAGACCTTCTTGACCTTGTCGGAGTCCCACGCCTCCTTGCCCGCCATCAGGCTGACGTGGAAGTCGTAGCCGTTGATGCGTAGGTTGAGCTGGTCGAACGTGCCCATCGCGGGCCAGCCGTCCTTGTCGGCGAAGGCGATCGGGGTGAGTCCGTCCTTCTGCATCTGCGTGGAGAGGGCGACCAGCTCGTCGAGGGTCTTCGGCACCTGGTAGCCCTTGGCCTGGAAGACGCTGGGCCGGTAGAAGATCGCCCACGGGTAGTTGGTGAACGGGATGAAGTACTGCTTGCCGTCGTCGCCGGTGGACGCGGTCTTGATGGCGTCGGGCATCCCGTTGACGTTCTGCCAGACGTCGCTGATGTCCCCGACCAGGCCCTGCGCGGCGAAGAACTTCATCCGGTAGCCCGCGAACCAGGTGAAGACGTCGTCGGGCTGGCCCTGGAGATAGGTGTTGATGTTCTCCTGGAACGTGTTGTGGTCGACCGTGTTGGTTGTCGACCTTGATGTTGGGGTCGTTGAAGCCCGTGACGAGCTGGGCGTAGGCCTGCTTCGGCACGGCGTCGGACTGGTTGGAGCCGAAGGTCAGGGTGCCCGACGCGGCCTGGGTCCCGCCACCACCGCTTCCGCTGGAACCGCTCGATCCACAGGCGGCCAGAAGCCCTGACGCGCCTAGGAATCCGGCCCCGGCCAGCGCGCTCTTGAGCACCGACCGCCTGCCGATGCCGGTGGCCGCTACCGAGGGCGGGACGAGGCTCGCCAGGTACTGGGCCTCGGTGGACGGTCGTGACATGTCGCCTCCATTGGTGATCAAGTCAGTGCGCGCGGTGCACGCACCTTGACGCACCAGGTGGGGCGAGTCAATGGTTTCCAACAACGTCCAACAGCGAGTTCCTCCGAATGCCAACAAGTTCCAACATTGGGCCGAGACGGGCGGGTCGCTGGGCGGGCGCCGTCGCTGGCTCCGCGCGCCGTCTCCTGGCAGGCGTCGCCGTCGGCTCACGCCAGCCCGACTTCGCACCTCTTCGTGCGACTGCGCACCCCACCGACGGGGTGCGAAGTGCACCCGAGGGGTGCGAGGTGAGCCGCTGAGCGGTCGAGAGCGCCGCGGCCGGGTTTGGATCAGCTGCTCAGCAGGCGTGGCCGCCGTGCACTGTCTCCTCGACGCGAGCCCGCACGACCCCCGCGGCTCCCTGGACCGCGGGGTGGTCGGACACCCGCTGGTAGGTCCGCTTGAGCTGCTCGTAGCGCTCATGTCCGGCCTTCGCCCCCAGCACGTAGCCGATGGCCGCCCCCAGCAGGAACTTCAGCATGTCGTCTCCCCAGCACCGCGGTTGACTGATCCACCCATCCTGCCCCACGGTGCCTCGCGAGGGCGGGGTCGCCCGAATCGGGATGGCACCGTGCGCTAAAGTTGTCCCTGCCAGCGATCCTCCGTAGCTCAATGGCAGAGCACCCGACTGTTAATCGGGTGGTTACTGGTTCGAGTCCAGTCGGAGGAGCAGACTCTGACCAGCGGGTATGGCTCCGCTTGGTTGATCGCTTGCAAGCTTCGTGGAGCAATACGTGGTGCGAGTGCGGTAACTTTGCCACCGTGGCGGGACGCGCCAGCCAAGGTCAGCAACGCTCGCGCGGGTCGATCGAGCCCCTTCCGAGCGGGGCCCTGCGCGTGTCCGTGTACGCCGGTGTCGACCCTGTGACCAAGCGCCGGCACTATCTGCGAGAGGTCATTCCCGCTGGTCCGGGCGCCGAGAGCGCCGCAGAGGCGGCTCGGGCCCGGCTCGTCGCCGAGGTCGCCGAGCGCCGGAACCCCCGCACGAGCGCCACCGTCGACCAGCTGCTCACGCGCTACCTCGACCAGTTCGACGGCGCCCCGAAGACGGGTGCTCTCTACCGCTCCTACGTCAAGAACCACATCTCGCCGTTCGTCGGCACGGTCAAGGTCGGGCATCTCGACCCGGAGATGCTCGATGCGCTCTATGCGGAGCTGCGGCGCTGCCGGAAGCACTGCACGACGTCCCGAGGGCTTGTCGACCACCGCACCGACCACCAGCACCAGTGCGACCAGCGGTGCCGCCCACATCGGTGCGAGCCGCTGAGCGCCAGCACGGTCCGGCACGTCCACTTCATCCTCTCCGGCGCCTACAAGAAGGCTGTCCGCTGGCGATGGGTCGCAGCGAGCCCCATCGGCCAGGCGGACCCTCCTGCGGCTCCGAAGCCGAACCCAGACCCGCCGATCCCGGCCGACGCCGCGCGAATCCTCATGGAGGCGTGGCGCGATCCTGACTGGGGCGCGTTCCTATGGGTCTCGATGACGACCGGCGCACGGCGCGGTGAGGTGTGCGCAATCCGCTGGCCCGCAGTTGCTCTGGACGAGGGACGCGAGTCGGTGTGGTTGCGCCATCAGATCCGTAAGGGCGCCACCGGGTGGGAGGAGGCGAGCTGAAGACCCACCAACGTCGTCGGATCGCGTTGGATACGGAGACGGTCGGCGCGCTGCGCGAGCACCGCCGCCGTTGCGAGGCCCGCGCCGCCTCTCTCGGCATTCAGCTTCGCCCCGACGGGTTCGTCTTCTCGGACTCGCCGGACGGTTCGACGTTCAAGACTCCGAGCGCAGTGACTCACCGGTATGAACGCCTCGCCGATCGGCTCGGCATCGACACCACTCTGCACAAGCTGCGCCACTACTCGCGACGGAATTGATTCTCGCCGGGGTCGACATTCGTACTGTGGCCGGTCGGCTCGGGCACGCTGGCGGTGGCACGACGACGCTGCGCACCTACACGGCGTGGGTGTCAGAGGCCGATCAGCGCGCGGCGGCCGGATGGGCGACGCGCACACCGGTTCGGCCTGAGGAGCTCGCCAGTGCCCAGCGCGCACGCACCGATCCGCGCCACCCCTACGAGGCGGTCGCCGCTGACATCGCCCGTCGCGTCGAGAGTGGTGAGCTCCGGGGCGGAGAGCTGGCCCCGACGGCCGACGAGCTCGCGGCGGAGCACGGCGTGTCCGATTCGACCGCCCGTCGTGCTGTGGCTCTCGCCCGCGACTGGGGTGTCGTCGTCCACGACGGTGTGGGGCGACCACGAGTTGGGATCATCACTCTGCCTTCCTTACCCCCGGACGTCGACCCCCCAGCCCAAGCGGCACCGCACGTGGCGGATGGTCCGGCGGTCTATTGGTCCGTCACCGTGGTCCGACCAGGCGGGGGCAAGTTCGCCCCACGAACGGTTCGGGGGGACGTGTCCGAACCTGACTCTTTCCGGCGACACCTTGTCGGGATCATCAAGTCGGAGGCGCCTCTTGGAACGGATGGGTCCGAAGAAGAGTGGATCGGCGACTACGAGCTGCAGGTTTCCGCTCTCGGGTCCGACGTGGTGACGGCGATCTTCCGATGGGCTTGATCGCTCACGACGCTCGACGTCTTGGGCCAGTGTCGCTGAGCTAAGAGGGTGACCGCTTCGTCCCGAACTGTGGGCGACGAGGTTGGTGATGGCATCGTGCGAGGACAGCGAGTAGGTAGCGGCATGACTGAGGTGCTCGGGGTCGCGTCGGTCGCCGTACGTCGTAGCTGTACAGCTCCGAAGTGATCGTTGAGAACTGGACCACGATCAAGCCTGCGCGTGGACGGGACAACAATCAGAACCGAATCCCGTCCGCCCTGCTCGGGATCGTCGCTCACCGTCTCTGAGCTGTGATGAGGTTTCGACGGCACGCGTCTGGTCACGCGTCTGGTGCGTGGCGGTCGCAGGGCTGGGCCTCAGCACCCGCCGTTGACCGCGTGGCCTCGTCGACCGAATCATGACGATCGCAGTGCGGGTCCCGGGAGTGGCGTTGCAGGCGCCGCCTTGATGATGAGAGAGCAACTCGGCGGGGACGCGATCGCTGAAGCGGTAGCCAGCGCGCGTCCCCGAACATGTAGATATGAGTTCTCTCGAAGAGGTCAAGTCCCTGCTGCCATCGGCTAGTGTCTCGTGATTCGGTGCCCTTCATTTCGCGTTGTTGTCGACGAGTTTCTTGATACTGGCCTGGACGATGCGGACCTTGGCAAGGATCTCGTCGGCGGTGGCGGTCCAGACGAATGGTTTCGGGTTGGCGTTCCAGTGGTTGATGTAGTCGCGTATCTGATTGATCAGAACCTTGACGGAGCTGAAGGTGCCACGGCGGATCGACTGGCGAGTGATGTTGCCGAACCAGATTTCGACCTGATTCAGCCACGACGAGCCGACCGGGGTGAAATGAAAGGTGACGTTCGGGTTCTTCGCCAGCCAGGATTTGACGTCGTCGGTGCCGTGCGTAGACAGGTTGTCCAGCACGACGTGGACCTCCTTGTCCGCATGCGGCTTGACTGCCTTCTTGAGGAACGCCAGGAACTCGGCGCCGTCGCGGGTAGGGGCGCAATGCCCCAACACCTCACCGGTTCCCACGTTCAAGGCCGCGAACAGGTTGGTGGTGCCGTGGCGTACGTAGTCGGCGGTGCGCTGCTCGGTAACACCGAACGTGATCGGCAGCACCGGCTGCGTGCGGTCCAACGCCTGGATCTGCGTCTTCTCATCGATCGAGAGCACCACCGCACCGCCCGGCGGGTCGAGGTAGAGCCCGACAACGTCGGCGACCTTCTCGGCGAACGCCGGGTCGCGGCTGACTTTGAAGGTGCCGTGGCGGTGCGGTTTCAGTCCGTTGTCCCGCCACAGCTTGGCCACGTAGTGGTGCGACACGTACGTGCCCTCGGTCCGCAAAACGTAGTCGGACATCTCCCGGCTCGACCAGTGCGACAACCCGGTCTCAGACGGTGGACTCGTCCGGGTCAACGCGAGGATCCGGGCGCGGATCCGTGGACTCATCTGCTCTCTCGCCGCACCACGCTTTCGACCCGAAAGACCGGCGGCACCTTCGTCAGCGAACCGACCGACCCAAAGATCCACCGTCGGCAGCGACACACCCGCAAGTTCCGCCACCTCCTGCCTCGATCGACGCTCCGAACGCCACAACACAATCCGCGCCCTCGTCGCGACAACCGCCGAAACATCCGGGCTGCTAATCATCGTCCGCAACTCAGTTCGCTGATCATCAGTCAGATCCACTCGGAAATTGTATCGCCACTCGGGCCTGAAATCAATAAATCAGAATCACGAGACACTAGGATACTCATCCCATGCGCTGCAGGGAGCCCACAATCCGGTGAGGAGTACCCATGCATTTGAAGCGCTCAGTCTCCATCGCGGCTCCGCTGGATAAGGTTTGGGAAGCAATCAACAACCCGGAGATTTTCACGTCATGCTTGCCCGCCGCATCCCTCACGGCGAATGAAGGCGACTCGTTCATCGGGACCTGGACGGTCAAGTTTGGCCCCTTTTCGCTCACCTACCGAGGAAGAGGCACGTACGTTGAGCGGAACACGGCGGCACACAGGGTGGTGATTGAGACAAACGGACGGGAATTGAGGGGAAACGGTACTATCAATGCAACGGTGACCGGGATGCTTGCCGCGGAGGGTCAGAACGAGACGAAGGTCACCGTCATCACAGACCTGACGATGACTGGCAGGCCTGCACAGACCATGCACGGGGACGTCCCTCGTCTGCTTAACCAAACGATCGGCCACTTCGTCCCATGCATGACCGACAAGCTTACTCAACTTGCAGGCGAAGATGCTATATTCATCAGCTACCGTCGATCGGATCAAGCTGGCATGGCCGCTCGGCTATACGAGAAACTGGTGGCAAAGTTTGGACGCGACCGACTATTCATTGATGTAGACTCTATCGAGTTGGGCGCAGATTTTGCACAAGTTGTCGAGTACGCACTGGGGCGTTGCAGAATTTTCATTGCAGTGATCGGACCGGATTGGCTCATGGCAGAGGACGAATTTGGCAGTCGGCGGCTCGACAATCCAAACGATTACGTGAGGTTGGAAATTGAAAGTGCACTTGGTAGTTGTGCTCGAGTCATACCAATCCTGATAGACGATACACGCATGCCGCGAGAGGCAGAGCTTCCGAACTCGATTAAGGCGCTCGCGCGCCGCAACGCCTGTCAGGTATCGACCGCTCGTCTCGATATGGATTGTGTCGAACTGATTTTCACGCTCTATCGGATTATGGTTGCTTAGTATTTCGGCTCGGCTCATTCGGTGAGTCGCTGGCCTGTGGTGCGGATTTGACTTCGTGAACAAAGTGTTCTGGCGCGTCCGCGAAGAGATCTGTCGAACTCCGACTAATCGGAACTCTAACTCCGGACCTACTCGATGCGAACTGTTGGCGGCAAGCCTGCTGAAGGCGTCGTGCGACGCCAGGCGACATGACGTGATCGCTCGCGGTCTGGTCAGGCTGTTGGCGTTGCTGTACTTCACGCTGTACGCCGTCGATCATTGATAACTGGATCATGATGGGCTGAGGCCGGGTGAAGCCTCAGAACCAAAATCCCGTTCGGGGAGTCTCGGACCGTCGGTCAGGGTCCAGAACCAGCGGGGATGTTAATCGGGGACTCTGTGGCGGTTCGCCTTCTGCGATGCCCGTTGCTGTCAGCGCGAGCTGTCACCTCATGCCCTGCTCGGCTGGACGAGCCCGGAAGCCGTGGCCACTTGTTGTAGCCGATGGCGGGATCGTTGGACCGCAGGCCTCCGTATGAAGTGGAACTCTACTTGCGTGACCTCCGACCTTAGTGGCGGTCTGCGACTCCCACAAGATCTCCTTCCGGATCGTGAAGTCACGCCTCTGCTCAGGGGTGAGGTTGCGTTCCATCAGGGCGCTGTCGGCGCTGCCGTAGTAGTTCAAGGTGTTGGTCCGGTCCTGCCCGACGTAGATCTTCCCGTTCGGGTAAGTGATCTTGTAGATGGCCATCACCGTCGGAGTGCACTGACGGCTACCTACCAGCCGTCAAGGGATGTCCGGCGCACCGGGCCTGGTAGCCGGACAGAGGCTCGGTTCGGGCCTGCTGGCGGGCCACGGCCCTGACCAGGGTCGAGACATCGCAGGACGTCATGTTGTTTGCGGACGTCTTGTGGCCTCATGTGCCCCCAGCGTGCCCCGCAGCAACGGTCAAGTCAATGCAGCAAGTCAATGCAGCAAGAAATGTCTACCGCCCGGCCCCCGGCTCGGCGCCGCTCAGCGTGAACGTGACCGAGTGCTGGTTGTCGGTGACTGTCAACGTCGACTGTCACGGGCGGCTCGGGCGCCGCATACTGCGTTGCCGTCATTCGCTGCCACCAAGACGACCTGCGGCATGCCGGGATGATTTGCTGACGTTCAGTATTCCGCCTTGATCAAGAGGACGGGCTGGCTTGGGGTGTGGCTGCGTAACGAGGATCACACCCCGTACGAGTACCTTGCGACGGAGCGTCGTCAAAGCCGTCTTACTTGGTGAAGCCATACGGCACGGAGAAAGGGAGCCCTTCATGCCGTTACGGACCATGAGCCTCAGCTTCTTTACATTGCGTTCAGCTACGCCGCAGGTGCGCACGTCGTCAGGCTATGCAGCATTCATCTCCTATAATCGGGCAGTCGATCGGGAGCTTGCGCGCGCACTACAGAGTGCGCTTCATCGTTTTGCCAAGCCGTGGTATCGGTTGCGGGCACTCCGCGTTTTTCTAGATGACGCTAGTTTGGCCGCCGACCCGAGTCTGTGGGGTGCTGTCGAAAGAGCGCTCGACAGTTCAGAGTTCTTCATTCTACTCGCATCCCCGGAGTCGGCCGGGTCTATGTGGGTAGATAAGGAAGTAGGCCACTGGATTCAGACGAATCCGGTCGAGAATGTGCTCATCGTGCTTACCGGCGGTGTCGACTGGGACACCGAGGACCTAGACTGGAACACGACGACCGCTTTGCCGCCGTCGTTGCGTGGGCGGTACCGGGACGAGCCTCGCTATATCGATCTACGCTGGATACGGTCCGAAGAAGGCTTCTCCACTGCGGATAGTCGGTTTCGTGACGGTGTCGCTGACGTGGCCGCTCGTCTGCACCATAAGCCGAAAGACGATCTCCTCGGGGAGGATGTTTGGCAACATCGTCGCACGACCCGGCTCGCTCGCGCTGCAATCATCGGTCTGACTGTGCTGCTCATCGCGGCGGGCACTTCGGCCGTGTTGGCGCTACAGCAGCGCCATACGGCAGCAACCCAACGGAACCTGGCCACTTCGCGACAGCTCGCGGCGCAGGCGGAGCAGAGGGCGAGTGGTGATTTGCAGTCGGCCTTGTTGCTGGCCGTGACCGCGGAGAAGGTCAGCGACACACCCGAGGCTCGGGCCACCCTCGCACGGCTGCTACAGCGCAACAACAGCGTGGAACGATCCCTTACCAGTCCGGGCGATCCAGTTCGCGACGTAGCGTTCAGCGCGGATGGCCGTTTCCTCGCAGCGGCGAGGGGTACCAATGGCGTCATGCTGTGGGACTACTCCGGCGATGGTGCTCCCACCACGTTGAAGGTTGAGGGTGACGCCAACAACGTGTCATTTAGTCCGGATGGCGCGACCCTGGCAATTGGTGTTGGCTCCCGCTTGGATGGTGGCACGGTTGGATTATGGGATGTGGCCACGAAACGGCAAGTAGCGGTTCTCGAGGAAGGTCGCGGCGTCGACGCCCCGGCATTTAGCGCGGACGGGCGGCTCATCGCTACCAGCGGAGTCGACACGACTACGCATTCGTACCCCACCGGAAAGGTGGTGCTGTGGGACGCCGCAACGCACGCGCAGCTCGGAGTGTTGTCAAGTGACAGTGCAGGCGGACGTTCCGTCTTCAGTCCCGACGGCACGACCCTAGCGGTGACCAACGAGTTCGATGTCGCACTTTGGAACGTCGCCACGCGCTCTCCTATCGGGAAACTCGAAGGCGGCCACAGCCGGGGAGTACTAGACTTCGCGTTCAGCCCGGACGGAACAAAAATCGCATCAGGAGGTCACGACGCCAAGCTAGTGCTCTGGGATGTCGCTACACGTACCCAAATCGCATCCTGGGACCGTAACGGCGATGTCGGTGCCGTTGCGTTCAGCCCTGACGGGCGCCTCCTGGCGGCCGGTGACAACACCGCGTCGATCAGCTTCTGGGATGTTGCCCAGCGCGCGCTGGTAAAAACCTGGACCGGAGGGCACACCAGCTCGGTCGATCACATCTCCTTCAGCCCCGACGGTCGTCGGCTAGTATCCGGCGGCAATGACGGCAAGATTGTGCTGTGGCGAACGGGGAGAAGACTGACGAACTTAACGAACTCGCGGTGGCCACATTGCGGCCAGCTGCCGATAGCCGGAAAGGCGCCGCCGCCGCTGGCCACCGAGCACCCAACCACGTGGCTTTCAGTCCGGACTCGACAATGCTCGCGTGGACAGTGGGTCCCGACGTCGAACTGTGGGATGTCCCGCGCCGGACGCTGATATTCACTCTGCTCGACGCAGGGGTGGACCCCACATTCAGCTCCGACGGCCACACTCTGGCGACCGCCACTGGTAACGGCGTCGTGCTCTGGGACCTCACCACTCGCACTCAAACAGCGACGTTGACTGGGGATACCGCCGATACGAGACCAGGTCGCCCAGTCTTCAGCCCCGACGGGCGCACGTTAGCTGCCTCGGTGGGAAGCGACATCATCGTCTGGGAGCTCGCGGGCCGAAGCAGATCGGCCACCCTGCGCGGCGCCGGTGGCACCGGCATAGCGTTTAGCCCGGATGGTAACATGCTCGCAGTCGGTGACGTGGGGTACACGGATATCGCGCTGTGGGACATCCAGGGACAGAAGAAGGCGCAATCGTTTCCGAGCATGAGCGGCGATCCGGTATACAGCTTGAGCTTCAGTCCGGACGGCGGCCAGCTCACGTGGAGCGCACTGCAGAGCGCCAACACTGCCATCGGCGGTGACTATACGGTCTTTATCTGGAGCATCGCCGACAAGGCCACCCAGAAATCGTTCACGGTGCACACCGGACTGCCGCTGACAGTCGCTTTTAGCCCCGACGGGAGCCAACTCGCCTGGGATGGAAGTAACGTAGTATTGTGGTCGATCGACCTCGGTGGCCCGATTCTTGAGATGAAACCTTCCGAACCCCACGGCGAAGCCTTCCTATACAGCCCTGTATTCAGTCCAGACGGGCGGTTGCTCGCCACCCAAGACAGCGGCGGCAGCGTCATCCTGTGGGATGTTGGCGTTGTTTCCTGGATTAACCGGGCGTGTGCCATCGCTGGCCGTGACTTTACGCAGACAGAGTGGGAGTCCACTATCCCGGATTTGCCATACCAACCGGTGTGCGGGTGAGTGATGACATTGGTAGAACCACTGCCGCCGGCCCAACGGCGACAGGAGCAGTCCCTACCTTCAAGCCCGTCCAAATCATGACAAGCGGTGTGGGTGGTTGCGCTTGCTTTCAAGGGATGGGTCCGACGGTACGGAGCCGTACGTGCCCGACGCCACCTGTCGTCCGATCGTCAACTAGACCAGTGCCGCACGTCCGCGCACTGCCATGAACGAGACCAGAACTGAGACCGGACCCTGCCGGGTCCGAGCAGCATCGATGTCGCTTGACATCTCAAGATCGATGGTGCGCCGAACGCAACTGTTCACGCGCGTGACATTGAACGATGGAAAGCCATGGGCTCCGAGCAGCACAGCCGCTGGTTGCTGTCTGCTCTCAGCGTGGTGTTGCTGTTGTTGGGCGGGTGCGCGGGGTCAACGTCATCCAGGAGAGAGCCACCCGCTATAGCGACCACCGCTACAACCCCTACGACCGCCGTAACGATCGCGCCAGCTGGCTCGGCCGCACCCGGCACGCAGCCCACAACGTCCGTTGCAGTGGTCGCATCAGCTGCCGGTCCGAGGTCGACTGTGGCGCCGGACGCGGCGCAGGAAGTGCGGGCGACTGCTCGTCGGGTCACGGTTGTGAAGATCGTTGACGGTGACACGTTTGATGTGAGCCCGGGTAAGGAGCGGGTGCGGCCATTCACCGTTGACACACCCGAATTGCACGCGTACGAGCAGCCGCCGAGGTCACCGGAGTGTGGCGCTTTAGCGGCCCGCGACGCATTGGCTGGGTTGATGCCGGTGGGGTCGCAGGTGCTGCTGCGCCAGCTGCCTGGCGAGCCCGTCACCGACGACAGTGACCCGCCTCGCACATTGTCCAATGTGTACGTTGAGCGCGACGGGCAGCTGATCAACGTGTCGTTGTGGCTGGTGGAACAGGGCTGGGCGGTGGCATTCAGGTCTAAGAACGTGTTTGAGAAGATCAATTGGTGGCAGGGAATGAGCGACGCTGCTGTCGGGTGGCGGGTCCGCCGCGGGCGATGCGTCGGCTGATGGTGTTGATCGCCGCCCAGCGGATCATTGCCTCGGACACGGCCGGGTCGCGTTCGTAGTCGCGGGCCAGGCGACGGTGCGCGGTGAGCCAGGCGAAGGTGCGTTCGACGGCCCACCGGCGCGGGATCACCGCGAATCCGCGCTGGTGGGCGGGCTTGCGCACGATGTGCAGTGTGGTGACCAGGATCTGCTGGCTCCACTCGAG
This sequence comes from uncultured Actinomycetota bacterium, assembly GCA_963739465.1. Lineage (GTDB taxonomy): Bacteria > Actinomycetota > Actinomycetes > Mycobacteriales > Pseudonocardiaceae > Pseudonocardia. Next base: position 293,488 of record CAVUAS010000003.1, read on the forward strand.
GAGGCGTCCGGCGAACCCGCCGTCGGCGAACACGAACCGCACCGGTGTGCGCAGGTAGGTGTCGAGCAGGACCGACTTGGCGCCGTCGCGGTCTTGTACCGAGGCGGCCAAGACGGTCACGACCAGCAGCAGACCGAGGGTGTCGGTGACGATGAACCGCTTGCGGCCGTTGACCTTCTTCCCGGCGTCGTAGCCGCGGGACGCTTGCCCGACGGTGTCGGCACCCTTGACGCTCTGGGAGTCGATCAGCCCGGCGCTGGGTTCGGGGTTGCGGCCTTCCTGCACGCGCAGCTGGGCGCGCACCGCGGGCAGAATCTTCTCCGTCACGCGGGCCTGTTCCCACTGGTTGAAGTACCAGTACACGGTCTGCCACGGCGGGAAGTCCGCTGGTAGCTGCCGCCAGGCGCACCCCGCCCGCACGACGTAAAGGATCGCGTCCACGATCGCCCGGCGGGGGTGTTTCTCCGGTCGGCCACCGGTGCGCACCGGCGGCAGCAGCGGCTCGATGATCGCCCACTGCTCGTCATTGGTGTCCGACGGGTACCGCCGAGAACGCTCACGCACCCGGCGACAGTGGATCAAGTCGACGGCGAAGCCACGCAGGCACGCCGCCCCTTCTCAAACACGTTCTAAGGCCTGGATCCACAGACGGGTTGGGGGTTGGAGCGGCGTGTGAATGAGGAAAGTGCCTTCTGAGCTGGGACGATGGGTGTTCCTAGGCACCGAACATCCCAGCTCGAGAGAGGCACTTTCAGTGCGAGTCTTCCATAGGTTCACCACTGGCTCTGCGCGCTTCGACGAGGACAATCTTGTGTCGCATGCTGGGCTGGTTCCGCTGCTCGGGCTGGCTGAGCTGAGCAGACCCGGCTGCCGCAGATCCTCACCAAGAAGGTGTCGATCACGGTGCCGCGGATCAAGTCGGGTTCGGCCAATTCGGCACCGAAGCTGCTGACGGTGATCGCCGGGATGTGTGTCGGCGCGGACAGCATCGATGACCTGGACGTGCTGCGCGCGGGTGGGATGCCGATTCTGTTCGACGGCGTCTACGCGCCCTCCACCTTGGGGGTGCTGTTGCGCGAGTTCAGCTTCGGGCACGCCCGCCAGCTGGAATCCGTGCTGCGCGAGCACCTGTGCGCCCTGACCGCGCACACCCCGGTACTGGCGGGAATCGAGCAGCAGGCGTTCATCGACATCGACTCATTGCTGCGCCCGGTCTACGGGCACGCCAAGCAGGGTGCCTCCTACGGGCACACCAAGATCGCGGGTAAGCAGGTGCTGCGCAAGGGCCTTTCGCCGCTGACTACCACGATCAGCACCGCGCACTGTGCTCCGGTGATCGCGGGGATGCGGCTACGCGCGGGTAAGACCGGCTCGGGCAAGGGCGCCGGGCGGATGGACGCCCAGGCCATCGCCACCGCCCGCGCCGCGGGCGCCACGGGAAGGATCCTGGTCCGCGGCGACTCGGCCTACGGCAGCCGCGCGGTGGTGCGCGCCTGTGTGCGCGGCAGGGTGGAGTTCTCCCTGGTGATGACCAAGAACCGGGCCGTCGCGCGGGCCATCGCCTCAATACCGGACACGGCCTGGACCCCGGTGCGCTACCCGGGCGCGGTGCACGATCCCGACACCGGGGCGTGGATCTCCGACGCCGAAGTCGCCCAAGTCGCTCGCACCGCCTTCGCCGCCACCACAGATCGGATCACCGCCCGGCTGGTGGTGCGCCGGGTCAAAGACGCCCGCTACCCCGACGGCTCAGCGCTGTTCCCGGTGTGGCGCTACCACCCGTTCTTCACCAACACCGACCTGCCCACCGCACAAGCCGACATCGTCCATCGCCGCCACGCGATCATCGAAACCGTGTTCGCCGACCTGATCGACGGGCCCCTGGCCCACCTGCCCTCCGGCCGCTTCGGCGCCAACTCCGCCTGGGCACTGTGCGCCGCGATCGCGCACAACCTGCTGCACGCGACCGGCACCCTGGCCGGAGGCCCCCACGCCCACGCCCGCGGCGCGACCCTGCGCCGACGGCTGATCACGGTGCCCGCACGCCTGGCCCGACCCGCCCGCACGCCCGTGCTGCACCTACCCAGCCGCTGGCCCTGGGCACCGGCATGGCTACAGCTATGGGACCAGACCATCGGCCACAGCCCACCCGTCGCTGCCTGACCTCCACCCCGCCGGCAAGCCGGCCCGAGCACCCCGATCAGTGGAAAGGCTGGACAGACCAGCGACTCCGGCACGCCGCGACACGACAGACGCGTGATCAATTTAAACCAAGATCACTCGCGCGGCTATCCTGCGGATTGAGGCTAAGTCCCACACGACAGTTGACACCGACAAGGCGAAGCTACTGATGAAGGACGCCCAGGCTGGGCGCCGCGGGGATGTGGGCGACCTGCCCAGTGAGAGATGTGCTGCCCCGGTAGCCAGGACCGGCCCGCCGGGTCGCACGGCTTGGTCGAGCTTGCCGCTGACGAGAAGTGTGACGGTCGTCGTGGGTGCGCCGTCCTAGCAAATGCGCAGCCGCCACCCGAGGGCGGAGGTGTTGCCACCGCGGCTAGTTGCTACCCTCGCGCAGTGATTTTGACACCGCAGGTCAAGACCTCGTGCCAGCCAGACAACGATCCGGGTCTGGACCCAAGGCGACGAGGGCGCGACCAGCAGGTGGCTCGGGTGATCGTGCGCAAGCTCTCGGCCGACGATGAGGCCGCGTTCGTCTCGCTAGTGTCGCGTAATGGTTTCTCGTTACTTGGCGTTGTTGGCCAACAGCTTCTTGAAGTCGCGGTGGAGGATGCGAACACTGGCGATGATCTCGCCGGGAGTCGCTGTCCATTCGAAGGGTTTCGCGTCGCGGTTCCAGTTCTCGATGTAGGAGTCGATAGTCTTGATGAGTACACGAAGTGAGGTGAAGGTGCCGCGCCGGATCGCCTGCCTGGTGATGATGTTGAACCAGATTTCCACCTGGTTCAACCAGGAACTGCCGGTCGGCGTGAAGTGAAAGGTGACATTGGTGTGCTTGGTGAGCCAGGCGTCCACGTCGTTGCCTTTGTGGGTCGACAGGTTGTCCAGGACGACGTGGATCTCGCGGTCACCGTAGCGCGCGACAACATGGTCCATAAACTTGAGGAACTCCGCGGTGCGCCTCCGCTGGTAGCACTCCCCGAGCACCTCTCCGGTTATCGTGTCCAGCGCGGCAAACAGGTTCGTGGTGCCATGCCGGACGTAGTCATGGGTGCGCTTCTCGGTCTTCCCGACGTTGATCGGTAACATCGGCTGCGTTCGATCCAGGGCCTGGACCTGCGTCTTCTCGTCGATGGACAGGACGACTGCAGCCGTAGGGGGATCCAGATAGAGCCCGACCACATCGGCCACCTTGGCCTCGAAGTCCGGATCGTTCGACAGTTTGAAGGTGCCTTGACGCTGCGGCTGCAAAGCGTGGTCCCGCCACACCTGCGCGATGAAGTTGTGCGACACCGAGATGTTCTCTGCCCGTTTCAAGTACGTCGCCATCTCGCGACTCGACCAGTGACTCAGTCCCGTCTCGGCCGGTGGCGTGCACCGCGTCAACGCGACAATGCGAGCCCGCACACTATCGGGCACCGCTCGCGGCTTCCCCGGGCGCGGCAGATCCGTCAAGCCATCGACTCCGAACTGTTCGTATCGGTCCAGCCATTTGTATACCGTCGGCTTTGACGCTCCCGACAACTCAATGATCTCCGTCACCGACAACCCGTCGGCCCGCCACAACACCATCCGGGCACGAGCGGAGACCGAACCATCGTAGCCAACTTGCTGGATCATAGCATTGAGCGATGCCCGCTGCTCCTCAGACAACTCCACAGCGGAATTATTGCATAGCGCGCGTAGCTAATCTAGTACCATTACGTGACACTAGCCAGCGAGAGCCTTGCTTTCCATGAGAGGTGGATCAAGGCGCCGAGCTGTCCGGACGATTTCAAGCAGTATCTCGCAAGGCTTGATGACGAGAGATCGATGTGCTTTGTCATTCGCGACGCCGGCACGGATTCGATCGTCGGTTTCGTCAGCCTGACTGGCATTGAGCGTGAGCCGTATCACAGGGGCCGGTTGGGCTACGGCGTATTTGAGCCGTACGCCAGGATGGGTTACACCTCAGCAGGGCTGAGGTATGTACTCGCGCTTGCCTTCGAAGACCTCGAACTTCATAGGCTCGAGGCTGATATTCAACCAGACAACATTCCTTCGAAAAACATGATGGAAGGAATGGGGTTCATCCGAGAAGGTATTTCCCCTGGGTTTATTCGCATCAATGGTAAGTGGACAGACCATGAGCGCTGGGCTATTACTATCGAGCGATGGCGCGAGTGAAGTTTAAAGAGGTAGCAGTTCCCGCGCGTTTATGACGGCGATGGGCTTCGCCTGATTCGGGAGAACAGCCAGGTCGGTCTATAGCGGTGCTGGTACTCGGCCACAGAGTGTGAGACGATACCTCGCCATGACGACATCGTCGCTTCCCGACTGGCTGCAGGCTTGGGGTACCGTGGCTGGGAGCATTTTCGCGGCCATTGCTGCGGTCACTGCTCTTGTCCTGTATTGGCGAGAAAAGACCAATAGACGGCAGGATCTTGAAGACGTCATGACTCGGCAGGCCAGAAACCTACTCGTTACAGTCGAAACTCCCAGCCGACCGACACAACTTCAGAATATTCAAATCGTTGCCCACAATTTTTCTGATCAAGTGATTCTGAGTCTCTATATTCGTGTTCATCGACACGACATAGGCGCTGAGGTGATGTGGATGTCGGCGGACGTGTTCCCCCCCGCCCCCGCCCCCGCCCCCGCCCCCGCCCCCGCCCCCGCCCCCGAAGCCCACTGGCCCAGAGATGTCACGTTGGATCCCGTGATGCACTGCGACAGACCGGAACATCCTCCAGAACTCTTCGAGTTCAACTATTGGTTCACTGATGCGCGCGGACGCCATTGGCATAGGGTCGATCGTCAGCCGCCACGTCAAATCTCTGGCCTTCCTTCGGTCGAATGGGCTAATTACAGGTACCGTGGTCGAGGCTGACATTCAGCTGAGACGGCGCAGTTGTCGCCGAAGCGAACCGGCCTATGAGAGCTGCTGCAATTTATGGTGGGCTAGCCCACGAGCACTGCTGTCACCGCCAGCAAGGCCCACCGGCTCGGTTGACCATCCGCCGCCATTTCCGCGATCCAGGCCCGCACTTGGCGGGATCGGACGGCGTCGACCCGGAACCCCGATCCCGCTTGCCCGGCTAACTCGATATCGTCGCGTAGCTCGTCGACGTCACCACCGGGCGGGATCGGGCGCGTAGCGGGGTTGACGCCGTTCGGTGCCGCCGAGACGATCTGCGGCCAGCGGGGATGACTCGCTCCCGTCCACAACCCGGCTACCGGCACGTAGCCGGCGGCCCATAGGCGCGGACCCCAACCAGAGGCCCCCCGGCCGCCGGGCCCGGGGGCCGCTTGCCGTCCGGCCGTTGTCCGGTCCCGCGCCCGTTGGGCGCGGGCTTGAAGACGTAGAGAAAGTCCTCACGGATCAGCAGCGACGCGGCGGCGACACGGTGCGTCCACCGTCTGATCATCGGTCGATTCACACCGATGAGTCCCTGACGCTCTCTGTGGCGGTCGTCAGCGCTAGGTGCCATGGGAAGAGGTGAACGAAATCGTTGCCGGTGCCGGGTTCGTGTGGGTGATAAACGTCGTCGCCGACCAGCACTTTGACCCCCCAGCTGGCGAGCTTCTCAAGCGCTTCTCGTACTGCCGGAAAGCTGAGTTGTGCGCGGTTGCTGAACGGCATCGCCACAACCGGGAGCCCCTTGCCGACTGCTTCGACCACGAGGCCCAGCGGCAGCGTGTCCGAGATGCCAGCGGCCCACTTTGCGATGGTGTTGCAGGTCGCGGGGGCAACGATCATGGCGTCGGCTGGCGGGAGTTCGTCGGTCGCGGCCGGGTCCTTGTAGGCCGAGCGGACTGTGTGGCCTGTCTTCGCGCTGAGCGCCTCGACGTCGATGAAGCGCCGGCCGTCGGGCGAGGCGATGACGCACACGTCCCAGCCCGCGGCATGGGCGAGATCGACGAGTTTGCCGATGTCCCGGGCCGGAGGGGCGCCGCAGACGATCGCGTACAGAACCTTCTGCCCAGCGTCGTTCACTAGGGCATCTCAACGGCCACCGCGAGATCACGCAACGGGTTGGGCAGGTTCTCGACCTTGCGTCGCCGGCTCAGCTCCCGCAGCACCGACTGCGCGACCGGGCGGCAACGGACCTCCGCCGGGCACAGCGCGTCTGCGGCGACCAGGAACTCCGCGGCCTGGTCGGGCTTGCCCCACTGTGCGTACCCGCGCGCCACGTCGAGCAGATGGTTCGCCCGCCGCTCCGACGGCAGGGCCGCGAGCGCGTCGGGGGCGATTCCCTCGTGGGCGTGGACGGCCGCGGCGCCTTCGCCCATCTCGACGGCGGCCGAGGTGCGGTGGATGCCGAGGTTGGTCGGTCCGAACGTCGAGCGGTACCGCGTCGCGTCAGCCCCGACCCGCTGCGCAACCACGCCAGCCTCCCGCATGAGATCGACGACGGTCGCGCTGTCGCCCTTGCGGGCAGCGGCCATCGCGGCCTGGAGGAGGACGATGCCGTAGACGCTCATGCGGTCGTCGGTGTCGTCGGCCGCTGCGTCGGGCGAGAGCCGGTTGACCGCCCCGAGCTGGACTTGCAGCGCGGCCTCGACGCGGCCCATGGCGAGCAGGGCGTTCCCGACGCGGAAGCTGGCGACCCCGTGCCAACACAGGTCGCCGGTCTCGTTGACGACCTGGATGGCCCGGTCGGCGGCGAACCAGCCGAGCTGATGCTCGCCGAGCTTGCGCAGCACCGACGCCGACAGCTGGTAGGCCTGCGCAAGGAAGGACGCCGCGGTGGCGCGGTCGTCGCCGGCGTAGGCGATGTGGGCACGCTGGGCGTCGGACAGCAGCCGGGGGAGCGACGAGCTCACGATGCCGTAGCGGCCGTGATCGAACGCGGCCCACACGTAGTCGGCCTGCTTGCCGAGCTTGGCAAGAGACGGCGGCTCCGCAGCGGCGGCCGGCGCCAAGGGGTCGGTGAGGGCGTCGTAGCGCTCCAAGGACGTGCGGATCGCCTCGACCGCCTCGACGTCGACACATTCGGTGCCGCGGGTCGGCCGGTCGAGGTCGCGGCCGAGGAGCACCTGCATGTCGACGGTGAGTGCGTCGGCGACCTGGGCGAGCGTGCTGTAGCGCTCCAGGCTGCCGACGTTGCCGGACTCGACCTTCCATACCCAGTTGCGGGGCCTGCCGAGCCGGTCGGCGAGTTCCTGCTGGGTCAGGTGGCGCTGTGCACGCCAGTACGCCACCCGCTGTCCCAGCACGTGTCGGTCAATCCCTGTCGCCATGAGACCAGCCTGCGCGAGAGGTACGGCGAGGGTGCTCCCTTTTCGGGAGCAGCACCCGATGTGACTAGCGCCACCCTTGGACGGGTCAAGCCAAGGAGGAGGCGGCAGACATGGCACTCACGACGGATGAGCGGGCGGTTCTCGCAAGGTGGCTGGTCGAGCTGAACGCGGACATGGAAAGGCTTAGCCGGAGGATGCGGGTCCTCGCGTTGAGGTTGGGGGAGGACCCGCCCCCTCCTGACCCCCGACCGCCGACTCCAGATGAGTGAGCCGGTCGCCGAACTCGCGCATCAGGGACCGCATTTCGGCGAGCTGGTCCCGTAAGACAAGGAACTCCGCGCTCGGCGGCTCTGCTGGCGTCGCTGGCAGTTCGTCGCGGATGAAGTAGCCGCGCGTGGACCGCGACACGACGTAGCCCTCGTCCCGCAGGATGCGGAGCGCGCTCTGCACGGTGACCGCCGCGATGTCGAACCGGTCGGCGAGGTCACGGACCGACGGCAGGCGCTCCCCGGGCGCGACGCCGCCTTGCTTGATCTCCTCGCGGAGCGCGTCAGCGACCTGCACATAGGTCGGGCGCGAGTCGTCGGGCCGCACCGGCGGAGCTTACGAGCCTGGGCGGTCTTGCACCAGTACTGCCGCCTCCACCAGCACTACCCCTTTGACCTATTGTACTGGTACAGTGCATACGACGGGCACAGAACATTGAGAGGGAAGCCAGATGAGCGACCAGCTACCCGCCGCGCGCGGCGGTACAGCCACGGAGAACAAGACAGCCACACACAGGTCGAATGCTGAGTGGCGCAACACGCTGCGCGAGCAGGCGCTCTGCAACGCGATGCGCAAGCGCGATGCCGGGGTGCCGACCTACTCGGTGCCCGAGGCGGCGGCGCTGCTGAGCATCTCGCAGGAGTACCTCTACCGGCTGATCCAGACCGACGGGTTCCCCGCGGTGCGGATGCGGTCCGGGGGGAGCCAGGGCCGCTACGTAGTCCCGGCCAAGGCGGTCGAGCAGCTGCTCGACGCGGCGGCGGCCGGTGCGGGGGTTGTGGAGTCGGCCGAGGTCACCGAGCAATGGCGCAAGGGCACCTCTGGTGGCGTGGCATGAGCAGCGTCGGTGTTCTGATCTTCTTCGCGATCGTCGGCGCCATCATCTGCGCCCGCTCGCGCGCCGCCGGTGGCGCGGTGCTGTTCGGCCTGATCGCCATCGTGCTGTTCATCAGCACGCCCGTCGGCGCTGGCCTTCCCGGTGCCGTCTCCGACTTCGTCACCAAGGTCAAGGACGTCACCGGGCCCGTCACGCAGGGTTCAACCGGCTCTGGCGGCGTCGGATGAACCGCCACGACGAGGACCGCATCGTCGACCCGTACGAGCTGGTCGAGCAGCACTGGCCCTACGACGGCCCCTACAGCGACGAGCTGACCGGCCGCCGCCGCATTGATGATCGCCCGGCTGGGCCGGTACCTGAACAACGCCACGCAGAAGCGCGACGGCCTGCCCTACATCGCCGTCGTCGGGCGGGTGCTCGCCGAGCTGCACGCGAGCGTGGCTGGCTACGAGCAGCTGCTCGTCCAGCTCGCCCGCTACGTCGAGCGGGAGGCCGAGACGAACCCGTCGGTCTACGACGACCGCCACGACCGCCCCGGCGCCGCCACCGCCCGCGAGCTGGCTGGCGACCTGCGTGACGACGTACTGCCCGCCATCCGGTCCGTGGCCGACGCGCTCGACGTGGCCGCCCGCGGCGGCTACCACCTGGGGAGCAACTGATGGGACATCTACCCGCCTTCGAGACCCTGCGCGCCACGGCCTACGGGCTTCTCGGCGACGCCGCGGACTGGCTGCGCTCGGACTGGCAGCACGCCAGCCAGCCGACCCCCGCGCAGCTCGCCGCGCTGCGCCAGGCCCGCACTCACATCGGCCGGGCCAAGGCCGCGCTCAACCGGGCCGCGTCATGACCGCCGCACGCGGCACCCGACCCCGGCGCGACGTCGACTGGCGGACGCGGGCGGCGTGCCGGTCGGTGGACCCGGAGATCTTTTTTCCTCCAGCTACCGAGGGGCCGACGTACGAGGCACAGGTGGCGGTCGCCAAGGCCGTCTGCGCGCGCTGCCCGGTCCGCGCGGCCTGCCTGGACGAGGCCCTCGTCCGGATCCCGTACGGCATCGCGGGCGGGCTGACTCCGGAGGAGCGGCGTGGACGCCGCGGTTCTGACGAGGGCCGCCGTGCGGAGCGAGTTCTCGAGCGCGGGATGCGTGCCGGCGCCAGCCAGCCGGAGGTCGCCGCCGCTGGACGGCTGCTGCTCACCGCCGGACGACCGATCAACGAGGTCGCCAAGCGGTGCGGGGTGACCGAGCGGACCGCCGCGCGCTGGGCCACCACCACCGGCCCGCTCGCCGATCACGGCGCGACCACGACGACCGCCGCTCGCGGCGGGACGGGGAAGGACCGCGGTTGCAGCCGGGCCCTTCCCCAGATCTCCCACACCAACGCCCAGCCAAGGACACCAGAAGCGGAAGGAGCACGAGCGTAGATGAACACCACCGCCGACCACGACAACCCGATCCGGGACGGCTGCCGCGCCGCCTGGCGGTCGACCACCGGATTCCGGGACGGCGTCTGGCATGCCCTCGGCGATCCCCACCCGGCCCTCGGTGAGTCCACCGCAGGGTCCCGGGCCACCGTCGCCGTGGCCGACGTCGTCACCGGCATGGCCGGAACGAGCGCCCGCTCGACGCTGTGCGGCACGGTCGTCGACATCGTCCGCAAGGTCGGCCTGTTCGACCCAGACCGCACCGAGACCTGCCCGCAGTGCGTCTGGTGGGAAGCCATCCGCACCGACACGATCCCGGCCGCCATCGCCCTTCTCGCCGGACCTCCACGCCGAGGCCTTGCCGTCGCGGTCGTCGAGGCCGTCCTCGCCGCCGCCGACAGCGGCGGTGACGGGGTCGACCACCCGTCGACGGTCGAGCTGCTCGCCGCAGTGTCCGCGCACGCCGGTGAGGCACTGATCGCGGGGGACTGCGCCGAGGGCGGATGCGACCACCCCGACGGCGGCAACTGCCCGATCACCGTCGTCGCCTGCCGAGCGTGCTCGGTCATCTCCGGCGGGTGGGCCGGCGAGTGGGAAGGCCGCTACGCCAGCGAGGCCACGGTCACCACGCCATGCTCACTGCTCACCACGATGGCCGCGTACTACCGCATCGGTCCCGGGCTGTTCGAGTGCGCCCAGCTCGACGACACCCTCGCCACCGCGGACGGTGGTGCGTCATGACCGGCCGCCGCGTTCTGTTCCTGCTCCTGGCCGTCGTCGCCGCCGCTGCCGCGGTCCTGTCGTTCTCCGCGCTGCGCGATCTCGCCCTGGTCTGCGGGTTCGCCGCCGAGCTGGCGTGGCTGCTGCCGGTCGTCGTCGACGCCGGGGCCGCGGCCGGGTCGCTGGTCTGGCTCGGCGGGACGGTCACCGTGGCCGCGCGCCGGTTCGCCCGCGCCCTCGCGTTGACCCTGCTCGCGCTGTCGGTGGCCGCGAACGCCCTCGGGCACGGCCTGGAGGCGTTCCGACTCGCCCCGGCCTGGTGGGTGGTCGTGCTCGTCTCCGCGATCGCCCCGGCCGTGCTCGGCGCCGTCGTGCACCTCGCCGTGCTGGTCGGCCGGGTCGAGGCCGACGTCGACGACGAGCCGATCGGCTACAGCTGACCCGCCAGGCGTACGCCGACGGCCTGCTCGACGAGGACGGCCTGTCCCGCCGGTGGGACGACGCCCCGCCCGCCGGCGACACCCAACGGCCTTGCGGAGCTGATCGCCGCCGGGGCCGGCCGCCGCCGGCTGGCCCGTGAGCTGGACATCACCGAATACGAGGCCCGTCGGCTACTCGCCGACGCCCGCACCACCACCCCAACGCCCGACAGCCTCCCGGCCGGGGCGCCCGTACTGAACGGAGTCCGCTCATGAATGTTGCAGCTCTCGCCTTCCTTGCCGTGTCCGCGGTCGGCGCCCGTCTCGCGTGGCGCCGCGGAGCCCGGGCACTCGCCGCCGGATGCACCGCCGCGACCGTCTTGTTCGCGGTGTCGGTCTGGCGATCGACCCATCCCGTTCTGCTCGCCGTCCTGGTGGCCGGGCTGTGCGTGCTGGTGTGGCACCGCTACGGCGCCACCGCGGCCACGGTCACCCGGTGGGGATCGGTCATCCGCCGCAAGTCCGGGGTCGCCTCCGGGGTGGACATCTCCCGCCTGGCCGGGCCGACGGCGATGCGCCGCCGCGCCCCCACGATGCGGCCCTCCCTGGCCGTCGCCGGTGCACGGGCCCGGGCGCGGCAGCTCGCCAGCTTGCCGGTCGAGGAGGTCGCCGTCCGGCTGTGCCGGGTCGGCGCGCAGACCGTGTGGTGCCCCATCGAGGAGGTCGTGCTCATCTTCGGCGGCCCGCGCAAGGGCAAGACCCAGCTGCTCGCCTGCCAGGTCATCGACCACCCGGGCGCGGTCATCGTCACCTCGACCCGAACCGATCTGCTCGACCAGACCGGGCCGCTGCGGGCGGCGCGGGGGCCGGTGTACGTGTTCAACCCGGTCGGGCTCGGCGAGCGGCCCTCGACGGTGACGTTCGACCCGCTCACCGGCTGCGCCAACCCGGTCACCGCCGCCGAGCGGGCCACGCGACATGCTCGCCGGGGCCGGGCACAGCTACGGCGGGTCCGGGTCGGCGGACCGGGAGTTCTGGGACGACCAGGGCCGCCGCAACCTCGCCGCCCTGCTGCATGCCGCCGCCCTCGGCGACGCGCTGACCGTGGCCGACGTCGGGGACTGGCTCTCGGACCTGGAAGGCGCGGCCACCCAGATCCTCGGGCTGCTGCGCAACCGGTCGCCGGAGCCGGCGTTCGAGGCGAGCGTCACCCAGTTCATCCATACCAACGAGCGCACCCGCTCCTCGATCACCGCGACCATCGCCCCGGCCCTGTCCTGGCTGACGAACAAGGCCGCCCAGGCTGCCGCCCTCCCGGCCCGCGACGGCGGGCACCCGCTCGACGTCGCCGAGCTGCTCGCCGCGCAAGGGAGCGTGTTCATGCTCGGCGCCGAGGAGCATCACGTCGCCCCGCTGGTCTGCGCGATGACCGGCTGGATCGCCCGCGAGGCCCGCCGGCTCGCCGCCTGCCAACCCGGCGGCAGGCTCGACCCGCCGCTCGGCGCTGCGGCTGGACGAGTGCGCGCTGATCTGCCCGATCCCGCTGCACGACTGGACCGCCGACATGGGCGGACGCGGGGTCTCGATCGTGGCCTGCTTCCAGTCCCGCGCCCAGTTGATCGACCACTTCGGGCAGGCCAAGGCCGCCACCATCATCAACAACGCCTCGGCGAAGGTGCTGTTCGGTGGTACCGGCGACCGGGACGACCTGCAGTACTGGTCGACCCTGGCCGGCGAGCGCGACGAGCCGATCACCACCACCGACCTGCACGGCCGCGTCGCCTCCCGCACGACCCGCCGCGTCCCGGTCCTCGCGCCCGCGCAGATCGCGACACTGCCGCCGGGGCGGGTCGTGGTGTTCACCGGCGCGATGCCCCCGGTCATCGGACGGGCGCAGAAGGCCCACAAGCGAGCCGACGTCCGCGCGCATCACACCCCGAACGCCCTGAGCGTTCGAACCCGCGCGAACGCCGCGCGGGCCGGACGGCGCTGCGGCAGGTGGGTGCGGCGGGAGGCGCTGCCGGTCGGCGCTGCGCTGGTCGGTGTCGTCGAGGGCATCCCGATGGGTGCGGAGGCCGCCGTCGACGCCGGACAGGCCCCCGCCTGGGCCGGAGCCCTCGCGGGTGGGTTTCTCGGCCTCACGGTCGGGCTGCTGGTCGGGCACCTGCTCGCGCTGGCCTGGCGGGACGGCCGCCGCCCGGTCATCGCATGGTTCGCCCGCACGTTCGGCCCACTGTGGGCGTGGCTGGCGACCCGCTGGGCGTGGCTGCGCCGCCGGGTGACCGGGACCGACCCGGACGCGGGCTACCGCCCCTTCGGCGTTCCCACCGCGCGGGACTCGCACCTCGGCTCCGCCGGGCCGTGGGGCACCGCCTCCGCCGCACCGGAGCCCCCTCCTGCCTCTCCCGAGCCCGGCCAGGCCCCCGGATGGCTCCGTGGTCTCCCGCCGCATGACGACCGGCCGCCAGCCCCGCCGGCTCCATCCGACACGCCCTGAGTTCGCGGGCGGAGCCGGGTGACCAGCCCCGGCCCCGCCCGCCACCATCCCTGTGAGGTTCTGATGCACGACCGCACACCGACCGTCGCCGAGATCGCCGACCTGACTGCCCGCCTGCGTGCCCTGTCCCACGCCGGAGCCGCTGCCGACCCCGTCGAACGCGCCCGGTTCCTCGCCGACAAGGACGCCCTGATCGACCGCATCACCGCCAACCAGCGCAGCGACGCCCGCGCCGCCGCCTTCGCTGCCGCCGCACTCGCCGACGTGACCCGCGCCGAGGCCGAGGACGGCGGCTACGCCCTGGTCGGGCCCAGCGCCCGCACCTGGCGCGCCGACCCGACCACCGGGCGCCCGATCGAGCCGGCATCCGAGACCGAACACCGCACCTTGCGCGAGTTGCTGGGCCGCGAACAGCTGTCCACCAGCGAACCCACCTGGACCGACAGCGGCGAGATCGTCAGCACCGTCATCCCCCTCGCCGACGCTCCTGACATCGACGACCGCGATTGGGCGGACACGGCAGGCGTCGAGCACGACGCGGCCGACGAGCCAGGCCTGACCGGTGGCGAAGGACCACTCATCGACGCCGGACCGGCCTTGTCCGCCGAGGAAGCCGCCTACGAGCTCGCCGCCGACGGCCGCAGCCTCGACGAGGCCCGCGCGTTGGTCAGCGGCTACCTCGAGGAGGTCTCCGAACGCGTGGGCACTTCCGTCCACCAGTGGGGCCTCGACGAGGCCGACCTGGCCGACATCCGCGCACACGATGCCCGGAACCAGCCCACCCACCCGGTGGTGACGGCGGTCGAGGACGACCAAGACCGCCGGGACCAGCTCAACCAGGGGCACACCCGCGACGCCGTCGACCAGGACGCCCTGACCGACGACATCGGGCAGGAGTGAACAGCATGCCCACCGAGAACCCGCAGCCCGGACCCTGCCCTGAACCGGAAGGCGCGCAGCAGCTGGAGGCGAAGGTCTGTGCGCTCGCCCGCACTCTCGACCGGGCGCTGCGCAAGCTCGACCAACTCGACAGCACGGTTGCCGCGCTCACCGACACTGTGCAGGAGTCGGTCACCCAGTCTCCGGGCGACGGCGCCGCCGAGAAGCTGGAGCAGACGGGGCCGGCGGCAACGGGTGTGCGGTCGTGGCTGCTCGCCGAGGACCCCGCTCAGGCCGCTGCCGACCTCCGTGACCTCTGCGAGTGGGTGTGGCGGATCTACCTGTGGTGGCCCGACGCCTCGCTGTCCTCGTGCTGGCTGTGGCACCCGGAGGTGATCGAGGAACTGTGGTGGCTGCGCGTCGCGCACGCCGACGCCTACGACCCCGAGACCGGGACGTCGCTGCGGGTTGCGGACTGGCACGAACGCCAGCGCCCGGGCGTCGCCCGCCGCGTCCGGGCGGTGCTGGTCAAGTGCGACCTGAACCGGCACGCCGCCGTCAACAACCGGCCCGTCGAGGTCGCGTCGCCCGCGCCGCCCGCCATGGTCGCCCACGCGGGCGACGTCGCCGCGGTGTGGGTGGCCGGTGCCGGCCTCGACGCGATCCGCGCGGCCGGCCCCGAGCCGACCCCCGCTCAGTTGGCCGAGGCGGATGCCTACCAGCAGGCGCTCTACCGGAGCCGCCGGTGAGCGCCCCGAGCTACTCGACGATGCACCGTCGGCTGCGCGCCCTGCTGTTGAGCGTCTCCCCGGTTGAGCGGGGTGGGGGTCCTGTGCGTCATCGATGGTGAGGACGTTGCGGGCGACGCGGGTTGAGGTGGCTGGTCGCGTCAGGGTGAGGACGGCCTGAATAGTCATCAGTTCCCCCTGGCGGGGGCGCCCGTGCCGGGCTGAAAATCTGGCCTGTGGCTGCCCGTGACGTCGTGGTCGCTTGGCGCCTCGCCTGAGGCCGTTGAATAGTCTGACGCTGGGAGCTGCTGTGAGGGGCCTCTGCATTGTTGCCTCGAGCACGAGAGTTCGCCTCTGTTCCTTGCCCCGCTGGCTCCCCGGGCAGCCACGCCTTGTCCGTTCGTGAAGAGCGCGTGGTGGAGGTGAGGACATGGAAACGACCGATGAACCCCTCGAGCTGGTCGAGCGGGTGGCCGCGCTTGATCTCGGCAAGGCCGCCCTGATGGCCTGCGTGCGGGTACCGCACGAGGACCGGCCGGGCCGTCGGCGCCAGGAGATCCGCGAGTACGCCACCCTGTCGCGGTCGCTGCTGGAGCTGGCAGATTGGTTGCACTGCGAGCGGGTGGAACTGGTCGCGATGGAGGCCACCAGCGACTACTGGAAACCCGTCTTCTACCTGCTGGAGGCCGAGGGGTTCACCTGCTGGCTGCTGAATGCCAAGCACGTGAAGAACGTGCCTGGCCGACCCAAAACGGACAAGATCGACTCGGTCTGGCTGGCCAAGGTGGTCGAGCGGGGCATGTGCTCACCGAGCCTGGTGCACCCCAAACCGATCCGGCAACTGCGCGACCTGACCCGTTATCGCCGCTCGCTGATTCGGGAACGGACCCGGGAGAAGCAGCGGGTCGAGAAGTTGCTCGAGGACGCCCAGATCAAGCTCTCCAGCGTGATCAGCGACGTGTTCGGGGTGTCGGGCCGACAGATGCTCGCGGCGATGATCGCCGGTCAACGTAGTCCCAAGGTGCTGGCGCAGATGGCCCGCGGCAGCATGCGCTCCAAGACCGCCGTGTTGGAGGAGGCGTTGACTGGTCACTTCGAGGACCACCACGGCTTCCTGCTGCAGGCGATGCTGGAGCACGTCGACGCACTGACCGCACAGATCGACGCGGTCAGTGTCCGGATCGAGGCGGTGATCGGCCCTTTCTCCCCGCACGTGGAGCGGCTGGATGAGATCACCGGGGTCGGCCTCACCGCCGCCCAGGAACTGATCGCCGAGATCGGTGTCGACGCCACCCGGTTCCCCAGCGCCGCGCACCTGGTGTCATGGGCGAAGTTCGCCCCGATCGACCGCAACTCCGCCGGCCGCAAACGTGGCGGGTCCACCGGGAAGGGCAACTCGTGGCTGGCCGGCACCCTTGGGGAGATCGTGGCATCGCTGTCGCGGACCGACACGTTCCTCGGCGAACGCTATCGGCGACTGGCCCGCCGGATCGGCAAGAGCCGGGCCATCGTCGCGGTCGGCAACTCGGTCCTGACCATCATCTGGCACCTGCTCGACGAGCCCGACGCCCGCTACCAGGACCTCGGCGCCGACTTCTACCAGACGAAACTCAACACGCATCGTCGAGAGCGTGATCTCATCCGCCAGCTCGAACACCTCACCGGCAAGAAAGTCACCCTGGCAACATCCACCCCGGCCGCCTGACCGCAGGCTGGCCACTCGAGTTAGCCCAACCAGACAAACCGGGTCCGCCGCCGGTCACCGGGTACACGAGCATGCCCGTCCCCGACTTGATTTTCGAGTTAGGCTCCGGGTGATCTTGAAAGCCAACGGCCCTTCCCGCTCGCGTTGGCCTGCTGCCGGGAAGGGCCGTTCGAACGCGCCCGGAGGCGGTCCGTTGCTCAGCGTAGGTCCTGATCCTGTCGTGGTCGAACACAAGCTGGTTTCGGGCGAGTTGACCTGCCCGGATTGCGGGCACCGGCTGGCGCCGTGGGGGCATGCGGCCCCGCGGTTCGTGCGGGTGGCCACGGAGCTGGCCCGGCGGATCAGGCCGCGGCGGGCGATCTGCTCGAGCGCTGTGGGATGCGGTCGCTCGCATGTGCTGTTACCGCGGTGGTGCCTGGGCCGGCGGGTGGACGCGGTGGCGGTGATCTGGACGGCGCTGCTGGCGCGAGCGATGGGGCAGGGCTGGCGCACGATCACCGAGGCGGCGGGGCGTCCGGCCTCGACGGTGCGGGGGTGGCTGTCGCGGTTCGCGGCCCACGCCGAGCCGATCCGGGTGGGGTTCGCGCGGCTGGAACGCCACGCGGCCGCCGGCGGCGACCTGGATCGCCTGGCGCCGACCGGCAGCGCTGTCGGGGACGCGGTCGCGCAGATCGGCGCCGCGTGCGCGGCGGTGCGCCGCACGTGGGGCGCTGGCGTGCTCACCGTGTCGGCCGCGGAGACGGTGGCGGCCTGCTCGGGCGGCTGGCTGCTTGCGGCCCGGGCCGTGCGGCCCGGCGGGTTGTGGATCAACACGTCCCCGCATCTGTAAACGATCTTCCTGGCGGGCCACGGTCAGCGACGTCCTTGTTGATCGTGAAAGCGTTGAGGTGATCATTGATGGCGTCGGGTAAGAAGTCCCGGGCGTCCCGGGCGCGGGAAATCGCGCTCTACCGCTATGCCCTGATCCGGCCGCTGGCCGATCCGGCCCTGTCCCCAGCCGAGCGCGGAAAGCTGGTCCGCGAGCTCGCCGCCCAGGTGCATGTCGGCCCGTTCGGCGAGCCGGTGACCGTATCGCGGGCCAGCCTGGATCGCTGGATACGCACGTGGCGGGCCGGCGGGTTCGACGCGCTGATCCCGGCCGAACGCCAGGTGCAACCCCGCACCGAGGCGTCGGTGCTGGAGTTGGCGGTGCGGCTGAAGCGGGAACGCCCGGCCCGCACCGCGGCGCATATCGCCCGGATCATCGAGCAGGAGCAGGGGTGGACACCCACCTCCCGCACCCTGCAACGCCACTTCGCCCGCCTGGAGCTGGGCACCCGCCCCGATGGGACCGCGCCGAAGGCGTTCGGCCGGTTCGAGGCCGACGCACCGGACCAGCTGTGGGTCAGCGACGGGTTGCACGGCCCGATCATCGAGGGCAAGCGGGCGGTGCTGTTCGCGCTGCTGGATGATCATTCCCGGTATGTGGTCGGGCACCGCTGGGGCCACGGTGAGGACACCCTGGGCATGCAGGCCGCGCTGCACGACGCGGTCAAAACCCACGGCTGCCCGCAGCGGCTGTATGCCGACAACGGCAGCGCGTACTCCTCGAGTCAGCTGGCCTGGTCGGCGGCGGTGCTGGACATCAAGATCGTGCACTCCGCACCCGGCCGGCCCCAAGGCCGGGGGAAGATCGAACGCTGGAACCGCACGGTGCGTGACCAGTTCTTGGTCGAGATCGACACCGCCATCGACACCGCCATCGACACCGCCATCGACACCGCCATCGACACCGTCCAGGCCGGGGGCGGTAGCGGGTGTGCGTCGCTGGCCGATCTCAATCGCTTGTTCACCGCCTGGCTGCACCAGCAGTACCACCGCAGCCGGCATTCCGAGACCGGGGCCACCCCGGCCGAGCGCTACCACGCCGAGCGCCCCGGCCCGACGCCGCGGCCGGATCCGGCGCTGCTTCGGCGGGCGTTTCTGTGGCGCGAGCAGCGCAAGGTCACCGCGTTCGCGACCGTGTCTCTGCACGGAAATCGGTATGAAGTCGAGCCCGCCCTCATCGGCCGCACCATCGACCTGCTGTTCACCCCGTTCGATCTGACCATCATCGAGGTCGAGTACCAGAGCCGACCGATGGGCCGGGCGATTCCGCATCAGGTCACCCGCCACGTCCACCCCGCCGTCAAACCCGATGCGCCCGCCCCGGTCGAGGCCACCGGCATCGATTACCTGCGGCTGCTGGAGGGCGCCCACCATCACAAGGCCGGCCAGACGATCAACTTCACCGCCCTGGAATGCCCCACCGAACACCCCCAGGATGGACAGGAGATGGCATGAACCCGTCCGCTACCAGGGTCCCTGAACAAAGCTCCGGCACCGCGGCGACCGCACCCCAGACGCCCGCACCCCAGACCCTGCCCGGATTGTTGCGCGCCCACGCGGCCGGGCTGCTGGCCGACGTCGCCGCGGTCGACCTACTGATCGTGCATCGGTACTGGCTGGCCCGCCCGGCCTTCGCCACCCGGTTCGTCCACCCCGTCACCGCCGCAGACGGCCACCCCACCGGCGCCTGGATCGACTGGCAGGCCGCCATCACCGCCCTCAAGCGCGGACAGCTGCCCTGCTCCGGTTCCGAGGCCGACATGCTGCGCATCGCAGCCTCCCTGGCCATCGGCACACCGGTCATCCTGCGCGAGGTCCTCGGCAGCCTCGACCACGCCAACATCGCCGCCGTGACCAGCGCCATCACCGCCGCCAACGGAACCCACTAGGAACACACCGACATGCTGGACAAGATCCAATCGTTCTTCGGCTTCACCACCATGCCCTACGGCCGCGGCCTCGCGCCCGGAATGCTGTTCCCCAGCAGCGACCACGCCCAAGCCGCCGCCCGCATCGCCTACGGCATCGCCACCCGCGGCATCACCGTGATCACCGGTGAGGTCGGCGTCGGTAAAACCGTCGCCGCTCGGGCCGCGATCGGCCGCACAGAGCCCGCCCGCCACCACCTGATCTACATCCCGGATCCCACCATCGGCGCGAGAGGGATCTACCACCACCTGGTCACCGCGCTGGGCGGCAAACCCAGCTTCCACAACGCCGCGCTGGTCCCCCAAGCCCGCGACGCCCTGGCCGCCGAACACTCAGAGCGAGGACGTGTCCCCATACTGCTGATCGACGAGGGCCACCTGCTCACCCACGACGCGCTGGAAGCGCTGCGGCTGCTGACCAACCACGAGCTCGACACCGAATCCCCGTTCGCGACCGTCCTACTCGGACAGCCCACCCTGGCCACCAAGATGAAGCTCGGCACCCTGGCCGCGCTCGAACAACGGATCACCGTGCGCCGCCA
Source organism: uncultured Actinomycetota bacterium (assembly GCA_963739465.1). GTDB lineage: Bacteria > Actinomycetota > Actinomycetes > Mycobacteriales > Pseudonocardiaceae > Pseudonocardia. The sequence goes on from CAVUAS010000003.1 coordinate 313,701, forward strand.
CATGACCGGCATGACCAGCGAAGAAACCGCCGGATACATTCGCCACCACCTCCAGCTCGCCGGCCGCGCGGACCCACTCTTCACCGAGGACGCCATCGAGCTGATCCACACCTCCAGCCGAGGCAAACCACGCAACATCAACCGGCTGGCGATCTCCGCGCTGATCGCCGCCTGCGCGGCCGGCAAAAACCTCGTCGACGAGGCCAGCGCCCGATCCGCCGTCACCGAGAACACCCACGACACCCAACCCACGACACGATGACCCGCTGAACGACACCACGCCCACCACAGCCCCGCCCGGAACCCCCGAGCGGGGCCATTTCACGCCCTCACCAGCCTCACCACGAACGTCGCAACCATGTGCAAGATCGACGTCGCGCAATAGGATCCAGCTCCCATGACCGAATCCCGACCGACTACACAAGCGATCGCCCAACAGCCCCGGACAGGCACACCGCCACGGCCGTCCGCACCCCTCGTCGCAACCGGGATGAGCTCGCCCGGGCGTGAACGCCGCGTCCGCCGGTCGCGGCGTTCTGCTACCACCTCGGGCATCCCCGCAGTGGAGGGGACGCTCGACGGACCACGAGTGTGGCGGGTCGCCCTCTATCTGCGGATCTCCACCGACGAACTGCATCAGCCGTTCTCTCTGGAAGCCCAGGAACTCAAACTCGGTGCCTACGTCACCTCACAGGACGGTTGGGAACTAGCGTGCCCACCGTTCGTCGATCAGGCCTCCGGCGCCACCACCGACCGCCCGCAACTCACCCGCGCGTTGGCCGCGGCCCGCGCGGGACGCTTCGACATCCTGCTGGTCTACCGCGTCGACCGGCTCTCACGGTCGATCCGCGGCCTCTCCGACATCCTGTCCCGCCTCGACGACGCCGGGGTTGCCTTCCGTTCCGCCACCGAACCGTTCGACACCGCCACCGCCGCCGGACGCATGATGGTGCAAATGCTGGCGGTTTTCGCCGAGTTCGAACGAGCCACCATCATCGACCGCGTCGTCAACGGCATGGAACGCAAAGCCGCCCGCGGCCAGTGGTGCGGCGGCTACCGCCCCTACGGCTACGACCTCGACCGTGGCACCGGCTACCTCACCCCCGTCACCGACGAAGTCCCCATCGTGCGGCGGATCTTTGCCCTCTACACCCGCGACCGGCTCGGCGCAGCCACCATCGCCGCCACCCTCACCGCTGACGGCTATCGCACCAAAGCCGGAAAACCGTGGTCCGCTGCGGCCGTGTTGACCGTCCTGCGCAACCGCACCTACCTCGGCGAAGTGTTCTTCCGCGACACCTGGTATCGCGCCGAGCCCCACCACCCCTCCCTGATCAGCACCGAGCTGTTCGACGAAGCCGAACAAATCCTTATCGCCCGCGGCGACGACCACCTCCACCGCGCAGGCGCCCGATCCGACTACCTACTCGCCGGGCTGATCTTCTGCACGCACTGCGGAAAGCGATACCTCGGCACGAGCGCCCACGGCAACAAATACCGCTACCGCTACTACACCTGCTTCACCCGCCACCGGTACGGAACCAGCCACTGCCCAGCCCCACGGCTTCCCGCCGACCAGGTCGAACACGGCGTCCTGGGCTCCTTGCTCGACACCCTCGCCCGCACCGACCTCATCAAGGCTGCCCTGGCCGAAGCCCAACGCGACACCACCACCCAACATGCCAGCTACCTCACCGAACTCGACACCGTCAAGAATGCGATAGCGAAGAACGAGGCGGCGATCGACCGCTACCTCACCGCGTTCGAAAACGGCTCCATGCCCGAAGCAACCTGCGCTCCCCGCATCCACACGCTCAGCCGACAAACCACCGAACTCAAGCACCGACGCGACGAACTCGACCTGCTCATCGACGAAACCCCCCCATCGATGACGCCCACCGCCGAGCACCTCAACGCGCTCGCCGACACCATCCGAAAGATCAACTCGGCAGCGGAGGCCGCCCCGGCGGCCGTCCAGACGCTCCTGCAAGCCATGACGGTCAAGATCGACGTTGGCGGGCGCGACAACATCACACCGACGTTCCGCATCCCGACGGGGCCGTCGAACACGCCTACCTTGGCCACGTCGGCAACGGACCAGCGAGTTTGCACATTGCCTGGATCGGTGCCCCCGGGAGGGCACCATAAGGATGGGACCTGGTGCGACCTGCGGAAACGCCGTTTGGAGTAGTGGGATTCGTCAGTCAAAGGTAGTGCGCCGGTCGACTGCGATTCGAGGGGCAGTGAGCCTTTGCCAACCTGATCAAGCGCTGGCGATCATGAGGGTCTGAACTGCGGCGACGAGCTCGTCTGCCTGGTTGGGGCTGGAGCGGATCTTGCGCAGGATGCGCCAGTTCTTCAGCTCGGCGTTGACCCGCTCACCCGGGCCGCGCTGGCGAGCATGTGCGGTGTTGACGTCCTTCTGGGCCCGCGACAGGCGGCGGTAGCGACCGGTGTCGGGATCCACGCGCCGCCGCCGCTGCGGAACCCGGATCGCCGCTCCGCCTCCTTGGTAGGCCGTGTCGGCGATCGTCGTGATCTCGGCGGCGTTGAGGGCGTCGATGATGCCGTGCTCACGCGCCGCGCCCATGTCATGGCGCGCCCCGGGCAACACCGGCGAGATCCACACCAGCCGCCCGACGGGGTCGGCGATGACCTGCACGTTCAGGCCGTGACACTTGTGCTTTCCCGAATAGAAGCCGCGGTTGTAGTCACCGGCCATGCCGACCCGGTCGATGCGCAGCAGGGTGCCGTCCAGGATCACGAACGCCTTGCGCGCCGCGACCGCGATCGCCTGTTCCAGCGTCGGCGCCATCGCCGCCAACAGCTCGAGCGCCTCGCGCACGTACCGGTACACCGTGGAGGTCCCGACCCGGAAGCCGCAGGCCAGATCCGCATAGGTCTCGCCCTTGCGCAGGTAGGCGATCACCAGCAGGGCCTGGCGGCCCGCCGACAACCGGCGCCAGCGGGTAGCCCGCTCGCGCCGATGGCGACGCAACACGTCGGACAGGGTCGACAGCGCGCGAGTGGACACGCTCATGCCGGACGGATACAACAGCACCTTGAAGCTCCTGGTCAGGCTGATTGATCTCAGCAATCGCCCGTCTACCAGGAGCTTGTGTGCCACGAACGCGGGAGATCGGTGGTGGTAGACGCTGGTTGAGCGCGGTGCTGCACGGAAGATGAAGGACGTTTGGCCCTTCGGAGCCGCCTTTCGGGAGGAGGCTTCAAACCGCCCTCCGCTGCGTTAGCTGAAGACTGTCGTGGTGAGCGGGAGGGAAAAGGCGTCGGTGAGGCGTCAGGTGGGGATCAAGAAGGCGTTGCATCGAAAGTCCCCCGTGTTTGGGGGATTCACCGCGTAAGCGTCGTTAGGTAGGAAATGGCATCGAAACCGGGCCTTTAAGCTCAGCCCGGGATGAGCCTGGCGGGTGCCCGATTTCTTGGCCAGGTGGTGTCCGGCGCAGAGGTGGCGCGAGCTTGATCTGCTGCTTTCGTGTGGAACGTGGGATGGCGTGTCCCGACACAGTCCAGCCCGGTATTGGTGCTGGGCGGCAGGGAGTTCCCCAAGCGTCTGAAGCGCGAGGGGGTGAGTACCGTCGCGGGACGCGCAGGCGGACCGGTTCGTAGTAGTGCAGATCCTCCTGCTTGATGCGGTGGGGTGGGGAGCGAAGGAGCCGGCTCGATCGTGGTTCGTTGATGAGATCAACCAGGCGCGTCCTGGGAGGAGTCGCATGAGCGGGCAGAGGCCGACAGGAAAGCCGTTCGACATCTCGAAACAGGAGGTATGGGACGCCTATCTGAAAGTGCGGGCCAACAAGGGAGCGCCGGGAGCGGACGGCTGCTCGATCGAGGAGTTCGAGAAAGATCTGAAGGGGAATCTCTACAAGATCTGGAATCGGATGTCGTCGGGCAGCTATTTCCGCCGCCGGTGTTGGCGGTGGAGATCCCGAAGGCGCATGGCGAGGGCATCCGGGTTCTCGGGGTGCCGACGGATCCCGCATACGGCGAGGTCGCGTAGATCGGGTGAGGTTTCGGAATCGTTCGTCACGGTCACCCATCCGTTCCACCCGTTGGCCGGTCAGCGGTTGCGGGTGTTGTTCGAGCGCCGCTACCAGGCCGGCGGGCTGGCGTTGTGCTGTGAGGGCGGCTCGCTGGGCACTGTGATGCTGCCGGTGGACTGGACCGACCGGGGCAGGCCCGCGGCGTCGGGTGTCGTGGGGTTCGAGGAGCTGATCGAGCTGGCAGCGCTGGTACGTGCGCTGGCGACACGCCAGGAGTGATGTCGTTGACCGCGAACGGTTTGAGCGGGAGTGTCTTGTGTAATGAACGAGCACAAGAGCGACGGCTCGTCGGGCGAGTCGTTGGGCGAGGTGTCGACCCGAGCGCTGCGGGCGCGGCGAGGGCGGCTGCTGGCACGGGTGCCGGATCTGGAGGGCTATGTGGCCGGCTCCCTGGTCGAGCAGTCCCGCCGCTGCGGGAAGGCCGGCTGCCGGTGCGCCACCGGGGACCCGCACGGCCCGTACGTCTACCTGTCGGTAGGGCAGGCGGCCGGGCGCCGCGGGCTGATCTACGTGCCCGCGGCGTTGGCCGCTCTGGTGGCCGAGAAAGTAGCGGTGAGCGCGTCGGTGCAGCAGGTGCTGGGCGAGATCTCGGCGATCAACCTGGAGTTGCTGGCGCGCCGGGAGTTGGAGTAGCCGGCCATGTCCGCGGCGGGAGTGTGCGCGGAGCTGGTCGCCCCGGTGGCGAACATGCTCGCGGCCGCCGTCGCGGCCGGCCGGTTGGTCTCGAACACCGCGGGCATCCGGACGCGGGTCGCGGCGGGTGCCGGGGACGCTTCGGTCGCCGGCGGGACATCAGCGCAGGTCGAGGAGGTCGAGGGTGAGAGGGCAGACGAAGGTACGGGCCACCCACTTGGACCGGACCGCGGTGATCTATGTGCGGCAGTCCACGCTGGCGCAGGTCCGCGAGCACACCGAGTCCACGATGCGCCAGTACGCCCTGGCCGAGGAGGCCACCCGGTTGGGCTGGGCCGCCGACGCGGTCGAGGTGATCGACGCCGACCTGGGGGTCTCGGGGCGCTCGGTCGAGGGCCGGGACGGGTTCAAGGCTTTGGTCGCGCGGGTGTGTCTGGGCGAGATCGGCGCGGTGTTCGGGTTGGAGATCTCCCGGCTGGCCCGGTCCTCGGCGGACCTGTCCCGGATGCTGGAGCTGGCCCGCCTCACCGACACCCTGGTCATCGACGCCGACGGGATCTACGACCTGGCCGACTTCAACGACCGTCTGCTGCTCGGGTTGAAGGGGACGATGAGCGAGGCCGAGCTGCACCTGCTGGCCGGTCGGCTGCAGGGTGCGAAACGCGCAGCCGCCGAGCGGGGCGAGCTGCGCACCCCGCTGCCGGTGGGCTACGTCTACGACGAGGACAACGAGGTCGTGATCGACCCGGACGAGGAGGTCGCCGCCGCGGTCGCCGACGTGTTCACCGCGTTCACCGCGACCGGGTCGGCCTACGGGGTGGTCGCGGCGTTCACCTCTCGCCCGTTCCCCCGCCGCGCCTATGGCGGAGCGTGGGCCGGGCAGCTCCGGTTCGACCGGCTGACCCACTCCCGGGCGTGTTCGATCCTGTCCAACCCGGTCTACGCCGGCGCCTACGTCTTCGGCCGGTTCCGCTCGCGGCGCACCGTGCGTCCGGACGGGTCGGTGCGCACGGTCACCCTCGAGCTGCCCCGGACCGAGTGGGCGGTGTGCATCCACGACCACCACGACGGCTACATCGACTGGGACACGTTTTTGGCCAACGAGTCTCGGCTCGCGGCCAACCGCACCAACACCGGGGCCCGCCCACCGCGCGAAGGGGCCGCGTTGTGTCAGGGCATCGTGTTCTGCGGGTCCTGCGGACGGTCGATGTCCACCCGCTACGCCGGAGCGCACCCCTACTACGAGTGCGCCCACTCCCGCGCCGACCACGTCGCGACCCCCGGCTGCCGCTCGATACGCGCCGCCACCGTGGATGACGCGGTCGCCGGCGCGCTGCTGACCGCGCTCGCCCCCGACCAACTCGCCCTGGCCTTGGCCGCCGCGGACGAGGTCACCGCCCGCCGCCAGCGCTCGATCCGGGCCGCCGAGTTGGCCGTCGAACGTGCCCGCTACCAAGCCGAACGCGCAGAGCGGGCGTTCCTGGCCTGCGAACCGGAGAACCGGCTGGTCGCCCGCAGCCTGGAGGCCCGCTGGGAGGCCCGCCTGGTCGACCTCGCACAGACCCAGACCACGCTGAGCACCGGGCGCCAGGCCCAGACCCCGCTGCCCCCGCCGGCGGAGCTGGCCGCCGCAGTCGCCGACATGCAGACGCTGTGGAACGCGCCGTCCACCTCAGACAAGGACCGCAAGCGGCTGCTGCGCACCCTGCTCGGCGACGTCACCCTGCGTCCCGGCGACACGCCGCGCCAGCTGCGGATCGGGCTGCGGTGGAAGTCCGGGGCCGCCCAAGACCTGCAGGTCGAACGGCTCAGCGCCGTCACCGAATGGCGCCGCGCGGCACCCGAGACCGTCGCGTTGGCCCGCGAACTCGGGCCTCGGATGAACAACCCCGAACTCGCCGCCGCCCTCAACGCCGCAGGCCACCGCACCGGTGCGGGCCACGCCTTCGACACCAAGGCCGCCGCCAACCTGCGCCACGCCCACCGGATCACCTCCCCGGCCACCCTCACCGACGGTGAACTGACCCCCCGCGCCGTCGCGTCACGCCTGAAGATCAGCACCTCCACAGTCCACGACTGGCTGACCACCGGACTCCTGCCGGCCCGCCGTGCCCGCGGCGGCCACTGGGCCATCACCTTCACTCCCGACGTCGAGGCCGCCTGCCACGAGCGCCTGGCCGCCAGCGGCCACATCCACCGCGACGCCGACGACCACGACCGTCAACCCGGTGAGCTCTCCATCGCCGAGACCGCCGCCCGGCTCGGGGTCAAGCCCGACGTCGTCTACTACTGGGCCCAACGCGGCTACCTACCCACCCGACGCGGCAAGAGCGGCCGCCGCTGGATCAACTACAGCGACCAGATCGAGGCCGACTGCCACCGACGCATCGCCAGCTCCTACAAACTCCCCGACCACGTCAAATCCCAAACCGCACAACCGACTGAAAGGGCCGCAGTATGAAGCCACCGTCCCGACCGTCGCGGACCGGGTCGCGCAGACCGTCGTGGCCGCCCGGCTGGAATCGCGGGTGGAGCCGAGGTTCCATCCCGACTCCTTCGGCTATCGGCCGGGACGCTCGGCTTTGGACGCGGTGGCCAGGTGCCGGGAGCGGTGCTGGAGCAGCGACTGGGTGATCGATCTGGACATCCGGAAGTTCTTCGACTCCGTGCCCTGGCGGCTGATCGTCAAGGCGGTGGAGGCCAATACCGACCAGCCTTGGGTGATCTTGTATGTGAAGCGGTGGCTTGCCGCGCCACTGCAACGATCAGACGGCTACCAGGTCGAGCGAGACCGCGGGACCCCGCAAGGATCAGCGGTCACGCCCCCAACGCAATGGGGAACCTGCACGATTGTCACCCTCCGTGTCGGTGGCTGCGGTGTCGTGGCCGTTGCCGGGGGTGTGCTCGCGAATCGGGATGCGGTGTCGGATGGTGATCTTTTCTGGGCCGATGAGGACGTCCTTGACGAGCAGCCGCACGATGCGTTGGCGTTCGTGGACGTCGCTGGTGGCGGCGGTGGTGCGCAGGCCGGTCAGGAAGGTGTCCAGGTCGTCGGCGAGCTTGAGGTAGACCTGCTGGTCGGCGGACTGGGCGTCCAGGGCCTCCAGCTGGCTGCGCAGGCCGGCCTGGCAGGCGCGTAGGTCCGGCAGGCGGGTGCGCAGCTCGTCGATGGTGATCAGTTCCTCTTGGTAGGCGGAGATCATCCGGTTGACCGCGGCAGTGGCTCGAGTCAGTGCTTCGGCGAGGCGTTGGCGTTGCTGGAGGACGGGATCGGCGGTGCGGGCGGCGTTGAGGCGTCGGTCGATCTCTGCCTGGATCAGGGAGGGGTCGGACAGCAGGGCGGTGATGTGGTCCCAGACGACCTGGTCGAGGTAGTCGGCACGGACCGGCTTGTTGTCGCAGATGCGCCCGTGCTCGAAACGGTAGTTGTCGCTGCCGATGCACCGGTAGTAGAAGATCTTGCGGGCCGCGCTGGTGGTGGTGTGGCCGCGGTAGTAGGCGTATCCGCACCCGGAGCAGGCGGCCAGGCCCTGCAGCAGGGAAGGGACCTTGGAGTTGCGGGAGGCGAAGCGCTTGTTGTCGGCCAGCCGCTGCGCGGCCCGCTCGAAGGTCTCGGGGCTGATGATGGCGGGCACGGGAATGTGCACCCACTCGTCGGCCGGGCGGTCGACGGTCTTCACCGCACGGCCGATGCTGCGCCCGGCCTGCCGGGCGACCCGGTTGAGGGCGGCGGGCCCGCTGACGGCCTTGGTCTTGCCGTAGACGGCCTGCCCGGCGTAGGCGGGGTTGCGCAGCATCGCCCAGACCACGGTGCGATCCCAGCGGGTCTTGCCGGTGCGGGTGGGTGCTGCCCGGTCGGTCAGCCAGCGGGCCAGGTCGGCGATCGAGTCGCCCTCGTCGGTGTAGCGGCGGTAGACCTCGCGGACCAGGACGGCTTCGTGCGCGACGATCTCGTAGCCCGCGGGGGCGTGCGGGGTCTTGCGCAGGTACCGGTAGCCGTAGGGCGCGCCGGACAGCACGTTCACGCTGCCGGTCTGGGCGCGGTGGGCCTTGCCGCGCCGGTACCGCTCCATGATCTGGGCCTTCTCGTACTCGGCGAACATGCCCTGGAACTGGACCATCAGCTGGTCTTCCGGAGAGTCCCCGCGGGGGCCCTTGACGAACTCCACCCGGGTCCCGGCCCGGGTGAACTCCTCGATCAGCAGCGCCTGGTAGGCGAACTTACGGGCCAGCCGGTCCGGGGAGTAACAGATCACGACCTCGACCCCGACCCCGGCAACCAGGTCCCGCAGCCGCTCCAGGGCCGGGCGGGCCAAGGTGGCCCCGGAGTGCCCGTCGTCTTCGAACACCCACTGCTCAGGCACAGTCAGCCCGGCGGCGGCCGCGTACTCGCGCAGCGCCGCGGTCTGCGACCCGATCGTCTCGTCCTTCTTCTGCCGCGCCGAGGACACCCGCGCGTAGATCGCGGCGGTCGGTCGCGGCAACCCAGCCGAGACCGAGCTCGAGATCGAGCTCGAACTGGCCTTCCCGGGCCGGGGACCGGGTCCTGCGCGGTGAGCCGGTGCAGTTTCCACGGCACTGCGGGGCGTGCTGTTGGTGCTGGTCGTGCTGCTGTTCCTGGTGCTGCTGTTCTCGGTGCTGGTCACGGGCCAGCCGTCCTTCCTGGCCCGCCACCGGCGTCCGGGGCCCGGCCGGGCCGGGCGCGGCGATCGGGCGGGCCGCTGGTTCGGGAACGAGGATGTCGTAGGCCACCGACAAGTCCGTGGCCGCGTGGCGGTCGAAGACGAACACCGTCTCGACCACCCGCCCGCTCACCGCAACCGCTGCCCTCGCTCGGCAGGACGGTCGGTGCGGGGAGCGTGGTGCAGGAACTCGGTCAGCACCCGCGTCACCGCGGCGGAGATCGTGACCCCCTGCTCATGCGCGTGCTCACGCACCCGAGCCGCCACCGAGGCCGGCAGCTTGACCGTGAACACCACATTCGCCTCGGGCACCTCCACCGGCCCCGCCTGGGCCGCGTCGACGTACCGGCGCCCCTGCCGCACAGACACCGAGAACCGCTGCGCCACAACACCGGCGGCCTCCACCGGCGCCATCCCGGCAGCCAGCAGCCCGACGGCGGCGTTGATCCGCTCGGCACGACCCACGTCGTCAACACGGCTACCAGCCATGACATAATCGTACTATTAGACATGTCACGACTGCCGTTCGCCGCGCCGGGGAAGTTCCAGCCGCCGGTAACCCAGCGTCACCTCGAAGCAGAAGTTCCCCATTGCGTTGGGGGCGTGCTGTCCCCGCTGCTGGCCAACATCGCCCTGACGGCGCTTGACGAGCACCTGATGGCGCCCTGGAAGCCGGGCGGGACGATGTCGACGCAGATGCGCCGACGTACTCGCGTGCGCAAGAACCTCCCGAACTGGCGGCTGGTCCGCTACGCGGATGATTTCGTCGTGCTGGTGCGCGGCGAACCGGGCCACGTCCAGGAGGTGCGTGAGGAGATCACCGCCGTGCTCGCCCCGCTGGGTCTGCGTCTGTCACCGGACAAGACCCACGTGGTGGACATGCGGGAGGGGTTCGACTTCCTCGGCTTCCGCATCAAATGGATGCGGAAACGAGGAACGGACAAGTGGTTCGTCTACACGTTCATCGCGGACAAACCGGTCCGGGAGTTGAAACGCAAGATACGAGCACTGACCCACAGGCAATCCCAAGTCGACCTGGGCGCCGTGCTGACCCGGATCAACCAGATCCAGCGCGGATGGGCCAACTATTTCCGGCATGCGGTGGCCAAACACACCTTCGACCGTCTCCACGCCTTCGTGTGGTGGCGGATCGTCACGATGGTGATGCACCGCCACCGCATGACCTGGACAGCCTTGCGACGACGGTTCAAAGGCCCGAACGTAGCTGTTCAGCCTGAGTGACAGGTCGGCGGCGTGTCGGCAGCGGTCGCCACCGTTGATCCACTATGGTTTTGATCATGGGGTCGGGCCGGGAAGCACACGATGACGTCGTGTCGTTGCTGGCGGCCAAGGACGCTGAGATCGCGGCGCTGGTGGCGCGGGTGACGGAGCTCGAAGGCCTGGTCGCGGCGCTGCATGCCCAACTCGGTCGAGATTCCTCCAACAGCGGCAAACCACCGTCGTCGGATTCGCCGTTCATCAAGAAGCCCGCCGCCAAGCGCTCGGTACGGACGCGTTCGGGTAAGCCGCGGGGTAAGCAGCCTGGTGCGCCCAGCGCCACGCTGCGTCTGATCGATGATCCCGATGACACGATCACCCACATTCCGCCGGTGTGTGCGGGATGCGGGGAGGGTTTGGTGGACGCGGAGGTCTTCGGTGTGTGTCGCCATCAGGTGGTTGACCTCCCGCCGCCTCCGCCGCGCCCGTATGTCACCGAGCATCGGGTGCAGTCACGAACCTGCGGCGGGTGCGGCACCGTCACCGAGGCGAGCGCACCCGCCGTCGCGTCGGGCCGGGTTCAGTACGGACCCGGGGTCAAGGCTCGGGCAGCGTGGCTGACGTGCGCGCATTTCCTGCCGGTACGTCGCGCGCGGCGGGTGCTCAACGCGTTGCTGGGGTTCGCGGTGTCGCCCGGGTGGGTCGCCGGGCTCCGTGCTCAGGCCGCCCGCCTGCTCGAGACCCGGTTCCTGCCGCATGTGCGGGCGTTGATTGCCGCCGCGCCGGTCGCCCACGCCGATGAGACGACCGCCCGCGCCGAAGGCGCGCTGAGCTACCTGCACGTGGCCTGCACCCGGTTCCTGACCGCGATGCACGTCGGCGACCGCAGCCGCGACACCATCGACGCCGCCGGCATCTGGCCGACGTTCACCGGGGTCCTGGTCCGGGACGGCTACGCCGGCTACGAACACCTCGACACGATCGAACACGCCTGGTGCGGCATTCATCTGGTCCGCGACCTCCGCGCGGTCCACGACCCCGACCCTGCGGGTCAGTCCTGGGCCGAGGCGATGGTGAATACCTTGCTGCTGGCCAATGACACCGCGCACGCCGCCCGCGCCGAGGGCCGCGCGGCCCTCACCGACACCGAACTGTCCACCATCCGTTCCCGCTATGCCGGGGCGATCGCCCGTGGCCGGCAGGAGAACACCCGCGGCAGCGACCCGCTGCACCAGCAGGCCCGCACCCTGCTGCGACGCTTCCAGCGACATCGGGACATGATCCTGCGGTTCACAGTGAACCTGGACGTGAGCTTCACGAACAACACCGCCGAGTTGCCGGCCAGATCAGTGAAGGTTCAGCAGCGGAGCTCCGGAGGTTCCTGGCGCACCCTGCAAGGACTCATCGACTTCGCTGTCGTGCAGTCCTATCTGTCCACCGCGACCAAGTGGGGTCTGGACACCCTTGACGCGATGACGCGCCTGTTCACCACCGGTGCGTGGCTCCCGCCTGCCCTCACCCCCGACATCGCCGCCGCCGCATAATCACGCCACCAAGGCTGAACAGCTACGCCCGAACGGCTGGCGACCGATCGCCGTCGACGGGATCGAACTGTTCCCCATCTCCTCGGTGCCGGTCACCCGCTACCGCTGGAGAGGGACCACGATCCCGTCTGCCTGGCCGACCGAGAACATCGAACCAGCGGCATGAGTCCTGTGGAGAGCCGGATGCGGTGAGAGTCGCACGTCCGGTTCGGCGAGCGGCCTGGGGAAACGGAGCCGGGAACAACCCGGCCACCGCGCCCCAGGCCGACTCAACATCCAGGGCGAACTGCTCAAGCTCGGCCACCGCGTCGGCGCATCGACGATCCGACGGGATCCTCAGGTGCCACCGCATCCCACCGGCTCCGTTGCGGCATACCGACACCAGTTGGCGGCAGTTCCTACGCACCCAGGCGTCCAGCATGCTTGCGGTCGACTTCTTCCACGTCGACTGCGCGCTCACCCTGCGACGCCTCTACGTCTTGTTCGTGCTCAAGGTCGGCGATCGCTACCTGCACGTCCTGGGCGTGACCGGGCATCCCGACGGCCCGTGGACCACGCAGCAGGCCCGCAACCTCGTCATGGACCTCGGCGAGCAGGTCGCCCGGTTTCGGTTCCTTGTCCGTGACCGCGCCGGGCAGTTCGCGGCGTCGTTCGACGCGGTGCTGGCGAATGCGGGCATCGAGGTGGTCAAGATCCCGCCGCGGTGTCCGCGGGCGAACTGCTTCGCCGAACGCTTCGTGTTGACGGTCCGGACCGAGGTCACCGACCGGATGCTGATCTTCGGTGAGCGGCACCTCCGCCAGGTGCTTGCCGTGTATGCCGCCCATTACAACGGCTGGCGGCCGCATCGGGCGCTGCGGTTGCGGGCGCCGCGCCCCACATCACCGGTTCCCGAGCCGATTCGTGGCAGCGCCCGGCGTCGGCCGATCCTGGGCGGGCTCCTCAACGAGTACGACGCGGCAGCTTGAAACCGCTGGTCAGGCACAACGGCCACCTTCTGGAACCCGACACGCTGCGGGTGTGGGACGTCGACCAGCTGACCGAGGTCGCCCGCTTCACGGCGGACGGCTCGCTGCACTCGTGCGCCATCTCGTCGGACGGCGGGTACGTCCTCGCGGGAGACATCGCGGGTCACGTGCACTTCCTGCAGTTGTGGGAGTGACCGGGCCGACGCCGGCCACGTACACCCGCGAGGTCGAGGATGAGGTGTCGCGGCGTCGTGGCGATGCCCTGGGCAAGGAAAGGCTTTGGCCTGCGGCGCAGTCTTAATCCGAACTTACTTGATCTTGGACAGCGTGTGAGGCGTTGACCTGCGAATCCGCGTTTTTGGCGCGGGTCTTCGTGGCTACATGTCGGCGAGCGTGAGGGGGATCGGGGCGTCGAGCAGCTCGAAGACACGTCGCTGGGTCGGTGTCGGGTTGGTGATCTTCTCGATGTGTTGGCCGGAGAAGTTGATTGTTTCCCGGTTGAGGGTTGCGAGATGGCTGAGTAAATCTTGGAAGCTGCGGGCGGGTAGCCCGTCTGATGTTTGCTTTCGCGTATCCTTTTTCTTTGCGCTGAGGGAGCGTTGGGCTGCGGATACGGGATCTGTGCGTTGTGGGATGTGTTCGTCGGTATAGGTTAGCGCGCTGAAGGCCTGCCGGAGGTGCCAAATGAGGTAAGCGGCCAGCATGCATAGGAAGACGTGTGCGCGAACCCGTTCGGACAGGTAGTGGAAGATGGGTCGCAAGTCGAGGTCGTCGACTTTGATGATGCGGAAGTCGCGTTCGACGCGCGCGAGGTTTTTGTACGCGGTAATGACGCCGGGAGCGTCCAAGGTTTCGGCGGGCAGGCTGGTGCGGATGACGTAGATCCCGTCGAGGTCGACCTCGGTTCGGATCTTCTCCAGGTCGTGTCGGTAGCTGAGTGCGGTGTCGGTGATGTCAAGGACGAAGTGCTTGCCGGACTTGTATTTGTTGACGACCTTGCCGACGGCGATGCCGATGTCGTCTTGGCCGGTCAGCTTTCGGCTCGCGACGCGGGCGGCGAGTTTGTCGAGTTCGGTGTCGGTGGCCGCGATGAGTTCTCGGCGTTTACGCGCACGCTGCTCGGCGAGCGCGGGGTTTCGGCAACAGATCAGTCGTTCGCCAGGGTAGTCGGGGTGCACGATTTCGGCGAAGTTCTGGGTGTCGAACAGCGACATCTGCAGCGGTCCGTCGTCGTTGGCCAGGGCGGCGATCGCGGGCGCGCGCAGGGCTGTGATCCAGTCCAGCCCGGGATGCGCGCGGAGCTCGCCGATCCGCGCGTTCGTGATCATTCCACGGTCGCCGACCATGACGAGTTCGGTCAGCCCGAACTTGTCGGTCACCAACTCGACGGCGTCGATGAAGGATTTCGTGTCGGAGGTGTTCCCGGGGAACACCTTGACCGCGACGGGGCGACCGGCCTCGTCGGTCAACAGGCCGTACTCGATCTGCTTGAGGCCGCGCTTGTTGTCCCGGGAGTACCCGAACGCGCCCAGTTCGCAGCAGCGACCCTCAAGCCACGAACTCGACAGGTCGAACATCGCTGTTCCGCCGTTGACGAGATGCCGTTTCGCGAGGGCGGCCTCGATCGCTTCTTGGCGCTGTCCGAGCCAGTCCATCGCGGCGTACACGTCGTCCGTGCTGGCGTCGGCTACGCCCAGATCTGCACCGAGCGTGGTGTCGTTCCACCATCCGAGGGTGGACAGCTTCGACTTCGGATGCAGGACTCGGGAGATCACCAGTGCGTACGCCAGGTCACGTTCGCGACAATCCTCGCCCAACAATTTCTTCACGCCGAGCCTGGTCGCCATCGCATGCACGGCGGCGACCGCACCATGACTCAACGACCGCTCGATCTCGAACGTTTCAGCCGGCTCGACCAGGACGGCACCGGAGAGAACCTTGCGCAACGCCACGACCGCCGCATCGGGCAGGGCCGACAGATTCGCCAGCGTTTCCTTCTGTGGTCGGCCCCGTTCGTCACGGTAGGAGCGACGCAGCAGATCGCGCCGGTACACCCGCTCTGACCCGTCGGCCGCGGTGTAGTGCCTACTCGCGCGATCGACATGCATCGCACCATCAGGGCGTCTCACAGCACGATTCAACCACAACGATCTTGCTGGCGCTAGCACTTTAGTGACTACATATCTTCGGATGTCACGTGTCCCAGCCCTGATCACGCCCGCAAGATCACCGAGAGCTACAGCAAGTTCGGCTTAATGTCGAGCTCGCCTCGGATCTCGACCAGTACGGCGTGGGTACCGACCGGTCGCGGCCTGATCGCGAAGCCGTCACTGAGTACTTCGTCGGGCATCGGCGCCTGCTCCTTCGACCCGCCGCACCGAACCAGCTGCCCGGACGGTCTTGACAGGTTAACCAGCAGATCCTGTCGGGTGCCAGAACTCGGCCACAGCGTCTGAGCAGCGGTTTCAGGCCGCAGCTTGGTACTGATTGATCAAGCCGCCGAGGATAGGTCGGCGCCTTATCCTGTAGGCCGAATCGGGGACAGGCGCGTCCGGGCGCGGCGGACGTAGGTCCAGGGATCGATGCGGCCGCCGCCCGTTGTAATGCGCGGCGTACGCAGCAAGCACCCGGCGCAGGTGCTGCTCGCCCAAGATCAGCATCGGATCGGTAACCTCGGTTCGGATGGTCAACACAAAGCGTTCGGCGAAGCAGTTCGCGCGTGGACACCGCGGCGGAATCTTGACCACCTCGATGCCCGCGTCCGCCAGAACCGCATCGAACGAGGCCGCGAACTGATCGGCCCGATCGCGGACGAGGAACCGAAACCGGGCGGCGTGGTGACCAAGGTCGATGAGGAGGTTGCGGGCCTGCTGGGTGGTCCAGGGCCCGTCGGGATGTGCGGTCACGCCCAGGACGTGCAGGTAGCGGTCGCCGATCTCGAGGGCGAACAAGACGTAGAGCCGCCGCAGGGTCACCGCGCAGTCGACGTGGAAGAAGTCGACCGCCAACGTGCTGGAGGCCTGCGTGCGCAGGAACTGTCGCCAACTGGTGTCGGTGCTCCGCAGCGGCGCCGGTGGGATGCGGTGGCGCTTGAGGATCCGACGGATCGTGGAGGCGCCGACCCGGTGGCCGAGTGTGAGGAGCTCGCCCCAGAGCCGCAGGTAGCCCCAGCGCGGGTTCTCCCGCGCCATCCGCACGACCAGGGCGGCGAGGCCGTCGTTGATCGGTGGCCGTCCGGTTCGGTTGGGATAGATCCATCGTCGGCGGACGAGGCGGCGATGCCAGCGCAGGATCGTGTTCGGCGTGACCAGACGATGGGCCCGCAGTGCGCGGGGCAGCCGTCGGACGAGGGCGGCGAAGACGGCTCGGTCCGCCCACTCGAGGCGTGGTCTCCGGTTGCTGCGCCGGAGCACGGCGACCTCGTGGCGCAGCACGAGGAGCTCGATGTCCTTGGTGGTGGAGGTGCGGCCCAGCAGGAGGACCAGCCCGAGCACCTGCCGGAAGATCAAGTACAGCAACCGCAGTGACACGCCCGAGATCATGTCCGACCGCGATTACCGCCGGTCAGCCGCCCAGGCCCGACTTCTGGCACCCCACACGGTGGTAGTGCGGGTGCGATCGGGGGCACTCCCCTCTCCGAGGCACCGGCCGTTCCCATGCCCTGCCCCACTTGAGTCCCGTACCGGCGGATCTGGCTCCCGTACGCCTGGCTCCCGCCCGGGTAGGAGCGCTGCAGCGACTGGTCTCGTTCCTGGCCGGATACGCAGCTGGACGCCAACACGGCTACGAGGAAGCGCTCGAAGACTTCAAGACACGGAGGTCGCAGGACGGTGCGCAGGGGGTGGCACAGCAAGCGGTGGACAACCCAGCAATCCCGGTACCAGGTCCGGCAGGATCCGGCGGCCCAGCGGGCCTGGCAGGTCGGGGCATCACGTCGACGACGCTCGAGGACGGCGACCTGATCATCCGGTACTCCGACGGCAGCCAGATCAACGCAGGCCGGGTGGTCGGAGCGGGCGGCTCCGATGGGGCGCCGGGTATCGCGGTCACGGGCTCTCAGATCACGGCTGGACATCTCGTGCTGACCTTCAGCGACGGCACCACCCGGGACGTGGGGCAGGTGGTTGGACCGATCGGACCTGCGGGTGTTGATGGGTTGCCCGGTCAGAATGGAGCTGACGGCTCCCCCGGTCGCGATGGTCGTGGAATCCAATCAGTCGATCAGGTCGACGGCCGTTTGGTCGTGACATTTTCTGATGGGACTACGCAGGATGTCGGACCACTCCCGGCCGGACCTGCGGGTCCTTCGGGACCTTCCGGTGCAGACGGATCTGATGCACAACAGATTGTGCTGAAAGGCGCCGGGTTAGCCGGTCAAGATCTAACCTGTACTCGAGATGGCGGGGAAGACACATCGCCGACCTATGCCTGCTCTTGACAGCAGTGCAAGTATGCCAGCATGGACGAGGAAGACCAGCGAGCAGCCCAGGCGGAACGCACGATAAACGCGCTGCTTCAGCACTCAGATTCGACGACGATGCTCGCGATCACGATGGAGAAGCATTCGCTCACGCTCTCTGCTTTCCAGGATAAGATGGAGCGTCACACCGCAGCGCTCAACGATTTCAGAGGCTGACGGGGCCTGCTGTCAGGATGCACGTCAACTCGTCCTAAACCGTCTCAGACCCGAATCCGTGAGTGAGCTCATTCCACTTGGCCTCAGCCAGTCAGGATGAGGACCAAGACGGCTTGGACCAGGCTGGTAGCGCGTCGTGGGCAGCAGCGGATCTTGCGGAGGATCTTCCAGCTCTTGAGCTGGGCGTTCGCCCGCTCACCGGGTCCGCGTTGGCGGGCGTGGGCAGCTGTTCGTCATGGAAATCGCCAGCCGGCGGGTTCACATCCTCGGCGTCACCGAGCACCCAACGATGGCGTGGACCACGCAGGCCGCCCGCAACATCGTCGCCGATCTGGACGACCGAATCTTGGCATTTCGGTTCCTCATCCGCGACCGGGACACCAAGTACGGCGCGTCCGTTGATGCTGTGTTCGCCTCCGAAGGCATCGCCACGGTGAAGATCCCACCGCGGACACCACGAGCCAACTGCTATGCCGAACGCTTCGTCCGCAGCGTCCGGTTCGAGGGCACCGACAGAATTCTCATCTACAACGAACGTCACGCCTCGGCAGTGCTCGACGAGTACGCCCGGCACTTCAATGACTACCGACCAACCAGGGCCGCGATCACCGCCGACCCAACCACGATCCCGCGTGCGTCATCCCGCTCGACACTCCGATTCGCCGACTGCGGGTCGTCGGCGGCGTGATCAACGAGTACCGGCGAATCGCCTGAGCCGCGCTGAAACGCCAGGCCCATAGACCGCGCGACAGTTTTGGCACGCTACAGGCCCGGTTGCCCTTGCTGACCGGGCGCAGCACCGGGCCGTCGGTGATGGAGTGGCGTCGAGCCAGGTGCGCAGCGCGGTGACCGGGCAACGACCGGGTGACCGGCCGAGGGAGGACCACCACCCTGGCGGCGGCCGCGTGCAGGTCAAACCCCGCTGACTGCGTCGCCGTCAATACGCACAACTGCGTACGTGGGCGACTGTCACTATAGGGAAACTATCCCCTCTAAGATGAGCGTAGGTCGGCTGACGTGAGCCGGGTCTCGCCCGTGGTGGTTATCTGGTAGGGCACTTATTGGATAATTCGTATCAGGAGTGGGAGTGAGATTGAGATGGGCGTGTTTGTTCGGGAGCTCCGCGCAACTAAGGCTATCGGCACCATGACAAGAACGGTCCTGCTCGGACCAGAGACTCTCTTCGTTGCTTGGGGTACCGTAACCTGGATTGATCCAACAATCGATTTCGACACCGACAATGCCGTCGCAATAGATATATTGCGCCTTAACAATAATGTCGATCTGCCGATCGTGTGGGGTGGAGGGCGCGACCTTCATCCCGGCGCGGTGAGCGGGTTTGGAAGCTTCGTTACTTTCAGACTTCGTGCATTTCATAACGCAGATTTGGAATGTCTAGGCTATGGGATAGTTATTACCGGCATCTGACGGCGAGGGAGGGAGCATCGGCGATGCCTCAGTACTTTGTTTTCGACAAGAAGACCGGCGTGATTGTTCATCAGCATGAAACCTATGACGGCCCGAGCGACGCGAACGTGGCGTGTAATAAGGAGGACGTGCTGGAATTGATCGACAAGGGTTTGGTGGTAGATACCTTGGATGTAATCGAGATCGGGGATGATTTCCAAATCGCTGAGGTGCGCGATATTCGAGTAGATCCGGATACGCGAAAACTAGTGTATGAGCGCGTAGATTCAGACACGTAGCATCTGAGGTTTACATCTGACTGCGCGGCCAAGAGGCTGACGCGACGTAGAGCGTCGCAGCTGCGGTTCGCCGGTGCCGGTCGAGATCACCGATCAAAGGCAGGTGGACGGTGGCAGCGCCGAGCCGGGCCAGGCGGGACGGGCCATCGATGGCGGGCTCATGGGGTGTGCGGAGATCGGCGACGGTGCGGACGCGGTAGTCGTTGCACAGCGCTTGGCTGTCGGTCGAGGACAGCAGCTGCAGCGATCCGCTGCGCAGCAGAACGCGGTGCCGCACCTTGTGGAGTGCCAGAAGTCGGGCCTGGGTCGCTGACCAGCGGTGATCGCCGGCTAGACAAGATCTCGGTGTGTCGCTTCGGCTGCTGTACTTGATCTTCTCGCAGGTGCTCGGGTTGATCCTGCTGGTCGGCCGCACATCCTCCGCCAAGGACATAGAGCTTCTCGTGCTGCGCCACGAGGTCGCCATCCTGCGCCGCACGAACCCGCGACCGTCCATGGATTGGGCAGACCGGGCGATCTTCGCCGCCCTCGTGCGGCGGCTTCCCCCGAGCGCTACGTTGCCATCGCCTGGTCACTCCGGACACGATCCTGCGTTGGCATCGTCGCCTCGTCCGCCGACGATGGACTTACACCCACCGGGCCGGACGACCACCGATCGGTGGCCGCCCGGTGCGCTTCGGGTAGGTCCATCGTCGGCGCACGAGGCGACGATGCCAACGCAAGATCGTGTCCGGAGTGACCAGACGATGGGCCCGCAGTGGTCGAGGCAGCAGGCGCACGAGCGCGGCGAACATGGCCCGGTCCGCCCACTTGAGCCGTGGTCTGGGGTTGGCACGGCGCAAGACGGCGACCTCGTGGCGTAGGACGAGGAGTTCGACGTCTTTGGCGGTCGACGTGCGGCCCAGCAGCAGGACCAACCGAGCACCTGCATGAAGAGCAGGTATGGCAGCCGCAGCGACACGCCAGCATCATGTCCGACCGGCGATCACCGCTGGTCATCCCAGCCCGGCTTCTGACACCCCACACGCTCCTCGAGACCCGCCCGGTCCACGTCGCCCCGGGGAGCATGCGGCCCTCGACTCCCTACATGATCGGCTGCGATACGGAGATGTGGAGCGTGACGTCGAAGATGACGTTGTTCGATCCGTTCTCGATCGTCACAGGGCGATCCGGACACGATCACAGCGAGCGCGGCCGACACTCCGGCACCACGCCGCATCGGATCGAGGTATCAACGACGCCGGTTCATTCTCTTAGGTAGCAGGTCAGATCGCCCTCCAGCTGATGTGGCTGCCGTGCCGGGCCGCGGGTAGGGGACATGCTGGATCTCTTGGGGATCACTGATCCCCGAGAGGGCGTCCCCTGACATGAGGCGGGAGGCAGTTGCTGGCGGCGCAACTGGTCGCGTTCTGTTCATCCGGGGAGAAGGGCAGCCATCTGCTGGGTCGCCATACTTGCGTCGACCTGCTGGTGGGAGACAACGGCTACGAAGGGGTACACGCATGGCCGACGTGCAATCGAACCGCAGTGAACGTACGGTCTTAACCTACGTAAAGCTCCAGTTCCAGGGTGAGTGGGAATACGACGGCGACGAGTACTCATTTCGACCTGTCGATCCGTAAACATTCACCCGTAAGTTGATCATGGGTAGGTTGCCGGCAGCCCTGGGGGCTCCGGTGTGTCGGCGCGGTGGGGGCCGCTCAAGTAGGAGCGGGTAGGTCGGGCATCCAGGGCCGGCCGAGGAGCGCCTCACGCAGGGCGGTCATCTGGTTGCGGCCGTGCTTGGCGGCGGTGGAGAGGAAACCGCGGATGGTGTAGCGGTCCTGGGTGCGTTTCTCGCTGGTCAGGCGGCCGGAGATGTTCTGTTGGATCTTGGCGGGGCGCAGGTCGCGTTCGGCCTGGTTGGAGGTGGGGGGCACGCCCAGGTCGTGGGCGAAGCGCAGCACGTCGGTCTCGCGGTCGCGCAGCACCTCGAGCAGGAGCCGGGTCTTGCGTTCGCCGGGGCGGGTGCCGTGGTGGAGGGTGTCGGACAGCCCGGCCCGCACGCCGTGCCGGAACCGGCTGATCAACTCCTCGGGGGTCTGCGGGTCGATCGCGAGCCGGTCGGCGTGGCGGGCGAGGTTGGCCTGGTGGATCAGCCCGCGCAGCGCATCGGCGATCTGCGTGGGCCAGATCCGGTCGGGGTAGACCTGCGCGGCGTCTTCAAGATCGCGCAGCAGGTGCTGACAGCACAGTTGGTGGGTCAGCGTCCCGAGCTGGGCGGAGTCGTAGTTCTGGTAGCGATCGTGGACGATCACCGAGTCGCGCAGCTCGGTGAGCACGAACGCTTTGAAGGTGTCCAGCGACCGGTCGCCGAGCAGGTAGTGGGTGTAGCGCTCGGTGCAGGCCACCAGCAGGTACCGCTCGGCCTTCTTCTTGCCCGGCTTGGGCTTTTTGGGTCCGACCTGCAGCGGGGTCTCATCGCAGCTCACCGCGTGCGCCCGGGTGATCAGAGCGCGGATCCGCTGGTGGACCGGGGCCAGCAGCCCGGCGGTGCGGGCGAGCATGCCGTGCACGAACCCCACCGACGGGCGAGCCCCGGTCAACGCCTCCAACAGCTCCACCACCCGATGCGCGGGCACATAGTGCGCCACCATCAGGAAGACCGAGAACGCCTGCAGGTTCGGGCCGTACCCGACCGGCCCCGGCCGGGCCCCCTCCGGCCGGGCCGCGGTGTGGGTCTTGCCGCACCCGCACTCGACCTGGTGGGAGTCGTACTGGGTGATCTTCACGCTGACCTTCGGGATCTCGTGCTGCTGGTAGCGGTCGGCCACCCCCAGATCCCGCGCCCCGGCCAGGTCCCGGCCACAATCGCAACACCCCTGCGGGAACAGATCCCGACCCTCATTCGGGCTGTCGGTCCAGGCCAGATGCGACCCCGGCGCCCCGGGCTGCTTGCCCCGCGCCCGCTTCGGCCCACCCCGCCCCGGTGCTGGCTTGTCCGGCAGCGGGGGCTTCCCCGGGTCGTCATCGTGGGAGGGCGGGCTCGAGGAGTTGCGCGAGTTCCGCGACAGCAGATGCTCCAACCGCGCCAGCTTGGCCGCCAACGCCTCGTTGGCCTCCGTCAACTCCGCGATCCGCCGATCCCGCACCGCGAGCAACGCCAGCAACTGCTCACGTGAGAGCTCCTCCGGCGCGGCCACCCGAAGATCACACCGCGCACCAGCCGATCACGGTGGGAACGACACGCCCGACTTGAGCGACACCCAACCGACCCCATGATCAACTAAGGGCTGAATGTTTGCGTCGATCCGAGTGTCGCTTGCCAGCGGGATGGGACCACCGCGTTGCCACGACCTAGCCCGAGTTTCCCGGCTAGCATGATCGCTGCCGGTGTTTTCCCTGGCCAGGAGCTAAGTTGATGTTGTTGTGTGCTATGACCTAAGTTCGGGGTGCCCAGCGGTGTAGATCGAAGATCTCGGCGAGGTGGTCCTGGGTGGGGTTGGTCTCGGTGAGTATGCGGCGGGCCTTGGGTCGCCCGCCGGTGGAGGGGTAGATCAGCACCGTCTCCTGGATACCGGCGAGGGTGTCGAGCAGTTCACGCACGGATAGGTGCAGGCCGTGTTGGTGGGCGTGGCGGCGCATGAGGTGGGCGATCTGCAGGGCGAGCACGCAGGTGAACACGTGCACCCGGATGTTGTGCTCGGTCCAGTGGTGCATCGGGGAGAACGACACCACGTGCGGGTCTTTGAGTTGGCGGAAGCCGAACTCGGCCTCGGACTGGGAGCGGTAGCCGGCGACCACGTCCGCGGTTGGCCACTGGTCGCGGTCGGTCATCAGGACGCGTTTGCCGAAGACCTCGGCTTCCAGGTCGGTGCGGGCTTGATCGTCGAGGTCGAAGGCGAGCCGGTGCTCGGCGGGGGTGGCGCCGGTCAGCTGCCAGGTGATGACCCGACGCACCCAGGGGTCGTTGACGATCTGGGTGATCTCGGCGGTGACCTTGTCGTGGGGTCGGCGGGTGTGGCCCCGTGCCAGGGTGTCGGCCAGCGCGGAGAGCTTCGCGGTGGCCTTGGCCAGGGTCTGGTCGAAGCCGCGGGACTGGGCGGTGTGCAGGGTCGGGGAGTGGGTGAGCACGACGCGGCGGTCGGCGCCGTAGACCGGGCGGCGTTGTTCCAGTGCGGTCACGCCGGGGAACCGGTCGGGGTCCACGGGGTGCCGGTCGGCGGCGGGGCGGGCCAGCAGGTCCGGGCAGTCAGACGGCGGGATCGACCCGACGAACCCGAGACCGGTCGCGCTCAGGTGCGCGAGGTTGGCCAGCGAGTTCTGCCCGGCATCGAACACCACCGTCATCTGCGGGGTTGTCGCGCTCACGCTGGGCGTGGGGTTATCGGGGTTATCGGGGTTGTCGGGGTTGTCGGGGTTGTCGGTGAGCGCCGCGGCCAACGCGGTATGCCGCGCCACCAGCAGGTCGATCATGGTGGCGAACTGGGTGACGTCGGGCCGGTTGCCGGGGTAGGCGTGGGAGACCAGCGGGATCCCACCGTCGCGGGTGATCACCAGGCCGAGCCCGACCAGGCGTAGGTCGGCTCGTTTCTGCTTGGCCTTGCCGCGCTGCGCGATGGGTGCCTTGTCGTTGGTGGTATCGATGTAGGTGGCGAAGTTGGTCATGTCCAGGGCCAGCGCGGAGATGTCCAGCTCGAAGGTCTCGATCATGGCCAGGGCGAGACGGTGCTCGATGCGGGCCAGTTGCTCGGGGCTGACCCCGTGCATCGCGTCCCAGAACTTGCGGTGGTCCAGCACCCCGGCACCGATCTTGGTGAACCGGTCGGCGGCGGTGCCGCGCACCACTTCTCGAACCCGCGCTTGGAGCACGGGTCCACCAGGCGGCCCAGCGCGGCCAGCGCCAGGTAGGTGCCCACCGAGGCGCCCGCGTCGGCCCGGCGTGCCCCGACCACCTCATCGATCACCGCGACCACGCCGAGACGCTCCAGCATCCCCCACGCGGCGGCGACGTCCCCGAACGCCAGGTGCCGGGTCCGCTCGGGCCGCAGCGCGGCCTCGCGTTCGTCGAACGCGGCGGCGATGTCGGCGGCCGACCCGAGGTAGCGCTCGGAGACCATCCTGGGTTTACCCTGCACCCAGGCCATCTCCCGCACGTACCAGTACGGCCTGCCGCTGATCACCTCCTTGTAGAGACTCGCCACTCTTTAGGTCATAGGCCAAAGCAAGATCAAACACCAGCTGCCGCGCCGAGAACGCCCAGCTCAACTCACCTGGAGCCAGTTCCCAACACACTCAAGATCGAACTAACCGGGAAACTGGGGCTAGGGACCACCTGGGCGTGGATGTGATGCTCATCGATTCTCCTCGTCGGGTCAATCAGGACACGCCGGTCGCGGCGGGTTGGCGGGTGTGGCCGGGGCGCTGGCGGCGGCGGTAGGACTCGCCCTCGATGACGAGTTCATAGCTGGTGGCCACGAGCCGATCGATGGCCGATTGGGCCAGTAGCGGGTCGCTCATCAGCGCGATCCACTCCGAGGGGTCCCGGTTGCTGGTGACCACTGTGGATGATTTCTGGTGTCGCTCGACGATCAGCTCGTAGAAGTCGGCGGTCTCGACGGCGTCCATGGCTTGCAGGGCGAGGTCGTCGATGAGGAGCAGGTCGACCCGGGCGAGGCGGCGCATCTCGGCCTCGACGGTGTTGTCCAGGCGGGCGGCCTTGAGCCGGCGGAACAGCTGGTCGGCGCGGGCGAACCAGACGGTGCGCCGACGGCGGATCGCGATGTGTCCGAGCGCGCTGGCCAGGTGTGTCTTGCCGACCCCGACCGGTCCGAGGACGCAGGCGCCGCGGGCGTGGTCGAGGAACCGTAGCGAGCACAGCTCGTGCCAGAGCTCGCGGTCGAACCGGGCGCCGGTGTCGGGGGCGAAGGTCTCCAGCCGCATGGTGGGGTCGAGGCGGGCGGTGCGGGCGCGTAGCTCGGCGGAGGCGCGGTCGCGGCGGTCGACCTCGTCGGCGAGCACGAGCTGGAGGAACTCGGCGTGGCCGAGCTGCTCGGCGTGGGCGAGCGCGAGCCGCTCGGGCAGGGTGTCCAGGCAGCGGCCGAGCTTGACCCGCCGCAGCAGCGTCTTGAGCTCGGCGTCGATGCTCGGGGCGGGGGCCGGGGCGCGGCTCATCGACTCGGTCCGCGCACGATCGTGGCCTGCCCGGGCGGCCCGGTCGTTGCGTCCGGGCGGGCCGGGGCCAGCCGGATGGCGGCCTCGCCGAGCAGGTCGATGATCGGCCGAAGTCGACGGTGGTCGTGCTCGCCGTCGTGGACGGGCGCGCCGTAGGCGAACTCGGCCAGCTCGTCGAGGGTCTCCGGGCTGGCGTGCAGCAGCCAGTCCTCGACCAGGCCGAGAGCCCGCGCCAGGTCCTCGGCCAGGTCGTCGGTCAGGTCGTCGGTCAGGTCGTCGGTCAGGTCGTCGGTCAGGTCGTCGGTCAGGTCGTCGGTCAGGTTGTCATCGAGCCGAGCCCGCCATCTGGTGGTGCTCCTCGGGTTCGCCGCGGTCGCCGCGTTTACCGGGCTCATCGCCGGCCTGCCTGGAACTCGGCGGGGTCGCGGGCGAACCGGGCCGGGCCGCCGATCACCTTGGCCTCGCGGCCCGGGCGGGTTCGTGCTCGCGGGCCCGTTCGAGCATCCGGGCGATCTTGGTGACGTCGACGACGTCGAGGCCTCGAGCGCGCGGGCGCAGGCGGCGTCGGCCGCCGCCGGGCCCGTAGGTGCGGACCAGGCCGAGCAGCCGGTAGACCTGCGCATCCGGGTCCAGGGCAGCTGGGTGTCCAGCAGCCGGGCCGGCGTAGACCCCGACCGCGGGGCCGGCCGCGGCGGCCTTCGCGGTCAGCGTCCGACGTCGCGCAGCGCGTAGCCGGCCCGCCCGGCGGGTAGTCGCCCGGGTCGGTGGAACGGCCGCCGGCGGGCTTGCGCGGGTGGAGTCTTGACCAGCTGCCCGCGGTGATAGATCTTCACGAGGACCGCGTCGGCGCGCACGTCCACCCGCTGCCCGATCAGGTCGCCGGGCACCGAGTAGAGCGACGCGGGCGACCTCGACATGGTGGTCACGGGGGACTTTCGGGGTCGCGAAGATCGGCAGCACGTAGCGGTCGGCTGGGCGCCGGCAGCAGTACCGGCAGCCTCCTGGGCGGCGAACACGCTCGGCCGGGCCTGCGCGTGGTGCCGTGCACCCGCAGGCCCGGCCGTGGTCGCGCACCAGGTCTGGACGCGGCGCTGCGCGTCGGCCAGGTCGACGAAGTCCTCGCCGGCGGAAGAAGATCTCCCGGGCGAACTGGCACGACCCTTTCCACCCGGGGTTTGTCCTCGGGCGGCGGACCCGCGCCGGGTCGGTCACGAAGCCGCGGGCCTGCGCGTACTCCAGCCAGCCCAGGGTGAACGCGGGCTCACCGGGTCGGCGTCGGCGATCACCGGGGACAGGTTGTCCGGGATCAACACCCGGAAGACCCCGCCAAGAGCGCCCAGGCCGCCTCACACCCGGCGATCACCGCGGCCAGGGTCTGGGTGAACGTCAACCAGAGGAACATGTGCCGCGAGTAGACCGGCGTGAAGATCAACGCGTGGGCGACCCGGCGCCGGCCGGCGACCGGATCCGGGACCAGACCCATCCGGCCGAAGTCGAGCTGGCACTCCAGGCCGGGTTCCCCGTCGGCGACGCGCACCGTGGCCGCGCGCCGGCCGAACCCGCAGCTGGCGGCCGCGAACCGGTGCAACGTCCGGTAAGGCACCAGCACACCGCGGCGGGTCAGCTGCCATGGATGTTGGTCGACTGCAGCCGGCCGCTCCACCCAGTACTCGGATCTGCTCGCCTCTGCGAGCCAGCGCCTCCCACGCCCGCGCCGTGCCCGCTGGGCCGGGCCGGGCGGACCCGGCCGCCACCGCCCCCAGCAACGCGTCGTCCAACTGGTCGTGGCCGCCGTCGCGGGACAGCCCGCGCCGCCTGGGCGGCATCGCACGTAGCGGCGCGACGGTCTTGCGATCCACCCCCGTCCGCTCGCCGGCCGTGCGCAGCCCGTGCCCGCCCAGCCAGCAGCCGCAGCACCTCCCGAATCTCGACCACCGGTACCTCCCGGAACACCACGCCGACGCCTCCAACCGATCGACTTGGACGAATCGGAAGCGGTCGCCGCACACCCGGAGATCAAGACACGCCGGTGGTCCCATGACTGGCAACCAGGTGGTCCCATGACCGTGGCAAGAAACGGCTCAGACCGGTCCCATGGACGGTGGCAGGCGACATCCGAGGGCCGAACTGCTCGTAGTCACCGAGGCCCCAACTGGATCGCTTCTTACCCATCGGTTCGTCGTTCGGCGGCGGCCGGACCTCCCGGGCGGAGGTTTGATACCTACCGACAATGTCGTCGTTCCCAAGTATGAGAACGTCGTCTACATCCCAGAGCGGTGCTTGAGCAAGGAAGAGGGCGACCGAACCGAGTGCGGATAGGCTTTGCCAGACCCTGAATCCATGAATAGCGTTACCGGCGTCTTTGCACCTCCCGTGCCTTGTTTGGTCAGCGCCACGCTTGGCGGCAGTGACGTCGGTGATGCGGCCTCTGAGGCGAAGGCCTCCCCACGCCAAAGCGAGCCAGCTAAGCTACCCGGTCGTGCCACTGTCAAACTCTGAACGCGTACACATGCTCGACCGTGTGCTTGCGGTCTTCGACGGCCGTCACGATGGTGTGGCGTGGAGTGAGTCCCGAGTCAACCTCGTACTTAGCGGCTTTGGCCTGGAGGAGGCTGACGATAATGCATATATGGAGTTCATTGATGTTGTCAGACGCCACCTGCAAGAAGCATCCGACGAGATGCTGACCGAGCTTGAGGCGCACGTTCTGCCGACAATGCCTACGCCAAATCGTAGGCAGACCAGGGACGAAAGATCGGACCTGTGGACCGCTGGCATGCTTCGCGTATTTCTATCACACCTAGCAAGCGAGAAGTCGTTTACCGGGGCGATAGCGGATGCCCTGTTGCCCTACGGCATTCACGGGTTTGTTGCACACGATGCGATTGAACCAAGCCGAGAATGGCAGGCAGAAATCGAACGCGCATTAGCCAGCGCGGACGCCTTCGTGGCGTTGGTCCATCCGGGTTTTGAGAAGAGCTCGTGGACCAACCAGGAGGTAGGGTGGGCCTACGGTCAACGCCTGCCATTTTTGCGATACGCCTAGGAGCTGATTTGTCTGGCTTTTCCGCCAAGACGCAGTGGCCATCAATGACGGATTCATCGGCGTCTGCTGTCGCGATGCGTATCGGCCAATGGGTTGACTCGCACGAGGAGTTCGCTGGTAGTATTGGAGATCGGCTTATTGCTGTACTCCGCGACGCAAGGAGCTTCATCGATGCCGGGGAGGCTGCCAGCGCATTGAACAAGTTTGACCGCTTGTCGCCAGCCCAGTTCGACGCCATAGACGTGGTGTACGGCGAGAATGACCAAGTTTACGGAGGCGTGCTTGCGAGCCGGGCGCTCAAGCCGCTATACAGGCGTCATAAGCGCGCGTATCCTGGTGACAAGTTGCGTGGCTGAAGGTTAGTTCGCGTATGCGTAACGCATATTGTTATTCGCCACGTCGCAGTAAAGCAGGCGCACTGCACTGTTGAAGTATATATTCCTGCTTATGGTTATTTGTCTCAATGCATAGTTTAGTGTACTAAAGATCAAGTTGCTTCCGAGGTTAATTGGGTGTGGAAGTATTTGGCGTTCGCCTACGGCTGCGCTTTCGTGCACCATGTACCAGACGGTCGAGGCGGCCACGGTATGGCCGAGGCCGACCAGCTCGCCCTGGATTCTTCTGTAGCCCCAGGCGGGATTCTCGCGGGCCATCTGCAGCACCAGGGCTCGGATCTGCGGTGCGGTGGGTGGTCGGCCTGGTCGTCGGCGTGGGTAGGTCCAGCGGCGGGCGACGAGTTGGGCGTGCCAGCGCAGCAGCGTTCGCGGTGAGAACAACCGCAGCCGCCGTAGCGGGGTGGGCAGCAATCTGCTCAGTGCGCTGAGCATGGCGCGGTCGAGCCACGTCGGTGTCGGCCGGGGATTGGTGCGGCGCAGCACCGCGACCTCGTGACGCAGCACAAGGATCTCGATGTCCTTGGCGGTGTCGGAGCGGGCGAGCAGCGCCAGCCAGCTGAGCACGCGAACGAGCGCCTGGTAGACGAGTCCGAGGGCCATAGCAGGCGATCATGCTGGGCTGGCACGGGACGGTGATGGTGAGGGTCAGTCGCAGACAGGTCCTGGTCAGAGACGATGACACAGTTCTCGGCACTCACACGCCCAGCGACAGGTGGCGCAGCCTGCGCGGCGACTCGGCGTCCGCCACCTCGCGCTGCGGAGTAGGCATCGCTCAGCCGCAGGTGACGGGCGGGTTCACCTGGCGCACGAAGGACTGCACCACTTGCACCGTGCCGTCGGCCGCGACGGACACCCAGGCCAACGGTGCGTAGTGGTGGTCGACCCCGCGCGGGGGCAGCGCCGCGGGCACCTCGTGCCCCGCCGCGTCCGGCTCCTGGGGCCAGATCACGTCGCCGATCGCCGTGCGGGCCTCGACGAGCCAGAAGTCCCCGCTGCGATAGACGGTGCCCGGCACCTGCCGGAACTGCACCTGGACGCCGTGGGCCAGGTCGATAAAGGCACCGCCGGTGTCGGCGGCCTCGACGATCGCGACCGTGCCCGCGTCGGTGAGCGGGGTCTGGCGGGTCTTCTTCTGGTCCCAGCGCCGGAGCCGGGGATGCCGGTCGGCCGGGATCACCGGGGGCGCGGGCGCCACCTGCACGGCCAGGCCGGGCCGGTCGACCGCGGTGACCGTGAAGAGGCTCGCCGCGGGCTCCTGCTGCAGCACGTAGTCGTCGGACTCCAGCTCGACGAAGTCGCCGACGTCGAGGGTCAGCCGCGGGTCGCGGCCCAGCGTGGCGAGGTGCAGGGTGTCGCCGCGGAAGTCGGTGACCGGCAGCGCGACGCAGCCGTTGTCCAGCGACCACTTGAACGTCGCCGTCCCGGCCGTTCCCCCCTGGTGCACCTCGACCCGGATGAGGGCGTTCTCGTCGAACCGGTACGACGCGCGGGGGTCGACCGCGCACGGCTGGTCGAGGTCCTCGGGCCGGATCCGGGCCCGGGCGCGCAGCTCGCCGCGCCGCGGCTTCGCGACGAGGTCGCGCAGCCGGGTCGTCCACCGCTCCGGCATGTTCTGGCAGGTCGAGTCCTGCAGGACCTCCTCGGTCAGGCGCGCGGTGCGCAGCTGCCACACCGGCTGGGTGCGGGCCGCGGTGTCCAGGCCGCCGAGCGCGACGTCGAGCAGCGCGTCGTCCTCGGCCCCGGTGACCAGCCGCTCCCAGACGTCGAGGTAGAGCAGGTGCTGATCGGTGCCGCTCTTGGGTGCGGCCAGCCGGTCGGCCTCCGGCACTCGGTAGTAGGGCTGGCTCAGGTAGCGCACGCCGGGCCCGTTCTCGACGCGGATCCCCTCGACGTAGTAGGCCCCCGCGCCGACCTCGAGGTCCGCGGGCACCTCGGTGCCCACGGCGAGCGCGAACGCGCCCGGGCTGCCGCCCCACGGCCCGATCAGGTCGGCGGCCAGTGTGCGCACCGCGTGCAGCAGGATCGCGACCTGCTCGTTCCAGTCGGACTCGACCTGCACCCGGCCCTGCTGCAACACCACCTGGGCGAACCCCTTCGCCGGGTCGAAGGTCAAACGACCGATGTCGGCCTTCATGGCTCTCCCTAGTTCACCAGGACGACCGCGGAGGCGACCCCGGCCGGGGTCTGGTCGCGGAGTCGGTTGCGGACGTTCGCCAGCCGCTGCGGCTGGAAGAGGTCGTGATAGACGCCCATCTCGGAGCCGTCGTCGGCGCCGGTGCGGATCTCCTCGGCGCACGTCGGGTCGAGCTGGGCGTAGGTCGGGGTGCCGTAGTCGGTGCTGACGAAGTCCGGCGACAGCCGCAGACGCTCGCTGTACGCGAGGTCGGTCGCGTCGGCCGGGACGGCGGCCAGCGCCGTGTCGGGCTGGCACCGGTAGCGCCGCGGGGTGCGTGAGCCGCCGGGCACCGACGAGAACCGCACGCAGCCGAGCTGGCGGCGGGCCACCCGCAGCGGGCCGGTGAAGATGCTGTTCTCGGCCAGCCGCACCGCATGGGTGCGGATCGAACCGAACACGGTGACGCGGAGCAGCGTCAGCTCGGCGTGCGCGATGTCGCCGTTGGTCGCGGAGACGGCGAGGCCGTGCGGGTCGGAGGCGTCGAGCACGCTGTCGGTGACGGTAATGCGCTCCGGGTCGCGCCGCACCTCGTCGTGCACCACCCGGATCGGCCCGAGGATGCTGTGTGCGATCGTGACGACGGCGTCGATGTCGTCCAACTCGACGCTGGCCTCGCCCGGGCGGCGCGGCTTGCAGTCCGGCCGCAGCCCCCAGCCGGGCACCAGGGTGCAGTGGCGGATCTCCAGGTGGGCCAGCTCGCCCGCGACACGCATGCCCCGGCCGGTGACCAGGAACCCGTCGAGGGTGAAGCAGCTCCCCCGCTCGCCGGTGACGGTCAGCGCGTCGGGCTGCTCGGTCTGCCAGTCCAGCAGCCGCAGGACGGGTGCCGCGCCGGACGCGGCCCGAAGCTCCAGCGACTGGCCCTCGCCCAGCTCCACCGAGATCGGCTCGGTGTAGGCGCAGGAGTCGACGACCTCGATGACGGCCGCGGCCGGACAGTCGCGGTACCAGCGGCGCAGCGCTTCGCCCAGCCGCGGGAAGGGCGCACCGGTGCCGACCCGGTAGAGGCGGCTGTGCGCGGCGGGGGTGGGCAGCTCGCGCTCGTACTCGCCGCCGCCGAGCTGCGCCGGGAACCCGTAGCGGTAGCTCACCCAGATGCCGCGCCGCGGCTGCTCGGTGGTGGCGCTCGGAAACGCGATCCGGCCCAGCACGGGATCGACGGCGACATTGCCGCGCGGGGTCCGGTAGGCCCAGTCGGTGAGGTCGGCGACCACGATCCGCTCGCGCGGGATCAGCTCACGCGGCGGCGGGTCGGCCGGGGTGCCGCCGGGGGGCACCCACCAGATCTGCACGTCGCGGTCCGCGCCGTACAGCTCGTCGAGCCTGCGCGCGAACGTGTGCCTGCGCAGCGGGGCCGGGACGGAAAGCTCGCCGGATCCGCCGCCGCGGCCGAACAGCGGCGTGTCCACCCCGAGCGCGCTGAAGGTGTACGCCTGCGGGCCCACCGACTCCTGGGCGTAGGGCTGGCGCAACGTCACCGACACCGCCGCGAGCCGCCACACGAACAGCCCGACGGCGCTCGGCCCGTGCCTGCCCAGCGCGCTGCGGTCGCTGAGCTGCCGCGTGTCGACGACGTGCGCGGTCGTCTCGAACGGGCCCTCCAGCCGGTCGAGGGCGTCCGCGTCGCGCAGGTCGACGATCCGCCCCCGGTCAAGGTGCGGATGGACGAGCGACTGCAGGCCCGCGGTCAGGCGGGAGAACTCCACCGCGCGTGCGGGCCAGCCCCCGGCCTCGCGGGCGATCTTCTCCAGTACGGCGAGCGTGCCGCGACGGCGGCGGTCCCCGATCGTGTTGGCCACCTGGGCCCGCGGGAACAGCACGCGCGCCAGCTCGCCCTCGACCGCGACGGGCACGTCGGCGTCGGGCGTGAACCCGACCAGCTCGCCGATGTAGGGCAGCACCCACTCGCTGCAGGTCTCGACGAACCAGTCGTCGTAGAGGCCCGCGATGTCCTGCTCGACCACGTCCAGCTGCTCGGCGATGATCGCCAACAGCGCCCGCAGCGGGTGGTCGACGTCGGCGTCGCGGCGGCGGTGGACGGCGGGCAGCAGGTCGTAGAGCCGGTCGGTGGTCATGGGGTGATCTCCGTGAGCGCGAGGAGGGCGGGCACGCCGGGCAGCAGCACCGCGAGCTCGGCCGCGACGATGTCGGCGCCCGAGCGGCGGGCCGGATGCGCGAGCACCCGCCGCCGCAACGTGGGCTGCGGGCCCGCCGCCTCCGGGTCGGTGAGCACCGCGGTCACGGTCGCCTCGTCGATCGTGTCCAGGACGTCGAGGTCGACGAAGTCGACGCCGGGCACGGCCTGGATCGCCGCGATCACCTCGCCCGCGGTCACGTCCTGGGCGAGGTCGCGGCGGGCGAAGCCGAAGCGGCTCTCCAGTGCGGTGCGGATCGCGGGCTGCACGTCGTCCCAGCGCCGATCGGGCAAGACGGCCACCTTCGCCGCGACCACCAGCGCGAGCAGCCGCCGGACGTCGATCCGGAACGGCTGCTCGGGGTCGCCGAAGCGGATCAGCGCCTCCCGCAGGTTGGCCAGGACGTCCGAGCCCGGGTCCAGCGGCGCATCGTCCACCCCCGCCACGGTCAGGTGCACGATCCGGGTGCGGCCCTGCGCCAGCTCGGTGACGGCCACCTTGCCGACACCGGCGAAGGTGAGGGCGAAGTCGCGGTAGTCGGCCACCGAGACCACGCGGTCCAGCGCGGTCACGCCGAGCGGGATCCGTCGGCGGCTCTCCTCCCCCGGCTCGGGGTCGGCGCCGCCGGTGGCCCGCAGCGGGTTGACCACCTCCAGCACCCCCTGCGGACGGGTGCTCGCCACCGTGATCCCGCCCGCGGCGACGTTGCCGCCTGCCCCCATGCCGAACCGGTAGTCGGCGACGACGTTGTCGCTCCCCGTCGGCAGCCGGGCGCCGTCGCGCCCGTCGCCGAAGACGACGTCGGTCTGCTCACCGGTCACCGTGACGAAGGCGTGCGCGGTCGGGCCTGCGTCGATGAGGTCGGGGCGCTCGTTCCACCGCACGCCGTCGAGGCGCACCGAAAGCGTGCTCTCCACACCGCTGCCGGTGGGGGCCGACCGGAACGTCAGCGGGTGGTGGACCAGCGTGAACGTCTGGTGGACCGCGCGGCCGTCGCCGCTGCCGAGCACCTCGGTGGTGCTCTCGCCCTGTGTCGCCTTGACCACGTTGCCGAGCACGGTGATCGTGTCGCGGCGGTAGCAGTAGGCCATGGGCGTAGCGAGCAGCAGCGTGGTGCGGGTGCGCGCACCGGGTTCGTCGGGATCGAACCCCTGCCGGACGCCGCCGAGCATCACCAGCTCGATGGCGAGCACGCCCGGGACGGCGACCTCGGCGCCCGCCTCGCCCGCGGTGAGGTCGGCGCGCTCGCCGCTGACCACGAGCCACCGCCCCGGACGAAGGCCGTCGTAGAGAGATTCCAGCTCGATCTCGGCGCCGCAGACGGCCTCGGTCACCGGGTCGAGCGGCGTCTCGGCCAACGCGAGCAGCTCGCTGTCGGCGTAGACGGCGGTGCCGCGGATCGCCGCGAACGTGTCGGCCTCGAGGTCCAGCCAGGGTCGGTCCAGACCGACGAAGGTGCTCTTGGCGGTGATGCCGTAATCGGCCGACTCGCCTCCCGCACGGTCGTGATCCGGCTGATCACCGGCACCGGTTCGACAGCGCCTGCGGGCCGGTCGAGCACGATCCAGCCGCCGGGGGTGAGCGTCGGGTAGGTGGTGTCCAGCGACACCACGGTCGCCTCCTCGGCGGGGGTCCGACCCGCCCCGGTGTGCCGCCCGGCCACGGTGAACCGCAGCTCGGTGGCCCTCCTGCCGAACAGCTCCACTCCGCCCTCGCCGGTGAACAGCATCGAGTAGGACACGGCGACCGGGTCGCCACCGCGGCTGGCCGCGGCGAGCACCGCGCGCTGCGGGTCGCCGAAGCCCGGGTCGAAGGTGGTCTCCATGGTGATCCCGCGGTGGGTGAAACCGATGGTGAGCCGCGCGACGCTGCTCTCCAGATTGGGCAGCTGCAGCCGCACGCCCACGCCCTCGTCGGCGTCGGGCACGTCCACCGTCACGCCCGCGAGCAGCTCCTCGGGGGTGACGATGCGCGGCTCGGCCGTGACGGATCCGATGGTGACCTCGATGCGCACCGGGTCCTGCGGGGGGTCGTCGACGTCGGGCGGCCGCCCCTCCGCGAGCGCCCCGGTCAGCGGCAGGACCACGGCGACGGTGAAGTTCTCCGGCGGGCCACCCGTGCTGCGGAACAGCGCCCACTCGCGCTCTTCGACGAACTTGCCCTCCTCGTCGAGGATCGTCTCGGGCCGCGCGGCGTGCCCGAACGCCGACGCCCGCTTGCGCAGCGCGTAGCAGCGCAGTGTCCCGCCCGCGGTGACGGGCACACCCTGCCACGCCGAGTAGAGCACGGGGGCCAGTTCGGGGCGCAGTGCCAACAGCAGGCCGGGCAGCGCGTCGGAGGTCGGCGCCAGGTCGGCGGCGAGGTTCGGCGGCCGGTTCTGGGCGCTGCTCGGCGGCACCGACGCGGGCTTGGCCAGTCCGCCGAGGGCGGCCCCGATCGTCGTGGTCAGGGATGTGCCGTCGCCTTGGCGAAGCGACCGCGCGGCCTCCCGGGCCGCCACGACCGGGTCGACCAGCTCCCGCATGCGCGCGATCATCGACGTGAGCCACGTCCGCAGCGGCCCCGTCGGCGCGCGCAGCGCCGCGAGCTCGGCCGAGAGCGGCGGCAGCACCTCGGTGGCGATCAGGTCGGCGAGCGCGTCGGGTGTCGCGTCGCCCGCGGTCGCCGCGCGGAGCGTCGCCAGCCTGGCAAGCACGTTCTCGGCGGTGATCCGGGTCGGCTCCACACCGAACGCCGCCAGGTCGCTGAACCGCGCGACCGTCTCCCGCACGGCGTCGGGGCTCGGCCCCGGCTCGCCGGGGGGCGCCCAGGGCAGCACGCCGACCCGGGTGCGGTCGGCGACCGCGTCCGGCTCGACCTCGATCACCCGGAACAGCACCTGCGTCGCGCCGAAGTCGGCGAGCACGGGGTCGCCGGGGTTCAGGCCGGTCGAGATCCCGGCGAGCGTGATCGACGGCGGCGGGCCGGTCGGGGTGGACAGCGTCGCCGCGTCCGCGAGGACGGCAGCGTTGCGGTCGCGCGTGGTGCGCACCGGCAAGGTGTTCCATTCGCCGCGCGCGTCGAGCTCCTCCACCGTCTCGAACGTATGCGCCTGCTCCCCCGGGCCGGGGACGCTCTGCACCCGGCTGCCGACGGGCAGCTGCACGCGGGCGTCGTCGTCGAGGGTGTAGGCGAGGAAGGTCGTGGCGGCCACGCCGGGGCGCGGGACGTAGCCGACGAGCCTGCCCAGCTCGCGGATCGAGCGCTCCTCGGTCGCGGTGCGCAGGTAGCCTTCGTTGGCGATCCGCTCCTGGTAGAAGGTGAGCACGTCGGCGAGGCTCGCGGCGGCGTCCAGCAGCGCGAGCGTGGGGTCGTCGGGTTGCCGGACGCTCAGCGCGGGCAGGCCGTCCGGGGCGGACAGGCGGGCCGTCATGGCGTCGAGGAACCGCCGATGGGTGCCGACCCGGTAGGCGATCGCCTCGAGGCCGGGCTGGTTGTGCACCCGCGCCGGGGTCGCCGCGGTGCCGCCGGTGCATCCACAGTCGCAGCTCATCGGCCCCCCTCGACCGTCACCGTGAGCCGACCGTTCTCCGGGGCGTCCGGGTCGCGGTCGAGCCGGGCCACCTCCAGCGGCCCGATGCCCAGCACGCCGTCGTCGACGACGTTGTCTCCGCCTTGCAGCCTGCGCAGAACGGTGACCGCGGCGTTCTCCACCCCGGGCACCGCGAGCACGGCCGCCGTGATCCGGCTGACGTGCACGTCGTCGCCGAACGTGAGCCGGTCGGGTGCGAAGATGCCCGCGAGCACGTCGAGCACAGCGGCCAGCACCTGCCTGGCGATCCGGTCGGGCCGCACGCAGACCGTGACCGCGACGTCGAGCGGCACCGTGGCCGCGGGCGTGACGACGACCTCGTGCCCGATCCGGCGGAACGGCTCCAGCGCCGCCGCGACCCGCGCGAGCAGCGCCGGATCCGCCACGCCGCCGAACGCGTCGACCGCGACGTGCACCTCGGTGAGGCTGCCGCTGAACCGCCGCACGGCCGCGGCCCGCTGGACCTTCGGGTCGCGTTCGGCGAGCCGGGCGTAGTCCTCCGCGACGACGGCGCGCACCCGATCGCGCCGAAACGCCGACGGGGCACGCAGCTTGACGCTCTGGATCGGCTCGGGGTCGGTGCCGCCCCACGCCGGGAGCGGGTTGCGCACGGTCACGACGACGGTGTCCGAGCCCGGCGTGCGCCGTCCGACCCGCACGATCGTGTCGGCGCCCACGTTCCCCGCGGTGCCGCGGCCCACCCGGTAGTCGGCGGCGAACCGTTCGTGCGCGGCGGGGCGCCTGCCCAGGCGGCCGTCGCCGAAGCGCAGGTGCGCGCGGCCGTCGTTGTCGACCTCGACGACGACGTGGCGGTCGGTGGGCCCGCTACCGAGCAGGTCGAACACCGGCTCCCAGGTGTGCAGCAGCGCGCGCAGCTCCGCGCGGAGGACCTCCGCTTCGTCGAGGGCCGCGCGGGCGACCGCGGACAGCAGCGCGTACAGCGCGTGGTCGGCGGGGGTGTCGGGGGCCTGCAGCCGGGCCGCGACCGCGGCGACGTCCACGAGGTCGGCGCGGTCGAACAGGTCCGCGACCTGGCCCGGGGCGGGCGGAAGGCTGGTCAGCTCCAGCGCGGGCAGCGCGGCCCGCGGGTCCGGCGGCGCCATGAGCGCGGCGGCGGACGTGGTCGCGGGCGGTGGCGCCCGGAAGGTCACCGGCGATCCGGCGAGCACCGGCGCGAACCGGCCCGGCGTGAACGTGGCCGCGCGCCCGCACGCGACCTCGGCGCACGGGATCAGTGCGGCCAGCTCCGGGACCGCGCCGAGGTCCTCGTCCTCGACCCGACGGCCGTGGTCGACCAGCACGACGTTGCCGCGCGCGACGCTGACGTCGGTCAGCTCGGCGCACTCCGGCGCCGGGCCGACGGCCGAAAGGCACAGCGGGAACGGCAGCGCGTCCTCGGCCGCCCAGCACACCTCGACGAGGCGGGCCGCGTTCAGCGGGTCGCGGGCCCGCCGGACCTCGGTGAGCAGCACCGGGTGGCGCCGCCGCGGGTCGGCGTCGGCCACCGCGCCGGTCCGCGGGCTCAGCACCTCCTCGAAGATCAGCACGTTGCCGGGCCGCAGGTGCAGCACCCGGCGGGCCTCGTCCGGGTCGGCGGCGGGATCGTCCTGGTCGAGCAGCGTGGCGCCGGTGGCGCCCTTTGGCAGGACGCAGGCCCCGTCGCCCCAGGTGTAGAAGCGGATCCGGCTGTGCGCCCTGCGGATCGTCCTGGCGCGGGGCCACATCGGCTCGAACACCTCGCTGTCGCCGCGGGTGGCGAAGAACGCGTCGTCGGGCAACGTGACGTCGGTGTCGGTGTCCAGGCAGACGAACGCCCGCGCGTTGGTGCCCTCGTGCATCCGGTAGTCGACGAGACGCGCGTGGCGGCGCACCGATATCCGCTGCCGCGCGGTGGCCAGGTAGGCCTCGGTGGCGACGGCGTCCTGGTGGTAGCTGAGCTGGTCGCCGACGTACGCCAGCAGCTCGACGAGGGTGATCCCGAGGTCGGGGACGTGGTCCTCGCGCCACTGCGGCATCACCACGGCGAGCCGGTCGAGCAGGAGCTGCCGGAAGCTGGCGTAGTCCTTGGCCAGATAGCTGATCTCCGGGCCGCGGGGGGTCGGCGGCGGGGGCGGCGGGGGCGGCGGGGGCGGCACGCAGTCCAGCTCGGACGGGCAGTCGACCTTGAACGAAACCGGCAGCGCGGCGTAGCGGGGGTCGAGCTCGGGCGCGCTCACGCGCAGCTCGTAGGTCGAGAAGTCCCCGGCGCGGTCGAGCGTGACGATCATGCAGTCGTCCCGGTCGGGGTCCTCGTCGCGGCCCATCCGGACGTCGACGACGCGGATGTCGCGCACCCGCCTGCCGCCGACGACGCAGACGTCGTCGCGGGCGATGTCCTCGGGCCCCTTGAGCAGGAAGAAGACCGTCAGGGTGCGCTGGTCGGCGCCGACCTCCAGGTAGTCCAGACCGTTGCGCCCCTTCGCCCGCAGGGCGGCCCGGCGCCGGTCGTCGCGGCAGATCAGCTCGGTCATCGGCTCACACCGCCCTGACGAACACGGCCTCGCGCGGCACACCGGTGGCCCGCACGACGTAGCGCACGGTTATCCGGATGACCGCCTCGGTGCTCTCGACGTCGACGGCCTGCAGCTCGATGACGTCGCCGAGCCAGCGCTGCAGCGCGGCCTGGATGGTGAACTGGACCGCGGTCGCCAGCTCCGGGCTGTTCGGGCTGTGGACGAGCTGGATCAGCCCGCAGCCGAAGTCGGGTCGGTTCACCCGTTCGCCCGGCGCGGTGAACAGCACCTGCTCGATCATGTCCCGGACGTGGCCGTTGTCGTCGATCGCCGCGGTCCGGCCGCCGGTGTCGATCGTGAACGGGAAGTCGAGGTTCACCGGGCACTCACCTTGTTCTGCACGGCGGTCAGGGTCGGTGTGCCCTGCGGGATCTTCTCGGCGCTCTGGCAGACCCCCGGCACGGTGCCGGGGATGCCGAGCAGCAACGGCTTGCCGCCCGCCGTGACCTTCTCGCTCGTCGAGCCCCACGTGATCGACACGCAGGGCTGCGGCTTGGTCCCCGCACCCGCGGGCACCTGGAACGGGCAGGGGCCGGTCACGTTGATCGCGTTGTCGGTGGTCGCCGCGGGCTGACCGCCGAGCAGCACCTTGGTCTGCCCGGGCCCGATCGCGGCCGTGGCGGCGTGGAAGCACTGCACCCCCGCGTTGCGCGGGACCACGGAACCGGGCATGTCACGCTCCTACTTCTGCACCGTCAGCGCGCCGTCGTTGATGGTCGTCAGACCCTTGATCTCGATCTTGTTGGCGCTGATCGTGATGCCGTCGGGGCGGATGACGATCGTCGACGAGCCGCTCTTGAGCACGATCCCGCCCGCGGCGGTGAGCGGCTTGGCCGCGCCGTCGCAGAGGTGAATGGCGTTCTTGCCGGTGGTCTGCAGCAGGATGTGCGGCGTCGGCGGCTTCGGATCCAGCGCCTCCGACGGCACGGTCTTGTCGTCCCAGAAGCCGCCGCTCCAGATCGGGTTGCACAGGTCGCCCTCCTCGAACTCGACCCAGACCCGCGCCTTCTCGGGCGGCAGCACGAACAGGCCCGCCTGTGGACCGGCGAACGGCACCGACGGCATCGCCCACCGGGGCCGGTCGCCGCACAGCTTGTCGACGGTGACCTCGACCCGGCCGAGCTTGAAGGGGTCGTTGTTGTTGACCACCGTCGCGCGGTACTTCCCGTAGTAGCGCACCTGCCCTCCCCTCAGGCCACCACGCGCGCGACGGTGGTGCCGACGCCTTCGCGGGTGAGGTTGAAGCGCTGCTTGTAGGAGCCGCTGCGGATCGTGTGCGTGACGCTGGTGACCAGGTAGTTGCCGTCGAACGTCGCGCCCGCACCGCGCAGCCCGACCAGGGTCCGCGGGCGCAGCAGCCCGCCGTAGCGCAGCGCGTCGAGCTCGCCCGAGACGGTCACCGTCTGCTCGGCCGTCGCGTCGACCTTGGCCTGGGCGAACTGCTGCGCCTGCTCGATGGTCAAGCCCCCGCGGCCCGCGGGCGCGTGGTCGGGGACGTCGGGTCCCTGGTAGAGGCCGGTAGTGCGGCGATGGGTCAGCCCGGCGGGCGCGGGCTGCGCGGCCAGCGCCGGGGTGCGGGAGGAGCGATCGACCGCCACCTTCTGCGTCTTGCCCGTCTTGGCGTCCAGGAACGTGTCCGAGACCGCCGTCGGGGCGAGCGCGTTGAACGTGAAGTTGATCGAGTCGACGTTGCTGTCCGGGCCCATGTTCACGGTCAGCGCGGGCTGCCCCCCGGTGCGCTCGGGCGGACCCCAGTAGGCGCGGTTCTGGCCGATCCCGGGGCCGGGCGTGACGTAGAAGACGTGCCCGACCCGCCGGGCCAGCTCGTTGAGGTAGCCGAGGTCGGTCTGGGGGCCCTGTGCGGGGTTCGGGTCGTTCTGCGAGGGCTTGGCGACGTTGCGCGGGGCGACCACGTCGGGATCCGACTTCAGGTAGCGCTGGTAGCGGGGCACGAGGATGGCCTTGGCGATCTCGTCCTCGGACTTGCCGGGGTACTGCTGCTTCGGCTCCTCCAAGTCCATGATTACGCTGACGTCCTCGCCGGTGACGGTGAACGTCGAGGCGCCGGGCTGTTCGCTCGGCGTGAGCTGGGTGGTGGTGATGAAGCCGTCCATGAGCACGCTGGGGGTGGCGTTGAACGTGACCACGAGGATGACCCGGTTGAACGGGCGCAGCAGCGGGTTGGCCAGCAGCGGGTAGTCCGAGAGGTCGGCGAGCCCGCCGCGGCCCGCCTGGAACGTGAGCTGGAAGCCGCTGCGTCCCGGTGGCCGCGAGCGTCGCCTCGACGCCGACGAGCGCCTCGGCCACCGTTCCCGACACCGGGACGGGCTTCTCCGGGCCGATCCGCAGCTGCAGGTGGATCCCGAGCAGCACGGCGCGCCCGCTACGGCTGCGGGGCGGGCACCCGCAGGCGCCTGCCCGGCTCGGCGGTGAGCACGGCGGGATCGAGGGCGTCGTTGGCGTCGGCGATCCGCCAGAACACCTCCGAAACCCCCAGCGTGCGCGCGGCGACGAGGTCGATCCGGTCCCCCTGTTTCACCTCGACCTCGCTGAGCACCGGCAGCGTCGCACCCGCGGGGACGAAGCGGCGGCGCACGTACGTCAGCTCGCGCCCGTCGGCGTCGACGTGAACGGCGGTCGGCAGGCCCGCGTAACGGCTGGTGAAATCGAACATCCGGCTCCTCAGATCGACCTTGACGTCGCCACCGAGGACGGCGGCCAGATCGGTGCCGCTACCGATCCTGGCCAGCGCCTCCTTGACGATCTGGTGGGACAGGAAGACGTAGTAGCCGGGATGGGTGATCGACAGATCGGTGTAGCTGAGCACCCGCAGGCCCAGCGACACCTTGGCGCGCAACGGGTTCAGGTCCGCGTCGTGCAGCTCCTCGGTGATGCTGAACTCGGTCAGCCGCACCGGCAGCACCCGCTTGGGCCCCCAGACCAGCAGCGTGAACGGGCCGACCGGCGGCATCACCTCGATCGTGCCCAGCGCCAGCGCCACGGTGTTCGCGACGGCCAGCGTGCTGGCCGGGTAGAGCAGCATCTCCAATGCCGCCAACTGCGGGTGGATGCCCAGCTCGGGATCGCCTTGCCCCGGCACCTGGGCCAGCTTGTCGATCTCGACGTCGATCTTGATCGTCTCGATCGGAGGGCCTTTGAGCCGCATCGCCTCCGACCGCGCCCCGCCGTCGCCCGACCCCTGCCCCTGCAGCGTCCGGGTCATGGTCTCGGGGTTGTACTGGAAGACGATCACCGAGGTGAGCGGGCTGAACAGGTCCAGCCCGATCAGCGCACCCTTGACCACGCGCGGTGAGAAGGGGGTGCTCATCGCGCCGGACCTCCGTGGGGCCGCTAAGGATCGGGGACCCGCCCAGCCTGCGCGGCGCCCGTCACCACGCCGTCACGCCGAACGGTGCCGGCCGCACTCCGCGACGTCCTCGCAGACCTCATCGTCACCGCGCAGACCCCACAGCCTCTGCGACGTGAACATCCGGTCGGCGAGGACGCGGCGAGGCGGGTAGCCCGGAAGGCGTGCGTCCCGGGCTGGTCGAGAGCATCCTGGTGCCATGGCTTCGCGTTACCCGCCCGCACGGTTGTCGCACGAGCCCGAGCGGAGGTCGGCTGCGGCGGCAGCGGTCGCCGCACACGTTGTCGACCAACCGGGCAAGGCGCTGGATCCCGAGGTCTGCGCGGCCATGGCGCAGCACCTTGGGCACGACTTCAGCCGGGTTCGGGTGCATACCCGACGCGGCGGCGGCCGCGTCGGCGGCCGCCCTGCAGGCAGACGCGTACACCGTGGGAGATCACATCGTCTTCGGCGCGGGCCGGTACGCGCCGTCAACGCGGCCGGGTCGCGAGCTCCTGGTCCATGAGCTGGCGCACGTCGCACGACCGTCGGCACCGACGGCGACCGGCGCGGGCCGCATCCAGCGCGCGGCCATCGGGACGCGTTTTCGCCATCCGGCCGGTGGGTCGAGCGCCTACAAGAAGATCGCCGGGAGCTTCGACGGCGCCGAGTTCGTTCTGTTCGGCGACGGCAAGGTGCTGTTCCGCGTGCCCGCACAGTCGGGAAGGCCCTACACCGTACGCTCGTCGGACGCGGCCGCGTGCGGCGGAAAGCCGACCGACAGCTACCTCAACAACCCGCGGTATGTCGGGATCGCCGACAACGGCCCGATCCCCGAAGGCGTCTACCAGTTCACCGCCTCCCAGCTCGCGCAGTTCAGCCTGTCGGAGCAGCTCGAGATGATCACCGGCGGATCGTTCACCGATCCGTTCGGGGCGTCGCTGCACGGTGGTGACTGGGGCGCGGGCCGGGCGCCCCTCACCCCGGTCAAGATCGTGGCGGCCGCCAAGGGCTGCGGAAACACCGGTACCCGCAGCGGCTTCTTCCTGCACGGGGGCAGCCTGCCCGGCTCGTCGGGGTGCATCGACATCGGCAACGGCGGCATCCAGCAGCTCGTCCAAGCGCTGCCCGGGTACCGGGGAAAGATCGTGATCGCGGTCAAGTACACCGCGGCGGCACCTTCGGTCGGCGCGGTCGAACGGGCGCTCGGC
This sequence comes from uncultured Actinomycetota bacterium, assembly GCA_963739465.1. Classification (GTDB taxonomy): domain Bacteria; phylum Actinomycetota; class Actinomycetes; order Mycobacteriales; family Pseudonocardiaceae; genus Pseudonocardia. Next base: position 357,734 of record CAVUAS010000003.1, read on the forward strand.
CGGTTCACCTACCCGCAGGGCAAGGATCCGAGCCTGTTGGATCGGCTCAAGGCGGCCGCAGGCCTCGAATGACCCCGGGCTCCCCGGCACGCCTCCGACGCGCGGTTACCGCTCGCGCAACGCGCGGCGGAACGTAGCGGTCAGCGCGAACATGCGGGACTCCGTCTCGGGGTCCTCGGCGTCGTCGACCGAGGGCGTCACCACCACGAACAGCCCGTCGTCGCCGACCCACCGCACCAGGTGGGCGGGCAGGTCGGTGAGCTTCGCGCGGTCGAAGAGGTCGAGGTGGCCGGGGCCGAGGAAGTTCGCCCAGTGCACCCCGGCGAACAGGTGCCCGACGACCACGGCGTTCTCGTAGTCGGTGCCGCGAAGCGTGGACCATCGGTGCTCGGGGTGGATGGCGGCGTACTCCGTGTCGGCCGGGCGGTGCGCCTGCAGGAACATGTCGATCAGACGTGCGGACCCCGCCTCGCCCTCGACGAGCGCCGGATCGAACGTGAGCCGCATCATCGAGACGCCGCGGACCATCTGCATCCGGGGGAGGAACTCGCCGACGACGACCGACAGCTCCCAGCTGTGCGGCTCGGTGCCGCCGAGCACGACCATCCGGGTGCCCCGACGTCGGGCGAGGCGTTTGACCAGCAGGTCGGGGACGTCGTCGGCGGCCACGGGCTCGATCGGTTTCGCATCCGCCGTCCAGCCGACCTGGAGCCGGTCGGCCGATCCGATGAGGCCTGTGTCGACCCCGAGCCGGGCCAGCCGACGCGGCACGGCGAGATCCCCCAGTCGTGGACCTGGGTGCCCGCCGTCCAGAGGATCGGCTCGCGGCGCGCGCTCACAGTGCTTTCCTTACCCCTCCCTCGACGTACCACACCACGACGCCGAGCGGCTTGAGATGCCGGTTGGTCTCCGCCATGGCCTTGTCGGCGAAGAGGTAGTTCACGCTCTTCACCGTGTCGGGGTGCACGCGCGAGATCATCAGGTAGTCCTCGACCTGGTCGAGCGGCACCTTGTCGAACGTGTGCTTGATCTCCCAGAGCTCGCCGGTCTCGGCGACGAAGTTGTCGGCCGTCCGCTTCGTCTTGCGCAGCAGCAGCTTCTTCGACCGCTCGAAGGTCATCCGCTCGAACGTCTTGGACGAGAACTCGGGCAGGTGCATCCGGGCCCACAGCTCGAACATCGGGCCCTTCAGCGCGGAGGCCTGCCGAGGATCGGCCAGCACCATGGCCTCGGCCACCGCGTTGAGCTTCTTGACGTCCTTGCCCGCCTTCGCCGGGACGACGTGGCTGAGGTAGCGGGTGAACGTCCGGTAGGCGGCCTGGGGACTCTCCAGGTCGCTCGGGCTCAGGAAGTGCACCATCTTGGCGAAGTCGTCGTCGGTGAGCTCGGCCTCCTTGATCGCCGCCATCAGCGCGGGATGGTCGTCGAGGTACTTCGCGATCTTCTGCTTCTTCAGCGCGGCCGGGAGGGCGCCGACGACGTCGTCGGAGGTTTTCAGCTTCCGCGCCTTCTTTGCCGACTCGGTGCCGACCTCGGCCATCCAGTGCTTGATGAACTCCGCGTTGACCTTGCACGGCGAGTCGCACCCGAGCAGGAACTTCATGGTGGCGTGGCTCAGGTCGGCGAACCGGTCGAGCATCCAGGTCGGCAGCCGCTTGAGCTGCTCGATGGCGGGCGCCGTCAGCCGCTCCGCCAGCTGCACCGGGATCTTGAGTATCCGGACCACCCACTCGCGCGCCTCGGCCAGCCCCTTGATCACCTTGCTGGCCCGCAGGGCCGCCTTGACCTCCTCGATCTTCGTTCCGGTGAGGGTTCGGGCCCGCTCGACCAGCTTGAGGAAGGCAGGGAACCGCTCGAGCAGCTTGGCGATCTTGCTGGTCTTCGCCAGCCACTTGACCGCGACGATCAGGCCGTCGCTGAAGATTGCCAGCAGCACCTCGACGATGACGTAGCCGATCATCCAGCCGCGCCAGTACCACCGCTTGGCCAGCGACGGGTTGTTCCACCGCTCGTCCAGCCATTCGGCCAGCGCGTAGAGCAGCTCGTGGGCATCCAGCTGGGAGAGCATCTCCCCGATCTTCCTGATGTCCGAGATGAACTCGCCGGTGATGATGCTCTTGATGACCTCGGCGATCATCTTGACGAGGTCGACGATGCCGGTGAGCGTGTCCCACACGCATTCAAGGGCTCCGACGATCAGGCCGCCGATGAAGGCCACGCCCCCGATGACGAAGTCGGCGACCGCCTCGAAGAAGTCGGTGACCGAGCGCACAATCTCACGCGAGATCGATCCGGACGAGACCCGGCTCTTGAGGGTGAGGGCGAACTCCAGGCTGGGGATCCAGATCTGCCGACCGGCGACGGTCTGCGCCATGTCCCAGCTGGGCTGGAGGCCCATCGCCTGGATGGCAGGCGGCAGGGTCGGCACCCAGATGCCCTTGCGGCCGCGCTCGGCGTTGACGAAGACCAGCACGTTGACGTAGAACCGTTCGTCCTGGCCCCAGCTGATCGCGTCAGCCTTGTAGTACTGCTTGACGATCTTCAGAGCCGACTCGCCCGGCTGGATGCGGTGTAGCTTGCTTCCCGGGTCCGGCAGGTCGGTGGTGATGTTCGCCTTGGCCACGTACCCCATGCGACCGTCGTCGAGCGCGACGTGGTACCAGCCGCCGGGCAGCTCCCGGTTGACGAACAGCAGCGTGTTCAGCGGAAGCAGGGTGAGGATCGTGCTCGCCTCGAGCGTGGTCGCGTCGGTCGGCTGCGAGCGCAGGTGGACACCCTCGTCCGTGCCGACCAGGCCCAGTGCGTGCACGGCCGTGCCGCCCACCACCTGCGCGCCGCTCGGGCCGGTCGGCGGGGCGGGCTGCACGGTCGGCGCGGCCTGTCGGCGGACCCGGCGCAGCACCGACCCGGCGCCGTCCGCGGGCTGCAGGGTGTGGGCGAGCTCGTGGGCCAGCAGCCGTTGGCCCCCGGCCGACTCCGGGGCGTAGCGGCCCGGTGCAAAGAACACGTCCGGTCCGCGGGCGAACGCCACCGCGCCGAGGTCCTGCGCGAGCCTGCCCGCCGCGGGGTCGGTGTGCACCCGCACGCCCCCCAGGTCCTGGCCGAGGCGCGGCTCGAAGAACCCGCGAACGGACGGGGCGAGCGGCGTTCCACGGCCTTGCGCGCGGTCGAGGCGGCGTTCGACGTCCTCGGCCCGGTGCGCGCCGTCCTCGGCCTCGGGCCCGTGCGCACCGTCCTCGGCCTCGGGCCGGTGCGCGCCGTCGGCCTGGCGCGGGACCCGGTCGCGCAGCGCGGGGGGCGGCCGATCCGGTGCGGAGACGGCGGGCTCCGGCATATGCAGGACCTCGTCGGCCACCCGGTCGGCCTCGACCTCGGCCGGGTCGCCCGGGGTGGATACCTCCAGCTGGCCGAAGATCCGCGGGGCCGTGCCCGCGCCGACCCGACCGACGTCCAGCGTGCGCAGCACGGCGCCCGGGTCGGGCCGCTCGGCGTGGCAGGAGCATTCCCCGGCGGACCGCGCGCAGCCGCAAGAGCGCCGAACCGGGGCGGGTCGGGCCTTTGCGGGCGCGGCCTCGACCGCGGTGGTCTTACCCATCGGCGGCCGCCGTTCCGCCCAGCCCTCGGTACACCGCGCGCGCGACGGCGACGCCGAGGGCCGCGCCGCCGGGCGTCGCGCGCACCGGCGGCGCGGCGAGCACGAAGGCCGGGTGGGCGGGCGGGGGTCCGCCCGCCGTGAGCAGCCGCGTGAGCTCGGCGGTGACGGCCGCACCGAGCACGGCCTCCTCGCCGGAGGCCAGCGCGGCCCCGTGCACCACGATCCGCTCGATGTGCAGGTTCACAGGCCCACCGCGAGCAGCTCGAAGTCCCGCTCGTTGATCGGCCGCTCCAGCTTGTGCGCCTCGGCGCGGGCCGCCTCGAGCACGTGCGCCATCCCGATCGGGCGCGCCCTGCGCGGCCGCGAGGAACGCGGCGTTCATGGCGATCGTGACGATGTTGCCGCCGGTGAAGTTGAGCCGCCCGAGCCGTTCGGCGTCGATCCCGTCGGTCTGCGCCTCGGCCGGGAAGGCCTTGCGCCAGATCTGCGTCCGCTCGCGCGGCCCCGGCGGAGGGAAGTCGACCACGCAGCGCAGCCTGCGGATGAACGCGGGCTCCAACGCGCTCTTCATGTTGGTGGCCAGGATCGCCAGGCCACCGAAGGTCTCCAGCCGTTGCAGTAGGTAGCTGCTCTCGATGTTGGCGTAGCGGTCGTGGCTGTCGCGCACCTCCGTGCGCTTGCCGAACAGCGCGTCGCACTCGTCGAAGAAGAGCACCACGCCGCGGCGCTCGGCCTGGTCGAACACCCGAGCCAGATTCTTCTCCGTCTCACCGATGTACTTGTCGACCACTGTGGACAGATCAACGCAGTAGAGGTTGAGCCGCAGGTGGTTGGCGATGACCGAGGCCATCATGGTCTTGCCGCGCCGGGCGGGCCGGTGAACAGCGCGTTGATGCCGAGGCCGCGGGAGCTCTTCGCGGCGAAGCCCCACGTCTCGTAGACCTGGCGGCGCTGCGCCACCTGGTCGGCCAGCATGCGGACCAGGCGCAGCTCGCCGCCCGGGCAGCACGATGTCGTCCCATCCGGCGCCCGACTCGACCCGCTCGGCCAGCGCGTCCATGCCGCGGCGGGTCTCGGCGAGGCACATCGACCAGGCCCGGTCGGCGGCGCTTCCGGCCGCCCCACGCCGCGCCGCCCGGGCGATGCGGCGGATCGTGGCCGTCGGCAGGTGGAACTGGTTGGCCAGCCCCCGCGCCGCCGCCGGGCCGTCGGCCGCCAGCTCGGCCTGCCACACCGCCTCCTGCTCGGCCGTCGAGGGCCCGGCGACGTCGGCGACGACCACCCGGCGTCCCGGCGCGACGGGCACGTCGTGCGTGTCGACGAACACGGTCCCCGACGTCCGCACGACCAGCCTGCCCGGCGCCCCGCCCACTCCGGTCAGGTAGAGCGCGACCGGCGACAGCATGCTCTCCCGCTCCCACAACCGGGCCAGGTGTTCGAGCTCGCCGGGGTCGGTGGGCAGCAGCTCGGACGGCAGCTGGTGCAGCGTCAGCTCCAGCCGTCGACAGGTGGCCTGCGCCACCTGCAGCTTGCTCGTCGGCTCCGCGCCCAGGAGGGCCACCACCGGCCGGGGACCCGACCGCGCCGGTTCGATCTCGGCGAGCACCCGGTCGACGACGGCCGCGACGCTGCCCGGCTCCTCGCCTTGCTCGTCCGGCGGCCGCGTGAGCAGCGGGGCCAGCCGGTCGTCGAGATAGTTGATCCCCTTGGCGAAGGCGACCGTGCGCTCGCCTGCGCGCAGTGCGGCCGCGGTGAGGACGGTGGGCGGCGGCTGGTGGATCTCGACGAGCTGGAACCGGCGCAGGGGCCGGTCCGGCAGCAAGGGCTCCCACGTGGGGTCGTCGAAGATCGTGAACGCGAGCGCGAAGGTCGGGTAGGACAGGCGCGGGTCGCCCTGCGCGGCCCCGCACAGCGCGGCAAGGCCGGGCTGGAGCTCGATCGCTACGCAGAGCAGCAGGACGTCACGCTCGAAGGGGGTCAGGTCGAAGCGGTCGCCGAGCAGCACGAGCGCCGGTGGCGGTTCGGTCGCCGCCGCGTCCGCGACGGCCTGAGCGGAGGTGTCCACCCCGGGGACGGCGGTGAGCGCCAGCGGGACCCGCCGCGGCGGCTCCTGCGGCCCGCGAAACCGCCGCCTGCGCGGCGCCTCGGTCGCGGTGATCACCTGCGCGGTGGAAGGGGTGTGGCGTGCGACGGCCCGTTCGAGCAGCAGCCGGATCCGGGCGACGGCGGCGGCAAGGTAGTCCTCGTTGCGCCGGTCCCAGGAGGCGAGATCCGTCACGGAACGGCCACCTCCAGCGCCGGGTCGAACCGCGGCGGGTCCGCGCCGGGCACGACGACTCGGCTCAGAAAGCCGTCGACCGACAGCCGGGCCAGGTAGCGACCGGTCGGGACCCCGGCGCCCGCGAACACCGTGGTGCCCGGGGGCGGCGGCGGATCGGGGGGCTCGGGCGGCGGTGCGGGCAGCAGCTCGCGGTCGCCGAGGAGCAGCCGCACCCGCTGCTCGACGCGGGGGTGCGGGGCGCTCGTCACGGTCAGCGTCAGGCCGCCCGCGGCCAAGTTCGGCACGACCGTCAGGATCCGCGGCCCCAGGGCGAGCGCGACGCTGTTGGACGTCTGTTCGGGCGGGCCGGGCATGACCAGTTGTGCGGTGTACGCCCCGGAGGGCAGCGTGGTCGCTTCCGCGTTCGGCAACAGCACCGACACTTCGTTGTCCGTCCCGCCTGCCTGCACATCCAGCTCACGCGGGGTGGCGAGCAGGGGATGGGTGAGACGGAGCCGGGTGGCGCCGCCGAGCCGTCGGCCGGTGAACCGGATCGTGTCGCCGAGGGCCGCCGCGCCGCTCGGGTCGGGCACGGCGACGGCGTCGACCGTCGGGAACGGGGAGTCGAGGGCGCCGAGCACGTCCGCGCCGCGGTCGTCGGGGCCGCGGGTGAGGACGGGCAGCGCCGTGCTCACCGGCCGCGTGCTGTCGATGAGCACCACCGCCACCTCATAGGCGGCCGAGATGCGGTACTCGCCGGGGAAGGTCGTCCACAGGTTCGACATCTCGTCCAACGTCAGCGGCTGGTAGGTGATCCGCAGCCGTTCCCGCTGGTTGCGGACGTCCTGCGCGGCGTTGGCTACGAAGTCGGCCGGGCCGAGCAGCGGGTGGTCGTGCAGGGTGCTCATCGCCCGGCCGAGCACCTCGTGGCCGAGCACCTCGTCGTCGTCGCGCCCGTAGGCGGTGATCATGTAGTAGAGGCACAGCGGCAGCGGCGGGGGGGCGTCCGCGCCGGTCCGCACCGGGCCGGGCACCGCCATGTTGCGCCAGCTCGCGTCCAGGGCGACGTGGTAGAGGAAGACGTTGAGCTGGTTGGTCGGCTGCGCGCCGCGGGCCTTGTCCGGCGGCAGCGTGGTGACCGTCGTGCCGGGCGGGGAGTCGCGCATCGCCCGGTCGAGCAGGTTGCGCAGGGCCACGGTCACCGCGGACACCGACAGCGCGTTGCTCATGTCCGACCTCCCCGCGAGCGCTGCCGCAGGTACTCCTGCAGGTCCACGGCCCGCTGCTCGGCCCGTAACGCAGGGCCTGCCTGCGACGGCGCCTTCTGCGCCTGCCCGGGGACGGCGCGGACCTCGATGCGCCCGATCGTCACCGAGACCGTGGCGGGCGGGGCGACCTGTTCCGGCGGGCTCGCTGCCGCCGCGAGAACGGTCGCCTGCCGCGGGATCGGCCCCGACGGCAGCAGGGGGGCGGGCGGCGGTGCGCCGGGTGCGGCAGGCTCGGGCGGCGAGGCGCGACGGCGCCCGGCCCGCGCGACAGGCGCCGGGTCCGGCCGGGCGCGGGCGCTCGGCGGCGTCGACGGGGCCGCGACGAGGTGGGGGGACGGGGTGTCCCGGCGCGGCTGCGGCGCCCGGGTCGGTGGCGAGGGCAGGCGCCGGGATCCGCGCGGGGGCGGCGGCGGGTCGGGGGTGACCGTCGCGGGCGGCTTTCGGTCGGCGACGGCCGGGACGGGTGGTGCGACCGCGGCGACGGTGGGCCGCCGGGTCGGCGCGTCGGACGGGTGGGGCGAGCCGGTGGCCCCGGGCTCCGGCGGGCGCGCGGGATCGATGAGCCCGTGAGCGGGCGCCCGCACCGGATCGGCGGGCGACGCCGCGGGCCCCGGCGCCGGGCGCCCGGGGTGCGACGGCGCCTCGGGCGCGGCGTCGGCCGGGTGGTCCCGCGCAACCGCCGCGGAGGCGCCGGGCTCGGGCGCGGGGCGCAGCGCCGCTATCACCGCGTCCTGCACCGGCGCAGCCACCGGCCGGGGTGGGGCGGCGAGCGGCTCGAAGCGGCCCGGCCCGGCCGGGGCGGGGGCCGTCGGGTCCGGTGCGGCGGGGCGCATCGGCGTCGGGACGACGACCGTCGCCGATCCGGGCGCGGAGGGTGCGGCAGGCCCGCCGTCGGCCGCGGCCTGCGGGTCGGCCGTCGCCGTCGCGACCGCGGGCGCGGCGTCGTCCAACCCGACGTCGACCTCCACGCAGGGTGCCCCGGCGTCCGGCTCGAAGAGCGACCGCCCGCGCGGCTGCACCGACGCGGCCACGCCGAGGGCCCGGCGCGCGAGGGCATGCAGGTAGCCGTTCACCCGGCCGCCAGCTGCAGATAGATCCCGCGCCGCCGCGGGCTGAGCGCGAGCACGTCCGCCTCGCTCCAGCCGTAGGCGCAGGCGAGGCGGTGGACGTCGGCCAGCAGCCGCCAGGCCCAGGCGTCCAGCTCCGCCCAGAGGTAGGCGGCGATGTCGAACGGCGCCGCCCATGCCGTCCCGCACGCGTCGCAGCGCACGGCGAGGGTGACGTCGGCCTGGGGGTCGACCTGCGCCAGCCGCTCCTCGATCCGCTCGAGGGCGGCGGCCGACACCGCGCCCGGCGCCCCGGGCACGCAGGCGCGCAGCAGCTGCGCCACCGCCTGCTCGACATCGCCGGTGGCGGCGGCCCGTTCGAGGTCCGCGCTGGTCGGCAGGTGCAGGGTGAGCTCGACCCCCTCGACGGTGACACGGAGCTCGTGGTCGTCCGTCGCGGGCGCACGGACGTCGCCGACGGAGAACGACAGCTCCTGCCGCTCGGCGCACTCCGGGCATCCCACGACCGCCGCGATGTGCGAGCCGAAGAGCCGTTCCCGCAGGATGAGCAGGGCGGCGTCGCGCTCCCCGACGCCGCGTTGCGCCCAGTCCCGGCCGTCGACGGCGGCCAGCAGGGCGAGCGCGCGCCGGGTCGGGGACAGCTGCCCGCCGCGTTCCCACAGGTCGAGCAGCGCCGCGGGCGTCGGGTCGCGCCAGGCCGCCGACGGCATGGTCAGACGGCGGGGTTCGTGAACGTGGGCTCGGTCGGCTCGACGACGGTCTGCTCGCGCGCCCAGCCCTCGTTCTCCAGCTTGATGTGCTGGATCGCGACGGCGTTGGCGTTGGCGTCCAGGTCGGGCAGCGCCTGGAACTCCGAGACCCAGCAGCGGAACAGGTTGTAGGCGATCGCGAGCTGTCCCGCCTCGTTGTAGACCTCGAGGATGACGTCCTTGCGGAAGTCGGCGAGCGAGATCTCGGCCCCGGAGCCCGCACCCCCGACGCCCACCTGGAACGCCTTGTTGGCCCACTTCTCGAACTCGGTGTCGTGGGTGACCCCGCGTTCGAGCATGACCGCCTCGAACTCGGTGCGACCGGGGGACTTGCGGCTGGTCGACGGGTCGCCGCCTTCGCGGTGCTTGACCACTTCGGTGGTGCGCTTCAGCGCACCGACCTTGGAGATGCCCGCGACGTAGCGCCCGTCCCACTTCACGCGGAACTTGAAGTTCTTGTACGGGTCGAACCTGCTCTGGTTGACGGTGAACTGCGCCACGATGGCCTCCCTAGACCTGGACCTGGCCGGCCATCTGCTGGATCTTGAGTACGACGAACTCGGCGGGCTTCAGCGGCGCGAAGCCGACCACGACGTTGACGATGCCCTTGTTGATGTCGTTTTGCGTGGTGGTGTCCTTGCTGACGTTGACGAAGTACGCCTCGCGCGGGGTACGCCCCTGGAAGGCGCCCTGTCGGAACAGGTCGTTCATGAACGCGCCGACGTTGAGCCGGATCTGCGACCAGAGTGCTTCGTCGTTCGGTTCGAACACCACCCACTTGAGCCCCTGGAACAGGCTCTCCTCGATGAACAGCGCGGTGCGGCGGACCGGGACGTACTTCCACTCGCTGCCCTTGGTGTCGGCGCCGTCCAGGGTGCGGGCGCCCCATACGATGTTCCCGAAGATCGGGAAGGTGCGCAGGACGTTGACCCCCAGGGGGTTCAGCTCGCCGTTCTGGGCGTCGGAGACCACGGCGGCCAGGTCGGCCCCGAAGGTCACGGCCTCGGTGCCTGCCGGGGCCTTCCAGACCCCGCGGGCCACGTCCGTGCGCGCGTAGATCCCGGCGATCGTGCCGCTCGACGCGACGTCGCGCGGCCTGCCGCCGTTCGCGGGATCGGACATGGTCAGGCGCGGGAAGTAGACGGCGGAGTGGTTGTCGGTGGTGATGGTGCTCATCGCCAGCCGCATCTTCGCCGGGGTCTTCACGTCGTCGGTGATGTCGACGAGCAGGAAGGCGCGCTTGTCGATGCAGTAGCGCAGGGCCTGGTCGTAGGTGGTCTTGCGCTGGGTCGCGTCGCTGATCGCCGCTGCGGCCGGAAGGCACAAGATGTTGAACACCTCGGGGGCGATGGCGTCGAGCTTGCGGAGGTTGGCCTGGTTTGCGCCGAGCAGATCGTCCGGGCTTCGGGGAACGACGCCGTTGCCGCCCGCGGTCTCGGCGCCCGCGCCAAGCGCCACCCACGCGGCCGCGGTCGGGTCACCGGTAGGTCCTCCGTCGTTGGTCTTCGGAGGGGGCGTGGGTTGGGCTTCCTCGCCCTCTGCGGGCGTGGGCGGGTCGGCGACCGTCACGGTCACCAGCTCGGAGTCGTCCAGCGCGTTGCCTACGAAGTTCGGCGACGTCGCGTCCATCGAAAGGCCGCGGAACGCCTCCACGCGCAGCACGACCTTGCGCCCGGTGCCGTCCTTGGCGGGCTGGCCCGCGCCGTCCAACACGAGCTCGCGGACGAAGATGTTGAAGACCGTCTCGGCCTGCGTCGCGGCACCGCCACCGGCTGCACCGCCACCGGCTGCACCGCCACCGGCTGCACCGCCACCGGCTGCACCGCCACCGGCTGCACCGCCACCGGCTGCACCGCCACCGGCGCCGCCACCACCGGCGCCGCCACCGGCGCCGCCACCACCGGCGCCGCCACCACCGGCGCCGCCACCACCGGCGCCACCACCACCGGTGTCCGGCGTGTCCGGGGTCACGTGCATGGCGGCAACCTCGATGGCCAGGTTGGCCCATGTTCCCTCGGACGCCGCCGCGAAAATCAGGCTGTCGTCCGGGTCGTCCCCCTCGCCCTGGAGGGTCACGGTGGCCTTGGCGGGCGCGTCGTCGTCCGTGCTGCCCGCCACCCGGATGACCCAGGCGACCGAGCCGCCGTTGAGGAAGTACTGGGTGATCCCGTAGCTGGCCTCGCTGAGCGGGTCGATGCCACCGAAGATCCGCTCGAACTCGGCAAGGCTGGTGATGCGCGTGGCGACGTTCATCGGGCCGCGGCGGAAGTAGTCGACGAACGCGGTGTTCGCCGTGCTCACCCCCGTGATCGGCCGTACTCCGCTCGGGATCTCCTCGACGTAGATCCCCGGGAAGGTCAGTGCTGAGGGCATCCGGTTTCCTCATTCCACAGACACGGCTGTGCGCATGGCGCGCGTGTCAGGCAGCGTCTCCGCCGCCCGTCACGACGGCGTCACCCACGATCGTCGGGTCTGCGGCCAGGCGGGCTCGGCGGCCGCCACCGGGGCGCGCCGACCCGCTTGCTGGGGCGGCGACCGTCGGCGGCCCGCCTCGACGGCGGGCTCCACCGGCATGCTCATCCCGTCGGTGACCACTGGATCTCGTCGACCGCGCGCCGCCGTCGCCCGGGGCCGTCGGCGGCGGCGAGCGGCCGTCCGAATGCGGTCATCGTGGTGACCTCCCAATGCGCGGGGACGGCGAACGCGGCGGCCAGACCGTTGCGGTCGAACGCCCGGAACTGGCGGGCCCGCAGCCCGAGCGCCTGGGCCTGGATGGTCATGTGGGCCACGGCCTGGCCGAGGTCGTAGAGGGCGAACTCGGAGAACTTCTGCGCGGCGGGGCGGAGGTCCAGCCATGACGGTTCGTCGTCATACCAGCCTCGGAGAGCGGGGGGAACGGCCGTGCACGACGCGGCGAAGTCTCCCGCTTTCTGGTCCAGGCGATCTCGCCGGACGTCAGCGCGACGACTACGGAAGCTCGATCTCGGTGCTCTCGCCAGAAACGGACTTCCCGATCCACCCATGGTGACCCGGCCGCGCCCGGCGAGGCCAGCAGTACGAACACCCGAGATTGTTTCAAGGCTGTCTCAATTGAGCCCCACAGACTCTCACTCATAGGCAGGTTGGTTGTGTCGCGGAAGACTCGCAGAGTTGCGCGGGAGTACCAGGGGCGCCCCAACACGGCGAATTAGGCGTTGCAGCTCCGGCGCCAATTCGACGTCCGCGCTGTGACTGAGTACGCGGAGTCCGCGCGTACCACGATCAGACCGGTGGCGCCGGCGTGGCGGGCGGTGGTGATCGCCTCGGCGACCCTGGTGGCCGCGCCCCGCGCGGAGCCGGCGTTGCCGCCGCGCAACCGGGCCGCGGCCACGACCGGCGCGGCCAGCGGGGTGCTGATGGTGGCGGCCAGCACGTTCAACCCGCGGACCAGCAGCGACTTCGAGGCGATCTTGGCGTGGCCGAACGCGGCACCCTGTTTGGTGCCCCCGTACACCCGCCGCTGCACCGAGTCGACATCGACGAAGACCAGGGTGTCGGCGCCGGGCAGCAGCCGGGTCCGGGCGGCCAACTCGACCAGTACCCGGCGGTGCACCGCGGCGAGTTGGCGCACGTTGCCGTGGTCGAACGCCCGCAGGAAACTGCCCAGCGTGGACGGGGCGCGGATCCCGGCGACCGTGGCCGGGAACGCGCCGTGGCGCAGCAGGTCCATCCCGTCGATGGTGTCCGCGCCGGCGACCATCCCGGCCACCAGCGCACCGATCTTCAACCCGGCGTTGGCGCCGACCTTGGCGGCCACCCGCACATGCTGGCGGGCCAGGTCTTCCAGGCCGATGTTCTGGGCCAGCCGCACGGCCGGTATCAGCCCGGCGTGCGACACCAGATTCGGATCATGGGCCTTGACCCCTGGTCTTGGACACGCTGAATCCGGCCACGGCCGGGGAAGCGAGAAGATCCACGATCATGGCCCGTAAGACCTACTCCGAGGAGTTCCGCCGCCAGGCGGTCGAGCTCTACCGGTCCACTCCCGGCGCCACGCTGCGGGGGATCGCGATCGATCTGGGGATCACCCGGGGCACCCTCACCGCCTGGGTTGCCGCGCTTGACCCGGACCCGACGACCGGCACGACCGGCGCCGCCGCGCCCGCTGCCAGCGGTGGGGGCACCCGGCCACGGCCGGGCTCGCCGCAGGCCGAGCTGGCCGCGTTGCAGGCCCGGGTCGCGGCGTTGGAGACCGAGAACACCCTGCTGGCCACCGAGCGGGACATCCTGCGCCAGGCGGCCAAGTATTTCGCCGGGGAGACGCGCTGGTGACCCGCTTCCAGTTCGTCGCTGATCACCGGGACGCCTTCGAGGTCAAGCGGCTGTGCGAGATCGTCGATGTGGCGCGCTCGTCGTTCTATGCGTGGCTGGCCGCCGCCCCGACCCGCGCTGCCCGCGCTGGTCACGACGCTGCCCTGGCGAAGCGGATCCGCGCGATCCACGACACCGACACCGCCCAAGGCGTGCCGCGGATCACCGCCGAGCTCAACGACGGCGTCCCACTCGGGGCGCGGGTGAACCACAAGCGCGTCGCCCGGGTCATGCGCCAGGAGCAGATCGCCGGGCTGCGGCTGCGGCGCCGGGTGCGCACCACCGTGCCCGACCCGGCCGAGCAGCGTGTGCCCGACCTGCTGGGCCGTGACTTCACCGCCGAGGCGCCCAACCAGCGCTACGTCGGCGACATCACCTACCTGCCGATCGCCGACGGGACGAATCTCTACCTGGCCACCGTGATCGACTGCTACTCCCGGCGGCTGGCCGGGTGGGCGATCGCCGAGCACATGCGCACCGACCTGATCATCGACGCGCTGTCGATGGCCCGCGACACCCGCGGCTGGCTGGCGGGGGCGATCTTCCACAGCGATCACGGGGCCCAGTACGGCTCGAAGGCCTTCGCCCAGCTGTGCGCCGAGTGGGGCGTCACGCAGTCGATGGGTGCGGTCGGGACGAGCGCAGACAACGCGCTGGCCGAGTCGTTCAACGCCACGCTCAAACGCGAGACCCTCCGCGGCGGGCGCACCTGGCCCGATCCGGCGATCTGTCGCCGCGAGGTGTTCCGGTGGGTAACCCGCTACAACACTCGCCGCCGCCACTCCTGGTGCGGCCAGCAAGCCCCGATCACTTACGAGCAGCAGCACGCCCCTACGCTGCGGCTCGCCGCGTAATCGACCACCCCGTGTCCACTATCCGGGGGTAAGGCCCCCCGTTGCTCGCCAACGTCTATCTGCACCGGCTGGATCGGGCATGGCGTGGCGCCTACGGGACACTGGCCCGGTACGCCGATGACGCTTTGGTGATGTGTCGGTCCAAGGGGCAGGCAGTGGCCGCGCTGGCGCGGTTGACTGATCTGCTCGCCGGGCTCGGTCTGAAGCCGAAGCCGGCCAAGACCCGGATCGTGAAGCTGGAGGTGGGCGGTGAGGGAGTGGACTTCCTCGGCTTCCATCACCGGCTCGTCCGATCTCGGGCCCGGCGCGGACCGAACAGCGTCGCCTTCCTGGCCCGATGGCCCTCACGTAAGGCGATGCAGCACGCCCGGGACCGCATCCGGTTCATGACCATGCGGGCTCGGCTGGCTGCTCCGGTCGAACAGGTTGTGCAGGACGTCAACCTGTTCCTGCGCGGCTGGGCGGGCTATTTCCGGTATGGAAACTCCGCCCACGCCTTCGACAAGATCAGAAACTACGCGGTGATGCGGCTGGCCCTGTTCCTGGGCAAGCGGTACCAGCGGGGCCGAGCCTGGGGCTTCGCCCAGCTCTACCGATCGCCCACCGTGCTCGGTCTGATCTCCCTCAATGGCATCGTCGTCGCACCCAGGCCCAACCGGGCCTGGCGGGTCAAGCCGAACACCGCCGGTGAAGAACGTCGGTGAGCCGTGTGCGGGAGAACCGCACGCACGGTTCGACGGGCGGGAGCTGGAAACGGAGCATGCTGACCATGGCCACCGGGGTGGCACCACCGTCCGGGAAACCGGCGGAACACAGGCCCGGGGCCTACCAGCCAGCAACTGCCACCGCGCCAGCTCCCGACCCAACCAACCTCTTGTCGGGTCCCCAGTCATGGTTGAGACAAGCCCGGTGGTTGCTCCGCTCCTGGCTCGACGGGCCGTGACGTCAGTACTTCTTGGGGCAGTCCGCGGACGATCCGGGTGAGCCCTTCGGCCCGCGGGGGCCGGGAGGACCTTGCGGGCCACGGGGACCTCGCGCGCCGTCCTTGCCGTTGAGGCCGTCCTTGCCGTTCACGCCGTCTTTGCCGTTCAGGCCGTCTTTGCCGTTCGTACCGTTGACGCCGTCTTTGCCGTTCACCCCGTCCTTACCGTTGGTACCATTGGTACCATTGGTGCCAGGCGGACCGGGACAGCCTTGTCCTGCTGGGACGGTCACGTAGCCACCCGTAGACGTCGGGCAGGAAACGGGCACCACCGGCGGCGGCCGCAGCAGCACGAACAGCGCCAGGATGGCGGAAATCAAGCCCAGCGCGAGGGCCAGCAACGACAGCCACGGCGACGCGTACCAGCTGCGCTTTGTCGACTGGCCGCCACCGTCGCCGCCACCGCCGCCGCTGTAGTCGCCGCCGCTACCGCTACTGCCGCCACCACTGCCGTAGTCGCCGCCGCCACCGCTGCTGCCGTAGTCCCCGCTGCTGCCACCGCTGCCGTAGTCGCCGCCGCCACCGCTGCTGCTGCCACCGCTGCCGCCGCCACCACTGCCGTAGTCCCCGCCGCCGCCACCGCTGCCGCCGCCACCGCTGCCGCCGCCACCACTGCCGTAGTCCCCGCCGCCGCCGCTGCTGCCACTTCCGTCGTAGCTCGAGGTCATGGCTGCTCCTTCGTCTGGTTGCCCGCAGTGTCGGAGCCGGGTCGTCACGGCGGCGTCGCGCGTGACGGCCGGGTGACGGCGCGGCCCTAGCGTTCTCGCGGACACCGGGAGCGGAGATGATCACGCCGGATCTGCGAGCGCTGCTGCCGTACGGGTCGACCCCGGCGGTGCTGCGCCTTTTGGGCCACCCCCACGTCGACCTCGACGGCACGCGGCAAGAACTGCCGGAGGGCAGCAGGCGGCTCGTCGCCTACCTGGGCGTGCACGACGGCTGGGCGGAACGGCGCACGGCCGCGGGCACGCTCTGGCCCCACGGCAACGACAAGCGGGCCGCGGGGAACCTGCGTTCGGCGGTGTGGCGGCTGCGCGGCGCGGGCATCGACGTGATCGAGAGCGACAAGTCCATGCTCCGGCTGCGGCCCGGCGTCCTCGTCGACGCGACCCTCGTCGCCGACTGGGCGGCGCGGCTCATCGAGGGCAAGTCCACGCAGGCCGACCTCGACGTCCGGGCCTGGTCACCGGCCTTGCCCAGGCTCCTGGACGGCTGGTCGGACGAGTGGGTGGTCTTCCCCCGCGAACGGTTGCGCCAGCGCGTGCTGCACGGTGTGGAGGCGCTCAGCCGCCACCTCGTGCGCGCCGGACGGATCACCGCCGGGATCGATGCGGCCGCCGCCGCCGTCGCCGTCGACCCGCTGCGCGAGAGCGCGCAGCGCGCCCTCGTCGAGGCGCAGATCGCAGCGGGCAACCCCGGGGCAGCCCAACGTATCTTCCGCGACTACCGCACGCTGGTGTTGGGCGCCTTGAACGTGGCGCCGGGGCGGACCTTCACGCGGATGGTGGACGCGGCCCGGGGTGTCGCGTAGCCGAGGACGAGCCGGTGACGGCGGCCATGACAGGGTGCGCACATGGTGTCGGATGCGCCGTTGACGAGGATCTGCTACGTCCGTGTCGAGGAGTGGCCTGCTGGCCCGCGCTACACCGTCATCTCCGTTGCGGACATCGCCGACCGGACCACGGAGATGAGCCACAGCTGTCATGACGCCGCCGAAGCGCTGCAGCTGGTGGCCGAATTCCTGGGCCCGAAAGACTGACCGGACGCGTATCAAAAGGCTCTGTGGTTCCTCCTCATCCTGGGCCGAGCGAAAGGTGCCGCTGGATCGGGAGGGCCGCGATGACCGGAGCGTTCGTCGCTGAGCTGGTGACGGCTGCGGACCGCTGCGGCGATCCCCCCGTTCTGCACCTCCTCGATGACCCGTACCTGTTCCAGGGCGGGCAGCGCGGGGAGCTCCCGGACGGCAGCAAACGGCTCGTCGCGTTCCTCGCGCTGTCCGAGCGGCGGAGCGGGCGCCGGGCGGCAGCCTGCAAACTGTGGCCGAGCGTGTCGGAGTCCCGTGCGGCGGGCAACCTGCGCTCGGCGCTGTGGCGATTGCGTGGCGCCGGGCTGGACGTCGTCGAGACCGACAAGGAGGCGCTCGCCCTGCGCGGCGACGTGCTCGTCGACATCGAGCTGATCTTCGAGTGGGCCGACCGCATGATCCGGAACACGGCGACCGACCACGACCTCGCGTGCGGCGCGTGGCGGGCGCGGTGCGTCGAACTGCTGCCGGGTTGGTACGACGACTGGGTGCTGCTCGAACGCGAACGCCTCCGGCACCGCTACTTGCACGGGCTAGAAGCGATGAGCTGCCGGCTGATGAACGGCGGACGCTGCGCGGAGGCCGTCGAGGCGGCGATGGCGGTGATCGCCGTCGACCCGTTGCGCGAGAGCGCCCAGCGGCTGCTCGTCGAGGCGCACCTCGCCGAGGGCAACGTCGGCGAGGCCCTGCGGTGCTACCAGCGCTACCGCGCGCTGGCCCAGCACGAGCTGCAGGTCGAACCGAGCGCCGAGCTCACGGCGCTCCTGCACCCGCTGAGCAGGGAAGAGCGCGGCGGATCGGCGGCGTTGCGGATGAGCGCCCACCGTGGGGCGATGGGTCGCACCACCACCTCTGTCAGGAAGTGACGCGGTGATCCGGCGGTGCCGGCCGTTCAGGATGCGCTCACGCAGCGGAGCAGGGAGGCGCAAAGTGGCGACGTTCGTCCGTCGGGACATCTGGAATCTCGAAGACGAGGGCGGCCCCTCGCACCCGATCATCCAGGCCTTCGGCGACGCGGTGGGCGTGATGAAGCAGCGCTCGAGGGTCGACCCGAACGACCCCACCGGCTGGACCTACCAGGCAGGCGTGCACGCGCTGGCCAACCCGGCCGCCGCCGACGCCTTCCTGCACCAGTGCCAGCACGGCAGCTGGTTCTTCCTGCCTTGGCACCGCATCTACCTGCGCTTCTTCGAAGAGATCCTGCGGACGATCATCCGCGTGCAGCTCCCGGGGGTGTCGCAGGAGGTGAAGGACACCTGGGCGCTGCCGTACTGGGACTACTCCCGCGGTACCCAGGACGACCAGTGGCGCACCCTTCCGACCTCGCTGCGCTCCCCGGTCCGGGCCGACGGCAGCCCGAACCCCCTGTTCACCGCCCGTCGCAACACCACCCCCGGGTTGAACATGAACGCCGGTGACCCGCTCGACGACCTGTTCGTCGCGACCCGCGCGCTCAACGAGCGGGTGTTCGGCCGCGCCCCGATCCCCGGTGGCACGAACGGCTTCGGCGGCCCCGTGACGGGCTGGCACCACGATCCAGGGCCCGCAGGCCGCTTGGAGATCACGCCGCACGGCGACGTGCACACCAACGTCGGCGGTCCCGGCGGCCTGATGACCTCGTTCGCAGGCGCCCCGCTGGACCCCGCGTTCTGGCTGCACCACGCCAACATCGACCGGCTCTGGGTGGTCTGGCTCAACCAGGACGACGTCCCCCGGCAGAACCCGACCGACCCCGGCTGGCTGCGACTTCCCGTTTCCGTTCCGCGACGCCACCGGGACGCCCGCGACCCCTCGCCCGACCGCGCGCGGTGTGCTCGACCCCGTCGCCGAGCTGGGCTACACCTACGAGGTCGTCGACCGGTTCCCCGCCGACCAGGAGTTGGTGCCACGTATGCCTGCGCCGCCGCCCGCCCAGCCGGGCCCCGAACACCCGCCGGAGCTGGTGGGCGCCACGACCGAGCCCGTGCAGCTCGCGGGCGACCGCGCGGCCGCCACCATCGACGTCGGTGAGGCCGCCGGACCCGCCCGCCGGGGCGGCCCGGGCGACCCCGACCAGGAGGTGTTCCTGCAGATCGACGACGTGCGAGGCACCGAGAACCCGGGCGTGACCTACGCCGTCTACGTCAACTTGCCCGACGGCGCGGACCCCGACACCGACCCGGACTCCTACTACGTGGGCAACGTGTCGCTGTTCGGCATCGAGGCAACCAACGACCTCAGCCGCGACGTCCACGGGGGCGCGGGGCTCAGCTTCGCCTTCGACATCACGGACCTCGCCCGCGCTCAACAGGACGCGGGCCGGTGGGATCCGAGCCAGCTCACGGTCACTTTCGTCGCGATCCGCGGCGGCGCGTACAAGGGCGAGCCGCTGCCGGACCTGCCGCCGGTGAGCGTCGGTCGGGTCGGTGTCTACTACCGGTGACGGCCTGTGGGCCGAGCTGCGGCGGCGGGCTTGGCGTCACCCGGAATGGCCGTTGGTGCCCGCGGCTGCGCTGGCCTGGGTGGTGCTGGCGCTGCCCCGTCATCCTCCGTTCGTGCACTGGTGCGTCATGGCCGCGGCCATGACGCTGCCCGCGGCGCTCACGGGCGCGCGCCGGATGGCGCTGACCGGGCTGTGGCGCTGGCGGCACCGGGCGGTCGCCCTGTTCAGCGGGGCCCATCTCGCGGTCTGGGCGGCGGTCGGGGTGGTCGCCGTGCCCGCGGGTGAGCTGGTGCGCGCCGCTGCGGGCCGGTTCGCCCCGGCCGTCGTCGCGGGGCTCCTGATCCTCGCCGCGGCCTGGGAGCTGACGCCCGCGAAGGCGCGCGCCCTACGGGCCGGGCACCGCGTCGCCGTCGTGCCGCCCGCCGGTCGGGCTGCCCTCGTCGGGCTGCTCCGGGAGGGTGCCCGCCACGGCGCCCGCTGCGTGCGCGGCTGCTGGCTGCTGATGGCCGGGCCTGCGGTCGCCGGGCACGCCGGCCTGCTGCTCATGTTGCCGCTGACCGGCGTCGTCGTCGCGCAGAAGCTCGCCCGCAGGCCCGACGAGTACGCGGGGACGACGGCCGTCGTCCTGGTCGGCACCGCCCTCTTGGCGACGACGTGAACCGCTCAGGCCCGGCGGGCCGCCTCGCCGATCATCTGCGGCTCGACGTGCTCGACGCCCGGCAGCTCGTCCAGCGCGTCGAGGTGCCCGAGGGCGTCGGCCGTGCGGCCGCTCGCCGCGCGCACCCACGCCGCGTGCGGGGCGTAGGACAGCACCGCGTCAATCGTGTAGCCCGCCGCCGACAGCTCACCCCGGTGCTCCTCGACCCGCTGCCCCGGCCCGAAGCGCACGAGCACCCGACCTGTGGGCACCACCAGGTCACCGCCCGGACGGCGGCGGTACACCGGGCCCCCGGCCGCCTCTCGGCTGCTGCGCACAGCGGTCGGCCCGGCGTCGGGGTCCGGCGCGACCAGCCCCGGGTCGAGCTCGTAGCGCTGCTCCGGCGCGGACGAGCTCACGGACAGCTCGCGCGGCGACGCGGAAGGCTCGATCGGCATGGCGCCATTGTGCGCACCGGCGGCGGCGTCCACCCGCTCCGGGCGACGGGAGGGGCACGCCCATGATCTCCGCGCGCTACGGGGGCACCGACGGGTACCGGCTCGACCTGATCGACAACGGCGACCTCGTCGTCGTGCGTTCGCGGCAGCGCGGCACCCGGCCCGAGCGCACACCGCTGGCCCGCCACAGCCGCGAGGTGCTGGACAAGCTGCATCCGCTGTTCGCCTTCCCCGCCTCCGGCGTGGCCGTCTACCGGGCGCCAGAAGGCTCGGCCGAGCAGCTCGCCGACGCGCTCGCCCCCGACCCGGTGCTGCAGTTCGCGGGCCGCGGGCTGGCCGACCCCGCGGGCGAGCCGGTCGTCTACACCGAGAACGCGTTCGTGAAGTTCGCCGACACCGTCGACGACGCGCACTGCCGGGAGGTGCTGCGCGGGCACGGGTTCGCGCTGCGCAGGCCCGTGCCCTACCTGCGCAACGCGTACTTCGTCGGCGGCGCGGAAGGCATCGGCCGCGACATCTTCTCCACGCACCGAGGAACTGCTCGACCGAGCCGAGGTAGCGCTCTGCCACCCCGAGCTGGTGCGCCACCGCATGCCCCGCCGGGCGTTCCCACCGCAGTGGCACCTGCGCATCGCCACCATCGGCGGGGTTCGGATCCAGGCGCACGCCAACGTCGCGCGGGCCTGGCGGCTCACCACCGGCGCGGGCACGACGATCGCGGTGATCGACGACGGGATCGACGTCGACCACGAGGAGTTCTCGACCGCGAACAAGATCGTCGCGCCGCGCTCGTTCGGCAAGGTCTCCTCCGACGACCCGCGGCCGGGCGAGAGCGACGACCACGGCACGGCGGCGGCCGGGGTCGCTTGCGCGGCCGGACGGTTCGGGGCGGCTGGGGTCGCGCCCGATGCGCGGCTGATGCCGCTGCGGTCGAGCGCGGGTCTGGGCAGCCAGGACGAGGCCGACACTTTCGCCTGGGCCGCGGACCAGGCGCTGACGTCATCTCCTGCAGCTGGGGGCCTGCCGACGGGCGCTGGTGGGACCCCGGCGATCCGCGGCACGCCCAGGTCGTCCCGCTGCCTGACAGCACTCGCCTAGCCATCGAGTACGCCGACGCACAGTGGGCGCGGCGGGCGGGGCTGTGTGGTGGTGTGGGCGGCCGGGAACGGGAACGAGAGCGTCGACAACGACGGCTACGCGGCCAACCCCGACGTGATCGCCGTGGCCGCCTGCAACGACAGCGGCCTCCGCAGCGCCTACAGCGACCACGGCGCAGCGATCTCGGTGCAGCCTTCCCCAGCAACGACTTCCGCACCGACACCGGCCCCGTGCCCCGCACGCCGGGCATCTGGACCACCGACCGGGTCGGTCGGCAGGGGTACAACCCGGGCAGCGCGACGCGCGGCGACCCCGCGGGCAACTACACCAACGCGTTCGGCGGCACCTCCAGCGCATGCCCCGGGGTCGCCGGGGTGGCGGCGCTCGTGCTGTCGATCGCAACCGGGTTGAAGGCGCCGGAGGTGCGCGACATTCTCCAGCGTTCGGCGACGCGGATCGGGGACGCGCCGGGGGAATACGACGCGGCAGGCCACAGCGTCAACTACGGCTACGGCCGCGTCAACGCGGCCGCCGCGGTACGGCTGGCCGCGCGCGTGATAGACCGTTCTCAGACTGCACCTAGCGCCGGTCCCGAGTGATCGTGGTCGCGAGGAGCCGCACCCGATGCCGGGGGTTGAGTCCTGGTGCTCATCGGGCTGGATGTGCTCGTCGGCGGGCTGATCGCGCTCGCCCGGTCGCGCAGCCTCCGGCGGCGGCGTCGGCGGCGACCACCGGTGATCAGGCGTTGTTGGGGCAGGTCGATGGGCGCACCAGTGCCGCGGTGCGGGCCTGGTTGGGCGCTCGCACCGAACAGTTCCGGGCGGGTGTGCAGGTGGTGGTGATCGACCCGCACGCCGGCTACGCCGCCGCCGTGCGTGCCGCGCTACCCGACGCGCAGGTCGCGGTCGATCACTTCCATCTGGTCATGCTGGCGAACAAGGCGGTGACCGCGGTGCGTCAGCGCGTCACCCGTGACCTGCTCGATCGCCGGCGCCGCAAGACCGACCCGACCTGGGCGAACCGGCGACTGTTGCTGCGCGGGCGGGAACGGCTGTCCGATCAGGCGTTGGCGCGGATGTGGAACGGGTGCGTCGATCACGACCCGACCGGTCCGATCCTGTCGGCGTGGATCGCGAAGGAGGAACTGCGCGCGCTGTGCGCCGCTGCCGCGCGCGGTGGGCACCGCGACGACATCCGGCGCCGGTTGTGGGCGTTCTACAGCTGGTGCGCCGACGCGCAGATCCCTGAGCTCGTCACGCTGGCCGAGACGATCGAGACGTGGTGGCCGGCGATCGAGGTGTTCCTCACGACCGGGCTGACGAATGCCCGCACCGAGGGCACGAACAGGTTGATCAAGCAAGTGAAACGCGCCGCCTGCGGCTTCCGGAACCGGGAGAACTACCGACGCCGGGTACGGTTGCACTGCACCCGGCGGACCCGCCGATTGTCAGCGAGGAACCCGACGGTGCCCGCCTAAAGTCGAAGAGCCCGTTAACCGCCGCGTCCGCATCTACGTCGAAGTTGCTCATGTCCGGCGGGCGGTATACAGAGATGGCGAGGTGCGCATCGCGCCGACCCCGACGGTTACCACGCCTCGCCCGGTCATAGCCAAGGGCAACGCCCTCGATTCCACCCAGCGTCCGCGCCCCCGGCAACGGGCTACTCGCTGGATCTCACCGGACGCCTGTGGGCTCGCGAACAGCGCCGATGTAGTGAGCGATACACGCTGCGACCGGCTTTCGGGTGACCCGACTCTTACCAATTATTGCGCGTCGGTGACTCTGTTGATGTTAAAGGAAGCCGCGGCAGCGGCGGTCGAAGATGAGATCAACAGCGGTGAGTAGCCGCGGGTCGACGCGGGACTATTCGTTGGGCCATTTTGAGGACAGCGCGTAGCTGTGAGTCGGAGCCTCACGGGCCCTCGGCTCAGCTCGGTTAATGCACAAATTCAGCCTCTCCCGCAGCAGAACCCGCAGCTCAGCGCCTTGTCGAGCCGACCAAGATCAACCTGTGATCAAAGTCAGGCCTGACTTGTATCACTACGGTGTAATCAGCCCGCCCGCAGGCCGTTGACCTGCAGATTCATGCTGATTCGTGGTTACTAACCGGCCTGGCGCGTGTAATCCCGTCTGCGATCAGCTGCTGATCATCATGTGGTGTTGAGGTAGCCCGCAAGCGTAGCTGCTCGCGCTATTCGCCGAGGTCACCAGCTCGACGGTAGTTCGCACGGGCGGCACGGCTCTCCAGAAGTTGATCAGTGGTCGGCTGCCGTGCGCCGCGCGGTCACTAAACCGATACAACTCAGGTCAGGTGTGGGCTCGCGAACAGCGCCGATGTAGTGAGCGATACACGCTGCGACCGGCTTTCGGGTGACTGGCAGTCAACAGCGTGCGGGTCCGTTCCTCGGATGCGGAGTAGGCGTGTTGACTGTGTGATCGGTGCGTATTCAATAGCCCCGCGGAGCTCCGATGCCAAGTGGCTCTTCCGGAAATGAAGTGCATGTAGGCGTGTGATTGCCCGGTGTCGTGCGGTCGTGTCGGTGCGGGGAGACGGGCCCCGGGCAGTTGATGATGCAGGTTCTCACGCCATGATCAGCAACCCCGGGGGGCCCTGTGTCGCAGCCTACGTTCTCGCCTGCCTCGATCCTGGCCGACACGATTGTGCGCACCGTCGAGTTGGGGGTGACGATCACCGACGCGGCGATCGACGGGGAGACGACGGTGGTGTGGTGCGAGCTGCGCGCCACCAGCCCGGATCGCTGCCCGGGTTGCGGGGCGGTCGGGACCTACCGCGGCCGGGTCGAGCGGCGGCTGACCGACTTACCCGTGGCCGGGCATCCGCTGCAGCTGCGGGTAGGGGTGCCGCGGTATCGCTGCCCGGCGGCCTCGTGCGAGCGGGTGATTTTCGCCCGGGACATCTCGCCGCTGGCGAAGGCGGGTTCCACGACCACCTGTCGGTGCGCCCGCTACGTGCTGCGGCGGCTGATCGTCGACCGGGCCACGGTGGCCGCGGTGGCTTGGGAGCTGGGCCGGTCCTGGGACACGGTCAACACCATCGCGGTCGAGGCCACCACCGCGTTGCTGGCCGGTGTGGGGCAGCCGGCTCGTCTGGACGGGGTGCGGGTCATCGGGGTCGATGAGCGCCGCTGGGCGCACACCCGTCACGCCGGGGGCGAGGGGTTCGTGACCGTGATCGTCGACCTCACCGGCGTCGTTGAGGGCTCGGGCCGGGCCCGGCTGTTGGATCTGGTCGCGGGCCGCTCGGCCGCCGCCCGGGCCGGCTGGCTCGCCGAGCGCACCCCGCAGTTCCGCGCGCAGGTGCAGGTCGTGGCGATGGACGGGTTCGGCGGCTACAAGAACGCCGCCACCACCGCCGTCCTGGACGCGGTCACCGTGATGGACCCCTTCCACGTCGTCGCGCTGGCCGGGACCAAGCTCGATCTGTGCCGCCAGCGCGTCCAGCAGGACACGACCGGGCATCGCGGCCGGGGCGGGGACCCGCTCTACCGGCCCGGCGGACCCTGCGCACCCGCACCGCGCTGCTCACCAGCCGACAGCGCACCCGGCTGGAGGCGGTGTTCGCCGACGAGGCGCACGCTGCGGTCGAGGTGACCTGGCTGGTCTACCAGCAGATCATCACCGCCTACGCCCACCCCGACCCGCGCGAGGGCAAGACCCTGCTCGCCCGCGTGATCGACAGCCTGCGCGCCGGGGTCCCGGCCGGACTCGACGAGCTGGCCACCCTCGGACGGACCCTGCAGCGGCGTCGTGACGACGTGCTGGCCTACTTCAGCCACCGCGCATCCAACGGGCCGACCGAGGCCATCAACGGCCGCCTCGAAGCACTGCGCCGCAACGCGCTGGGCTTCCGCAACCTGATCAACTACCGGATCCGGTCCCTACTGCACTGCGGAGCACTCGCACTCTGAATCCGGAAGAGCCTGTCAAGTCCGGTCCCGTTCTACCACCCGACGTCTTCGGCGCAGAACCGTGCAAGGTCCCACTTCGATCGTGCAAGCCTGATCATGGCTGCGGACGGCCGACCATCTCATCATTCACGGTGACCCACCTCAGCATGGTGAGGCCGCCTGTGCCGTGAACGATGATGCGGTCGCCCACCCACGCAGTACGAGAGCCATGGCCGAGCTTGAGGCGGCCAAGCATTGCGTTCTGGCCAACCTGGTGAACGGTGACTTCGCCGCCCGAGCGCAGTACGGCCAACATCTGCCCATCCGGGGAGAATGCCAGGCCCGACGTCGGAGCAAGACCTGGAATAAGTTCCGGATGGCGTCCGGCCTGATTCCACAACGCCAGACAGGTATCGGCGTACCAACTGCAGCGACACAGCGGCGATCGTGCCGGACCGCTCGCGGGCGCCAATCACCGCTGGTCATCCCTGAAGGGGTCCGCGTTGCACGGCCTCGACCGCGGCCCAGCGCACCAGCCGGGAGCCCTGTTTCGTAATCCGGCCGCGGTGCACGGTGGTGTCGGACTCGTGGTGTTTCGGGGTCAGCCCGGCCCACGAGGCCAGCTGCGCGGGCCGACCGAAGCGACCGATGTCACCGATTTCGGCGACGAAGACCGCGGCCAGCACCGGCCCGATCCCGGGAATCTGCTGGATCGTGCGGTAGCCGGGGTCAGTGCGCAGGCGGCCGTTGACGCCTTCAGGGATGACCAGAGCCAACCTCGAACTCTTGTCCGCACCGATCGACTACACGTGCGTCGACTACGTCAACGGCTTCGCCCAGCAGGACTTCACGGGCCGACCCGTCATCTACCGCGGCAGGCACGAACCACGGCATCGCCGTCGGCGCGAAGAACTGGGCCCGGTAGCCGACGGCCCGTACGCGCTCGGCATCCGGGTTTGAATTTTTCCTCGTCTTGGCCGCTCCTCCAGCGAACGACCAACGCGCCGCGCGGCCTGATCCGCGTGCCGGAAGGGAGGAATGCCGTGGACACGTGCCCAGCCGCCGAGGCGGTACGAGAGGCGACGACCGAAGCAGCGCCGTCCCCGTGGGGTGTGCTCGCGGCGATCGACCTATACGGATGCGAACGGGGGAGCCTGGCCGATCTTGACCGTGTCCAGCGGTTCGTCGCACCTGCGATCGACGCGTTCAGTGGCACCACGTCGGTACGGGTGCCGCAGCGGTGACCGTGCTCGCAGCGCTGCTCGGGGTGTCGGCCGGACTGGTCGGGATCTTCGACACCGTGCCTTACCTGCGCGATGTCATGCCCGGATCGACCCGCCCACACCGGGGAACCTGGCTGATCTGGAGCGCGCTCGCCGTCGTCGTCTGCCTGTCGCAGTGGGCGGACGGCGCGTCCTGGAGCCTGATCATGCTGCTGACCCAGGCCGTGCTCACGACCGCCGTGTTCGCGGTCGCGATCGTCCGCGGTCAGGGCGGAACGACGATCATCGAGCGGGTGCTCATCGCGGTCGCCGCGGCGGGTGTCGCCGGATGGCTGCTATCCGGCGAACCCCTCGTCGCCACCGTCTGCGTGGTCGCGGCAGACCTCATCGCCGCCGCCATGATGGTGCCCAAGACCTACCGCGACCCCGGATCCGAGACCCTCGCCACCTTCGTCTACGCGAGCATCGGAGGCGCGCTGGCCGCGGGAGCCGTCGGCGTCGCCGACAACGCCGACGGCACCCTGCTGGTGTACCCGATCTACTACTGCCTTGCCAACGGCGCCATCGCGGTACTCATCCACCACCGACGAACTGGGCCGCCCGCGTTTTTCGGATAGCTACTATTGGTGTTGTCAGGCCGCTTGCCGGTGATTCTGGTTCTCGTTGTAGGCCTCCCGTGGGGTTCGGTAGCCCAGCGCCGAGCGAAGTCGCTTGGTATTGTAGCGGAACTCGATGTAGCGGACCACATCCTTGCGGGCGTGTTCCCTCGTCGGGTAGACGGTTCGGTCGACCCGCTCGATCTTCAGTGTGGCATTGAACGATTCCGCGAGGGCATTGTCGAAGCAGGAACCTACTCGGCCTACCGATTGGCGGACGTCGAGCCCGGCGACGGCTGCGGCGAACGCTTGGCTGAGATATTGCCTGGGCGAGCCGCGGTCGCTGTGGAAGATCGCTCCAGGGTGCAGCGGATAGTTGCGCGCGGCCATGCGGAGCGCGTCGATGACGAGCTCGGCACGCATGTGGTCGGCGATCGCGTATCCGATGCATTCTTTGGTGGCGCAGTCGATGACGGTGGCCAGGTAGGCGAAGCCCTGCCAGGTCGGCAGATAGGTGATATCCCCGACGAGCTTGGTGCCCGGCGTGTCGGCGGTGAAGTCGCGGCCCACCAGGTCGGGCACGCGCTGGCCCCCCGCGCCGGGCTGCGTCGTGGTCGGCCGCCACGGCCGGGGCTGGCAGGTGACCAGGCCGAGGTCCCGCATGAGGTCGCGGACCAGCTCGGGCCCGCAGTCCTCACCCTGCCGCGCCAGTGCGGCGTGGATGCGGCGGTAACCGTAGGTGCCGTCGGAGGAATCAAAGATCGCCTGGACGAGCACGGCCAGCCGAGCACGACGGCGTGCGGTCGGCGAGACCGGTCGATCCCGCCAGGCGTAGAAGCCCGACGTCGACACCTGCAGCCACGCGCACATCTTCACGATCGGAAAGCGTGCCTTTTCCGCGTCGATGAACGAGTACTTCTCGCTCACCGATACTCCTGAGCGGAAAAGGCGGCCGCCTTTCCCAGGAACTCCGTCTTCATCCGCAACTCGCGGTTCTCCCGCTCGAGTTCTCGCAAGCGTGCCCGTTCCGGCAGGGTCAACGGTGGCTCGTCGCCGGCGTGTTCGACCCGGTATTTGTTGACCCAGTTGCCGAGCGTGCCCTCGTGCACGCCTATCTCGCGGGCCACCTCGGCGATGGGACGTGAGGTTTCGACCACGATCAGACTTGAACTCCGGAGTGAATTTCCGGCGCTTCTCCCGCATCAATGCTCCTCCATTTCGGACGGGGACCTTATTGGGTCCGCTATCCGAAATGTGGGAGGCGCGCCAAACGGTCCTCCGGTGGCGTATCGCCGAACAGGCCGTGCAGGATTGATCAGTAGGGGCGGACGCGGGTGACGTCCAGGTTGCGGAACGTGGGGCTGGTGCGGGAGATCGCGGAGAGCTCGGCGAACCAGGTCCCTACGTTCTCGTGGTTGTCGAGCACGGCTGTCGCCACGTGCACATCGCCGGGATCACCGCCCACCCGACCGGAGCCTGGGTCACTCAACAGGCCCGCAACCTGCTCATTGATCTCGGCGATCGCGCCGACCGATTCCGGTTCCTGATCCGCGATCGGGACAGCAAGTTCACCAGGTCCTTCGACGCAGTCTTCGGCGGCGCTGACATGCGGATCATTCGGACGCCGATCAGAGCACCCCGGGCGAACGCGATTGCGGAACGCTTCATTGGCACCCTGCGCCGGGAATGCCTCGACCACCTCCTGATCACCGGACCACGTCATCTCGACCTCGTGCTGCGCGAGTATGCGCAGCATTTCAACGCTCCGACCTCACCGATCACTCGATCAACGCCCACCCGCGGGCAACACTCCACCACGTTCCGGCGCGACCGTGCGGCCGCTACGACGAGACCGGCTCGGCGGTCTCATCCACGAATACGTCCAGATCGCATGAGATGACCGGGGTCTCGGCACCCACAGCGCTCGCTGACCCGCCCCGACCGGCACGACCGGTCGGGGCTGGAACGTTTCGGCCGTCGGTCGGTGGTGGTCGGCGAACTCGCATAAGCCCCAAAGTCGACGCATCTAACTCGATCGGGCCGACTCCTTTCCATCGACGGGCGACGAACGAGCGCCCGTCGGCGAGGCGGGAGGCCGAGATGACCCTTGAACGGGGACTGGACCAGGTGATCGATGACGCCCTGGTCCGCGATCTCGCCAGGGAGGTCCTGAAGAAGACGGCCCCGGCGGAGCTCGCGCTCCTCCGCCCGGCCAGCGAGCGCTACTTCGCCGATCCCGAGGGGGCTCTCCGCGAGCGACGCCGGGAGCAAGAGGTGCTGGGCTTCGGCAGCGAAGCCGTCATCGCGCTGCTGACGCCGGTCGTGCTGACGATCGTGACCGACGTCCTCAAGGACCTGGCCGCCGACCTCGCGCGGAGCGCGGGCACGCGGGGCACCGCCGCCGTCCGGACCGCCTTGCGCAGGCTGTTCCGCCTCGACGCGAGCGGCGCCGACGCGGAGCTCCCGCCCATCACGCAGGAACAGCTGGTTCTGGTTCGGCAGAGCGCCTTCGATCGCGCCGTCGCCCTCGACCTGCCCGAGGCGAAGGCGAACCTCTTGGCCGATGCCCTCGTCGGCGATCTGCTGACCTCCGACTGATCGGCGGTCGACAGTGTCACTCTCCCTTCGACGATCCGGCGCTGACCAGTTGCGGCGTCCGGACCCCTTCGCGCTGCCGACGCCGGTCGTCGGGCGCTCGCTGCTGCTGGTAATCGCCGTCGTCGGGGCGAGCTTGTTCACCTACGACTTCATGTACATCGCCATCGACTCGTCCCCAGGTCACGCGGACACCGTCTGGATGATCGGTGGCCTTCTCGCTCTCCTGTTGGTCACCGGAGCCATCTACCTGTCGATGCCGACGTGGCTCATCCGACGACGCCGTCTGGCGTTGCTGACCCCAGACGACGCGCCGGAGCTGCACGAGGAGATCGCGGGACTCGCGCGTGAGGCGGGGCTGCCCCGCCCGCCGATCCTCATGGTCGACGCGCTCAACCCGTCCGCGAGCGCGCTCGTCTTCGGCCTGCCACGGCATCGGCGGCTGCGTCTCAACGGCGGGCTGGTGACCTTGTACTTCACCGACGTCGCAGGTTTCCGGTCCACGGTTCGCCACGAGATGGCCCATCTGCGCAACCGGGACGTCGACCAGACCTACCTCGCGATCGCTGTCTGGTACGCGTTCGTCCTCACCGCACTGGCCCCGCTGATCGTGACCATGCTCGTCCAACCGGGTCTTGACCTGCTCGGGGTGGCGTGGCGTGCGGTAGCACTCACCATAGTCGTGCGGCTCTTCCGCAACGCCGTGCTGCGCACCCGTGAGTACACCGCCGACGCGCGGGCGTTGCAGTGGGACGGCCCGCACGGCGCCCTGAGGCAGACCCTCGCCGCGTCGACGACATCGGGGGAGCCCGTGTGGCGTCAGTGGTCCTTCGGACCCCACCCGCCCGCCACGAAGCGCCAGTCCGCTCTCGATGACGAAGGCGTCGTGTTGCGCCTGGGATTCTGGGATGCCGTCGGCGTCGGCGTGGCCTGCACCATCGCGACGAGCAGCGTCCTCCTCCTGCTCAGGTCGATCGTGGAGCAGCCAGACGCGCTCGAGGTCCGCTGGATCGCCGCCCTCTTCTTCGCTCCGCTGGCCGCCGCGGGCCTGACCGTCGGCATGTGGCGGGGCGCGTTGTTCCGGCGGTCGGCCGGGCTGCCGCCGCCCGGTGTCGTGGCGCCGGGCGTGGGTCTGGGCTGCGGCCTCATCCTTGGCGAGCCGTTGAGCCTGCCCGCGTCCATCACCGGCGTCTGGGGTCCGGGACCCGCGCCCGCGCCCCAGCTGGCGGTGATCGTGCTCATCGTCCTGTTCGCGGCGACGGTGCTGGTCGTCGCATGGATCCGCTGCTGCGCGCTGGCCTGGGCGCCGAGCACGGCGGCCCTGTCCCGTTGGGTCGTAGGCTCCGCCGTCGTCGCCTCAGCCCTCGTGCTGACTTCGCTGCTCAGCTCGTGGACGCTGCTCCGTGACCTGCACCAGCTGATACCCGCGATGACCGGGCAGGCCGCACACGCTTACGCCGCGCTGCCCGCCACGCAGTTCTCCGGGCCCCTCTGGCTCTGGATGGGTATTGAGCATCCGATGCTCCTCAAGTTCGTCCACCAGGACGTGGCGCTCGTCGTCGTGGTGCTGC
Source organism: uncultured Actinomycetota bacterium (assembly GCA_963739465.1). Classification (GTDB taxonomy): domain Bacteria; phylum Actinomycetota; class Actinomycetes; order Mycobacteriales; family Pseudonocardiaceae; genus Pseudonocardia. Next base: position 389,170 of record CAVUAS010000003.1, read on the forward strand.
TGTGGTTGTTCCCGCTCGCCGGGCTCCTGTGGTCCCGACCACGGTCGCGTAGCCGCGGCGGTCATCGTGTTCGCGGCTGCTGCGTGCGGCGGCACCTACTTCTTCCTCTTCGTGAAGAGCCTCGCCGCGCCGCCGCCGTTGGTCGCCCATTGGCAGGTCGCGGGCGCGGTCCTCGTGCAAGCGCTGCTCGCGCTCGGAGTGGCGCTCGCCGCCCGGTCCTTCCGGATCGTATGGGGTTTGCTGGCGGCCTTCGCCGCAGGAGCGTGGAGCCTGGCGGCTGACGTGGACACCGCCCTGCAGATCCTCGTCCTCGGATCCTTCATGGGCATCTTCGCGGCCTTACTGGCCGGAGCGATTCGATCGACAACCAGACCCGAGAGGGAAACGTGATGAAGGCATTGGGCCGAAAAGGCATCGTTGTCTCGGTGCTCCTCGGGTCGCTGGTCGCCTGCGCGGGCAACTCGTCGGCCAACGCCGCCGAGCCGGTCGGCGCCCAGGGGCCGGAAGCGGCCTCGGCGGGCCAAACGTGCGACTTGTTCCGCCAGATGGTCGAGGGCATCGGCACGCTGAGCACCAGCCAGCAGCAAGACCTCGTCCAGCAGATGGCCGACGCGGTCCAGGACAGCGGCGATGCCGAGCTCATGTACGCCGTCTACGACTTCGCGCAAGGTTGGCTGGAGAGCAACCCCAAGCAGTTCGCTTTCGGGATGCGCAAGTTGAGCGCGCAGTGCCACGTCCCGTACCAGTGAGTCAGGGGCGGGCGTAGCGGGGCGTTGGCCGGGCAGGTACACCAGCACCAGGGTCAGGATCGCGAGCATCGCGTTGCGGAACGGCGGGTCGAGGCCGTTTCATGCCGTCGACCGCCACATCGCGAACCACTCGCTGCCGACGTCGATGAAGCCGCCGAAGACAGGACGACGATCATGAGCAGGCCAACGGTCGCGACCCGTCCGGCGTTGTCGCGGCCCCGGATCCACAGCACGACCGCCACGGCGAGGACGATTCCCGCCGTTGACTCCCAGGTGATCACGCCGAGGTAGGCGGCGGTCTGCAGCGCGGGGTCCGTGATCGCGTGCCACATGACGTCGAGGTCGAGGCCCGTCCAGAAACTGCGGCGCACCTCGCTGCGGGCCGTGTTGGTCCGGGGCGGACGCCGCCGCAACATCGACCACCAGGTCGATCGGATCCTGGCCGGGATACGCGCCGAGCAGTTTCGCCACCCCGAGCCGGTGGAGCAGGCCATGGGCCAGGCCGCGCTGGCGCACCTGCGCGCCCTCAACACCGCGGTCGCCAACATCGCGGAGCTGGAACACGCGCTCGCCGAGGCGTTCACGCAGCACCCCGACGTCGCCATCCTGACCAGCTTTCCCGGGCTCGGAACCGTGCTCGGCGCCCGCATCCTCGGCGAGATCGGCGATGACCGCACCCGCTTCGCCGATGCCAAATCCTTGAAGGCATTCGCCGGGACCGCGCCGGTCACCCGCGCATCGGGCAAGAAGACCTCGGTGAGCATGCGGGTGGTGCGCAACCGGCGGCTCTGCCAAGCCGGCTACCTGTGGGCGCTGCCGCTGCTAGCCCATTCACCCGGCGCCCGCGCCCACTACGACCACCGCCGCGAACGCGGCGACTACCCACCGGGACGCCGGTGGCGACGTGCACGATCAGCTTCCGTTTCTGCGATACGCTTGAGCCGCAGCAGATTTCGCGTTGAAGGTGAAAACATCAATGCGGTTGAAGTGTGCATCACGTAGATCAGTATTTCGCGGTATTACGGCGTCGAATACTGCCCCACCGGTTTGACCACCGACGTCGCGGACATGCGCTTCAGCTCTGACGGTGGGCC
>CAVUAS010000004.1:0-132440 GCA_963739465.1 uncultured Actinomycetota bacterium
CGCCGGAAGTGCGGTGCGTATATCGGTGGATGCAGGTCGTTCCTGGGTGTGCCTGCGGTCGGGCCTCGTACCGGGCGTACTCGGACCGGCCGCGGGCGCGGCCAGGGGCGGCCTGGGCCGCCGAGATACATAGTGGACTTCCGGCGGGGGACACTAGGCCTCCGGTTCCATCACCTCTCGGACAGCCAGCAGCTTGGCCGCGGCCTCCCGCACCTCGTTGTCGGGGTCCGAGTCGGCGACGATCCCGCACCCGGCGTACAGCCGCGCCACCGACCCGTCCAGCAGCGCACACCGCAGCGCGATGCCCAGCTCGCCGTCGCCCTCGGCGTCGACCCAGCCCACCGGACCGGTGTAGCGGCCCCGGTCCATCCCCTCCAGCGCGGCGATCAGCGGCACGGCGACCTCGCGCGGGGTGCCGCCGACCGCGGCCGTCGGGTGCACGGCAGCGGCCAGCTCCAGCAGCGTGGCCGGGTGTTCGGCGGGCAGCGTGCCCGCGACGTCGCTGGCCAGATGCGTCACGTTGGGCAGCACGAGCGGCACGGGTTCGGCGGGCGCGGTGAGCTCCGCGCACAGCGGCCGCAGCGACTCGACGAGCGACTGGACGGCCAGCCGGTGCTCGTGGCGGTCCTTCACCGAGCCGAGCAGGGTGTCGCCGAGGTCCGCCTCCTCCGTCGGCCCCGGCCAGATCGTGCCCGCCAGCACCCGCGACCACACCGTGCCTGCCCGGCGGCGCATCAGCAGCTCGGGCGTGGCGCCGACCAGCCCGTCCACCGAGTACGACCAGCACCCCGGGTAGCGCGCGGCCAGCCCGGCCAGCAGGTGGCGGGCGTCGAGGGGGCCGTCGGCGACGGCGAGCAGGTCGTGCGCGAGCACCACCTTGTCCAGCTCGCCCGCCCGCATCCGGCGCACCGCCTCGGCCACCGCCTGCCGGTAGCCCGCCACCGACAGCTGCCCGTCGGCGTAGCGCACGGCGCCGGACGGGTGCACCGGCCGGACGGCGTGCACGCCGTCGGCGTGCGAGAACTCGGTGATCCACGCCACCCCGTCGCGGCGCCCGACCACCACCCTCGGCACGATGAGCACCGAACCCCGGGCGTCATCGGCGAAAGTGAAGCTGGCGAACGCGATCGGGCCCGTGCCGGGCAGGCCCACCTCGTCGTCGACGGACAGGCGGCCCGCGAACGAGCGCCACCACCGGTCGGCGTCGCGGAACCGCGCGGGCCCCGCCGTGCTCAGCCGCGCGACCTCGCCCCAGCCGACCAGACCCTCCCCGCCGTGGACCCAGGCCAGGGCGCCCTCGCGGTCGGGGAGCAGGTCGAGCAGGCGCACCGGGTCGTCGACGAGCCTGGTTCGTACGCCCAACCCGGTCGGTAGCGGGGCGATCGTCACGTTTTCGAGAGTAGGAGCCCGCGGCGCCCAATGCCCGCCCGCCCCGCGAGGCGCCGGACACACCGCCGTAGAATTGCGGGCGATGACGGAGCGCACACGCGTGATCGACGAGGTCAAGGACCTCGTCGGCCCGGCCGCGCGCGCGATCTCCCGCACCCGAGCGCAGATCGTGCTGGGCGTCGCCGTCGTCATCACCCTGCTCTGCGGGTTTGCGCTGGCAGGCGCGGCCGTGGACGACGCGAAGATCACCGCGAACCAGGCCGTCGCGCGGGCCGAGGTGCTGGAGGGCTCCACCTTCTTCCGCACGCTCGTGCGCTTCCCGCTGCCCAACGGCGACGTGGCGGTCCCCGAGCTGGGCGTGGCGTACCCGCGCGGCCTCACCCCCGGCACGTTCGTGACCGTCGAGTACGACGTCACCGACGCCGTGCACGTGCGGGTCGCGGGCCGCACCGCGCTCGGCGCATCGGCGCCGCTCCTCGTCGTGATCGTCGTGACCTGGGTGCTGGCCCTGCCGCTGGCCCGCCGGATGCGCCGGTAGGCCGGGCGACGGCGCGCCCCCGCATGTCCGCAGGGTGACATTGCAGACGTTCAGTGTCCGCAGTGTCACCCTGCTGACGCGCACGCGGACCACCCGGGCGCGCGCGGTCGTACTGTGGCGGCGTGAGCCGCGCCGACCTGGACAAGGACCCGCACGCCGTCGCCGCGATGTTCGACGGCGTGGCCCGGCGCTACGACCTCACCAACACCGTGCTCACCGGGGGCCAGGACCGCCGCTGGCGCGCGCTGGCCCGCCGCGCGCTCGACCTGCGGCCCGGCGAGATCGTGCTGGACCTCGCCGCGGGCACGGCCGTGTCGACCGTCGAGCTGGCCCGCTCCGGCGCGTGGTGCGTCGCGGCCGACTTCTCGCTGGGCATGCTCCGCGCGGGCGCGGCGCGGCCGGTCCCGAAGGTCGCCGCCGACGCGCTCGCCCTGCCGTTCGCCGACGCCGTGTTCGACGCCGTAACGATCGCGTTCGGCCTGCGCAACGTGCACGACACCGACCGTGCGCTCGCGGAGCTGGCCCGCGTGACGAAGCCCGGCGGACGGCTGGTGGTGTGCGAGTTCGGCCGTCCCACGTGGGCGCCCTACCGCGCGGCGTACTACCTGGGCCTGGAACGGGTGCTGCCCGCCGTGGCCGACCGCGTCTCCAGCAACCCCGAGGCCTACCGCTACCTCGGCGAGTCGATCCGCGACTGGCCCGCCCAGCCCGAGCTGGCGGCCCGGATCGGCGCCGCGGGCTGGACCGAGGTCGGTTGGCGCGACCTCGCGGGCGGTGCGGTCGCCCTGCACCGCGCCCGGCGTCGGTAACCGTTTGCACATGGTGTCGCATCCGTCTCGCGGCCCGCGCATCGGATGAATAGACTTCCGGGCACTTCGTGAATCCGTTCACAAGCGAACATCGCAGGTTAGGCATACCTGGCTAGGGCCAGGAGGCGTCGGGGATCTAGGGTCCGCGGCGCCCGCAAGAGATCAGGAGGGCCGATGACCTACCTCCCGCTGGTGCTGCTGTTCGTCCTGGCCGGGCTGTTCGCGCTCTTCTCCGTGACGACCGCACCGCACGTCGGCCCCCACCGCTACAACCGTGCCAAGCTCGACGCGTACGAGTGCGGCATCGAGCCCTCGCCGGACCCGGTCGTCGGGAGCGGGCGCATGCCCGTCGCCTACTACCTCACCGCGATGTTGTTCATCCTCTTCGACATCGAGATGGTCTTCCTCTACCCGTTCGCGGTCACCAGCGACGTGCTGGGGCTGTTCGGGCTGGTGGAGATCGTGCTGTTCATCGTGACGGTCGGCTTCGCCTACGTGTATGTGTGGCGTCGCGGCGGGCTGGATTGGAACTAGATCATGGGACTTGAGGAGCACCTCCCGAACGGAGTTCTCCTGGCGAGCGTCGAGAAGCTCGTCAACTGGACGCGCAAGTCCTCGCTGTGGCCCGCCACGTTCGGGCTCGCGTGCTGCGCGATCGAGATGATGACCACCGGGGCGCCGCGCTACGACCTGGCGCGCTTCGGCATGGAGGTGTTCCGCGCCTCCCCCCGGCAGGCCGACCTGATGATCGTCGCGGGCCGGGTGAGCAACAAGATGGCCCCGGTGCTGCGCCAGATCTACGACCAGATGCCCGAGCCGCGCTGGGTGCTCGCGATGGGCGTGTGCGCCAGCTCCGGCGGCATGTTCAACAACTACGCGATCGTGCAGGGCGTCGACCACGTCGTGCCCGTCGACATGTACCTGCCCGGCTGCCCGCCGCGGCCGGAGATGCTGATCGACGCGATCCTCAAGATCCACGCCAAGATCATGGACGAGCCGTTGGGCGCCAAGCGGGCCGCGGCGCTCGCGGAGTCGGGCCACAAGACCGAGCTCGTGCCGTCGTCGATCAAGTTCGCGAAGAAGAAGTAAGCAATGGCTGACGAGACATCAGGCACCTCCAAGGACGAGGCCGAGCCCACCGGCGGCGAGCACTCCTCGGCCGAAACGGGCGGCACCGACACCGCTGCCCACCGCGACACCGGCGGCGAGGCCCCGGCCGCGGGCGAGGTGGAGCAGCTCGACGGGGTGCCCGAGGGCGGCACCCGCGTCCCGCCGTCGCGGGCCCGCAAGGGCATGTTCGGCGTGCACGGCTCCGGCGACACGTCCGGCTTCGGCGGCCTGCGCCTGCCCGGCTACGCGCCCGCCCCGGCCGAGCGCCCGTTCGGCGGCTGGTTCGATGAGCTGGCCGACGAGCTGGGCACCTGCCTGGAGCGGCGCGGGATCGACCGCGGCGCCCTCCAGCAGATCACGATCGACCGCGGCGAGATCACGTTCTACGTCCGCCGCGAGCACCTCCTCGAGCTCTGCCGCACGTTCCGCGACGAGCCCGGCCTGCGGTTCGAGCTGTGCTCGTCGGTCTCCGGGGTCGACTACGGCCCCGAGGTCGAGCAGCGGCTGCACGTCGCCTACCACCTGACGTCGATGGCCTACCGGCGGCGCATCCGCCTCGAGGTCGCGGTCGACGTCGACGACGCGCACGTGCCGAGCGTCGTCGAGGTCTACCCGACGGCCGACTGGCAGGAGCGCGAGACCTGGGACATGTTCGGCGTGGTCTTCGACGGCCACCCCGCGCTCACCCGCATCCTCATGCCCGACGACTGGGAGGGCCACCCCCAGCGCAAGGACTACCCGCTCGGCGGGATCCCGGTGGAGTACAAGGGCGCGGAGATCCCGCCCCCTGACGAGAGGCGGTCCTACTCATGACCACCCCTGCCGAAGAGCGCCTCACGACCGAGGGCCCGGTCTACACCGTCACCGGCGGCGACTGGGACACCCTCATCGACGAGGACCACGACGACCGCATCGTCGTCAACATGGGCCCCCAGCACCCGTCCACGCACGGCGTGCTGCGGCTGGTGCTGGAGCTGGAGGGGGAGACGGTCACGCAGGCCCGCTCCGTGATCGGCTACCTGCACACCGGCATCGAGAAGAACTGCGAGTACCGCACCTGGACCCAGGGCGTCACGTTCGTGACGCGCATGGACTACCTCGCGCCGCTCTTCACCGAGGCCGGCTACTGCCTCGGCGTCGAGAAGCTGCTCGGGGTGGAGGCGCCGCGGCGGGCCCAGCAGGGCCGCGTCATGCTCATGGAGATCAACCGGATCGCCTCGCACCTGGTGGCCATCGCCACCGGCGGCATGGAGCTGGGCGCGCTCACCGGCATGACCAACGGCTTCCGCGAGCGCGAGGACCTGCTGCACCTGCTGGAGCGCCTCACCGGCCTACGGATGAACCACGCGTTCATCCGCCCCGGCGGCCTCGCCCAGGACTTCCCCGAGGGCTTCGAGGAGGACGTCCTGGCCGTCGTCAAGCAGATCGACGGCCAGCTGCCCGGCTACGACCGGCTGCTCACCGGTCAGCCGATCTGGCGGCAGCGCATGGAGAACGTCGGCTACCTGCCGCTCGACGGCTGCCTGGCCCTCGGCGCCACCGGCCCGATCCTGCGTTGCGCGGGCCTTCCGTGGGACCTGCGCAAGGTCGAGCCCTACTGCGGCTACGAGGAGTACGACTTCGAGGTGCCGACGGCCACCGAGGCCGACTGCTACGCGCGCTACCGCCTGCGGGTGCAGGAGATGCGCGAGTCGCTCAAGATCATCGAGCAGGTCGTCGAGAACATGGAGCCGGGCCCGGTCATGGTCGAGGACCGCAAGATCGCCTGGCCTGCGCAGCTGTCGATCGGCTCCGACGGCATGGGCAACACGCTCGAGCACGTCAAGAAGATCATGGGCCAGTCGATGGAGTCGCTGATCCACCACTTCAAGCTGGTCACCGAGGGCTTCGCGGTACCAGCGGGCCAGGTGTACACGGCGGTCGAGTCGCCCCGCGGCGAGCTGGGCGTACACCTCGTCTCCGACGGCGGCACCCGGCCGATGCGCGTGCACGTCCGCGAGCCCAGCTTCGTGAACCTGCAGTCGATGCCCGCGATGAGCGAGGGCGGCATGATCGCCGACGTCATCGCGGCCGTCGCGAGCATCGACCCGGTCATGGGGGGTTGCGACGATGATGACCGAGCCCGGGAGGGCCGGGACGGGGAGAAGAAGCGAGGGAGCCCGATGACACTGCCGGAAGGCATGCCCGAGTCCATCGGGCCGTCGGCCGCGCCCGAGGAGGTCGTCTGGGCGGGGCCGGCCGACCAGCCGATCGTCGGCGGCGTCTTCGACGGGCGCACGACCACGCGGGCCAAGGAGATCATCGCCAGGTACCCGCAGTCGCGTTCGGCGCTGCTGCCGCTGCTGCACCTCGTGCAGTCGGTCGAGGGCCACGTCAGCCAGGACGGCATCCGGTTCTGCGCGGACGCGCTGGAGCTCACCACGGCCGAGGTCTCCGCCGTCGCCACCTTCTACACGATGTACAAGCGCACCCCGTGCGGCGAGCACCTGGTGAGCGTGTGCACCAACACGCTGTGCGCGGCCCTCGGCGGCGACGCCATCTACCGGCGCCTGCAGGAGAAGCTCGGCTCGGCCGACGAGCCGCTCGGCCACGAGGAGACCTCGGCCGACGGCGTCGTCACGCTGGAGCACGCCGAGTGCCTGGCCGCGTGCGACTTCGGCCCGGTCATCCAGGTCAACTACGAGTTCTACGACAACCAGGACGTCGACACCGCCGAGGAGCTGGTCGACGCCCTGCGCCGGGGCGAGAAGCCGCACCCCACGCGCGGAGCGCCGCTCACCGACTTCCGCACCGTCGAGCTGGAGCTGGCGGGCGTTTTCCCTGATCTGACCGCAGGCGTCGAAGGATTGTCGGAGGCACCTGAGACGCTCCTGGGTGTGCGGGTGGCCGCCGAGCGCGGCTGGGCCGCGCCCGCCATGCCCGACACGCCCCCCGCCTTGCCGGAGAAGAAATGACCGACCCCATCACCCCGGTGCTCACCCGGCGCTGGGCAGAGCCCCGCTCGTGGTCGATCGACACCTACGAGCGCACCGGCGGCTACCAGGCCTTACGCGAGGCGCTGCGGGCCGATCCCGACGAGCTGATCCAGCTCGTCAAGGATTCCGGGCTGCGCGGCCGCGGCGGCGCGGGCTTCCCCACCGGCATGAAGTGGGGCTTCATCCCGCAGGGGCCCACCGGGCCGGGCGCCAGGCCCAAGTACCTGGTGATCAACGCCGACGAGGGCGAGCCGGGCACCTGCAAGGACATCCCCACGATGATGGCCGACCCGCACTCGCTCATCGAGGGTTGCATCATCACCTGCTACGCCATCCGCGCCCACTTCTGCGCGATCTACGTGCGCGGCGAGGCGCTGCACCCGATCCGCCGCGTCGCCAACGCCGTGCGCGAGGCGTACTTGAAGGGCTACCTCGGCAAGGACATCCTCGGCACGGGCTACGACATCGACATCGTCGTCCACGCGGGCGCGGGCGCCTACATCTGCGGCGAGGAGACGGCGCTGCTCGATTCCCTCGAAGGCCGTCGCGGCCAGCCTCGGCTCAAGCCGCCGTTCCCGGCCACCGCGGGCCTCTACGCGTCGCCCACCGTGGTCAACAACGTCGAGACGATCGCCAGCGTGCCGTTCATCGTGCAGGGCGGCAGCGACTGGTTCCGGTCCATGGGCACCGAGAAGAGCCCCGGCCCCAAGATCTACTCGATCTCCGGGCACGTCGAGCGGCCCGGCCAGATCGAGGCCCCGCTGGGCACCACGCTGCGGCAGCTCCTGGAGCTGTGCGGCGGCATGAAGGACGGCATCCCGCTCAAGTTCTGGACGCCGGGCGGCTCGTCCACGCCGCTGTTCACCGCCGAGCACCTGGACGTCCCGCTGGACTTCGAGGGCGCCGCCGCGGCAGGCTCGATGCTGGGCACCACCGCCGTGCAGGTGTTCAACGAGACCGTGTCGGTGCCGTGGGCGGTCATGAAGTGGACCGAGTTCTACAAGCACGAGTCCTGCGGCAAGTGCACCCCCTGCCGTGAGGGCACCTACTGGCTGCTGCAGATCCTGGAGCGGATGCTGCACCACGAGGGCACCGAAGAAGACATCGAGACGATGCTGGACATCTGCGACAACATCCTCGGCCGGTCGTTCTGCGCGCTCGGCGACGGCGCCACGAGCCCGATCACCAGCGGCATCCAGTACTTCCGGCAGGAGTTCCTCGACCTCTGCGCCGAACAGCCCGCCGCGAAGTCGGCCGAACCCGCCGGAGCGATGGCATGACGCTCACACAAGAGGGGGCCGACGCCCCGCCCGTCCCCGAGGGCCACGTCCGGCTCACGATCGACGACCGGGTCGTCGACGCCCCCAAGGGCGAGCTGATCATCCGTACGTGCGAGCGGCTCGGGATCATCGTGCCGCGCTTCTGCGACCATCCGCTGCTCGATCCGGCGGGCGCCTGCCGCCAGTGCCTCGTCGAGGTCGAGATGGGCGGCAGGCCGATGCCCAAGCCGCAGGCCAGCTGCACGATGACGGTGGCCGACGGCATGGTCGTGCGCACCCAGCACACGTCGAAGGTGGCCGACAAGGCGCAGCAGGGCGTCATGGAGCTGCTGCTGATCAACCACCCGCTCGACTGCCCGATCTGCGACAAGGGCGGCGAGTGTCCCCTGCAGAACCAGGCGATGAGCTCCGGGCGCACCGACTCGCGGTTCGTCGACACCAAGCGCACGTTCCCCAAGCCGATCGCGATCTCCACCGAGGTGCTGCTCGACCGCGAGCGCTGCGTGCTCTGCCAGCGCTGCACCCGCTTCTCCGAGCAGATCGCGGGCGACCCGTTCATCGAGCTGCTCGAACGCGGCGCCCAGCAGCAGATCGGCGTCGCCGAGGACAAGCCGTTCCAGAGCTACTTCTCCGGCAACACGATCCAGATCTGCCCGGTCGGGGCGCTCACGAGCGCGGCCTACCGGTTCCGGTCCCGGCCGTTCGACCTGCGGTCCACGCCCAGCGTGTGCGAGCACTGCGCGTGCGGCAGCGCGATGCGCACCGACACCCGCCGCGGCGTCGTCATGCGCCGGATGGCGGGCAACGACCCCGCGGTCAACGAGGAGTGGATCGACGACAAGAGCCGGTTCGCTTTCCGCTACATCACCTCGGCGGACCGCATCACCCGGCCGATGGTCCGCAGGCCCGACGGCACGCTGGCCGAGACGTCGTGGACCGACGCGCTGTCGGTCGCCGCGCGGGGGCTCACCGCCGCGCGTGAGGGCGGCATCGGCGTGCTCGCGGGTGGGCGGCTCACCGTCGAGGACGCCTACGCCTACGCCAAGTTCGCGCGGGTGGCGGCGGGCACCAACGACATCGACTTCCGCGCCCGGCCGCACACGGGCGAGGAGCTGGAGTTCCTCGCCGCGCACGTCGTCGGCCAGGGCCCGGAGATCCTGGATTACGCGCGCCTCGAGGCCGCGTCCACCGTGCTCTGCGTGGCGCTGGAGCCGGAGGAGGAGGCGCCGATCATCTACCTGCGCCTGCGCAAGGCGGTGCGCAAGCTCGGCCAGCACGTCTACCACCTCGGGCAGTGGACCACCCCCGCCGTGGAGCGCACGTCGCCCTCCACCGGCGCGGCGGCGCCCCCGGCCAAGGACAACCTCATCCCGGTTGTGCCCGGTGCGGAGGCCGCGGTGCTCGCCGACCTGCCGGAGGCCGTCCTCATCGGGCTGGCCCGCGGCGGGGTGATCCTGGTCGGCGAGCGGGCCGCGGAGGTGCCGGGCCTGTACTCGGCGGTGTCGTCGCTGGCCGCGCGCACGGGGGCGGTGGTCGGCTGGGTGCCGCGGCGCGCCGGGGAGCGGGGCGCGCTCGACGCCGGCGCCGCGCCCACCCTGCTGCCCGGCGGCCGCTCGGTCACCGACGCCGACGCCCGTGCCGAGGTCGAGGCGGCGTGGGGCCTTGCCGCGGGCGCGCTGCCCGCTGCGCCGGGCCGCGACACCGCCGCCATCCTCACCGCGGCCGGGATGGGCGAGCTCGCGGCGCTCGTGGTGGGCGGCCTCGACCCGTACGACCTGGCCGATCCGGCCGCCGCACTTGCGGGCCTGCGCGAGGTGGGGTTCCTGGTGAGCCTGGAGATGCTCCGCTCGCCGGTCACCGAGCTCGCCGATGTCGTACTCCCGGTCGCGCCGGACGTCCAGCGCTCGGGCACGTACCACAACTGGGAGGGGCGGGCCCGGCCGTTCGGCCCGGCCCTGGACGCGAGCGGCGTGCTCCCTGACTGCCGGGTGCTCGACACGCTGGCCGTCGAGATGGACGTCGACCTGTTCACCCAGACCCCGGCCGCCGCGGCGGGCGAGCTCGCGCGGCTCGGGCCGCGCACCGGCGTGACGCCCGCGGGGCCGAGCGTCCCCTCCCGCCGCCCGCGCACGCCCGGCTTCGGGCAGGCCGTGCTCGCCACGTGGCGCCAGCTCATCGACGAGTCGTCGCTCGCCGTGAACGAGCCACACCTCGCGGGCACGGCCCGGCCCGCAGTCGTGCGGGTCAACGCGGCCACCGCCACGCGGCTGGGGCTCACCGAGGGCGCGCCCGCCACGGTGCGCACCGAGCGGGGTGCGATCACGCTGCCGGTGGCGCTGGCCGACCTGCCCGACGGGGTGGTGTGGCTGCCCGGCAACTCCGGCGAATCCCGGGTCCGCGCCGTGCTCGGCGTCGGCCACGGCGACCTGGTGGGGGTGACGGCATGATCGCCGCCGACGCACTCTTCTCCGCGGAGGCGCAATTGTCACCGCTCGCGCAGGCCCAGCCGGACGGCGGCTTGACGCACACGCAGCAGCTGCTCGCCGACGACCCGCTGTGGCTGATCATCCTGAAGGTCGTGGCGCTGTTCGCCGTCGGCGTGGTGCTCACCCTCTTCATGATCAACTGGGAGCGCAAGGTCGTCGGGCGCATGCAGCAGCGGCCCGGCCCCAACCGGGTGGGCCCCAACGGCTGGCTGCAGAGCCTCGCCGACGGGCTGAAGCTCGCGTTCAAAGAAGACATCATGCCGGTGATGGCCGACAAGAGGGTGTACTTCATCGCCCCGGTCATCTCCTGCATCCCGGCGTTCGTCGCGTTCTCGGTGATCCCCTTCGGCGGCGAGGTCACGATCTTCGGCGAGCAGACGGTGCTGCAGCTGGTCGACCTGCCGGTCGGCGTGCTGGTGGTGCTCGCGTGCAGCGCGGTCGGCGTCTACGGCATCGTGCTCGGCGGCTGGTCGTCCGGCTCGCCCTACCCGCTGCTGGCCGCCCTGCGCTCGGCGGCGCAGGTGATCTCCTACGAGATCGCGCTCGGGCTGTCGGTGGTCGGGGTGGTGCTCTACGCGGGCTCGCTGTCCACGGCCGACATCGTTGCCTCACAGCAGCAGAGCCTGTGGAACGTCATCCTGCTCCTGCCCAGCTTCGTGGTGTTCGTGATCGCGATGGTCGGCGAGACCAACCGGGCGCCGTTCGACCTGCCCGAGGCGGAGTCCGAGCTGGTCGGCGGGTTCCACACCGAGTACTCGTCGCTGAAGTTCGCACTGTTCTTCCTGGCCGAGTACGTCAACATGGTCACGGTCTCGGCCATGGCCACCACCCTGTTCCTCGGCGGGGGCACCCTGCCGTTCCTGAACCTGAACGGCTGGCTGGAGTTCGTCGTCTTCCTCGTGAAGATGTTCATCTTCCTGTTCCTGTTCATCTGGCTGCGCGGCACGCTGCCGCGGATGCGCTACGACCAGTTCATGCGGCTGGGCTGGAAGGTGCTGGTCCCGGTCAGCCTGCTGTGGATCCTGCTGATCTTCGCGGTGCGCACGTGGCGGCAGAGCGGCGGCAGCACCGGCGCGCTGCTGGTCGCGGTCGGCATCGGCGTGGCCGTCGTGCTGATCATCGCGTTCCTGGTGCCCGACCGGAGGCAGCCCGCCGAGCCGGTCGTCGAGCTGGCCTCGGACTACCCGGTGCCGCCGCTCGACCTGGTCGTGCCCACGAAGTCGTCGCGTCCGAAGGGCCGGGGCCGCCGCGAGCGGCGCACCCCGGCGCTGTCGGCGAAGGAGAGCGAGTAGCCATGTTCGAGTTCTTCAAGGGATTCGGCGTCACCTTCTCCACGATGTTCAAGAAGGTGGTCACCGAGGAGTACCCGGAGAACTTCCCGCCCGCCGCGCCCCGCTACCACGGCCGCCACCAGCTCAACCGGCATCCCGACGGCCTGGAGAAGTGCGTCGGGTGCGAGCTGTGCGCCTGGGCGTGCCCGGCCGACGCGATCTACGTCGAGGGCGGCGACAACACCGAGGAGGCGCGCTACTCGCCCGGCGAGCGCTACGGCGCCGTCTACCAGATCAACTACCTGCGCTGCATCGGCTGCGGGCTGTGCATCGAGGCGTGCCCCACGCGGTCGCTCACGATGACCAACTTCTACGAGATGGCCGACGACAACCGCCTGGACCTGATCTACACGAAGGAGCAGCTGCTCGCCCCGCTGCTGCCGGGCATGGAGCAGCCGCCGCATCCGATGCGCCTGGGCGACAACGAGCAGGACTACTACGTCCAGGGCCCGACGCTGGCCAAGAAGAACCTGGCCAATGAGCCGGTGGGGGAGCAGGTGAAGTGATGTCCGCCGACGTACTTCTTCCCGCGGAGGCGAAGTCATGACAGACGTGATCTCGACGGGCGAGGCCGTCACGTTCTGGATCCTCGGCCCGATCGCCCTGCTCGGCGGGCTCGGCATGGTGTTCGCGCGCAACGCGGTGCACTCGGCGCTGTTCCTCGCGATGGCGATGCTTTCGCTCGGCGGGCTGTACATGGCCCAGCAGGCGCCGTTCCTCGGCTTCGTGCAGATCATCGTCTACACCGGCGCCGTGATGATGCTGTTCCTGTTCGTGCTCATGCTCGTCGGCCGCGACAGCTCCGACTCGGTGGTCGAGGTGCTGCGTGGCCAGCGCGTCGCGGCGCTGATCTTCGGCATCGGGTTCGCGGTTCTGCTGGTCGGGGCGCTGGGCAACGCGTTCACCGACATCCCGTCGGTCGGGCTGGCCGCAGGCAACGCAGGCGCGGGCGGCAACGTCACCGGCATCGGCAGGCTGATCTTCACCAAGTACCTCTTCGCGTTCGAGCTCACCTCCGCGCTGCTGATCACGGCCGCGCTCGGCGCGATGGTGCTGACCTACGCGCAGTCCCGCGGCGCGCAGTCCAAGATCGGCCAGCGGGCCACCGTCGAGGCTCGCCTCCGCGGCGACCACGACCGCGTCTCCCCGCTGCCCGGCCCGGGCGTGTTCGCCACCGGCGACTCGGTGGCCGTGCCCGCGATCCTGCCCGACGGCTCCGTCGCCCCCGAGTCGATCTCGGCGATCATCGACGCCACCCCGATCGAGGAGCCGGAGCTGCCCGCGGCCGACGCGCACGCCCTCACCGCCCCCCACTCAGCGGACCGTCCCGAGTTCAACGCAGAGGACCCGGCATGAGCCCCACCAACTACCTGCTGCTCTCGGCCCTGCTGTTCACGATCGGCGCGGTCGGCGTGCTCGTGCGCCGCAACGCGATCGTCGTGTTCATGTGCATCGAGCTGATGCTCAACGCGGTCAACCTCTCGCTCGTCACGTTCGCCCGGCTCAACGGGCAGCTCGACGGGCAGGTCATGGCATTCTTCGTCATGGTCGTCGCCGCGGCGGAGGTCGTGGTCGGCCTCGCGATCATCATGTCGATCTTCCGGACGCGCCGTTCCGCGTCGGTTGACGACGCGAACCTGCTGAAGTACTAGGCCTAGGAGCTCCCCGTGTCCTCCTCGCTCCTCCTCGCCGCCGAGCTCCCGGAGGTCGGCCCCGCCACGGGGTCGGCCGGGCTCGCGTGGCTCATCATCGCGTTGCCCGCACTCAGCTCGCTCGTGCTGTTCGTCGCCGGACGCCGGGCCAACGCGTGGGGGCACATCCTCGGCGTGCTGTCGGTGGTCGGCGCGTTCGTCGTCGGCCTGGTGATCTTCATGCAGACGGCCGGGCTGGACGCAGCGGCCCGCACGCGTGAGCTGTCGCTCTACAACTGGTTCTCCGTCGCGGGCCTGCACGTCGACTTCGGGCTGCGGCTGGATCCGCTGTCGCTGACGTTCGTGCTGCTGATCACCGGTGTCGGCGGGCTGATCCACATCTACGCCGTTGGCTACATGGCGCCCACGCACGACGAGGCGGAAGGCAGCGACCCCTCAGCCCGACGGCGGTTCTTCGCCCAGTTCAACCTGTTCATCTTCGCGATGCTGGTGCTGGTGCTCGGCAACAACTTCGTGCTGCTCTACCTCGGCTGGGAGGGCGTCGGCCTCGCGTCCTACCTGCTAATCGGCTTCTACCAGGACCGTCCGTCCGCGGCCACCGCGGCCAAGAAGGCGTTCCTCATGAACCGCGTCGGCGACGTCGGGCTGGCGCTGGCGATCTTCATCCTGTGGACGCAGCTGGGCACCCTGCAGTACAGCGAGGTGTTCGCGAACATCGGGCGGGTCGACCCGGCCGCGCTCGTCGCGATCACGCTGCTGCTGCTGCTCGGCGCGTGCGGCAAGTCCGGCCAGTTCCCGCTGCAGGCGTGGCTCCCGGACGCGATGGAGGGCCCCACGCCGGTCTCCGCGCTCATCCACGCGGCAACCATGGTCACCGCGGGCGTCTACCTCGTCGCCCGTATGAACCCGCTCTACGACCTGACGGAGACGGGCCAGGTCGCCGTCGCGATCATCGGCACGATCACCCTGCTCATCGGCGCGATCATCGGCTGCGCCTACGACGACATCAAGAAGGTGCTGGCCTACTCCACGGTCAGCCAGATCGGCTACATGTTCCTTGCGGTGGGGCTCGGTCCGTACGGCTACGCGCTCGGCATCGCCCACCTGCTGGCCCACGGCTTCTTCAAGGCGGGCCTCTTCCTCGGGGCGGGCTCGGTCATGCACGCGATGAATGACAACGTCGACATGCGCCACTACGGCGGATTGTGGCGGGTCATGCCGATCACGTTCGTCACGTTCGGGCTGGGTTACCTCGCCCTGATCGGCTTTCCGCCGTTGTCCGGCTACTTCACGAAGGACGCCATCATCGAGGCGGCGTTCGCCGCGCCCGGGTGGCAGGGCTGGACGTTCGGGCTGATCGCGACGATCGCCGCAGGGCTCACCGCGTTCTACATGACGCGGCTGATGTTCATGACGTTCTTCGGCGAGAAGCGCTGGCAGCACCTGCAGTCCGCCGACGGCCACGCCTACCACCCGCACGAGTCCCCCGCGGTGATGACCGGGCCGATGATCGTGCTCGCGATCGGCTCGGTGGGGGCGGGCTTCTTCCTCACCCAGGGCCACCGGCTCGCCAACTGGCTCACCCCGTCGCTGGGCGAGCTGCTCGAGCGCGACGGCCCGCTGCCCGCGGCGGCGATCTCCACGCTGGTGCTGGTGTGCTCGGCGATCGGCGTGCTCGTCGCGTGGCTGGCGGTCGGGCGGCAGCCCACCCCGGTGGAGCGCCCGCGGCACGTGTCGTGGCCCGTGCAGGCCGCGCGGCGCGACCTGTACGCCAACGCGATCAACGAGGCGCTCATCGCGACGCCCGGCACCTGGCTGGCCCGCTTCCTCGTCTACGTCGACAACCGCGGCGTGGACGGGGTGGTCAACGGCACGGCGGCGCTCCTGGGCGGCAGCTCGGGCCGATTGCGCAGGCTGCAGACCGGCTTCGTCCGCTCGTACGCGCTCACGATGCTGGGCGGCGCGGTGCTGGTCGTCGCGGGGCTGTTGGCGGTGCGGTTCGCATGAACGCGCGGGATTCGCTTGGGAGCACGCCATGAACGCAGGAGGACCCTTGCTGCTGGCCTTGTTGCTGCTGCCGCTGGTCGGCGCGGCGGCCGTCGCGCCGATGGGGCACAACCCGCGCACCGCGAAGCTCACCGCGATGGCGGTGTCCCTGGCCGAGCTCGTGCTGACGGTCGTGGTCTGGTTCTCCTACTCGACGGCGGCGGCGTCGTCGGGCACCCGGTTCCAGCTCGAGTCGTCGGTGGAGTGGATCCCGTCGTTCGGCACCCGGTTCGCGTTGGGCATCGACGGCATCGCGCTGGTGCTGCTCGCGCTGACCGCCGTGCTGGTGCCGATCGTCATGGGCTTCTCGTGGGAGGAGAAGCTGCCGGAGGGCCGCACGGCCGCGGGGTTCTTCTCGCTGCTGCTGGCCACGCAGGGGCTGCTCGTCGGGGTGTTCGTGGCTACCGACGTGTTCCTGTTCTACGTGTTCTTCGAGGCCATGCTCATCCCGATGTACTTCTTGATCGGACGCTACGGCGGCCCGCGTCGGCAGTACGCGGCGATGAAGTTCTTCCTCTACTCGCTGCTCGGCGGCCTGATCATGCTGGCGTCGGTGATCGGCATCTACGTCGTGTCCGGCGAGCAGCTCGGCGCGGGCACGTTCACCTGGGCCGACCTGCAGCGGATGGCGGCGAACGTGCCGGAGTCCACGCAGATCTGGCTGTTCCTCGGCTTCTTCCTGGCGTTCGCGATCAAGGCACCGCTCGTCCCGTTCCACACCTGGCTGCCCGACGCCGGTGCCGAGGCGCCGATCGGGGTCGGCGCGCTGCTGGTCGGCGTGCTGGACAAGGTGGGCACGTTCGGGTTCCTGCGCTACTGCCTGCCGCTGTTCCCGCTCGCGTCGCGCGACCTCGCGCCGCTGGTGCTCACCCTGTCCGTGATCGGCATCCTGTACGGTGCGCTGCTGGCCGCCGTGCAAGCCGACCTGAAGCGGTTCGTTTCCTACACCTCGATCGCGCACTTCGGCTTCATCGCGCTGGCGATCTTCGCCTTCTCCAGCCAGGCGTTCGCCGGGGCCGCGCTGTACATGGTGAACCACGGCATCACCACCGGAATGCTGTTCATCGTCGTCGGGATGCTCATCACCCGCGGCGGCTCGCGGCTGATCCCCGACTACGGCGGCGTCCACAAGGTCGCGCCGCTGCTCGCGGGCCTGTTCCTGGTGGCGGGCCTCGCGTCGCTGGCGCTGCCGGGCACCAACTCATTCGTCTCCGAGTTCCTGGTGCTCGTCGGCTCCTTCCCGCGCGCGCCGGTGTACACGATCCTGGCCACCGTCGGGATCATCTTCGCGGCGCTCTACATCCTGTGGGTCTACCAGCAGACGATGCAGGGTCCGCTGCGCGGCGCGGCCGTGCTCGGCGCCCTCGAACGGGCGGGCGCGGGCGGGCCGGGCGCCATGCTCGACCCGGGCGTCGCCGCCGCGAAGCCCGGCGACGGCTTTCCCGACCTGCGCAAGGGCGAGATCGCGGTGCTCACCCCGCTCGTCGCCCTGATCCTGGTGCTCGGGTTCTTCCCCGGCCCCGTGCTGGACGTGATCACCCCGTCCGTGGTGAGCACCATGAACGAGGTCGGGCTGCCCGACCCGGTGGGAGGACTGGTCAAGTGAGCTCCCTTCTCGCCCAGGGCCCGGCGCCGATCGAGGTGCCCGCGATCGACTACGGCGCGCTGCTGCCGCTCCTGGTCATCCTGGCCGCGGCGTGCCTCGCGGTGCTGGTGGAGGCCTTCCTGCCGCGCTATCAGCGCTGGCCCGCGCAGGTGGTGCTCTCGGTCGTGGCCATCGCCGTGGCCGGGATCGCGCTCGCCGCGTACGCGGGCACCAGCCCGCCGCAGGGCATCACCACGGTCGCGGACGCGATCGCGGTCGACCGGCCCACCCTGTTCCTGTGGGGCACCCTGCTGGCGCTCGGGCTGGGCAGCGTGCTGCTCATCGCCGATCGCTCCGTGGAGCCCGGTGGCGCGTTCGTCGCGTCGGCGGCGGCCCGGGCGGCGGTCGGCGGGGGCACGGGGCGGCACGGCGCATCGGGAGACGACGAGCCCGGCTACGGCGCCCCCGGCCAGGCGCCCACTATGCAGACCGAGGTGTTCCCGTTCACGCTGTTCGCGCTGTCCGGGATGATGACCTTCGTCGCGGCCAACGACCTGCTCACGATGTTCGTCGCGCTGGAGGTGCTCTCGCTCCCGCTGTACCTCATGTGCGGGCTCGCGCGGCGGCGTCGGCTGCTCTCGCAGGAAGCGGCGGTCAAGTACTTCCTGCTCGGGGCGTTCGCGTCGGCCTTCTTCCTGTACGGCCTCGCGCTGCTGTACGGCTACGCGGGCTCGGTCAAGCTGAAGGACATCGCCGCGGCCGCGTCCGGCTCGCAGCACTCCGACACCCTGCTGCTGGCCGGGCTCGCCCTGCTCGTGGTCGGGTTGCTGTTCAAGGCCTCGGTGGGGCCGTTCCACACCTGGACGCCCGACGTCTACCAGGGCGCGCCCACGCCGGTCACCGCGTTCATGGCGGCGTGCACGAAGGTCGCCGCGTTCGGCGCCCTCACCCGGGTGCTGTTCGTCGCGTTCGGCGACACCCGCTGGGAGTGGCGCGGGGTGCTGTGGGCCGTCGCGATCGTGTCGATGGTGATCGGCGCGGTGCTCGGGCTCACCCAGACCGACGTCAAGCGCATGGTGGCGTACTCGTCGGTGGCGCACGCGGGCTTCCTGCTGCTGGGAGCGATGGCCATCACACCCCAGGGCACGTCCGGGGTGCTGTTCTACCTGCTGGCGTACGGCTTCAACACGCTCGCGATCTTCGCGGTGATCAGCCTGGTGCGCGACGCCAACGGCGAGGCCACCCATCTCTCGCAGTGGGCGGGCCTGGCGAAGCGGTCGCCGGTGGTGGCGGGCGTGATGACGTTCTTGCTGCTCGGCCTCGCCGGTATCCCGTTGACCAGCGGTTTCACGTCGAAGTTCGCGGTGTTCTCGGCCGCGCTCGCCAACGGGATGGCGCCGCTGGTGGTCATCGCGCTGGTGGCGAGCGCCGTGGCGGCGTTCTTCTACCTGCGGGTGATCGTGCTGATGTACTTCAGCGAGCCCGCCGCCGACGGGCCCGCGGTCAGCGTGCCCGGGGCGTTCACCACGGCCGCCATCACCCTCGGCGTGCTGATCACGCTGCTGCTGGGCATCGTCCCGTCGCTGGCCTTGGGCTGGGCGAGCGCCGGTGGGTTCGTAAGCTGAGGGAGTGACGAGCAACGAGGTCGCGGGCGTCGCGGTCGGGGATCCGCTTCTCTCCGCGACACTGCAGACGGGTCTGGACCGGGTGGAGGCGCTGCTGCATCGCGAGGTGCAGAGCGACTACCAGTTCGTGGCCGAGACCTCCCTGCACCTGATCGACGCGGGCGGCAAGCGGTTCCGGCCGCTGTTCACGCTGCTCGGCGCGCAGATGGGGCCGCGGCCGGAGTCCGAGGAGGTGCTCACGGCGGCCGCCGTCGTCGAGCTGATCCACCTGGCCACGCTCTACCACGACGACGTGATGGACTCCGCCACGATGCGCCGGGGCGCGGAGAGCGCCAACTCGCGGTGGGACAACACGGTCGCGATCCTCACCGGCGACTTCCTGTTCGCCCACGCTTCGCGGCTCGTCGCCGACCTCGGCCCGGACGCGGTGCGGATCATCGCCGAGACGTTCGCCGAGCTCGTGACGGGCCAGATGCGCGAGACCCGCGGTCCCCGCCCCGGCGACGATCCCGTGCAGCACTACCTCACGGTGATCGCCGAGAAGACCGGCTCGCTCATCGCCACCGCGGGCCGCTACGGCGGCATGTTCGCGGGCTGCCCGCCCGAGCAGGTCGAGTCGCTGCGGCGGTTCGGCGCGGTGATCGGCACGGCGTTCCAGATCTCCGACGACGTGATCGACATCGCCTCGCCGTCGGACAGCTCGGGCAAGACCCCCGGCACCGACCTCCGGGAGGGCGTGCACACGCTGCCGATGCTGTACGCGCTGGCGGCCGAGGGCCGCGACGCCGATCGTCTGCGGGTGCTGCTGGCCCGCCCGATCACCGACGACGCCGAGGTGGCCGAGGCGCTCGAGCTCCTGCGCGCCGGGCCCGGGCTGGCCCGCGCCCGCGACGTGCTGGCCGACCAGGCCGCCGACGCCCGCGCGGAGCTGGACAAGCTCCCCGCCTGCCCGGCCGCCGACGCCCTGGCCGTCCTCACCGGCTACGTGGTGGACCGCACCGCCTGAACCCCGCACGGTGAGTCGCGCATCCCAACACGGCGAGTCGCGCGTCCCAACACGGTGAGTCGCGCATTCCGGCACGGCCAGTCCGCCATTCCGGCACGGGCGGCGGGGCAGGCCTGCCGTCACGCACGCAGCAGTGACTCAGGCCGCAACCGGAACTTTCGCCGGGGACCGGCCCGCGCGGAGGAGGTCCACGGTGAACACGACGAGCGCGACCCACACCAGGACGAACCCGATCCACCGGGTGGGCGGCATCGCCTCGCCGACGACGAGCACCCCCCACAGGAACTGCAGGATCGGGTTGAGGTACATCAGCACGCCGATCGTGGACAGCGGCACCCGGCGGGCGGCGGCGCCGTACAGCATCAGCGGCACGGCGGTGACCGGCCCGGACACCATCAGCAGCAGGACGTGGCCCACGCCGTGCCCGGTCAGTGTGCCCGCGCCGGACACCTCGTAGGCCGCAAGGACGGCCACCGCGAACGGGGCGAGCACCAGCGCCTCGGCCGCGACACCCGCGGTCGCGCTCAGCGGGATCATGCTCTTGAGCAGGCCGTACACCCCGAACGAGCCCGCGAGGCCCAGCGCGATCCACGGCAGCCGACCCGCCTCGATGGCGATGACGACGACGGCCACGGCGCCCAGCCCGACCGCGACCCACTGGATCACCCGCAGGCGCTCGCGGAGCACGACGACGCCGAGCAGCACGCTGACCAGCGGGCTCACGAAGTAGCCCAGCGCGGCCTCGACGACGTGTCCGGCGAGCACGGCGTAGATGTAGAGCCCCCAGTTCACGGTGATCAGCGCGCCCGCCGCCGCTACCATCCCCCAGCCGCGCGGACGCAGCGCGCGCAGCTGCCGCCAGCCGCGCGTCGCACTGATCACGACGACCATGAGCACCGCCGTCCACATGATCCGGTGCGCCAGCACCTCGACGGGCGCGGCGGGCGCAAGCAGCGGCCAGAACGCCGGGAACAGGCCCCAAATCGAGTACGCGCCGATCGCCGCCGCCACGCCCCGTCGATCCAGCTCCGTCGCCACAAACGCCATCAGAACACCCGGCGTCGAGGCTGCGCACGCGAGAAGGGGTCGTGAGCGGAAACGAGTGCTATGACCCTCGTTACCCCGCACCGCCGGTGGCGTACTGGTGGGACGCCGCCGCGATGCCCGCGACGATCTCCACCTCCGCCGGGTCACGCGGCCCGTAGACCAGCACCATCCCGGGGGAGAGCCGCACCCCGGCCAGCGGGTGGGCGACGGCCCAGCCCTTGGCCAGCGCGTCGTAGGCCAGCGCGTCGGGCAGCACCACGTGCAGGCTGCCGTCCGGCGCGGGGTGCTGGTGCGCGAACTCGCCGTCGGCGGGGAGGATGAACGCCGCGTCGGGCCCCGCCGCCGCGCCGCGGTCGAGCAGCAGCGCGCGGGTGCCGTCGACGCCGATCTTCGTCGGGCCCGTCGTCACGCCGGGCAGCGCCGCGAGCCGCGACCACAGCCGCTCCTGCAGTTCCGTGGGTGCGGTCTGGCTCTCCTGGTGCTGCGGGATGGCCGTGGAGACGTCCGGCGGCGCGCCCGCCCGGGCCGGGAGCTGCCCCGCGGGAATCGTCGGCCAGGCGGCGTCGCCACCGTCGGGCACCGGGTTCTCGCCATGCACACGCAGATGGTCGAGTCGGTCGGCGAGCCACGTGCAGACGTCCCCGACGACCTTGCCCGCCAGCTGGTCGCCACCCGCCGCCCGCTCGGCCCACAGCGGTGCGCCGCTCTCCTTCGCCAGCCACTCCCAGGTGCGGGCCTGCAACGGGGGCGGAGTGCGGGTGTCGTCGGTGCCGTGCGCGAGGAACAGCGGCATGCCCGCGAGCTGTCCGCGCGCCATGGGCACGCCCGCGTCGAACGGCAGCGCGCCGTAGAGCAGCATCGCGCCCGCCCAGCGGTGCGGCTCGGTGAGCATCAGGTTGCCCGCGAACGTCACGCCCTCGCGGAAGCCCAGGAGCAGGACGGGCCGTTGGGGGTCGCCCTCGGTCTCGAGCCACGCGAGGAACCACGCCGCGCTGGCCGCGAGGCTCACCGGCTCGGGACGGCCGGGCTCGGTCTCGGTGTACCAGCGGTAGCCGCTGTCGCCCAGGATCGGGCCGCGGACGGCGATGTACGTGACGGGCCCGTGCGGCAACCACGGCGCGATCTCGATCATCGAGTGCTCGCTGGTGCCGTTGCCGTGCAGGGCGATGACGAGCGGTGCCGACGGATGCTCGCTGCCCCAACGGGCGATGATCGGACCGTCGTTCGGCGGCGGCATGGGAGGACCGTAGATCGTCGCGTTCGGCGGAGGGCCGGGATGTGTCAGAACGCGACACTCGGCGTGGTGGAACGCGAGACTCACCGCGAGGGCGAGCTGTGACCGTTTCGTGAACTATTCGTAATGTTATGCGCGGAGCGTGTCGGTCGATTCCCAGCTCCCCGGGAGAACCTTCATGGCCCTGCACGCCGCCCTGCCGCGCCCCGCCTTCGGGGCATGGTGGGCGGCGCTCGTGGTGGTGCCGCTCGCGCTCGCGGCCCTCGGGCTGGTGCTGGTCCCGCCGCTGACGACGACGCCGTTGCCGTCGCCCGTCGCGGTGCCTGCCGCCCCGGCGGCCGCTCCGCCCGTCGCGCTCGCCGACACGGGCCCGGTCACGTTCGCCGCCGACCGGGCCGAGCTCGTCGGGCCGTCCGCCACGGCGGTCGCGCACGCCGCGCAGCTGCTCGGAAGCGGCGCCGGGCCGCGGGTCACGGTCACCGGCTACGCCGCCGACACCCCCGGCCCGGCCGCGGTGGCGCAGCGGCTGTCGGAGCGGCGGGCGCAGGTCGTCGTGGACGCGCTGGTGGTGGCCGGGGTGCGGCGGGACCGGCTCGTCGCGGTGGGTCGTGGCGCCACCGACCCGCTCGCGACCCCGGCGCTGAGCAGGCGCGTCGACATCAGGGCCGACTGAGACAGACCGACGGAGAATCGGGCCGAGTGAGACAGGGCCGAGTGAGGAGGTGACGCCGATGGCCGAGCTGTTCGCCCAGATGTGGCTGCTGGAGCTGGCGGCGTTCCTGCTGGGAGCCGCGGTGACGTGGCTGGTGTTCGTGCGCCCGGCGCGGGCCGCCGCCGCGCGCGCCGCGCCGCCGGTGCACCTGCCGCCCGCGTGGGCGTCGGAGCCGTCGGTGCCGTCCCCGCGCGCAGCCGAGCCCGAGTCGCCGACGGTCGCCACCGACCCGGCGCTGGCCGCGCTCGACGCCCACGCCCGCCACGCCCGCCACACCGGAGTCGTCGCCGCCGATGTGCTGGAGCAGCTGAGCCCGACCTCGCCCCTGCCCATCGTCGATACGCGGGAGCGCTGAGCCTTAGCCCGCGACGGTCCAGGTGTCCCGACCCTTGAGCAGGGCCTGCAGGTCGGGCGCGCGGGTGGCGCGCTCGTTCTGCACCTGAGCGCGGGCGGTGTCGTCGTAGGCGGACCGGGCGACGTTGCGGAACATCCCGATGACCGTGTGCGTCAACTCCTGGTCCGACAGCCGGGATAGGGCGAACGCCAGGTTGTGGTCGGTGACGTCGTGCACGACGATCTCCGACTCGTCCACCTCGATGGTCTTCGCCACCCGCAGCCCGAAGCCCTCGCGCACGACGGCGTAGGTACCGAGGCCCTCGTCGCCTGTGGGGCCGAAGCGGATCGGCTCGCCGTGGACGACCGGGATGAGCCGCTCGGGCGCGGTGTCGGCCTTGCGGAGCACGTCGAAGCTGCCGTCGTTGAAGATCGGGCAGTCTTGGAAGATCTCGACGAGCGCGGTGCCGCGGTGCGCGGCCGCGGCCTCCAGCACGGCGGTGAGGCCCTTGCGGTCGGAGTCGATGGCCCGCCCGACGAACGTGGCGTCGGCGCCCAGCGCCAGCGAGATCGGGTTGAAGGGATGGTCGACCGAGCCGAGCGGCGTCGACTTGGTGATCTTCCCTTCCTCGGACGTCGGCGAATACTGGCCCTTGGTGAGCCCGTAGATCCGGTTGTTGAACAGCAGGATCTTGAGGTTCACGTTGCGGCGCAGCGCGTGGATCAGGTGGTTGCCACCGATCGACAGCGCGTCGCCGTCGCCGGTGACGACCCACACCGACAGGTCGGGCCGCGTGACGGCCAGCCCGGTGGCGATGGCGGGCGCGCGGCCGTGGATGGAGTGCATGCCGTAGGTGTTGAGGTAGTACGGGAACCGCGACGAGCAGCCGATGCCGGAGACGAAGACCGTGTTCTCCCGGCGGATGCCCAGCGTGGGCAGGAACTGGCGGACGGCGGCGAGCACGGCGTAGTCACCGCAGCCGGGGCACCAGCGCACCTCCTGGTCGGAGGTGAAGTCCTTCGCGGTCTGCTTGTCGGACGTGGTCGGGACCCCGTCGAGACCGCCGATCGTCGGCAGCCCCAGATCCAACGCTGTCATGCGTGCACTCCTGACAGGTAGTCCAGGAACAGGTCCTGCAGCTCCTCTGCTTTGAACGGCAGACCTGAGACCTTCGTGTAGCTCTTCGCGTCCACCAGGTATCGGCCGCGTAGGAGCAGGGAGAGCTGCCCGAGGTTCATCTCGGGGACGAGCACCGATTCGTAACTCCCCAGCACCTCGCCGAGGTTGCCCGGCAGCGGGTTGATGTGCCGCAGATGCGCGGTGGCGACCTTGTGGCCCAACGCCCGGACCCGCCGCGCGCCCGCCCCGATCGGCCCGTAGGTCGAACCCCAGCCGACGACCAGCAGCTTGGCGTCCCCTGTGGGGTCGTCGACCTCGACGTCCGGCACCGGGATCCCGTCGATCTTCGCGGCGCGCAGCCGGGTCATGCGGTCGTGATTGTCGGGGTCGTAGGAGATGTCGCCGCGGCCGTCGGCCTTCTCCAAGCCGCCGATGCGGTGCTCCAGCCCGGGGGTGCCCGGCACGGCCCACGGGCGGGCCAGCGTGTCGTCGTCGCGCAGGTACGGCCAGAACCCACCCGAGCCGTCCGGCGCGTTCGGCGCGGTGGCGAAATCGGGGTCGAACGTGGGCAGCGTGGCCGCGTCCGGCACCCGCCACGGCTCGGACCCGTTGGCCAGCGAGCCGTCCGACAGCAGCAGCACGGGGGTGCGGTAGGTGACCGCGATCCGGGCCGCCTCCAGCGCCACCGCGAAGCAGTCGGCGGGCGAGCGGGGCGCGATGATCGGCAGCGGGGCCTCGCCGTTGCGGCCGAACATGGACTGCAGCAGGTCGGCCTGCTCGGTCTTGGTGGGCAGGCCGGTGGACGGGCCGCCGCGCTGCACGTCCACCACGAGCAGCGGCAGCTCCAGCGCGACCGCGAGCGAGATCGTCTCGGACTTCAGCGAGACGCCCGGCCCCGACGTCGTGGTGACGCCCAGCGCCCCGCCGAACGCCGCGCCCAGCGCTGCGCCGACGCCCGCGATCTCGTCCTCGGCCTGGAACGTGGTGACGTTGAACGCCTTGTGCTTGGACAGCTCGTGGAGGATGTCCGACGCCGGGGTGATCGGGTAGGAGCCCAGGAACACCGGCAGGCCGCTCACCTGCCCGGCCGCCACGATCCCGTACGCCAGTGCCGTGTTGCCGGTGATCTGACGGTAGGTGCCCGCCGCGAGGTGCGCGGGCGCGACCTCGTAGGTGACGGCGAACGCCTCGGTCGTCTCGCCGTAGGCGTGCCCTGCCTTGAACGCG
Organism: uncultured Actinomycetota bacterium; assembly: GCA_963739465.1. Taxonomy (GTDB): domain Bacteria; phylum Actinomycetota; class Actinomycetes; order Mycobacteriales; family Pseudonocardiaceae; genus Pseudonocardia. Next base: position 25,506 of record CAVUAS010000004.1, read on the forward strand.
AGGATGTTGGCCTCGGCGATGTCGGGACGACGCGCGAACTTCTCGCGCAGGAACCGCTCGGTGCTCTCGTGCGGCCGGTGGTACATCCACGACAGCAGGCCCAGCGCGAACATGTTCTTCGCGCGCTCGGCGTCCTTCTTGGAGAGGCCGGTGTCCGCCAGCGCGCCGCGGGTGAGCGTGGCCATCGCGACCGGGAACACCGCGAACCGCTCGAGCGAGCCGTCCTCGAGCGGGTTGGCCGCGTAGCCGACCTTGGTGAGGTTGCGCTTGGTGAACTCGTCGGTGTTGGCGATGAGCACGCCGCCCGGCGGCAGGTCGGCGACGTTGGCCTTCAACGCGGCGGGGTTCATCGCGACGAGCACGTCGGGGCGGTCGCCGGGCGTGAGGATGTCGTAGTTCGCGAAGTGCAGCTGGAACGACGAGACGCCCGGCAGCGTGCCCGCGGGGGCGCGGATCTCGGCCGGGAAGTTGGGCAGCGTCGAGAGGTCGTTGCCGAAGGCGGCGGTCTCGGAGGTGAAGCGGTCGCCGGTGAGCTGCATGCCGTCGCCGGAGTCGCCCGCGAACCGGATGACCACCCGGTCCTTCTGCACGACGCGGGAATGGTCGACGGTGGTGTCGGTGGACGTCATGTCCTGGTCATTCCTCGGGTCGGGTGCATTTACTTACTTGCGAGGTTAACTCTCGCGCGCCTCGAGTGTCGTTTCGCCCCATCCCACCGCACAGTCCGGGATTCCGCTCTCCGAAACGCCGGTCACCGACCTCGGCTGATGCGGGCCTGCAGCGCCGCGAGCTGTGTCTTGAATTCGTCGGAGCGCACCGACTCGGCCTGCGCCCGCACCTCCACCTCGACGGCCGCGGCCTGCGCCGCCATGCCCGCCGTGAGACGCATCGTGCCCTTCGTCGCGATGGCCAGGTCCCGGTTCGCCGCCGCGGCGCGCGCCGCCATCGTCACGGCCGCGCCGACGACGTCGTCGACGACCCGGTAGACCAGCCCGATGCGCTCCGCCTCGGCCGCGTCGACGGCCTCGCCGAACAGCGTCATCGCCGCCGCGCCCTGCACGCCGAGGACCCGCTGGGCCATCCACGTGTAGCCGCCGCCGGGGTGCAGGCCCAGCTGGAGGAAGCGGGAGTCGAACGACGCGCGCGGCCCGGCGAGGCGCAGGTCGGTGGCGAGCGCCAGGTTGAGGCCAGCGCCCACGGCGGCCCCGTTGACCGCGGCGATCGTCGGCAGCGGGCACTCGGCGAGCGCGAGGAACCCGGCGTAGACGGTCTTGAGCTGGGCCGCGCCCGCGGTGGCGAGCTCGGCGAGGTCGCCGCCCGCGCAGAACGCCGGGTCCTCGCCGGTGACGACGATCGCGCCGACGCCCGGGTCGTCCGCCGCCGCCTGCACGGCCTCGCTGAGCAGCGCGGAGAGTGCGATGTTCAGCGCGTTGCGGCGGGCGGGGTGGGAGAGGGTCAGCACGGCGACCCGGTCGGTGATCGTGGTGTGCACAGCGACGTCGGCCATGGCCCGCATCCTGCCGTGTGCGCGCCCGCCCCGCCCCGGTGCGCGCCGCTCCCGCCCGCCCGTCCACCCGCATGATCGTCGGTTCGGTGCGAATGCGGCCGGAAATGGCCGCTCTGCGCGCCGAAGCGGGCGATCATGGGATCCGCGGATCAGTGTGTGATCGCCACCGCGGTGACGCCGGTGAGGGTGGGGACGACCAGCGCGGTGCCGCTGACCGCGGGGGTGGCGAAACGGGAGGTGTCGCCGACCGCCACCCTGGCGAGCGGGGCGCCGGTGGTGGCGTCCAATCCGTGCAGCGTGCCGCTGCGGTCCAGCGCCCACACGGTGCCGCCGACGAGCACGGGCGACCCGTTGACGGCGGCGCTGCGCCAGCCCTGCGTCATCCGGTCGTCGGCGCCGACCATGACCTGGGTGAGGCCCTCGGTGCAGGGCAGGTAGGCGATCGCGGCGGCGGGGGGGCCCGGTGTCGAGGTGGCCGCCGCGCCACCGAAGGAGCGGCAGCCGTCGAGGCGGGCGATCTGGCCGTTGACGCCGCCGAGGCGGTCGACGTCGGCCAGGTACACCGCGCCGCCCTTGCCCGCGGCGAGCACCCGCCGGGCGCCGGGGAGCAGCACCGGGCCGGTGGAGCCGAGGTCGGCGTCGACGGAGTTCTCCTGGGCCCAGCCCGCAGGGGCGAACCCGTCGCGGAGCTGGAGGGCGGGGGACAGGCGCAGGACCGAGTCGCTGTGGTCCCAGTCGCCGCCGACGGCCTCGCCGTTGCCGGTGGTGACGAGCAGGTCGCCGCCGGGGAGGCCGACCGGGCCGGACGGGGCCCAGATGCCCCCCTCGCGGGTGGTGGGGACGGCGAAGGTGATCAGCGGTCCGGGCATGAGCGGGGCGCCCACGACCCGGCCGAGGTAGGCGCCGCAGTCGCCGAAGTTGCCGCCGTACGGGATGTAGACGACGCCGTCGGACACGAGCAGCGCCCCGCGCTGGAGGTGGGTGGCGGGGTCGGTGTCCGGCGCGTCGACCGCGCGGTGGGTGCGGATCTGGCCGGTGAGCAGGTCGACCCCGACCAGGACGTGCCGCACGCCCGCCGAGCCCGCGGCGCCGGGTGTCGGGACGCCCGGCGTGGTCGCCTCTGGGGTGCCCGCCGCCGTGGCGGCCGGGCTTGCCGCCGGGGTGGCGGTCGCCGACTCGGTCTCGGCGGCGGTCAGGCCCTGGGTCGTCGCGACGGCGAACACCTGCCCGGTGGCCGCGTCGTAGGCCGGGGTGCCGGTGATGCCGACGGTCGGGGTGATGTTGCCGCAGGGCAGGGCGGCCGCCGGGACGGGATCGGCGACGTGGGTGCGCCAGACGGTGGCGCCGGTGGCGGCGTCCAGGCCGTAGAGCGACCCGCCTTCGGTGGCCGCGATCACCAGGCCGCGCGCGATGAGCGGGCTCGCGTACACCGGGCCGTCGAGGGCGACCCGCCAGGCGACGGCGGGAGATGCCGGGTCGGGGCCCGCGGGCACGGCGCCGGAGCGGGCGGCGTCGCCGTGATAGGTGGGCCATTCGGCGCCGAGGGTGAGCGCGGCGGCGGCCGAACGGTGGTGACGGGGGCGGACGGGGCCGCGGCGGGCGGCGCGGCCTGCGTCGCGCACGCCCCGAGCATCAGCAGGAGGGCGCCGCACAACACGACTCGGCGGCAGGCCACGGTGCCTCCTCTCGGGGAGGCGATCGTTGCACGGCGGGGCCCGGCCCGCTCGCGCGGCTCGCACTCCCGCCGGGTGGGCCTCGCTCGATCCCACTTCGCACCCCTTGCGGCACTTCGCACGGCGCCTGCGGGATGCGAAGTCGGGCACTGCACGGCTGGTGGCGCGGCGGCGCGGCGTCAGCGGGCGAGGGCCGCGAGCTGGGCGGCGAAGGCGTCGAGGGCGGTGAGGGCGGCGACGGAGTCGCGGTCGACGAGCCACGCGAGCGTCACCCCGTCCGTGACGACGACGAGCATCCGCGCCACGTCGTCGACCGACATCGCCCAGGTGACCCCGAAGCCCGTGGCGATCCGCTGCAACGTCTTGCGGGCGGTGGCGTGGTAGGCCGCGTACTGGCGCTGGGCCACGCCGTCGAGCGACGGGTCGCGCAGCGCCTGCTGGGTGAGCGCCATGAGCACCGACTCGCGGTTGGGGTCGTCCTCGACGGTCCGCCAGTAGTGCCGCAGCGCCGCCCGCAGCGTCGCCTCGACCGTCTCCCGCAGCGGCGTCTCGCGCTGCGCCGACAGCAGCGCGGCCATCGACTGCGTCGTGAGCTCGGCCAGCAGCTCCTGCTTCGACGTGAAGCAGTAGTGGAACGCGGCCAGCGGCGCGCCCGCCTCGGCGCAGACGCGGCGGGTGGTCACCCCGGTGAACCCGTCGCGGCCGATCAGCCGGAACGCGGCCGCCACCAGCTGTCGTCGTCGCTCGTCGGCCGACACCCGGGCCATCGCCCTACCTCCGTAGTGGGTCAAGCGTCCCAGACGCTTGACTCAGTGTGGCGCAGATCGCATCCTGGCCGCATCACCCGGGAGGTCGCTTGTGGACGATTTCGGACACGCTGCCCAGTTCCCCCGCGTGCTGCGGCGATTCGCGCTGTTCGCGGTCGCGTTCTCGATCGTCTCCATCACCACCGGGATCTTCCTCAACTACTCCTATGGCCTCACCCAGATGGGCCCGGCCGCGGTGTGGCTGTGGCCCGTGGCGACGGTCGGGCAGCTGCTCGTCGTGCTCGTCCTCGCCGAGCTCGCCGGGCACGTCCCGCTCGCAGGCGCCAACTACCAATGGGCGGCGCGGCTGGTCGACGCCCGCTTCGGCTACGTCGTCGGCGCGCTGGGGGTGCTCTACGGTGCCGTCGGGCTGCCGGGCATCGCCCTGCTCGGACTCGCCCCGCTCACCGCCACCGTTCTCGGCCTCGATGCCGAGGACGGCCGCCTGCTGGTGTTCATCGCCGTGCTCGCGCTCGTCGTCGCCTACCTGATCAACATCGTGCGGGTGCAGCTCGCGGCGCGGGTGAACAACGTCGCGGTGTTCGCGGAGATCATCGGGACGGTGGTGCTCTCGGTCGTCGTGTTCGTCGCCTGGGTGCGCGGCGGCACACCGGGCGGGCACGGCCTCGGTTTCCTGTTCACGGTCTCCACCGACGAGCCGCTGGCGTCCGCGCTGATCGGCGGCGCGCTGATCGGGGTGTTCACGCTCGTCGGGTTCGAGGCCGCGGCGGACATGGCCGAGGAGGCGATCGACGCCCGCCACGCCGTGCCGCGCATGATGATCCTCTCGGTGGTGGTCTCCGGCGTGCTCGGCATGGTGGCACTCGTCGGCTTCACCGCGGCCATCCCGGACCTCGCGCAGATCCAGGCCTCGCCCGTGCCGCTCGCCGCGATCGCCGAGTACTGGCTGGGCCCGGTGCTCACACGGGTGTTCCTCACGGTCGTGGTGTTCTCGATGTTCGCGCTGATCGTCGTCGCGGCGGCGGCGAACTCGCGGCTGATCTTCGCCATGGCCCGCGACGGGATGCTGCCGTTCTCCGGGTGGCTGCGGAAGGTCAACCCGCGTACCGCTACCCCGGTGGCGGCGCTGGTCGGCTCGTTGGCGATCTGCCTGCTGCTCCTGGCCTACGGCACGCTCGACGGCGACGCGTTCGCCGTGCTCGTCGGGGCCACCGCGCTGGTGCCCTACCTGGTGTACCTGCTCACGCTCGGCGGCTACCTGGCCCGCCGCCGGGCGATCGTGGACGCGGGCGAGGGCGGGTTCCGCCTCGGGGCCGCGGCGATGCCCGTCGCGGTGGCGGCGCTGGTGTGGCTCGTCGCGGTCGTCGCCGCGCTGACCCTGCCCGAGGCGTTCCGGGCCGCCGACTACGTCGTGCTCGGCGCGCTCGCGCTGGCCGGGATCTGGTACGTCGCGGTGCTCCGCCGTCGGCTGGCCGAGGGCACGGCGGGGCTGGTGGCGAAGGTCGACGCATGAGCTGGCGCAGCGGGGTCGTGAGTGGAAATAGTGGCCAGGGCAATGTTTTCCACTCACGACCTTGGCGCAACTGGGCGGGCAACCAGCGCACCGACCCCGCCCGGACGGTGACGGCGCACGACACCGGCGACGTCGTCGAGGCGGTCAAGGCCGCCACCTGCGACGGGCTGCGGGTGAAGGCCATCGGGTCGGGCCACTCGTTCACCGCGATCGCCGTGCCCGACGGCGTGGCCGTGCGCGCCCCGGCCGACCCGGCGCTCTTCGCGGTCGACGCGACGGGACTCGCCACCGTGCCCGCGGGCATGACCCTGCGCGCGCTCAGCCCGCTGCTGTGGGAGCGCGGCTGGGCGTTGCCCAACCTCGGCGACATCGACGCGCAGACCGTCGCGGGCGCGATCTCCACCGGTACCCACGGCACGGGCGCCACCCATCAGGGCCTCGCCAGCCAGGTGCGCGCGTTGGAGCTCGTGACCGCCGACGGCGCCGTCCGCTCGTGCTCGCCGGATGAGAACGCCGAGATCTTCGCGGCCGCGCGGGTCGGCCTCGGCGCGCTCGGGGTGCTCACCGCCGTCACGCTGCAGGCCGTGCCCGCGTTCCGGCTGCACGCCTTGGAGGCCGCGCGCCCCCTGGACGGCGCCCTCGACCTGCTCGACGGCGACGACGACCACGTCGAGTTCTACTGGTTCCCGCACACCGACATCGCCGCCACCAAGCGCAACAACCGCACCGACGCCGACGGGCCGCAGCGCGGGCGGGTGGCCGAGTGGGTGGGCGACGAGCTGGTCGGCAACGGCGCGTTCGCGGCTGGCGTGCCGGGTCGGCGCCGCGGTGCCGCACCTCGTGCCGTCGATCAACCGGATCGTCGCGGGACGGTTCGCGGCCTCCGAGTACGTCGACCGCTCCTACCGGGTCTTCGCGAGCCCGCGCCGGGTGCGGTTCGTCGAGATGGAGTACGCCGTGCCGCGGGCGGCGCTGCCGGACGCGTTCGCCGGGCTGCGGCGCGCTGTCGAGCGGCACGGGCAGGCCGTCACGTTCCCGGTGGAGGTGCGGGTGGCCGCCGCCGACGACATCCCGCTGTCCACCGCGTCCGGCCGCGAAAGCGCCTACCTCGCCGTCCACGTGCACCGCGGTGAGCCGCACGAGGCCTACTTCGGGGCGGTGGAGGCCGTGATGCGCGACCTCGACGGGCGCCCGCACTGGGGCAAGCTGCACAGCCGCACCGTCGCCGATCTGCGGGCCGCCTACCCGGGGTTCGACGCCTTCGTCGCTCTGCGCGACCGCCTCGACCCGGAACGCCGGTTCGGCAACGCCTACCTGGAGCGGGTGCTGGGATGAACGTGCAGGATCTGCCGACGCCCGCGCTGCTCGTCGACGCCGACGCGCTGGCGGCCAACCTCGCCGACATGGCCGAGCGCCTCCCCGGCCCGCTCCTCCGCCCGCACGTCAAGGCGCACAAGACCACCGCGCTCGCCCGGCAGCAGGCCGCGCTCGGGCACATGGGGTTCACGTGCGCCACGGTCCGCGAGGTCGAGGGCATGGCCGCCGCGGGGCTGGGCGAGGACCTGCTGCTGGCCAACGAGGTGCTCGACGCCCGGCGCCTCGGCGCGCTGGACGCCCGCGTCACGGTCGCGATCGACTCACCGGAGACGCTCGCCGCCGCCGCCCGAGGCGGGGTGCGGGAGGTGCTCGTCGACGTCAACGTCGGCCTGCCGCGCTGCGGCATCGCGCCCGAACGGGCCGGATGGCTCGCCGACGAGGCCCGCGCGGCCGGGCTCACCGTGCGCGGCGTCATGGGCTACGAGGGCCACCTCATGATGCTGCCCGACGCCGTCGAACGGGCCCGGCTCACCGAGGAGTGCATGGCGAAGCTCGCGGCCGCGCACGCCGACGTCGGCGGCGAGGTGGTCTCGGGCGGCGGCACCGGCACGTACGCCATGAACACCTGGGTCACCGAGGTGCAGGCGGGCTCGTACGCGCTGATGGACACCGCCTACACCGCGGCCGGGCTGCCGTTCCGCCAGGCGCTGACGGTGCTCGCCACCGTGGTCTCGGTGACCGATCACGTCGGCAGCCTCCCGGGCTGGGCGGTGGCCGACGTGGGGCTCAAGGCGTTGGGGATGGATCACGGCAACCCGACGGTCCCGGGCGGCCAGGTGTGGTTCGTCTCCGACGAGCACCTCACGTTCGCGCCCGCCGAGCCGCTGCGCGTCGGCGACAAGGTGCGGGTGGTGCCCGCCCACGTCGACCCGACCGTCTCGATGCATGAACGCCTGCACGTCGTGCGGGGTGACGAGGTGCTCGACACCTGGGCGGTCGACCTGCGCGGCTGGTAAGCGGAACACCTCCTACTGGTTGCTCGTTCACGCATCGGGGGCCAGGGAGGAGGACCATGAACGGCCTGAAGACGGCACTGTTGTTGGGCGGACTCTCCGCCCTGGTGCTCCTCGCAGGCTCGCTGTTCGGCCGCACCGGGCTCGTCATCGCCTTCGTCCTCGCGCTGGCGATGAACGGCTACGCCTACTTCCAGTCCGACAAACTCGCCCTGCGCGCCATGCACGCCCGTCCGATCACCGAGCCGGAGCACCCGGTGATGTTCCGGATCGTGCGCGAGCTGTCCCGTGAGGCCCGCCAGCCGATGCCCCGGCTGTACGTCAGCCCCACCGCCGCGCCCAACGCGTTCGCCACCGGCCGCAGCCCGCGCCACGCCGCGGTCTGCGCCACCACCGGGCTACTCCAGCTGCTCAACGAGCGCGAGCTGCGCGCCGTGCTCGGCCACGAGCTGTCGCACGTGTACAACCGCGACATCCTGATCTCGTCGGTCGCGGGCGCGCTCGCCTCGATGGTGAGCTTCCTGGCCAACATGGCCATGTTCGCGGGCTTCTTCGGCGGCGGCGACGACGATCGGCAGAACCCGATCGCCGTCCTCCTGCTCGCGCTGCTCGGCCCCATCGCGGCCGGGCTGGTGCAGATGGCGGTGAGCCGGTCGCGCGAGTTCCAGGCCGACGCCAGCGGCGCCCGGATCACCGGCGACCCGCTCGCCCTGGCCTCGGCCCTGCGCAAGCTGGAGTACGGCACCCAGGCCGCGCCGCTGCCGCCCGAGCCCCGGCTCGTCACGCAGTCCCACCTGATGATCGCGAGCCCGTTCCGCGTGGGCGAGCAGATGACCCGCCTCTTCGCCACCCACCCGCCGATGGAGGAGCGCATCCGGCGCCTGGAGGGGATGGCGGGTCACCCCTTGACGTAGGAGAGCTTCTCCGCCACCAGCCCGTCCCGCACCGTGAAGACGTCGACGCCGCGCACGTGGCCGCCGCCCCAGGAGTAGCGCCAGCGGGTGACCACGCGCTCGCCCGCGTCGATCACCTCCTCGGTGGTGAACGCGCCGTCCGGGGACGCCGCGAAGAGCGCGCTCCACGCCGCCCGCACCGCGTCGGTGCCGACGTGCCGCGTCCCGTCCGGCGGTGCGGTGTCCTCGAACACGCAGTCCGGCGTCATGGCGGTCATGATCGCGTCGACGTCCTTGGCGTCGAACGCCGCGGCGAACCGCTCGACCGCGGGGTTCACGTCGCCCGCCCGAAGGCCGACAGGAGCCGGGTCTGCTCGTCGGCGTCGTCCGGCACCGGGACACGCGGGCCGATCACGCCCGCCGCGCGGTAGGCGTTCTCGGTCGGGCCGAACCATGCCAGCACTGCGTGCACGGCGTCGGGGTCGAGGGAGTCGTCGACGCCGAGGGCGCGGGCGAGGTCCCATGCGTGGACGAGGTGGTCGGCGGCCAGCTGCGTCGCGTACTCCGCGCCCGGGAAGTCGCCGAACGACAGGTGCACGGTGCGCTCCAGCGCGCCGTCCTCGCGCACGGCATCGAGGGCGGCACCGGACGCGTCCCGGACGGCGGTCAGTGGGTCGGGCAGGAGCTGGTCGCCCTCGAACATGTCGCCGACCTCGTCGATCGTCATGCCCGCGAAGAGCGGCGGCGCCCACCGCTCCTCGAGCACGATGTGGTGCACGAGCGCGCGGACGTCCCAGCCGGGCAGGGCGGTCGGTGCGGTCCAGCGCCCGTCGACGGCGTCGACCCGGGCGCGGAAGGCGGCGTCGCAGCGGCTGTAGAGCTCCGCGGTGTTCACGTGTCGACCTTGGCGTAGTTGGACGCGCCCCACCAGTCGACGATCACGACCGGCTCGTCGCCCACCACCCAGGCGTCGTGCCCGGAAGGCAGCGCGGTGACCTGGCCGGGCGTCGCGTCGAACTCGACGCCCTCGGCCGTGCGCACCCGCAGCGTGCCCGCGACGTGGTACTGGAAGTGCGGCGCCTCGCACAGGTCGGTGCCCGCCAGCGGCTTGACGTCGGTCGACCAGCGCCAGCCCGGTCGCAGCGTCAGCCCGCCGATCTCCGCGCCGCCGATGTGCACGAGGTCGACGCGGCCGTTCGGGAACGCGCGGGTCTTGGTGGGGGTGGCGAAGTCGCTCTGCTCGTACATGGTTCCTCCTTCTCGGGTGGCGACGACGGTAGGGAGGCGACTTTGCGAAGGGTTAGCGGAACGATGACCACTGTGGAGGTTCGGCTGCAGCTGCTGGGTCGCTTCCAGGCGCGCCGCGGCGACGCCGAGGTGCCGCCCGCGGCATTCGGCGGCCGGAAGGTGCGCGCGCTGCTGCGGATGCTCGCGGTGCGCCGCCCCGACCTGGTGCCCCACGACGCGCTGGCCGACGCCCTGTGGCCCGACCGCCTCCCCGCCGACCCGGCGACGAACCTCGGCGTGCTCGTGAACCGGGCCCGCCGTGCGCTCGCCGACCCGCGCGTGATCGTGACGGGGAGCGGCGGGTACGCGCTGGGGGCGTGCGCCGTCGACGTCGAGGAGTTCCTGGCGGCGCTCGCCCGCGCGCGGGTCGACGACCCGACGGCGGCCGCGGCGGCCTGCGCCGAGGCCCTCGCCCTGTGGGGCGAGCCGCTGCCCGAGGACGCCGACGCCGCATGGGCCCGCCCCACCCGGGACCGCCTGCGCCGGGCCCGCACCGAGGTGTGCCTGCGCGCGGCCCGGGCGGCAACGGCCCTCGGCGACCCGCGCGCCGCGGCCGCTCACGCCGCCGACGCCGTCGCCGACGACCCGCTCGCCGAGTCGGCCGTGCTCGTGCTGGCCGAGTCCCTGGCGGCGGCAGGCGATCCGGCGGGCGCGCTGACGGCCCTCGCGAACCTGCGGGAACGGTTGGCCGACGAGCTCGGCGTCGACCCATCGCCCGAGGTCGAGCGGCTGCGTCTGGCGTTGTTGCGCGGCGAGGTGGCGCAGGTGCGCCGCGTGCACGGCGCAGCCCGCGCGTTCGGCGAGCTGCCGTTTGTCGGCCGCGCCGCCGAGCTGGACCGGCTGCGAGCCGCCGTGGCCGCGCGCGACCTCGTGCTGCTCGGCGGCGTGGCCGGGGCGGGCAAGTCGCGGCTGCTGGCCGAGCTGACCCGGACCTGCCCGGTTCCCGTGCTCGCGGCGCGCGCGTTCCTGCCCGAACGCACCGAGGCGTGGGGGCTCGCCCGAACGGTGCTGCGGGAGGCGCTGGACGCCGATCTGGCCGCGGCGCTCCCCGGGCACGCCCGGGCCGCGTTGGCGGTGCTGCTGCCCGAGCTCGGCTCGCCCGCCGCGCTGGACGCCGAGAGTCGCCGGGCGCTGGTGCTCGCGGGTGGCCTGCGGCTGTTGGAGAGCGCGATGGGCGAGGGCGCGCTGCTCGTGGTCGACGACCTGCAGTGGGCCGACCCCAGCAGCCGCACCCTGCTCGCGTCCGCCCTGGCCCGGTTCCCGCAGCTCGCCGCCGTGCTCGCGTATCGGCCCGAGGAGCTGCCCGGTGACGTTCTCGACGGCCTGCGGGCCGCGCGTGCCGCCGTCGAGATCGGGCTGGGACCGCTGCCGGTCACGGCGCTGGTCGCACCCGACCTCGGGCGCGCGTTGGAGACCGCCACCGACGGCACCCCGTTCGCCATCACCGAGGTGCTGCGCGAGCTGGCGGCCCGCGGCGCGCTCGTCGCTGCGGCGGACGGTACGTGGGCGGCCCGCGATGCCGCGGCCGTCGCGGAGGCGGAGGCGCTCGGCCGGGCCGGCCAGCGCAGCGCGATCCGCCGCCGCGCGGCCCGGCAGAGCGGCCTGCGCGCCGAGGCACTGGCGCTGCTCGCGCTCCTCGCTCGGGAGGCGCCCGCGCAGACCCTCGCCACCGCCGTCGGCGCCGAGCCGCGGGTCGTGCTGGACGCGCTGTCCGCGCTGACGGCCGTCGGGCTCGTCCGGCTGGGGGAGCGCGGCTGGGCGACGGCGCACGACCTGGTCGCCGAGACCGTCACCGCCGGGCTGGGCGCCGGGGAACGGGGCAGGCTGCACGGGCTGCTCGCCCGCGCGCTGGAGTCCGAGGACGCCGACCCGTCCGAGACCGCGCGCCACCACCGGTCCGCGGGCGACGTCGCCGCCGCGGCCAGGTCGTTCCTGCGCGCCGCCGAGCGTGCACTGGCCGGACACGCCACCGCGGAGGCCGCCGATCTGGCGTCGGCCGGGCTCGCGCTGTCGCCCGCCCCTGGGCCTGCCGCCGACCTGCGCGCCGCCCGGGCCGAGGCGCGGGCCGCGCATGGCGACCACGCCGCCGCCGACGACCTGCGCGCCGCCCTCGCCGCCACCGACCCGGGCCCGACCCGCTCGCGGCGCCTCGCCCGGCTCGCCATGCTCACCTTCGGGGCGCAGGACGTGGCGCGGGCGTCGGAGCTGGCGGAGCTGGCGCTCGTCGAAGCGGGTGCGGACCGCGGTGCCCGCGCCGCCGCACTGGAGACCGCCGCGATCGTCGACATGAACACCGACCGGGCCGCCCGCTCCCGGGAGCGCTCCGAGGCGGCGCTCGCCGCCTACCGGGACCTCGGGGACGCCGCGGGCGTCGCGCGGATCCTCGACGGCCGGGCGATGGCGACGTTCCTCTCCGGACACATCGACGAGGGCGTCGCCACGTTCGGCCGGGTCGCGCGGCTCTTCGTCGATTCGGGGGAACTGCTGCGGGCGGTCACGCCGCGCTCGACCCGCGGCCACGGTCTGGTGTTCGCGGGCGACCCCGATGCGGGGCTCGCCGAGACCACCGCGGCCGTGCGCCTGGCCCGGGAGCTGGACACCGCCGAGGGCCAGGCCTACGCGCTGTGGCACCGGTCGGAGGCGCTCTCCGCGCTGGGCCGGGCCGACGAGGCCGAGGCCGACGCCCGGGAGGCGCTGCGCCGCGCCGAAGGGCACCGGGGCTGGACGGCCACCGCGCACCGCGCGCTGGGGATCGCGCTGACCGTCCGCGGGGAGCTGGACGCCGCGGCTGCGGCGTTCGCGGCGTCGGCCGAGGTGGCGGGGGAGTCGCTCACGCTGTTCGCGTCGTGGGCGGCGGCGCGGCGGGCGCTCGTCGCGCTAGCTGCGGGGTCGACGGCGGGGGTGCAGGCGTGGGTGGCGTACGCCCTGGCCACCGGGCCGCCGTTGGGGCACTACGAGGCGCGGCTGGCCGAGGTCGAGCTGGCCGCGGCGCGGGGCGACCCCCGCACGGCCGCGCTGGTCGCCGCGGCTCGGCAGCAGGCACTGGCCGGGGGGTACCGCGCGCACCTGCCCCAGCTCGCTCGTGAGTGGAAACAGCGGCTATAGCCCCTGTTTCCACTCACGAGGCCGGAAGCCCCATGCTGGGCGCGTGCGGCAGGAGACCACCAGCGAACTCGGCATCCTCGGCGTGCGCGACGTCGACTTCGGTCTGGAGCGGTTCGCCCCCGCGCCGGATCTCGCCGCCCTCGTCGAGCGGCACTGGTTGGTCACGTGGGCGCTGCCGGAGGGGCGCGAGGCGTCGGTCACCCTGCTGCCGCACCCGTGCGTCAACGTGGTGCTCGACCGCGGTCGGCTGGCCATCGCGGGGGTGGGCCGCGACCGGTTCAGCTACGTCTACCGCGGGGTGGGCCGGGTGTTCGGGGTGAAGTTCCGGCCCGGCGCGTTCTTGCCGTTCCTGGGTGCGCCGGTGAGCACGGTCACCGATCTCACGCTGCCCGCTGAGCGGCTGTGGGGCCCGGCCGCCGCCGCGCTCGGGGCCGAGATGGCCGCGCTTGCGCACGTCGAGCAGCTCATCGCGGCGGCGGAGGGGTTCCTGCGCGCCCGGTGGCCGCCCGAGGACCCGCAGGTCGAGCTGGTCGGGCGGATCGTGGCCACGCTTCTGCACGATCGGGAGATCGCGCGCGTCGAGGACGTCGGCCGCCGGTTCGGCCTGCGCCCGCGCACGCTGCAGCGGCTGTTCGCGCGCTACGTCGGCGTCAGCCCGAAGTGGGTGCTGCGCCGCTACCGGCTGCACGAGGCCGCGGCGGCGCTCGCGCGTGAGCAGGACCGGCCATGGGCGGAGGTCGCGGCCGAGCTGGGCTACTTCGACCAGTCGCACTTCATCCGCGACTTCACGGCCGCCATCGGCCTCACGCCCGTGGCCTACGCGCAGGCCTGCCGCCGCAAGGAGGAGCCCCTCAGCACCTGAGGCGGGTGCGACCGGTGCCCTCAGGTGCTGGCATCTCCCAGCGCCTCGGCGACCGCAACGGGGTTGGCGTAGTCCCGGTAGCTCGTGATCAGCCCTTCCGGATCAACTCCGATCACCGCGACGTTCGGGAGCGCGAACCGGGCACCCGTCTCCGTGTTGACGCCGAGTGCGTCCTGCTCGACCACGAGCGTCCGCTCGCCCACCGGGTGCACGGCGATCGTGCGGTATTCGGTGTAACGCAGGGGGAGGCTGCGATAGACGGTGGCCAGGAACTCGGCGATCGCGGCCCGACCCTCGATGCGCGTGGGACCGCCCGGTGTGGTGAACGGGAACTCGTGGACGGCGTCCTCGGCGTACAGCGCGGCCAACCGTCCCGCGTCCTGCGCGATCGAGGCCGCACGCAGCCGCTCCAGGAGATCCAGCAACGCGCTCCCCGATTCCACAGACCGCACCGTAGTGGTGTGGTGAACCGGGGCCGCGCTAGTGCGCTGACCCGGATAGATCACCGGGTTGGTCAGGCGGCGCGGGGCTGGGGCCGTCCCCAGCGGTGGCCTTTCTCGCTGTGGGCGCGGGCGCGTTCGCGGCGCTGGGCGTCCAGGACCCGCGGGTCGCGGGCGTTGGCGTTGCGCCAGCGCAGGTAGGCGTGCAGTCGGCGGGCCAGGGCGGCGTGGCTGGGGTGGTCGGAGTTGGCCATCGTGAACGTTCGCAGGGGCCCGAACTGCGCCTCGATCGGGTCGGCCCAGCTGGCATTCGTCGGGGTCGGGCACAGCTCGACCTTGTGCGCTGCTGCCCATATCCGGATTGCCGCAGTGGTGTTGCAGGACAGGTTGTCCAGCACGACGTAGATCGGTGCGCCGTCGGGGCGCGCGGCACGGACGCTCTTGAGGGCGGCGAGGGTGTGTGCACCGCCCTTGTGCTCGTGCAGCACACCCCACAGCTGGTCGCGGGCCAGGTCGTAGCAGCCGTGGAAGTAGCGGACGCCGTGGTAGCGGTGGTAGGTCGCCGCCAGCCGGTCCGGGTGCTTCGTGCCGGCCCAGCAGGTGCCGTGACAGGGCCGGATACTCAGCGGCCCGAACTGGTCGAAGGCGAAGACACGATCGGGAAACCGGGACATCACTTCCTCGATCCGGTCCAGCTTCGCGTCCTTGGCCGGGTCGGTGGACTCTTTCCAGGTCCGGGTGCGCTGAAAGGTGATGTCGTGGGAGTGAAGGATCCGCCGCACCCGTTCCCGGCCGATCCGCACGATCCGGTGCGGCATCTGTGCCGGGTCGGTGCGGCCGTAGCGGCCGCTGAGGTAGTTCGCGAGCTTGCGGATGCTCCAGTGCGTGAACGGCAGACCCAGCTTCCCCGGGCGTCTGCGGGCGATCTCGACCACGAACGCCTCGTCCTGGTCGGTGATCCGCCGGGGGCGCCCGGCGCCCCAGTGAGGCTCCAGCACGGACAGCCCGTGGGCGTTGAACGCGTGGATCACGTCCCGGACTGTGTCCGGGTCTGCGGCCACCAGCCGGGCGATCGCCAGCACCGGTATCCCCGACGACGACCCCAGGATGATCAACCCCCGGCGGTACCGGATGGCGTCGGCACGACCCCGGCGGCGTACCAAGCGCAGCAGGAACTGGCCTTCATCGTCGGTCAATCGACGTGCCCGGACAGGTCTGGACATGACGCACCTCGATCCACCCCGCAAGATCAAGGTGCACCGTCCCAGCCCACGGATCACGCACCGATGACGGCGTGTCGCGGACTTCCACCCGGTGAATCTTCGAGGTCAGCGCACTAGCGGTAGTTGACGAACTGCGTGCTACCAGGGCAGATGTCCCTCGGACCGCGCTGGCCTACCGGTCTGTGCTGGTGAGTACTGTCGAGTGACGGCCTGTGTCGGGCGGAATTTGTACCGGATTTGTACCACGGCCGTCCGTCGCTGGTGACTACCCGGCCGAGGGCTGCATGCTTGGCGACGGATTTGCAGATCACGGTCGGTGAGAGGACGCGCCGTCCTACCGGAGCTTCGTTCGCCTTTCACGCCGACACGCCGAAGATCAGCGATCTTCAGCAAGATCGCGTCAGCGATCACCTAAGACGATCTTGGAACGGCCGTGACGCTGTAGGTGACTGCGTCCGTGCATGGTCCGAGTCCCAGCGTGGAGGTCCGTGCGCGGGAAGCAACGGCATGCACACCATGTGTCGCTGACTGACGGAAGCATCGATCTTCGCCCAGTCTCTCGTCGACCGGTTTCCGTGCTGGAGCCGCAGCCGCGGCGCGAGCCCGGTGCTCAGACAGGGATGAAGGCGAACCGCCACGTTCGGACCACTGACCCCAGGACGAGCGGGAAGCCGTTTCCGCACGTCACGAGCGTTCTGCAGCGCAGGCGATGGGCTCGGATCGGACCGAGCCGTCGGACGGTGGTGCGTTACTACATCGGACCGTTTTGCGGCAGATGGGCGATTGCCGCTGGCGGCCGGGAGGGCCACGGTGGACGAGCCTGGGCGGTCCCGCGACGTGTCGTGAGGCTGGTGCGGCCGTCCCGGCACCGTGGGGGAAATCTCCTCACGCGCCGGGTGGCTGCAGCCGCGCGCCGCCCCCAAGGCAGGGGACACCCTCATGGCGAGGAGCAGGGGCGGGGTCGAAGCCGACGTCAAGCAGACCCTGGGACTGGTTCCGCACTTCTACTCCCGCATCCTTGACTCCTTGCCACAGATCATCTCCGAAGGAGCAAAACATGATCGATCTGATGACCAGACTGGGTGACGTCAAGGTCAAGACGGCCGAAGCGCTGCGCGCATCCGAAGCCGACGATGGAGCGTCCATCGTCCTCGTCGCCGTCGTGCGGGAGTTCGACTCCAAGGCCGACAAGGCGAACCGCCAGGCCGACGGTAACGACTCGGCTCGCGATGCCGTCATCGAGCTGGAACAGGCCGGTGATAGCGCGAAAGCAGCGGCCGAGGCCGATCCCGGCCTGAGTGAGCCGGCTCGACAGGCCGTGCTCGACGCGCACCTCGCCATCTGCATCCTGAAGACCGAGATCTAGTCCAGTTGCGATAAGGAGGCGGAGCGCGATGAACTACTATTCTGAAGAGGTTCACGGACCGCATGAGCTGTTCGATCTCGGCAACTTTGACCTGGAGAGCGGAATCACACTGCCTGACGCCAGGCTCGCCTTCAAAACTCACGGAACCTTGAACGCGGCGCGAGACAATGCCATTCTGTTCCCGCACATGTGGTCCGGGACGCCGAAGGCTATGGAGATCTTCATCGGTGAAGACCGACCGCTCGACCCGAGCAAATACTTCATCATCCTTCCCGGCCAGTTCGCCAATGGTTTCTCGTCATCGCCCAGCAACTCACCCCCGCCGTTCAATGGCGGCGCGTTCCCGAACGTCACGATTGGCGACGACGTGCGCGCCCAGCACAGACTTCTCACCGAGCGATACGGAATCGAGCAGCTTGAGCTCGTACTCGGCTGGTCGATGGGGGCCGAACAGACCTATGAATGGGCGGTACGTTACCCCGACATGGTCAAACGCGCACTGCCGTTCGCCGGTACCGCGAAGACCACGCCGCACGACTACCTTTTCGTGCGAGCGCACGAGAACGCCCTGAAATCCGACCCCGCCTGGAACAACGGTTACTACCAGAATTCGTCCGACGTGCACGTTGGGCTCCGCAGGCACGCCGAGATCTGGTCGGTCATGGGACTATGTCCGGATTTCTACAAGGCTGAGGCCTGGAGGGGCGTCGGCTTCA
Organism: uncultured Actinomycetota bacterium; assembly: GCA_963739465.1. Taxonomy (GTDB): domain Bacteria; phylum Actinomycetota; class Actinomycetes; order Mycobacteriales; family Pseudonocardiaceae; genus Pseudonocardia. Next base: position 43,188 of record CAVUAS010000004.1, read on the forward strand.
CGTCGCTCGACGATTTCGTGCATAGATTCTGGGAGGCCTACTTCCTCCCGATGGATCCTAACAACTTGATCTGGATGGGCTGGAAATGGCGACACGGCGACGTCACCCAGCACACCGGAGGGGATCTTGCAGCGGCACTCGGCCGTATCACTGCCAAGACCCTCGTGGTGGCCTTCTCCCACGACATGTTCTTCCCGCCGGCGGACTGCGAGGCCGAACAAAAGCTCATCCCGAACAGCGAGTTCCGGATCGTCGACAGCCTGTGGGCACACTTCGCGATGTTCTGCCTCACCCCGTCTGAGCGTGAACAAATCGATGCGTGCATCCGCGACCTCTTGAAGGAAGCCGCGTAGCCCGAGTCGATACGCTCTTGCTCACAGGTAGCAAGAGCTGCCCGTCAGCAGTTTGTGCCTGAGTTGGTGATCTTCTCGCGGCGCGAGTTCATCCCTGCCGGACCACGGTCTGGCTGCCCTCGTGCGCGTCGCGAGGAGATCACCTCCGTCAGCTTGGGAACAAACATGAACACCCAGGTCAGTGACCTGGGTGTTCATGATCAGTGGAGGCGCTCCTCGTCAACTCGCATGCCCACGTGCGTTTCCTTTCATCATCGGCGGCCCTACGCCGAGACGAACGGCAGCCTTCAGATCGACACCGCCGATGTGAAATTCGGTGGGAGAATGCAGGATGGCGTTGATCGGAGACTCTAGCGTTTGGTTAGCGCCGTCCTCGACGACGGGCGCCGATGAAGGGCATCGCGAGCGGAAGGGGCGCACATGACGGCGCACACGAGCATCCGCGGCCTCCGTGACCCGGCTCCAGTCGTCAACCGACGCCGCGAGCGTCGACCCTCGCGCGGGGAAGCTCACGGTCACCGAGTTCGCCGAGCACTGGCGCACAACGCTCCCACATCCGTGGATGGGTCAAGGACCGGCGCAACATCTCGCGCTGAGCACACTCGCGGTCGTGTTCTACGGCACGCTCGTCCCGCTGTTCAACGCCGCCGTAGTTGACCCGGATCGGTGTCTCGCCCTGCGGCGGCATTCGCCTCCCGGAAGTGCCCGACGCCCGGTACGACATCGCACGCCCCCACGAGGTGCCCGCCTTGGCTCGCGCGCTGCCCGAGCGAACTGGGCGATCGTCTACCTCGCGGCCGGGTGCGGCTGGCGCGGTGGGGAGATCTTCGGCCTTCAACGTGACGAGTTGGACCTCGACGCCAAGGAGGTGCACGTCCGCCATCAGCTCACCGTGATCAGCGGCCGGACGCCATACCTCGCGCCGCCGAAGACCAAGACCAGCACCCGGACGAACGAGCTGCCAGCAGTCGTCGCCGACGCCCTGCGTACCCCATCTCGGTGCGTTCCGGATCCGCCCGGAGGACATTGAAGACGAAACCGACCCTCGCCACCCTGCGGTCCGGCCCGCGCACCTGGTGTTCACCCGGGGCGACGGACGCCCGATCCACCGAGCGGAGTGGTCCCACATCTGGCGTCCGGCAGTGAAGGCTGCGGGGCTACCGGCCGGGTATGGCCTGCGGGACCTGCGGCACTACTTCGCCACGGTCCTGATCTTCGGGGGCGCCAAGGTCAAGTCGGTGCAGCTCGCCATGGGCCACACCACGCCGACGATCACGCTGACACCTGCGTCGGGTTCTGGCCGGACGCCATTGACCAGACGCGGACGCTGGTCGACTCCGCACTTGGTTGTACCGAGGTTGTACCCGAGGGGGTGGTGCGAGGCGTTCTTGCTGGTCAGACCCGGTGCACTACCGGTAGTTGACGAACTGCAGCGCGATTCCGAAGTCCTTGCCTTTGAGCAGTGCGATCACCGCCTGAAGGTCGTCCTTCTTCTTGCCGCTCACGCGCAGCTGGTCGCCCTGGATCTGGGCCTGCACGCCCTTGAGCTTCTCGTCGCGGATGACCTTGCTGATCTCCTTGGCCTTCGCGGACTCGATGCCCTGCAGGATCTTGCCGCTGATCTTGTAGACCTTGCCGGAGAGCGCGGGCTCGCCTGCCTCGAACGCCTTCAGCGAGATCTGCCGCTTCACCAGCTTGTCGCGGAAGACGTCGACCGCGGCCTTCGCCCGCTCCTCGGTCTCCGACTGGATCGTCAGCGCCTCCTCGCCCGCCCAGGCGATCGACGTGCTCGTGCCGCGGAAGTCGAACCGCTGCGCCAGCTCCTTCGCGGCCTGGTTGAGCGCGTTGTCCACCTCCTGCCGGTCGACCTTGCTGACGACGTCGAACGACGGGTCGGCCATGTTCCCCTCCTGATCGCCGGCCCGGGGCGCGCCCCGGTACGCGGCTGTCGTATCCTCAACTCGCGCTGCGGCGCACCCCGGCAGGTTGCCCGAGTGGCCAAAGGGAGCGGACTGTAAATCCGTCGGCTCAGCCTACGAAGGTTCGAATCCTTCACCTGCCACACCCGGGGAGAACGGCCCCTGACCAGCAAGAACACGGTCAGGGGCCGTTCGCTTGCCGGTCCGGCTGTGTCTCGCTCCGTTGGGCTGTTTGGGGGTGTCCACGGACCAAGCACGGACCGACCTTCAGCAGTGCCCGGCACGGAGGGCCTCCTCGACACGCCGCGGGACGGCGTCCTCCTGCCCGGCGATGCACTTGGCGTAGACCCGCAGCAGAACATCCACGCTGTGCCCGGCCCATGCGGCTGGCGCCGGGACTCCGCTGTTGAGCCACGTCGACACGGCCGCGTGTCGGAGGTCGTCCGGACGGCGAGCGAGCGGCGATGCGGCTTCCTCGGCCGTGAGTGCAGCAGCGCGCGCGAGGCCCCACAGATGGCCGTACAGGCTCTCGGAGAGCGGGCCGCCGCGGACGCCACGGAACAGCCACCCGTCCGGTGTCGCCCCGCACTCATCCGGCGGCAGCGTCGGTTCCTGTGAGGGCGAGTGGCATCCCGCCGATAACGAGGCGCCCGAAGAATCCCGGGCTCCGTCCGAACCACGCCCGAACCCGGTACCGCAGTGGCGTCTTGTACTTCCTGTGCACCCTTGCGGGCCGTCAGAATGCAGCACATGCGATGCCACTCGTATATCAGCCGGGGAGGATGGTCATGAAGAATCGGGCATCACGTCAGGCGTCGGTGCGTCTGTCCGCGGCGTTGCTGCTCGTGGGACAACTCTTGTACATCGTGATCACTCAGTTCCATGCCGACGGGGTCGCCAACGATCACCCCGCGGTGTTCGCCGAGTATGCCGGTAGCGGGATCTGGACGGCTGTGCACGTTGGCCAGTTCGTGGCCACGGCGCTCTTGCTCGCAGGACTGTTTGCCTTGTTCTTCGTCCTGGACCTCGAGGATGGACCGGCGATGTGGACGGGTCGATTCGCCGCTGCGCTGACGGCGGTGACGCTGGCCCTGTATGGCCTGGTCATGGCGGTGGACGGGGTCGCTCTCAAGCAAGCCGTAAATGCGTGGGTGAGCGCCCCGGACGCCGAGAAGGCCGCGCGCTTCGCGAGTGCCGAGGCGGTCCGCTGGATTGAGTGGGGTGCGAGGAGCTACGAGAACTTCGCGCTGGGCTTGGCTTTGCTCCTATTCGCCGCATCGGTCGTTCGGACGGATTGGATCCCGCGGCCGATCGCGTACCTGATGGGCCTCTCCGGCCTCACCTACCTGTTCCAGGGCTGGGTGGCTGGCACCGACGGCTTCACGCGAACGCACGACGTCGCCATCGTGGTGTCCTGGGTTGTGAACCTGGCGTGGATGATTTGGCTGGTTGTCATCGCCCGGCGAGCGCATGACTTGGAACCCGCAGCGCTTGGCGACGGAGGCGGAGGCCGCCGCGACGCATGACCAACTCGACCGCGCCTGCGTCGGCGCGGACGATCCGCGGACGCGATGGGGGACCTTGCTACTCCGCTGCAGGTGGCAGGCGGTCTGACGTCCACTGTAAGTCCGTCGGCTCAGCCGACGAAGGTTCGAATCCTTCACCTGCCACACCCGGGGAGACCGGCCCCTGACCAGCAAGAACACGGTCAGGGGCCGTTCGCGTGCCCGTCCAGCGGTCCAGGGGTATCCGCGGAGGCATCGCGGACGCGATCATGAACCGCCCTGCCGCAAGGCTTCGGGCAGGGCGAGATCAAGGCCGTGCCGCGCCGAAAGCGACTGAACGGAGGGTTGGGCAGCGGTCAAGATTCGAGGATGCGGATCACGACCACGCCGGAGTCGTCGACCGCGTGGTGGTCCGCATAGGCGTAGGCGGTGTTCGCTATCGCCGCTGCGATGGCATCGGCATCGGGGTCGGCGGTGGGCGCGAACCCGGCGAGGACGCGGGCCACGCCCGTCTCGTCGAACTGTTGTCCGTCGCCGGGGCGGCGAGCTTCGGTGATGCCGTCGGTGTAGAACACGATGCTGTCGCCCGGTGCCAGGTCCACGAACTGTTGGTGGATCGGGCAGTCCGCGGCGATGCCCAGCAGTCGGCCGCCGCCATGGAGCTGCTCCACGGCTCCGTCGGCGCGGTGCACGAAGCCGGGTGGGTGTCCGCCGCCCGCGACGTGAACCACCCAGTTCGTCGCGTCGGTGCGGGTGAAGGTGGCGTAGATCGCGGTCAGGAAGCTGCGTCGGGCACCGAACCAGACGTGCAGGACCTCGTTGAGGGTCATCAGGACCGCAGCCGGATCCGGCTCGGAGTGCGCGGCGGTGCGCACGGCCGAGCGTGCCAGCGCGGTCGTACGGGCCGCGGTGGCTCCCTTCCCGCACACGTCCCCGATGACCACACCGAAACCGCCGTCCACCGGGATCACGTCGTAGAAGTCGCCCATCACCTCCCCGCCCGTGCCGCCGGAGCGGAACCGGACCCCGAACTGCACACCGGGCACCCGCGGCGCCAAGGCAGGGATGAGGCTTTCCTGCAGGGTTTCGGCCAGTTCCTGTGCCTCGTCGGCGTGATGCTCGGCCGCGCGCAACGCGAGCCGCAGCGCGACTTCACCCCCGGCGGCCAGTGCGAGCGTGCCCAGGGCTTCGATGTCCGAAGGTGTCCACTCCCGGACCACCTTGTCCATGGCGCAGAAGTTGCCCAGCACCCGCCCGTCGGGATCAACGACGGGCACTCCCACCCATGCCGCGGCGCCGAAGTCATGGATCTGCGGCAGGTCGCGGAGGCGGGGGTCGTCGCGGACGTCCGGTGCGCACACCAGCCTCCCGGTATTGATCACGACCTGGCAGGCGGCGTCGGCCACCGGAGCCTCGTAGGTGCCCGCTGGTCCGCACAGCAGGCTCGGTTCGGGTGCGCCCTTGAGGAACGACCGCACGTCGTCGACGATCGTCAGTGCGACCATAGGGGTGTTCAGGATCATCGAGGCGAGCCGCGTCAGCCCGTTGAAGGCCTCCTCCGGCCCGGTCGTCATCAGGCCGCTGGAGCGCACTGCGGCCACGCGCGCCGCCGTGGCCACTCCCGTCCGACCCGTGACCATCCGCGTCCCATCCAGTTCCGGCTCCGACCGCAGGGACGGCGTCCGCGGGAGCGTGCCGATGCTGCCTCGATCGCCATGGTCGCACACTGTGCTGCGGGGCTCGCGTCGTCAGCAGAGGCCTCGTGGTGCGCGCCCGGCATCGAGATCCACGATGTGGACGTCATGGCGTACGAGATCGCCGTTCTATCAGCATCGTCGGCGTAGGCGTGCGGCACGCTGCGTGTCCGGATCGGCCGTAGAGCGGCACACAGGTGCACTGGCAGGTGCCACCGCCGAGCTGACGCCCGCTGGGTCCCGGCTGGTAACGAATCCGGCGGCACTCCCGAGTTACGCGCCGGAGACGGCCGACGAGGGCCGTGTCGAGCCGGGAGGCGATCACCATGCGACGTCAGACCCTGCTTCTGAGGTTCGAACCCCGCGCGACACCGCCCGCGGGTGATCCACCGAGCTTCGACGTCACCTCCGGCCCGGCACGGTCACCCTGCTGGAGGGCGACGACACGGGCGTGCCGACCGAGGCGTCCTACCAGACCCACGTCACGATGACCGGCGAGACCACGTTCCTCGAGGACGGTGAGGTCACGGTCGACGACGGCGGCCTGCGGCTGCGGACGGTCGGCGCCGGGACCATCGAACCCTCCGCCGAGGAGGGCACGCTGCGCGGCGCGGTCACCTGGCAGGTGGAGGGCACCGGTCGGCTGAGCGGCGCGACCGGCCTGCTCTCGTCCAACTTCGCGTTCCAGCCCGCCACGGGCGCCGCCGTCGAACACCAGATCCTGCGGCTGTACCTGCCCTGACCTGCCCGCTACCCGTAGCCTGCCGACGTGGCCCAGCTCGCGCAGGCGAACGTCGCGCGGCTGCGGGCGGGCCTCGACGACCCGGCGATGCGTGACTTCGTCACCGCCCTCGACGCCGTCAACGCACTGGCCGAACGCAGCGCCGGGTTCGTGTGGCGGCTGGCCACGGCTGAGGGGCACGGCCTGTGCGTGGTCACCGACGACGGCGGGCCCGCGTTCCTCAACCTCTCCGTGTGGCGGGACTACGCCGCCCTGCACGCGTTCGTCTACCGCAGCGGGCACGGCCGGTTCGTCCGGGAGCGGCGGCGCTGGTTCGTGGCCACCCGGCAGCCGTCGACGGTGCTGTGGTGGGTGCCCGACGGCGCCCGCCCGTCAATCCAGGACGCCACCCGGCGGCTCGACCATCTCCGCGCGTACGGGCCGGCCCCGAGGGCGTTCTCCCTCCGCCGCCGCTTTCACGCCGCTTCGACGGACGCGACTACGTAGCGGCGGACGTCGGCGTCGAGGATGCGCGCCGCCATCGCGCCCGACGGGCCCGCGCCGCGAAACGCGAGCAGCGCCACCTCCGACTCCCACCGCTCGAACACGTTGACCCGCTGCGGGTTGAGCGTGTCGGCGGTGACCGCGAAGTCCAGACAGCCCGGCGCCTCCCGCGCTTGCGCGACGGCGGCGCCGGACGCGGCGACGAAGGCGTCCCGGTCTTCGGGGGCAACGGCGAGGTGTCCGGCGACGATCAGCATGCGGGACAGACCCGGGTGGGCGCCGGAAGTCATCGGACGCCGATCACGACCGTCGCGTCCTCGGCGTGAGCCACCTGCGGGGTGAGGCCCGCGGCCGCGAACAGGGCGGCGGTGTGCGGCGCCTGGTCCGCGCCGGTCTCGATCAGCAGCGCGCCACCGGGCCGCAGCCAGGCGGGGGCGTCCGCGGCAATCCGGCGTTGGACGTCGAGGCCGTCGGCGCCCCCGTCGAGTGCGACACGCGGCTCGTAGTCGCGGGCCTCGGGTGGCATGGTCGCGATCGCGGCGGTCGGCACGTAGGGGGCGTTGACGACGAGCAGGTCGACCCGTCCGCGCAGACGGTCCGGCAGGGCGGCGTAGAGGTCGCCCTGGTAGACGTGCGGCAGGTTGCGGCGGGCGCAGGCGACGGCGGTGGGGTCGACGTCGGCGGCATACACCTTGACGCCCGGCACGGCCGCGGCCACGGCGGCGCCCACCGCGCCCGTGCCGCAGCACAGGTCCACGACGATCGCGCCCGGTCGGGCGCGGCGCACGGCCTGCGCGACGAGGAACGCCGTCCGCTGCCGGGGCACGAACACGCCGGGGTCGACGGCGATGCGCAGCCCGCAGAACTCCGCCCACCCCAGCAGCGCCTCCAGCGGCGCGCCCGCGACCCGGCGCGCGACCAGGGTCTCCAGCTCGGCGGCCGTCCCCGCGCCCGCCCGCAGCAGCCGGGCCTCGTCCTCGGCGAACACGCAGCCCGCCGCGCGGAGGCGGGCGACGAGGGGATCGGACACACCCCCACCTTGGCACCCGCGGTTACCGTTGCCGCATGTGCCGCAACATCCGCACCCTGCACAACTTCGAGCCGCCCGCCACCGGCAGTGAGGTGCATGCCGCCGCGCTGCAGTACGTGCGCAAGGTGAGCGGGACGTCGGCGCCGTCGCAGGCCAACGCGGCGGCGTTCGACGAGGCGGTGGCCGCGGTCGCACACGCCACGCAACACCTTCTCGACGCGCTCGTCACCGCCGCGCCGCCGAAGAGCCGCGAGGTCGAGGCGGCCAAGGCGCGGGCCCGCTCCGCCGCCCGCTACGCCTGACGCGGCTCCGCCCGCCACGCCGCCCGACTTTCGCACCCTTCGGCGTCTTCGGACCCCCCGCCTGCGGGGTGCGAACAGGACCCAGAGGGTGCGAAGTCGGCCATCGGTCAGGCCGTCGGATCGACGCGACCGCCGTGGTGCCGGGCCGTCGGGCGCGCGACGCGACCGTCGTGGTGCCGGGCCGTCGGGCGTTCGACCGCTGCCGTGGTGCCGGGCTGTCGGGGTGCCTCGCTACCGTCTCGCCATGCCCGCGAGTTACCTGCGCCACCCCCATCTGCACGGCGACACGCTCGTCCTGGTCGCGGAGGACGACGTGTGGACGGCGCCGGTCGGCGGTGGCCGTGCCTACCGGCTCACGGCCGACGGCGCCCCGGTGGCCCGCCCCCGGATCTCGCCCGACGGGGCTTTCGTGGCGTGGACGTCGACGCGCGAGCGGGCGCCGGAGGTGTTCGTCACGGCGGTCGAGGGCGGCGCCGCGCGGCGGCTCACCTGGTGGGGCGACCACACCACGAAACTGATCGGCTGGACCCCCGGGGGAGAGGTGCTGGTCGTCAGCGCGGCCGGGCAGCCGTCGCGGCGCCACCCCTGGGCCTACGTCATTGCGCCGGACGGCGGCACCCCCCGGCGCCTGCCGCTGGGCCCGCTCGCCGATCTCGCCCAACGCGCCGAGGGCCCCGCCGTGCTCCTCTCGGCCACCATGACGCGGGAAATGGCGTGGCAGAAGCGCTATCGCGGGGGCACGGCGGGCAAGCTGTGGTGGAACCCGGAGGGCACGTTCGTGCGCCTCGCCGCGGACCTCGACGGCAACGTCGACGCCCCGATGCTGGTCGGTGACCGGATCGCGTTCCTCTCCGACCACGAGGGCTGGGGCAACCTCTACTCGCTCGGGGCCGACGGAGGGGGCCAGCGCCGCCACACCGACCACGGCGCCGAGGGCGCGCCCGCGTTCTATGCCCGGCACGCCGCCACCGACGGCACCCGCGTCGTCTACGAGTCCGCCGGGCAGCTCTGGCTGCTGGAGTCGCTGGACGCCGACCCCCGCCCTCTTGACGTCCGCCTTGGCGGCCCCCGCACCGCGCGCGAGCCGTACCGCATCACGACGGGCGACTGGCTGGGCCGCGTCCGCCCCGACACCACCGGCCGCTCCAGCATCGCCACCGTCCGCGGCACCGTGCACCGGCTCACCCACCGCGACGGCCCCGCCCGCACCCTGCACGCGACACCCGGGGCCCGGGCCCGGCTTGCCGCGCCGCTGGGCGAGGACCGCGCCGTGTGGGTCGACGACGCGCTCGGCGAGGACGCCGTGTGCGTGGCCCCGCTCGACCCGCGCGCCCCCGATGCGCCCGCGGCCGCGCGCTTCGGCGCGGGCGAGCTCGGCCGGGTGCTGGAGCTCGTGCCCGCGCCCGACGGCGAGAGCGTCGCGCTCACCACGCACGACGGGCGACTGCTCCTGCTCGAGGGGGACGAGTTCCGCGAGCTGGCCCGCGGCGGCGACGGCGAGGTCTACGACCTCACGTTCTCCCCGGACAGCGCGTGGCTCGCCTACTGCGACCCGGTCGGCTCGGGCCTCTCCCAGGTCGTCCTCGTGCGGCTGGCCGACGGCGAGGCGGTGCCGGTCACCGAGGGCCGCTTCCGCGACGCCGACCCGGTGTTCACCCTCGACGGCAAGCACCTCGCCTTCCTCTCGCTGCGCAGCTTCGACCCCATCTACGACGAGCACGCGTTCGACCTCACCTTCCCCGCGTCCTGGCGCCCGTTCCTCGTGCCGCTGGGGGCGCGCACCCCCTCGCCGTTCGGGGCGAGCCCGGACGGGCGCCCGGTCTCGCCGGAGGACGACAAGCCGGAGGACCCGCCCGCGCTCGACCCGTCCGACCCCGGCGACGAGACCGACGAGCCGCCCGCGGAGAAGGCCGAGAAGAAGGACGAGGGGCCGCCGGAGGTGGTCGTCGACGTCGACGGGCTCGCCGCCCGCGTCGTGCCGATCCCCGTCGTCGAAGGCCGTTACCACGGCATGCGCGCGGCCAAGGAGTGCCTGCTCTGGTACCGCCTCCCGGTCAGCGGCACGCTCGGCGACGGCCGCGCGGGCACCGACGTCAAGCCCGAGAAGCCCGTGCTGGAGCGCTTCGACCTGGCCCGCCGCAAGCTTGACGTCATCGCCGACCCGGTGAGCGACTTCGCCGTGAGCGGCGACGGCACCCGGCTCGTCGTCCGCGACGGGTCCACGGTACGGGTGCTGCGCACCGACCGTTCCGGGGCGAGCGCGCCCACCGACGGGCCGGTCGACGCGGGCGCCGACGAGTACCCGATCGACACGCGCCGGATCGTCGTCACCGTCGACCCCACCGCCGAGTGGCGCCAGATGTTCGACGAGGCCGCCCGCCTCATGCGCGACCACTTCTGGGTGGCCGACATGGGCGGCGTCGACTGGGCCGCGGAGGTCGCGCGCTACCGCCCGCTCGTGGACGCCGTCGGCAGCCACGACGACCTCATCGACCTGCTGTGGGAGCTGCAGGGCGAGCTGGGCACCTCGCACGCCTACGTCATGCCGAGCACCGCGCCGGGTGCCGACGGGCGGCCCGGGCTGCTGGGCGCCGACCTCGAGCCCGCCGAAGACGGCTGGCGGGTCGCGCGCGTGCTGCCGCCCGAGACGTCCGATCCCGCGGCCCGCAGCCCGCTGGGAAGCCCCGGCGTCGACATCGGGGCCGGTGACGTGATCGTCGAGGTCGGTGGACAGCCGGTGGACCCCCGGCTCGGGCCCGCGCCGCTGCTGCTGGGGCGGGCGGGGGAGCTGGTGGAGCTCACCGTGCGCAGCGGCTCCGACGACGGGGGCGAGGTGCGCCGCGTCGTCGTCCGGCCACTGCACTTCGAGGCCGCGCTCCGCTACCAGGACTGGGTGGCCGGGCGGCGGGCCGCCGTCGTCGAGCGCTCGGGCGGGCGGCTGGGCTACCTGCACGTGCCCGACATGATGCCCACGGGCTGGGCGCAGCTGCACCGCGACCTGTCCCGCGAGACCTCCCGCGACGGCCTGATCCTGGACGTGCGGGGCAACGCGGGCGGCCACACGTCGCAGCTGATCGTCGAGAAGCTGGCGCGGCGGGTGATCGGGTGGGACGTCGTGCGGCACCGCCTGCCGATGACCTACCCGATGGACGCGCCGCGCGGGCCGATCGTCGCGCTCGCCGACGAGTTCTCCGGCTCCGACGGCGACATCGTCACGGCCGCGATCAAGCGGCTGGGCCTCGGCCCGGTGGTCGGCACCCGCACCTGGGGCGGGGTGATCGGCATCGACGGGCGCTACGGCCTCGTCGACGGCACGCGCGTCACCCAGCCGCGCTACGCGTTCTGGTTCGACGACCTGGCCTGGGACGTGGAGAACCACGGCGTCGACCCGGACGTCGAGGTGGTCGTCGCGCCGGAGGACTGGGCGGCAGGCCGCGACCCGCAGCTGGAGCGCGCGGTCGACCTGGCGCTGGAGGCGTTGGAGGCCCGGCCCGCGGTCACCCCGCCCGACCCCGCGACGCGCCCCTCACGCGCTCGTCCGGCCCTGCCGCCCCGCCCGTAGCCACACCCGCCATTCCCCAGCCCCACCACGCCACCCCGGCCCGCTCCGCCCGCCCCACCGGCCATGATCGCCAGTTCGGTGCCAAACCCGGCCAGATATGACCGCATGCGCGCCGAACCAGTGATCATGGACGGGTGGTGGCTCGGCGGTGGCCCCCGCGGACGGCGGCGTAACCTGGACGAAGGCCCCGCCTCGTCCCAGGCAGGGGTCTGTCCGCGTGCCCAGCCCAGGGGGAAATCCCGATCGTGGCCCAGCTTTCCGGCCTGCTCCGCTCCGTCTTTGCCCAGCCCGACCTGCACGCCGTCCGCGACGCCGACCTGCACCCCGCCGAGACCCCCGCCCTGCGCGTCGAGGGCCCGGCGGCGCTGCGCCCGTTCCTCGCCGCCGCGCTCGCCGAACACCGCACCGTGCTGGCCGTCACCGCCACCGACCGCGAGGCCGAGGACCTGGGCGCCGCTGCCGCGGATCTGATCGACCCGAGCGCGGTGGCGGTTCTCCCCAGCTGGGAGACCCTCCCGCACGAGCGCCTCTCGCCTCGCCCGGACACGGTGGGGCGCAGGCTCACCCTGTTCCGCCGCCTCGCCACGGACGCGGCCCCGCGCGTGCTCGTCGCGGCCGCGCGCAGCCTCATCCAGCCCATCGCCCCCGGCCTGGGCGCGCTCGACCCCGTCGACCTGCGCGTCGGCGACACCCACGACTTCGACGCCCTGCTCGTGCGTCTCGTCGAATTGGCCTACACGCGCGTCGAGATGGTCACCGCGCGCGGCGAGTTCGCGGTGCGCGGCGGCATCGTCGACGTGTTCCCGCCGACCGCCGAGCACCCCGTGCGCGTCGAGTTCTGGGGCGACGAGGTGAGCGAGCTGCGCGCGTTCACGGTCGCCGACCAGCGCTCCACCCACCCCGTCGACGTGCTCGACGCCCCCGGCTGCCGCGAGCTGCTGCTCACCGACCCCGTCCGCGAGCGGGCCGCCACGCTGGCCCGCGCCCACGAGAACAACCCGCCGCTGCGCGAGCTGCTGGAGCACCTCGCCGAGGGCATCCCGAGCGAGGGCATGGAGTCGCTCATCCCCGCGCTGGTCGGGGCCGAGCTGCAGCTGCTCACCGACCTGCTGCCCGACGGCGCGCCGGTGCTCGTCGCCGACCCGGAGCGGGTGCGCACCCGCAGCGCCGACCTCGTCCGTACCGGGCAGGAGTTCCTGGAAGCGAGCTGGTTCGCCGCGGGCATGGGCGGCGGCTCCCCGATCGACGTCGGCGCCTCGGCCTACCGCGACCTCGCCGAGGTCCTGGAGCACGCCACCGCCACCGGCCACCCGGTCGTCACGCTCAGCCCGCTGCTCTCCGGCCGCCCCGACGCGCTCGTCGCGGGCGCCCACGAGGTGACGGCCTACCGCGGCGACATCGACCGCGCGCTGGTCGACCTCCGCGCGCACGTCGCCACCGGCGGCGCCGCCGTGCTCGTCTTCGGCGGCCACGGCACGGCGCAGCGCGCGATGGAGCAGCTCCGCGACGCCGAGGTGCCCGCCGCGCTCGTCGACGACCTGGCGGACGAGCCGGAGAAAGGCCTGGTCACGGTCACCTGCGGGCGGATCGTGGAGGGATTCACGGCGGGCGTGCTCGTCGTGCTCACCGAGGCCGACCTCACCGGCAACCGCGCGGCCACGACCGAGACCCGCAAGCTCGCTTCCCGGCGCCGCAACGCCGTCGACCTCGTCACGCTCAAGCCCGGCGACTACGTCGTGCACGCCCAGCACGGCATCGGCCGCTTCGTCGAAATGCGCCAGCGGACCGTGCAAGGCGCCACCCGCGAGTACCTGGTGCTGGAGTACGCCTCGTCCAAGCGCGGCCAGCCCGCCGACCGTCTGTTCGTGCCGACCGACGCGCTCGACGAGGTGAGTCGCTACGTCGGCGGCGAGGTGCCCACGCTCAACAAGCTCGGCGGCGCCGACTGGGCCAAGACGAAGGGCCGCGCGCGCAAGGCCGTCCGGCAGATCGCGGCGCAGCTCGTGCAGCTCTACGCGGCGCGCCAGGCCGCCCCCGGGTACGCGTTCGGCAAGGACACGCCGTGGCAGCGGGAGCTCGAGGACGCCTTCGCCTACACCGAGACGCCCGACCAGCTCTCCGCGATCGACGAGGTCAAGGCGGACATGGAGCGCCCGATCCCGATGGACCGGGTGGTCTCCGGCGACGTCGGCTTCGGCAAGACCGAGATCGCGGTGCGGGCAGCGTTCAAGGCCGTGCAGGACGGCAAGCAGGTGGCCGTGCTCGTGCCGACCACCCTGCTCGCGAGCCAGCACCTGGACACCTTCACCGAGCGCATGCGCGCGTTCCCCGTCAACGTCCGGGGCCTGTCGCGGTTCACCGACGCCGCCGAGGCCCGGGAGACGATCGAGGGTCTGGCTGAGGGCAAGGTCGACGTCGTCATCGGCACGCACCGGCTGCTGCAGGCCGGGGTGCGGTGGAAGGATCTCGGGCTGGTCATCGTCGACGAGGAGCAGCGCTTCGGCGTCGAGCACAAGGAGCACATCACGGCGCTGCGCACGCACGTCGACGTGCTCACCCTGAGTGCGACCCCGATCCCGCGCACGCTGGAGATGAGCCTCGCGGGCATCCGGGAGATGTCGACGATCACCACCCCGCCCGAGGACCGGCACCCGACGCTCACCAACGTGGGCGCCTACGACGACAAGCTCGTCGCCGCCGCGATCCGCCGCGAGCTCCTGCGCGACGGGCAGGTCTTCTACGTGCACAACCGCGTGTCGAGCATCGACCGGGCGGCCCGGCACGTGCGCGATCTCGTGCCGGAGGCTCGCGTCGCCGTCGCGCACGGCCAGATGAACGAGGACCTGCTGGAACGCACCGTGAACGGGTTCTGGCACAACGAGTTCGACGTGCTGGTGTGCACCACGATCGTCGAGAACGGGCTCGACATCTCCAACGCCAACACGCTGATCGTCGAGCGTTCCGACACGCTCGGCCTCGCCCAGCTGCACCAGCTGCGCGGCCGGGTCGGGCGCGGTCGCGAGCGCGGCTACGCCTACTTCCTCTTCCCGCCCGAGCACCCGCTCACCGAGACCGCGCACGACCGCCTCGCCACGATCGCGCAGCACTCCGAGCTGGGCGCGGGCACGGCCGTCGCGATGAAGGACCTGGAGATCCGCGGCGCGGGCAACATCCTGGGCGCCGAGCAGAGCGGCCACATCGCGGGCGTGGGCTTCGACCTCTACATCCGGCTCGTCGGCGAGGCCGTCGCCGCGTTCCGCAAGCAGGCCGGGGCGGGCGAGGGCGACGAAGAGGAGTCGCTCGCCGAGGTGCGGGTGGACCTCCCGGTTGACGCGCACATCCCGCACGACTACGTCGACGGCGAACGGCTGCGGCTGGAGGTCTACCGCAAGATCGCCGAGGCGGGGGACGGCGCCGCGCTGGACGCGGTCGTCGACGAGCTCACCGACCGTTACGGCGAGCCGCCCCAGGCGGTGCGCAACTTGCTGGCCGTCGCGGCGTTCCGACAGTTCTGCCGGACGGTCGGGGTCGCCGAGGTCACGGTCGTCGGCACCGGCATCCGCCTCGCGCCGCTGGACCTGCTCGACTCGGCCCAGCTGCGGCTCAAGCGGCTCTACCCGCGGGCGCAGTACAAGCCCGCGTCCCGCGTCGTCACGGTGCCGCCTCCGGTGGAGGGCGGCCGGATCGGCGGCGCAGCCCTGCGCGATACGACGTTGCTCGACTGGTGCACGAAGCTGCTCGCCGCTGTGCTGTGAGCGGAAACGAGTGCCGGGGCACTCGTTTCCGCTCACAGGGGGCGTGAGAAGGTGGCCAGCGTGGACACCAAGGTGGGGCGCGCCCTGGTCGCCGTCGCGGCCGCAGGCGCGCTGGTCAGCGGATGCGGCGGCCCCGTGCAAGCGGGCTCCGCGGTCGTCGTCGGCGACTCGACGGTGCCGCTGCAGCAGGTCCAGACACAGGTCAACACCCTGCTCGCCCG
The DNA here is from genome assembly GCA_963739465.1 of uncultured Actinomycetota bacterium. Classification (GTDB taxonomy): domain Bacteria; phylum Actinomycetota; class Actinomycetes; order Mycobacteriales; family Pseudonocardiaceae; genus Pseudonocardia. The sequence goes on from CAVUAS010000004.1 coordinate 58,754, forward strand.
CGTGCCCGCCGAGCAGCGCCAGCAGGACACCGCGCCGACCCTCGCGCGCGACATCGTCACCAACGAGCTGTTGCACACCCTGCTCACCCGGGCCTCCGCCGAGCAGGGCGTCACGGTCAGCGACGCCGAGGTGGACGCGTTCATCGAGCAGCAGGGCGGCGCGCAGGCCCTGCTGCAGAACTCCGTGCTGGACCTCGAAGGGCTGCGCGCGCAGGCGCACGACTTCCTCGTGGCCACCGCGTTGGGCCGCCGCGCGGCACCCGGCCTCGTCGTCACCGTCGACCTGATCGGCTCGTCCAACCGGTCCGACGCCGAGGCCAAGGCCCGCACGCTCGCCGCGGGCGGCCCCACCGCCGACGCGCTCTTCGACGACACCCGGGTGGCCCGCCGTGGCGTGGAGGTCTCCGCCGCCACCGACACGCAGAACGCGGGCAGCGTGGTGTTCGGCACGCCGGTCGGCGACGTCGTCGCCTACCAGCCCGACCCGCAGCAGTCCACCTGGAACGTCTTCCGGGTCACCGCCCGGCGCACCGACGGCCGCCCGGCGGGTGCCCCGGCCACGCTTTCGCTGCAGCAGCTCTACCTCATCGGGCAGCGCACACTGCAGCCGATCGCCGACGACCTGCAGGTGCGGGTCAACCCCCGCTACGGCGTGTGGGATCAGGTGGCGCTGCGCGTCGTCCCGGCCGACCAGACCGCGGGCCTCGTGCTCGCCCCGGGCCGCTAGGCGTGGCCCACCCCGACCCCGCCGTCGAGCCGGTGCCGGGTGCCGCGCTGCTCGACGCCGTCGCGGTCATGCACCGGCTGCGCTCCCCGGGCGGCTGCCCGTGGGACGCCGAGCAGACCCACGCCTCGCTGCTGCCGTACCTCGTCGAGGAGTGCTACGAGCTCTACGACGCGATCGAGCAGGGCGAGCCCGCCGCGATGCGCGAGGAGCTCGGCGACGTCCTGCTGCAGGTGCTCTTCCACGCGCGGGTCGCGGCCGAGGAGGACGACGGCTTCACGATCGACGACGTGGCGCGGGATCTGGTCGCCAAGCTCGTCGGGCGCCATCCGCACGTGTTCGCGGGCACCGAGCGGGTGGACACCGCACAGCGCCAGGAGCAGCGCTGGGAGGAGCTGAAACGGGCCGAGAAGCAGCGGACGTCCAGTGTGGACGGCGTCGCGCTCGGGCAGCCCGCCGTCGCGCTGGCGGCCAAGCTGACCAGCCGCGCCGCGCGCGCGGGCCTGCCGCCGGAGCTGCTGCCGTCCGGGCCCGGCGTGGGGGAGCAGCTGTTCGCGCTCGCCGCCGCGGCCAAGCTCGCGGGCGTCGACCCGGAGGCCGAGCTGCGCGCCGCCGCCCTGCGGTTCGCCGACGACGTACGCGCCGCCGAACAGGCGGCCGCGGCCGACGGCGCCGACCCGCACGCGCTGGCCCCAGAAGACTGGACCCGCCACTGGTCAAGCTCGTGAGTGGAAAACGTCGCTATAGCGACGTTTTCCACTCACGACCCTAGGCCTCCAGCAGCGCCTGGCCCCAGTAGTCCTGTGGGCCGAGGCCGGTCGGGATCGCGAACACCGCCGAGCCGGTGTGCTCGATGTACTCCATCAGCCGGTCCTTGCCCGCCAGCGCGCGCTGCATCGGCACGAAGTGCGTCTGCGGGTTGCGCATGTAGGCCAGGAAGAACAGGCCCGCGTTGAGGTGGCCCTGCCCGTCGCTGCCGTCGACGAAGTTGTAGCCGCGCCGCAGGATCCGCACACCCGCGAGGTTCTGGTCCGACGCGAGCCGGATGTGCGCGTCCGGCGCGATGGCGGCGCTCGCCAGGTTGGGCTCGTCGAACTCCTTCGCCTGACCCAGCGGAGCGCCCTCGCCCTTGTTCCGGCCGAAGATGCTCTCCTGCTCGGACAGCGCCGTGCGGTCCCACACCTCGATGTGCATCCGGATGCGGCGGGCGACCAGGTAGCTGCCGCCCTGAAGCCACGCCGGGCCATCGCCGGGCGGCACCCACACGTGGTCGCGCAACAGGTCGGCGTCTTCGGCCTTGAGGTTGCGAGTGCCGTCCTTGAAGCCGAAGAGGTTGCGCGGCGTGGCCTGGCTCGTCGACGTCGACGACGTGCGCCCGAACCCCAGCTGCGACCACCGCACCGCCGTGGCCCCGAAGCCCATCCGGGCGAGGTTGCGGATGGCGTGCACGGCGACCTGCGGGTCGTCGGCGCAGGCCTGGACGCACAGGTCGCCGCCGGACAGCGCCGGGTCGATCTGGTCGCGCTGGAACGTGGGCAGCGGCGCGAGCCCGGGGGGCCGGTGCGCGCCGAGGCCCAGCTTGTCGAAGAAGCCCGGCCCGACGCCGAACGTCAGCGTGAGCGAGGACGCGGGCAGCCCCAGCGCCTCGCCGGTGTCCGACGGCGGCGCCTCCGGGTTGAGGTTGACCGCGCCGCCCGGGGCCGCTTCCGCGCCCGCCGTCATGCGCTCGGCGGCCCGGGTCCAGCGCTGCAGCAGGTCCTTGACCGCGGCCCGGTCCGTGGTGGTCAGGTCGATCGCGGCGAAGTGCAGCCGGTCCTGCGCGGGCGTGATGATCCCGGCCTGGTGCTGACCGCGGAACGGGATGACCCCGGCCGACGGTGCGGCAGGCGTGGATTCCGTGGCCGCGAAGCCCGCCGCGACGCCGACGCCCGCGACCGCGGCCCCGATGCCCGCCGCGCCGAGCAGACGGCGCCGCGACACCCCGCGGGGCGGCGGTTCGTCGGGGGGATGGGTGACCGGCCGGTTGGTGACTGTCACGATGCCGCCTCGGCGGGAGGAAGTACGTCGGCGGTCACGACGTCACGACCCCCGCGACCTGGCTCACCGGCTCGGCCAGCGCGTCGACGACCTCGGCCATCTTCTTCTTGTCGGCGTCGGTCAGGTCGGTGTAGAGCTTGTAGCCGTCGCCGACCTGGTAGCCGGCCAGCAGGTCATCGACCGCCTTGAAGCGCTCGTCCAGCGTCGGGCCGAGCTGCTTGTTCTTGTCGTCGATCACCGGCCGCAGGGTCGCGACCGCGCCCTGGCTGCCCTCGACGTTGGCCTTGAAGTCCCAGAGGTCGGTGTGCGAGTGGCGGTCCTCCTCGCCGGTGATCTTGCCGGTGGCCACCTCGTCGAGCAGTTCCTTGGCGCCGTTGGCCATCTCGACGGGCGTGAAGCTCAGCGCGGGGACGCGCGACTGCAGGACCTTGGTGTCGGCGAGGAGTTGGTCGGCGATCTTGGCGGAGTCGGGCTGCAGGCCGGTCACCCACAGGTCCTTCTCCAGCCGGTGGAAGCCGGTCCAGGCGGCGCCGGGGTCGCGCTCGTCGTCTTCGCGGCCGTCGAGCTTCGGGTCGAGGTCGCCGAAGGACTCCGCCACCGGCTCGATCCGCTCGTAGTAGGTGCGCGCGACCGGGAACAGCGTCTTGGCCCCGGCGACGTCGTTCTTCTTGACCGCGTCGACGAACTCCTGCGTCTTGGGCACGAGCGCGTCGACCTGGGACTGGACGTAGCGCTTCCAGCCCGCCGTGGCCTCGGCGAGCTTGGCGTTCTCGTCGGTGGCGCGGGCGGCCTGCCCGGTGACGGTGAACGGGGCGCGGATGCCGTCGCCGACCATGCCGGGCTTGCACGCCGTGGTGTAGGTGCCACCCTCGGGCACCTCGACGATGAGCAGGCTGGTGAGGCCAGGGCCGATGTTCTCGACCTCGCCCATGATCCGGTCGCCGGCGCCGTACAGGTAGAACTCGGTGGTCTTCGTCCCCGTGTTGCTGATCGAGAAGCTGATCTTGCCTGCGGGCGCGGTGGTCGTGCTGATCTCGCAGCTCGCGTCCGCGGCCGTGACCGTGATCGCGCCGGGCGTCGAGGACGACGACGGCGCGGTGCTGGTGCAGCCCGCGAGCGCGACGGCGGCCACGGCAGCGCCTGCCCAAGTGGCGCGGGGGATCCGGCGGGACATGGCGAGATCTCTCCTAGCGGGTGTTCGCGGGGACCGGCTTCGTCGCCGCTTGCGGGCGGAGGAACAGCGTCAGCACGACGGCGACGTAGAGCACCCAGACGACGGCCTGCAGCACCGTGGTCTGGGGGGAGAAGTTGAAGACGCCCTTGAGCAGCACGCCGTACCAGGAGTCGGGCGGGATCGCGCCGCTGACGTCGAAGGCGAGCGTGTTCAGCCCGGGCAGGATCCCCGCCTCCTGCAGGTCGTGCACGCCGTAGCCCAGGATCCCGGCGGCCACGAAGATCAGCAGCGCGCCGGTGATCGTGAAGAAGCGGCCCAGGTTGATCTTCACGGCGCCGCGGTAGAGCAGGTAGGCGAGCGCCATGGCCACCGCGATGCCGAGCAGGAACCCGACGAGCGGTTGGGTCGTCTCGCCCGCCGCCTGCGCCGCGGTGAAGAAGAACAGCGCGGTCTCCAGGCCCTCCCGGCCGACGGCCAGCGCGGCCATGACGACGACCGCGGTCGTGCCGAGCTTGATCGCATCCTCCAGCCGTCCGCGCAGCTCGGTGGAGATGGTGCGCGCGGTCCGCCGCATCCAGAAGATCATCCAGGTGACGAAGCCGACCGCGATGATCGAGAGCGAGCCGCCGAACGCCTCCTGGGCCTCGAACGTGAGCGCCTGCTGGGTGAGCGCCAGCGCCGCGGTGACGCCCACGCTGAGCGCCACGGCCAGTCCGACGCCGAGCCACACCTTGGGCAGCACGTGGCGACGGTCGGTGCGCACGAGGAAGGCGACGAGGATGCTCACGACCAGCGCGGCCTCGAGCCCCTCCCGCAAGCCGATCAGGAAGTTGCCCAGCATGGCTTCCCTCTCCTTAGGGCAGGCTTGCTTGTCCGCTGGGCAGGCTAGCCGGTCGTAACGGGAGAGGGGAAGGGGTGCCTAACCTCAGCGGGAGTCGCCGAGCGCCATCCGCGCCCGCACCTCGCCGAGCGCCTCCTGGTACTCCGGGCGCGGGTCCATGGCGGCGGCCATCTTGTACTGGGCGTGCGCCTCGGCAAGGCGGCCCTGGCGCTGCAGCGCCTTGCCCAGCGCGAAGCGGGCGTAGTGATCGGCCGGATCGAGCTCCAGCACCCGCGTGAACGCCTCCTCGGCCCGCCCGAGCTGGGCGGAGTTGAGGTAGGCGCGGCCCGCGAGGAGCTGCACCGACACGTCGTTGGGCCGGTGGGTGAGCAGCGGCAGCAACGCCTGGAGCGCATCGAGCGGCCTGCTCCGCGCGACGAGCATCTCGGCGCGTCGGAACGACTCGAACAGGCTCTCTGGGGCGCTCGTCATGGTCGTTCCCACGGTAAGGGCAACCGCAACGAACCGCGAGGCTTGACATCCTCCGGTGCTGCGGGGTGGGTGGCCACTAGGCTGACGACCAGACTGATGAGATTCGTGGGATGGAGCACCGGTGGCGGTCATCGAGCAGGTCGGCGCACGCGAGATCCTCGACTCGCGGGGCAACCCGACGGTCGAGGTGGAGGTCGCGCTCGACGACGGCACACTGGCCCGCGCGGCCGTGCCGTCCGGGGCGTCGACGGGCGAGCACGAGGCGGTCGAGCTGCGCGACGGCGACCCGCTGCGGTTCGGCGGCAAGGGCGTCGAGAAGGCGGTCTCCGCGGTGCTGGACGAGATCGGCCCCGAACTCGTGGGCATGGAGGCGGTCGACCAGCGGCTGGTCGACCAGCGCCTCGTCGACCTCGACGGCACGCCCGCCAAGTCGCGGCTGGGGGCCAACGCGCTGCTGGGTGTGTCGCTGGCGGTGGCGAAGGCGGCCGCGGAGTCGTCGGGGCTGGAGCTGTTCCGCTACGTCGGCGGACCCAACGCGCATGTGCTCCCGGTGCCGATGATGAACATCATCAACGGCGGCGTGCACGCGGACACGTCCGTCGACGTGCAGGAGTTCATGATCGTCCCGATGGGCGCCGACTCGTTCAAGGAGGCGCTGCGCTGGGGTGCGGAGATCTACCACGCGCTCAAGTCGGTGCTGAAGGCCAAGAAGCTCGACACCGGGCTCGGCGACGAGGGCGGCTTCGCGCCCGACCTGCCCGGCTCCCGGGCCGCGCTGGACCTCATCGCCGAGGCTGTGGAGAAGTCCGGCTATACGCTCGGCCGCGACATCGGGCTGGCGCTGGACGCCGCCGCCACCGAGTTCTACGCCGACGGCAGCTACTCCTACGAGGGCAAGAAGCTCTCGGCGGCCGAGCTGTCAGCGGTGTACGAAGCGCTGGTCGACGATTACCCGCTGGTGTCGCTCGAGGACCCGCTGGCCGAGGACGACTGGGACGGCTGGGTGGGGCTCACGAGCGCCATCGGGTCGAAGGTGCAGATCGTCGGCGACGACCTGTTCGTCACCAACCCGGAGCGGATCGACGACGGCATCGCCCGCGGGGCCGCCAACGCGCTCCTGGTGAAGGTCAACCAGATCGGCACGCTCTCGGAGACGCTCGACGCCGTCACGCTCGCGCAGTCCTCCGGCTACCGCTGCGTGATGAGCCACCGCTCGGGCGAGACCGAGGACACCACGATCGCCGACCTCGCTGTCGCCACCGGATGTGGGCAGATCAAGACCGGCGCGCCCGCCCGCTCCGATCGGGTCGCGAAGTACAACCAGCTGCTGCGCATCGAGGAGGGCCTCGGCGACGCGGCGCGCTACGCGGGCGACCTCGCCTTCCCCCGGTTCGCCGCCCCCTGATGGTGAGTCGCGCGATCCGCCACGGTGAGTCGGCGTTTTCGACACGCCGGGTGCGGAGCCTGGGCACGGGACACTAGCCGTGGCCGAGGCGAACCGAAGGCGACGGGCGGCGCGGCCCGCCACGGCGGCCGGGGCCCGGCGCCGGGGGCCGCGGCTCACCCGAGGGCGCTCGCGCGGCGTCGTCGCGGCGACGACGGGGCTGCTCGGCCTCTCGTCCACCCGGCGCGCCGCGATCCTCGCTCTCGTCGTGTGCGCGCTGGCGCTGACGGTCGTCGTGCCACTGCGCAACTACGTGTCCCAGCGCCAGGAGCTGGCCGCCGTCACGCAGCGCCAAGAGGCCCTCGCCAACGAGGTGACGCAACTGCAGGCCGAGCGGGCGCGGCTCGCGAACCCCGCGGAGGTCGAGGCGCAGGCGCGGTCGCGGCTCGGGTACGTCGTACCGGGCGAGGTGCCCTACGTCGTGCAACTCCCGTCCGGCCCGGTCGGCCCGGGGGCGGGGCCCGGCGGCGGCGCGCCCTGGTACCGCACCCTGTGGCGGCAGGTCGCGGAGGGCTCGCCGTGAGCGTCTCGCCGACCGATCTCGACGCCGTCGCCGCGCAGCTCGGCCGCCCCCCGCGCGGCGTGCTGGACGTCGCGCACCGGTGCCCGTGCGGGCAGCCGTCGGTGGTGCGCACCGCCCCCCGCCTGCCCGACGGCACCCCGTTCCCCACGCTCTACTACCTCACGTGTGCCCGGCTGGCCGCGCGCATCGGCACGCTGGAGGCCGAGGGCCGCATGCGGGAGATGACGGCGCGCCTCGCCGAGGACCCGGAGCTGGCAGCGGCCTACAGACGCGCGCACGAGGCCTACCTCGCCGAGCGCGACGCGATCGCGCCGCTCGGCACCGACGTCAGCGCGGGTGGGATGCCGGAGCGGGTGAAGTGCCTGCACGTGGCCGTCGCACACGCGCTGGCCGCCGGGCCGGGCGTCAACCCGTTCGGCGACGAGTTGCTCGACGAGCTCGACGACTGGTGGGCGGCGGGGCCCTGCGTCACACCCGAGGGGTGACGCGGGCGACGAGGGGCTCGGTGGCGGCATCGACGGGCAGCGTGCCCGCGGTGCGCCACGGCCCGTCGGGCAGAAACCGGGAGGACACGAACGCGGCCGCGACCTCGTCCGGGGCGTGCCGCAGCAGCAGGCTGCCCTGCAGGCACAGCGCGAGCAGCTCCGCCATTCGCCGGGCCCGGCGCGGCTCGCGGCTGCGCAGCTCGGCCCGCAGCTCCCGCACCGCCCGGTCGAACCACTGGTCCGCGCCCGCCGCGGCGTCCAGTTCGGCGACGACCGCCGCCACGGCTTCGGGCTCCCGGGTCAGCGCCCGCAGCACGTCCAGCGCCGTGACGTTGCCCGAGCCCTCCCAGATCGAGTTGAGCGGCGCCTCCCGGTAGCGCCGCGGAAGGCCGGAATCCTCGACGAACCCGTTGCCGCCCAGGCACTCCAGCGCCTCCGCGACGACGGTGGGCGCCCGCTTGCACACCAGGTACTTCGCCGCGGGCAGCGCGAGGCGCAGAAACGGGCGCTCCTCCCGGTCGACCGCGCCCGCCAGGCGCAGCGCCAGCGCGGTGGCCGCCTCGGACTCAAGCGCGAGGTCGGCGATCACCGTCCGCATCAAGGGCTGGTCGGCGAGCACCGCGCCGAACGCGCTGCGGTGGGCAACGTGGTGGGCGGCCTCCGACAGCGCCGCACGGATCAGCGACGCCGAGCCCAGCACGCAGTCCAGGCGGGTCATCGACACCATCTCGATGATCGTCGCGACGCCGCGGCCCTCCGCACCCAACCGCCAGCCGACCGCGCCCTCGTACTCGATCTCGGCCGACGCGTTGGACCGGTTGCCGAGCTTGTCCTTCAGACGCATCAGCCGGATGCCGTTGCGGCTGCCGTCGGGCAGCACGCGGGGGAGGACGAAGCAGGTGAGCCCGTCCGGTGCCTGCGCCAACGTCAGGAACAGGTCGTTCATCGGCGCGGAGGTGAACCACTTGTGGCCGGTGAGCCGGTAGGGGCCGTCGCGCGACGGCTCCGCGCGCGTGGTGTTGGCGCGCACGTCCGAGCCGCCCTGCCGCTCGGTCATCGACATCCCGGCGAGCAGCCCGGGCTTGGTGGCGGGCGGGGCGAGGCCGAACTCGTAGGTGGTCGAGCGGAGGCCCGGCTCGTACGCCTTGGCCAGCGCCTCGCTGTGGCGGAGCGCGGGCACGGCCGCGTACGTCATCGAGATGGGGCAGCAGTGCCCCGACTCCAGCTGCCCCATCAGGTAGAACCCGGCCGCCCGCGCGACGTGCGCGCCCGACCCCGCCGCGCCCGCCCACGGCGCGCCATGCAGCCCCGAGCCGACGGCCCGGCGCATCAGCCAGTGCCACGACGGGTGGAACTCGACCTCGTCGATCCGGTCGCCGTAGCGGTCGTGGGTGTGCAGGACGGGCGCGTGGACGTCGGCGAGCCGGGCGTGCTCCTGGGCCTCGCCCGACGCGACCAGCGCGGCGAGGTGCGTCAACGCGGGCAGCGCGTCGTCCGCGCCCTCGCGCGCCAGCGCGTCGGTGAGCGCCGGGTCGCAGGCCAACGCGTCGTGTCCGAGCAGGGGCGGCGGCTGGTTGGCCACGGCCGCAGCCTATCCCCGTACGGTGGGCGCATGTCCCGCGTGGCCGCCATCGACTGTGGCACGAACTCGATCCGGATCCTGGTCTCCGACGTCACCGAGTCCTCGGACGGGCCGCCTGCGCTGCGGGACGTCTACCGCGAGCAGCGGGTGGTGCGGCTGGGCCAGGGCGTGGACGCCACCGGCATGCTGGACCCGGCCGCGCTGGAGCGCACCCGCGCCGCGCTGGCCGACTACACCGCCATCCTCAGCCGCAAGGGCACCGAGCGGGTGCGGATGGTGGCCACGAGCGCCACCCGCGACGCCCGCAACCGCGACGACTTCTTCGGCATGGTCCGAGCCACCCTCGGCGTCGAGGCCGAGATCATCTCCGGGGACGAGGAGGCGCGGCTGTCGTTCGCGGGCGCGGTGGGTGAGCTCGACCCGGAAGACGGGCCGTTCGTGGTGGCGGACACCGGCGGCGGCTCCACGGAGCTGGTGGTCGGTGACCTCACCGCGGACGGGGCGACGGTGCGGGCCGCCCGTTCCGTCGACATCGGCAGCGTCCGCATCACCGAGCGCTGCCTCGCGGGCGACCCGCCGAGCGCCGACGAGATCGCCGAGGCCCGGGAGCTGGCCACGGACGTGCTCGAGTCGGCCTTCGACGCGGTCCCGGTCGAGGGCGTGCGCACCTGGGTCGGCGTCGGGGGCACGATCACCACGCTCTCGGCGTACGCGCAAGGGCTGCGCGCCTACGACCCGGCGGCCGTGCACCTGTCCCGGCTCTCGGTCGACGACCTGCACCGCGTCGCCGACGAGCTGCTCGGCATGACCCGTGAGCAGCGCCGTGAGCACCCGGCCATCGACCCCGGCCGGATCGACGTGATCGGCGGCGGCGCGCTGATCGTCGACGTGTTGGGCGCCGCGCTGCGCGACCGCGCGGGCGTCACCGAGCTGGTGATCAGCGAGCACGACATCCTCGACGGCATCGCCCGCACGCTCGCGTGAGCGTCGCCGCGCTGTCCGAACTGGACGCCGAGCTCGTCGGGTGCCGCGCCTGTCCCCGGCTCGTGGCGTGGCGGGAGAAGGTCGCGGCGGAGAAGCGCGCCGCGTTCCGCGACGAGACCTACTGGGGACGGCCGGTGCCCGGCTTCGGCCCGGCCGACGCCCGGCTGCTGATCGTCGGCCTCGCGCCCGCCGCGCACGGCGGCAACCGGACCGGGCGCATGTTCACCGGCGACCGCTCCGGCGATGTCCTCTACGCCGCGCTGCACGCTGTCGGCCTGGCCAACCGGCCGACCGCGACCCGCATCGGCGACGGACTGGCGTTGCGCGGCACCCGGATCACCGCGCCTGTGCACTGCGCGCCGCCGGACAACAAGCCCACCCCGGCCGAGCGCGACGCGTGCGGCCGGTGGCTGCGCGCCGAGCTGCGGCTGCTGGCGCCGCGGGCGGTCGTCGTGCTCGGCGCGTTCGGGTGGCAGGCGCTGCTGCCGGTGCTCGCCGACGCGGGGTGGGCGGTGCCGCGGCCCCGGCCGCGCTTCGGGCACGGCGCGCAGGTGACCCTGCCGGGGGAGCGCGGCCCGCTGCAGCTGTTCGGCTGCTACCACGTTTCCCAGCAGAACACGTTCACCGGGCGGCTGACGCCCGCGATGCTGGAGGACGTGCTGCGTGCCGCCGCCACGGCCGCGGGCCTGCGCTGAAATCGTCGGCGCCTGAATCGTCACAGACATCACCCCCGTTCGCCCGACGGGCGGTGTCCGGGAGTGGGAGCATGGGGCCATGGCCCGCGCAACCAGGATCGTCATCGTCGGCGGCGGGTACGTCGGCATGTACACGGCGTTGCGGCTGCAGAAGAAGCTGCGCCGCGGCGAGGCCGAGGTCACGGTGATCGACCCGCAACCGCACATGACCTACCAGCCATTCCTCCCCGAGGCGTCGGCAGGATCGATCGAGCCCCGGCACGTCGTCGTGCCGTTGCGACGGGTGCTGCGCAAGTGCAACGTGTACACGGGGCGGGTCACGGCGATCCGCAACGCCGACCGCGAGGTCACGGTCGAGCTGGCCGACGGGCACGTCACCGCGCTCGGCTTCGACGTTCTCGTGGTGGCGCCGGGCTCGGTCGCGCGCACGTTGCCGATCCCCGGGTTGGCCGAGTGCGGCATCGGGTTCAAGACCATCGGCGAGGCCATCTACCTGCGCAACCACGTGCTGTCCCGGCTGGACGCCGCGGACACCACGATCGACCCGACGCTGCGCGGCAGGCTGCTCACGTTCATGGTCGTCGGCGGCGGCTATGCGGGCATCGAGGCGCTTGCCGAGCTCGCCGACATGGCCCGCTACGCCAGCAAGTACTACCCCACGATCAACCGCGAGGACATCCGCTGGATCCTCGTCGAGGCCTCCGGGCGGATCATGCCCGAGGTCAGCGCGAAGATGGGCCGCTACACCATCGAGCGGCTGTTGGACGCCGACATCGAGGTCAACCTCGACACCCGCGTGAAGTCGATGGTCGGCGGGCACGTCGAGCTCGACGACGGCCAGGAGTTCGACACCGACACCATCATCTGGACGGCCGGGGTGAAGCCCAGCCCCATGCTCGACCAGACCGATCTCCCGCGCGACAGCCGCGGCCGCGTCGAATGCGGCGCCGACCTGCAGGTCAAGGGACTGCCCGGGGTGTTCTGCGCGGGCGACTGCGCGTCGGTGCCCGACCTGTCGAAAGACGACCCCGAGGCCCGCACCAGCCCGTCCGCGCAGCACGCCGTGCGGCAGGCGAAGGTGTTGGGCGACAACGTGATCGCTCACCTCCGCAGGCGGCCGCTCACCGAGTACAAGCACAGCTACGCGGGCTCGGTGGCGAGCCTGGGGCTGTACAAGGGTGTCGCCGAGATCTACGGGGTGAAGCTGCGCGGCATCGTGGCGTGGTTCATGCACCGCACCTACCACGTGAGCCGCATGCCCACCTGGAACCGGCGGATCCGGATCGTGTTCGACTGGACGGGCGCACTGTTCCTCGGCCGCGAGGTCGTGTCGCTGGGGCAGATCAACGAGCCGAAGGCCGAGTTCGAGCGGGTCGCGGCGCCGGAGCGGAAGGTCAGCGCGGGCGCCTCCTGAACCGGCGGGGTCGTAGGCTGGCGCCGCCGCCCCCGTAGCCCAATCGGCAGAGGCAAGCCCCTTAAAAGGGTTCGAGTGTGGGTTCGAGTCCCACCGGGGGCACCCGCCGAAACAGGCCCTGACCAGCACTGATATGTAGTTTCTCTAGTGACCTTGGCGAGTCCGGTGGTGTCCGGCTGGCATCCCGTAGTCGCCGGTCGTCTGTGCCAAATACGTGCCAAAGTTTCAGGACTCGCCCAGCACGGCGTCGATCCGACGCCGGGCGGCGTCCTCCTGGCCGACGAGGCACTTGGCGTAGATCTGGAGCAGCACGGCGACGCTGTGCCCCGCCCAAGCGGCGACCTGTGTCGCGGGCACTCCGGCGTTGAGCCACGTCGAGACTGCGGCGTGCCGGAGGTCGTAGGGCCTGCGCGCCAAGCGGGGAGCGGACCTCATCGGCCGACAGCGCGGCGACGCGAGCCTTGCGCCAGACGCGGCAGTAGGTGCTCTCCGACATCTCCCCACCCCGGACGCCGCGGAACAGCAGGCCGTCGGTGCCGTTGCCGAACGCTTCCAGGTGCGCGTGCAGGAGTGCCGTCAGCGCGGGCGGGCAGGGAACCACGCGCGTCTCGCCGCGGGCACGGTGCTTCAGCGGTCGCTCCTCCCGCCGCCGCCCGCTGTCGGTCCACGCCGGACCCGCAACCGGTGACGAGGACTCCAGCAGCAGCTCGCCCCAGCCCTCGGCGGGCAGCGCGAGGTTGACCTTCCGCAGCATCAGGGCCTCGGCGGGACGCAGCGCCGCGTAGTACATGGCCCCGAAGAACGCCACCAGCCGGTCACCGCTGGGCTTCTGCCGGGCGACCGCGTCAAGCAGGGTGCGAGCCTGCGCGGGGTTGACGACGACCCGCCGGTCTACAGCTTGCGCGACCTTCGGCGCCTTCCTCGGCAGCGCGGTGATCGGGTTCTCGATCAGCAGGCGCCGCTCTACCGCGTACTCGGCGAGATTGACCACGACACCGCGTTGGCGCTGGACAGTCGAGGGAGCGGCGAGCCGACCATCCTTCGTGACGCCCGAGTGCCGTCGAGCACGGCACGAGCGACGGCAGGCTTGGCGAGGTCGCCGACGTCGCGGGTGTTGCGTTCGAGCCAAGCGAGGGCGTGTGCGACGTCCTCGGAGGGCGAGTCGTCGTCGCGACCGCACGGTGAATGCCCACCGGGCCAGCGCGCTCCGCAGATCGTCGTCGTCGGGACGGCCGCGATCGCCCGATGACCATCGCAAGGGTGGCGTTCGTCAGAGCCCGTGCGGTGTTGCGCCGCGAGTTGGGCGCCAGCTGGGGCCACTTCATCGCCGCGTACTCCTTGGCGAACGCAAGCCAGTTCATCTGTCGCTCGGCCCGATCCATCGACGTCGGACGGCCGGTCTCGACCAGGAACGCCTCACCGCGGCGGGCCGCGCGCAGCAGCTCGGACCGGAAGGCGTCGGCAAGCGCGCGGCGTGCGGAACGACTCATGCCATCGCCGACCGGCGACCGACCACCGGACTCGGTAGCTGGTCGTCCGGGCGCCCGCGTAGATCTCGAACTTCCAGACCTTGACGTCGTAGCTGGTCTCCATCAGGCCACGTCCTCGTGCTCGCGTTCCCAGCGCTCCAGTTCAGACCGTCGGATGCGGATGTCGCCGTTCGGGAGCTTGATGCAGCGCGGCGCCCGGTGTTTGGCTCGCCACTCGTAGAACGTCGACCGGGCGATGCGCAGTTCGGCGCAGACCTCGGCCACCGTCAGCCGCTCGCTCCCTGGTCACGCCGCCTCCCGAGTTGCCGAACGATCGGGCGGGTCGCCGGCCAGCACTTGGGCGGCGAGGTAGTCGGCTTTCCAGCGTTGTCGTTCGGCGATCGCGGCCAGCAGCAGCGCGGGCCGTGAGGGCAGGTCGGGGTCGCCGGGCCGGGTCTTCTCCCACTCGTAGGGGCCGTCGTCGACGGCGTAGCCGGGTCGGACGTTGGCGCGGTCGAGCAGTTGCCGAACGAACTCGGCCCGCTCCGCGAGCGTGGTCGGTGAGCGTCTTGCCCGACCACTTGCGCGAGACGAGCACGCGGCGTCCGGCGATGCCGAGGTGTTGGGGCTTGTGGGCCTTGCCCTTGCACACCCCGGGCTCCATCGCGATGCCGGGCGCCCTTGGGCTGGACGCCGTAGAGCAGCCACACCGGACACCGCGGCGAGCACGGGGTGACGGCCAACTCGGCGACCAGGCGGCGGTGGTGCTCGCGCAGCCGATCGGGGGCGTCGTCGTCGAGCCCGGCCGCCTTGCGCGACGTCCTTGGTGAGGTACTTGGTCAGGTAGCCGATGTGGCGCCCGGCTTCCTCGGTGCCGCCGAGCACGCCCTTGACGTGCACCTGCGGCCCGAACCGGACCGTGTGCGCCGGGTCGGGTCAGGTTGTCCGGGTCGGTGGCCTCCTCCCAGGTGGGCAGCGGTTCGCGGGTGTCGGGGTCGACGAAGCCCTTCGTGCGTGTCGTCCCAGCGCGGCAGCCGATCCCCGCCGTAGACTGGATCACGTCGTGGGCGGGCCACCACACCTGGTGGTAGGTGGCGGCGGCGATGGCGCGCAGCTCGGCGCGCGGGATCGTGCCCCGCACGGCGGCGTGGAAGTGGGGTGCGCCGCGGCGTTGCGGTTCGACCGTCCCGAAGTACTGCACCTCCCAGCCCACACAGCGGCGGGTGTTCTGCCAGAACCGATCCACGAGCTTGGGGAAGTGGATCGCGTCCCGAGCCGCGCGGCGATAGTCGTAGCTGTCCGGATCGACCGCGGCCCCGTCGGCATCGACCCGCCCGTAGCTGTCGAGGGTGAGCGTGAGGAACGTCGAGGGCCGGTAGCGGCCCGCGTACGTGCCGCCCGAGGGTGCGGTGCTCGACCGGGCGGCGGGGCAGGTTCGGTGCGTCCTGCCGCCGCCGCGTCGAGCGCTTGCGCGCTGGGCGTTGGTCGTCGAGCGGGGCGAGCCTGCCGGTGACGCCCAGTCCGCCGAAGCTGGTCATCGACCACGGCCACGCACTCGCGGATGGCATCGCACTCGTCTTCGTCGTCGTCGTGGCGGGCGGACAGGTAGGCGGCGTGCAGCTCGGCCCGGGTGGCCAGCAGCTCCTTCTGCGCCGCGGTCGGCGCCGGGCGGCGCGGGCATGGGCTCCTGGTCGAGGTGCCAGCCCTCGCGGCATTGGGTCATCCGCAGCCGCCGTTGCTTGTCGGCGCACGGGCGGGCACAGGTCTTCCCGTCGGGACCCGCAGGGCACCGGGACGACGTCGACCCGTCCGGTGGTGAGGTCGATGCCGGCGCATGGCCAGCGGTCGGACGCAGACGCCGTGGTCTTCGGCGAGCTGGCGGGCGACGTCGCCGGTGAGGGTGAGCAGCGCTTTCTGTGCCCGGGTGAGCTGGTCGGGGTCGACGTACTCGGTTCCGAGCGGGTCATCGGTCGCCACCGGGGTGGGCGCGAGTTCGGCGGTCATCAGGCCGCACCTCCGGCGGACGGGCGAGGCAGCGGGGTGGGTGCAGGCAGCGCAAGCACTTGCCCTGGCTGCATGGCGGGGGTGGGGCCGGTGACGAAGGCCTCCAGCTCCTTGATGGTCTCGTCGGAGCACCCAGCCGGCGCGGACCCGCAGGGGTTCGCGGATGCCTTCGCCGAACAGGTAGCCGATCCCGGCTTCGGATTCGCCGATGCGGTTGGCCCAGGCGCCGCGGTCGTAGGCCTGATCGCCGAGCACCATCGCCACGTGGGTCTTGGAGGCGACGCGCAGGCAGATGCGGCGGGGGAACAGCTCCCGGACCGGGACGGTGTCCTTGGTCGGCTCTTGGACGTAGCCGCGGACGGTGTAGCCCGAGCGCGCGGCCTTGGGTGTTGAGCAGCGCGATGCGGTCGACGATGGCTTCGCGGGTCTTGCGGTCCCCGACGTAGCGGATCAGGGCGCCGATCTCGTCGAACTCCAGCAGCTCCACCGGATGCTCGCGGCTGATCGGGCACGGTGCGGTGCGTGCCCGGCGAACTCGCGCTTGCGGGCCTCCATGCCCGTCGACCAGGTCGTCGAGCAGGGCGAGGGCGTCTTTGCAGGTGACGGCGTAGCGGTGGAAGATCCGCCGCCCGTAGGCCAGCTCCATGCCCTTCGGGTCGATCCCGGACACCCGCACCAGCCCGTCGCGGATCGCCGGGGCGATGGAGACGATCGGGGCACCAGCCGTGCGAGTTCTTCCCCGCCCCGGTCGCCCCGGCGACGAGGGTGTGCCCGCCGACCAGGGACTGGTGCCAGTCGCGCGCCGTACTCGGTGCGCCCGGACCACACCTTGCGCAGGTCGATGTCCTCCCCGGCGCACCTCGACGAGGTCGGCGAGGTCGCGGCAGACGACGACGTCGGCGAGCCGGTCGCGGCGCTGGTAGTCGATCGACACCACGTCCGGGGCCAGCTCGCGGACCTGGCAGCGGGCCACCCCGCGGGCGACGGCGAGGGCGCGGGCGGCCAGGTCGAAGTCCTCCGGGGTCTGCCCGGGGACGAGCCGCACCTTCACCTCATCCCACGACGGCCCCGAGCGCACGCCGATCACCCGCGGGACCTGGTCGCGGCGGGGCCTGACCTTCGGCGCGACCGCGGTGCGCCGGAACGGGGTGACCTGCACGGTGACCGGCTGGCCGGGGTCGGCGACGGTGAGGTGGCAGGCGCGCAGCCAGCCGGGCATGCGGCGGGCGTAGACGGCCCAGCGCCACCACCAGCCCCGCAACCACCGACCGACGTACGGCTCGAAGGTGTCGCGGTGCCGCCACCGCCACACCACCAGCACGAGCGCGAGGACGCCGAGCGGTGATGGCGAGGGACGGCCAGCCCCACCAGTGCAGCCACGCCAGCACAGCGGCGGTGGTGAGGGTGGTGCGCCAGTGGCGGACCAGCCACCGCCCGGTCTTCCACACGCGCCTTGACCAGCAGCCATGCGGTGAGGAAGACGACGGCGATGGCGGCGGCGGCCTCGAGCAGCTTGGTCAGGAACTGGCCGATCTTGTGCAGCACCCACAGCCCGCCCGCCGGCGAGCAGGCGCGTACGAGGACCAGTTGGGCGGAGGTCATCAGGCCACCTCCCGACGGGCCGATCCCGGTAGCGGGGGTAGCCCAGCGTTGGTGCGCGGCCTGACGGGTGACCCCGAGCCGACCGGCGATCTCCGACCACGAGTAGCCGTGCTGCGCGCAGCCCGGCGACCGCGTCGCTGATCGCCGCCTCTAGCTCGACGGCGAGCCCGGCCAGCGCGGGCAGCGCCTCGACGTCACCGGCGGCGATACGCCGTCCTGCGGCCCGCAGGATGCGGCGGGAGAAGGCGGTGAACTCGTCGTTCTCCACCACCCGCCGCATCCGCTCGGGTGTCAACCCGGTCTTGACGGCGGAACGGTGGCGTCTGGTCGAGCCGCCTGCCTTGGCCAGGGCGGCGGCGGTGGCGCGTTCGCGGGCGAAGCGGGCGGCGCGCTCGGCCGGGGTGAGTCCGGCGGTGATGCCCCACCGCCGTGCCGGGTCTTCCCAGGCCATGACGTCGGCCAGACAGATCTTGCGGACCGGGCAGGTCGCGCAGACCTGCTTGGCCGCTGCGACGGCGGGGGAGCCGGGGCGCTCGTCGACCGGGTAGAAGATCTCCGGGTCGACGTGCACGCAGGCGGCCGCGTCCCGCCACCCGGCGGCCGGGATCATGGGGTGGGCGGGGTCATGGCGTCACCCCCAGCTCGGCCCAGTTGGACAGCGCCCCGGCGGCGTCGGAGGTGGGTCGGTGCTCGGCGCGGGCCTGCCAGTCCGCGGCGGTCTCCCGCCAGAACCGGGCGTCGTCCTGGGCCTTGCGGTGCGCGGCGGCCACGGCACGCCGATACAGCGGGTGCGTCGTGCGTGAGCGTGCGGTCGGCGGACAGCAGGACCCGCCACCATCCGGCGGTGCGGGCGCTGATCAACGCCAGCGTGGCGGAGCGGGTGGCCCAGCCGTCCGGGGTGCGGGGGATGGGACCCAGCGCGAACGCGGCGGCGTCCAGTTCCTCCAGTGCGGCCAGGACGCGGGCGGCGACCGGGGGCCGGACGGCGGATCGGCTGGTCGGGGTGTCGGGTGTGGGGTGGTCGTGCGTGGGGGAGGTCATTACCCTCGGTGTCCTTCCAAGACGAAGTGGTGCCTGTCGCGGGCGTGCTTGCGTGTTGGGAGATCAGGAGGGGAGCCCGGTTGCCGCCGCGGCTCCCCTCCGCACTGATGATCGGTCAGGCCGCCTCCCCGGAGGTGAGGCGCCACCCGCCGCCGGGCGGGGTGCGTGCCGGGCACCGCTGGAGCGGGGCGCGCATCCCGGTCGCCCGGATAGCTGTAGGCGACCCGCCCGCGCTTGTCGTCCACGTACGGGGTGACCGTGAGCCCGTCGAACTCGACCGGGCGGAACGGCATCCCCGGCGGTGCTTCGGGCGGGACCGGCTGGTACTCGGCGAGCGATCTTCACCGTCACCGTCTTGGCGCTCCTTGCGGGCGTCCGGGTCGGCGTCGAGGACCGACACCGCCCACACCGGCAGCCCGGACTCCTTGTCCACCGCCTGCACCGGCGCGCCGGCGCTGGACTTGTCGAAGTCCCGCACCGGCTCCACCTCGGACACCAGGTAGGCGCCGTGGGGGAACATGTCGCCGTGCGTGATCTTGAAACGTCCCGTGTGAGCCACTTGGATCCTCCATGTCAGGCACGGCCGTTGTGGTCTATGCCACGTACCACTATAAGTGGCATAGGCCACGCGCTGCAAGGGGGGTCGGACTGTCAGGACGCCGCTGCTTAGCGGGCCAGGGGGTACTCCTGCCGGAAGGCCCAGCGGTCAGGGGGGTAGGTGGCGTCGTCGAACTGGATCGGCTCGTCGGCGCGGTCGTAGGCGGTCAGCCGGTACACCAGAACGGCGGCAGGCTCGGCCAGGTCGAGCAACTTGCGTTCCTCCGGCGTTGCCATGCGCGCGGCGACCTGATCCCGGGCGTATTCCGACTCGCGTCCGGTCGCCTCGGCGATGTACTTGCCCGTGCCGCCGTAGAGGCGCTCGGGCTCCAGCAGTCGCGGTGCCCTCTCAGCGAGGGTCGCGGGGAACCACGAGGTGGACAGCTCGATCGGGCGCCCGCCGTCGCCGCGAAGCAGCCGCGTTCGGCGAATCACGTCGGCTCCGTTGACGAGCTGTAACGCCTCGGTCACATGGCCTGGCCCGGACACGATCTCCGCCGCGACGAACTCCACCGACTCGGTTGCGCCGTACATCGTCCCGAGGTCTCGTGCACGCTCGTAGCGCTCACGCGCACGTGGTACGGCGTCGCGGCCTCGCACGTAGGTTCCCGACCCCTGCCGGGACTCCACGAGTCCCTGCACCCGCAACGACTCCAACGCCTTCGCCGCGGTCGGCCGCGCGACCGTCCACGCCGCTGCCAACTCGCGCTCCGACGGGACTTCATCTCCCGGGCGGAGATCACCGCGCACGATCTGATCTCTGATGTGACTTGCGATCTGCAAGTACTTCGGAAGCACCTTCTGAATCTCGGGCATCCTGCCCCTTTCACGGGCTTGTCACTGTCCTATGCCACTGGCCAGTGTATGCCTCATGATGTGCAGGAGTTGTCTCCGGAGCCCTCTGGTGGCCTGTAGTTTCGGGTGAGTGCAGCCACTCATCATCGCCGTCGGCGGCGGGGGAGACGCGATCACCGCCGCTGCCTTGGCCAGCCCGCTGCACATGACCCACCCTCCGATCGTCATGACCTACTCGTGGGACCGGCTCCTCATCGACCCGGTACCGGGCCCCCGCTCGGCGTCGGACTTCACCGGCCTTGACCACATCGCCCCCGGCGTCCATCGGATCACCCCGACGACGACGACGCGGCCGCCAGCCGGATCCTCCCTCCCGCGTCTGGCCGCCGAACTGCCCGCGCAGTTGCTCCTCCTTGATCCCGCCCACGGCACGGTTGGCCTCGCCCACCAGATCACCGCCGCCGCCCGCCACGTCAACGCCGATCATCTGGTCCTGGTCGACGTCGGCGGCGACGCCCTCACGACCGGCGCCGACGACGGCCTGCGCAGCCCTCTTGCCGATCAACTCAGCCTCGCCGCCTGCATCCGCACCGGTCTTCCTGCCCGACTTGTCATCGCCGGAGCAGGACTCGACGGCGAGCTACCGGCCGCGACCGTCGCCGAACGTCTGGCCGATCTCGACGCCGAGCCCCTACCCGACCTCGACGCTGCCGCGGTCACGCCCGTCCGGCATGTCTTTCGCTGGCACCCCTCCGAAGCCTCCGGTCTCCTCGCCGCAGCCGCGGCAGGCCACCGCGGCATCGTCGAGGTCCGCGACGCCGGTGACCGGGTCCACCTCAGCGCCGCAACGACTCGCCTCGCGTGGGTCGACGCCAAACGCGCAGCGTCGATCACCCCGGCCGCGCACCTCACCGACTGCGACTCGCTCGACGCGGCGCAGCGGACCATCCGCGCCCTAACCGGCATCTCCGAGATCGACTACGAAACCCGCAAGGCGGCCCGCCGAGCACAGACCGCCGTGCGTCACCCGACCGCCGCGGATCTCCCGGCGATCGACGAGCACGCCGCCACCGCAGCCGCACACGGCAGCGACTACCTCAGCACCCGTCGACTCGCCGAACTCCTCGGCGCCACCACCCAGGATGCCTTCGCTGCGCTCATCGACGTCGTCGAGCACCACCGACCCGACTGCTACACCCCGTCCCTCTACCGAGCGCGGTCTGCTGGGTGACGCGCGGTCGCCACGGATCGCGCGGGACATCACGTCACCGCGCGTGTTTGCAGTCCAATCGGTGAGGACTCTCTCCACGTCTTCAAGCCGCGCCCAACGGCGCGGGAGCCGGACCACGGCCGGACGGCAAGAGACCCCCGGCCCGGCGGCCGCGGGCGGCCTCTGGTTGGGGGTCTCACCTATGGGCCGCCGGCTACGTGCCGGTGGGCCGGATTGTGGACAGGAGCGAGTCATCCCCGCTGGCCGCCGATCGTCTCGGCGCCACCGCACGGCGTCCACCCCGCTGCGCGCCCGATCCCGCCCGGTGGCCCGTGGACGAGGACGGTTGCGGTGACGAGCTGGTCCGGTCGGCGGGATCGGGGTCCCGGGTGGACACCGCCCGGCACCGCCAAGCCCAAGCCAGGATCGCGATGATGCCTGGCTAGTGCGTTGAAGGCAGTAGTGCGCTTGCCATGCGATCCCATTTGATGCCGTTAGCGGGTCTTCAAAGTTGAGCGGGCTCGGTCTGTCGCCATGCCTTTCGCTTGGTCGCGCAGCGTGATCGGAGACGTTGGATTGATGGGGTTGCGGAACCCGTATGTTGACCGCCCCCCGAGGATGCTGACCTGGCGCTCGATCCGCGCCGTTGACCATGACGACGTATGCCCCGTCACTACGGTGTTCGTCGGCGCCGCCACCGAGACGATCAACAGGCCCGTCCCGCATCGGGCACGCCAGCCCCTCGCCGAGGGTCGTCATCGTGGCGAGCCGAGCCCATCGCAGCGACACGGTCGGCCCGACGCACCGCCGCAGGGTGTGGCCCACACCAGCTGACCCCTGGCAGTCGGGGGCCTGGTAGACCACGCTCGTGCGCCGTGCCCTCACCCCGACCCGATGATCGGCATCGCGGACCCCGGTCAGGCCGAGACCGACCTCGCCGGCGGGACGCTGACCTGCCCGTCGTGCTCCGGTCCGCTGCAGCCCTGGGGGCACGCCCGGGCCCGCACCGTGCGCGATCACGGCACGACCGTCGTGGCGCTGCGCCCCCGGCGGGCCCGTTGCCGCACCTGCCGCGGCACTCACGTCCTGCTGCCGGCCGTGGTGGCCCCACGCCGGGCCGACACCACGGCCGTGATCGGCTCAGCGTTGCAGGCCAGCGCCCGCGGGACGGGATACCGGCGGATCGCCGCCCAATTGCAGCGGCCGCTGTCCACCGTGCGGCGCTGGATCCGCGCCGTCCGCCAACCCGCCCACGTCGAGTGGCTGCGCACCCAAGGGGTCGTCTGGCTGGCCCGGGTCGACCTCGATGTGATCAACACTCTCGCGCCGCAGGCCACTCGGCTCGGTGACGCGCTGACCGCGCTGGCCGCCGCCGCGCTCACCCTCCGGGCTCGGGTCGTCCCGCACGTCCCCCCGTGGACGCTGATCGGCCAGATCACCCACGGCCGGCTCGTCGGGCCACCGGCGACGGCCCGGCCGGGCTGAGATTCCGCCGCTCCCCGGGCCCTCGCGCGCCCGCAACCAGACGCCACCGTGACGACGGCGAACCGGCACGCCCGCGACCGGGACGCGGCAGCACGACGACCACGGCGCCACCGTGACGACCAGCCCCGCCGGATATGTCCGTTCAGCGTCGTCATCATGAACGACGCCAACGTCGTCAGCTTCGGCGGCGGGCAACACCCGTAGGCGTTGCGGACTCCGAGTTCGATCTGCCGGTTGATGCCCTCGCTGCACCTTCCACATCGGGGCGGACCAGGCCAACCCCGGTCACACAGCGTCACCTATGAGCTGGGGTGGCCCACTCAAGATCGCATACCCCCGCTACCGCCAGCACCCCTACGGCACCACTGCCAAGTTGATCAGTACTGCGTCTGCCTCGCCAGAGCCGAGCATCGCAGATCGACGCTCGACCTCTGGCTAGTAACACTTGCAAGTGTCAAGACGACAGCGATGGCATGACTCATACTTGATGTTGACGCATTCACGACGACCAGACTGACGATTACGCGACCGTAGTGAACACGTACAGGCGGGAAAATGGCGAGTGTATTTGTAAGCCATCGTGGCTCAGACCGCGAGCGAGCTGACAAGCTCGGCACCGAACTGCAAGCCCGGGGCCATACCGTGCATCTGGACATCTGGGACTTACGCATTGGCGATTCGATCATTGCTTGGATGACCGAGAATCTTGAATCCGCCCGATATGTGGTTCTCTGTTACTCGTCCGACGGAATAACTGCACCGTGGATTGGCCGCGAGTGGATGTCCGCTCTTGCGAGACAGCTCGACGGACACAACGTGACGGTACTCCCTATAAGACTAACCGGGGGGCAGCCACCGGCAATACTTGCTGATATCAAGTACGCGGACCTCGTTACAGACTGGAACACCGGCGTCTCAGACCTCCTTAGGGCGATTATATGACTAGCCTCCCCGTTTTCGTAGTCAACGCCGATGGCGAGGACAATTATGCGCACGCTTTGGCAAAGCCCTTAGAGCAGGCGGGCTATACGGTTGTTCATCGAGGAACATTTGCGGTTGGCGAGTCTATAACGCGCGAGACGAATAGACTGCTCGAACTCAACGGGCCAGTTGTTATCTGCGGAACAATTAAGGCCGCTGGAACTTACTGGGCGCCGCGAATTATCGATGCAGCGCGACGATTTGGCGACCACCGAGTACTTATTGTGAAAATGGAGAAGGAGGCGAATCTTGAACATCTCGCCGCCGATACTAAGATAGCCGAGTATACAGCCAATCCGTCCGCCGCCATAGTCAATCTTGTAAGCGCTTTGCAAAAGTACTATCCTCAGGGTGCCCAGAGTCTCAAAGTGGAGCAGGCCGAGGAAAGGAACCGGAGGGCCGAGGAAAGGTACCGAAGGCTAGCACTAGAAGCTTATGACATCATTGATCTTGCCAATCTTCCCGAAGACGACCGATATCTTGCCGCTCGACAGCTCGAATTGCGTCGACTATATGTACCTTTGCGCACTACCCTACGGGCCATCGGTGGCGCCGGGCGGCCCGATAAGAACTGGCTGACCAAACTTGAACAAAGCCGCAATTCCGAAGACACAGGGGATCCGCCAGAACCTTTGGGCGAACGGCTAGCCCGGTCGCGGCGGTTGATAGTACTTGGAGACCCCGGATCAGGCAAGAGCACCCTCCTAAACTGGCTCGCTACGGCATACCTCTTGCGAGGTTCAGGAAGGTCCGAATGGAGCCAGTTGCCAGATGCATCCACTTTGCCGGAAGTGGACTGGCTACCACTGGTGGTTAGGTGCCGAGACTTGGGGCCGGAGCATCTGAGTGGTTCTCTTAATACCATGCTTCGGCGAATCTTGCAGAAGCTTGAGCTGCTGGACAACGAGGTGACACCGATCGCCGCCATGATTGAAGATAGGCTTCAGAGTGGCGCCTGTCTACTGTTGGTGGATGGACTCGACGAGATTGTCGATCCCGCAAGTCGGCAGAGATTCTGCCTACGGCTGGAACGCATTCACTCGGCATTTCCTAGCACGCCGATTGTCGCCACATCACGAATTGTCGGCTATCGCGAGATGGGCTATAGAATAGGCCGTGGCTTCGAACACCTAACCGTCGCAGGGCTACGCCGTGATGATAAAGATGAATTTGCGCGTCGCTGGATCGACATTACGGAGCCACCCAAGCGCCGGAAGCGGGCCGCGGAAGAGCTAATCGCTGCCATCCATAGCAGCGACAGGATCGAGCGGCTTGCGGCCAACCCAATGCTGTTGACAACAATGGCACTTGTAAAACGAAAGGTTGGGAGACTGCCCAGCCGAAGGGTTGACCTCTACAGCCAAGCGATTGAAGTATTGCTTAACTGGCGAAGTGAAGTTGACGCACCGATTGACAAGCGGGAAGCGCTGCCACAACTTGAATATTTGGCGTACGAGATGTGCAACCGTGCCGTGCAACGTCTGCGCGAAGACGAAATATGGGATCTGCTGCGAGAACTCCGCACGAGCCACGCCAACCTGCACAGCATCTTGACGCGAGACGCGCCCACGTTCTTGAGAGACTTGGAACGACGAACTGGTATCTTAGTTGAGACGGGTCGGGAGCGGCATCAAGGACAGTGGGTTCCTGTATATGAGTTCCGCCACCTAACTATCCAGGAATACCTAGCAAGCCAAGCAATTGTGAGCGGGCGCTACCCCGGACGCGTTCCTGGATCGACCATACCAGAGAGAGTCGCCATCCTCGCGCAGACCACACGAAATGTCGCGATAGGTCCGACGCGCCCACGAGAGACAGTTGTCGGAGAAAACTGGCGAGAAGTTATTCGGCTATGCATATCCTCGTGCAACGATGATGTCGTTGACGACGCATTTTTGGCCATACTTAAGCCCATCGACGCAGACGATGCCTCGAAGATCTTCCGAGCCCGTGCTGTTCTTGCGGCGCAATGCTTAGCGGATGAGCCAACTGTAAGTCCCGACGTCGGCAAGTACGTGATCGAGCAACTGTGCGGGGCTATATCGGGCTTTGAAAGAAGTAACTACTCCACCATTGACAATGCGGTCGAGGAATTGCTACCAACGAGATGGCGTCAAGTATTGGACGTTGGACTGGCCGAGACCTTTTGCAAATCAACGCTTGTAAAGCGTGACGGTATTGCGGCTGTGTCGGACTCGTGGGGGAACGGTAGGCGAGAACGCATCTTGCCTCGCATAGCGGACAATGCGGCGGCGTACGCACGAGGTGATCGTGTGGCAGGCGTGCGCGTCTCGTTTAGTGTCACTCGCCGACTCTTTACTATCGGGTCAAGGGAATACAATAAACTCCCCGCAGCAAGGTATGCAATTCCCGTCCTAAGCCGTATGGTGTCCGGCATGCCTTTCGAAGCACACGCCGCCCTACGTGCATGGCGCTCATTAACGGTCTCTGAGACTAGCGCTCTCATTGATGAGCACATCGAATATATGTTACGCCCATTTCGCAGCATGACGCTATCTCAAGACCTCGACCAACAACTCATAGCGGTGCTAGCCCGCTTAAAGAATGATCTAGTACTTGTGGAGTTTGCTCGCCGCCTACAGCATCCGCGCCTCCCAGCACGCGTGGCGGTTGTTCGGGAAATTGTAACCGTCGGTGGCGGCGCAGATCTCGTGCTGCCACAGCTCGACACGGCGTATGCACCTCTCCGACGAGAGGCTGCCATCGCACTTGGCAATATTGGGAGTGCCGACGGGGTGGAGGCGCTTACTCGTGCCCTTGAAGACAAAGAAAGTACTGTGCAAACCGCTGCCGCTCAGGCACTGGGCCAGATCGGCGATAAAGTAGCGCTTCCAGCGCTCACGGATCTCGCACAACGAACCTCGCCAACTCAGCCTGATGTATTGATAGGAGCCATCAGTGCAATGGGGCAGCTTGGCGACGAGTCAATTATCCCACTAATTTCCAATTTGGCGACAGGCGATGATCGAGTGGCGCTTTCCGTCGCTAGAACGCTTCGCCAAATTGGAGGCCATCACGCCGAGCTGGAAGTCATGAACATGGCGACTGCACCAGACGAGAATCACCGAGTTGCCGGTATAGCAGCACTGAGCTTCGTAGATTCCGAAGAAGTTAATCAACTAATCGTAGTCGCGCTACAGGATGACTCTGTCAAACTCCGTAAAGCGGCGGTTCAGGCGGTCGCCGAGAAGCTTGGCGGGATCGACCAACGGATTCTAAGTCAAGATGTTGATGGCACATGGCCGTTTATCGACCCTCGCGAGCGCTTCACACCTTCCCAAATTAGCCACATTGCAAAGGTTGTCGGAGTTGGACGCAGGGAGTTGCGCTCACGACTGAGCGGGATCGCCGCAAAATGGGGATTCGATGTCGCCCCGCCCCAAGGGGGCGCAGGGTAGTTAAGTCCACGCGTGATTGAATGGCCGGACTCGATCTACCCTGCGCAAGGTCATCTCCCTCGGTTACCTACCTCAAACCGCCGTGCTCGACGCCAATCAACCTGTGGCGTTCCGAACTGTTCTGCCAGGTCAGGGGCATCATCAGGATTCAGTCGACACCCGTCCAAGCTGTCCACTCGAAATCTCTAGGTCGCAGGTTCCAAGGGGGGTCGTCGCGGGTCCGCGGCTGTCGCGATCTTGAGTTGTCATCAAGTGACGTTGGTCCGTTCACGGCTCCGCGGCATGTGGGACCCATCTGGGACCGCACGTTACACATCGCCATGCACGCGACGCTGGAGGAGCGTCCGTCTACACGCTCGGCATCGTGTTTGACGTGCGCAAATACATACCCCAACGTCCTGGGGGTCAAGTGCATCAATCCGCGGCGAAGCATCTGCGACGGAAGAAGGACGCGAATTGCAATCTGTGACGATTGCTATCCAGCTATGACCGGCAAAACCAGCTCGACGCGTTCAGAACCGCCAGTTTCTTTGACAACGTCCCAGTCCGCCTGCTTCCAAGCGCCAGCGGCGGTTCCGTAAACACACCCCTGCGCATCCGGACCATCCTGCACATGAGCGACTACTCGCAAATACTGCAAGACGCCAAGGCGATCCTCTTCTGCGAGACGCCACTTGTAGTCGCTGCTATTGAACTTGTCCATCTGAGCCGTGATGTCCCACACGTTAGACTGGCTGGCCGAAACGGGCTTAGCAATGAGGCCATCGCTCCAACGATCACCACTTGGCGGCAGATACGTCACTGTCACCGCGATTAATGCGTCAGCATCCCCAAGATTGCGAACTCGAACTTCCAGCCATCGGTATCCGACGTTGGTCGATAAACGATAGGCAGCGGATTGAGTCGTAGCCACCGGTCGCGCCTCTCCTCACGACTTCTCGCCTCTTCGACGGAAGTGACACGTTCCTGCAAAATTCGTTGACGGTCAGCCAGTTTGTAAGCGTAGCGACCAACCACGACTGCGACAAGCATGCCACCAATGCCCGTAATCAAAGCGATTACATCGCTAACATCCACTGCCACAGTGTGGCAGGGCCCGTCGTGCGCCAGCGCACGAGGGACTCTGCCAACGAGAGGATGGACTGGTGATCTTGTCACATGACGAGTCAATCGCGATCCTCGCGATCTTGACAGCGGCGTCTGACAGCAACGAGCCCGGCCAGATGCCGACATCCGGGCGGGTTGTGCGTGGTGAACTGGCTCGTCGTGGAGGTTGTCGTCCGCTCCGGCATCGCTTTGGGAGCGACGGACCCTACGGCGCGGCCGAGACCCCGCCTTCAGTCGGTGTTGAGTTGTCAAGGGACGTAACCCCGGTCGTAGGCGCTGGAGCGTGGTCTCACTTCTGGTCTCGTTCCTCAACGTGCACCGTCGTCCGGTAGGAGTCAGGTCGACGATCAAACGGCAGATGGCGACTTGTGCGCACGTCGCCGTACAGTCGGACCCGTCCCTTGAAAGCGTGAGCAAAGCACGGCTCTAAGATCGCCTGGTTCGGTGACGATGCCAGCGAGAGGACTCATCGCATGCTGGACCAACTTGTGATATTAGCCGCCGGTTTCGTGCTCACAACTGTTCTTGGCGGTGCGCTGGGCTCCTTCTTTCAGCGGCGAACCTGGAATCATCAGCATCGCGTTCAGCTCGCAGACCAGGAGCGAAGTCGTGCTGTATTGATATTTGAAGATGTGAGTCGAATTCTTGATAAGCGGCTGTATCGCATGCGGCTCCTCTACTGGAGCCTCGTTGAGACACCCTTTGACACCGAGCTTGCGACGCAACGGATGGAGGCGTATCGGGGCGTGCTTCTTGAGTGGAACGACAATATCAACCGCAATCTCGCATTGGTTCAGCAGTACTTCGGCGACGCCATGCGTGCAAGGCTTGATGGGCCCGTCGGAGCAACGACTGTTGCAATAGGGCGAGACCTCCAGGAGTTGTGGCGAGATCGGATGGGCGAGGGTGAACCCAGCTCTAATATGACGTCCGTAGGCGGTAAGCTCGACTCGCTCAGATCAATCATCTATCAGTACAATCTGGATATGATACGCATGATTCAGTCTGACGATGTAGGCTGGCTAGTGCCCGAGAACCGCAGGCGGCATCAATAACGTATGCGGAGTCGGACACAGGGTGCGACCAATGATTTGCGTCCAAAGGACTTTGCTCGCCGTCGTACAGCCACGAAGCCACGAAGTACAGCAACCCAGGCTGCCACCAACCTCCGTACCGATCCGAATCCTACCAGTTGACGTCGCACGATACCTTCCGCAACCGCGCTGCCGCCAGTTCGCATCGAGGCGCGCCCACGGAATGGACGCCGGCGGCGGCCCGCTCCATGTCCACGCCAACTCATCGCGCGGTGCTGCCGAATCGCTCTCTACAGGATCAAGGCGCCGCCTGGCGGCGGCGCGCGTGACCGGCTACGCCGGTCCCGCCGCCTCGCTCCCTCTACCTCCGGCCCGGTCGCGGTCGGCGCGCCCGGCTACCCGGCCCCGCTCCCACCGAGGCAGCGACCGATCCCGCGAGCGCGAACCGGCATCCGGCGACGAGGGCCAAACCAGGAAACCGGGCTCCGCCCAACCCCGGCACCGCTTCGGAGATCAGGGGACGTGCGGGCGGTGGTGATCTCCTCGCGCGCGCCAGAGGCAGCCAGACCGCTGGCCGTGGTGCAAGCCGGGAAAGAGTGGCTTGCACCACGGCCAGCGGCCCGGCGGGGACAAGCCCGCGCCGCGAGGAGATCGCCACCACGGGCTCCTACTGCGGGCTTCCCCCACGCCGACGACATGGAGGACGCGAGCGTCAAGCAGGTAGCTGTTCAGCCTGAGTGGACAGGTCGGCGGCGTGTCGGCAGCGGTCGCCACCGTTGATCCACTATGGTTTTGATCATGGGGTCGGGCCGGGAAGCACACGATGACGTCGTGTCGTTGCTGGCGGCCAAGGACGCTGAGATCGCGGCGCTGGTGGCGCGGGTGACGAGGAGCTCGAAGGCCTGGTCGCGGCGCTGCATGCCCAACTCGGTCGAGATTCCTCCAACAGCGGCAAACCACCGTCGTCGGATTCGCCGTTCATCAAGAAGCCCGCCGCCAAGCGCTCGGTACGGACGCGTTCGGGTAAGCCGCGGGGTAAGCAGCCTGGTGCGCCCAGCGCCACGCTGCGTCTGATCGATGATCCCGATGACACGATCACCCACATTCCGCCGGTGTGTGCGGGATGCGGGGAGGGTTTGGTGGACGCGGAGGTCTTCGGTGTGTGTCGCCATCAGGTGGTTGACCTCCCGCCGCCTCCGCCGCACCCGTATGTCACCGAGCATCGGGTGCCGTCGCGAACCTGCCGCGGGTGCGGCACCGTCACCGAGGCGAGCGCACCCGCCGTCGCGTCGGGCCGGGTTCAGTACGGACCCGGGTCAAGGCTCGGGCAGCGTGGCTGACGTGCGCGCATTTCCTGCCGGTACGTCGCGCGCGGCGGGTGCTCAACGCGTTGCTGGGGTTCGCGGTGTCGCCCGGGTGGGTCGCCGGGCTCCGTGCTCAGGCCGCCCGCCTGCTCGAGACCCGGTTCCTGCCGCATGTGCGGGCGTTGATTGCCGCCGCGCCGGTCGCCCACGCCGATGAGACGACCGCCCGCGCCGAAGGCGCGCTGAGCTACCTGCACGTGGCCTGCACCCGGTTCCTGACCGCGATGCACGTCGGCGACCGCAGCAAGGACACCATCGACGCCGCCGGCATCTGGCCGACGTTCACCGGGGTCCTGGTCCGGGACGGCTACGCCGGCTACGAACACCTCGACACGATCGAACACGCCTGGTGCGGCATTCATCTGGTCCGCGACCTCCGCGCGGTCCACGACCCGACCCTGCGGGTCAGTCCTGGGCCGAGGCGATGGTGAATACCTTGCTGCTGGCCAATGACACCGCGCACGCCGCCCGCGCCGAGGGCCGCGCGGCCCTCACCGACACCGAACTGTCCACCATCCGTTCCCGCTATGCCGGGGCGATCGCCGTGGCCGGCAGGAGAACACCCGCGGCAGCGACCCGCTGCACCAGCAGGCCCGCACCCTGCTGCGACGCTTCCAGCGACATCGGGACATGATCCTGCGGTTCACAGTGAACCTGGACGTGAGCTTCACGAACAACACCGCCGAGTTGCCGGCCAGATCAGTGAAGGTTCAGCGGCGGAGCTGCCGGAGGTTCCTGGCGCACCCTGCAAGGACTCATCGACTTCGCTGTCGTGCAGTCCTATCTGTCCACCGCGACCAAGTGGGGTCTGGACACCCTTGACGCGATGACGCGCCTGTTCACCACCGGTGCGTGGCTCCCGCCTGCCCTCACCCCCGACATCGCCGCCGCCGCATAATCACGCCACCAAGGCTGAACAGCTACTCAAGCAGTTCCTCTACCCGGTCTCAAGCTTTCATCGCACCCCGATTGCGCGGGACAACCGGGATGCACGCGATCGAATCAGCCGGAGTGGTGCTTCGGAACGCCAGTGTCCGCTCATTGAACTCGTTGACTTTCTCGTAGATCGGGGCGTGCGAGCAGCCGTCGAATACCTCGACTTCGCTGTTGGTGATCCCGTTCTTGAGTGGATCAGGCGAAACGAGTCGATGTCACCATGTCCCTGCGCCCGAACGTGATGAGGGTCGGCGCATGGATGGAGTGGAGTTTCGCCTGTGCATCGTGGTCCAGTACCGCATTCGACTGGCGGAAGAAGGCATCGACTGGCGGCATCGGCCGACCTCGGACGAATTGAGCGAGGGACTCCACGACTTCGGGATGTGAATCGTAAAGCTCAGGGGTGAGGCACCATGGAAAGATTCCCTTGATCACCATGTCGGTGACACTGCCGAGCCCTTGAGCCATGATCCGCCAGCCTTCGACGACGACGCGCAGGAACGGGTCCGTTTTCGGCCACGGGCTGTGCAATGATAGCGACTTCACCCGGGTGGGGTACTTGGCCGCAAGCCACATTCCCGTCGCGGCGCCGAGTGACAGCCCAGTGACGTGAGCACGTTCCACACCAGCCGCTTGCATAAAGGCGGCGACGTCGTCCGCGAACAGTTCTGTTGTGTAGGTGCCGCCGGGCTTGCTGCTGCGGCCTGCACCGCGAAGGTCCACGGTGAAGCACTTGAAATGCTTCGCGTAGTCTTGCACCTGGAACGCGTAGCATTGCTGGTCGGCAGCGAGGTAGGGGATGAGGACAATCGGCTCACCTTCCCCTTGGACCTCGTAGTAAATGTCGATGCCGTTCGCGTGCACAGTTGGCATGTGATTCCCTCCCACCCCGGCCTCCGCCGGAACTAATCCTCCGATCGTGGGCCCCCTGTCGCGCGGGGCGCGGCGCCGAGCCGCGGCGCCTCAGTTTCTCCGCATCCTTCTCTGGTCGACCGGCGCAAGCCGGACGGCGCCAGACATATCGCCCGCATCGCGAGTGAGCGCCTGTCGGCCTTCGCGGATGAGGAGGGGCTGGTCGAGCGATCTGATACACCCCTCCCTGCCCGGTCGGCCATGGCGCACAGGATGCCACCTCCTACACCACATCATCAGGGGATTCATCACGGGCTCCCCAGACCACAAGCGAGCACATAGGCCGCTCCACGTGCAGGTCAGCGGCCCTTCGTGCCCTCCGGCCCGACCGGACTAGATCACCACCGGGACCCGAAGTTGGTCAAGGACGCCGCCGCTCACACGACCTTGCAAGACGGAGCTGGGAACACGGCTCAGCCCTTGACGTAGGTGAAGCTCTCCGCGACCCCCGACTATCGCGGACGCGCATGACGTCGGCGCCGCGGACGTGTCCATCGGCCCAGCTGTAGCGCCAGAGCCCGTCGACCCGATCATCTGCCGTGATCGTGTCCTCCACGTCGAAGTGCACATCGGTCGCGTCGGCCATCACCTGACTCCAAGGCCCCAGAACCACCCGCCACGACGAAGAGTGCGGCATCTACAAGGGAGCCGGAGTGGAGTACACACCCGGGGCGAGCGGACCGACCGGTCGCGCGGGGACGTGTCAAGGCCGGGTTGACGGCGGAGCGACGGAGGCCGGACCGATCGTCCCTGTGCCGAATACGCGCCAAAGTTCGAGTCGGATCGATCACCGACGCCGTATAAGCGCAGCTCAGCGGCATGATCCCGGCGGGCAAGTGCTTCCCCTTAAAAGGGTTCGAGTGTGGGTTCGAGTCCCACCGGGGGCACCCGGTACTCACCGCGAAGCGGCCTCTGAGCGGTCCGCCAAGCCGGGCGTGGTTGGAGAGGTATTTGTTGCCACGGCCGCGATCCGTCCCGAGTGGACCCGCCAAGCACAGACCAGGAAGAAGGTCGCCCTCGGCCGGAGAGGGTCCACGCCTCCACGGCGGCCGCAATGGCGCCTGCGGCGTCGCTGCGCGATGGCATCCACGCTGGTCCGGCCAGTGCTCGGTGCGTGTCCCTGGCGCAGGTAGGCGACTCGGCGACCCACGCCGGACGGCTACTTGCAGACTTGGAAAGCGACGCCTGGTCGCCCACGGACAATGCGCGGACGCGGAAGGGGTTCCGCTGACATCGTCGCAGGTCGAGACCGAAACGGGCGTCCACTGTAAAGCCGTCGGCTTCTGACAAGCGGGACCAGCACGGAATGGCTGCTCAACCCGCGGCGATGAACGACGGCCGCGGCGGTGTGCCGAACCGCACCATCGGTGGCCGCGTCCGACTTCCGCCGCCGCGCCCTGGTCCAGCGCCTGCGACGGGTTGTCATGTGAGGTTGTCGGCAGTTCCTCAACGTGACCATCTTGATCACGGGAGCGCCGCGAAGACGTGGGCGACGGCTCCGCCGCTGAAGACGGTGGTGCTCGTCGGCGCGATGGTGAGCGGTTCGCGGAAGATCCGCTCGCCCGCGCCCAGGACGACCGGGTGGACGACGAGGCGGTACTCGTCGATCAAACCGGTCGCGACCAGCGATCGGGCGAACCGTGCTCCGCCTTGGGCGAGCAGGTATCCGTCGGAGCGCTCCCGCTTCAGCCGCGTGACGGCCTCGGCCAGGTCTCCGGTGGCGATCGTCGTCTCGCCCCAGTCGGCGGACGCGAGCGAGTTCGAGAACACGACCTTGGGGATCTCGTTCATCGGCTGGGCGAACGGGCCGGAGGCGCTGGGCCAGTATCCGGACCACGCCGCGTAGGTGGCGGCACCGATGAGGTGCGCGCCGGCGTTGCTCACGGTTTCGAGGGTCCACCTGGCGCCGTCGGCGGAGCGTCCCGCGGCGATCCAGTCGGAGCTCCCGTCATGGGGTGCGACGTAGCCGTCGAGCGAGACAGACATCTTCAGGACCAGTTCGGCCATGCGCTGCTTCCTTCCCGGGATTGACACGAGCAGCTCGGACGAGCCGCTGCCGTACAGGTAGGACTGATGACTCGCGGCCGACTCATCGGGTCGGTAGGCAACCGGGGCGAGCGGACTGGCCGGTCACGCCGCTGGGCGTCAAGGTCCAGTTGACAGTGGATCGTTGGAGGCCGGACCGACCGCCCGCGTGCCGAATACGCGCCAAAGCTCGGGACGGCGTGATCTTGGAACGCGGGCAGCGGCAGGTCAGAGGCACCAGTCCGGTGGTGTCCGGCTGAGGCCCGTTGTCGCTGGTCGTCTGCGGCCGAATATGCGCCGAAGTTTCAGGACCCGCCTTGGACAGCGTCCTCTTGGCCGACGAGGCACTTGGCGTAGATCTGCAGCAGACGGCGACGCTGTGCCCGGCCCAGGCTGCGACCTGCGTGGCGGGCACCCCGGCGTTGAGCCACGTCGAGACCCCGGCGTGCCGGAGGTCGTGCCTGCGCACCAGGGAGGAGCGGAACTCATCGGCTGTGAGCGCGGCAAGGCGAGCCTTGCGCCAGACCCGGCAGCACGTCCCGGCCTGCTTCAAAATCCCCGGACGCGCTGCGGCGTGAAGATCAACGGAACGGAGAACCGCGCCGCGTACGCGGCGGGCGACCCAAACGCCGAGCTGATCAACTTTCGATACTTGGAGAGGAAAGCGTCGTGCTCGTCCGGTCCGGGGTAGTCGGCACCAAGGCGGTGGAGTGTGCCCGTCATGACCAGGTAGTCACGGCCTTGACCGTCGTCACTGAGGTGTAGCGAGGCGCGATCGCGGCGATCGAGCCAGCCCAATCGACGGGCCGTCGCCTGACTGTAGATCACGACGTCCTCAGTCTCCTCGACCCAGAGAAACCCCACCGGCGACGGCTGCGGTGTACCGCTGTCCGCGACGAGCGTCAGCCAAGCAATCAGATCAGTGCGCAAGCGTTCGCGGAAGCGGCGACCGAGGTCGGACTCAGGGTGGGGGAACACGCGCGATGTGGGAGCCACGAGTGCGAGCGTCGCAGGCAGACTGTTCCGAGCTGAGTCCCCTCTGCCGTCGGTCGTCCACGCCGCTTCGGCCGCGTCAAGGACACGCGGTGCCGTCTCCGAACAGGGGCCGCATGCAGGCGACGTCGTACTCGGCCACCGACACCACGAGCATCGCCCCGCCGTGCTCGAAGGGTGGGCCGCTGCTGCGGAAGGCCTCAAGGGCTGCTTGCGACTCCCAGCGCTCGAAGATGTTGACCCGGCCCGGGTCGACCAAGTCGGCGGTGATGGCGACGTCGAGGCAGCCGACCTCCTTGCGTGCCTGTTCGACGATGATCACGGAGCCCGCGAGGTAGGACTCGCGCTGCTGAGGCTGGACGGTGACGTGCCCGGCAACGATGACCATGGGTACGCTCCTGCCGTCCGGCGCCGTCGCGCTCTCTGGATGGAAGGCCTTGTCTGGCTGCTCCTGCGGCGACATCTTGATAGGACCTGACGACGTCCGAAGACTCATCGCCCGTCTGCTCGTCGTCGGTTGCTCGGCCGTTGCCGGGCCACGGCAGACATCAAGAACCCGGAGCCAGTTCGGCGCCGTGGGCGTGCGGGCGGGCAAGGGCGTCTTCGCGTCGGCTCGGCGCTGATCGCCTGCGGCGGCGCCGTCGTCGACAACGACGCCGACATGGTCCATCCGCCTGATCGTCATAGACCCGGCATAGGAGGCCAGGTCGCCCCTGCTGGTTCATGGCCGACCGGTGCTCATCGGGACAACAGCCAGAGAATCAGCAGGATCACCACGAGTCCGCCGATCCCGGTGCCCGACCCCCCATGTCCGCCGGCGAGCACGAGTGCGAGTGTCTGCATCACGAGCAACCCTCCACAGCGTATGCGGGTTGGGTGCCCGGAATCCGACGTCGTCACGCACGGTTGACGTCGGCGATGACGTGGCCGCGGGCCGACGCCGAAGCCGACGCACTGCGCTGAACAACCGAAACCGGCGCGCCGTGCGGCTGGGCCGCACGCCACCGTCGGCCCGGACGACACCGGCGGGACCACCCTCCGCCGGCGGGTCCCGCCGCGTATCAGCTGATCAAAGGGGTCCACCGGGGACGGCCGGTCCCCGGATGCATTGATCAGCTTCGGGGCGACCTCGACACCGTCGGCCATGTCGAAGATCGGGCGACAGCCCGCCGCGTCCAACGCGCGTGTGATCGGTGCGCCTGCCGAGGCGAGCACGACCCGAGCGCCCGCACAGTGGCGCCGCCTCTGCAGCTCGATCAGCGCGTGCGCTCCCACGGCAACCCCACACCGGACAGATCGACGATCACATCGCCGCCAGGCAGCGCGCCGAGATGACCACGCAGGGCCCCGACCGTCAGCAGGTCGACCTCACCGTTCACCGCGACGACCGTCGAACCCGGGACCGAGTCGGTCCGGAGGGCCACGACAGGGATCACCGCGCCACCTCACCAGGGATTTTGCGGAAGTGGCCACTCTGCGGGACCGCTGCGGACCCTCCCTCAAGCGCGCCCGGACCGACCCCGATGCGGCACGGTGGGAAGCATCGGATCCGGCGCGCGGAGGCGGGGTGCGCGACACCGGATACCCGTTGCCCGTATGGCTACGCAGGGTGGTGCTCGCCTACCGTCTGTGCCATGGGCGCGCTGCTGGCGACGTTGAGCCTCGCGGTCGCCGCCGTGTTCGCCGCCTTGGCCGTGCGGTGCCACCGCGGGGCCGGAGC
Organism: uncultured Actinomycetota bacterium; assembly: GCA_963739465.1. Lineage (GTDB taxonomy): Bacteria > Actinomycetota > Actinomycetes > Mycobacteriales > Pseudonocardiaceae > Pseudonocardia. Next base: position 95,822 of record CAVUAS010000004.1, read on the forward strand.
GCATGCGCTCATGGGGCTGGGCATGGCGGCGATGTTCTCCCCGTGGGGCGACCCGGTGCCGCCGCTGTTGGGCGCGGGCGTGTTCGCGGCGGTCGCGGCGTGGTTCGGTGGACGGCTGGTGCGCGGGGTCCCGACCGGCGCGGGCGGGGCGGCGCACCTGGTGGTGGCCCCCGCTGCGATGGCCGCGATGTACCTCAGCCACAGCCACGGCGGACACCACCACGCCGGGGCGGTCGCGCTCGCCGCGCTGTGGCTGGGCCTGGCAGGTTACTTCGGCTGGCACGCCGCGGCGAGTGTGGGCCGCCTCCAGCAGGTGTGGGTGGGTCCCGCGGGTGACGGGGCGGTGGTCGCGCCGCCCGCCCGGCGGCTGTGGGTGGAGCCGAGCGCGCACGTCGTGATGAGCGGGCTGATGGCGGCGATGTTCCTCACCGCGCTCTGACCGGCTACGCGCGGGGCGGCGCTCGCCGTCACCGTTAGCACCTGCGAACTTCTCGGCGCCATCCCGAACCCGACCCCGCGACGTGCCGTCACGGGAGATGGGGGGCGCGGTGCTCGATTCCGTACCCGGAGGCGTTGGGGTGGGGACCCTTGGCGCTCGATCCGCGCCCCTCGTCCGGCGGCCCCCTGGGGAGCGGGGCCGCCCCGGATCCACGGGGAGCGGATCACCCATGTCGTCCTTGCCCTCTTGCCGTGCGCTGCTGCGCCGGTCCGGCACCGCCGTCCTGCTGCTGATGCTCGTGGTCGTGCTGGCGCACGAACCGCGGGCCGCCGTGGACCTGCGGGCCTTCTCATCCGACGTCCTGTGGGACGACTCCTGGACCTCCGGGTCCTTCGTCGACGCGGGCGCCACCCTGTACCGGCACGACCCCGAGTTCTTCCTGTGCAAGGCGGGCGGCTGCCCGGCCGTCGAGGTGTCCGACCGGGTCGGGCAGGCGATCGGGATCGTGTGCCGCCGCGACCCGGAGGGCTACGTCAAGCTGTACTACGCGACGGACCAGGAGCCCGCCTGGGCCTTCGCCGCCGACGTGCACGCGAAGGGCACGGTGCCCGCGTGCGGCGCGTGGGACTGGTGAGCTCAGCAGGTGAGCGTGCCCTCCATCGTGGTGACGGCGTGGCCGGTGAGCAGCACCCGGTCGCCGACGACGCGCGTGCGCACCACGCCGGACCGGGCAGAAGCCTGTAGGCCGACCAACTCCTCGCGCCGGAGCCGCGGCGACCACAGCGCGGCGAGCGCGGTGTGCGCGCTGCCCGTCACCGGGTCCTCCGGCACGCCGACGGCCGGGGCGAAGAACCGGGAGACGAAGTCGAACCCGTCCGGTCCGGCGGCCGTGACGGCGACGCCGCGCCGAGTCAGCCCGGCCAGGCGCGCGAGGTCGGGGCGCAGATCGCGAACGGCGGCCGCGTCAGCGACCTCCACCACGACGTCGTCCAGCGCGCCCGTGTCGAAGACGGCGACGAGCGGGGCACCGAGCACGTCGGCCAGGCCATCCGGCGGCGTGATCGGGGTGACCGGGGCGATCGGGAAGTCCAGCGTGATCGTGCCGTCGTCGTCGGCCTCGGCCGCCAGTACCCCCGCCCGGGTGGCGAACCGGACCCGGCCCTTGAGCAGGCCATCGGTGCGCAGGGCGTGTGCCGTGGCCAGCGTGGCGTGCCCGCAGAGGCGCACCTCGACGGCCGGGGTGAACCAGCGCAGTCCCCAATCCGCGTCGGGGCCGGGCTCCGGGCGGGCGAAGGCGGTCTCCGAAAGGTTCATCTCGGCCGCCACCTGCTGCATCCACGCCTCGTCCGGCCAGTCCGGGCCGTCGAGAAGGCAGACGGCGGCGGGGTTGCCCGCGAACGGGCGGTCGGTGAAGGCGTCGATGATTCGGATCCGCATATCGGTGACGCTAGGGGTGGCCGCCCCGTCCGGACAGGGCCGCCTGCGCACCTCTGGCCTCTAATTGAGCTCGCAGGCCACGCCGTCGCCGTCGGGGTCGAGCCCGGTGCGGTAGCCGGGGTCGCCGGTATGCAGGGGTGCCACGCCGACCGCCTGCGCGGCCGCGCAGCTTCGGTAGTAGACGGACGTGGCGGGCTTCCGGACCGGCGTCACCGCGGGCTTCCGTGCCGTGGATCGGGCGGGTACGGCGTCGAGGTTCGGCGTGACGGCGGCGGAGGTGGTGGTGGTGGCGGGTGCGGGCGCGACGGTGACCGCGGCGGGTTCGGCGATCGTCGTGCGCTCGCGGGTCCCGCCGAGCACCCCGGCGATGACGACCAACAGCCCCACGATGCCGACGCCCACCCACACCGGTTTGCGGCTCCGGAGGGCCGTCCCGGGGGCGGGCCGCCACGGTTCGGCGGCCGGGCGGGCGCCGCCTGCGGGCAGGATGACGGGCAACTGCTCGGTCGACAGGCCCACCGCGCCGACAGCGGGCAGCCGCAACTCCACCTCGACGCCCCGCTTGCCCGGCACCACGCGGGCGATGCAGCCGGGCCGCCCACCGCGCCGGAGCACGCTGTCCACCGTCGGTCCGTAGCGCTGGGACATGAGGGCGGTCAGCTCGCCCACCCGCCACCCGTCGAGCCGCGCCTCCAGACGAGGCCCGACCGGCACGAGCTCGATCGCGACCCGGCCGCTGCGCCCATGCTCCGACACGTAACCCCACAGCAGGTCCTGATGGTGCTGCTCACCGGTGACGACGACCGATCGTTCGGCGTCGAGCATGGTGAGGCCTACTGTCGAGTTCTCGGTCATGTGATCCCCGGGGAGCGTGCGGGTGCTGACTGAGTGGTCGCATTCGCGCTCGGGGCGTTACCTCCGCGACAGCGCTACCAGCACCGCGTCCTCGACGCCCGGGTTGTGGAGGCACTTCAGCGCGAGACCCTCCATGAACAGGATGGCGCCATGGACGAACCGCCTGCGCCCGCCGCGCACGCAGCAGAGGTCGACCGCCCCCTGCTCGATCATGACGATGGCCCCCTGCCAGTCTTCCGCCACGTAGGGCACGGTCTCCTGGGCGCGAATCGTCACCGTGCGCCGCCGGAAGGCAGGTCCGGGACGCGTCGGAACGGGCGCGTCGTCGTCCTCCACCTGTGGTAGACCGCCGGGGGACGGCGAAATCATCGGTCAGCCCCTCGCCAATCCTCGGCTGATCACCAGCCGCTGGATCTGGTTGGTGCCCTCGAAGATCTGGGTGATCTTCGCCTCGCGCATGTAGCGCTCGACCGGGAAGTCGCGGGTGTAGCCATAGCCGCCGAGCACCTGGACGGCGTCGGTGGTCACCTTCATCGCGGCGTCCGACGCGACGAGCTTCGCCACCGACGCCTGGCGGCTGTAGGCGAGGCCTGCGTCGCGGCGGCGGGCGGCGTCGAGGTAGGTGGCGCGGGCGGCGTCGACGGCCGCGGCCATGTCGGCGAGCAGGAAGCCCAGCCCCTCGTGGTCGATGATCGCGCGGCCGAACGCCTTGCGCTCATGCGCGTAGTCGACCGCCGCGTCCAGGGCCGCCTGGGCGATCCCGGTGGCTACCGCGGCGATGCCCAGCCTGCCGGAGTCGAGCGCGCTGAACGCGATCGATAGGCCTTGCCCTTCGCGGCCGATGAGCCGGTCCGCGTCGATCAGCACGCCGTCCCAGTGCGCGGCGGTCGTCGGGATCGCGTGCAGCCCCATCTTGTGCTCCGGCTTGCCGAACGACAGCCCGTCGGCGTGGCCCGGGGCGAGGAAGCACGAGACGCCCCCGCTGCCCGCGCCGGTGCGGGCGAAGAGCGCGTACAGGTCGACCTTGCCGCCGTGGGTGATCCACGCCTTCGTACCGGTGATCCGGTACCCGTCGTCGACCCGCTCGGCCTTGCACGCGAGCGCCGCCGCGTCGGACCCGGCCTGCGGCTCGGACAGCGAGTAGCCGGCCAGCAACTCGCCCGCGAGCAGCGGCGGCAGCCAACGCTCCTGCTGCTCGGCCGTCCCGAACGCGGCGATCGGGTGGCAGGCGAGCGCCTGCACGCTGACGGCGACCGCGACCGCCGCCCAGCGGCTCGCCAGCTCCTCCAGCACCTGCAGGTACACCTCGTAGGGCTGCCCGCCGCCGCCCCACTCCTCCGGGTACGGCAGCCCCAGGAGACCCGCCGCGCCGAGCGTGTCGAACAGGCCCTCGGGGTAGGTCTCGGTCCGCTCGTGCTCCTCGACCAGCGGCGCAAGCTCCTTGTCCGCGATGTCGCGGACGAGCGCGAGGAGGTCGCGAGCCTCCGGGGTCGGCAACAGGCGGTCGACGGTCATCGTCGCTCCCAAACGGTACTGGAAAAGGTACTTGAGTACCGCAAAGGGTAGACGACGCCCGCTAGGCTGGCCAGATGCCGCGCACCCTCGCCCGCCGGGCCGAGCTGTTCGACGACCTGGTCGCGCTCCTGCTGGCCGAGGGCTTCAGCGCGTTCACGCTCGACGACCTCGCCGCCCGGCTCCGCTGTTCCAAGCGCACCCTCTACGCGTTGGCCGGGAGCAAGGAACAGCTGGTCAGGGCGGCGGTCGTGCACTTCTTCCGCGGCGCGACCGAGCGGGTCGAAGCGGCGGTCGCGGACGTGTCGGGCGCGGCCGCGAAGGTGGCGGCCTACCTCCACGCGGTCGCGACGGAGCTCGCTCCCGCGTCGCCCGCCTTCCTGGCCGACGTGGCCGGGTTCACGCCCGCGGCCGAGGTCTACGCGCGCAACACCCGCGCCGCCGCCCGCCGGGTGAGCGAGCTGGTGGACGCGGGTGTCGCGGCAGGGGAGTTCCGTGCGGTGCACGCGGGCTTCGTCGGCGACGTCGTCAGCGCGACCACCGTGCGCATCCAGCAGCGCGAGCTGGCCGCCACCACCGGCTTGGCCGACGCCGAGGCCTACCGCCACCTCGCCGACCTGCTCCTCAACGGCCTAGGAGCACGCTGAAGAGCTCGACGCTACGAGCGGTGCTGATCCAGCGCGGGGTCGCGGCGGGCGAGCGGGCCCGTGCCGTGGGAGCGCAGCCATCCTCGCGCCTTCTGCAGGCTCCTGCTCACGCCGTTGGGGCCCTTCCGGTTCTCGATGACGTCACCGACCCGGCCGAGCAGCCACGCCAGCAGCGGCACGCCGATCGCCAGAATCAGCCACATCCGTAGCCGCCGTGAGAAGAAAGCCCACATGCCGTACCCCCAGGTTCGCCGCTGCTCGGGCCGTTCCCGGCGACGCGAACGGCTAAACCCCGACGTGTCCGGGCGCACGGGGGGCGTAAACTGGCGACGTGCCGGGAGACGGCTCGGTCTTCGTTGACCTGCTGATCTACGCTCTGGTCGCCGCTGCCCCCACTCTGCTGGTCTGGGTGGCCGTCCGGTGGCTGCCGCCTGTCATCGGCCATCTTGTCGACCTTCGTCTGCAACGCCGCCGCCCGCCGGGGCCCACGCTGGAGTCGGTCGTCGGCCACCTCCGCAGGCTGCGCCGCGAGGTGCGCGGCAAGCACCCCACGCAGGTGCGCCATCTGGCCCTGCTCTCCGCCTACGACGACACGCTGCTGCAGGCGTGTCTGATCGTCGGCGTCGACGCCCCGCTGACCGAGGCCACCGAGGCCGAGCGGCCGTTCGCCCGGCTCCTCACCGAGGCCCAGCTCGAGGAAGCGGGCATCGCCCTCGATCCGCCCGGCGCGGCTGCGGCATGATCGCCGCAGGCGGGTAGCAACGACCGTAAAATATCCTTTAACCTGCCGGGAACGGTTCGGCCCAGTCGCACGTTGGACGGGTTGCCAGAGGTTCGACGAGGAGGACTAGGTGCGCAGCAGTAGCAATCCGGCGTTCCGCAACCTGCCGCAAGGCCAGGGGTACGCCACGTTCGACCGGTCGGCCGGTATGGGCGCCGCCGGTATGGGCACCGCCTTCGCAGGCCCGCAGGCCACCGATCCCGGGCATGCGGGCGTCGCCGAGCGTCCGATCACCATCGACGACATCGTCACCAAGAGCGGCATCGCCGCGGGCACCGCGATCGTCACGGGCACGCTCACCGTGGTGTCCGGCCTCTACGGGCTTGCGCTCCCCGCATTCCTGGTGGGCTTCGTCGTCTCGCTGGTGCTGATCTTCAAGCCGCACCTGGCGAAGGCGCCGCTGGTGCTGCTCTACTCGGCCGCGATGGGCGTGGCCCTCGGCGGGATCTCGGGGCTGCTCAACGACGTCTACCCGGGCATCGCGCTGCAGGCCATCGTCGGCACCGCGGGCGTGTTCATCGGCATGCTGATCGTCTACAAGACCGGCGCCGTACGGGTCACACCCCGGTTCACGAAGTGGCTGCTCGGCGCCATGGTCGGCGTGATCGTGCTGATGCTGTTCAACCTCGTGTTGAGCCTGTTCGGCATCAACACCGGGCTCCGCGACGGCGGCCCGCTCGCAATCATCTTCAGCCTCGTCGTGATCGGCGTGGCGGCGTTCAGCCTGCTGCTCGACTTCGACCAGGCCGACCAGGCCATCCGGGGCGGTGCCCCGGCGTCGTTCGCCTGGTACATCGCGTTCGGCCTGATGACCACCCTGGTGTGGCTCTACATCGAGATCCTGCGCCTGCTCAGCTACCTGCGCGACAACTGACGCGCAGCCGCCCGACGGCCCGGCACCCTTCTGGAGCGGGGGGTGCCGGGCTGTCGCGTTGTGCGGGCGCGGGTCAGTTGAGCCGCTCCAGCACCATCGCCATGCCCTGCCCGCCGCCGACGCACATCGTCTCCAGGCCGATCGTCTTGTCGCGCGTGCGCAGCCCGTTGAGCAGCGTGGTGGTGATGCGGGCACCCGTCATCCCGAAGGGGTGACCCAGCGCGATCGCGCCGCCGTTGACGTTGAGCTTGTCCTCGTCGATCCCCAGGTCGCGGGCCGACGGCAGCACCTGGGCCGCGAACGCCTCGTTCATCTCGACGAGGTCGATGTCGCCGATCGTCATGCCCGCGCGGGCCAGCGCCTGTTTCGACGCCTCCACAGGACCCAGGCCCATGATCTCGGGGGAGAGGCCGGTCACGCCCGTGGCCACTACCCGGGCCAATGGGGTGATGCCGAGTTCCGCCGCCTTCGTGTCGGACATGATCACGAGCGCGGCGGCGCCGTCGTTGAGTGGGCAGCAGTTGGCCGCTGTGACCCGCCCGTCGGGCCGGAACACCGGCTTGAGCTGGCTGACCGCCTCGTAGGTGACGCCCGCCCGCGGCCCGTCGTCGGTGCTGACGACCGTGCCGTCGGGCAGCGTGACCGGGGTGATCTCGCGTGCGAAGAACCCGTTGGCGATCGCCTTCTCGGCGAGGTTCTGCGAACGGACGCCGAAGTGGTCCATGTCCTCACGGGTGACGCCCTTGAGCCGGGCCAGGTTCTCGGCGGTCTGCCCCATCGCGATGTAGATGTCGGGGAGGTGCTCGTCGGTGCGTGGGTCGCTCCAGTCCTCCGCGCCGTTCTCCGCGACGTGCCGGGTGCGGTCCTCGGCGTCGGCGAAGATCGGGTTGTGGGTGTTCGGCCAGGAGTCGGAGCTGCCCGCGCCGAACCGGGAGACCGCCTCGACGCCCGCCGAGATGAACACGTCGCCCTCGCCCGCCTTGATCGCGTGCAGGGCCATGCGCGTGGTCTGCAGCGACGACGAGCAGTACCGCGTGATCGTGGTGCCGGGCAGCGTGTCGTAGCCGAGCAGCACGGCGACGACGCGCGCCATGTTGAAGCCCTGCTCGCCGCCGGGGAGCCCGCAGCCCAGCACGAGGTCGTCGATCTCCGCGGGGTCGAGCTGGGGGACCTGGGTCAGCGCGGCGCGGATCATCTGCACGACGAGGTCGTCGGGGCGGATGCTCTTCAGAGAACCTTTGAACGCGCGGCCGATCGGCGAACGCGCCGCTGCGACGATCACGGCTTCGGGCATCGTCTCTCCTTCTCAGGCAGTGGCTCGACTGTACGCGCGGCCCCCGACCGAATCGGCTCTGCTGATTCAAGAACTGTCGGTGGCCCGTGCCACAGTTCGGGCATGGCCAGATGGAGTGAGGTCGAGTCCGCCGAGCCCGCGTTCGCGGCGCGGGTACGGGCGCTGCTCGATGCCGAAAAGCACAAGACGATCGCCACTCTGCGGGCCGACGGCGGGCCGCGCATCTCCGGGGTCGAGGTGCAGTTCGCCGACGGTGAGCTCACCTTCGGGTCGATGGCGGGGGCGCGCAAGGGTGCCGATCTGATCCGCGATCCGCGGTTCGCCCTGCACAGCGCGTCGGTGGCCCCGCCAGAGGGGCACGAGGCCGAATGGGCGGGCGATGCCAAGGTCACCGGGCTCGCCGTGGCGGCGGGGCCGGTCGAGGGCCTGGCGGGCGAGCTGTTCCGGGCCGATGTGCGCGAGGTCGTGCTCACCTGCCTCACCCCCACCGCCTCCGCCCTGCGGATCGAGTGGTGGACCCCGGAGCGGGGGCTGCGCTGTGTGGAGCGGGAATGAGCAGCCCCCGCGGCCGGGCTACTCGCGGTCGACCATGCGGTGGGCGAGCAGGGCCCGCAGCTTCACCATCGCCCGGTGCTGGGTCACCCGCACCGCGCCCGGGGTCGAGCCGACCATCCGCGCCGTCTCCTCAGCGGAGTAGCCCATGGCCACCCGCGCCACGAGCACCTCCCGCTGTGCGTCGGGCAGCTCGGCCAGCAACTCATGCAGCAGGTCGCGGTCGGCGGAGCGCAGCACCGCGGCCTCGGGGCCTGCGCGGTCGTCGTCGTCGACGTGGTCGGGAAGCTCCTCCATCGGATCCGAGCGGTCACGGCCCGCGGCGCGGAAGGCGTCGATCACTTTGTTCCGCACGATGCCGTAGACGAACGCCATCCACCGCGTCTCGGCGGGGCGGAAGCGGCCCAGCGCGCTGCATACGGCGATGAGCACTTCCTGTGCGATGTCTTCGGGGGTCTGCTGGCCGATGGTCCGACCGTTCATGCGGGCGCGGCACTGCCACACCACCGGTCCACGGATGCGGTCCAGCAGCTCGCCCAGCGCCCGCTGGTCGCCGTGGGAGGCCCGCAGCGCCAGCGCGTCCAGCTCGTTCTCCATGCGCGCCGCCCGCGCGGCGGCCGCGGGATCGCCGCCGCCCGGTTGCGGGCCTGCGGCGTCGCCGCCTGCTTGCGGGCCCGTGGCGTCGCCGTCCGCGTGCGGGCCCGTGGCGTCGCGGCCCGACCGTGGGCCCGCGGCCTCGCGGCCCGGCGGCTCGGGGCCCGCAGCGCCCGTCGGATCGTCTCCGGCGAGCGGTTGATCTTTCCCTTCGTCGTCGCTGTCGTAGGTCCTGTCGTCCACCTGCCCGTACTCGGCGAGTAACACCGAGCGCCCCTCCTGCTGTTGTGCCCGTGATGCAGCCGGGACTGGGTGGATCCCGGATTGGTGCCGCCGCACGGACGCCGGGTGTGGCGTCCGGGGGACGGCGGTTCGGTCACGGGAACGCCCTGGCCGAGAAGTGTGCCCTCTTCTCAGCGTGGGGAGCTCCTGAGTGACGCTGAGAGTAGTACTGACGGATCAGACGGTCTCGACCGGATGACGCATATCGGCGCGATCCGTATGCCGACGAGCACGGTGCGCGACCATCCGTCCAATGAGCACACCTGGCAAGTGCCGCCTCACCTGCGAAGACAGCTGATTGCCTACGATCGGGTGAGGTCGGTGCCGCGGTCGGGCGCCGCTCGCTTCGCCCGCACCCGGCGGTAGCTGTACCCGAGCAGCACGAGCAGCACGACGCCGGACAGGATGAAGCTCGACCCGGTGGGCCAGCCACCGAGCCACAGCTGCTTGTTCAAGCCCCAGACGACGCCTGCGGCGATCAGCGCGAGACCCGCGAGCACCGAGCCCGTGATGCGCAGCGGTGAGGCGACGCTCTCCTCCATCGCCTTCATGGCGCGCTTCTGGACGGGATCGACGTACTTATCGATGGCGGGGAACTGGTCGGCCAGGATGAGCAGCCCGGCGAGCACCAGCAGCAGGCCGGGCCCCGGAAGCACGAGCAGCACTACGCCGATCACCAGCACGAGCCCGCCGCCGATCAGCGCCGCTACGCGTTTCGCCGGGTTTGCCGCCATTCGCCCACTCCTCCTGCCGTCACCGCGGTAACGCCCCCACGGTGCCCACGGGTTCCCGGTTTGCGCCGCGCGGACACATAGGAGTGCGACGATGGCGCAATGCAGTTCGTCGAGCACGTCGTTGACCTCGTCGGAAACACCCCACTCGTGCGGCTCGGGCCGGTCGCCGTGGGAACCGAGGCGACCGTGCTGGCCAAGCTCGAGTACTTCAACCCGGGCGGCAGCGTGAAGGACCGGATCGCGCTGCGCATGATCGAGGCCGCGGAGGCGTCGGGTGAGCTGGGGCCCAGCGGCACGATCGTCGAGCCGACGTCGGGCAACACCGGCGTCGGGCTGGCGATGGTCGCCCAGCGCAAGGGCTACCGGTGCGTGTTCATCTGCCCGGACAAGGTGAGCGAGGACAAGCGCAACGTGCTGCGGGCCTACGGCGCCGAGGTGGTGGTCTGCCCGACCGCGGTCGAGCCCGACCACCCCGACTCCTACTACAGCGTCTCGGATCGGCTGGCGGATGAGATCGAGGGCGGCTGGAAGCCCAACCAGTACACCAACGTGCACAACCCCGAGTCGCATTACCTGCAGACCGGCCCGGAACTGTGGGCGCAGACCGACGGGCGGATCACGCACTTCGTGGCGGGCATCGGCACCGGGGGCACGATCAGCGGCACCGGGCGCTACCTCAAGGAGGTGTCGGACGGGCGGGTGCAGGTGATCGGCGCCGACCCGGAGGGCTCGGTGTACTCCGGTGGCACTGGACGGCCGTACCTGGTGGAGGGCGTCGGCGAGGACTTCTGGCCGACGACGTACGACAAGGACATCTGCGACCGCATCGTGGCCGTCTCCGACGCCGACTCGTTCGCCATGACGCGGCGGCTCGCCCGCGAGGAGGCGCTGCTGGTCGGCGGGTCGTGCGGGATGGCGACGGTCGCCGCGCTCCGGGTGGCCGCCGACCTCCCCGCCGAAGCCCTGGTGGTCGTGTTGCTGCCCGATGGCGGACGCGGCTACCTCGGCAAGGTCTTCAACGACGCCTGGATGGCGGGCTACGGGTTCCTGCCGCCCGCGAGCGGTGCCACGGTGGGCGACGTGCTGCGCCGCAAGGACGGTGCGATCCCGGCGCTGGTCCACGCGCACCCCAACGAGACGGTCGCCGACGCCGCGCAGTACCTGCGGGAGTTCCACGTTTCCCAGATGCCGGTCGTGCGGGCCGAGCCGCCGGTCATGGCGGCCGAGGTCGTAGGCTCGGTAGTCGAGCGCGATCTCCTCGACGCCCTGTTCACCGGTCGTGCGCAGCTCGCCGACCGGCTCAACAAGCACATGTCGCCGCCGCTGCCCACCATCGGGGCGAACGAGCCGCTGGACACGGCGATGAGCGCGTTCGCGGAGGCCGACGCCGCGCTGGTGTTGGTCGACGGCAAGCCCGCGGGTGTCGTGACCCGTTCGGACGTGCTGGCGTTCCTGGGTTCGTAAGGGACGCTTCGCGGTGGCCGCGTAGCGTTGATGCATGCACGGCTTCTCGACCAAGGCGATCCACGCGGGCCAGGAGCCCGACCCCACCACCGGTGCGGTGATCACCCCGATCCACCCGTCGTCGACCTATGCCCAGGACGGCGTAGGCGGCACCCGTTCCGGCTACGAGTACTCGCGCAGCGCCAACCCCACCCGTACCGCGCTGCAGGAGTGCCTCGCCGCGCTGGAAGGCGGGCGGCACGGGATCGCGTTCGGATCCGGGATGGGCGCCACCGACGTCCTGCTGCGCGTGCTGCTGCACCCGGGTGACCACCTCGTCATCCCGCACGACGCCTACGGCGGCACGTTCCGGCTGGTCGACAAGGTGCTCGGGCCGTGGGGGGTCACGCACACGCCGGTCGACCTCGCCGACGTCGCCGCGCTGCGCGCCGCGGTGCGCCCCGAAACCCGGGTGATCTGGTGCGAGACCCCGACCAACCCGCTGCTGGGCATCGCCGACATCGCCGCGCTGGCCGACGTCGCCCGCCAGACGGGCGCTCGGCTCGTCGTCGACAACACGTTCGCCTCGCCCTACCTGCAGGCGCCGCTCACGCTGGGCGCCGACGTCGTGCTGCACTCCACCACCAAGTACATCGGTGGGCACTCCGACGTCGTCGGCGGCGCGCTGATCACCTCCGACGACGCGCTCGCCGAGGAGGTGCGTTTCACCCAGAACGCGGTGGGCTCGGTGCCCAGCCCGTTCGACGCGTGGCTCACGCTGCGCGGGGCCAAAACGCTCGCGGTGCGGATGGAGCGCCACAGCGACAACGCCGAGCGGGTGGCCGCGTTCCTGGCTGGGCACCCCGCGGTCGCGCAGGTGCTCTACCCGGGCCTTCCCGAGCACCCGGGGCACGAGGTCGCGGCCAAGCAGATGCGCCGGTTCGGCGGCATGGTGTCGTTCCGGCTTGCCGGGGGGCGCGGGGCGGCGCTGCGGGTGTGCGCGGCCACCGAGGTGTTCACGCTCGCCGAGTCACTCGGCGGTGTCGAGTCGCTCATCGAGCACCCCGGACAGATGACGCACATGTCGGTCGCGGGCTCGGCGCTGCAGGTGCCCGACGACCTCGTGCGGCTCTCGGTCGGGATCGAAGACGTCGAGGACCTGCTGGAAGACCTCCGCGGCGCCCTCCGACGGGCCTGACCGCCACTCAGCGTCATCACAGTCGCCGCCCTCGCGCAGACTCGCGGTAGATCCACGACCGGGAGGGGGCGCCGTGCGAGTGCCGCACCCGGTTCTGTTCGCCGCGGCGGCCGCGAGCGTCGCCCTCGCGGCCTTCGCCGACGCCTCCAGCCGCCATCCGACGCACCTGGTGCTGCTCGCGCTGGTCGCCGTCGTGGTCGTGGCCGTCCAGGCCTGCTCCACGCGCTCCGCGCGGTGTGCGCTCCCGACGGTGGCGATCGCGATCGTCGCGCAGCCGGTGCTGCACCTGTGGGCCGAGTCGGTCGACCCCGAGCACGTCCCCGGCCAGGGCTTCGCCCACATGATGGCCACGAGCGGCAGCATCACCGCGATGCAGGTGCTGACCTCGGCGCTGGCGGTGCTCGTCGCGGGCACCTACGCGCGGATCGCCGACGTGCTGGGCCGCGTCATCCGCAGGCCCACCGGCACCCCCGCGCCTGCCGTCGCCGACCGCGCCCCCACAACGCCCGCGCCGCCGCCGGCGGTCGCGCTGCAGAGCTGCTGCTGGGCGGTCCGCACCGCGCGCCGAGGGCCGCATGCCGACCGGGGAATCACAAGCCCTGTCGGCACACACAGCATCGAGGCCACCCTTGTCTCCGCACGCACCCCTGTCCCGTCCTCGTTACCTCGTCACCGGCGGGCGCGGCTTCATCGGCCGCCACCTGCTCGCGCGGCTCGCCACCCAGGGCGCCGAGGTCCACGCCACCACTCGCTCCGCCACGCCACCCCCTGATCCGGGCGTGCGCTGGTGGCGCCTCGACCTGGCCGACGCGGCCGCCACCGAGGAACTCGTCACGCGCCTGCGGCCCGACGTCGTCATCCACCTGGCGGGCCGCGCCGACGGCACCCGACGCCTGGACGCGGTGGTGCCGATCCTCACCGACACCCTGCTCACCACGGTCTCCGTCCTCGCCGCGGCCGCCCGGCTGCCCCGGTGCAAGGTCGTCGTCGCGGGCTCGGTCGAGGACGGCGGCCGGGAGGACGTGCATTCGCCCTACGCGGCCTCGAAGGCTGCCGCCGCCACTTACGCGACGCTCTTCCACGGCCTGTGGCAGCTCGACGTCGCGGTGCTGCGGCTGGCCATGGTCTACGGGCCCGACGACCCGAACGCGCACCGGCTCATCCCGTCGGTCGTCGCCGCGTTCCGCGCGGGCCGTCGGCCCGCGTTGAGCAGCGGCACGCGCTGCATCGACTGGGTGTACGTCGACGACGTCGTGGACGCGTTCCTCGCCGCCGCGAACAGCACTGAGGGAGACGGCGGCGTGTTCGACATCGGGTCGGGCACGCTCGTGTCGATCCGCGACACGGTCCGGCTGGTCGCCGCCGCCATGGGCACCGCGATCGCGCCTGCGTTCGGCGCCGTCGGCGACCGCCCGCAGGAGCACGACCTGGCCGCCGACCCGGCGCCCGCCCTGGTGGGGCTCGGCTGGCGGCCGCAGGTCGGCCTGGCCCAGGGCATCGCCCGCACGGTGGCCGCCCACCCCGCGCCCGTGCTGGCCGCGGCCGGGTAGCAGGCGGGGGCCTGCCCACTTCGCACCCCGCCTGCGGGATGCGAAGTGACGCGAAAGGGTGCGAAGTGAGGTCGCCGGGCTACGAGCGGGTGGGGGCGGCGGCGTCGTCGGGGGCGGGCGCCGGGCGATCGGGCATCACGATGTCGCCGGGCGCCACGCAGCCGCCGACCAGCACGTAGCCTCCGCCGCCGACCGGCACGTAGCGCCCGGGGTCGGCGCACGCGGCGTGCTGCACGGTGAACAGCGCGACCAACGCCAGCACGGTGGCGACGAGCAGCGGCGCGAAGGTGCGCAATCGCGCCGACGCCCCGGACATACCTGGGAGGTTACCCGCCGTATCGCCGCGACGCCTGCGCACTCCTGCGAGGATGCGACGATGACCGCCGCCACCCACCCGGTGGGCCTCGCCGACGTGCTGGCCGCCCGCGAACTCCTCGCCGGGGTCGTCGCGCGGACGCCGATCGCGGGCGCCCGCGCCCTCACGGAGCGGTGCGCCGGGCCGGTGTGGCTGAAGTGCGAGAACCTGCAGCGCACGGGATCGTTCAAGATCCGTGGCGCGTACACGCGCATCGCCCGCCTCAACGCCGCCCAGCGGGCCCGTGGGGTGGTCGCGGCGAGCGCGGGCAACCACGCGCAGGGTGTCGCGCTCGCCGCCCAGATGCTCGGCATCCACGCCACGGTGTTCATGCCGGTTGGGGCGGCGCTGCCCAAGGTGGCCGCGACGAAGGGCTACGGCGCCGAGGTGCGCCTCGTCGGCCACACGGTGGATGAGAGCATCGCCGCGGCGCACCGGTTCGCGGCCGAGACCGGGGCCGTGCTCGTGCACCCGTTCGACCACGTCGACGTCATGGCCGGGCAGGGCACGGTCGGACTGGAGATCCTCGAACAGGTGCCGGACGTGCGCACGGTGCTGGTCTGTACCGGCGGTGGTGGGCTGCTCGGCGGCGTCGCGGCGGCGGTCAAGGGCCTGCGCCGGGACGTCGCGGTGGTGGGGGTGCAGGCGCACGGGGCCGCGGCGTGGCCGGTGTCGCTCGCGGAGGGCGTGCCGATCACCCTGCCGTCGATGCGCACGATCGCCGACGGCATCGCGGTCGGCCGCCCGGGCGACGTCACGTTCACCCAGGTGGCGGCGCTGGTCGACGACATCCTCACGGTGGGGGAGGACGCGCTGTCCCGCGCGCTGCTGCATTGCCTGGAGCGCGCGAAGCTCGTGGTGGAGCCCGCCGGGGCGGCGGGCGTCGCGGCGCTGATGGAGTATCCGGACCGGTTCGCCACCCCGGTGGTGGCGGTGTTGTCCGGCGGCAACGTCGACCCGTTGGTGCTGCTGCACGTGATCCAGCACGGCATGGCCGCCGCCGCGCGCTACCTGACCCTGCGGGTGCGCCTCGGCGACGCGCCGGGTGCGCTGGCGGGCCTGCTCACACTCGTGGGCGAGCGCGGCGGCAATGTGCTGGACGTGGCGCACTCCCGCACGTCGGTCGCCTTGCCGTTGGGCGAGGTTGACGTACACCTGTCCATGGAGACGCGCGGCCCGCAGCATTGCGCCGAGCTGGTGGCGGCCATCCAGCACGCGGGCCACACAGTGGTGGATGAGACGACGGGCGTGACCGGGTGACCCTGGTCAGGCCCGGAACGGCTCCGCGGACACGAGCGCGACCTTCATGTTGCCGCCATCGGGCAGCTGGTACTCGCGGGTGTCACCGACGTGGGCGCCGATGAGGGCCGCGCCGAGCGGGGAACTGGGCGACACGACCTCCAAGCCGCCCCGCACGCCCTCCTCGCGGGAGCCGAGCAGCACCGTCTCGGTGTCGTCGTCACCCTCGTAGCGGATCTTGAGCACCATGCCGGGGGACACGGTGTCGGTGTTGGTCGGGGCCGTGCCGACCTGCGCCGTGCGCAGCAGCTCCTGCAGCTGGCGGATGCGTGCCTCCTGCTGGCCCTGCTCCTCGCGCGCCGCGTGATAGCCGCCGTTCTCCTTGAGATCGCCCTCCTCCCGGCGGGCGTTGATCTCTGCAGCGATGACGGGCCGGTTGTCGATGAGCTCCTCCAACTCGGCCTTGAGCCGGTCGTAGGCCTCCTGGGTCAGCCAGGTCACCGACGTTTCCGTCACGGTCATCACTCCTCCAGCCTGTAGCGGCCCGTGTGGCCACGGTCCGGCGCGCCCGCGTGCTCGTACGGGTGACGCCCGGCGCGTGGCGCCACCCGATCTCGCGCCCCTTGGGGAGGGGCCCGAGTAAGGAAAAACACGACCCGCCTGCGGGCCGTGTGCTGCTCACGGTAACACGGTGTCAGCCGCTCGTCGCCGTCTTTCGACGAACGGTCCGAGGGGATGTGGAGTTCCCGGGCCGTACATCTGCGCTGGTCACGGCCGTGAAATAGCAGGGTCGAGCAGCCACGCCGACCGGTCGGCCGACGTGACGGCCGCCAACCGTATCCGCATCGGGGCGGCTTCGCGAGTCCTGAGCGCGGGAACGTCTGGGGCCGCCGCGGCGTTGCGATCTGTCGACGCGCTGATTGTCGGTGGGCTCTGCGACGATCGCAGGAGTGCCATCGGCCCGAAAGGACTGCGAACTACCCATGCCTGACACCCCGCTGCGGCTGCTCACCGTCCACGCCCACCCGGACGACGAGTCGAGCAAGGGCGCCGCCACCACGGCCCGCTACGTCGCCGAAGGTCACGACGTCATGGTCGTCACCTGCACCGGCGGCGAGGCGGGCAGCGTGCTCAACCCCGCGATGGACCGGCCGGAGGTGCGGGCGAACATGACCGCGGTCCGCCGGGAGGAGATGGTGCGCGCGGCGGAGATCCTCGGCGTGCGGCACCGGTGGTTGGGCTTCATCGACTCGGGCCTCCCGGAGGGCGATCCGAAGCCGCCGCTGCCCGAGGGCTGCTTCGCGCTGGTCGACGACGAGAAGGCCACCGCCCCGCTCGTCGCCGTGATCCGCGAGTTCCGGCCGCACGCGGTCGTCACCTACGACGAGAACGGCGGCTACCCGCACCCCGACCACATCAAGACGAACGTGATCTCGGTGGCGGCGTTCGACGCGGCGGGCGACCCCGACCGCTATCCGGACGCGGGTGAGCCGTGGACCCCGCTCAAGCTCTACTACTCGCACGGCTTCTCCCGGGCCCGGGTCATGGCCTTCCACGAGGCCCTGCTCGCGCTCGGGATGGAGTCGCCCTACGAGGAGTGGGTGAAGAACTGGACCGACGACCGGCCCGACCCGGGCGCGCGGGTCACCACCCGGGTCCAGTGCGCCAACTGGTTCGATGTGCGCGATCGGGCGTTGATGGCCCACGAGACCCAGATCGACCCGACGAGCCGCTGGTTCACCGTTCCGCGCGACTTGCAGCGGGAGGTCTGGCCGACCGAGGACTACGAGCTGGTGCGCAGCCTCGTCGACACCGACCTGCCCGAGGACGACCTGTTCGCGGGCATCGATGCCCGCGTGGGCGGCCTGCTGCGCTGATCGGGCCGCCGCGTAGCCTGTATACGTGAGCGAGCTTGCGAGCTCACCATCGAAGACAGCAGCGCCGCGAGCGCGGCTGACGAGCGCCAGCGAGGAGGCGGCGTGAGCGCGGTGCTGGTCGGGGCAGGTCCGGGGCCGACCACGGCGTTGGTCGCTCAGGATCCGCAGCCGCCGCCCGGCCAGGGCCCGGAGTTCGGCGAGGCGTCGCCGCTGGGCCTGGTCGTGGTCATCCTGCTGGGCATCGCGCTGGTCTTCCTCATCCGGTCGATGACCAAGCACCTCAGGCGCGTTCCCGCGACGTTCGATCCGCCGGAGAACAACACCGAGAGCCCCGACGAGAAGGCCTAGCCTCTGCGAAGCTGAGGTGCATGCCCAACCGGCTCTCCGGCGCGACCTCGCCCTACCTGCTCCAGCACGCCGACAACCCCGTCGACTGGTGGGAGTGGTCGGACGCGGCGTTCGCGGAGGCGGCCCGGCGCGACGTGCCCGTGCTGCTCTCGGTGGGCTACGCGGCCTGCCACTGGTGCCACGTCATGGCGCATGAGTCGTTCGAGGACCCCGCCACCGCCGCACAGATGAACGCCCAGTTCGTGGCGATCAAGGTGGACCGCGAGGAGCGGCCGGACATCGACGCCGTCTACATGGCGGCCACCCAGGCCATGACCGGGCAGGGCGGCTGGCCCATGACGTGCTTCCTCACCCCGGCGAAGGAGCCGTTCCACTGCGGCACGTACTACCCGCCCGCGCCGCGGCCGGGCATGCCGGCGTTCCGCCAGCTCCTCGACGCCGTGTCGAAGGCCTGGCGCGAGGACGGCGAGCGCGTGCGCGGCGCCGCCGGGCAGATCGCGGAGCGGCTCGCGGGCGCCGCGGCCGCGTCCCTGCCCGCCGCGGCCGTCGACGCCGCGAGCCTCGACGGCGCCGTCAGCGGTCTGCGTGAGGAGTTCGACGGGCAGGCGGGCGGCTTCGGCGGCGCGCCGAAGTTCCCGCCGTCGATGGTGTGCGAGTTCTTGCTGCGCCACCACGAGCGCACCGGGTCGGCCACCGCGCTGCGCATGGTCGCGACGACCGCGGAGCGGATGGCGCGCGGCGGGATGTACGACCAGCTCGCGGGCGGATTCGCGCGCTACAGCGTCGACGCGCAGTGGGTGGTGCCGCACTTCGAGAAGATGCTCTACGACAACGCGCTGCTGCTGCGCGTCTACGCGCACCTGCACCGGGTCACCGGCTCCGCGCTCGCCCTGCGCGTGGCCGACGAGACGGCGGCGTTCCTGATGCGCGACCTGGGCACCGCCGAAGGCGGTTTTGCCTCCGCGCTCGACGCGGACACCGACGGCGTCGAGGGCAAGACCTACGCCTGGACGCCCGCCCAACTCGGCGAGGTCCTCGGCGCCGAGGACGGGACGTGGGCCGCGGACTGCTCGCGGTCACCGACGCGGGCACCTTCGAGCACGGCGCCTCCACGCTGCAGCTCACCGCCGACCCCGAAGACCCCGCGCGCTGGGCCCGGGTGCGGGCGGCGCTGCTGGTCGCGCGCGCCGAGCGCCCGCAGCCCGCCCGCGACGACAAGGTGGTCACCGCGTGGAACGGCCTTGCGGTCGTCGCGCTCGCCGAAGGCGGGGCCGCGCTCGACCGGCCCGACTGGGTGGCGGCCGCCGCGCGCGCCGCCGACCTGCTGCTGGATCTCCACGTCGTCGACGGACGGCTGCGCCGCTCCTCGCGCGACGGCGTGGTCGGCGCCGCGGGCGGCGTGCTCGAGGACCACGCCGCGCTGGCCGACGGGCTGCTCGCGCTGCACCAGGCGACCGGCGCGCCCCGCTGGCTCGCCGCCGCGACCGACCTGCTCGACGTGACGCTCGCGCATTTCGCCGACAGCTCCGATGTCGAGGCCGGGGCCTTCTTCGACACGGCCGACGACGCCGAGGCCCTGCTGCACCGGCCGCGTGAGTTCACCGACAACGCGACGCCGTGCGGGAGCTCCGCGCTGACCTCGGCGCTGCTCACGGCGTCCGTGCTGACCGATGACGGCGGCCGCTACCGGGCCGCGGCCGAGGCGGCGCTCCAGGGCGCGGGCACCCTGTTGCGCCGACACCCGCGGTTCGCGGGCCACTGGCTCACCGCGGCGGAGGCGCAGATCGCGGGCCCGTTGCAGGTCGCGATCGCGGGCGACGGGCCCGACCTCCTGGCCCGCGCGCGGCGATCCGCCCCCGGCGGCACGGTGATCGTCGCCGGGGTTCCGGACGCGCCCGGCGTGCCGCTGCTCGCGGCGCGCCCGCTCGTCGACGGCGCGCCCGCCGCCTACGTCTGCCGCGGTTTCGTCTGCGACCGCCCCGTCACCACGCCCGAGGCCCTGGCCGCCGCGGTTCGCCCGCGGTGAACGCGCGCAACGCTAGTTGCGGTGTAATCTCGTAAGCACGCCCGGGGATCGCAGCAGGGTGACACTCCCGCTGTCGAGTGGCAGCGGTGTCACCCCGCTGCAACACCGCGGGCGACGAGGGGCACGATGCAGTGGAGGTCGGGATGAGCGGTCGGATGCACCGGGGATGGCACGGACGCGGTCGGGGGCCGGGGCGCGGCGGATGGCAGCAGGCCGACCTGCCTGCCGCGGACGACGCGGCCGCCTGGCTCTCGGGGCGCCTCCCCGAAGGATGGTTCACCGCGGCGCCGGACGTCACGGTGGACCGCGAGGAGATCGTCATCGTCGGCACGCTGCCGCCCGTCGAGGGCGAGTTCGCCGAGGGTGATGCGGGCGGCGCCGAGCGCGCCGCCGCCGAGGCGGGCCGGATCTCCCGGTTCCGCGAGACCACCCGCGAGGAGCGCATCGAGATCGCGCGCCAGGCCGAGCACCGCTACGGCCGGAAGGTGGCCTGGGGCGCGCGGGTCGGCGACACCGAGCAGCTGTTCACCGTCGCCTCGGTCCCGGTGATGACGCGCCTGCGCCAGCCGGAGCGCGTCGTGCTCGACACGCTCGTGGACGCGGGCGTGGCCCGCTCCCGCTCGGACGCGCTGGCCTGGGCGGTCAAGCTGGTCGGCCAGCACGCCGACGAGTGGCTGGCCGAGCTGCGGGACGCGATGGCGAAGGTCGATGACCTGCGGGCCAAGGGGCCCGACGGCGACACCGCCTAGCGGGCGGGTTATCGAACGAGCACCAGCCAGATCGCGACGAGGTGGCACAGCGCGGCGAGCACTGTCGCCGCGTGGAAGAACTCGTGGTAGCCGAACGTGCGGGGCCACGGGTTCGGCCACTTCGTCGCGTAGAAAACGGCGCCCACGGTGTAGAGCGCGCCGCCCGCGATCAGCAGCACGAACGCGGCGACGCCGCCGTTCTGCAGCAACTCGGGGAACACGAACACCGCCACCCAGCCGAGCGCCATGTAGATCGGCACCCCCAGCCAGGACGGCGCGTGCGGCCACGCCGTCTTGAGCACCACGCCGACAAGCGCGCCACCCCACACCACGGCCAGCACCCAGCGGGCCGTCTGCGGGTCCATCGCCAGCGCCGCGACCGGCGTATACGTGCCCGCGATGAACAGGAAGATCATGGAGTGGTCCAGCCGCTTCATGATCGCCCGAGCCCGAGGGGTGCGCCATGTGTGGCGGTGGTAGAGCGCGCTCACCCCGAACAGCCCCAGGATCGTGAGGCTGTAGACGGCGGTGGCGAGCGCTGCGCCCGCCCCGACCCGCGCGCCCGCCACGGCGACGAGCACGACGCCGGACGCGATCGAGACGACGAACGACCAGAAGTGCAGCCAGCCGCGCATGCGCGGCTTGTGCGGCGGGGCTGCGGTCCCGGCGGTCACGCGTCGAGGTTACGGCACCCCCCAGCGACCCGCGGCGCTCGCGGGTGCGCCCCACCACGCCGGGCGGCGTAGGCTCACCCGCCGTGGGCGCCCGCGACCTGCTCTACTCGCTCTACGAGCGCAGGCTCTCGCGTCACCTGCGGGGCGTGGGCGAGCGCCCCCGACACGTCGCGGTCATGCTCGACGGCAACCGCCGGTGGGCGCGCGAGGCGGGCTTCGTCGACGTCAACGACGGGCATCGCGTGGGCGCCGCCAAGATCGCCGACCTGCTCGCGTGGTGCGAGGAGGAGGGCGTGCAGGTCGTCACGCTCTTCCTGCTCTCCACCGACAACCTGAGCAGGCCCGCCGACGAGCTCGACCCGCTGCTGGAGATCATCGCGGACGTCGTCGACGAGCTCGCGGGCCCGGCGGCGCCGTGGCGGGTGCGGATCGTCGGCGCGCTGGACCTGCTGCCGCCCACCATCGCCCACCGGCTCGCCGCCGCGGCCGAGCGCACGGTCGGGCGGCGCGGCCTGGAGCTGAACGTGGCCGTCGGCTACGGCGGTCGCCAGGAGATCGCCGACGCCGTGCGCAAGCTGCTGCTGCGCCACGCCGAGGCGGGCACGTCGATCGAAGAGCTGGCCGAGGTGCTCGACGTCGACCACATCGCCCAGAACCTCTACACGTCCGGCCAGCCCGATCCCGATCTCGTGATCCGCACCTCGGGGGAGCAGCGGCTGTCGGGCTTTCTGCTGTGGCAGTCGGCGCACTCGGAGTTCTGGTTCTGCGAGGCCTACTGGCCCGCGTTCCGCAAGGTGGACTTCCTGCGTGCGCTGCGCGACTACGCCGCCCGACACCGCCGCTTCGGCGCCTGATCCGCTACTGGTCGGCGTCGGTGGTGGATTCGTCCGTGCCGGCGTCGGACGTGTTCTGGGCGGGCAGCGGCGTCACGTCGATCACGGGCAGCTTGTCCATCACCGGGACCTGGGGCATCCCCGGGGCGGACGCGGTCGGCACGCTGCCCCGGGGCACGCCGAAGAGCCCGTCCCGCGCGTCGACCGGCTGATAGCACCAGCGGGACCGGCGGTGCGGGCGCGGGGTCCGCCGTCGAGGGCGCGGTCGAGGCGGGCGACGGGTCCGTCGGCGCGGCGGCCGCCACGCCCACGAGGCCGAGACCCGGCCGCGATGAGCCCGACGAGGGCGGCGAGGACATAGGCGGAACGGACGGAGGGACATGGGGACTCCTTCGGAGGGGAACGGCGAGGGCCCGGACCCCCGAGGGGATCCGGGCCCGGTTCACACGACGCCTTGCGGCGTCACCGAACGACCTGGACTCAGTCGTTGTCCTGGAAGTTGTCGTGGATGTGCGTGTTGAGCACGTGGTCGACGTTGTTGCAGCTCGCGATCGGGGCCTGCACCTGGGGGGTGATCGGGCCAAAGCCGTTGACCCCGATACCGAGAAGGCCGAGGAACGGCGTGGTGACGCCGTTCGCGTTCTGCGGGTTGTTGTTGAGCACGGTCTGCTTCGCGCCCTTGCACACGGGGGAGTGGTCGTAGTGGTTGTTGCCGTGCGCCAGCGCGAGGGGAGCGGCCGCGAGGATCGCGGCAGCCGACGTGGCGACGATGATTCCAGCCTTCTTCAGCACAGTCTCTCCTGATGGGTGGTGCGAACTCATGGCTCGCATCATCTTCATTCGGGCCAGCGTGGAGGGGAGCCGTACCAGCCATGGGAAAACATATCGGACGGATCGGAAGAAAACAAATTGTCTCCCACTATTGAGTGATCGTCCTCAACGGGGAAAATGGTTATTCCCCAATCCGGGTGAAGTTGAAATACGGCGGAAAGGCCGAAGGCCCGGACCGTACGGCCCGGGCCTTCGATGGACGTGCGACGATCGTCAGTCGTTGTCCTGGAAGTTGTCGTGGATGTCGACGTTGGCGATGTTGTCCAGGTTGTTGCAGCTCAGGATAGGCGTCTGCAACTGGGGGGTGACCGGCCCGAGAAGGTTGGCGCCGACGCCGAGGATCCCGACCAGGCCGGCGACGCCGGTGGCATTCTGCGGGTTGTTGTTCGCAACGTCCTGCGGGGCGGCGATGCACTGCGGCGAGTGGTCGTACGTGGTGGAGTGGTTGTCGTACCTGGAGTGGTTGTCGTACCTGGAGTGGTTGTCGTACCTGGAGTGGTTGTCGTACTTGGAGTCGTTGTCGTGCTTGGCGTACGACTTGTGGTGGTCGTGACCCCAGTGGTCGCCACCCTCACCGGCGAAGGCGAGCGGGCTCACCGCCAGCAAGCCGGCGGCGGCCGTAGCCACGACGATTCCAGCCTTCTTCAGCACAGTTCATCTCCTGTTGGTGACGCGGATTCGGCCGGGGCCGATTCCCTTCGGAGTCGGCGTGCGACTGGGGGAGCCCGCGCCGACCGAGAAAAAATCTAGCGGCTGCTTGTCAAGCCGCCAAACTGTGCAACACCATCGGGTGAATCAAATACTTTGCGTGCGGATACTCCTCTTTTCGGGCGGTCCCGCGACGCGGTAATGGCCCGGATTCGGCGACCTCGATCGACGCTGCGTAGCCGCTTATCACCTGAAGGGTGCCGTATCCCTTTGCCGTCCTACGCTGCGTGACATCGCCCAGCAACATGAAAGGGGCGCCGGACCGACGGTCCGGCGCCCCTTCCATGCGTTCAGGTCAGCCCTCCTGCGTGACCGAGTCGCCGGAGGCGGTGTTGTCGCCACAGTGGCGCGAGTTGTCGACGGCTTGGTTGGTCTTGGCCTTCGCCGTGCCGAGCAGGCCCAAGGCGCCGGTGGCCGCCCCGGTGACGTCCTTGACCGGCACCTGCGCGTCGGCCGCGCCGCCGTTGATCGGGACGTCGTTGTTGCACGCCTGGATCGGCGTGTTGACGTTGTTGTCGGCCACGCTCACCAGGCCCGTCGACGTGTCGGTCGCGGTGTTGGTGACCTGGCTGGTGTGCGAGCCGGTGGCGAACGCCAGCGGGCTCACGGCCATCAGGCCCGCGGCGGCGATCGCCAGGGCGACGGCGGTCTTCTTCAGGACGTTCTTGTTCTCCTTGGGGACCTGCGGCGGCGCCGCACTGGATTTCCTTTTGAGGCAGCGCTACGACGGGGAGCCTTCGCCGACCGGGAGCGACCCTAGGTCGAGCGGGGGCGCCGGTTCCAACCATGATCGACTATCGGGTAGTGGAATCCACTCAACGGCTGACCTGCGGTTCGCCGTCGCCACCGGGCGTCGAGCAACCACCTCAGCGTCACTCCCCGGACCACGGTTGTTCGGCCGCCGCCGTAACACCGGACGGGCGAGGGCCGGTTGCGCCGTTTCCGTACGATCGACGCGCCGAACGGTCTCATGTCGCGACGCAGCGGCCGAACGTGGCAATACGCCCCTCAGCTTGACGACGGGCGGTACTCGGCCGACGACGAACGGTAGTCCGTTGTGTTAATTCTGGGCGAGCGACACGGCGACGACACGGCGTTGCAGTTGACCGCACCCGGGTGACCGCCGGTAGCGTTTCCCTCGGCGGGCCGTACCCGATGCGGACCGCCCGGGAGGCCCTGGTCGTGGTGTCACACACCCGAGAGGGCCGGCAACCGGCCCTCGCGGGCGTCCGCGGCGGTGTCGCGGAAGTCCGGGCCAGGGCAGGCCGGCCCACCGGAGAGTGGGCGTGGTGCCGCGCCCACGAGGGAGCACCCGTGATCGAACCTGCTGCTGGCGCACAAGGCTCGGAACCCCGGCGCTGCTACGTGCTCGACACCTCCGTTCTCCTGTCCGACCCGTGGTCGCTGATCCGGTTCGAGGAGCACGAGGTCGTCCTGCCGCTGGTGGTGATCTCCGAGCTGGAGGGCAAGCGGCACCACCCCGAGTTGGGGTGGTTCGCCCGTACGGCGTTGCGCACGCTCGACGACCTGCGCATGGAGCACGGGCGGCTGGACGCGCCCGTTCCCGTCGGCGACGCGGGCGGCACGCTGCACGTCGAGCTCAACCACACCGACCCGGAGGTGCTCCCCGCAGGCTTTCGCACCGACTCGAACGACTCGCGCATCCTGGCCTGTGCGCTCAACTTGGCCGCCGAGCGGCGCACCGACGGACGGGGCCCGGTCGTGCTCGTCACGCAGGACATGCCGCTGCGGGTGAAGGCGGCCGCGGTCGGCCTCACCGCCGACGAGTACCACGCCCTCGACGTCGTCTCCACCGGCTGGACCGGGATGGCGGACCTGTCCGTCACCTCGGCCGACGTCGATGCGCTCTTCCGTGAGGGCGTGATCGACCACGACGCGGCGCGCGACCTGCCCTGTCACACCGGGCTGCGCCTGTCCGGGGGCGGCTCGGCCGCGCTCGGGCGGGTCACGGCCGACAAGCGCGTGCGGATCGTCCGCGGCGACCGGGAGGCCTTCGGGCTGCACGGGCGCTCGGCCGAGCAGCGGGTGGCGCTGGACCTGCTGCTGGACCCGGACGTCGGCATCGTCTCCCTCGGCGGCCGGGCGGGCACCGGCAAGTCGGCGCTCGCGCTCTGTGCCGGGCTGGAGGCGGTGATGGAGCGCCAGCAGCACCGCAAGGTCGTGGTGTTCCGGCCGCTCTACGCCGTCGGCGGGCAGGAGCTCGGCTACTTGCCGGGCAGCGAGAGCGAGAAGATGGCGCCATGGGCCCAGGCCGTGTTCGACACGCTCGGCGCCCTGGTCAGCCAGCACGTGGTGGAGGAAGTCATCGCCCGGGGCATGCTGGAGGTGCTCCCGCTCACCCACATCCGCGGGCGGTCGCTGCACGACAGCTTCGTGATCGTCGACGAGGCGCAGTCGCTGGAGCGCGGTGTGCTGCTCACCGTGCTGTCCCGGCTGGGCACCGCGTCGCGGGTGGTGCTCACGCATGACGTGGCGCAGCGGGACAACCTGCGCGTCGGGCGGCACGACGGCGTCGCGGCGGTGATCGAGAAGCTGAAGGGTCATCCGCTGTTCGCGCACGTCACGCTCACGCGCTCGGAGCGGTCGCCCATCGCCGCGCTGGTCACGGAGATGCTGGAGGGCCCCGCCGCCTGACCCGGGCCGTGAGCGGTAACGAGTGCTCCGGCACTCGTTACCGCTCACAGGCCGTGGGGGGTGCCCTCGGTGAAGCCCGCCCTCGTCTGGATGCCGACCGTCGCCCGCTCGGCGAGCTCGGCCACCGTGCGCGCGCCCACGTAGGTGGCGGCGCTCCGCACCCCCGCGCAGATGCTGTCGAGCAGGTCCTCGACCCCGGGCCGCTGCGGGTCCAGCAGCTGGCGCGAGGACGAGATGCCCTCCTCGAACAGGGTCTTGCGCGCGCGGTCGAACCCGCCGTCGCCGCGGGTGCGGGCGCTCACCGCCCGCTTGCTCGCCATCCCGAAGGACTCCTTGTAGGGCCGCCCCGCCTCGTCGCGCAGCAGGTCGCCGGGCGACTCGAACGTGCCGGCCAGCCAGGAGCCGATCATCACGGCGGACGCGCCCGCGGCCAGCGCCAGCGCGACGTCACGAGGGTGGCGCACGCCGCCGTCGGCCCACACCTGCACGCCCTGCTCGCGCCCGGCCGCCGCGCACTCGAGCACGGCGGAGAACTGCGGTCGCCCGACCCCGGTCATCATCCGCGTGGTGCACATCGCGCCCGGCCCGACGCCGACCTTCACGATGTCCGCGCCCGACGCGGCGAGGTCGCGCACCCCCTCGGCGGTGACGACGTTGCCCGCGGCCACCGGCACGTCCGGCCCGGCCACCGCGCGGACGGCGGCCAGCGCGTCGAGCATCTTGTCCTGGTGGCCGTGCGCGGTGTCGACGACCAGCACGTCCACCCCGGCGGCGAGCAGCGCCTTCGCCTTGACGGCCACGTCCCCGTTGATCCCGACGGCGGCCGCGGTGCGAAGCCTCCCCGCCGCGTCGAGCGCGGGCGCGTAGATCCCCGCGCGCAGCGCGCCGAGCGCGGTGAGCAGGCCTGCGAGCCTGCCGTCGGCGTCCAGCCCGAGCGCGGTGCCCCGCCCGCCCAGCGCCTCGAACACGTCGCGGGCCGGTGTGTCGAGCGGCAGCGCGACGATGGCGGGATCGAGCACGTCGGCGAGCCTCGTGAACCGGTCCACGCCGGTGCAGGCCGCCTCGTCGACGGTGCCGATCGGGCGCCCGCCGTCGTCCACCACCACGACGGTGCCGTGCGCGCGCTTGGGCAGCAGCGACAGCGCCTCGGCCACCGCGTCGCCCGGGCCGAGGGTGAGCGGGGTGTCCCAGACGACGTGCCGCGACTTGATCCACGCGACGATGTCGGCCATCGCCGACGGCGCGACGTCCTGGGGGAGCACGGTGAGCGCACCACGGCGGGCGAGGGTTTCGGCCATCCGACGCCCCGCGACCGCCGTCATGTTCGCGGCGACCACGGGCACGGTCGCGCCTGCGGGATCGGGGCTGATGAGGTCCACGTCGAACCGGGACGCCACCGAGGAACGGCCGGGGACGAGGAACACGTCGTCGTAGGTGAGGTCGTGCTGCGGGGTCTGCCCGTCGAGGAAGCGCACGGTAGGAAGATGCTACGCGCCGCCACCGACTCGCATCCGTGCGCTCGCGCCCCGCACCCGACGGGGGCACTGCGCACCCGACGGGGGCACCGCGCACCCCACGGGGGCACTGCGCACCCCACGGGGGCACTGCGCACCCGACGGGGGCACCGCGCACCCCACGGGGGCACCGCGCACCCCACGGGGGCACCGCGCACCCCACGGGGGCACCGCGCACCCCACGGGGGCACCGCGCACCCCACGGGGGCACCGCGCACCCGACGGGGGCACCGCGCACCCCACGGGGGCACCGCGCACCCCGTCGGTGAGGTGCGCGGTCGTGCGTTGGGGTGCGCGGCGTGCGTTGGGGTGCGCGGTGGACCGGGTGGGGCGGGTCGGTCCGCTACTCGCGGACCAGCGCGCGCACCGCGTCGATCGTGTCGGCCTCGGCCGGGGTCTTGTCGGGCCGGTAGCGCACCACGCGGGCGAAGCGCAGCGCCACGCCGCCGGGGTAGCGGGGGCTGCGCTGGGCGCCGTCCAGCGCGATCTCGACGACCAGCTCCGGCCGCAGCAGCACAGCGTGCCTGTCCTCGGCCCGGGCCAGGCCGGGGAACGTGGTGGTCTGCCACGCCAGCAGCTCGTCGGTCATGCCCTTGAACGTCTTGCCCACCATGATCGGCTCGCCGCCGTCGGGGTCGCGGGCGCCGAGGTGGATGTTGGACAGCGACCCGGTGCGCCGCCCGTAGCCCCACTCGGCGCCCAGCACGACGAGGTCGAGCGTGTGCACCGGCTTCACCTTCTGCCACGCCTTGCCGCGTCGCCCCGCCGCGTACGGGGCGTCGAGCGCCTTGACGACCACGCCCTCGTGCCCGGCCGACAGCGCGTCGTCGAGCACGGCGGCGGCCTGCTCCGGCGTCGGGCGGCGGACGCCCGGCATGCGCAGCGCGGGATGGTCGGTCAGCAGCCCGGCCAGCGCGTCGAGCCGGACCGCGAGCGGCTCGTCGAGCAGGTCGGCGCCGTCGAGGTGCAGGAGGTCGAAGAAGAACGGGGAGAGCAGCACCTCCTCGCTGCCGTCGCTGCCGAAGCGGCTCATCGTGTCCTGGAACGCGCGGGGGCGGCCGTCGTCGTCGAGCGCGAGGGTCTCGCCGTCGAGCACGTAGGCGCCGCCGGGCAGCGCGCGCACCTGCGCGACCAGCTCGGGCACGCTCCCGGTGATCTCGCGCAGGGTGCGCGTCCAGACGCGGACGTCCTCGCCGTCGCGGTGGACCTGGATGCGGGCGCCGTCGAGCTTGTACTCGACGGTGACGTCCGGGCCGAGCGCGGTCAGCGCGGCGTCGAGCGCATCGCCCGGGGAGGCGAGCATCGGCCGGACCGGGCGCCCCACCTGCAGCGTGACGGCCGCGAGTGCGGGCGCGCCGCCGTCGAGCGCAAGCCGGGCGGTCTCCGGGAGCCTGCCGGAGAGCATGAACGCGCGGCGGACGGCGGCGGCGGGCACCTCGGCGGCCGCCGCGACCGCCTCCAGCATCACACCCTCCAGCGCGCCGTGGCGCAGCTCGCCCCCGAGCAGCGCACTGAGAAAGCGCTGCTCGTCGCGGGTGGCGGCGGCGAACAGGTCGCGCAGGAGCTCGGCCCGGCGCTTCGTCGAGCCCGCCCCCGTGGTGGTGGCGAGCGCGTCGAGGGTGGCGTCGACGTGCCCGACCGTGAGCGTCGGGCGCTCCGCCGGGGCCGCGTCGATGCCGGACAGCGTGCGCCAGCCGGTGCCGACCCGGCCCTGCAGGGTCTCGCCCGCGAGCCACGCGGTGGCGGGCTCGACCTCGGCGGGCGCCGCGGCGCGCAGCAGGGCCGCGAGCGTGGCCGCCTTGGCCGTGCGGGACCGGGTGGCCCCGACGGCGGCGGAAGCGGCGACGACCTCACTGAACAACACGGCCCGATCCTCTCACCGCGATGATCGGCGCGAGCCGCACACCACGGCGGTCGGCGCCTGCGTGGTGTGCGGCTCGAGGCGATCTTCATGTAGCGGCGAGGGACTCCTTGATGATGTCGGCGTGCCCGGCGTGCTGGGCGGTCTCGTGCAGGAGGTGCAGGAGCACCTCGCGCGCCGACCAGGCCGTGTCCGGCGGATACCACGGCGCCTCGGGGAGCTTGTGCGCCGTTTCCAGGTCGGGCAGCGCGGCGATCACCTCCGCGGTGCGCTTCGCCGCGGCGGCGTAGTCGTCGAGCAGGCTCGTGACGGTCTCGCCGGGCTCCATCCGGAAGCTGGCGGCATAGCGGTCGAGGTCGTCGACCTTCTCACCCTCGACGACGAAGTCGATCCAGATCGTCTCGCCGTAGGCGACGTGCTTGACGATGCCGCCGAGGCAGAGCGCGCTGGCCGTCGGCGTCGCGCGGGCCTGCTCGTCGGTGACGTCGGCGAACATCCGGGTCAGGCTCTGGCGGGCCGACTCCAGGATGGTGAGGATCTGCGTCTTCTCGTCCACGCTCACCCCATCGTCTTCTGGCCGTCGAGGGTCTCGCGCAGGATGTCCGCGTGGCCCGCGTGCTGCGCGGTCTCGGCCACGATGTGCACGAACACCCGCCGGGCCGAGCGGGTGCCGTCCGGCGGGAACCAGGGCGCCTTGGGCAGCGGCTGCACGGCGTCGAGGTCCCAGGTGCGGACGAGCTCGTCGGTCTGCGCCGCGATCTTCTCGTACTCGGCGAGCACTCCGGCCAGCGTCTCGTCCTCGCGCAGGACGAACTGGTCGGCGTACGCCGACCAGTCGGCCTCGGTCGGCTGGTGCGGGCCCTCGACGATGAACTTCGCCCAGCCCTCCTCGGTCTTGGCCACGTGCTTGATCAGCCCGCCGAGGGTCAGCTCGCTGACCGTGAGACGCTGACGGGCCTGCTCGTCGGTGACGCCTTGCACGGTGTGGCGCAGGAAGCCGCGGTGGGCGGCGAGGGACTCCAGAAGGTCATCGCGTTCGGTCATGAGAAGAACTCTAGAGGCCCCAGCGGTCACTTTCTGACCGCATTGCGGCCACACTGGAAAACATGGCGAACACGAGCTCGCGGACGCTGCGCCTGCTGTCGCTGCTGCAGACCCACCGCTACTGGCCCGGCCCCGAGCTCGCCGACCGGCTGGGCGTGTCGGCGCGCACGCTGCGCCGCGACGTCGACCGGCTGCGTGAGCTGGGCTACCCGGTCGACGCGCACCGCGGCGCCGAGGGCGGCTACCAGCTGGCCGCCGGGGCGGCACTGCCGCCGCTCGTCGTCGACGACGAGGAGGCCGTCGCGCTGGCCGTCGGGATGCAGGCGGTGGCGCAGGGCGCGGTGCCCGGCGTCGAGGAGGCGGGGGTCCGCGCGCTCACCAAGGTGGTGCAGGTGATGCCGCCGCGGCTGCGCCGCCGGGTCGAGGCCCTGCGCGCGGTGACCGTGCCCACCACGTGGAACGCGGGCCCGAGCCTCGACCCCGACGTCCTCACCACGCTCGCGCAGGCCTGCCGGGACGACGAGCGCGTCGAGTTCGGCTACACCACCCACGCGGGCGACCGGGCGACCCGGCTCGCCGAGCCGCATCGGCTCGTCCCGCTCGGCCGCCGCTGGTACCTCGTGGCCTACGACCTGCACCGCCACGACTGGCGCAGCTTCCGCCTCGACCGCATCGCCGAGCCCCGCCGCACCGGCGCCCGCTTCCTGCCCCGCACGCTCCCGACGGCCGACGCCGCCGAGTTCGTGCGCGCGGGCATCCGCGGCATCCCGGCGACCTATCGGGTCGAGGTGCTGGTGAACGCCCCGGCCGAGCGTCTCCGCCCGCAGCTCGGCCGGTGGGCCGAGATCACCGAGGTCGACGCGGACCGTTGCGAGCTGCGCATGACGACCGACGCGCTCGCCTGGCCCGCCATGGCGCTCGGCATGACGGGCGCGGAGTTCGAGGTGCGCGAGCCGCCGGAGCTGGTGGAGCTGCTGCGCGACTGGTCCGGGCGCTTCACCCGCGCCGCTCAGGCCCGATCGGCGTAGGCGGTGATCTCGGCCGCGAACCGGTCGAAGTCGTCGAGCTGGGAGGCGAGGATCTCGTGAACCCGCTCGGCGGCGACGTCCTCGTAATGGTGCACGAGGCGGTTGCGCATGCGGGCCATCGGCTGCAGCGCCGCCGCGAACGCCGGGTCCAGAACGCCTTCCTTGCCGAGCACGGCGAAGACCTCCGCGTAAGTGCCGGGCTGCTCGAAACCGGCGTCCGCGATGACGTGGTGGCCGATGCTGAGCGTCGTCTCGATCGCGAGCTGGAGAAAGCGCTCGGCGCTGCCGTAGTTGCGCGGGTCCGCGACGAACTCGACAGCGGCGTCGTCGCCAACTGCCGGAGGACGCGGACGTAGCCCGCCAGGAGGGCGAGCAACTGGTCCAGGCGGGGCCGGTCAACCACGGCTGAGCCGTCCCGCGCGGGCCCGCTCGCGAACCGCCGCGAGGTAGGCGTCGTGGTAGGGCTTGAAGTCGAGGAAGTCGTGCTCGATGGCCGCCCGGTGCCGCACGCGGGCGACGTCGTCGCGGCTGTAGATCGGCCTACCCCCGAACACGCGGTAGGCGAGCCACAGCGGGGCGTCCTCGAGGACGACGAGGTCGACGTCTTCCCGGCCGAGCGCGGCAACGAGCGCGTCGTGCAGCCGGGCGTCGTCGAGGAGCGTGCCGCGCGGGGAAACCGAGACGGCCAGATCGATGTCACTGTCCGGACGGGCGGTGCCGCGGCCACAGAGCCGAAGACATAGGCGAACCGCACGCGGGCGTCGGCCGCAAAGACCGGTCCCAGCGCGTCGAGCTCCCCGGACGTCATGGGGTCAGTGTCTCAGGCCAGCCCGACCGTGGTGGTGTCGCCGATGCCGGGCAGGCCCTCGTGGCTCACCGCCTCGACCGTCAGCTCGCCGACCTCCGTGGTGACCACCAGCCGGGTGACCGCCCCGAGGAACGTGCTGGTGAGCACCGTGCCCGCGATCCCGTCCGGCGCCCCGACGCGCAGCGCCTCCGGCCGGACCTGCGCCTGCTCGGCCGCGCCCGGCGTGATCCGCCCGTCCGCGATCGGCACCGTGTTCATCACGCCCACGAACTCGGCCACGAACGGGGTGGCCGGGTGCGCGTACACGATCTGCGGCGCGTCCACCTGCTCCAGGCGGCCTTCGTTGAGCACGGCCACCCGGTCGGCCACGGCGAGCGCCTCGGACTGATCGTGCGTGACGAACAGCGTGGTGATGCCCTCCGCGAGCTGCACGCGACGGATCTCGTCGCGCAGCTGCACGCGCACCCGGGCGTCGAGCGCCGACAGCGGCTCGTCCAGCAGCAGCACCGATGGCTGCACGGCCAGCGCCCGGGCCAGCGCGACCCGCTGCTGCTGCCCGCCGGACAACTCGTGCGGGTACGCCCCGCCCCGCGCCCCCAGCCCGACGCGCTCCAGCAGCTCCGCGGCCCGCTTCCGGCGCTCGGGCGCGCCGACCTTGCGCATCCGCAGCCCGAACGCGACGTTCTCCGCGGCCGTCATCGTCGGGAACAGCGAGTAGGCCTGGAACACCATGCCGGTGTCGCGCTTGGCCGCGGGCACCCCCGTGACGTCCTTGCCGTCGATGAACACCTGCCCGGCCGTGGGCGCGTCGAAGCCCGCGAGCAGCCGCAGCGCCGTGGTCTTGCCGCAGCCGGACGGGCCGAGCAGTGCCAGCAGCTCACCGGGCTTCAGCTGGAGGTCGAGCCCGTCGAGGGCGTTCGTCGCGCCGAAGCTGCGCCGGATGCCGCGGAACTCGACGGCCGTGCTCGTCACGAAACCCTCCTTCGGCCACCCGCGAGCGACACGAGCAGCAGCAACAGCCAGGTGAGCACGAGGCTGGCCAGTGTGAGCGCCACCGACACGCCCGCCTGGCTCTGACCGACCACGACGACCGCGACCGGGAACGTGTTGGTGTACAGCAGGATCCGCGCGATGACGACCTCGCCCAGCACCAGCGCGAGCGTGAGGAACGCCGAGCCGAGCACGGCGCTGCGCACCGCGGGCAGGACCACCCGCAGCAGCGCCACGGGCAAGCTCGCGCCGAGGTTGCGCGCCGCCTCCACGAGCGTGCGCAGCGGCACGGCGGCCAGGCCGTTGTCGATCGCGCGGTAGGCGAACGGCAGGGCGAGCACGATGTAGAACGGTGTGAGCGCGCTGATCGGCGAGGAGAACAGCGCGTTGAACAGCGGTGTGTTGAGGTTGGCCTGCACGAACGCGATGCCCGCCGCCATCACGACCGGGGGCACCACGATGGGCAGGATCGTGGCGGTCTCCAACAGCCCGGCCACCGACGGCAGCCGCAGCCGCACCCACACCGCCGTCGGCACGACGAGCAAGAGCACCAGCACGGCCGTGATCACCGCGATCTCCAGCGACACGGTGAGCGCTTCGAGCAGCACCGGGTCGGTGGCGATCGCCAGGTAGTTGGCCACGCCGTAGCCGCCGCCGGGCTTGCGCAGGCTGAACTCCAGCGACGACAGCAGCGGCACCACGAAGTACAGCGCGGTGAGCGTGAGCACGACGACCCGCCAGCGCCTGCCCCTCATCGGTGACCCTTCATCGGGGCACCCACCGCGAGGCCCGCCGCTGCAACGCCAGGTAGGCCACCATCACGACGCCGATCACGATGACCATGTCGAAGCCGAGCGCGAGCCCGACGTTCTGCTGGTTGGCCAGCACGTTGCCCGACAGCGCCGACGCGATCGCCGTGGGCACCAGCGGGATCGTGCCGCTGGTGAGCGCGAGCGCGGTGGCGTAGGCGGCGAACGCGTTGCCGAAGAGCACGAGCGTGGCCCCGGCCAGCGCGGGCGCGAGCATCGGCAGCGCCACGTGCCGCCAGTACGCCCACGCCGATGCCCCCAGGTTCTCCGCCGCCTCCCGCCACTGCGTCTGCAACCCCTCCAGCGCGGGCGTGATGAGGATGACCATCAGCGGGATCTGGAAGTAGACGTAGGCGAGCCCGAGGCCGGTGAGCGAGTCGATGCGGAAGCCCGCGGCGTAGAGGTCGATGCCGACGCCGCGCAGCGCGATCGTGGCGAGCCCGGTCTGCCCGAGCGCGGCGATGAACGCGAACGCCAGCGGCACGCCGCCGAAGTACGCCAGCACCCCCGACGCCGTGGACACGATCCGCCGCAGCGGGCTCTCCGGGCGGCTGGTGAGCACCGCCTGCGCGAGAAACGCCCCGAACACCGCCCCGATCAGCGCCGTGACCAGCGAGATCTCCAAGCTGGACGTGAACGCGGCGACGGTACTGCGGCTGGGTGACCGTGGCGACCAGGTTCTCCAGCGTGGGCCGCCCGTCCGGATCCGACAGCGCCCCGCTGATCACGAAGTACAGCGGGCCGCCGAGGAACACGAGCAGGTAGAGCACGAACGGCACGAGGCCGCCGACGGCCCGCCACGACCGTGGAGCGCGGACCTTCTCCGCGGGCGCGGCCGGTGCCTCGAGCAGGTTCGCCACGGAAGCGTGCTACGCGGTGGCAGCGGCCCAGCCCTGGGCCACCGCCTTCTGGGCCGCGTCGGTTTGCGCCTGGGTGGGGAACTGCGGCTCGCCCGTGACCTGCGGGAGGGCGGCGAGGCCCGCCTTGTCGGCCGTGCCCGCCTGCTGCATCGCGTTGAGCCGCACCGGGCGGGACTTGCCCGCGAGCCAGAGGTTCTGCCCCTCGTCGGAGTAGAGGAACTCCTGCCACAGCCGGGCCGCCGCGGGATGCGGCGCGTTCTTGTTGATCGCCTGGGCGTAGTACTGGGCGAACAGGCCGTCGGTGGGAACGGCGACCTTCCAGTCGAACGACGCCTTCACCTTGTCGGCCTGCGTGACGTTCAGGTAGTCCCAGTCGAGCACGATCGGGGTTTGCCCGCTCTCGATCGTGGCCGAGTTGGGGTCGACCTTGAGCAGGTTGCCCGCCTTGGCGACTTTGCCCCAGAACGCGATGCCGGGCTGGATGTCATCGAGGCTGCCGCCGTTGGCGAGCCCGGCCGCCCACACGCCCGCGAACGCCGCCGCCGCCTGGGTGGGATCGCCGTTGAGCGCGACCTGGCCCTTGTACTCGGGCTTGAGCAGGTCGGCGAACGTGGTGGGGCAGTTCGGGACGATCTTGGAGTTGCAGCCGATCGAGATGTAGCCGCCGTAGTCGTTGACCCACGCGCCGTTCGCGTCCTTGTTGCTCGCGGGGATGGAATCCCACGTGGTCGCCTTGTAGGGCGCGAACAGCGCGGTGTTGCCGTTGGCGAAGGACTGGCCGATGTCGAGGACGTCGGGCGCCCGATCCTGGGTGCCGAGCTGCTTCACGGCGTTGATCTCGTCCTGGCTGGACCCGTCGGGGTTCGCCGAGCTGACCTTGATGCCGTACTTGTCGGTGAACGCCTTGATGATGTTGCCGTAGTTGGCCCAGTCCGGCGGCAGCGCGATGACGTTGAGCGTGCCCTCCTTCTTGGCCTCCGCCACGAGGGCGTCCATGCCGCCGCCCGCCTGCGCCGACGTTGCGGCGGCCCAGCCGGTGCCGCCCGAGGGCGCCGCGCCGCCGCCACCCCCGCCGCCTCCGGAGGAGACGCAGCCCGCGGTGGCCATGGCCACGGCCGCGCCGATCGTGAGGAGGGACAACAGGCGACGTCCACGGATCATGCGCGGAATGTATCGCCGTCCCCCGGCCAGAATCGAGGCTCGATCCGGTCACGACCG
>CAVUAS010000005.1:0-319869 GCA_963739465.1 uncultured Actinomycetota bacterium
CAGAGTGGTGGAGACGAGGGGAATCGAACCCCTAACCCCCGCCTTGCAAAGGCGGTGCTCTGCCAATTGAGCTACGTCCCCATGCCGGACGAGCCAGGCCCGCCCGGCATGAAGAGTGTCGTGCCGTCAGTTGTTGGTGGTTGTGGTGGCCTCGTGCCACAGGTCCTGCTCGGAGCGGGAGCTCCGAACTTTGGAGAACACGAGTGCCCCCGCCGCGATGGCGACGACGATTGCGATGATCTTCTTCATGCGGTCATCCTTGCCTGTCCCGGTGATGGGGAGTGGGCCCAGCTGGATTTGAACCAGCGACCTCGTCGTTATCAGCGACGCGCTCTAACCAACTGAGCTATGGGCCCCTGCGGCGGGGCCGAGGTTACCCCAGCGTCCCCGGCCGCCTACAACCGGATACCCCCGGCGATCAGTCCCGCTCCGACAGCGTCACCTCGATGCCCCCGACCAGGTCGGCCGACACGTTGTACACGAACGCCCCGACTGTGACGGCCACCGCGAACAACAGACTGTTGATCGCGCCGACGACGGCCGCTATGCCGAAGACCCTGCCTGCGCTGATCAGCGGACTGCCGCTCGGCGCTTCGCCGGACACGAGGTCGGCGTAGGTGCCGTTGAGCCGGTCCCACACGCCGATGCCGTCGAGCACCCCGTACAGCACGCCGACCGCCACCAGCCAGATGAGGAACAGCACGACCGCGAGGACGAGCGCCAGCTTGAGCACCGACCACGGATCCAGCCGCTTGAGTTGCAGCGACGCCTGGCGCGGAGGGCGGGCCCGACCGCTGCGGGACGGGCCTGCGAAGCCCGATGTCCGGCCGCCCGTGCGCTCGTCCGGAGGCGGGGGCGAGGGCGGCTCCAGGAACGCCGTGGGCCCTTCGCTGTCCTCGTCGGCCTCGGTCGCCCGGTTGTCGACGAGCACAGGCGCAGGCTCCTGCCCGGGGACGCGGTTCCACGGCGGCGGGGCGGCCGCGGCGGGGCCCGGCATCGGCACCGCGGCGGGTGCCGCGCTGCGGTGGGCGGCCGGCTGGCTGCCCTGGCCGCCGTTCGGGCCGGTGCCGTTGGCCGCATTCGGCAGGCGCATCTCGGCGGTCTGCTCCTCGGGGGCGCTTCCCTTCGCGAACGCGACCGCCGGGCCGCTCTGTGACGTGCGTGGCATCCCGGCCGCGGGCGTGGCGGGCTCGGGTGTCGACCGCGCAGCCGTTGGCGTGCGGGCTGGGTATCCACCGGTCGAGGACGTGCCCCGGCCCACGCGCTGACCGCCGGGCGGGGTAGGCGCGGACGAGCCGGGCGCAGGCCTGGACGGCTCGCCGGACCGTTTCGTGGCGTCCGACGGCCCCCCGTGTGCTCCCGGGCCACTCGAGCCTCTGGCCGCGGCAGGCCTGCCCGCGGCCGCGCCGGAGCCACGTGCGGCAAGCGTGGCGGGCTCGGGCCCACCGACCGCAGGACCTGCTGCGGCGGCTGCCGCGCCGCCGTTCGCCGAAGGCGCGCCAGGCGCGGTTGCCGGGGTGGCGGTCCCGCTTGGCGGGGCGGTATCCGCCGACGGCACGGCACCGGCCGACGGCACGGCACCGGCCGATCGCGCGGCACCGGCCGATCGCGCGGCACCGGCCGATCGCGCGGCACCGGCCGACGGCGTGCCCGTGGCCGATGGCGCGGCACCAGCGGACGGCACAGCAGCCGCCGACGGCCTGGCACCCGCCGACGGCCCGGCACCGGTCGACGGCCCGGCACCGGTCGAGGACCCAGCACCGACCGATCGGGCGGACCCGGTCGCGGCGCCGTCGGACGGTGAGGCACCGGCCGATCGCCCATCGCCGGCCGGCGGCGCCGCATCGCTCGATGACGCCGCGCCGCTGGACGACGCCGCATCGGTCGAGGACGCCGCGTGGGCAGGGGCCGCGTGCGCGGCCTCGGGATCGGCGGCAGGCCGGGAGCTTTCGTGTCTGCCCGCGCCATCGCCTGCCGTGGAACCCGGCGGGTCCGCGGGCGGGCGCGGCGACGTGCCGCCTGCCTGGCCCTCGGCGACCACCGGGCCGTCGGGTTCGTCCGGGGTGCGCATCGTGTCGTTCACGAGGTGGGGACTCTCCTGGTGACCATCAGATCAGCTCGGCATCGCTCGCGTCGTCCTCGGCGTTGCGGGCGACGGCCAGCAGCGACGCGGAGTCGCCCAGGTTCATCAGGCGCACCCCCTTCGTCTGCCTGCCCGCCTTGCGCACCTCGCGCGCCGAGGTCCGGATCACCCCTCCCGTCGAGGTGATCGCGTAGAGCTCGTCGTCGATCCCGACGATGAGCGCTCCGACCAGCGTGCCACGCCTGCGGTCGTACTGGATGGTCAAAACGCCCTTGCCACCCCGACCCTGCACCGGATAGTCCTCGATCGGCGTGCGCTTGGCGTACCCGCCCGCCGTGGCGACCAGGACGAACATGCCTTCTTGCACGACGGCGAGCGACAGCAGCCGGTCGCCGCCGTTGAACCGCATCCCCAGAACGCCCGACGTGGCGCGGCCCATCGGGCGCAGCACCTCGTCGCTCGCGGTGAAGCGGATCGACTGGCCTTCGGCGGAGACGAGCAGCAGGTCGTCGGTGGCCGCGCAGAGCACCGCACCGACCAACTCGTCGTCCTCACGCAGGTTGATGCCGATGAGCCCGCCGGAGCGCGGCGAATCGAAGTCGGTGAGCTTCGACTTCTTGACCAACCCACTTTTCGTCGCCAGGACGAGATAGGGAGCGGTCTGGTAGTCGGAGATCTCCATGACCTGGGCGATGTGCTCGTCGGGCTGGAACGCGAGCAGGTTGGCCACGTGTTGGCCGCGCGCGCTGCGGTTGGCCTCGGGCAGCTCGTAGGCCTTCAGCCGGTAGACCCGCCCCTTGTTCGTGAAGAACAGGATCCAGTCATGTGTCGAACAGACGAAAAAGTGGGCGACGATGTCGTCCTGCTTCAGCTGCGCCCCTTGCACACCCTTCCCGCCGCGCTTCTGCGCCCGGTAGAGGTCGGTCTTCGTGCGCTTGGCGTAGCCCGTCTGAGTTATCGTCACAACGACGTCTTCGACGGCGATGAGGTCCTCGTTCCGGACGTCGCCGTCGTCGGCCACGATCTGCGTGCGCCGGTCGTCGCCGTGCTTCTCGACGATCTCGGTGAGCTCGTCGCGCACGATCTGCCGCTGCCGCTCGGGCCGGGCGAGGATGTCCTGCAGGTCGGCGATCTCGCGCTCGATCTCGGCCAGCTCGTCGATGATCTTCTGACGCTCCAGCGCGGCGAGGCGCCGCAGCTGCATGTCGAGGATCGCCTGGGCCTGGATCTCGTCGACGTCGAGCAGCTGGATGAGGCCGTCGCGCGCGACCTCGACCGTCGCCGACGCGCGGATCAGCGCGATGACCTCGTCGAGCGCGTCGAGCGCCTTGACGTAGCCACGCAGGATGTGGGCCCGCTCCTCGGCCCTGCGCAGCCGGTAGCGGGTGCGCCGGACGATGACCTCGACCTGGTGGCGCACGTAGTTGCGCACAACCTGGTCCAGCCGCAGGGTGCGCGGCACGCCGTCGACGATCGCCAGCATGTTGACGCCGAAGCTGTACTGCAGCTGCGTGTGCTTGTAGAGGTTGTTCAGCACGACCTTGGCCACGGCGTCGCGCTTGAGTGTGATGACGATGCGCATGCCGACCCGGTCGGAGCTCTCGTCGTTGATCTCCGCGATGCCCGCGAGCTTGCCGTCGCGGTGCTGGGCTGCGATCGACTCGATGAGGTTGTCCGGGTTGACCTGGTAGGGCAGCTCGGTGGCGACGAGGATCGTGCGCCCCTTGGCGTCCTCCTCGGCCTCGACGACGGCACGCATGCGCACCGAGCCGCGGCCGGTGCGGTAGGCCTGCTCGATGCCGTCGCGCCCGACGATCAAACCCGCGGTGGGGAAGTCCGGGCCCTTGATGCGCTCCATGAGCGCGGTGAGCAGCTCGTCGTCGGTGGCCTCCCAGTTCTCCAACGCCCAGATGACGCCCGCGCCGACCTCGCGCAGGTTGTGCGGAGGGATGTTGGTGGCCATGCCGACGGCGATGCCCGCACTGCCGTTGATCAGCAGGTTGGGCACCCGCGACGGCAGGACGTCGGGTTCCTGGGTC
Source organism: uncultured Actinomycetota bacterium (assembly GCA_963739465.1). GTDB lineage: Bacteria > Actinomycetota > Actinomycetes > Mycobacteriales > Pseudonocardiaceae > Pseudonocardia. The sequence goes on from CAVUAS010000005.1 coordinate 4,123, forward strand.
TTGCCGTCGTAGTTGTCCGAGAAGTCGACGGTCTCCTCGTTGATGTCCTGGAGCATCGCCATCGCCAGCGGCGAGAGGCGGCACTCGGTGTTGTGGGAGACGAAGCCGTTGGTGATGAACGCGTGATCGGGCGTGTCGATGCGCAGGCTGAACACGGGCGCGTGCCCGGCCGACTCGACGGCGTCGACCGCGACCCATCCGAAGACATCGACCGGGGGCGCGTCGGGCACCGCCCGCGACGGCGGCACAGGCGTTGCGGTGCCCACACCGGCGCCCGGACGCGTGGGCGAGGACGGCAACGCTTGTGTGGTGGCCACCTTGTCGCCAGGGACGAGCTCCTCGGCCAGCTTCCACATCAGCGATGTGCCGACGCGCGTGAGCACCGGGTGGTTCGCCGTGCAGCGCAGTGTGGAGCCGCCCGCGGTGATGCGCACGATCGGGTGGGTGCCGGAGTGGTGCATCGCCGTGGCGGGCACGGGAACACCGTGCAGGCCGATCACCTTCACGTCGACGTCGACGGTGGAATCGGCGGCCTGGCCTGGGACGAACGCATCGATCCGCACGTCACCATCGGGCGTGGCGACGAGCGTGTCGCCGGTGACGCAGTAGCGCATCGCGGCGGGCGGGTCGTTGCCGCGGGAGCCGAAGTTGCCCTGGCCGTCGATCAACGGGTAGCGCAACGACCACGGCTGGGCCAGGCGGACGAGCGCGTCGTAGATCGAGCTGTCGCCGTGCGGATGGTAGTTGCCCATCACCTCACCGACGACGCGCGCGCACTTGACGTAGCTGCGGTCGGGGCGGAAGCCGTTCTCGCCCATGGAGTAGAGGACCCGCCGGTGCACCGGCTTGAGCCCGTCCTCGACCAGCGGCAGCGCCCGGCCGACGATCACGCTCATCGCGTAGTCGATGTAGGAGCGCTGCATCTCCTGCTGGATGTCGACCGGCTCGGTGCGGTCGCCCCCGCTGCCGGCGGGCAAAGCAGGGTCCAGGGTGTCAGTCACGAAGAGTTCCTTTCGCGCTGCCTCAGACGTCGAGGAAGCGGACATCCTTGGCGTTGCGGGTGATGAACGAGCGACGGGACTCGACGTCCTCGCCCATGAGGATCGAGAACAGCTCGTCGGCGGTGGCGGCATCGTCCAGCGTGACCTGCAGGAGCACCCGGTTGGCCGGGTCCATCGTGGTCTCCCAGAGCTCCTTGGCGTTCATCTCGCCGAGGCCCTTGTAGCGCTGGATGCCCTCCTCCTTGGGCAGCTTCTTGCCCGCCTCGCGACCCGCCTGGACGAGGCCTTCCAGCTCACGGTCGGAGTAGGCGAACTCGGGCTCGGCGCCTCGGCCGCCCCACTTGATCTTGTAGAGCGGCGGCTGCGCGAGGAAGACGTGCCCGTGCTCGATGAGCGGGCGCATGAAGCGGAACAGCAGGGTGAGCAGGAGGGTGCGGATGTGCTGGCCGTCGACGTCGGCGTCGGCCATGAGGACGACCTTGTGGTAGCGCAGCTTCGACAGGTCGAACTCGTCGTGGATGCCGGTGCCCAGCGCGGTGATGATGGCCTGGACTTCGGTGTTCTTGAGCACCCGGTCGATGCGGGCCTTCTCCACGTTGATGATCTTGCCGCGGATGGGAAGGATCGCCTGGAACATCGAATCGCGCCCGGACTTGGCCGAGCCACCCGCCGAGTCGCCCTCCACGATGTAGACCTCGGACCGCGCCGGGTCGGTGGAACGGCAGTCGGCGAGCTTGCCGGGCAGGCCGCCGATGTCGCCCGCGCTCTTGCGGCGGACGAGCTCGCGGGCCTTGCGCGCGGCCATGCGCGCCTGCGCGGACTGAACGGCCTTGTTGACGATGGTGCGCGCCTCGGTGGGGTTGCGCTCCAGCCAATCGGACAGCCACTCGTTGGAGACGCGCTGGACGAACGACTTCACCTCGGTGTTGCCGAGCTTCGTCTTCGTCTGACCCTCGAACTGCGGCTCCTTGACCTTGACCGAAACGATCGCGGCGAGGCCTTCCCGGATGTCGTCGCCCGAGAGCGCCGGGTCCTTCTCCTTGAGCAGCTTCTTGTCGCGGGCGTATCGGTTGACGGTGCTCGTGAGCGCCGCGCGGAAGCCCTCCTCGTGGGTGCCGCCCTCGCGGGTGTTGATCGTGTTGGCGAACGTGTGGACCGACTCCGTGTAGCCGGAGTTCCACTGCATCGCCACCTCGACCGCGTGCCCACCCTCCTCGGCGGAGTAGGACACCAGCTTCTTGTGGATCGGGTCCTTCGCCTTGTTGAGGTGGGCGACGAAGTCTTCGAGGCCGTTCGGGTAGCAGAAGGTGTAGTCCTTGATCTTCGCGACGTAGCCCTCGGCGTCGGGCTCCTCGGCGTTGCCGTTGGTGCCGTTGCGCTCATCGCGCAAGGTGATGGTGAGGCCCTTGTTGAGGAACGCCATCTCCTGGAGGCGACGGCGGATCGTCTCGATGTCGTAGGTGGTGGTCTCGAAGATGTTCGGATCGGCCCAGAACGTGACGGTGCTGCCCCTGCGCTTGGTCTCCTCCCCCTTGCGCAGCGGGCCGGGCACGGAGTGCGCGTAGTGCTGGCGCCAGACGCGGCCGTCGAGGTGGATCTCGACATCCAGCGCGCTGGACAGCGCGTTGACCACGGAGACGCCGACGCCGTGCAGGCCGCCGGAGACCGCGTAGGAATCGCTGTCGAACTTGCCGCCCGCGTGCAGGACCGTCATCACCAGCTCGACGGCGGGCTTCTTCTCCACCGGGTGTACGTCGACGGGGATGCCGCGGCCGTTGTCGGTGACGCGCACGCCGCCGTCGTCCTGTAGCACGACGTCGACCCGGGTGGCGTAGCCCGCCATCGCCTCGTCGACGGCGTTGTCCACGACCTCCCAGATCAGGTGGTGCAGACCGCGCTCACCGGTGGACCCGATGTACATGCCGGGCCGCTTCCGGACCGCCTCGAGACCCTCCAGCACGGTGATCGACGACGCGCTGTAGCCGCTCTTCTTCTCCGCCACGGAACGTGTGCACTCCTCGCGATGACGACCCCACGCCCACGGCACGGCCGCCGTCGCGAAGCCTGTACGACCGGATCTCTCGGGGGATGATCCGGAACATACCTCCATCATACCGGGGCGGCCCGACAGAAATGCGGCAAGGACACCCCTGAGTGGGCCACAGGACGCCGATCGCGGCTCTGGACGGGTGCGACCGGCCGAGAAGGGGGTCCGACGGGGCTCCGGCGCCGTCACGTCCCGCCGAGTGACCTACTGCGGCGCGGTCGGGCGAAACGACGCAGACCCAGTGTGCGCCGCGCAGCTGCCGGGGGGCCCCGCGAGGTGGCGGCGGGGTCTGCGGAGGGAGCCGTCGTGCGCGGGCAGCTCAGCCGTAGGTGTCGCGGGGGCCGCGGCCGCGCACGGTGCGCGGGCCGTGGCGCCAGCTCGGACCGCTGGGCCCGACCACCCTGATCCGCTTCACCACATCCCGGCCCACGGCCGCGGCGAGCCGGGTGAGCAGCTGGCGCTGCAGGGTGCGCAGCTGGGTGGCCCACGCCGTGGACTCCGCTTGCAGCACGAGCTCGCCATCGCGGAGCGACACGGGGGCGCAGTGGTCGGCGATCTCGGCGCCGACGAGGTGCGGCCACCGGCCGAGCACAGTGGCGTCGGTGAGCCGCGGCGACCACCCCCGGTCGAGCGAGACGCGCGCCACGAGTCGGCCGAGCAGCTGCGGGTCACGGTCGTCGGGGCCCGGACCCGACCAGCGCCGACGCCTGGCGCGCATGCCGGTCGGCTTGCGCCCAGACCGCTGCGCCGCCCGCTCGGCCGCCTTCTCCGCCGACGCTTCGCGGGCGGCCCGTAACGCTTCGCGAGCAAGATCGGCGCCCCGACGAGCGGCGCCCCCCACATTGTCCCCAGGGCTGGGGACAACTGGCTCGATAGGCGGTCGTTCTTCGTCGACGGACGGCCGTTTTGGCTCGTCATCCCCGGTCCGGCGGGAGTTATCCACAGTATCCACAGTGTTGTCCCCAGGTACCGATCGGTCATGCCTGCTGCAGGGATTCGGCGTGTCGCTCGACTCGACCGCCACTCACCGTGTAGCGGACGCCGTCGAGTACCTCCGGCACATCCTCGTCGACGGCGGCCGTGACCAACACCTGCTCGGCGCGCCGGGCGACCTCGGCGAGCGCGCGGCGGCGGCGGACGTCGAGCTCGGCGAACACGTCGTCCAGGATGAGGACGGGCTCGACGTCGTCGTCGCGCAACAGCCGATAGGACGCCAGCCGGAGCGCGAGCGCCAGTGCCCACGACTCGCCATGGCTCGCGTACCCCTTGGCCGGGCCGTCGCCGAGGCCCAGCTCGAGGTCGTCGCGGTGCGGGCCGACGAGGCACACGCCGCGCTCGACCTCCTGCCGCCGCACCCGCGCCAGGGCCTCCAGCAACGCCTCCGTGAGCGAGCCCGTGTCGGTGTCGACCGAGCAGCGGTAGGACAGCGCGATCGGCGGCGACGTCGGCGCGACCTCGTCGAACGCCGCCACCGCGAGCGGCGCGATCGCCGCGACGAGCTCCAGCCGACCGGCCAGGAGCGCCGCGCCGTGGGTGGCGAGATGGCCGTCCCAGACGTCGAGGGTGCGCAGATCGCCGCCCGACCGTGCGGTCTTGAGCAGGGCCGCGCGTTGGCGCAGCACGCGGTCGTAGTCGGCGCGCACCGCGGCGTATCGGGGGTAGCGAGCGACGAGCAGATCGTCGAGGAAGCGGCGCCGTTCGCCGGGGTCGCCGCGGACCAGCGCGAGGTCCTCCGGGGCGAACAGGACCGTGCGCAGGATGCCCAGCACATCGCGGGGTTTGGCGGGCGCCCGGTTGACCCGCGCTCGGTTGGCCCGCCCCGCCGTGATCTCCACCTCGACCGAGAGCTCGCGGCCGAGGTGCACCACCTGCCCGCGCACGGCGGCCCGCTCCGTGCCGCGCCGGATCAGGGGGGCATCCGTGGCGACGCGGTGCGAGCCGAGCGTGGCGAGGTAGCCCGCCGCCTCGACGAGGTTGGTCTTGCCGACCCCGTTGGGCCCGACGAGCACCGTGATCCCGGGCGTGAGGTCCAGCTCGGCCGCCTCCCACGAGCGGAAGTCGGTGACCGCTAGATGGCGCAGGTGCACGTGCCGATCAACCCCCCGGGCGTCAGCCGGGCAGCCGCACGGGCATCAGGAGATGGAGATAGCCCGGCACCGGCTCGGTGGGCTGCTCGGTGGCCTCGGAGCCCTCGGCGGGCGGCGGTGGGACCGGCCGGACGAGCGCGGGACGGTTGGGGGTGGTGAAGGTGAGCCGGGCGCGCGCGACGTGCAGGACGCCCAGCGCGTCGAGGAGATAGCCGGGGTTGAACGCGATGGTGAGCGGCGCCCCCTCCAGCTCGCAGGGAAGCTCTTCCTCGGCGCTGCCGACGTCGTCGCCGCCTGCGGTGAGGCGGAGCCCGTCATCGGCGAACTCCATGCGGACCTGCGCGACGCGGTCGGTGACCAGCGCGACCCGCTTGATCGACTCGATCAGCCCGGCGACCTCGAGGATCGCCGACGTGGTGTGCTCGGCCGGGATGAGCTGGCGGAAGCGGGGGAACTCCGCGTCGAGCAGGCGGGTGGTGGCCCGGCGGCCCGCGCCGGTGATGCCCAGCATGCCGTCGCCCGCCGACAGCGCGAGCTCGATGCGGCCCGCTCCGGCCAACGTCTTCGCGACCTCCGCCAGTGTGCGGGCGGGGATGAGCACGGCGGTGGACTGTTCGGTGTCCTCGGGCTGCCACTCCAGCTCGCGGACGGCCAGGCGAAACCGGTCGGTGGCGGCCAGGGTGAGCCGCGGCCCGTCGATCTCCATGCGGATGCCGGTGAGCATCGGCAGCGTGTCGTCGCGGCCTGCCGCGACGGCCACCTGCGCGACGGCGGCGGCCAGCTCATCGGCCGCGACGGTGCCCGCCAGCTGCGGCATGGCGGGCAGCTGTGGATAGTCCTCGACCGGCATCGTGGGCAGGCTGAACCGGCTGTTGCCGCAGTTGATCGTGGCGCGGGACCCGTCGACGACGAGATCGACCGGCTTCGACGGGAGGGCGCGCGTGATGTCGGCCAACAACCGGCCGGAGACGAGGACGCGGCCGGGATCGCCGATGGTGGCGTCGAGCTCGACGCGGGCCGACGTCTCGTAGTCGAACCCGGAGACGGTGAGCCGCTCGCCCGCAGGCCCGCTGGATGCCTCGACGAGGACGCCGCCCAGCACCGGAACAGGTGGACGCGCAGGAAGGCTGCGCGCGACCCATGCGGCCGCATCGGCCAGGACGTCGCGTTCGACCCGGAACTTCATGACGGGGACCTCTCGCGTTTCGGTGTCGGGCAGACCTTCTCACGACGGGGCGACAATTTTGCGCTCCGAAGGGAGAGGGACCGGCCGGGGCATCACCGTAGAGCCTTGCGGCGGCAGGTGTCACGGGGGTCGGACGCGCCCGATCCGGCGCCTCGCTGCACACCCCGGATCTCTTTGTAGTTCATGGGGAAGAGAGATCCAGCAGTAGTACCAGGGCCTGTGCGCAGTGTGGATGGTCGGCGTCGGCGCATCTCAGAGGGTGTGGCGTGCTGTGGACTCCGCCCGGGGACGGACGGTGGGCACCTCGGCGCGACGGTGGACGCGCCGTGCCGCCGGGGCACCTGTCCCCTGCCTGGACACCGGTTGTCCACCGCTTCGGCGCCTGCCGTCCACCGCCCCTGCGGTGCGCATCCACAGAGTTGTCCCCAGATGTGGGTGAAATCGTGGTCGGGCGTGAGCGCAGCGCGACCGGATGCCGCAGTGCGAGGCGGGTCGGGAACTCACGGGAGCCCCTCGCGGCGCACTGCGGGCAACGGTGAGTCACCGACAATGTCACGTATCGCCCTCGGCGCGCCGAGGTGCGGTCGACGAGCGTGGGCCGACGGTCGGCGACCGGGCGTGTGGCGGCGCCGAGCGGACACGTCGATCGAGGCCGTGATCATCGTTGTGGCGCACGGACGGCGGCCCCGTCGGCGTGCGGAGTGCACCGAGCCGACGGCGTGCGGGGGTTTCGCGAAGGCCGCGGGGGCGGCGTCAGTCCTTGTGGCGGGCGCGCTGCTTGATGCGCGCCGTGAGCTCCTGCACCTGTTCGAACGTCTTGCGGCGCTGGGCGATCTCGTTGCGGATCTTCTTGTCCGCGTGCATGACGGTGGTGTGGTCGCGGCCGCCGAAGGTCTGGCCGATGCGCGGGAGCGACAGGTCAGTGAGCTCGCGGCACAGATACATGGCGATCTGCCGCGACTGGGCGAGCGCCTTCGTCTTGCCCGGGCCGCACAGCTCGTCCATGGTGACGCCGAAGAACTCCGCCACCACCGCCATGATCGTGGCCGCGGTGATCTCGGAGGCGCCCGAGTCGGGGATGAGGTCGCGCAGGACGATCTCGGCGAGCTGGGTGTCGACCGGCTGGCGGTTGAGCGACGCGAACGCCGTCACCCGGATCAGCGCGCCCTCGAGCTCGCGGATGTTGCGCTCGATGCGCTCGGCGATGAACTCCAGGACGTCGCCGGGGACGGCGAGGCGGTCCTGCGCGGCCTTCTTGCGCAGGATGGCGATGCGCGTCTCCAGCTCGGGCGGCTGGATGTCGGTGATCAGCCCCCACTCGAACCGCGTGCGCATCCGGTCCTCCAGGGTCTCCAGCCGTTTCGGCGGCCGGTCGGAGGACACGACGATCTGCTTGTTGGCGTTGTGGAGCGTGTTGAAGGTGTGGAAGAACTCCTCCTGCGTGCCTTCCTTGCCTTCCAGGAATTGGATGTCGTCGACGAGCAGCACGTCGACGTCCCGGTAGCGGCGCTGGAAGGCGACCTTGCGGTCGTCGCGCAGGGAGTTGATGAAGTCGTTGGTGAACTCCTCCGTGGACACGTAGCGCACCCGCATCCCGGGGAACAGCCGCTGCGTGTAGTGGCCAACGGCGTGCAGCAGATGGGTCTTGCCCAGGCCGGAGTCGCCCCAGACGAACAGCGGGTTGTACGCCCGCGCGGGCGCCTCGGCGACGGCGACGGCCGCGGCGTGGCTGAACCGGTTCGACGCGCCGATGACGAACGTGTCGAAGATGTACTTCTCGTTCAGGCGGGTCTGGGAGCGGGGCGCGGTGGGCTCGGCGGCGGGCGCGCCCGCGTAGGCGGGCCATCCCTCGGCGGGCCGCGGCGGGGGATGGCCGCCGCCGTTGGTGGCGGGCACGGGCTCCGGCAGCCGGAACGGGCCGGTGTCGGCCAGCGGCTCGCGGCTCACGGGCGGTGGCTGGGTGGCGACGGCGACCGCGGGCTCGGGGCCGGGAGGGTCGGGCACCTCGGTGCCGCCGGAGGCCGCCGAGGCGTCGACGACCACCGCGAGGTTGACCGTGACCCCGAGGTGGCGGCCCAGCGCGTCGCTGATCGGGCGGCGCAGGATCCGTTCGATGGCGTCCTTGGCGAACTCGCTGGGCGCCGCGAGGAGCGCGGTGCCGTCGATGAGCCCGAGCGGGCGGGTGAGGCGCAGAAACGCCCGCTGTTGGGACGACAGAGGCGGCGAACCCGAGCCCGCCGACGCTCCGGAGAGGTCGCCGATGACCCGGTTCCAGACCTGTCCGAGATCTCCTGCTTCGTCGGCCACCGGGTCGGCACCCCCCTCCGGTTGTCGCCCTACGAGGCCCAAATATTTCTGTCCACAGACTTATCCACAGCTGTGCGCAAGAAGGTACGCGGACACGCCCAGTGCGCGGCAGGCGGCCCGTGAAGTCCTTCGGAGTCGATCCCCCCGGATCGATTGATGGAGGCGCACGCTAGCAATTGGGGACGCATCGCCACAAGACACCCGCTCGGGCGCGGACGGCGGGCCGGGGCGGTTTGACCCCCTTCCGCGGCGCTGCGTACGCTGGTCAGCAAGCGTGCCCCTGCTATGGGCACCCTGTCCGACCCCAGCGAGATGGCGACCGGCGGCCCCCGCGTGCCGGTTGTCGACCAGGAGAGCCGACCAGTGAGCAAGGGCAAGCGCACCTTCCAGCCGAACAACCGCCGCCGGGCGCGCAAGCACGGTTTCCGGCTCCGGATGCGCACCCGTGCCGGTCGCGCCATCATCGCCGCCCGCCGCGGCAAGGGCCGCGAGCGGCTCTCCGCCTGATCGTCGGGTCCCGGTGCTGCCGGTCGCATCCCGGCTGACGCACCGGGACGAGTTCGCGTCCGTCATCCGGCGTGGTCGCCGCGGGGGCCGCGCTCGGCTGGTGGTGCATCTGCACAATGTCGACGGGGTCACCGCGCCGCGTGCCGGTTTCGTGGTGAGCAAGGCCGTCGGGAAGTCGGTGGTGCGCCACCGCGTCGCCCGGCGGCTGCGGCATCTCGTCGGGTCCCGGCTCGGCACGTTGCCCGCCGACACCCTGCTCGTCGTTCGGGCGCTCCCCCCCGCGGCCGCGGCCACGTCCGCCGAGCTCGGCGCGGACCTCGACGCCGGTCTGCGCACCGCGTTGCGCAGGCGGGGCTCGTCGTGATCGCCCGGCTGCTCGTCGCGCTCGTCCGCGGCTACCAGGTGTGGATCTCGCCCTTCCTGCCGCCGAGCTGCCGCTTCCATCCGTCCTGCAGCGCGTACGCGGTGGAGGCGCTGCAGGTGCACGGCGCCGTTTTCGGGTCCTGGTTGACGCTGTGGCGCGTGCTGCGGTGCGCACCGTGGCACCCTGGAGGCGTCGATCTGGTGCCCCCGCCGCGTAAGCGTGCCGACGCTGCCCGCACCCGTCCGGCCGAGGACCACTCCGAGGAGCAAGCGCCGTGCTGAACTTCATCTACTACCCGGTCTCCTTCATCCTCTGGGCGTGGCATAAGGCGTTCAGCTTCGTGATCGGGGACGGCGGGTGGGCCGGGGGCATCTCCTGGGCGCTTGCGGTGGTCTTCCTCGTCTTCACGCTCCGCGCGTTCCTGTACAAGCCGTTCGTCTCGCAGGTGCGGTCGATGCGCAAGATGCAGGAGTTCCAGCCGGAGATCGCGAAGCTGCGCAAGAAGTACGCCAACGACAAGCAGAAGCAAGCCGCCGAGATGCAGCGGCTCCAGAAGGAGCACGGCGTCAACCCGGTGGCGGGCTGCCTGCCGGTGCTCGTGCAGCTGCCGGTGTTCATCGGCCTGTTCCACGTGCTCCGCTCGTTCGGGCCGATCAACGACCAGGGCGTGCCGGTCAACCTCGACGGCTCGATCCGCACCCAGAACTACTTCTTCGACCAGGCGGGCGTGCTGTCGTTCAACAACGCCAGCCTGTTCGGCGCGAAGCTGGGCTCGTGGGTGACGCAAGGCTCGGAGCTGCTCGAAAAAGCGGGCACCACGATGACCAACATGATCATCGTGATGATCCCGCTGATGATCGCGGCAGGCGTGTTCACGCACATCACGGCCAGGCACTCGGTGGCCCGGCAGGTCGCCTCCGGCCAGGGCATGGACAACCCGCAGACCGCGATCATGCAGAAGCTGATGCTCTACGTGTTCCCGATCGGCGTGGTGGTCGGCGCCCCCTTCCTGCCGCTGGCGATCCTCATCTACTGGGTGTCGAACAACCTGTGGACGCTCGGCCAGCAGTACGTCGTCTACCGCCGGATCGACGCCGAGCAGGCGGAGAAGAAGGAGCAGGCCGTCGTCAACCGGCAGGCGCTCGCTCCGCGGCCGGGCCAGAAGCCCGTGCGCCCGGAGCGCGCCGAGTCCGCGCCCGCCGAGGAGCCGCCCGCCGAGCAGGCCGACGAGCCGCCCGCGAAGAAGCCCGGCGCGAAGCCGGTCACGCGCAAGCAGGTGCCGGCGTCGACGAACGGCGCGGCGAGCACGAACGGCAGGGCGAAGAACGGCACCAACGGCACCGCCGGTGCGGGCAGCCGCGGCACGGGGGCCACCCCGGCTGCGCGCCGCCCCCGGAAGCGCCGCTGACCCGGCAGACCACCCGCGGCCGCCTGCGTCGGCGGTCGCCGCGGCGACGTTTCGACGCCGCACCACCTGAGGAGGAGACGCATCGTGCCCAAGACGGCGCAGGAAGGCCCGGCGGGCGGCGAGGACCAGCTTGTCCGTGAAGGCGATATCGCGGGCGACTACCTCGAGCGCCTGCTCGACGTGCTCGACTACGACGGTGACATCGACCTGGATGTCGAGGCGGGCCGCGCGATCGTGAGCATCGACGGCGGGGAAGACCTCGACCGACTGGTCGGCGACCGCGGGGCGGTGCTGGAGGCGTTGCAGGAGCTCACCCGACTGGCCGTCCAGCAGGCGTCGGGCAACCGCAGCAGGCTCATGCTGGACATCGCGGGCTGGCGCCAGGCCCGCCGCGACGAGCTCACCGAGCAGGGCTTGCGTACGGCCAAGGAGGTGCTTGCGAGCGGTGAGTCGGTGCGGATGCGGCCGATGACGCCGTTCGAGCGCAAGGTCGTGCACGACGCCGTGGCGCGGGTGAAGGGCGTGTCCAGCGAGAGCGAGGGCGAGGAGCCTCGGCGGCAGGTCGTCATCTTCCGCAGCGCCTAGTGCTGTCCATGTCCCGTGGATCACCGGACGCGGTCTTCGCGCCCAGACACGAATCCCCTCGCCCGTGATCCGAGGGACACGGCCCAACCCGTTCGGCGACCGGCTCCCCCTGGCCCGGCGTTACGCCGAGCACCTCGCCACCACCGGGGTCGAGTGGGGTCTCGTCGGGCCGCGGGAAGCGCCGCGGGTGTGGGATCGGCACGTCCTCAACTGCGCGGTGGTCGCCGATCTCGTCCCGCCCAACGCGCGCGTTCTCGATATCGGCTCCGGGGCGGGCCTGCCCGGGATACCGTTGGCGCTGGCCCGACCGGATCTGCGCGTCGTCCTCGTGGAGCCGCTCGCCCGGCGGGTCGAATGGTTGCGCACGGTCCTTGCCGACCTCGAGCTCCCCGTCGAGGTCGAGCGGGGCCGCGCGGAGGACATCTCGGTCCGCAGACGGTGGGAGGGAGCCGACGTGGTCACGTCGCGCGCGGTCGCCCCATTGCACCGACTCGCCGCGTGGTGCCTTCCCCTCGTTCGCCCGGGTGGGATGATGCTCGCCGTGAAGGGCGTGTCCGCCCCCGCCGAGGTGGAGCGGGACGCCCGCGCCGTCGCCGCATTGGGCGGCGGCATCCCCCGGATCGAGACGTGCGGGATCGGCATCGTCGATCCGCCGAGCACGGTGGTCGTCGTAGAGCGTCTGCGGCGCAGGAAAGGGTGAACGTGTACGTGTCCGAGCGGAGCTTGCGGAGCGAGCATCAGCACGAACGGAGCTTGCGGAGCGAGTATCAACCCGATGTTCCACGTGAAACATCGCCGCAGCCGGGTTGGACGCCGATCGCCGAAGAGGCCGCGCGGGCAGCGCGGGTGCTGCACCCGGACCGGCATCGGATGCCCCGACCGTCGCGTCGCCGGATGCTGACCGTCGCCAACCAGAAGGGCGGCGTCGGAAAGACGACGAGCACCGTCAACCTCGCGGCCGCGCTCGCCCTGCACGGCGTGCGGGTGCTGGTCATCGACCTCGATCCGCAGGGCAACGCCAGCACCGCCCTCGGGGTCGAGCACCGCCTCGGTACCCCCTCGGTCTACGAGGCGCTGCTCGGGGAGATCCCGCTGACCGAGGCGGCGGTGCCCAGCACGGCATCGCCCGATCTCCTGTGCGTGCCCGCCACCATCGACCTGGCGGGGGCGGAGATCGAGCTCGTCAGCATGGTGGCTCGCGAACACCGGCTCCGGCAGGCGTTGGTGCCCGAGGTGCTCGACGAGCTGCGCGTCGACTACGTGTTCATCGACTGTCCGCCGTCGCTCGGGCTGCTCACCGTCAACGCGCTGGTCGCCGCGGACGAGGTGCTGATCCCCATCCAGTGCGAGTACTACGCGCTGGAAGGCCTCGGGCAGCTGCTGTCCAACATCGACCTCGTGCGGTCGCACCTCAACACCGGCCTGCACGTCTCGACGATCCTGCTGACCATGTACGACGGGCGCACGAAGCTCGCCGACCAGGTCACGAACGAGGTGCGCGGGCATTTCGGGCCGACCGTCCTGCGTACCGTGATCCCACGCAGCGTCAAGGTGTCCGAGGCGCCGGGCTACAGCCAGACCGTGCTGGCCTACGACCCGGGCTCGCGTGGGGCGATGAGCTATGTCGACGCGGCGCGGGAGATCGCCGACCGGGGTGCGCAACTGCACGCCCCGGAGGTCTGAGACGGGGGTTGGCCTGCCATGAACGAGCGAGCGGTTCCGCAGCGCAAGGGCGGGCTGGGGCGCGGGCTCGCCGCCCTGATTCCGACACGGCCCGACGACGGCATCGACGTGTCCGTGCGCATCGGCACGTCCGCGGCCTTCCCCGAGCCGCCCGAGCAGCGGCGGCCCGTCCGCGATTCCTCCGCCTCGCCACCCGCGGCCGAGCTGCGCGAGATCGACATCAGCGCGATCGTCCCCAACCCGCAGCAGCCGCGGACCCAGTTCGACGACGAGTCGTTGGCCGAGCTGGAGCACTCGATCCGCGAATTCGGCCTGCTGCAGCCGATCGTCGTCCGCGAGAGCCTGCCGGGCAGCTTCCAGCTCGTCATGGGGGAACGTCGGTGGCGGGCCGCGAAGCGGGTCGGACTGCGCCGGGTGCCCGCGATCGTGCGGCAGACCGCCGACGACGCGATGCTCCGCGATGCGTTGCTGGAGAACATCCACCGGGTCCAGCTGAACCCGCTCGACGAGGCGGCGGCTTACGAGCAGCTCCTGGCCGAGTTCGGGGTCACCCATCACGAGCTCGCCGATCGGCTTGGTCGCAGCCGTCCCGTCGTCACCAACACGATCCGACTCCTGCGGCTGCCGGTCTCGGTCCAGCGCCGCGTGGCCGCGGGCGTGCTGTCCGCCGGACACGCTCGGGCCCTCCTCGGGCTCGACGACGCGGGTCGGCAGGAGGAGCTCGCCGCGCGCATCGTCGCCGAGGGCATGTCGGTGCGCGCCACCGAGGAGGCGGTGGTGCTGCTGCGCCGCGAAGCGCCCGACAAGCCCCGTCCGGTGAAGCGACGGCCCCTGCAGGCGCCGGGTCTGCAGGACTTGGCGGCGCGGCTGTCCGACCGCTTCGACACGCGGGTGAAGGTCGAGCTCGGCCAGCGCAAAGGCCGGATCGTCGTCGAGTTCGGTTCGGTCGAGGATCTGGAGCGCATCGCCGACCTGATGAACCGGACCACGGGTGTGTAGCTCCCCGCTACTCCCGATGTTTCACGTGAAACGCCGCGCGATGGCGCGATCGACGAGGCGTTCGTAGAGGCGGCCGAGATCGAGGCCCGCCGCGGCGGCCGCGGTGGGGAGCAGCGAGGTGTCGGTGAGACCCGGGGAGACGTTCACCTCCAGGATCTGGACGCGCCCGTCGGCGTCGACAACGGCGTCGGTGCGCGAGACGTCGCGGAGCCCCAGAAGTTGGTGCGCGGCCAGGGCGGCGTCGGCCAGGGCGGCGGCGGTCGCGGCGTCGACCCGGGCCGGGCAATGGAACTGTGCGGCGCCGGGCGTGTAGCGGGCCGTGTAGTCGTAGACCCCGCCCTTCGCCTCGACCTCGACAGCGGGCAGCGCACGCGGGCTGCCTTCGTCCTCGACGACCGTGATCGCGACCTCCACCCCCTCGACGAACCGCTCCGCCAGCACGGTCTCGGCGTAGGCGAGGCAGCTCACCATTGCGGCAGGCAGCTCGGCGCGGTCGTCGACGACCTGCGCGCCGAGCGCCGAGCCACCCTGGTCGGGCTTGAGCATGAGCGGCAGGCCGAGCCGGTCGACCATGGCGTCGAGCACGGCGCGGGCCCCGAGCGCCCGGAACGTGGTGTGGGGCAGCGCGACCCAGTCGGGGGTGTCGAGCCCGGCCCGCGCGAGCTCGGCCTTGGCGGTCGGCTTGTCCCACGCCCGGCGGCACGCAGGCGCCGGTGTGCCGACGAAGGGCACGTCGAGCAGCTCCAGCACGGCCTGCACCGACCCGTTCTCGCCCTCCCCGCCGTGCAGTGCGATCGCGACGGCGTCGGGCGGGTCGGCGCGCAGGCGTTCGACGAGCGCGCCATCAACGTCCCACTCGCGCACGTCGAGGCCGATCCCGCGGAGGGCCGCCGCCAGCCGTCGTCCCGACCGCAGCGAGACCTCACGCTCGTGCGAGATGCCGCCCGCCAGCACGGCGACGGTCCGCTCCCCCGCCGACGTGGCGGCGCCCGCAGGCCGCGGCGCGCTCATCACGGCGTGTGCGGCGAGGGTGCCTGCGGGCCCCGGCCGATGGCGGGCCGGGCCGGGCTGCCGAACGTGTGCAGGACATCGAGCTCGGCCTCCAGCACCCGGGCCAGCCGCCGCACCCCTTCGGTGATCCGCTCCGGCGACGGGTAGCAGTACGACAGCCGCAGCTGACGGCTACCGAGCCCATCGGCGTAGAACCCGGTACCCGACGCGTAGGCGACCCGCGCCGTCACTGCGCGCGGCAGCATCGCCTTGGTGTCGACCCCCTCGGGCACCGTGAGCCACACGTAGAACCCGCCGTCGGGGACGTTCCACGTGCAACCGTCGGGAAGGTAGGCCTCCAGCGCGCGGAGCATGGCGTCGCGCCGGTCGCGGTACGCCTCGGTGTAGGTCTTCACCTGGCTGCGCCAGTCGTGGCCCGCCAGGTACCGCGAGACCAGCATCTGGGTGAAACTCGGCGGGCAGAGCGTCGCTGATTCGGCGGCGAGCACGAGCCGGTCCCGCACCGCGGGCGGCACGAGCGCCCAGCCCACGCGCAGGCCCGACGCGAAGGTCTTGGAGAAGGAGCCCAGGTAGACGACGTCACGGTCGAGGGAGCGCAGCGCCGGGTAGGTGTGCCCGCTGAAGCCCAGGAGCCCGTACGGGTTGTCCTCGACGACCGCGACGCCGTACTCCCGGCAGATCTCCAGCACCTCGGCCCGCCGTTCGAGCGAGAGCGTGACGCCCGCCGGATTGTGGAAGGTCGGCACCGTGTACAGGAACTTCGGCCGCGGCGTGACGGTGCGCAGCGCGTCGCGCAACAGTGACGGCACCAGGCCGTGCGCGTCCATCGCGACGTGCACCACCCGCGCCTGGTACGCGGCGAAGCTGCCGAGCGCGCCGACGTAGGAGGGCCCTTCGGCGAGCACGACATCGCCTGGGTCGCAGTAGATGCGCGTGACCAGGTCCAACGCCATCTGCGAGCCGACGGTGACGATCACGTCGTCGGGATCGGCCCGGATCCCCTCCAGCGCCATCACCTCGCAGATCTGCTCGCGCAGCTCCGGGCGACCCTGCGCCGAGCCGTACTGCAGCGCGACCTGCCCCTCGCTGCCGACGAGATCGGCCACCTCCGTGGCCAGCGCATCCATCGGCAGCGCGGCGAGGTTGGGCATGCCGCCCGCGAGCGACACGACCTCCGGCCTGCTCGCGACGGCGAACAGCGCCCGGATCTCCGACGCCGTCATCCCCGCTGTGCGCGCCGCGAACCGCTCGGTGGCGGGCGTCGGATCGGGGATGAGGTGCTGCGACACGTGCTCTCCTCTGTCGTTTGGGTAACCGAGATCCGATCGAGTGTAATCAGGATGGAGGAACGTCCTGCCCTTCGTCGTGACGTAGCTGCCGGTCACAGCTCACGGGGTGGGAATCGAGGCTGGAGCAATCTATCGTCGGGAGGTCGACGCGCACGGCGGCGGCCACGCCCCACCCGTCCCACCGAGATCGGTCGCCGGAGGTCTTGCTCGTGTCCTGGCACATGGCGCCGCTCACCTTGGACAATCTGGACAATCTTCCCAAACGGTGCCGTCGGTGCGTGTTCTGGGAGCTGTCGGAGAACCTCGGCAAGCAGGCGGCCGACTTCGGCTCGACCGAGCTGGAGAAGGAGGCGTGGGTCTCCGAGGTGCTGCTCGAGTGGGGCTCGTGCGGGCGGGTCGTGCACATGGACGGCGTGCCCGCCGGATACGTCATCTACGCCCCGCCTTCGGCCGTGCCGCGCGCGGCCGAGATGCCGACCGGTCCGGTCAGCGCCGACGCCGTGCTGCTCACCACCATGCAGGTGATGCCGGAGTTCGCGGGCGAGGGGCTCGGGCGGATGCTCGCCCAGGCCGTCGTCAAAGACCTCACCCGTCGCGGGGTCAAGGCGATCGAGGTGTTCGGTGAGCAGCGGCCCGGCACCGAGCCCGGCTGTCTGATCCCAGCCGACTTCCTGCGCGGCGTCGGCTTCAAGACGATCCGGCCGCACCCGCGGTGGCCGCGGCTGCGGATGGAGCTGCGCTCGGCGATGACGTGGAAGGAAGACGTCGAGGCCGCGCTGGAGCAACTTCTCGGCACGATCACGATTCCGCTGCAGACCGGCGCTTCCGAGGTTGGGCTACCGACCCAGACGCCGTCGCGCGCCACCGGCGCGCTCAGGGCGCGTTGTAGCGGCCGCTGACGCATCGGCGCGGGCCTCGCCGTCAGATGGCCTTGGCCTGGTCGCGTTCGAGCTCACGGGCCAGTACATCGCCGAAAGTGAACGTGCCGGTGGGCTGGTCGTCCTGGCCGAGGAGATAGAGGCGCTTGACGGCGACGAGAATGCCCTCGGCGACGACGTCGCGGAACGCCGGATCCATGAGCCTGCGCAGATCGCCCATGTTGGACAGGTAGCCCACCTCGACCCGCACCGCGGGCATGCGGGTGAGCCGCAGCAGCTCCCAGGTGCGGCCCTGGGTGCGGCAGTCGTGCATCGCCGTGCGGGTGAGCAGCTCGCGTTGGATGAGGCCCGCGAGCGCCTCCCCCACCGTCGAGGTGGAGCCGGTGCCGTTGCCGAAGTGGAACGTCGCGAGGCCCTGGGCATACATGCTGCGCTCGGCGTCGGTGTGCAACGACAGCACGAGGTCGGCCCCGGCGTTGTTCGCGAATGCCGCGCGCTCGGGCTCCGACGGGCACGTGTGCTCCTGGCGCGAGAGCATCGCGTCCATCCCCGTGGCGCTCATGCGGCCGACGAGGCGACGGGCCAGGTCCCACATGAGGTCGGCCTCGGCGACGCCCGCCGACACGACGCCGCGGTCGGGGCCGCCGTGGCCCGGGTCGACGACGATCCGCTTGCCGCGCAACCGCGGCCCGGCCTGACGCAGCAGCTCCTGCTCGCGCATCAGGTGCGGGCGGCCGCCGGTGACCTTGCGGCCGAGCTGGCGAAGGGAGCGCAGAGTGGCGGGCCCGCACAGGCCGTCGGGGACGAGGCCGTACTCGCGTTGGAAGCGGCGCAGGGCGTGCTCGGTCTGCTCGTCGAACACCCCGGCCGGACGTCCGGGATCGTAGCCGAGCTCGGAGAGGCGCTCCTGCAGCGCGACGACGTCGTCGCCGGTCATCGGGGCGGTGACCATCAGCGCCAGCATGCGGTCGCCGAGCGTCCAGCCCGCGTCGCGCAGCGCGCGGTAGGTGGCGGGCCCGACGATGCCGTCGGAGATCAGCCCGCGCTGCTGTTGGAAGGAGCGGACGGCGTGTTCCAGCTCGGCGTCGAAGGACGGATCGTCCTTCTGGACGGGAAAGCTGCACTGGTGCAACATCGCTCTGATCTCGACGACCGCGGCAGTGCAGTCACCTCTGCGCAGCAGCTGCATGCACTCCTCGCTCGTCTCGCCCGGGCATGGCCTGGGCCATTGTGCCTTGCCCGCCTCCGGGCACCGGGCAGCGGGCGGTGCGTGGGCGTGTCCATGTCGTGATATGACGGTGCCCCGCTCCTGATAATGAGCGGGGCACGGTCGGTTTTGTTGATCAGGCGAGGTAATCGGCGAGGTCCGAGAGCAGCGCGGACTTCGGGCGGGCACCGACGATCTGCTTGACGGGCTTGCCGTTCTGGAAGACGATCATGGTCGGGATCGACATGACCTGGTAGGCCTGCGCGGTCTTCTGGTTGACGTCGATGTCGAGCTTCGCGACCGTGAGCTTGTCCTTGTTCTCGCCCGCGATCTCGTCGAGCACCGGTGCGACCATCTTGCACGGCCCGCACCACTCGGCCCAGAAGTCGACGAGAACGGTCTTGTCGCTCTTGAGGACGTCGCTGTCGAAGGTGGCGTCGGTGACCTCGACGGTGTTGTAGCCCATGGTGATCTCCTTCGTTCGTGGGTGGACGGTCAGCCGGTGACGGCGGCGACCTGGTCGGACGCGCGGCCGTAGCCGCCGCCCGCGAGCTCGCTGGGCACGGGGCCCTCCGCGAGCCAGCGCTCGGCGTCGATGGCCGCCGCGCAGCCCGAACCGGCCGCCGTGACGGCCTGCCGGTACGTGTGGTCGACGAGGTCGCCGCAGGCGAACACGCCGGGGATCTTGGTGTAGGTGGTGGGGGCGGCGACGTGCACGTAGCCCGCATCGTCGACCTCGAGCTGGTCACGCACCAGCGCGCTGCGTGGGTCGTGGCCGATGGCGACGAACATCCCGGTGACTTCGAGCGTGCTCTCCTCGCCGGTGCGGGTGTCGCGCAATCGGACGCCGGTGACGCTGCCGTCGCCGAGCACCTCGGTGACCTGGGCGCCCGTCACCCAGCGGATCTTGGGGTCCTGGCGGGCGCGCTCCAGCATGATCCGCGACGCACGGAACTCGTCGCGCCGGTGCACGATCGTGACCGACCGGGCGAACCGCGTGAGGAACGTCGCCTCCTCCATGGCGGAATCACCGCCGCCGATCACGGCGATGTCGCGGTCGCGGAAGAAGAATCCGTCACACGTCGCACATGCGCTGACGCCACGGCCGAGCAGGGTCTGCTCCCCCGGCACGCCGAGATAGCGCGCCGCCGCGCCCATGGCGAGGATCACCGCGCGGGCGGCGTAGGTGACACCGTTGGCGACGACGGTCTTGACCTCGCCGGCAAGCGACAGCTCCTCGACGTCCTCAGAGCGCAGCTCGGCGCCGAACCGGGCGGCCTGGCCGCGCATCTGCTCCATGAGCGCCGGGCCCATGATGCCGTCGGTGAAACCGGGGTAGTTCTCCACCTCGGTGGTGGTCATGAGCGCGCCGCCGAACTGCGAGCCCTCGAACACCAGCGGCTTCAGCTGTGCGCGCGCTGCGTACACGGCAGCGGTGTAGCCCGCGGGCCCCGACCCGACGATGATCAGGTCGCGCACGTCGGTGGTCACAGATTCAATCCTCTCGTTGCCTCCAGCGTGCACAACACAATCCCAGTACCAGGCATTCCATCGGCCGGCGGGGGCTCACGACGGCGGGACACGGGTGGCCGCGAGCAGCCTGCCGCCCGCCGGACCGCAGTCCGGATCGACGATGAGCACGTCGAACGCGCCGCGCACCCTGGTGCCGAGGACGAGCAGCACACTCGCGTGGCCCTCGAACGTCACGCGCCTGCCGCCGAGGAGCGGTGCGGCCGGATCGATGTCGGGTGCGCCGACCGCCCGCAGGCAGCCGGCGCGGCGGGCCGGGTCGTCGAGGCCTGCGGTGTCGCGCACGCCGACGGCGGCGACGGCTTCGGCGACGAGCTGCGGCCCGTCGATGGTCGGCGGAGATGGGGCTTCGGGACGGGCGCGCCACCCGGCGACGATCGCCACGGCGACGAGGAGGATGGCGGCGAGGACGGCCGGTCGGCGGACGAGGCGGCGTGCGGGGCCGCGGTCGCGCCGGGTCGCGGGTCCGTCCCGGCGAGCTCGCGGGCCGCGCCCCGGGCGATCCGAACGGCGGCGGGTGCGCAACGCGACGTTCGGGTCCGGGCCGACGGGCGGGCCGACGGGCGGGCCGACGGGCGGGCCGACGGGCGGGCCGCGGGCGGCCCGACGGCGGGGCGGGGCGGGCGAGGGCGGGGGGTGCGGGGGCGGGGTCGGGCGGCGCGGCGGCCGGGCGGCGCACGTCGGCACTTCGCACGGCGTCGGTCGGTTCGCACCCCGCAGGCGGGGTGCGAGGTGCACGCAAGGGGTGCGAAGTGGGCGGGTCGGCGGGCTGGGCCGACTGCTCGGCCGCCAACGCGGCGGACCACCGCGCGGCGAGGGCGGGCGGGACCGGCGGGTCGGGCAGGGCCGCGAGCTCGGCCCGGGTGGCGGCGAGGGCGTCGAGGACGGCGCGGGCCGCCGGGTCGTCCGCGGCCGCGGCGCGCACCTCGCGGGCGCGGGCCTCGTCGAGCAGCCCGGCATCGAGATCGGCGAGCAGATGGACGTCGGGCCGCGGGCCGGGCGTGGTCATCACTGCTCCTCTCTGAGGTGCCCGAGCAGCTCGGCGAGCCGGGTGCGGGCCCGGGCGCATCGGCTCTTCACCGTGCCCGGCGGCACTCCGACCAGCTCCGCGACCTCGGCCACCGACCAACCCTGCACGTCGACGAGGACGACCGCTACCCGCTGCTCGACGCTCAGCTGGGCGAGCGCCTCGTCGACGGCCATCCGGGTGACGACCCGACCGGCAGGGTCGGCGCCCGCGACAGGCTCGCGGTCGTCCCAGCTCTCGGTGGGGCGGAGACGTTCGCGACGGATGCGGTCGATGCAGACGTTGACGGTGATGCGGCAGAGCCACGTACTCACCGACGCCTCGCCGCGGTACGTGTGGGCCCGGCGCAGGGCCGCGATGAGCGCCTCCTGGACCGCGTCGGCCGCGTCGTCGGGATGGTCGAGCGTGCGCATGGCCACCCCCCACAGGCGCCCGTAGTTGTGCCGGGCGAGCAGGCCGAACGCCCGTGGATCGCCCGCCCGGTGAGCGGCCAGCAGCTCCGCGTCGGTGGGCACCCGCACGTCGTCGGAGGCCACCGGGATCACGGCGCGAGGGTAGGACGCGGGGTAGGGCCGCCGTGGGCGTTTGGGAAAACCCGGGCCGCGGATCGGCGCGGCAACGCGAAGTGATCACCAGTTGGGTGCGTAGGGCGGCCAGATTCGGCCGCATTTGCGCCGAACCGGTGATCATGGTGGCGGGTGGGCTGCGCGGGCGGGGTCAGCCGCCTGCCCGGAGGAACTGCACCTCGTTGATCTGGGTGACGTTGTCCGAGCCGCCGCCGCCGAGCTTGGTGACCCACAGAAGGACGTGGGTGACCGGCTGGCTCCCGGCCAGCGGGATCTGGGTGCCGCCGTCGCCGAGGGTGCCCTGGCTGATCACGGTGGTGTCGGCGAGCGCGGCGTCGGCGGTCTGCGCCGACCGCACCTGGATGACCGTGCCCGGGCTGGGCGAGTCGATCGAAACGGCCGCGAGCTGCACCGCCGACGCGAACGACACCATGATCCCGATGCCGGGCTTGTAGCCGGGGAACGGCTGCTTGTACTCGTAGGTGCGCCAGTTGGTGCCGATGTCGCCGTCGATCACCCGGGAGACCCGGCCTGCGTTGTCGGGATCGCCCGTGGGGTCGTACACCTCGATCCCGGCGACGGCGACCGGCGCTCCCCCGGATGGCGCGGGCAGGCGCGGCGGGTGCGGGCGCGCCCGGCGGCGGGGGCGCGGCGTCGTTGCCGACCACGATCACCGGCGCGCTGCGGTTGTCCACGAACAGCGAGCCCACCTTCGCCCCGACGAACCCGAGGACCAGCAGCACGGCGATCGCGAGCCCGGCCAGCCCGACCAGCAGCTTCCGGCGGCGGCCGGGGTCGGGGGCGGTGTGGGCGCGGGAGCCGTCCTGCCAGACGTCGCCGGGCGCGGACGGGACGCCGTCGGGCTCCGGCGGGAACAGGGCGATGCGGTCGTCCTCGGCCACGACCTCGTCGAGCAGCCGATGGACGGCGGCGGCGGTGTGGACGTGCCCGACGCTGCCGACGGGTCCGAGCGCCCCGATGGCGAGCGTGTCCAGCTCGACCGGCACCCCCGGCCGCTGGGTGGACGGGGCGGCCACGGCGCCTGCGATCCGGTCGGCCGCCCCGAGGCCCGCGCGGGCCGCGTCGGCGACCGACAGCGGCCACCGCGACGTGAGCAGGGTGTAGAGGACGGCGCCGAGGCCGCGGACGTCGTCGGCCGGAAGCAGGTCGGGGCGGGGCAGCGCGAAGCACATCTGGGCGTTGCCGTCGGGGGTGATGCGGACGCGCTGTGGGTGGTCGCAGCCCAGCACCAGCCCGTGCCGGTGGGCCTCCTCCGCGGCCGCGGCGAGCGGGACGACCGCGCGAGCCGCGGCAAGCGGCTTGATCAGCCCATCGGCAACGGTCTCCGCGAGGCTGCGTCCGGGCACCCATTCGGTGACGGCCGCGCCGAGGACGTCGTCGGGCACGCCGGAGGCGCCGGGGGCGAGCACGTCGAGCAGCCGGGCGCAGCCGGGGTGCTCGAAGCTGCCGGTGCGCAGCGCGCGGACGACCATCTCTCCCGCCCGAGCGGTGCCGGTGGGATCGGCCTCGCCGCCGATCGCGCCGCCCTCGGGGGCGAGCCTGCGCAGCACGGTGACGGCCACATCACGCTGCAGCACGGTGTCCTCGGCCCGCCAGAACTCGGCGCCCGCCGCGGTGTCGGATCCGACGCGGGTGGTGAGCCGGTAGCGGCCGCCGAGCAGCGCGCCTGCGGCGGTGGACGGCGAGGGGGTCACCGGTACGGCGACCCGCACGGTGGTCGGTTCGCCGTCGCGCTCTGGCGTGGCCGCGCCGGACGGCGGGCTCGCCACCTCACTCACCGCAGGACCCTCCCCCAGGCCGCGCATCTCCCCCGGGCAAGCCTACTTCAGGCGGGTGTACCTCGCCTGCGAATGTGTCGGTCGACAAGCCGTTCGATCCGCCGGAGGAGAGGGTCGAGCTCGCGCACCCGCAGCAGCCGGAGCCCGACCAGCGTGACCGGCGCCGCGACCACCACCGCGACCACCAGCTGCAGCCAGGCCCGGCCGAGTGGAGCCAGCCCGTCCCACGGGATCAACGCGACGATCCCGGCTGCGGCGAGCGCGCCGACGAGGGCGGCGACGAGGGTGCGCCCGGTCGTGGACGCCACGGCGAACGTCGGGATCCGGCCGAGCCGTCGGCGCAGCAGCACCTGGCCGAGCGCGGCGCCCGCGACGAACGACAGGCCGTTGGCCGCGGCCAGTCCGAGCACGACCTCGCGCGGCGCCAGCAACAGCGGGCACACCAGCAGCAGGGGGATCTTCACTGCCACGGTGAAGAGCTGGACGAGCGTGGGCGTGCGGCTGTCGGTCATCGCGTAGAACACGCGCAGCTGCAACATCGTGATGGCGTAGGGCAGCAGGCCGAACGCCGAGCACGCGACGGCCGCGCCGATGCGGGCCGCCCCGTCGAGGTTGCCCGAGCGCAGGCCGAACAGGGCGATGCCGACCTGCATCCCGAACACCGTGAGCAGCACCGAGAGCGGCACCAGGAAGACGGCGGAGAGCCTGCTGCCCAGGGCGAGGTCGTCGACCACGGCGCGCAGCCGCCCGTCCGCGGCCGACCGGCTCATCCGCGGCATGAGCGCGGTGAGGAGGGAGACGCCGAGCACGCCGTAGGGCACCTGCAGCAGGAGCCAGGCGTTGGCGTAGACGGTGACGCCGCCGGGATCGGCCGCCGCCGCCACGCGGGTCGTCACCATGTAGCCGGGGATGCCGATGAGCACGTACGCGATGACCCATGCCACGAGGCCGCCCGCGGTGGACAGGCGCGGGTCCCACCCCCAGCGCGGGCGGTAGACGAAGCCGGTGCGGCGCAGGGTCGGCAGGAGAACGAGCGCCTGGACGACGATCCCGAGCGTGGTGCCGAGGCCCAACACCAGCAGCTTCGGCTCGCCCATCCGCACCGGGTCGAGGCTGATCTCCCCCGGCATCAGCGCGTAGATCCCGAGGACGACGAGCACGACGAGGTTGTTGAGCACCGGCGCCCAGGCGAAGGCGCCGAACGAGCCGCGCGTGTTGAGGATCGCGCCGAGCAGCGCCCCGAGGCCGTAGAAGAGGATCTGCGGGAGCAGGAGGTAGGCCAGTGCGGTGGCCAGCTCGGGGTTGGCGGTGGCGGACTGTCCGCCGAGGTAGAGGCGGGTGAGCAGGGGCGCGGCGAGCACCGCGAGCGCGGTGCCGATGGCGAGGGCGACGCCGGTGAGGGTGATCAGCCGTCGGATGTAGGTCTCGCCGCCGTCGGCGTCCTCCTTCTGGGCGCGCACGAGCAACGGCACCATGACGCTCGTGAGGACGCCGCCGAAGAGCAGCTCGTAGACGATGTTGGGCAGCGTGTTCGAGACGGTGTAGGCGTCGTTCAGCACGCCGACGCCCAGCACCCCGACCAAGACGACCTGGCGGAGGAAGCCGGTGAGCCGGCTGACCAGGTTGGCCACCGCCATCACCCCACTGGAGCGGCCGATCGACTGCGTGGGGATGGGGTCGGTGGGCGGCGGCTCCGGCGGCCGTGCGGCGAGCGGGTGCAGCGGTTCGGTGGGGCGTTCCGGGTCGCTCACGGGCGGGGTCGGGGTGAGGGCGGGCGCGGGAGGCGTTCGGTCGGGGCCACGTCCTCCGGGGCCGCGACCAGCGGTGGCGTCGACCGGGGTGGGGTCGGGACGGGCGTCGCGTTCGGCGTGGTCGGGGGCAGCGGCGCCTGCGCCGGGGGTTCGCGGAGGGGCGGTGCGCTCGGCGGCCGGTGCGGCGGGGGCGCGGGCGGCGGCACCCCGTCTACCGCCGCGCGGGCCCGGTCCGCCGGTATCGGGGTCCGCGGGTCCGGTGGCGGCCGTAGGGGTCGCGGGTCCTGCGGCGGGATGGTGCGCGGGTCCGGTGCCTGTCGGGGTCGGGAGTCCTGCGGCGGAACGGTGCGCGGGTCCGGCCGGGTGGAGACCGGGGCCAGCGGAGCCGTGCGCTGGTCCGCTGGTCCGGTCCGGTGGGGCTTGGACTCGGTCCGGTGGGGCTTGGAGCCGGTCCGGTGGGGCTGGGCATCCGGTCCGGTGGGGGCTGTAGCCGGTCCGGCGGGGCGGGGCCGTGGGCTGGGATCGGCAGCCGGACGGTCGGGCCCGCCGGCTCGCCAAGGGGGTCGACGGTCGGCGGCGGGGTCGGGTCCACCCGGGCCGTCGGGCGCTCCGCCTCGCCCCGCACCCGACGCCAGACCCGCCGCGCCGCGAGCAGCACGAGGAGTCCGCCCGCGATCGCCGTCAGCCACCCCGTGATCGTGCCGTAGGCGGTGGAGCGCACCTTCAGGTGGCTGGGCGGGCCGAGGAGGCCGCCTGCCGGTGTGCGCACGGCCGCGTCCACGGTGAACTGCCCCGCCCGGGTGACCTGCGCGTTCACCGAGACCTGACGGCGGCCGAGCGGCGGGACCTGCTGCACGTCGATCGCGTTGACGCGCAGCCCCGACGTGCTCGCGAGCTCCACCCGCACCCGCACGGTGACGGGCAGCGCGTTCGCCACGGTGATCGGCAGCGGCGCGTCGGAGCTGCCGAGCGCGTACGGGTTGGGCGGCTCCAGCACCCGGATCGAGTTGCGGATAGCGTCCACCCGCCCCAGAACGGCGACGGCGGCGTCCTGCGCGGCCGCAGGCGCCTCCCGGCGCGCGGCCGACGCCCCCCGCAGCAGGCCGAGCTGCAGCGGCGTGAAGAGCTGGTCGGCCGTGATGCCCACGTTGCCGTCGACGACGGCGCTGCGCAGGTCGGTGAGGTCGCGCCCGGCGTCGGCGAGCGTGCTGATCGCCGAGCCCGGCACCTCGGCCGCGTCCACCGGCGGGTCGGGCCGAACCGGCGCGCCTGCGGCGACGGCCACCGTGGGGCCGACCGGGCTGACCGCGCCCGCGGTGACGAGCGTGCCGACGGCGTCGAGCAGGGCCCGCGCGCCCGCCCCGTCGGTGCGCCACTGGTGCGGCGGGGCCAGCACGAGCGGGGTGCTGCCGGTGGCGCGGAACGCCAGCGCGCCGACGAGATCCTGCGTGGCCAGGGGGCCGTCGTCGCCCGCGAGCGACTCGGCCGTGGCCGCGGCGCCGGGGCTCGCCGCGACCGGGATCGCCAGTGGCGCGGTGGCGGCCCGGGTGAGCAGCGGGTCGGTGATCAGCGCCGTGACCGGCCGTCCGGCGAGCGGCACGACCCCGCCGCGGGCCCGGCCCGTGACGGCGTCCGCCGACAGCAGCACCGACTTCGCGCCGGACGCCTGGACGACGTCGAGCGTGGGGTTGTCGAGCACGCCGTCGGCAGGCCACGCGATGTCGGCAGGCACCGGCGTCTGGAGCAGCGTCGCGAGGATCTGTCGGCCCGGGCCGAGCGCGCGCGTGGCGGCGTCGGTGAGCCCGCCGCGCGTGAGGGCGACGAGATCGGCGTCGGCGTACGGCAGTGCGACGACACACCCGCCCTTCGCCACGGCCGCGAGCTGGGTGAGCCACTGCCCGGCCACCGCGGCGCCCGTACCCGAAACAGCGCCCCCGTTCGGGCCGACGACCTGGTAGCCCTGGCTCATCACCGATGCGGTCTCGACGAGGTCGGGGTCGATGGCCAGGCACAGCCCGGCCCGAACGGACGAGCCGACGGGGGCGCGTTGGGCGAGCGCTGTGACCAGTCCGCCGAGGCGTCCGGTGGGCGCGAACAAGGCGGCGAGGGAGTCGTCGTCGAGCAACGCCGGTGACCCCGGCACGGTGGCGATCCGACGGGGCGTGTCGGCGATCGGGTAGAGCACGGTGAGGGGCGTCGGGTCGGTGCGCACCCGCGGTGGAGTGGCGTCGGGCAGGCCGAGCACGGGCAGCAGCACGCGGGCGGCGGCCAGGCGCGCCCGAGCGCCGCCTGCGGGCGTGCCGTTGACGTTGACCAGCAGCTCGTACACGCCGGGGGCGCCGAGCGCGACGCCGGCTCCGCGAAGCGGCACCGAGAGTTGCACGGACACGCGACCGCCGGGGGCGAGTTCGTCGGCCAGCGGCTCGAACGCGGGTACGGCGGCGTCGGTGGGCGCGTCGCCGTCGAGCGCGTCGCGGACCTGGCCCTCCGTGGTGAGCGGGTTGCCGCGCTGGACGCGGACCTGCAGGTCGGTGACCGGGTCGGGCCCGTCGTTGAAGAGGGTGCCCGCGACGGTGAGCGTGGCGGGCCCGTCCGCGGTGACGACGCGCGGGTTCATGTTGGTGAGCACGAGCCGCAGCCCGCCGGCGGCCGCCGCCGGGACGCCAGGAGAAAGTCCGGTGGCGGCCTTGGCTGGTGCGCCGGACAAAAGGATTGTGAGGGCCACCATGACGACCGCGGCCATGGCCGCGACCGGCCTCACGCCGTGTCCTCCAGCAGCTCGCTGGCCCGCCGGATCAGCCGTCGCTCGTCGGCGTAGGCCAGGCGCGACTCCAGCTCGTCGAGCGGCACCCAGGCGACCTCCGCGACCTCGATGTCCTCGTCGGACAGTTCGCCGCCGGTGGCGCGCAGGAGGAAATGGTGCACGGTCTTGTGTACGCGCCGGTCCTCGGCGACGAACCAGAAGTCGATGGTGCCCAGCGGTGCGACCACGCACCCGATGATGCCCGTCTCCTCCTCGACCTCGCGCACCGCGGCCTGCTCGGCGGTCTCGCCCTCCTCGATGTGCCCCTTGGGCAGCGACCAGAGCAGTCGCCCGCGCCGGTCCAGCCGCCCGATGACGGCGGCCGTCCCCGATTCGTGGTCGACGATCAGGCCGCCCGCCGACGTCTCGTCCACCGTGCGTAGCCGTCGCCTGCGGTCGACGGGACGGCCTCCGCGGCGACCGCCCGAGCGACCGCGGGAGGTGGACATGTGCCGATGGTAACGAGCAGGCGACCGGCGGGGGTCGTACCCGCGCCGTGGGTCGTGCGCGGAAAGGGGTTGTCGGGGCCGTTGTTTCCGCGCCCGAGCGCGTAGCGCCTAAACTGGCCCGCCGTGTCCTTCGCAGTACCCACCGTTTCGTCTGATCTCGCGCGCTCCCAGGAGGATGCGGTGGTCGAGCTCGTGACCGTCCCACCGGTCGCCCACGAGCTCGCCGAGCTGTTCGCGGCCCACGGGCACCGGCTCTACCTCGTGGGCGGCACCGTCCGCGACGCGCTGCTCGGCCGCCCCGAGTCCGACCTGGACTTCACCACCGACGCGCGGCCCGCCGCCGTCCTCGCGCTCGTCGACGGCTGGGCAAGCGCGGTGTGGGACACCGGCATCGCGTTCGGCACGGTGGGCCTGCGCCGCCGCGGCGTGACCATGGAGATCACGACGTTCCGCTCCGACGCCTACGACCGCGTCTCGCGCAACCCCGTCGTCGCCTACGGGGACACGATCGAGGACGACCTCAAGCGCCGGGACTTCAGCGTCAACGCGATGGCGGTCGAGCTGACCGGGGAGCGGCGGACGTTCGTGGACCCGTTCGGCGGGCTGGCTGCGCTCGCGGGCGGGATGCTGGACACGCCCGCCACCCCCGAGGAGTCGTTCGCCGACGACCCGCTGCGCATGCTGCGCGCCGCCCGGTTCGTCGCGCAGCTGGGGTTCACGCCCGCGCCGCGCGTCGTCGCGGCGATGACGGCGATGGCGGGCGAACTGGCTCGGATCACCGCCGAGCGGGTGCAGGTGGAGCTGTCCAAGCTGATCCTCGGCGTGCACCCGCGGCGCGGCCTCGAGCTGCTCGTCGACACCGGGCTCGCCGAGGTCGTGCTGCCCGAGGTGCCCGCGATGCGCCTGGCGATCGACGAGCACATGCAGCACAAGGACGTCTACACGCACTCGCTGGTCGTGCTGGAGCAGGCGATCGGGCGCGAAACCGAGGGGCCCGACCTGGTGCTGCGCCTCGCCGCGCTGCTGCACGACATCGGCAAGCCCGACACCCGGCGCCGCGAGCCGGACGGGCGGGTGAGCTTCCACCATCACGAGGTGGTCGGCGCGAAGCTCGTGCGCAAGCGGCTGCGGGCGCTGCGCTACCCGAAGGTGATCGTCGACGAGGTGGCGCAGCTGGTGTACCTGCACCTGCGCTTCCACGGCTACGGCGGCGGCGAGTGGACGGACTCGGCGGTGCGCCGCTACGTCACCGACGCCGGGCCGCTGCTCGAGCGGCTGCACAAGCTCGTGCGCTCGGACTGCACCACGCGCAACAAGCGCCGGGCCGCTGCGTTGCAGCGCACGTACGACGACCTGGAGGCGCGCATCGTCGCCCTCCGCGCGCAGGAGGAGCTCGACGCGATCCGCCCCGACCTTGACGGCAACGCGATCATGGAGCTGCTCGGGATCCCGCCGGGCCCGCTGGTGGGGCGCGCGTACAAGCACCTCCTGGCCCTGCGGATGGAGCGCGGCCCGCTCAGCCGGGAGGATGCGGAGGCCGAGCTGCGGCGGTGGGCCGCGGAGAACGGCGTGGGCTGAGCCGGCCCCCGGATGTCAGGAATGTCACCCTGCGGACACTGAACGTCTGCAGGGTCACCCTGCTGACATCCGGGCGGGGCTGGCCCGGCGCTGCTCGACGTTGTGCACCAGCAGGCCCAGCGCGTACAGCCCGCTCGCCCCGGCGAAGAGCCACGGCGCCCACCCGTTGGGCGGCGCGGCGAACGCGGCCAACGCCACCGCCCCCACGTAGCCGACGTTGAACACCACGTCGTAGAGGGCGAAGATCCGTCCGAGCGCGCCGTCGGGGCCTTCGCTCTGCACGGCGGCGTCCGCACACAGCTTGACGACCTGCCCGGACAGCCCGATCACGAACGCCGCGACGAGCACGACGGGCAAGCTGAGGAAGACCCCGAGCAGAAGCTGGATGACGGCGGCGACGGCCAGCGACACCCGTATCGTCCACGGCCGCCCGAACCGGTGCACCAACCGGGGCGTGACGAGCGCGGCGCACACCAGGCCCGCCGCGGCCACGGCCACCGCCTCGCCGATGCCCGGCAGGCCTGTGCGCAGTGGCCCGATGTCGGCGAAGGCGTAGCGGTAGAGCAGCAGCGTGAGCAGGGTGCTGATGCCGAACGCCAGCCGGTGCGCGGCGAGCCCCGCGAACGAGGCGGCGATCGAGGGGTTGGCGGCCACCGCGCGCGCCCCGTCGACGAACCCGCGCAGCACCGCCACCACGGTGCGCGACGGTCCGCTCGGCGCGTCCGGGCCGAGGCTGCGGCGGCGGAACGCGGTGGCGATGAGCGCGGCGGCGAGCGGCCCGACGCCCGCGATGAGCGTCGTGAGCGCCGAGCCGGTGTTGCCCGACCCGACGAGCATCCGCAGTCCGATCGCGCAGACCGCGCCGAGCGCCGCGAAGCCCGCGCCCGCCGTCACGGCCAGGGTGTTGGCCTCCACGAGATGACGCTTCTCGACGACGTGCGGCAGCGCGACCGACAGCCCGGCCAGCACGAACCGGCTGAACCCCATGACCGCCAGCGCGCCGAGGTACAGCGCTGGCCCCGCGACCCCCGCGACGACGACCGCCGCCACGCAGACGACCAGCACGACCCGCGCCGCGTTGGTGTTGACGAGCACCCGGCGGCGGTCCCAGCGGTCCAACAGGGTGCCGACGAACGGGCCCACGAGGGAGTACGGCATGAGGAGCACGGCGAGGCCCGCGGCGACCGCCAGCGGGTCGGCCTGCCGCTCGGGGTTGAACAGCACCGCCCCGCCGAGCGCGGCCTGGAACATGCCGTCGCCCCATTGGGTGGCGAACCGCAGCCCGAGGAGGCGGCGGTAGCCGCGGATCCGCAGCAGCCCGAGCACACCGAGTCGTTCCGGGCTCGGCGTCACCGCTGCGGGGGACAGCGGCGGGACCGGGGACGGCACCCGCCGAAGGCTACGCGCAACATGCGGATGCGACGATGACCGTCGTGGTGGACGACCGCTCCGGGGGACGCGCCCCGCTCGACGCCGGGGTGGCGCCCGGAAGTCTCCTGGTGGCCGCGCCGGGCCTGTCCGACCCGAACTTCCGGCGCACGGTCGTCTACATCATCGAGCATCGCGACCGGGGCACCCTCGGGGTCGTGCTGAACCGGCCGGGTGAGGTGTCGGTGCGCGACGTGCTGCCGTCGTGGGCGCCGCTCGCCACTCTCCCGCACGCCGTGTTCGTCGGCGGCCCGGTGGAAGGCCAGACGGCGCTGTGCCTCGCCGCCGTGCGCACCGGACAGGATCCCGCAGCGCTTTCGGGGCTGGTGGGGGTGCGCGGCCCGGTCGCGCTCGTCGACCTCGACGGCGACCCCGTCCCGCTCGCCTCCCGGCTGCGCGGCCTGCGCGTCTTCGCCGGGTACTCCGGGTGGGACGCGGGCCAGCTCGCCGCCGAGATCGGCCGCGGCGACTGGATCGTGGTGCCCGCCCTGCCCGACGACGTGCTGGCCGGGCACGACCCCAACCTGTGGGGCCGCGTGCTGCGCCGCCAGGGCGTGCCGCTCGCGCTGCTGGCGACCTACCCCGCGGACGTCCGGCAGAACTGACGCCCGCCCACCTCCGCCGCGGTGATCGTCGGTTCGGCGCAAACCCGGTCGAATCCGGCCGCTTTCCGCACCGAACCGGTGATCATGCGTCGGGGCGGGCCTCCCGGCACCCCGCGACGAGGTCGCAGCCCGCGCATGCCCCGCCGCAGGTGGCGGCGAAGGGGGTGGGGGCGGGGGTGAGCGCGGCGGCGCGGTCGCCCACCGAACCGCCGAAGACCGTCAGCCCGAGCACTCCCAGCAAGCTTATCGTCAGGACGACCCAATTGAGGGTCGCGCTGCCACCCACCAGCAGAAACGCCCCGCCGACCCCCGCGACCACGCCGGCCGCGCCCACCGGCATCGCAGCGGCCCGGTTGCCCGCGACGAACTGTGTCTCGGACGCCAGCGTGGCCGCCGTGCGGACGCCCACCCAGCGGTTGCGCCGCAGCACCGACCGCGCGCTGAGCACGGCCACGACGACCAGCGCCACACCGGCGAGCACGAGCAGTGAGCCGACGGCGAGACGGACGGTGACGGGCACGGGCCCAGGGTAGGCCGTGTCCGGCGAGCCCCGGCCGCGGTCTTCGCGCCCAGGCGGCTGCAGGCTGCGTTGTCGGCCTGCCCGAGTACCCCGGTACGAGGGCACGCCGCCGCCTTGCCCGCAGCCGCCTGGATCACGAAGCCCATCGCCCGCGACTTGCCGGACGCGGCCTAGCGAACCCGCTCGTCGGGCCGGGTGGGGCGGCGTTACCCTGGTGACGTGGCCCGTCGACTTACCGACACCACCGCGCGGTAGATCAGAGCACCGGCGCGGTGACCCCTCATGCCCTGGCGGGCGGAGGGGTCTTCTGGTTTCCGGGCCGACTTCAGGAGTGGACATGAGCACGCACACCGCGACGCCCCCCGCGGACGCCGAGACGCTGCCGTTTCGATACGGCGCCCCGCTGGCCGCGGAGATCGAGCGTCGCTGGCAGAACTACTGGGAGACCGAGGGCACCTTCCAGGTGCCCAACCCGGCCGGGCCGTGGGCGAGCCCGATGCCCGCGGGCGAGAAGGTCTACCTGCTGGACATGTTCCCGTACCCGTCGGGCTCGGGCCTGCACGTCGGGCACCCGCTGGGCTTCATCGGCACCGACGTGCTGGGCCGCTACCTGCGCATGACCGGCAAGACCGTGCTGCACGCGATGGGCTTCGACGCGTTCGGGCTGCCCGCCGAGCAGTACGCCGTGCAGACCGGCACCCACCCGCGCAAGACCACCGAGGAGAACATCCTGCGGTACAAGGCGCAGCTGCGGCAGCTGGGCCTGGCGCACGACCAGCGGCGCTCGGTCGCCACCACGGACGTCGAGTTCTACCGCTGGACTCAGTGGATCTTCCTGCAGATCTACAACTCCTGGTACGACGGGGAGCGGGCGCGCCCGGTCGCCGAGCTGGAGGCCGAGTTCGCCGCCGGGGAGCGGCGCACGCCGGACGGGCGTCCGTGGGCATCGCTGACGTCGGTCGAGCAGCGTCGGGTGATCGACTCCTACCGGCTGGCCTACATCTCGGAGGCGCCCGTCAACTGGTGCCCGGGGCTGGGCACCGTGCTGGCGAACGAGGAGGTCACCGCGGACGGTCGCAGCGACCGGGGCAACTTCCCCGTGTTCCGCCGCAACCTGAAGCAGTGGATGATGCGGATCACCGCGTACGCCGACCGGCTGGTCGCCGACCTGGACCGGCTGGATTGGCCGGACTCCGTCAAGGCGATGCAGCGCAACTGGATCGGCCGCTCGGAGGGCGCGCAGGTCCGCTTCCCGGTCGGGGACACCGCGATCGAGGTGTTCACCACCCGTCCGGACACCCTGTTCGGCGCGACGTACATGGTGCTGGCGCCCGAACATCCGCTGGTCGACGCGATCGCCACGGCCTCGTGGCCGACGGACGTCGACCCGCGCTGGACGGGCGGCGCGGCGAGCCCGACCGAGGCGATCGCGGCGTA
The DNA here is from genome assembly GCA_963739465.1 of uncultured Actinomycetota bacterium. Classification (GTDB taxonomy): domain Bacteria; phylum Actinomycetota; class Actinomycetes; order Mycobacteriales; family Pseudonocardiaceae; genus Pseudonocardia. The sequence continues at coordinate 38,175 of CAVUAS010000005.1, forward strand.
TCGCGACGCGGCGGTGCACAAGTCCGACCTGGACCGCCAGGAGAACAAGGACAAGACCGGCGTCTTCACCGGCGCTTACGCGATCAACCCGGTCAACGGCACCGCGATCCCGGTGTTCGTCGCCGACTACGTGCTGATGGGCTACGGCACCGGCGCGATCATGGCCGTCCCCGGGCAGGACCAGCGCGACTGGGACTTCGCGACGGCGTTCGGCCTGCCGATCATCCGCACCGTGGAGCCGTCGGACGGGTTCACCGGCGAGGCGTACGTCGGTGAGGGCCCGGCGATCAACTCCGCGAACGCCGAGGTCAGCCTGAACGGCCTGGACATCGCCGAGGCGAAGCGCGCGATCATCGACTGGCTGGCCGCGAAGGGCTTCGGCGAGTCGGTGATCCAGTACAAGCTGCGCGACTGGCTGTTCTCCCGGCAGCGCTACTGGGGCGAGCCGTTCCCGGTCGTCTGGGACGCCGACGGGCCGCTCCCGGTATCGGAGGACCAGCTGCCGATCGAGCTGCCCGAGGTCGACGACTACTCCCCCCGCACGTACGACCCGGACGACGCGAACACCGAGCCGGAGCCGCCGCTGTCGCGCGCCACCGAGTGGCTGAACGTGGGCGACGGGCTGACCCGCGAGACCAACACGATGCCGCAGTGGGCGGGTTCGTGCTGGTACGAGCTGCGCTACCTGGATCCCGACAACCACGAGCGGTTCGTCGACGCCGAGGTGGAGCGCTACTGGATGGGCCCGCGCGGCGGCAACGACCCGGGCGGCGTGGACCTGTACGTCGGCGGCGTCGAGCACGCGGTGCTGCACCTGCTGTACGCGCGGTTCTGGCACAAGGTGCTGTACGACCTGGGCCACGTCAGCTCGGAGGAGCCCTACCGGCGGCTGTTCAACCAGGGCTACATCCAGGCCTACGCCTACACCGACGCGCGTGGCACCTACGTGCCCGCCGAGGAGGTCGTCGAGACCCCCGAGGGTGGTTTCACGTGGAACAACGCCCCGGTGCGCCGGGAGTACGGGAAGATGGGCAAGTCGCTGAAGAACGTGGTGACGCCCGACGAGATGTGCGAGCGCTACGGCGCCGACACGTTCCGGCTGTACGAGATGTCCACCGGCCCGATGGAGGTGTCGCGGCCGTGGTCGACGCGCGACGTCGTCGGCTCGCAGCGGTTCCTGCAGCGCGTGTGGCGCAACCTGGTGGACGAGACGACCGGTGAGCTGCGGGTTTCCGACGCGGCGCCGGACGAGGCCACACTGCGCGCCCTGCACAAGGCGATCGCGGGGGTGCACGTCGACTTCCTGGCGCTGCACTACAACACGGCCGCCGCCAAGCTGATCGAGCTGAACAACCACCTGACGAAGACCTATCCCGACGGGGGTCTGCCGCGTTCGGTGGCCGAGCCGCTGGTGCTGATGATGGCGCCGCTGACCCCGCACATCGCCGAGGAGCTGTGGGCGCGGCTGGGGCACGCCACGTCACTCGCGTACGCGCCGTTCCCGGTGGCCGACGAGCGCTACCTGGTCGAGGACAGCGTCGAGTACCCGATCCAGGTCAACGGCAAGGTGCGCTCACGGGTCACGGTGGCGGCGGCCGCCGCCGCGGACGAGGTCGAGGCGGCGGCGCTGGCCGACGCGAAGGTCGTCGAGCTGCTGGCCGGGCGGGCGCCCCGCAAGGTGATCGTGGTGCCGGGCCGGCTGGTCAACGTGGTGGCCTGACCCGGGGGTCGTGCGCGGCAAGGAGGGTCAGAGCACTCGTTACCGCGCACGGGTGCGCTTGCGCCGGGGCGGGCGGATGGCCTCGCGCGCGATCGTCACGAACTCCGAGTGGGTGAGCCAGTCGTCCACGGCGTCGACGACCGTGGTGGCGTCGGCGATTGCGCGGGCGGCCTCCTCCGGCGGCACGACACCGTCGGCGTCGGCCAGCACAGCGCGGTTGTGCAGCGCCCGGACCAACCGTCCGGCCTCGGGATCCAGGCCACGTTCGCGCACGACCTGCTTGAGGAACATCCCGACGAGCGCCGCCGGATCCGCGGGCGACACCCGGTCGAGCGCCTCCAGCGCGGCGTCGGCGGCGGACAGCACCCCGCGATGGGCCAGCGCCACGGCCTGCGCCGCGAACTGGGTGGTGGCGAGCAGGTGCGCCGCGAACAGCTCCTCGCGGGCGCGCGCGATCCCGGTCACGCGTCCTCCTCACCGGCGCTCGCCTGCCGCGCTGGCTCGCTCACGACAGCTGCACCGCCTCGGCGGCCGCGCGGCGCAGCAGCGGGTTGGCCGGGGCGGCCCACTGTTCGGGGGTGACCGGCACGGCGATCACCGCCAGCCCCGCCCGCTCGGTGTGCCGCCACAGCACGTCGTCCATGCGGTGCAACTCTTCCCAGGGCGAGCGCAGGTCCGACAGCACGACGACGATCTCGATGTCGGCGTCCTGCACCCCTTCCCCGCGCGCCCACTCACCAAATAGCAGCACCCGCTGCAGCCGGTCGCCGTACAGCAGTCCGAGATCGACGGCGATGGCGGCGGGCACGTCGCCGTCGTCGGCGACCGGGTCGGGATAGTGCGCCATCCATTCGGCGGCGACGGCGCGGTCGACCAGCCCCTGCTCGGCCAGCCAACGCAGCGCCCGACGCCGGGCGCGGGCGTCGCGGAAGCGGAACCACTGCTCGCGCAGCTCGGGGAACTCGAAGAGGGTGTCCTTGAACCGGCGGAAGGCGCCGCGCCCGGAGATCGCCCGATCCAGCAGCTCGGCGGCCCGGCGGTGGTGCACGCCCGCGACGAACTCGGCCATGTCCCGATAGCCCTCGTGGGAGCCCACGGAGCCGATCTCGCGCCAGCCCTCCTCGTCGGGATCGCCCGGCTGGATGCGCCCGTCGCCGGGATGGATCCACCAGGTCGTCTCCGGGGAGTGGTCCTCCAGCGCCACGCACAGCTCGTCGAGGTCGAGCGACTTCGGATCGAGCATGCTTCGACTCTACTAACCCGCGGCCGGGATGAGCGTCGTCGAGAAAGCCCGTTGTCCACTTGGCCTGCGTCAGGGCTGCGGCGGGCTCAGCCGTCGGCGGGCCGCAGAACCAGCTCGGTCAGCGCCGCGTCGGCGGGTGCGGTGACGGCCAGCAGCACGGCGCCCGCGACGGACTCGGCCCGCAGGTAGCGCTCCGGCCGGTACACGCCGCCCTCTTGGCGGACGACGTCGCGCTGCATCTCCGTGTCCGTCCGGCCCGGGTGCACGGACGTGACGCGCACACCGTTGCCCGACTCCTCGGCGCGGAGCGCGTCGGCGAAGGCCCGTAGGGCGAACTTGCTGGCCGCGTAGGACCCCCAACCCGCCCGGGCGGCGAGCCCGGCCCCGGAGTTGACGAGCACCACCCGCCCACGTGTGGCGCGCAGCGCGGGCAACACCAGCCGGGTCAGCTCCGCGACCGCCACGACGTTCACCTCGAACTGGTACCGCCACGTGTCGGCGGGCGTGTCGGCGATCGTGCCGAGGAGTCCCACTCCGGCGGAGTGCACCAGCACGTCCAGCCGCGTGATGCCCGCGACCGCCTCCGCGACGGCCCGCGAGTCGGTGAGGTCGACCGGCCACGGCCGCGCGCCCGGCAGCTCGTAGGCGAGCTCTTGCAGCGCCGCGGCGTCGCGGCCGCCGAGAAGGAGGTCGTGGCCGGGGGCGAGCGCGCGCGCCACGGCGGCGCCGATTCCGCCGGATGCGCCCGTGACCAGCGCCAGTGGACGAAGATCAGGTTCGGTCACGGCGCCGGACTCTACGCGACGGGTCACCCGCGTGGGGTGGTCCGCTCCCACCCCGCGACCGCGCAGGCGAGGAGCAGCCAGGCCGCGGTCAGATCCGGCGGGCCGTGGTGAACGGCATCGCGTTGAGCTCCGAGATCTTCACCGGGCTCCCCGACGTGCTGGCGTGCACGACCCGGCCGTTGCCGATGTAGATCGCGACGTGGCTGACCGGTTGGTAGAAGAACACCAGATCGCCGGGCTGCAGGGCGCTCTTGGCGACGGGGGTGCCGACCTGCGACTGCGCCCGGCTCGTGCGCGGCAGCGAGATACCGACCTGACGGTAGGACCACAAGACGAGGCCGGAACAGTCGAAGGCGCTGGGGCCCGTCGCGCCCCAGCGGTACGCCGCGCCGAGCTTGCTCATCGCATTCGCCATCGCGCTGCCGCGCCGCCCGGCCGCCGGGGCGGCGGGCTTGGCGGGGGCGGCGGGCTTGGCGGGGGCGGCGGGCCGGCCGTGGCGCGGCGGCCCGGTTCGGTGCCGGCGCGGCTGCTGCGGGCGCGACCGGCGCTGCGGGTGCTGCGGGCGCTGCGGGTGCGGCTGCCGCGGCGGGTACGGGGGCGCTGCGGGCGCGGCGGGCGCTGCGGGTGCGGCGGGCGCTGCGGGTACGAATGGCGCTGCGGGTACGGCTGCCGCGGCCGGCGGTGCGGCGGGCGCGGCCAGCGCTGCGGGTACGGCGGGCTTGGCGGGCGCCGTGGCGAGGGCGCGCATGGCGGCCCGGAACGGGGCCATCGCCGCCACGGCCAAAGGCGCCGGACGCGGCGGCACCGCTCGGCCTGCGAGGGCGAACGGGCTGGGCGCCGTCGCGCTCGGACCGGCGGCGGGCGCCGGGGCGGGCCCCGCGGCAGGCGGCGACCCTGCGGCGCCCGACGCTGTACCACTCGGCGCGGTGCCACCCGCCGCGCTCCCCAGCGCGGCTCCGGCTGCGTCCGCGGTGTGTCCGGCGGCGCTCACCGCGGCGCCGGCTGGGCCCGTCGTGGCTCCGGCCGAGCTCGTGGTTGCTCCGGCGGCGCTCGCCGCCGCGCCCGCGAGGCCTGCCGCCGCGCCGCCGCTCGCTGGCGCGCCGGATGCGCCCGTGGGGGCTGCCGCCGCCCCACCCGTGGCCCCCGGGGCGGCGGGTGCGCCACCCACCGCGCCTGCCGCCCAGTCCCCAACCGGGTCCGTCGCCCACGCCGAGACCACCGCCGTCGTCGCGGGGACGGGCGGCGTGGCGGGCAGCAGGGTCAGTAGCGCGGCGGCGGTGGTTGCGGTCGCCACGACGGCGGCGCGGGTGGCCAGGGACGGGGGACGGAGCGGGCACGAAGGTCCTCGGTGTGCGCACCGCCGAACCCGGGAAGCGGGTGAGTTCAGCGGTGACCCCACGCCCGCCGTCCCGGTTGGCCGACGGTTCGCAAGGCCGTCCGGCACATTACGAACCAATTTCGACGCTTTCCAATGACGCCGATCACGGCCGCCGGTGCGGATCATCACCCGATTGCTCCGAACGGTCCACATTGTGCACTGCACCCGGTCTACCAGCGGCGATCCTTCCGTGAATTTACCGGCAATGGTGGAATGATTGGGATCCGGAAATGTTACGAAATCTCGCCGCGAATGAACGCCTCGACGGCGTCACGGGCGACGTCGTCCGGGTACTGCTCGGGCGGGCTCTTCATGAAGTAGCTCGACGCCGAGAGGATCGGCCCGCCGATGCCCCGGTCGAGGGCGAGCTTGGCAGCGCGCACGGCGTCGATGATGATGCCCGCCGAGTTGGGCGAGTCCCACACCTCGAGCTTGTACTCCAGGTTCAGCGGCACGTCGCCGAACGCGCGCCCCTCCAGCCGGACGTAGGCCCACTTGCGGTCGTCCAGCCACGCGACGTAGTCCGACGGACCGATGTGCACGTTGTCGCGGCCCATGTCCCGGTCGACCTGCGACGTGACCGACTGCGTCTTCGAGACCTTCTTCGACTCCAGCCGCTCCAGCTCCTTCATGTTCAGGAAGTCCATGTTCCCGCCCACGTTGAGCTGCATCGTGCGGTCGAGCTGCACGCCGCGGTCCTCGAACAGCTTGGCCAGTACCCGGTGCGTGATGGTGGCGCCGACCTGGCTCTTGATGTCGTCGCCGACGATCGGCACGCCTGCCCTGCGGAATTTCTCCGCCCATACCGGGTCCGACGCGATGAACACCGGAAGCGCGTTGACGAACGCCACGCCCGCGTCGAGCGCGGACTGCGCGTAGAACCGGTCGGCGGCCTCGCTGCCCACCGGGAGGTAGGACACGAGCACATCGGCGCGGGTGTCGCGGAGCACGGCCGCGACGTCCACCGGCTCCTCGTCCGACTCGGTGATCGTCTCGCGGTAGAAGCGGCCGAGCCCGTCGAGCGTGTGCCCGCGCAGCACCGGCACGTTCAACGGCGGCACGTCGGCGATCTTGATGGTGTTGTTCTCGCTGGCGTGGATCGCCTCGGAGAGGTCGCGGCCGACCTTCTTGGCGTCGACGTCGAACGCGGCGACGAACCGGATGTCGCGCACGTGATATCCGCCGAAGTCGACATGCATCAACCCCGGGACCCGCGCGGTCGGGTCGGCATCTGCGTAGTAGTGGACGCCCTGGACCAGCGACGCGGCGCAGTTGCCCACGCCCACGACGGCTACCCGTACCTCGGTCATGGTCCGGTCTCCTTTTTCTCGTTCTCGATCAGCTCGTTGAGCCACCGCACCTCGCGCTCACAGGCGTCGAGCCCGAGCTGCTGCAGCTGTCTCGTGTAGCGGTCGATCTGTTCGCCCGCCTTCGCCAGCGCCGAACGCATGCCCTCCCGCCGCTCCTCCACGGCGCGGCGTCGGCCTTCGAGGATCCGCATGCGGGTCTCGGTTGGAGTGCTCGCGAAAAACGCCAAGTGAATGCCGAACCCCTCGTCGTCCCATGCGTGCGGCCCCGCCTCGGCGAGCAGCTCGTCGAGCCGCTCCTTGCCTTCGGCGGTGATCCGGTACACCTTCCGGGCGCGCTTGGAACTCGGCCCGGACTCCTCGGCGATGAGGCCTGCGCGCGTGAGCCGCCGCAGGGCGGGGTACAGGGATCCATATGAGTACGCGCGCAGCCCGCCGAGCCGCAACGCAAGCTGTTTGCGCAGCTCGTAGCCGTGGACGGGGGCCTCGCGCAGCAGGCCGAGCAGCGCGAGCTCCAGCACGGCCGACCTCCCGATGCGCGATGGCGATGTACCTGGGCATTATATCGACCCGATACATCTACGCGCGGTGACGAACATCGCGGCCCCCCGGGGACGGTCGGTGCCGGGGCGCCACCGAGTTCCTGCCGCGTACCCTGGCCGCGTGCGCAGCCAGCGGCAGATGGTCGACTACGCCTTGCAGCGGCGGGCGCTGCTCGCGGACGTGCACGCAGGCCGGGTGCCCATCGCCGAGGTCTGCGACGCCAGCCCCTACCTGCTCCAGGCCGCCCGCTTCCACGGCGACCCGAGCGATGTCACGTGTCCGGTCTGCCGCAAGGAGCGGCTGACGCTCGTGTCCTGGGTATTCGGCGAGGGCCTCGGTAACGCCGCGGGCTCCGCGCGCGCTGCACAGGAGATCGAGCAGATGGCGAACCTCCACCGGGATTTCTCCGTGTACGTGGTGGAGGTCTGCCGCACCTGCAGTTGGAACCACCTGGTGCTGTCCTATGTCATGGGCACCGGCGACGCGCCCGCCCGGCGCAGGCGTCGTACCGCTGCCGAGTGACCGGCCGGCGTCGGCCCCCCACCGACGTGGCAGTCTGCACCCACGCACAACCGCCAGGAGGAGCGCGATGACCGTCGGGCAACACCCCCGGTCCGCCGCACCCGGCTACATGGCTCCCCACCGCGTCCCGCCCACCGTTCGACGCCCGGGGCCACCGCCGGTCGGTCCCCCACCCCCGTCGGCACCGCCGTACGCAGGACGTTCGCCGAAGCCGCGGAAGCGCCGCCACCGCGTGCGCAACTGGATCCTCGGCGTGCTCGGTGTCCTCGTGCTGCTGCCGCTGCTGGCCTTCGTGGTCGGCTGGATGATCTTCAAGGTGCCGGCGATCGGCGACCAGGGGATCGTCCAGACCGCCACCTACACGTTCGCGGGCGGCGAGCCCATCGCCGTCGTGCGGCCCAAGGACAGCAACGACAACAACATCAACCGCAACATCGTCACGATCGACAAGGTGCCCGCGCACGTCCGCCAGGCCGCGCTGGCCGCGGAAGACCGCTCCTTCTACTCCAACCCGGGCTTCGACCCGGTGGGCATCGCCCGCGCGGTCTACAACCAGCTCACCGGCGGCGTCGGCGGCGGCTCGACGATCACGCAGCAGTACGTGAAGGTCTCCACCGGCCAGGACCAGGCCTCGCTGTGGCGCAAGTACAAGGAGATCATTCTCTCGATCAAGATCTCCAAGGAGCAGACGAAGGACCAGATCCTCGAGAACTACCTCAACACCGTCTACTTCGGCCGCGGCGCCTACGGCATCCAGGCCGCCGCGCAGGCGTACTTCGGCAAGGACGTCGGCCAGCTGTCGATCTCCGAGGGCGCGATGCTCGCCGGGATGATCCAGTCGCCGTCGGCGCTCGACCCGATGAAGAACCCCTCGGGCACCACGATCCGCTGGAACTACACGCTCGACCAGATGCAGGCGGCGGGCTTCATCCCGCCCGCCGAACGGACGGGGCAGAAGTTCCCCACCGACGTGCTGCCCGCCGCGCCGATCGGGGCGGGCGTGCCCGCCGACGACCGCTACCACATCTTCGAGCGCGCCGAGGCGGAGCTGCGCGCCAACGGCATCACGCAGGACCAGATCGACACCGGCGGCCTCACCGTCACCACGACGATCGACGCGAACCGGCAGAAGGCCGCCGTCGACGCCGTCACCAAGGTGATGAAGACCCAGCCCGCCAACCTGCGCACCGCGCTCGTCGCGGTCGACCCCCGCAGCGGCGCCATCCAGGCCTACTTCGGCGGCTCCAACGGCCCCGGCATCGACTACGCGGGCGACGCGGTCACCCGGCCGCCGGGCTCGACGTTCAAGCCGTTCGTCGTGGCCGCGGCGTTGCAGGCCGACCGGCAGTTCGGGTTGGGCACCGAGTACGCGGGCACGTCGCCGATGGTCATCGCGGGCACGAAGGTGGCCAACTCCGACGGCGACAGCTGCGACGAGTGCACGGTGATGTCCGCCATGACCAAGTCGACGAACACGGTCTTCTACCAGATCGCCGTGCAGTACGGGCCGCAGGCGGTCGCGCAGGCCGCGCACGCCGCGGGCATCCCCGACGGCCTGCTGCCCGACCCCAGCGGCGGCATCTCGCTCGGGGACAAGCCGGTGCACGTCGTCGACATGGCGGCGGCGTACGGCACCTTCGCCGCCGACGGGCAGCGGTTCGACCCGCACATCGTGCAGAAGGTCACCGCCGCCGACGGGCGCGTGCTGCTCGACCGCGGCACCACCCCCGTGGGTCAGCAGTCGGTGTTCTCCCAGCAGTTGGCGCGCAACGTCACCGAGTCGATGCTCGACGTGGCGGGCACCTCCGGCTTCGCCCTCTCGGGCGGGCGTTCCGCCGCGGCCAAGACGGGCACCAACCAGCTCGGCGAGACGCGGGACAACCGCGACGCCTGGACCGTCGGCTACACCCCGTCGCTGTCCACCGCGGTGTGGGTCGGCACGGACAAGAGCGACCCGATCCGCACGCGCTCCGGCGCCGTCGTCTACGGCCGCACGCTGCCCGGTCCGATCTGGGAGGCGTTCATGAACGCCGCGCTCAAGGGCACGCCCGACGACGACTTCTCGCCCTACGAGCCGATGGGCACCCCCGCGTACGCCAACAGTGGCGGCGGGTCGAGCTACGACGAGTCGGCCACCACGGCGACGCCGTCGCCCGACGGTGACAACGGGCGACAACAATGGTGACAACGGCGACAAGAAGAAGAAGAAAAGAAGCACGACAACGGTGACAACGCGTTGCTGATCCCGCCGAGTGAACTCGCCCGGTTGGGTCGCGCACAGCCCGTCGTCGGGTGAGCCGCCCGGCGGGCGAGCGGGTCGTCCCGACCTGGACCGAGCCGCTCGCGGTGGCTGCGAGCAGGCTGGTGGGCGGCCCGCTCGGCCGCCACGCGCTGGTCGGGCGCAGCATCTTCTGGACCCCGCTGCGGGTGCTGCTGCTGCTCGCCGTGATCACGCTCGCGGCGGGCTGGCTGTTCAAGGCCCCCTGCCTGCAGTCGTACCAGACCTCCGGCGGGCCCGCGTTGGACTGGCGCGACAACCGCCAGTACGTCGCGATGTGCTACTCGGACACCGTCCCGCTGTACGGCATCGAAGGCCTGTCCGCGGGCAACGTGCCCTACCGCGACCCGTGGTACGAGAACGAAGGCACCCCGCAGGAGCGGCTGCGCTACATGGAGTACCCGGTGCTGACCGGGTTCTTCCAGTACACGAACGCCCGGCTCACCGACGCCTACCTGTGGCTCACCACGCGGCTGCCGCTGCCCGCCGGGCTCCCGGTCGTCGTCTACTTCGACATCACCGCGGTGTTCCTGGCGATCGCGTGGATCGTCGTCGTCCGCTGCGTGCATGGCCTTCGGCGGGTGCGGCCGTGGGACACCGCGCTCGTCGCGCTCTCCCCGCTGGTGGTCGTGCACGTCTTCACCAACTACGACGCGCTCGCCGTCGCCTGCGCCACCGCGGGCATGCTCGCGCTGGCCCGCGGCAGGCCGTGGCTCGCGGGGGTGGTGCTCGGCGTCGGCGGGGCGTTCAAGTTCTATCCGCTGCTGCTGCTCCTGCCGATCGTGGTCCTCGCTCTGCGACGGCGGCAGCGCGGCGTGGCGGTGCCCGCCGTCGTGGGCGCCGTGCTGACGTGGATCGCGGTGAACCTGCCCGTCGCGCTGGCGTGGCCGGTGGGGTGGTGGGAGTTCTTCCGGCTCAACCAGGAACGGCCCGCCGACCCGGACTCGCTGTACTTCGTGGTCAGCTACTTCACCGGCTGGCCGGGCTTCGACGGTCCGCTCGCCGACGGGCAGACCCCGGCCGTGCTCAACGCCGTGGTGGCCGTGCTGACGTTGCTGGTGTTCGCGGGCGTGGCCGCGCTGGGCTTCCGCGCGCCCCGCCCGCCGCGGCTCGCCTCGCTGGCGTTCCTCCTGGTGGCGGGGTTCCTGCTGGTCAACAAGGTGTGGAGCCCGCAGTACTCGCTGTGGCTCGTTCCGCTGGCCGTGCTGGCGTTGCCGCGGTGGCGGCTCGTGCTGACCTGGATGGCCGTCGATGCGCTCCTCTGGGCGCCGCGCATGTACTACTACCTCACGCCCGCCAACAAGGGCCTTCCGCCGGACTGGTTCCTCGGCGCCGCCGTGGTGCGCGACGCGGTGATGGTGCTGCTCGTCGTTCTCGTCGTTCGGACGATCATCCAGCCGGAGACCGACCCCGTCCGCGAGCTGGACGTGGAGGACGACCCGGACTGGCCGGTCGCGGCGCCGGCTCCGGTGGGTGAGTCGCGCGTTTCGCCACGGTGAGTCGCGCAATCGGCCACGGTGAGTCGTGCGTTAGTGCGCGGTGAGTCGTGCGTTTCGGCACGGTGAGTTCGCCGATGTCCGCCGTCATCGGCGCTGGAGATCTCGCCAGATGAGCACGCCGCCCATCGTCTCGGGCTCGTGGCCGACCAGTGCCGTCACCTGCGCGCGCAGGGCGTCGGTGTGCGGCGACGGCCCGAGCACCGCCGCGCACGCCCGCCACCGCCGCACGTCGTCCGCGAACGCCGCGCGCACGACCGGGGTCGTGGCGCGCACCTGGCCGTCGACCTGCACGGTGCGCAGCAGGATGCCCGTGGCTGTCGGCTGACCGCCCACGTAGGCGCGGCCGTCGGCGGCGGGCCCGATGAAGTAGCCGCCGGGCATCGCGAACGCCATCCCGGACGCCGCCTGCCAGCGCAGCGGCTCGGTCGTGTCCAGCGCCGGGAACGGCAGGACGAGCACGCTGCCACCCGGGCAGAGATGAGCGGCGGGGCCGGTGAAGAAGGCGGGCACGGCGAGGGCGTCGGCGGCGGGCAGCGGGGCGGGGGCGAGCGGGAGGAGCGCGGCGACGGCGATGATCGTCGCGATGGCGCGCATGCTGCGCGAGGTCTCGCGCAGCGACGTCAGCGCGAACGCCAGCCCGGCGCCCACCAGCCCGGCCGTGAACAGCGCCAGCCTGCTCGGGATGACGTGATCGAACCCCGGCAGCCCGGCGAGGAAGATCCAGGGCAGGGCGACGCCGGTGGGCCGCCCGTCGATCCGCAACTGCTCGCCCATCGCCAACACCGCGAGCACCGCCGCGCCCGCGAGCGGCACCCACACCCGCGCATGGCGCCCACGCAGCACAACCGCGGCCGTCGCCACCGACAGCAGCAGCCAGCCGAGGAACCCGCCGTGCTCCTCCGGCCCGCCCGGGAACCCCACCGCCCGGGGAGCAGCGGCGGGGACGACGTAGTTGACCAGGTCGATGCCGAAGGACGCCACGGTGAACGGGCTGCCGCGCTGGGACAGCGGGCCGACCAGCTGAAACGCCAGCAGCGGGCCGCCGAGCACCACGAACACGCCGAGCGCCACTGCGGCAAGCGCGAGGAAACGCGCCGCGCGGCGCCGCGCTGCCTCCGGATGCGCGGCCACCAGCCCGAGCAGCAGCAGGCCCACCACGATGCCGCTGACGAACAGCACCTCCTCCCCGATCAGCAGCTGCGCGGCAGCGAGCAGGCCCAGCAGCACGGCGGTGCGGGCGCGGGGCCGCTCCTGCACCGCCAGCCGCACCGCGAGCAGCACGAGCACCGGGACCAGCACGCCCAGCACGAGGTTGGGATGGCCGAGCGACTGCGCGACGATCGCGGGTGAGAATCCGAACGCCGCGCCGCCCAGCGCGGCGGGCACGGTCGTCGCGCCGAAGGCCCGCAGCGCGCCGAACGCGGCCGTGGCGGAGCCCGCCAGGCCGACTGTGATCAGCACCGTGACCGTTGCGAGGCCGCCCCACACCGCCGTGACCGGCGCGAACAGCAGCGCGGGCAACGCCATGCCGTTGTTCCACAGGAGGTTGACGCCGTCGGGTGCGTTCATGGCGGTCGCGAGCAGCGGCGTCTGGCCGTCATCGAAGGCGTGCGGGGTCCAGGTGAGGAGCCAGGCGAACAGCGTGGCGTCCGCCTGGTTGACCGCGGTGAGCCGGGCCCCCAACGGCATCCACCACGCCCCGGTGACCCAGAGCGCCAGCGCGACGTAGCCCGCGACGACGACGGCCGGGCCCGCGTGGCGTCTCACGGCGGCATCACCGGGCCCGGGCGTCTCTGCGGCGGCTCAGGTGTTCGGAACGGCTTCGGGTGTCGATGGGGCCGGGCGGACGCCGGGGGTGCCTTGCGCGGCCAACCGGTCGCGGCCCGCCAACACGACCACGAACAGCACCGCGAGCAGCACCGCCCGCCCCCAGACGCCCAGCGCGACGAGCTGGCCCGCGAGCCCCGCGGACACGTTGCCGCCGACGTCGACGCCCTTGATCTTCATCGCGTAGAACCAGCGGAACACGCCGATGTCCATGCAGATGTCGACGATCATGTAGGCCAGCACCCACCGCCACGGCACGGCGAGCAGCACGAAGAACGGCACCAGCCACAGCGTGTACTGCGGGGAGTGGACCTTGTGCAGCAGCAGGAAGCCGCACAGCATGGCGGCGCTGACGGCGATCCACGGGTAGCTGCCGCTGCGGCGCCACCGCCACAGGCCGACGGCCAGTGCGAGCACGAACGACGCGATCACAAGCGTGGGTGACAGCCAGCTCACCCAGCGTTGGAACGCCTCGTTGGTGGGCTCCGAGTCGGGGCGGAAGCCCCAGAACCAGATCGAGTTGGTGGTGAGGTCGACCTTGCGCAGCTCCTGGAACGTGAACGAGGCGCGCCACCCGTCGTAGCTCGCGATCGCGAACGGCAGGTTGATCAGCACCACCGTCGCGGTGGACGCGAGCGCGACCGCCGCGGCACCCCACCAGTCGCGGCGGCCGGGCCGGGATGCGGTGAGCACGTAGAGCATCAACGGGGCGACGAACGCCCCCGGGTAGAGTTTGAACGCGAAGCCGACGCCGAGGAGGACAGCCGCGAGGATGCCCCGTTGCCGTAGGGAGCGCGGGGTGCGCCAGCCGTGCATCACGTACACCGCGGCCACCGCACACGCCACGACCGGCAGGTCCCAGTTGTGGAATGCGTAGAGGTACAGCGGTGGGCCGAGGGCCCAGACCAGCGCACGCCACCGCGCGAGCCGCCCGAGCATCCATCCGGTGAGGAGGCCGAACGGGGCCATCAGCAGCGCCGAGTAGAGCAGGAACTCGCCGTCGTTGTGGGCGAAGAACGCCCCAGCCCACATCAGCAGCCCGGTGAGGACGGGGTACTCGACCGTGCCGCCGATGAGCTTGCTGTCCGGCGGCGGGGTGATGCCGCCGTGGATGTAGGGGAAGACGTGCTTGTCGATGTCGCGGTCGAGCCAGAGGTACTGGATGTCGGAGTAGCAGAGGTCGCGGTCGATGCGGATGTCGTAGTCGGGCGTGGTGCGGCCCCGGTCGTCGAAGGTCGGGCCGACGCAGCGGGCCTTGCCCGCGTAGGCCACTACCAGCATCACGGCGGTGAGCAGCACGATCACGGCCGCGACGGCACGCGTCGACATGCGCCGCGGGTCGAGCGCCGCCCACCGGCCGCCCTCGCCCCGGCCGTCGCCCACTCGCGCGTCCGCAGCCGTGTCGCGGGTGGGCGCGGGTGCTCCGCCACGCGCGGCGACTGAGCCGTCGGTGGCGGGCGGGTCGTCCGCCACCGCGCGGCCGGTCGCACTCTCCGTCGCGGCGCCGCCGTCCGTGGCGGTGTCGTCCCGGCCGGGGTGCTCGGGCGGGGCGGCGCTTGCCGTGGCGCTCTTCCCCGGCGCGCCGCCGTCGCCGCCTGCGTCCTCGGCGCCGAGGCGGGCGTCCTCGCGTGCTCGTCCTGCGCGCCGCACGTCGCTACGGGTCACGGCGCGGCCCGGGCGGAGATCCCTCGCCCGCCGCGAGAGCGCTGCCCGCCAGCCGCTCGCGGAGGAAGGCGATGTCGGCGGCCTGGCCCTCGGCGGGGGTCTCGACGACGACGGGGGCGCCCGCTGCGCCGCATACGGCGGCGAGCTGCTCGGGATCGATGGTGCCTTCGTCGATGTTGGCGTGCCGGTCGCGCGCCGAGCCGAATTCGTCGCGGGAGTTGTTGAGGTGCACCAGATCGATGCGGCCGGTGATCGCGCGGGCCCGGTCGACCACGTCGACGAGATCCTCCCCCGCGGCGAACGCGTGGCAGGTGTCCAGGCAGAAGCCCACGCCGAACTCGCCCACCGCATCCCACAGCCGGGCCAGCGCATCGAACCGCCGCGCCATCGCGTGATCGCCACCAGCGGTGTTCTCGATGAGGATCGGCACGCCGAACCCGCCCTCGTCCTCCTGGCGGGAGAGGAACTTGCGCCAGTTGTCGACGCCCGTCACCTCGTCATCGCCCTGCGTGACGTGGCCGCCGTGCACGACCAGCCCGATCGCGCCGACCTGCGCGGCCCCCTCGGCGTGCTGGGTGACGAGCTTGCGCGACGGGATTCGGATGCGGTTGTTGAGCGACGCAAGGTTGACCACGTATGGCGAGTGCACGACGACCGCCAGGTCGCCCGCCCGCAACGCCTCGGCCTGCGCATGGACGGGCGGCTTCTTCCATCCCTGCGGATCGGCGAGGAACATCTGAACGATCTCGGCGCCGCGCTCGGCGGCGGAGACGATCGGGTCGTCCTCGCGCACGTGGGCCCCGATGAGCATGGGTGCAGCGTAATGGCGACCCCCGACACTTCCGTGCGACGGGCCATCCGGGTGACACGTGCGGCCGTGTGCCGCGCGGAGAGTACCGCCGTCGAGGAGGCGGGTAGCAAGAGGAGGCAGGTCAGGGGAGACTCTGCGGCCGTGTCCCGCGGGAGTGGGGGGAGGGGGGGGGGGGGGGGGGGGGGAGGGGGGGGGGGGGAAGAGGGGGACATCCGGGTGCAACTCGTGCGGTCGTGTCCCGGTGCGGAGGGACCGGCGTAGCACCGCGCGCGGCCGGGTGGGGGCGCGAGGTGAGCGGAAGAGAAGGAGGAGAGAGGGGAGGGAGGGGAGGGAAGAGAAGGGGAAGAGAGAGGGAGCAGGAGAGAGGAAAAGGGAGAAGAAAAGAGGCGGAGGGGAGCCCGGCAGTCGCTCGCTGCGAACGAACGTGCCGTTGCGGCTGGTGAGATCGCGGATGCACCATCCCGAACGGAGCGACTCCACCAGCGCGTGCTCGGAGGACACCATCCGATCCTCCGGGAGGGCGATGTCGTTGGCGGCCGCGCGGCCGATCGTGTAGCGCACCGCGTCGAGCACGACGATCTTGACGCCGGTCGGCCGCCACACTTCGAGCTCCGCGCTCACCCGCCCTCCCCTCACCGATGTCAGTATGCCGACCGGCGCCTGCCGACCCGCTGGTAGTCTCGTAGGTCGCACCCGCAAACGGCGGCCCCGGATCGCCGATTTCTGTCGGGGTGCGGTGAGAACCTCCTGTCACGGATCGTCCGTGGCCGTCTCAGTCCATAGGAGGTGAGTGGTTCTCATGCGTCATTACGAGTTGATGGTCATTCTCGACCCCAGTCTCGACGAGCGCACCGTGCAGCCGTCGCTGGAGACTTTCCTCAATGTCATCCGCACCGATGGCGGGAGCGTTGAGAAGATCGAGGTGTGGGGCAAGCGCCGCCTCGCCTACGAGATCGCCAAGCACGCCGAGGGCATCTACGCGGTGCTCGAGGTCGCGTGCGAGCCCGCCACGGTCGCGGAGCTCGATCGCCAGCTCGGGCTCAACGAGTCCGTGCTGCGCACCAAGGTGCTGCGGCGCGAGCCGAAGCGCGCGCCCGTCGCGGCCGCGGCGAGCTGAGGTCGCCATGGCAGGCGAAACCGTCATCACCGTGGTCGGCAACCTCACCGCCGATCCCGAGCTGCGGTTCACCCCGTCGGGGGCCGCGGTCGCCAACTTCACCGTCGCCTCCACGCCGCGCAACTTCGACCGCCAGTCCGGCGAGTGGAAGGACGGCGAGGCGCTGTTCATGCGCTGCAACGTGTGGCGCCAGGCGGCCGAGAACGTGGCCGAGACGCTCACCCGCGGCATGCGGGTGATGGTCTCCGGCAGGCTCAAGCAGCGTTCCTACGAGACGCGCGAGGGCGAGAAGCGCACCGTCGTCGAGCTCGAGGTCGATGAGGTCGGCCCGTCGCTCAAGTACGCCACCGCGAAAGTCAACCGCGTCAGCCGCAGCTCCGAGGGCGGCTTCGGCGGTGGCGGAGGCGGGTACGGCGGCGGCTCGGGCGGCGGCTCGGGCGGTGGGTCAGGCGGCGGGGGCGGCAGCTCCCACGCGCCGTCCGACGACCCGTGGGGTTCCGCCCCGCCCGCCGGGAGCGGCCCGGCCGCCGACGACGAGCCCCCCTTCTAGATCCACACTTCAGGAGCACTGAGAAATGGCAAAGCCCGTCCTGCGCAAGCCGAAGAAGAAGGTGTGCGCGTTCTGCAAGGACAAGGCCCAGGACATCGACTACAAGGACACCGGGCTGCTGCGGAAGTTCATCTCCGACCGCGGCAAGATCCGCGCGCGGCGGGTCACCGGCAACTGCCGCCAGCACCAGCGCGACATCGCGATCGCGGTCAAGAACTCCCGCGAGGTCGCCCTGCTGCCCTACACCTCGACCGCACGATAGGAGGACGGTCCGTGAAGATCATCCTCACGGCCGACGTGCCCAACCTGGGCGCGCCCGGCGACATCGTCGAGGTCAAGGACGGCTACGGCCGCAACTTCCTGCTGCCGCGCAAGATGGCCATCGTCGCCACCCGGGGCGCCGAGAAGCAGGTCGAGACGATCAGGCGCGCCCAGCGGGCGCGGCAGATCCGCGACCTCGACCACGCCAGGGAGGTCGCGGGCGACCTCGGCAAGCTCGCCGTCACGGTGAAGGCCAAGGCGGCGGGCGACTCCGGCCGCCTCTTCGGCTCGATCACGGCGGGCGACATCGTCGACGCCGTCCGCGCCGCAGGCGGCCCCACGCTCGACAGGCGGGCCGTCGAGGTGTCCAGCCAGATCAAGACGGTCGGCAAACACCCGGTCACCGTCCGGCTGCACCCGGAGGTCACCACGCAGGTGGAGATCGCGGTCGTCGCGAGCTGAGCCACCCTGATCGCCGAAAGGCGGGACGCGCACAGCGTGTCCCGCCTTTTCGTTTGGCTACATAGAGTAACTGTGGGCGAAGGTGCGCGGGGAAGCTCCGGCGGCTGGCCCAGTCGGCTCGGGTGCCCGGACGGAGGTTGCGAACGGCCGCATAACGAGCGCCGAGTGACCGTCCGGACGCGACGGGTGGAGTCCACTCCAGGTGGGCGCGACACGCCGAAGAATCGGGGCTCCCGGCGTGTCGCTCCCCAATGTTGTCCACAGCTCGTGCACACTGGATGAGCAGCGGAAACGCTCAGAATCCGACGGTTGTCCCCATCTCTTCCACAGGTCCGTCCCGCGCCCTTCACCGCTCCTCCCCAGACCGATGCACAGCCTTTGCACAGGCCGGGTGGACAGGCCCGCCCGACTGTCCCTAACGTCCGGCGCGAGGTGCGAGGAGCCCGGGGTCACGGGCGTCCGTCGCTTCCCGGGTCGCTTCCCGGGGCCGCGCCAGGGGAAAGGCGCGGATCGAACTTATGTTCGATACACTGGGAGTGGGGGTGACGCAGCGTATGGCACAGCCTGATCTTCGCGGGCCGGAGCCGGGGCGCCCGCGCGCCATCCGTCCGGGCGAGAGCGCCGAGTCGGGCACGTTCGACCGGCAGCCCCCACAGGACCTCACGGCCGAGCAGTCGGTGCTCGGCGGCATGCTGCTCAGCAAGGATGCGATCGCCGACGTCGTCGAGGTGCTGCGGCCCGACGACTTCTACCGGCCCGCCCACCAGACCGTCTACGACTGCATCCTCGATCTCTACGGCCGCGGCGAGCCCGCCGATGCGGTCACCGTGTCGGCCGAGCTGCAGCGCCGCGGCGACCTCATCCGGCTCGGCGGCGCGCCCTACCTGCACACCCTGATCGCCACCGTGCCCACCGCGGCCAACGCCGCCTACTACGCCGAGATCGTCGCCGAGAAGGCGATCCTGCGCAGGCTGGTCGAGGCAGGCACCCGGATCGTGCAGTTGGGCTACCACGGCGACCAGGGCGCCGAGGTCAACGATGTGGTCGATCGCGCGCAGGCCGCCATCTACGAGGTCACCGAGCGCTCCACCAGCGAGGATTACGTCGCGCTCGAAGAGCTACTGCAGCCCACGATGGACGAGATCGACGCCATCGCCTCGCGCGGTGGCGTCGCACTGGGCGTCCCCACCGGATTCACCGACCTCGACGCCGCCACCAACGGCCTGCACCCCGGGCAGATGATCGTCGTCGCGGCCCGGCCCGGGTTGGGGAAGTCCACGCTGGGACTGGATTTCGCGCGATCGTGTTCGGTCAAGCACGGACTCACGAGCGCCGTGTTCTCGCTGGAGATGAGCAAGTCGGAGATCGTCATGCGGCTCCTGTCGGCCGAGGCGCGCATCCGGCTGGCCGACATGCGCGCGGGCCGCATGTCCGACGACGACTGGACGCGCATGGCGCGGCGGATGAGCGAGATCTCGGAAGCGCCGCTGTTCATCGACGACTCGCCCAACCTCACGCTGATGGAGATCCGCGCCAAGGCGCGGCGGCTCAAGCAGCGCAACGATCTCAAGCTGGTCATCCTCGACTATCTGCAGCTCATGACGTCGGGCCGCAAGGTCGAGTCGCGCCAACAGGAGGTGTCGGAGTTCTCCCGGCAGATCAAGCTCCTGGCCAAGGAGCTGGAGGTGCCCGTGGTGGCGATCAGCCAGCTCAACCGCGGGCCGGAGCAGCGCACCGACAAGCGGCCGATGCTCTCGGACCTGCGCGAGTCGGGCTCCATCGAGCAGGACGCCGACATGGTGATCCTCCTGCACCGCCCCGACGCGTTCGAGCGTGACGATCCCCGCGCGGGCGAGGCCGACCTCATCCTCGCCAAGCACCGCAACGGCCCCACCAGCACGATCACCGTGGCCCACCAGCTGCACTACAGCCGCTTCGCTGATCTCGCCCACTCCTGAACCGCGCCGCAGCCCGCCGAGCTCGCGAGGAACGGCACGGCTAGCCTGCTCGCGTGGCGGTGGGCAGGCTCGGGAGCGCGCTCGTCGCGCTCACGCTGCTCGCGGCGTGCGGCAGCGCTCCGGACGCCCGCCCCTACGACGACGCCGACGTCCTCTTCGCCACCGAGATGATCCCGCACCACGAGCAGGCCGTGGCGATGGCGAAGCTCGCGCCGGGCCATGGCGCGTCGCGCCCGGTGCAAGAGGTCGCGAGCCAGATCGCCGCCGAGCAGATTCCCGAGATCGCCCAGATGTCGGGCATGTTGGCCGAGTGGAACCAGCCCGCCGCGCCCACCGCCGCGCCGATGGGCGGCATGCCGGGCATGGACGGCCGCGGAGCGCTGGCGGCCGCCGCGCCGGGCATGATGACCGACGCCGAGATGACCCGGCTCGAGTCGGCCTCCGGGCCCGCCTTCGACCGCGCCTTCCTCCAGATGATGATCACGCACCATCAGGGCGCGCTCACCATGGCGGGGAGCGAGCTGGCCGACGGCCGCGACCCGGACGCGAAGCTCATGGCGCAGAACATCTCCGACGCGCAGCAGGCCTCGATCGAGCTGATGCAGCGGCTGCTCGCGGGCCGGTGACCGCGCCGATGGCAAGTCAGCGGGTGCCTGCCCGCCGCTTCGTCCACACGTCGTAGGCCACGGCTGCGAGCAACACCAGGCCCTTGACCAGCATCACCCGCTCGCTCGGCGCCCCGATCAGCGACATCCCGTTGTTGATCACCGCCATGATCAGACCGCCGGTGATGGCGCCGACGACCTTGCCCACCCCGCCCTGCACGGCAGCGCCCCCGATGAACGCCGCCGCGATGGCGTCGAGCTCGAAGTTGATGCCCGCTGTCGGGCCCGCCTGGTTGAGCCTGCCCGCGAAGATGACCCCGGCGATGCCTGCGAGCACGCCCATGTTCACGAAGATCCAGAACGTGATCGACTTGACCTTCACGCCGGACAGCGCGGCGGCCTGCAGGTTGCCGCCCACGGCGTAGATGTGACGGCCGAACACCGCCCGGTTGGTGAGCAGCGTGTAGCCGATGACCAGCGCCGCGAGCAGCACCAGCACCCAGGGCAGGTTCTTGAACCGGGCGAGCTGCACGATCACGAACATGACGACCAACGCGGGCGCGACGATCTTGGCGACGAACAGCGGGAGCGGGTCGACGGCCTGGCCGTAGCTCAGCCGGGAGCTGCGCGCGCGCCACTGCGTGAGCGCGATCGCGGCCACCGCGGCCAGCCCGACCAGCAGCGTTATGAGGTCGGCGCCGCCGAGCGGGCCGAGGCCGATGTTGCCGAGGTAGCCCTCGACGAACCCGTTGGACAGCGTGCGGACGGCCTCCGGGAACGGGCCGATGCCCTGGTTGCCCAGCACCGTGAGCGTGACCGCGCGGAACACGAGCATGCCCGCCAGCGTGACGATGAACGCCGGGATGCCGAAGAAGGCGACCCAGTAGCCCTGGAACGCGCCGATCAGCGCGCCCGCGCCGACGGTCGCGAGCAGCGCCAGCGGCCACGGCACGTGCAGGTTCACCATGAGCACCGCCGAGATCGCCCCGGTGGCCGCCACGACCGAGCCCGCGGACAGGTCGATGTGCCCGGCGATGATGATGAGGATCATCCCGATCGCGAGGATCAGGATGTAGGAGTTCTGCACGATGATGTTGGAGATGTTCTGCGCCTCCAGCAGCGCGCCGTTCGTGAGCACCGAGAACAGCACCACGATCAGCGCGAACGCGACGTAGATGCCGCTCTGGCGAGGGTTGAACGACAGCCGCCGTGGCGCTCGGCGCGACCCGGGGTCGGTGGGCGCGGCGGCCACCGACGCGGGGACGGTGCTCGTCATGCGGGCTCCTCTGCGTGGGTGGCGTGGGTCATGAACTGCATCAGGCGCTCCTGGGTGGCCTCGGCGCGCGCGACCTCGCCCGTGATCCGCCCGGCGGACAGCGCGTAGATCCGGTCGCAGATGCCCAGCAGCTCGGGCAGCTCGGAGGAGATGACGAGGATCGCCTTCCCCTCGTCGGCCAGCCTGCCCACGATCGTGTAGATCTCGTACTTGGCGCCGACGTCGATGCCGCGCGTCGGCTCGTCGAGGATGAGCACATCCGGGTCGGTGAAGATCCACTTCGAGAGCACGACCTTCTGCTGGTTGCCGCCCGAGAGCTTCCCGGTGATGCTCGCGACGGTGGGCGCCTTGATGTTCAGGCTGCGCCGGAAGCCCTCGGCGACCCGGTACTCCTCGTGGTCGTCCACCCAGCCGCGGCGGGCGAGCTTGCCGAGGCGGGCGGCCGAGATGTTGCGCTTGATGTCCTCGATCAGGTTGAGCCCGTAGCGCTTGCGGTCCTCGGTGGCGTAGGCGATCCCGTGCCGGATCGCGTCGGCCACCGTGCGCACCTCGATGGGCTCGCCGTCCTTCACGACCCGGCCGGAGATGTTGACGCCGTAGGACCGGCCGAACACGCTCATCGCCAGCTCGGTGCGCCCGGCGCCCATCAGTCCGGCCAACCCGACGATCTCGCCGCGGCGCAGGTTCAGGTTCGCGCCCGCGACCACGACGCGGTCGGGCTGGCTGGGGCTGTGGACCGTCCAGTCTTCGATGCGCAGCACCTCGTCGCCGACGTGCGGCACGCGGCGCGGATAGCGGTGCTCCAGGTCGCGGCCCACCATCCCGGCGATGATCCGGTCCTCGGTGACGTCGCCCCCGTGCAGGGACAGGGTCTCGATCGTCCGCCCGTCGCGCAGGATCGTGATCGTGTCGGCCACCGCGGCGAGCTCGTTCAGCTTGTGGCTGATGATCACGCAGGTGATGCCCTCGGCGCGCAGGCCGCGCAGCAGGTCGAGCAGGTGCGCGGAGTCGTCGTCGTTGAGCGCGGCGGTCGGCTCGTCGAGGATGAGCAGCTTGACGTCTTTGCTCAGCGCCTTGGCGATCTCGACGAGCTGCTGCTTGCCGATCCCGATGTCGAGCACCGGGGTGACCGCCTTCTCCCGCAGGCCGACCCGGGACAGCAGCCGCTCGGCCTCGTGGTTGGTGCGGTTCCAGTCGATCAGCCCGCGGGTGGCCCGCTCGTTGCCGAGGAAGATGTTCTCCGCGATCGACAGCTGCGCGCACAGGGCCAGCTCCTGATGGATGATCACGATGCCGCGGTGCTCGCTGTCGCGGATCGACGCGAACGCGCACGCCTCGCCGTCGAACGTGATCTCACCCTCGTAGCTGCCGTGCGGGTACACCCCCGACAGCACCTTCATCAGCGTGGACTTGCCCGCGCCGTTCTCGCCGCAGATGGCGTGGATCTCGCCGCGGCGCACGGACAGGGTGACGTCCGAGAGCGCCGCGACGCCGGGGAAGGTCTTGGTGATCCCTTCCATCCGGAGGATCTCCTCGGAACTCACTGCAGCTGCGCCGCCGTGTAGTAGCCGGAGTCGACCAGGACCTTCTGGTAGTTGTCCTTGTAGACGACCACGGGCTGCAGCAGGAACGACGGCACGACCTTGGTGCCGTTGTCGTAGTCGGTGGTGTTGTTGACCTCCGGCTTGCCGCCCTTGAGCACGGCGTCGGCCATCTTCACGGTGGTGTCGGCGAGCTGGCGGGTGTCCTTGTAGACGGTGGAGAACTGCTCCCCGGCAATGATCGACTTCACGGACGCGACCTCGGCGTCCTGCCCGGTGACCGTCGGGTAGGGCTGGCCCGCGGTGCCGTAGCCGTTGCTCTTCAGCGCCGAGAGGATGCCGATCGAGAGGCCGTCGTACGGCGAGAGCACGCCGTCGACCTTCGCGCCGCCGCTGTACGTCGACGTCAGCAGGTCTTCCATGCGCCGCTGCGCGGTGGCCGGGTCCCAGCGCAGGATCGCGACCGTCTTGAAGTCGGTCTGCCCGCTCTTGACCACCAGCTTGCCGCTGTCCAGATACGGCTTGAGCACCGACATCGCCCCATTGAAGAAGAACGTGGCGTTGTTGTCGTCCGGCGAGCCCGCGAACAGCTCGATGTTGCGGGGGGTGCGGCCCGCGGCATCGGCGCCGTCCTCGGTCTTGAGGCCCAGCCCGACCAGCAGCGACGTGGCCTGCTCGACGCCGACCTTGAAGTTGTCGAACGTGGCGTAGTAATCGACGTTCGGGCTGTTGCGGATCAGCCGGTCGTAGGAGATCACCGGGATGTTGCGGTCCTTGGCCTCCTGCAGCTGCGTGGTGATCGCGGTGCCGTCGATGGACGCCACCACCAGCAGCTTGGCCCCGCGGGTGATCTGGTTCTCGATCTGGTTGACCTGGGTCGGGATGTCGTTCTCGGCGTACTGCAGGTCGACGGTGTAGCCGAGCTTCTCCAGCGCGGCCTTGATGTTGTCGCCGTCGTGGATCCAGCGCTCCGAGGACTTCGTCGGCATCGTGACGCCGACGAGGCCGCCCGCCGCGGACCCGGATCCGGCGGCGGGCGCCTGGTCGGCGGTCTTCTGGCTGGACCCGCAGGCCGCGAGGGCAGCGGTGAGCGCGAGAGCAGCGGTCAGTCGGATGAGCTTCATCGATCTCCCTTTGCGGTCAGGACAGGCCGTGGGCGAGCCGGTAGTAGGCCTGGTTCCAACGGATGCGGTCGGCGAACGCCGACGGGGTGCTGTCGGCGTCGATCAGGAGCAGCTCGGTGCGGGCCATCGCGGCGAAGTCGTGCAAGGTGTCGGGCGCGCACGTCGCCGGTGAGCACCGTGTGGTGCGGGCCGCCCGCGGTGAGCCACAGCTCGGCCGACGTCGACAACGACGGCGCGGGCTTCCACACCGCGCGGGCGACGGGCAGGTTCGGCAGCGGCTCGTCCGGCGGGACGACCTCGATCGTGTTGGCCACCAGGCGGAACCGGTCGCCCATGTCGACGAGGCCGATCACCGTGGCCGGGCCCGGTGCGGCGTCGAAGACGAGCCGGACCGGGTCCTCCCGGTCGCCGATGCCCAACGGGTGGATCTCGCACGACGGGGTGGCCGCCGCGATCGTCGGGCAGACCTCCAGCATGTGCGCGCCGAGGATCTTCGGTTCACCCGGCCCGAAGTGGTAGGTGTAGTCCTCCATGAAGGAGCTGCCGCGCGGCCCGTCCGCCCCCATCTCCTTCACGGCGGCGAGCAGCGCCGCGGTCTTCCAGTCGCCCTCGCCGCCGAAGCCGTAGCCGTCGGCCATCAGCCGCTGCACGGCCACGCCGGGGAGCTGGCGCAGGCCGCCGAGGTCCTGGAAGTTCGTGGTGAACGCGCCGAACCGGCCGTCGAGCAGGAACGCGCGGAGCCCGGCCTCGATCCGGGCGGCGTAGCGCAGTGCCGCGTGCCGCTCGCCGCCGCGCGCAAGCTCCGGCGCGAGGCGGTAGGAGTCGGCGTACTCGGCCACCAGCGCGTCGACCTCGGCGTCGGCGACGGCGTCGACCTGCGCGAGACCGCCGTGCAGCGCGGGGCCGACATCGTCGTGCTGCGCTCAACCGACCTGCAGGCGACCGCCGGTCAAAACCGAATGGAACTCAACCTCGACCACGACCTAGCAGAAGTACTGGCGGCCTGGGGCGGCAATACGTCAGGCCTGATCCTGATCGACGGCCTGGACCAGACCAGCGGGACGGACGCCTCGGCGTGGCTACCGGAGCTAGCTAGTGTCACGTAATGGTACTAGATTAGCTACGCGCGCTATGCAATAATTCCGCTGTGGAGTTGTCTGAGGAGCAGCGGGCATCGCTCAATGCTATGATCCAGCAAGTTGGCTACGATGGTTCGGTCTCCGCTCGTGCCCGGATGGTGTTGTGGCGGGCCGACGGGTTGTCGGTGACGGAGATCATTGAGTTGTCGGGAGCGTCAAAGCCGACGGTATACAAATGGCTGGACCGATACGAACAGTTCGGAGTCGATGGCTTGACGGATCTGCCGCGCCCGGGGAAGCCGCGAGCGGTGCCCGATAGTGTGCGGGCTCGCATTGTCGCGTTGACGCGGTGCACGCCACCGGCCGAGACGGGACTGAGTCACTGGTCGAGTCGCGAGATGGCGACGTACTTGAAACGGGCAGAGAACATCTCGGTGTCGCACAACTTCATCGCGCAGGTGTGGCGGGACCACGCTTTGCAGCCGCAGCGTCAAGGCACCTTCAAACTGTCGAACGATCCGGACTTCGAGGCCAAGGTGGCCGATGTGGTCGGGCTCTATCTGGATCCCCCTACGGCTGCAGTCGTCCTGTCCATCGACGAGAAGACGCAGGTCCAGGCCCTGGAACGCAGCCGATGTTACCGATCAACGTCGGGAAGACCGAGAAGCGCACCCATGACTACGTCCGGCATGGCACCACGAACCTGTTTGCCGCGCTGGACACGATAACCGGAGAGGTGCTCGGGGAGTGCTACCAGCGGAGGCGCACCGCGGAGTTCCTCAAGTTTATGGACCATGTTGTCGCGCGCTACGGTGACCGCGAGATCCACGTCGTCCTGGACAACCTGTCGACCCACAAAGGCAACGACGTGGACGCCTGGCTCACCAAGCACACCAATGTCACCTTTCACTTCACGCCGACCGGCAGTTCCTGGTTGAACCAGGTGGAAATCTGGTTCAACATCATCACCAGGCAGGCGATCCGGCGCGGCACCTTCACCTCACTTCGTGTACTCATCAAGACTATCGACTCCTACATCGAGAACTGGAACCGCGACGCGAAACCCTTCGAATGGACAGCGACTCCCGGCGAGATCATCGCCAGTGTTCGCATCCTCCACCGCGACTTCAAGAAGCTGTTGGCCAACAACGCCAAGTAACGAGAAACCATTACGCGGCACTAGCGCACGCGCTGACCGGGACTCGCTGGCGCATCGTGGCCACCATTCGGGTGTACGACCTGAAGCATGGGCAGCCCTGGCGGCGCATGTTCGCCGGCGAACCCGTTGACCGCGAGCATGCTGATTCTGGACTTGCTCAGGTCCGCCATGTCGTTGTCGCGGACCTAGTGGACGGTGAGGTCCTCCAGTTACGCGCCGCAAGTCCACAACTGGCCAGACTGCTTGACTCTGCGAATGAGCGTCTCCGCGGGCTACTCACCAATCCGTTCAACTTGGATCTGGCTGGGCAGATGCTTCGCGACGGTGTCACGCTGGATTTTTCCGCCTTGCGCAGTCGCGCAGACCTACTCCATACGTACTGGCAGCATCGTGTCGGGGACGGTCTCGACACCGTGGTCGCCTTGCGGGCAATCGTGGATTCGATGGTGCGCCAAGGTCGGCAGGTCGCCAACCCAGCGCAGCTGGCGCCGGGACCTTCCTCGCAGGCGTTGAGAGATCTGCGACGTGCCAGCGTTCTCCGGGAGCTGCCGACATCGCCAGGCCATGCGAGCGCACTATCTCGATCGGGACTCGGACCCGGTGGACCGGATGTGGCAGAACCCGAACCGCATTCACGCTGTTCAGTGGCCGATCGTGACACTATCGGCCGTACGCCAACGCTTGCCCTGACCAACTCGCCGACGGTCACCCGCCGCTGGACCGGTCGATCCGCGAACAGCATCGGCGCTACGGCAATGGCCGCCCGACCACCACTCCTGGATCACGACAGTCAAGGCGATGACCGTCTGCTGTCGATCTTCCGCCGACATCGGCGCCGTCCTCGGACCTCGCACCACCACAACGGGCGTGCGGCACTTCGCTCCCGACACGGCCAGAACAACGACGGCACGGCTACGCAGGAAATGGGACTCATTCCGCCGGAGCCGGCCCACGCCGACGCTCCGCGCCGGCATGGAGCCCGACCTCCTGATGCGGGCCACTACGCTGCGTGCGGAAGAGCGTCAAGTATCCATGATGATTTACTCATTTGCCCATGAGCGCGCACGTGGTCTTGCGGTTGCCGCCACGATTGAGTTCGGCTAAAGGTCGTCGCTCTGAATCGCCGATTCGATCGTCTGTCGGCTCGACGTGAGGGGGCGTCGACCCTAGATACTGGCGAAGTGCGACAGACGCTGTGTCCGGTGCTCGTTGGGCGGGACGAGGAGCTTGGCGTCCTGATTGATGCGCTGGGTCGGGCGGGCGAGGGTCACGGCGGCGCGGTGTTCTTGGTGGGTGAGGCTGGGGTTGGCAAGTCCCGTCTGGTGCGGGAGGTGTCCGCCCGCGCGCGCTCGCGGCAGCTGGTGGTGCTGACCGGTCGGGCGGTGCCTGGTGGGGTGCCGGCGGCGTTGCGCCCCCTGGCGGAGGCGGTGCTGGGTGAGCTGCGTAGGCGGGGTGAGCTGGACGCGCCCGAGTTGCGGCCGTTCCGGCCGGCGCTGGGCAGGCTGGTGACGCAGTGGTTGCCGGCCGGGTCGGGGCCCGGCGTTGAGTCGTCGGTGGTGCTCGGCGAAGGGCTGCTGCTGCTGCTTCGGTTCCTGGCCGACGGGCGTGGTTGTGTGCTGGTCCTGGAGGATCTGCACTGGGCCGATCCTGAGTCGTTGGCGGTGTTGGAGTATCTGACCGACAACCTGGCTGGTGAGCGGATCTTCTGCGTGGGCACGGTCCGGGCCGAGGAGGAGGGTGGTGGCCGGGCGTTGGTTGCGAACCTGGCTGATCGTCGGGCTGCCCGTGTCGTCGAGGTGGCTCGGCTCGGTGACGAGGCGATTGTGGGGGTGGCCCGGGCCTGTCTCGGTGCGGCGGTGCTGCCCGTAGAGGTGGAAACGCTGCTGTGCGCCGATGCGGACGGCCTGCCGTTCCTGGTCGAGGAGTTGCTGGCTGGCATGGTCGGTGCGCGGGTGCTGGTCGAGCGGAACGGGCGGTGGACGACGACGGGCCCACTGCGGGAAGGTCGGCGGGTCCCGCCGACGTTCGCCGACACGGTTGGGCGGCGGCTGGACGGGCTGACCACCAGCGCGCGCGGTGTGTTGCGTGTGGCGGCCGTGTTCGGCCGTCGTTTCGACTGGTCGCTGCTGCCCGCGGCGACCGGGTTGAGCGACGTCGAGGTCGTCACCGCGCTGCGCGAGGCGGTGAGGGTCCAGTTGTTGACCGCGGAGACGGACGGTTTCCGCTTCCGTCACGCCCTGACCCGTGACGCGGTTCTGGGCGGGCTGCTGCCGCCGGAGCGGGTGGCCCTGGCCCGCGCGGCGCTGGCCGCTATCGAGCAGGCTCATCCCAAGCTGCCCGGCGAGTGGTGCGAACTGGCCGCCGAGCTCGCCGAGGTCGCCGGTGACCGAACGCGCGCCGCGGAGCTGCTGCTCGACGCGGGCCGCCGGGCCCGGGCGGCGGGCGCGCTGTCCACCGCCGAGGCGATGTTGCGGCGCGGCCGCCGGCTGGTACCGGACGACCTGACGCTGACAGTACCCATCGATGACGCCATGACCGACGTGTTCGCCCTCGCCGGGCAGGTCGACCGGGCATTCGAGCTGGGCGACCGGCTGCTGGCCGGGCTGGACGTGGCGTCCCGGCTGCCGTCGGGTGGCGCCGAGTTGCACCTGCGATTGGCCCGGGCCGCGGTGGCGGCGGGCCGCTGGCAGGTGGCCGCCGACCATCTGGCCGCCGCCCGCCGCATCCCGGCAGCCCGTGCGGCGGGGCTGGCGGCAAGCATGGACGCCCTTGACGCGCAGGTCGTACTGGGCCAGGGGAGCCTGGGTGAGGCGGACCGGTTGGCCGCGTCGGCGCTGGCGGCGGCGGAACGGGCGGGGCTCCCGGCCGTCGCGTGTGAGGCGCTGGAGGTGGCCGGTCGGGTCGCGCGCCAGCGGGACCTGGAGGCCGCGGAGGCGGCCTTCGCCCGGGGCCTGGCGATAGCCACCACCCACGGCCTGGAGCTGTGGCGGCTGCGCGCCCTGCACGAGCTCGGCACGGTCGATCAGCTGCGCACCGAGAGCGTCGAGCGGTTGCGGCAGGCACGCGACCTGGCCGTCGAGATCGGCGCGCTGGCCCTCGTCGCCACGTTGGACCTGCAGATCGCCGCCGGTCTGATCAAGCAGTTCCGATCCAACGAGGGCCTCGGCACCGCTCGTGACAGCGTGGACGCGTCGCGGCGCCTGCACCTGGTCACGCTGCCGATGGCGCTGGTGCTGCGGGCGTCCGCGCACGCCCAGCGCGGCGAGGACGACGAGATGGAGGCGTGCCTGGCCGAGGCGTTGGCGCTGGCCCCCGACGACCCGGACGTGCACGGCAGCGCCTGGGGCCACTGCCGCGCCACGGCGTCGCTCCTCGCCGAGCGTCGCCACCAGGCGTTGACCGAGATGACGACCGGTGCTCGGCTGCTGCAACGGTCGCCGGCCACCGTCGCTCCGCCCTTTCTCGGCCTGCGGGTGCTGCTGCTCGCCGTCGACGGCGAGGACACAGCGGCCCAGGTCGAAGCCAAACGGGTCCGCGGATCGGGCGCCGCGCGGCACCGCGTCGTGAGCAGCCTGCTCGACTGCGCCGAGGCGGTGCTGCTCGGCCGGGCCAGCCGGGGCGCCGAGGCCGGTACGGTCTTCGCGTCCGCCGACGCCGAGTTCGGTCCGCTGGTGGCCTGGTACCGCCAGTACGCGCGCCGGTTGGCCGCCGAGGCCGCACTGGCCGACGGCTGGGGTGAACCGGTGGTCTGGCTTCGGGATGCCGCCGTCTTCTTCGCCGAGCGCGGCGAACGGCCCGTGGCGGCAGCGTGCCGCGCACTGCTGCGCCGGGCCGGTGTTCCGGTTCCGCGCGCCGGCCGCGGCGATGCCGTCGTGCCGGCGGCCCTGCGGGCGCTGGGAGTGACCAGCCGCGAGGCCGACGTGCTGGTACTGCTCGCCGACGGGTTGACCAACCGGGAGCTGGCCGAGCAGCTGCACCTGTCGCCACGCACGGTGGAGAAGCACGTAGCCAGCCTGCTCACCAAGACCGGCTGCCGCCGGCGCGCCGAGTTGGCTGGGTATTCGGCGAGGCTAACCGGGTAGCCCGGCACCCGCAGGCCGGGTAATCCTCCCGACGCGTGCCGGGCGGGCCGGCGGCAACGATCAGGCCGAACGCCAACCACGTTGCCGCCGACACCACAGGAGTACCGAATGAGCGTGTTCCCAGCCGCCGTGCACCACATCGCCGTCACTGTCACGGATCTGGAGGCCAGCCGGGCCTGGTACCGGCAGCTCCTGGACGCCGATCCCGTCATCGACGAGGACGTTCCCGCGCTGCCGGGTCACCACGAGGGCTTCCACCACACCATCTTCGTGCTGCGCAGCGGCGTCATCCTGGCGCTGCACGCACACTCCGGCACCGATCCCGGGCACCGGTTCGACGAACGACGCCCCGGGCTGGACCACATCGGCTTCAGCTGCGCCGACCGTGACGAGCTGGAGCGGGTGCGGGCCCGCCTAGACGAGCTGGGGATCAAGCACGGCGGCATCGCCGAGGACGCGCTCGGATTCGGCCTTTCGTTCCGCGATCCCGACGACATCGCGCTCGAGTGCTGGGCGCCCCGGCCATGACCGCCAGGATCGATGCCGTGCTGCGGTCGGCCGTCGACAGCGGCGCCATGCCCAACGTCGTCGGCGTGGCGGCCGACGACACTGGCGTCCGCTACGAGGGTGCCGCCGGGCCCCGCGCGGTGGGCGGAAGCGAGCCCGTCGATGCCGACAGCATCTTCCGGATCGCGTCCATGACCAAGATGGTGTGCACGGTGGCCGCGCTGCAGCAGCGCGACTGCGGCAACCTGGACTTCGACGCTCCCGTCGACACCTACTGCCCCGACTTCGCCGCGGTCGAGGTGCTGGACGGCTTCGACGACGGAAAGCCGAGAACGCGGGCGTCGGCGAGACGGGCAACCGTCCGGCAGCTCGTCACCCACACCACCGGGCTCGCCTACGGTTTCTGGAACGCCGACCTCGCCCGGTGGGAGGCGGTGACGGCGCCGGGCGACCTCTTCTCCGCCCCGATGGTGGCCGACCCGGGCACCAGGTTCGAGTACGGCATCAGCACCGACTGGCTGGGCCGCGTGGTGGAGGCGGTCAGCGGCCGGTCACTGGACCGCTACCTCGCCGAACACATTTTCGATCCGCTCGGGATGTGCTCCACCGGTTTCCTGCTCGACGACGAGCGGCGGGCCGTGTGCGTGCCGGTGCACGTCAAGGACGAGGCCGGGAACTGGGAGCCCACCGACCTCGACTGGGACCAGCAACCGGCCTGGTGGCCCGGCGGGCACGGCCTGTACTCCACACCCCGGGACTACCTGCTCTTCCAGCGCATGCTGCTCGGCGGCGGGACGTTGGCCGGCACGGTTCTCGCCCGGTCGTCGGTGCGGGAGGCGTTCACCAACCAGATCGGCGACCTGTGGTTTCCGCCCGAGATCCGCACCGCCGACCCGGTGGCCAGCTGCGACTTCGTGGCCGGTCCGGGGATGAAGTGGGGCTGGGGCCTGCTCCTCGACACCCACGGGCGACCGGGTGGGCACCGCGCCGGCAGCGGTGGCTGGGTCGGGGCGTTCAACACCTACTTCTGGATCGACCCGATGGCCGGGATCGCCGGGGCCCTCTACTCGCAGTTCCGGCCGCTCGCCACCCCGGAGGCGCTCAAGACCTGCGCCGACTTCGAGCGCGCCGTCTACGCCGACCTCTGAACAGATCAGGAGGATCCGTGGGATCAGCAGAGGAACAGGGCAGACTATGGAACCAGGCCGTCAGGGACTGGGCGCAGGTGAGCGAGCCGCTGAGCAGGCCGTTGCACGAGGCGACGCTCGCGGCGCTGGCACCGCTCGTCGATCTGACACTGCTCGACGTCGGATGCGGCACCGGGTCACTCCTGCAGACCGCGGTGCAGCGAGGCGCGCGGGTGGCTGGCCTCGACGCCGCGGCGTCGATGATCGCGGTGGCGCACGAGCGGATGCCGGACGCGGACCTGCGCGTGGGCGACATCGAAGCACTGCCGTTCCGCGACGGCACGATCGACGTGGTGACGGCCTTCAACTCCGTCCAGTACGCGGCCGACCCACGGGCGGCGGTGGTGGAGATGGCCCGGGTGACCCGCCGGGGTGGCCGGGTGGCGATCGGCGTGTGGGCCGAGCCCGACCGGTGCCAGACCGACCAGGTCTTCCAGCGCATCAGGGCACTCGCCCCGCCACCTCCGGACGCCCACGCGCCGCTGGCCGTATCCACCCCCGGCGTGGTCGAGGGCCTGCTCACCGACGCCGGACTCGTACCGGCCGCGTCCGGCGAGGTCGACTGCCCATTCATCTTTCCCGACCTGCCGACCGCGTGGCGCGGGCAGGCGTCGATCGGCCCGTTCCGGTGGGCGATCGAGGTCGCCGGTGAGGATCTCGTGTACGACACCTACGCCGAAGCCCTTGCCTCCTACCGTCGACCCGACGGCTCCTACCGGCAGGACAATGTCTTCCGGTACGTGATCGCGGACAGACCGGTGGCCATGCACCTCTGACGCCGCTCAGATGCCGCCGCACACCGGCCCATACCAGGTGCGCCGATGTGCGCCGATGTGCGGCGGTGGCGGCGAGCAGCGACTCTTCCCAGCGCATCGGTCAGCCGACTGGCGCGGCGACCCCCTATCCGTTGCCGCACCCGTCCTCGTCGACGGCGAGCGCGGCGGACACCAGATAGGCGACCGGCACGGTGCACAGCGGAACCTCGCCGCCACCCGGCCGCTACCCACCTCGCGATCTTGACGTCCGGATTTGCCGCGCACAGTGCGCACAAACCTTCTCAGGGAGCCGCGCCGAGAGGAATGTCCAGTTCTTGGACCCGCCTTCCGTCGCCATGCCGGCGGTAGACGGCCACGGACAGCGCCCTGCCGGTCAGGGGCAGATCCAGCTCAGTTGCCTCGCCGATGGCAGCGCGTAATGCCGCCTTGTCGGGGTGGCGGCCGATGGTCATGTGAGGAACGAAATGAGCTGGCCGTTGCGCGCGGTGAAGCACCTGGCAGTAGATCGACTCGTGCAACTGCAACACCTGCTCCCGGCCTTCGTGGACAAGCAGGAACAGGTATTCGTCTTCCCAGAGGGTCGGCGTGGAGAGCCGGAGCGCGAAGGGCATACAGCCGGTGACAACGGCTCGCAACGCGTCGGCCAACTCGGACGCCGGCCCATCCCACACAAACGGGAACACGACGGTGACGTGGGCCGGTACGGCGACGGCCATGGGATCCCACCGGCTGCGGAACCGCTCGACCGCTGCCGTGTTCACGTCGGGAAAGATAGCAATCACACGCGCAGCCACGGCCGCGATCTTCTCACGCCTCGCCGACGTCGGATGCGTGGTCATCGAGGTAAAAGGACCCTGGAACGACGACCTCCTCACGTCACAGCGAACGCAGCTCGCCGGCCGCTACCTCCCCGCCAGCAGCACCCGCACCGTAGCTGTTCAGCCTGAGTGACAGGTCGGCGGCGTGTCGGCAGCGGTCGCCACCGTTGATCCACTATGGTTTTGATCATGGGGTCGGGCCGGGAAGCACACGATGACGTCGTGTCGTTGCTGGCGGCCAAGGACGCTGAGATCGCGGCGCTGGTGGCGCGGGTGACGGAGCTCGAAGGCCTGGTCGCGGCGCTGCATGCCCAACTCGGTCGAGATTCCTCCAACAGCGGCAAACCACCGTCGTCGGATTCGCCGTTCATCAAGAAGCCCGCCGCCAAGCGCTCGGTACGGACGCGTTCGGGTAAGCCGCGGGGTAAGCAGCCTGGTGCGCCCAGCGCCACGCTGCGTCTGATCGATGATCCCGATGACACGATCACCCACATTCCGCCGGTGTGTGCGGGATGCGGGGAGGGTTTGGTGGACGCGGAGGTCTTCGGTGTGTGTCGCCATCAGGTGGTTGACCTCCCGCCGC
Source organism: uncultured Actinomycetota bacterium (assembly GCA_963739465.1). Lineage (GTDB taxonomy): Bacteria > Actinomycetota > Actinomycetes > Mycobacteriales > Pseudonocardiaceae > Pseudonocardia. The sequence goes on from CAVUAS010000005.1 coordinate 72,838, forward strand.
CTCCGCCGCGCCCGTATGTCACCGAGCATCGGGTGCAGTCACGAACCTGCGGCGGGTGCGGCACCGTCACCGAGGCGAGCGCACCCGCCGTCGCGTCGGGCCGGGTTCAGTACGGACCCGGGGTCAAGGCTCGGGCAGCGTGGCTGACGTGCGCGCATTTCCTGCCGGTACGTCGCGCGCGGCGGGTGCTCAACGCGTTGCTGGGGTTCGCGGTGTCGCCCGGGTGGGTCGCCGGGCTCCGTGCTCAGGCCGCCCGCCTGCTCGAGACCCGGTTCCTGCCGCATGTGCGGGCGTTGATTGCCGCCGCGCCGGTCGCCCACGCCGAGGAGACGACCGCCCGCGCCGAAGGCGCGCTGAGCTACCTGCACGTGGCCTGCACCCGGTTCCTGACCGCGATGCACGTCGGCGACCGCAGCCGCGACACCATCGACGCCGCCGGCATCTGGCCGACGTTCACCGGGGTCCTGGTCCGGGACGGCTACGCCGGCTACGAACACCTCGACACGATCGAACACGCCTGGTGCGGCATTCATCTGGTCCGCGACCTCCGCGCGGTCCACGACCCCGACCCTGCGGGTCAGTCCTGGGCCGAGGCGATGGTGAATACCTTGCTGCTGGCCAATGACACCGCGCACGCCGCCCGCGCCGAGGGCCGCGCGGCCCTCACCGACACCGAACTGTCCACCATCCGTTCCCGCTATGCCGGGGCGATCGCCCGTGGCCGGCAGGAGAACACCCGCGGCAGCGACCCGCTGCACCAGCAGGCCCGCACCCTGCTGCGACGCTTCCAGCGACATCGGGACATGATCCTGCGGTTCACAGTGAACCTGGACGTGAGCTTCACGAACAACACCGCCGAGTTGCCGGCCAGATCAGTGAAGGTTCAGCAGCGGAGCTCCGGAGGTTCCTGGCGCACCCTGCAAGGACTCATCGACTTCGCTGTCGTGCAGTCCTATCTGTCCACCGCGACCAAGTGGGGTCTGGACACCCTTGACGCGATGACGCGCCTGTTCACCACCGGTGCGTGGCTCCCGCCTGCCCTCACCCCCGACATCGCCGCCGCCGCATAATCACGCCACCAAGGCTGAACAGCTACCCCGCACCGGCATCTACCTCGTCGGCTGGTACCCACTCGACCAATGGACAACGGCCGACTACAAACGCCATGACGCAGCGCGCCATAACAAGGCCGACCTGCACAACGCCCTCTCGGAACAGGCCGGCGCAATCCGAAACGAGCTCGGATTGAGCACCCACCCCTACCTGCTTGTTGTACCCCTTCCGCAACGGGACCAGCCCGACGACGAGCCAACCGCTACGGAGTGATTTCCGGTCGCTGCAGGCGCGATGCTGCGTCAGCGGGGACCGTCAGCACCGGTCACGTCGTCTCCTGCCCTCCGGCGTCCGGCGACCGCTGAGGAAGCTGGTTGGTTTGTTCAGCATCCAGTTCACTCAGAACCTTCGCGACGAAATAATCCACGACGGGCCGAATGGCGTCCGGCGGCACATCGGCAACATCGAGGCGGGTAATCAGCGAGTCGTACATGGAGCGGAGCCGCGCTTCACGTTCTTCTGGGGTGCCAGACGCGCCGACGCCGGAGAGATAAGCACGCGTCACGCCCGCCTCCCTCAGCGCGGCCACGACGCCGGCCCAACCGAGCTTGTGACCCATTCCTTTGCCGATCGTGGCCAGTAGAGGCGGTAGCACCCGCTTGGCGTGGTCCTCGCCGTATCGCAGGAACAGATCCGCCGGGGCCGCGACGTTGTTCGCGATGGCGCTGGCCAGCACACCGACGGAGGCGTCTACCAACCTCACCGGCGCCCGGCGCACCCACGAGTTTGCCGGCCGGATGGTGTAGCCGTAGTCCGCTGTGACATGCCGCCGTAGCGCCGAGTTGGTGGCGTGCGTGAAGTACTGCGACGCCGGCCGATACGCCACGTCGTACAGGTGAATGGCCAGCGTGGCGGACGTCTTCGAGTCGATCTGCTCTGTCATGGACCGTACGTCGGGCAGTTTCTGCGGCTCGCCGAGAGCGGTCACAGCGCTCCGGATGAGCTCCTGAGGGATGAGGCCTGTGCTCGACAGGAACGTCAGCATGCCCGCTGCGGTCTTGTACTCGGAGGCGCGGAGTTTGGCCGCTGCGCCTGGAATGAGTAGGCACCACAGGCCGAGAATGCAGGTCTCGATGCCGGTGCGAGCGAGCAGGGCCGCCGCTTCTCGTTGACGTGTCCGGACCGCTCGCCGCGTCTCGCGTTGCAGAAACAGCAGGCGCATTAGCGCCAACCGTGCGAGGTCCTCGCCGGTGACCTGCTCCTCGTCCCGGGGCAAAGGGTTGCTGGTGGCGAGGCTGCGAGCGCGGCGACGGACGCGGACGCGACGCGGCAGGTCGGGGTAGGGCAAAACGCCGAGAAGGACCGTGCGGACGAGCGTGGACAGGATGGACATCACAGCAAAGCATCATTGCAAGAACCGGGCCGGACGGCGGCGGAATTTCGGCACGCTGGGTGTTAGCGAGCGACTGCGCTGGCCTCGGCCGTTCCGATGAGGTGTACCGGAGCGGCCGAGGATGCGCTCTATTGCTGATGCAATGCACCGAGGACGTGCTGGGCGCAGGCGACCAGGAGTCCCTGAGTATCCAGCTGTTCAGTGGCCGCGTTGTTCACCGGGATGAGGGCGATGCTCAGGTAGAGATTGCCGTCGTACGCCAGCAGGTGCGGCCCGGTGTCGGGATCGGTGTAGACGGCGGCCTGCTGGCCGACTCCGGGTACGTCGGTTACCGCAGTTGACTTCTGCTGGACGGCGCGCATCCCTTCGTAGAACGCCTGCGTCGATCCGATCTTGCTGGTCATGATCTCCAGGGAGATCAGACTGCGCATCCCGGCGGGGCCGTACTGGTGATCGCAGTGCGCGTGCGAAGCGGTGCTCGAGTCGGTGAATCGCGGCTTCCCCAGGTTGCCGGCGTCGGCACCGAGCTTGCTGGTGAGAAGCGCGTGATCGAGTGTGCTGCACGCGTCGCGCGTGTTGACGTAGTGAGCCGCGGTGGTAGTGCTGCTCGGTGTCGACGTTGCCGGCTGTGCAGGGGCTGGCGCCGATCCGCTCGCTCGGCTGCTGGTCGCTGGCTGCGGTGCGCTGCCTTTGTTGCGGCACGCGCTGGTTCCGAGCGCCAGTAGCAGGGCCGCGATCCCGTAAGCAACACGCACGGGTGTGGTTGGTGAGACGGGCATGAGTCGTCTCCTTCCGGTGGGGTAAGTCGGGGTCACGGGCTCTACCACCGGTATGTGGTGCGGTCGGTGAGGTTCACGACCATGCCGGTGTGGGTGTAGAAGTTCATCGCGGAGAACAGCGCGAAGCCGATGCCGGCGACCGTCCAGGCCCAGTAGAGGATCTGCCAGCTGCGGTGGCTGCCGGGCCGGGCCGCGAAGGGGAAGAGCAGACAGCCCAGCGCGGCGGGGGCGTAGAGCACGGCGGCGAAGAAGGTGTTCTCGATAGCCGGGTGGTGGTGCAGCAGACCAGTGATGGGTTCCTCGGCGGGTGCGGCGCTGACGACGTCGAAGCGCAGGATGGCCAGGGTGCACCAGGTCATGACGAGCCCAAGGATGAAGACGATGACGCCGACGGGGACCAGCGCGTCGGGTAGCCGGTCAGGGTCGAGGGCCGGCGTGGTGCGGCTGATCCGCCAGGCGGCGGCGAGCAGCTGTTGAGCGTCTCCCCGGTTGAGCGGGGTGGGGGTCCTGTGCGTCATCGATGGTGAGGACGTTGCGGGCGACGCGGGTTGAGGTGGCTGGTCGCGTCAGGGTGAGGACGGCCTGAATAGGCTCCGGGTGATCTTGAAAGCCAACGGCCCTTCCCGCTCGCGTTGGCCTGCTGCCGGGAAGGGCCGTTCGAACGCGCCCGGAGGCGGTCCGTTGCTCAGCGTAGGTCCTGATCCTGTCGTGGTCGAACACAAGCTGGTTTCGGGCGAGTTGACCTGCCCGGATTGCGGGCACCGGCTGGCGCCGTGGGGGCATGCGGCCCCGCGGTTCGTGCGGGTGGCCACGGAGCTGGCCCGGCGGATCAGGCCGCGGCGGGCGATCTGCTCGAGCGCTGTGGGATGCGGTCGCTCGCATGTGCTGTTACCGCGGTGGTGCCTGGGCCGGCGGGTGGACGCGGTGGCGGTGATCTGGACGGCGCTGCTGGCGCGAGCGATGGGGCAGGGCTGGCGCACGATCACCGAGGCGGCGGGGCGTCCGGCCTCGACGGTGCGGGGGTGGCTGTCGCGGTTCGCGGCCCACGCCGAGCCGATCCGGGTGGGGTTCGCGCGGCTGGAACGCCACGCGGCCGCCGGCGGCGACCTGGATCGCCTGGCGCCGACCGGCAGCGCTGTCGGGGACGCGGTCGCGCAGATCGGCGCCGCGTGCGCGGCGGTGCGCCGCACGTGGGGCGCTGGCGTGCTCACCGTGTCGGCCGCGGAGACGGTGGCGGCCTGCTCGGGCGGCTGGCTGCTTGCGGCCCGGGCCGTGCGGCCCGGCGGGTTGTGGATCAACACGTCCCCGCATCTGTAAACGATCTTCCTGGCGGGCCACGGTCAGCGACGTCCTTGTTGATCGTGAAAGCGTTGAGGTGATCATTGATGGCGTCGGGTAAGAAGTCCCGGGCGTCCCGGGCGCGGGAAATCGCGCTCTACCGCTATGCCCTGATCCGGCCGCTGGCCGATCCGGCCCTGTCCCCAGCCGAGCGCGGAAAGCTGGTCCGCGAGCTCGCCGCCCAGGTGCATGTCGGCCCGTTCGGCGAGCCGGTGACCGTATCGCGGGCCAGCCTGGATCGCTGGATACGCACGTGGCGGGCCGGCGGGTTCGACGCGCTGATCCCGGCCGAACGCCAGGTGCAACCCCGCACCGAGGCGTCGGTGCTGGAGTTGGCGGTGCGGCTGAAGCGGGAACGCCCGGCCCGCACCGCGGCGCATATCGCCCGGATCATCGAGCAGGAGCAGGGGTGGACACCCACCTCCCGCACCCTGCAACGCCACTTCGCCCGCCTGGAGCTGGGCACCCGCCCCGATGGGACCGCGCCGAAGGCGTTCGGCCGGTTCGAGGCCGACGCACCGGACCAGCTGTGGGTCAGCGACGGGTTGCACGGCCCGATCATCGAGGGCAAGCGGGCGGTGCTGTTCGCGCTGCTGGATGATCATTCCCGGTATGTGGTCGGGCACCGCTGGGGCCACGGTGAGGACACCCTGGGCATGCAGGCCGCGCTGCACGACGCGGTCAAAACCCACGGCTGCCCGCAGCGGCTGTATGCCGACAACGGCAGCGCGTACTCCTCGAGTCAGCTGGCCTGGTCGGCGGCGGTGCTGGACATCAAGATCGTGCACTCCGCACCCGGCCGGCCCCAAGGCCGGGGGAAGATCGAACGCTGGAACCGCACGGTGCGTGACCAGTTCTTGGTCGAGATCGACACCGCCATCGACACCGCCATCGACACCGCCATCGACACCGCCATCGACACCGTCCAGGCCGGGGGCGGTAGCGGGTGTGCGTCGCTGGCCGATCTCAATCGCTTGTTCACCGCCTGGCTGCACCAGCAGTACCACCGCAGCCGGCATTCCGAGACCGGGGCCACCCCGGCCGAGCGCTACCACGCCGAGCGCCCCGGCCCGACGCCGCGGCCGGATCCGGCGCTGCTTCGGCGGGCGTTTCTGTGGCGCGAGCAGCGCAAGGTCACCGCGTTCGCGACCGTGTCTCTGCACGGAAATCGGTATGAAGTCGAGCCCGCCCTCATCGGCCGCACCATCGACCTGCTGTTCACCCCGTTCGATCTGACCATCATCGAGGTCGAGTACCAGAGCCGACCGATGGGCCGGGCGATTCCGCATCAGGTCACCCGCCACGTCCACCCCGCCGTCAAACCCGATGCGCCCGCCCCGGTCGAGGCCACCGGCATCGATTACCTGCGGCTGCTGGAGGGCGCCCACCATCACAAGGCCGGCCAGACGATCAACTTCACCGCCCTGGAATGCCCCACCGAACACCCCCAGGATGGACAGGAGATGGCATGAACCCGTCCGCTACCAGGGTCCCTGAACAAAGCTCCGGCACCGCGGCGACCGCACCCCAGACGCCCGCACCCCAGACCCTGCCCGGATTGTTGCGCGCCCACGCGGCCGGGCTGCTGGCCGACGTCGCCGCGGTCGACCTACTGATCGTGCATCGGTACTGGCTGGCCCGCCCGGCCTTCGCCACCCGGTTCGTCCACCCCGTCACCGCCGCAGACGGCCACCCCACCGGCGCCTGGATCGACTGGCAGGCCGCCATCACCGCCCTCAAGCGCGGACAGCTGCCCTGCTCCGGTTCCGAGGCCGACATGCTGCGCATCGCAGCCTCCCTGGCCATCGGCACACCGGTCATCCTGCGCGAGGTCCTCGGCAGCCTCGACCACGCCAACATCGCCGCCGTGACCAGCGCCATCACCGCCGCCAACGGAACCCACTAGGAACACACCGACATGCTGGACAAGATCCAATCGTTCTTCGGCTTCACCACCATGCCCTACGGCCGCGGCCTCGCGCCCGGAATGCTGTTCCCCAGCAGCGACCACGCCCAAGCCGCCGCCCGCATCGCCTACGGCATCGCCACCCGCGGCATCACCGTGATCACCGGTGAGGTCGGCGTCGGTAAAACCGTCGCCGCTCGGGCCGCGATCGGCCGCACAGAGCCCGCCCGCCACCACCTGATCTACATCCCGGATCCCACCATCGGCGCGAGAGGGATCTACCACCACCTGGTCACCGCGCTGGGCGGCAAACCCAGCTTCCACAACGCCGCGCTGGTCCCCCAAGCCCGCGACGCCCTGGCCGCCGAACACTCAGAGCGAGGACGTGTCCCCATACTGCTGATCGACGAGGGCCACCTGCTCACCCACGACGCGCTGGAAGCGCTGCGGCTGCTGACCAACCACGAGCTCGACACCGAATCCCCGTTCGCGACCGTCCTACTCGGACAGCCCACCCTGGCCACCAAGATGAAGCTCGGCACCCTGGCCGCGCTCGAACAACGGATCACCGTGCGCCGCCACATGACCGGCATGACCAGCGAAGAAACCGCCGGATACATTCGCCACCACCTCCAGCTCGCCGGCCGCGCGGACCCACTCTTCACCGAGGACGCCATCGAGCTGATCCACACCTCCAGCCGAGGCAAACCACGCAACATCAACCGGCTGGCGATCTCCGCGCTGATCGCCGCCTGCGCGGCCGGCAAAAACCTCGTCGACGAGGCCAGCGCCCGATCCGCCGTCACCGAGAACACCCACGACACCCAACCCACGACACGATGACCCGCTGAACGACACCACGCCCACCACAGCCCCGCCCGGAACCCCCGAGCGGGGCCATTTCACGCCCTCACCAGCCTCACCACGAACGTCGCAACCATGTGCAAGATCGACGTCGCGCAATAGCAGCAGCACGCCGAGCAGGAGGGCGGGTTCGCCGAAGAGGGTGTCGATGTAGGGCTTGGCCTCGGCGAGCGGGTGGGTGACGGTCATGGTGAAGCCGAGCCCGGTCAGCAGGATGCCGAGGACGCCGAAGGTGGCGGCCCACGCCTGCCGCCCCCGTTCCGGCGGGGAAGGGCCGGCGAAGGAGGAGGACATGACCGCGTCCCCCGTCGTGGAGATGCGCGGCATCACCATCAGCTTCCCGGGCGTCAAGGCCCTCGACGGGGTCGATTTCCGGCTGCTGCCCGGTGAGGTGCACGCGCTCCTGGGCGAGAACGGCGCGGGGAAGTCCACCCTGATCAAGGCGCTCACCGGCGTCTACGGCATCGACGCGGGCACGATCCGGGTGCGCGGCGAGGAGCGGGTGTTCGCGTCCCCCGGCGCGGCCCAGGAGGCCGGGATCGCCACGGTGTACCAGGAGGTCAACCTCTGCCCCAACCTCACCGTCGCGGAGAACATCCTGCTCGGGCGCGAGCCCCGTCGGCTCGGGCGCATCGACCGGCGCGCCGTGCGCCGCCGCGCCACCGGGCTGCTCGCCCGGCTCAACCTGGCCGTCGACCCGGATTCGGTGCTCGGCGGCCATCCGTTGGCCGTCCAGCAGCTCGTGGCCATCGCCAGGGCCGTCGACCTCGACGCCGCCGTGCTGATCCTCGACGAGCCCACGTCCAGCCTCGACGCCGACGAGGTGCAGGAGCTGTTCCGGGTGATCCGCGACGTCCGCGACGCCGGGGTCGCGGTGCTCTTCGTGTCGCATTTCCTTGACCAGGTCTACCGCATCGCCGACCGCGCCACGATCCTGCGCAACGGCAGGCTGGTCGGCGAGTACCCGCTCGCCGAGCTGCCGCGGCTGGAGATGGTCAAGAAGATGGTCGGCCACGAGCTGGCCGCGCTCACCGAGCTGGACCGCCAGCCGCCCACCGACATCGCGGAGCTGCCCGACACCGCGGTGCTCGCCGCGGCCGGGCTGGGCCGCACGGGCGCGATCGCGCCGGTCGATCTCGCCATGCGCCCGGGCGAGGTGCTGGGCCTCGCCGGGCTGCTCGGGTCCGGGCGCACCGAGCTCGCCCGGCTGCTGTTCGGCGCCGACCACGCCGATTCCGGCACCATCGCCGTCGACGACCGGCCCGCTCGCCTGCGGAGCCCCATCGACGCCATCGCCGCACGCGTCGCGTTCTGCTCCGAGGACCGCAAGGGCGAGGGCGTCGTCGGCGACCTGACCGTGCGCGACAACATCGTGCTCGCCCTCCAGGCCCGCCGCGGCTGGGCGCGGCGGCTGCCCCGGCGCACCACCGACGAGCTCGTCGCGAAATGGATCGCCGCGTTGGACATCCGCCCGACGGATCCGGATGTGCTCATCCGCAACCTCTCGGGCGGCAACCAGCAGAAGGTGCTGCTGGCCCGGTGGCTCATCACCGAGCCACGGCTGCTGATCCTGGACGAGCCCACCCGCGGCATCGACATCGGCGCCAAGACCCAGATCCAACGCCTCGTCGTCGACCTGGCGGGCGACGGCATGGCGGTGCTCTTCATCTCCGCCGAGCTGGAGGAGGTGCTGCGGCTGTCCGACCGGGTCGCCGTGCTGCGCGACCGGCGGAAGGTCGCCGAGCTGCCGCGGGCCGAGGCGTCGATGGCACAGGTCATGGAGCTGATCGCCCGAGGAGACTCCGATGTCGCCTGACGCCCTGCGCCGCGCCGCCGCGTCGAGCCTGTTCTGGCCGGTGGTCGCGCTGGTCGTCCTGCTCGTCTTCGACGTCGTCGCCGTGCCCGGGTTCCTGTCGCTGCGGATCCAGGACGGGCACCTCTACGGCAGCCTCGTCGACATCCTCAAGAACGGCACACCGACCGCGCTCATCGCCCTCGGCATGACCCTGGTGATCGCGACCCGCGGGATCGACCTCTCGGTCGGCGCCACCGTCGCCATCTCCGCCGCGGTGGCGTGCGGGTGGATCGCCGCGGCACCGGACCCGACGAGCGGGAGCGCCGCCGTCGTCGGCGTGCTGCTCGCGCTGGGCCTTTCCGTCGTGCTCGGTCTCTGGAACGGCTTCCTCGTCGCGGTGCTGGGCATCCAGCCGATCATCGCCACGCTCGTGCTCATGACCGCGGGCCGCGGCATCGCGCAGCTGATCACCGACGGGCAGATCATCACCGTGGCCAACCCGCTCTACGCCCAGCTCGGCGGGGGGTTCCTGCTCGGCCTTCCGGTGTCCGTGGTGCTGGCCGCCGTGCTGTACGCGCTCGTCGGCGTCGTCACGCGGCGCACGGCGCTGGGCATGCTCATCGAGGCGGTGGGGATCAACCCGACCGCGGCCCGGCTGGCGGGCATCCGGGCGCGGGGCATCACCGTGGCCGTGTACATCTTCGTCGCGGTCTGCGCGTGCGTCGCAGGCCTTGCGATCAGCTCCAACGTCACTGCAGCCGACGCGAACAACGCGGGCCTGTGGATCGAGCTGGACGCCATCCTCGCCGTCGTCATCGGGGGCACGTTGCTCACCGGCGGCCGGTACTCGGTCGTCGGCACCCTCGTGGGGGCGCTGGTCCTGCAGACCCTCACCACCACCGTCTACACCGCGGGGATCCCGCCGGAGGTCACGCTGGTGTTCAAGGCGCTCGTCATCATCGCCGTCTGCCTGCTGCAGTCGCCGAAGACCCGCGCGCTCCTGCACCGTTCGCGGCCGGCCGCGGTGCTGGTCGGGAGCGCTTCGTGAGCGCCGACACCACCCGCACCGCGCCGGTCGAGACCCCGCCCGCCGCGAACGCCCCACCCGCGCGCCGACGCAGGCTCGTCTCGCCGCGCGTGCTGCCCGTGCTGGCCACCTTCGTGCTGTTCGTGGCCATGTTCGGGGCGGGATCGGCGCGCTACGACGGCTTCTTCTCCCTCCAGGTGCTGCTCAACCTGTTCATCGACAACGCCTACCTGATCGTGCTGGCCGTCGGCATGACGTTCGTGATCATCACGGGCGGCATCGACCTGTCCGTCGGCTCGGTGGTGGCGCTCTCGGGTGTGCTCGCCGCGAAGCTCTTGGCGATCGGTTGGAGCGCGGTGCCCGTGATGCTGGTCGTGCTGCTCGTCGGCACCACGCTGGGGCTCGCGATGGGCCTGGTGATCCACTTCCTGGAGCTGCAGCCGTTCGTGGTCACGCTGGCAGGCATGTTCCTCGCCCGCGGGCTCTGCTACGTGATCAGCGTCGAGTCGATCCCCATCCGCGACCCGCTGTTCACCGCGATCGCCCAGGGCACCGTGCCGCTGCCCGACGACACGTTCGTCAGCCCGTCGGTCGTCGTGGCGGTGCTGGTCGTGCTGGTCGGGGCGTACCTGCTGCACGCCACCCGGTTCGGCCGCACGGTCTACGCCATCGGCGGCAGCCAGCAGTCCGCCGTGCTCATGGGGCTGCGGGTGGGCCGCACGAAGGTCGCCGTCTACGGCATCAGCGGACTGTGCTCGGCGATCGGCGGTCTGCTGTTCGCCTTCTACTCGCTGTCGGGCTACAGCCTCAGCGCCGTCGGCACCGAACTCGACGCCATCGCCGCCACCGTCATCGGCGGCACACTGCTCTCCGGCGGCGTCGGGCTGGTCGGCGGCTCGCTGCTCGGGGTGCTGGTGCTCGGCCTGATCCAGACGTTCATCTCGTTCGAGGGCACCCTCAGCTCGTGGTGGACCCGGATCGTGATCGGGGCGCTGCTGCTGGTGTTCGTCGTGCTGCAGCGGTTCCTCGTGCGCCGTCGGGGCTGAACTAGGCGTTCGCGCGAGAGCGAATCCACTGCACGGTCGACCGCACGCCCTCAACGAGCGGAGTCGGCTCGCCCATCTCGAGTTCTCGACGAGCCCGCTTCACATCGAGGCAACTCCGGCGCACCTCACCCGGCCGGGCAGGCTCGAACTCAGGGCGGAACGAGCCGGGTGCGGCGTCGGTGACCTCGGCGATCGCCTCGATCAGATCCAGGACGCTGATCTCCCGCCCCGAACCGACATTGTAGGTCGCGTGGCCGAGCGTGGTGGCGTGCGCGGCCGCGAGGTTGGCCGCCACGATGTCCTGCACGTAGACGTAGTCGCGGGTCTGCTCGCCGTCGCCGTACACGACCGGCCGCTGTCCGCTGAGCCTGCTGTCGCAGAACTTGGCGATCACCCCCGCGTCCCCCGCTGGATCCTGCCGTGGCCCGTACACATTCCCGTAGCGAAGCGTGACGATCTCTGTCTCATTGGTGGCGGCGAACCACTTTGCGTACTCCTCGGTCGCCCATTTGCTGAGTCCATACGCGGAGATCGGGGCGGCCTTTTCCGTCTCCGGCGTGGGCAATACCCGGGACTCCCCGTAGATCGCACCGCCGGTCGACGTGTTGACGATGCGTCGAGCACCGGCCGCGCAGGCCGAAGCGAAGACATTGATGGATCCGAGGATGTTCACACCGGCGTCGAAGCCGGGCCGCAGCATGGAGGCGCGCACGTCGATCTGCGCCGCGAGGTGGAAGACGGCCTCGGGACGGAATGCGGTGAAAGCCTCGGTCACGGCGCGCTCATCCCGAACGTCGATCTCGGCGAGGCCGATTCCGCGGGCCAGAGCGTCGGCCAGATTGTGCTTCGAACCGTGGCTCAGATCGTCCACGACGAGAACGTCGGCTCCTTCGCGTACGAGCTCGTCGACGAGATTGGACCCGATAAATCCGGCCCCGCCGGTCACGATCGTCCTCATGGGGGTCACGATAGCGTTCGACATCGTCGTCGACGGACTTCATCGGCCACGCAGGGTGCTCGTTGTGCGCCGCGGGCTGAACAGTCCGAACCGGATTGCCTCGACCGCGCCCGACGACCGGTAGCATCGGCGTCCGTCGACAGGAGGTCTCGTGCGCTACTGCCTCGGGGTCGACATCGGGAACTCGGCGGTCACGGCCGCGGTGGCCGACGGTGCCGGTGTCGAGACCGTCGTTCTCGGCCGCCACTCGGCGAAGCTCCCGGCGCTCGTGCACGTCACCCCCGACGGCACCATCCTCACGGGCGACGAGGCCGTGCGGGCCACGGAACTGCAGCCCACGTGGACCGCCCGGATGCTCAGCAGGCGGCTGGACGACCCGGCCCCGCTCCAGCTCGGCGAGCGCACATGCGAGGTCACCGACCTGCTGAGCACGGTGCTCTGGGACGTCCTGGACAAGGTGACGACCCTGCGCGACGGACCGCCCGACCACGTCGTGCTCGACGCGCCCCGCCGCGCTGGGGCCACGCGGACAGGATCTGCTGGCCGCGGCCGCCGCCCGGGCGGGACGGCCGGACGCGACGATGACCACGGCCCCACTCGCCTGCGGCACCTGGTTTGCAGGCGCCGGACGCCCCGCAGGCCCGTTCGCGGTGTACGACTTCGGTGCGGGCGCGTGCGAGGTCGCCGTCCTGCGGGCGGACGCGGAGGGCGTCGAGCTCGTCGGGCCGCCCGACGGCGTTGCGCGTCTCGGCGGCGCCGAGCTGGACGAGCTGGTGCGCGGGCATCTCGACACCCGCCTCAGCGGCGCGCTCACCCGGTGGGACCCGCGCACCCGCGAGGGGGCTCGCACGCGCGACCGCGTCCTCGCCGCGTGCGCGGCCGCGAAGGAGACGCTCTCGACGCAGCGCGTGGCCGAGGTGACCTTGCCGCTGCCGTCGGGCACCCGCCGGACCAGGCTGCACCGCGAGGAGATCGACGCGCTCTTCCGCCGTCCCGTCGCGGACACCGTCGCGGCGCTGCGCCGGGTGCTGGCCACCGCGGACACGCGTCCCGACGTTCTCGTCCTCACGGGGGGCTCCGCGCGGATCCCGCTGGTCACGGCCTTGCTCCGGGAGACGATCGGGCCTCGCGTCCGCATCGAGCACGCGCCGGAAGGGGCGGTGGCGTGGGGGGCGGCGCAGCTCGCCAACCGGCGTGCGGGTGCGGGGGCGCCCGGCCCGGCCCCGGTGCGACCGCTCGCCGTCCCGTCCGCCTCGTCGTCGGAATCGCCGCGCGACACCGGCGCAGGCCGCCCGCCCTCCCCGCCGTCGCCGTCTCCGTCGTCGCCCGCCGCCGCGGCGTCCGCCTCCGAACCCGCGTCGCGGTCCGCCTCTGCGCCCGCGTCGCCGTCCGCCTCTGCGCCCGCGTCGCCGTCCGCCTCTGGGTCCGCGCCATGGTCCGCGTCGCAGCCCGCGCCATCGTCCGAGCCCTCGACGGCATCGCCGTCTGCGCCCTCGTCCCCGTCACCGTCAGTGCCATCGCCGCCGCGCGGCGTCCCGGCGCCCGTCCGTCGGCCGACCCCCCCTCCAGCGGTCCCGCGCCGCAACGGCGCTCCGCCTGCCCGTCCCGGCGCGCCCGCCGGGCCACGCCCGAGCCCGGTCGCGCGGCCCCCTGCCCCCGCGCCGGAGCCGGTGACCGAGTTCGTGCAGGAGCCGCCCGAGGCGGTGACCGAGTTCGTGCGCACACCCGTTGCCCCGCCCACGGGCCCGCCGCCGATCCCCCCGCCCCGTGTCGGGCCGCCCGCAATGGGCCCGCCCCGGGTGGTCCCACCTCCCGCTGCCCCACCTCCCGCTGCCCCACCTCCCGCTGCCCCACCTCCCGTCGCCCCGCTCGGCGCGGCCAGGCCGCCCGCCCCACCCCGGGGCGGTGCCCGCCTCCCCCTGCGCCGCCTCCCGCTGCGCCGGCCGCCGCGGCCTGGCCGCCCGCCCCGGCGACCCCCGGCGCGGTCCCCCACACCGACCCCCATCCCACCGACCCGGGTGCGGGTTCCGCCTCCGACGGCTCCGACCCGACCTGGCGCAACCCGTCGATCGGGCGCCCCCTGGCCGTCGCGCTGGCGCTGCTGGCGGTCATCGTCGCGATCGCGGTGATCCTCTTCGTCGTGTTGCACCGCATCAACGGCGCGGCGGCCGGGCTCGTCGCCCCGCAAACCCTGGTGGAGGCCTGGTGGACATACATCGGTCCGCGGTACTGAGCGCGGCGGTCGCCGCCGGAGACCCGATCCTCGTGCTCTCGGCCCACCTCGACGACGCCGTGCTGTCCTGCGGGGCGCTGCTGACCACGCTGGTCAAGCGATGCCCGGTCACGGTGGTCACGCTGTTCACCGCCGCAGGACCGCCGCCGCACACCTACGCAGCCCGGTCGTTCCTGCGGCAGTGCGTGGTGCCCGACGCCGCCGGGCTGTTCGCCGCGCGGCGGGCCGAGGACGGTGAGGTGCTGACCGCGCTGGGCGCCACGTGGCGCCACCACGGAGTGATCGATGCACTGTTCCGGTCCCGGCGGGTGCCCGCGGGCCTGGACGGGCTGGGGCGGTGGGTGCCCGAGCTCGTGCACCGCTACCCGACCTACCGCTACGACATCGCCAGGGGCCGGGTGGCCCGCGCCGACCGCGCCATGTCGCACGTGCTCGCGGACGAACTGGCCGACATCGATGCGGCGGCGGTGCTGGCGCCGATCGGCGTCGGCGCGCACGTCGACCACCTGATCACCCGCCGCACCGGCGAGCTGCTGGGCCGCCCGCTGGTGCGGTACTCGGATTTCCCCTACGACCTCAGGGCCGCCGTCGACCGCGACTACGTGGCGCGCCACGGCCTGGCGGAATGGTCGTGGGACGCCGACCTGACCGTGAAGCAGAAGCTGATCCGTGGCTACGGCACCCAGGTCGACGCGCTGTTCCCTGGCGGTGAGATCCCGTCGCGCCCGGAGACCTACTTCGAGGCGTAGCTCACTTCAGGGCGACGAGCTGGGCGTACCGGTCGAACGGCACCGTCCCGTCCCACAGTTGCGCGTCGTGGGCCCAGTAGAACGTGTCGAGGCCGCAGGAGCGGGACTGCCGCACGGCGGCGGCCATCATCCCGGCGTCGGAGACGTCGACGTAGCGCGCGTCCAGCACGTTCGACTGGTGCCAGCCGGGGTTCTCGCCCGACACCGCGAAGCCGCTCCGCCGGGCGAGGGTCCCGATCCACCGCGTCGCCGACCACGAGGCGGGCGCCACCGCGTCGAGCGCGACGGCGTCGTCGTCGGGCGTGCAGTCGTCGTCGGCGCCGGAGCCGTCGGCGACCGAGCTCACGTAGGCGACGACGTCCGGCCTGCGCGGCAACCCGGCGTAGAAGACCTGCCACGCCGCCCCCGAGCCCAGCAGGCCCGGTGGAAGGCCTGCCTGGACGGCGCGGTCGTAGGCCCGCGGCTGCACCCCCACCCCGGGCGTGACCATCTCGTACCGACCACGGAAGCCCAGCTTGCCCAGCGCGCCGATCTGCCAGGTGGCGACGTCGTCGAGGGCCTTGACATACCAGTCCGCCCAGCTGCGGACCTGGGCCTGGTCCTGGCCGGGTGTGCCGGGCCGCCAGCCGGGCAGCGGGTTGGGCGGCATCGACGGCGGGAGGCCGTCGCCGGTCTGGGCGTGCCGGTCGAACGCCCAGTAGCGGCTACCGCCGGGGTAGAGCACCTCGGGCGAGCCGCCGGAGGTGAGCCGGATGGCGTGGAACGTGGACAGGTCGAGCTGGGTGGCCAGCTGGGCGAAGTAGCCCTCGGCCGCGGTGCGGGCGTCTTGGGCGAACACGAGGTTGACCTCGTTCGAGACGTTGCCGTCCTGGTCGACGAACCGGGCGTCGGGCAGCGCCGACACCCAGTCCGGCGTGGCGTGCAGGCCAAGGCCGAGCGCGACCGAGCGGCCCGTCGCGCGCAGGGTGTCGATCTGCCCGCGCACCGAGCTCAGGTAGTCGAGATCGAACCGGCCGGGCCTCGGCTCGGCCTGCGCCCAGGACAGCTCCACCATCGCCGCGGACACCCCGGCGCCCATCTCGTCGGCGGCGTGCTCGGGCCGCGACACGAGCGTGCCGAACCGCGGACCGCCGTCCACGGGCGCCGCCACGGCCCGCCCCGGCACCACCGTGCAGCCGCTGAGCTGCAGCACGGCGACCAGCGCCAGGGTCAGCGCGGCGAGAACCGGGCGTTTTCTGGTCCTTCGCCGCCCGCGCCAGTAGCCTCCCGCTGATCGTCGGTCCCACCGGGGGCGGGCAGCCGTGAAGGGGAGGTCGCCGCGGTGGTGCGAGGCGGGGTTCTGCAGACGCTCTCGCCCGCGCTCGTCGAGCGCTGGGACCGGCTGGCGGTGGACGTCGGCGCGCCGCCGTTCGTGCGCCCCGGATGGCTGCGGGCGTGGGCCGAGGCGTTCGG
Organism: uncultured Actinomycetota bacterium; assembly: GCA_963739465.1. Lineage (GTDB taxonomy): Bacteria > Actinomycetota > Actinomycetes > Mycobacteriales > Pseudonocardiaceae > Pseudonocardia. The sequence goes on from CAVUAS010000005.1 coordinate 89,431, forward strand.
CCGTTCGGACGCCGTGCGGGTGGTCACGGTGGAACGCGGCGGCGAGCTGGTCGCCGTCCTGCCGGTGCTCGCAGGGCGGTTCGGGGTGCGCTCCACCACCAACCAGGAGACCGCCCTCTACACGCCCGTGACGGCCGACCCCGAGGCCGCTGCCGAGCTCGCCGAGCGCCTGCTCGCGGCGCGTCCACGCGTGATCGACCTGGCCGCCGTCGACGTCGAAGACCCGGACGTCGTCGCCCTGCGCGTCGCGGCCCACCGGGCGGGCGCAGGCGTGTTCGTGCGGCACATGCGCCGTTCGCCGTTCATCGACGTTTCCGGCGACCCGGCCGCGTTCCAGCGCGGCCTCTCCAAGAACCGCAGGCACGGGCTCAAGCGGCTGCGCAACCGCATGGCCGAGGCCGGGACCGTCGAGTTCGACGTCCGCGACGGCCGGGAGGACCTTCCCGCGCTGCTCGACGAGGGGTGGCGGCTCGAGGCCAGGGAGTGGAAGCTCGCGGCGGGCTCCGCGGTGCTCTCCTCGCCCACCGCGGTCGCCTTCTACGCCGCCGCCGCGCGCTGGGCGGCCGAAGAGGGCCTGCTGCGGCTGGTCTTCCTGCGCCTGTCCGGGCAGGCGATCGGGTTCGGGTTCTGCCTGCGGTACGGGTCCACGCTGTCGTTCCTCAAGCTCGGCATGGACGACGACCACGCCAAGCTCGGGCCGGGGGTCGTGCTCACCCAACATTTGATCGATTACGCCTTCGCGGATCCGGAGCTGCGTGAGCTCGATCTGTTGGGGGACAACGAGTCGTACAAGGCCGACCTCGCGAGCGGCACGCGCGAGCAGGTGCGCATGCTGCTCTTCACCGGACGCACGGGCCCGGCGCTGCGGGGGTCGGTCGCGGCGGCCGTGTGGGCCCGGTCGGAGGTGGTGTCGCGGCTGCCCGACGACACCCGCGAGCGCCTGTCGGCCCTGCGCAACCGGTTGCGGCGCTGAGGCGTGACCAGCAGCGCGGCGACGAGGTCCCGGTAGCGCCGGGTCACGGACGGCCACGCGTGGTCGAGGGCACGGGCGCGGGCGCCCCGGCCGAGCTCTGCCCGGCGCGGCGCGTCGGCGGACAGCTCGCGCATCGCCGTGCCCAGCGCGGCGACGTCGAACGCGGGCACGGCGACCCCGCAGCTCGGGCCGATCCAGGACAGCCGGTCGAGGTCGAAGTGGACGACCGGCTTGCCGTAGGAGAGGGCCTCCAGCGCGGTGAGGCAGAAGGTCTCGTAACGGGAGGGGACCACGGCGAACCGGCAGTCGCGCAGCAGGGCGGCCTTGCGCTCGCCCTCGACCCGGCCGAGCAGCCGCACCCGGTCCGCCGCGGACGGCGGGAGCATCGCGTGTAGGCGCTTGACCTCGGCCGCGGTGCCGGACCCGGCGATGTCGAGCCGGAGCGCGGGCTCGTCGGCGACGGCGGCGAGCAGGAGGTCGAGACCCTTCTGGCGGACGTCGATGCGGCCGAGGAAGAGGATGGGGCCCGCGTCTCCCCCGGGTTCCTCCGCGGGCACGTCGACCCCGTTGGGGATCACCGTGACGGCGGCGACGGGGTTCGCGGCCTGCACGAGGCCCGCGTCGATGTCGTTGAGCACGACGAAGTGGCGGTAGAGCCGCAGCCCGCGGCGCTCGATTGCCTCGAACGGCAGCCCGTAGCGCCGCTGCATGTCCGCGCCGCACAGCATCTGCACCAGCGCCACCACCGGGCGCCGTGCGGTGAGCGGCAGCAGGCTCGCCGAAACGGGCGGGGTGAGGCTCTCGATCCACAGGTCGGTCCGGTGCGCGAGCGCCACCAGCGGCAGCAGCACCTGGAACAGCAGCTGCCCGACGCGCGGCCCGGCCCAGCCGACCGGGAGGAACCGGTAACGGACGCCGTCGACGACGCCGGGGCGGCGGCCCGGGTAGGAGCCGCAGAACACGGTGACGGTGTGCTCGGCGGCCAGCTCGCGGGCGATCCGCGCGACGACCAGCGCCCCGCCGCCGCCGTAATGCGGGTTGCCGACGTGGTCGTAGATCGACAGCGTGACCCGGCTCACTGCCGGGCCTTGCGATACTCGGCGATCCGGGCGCGCAGCGCGGACTGCGCCGACGACAGCGCGCCGTAGGCGGCACGGGCGCCGCGCTCGGCCCGCGCGAACGGCAGGCGCTCCAGGCGCAGCGCGGCGTACTCGCACGGCACCGCGCCGAAGTACTTCTTGAAGTGTTCGCTGCCCGATCCGGTGTCCGACTCGCCCATGTGGAACCAGCGGATGCCGCGCTCGCAGGCGTCCCGCAGCGACAGCGAGTGGATCAGGTAGGTGGCGAGCGTCTCCCTGGCCAGCCGGTCGTCCATCGCGCACAACCAGCCGATCCCGTGGTTCTCCGTGGCGAGGATGACGTTGACCGCGACCGGCTCGCCCGCCCGCAGCACCGACCAGACCACACATCGCTCGCCGAGCGCGCGCGCCGCGGCGGCGACCTGGCCGGGTCGGTCCCGGCGGGCGGCGAGGCGCCGGGCGATCGCGAGCGGCTGCCCGCGCTGGGCCGCCCAGCGGTCCACCGACTGCGCGTAGAGGTCGGCGAACAGGCCCACGCCACGACCTTCGGCGCCCTCCTCGCGGCGGATGTCCAGGTCGAACCGCTCGGCCTTGCGCACCGAGTTGCGGGCCTGGCGGCGGAACTTCTTCTCCCACAGCGCGTCCCAGCCGTCGGCGAGGTCGATGACCTGCGACGTGTAGGGCACCCGCTCCACGCCGGGGCCCGCGGCGGCGTCCCACACGGCCCCGCGCAGCGGCATCGGGGTGACCCCGCCCAGCAGGGCGCGGCTGCGGGCCAGTTCGTCGAGCACCAGCCTGCAGCTCGCCTCGTCCAGGTCGCCGCCTTCGACGAGGGCGCCGCCGTAGCCCCAGGCGTAGGGCCAGGACTGCTCGGTCACGGGGAGCCCGCGCACGCTGCGGGCCGCGACCGGCAGCACGAGCCGCCTGCCGTCGGGCAGCGCGTAGAGCCTGCTGCGGTCGGTGTAGCCGCGGGTGGCGAGGCAGTCCATCCACTCGGGCGCCTGCGTCGCGACGGCGTCGGGATCGGCCGCCATGACCTCCCGCCACACCGTGCGGGGCACAGGGCTGACGACGGGCACCGCCGCGGCACGGGTGCGGGTCGAGCGGGTCATCGCGGTCACCTCGCGAGGTCGGCGTAGGGGTTGGCGGGGTCCGCCGGTCCTTGTGCGGCGGCGGCGATGTTCTGCAGTGCCTGCTGCTGGGCCGGGGTGAGCTGCTGGGCGACCGGCCCGAGGTCGGCGAGCACGCTGTCGAGCGGCAGCCCGGTGGCGAGCTGCAGCGCGGCCGCAGTGATCACGACCGGGCCGGTGCCGGTGTCGTCGTGCAGCACCACCCGGCCGCCGCCCGCCCTGGCGAGCGTGCGCAGGTCGACGACCTGCTTGGCGGTCGGCGCTGCACCCGGCGGGACGTCGATGGGCACGAGCACCATCCCGAGCGCGGGCACCACGGCCTGCTCCTCCACGCTCGGCGCCCCCACCGAGACGATCGTGTGCACGGAGTAGGTGTCGCGGAGCAGCACGAAGTCGGTCTCGGTCGGCGTCGCGGAGCGGACGACCCCGGGCACCACGGGGGCGACCGCGGGCAGCGGGGGCAGGGCGGCGTACGTGTCGGGGTGCAGGATCCCCGAGGCACGCACGCCGAGCGCGACGGCCAGCAGCGCCACGACGATTCCGAGGCGCACGAGGATGCCGCGCTTGGGCAGGCTGCGCATCGGGCCCAGCGCGGGGGTGCTCATCTGCGGCTCCCCGAGCGCGGGCGGCGGCGCAGCAGCCTGGTGAGCTCGATGGCCAGCACCGGCAGCGCCACGTAGAGCGCGAGACCGGCCAGCAGCGCCGTGACGAACGGCCGCACGGTGGTCGGCTGGCCGGGCTGGAGGTCGGTGTTCAGCGGCGGCGCCGCCATCGGGTTCGCCGCGCCCGCGGGCGGCGTGACCAGGTTCGCCTGGCGCACGAGCGGGCCGATCGCGGCGAGCCGGACGTTGGCGGCGCCCGTGGGGTGCTCCAGCACACCGCCCGCAAACGCCTGGCGGACCTCGCCGTCGGGCATGGTCGTCGGCGGGCCGACCGGGTCGCCGAGCCGGGCACGGGCGGGCGCTGCGGCGATCGCCGGGTCGGTGAGCAGGGTGGCGGGATCGGCCGAGGTGACCGGCGGGAGATTGGCGGCCCGGTAGGCGGCGTCCGCGCCGCGGGCGAGCTGGGTCACCACCGGGAGCGCGGTCGCGGGGCCGCCGCCCGTCGAGGTGAGCACGGCGCCGGTGAAGATCTGCGCGGTCACCCCGGGCGCGGTCGGGAAGGTCCCCGAGACGGGCGCGCCGACGATCGGCTTGCCGCCGAGCGCGGCCGCCCCCGGCGGCGAACCCGCCCGTCGGGCCGTCCGTGACCGGGAAGCCCCCGCAGCGGTTGGTGTCGGTGATGACGAACGTCCCGCCCGGGATCTGCTCGGTGTCGGCGAGCGGCGCGTACGGGTCGACCGGGGTGCGCCAGACCTCGAGGCCGTCGTAGGTGAACGTCTCGTGGCCGCCGATGAGCGCGCCGTGGGCGCGCACCCAGCGGGTGAGCTCGACGGTGGCGTCGCCGTAGCCAGAGGACACGTCCTTGTCGCTGAGGACGAACAGGTGCACGCCGTGCGCCTGCGCGCCCTCGCCCGTGGCGAACGTGGCGACCGACGTGCCGGGCAGCAGGTAGGAGAACCGGTCCGGGTCGCCGGTCACCGAGATCGTGGCGCAGTCCGGCAGCGTGTTGCGCATGATGTCGGTGATGGCGAAGAGCGCGGAGTTGTCGGTGAGGTAGAGCTTCGCCCAGCCGGTGATGGACGTGCCGAGCACGAGCACGGCGGCGCCCAGACCGATCACCGCGCGCGCCTTGACGCTGCGCAGCCGCGTGAGCGCCGCATCGGCCGCCATCACCGTGCCGACGATCGCCGCGGGCAGGATGTAGACGAAGAACTGCTCGTTGAGCGTGCCGAGCAGCACCATGTACGCGGCGAACGCGTAGCTGGTGATGAGCCAGGCCAAGAGCCACCGCGCCGCCCCGGGGACGACGCGGGTCATCAGCCACAGCAGGGCGAGGCCGCCGAGGGCGAGGAACAGGTAGGACGTGGCGTACGCGCCGAGCTGGGCCACCAGCGCGTCCGTGAACGACACACCCGGCCGGTTCCAGCCGGTGATCTGCAGCAGGCCGAGCAGCCGCTCGAAGGTCGCGAACTTGACGTCGATGAAGTCGGGGGTCAGCCCCAGCGCGACCGCCCACAGCGGGAACAGCAGCCACAGCCCCAGCCCCCAGGCGAACCCGCCCGCGGTGACGCCGACCCGGCGCCGGTCGCGGCTCAGCACAGCGTGCACGACCGGGGTGAACAGGCTGAACGCCGTGACTTCCTTGGTCAGCAGCGTCAGCCCGGTCGCCAGCCCGACGACGGGCACGTACACCAGGGCTCTGGTGTCGCGTAGTCGGATGGCCAGGCACAGCGTCAGCATCGCGGCGACCAGCGCCAACGGCTCGATGAGCGCGAGCCTGCCGTAGCGCAGCATCACCGGGTCGAAGGCCGCGATGGCGACGACGAGGCCGACGAGCAGCAGGCCGCGGGTGCGGCCCGCGGCGGGCGCCAGGTAGGCGGCCAGCAGCCCGAGCAGGAGGATCGCGAACACGGCGGTGGCCGCGGTGAGCACCCTGGCGGCGATGATCGCCTGCTCCAGCGGCGCGTACTGCATGCCGAGCAGCCGCAGCCAGCCTGCCTGCGCGAGGAACGACAGCGGCGGGTGGACGAAGAACGCGGTGTTCGACCACGTCAGGTGCCAGTCCTGGGCGACCTGCTGTGCGGCGCGGGTGTAGACGACCTCGTCGTACTGGGTGTCGGGGCTCGTCGCGATGTTGGTCAGCAGCGCGATGCCCGCCACCACCGCGCCGCCGAGCACCACGGCCAGCTCGGAGCGGCCGCGGCTGCCTGCGGGGATGCGGGGCGCGGCCGGGGTGTCGGGCGCGGCGGTGGGCGGGGACGTCTGGGACGTCGGGGTCACGGCCGGGCCTCCACAATGTCGTCCCCGCTGGGCTGCGTCCGGCGCCGCGCGTACGCGAGCACGTCCGCGGGCACCAGCCCGAGCCGGACGGCGAGCCCGACGTACGCGACGAGCCCGAGGAGTACCAGCGCGGCACCGAGCACGGTACCCGCGTGGTCGGCCGCCAGGAAGGCACCGACCGGCGCGGCGAGCGCCACGACCCAGCGGACGGCGGGCGCGAAGCGCGGCCGCGACGGCCGGAACCGGTTGAGGTAGGCCCCGGCGAGCAGGGCGGACATCGCCCACGTGCCCGCCGCGAACGACCACGCCGCGCCGATCGCGCCGAAGGTCGGCACGAGCAGCGCCAGCCCGGCGAGCTGGACGCCGACCGCGACGGGCACCCGCAGCGCGACGACGCCGCCGAAGCCGCGGGCGAGCAGCGCCTTGAGCAGCACGTCCGCGAGGAGCAGGCCGATGGTGCCGAGGGTGATCACCCGCACCGGCTCGGTCGCGTCCGCGTAGGCCGCGGGCAGCACGATGGAAAGCGCCCACTTGGGCGCGATCAGCAGCACGAGCTGCGCGGGGACGAGGACGAGCGGGATGAAGCGCAGGGCGGTCATCGTGACGCGGTGGGCGTCGGCGAGCGTGCGGGCCCGGGCGATGTGCGGGAACACGGCCTCGGAGATGGCCGAGCCGAGGAAGAACGGCGCGCGGCCGATGATCGCCGCGGCCTGGTAGATCCCGACGGCCGTGGCGGCGCCGCCCGCGCCGTGCCCGAGCGCGCCGAGCAGCAGGACGTCGAGCGTGCCCAGCATGCCGAAGCCGGTGGTGGCGATCGACAGCGGCACCGCGTCAACGAACGTGCGGGCGGCGGCGATCGGGCCGCGGCCGGGCCAGCGGTCGCGCAGCGACCAGAGCGACCACACGGCGGCGACGGCCGCGCTGACCAGCAGCGCCAGCGCGACGCCGCCGATGCCCAGCGCCAGCACGGTGATCGCGCCGATGACGAGCACGACCTTGGCGACGCACTCCAGCACCCGGGTGACGGCGACCGCGTCCATCCGGCGGGTGCCCTGCAGTGCGCCGACCTGCACCGAGCCCAGGGCCAGCAGCACGATGGTGACCCCGGCGAGCAGGGTCGGCACCGGGCCGACGCCCGGCAGGAGCGCGCCGGTCGGGAGCTGGATGGCGACGAAGGCGACGGCGAGGATGACGCCGAGGCCGACGTTGCCGACCAGCGCGGCGCGGAAGGTCGCGGCGGTGTCGCCGTGGTTCGCGGCGACGGCCCGGGCCAGCGCCCAGGGGAAGCCCGCGGCGACCACCGAGGTGGCCAGGAGGAGCAGGGCGATCAGGGTGCCGACGACGCCGAAGCGGTCGGCGGGCAGGAGCCACGCGAGGGCGAGGCCGAGACCGTAGTTGAGGACGGAGGTCGCCGCGACGGCGCCGAGCAGGACGGCGCTGCCGCCCGCGATTCCACGTTCCCGCTGCATACCCATCGTGGCCACCCCCCTTACCGGTACGAAGCGACGGCGGTCGGCGCGGCGGCGGGGGCCGCGGCGGCGATGCGGGTGACGGTGGCGCGCGGGGCGGCGGGCCGGGCGTCGATGGCCTTGGCGAACATCAGCTCGTACCGCTCGACGCAGGCCTCCCAGCTGAGGCCCTCGGCCCGCCTGCGGGCCCGCCGCGACAGGGCGCGCAGCCGGGCACGGTCGTCGGCGAGGCCCTCGAAGGCGGCGCGCAGGGCGTCGGTGTCGCGCAGCGGGACGATGATGCCGGTGTCGCCCGCGAGGTCACGCACACCCGGGAGGTCGGTGACGACCGGGACGCAACCCGCGGCCATGCCCTCCAGCACGACCAGCCCGAACGCCTCGGCCTGGGTGACCGAGCACAGCACCACGACGTCGTGCTGCTCGAACGCGGTGGCGAGCTCGTCGTCGTCGACCCGGCCGGTGAAGGTGACGTTGGTGGCGTCGCCCGCGAGGCGCTCGTAGTCCGCGCGGCCGGGGCCGTCGCCGATGAGGGTGAGCTCGAGGTTCGCGCGGCCCGCGACGGCCGGGATCAGCCAGTCCAGGCCCTTGTAGGGGCGCATCTGGCCGACGAACAGCACGCGCAGCGGACGCTCGGGGCTCAACGGCCGCAGCGGCATCGGGCGCAGGTCCACACCCCACGGGATCGTCTCGACCGGCGGGCCGTCGGGGCGGCGCTGGTCGTCGGCGTAGGCCTCGGAGCTGGTGATGATGGCGTCGGCGCGGCCGCTGAGGAAGCGGTGCATGCTGTTGTAGATCTTGGAGAGGGTCTCGGCGCCGCGCACGGAGAGCGCGGAGTGGTGGGTGTAGACGATCGGGACGCTGCGGCGCGCGCCCGCCAGGAGCAGCACGACGTCGCTCATCGTCGGGACCGGCCCGTGCAGGTTCACCACGTCGTAGTCGGCGATCAGGCGCGAGATGTGACGCCAGTAGGCGAGCAGGGCGCTGAAGCGGTACTCGCCGAGCACGAGGCGCGGGATCTGCACCGAGGAGAGCACGTCGACGCGGTGGCCGCGGTCGCGCAGCCCGCCCGTGATCCGGTCGACGCAGCGGGAGATGCCCGACACGATCGGCGGGGCCTCGCTGGTGACGATCAGGACGTTCATCGAGGCGTCGGTGCCGCCGTGCAGCGGTGCGGTGGCGGGCCGGATCGTGCGGCGCGGCGCGGCCGAGCGCAGCATCGCCAGGTGGCGCAGGAAGCGCAGGCCCTCGCGGAGGGTGGACTTCGACTCGCCCGCGTGGCGGGGGGCGAAGGTGAACGGCACCTCGGTGAAGCGGGTGAGCCCGCAGCGCACGGCCAGCTCGAGCAGGATCTTGTAGCCGACCGGGTTCACCCGGTCCAGGTCGAGGGCGGCGAGGCGGACGGCGAAGAAGCCGCTCAGCGGGTCGGTCATGTCGGCGACCGGGCCGCCGAGCAGGCCCATCGCGAACCGCTTGGCGCCGCGCGACACCGCGTGCCGGTAGGAGCTGCCGAGGCCGTCGCCGTTCCCGCCGGGCGCGTAGCGCGTCGCGATGACGAGGTCGAGGACGTCAGGGCCCTCGGTGGCGGCGAGCAGCTCGGGCACGACGGCGGGCGGGTGCTGCAGGTCGGCGTCCATGACGACCGCCCACTCGGCCGCGGCGGCGCGCAGGCCCTCGACCACCGCCCCGCCCAGGCCGCCCGAGGGCTCGTCGCGGTGGATCAGGACGACCCGGAAGGGCATCGTCTCTGCGACCGCGCGGACGATGTCCGGGGTCTCGTCGGTGCTGTCGTCGACGACGATCACCTCGGCGCCCTCGGGGAGCGAGTCACCGAGCTGCCGGAGGAGCAGCGCGATGTTCTCGGCCTCGTTGAAGGCAGGGACGACGACGGAGACCGTCGGAACGGGTGCAAAGCTCGGGGTCCACATCGGACGTCCTCCCACGGAGACGCAACATTAGGGAGAATGGTGCCGACCGGAGACGTCCGGCGGGATCCACGCCGTGGGGAGGTCATTCCACGAAGGGGGGTAGGAAACTCTTCCCTACTCGCCAGTATTTTTCAGTGCCGGGCCGGTATCTGGGCCGCGGCCCCGCTGTTCAGGTCGATCGCGGGGAAGGTCGCCAACGGGCGGTCGGTGGGATTGACCGTCGCGACGGCCGACGGCGCGAACCAGCGCCACGGGGTGCCCGCGATGTCGTCGCCCAAGGCGTCGTCCGGGGGGTCGAGCGGGTTGCCGGTGGTGCAGCGCACCCGGGGCAGGCCACGGTCGTCGACGAGCACGGCGCTGCCCGCCTGCAGCACGGCGGGATAGGTCGAGTCCGCCGAGCCCGTCCACTCGTGCTCGTCGACCAGCACGTCGGCGCGCAGCACGAGCGGGGTGAGCGCCGCGATCACGGCGGCGGCGTCGCCGTCGGCGCGGCCGTCGGCGCGCGCCCAGGCCTCGGCGCGGCCGTTGGCCTGCAGCGCCGCCGCCAGCGCCGCGGGGTCGCAGGCGCCTTCGACGTACCCGTACAGGCCGGGGCTGTCGCCGCGGCGGTCACCGCCGGGGTTCGCGGGCGGCATGACATCGGCGCGGTCCTTGCCGACGGGGGCCGTGTACGCCTTCGGGCCGGGCTGGGAGACCGCCTCGAGCCGCACCGATGCGGAGGCGTCGGTCGTGGTCAGCCCGATCCAGATCGCCGCCGCGGCCAGCGCCACGGCGGCGACGGAGGCGACCAGGACGAATCGCGTCCGAAGGGGTGGGGTCGGCACGTCAGGCAGGCTCTCGTGGGTGTCGTCCCCGCTGCGTCGCGTTGCGGGAGGTAGTGGCCGGGGCGGCGAACAGTACCCGCTCCCAGCGCAGGTGGCGGCTCCACCACCGCTGCCGCACGGCGACCCAGCGCTTGCCGCAGGCACAGCGGTACTCGTCGCCCGCTGCCTGTGCCGTGTCGGGCGCACACACGTGATCTTTGATCGTCATGCCTCCCGCACTCGCCGGAACGCCGGAGCTGCATGCAGTCTCGGAGGTCGACGCCGTCACTGTCTACCGCCAGGACGGCCTTCCCTCCATCGGTGATCGCTGCTACGAACAGGCGCCATGACCGACGCGCAGCAGCTCGCCGACGACCTCGCCGCTCGCGGCGTCGCAGGCGTGACGATCCACTGGGCCGACAACAACGGCATCCCGCGCTCGCGCACGGTGCCGGTGGCGGCACTCGGCCGGGTGGCGGAGATCGGCGTGGGGATCACGACCCTGTTCGCCGTGTTCGACAGCCACGACGCCATCACGTTCGCGCACGAGCCGCTGTCCACGCCGTCCGGGGACGTGCGGCTGATCCCGGTGTTGGAGGCGCTCACGCCGCTCGCCGGGCAGCCCGCGCTGGCCTGGGCGCCGGGGCGGCAGGTCGGCGCGGACGGCAGCCCGTGGCCCTACGACCAACGCGGTGTGCTGGAGCGGCAGGTCGCGGCGCTCGCCGAGCAGGGGCTCACGGCGCAGGTCGGCTACGAGATGGAGTTCACGGTGACGACCGGGGACTTCGAGCCCGCGCACCACGGCCCCGCCTACAGCCCGCAGGCGCTCGTGCCGCTCGACGGGTTCGTCGCCGACGTCCTGCGCGATTTCGCCGCCAACGGCGTCCCGCTCGGCCAGCTGCACGCCGAGTACGGCCCCGCCCAGATGGAGCTGTCGATCGCCGCGGCCGACCCGGTCACCGCGGCCGACCGCCAGCTGCTCGCCCGCCAGACCCTGCGCGCCGCCGCGGACCACCACGGCCTGCAGCTGTCGTTCGCGCCGCTGCCCGCGCTGAACATGGCGGGCAACGGCTGGCACATCCACTCCTCCGTCTGGCGCGACGGGGTGAACCTGCTGGCCGACGGGCCCGGCTCGTACGTGGCGGGGATCCTGCGCGACCTGCCCGCCGTCGCCGCCGTCGCCGCGCCCAGCCTCGGCTCGCTCGCGCGGCTGCGGCCGGGCTACTTCGCCGGGGCGTACGCGTTCTGGGGGGTGGAGAACCGGGAGGCGCCGCTGCGCTACATCCCCGGCTCGCCGCTGCTCGGGGCCGAGCACGCGAACGTCGAGCTGAAGACGTCGGACGCGTCGGCCAACCCCTATCTCGCGCTCGCCGCCGTGCTCGCCGCGGGCGCGGCCGGGATCGCCGAGCAGGCGGAACTGCCCCCGCCGGTGCAGGCGGACCCCGGCACGTGGTCCGAGGACGAGCGCGCCGAACACGGCATCGTCGCCCTTCCCGGCACGCAGGCCGAGCAGGAGGCGGCGCTGCGGGACTCCCGGATCGCCGACGCCCTGGGCCCGGAGGTGCTCGGCGCGTTCCTCGCGGTGCGGCGCTCGGACGCAGCCTCGGCGACGACCATGGAGATCGACGACGTTCTGTCCGGGCTGCGGTTCAGGTACTGAAACTCCACGGCGGTGGCGGACGTGCCCGTCCACCACCGCCGTCAGGGGTCCCCTCCCCGGAGGACACCCAATCAGCATTACCCCATGCGCGGGGAGTGGCCATCCGTACCCGTGTGTGGCCCGCTCATCCCGTGATCACGCCCAACGGTCGGATTCGTGGCCCAGGACACGCCCGCGACGTGACACGACGTACCAGATCTTGCCTTGACGGGCCGAACGCGGCCAGGATCAGCGCATGGACGGGTCCGGGGTACGGGTGCTGATCGCGTCACAGCTCGGCGACATCGTCGCGCCCGCGTTCCGGGAGGCGTTCGGGCCGGGGCTCGTGACCGTCGCGGTGGACGAGGCCGCGGTGCGGTCCGCGATCGCCGATCACCTGCGCTATGACGTCGTCCTCACCGATCTCACCTGGCAGCACGTCGACCTGGAGTTCGCGTTCGACGGGCTCGACGTGCTCGACATCGTGCAGCGGCTCGGCAGGCCCGCGCCCGTGCTGTTCGCGCTGCAGGGCCACAACGCCGAGCGCGACCACCTCGACGAGGCCGTGGCCCGCGACGGCGTGGCGGGCACGGTGCCCAAGGCGGGTGGCATTCCGGCGATGGCGGCGGTGCTGCGCGAGGTGGCGGCCGGGCGTCAGCTGGCCATGGCACCGCCCGCCGAGCCGACGCTCCACCGGTGGTTCATGGGCGGGCGGCGCGGGGAGACGGCGGCGCGGATGGCGGGCGCGATCGCGGCGGGTCGCGCGGCCAACCACGACACGCTCGCCGCGGCGGCGAAGTGCTCGCGCAACACCGCCGTTAAGGTCGCCGAGAAGTACCTCGGCCCGCTGATCCGGGAGCGCGGCGAGCACACCGACGAGCTGCCGTTGACCACGCAGACGGTGTACCGGTGGTGCGGCCAGCACGCCCGCTACCTGATCAGTTGGTGTCGCCGCAACGGGCATGCCGACGTGCTCGGCAGCTGAGAGCGGGAGCACGATGATCCCCGTGAACCGACTCGTCCGGCTGTTGGTGGTCGTCGCGCTCCTGTTCTTGGCGGGCGTCGGGGTCGCGGCGGCCGATGCGCCCTTCCGGTTGGCCGACCGGGTCACCGACCGCGCAGGCGTGCTGGACGCGGCCGCGAAGGCCCGGGTGCAGCAGGCGGTCGACCAGCTGCGCGCCGAGAAGGGCTACGACCTCTTCGTCGTCTACGTGCGATCGTTCGACGGCGCGCAGACCGATGCGTGGGCGAACCGCACCGCGCAGCTGTCCCAGCTCGGCCGCACCGACGTGCTGCTCGCCGTCGCGACGCAGGACCGGGCCTACCACGTCTCCTACGCGCAGGGCTTTCCGCTGAGCCAGCAGACCACCGACGCGATCGCGGCCAAGGACGTCGAACCGCTCTTGGCCGCGAACGACTGGGCGGGCGCGGCGGTCGGGCTGGCCGAGGGGCTGCGGGCAGGCGGCGCGTCGTCGAGCGGCGGGGGCGCCGGGCTCGGGGGCCTGATCGTCGGCGGGGTGGCGGTGGTCGGGGTCGGCGGCTACCTGTTGGTGCGCAGGCGGCGTCGTCGGACGGCTGGTCAGGAGGTCCCTTCCGCCGCCCCTGCGCCCGAGTCCGGCGAGTTCGCCGAGGTCACCACCGACGACCTCAACTACCGCGGCAGCCAAGCGCTCCTTGACGTCGACGACGCCGTCCGCCGCTCCGAAGTGGAGCTCTCCGCGGCGCGGGCGCACTTCGGCGACGCCGCGGTGGCGGAATTCGCCGCGGCCCTTGAGGCGGCGCGCGGGGAGATGCTGCGCGGGTTCACGCTGCGCCAGCAGCTCGATGACGACATCCCCGAGGACGAGCCGACGAAGCGCCGCATGCTGGCCGAGATCATCACGGTGTGCCGGTCCGCGGACGAGCGGCTGGACGCGCAGGTGGCGGCGTTCGACAAGCTCCGGAACCTGGAGGCCACGGCGCCGGAGTACCTCGCGGGCCTGGCCGCCCGGCTGGACGCGGCGAACGCCCGGCTGCCCGAGGCCGAGGCGGCGTGGGCGGAGCTGCAAAGGCAGTACGCGCCGGGGTCGTGGGAGCCCGCCGCAGGCAACCTGGACCAGGCCCGCCGGCTCCTCACCGGCGCGGCGGCCGAGCTGGCCGAGGCCCGCGCGGCGCTCGCTGGCGGCACCGCGCCCTTCACCCCGCCCGACGGCACGGCGGGCTCCGCCGCGCCCGACGCCACCGTGCGCCCCGTCACCGTGCGCCCCGCCACCGACGCCACCGCGCCCTCCACCCCGTCCGGCGGCACGGCGCCCTCCACCCTGCCCGGTGCGGGGTCGGAAGGCTCCGCCCCCACCACTCCCGCCGCGTCCACCCCGATCGGATCCTCCGCAGCCGCTTCACCCGGGCCAGGTGGGCGGAGCGCGGCGGTCGTCGCGGGCCGGGCCGCCGAGGCGGCGATGACCCAGGCCGAAGCGCTGCTCGACGGCCTCGGCCGCCTCGGCGCCGACCTGGCCGCCGCGGGCGAGCGCATCGCCACCGCCCGCGCCGAGACCGAGCAGGACGTCGCGGAAGCCCGCGCGCTGCTCACTGAGGGCGACCTGGGCGCCGGCTCCGGCGAGCTCGCCGCGCTCGTCGCCCGCGCCGAGGCCGCGCTGGCGTCGGCGACCGCGGCCCAGAACGCCACGCCCCCGGACCCGATGGCGGCGCTTCGACTCATCGACGAGGCCGACGGTGCGCTCGACCGCGGACTCGCCACCGCCCGCGACGCCCAGGCCACCGCCCGCCGCGCCGCCGCCGCCCGGGACCAGGCGCTGCTCACGGCGCGCCCGGCCGTCGCGGCCGCCGAGGACTTCATCAGCAGCAGGCGCGGCGCCGTCGGCACCGAAGCCCGCACTCGGCTCGCCGAGGCCCAGCGCCATCTCGCCCAGGCCCAGGCCCCCGGGATCGCCCCCGCCGCCGCGCTCGCCGAGGCCCAGGCCGCCGACGCGCTGGCCCGCCAAGCCCTCGACCTGGCGCGGTCGGACGTGTCGCGCTGGTCGGCGGGGGGCGGAGCGGCAGGCGGCATGGGCGGACTGGCGGGCGAGCTCGGCGGCCTCGTTCTCGGCGGCATCCTGGCGGGCGGTCTCTCCGGCGGCCGCGGTGGCTACGGCGGTGGTTACGGCCGGGGCGGTGGGTTTGGCGGTGGCTCGTCGGGCGGCTTCGGCGGCGGGGACGAGCCCCGCCGCGGCGGTGGCGGCCGCTTCTGATCCGCGCGGCGCGGGCGAGCCCCTCGCGGGGCGGCAGGCGCGCCGCCCCACCGGCCGCCCAACCCCGGCCGCCTCACCCCGGCCGCCCACCCCCGGCCGGCCCACCCCCACCCCAGGCCGCCCCACCCTCGGCCGCCTCGCCCCGGCCGCCTCGCCCCGGCCGCCCACCCCCGGCCGGCCCCACCCCCACCCCAGGCCGCCCCACCCCCGGCCGCCTCACCCCGGCCGCCCACCAGCCGACTTCGCATCCCTTGCTGTCACGTCGCACCCCGCCGGCGGGGTGCGAAGATGCCATAACCATGCGAAGTGGGCCCGCGGGCGTGGCATGACCGGGGCGCCGGTGACTCAGGCGCGGGTGCCGTTCTCCAGGTACCAGGTCTCGCCCGAGGCGAGGGCGTCGAGCGCGGCGCCGACCTGCCGGTTGCGCTCCGGCGCCAGCATCACGAACAGCTCCTCGGCGGGCACGCACGCCCACGACTCCACCTCGGGCGAGAGCACGAGCGCGTCGAGCACGTCGTCGTCGAGCGCGCCGCCGTCGAAGAGGAAGTGGACCTGCTCCTCGGCGACCCGCGCCGCCCAGTCGACGATCAGCAGCCGCCCCGGCGCCAGCTCCAGCCCGAGCGTCTCGCGCAGGGCGCGCGCACAGGCCGCCCGCGGTGACTCCCCGTGCCGCAAGGCTCCGCCCGGGATCTCCCAGCGCGCGTGGTGCAGCGGCTCGACGATCAGGACATGCCCGTCGGCGTCGAGCACCAGCACACCTGCGGTGGCGAGCGGTCGGGCCCCGGCGTCGGCTTCCACACGTTGCAGTATGCTGCCGCGAGATATATGCTTGCTAATAGGCAACTATTAGAGGAGTCACCGTGGCCGCGCTCGACGCCGAGGAAGTCGCCCGGCTGCGCGTCGCGTTGACCCGCATCGCGCGGGTGCTCGACCGGCAGTCACGCGGGCACACCGTCACCGGCACCCAGGCATCCGTGCTCGCCACGGCCGCCCGGCTGGGACCGGTGCGGATCACCGAACTGGCCGAGATCGAGGGCATCAACCCGACGATGCTCTCGCGGATCGTCGGCAAGCTCGAGGACGCGGGCCTGCTGCACCGGCGGCCCGATCCGGACGACCGGCGCGCCGCCCTCGTCGAGCCGACCACCGCCGGTCGGGAGCTGCAGCGGCACGTCCGCGAGGAGCGCACCCGGCTGCTGGCCGAGCACCTCGCCGGGCTGCCGGACGGGCACGCCGCCGGTCTGCTTGACGCGTTGCCCGCCATCGAGGCGCTCGCCGCGGCACTCCTCACCGCACAACCCCAAAAGGACCCCGATTGACCACGCTCGCAGGCGTCGGCCACCAGGCGTTCTCGTCGCTGGCCAACCC
The DNA here is from genome assembly GCA_963739465.1 of uncultured Actinomycetota bacterium. Lineage (GTDB taxonomy): Bacteria > Actinomycetota > Actinomycetes > Mycobacteriales > Pseudonocardiaceae > Pseudonocardia. Next base: position 105,926 of record CAVUAS010000005.1, read on the forward strand.
GAACTACCGTCGCTACACCCGCGGCCAGGCCGTCTCGCTCGCGGGCACCTGGATGCAGTCGATCGCGCAGTCGTGGCTGGTGCTGGAGCTCACCGGCTCGGCGACCGCGCTCGGCACCGTCATCGCCCTCCAGACCCTCCCGACCCTGCTCCTCGGCCCGTATGCGGGCGTCGTCGCCGACCGGATGGACAAGCGCCGACTCATGATCGGCCTGCAGGCCGCGATGGGCGTGCTCGCCCTGGCACTGGGCCTGTTGACGATCACCGGCGTCGTCGCGCTCTGGCACGTCTACGTGTTGGCCTTCCTGCTCGGGCTCGACAACTGTTTCGAGAACCCGGCCCGGCAGTCGTTCGTGCTGGAGATGGTCGGCCCGGACGACCTGCGCAACGCGGTCAGCCTCAACTCCGTGATCGTCAACGTCGCCCGCGTGGTGGGCCCGGCCATTGCGGGCATCGTGATCAGCCTGGGCGGCATCGGGCTGTGCTTCCTGCTCAACGCGGCGAGCTTCGTGGCGGTGGTGGTCTCGCTGGTCCGCCTGGACACGGCGGCGCTGCTGCGTTCGGACCCCACCCCCCGCGCGCCGGGTCAGCTCCGCGAGGGCCTGGCCTACGTGCGGCGCACGCCTGCGCTCGCCGTGCCGCTGCTGATGATGGCGCTGGTCGGCTGCCTGGCGTACGAGTTCCAGGTGGTGCTTCCGGTGCTGGCGCAGCAGACCTTCGCGGGCGACGCGCGCACCTACGGCTTCCTCACCGCGGCGATGGGCCTCGGCGCGGTGGTCGGCGGGCTCTACGTGGCCGGGTGGGGGCGCACCGGGATGCCCGCGCTCGTCGTGGCGTCCGGCCTGTTCGGGCTGGCGATGCTGGGAACGGCGGCGGCGCCGAACCTGCCGGTTGCGCTGGCCGGGATGGCGCTGGTCGGGGCGTTCAGCGTGGCGTTCCTCTCGACGGGCAACAGCACCCTGCAGCTGGCCGCCGACCCGCAGATGCGGGGGCGGGTGATGGCGCTCTGGGCGGTGGCGTTCCTGGGGTCGACGCCGATCGGCGGGCCGATCGCGGGCGTGGTCGTCCAGTACTTCGGCGGTCGCGCGGGGCTGGTGCTGGGCGCGGTGGCGTGCCTCGTCGCGGCCGCGGTGGGGGCCGTGGTGGCCCGCTCAGCGGCCCGGCGGAGCGCCGAAGTCGTCGGGTGACACCTCGTCGAGGAAGCTGCGGAACTCCTCCAGCTGCTGTTCGGGCGGCGCGTCGGTGCCGTCCGGGAACAGGTCCTCCACCGGCTGGCCCACCTCGTCGAGGATCGTGTCGGCGACCGCGATCGGCAGCCGCTCCCGCACCGCGACGGCCAGCGCGTCGCTGGGCAGGACCGGGATGCGCTTGTCGCCGTCGAAGACCAGCTCGGCGCTGAACACGCCGTCGGTGAGGCCGGTGATCTCGGCGCTGTCGAGCGTGTGGCCGAGGCCGCGCAGGATGGGGATGAGCACGTCCTGCGGGAGCAGCGGGTCCTCCTCGCCGCGCGGGCCGATAGCGATGACGTCGGCCTGCGGCTTGCGCAGGAAGACCGGAAGACACCGGCGGCCCTCGGCCTCGCCGAGCACCAGCACCGGCTGCCGGGTCTGGGCGTGCAGGACGAGACGGATCACCCGCATGGTGAGCATCCCCGCAGTGTGGCGTGGGCGTGCGGCGGTCGCCGTCTCAGATGGAGACCGCGCCCCTCGGCTCACTTCGCGGGGGGTGCGAGGTCCGCGGTGCGGGGTGTGCGGGCGGGCTCGTAGCCTGCCCCGGTGGACCTCGCGCACGCCACCGGGCTGTACCGCACCTACGCCGACGACCTGCGCGCGGTGATCGACCAACAGCGCGCCTTCCTCGCCACGAAGCGGGTCACCCCGCAGCTCGACGACGTCGAGGCCGAGCTCACTTACCTCGCGCTGCGCGACCACCGGCCGGACACGGTGATGGAGCTGGGCACGTTCCACGGCTGGTCCACCACGTGGATCCTGTCGGCGCTCCGCGACAACGGCGGCGGCCACCTGCACTCGTTCGACCGCGTCGACACGGTGCTGCGCAACGTACCCGCCGAGCTCGCCGCCGACCGGTGGACGTTCGTGGCGGCCGACGTGGCCGCGAACCTCGCCGCCGTGCCGCCGAACCTCGGCTACCTCTTCGTGGACGCCGACCACGGGCGCCGCTTCGCACGCTGGTATCTCGCGCACCTCTTTCCGCTGGTGGCGGCGGGCACCCCGGTGAGCGTGCACGACGTGTTCCACGGGCGGCGGGCCCGTCCGTGGTCGGAAGGCGCGGAGGTGCTGCGGTGGCTCGCCGCGCACGACACGGCGTGGTTCACCGTGGCGCGCCGCCACGCTCCCGCCACGCTTGCCGCCCTGGACGGCGTGCGGGCGGAACTCGGTCTCACCGGCGCCCGCGGGACGACGGTGAACCCGATGATCTTCTTCAGCCTGCCGTCGGCCCCTCCAACGTCAATGGCAGACCGAACATCGGGAACAGCGCCTCGACATCCAGGAACGCGTTGAGCCGCACGATCTTGTCGCCGCGGATCTCCGGGGCCTGGATCGCCCACGCCACGTAGCCGTCGCCCTCCGGGGCGGGCTTGTACTGGGCGAACCCGGGCATGCCGTTGACCGTGACCGGCACCATCTTCGAGCGCGCACACGGAGCCCCCGGGCCGATGTGCCAGGCGACGATGTCGTCGGTGCCGACCAGCCACAGCGCGTACGGCGGCATGGACATCACGGCGTCGTCGTGCAGCAGGCCGACCAGGGCCGTCATGTCGTAGCGCTCGAAGGCGTCGGCGTAGCGATCCAGCAGCTCCTGCTGCTCGGCCCCGATCTCGCCCACGGTGTCGAGCTCGCGCTCGCCCAGCGTGGCGCGGGCGCGCTGCAGCGCGCTGTTGACCGAGGCGACGGTGGTGCCTAGCAGCTCGGCCGTCTCCGCCGCGCTCCATTGCAGCACCTCGCGCAGGATCAGCACGGCGCGCTGACGCGGCGGCAGGTGCTGCAGCGCGGCGACGAACGCGAGCCGGATCGTCTCCTTCGCCACGGCCACCTCGGCGGGATCACCGTCGACCGGCACGACCATCGCATCGGGCACCGGCTGCAGCCACGTGTCCTCACCCATGGGATCACCCAGCGACGACGGCTCGGGGGTGCTGGCCGAGCCGAAATCCATCGGGCGGGCCCGGCGGCCGCGGCTCTCCAGCATCGTGAGGCACACGTTGGTAGCGATGCGGTAGAGCCACGACCGAAGCGACGAGCGGCCCTCGAACTTGTCGTAGCTGCGCCACGCCCGGACCATCGTCTCCTGGACGGCATCCTCGGCGTCGTGGCTGGAGCCGAGCATGCGGTAGCTGTAGCCCGTGAGCTCGACCCGGAAGCGCTCCAGCTGGGGTGCGAGCGCACTTTCCGTGGCGGTCATGTCCTCCCCCTGGGTCCTGTACACCACACAGTAGAGAACGACACCGACAGTTTCCTTCTCGGACCGGACAGGCGCTCAGCCGCGTCCGATGAACGGCATGGTCGTGGCCATGATCGTGATGAACTGGACGTTCGTGTCGAGCGGCAGACCGGCCATGTGGACGATGGTGGACGCGACGTGGGCGGCGTCGAACGTCGGCTCGGCGCGGACGGAGCCGTCGGCCTGGCGGACCCCGGTGGCGATGGCCGAGGTCATTTCGGTGGCGGCGTTGCCGATGTCGATCTGCGAGCAGGCGATGTTGTAGGGCCGACCGTCCAGCGACAGCGAGCGGGTGAGGCCGGTGATCGCGTGCTTCGTCGCGGTGTAGGCCGCGCTGCCGGGGCGGGGGACGTGGGCGGAGATGGAGCCGTTGTTGATGATGCGGCCGCCGGACGGGGTTTGGAGGCGCATGGCCCCGAACGCCGCGCGGGCGCAGAGGAACGAGCCGCTGAGGTTGACGGCGACGGTGTCAAGCCAGGCCTGTACGTCGATCTCGTCGGGTGGGCCGGATGGGCCGAACATGCCCGCGTTGTTGAAGAGCAGGTCGACCCGGCCAAACCGGTCGGTCACGGCGGCGAACAGGGCATCCACTGCCGCGGGGTCGCCGACGTCGGTGGGCACGGACAGCGCGTCGGGATGGCCGTCGGCGGTGGCGTCGAGGGCGTCGGCCCGCCTGCCCGCCAGCGCCACGCCGTACTCGGCGTCGAGCAGCGCCCGCGCCACCACCCGACCCAGCCCGGAGCCCGCTCCCGTCACAACCGCCACGCGATTCGCCATCGGCCCAGTCTTCCGCAACGGGTGAAGCGGCGGGAGCTGCCGATCAGCGGGAGCGTCCTACGGATGATCGCCGCGACCCGCACCTCACGACGGTTCGCCCATTCGCGAGGTGCCACTCGCGCCGATCATCGGTGTGTGCGGCCGGAGCTGGCGCACGATAGCCGCGCTGGTGGCGGTGTCCGGACCGGCGGTCTGGTGTTGGCACCGGCGGTCGGGTTGGGGCGGGGCGGGAGGAGCTGGTGCCGGGTGTCCGCACCGGCGCCGCCGTGGCCGCACCGGTGTCGGGACGCCTGTGCGGGCACCGCATTGCCGTTCTCGTCGGGCTGCGCGTCGCTCCCAACCGCCTTGCGGCGTCGGCGGGCCAGGTCAGCCGTCGGGGGCGGGGACCGTGACGCGTGCGGGGACGGGCGCGCCGAAGAGGAGCGCGGCGACGTCGCTGACCGCGTGCACCCCGTCGGCCAGGGAGCCCGCCGGACCCACCTGGTACATGATCGCGACGGCGTAGCGCTCGTCCGGGCCCGCGAAGCCGACGGTGTCGGTCACCCAGTGCTTGCCGTAGGGGTCGGACTCGAAGGACCAGCCGTCCTTGTTCCCCGGCCGCTGCGCGGTCCCCGCTCCCCACACCCCCCACCGCTGGTTGGGTGCGACGCCGCGCATGGCCGCGACGAGGTAGCCGCGGTCGGCGGGGTCGGCGCTGGTCAGGACGTAGCGCATGAGGGCGGCGAGGTCGTCGGCCGTGCACTTGACGAACCCCCAGTACGTGCGGGGGGTGAAGCCGGACACGAAGCGCAGACCCGCCATGCCGAACTCGGTACGGAAGCGGCCGAGCATGGCGTCGTCGCCGTAGGTCTTCCAGAGCCGGTCGGAGGCGGCTTCGTCGGAGAAGTTGAGCATGGTCGCGATGTCGTGCCGTTCGGGCGCGCTCAGGGTGATCTGCCCCGCGCGGTCGCGGCGCAGGAGGTCGGCGGCGATCGCCAGCTTGATGGTGGAAGCCGTCCAGCCGGGGTGGGTCGTGTCGCCGCTGCGCCAGGTCGTGCCTGCGACCCGATCGGTGAATACGACCGACAGGTAGCCGTGCGCGCCGACGGTGTGGCGGGCGTACGCGGTGACCGCGACGAACCGCTGCTGCTGCGGGCAGCTCCACGGGCCGTCGACGCAACCGGTCGAGGGCGCGGTGGTGGCGGCCGCGCTCGGCGGGATGGCCGAGGTAGCGGATGGGGTCACGGCACCCGGCGTGGCGGTGGCGGCTGTCGTCGCGACGGGTCCGGGCCCCGCGCATGCCGCGAGCGCGAGGCACGCGGTGAGAGCGGCGGCGCGGCCACGAACTGCGGTGCGGCCACGAAGGCCTGTGCGGCCGGGTGGGGTGGCGATGGCGCGCCGGGAGGCGTGGGGGTGCGCGGCGATGGGGCGACGGTAGCGCCCGGTCGGACGAGCACCGAGCAGGGCGTCGCCCGATGGGACGGGTGGGCCCGCCGCCGGACGTCACGCTCCGCAATCGATATCACCCGGTGTGCTCGGTCGTTGACCATCTGTGCAGAATGGAGACCCGGACGTTCCCTCCCCGACGGTGTCGAGGTCTCGCCCGGACCGACCGCCGCGAGCCGAGGGATCCGCGATGTCCAGCACTGTCACCTGCCCTGATTGCGCACGTCCTGCCGTCGTGCTCGGCCGGTTCGTCCTGCCGAGCGCGACCGGTCCGGTCGAGTACCTCCGCATCCGCTGCGCGGGCTCGTTGTCACTCATCGTGGCCGCCGCGGAAGTCGACCAGCGGCGATCGGTGAGCCGCGATCGGGCGCGCGGCGCCGGGAGTTAGCCCAAAGGGGTATCACCGTGAGCCCGTCACCACTCGGCGTTACAGTGACTACTGCCGAGGGTGCGGAGGACATTTGCTCACCGAGATCCTGACCGCCCGAGAGCCATTCGGGCCACGCGACTCCGAGACATTATTGCGGGCTGAGCCGTCCGAATACGACCAATTGTTCGACCGCAGCAACGGTATTTACGCCCAGGCTTTCACCGCCGCACCGCGGACGTACCTCATCGGGCGCAAGGGCGCGGGCAAGACCGCGTTCCTGCGCGGGGCCGCGTTCCGGGCGGGCGCGGCGCCGCGGCGGATGTTGGGCACGGCGTCGGTCTACGCGGACATGGCCGCGCTGCTGCAGAAATACCGGCAGCACCGCGGGCCGGTGTTCGCGGAACACTCGGGCGATATCTGGCTCGCGTTGTTCGAGCACGTCGCGATGTTCCACGCCTGCGATACGACGAGCGCCGACGATCCGCCGCACGAGATGCAGATCGTATGGGATTACTTCACCGGAGAACCGCACGGCGAGAACGCCACGAGCGTCGCCGCCCGATTCCTCGCCGAGCTCGAGGAACGCGTGGTGGACGAGGGCGTGCGCGGCCGCGACGAGCTCATCGGCGGCCTCACCCGCGGCGGTGTGAGCTTCGCCGAGGCCCGCCGGGCGTGCGAGGTGTTGCTCGGCCACCGCCCGGTGATGATCGTGATGGACAACCTGGAGGACCTGCACGTCCAGATCGACGAGCTGGAGAACGTCCTCTCCGGGTTGTTCTACGCGGTCGGGAAGACCGCCCGTACCACGGCGAAGCGGCCGTTCGACCTGCAGGTGTGCCTGCCCTCGGAGCTCTGGGACGAGATCCACCGCATCTCCGCCAACCCGGAGAAGGACTTCGGCGGCAACTACCTCACGATCTACTGGACGGCCGAAGAGCTGCTCCGGCTCGCCGGGCGCCGCTACCGCCTCTTCATGCAGCACCACCACCCGCGGCAGCTGGAGGTGCTCGATCCCGGCGGCAGCAACCGCGACGTCGCGCTGCTGCGGGCCGCCCTGCCGAAGACGGTGACGGGCGGGCTGGGCGTCGAGGAGGACACCGTCGCCTACCTGTTGCGCCACACCCAGCTCCTGCCGCGGCACCTGATCGAGATCCTCAACAACGTCTTCACGGCGCCGGTGCCCGATTCGCCGCCGTGGGCGGTGACGCCGGAGGCGGTTCGGGTCGGCACGCAGACCGGCGAGCGCATGATCGTCGACGGGATCTTCGCCGCGTACCGACGCTCGTTCCCGTTCGCCGCGCAGGCGGTCCGTCGCCTCGCGAACCGCCTCACGGTCTGCTTCCCCGCCCGGCAGCTGCGCACGATCTTCAACCAGGAGGGCATCACCAAGATCACCGGGCAGGACTTCGACGACTTCCGCGACATGCTGATCAAGCTTGGCGTGCTGGGCGTCAAGGTGAACGCGACCACCCGCTACAACGAGGCCCGCTTCCAGTACACGTTCGACTCCGCGCTCAACGCCCACGAGGACCTCGACGAGCTCTGCTTCCACCCGCTGTTCACCCGCTACCTGTTCGAGCACGCCCTCGACGACCTGCGCGACAAGCGCGAGCTGCCCACCTACCCGTTCGGCAGCGACCCCGACGACGGCGGCGACTACCGGATGCGGCTCGGTTACGCGCGATGGCACTGAGCCCCCGCGCCGCCCAGCCCGTCCCCGGCTACGACGAGGAGTACTGCGCCGAGCGGCCGACCGGACGGCGCATCGGCATCTCGCTGTCCGGCGGCGGGATCCGCTCGGCCGCGTTCAACCTCGGTGCGCTGCAGGCGTTGCAGGAGGAGGGGGTGCTGGGCAGCGCGTCGTACCTCGCGGCCGTCTCGGGCGGCGGCTACATCGCGAGCGCGTTGACGATCTCGCACGCCTACGCCGAGCCCGGGGCCGAGGACGGCCATCCGCTGTGGGCGCACGGCTCGCCCGAGGAGCGGCTGCTGCGCCGCAACACCAACTACCTGGCGCCGGGCACCGCGGGCCGCACCTGGCTGGTCATGAACGTGCTGCACGGCTTCGTGCTCAACTACCTGCCGTTCCTGCTCTCCGGCTTCGTCGCGGGCCAGGTGCTGGGCTGGCTGGCGCACCTGGCCGGGGTGACGCTCCAGCACCCGCCGTCGTCACTCGTGCTGGTGCCGCTGTACGGGGTGGGGATCTTCGTGCTCGCGGCGGTGGCGGTGGTGGCCCGCGCCCGGTGGCGCGACGGGCACAGGGGGGTCCGCGGCTACGGGGAGAGCTCGCTGGAGAACGCGGCCGCGCTGTGCATCCGGCTGGCCGGGCTCGCGCTGGTGGTGCTGGCGCTGCCGTGGCTCGCCGCGCTCTACGGGGCGGGCACCCGCGCGGTGCTCGGCCGCCTCGCCGACCAGCCGCTCTCCCTGGTCGCGGCCGCGGGCGGGTGGCTGCTGATCGCGTTGGCGCTCGCGGGCGTCGCGGTGCCGCTGGCCCGTCGTCCGCGGGCGCGGTGGCTCGTGTTCGTGTTCGCCGTGCTGGCGAGCGGGGCGCTGTTGGGGGTGCCGCTGCTGGCGTCGCTGGAGTACGCGACCCGCCTCGGGATCACCGGGTGGGGCGTCGTGGCCGTCGTCGTGGCCGCCGCCGTCGTGCTGCTCATGGCGATCAAGGTGCACAACCGGCGTTACTCGCTGCACCTCTTCTACCGCGAGCGCCTGAACAGCGCGTTCGCCGTCAAGCGTCGTTCTGACGAAAACGGGCGGCCGGTCGCGGAGCCGATGCCGTACACGACGTCGCTGCCGTTCTCCGAGATCGGACGGCGGCTGGCCGAACGCGGCGCGCAGATCCCGAAGCTGATCGTCTGCTGCGCGGTGAACGTGACGTCGGACGAGGTGCCGGTGGGCCGGTTCGCCGAGTCGTTCACGTTCACCCACGACGCGAGCGGCGGGCCGCGGTTCACCTACCAGGACACGGCGCGGTTCGAGGAGATGCGCGGGCCGAAGGGCACCGCGCTCACGCTGCCGTCGATCATGGCCGTGTCCGGGGCGGCGCTCGCCCCGCTCATGGGGCGGTTCACGTTCCCGCCGCTGCGGCTGCTGATGGCGCTCACGAACGTGCGCCTCGGCGTCTGGGTGCGCAACCCGCGCCACCCGAGCTGGGACGCGGGCTCCGAGCCGCCGACCGGACGGCTCGGCAGGCTGTGGGCGGCGATCGTCGAGGGGTGGCGGGAGCCGGGGGCGCTGTACGTGCTGCGGGAGGCGGTCGGCGGGCTCACGCTGACCAAGCGCCGGTTCATCTACCTCACCGACGGCGGCCACTGGGAGAACCTCGGACTGGTCGAGCTCCTGCGCAGGCGCTGCACCCAGATCCTGTGCTTCGACGCCAGCACCGACGCCGACGGCGCGGCAGGCGACATCGGCCGCGCCATCGCGCTGGCGCGCAGCGAGCTCGGCGCCGACATCACGCTCGACCCGGCGCCGACCATGCCCCGCGACGGCGCGCACAGCGCCGACCTTGCCGTACTCGGCGAGGTGCGCTACCCCGACGGCGACCAGGCCCGGCTCGTCTACGCCAAGGCCGCGCTGACCGAGAACCTGAGCTGGGACCTGCGCTCCTTCCACCACCGCGACGGGCAGTTCCCGCACCACTCGCTGGCCCGCCAGATCTTCACCGACGAGCAGTTCGAGGCCTACCGCAGCCTCGGGCACGCGGCAGGCCGTCGGGCGGCGCAGGTGCTGAACCTGCCGACGTCGCAGCTGGCCACCAACGGGCACGTGGCTCGTGCGCGGAAATAGCCACGTACGACCCCCGGCCGTAGACGTGGGCAAGCGGCGCAGCATGTCCCGCCAGCGCTCCCGCGACACCGGCCCCGAGCTGGCCGTTCGCACCCGCCTGCACGCCTTGGGCTACCGCTATCGGGTCGACCACCGCCCGCTGCCGGATCTGCGGGCCCGCGGCGACCTGGTCTTCACCCGCGCCCGGGTGGTGGTCTTCGTCGACGGGTGCTTCTGGCACCGCTGCCCGCAGCACGCGACCTCGCCGCGGCACAACGGGGCGTGGTGGCAGGCGAAGCTCGCCACCAACGTCGTGCGCGACCGTGCCACCGACCGCCGCCTCGCCGAGGCGGGCTGGCGGGTGGTGCGGATCTGGGAGCACGAGGCCCCCGACGAGGCCGTCGCGCTGATCACAGCTGCGCTGGGCCCTCCTCGATCCGCACCCCCAGCTCCAACACCACATCACCCATGACGTCCTGCACGGCGACGGTGTCGGCCAACGGCATCACGTCGCTCTGCGGCTTCCCGGCTGCCACGCACTCGGTGACCTCGATCAGCTCGTGCGCGTACCCGCCGCCGGTGCGGGGCGCGACGATCGTCTGCGGCTCGGCGTTGCGGCGGTGCAGCACGATCGTGTCCGGGTGGTGGAAGCGCGGCAGCACGTCGATCCAGCCCTCGGTGCCGTACACCCGCATCTGGCCCGGCGACGCGGCGCGCAGCGAGCAGAAGAGCGACGCCGTCCGGCCGCCCGGGAAGCCCAGCAACATCGACTCCTCCAGGTCGACGCCGGTGTCGGTGAGCACGCCGTGCGCGTGGACGATGTCCGGGTTGCCCAGCACCATCTGCGCGAACGAGATCGGGTAGACCGACAGGTCGAACACCGCGCCGCCGCCGATGGCCGGGTTGTAGAAGCGGTCGGTCGGGTCCTGGCTCGCCTGCACGCACAGCTCCCCCTGCACCGAGCGGACCTCGCCGAGCGCCCCGTCTTTGATCAGCTCACGCATCCGGACGACCGCGGGCTGGAACCGGGTCCACATGGCCTCCATGGCGAACGTGCCGGTCGACGTGGCGAGGTCGACGATCTCGCGCGTCGCCTCCGGCGTCACCGTGAACGCCTTCTCCACCAGGATCGCCTTGCCCGCCCGGAGCGCGGCGAGCGCGATCGCCCGGTGTTGGGGATGGGTGGTGGCGATGTAGAGGACGTCGACGCCGTCGTCGTCGAGGATGGCCTGGTAGGAGTCGTACGCGCGGGGGATGCCGTGCGCGGTGGCGAACGCCTGCGCCCGCTCGGCGGAGCGGGACGCCACGGCCACGAACTGCGCGCCCGGCACGTGCGGCGCGTCCCCGATGACCTTCGACGCGATCCGGCCCGGCCCGACGACACCCCAGCGAACGGTCATGTCCCCATCTTGGTGGATCAACCCACAGCGCAGGCACAGCCGAGCCACACGGCGTGCCCATCGGGCCCCGACAGGCTCGTGATCACCCGGGCCGCAGCGGGCCCGCCGAGGAGAGGACGTCGATGAGCACGATCTGGGGACCCCGCCGCGGGTGGCGGCTGATGCTGGTCCCGGTGGCCGCGATCGGCCTGGCCGGACTGGTCGCCTGTGGGACGGGGGCCGCCACGACGTCGTCGGGGAGCGGGTCGGGCACGTCCGACGCCGCCATGCAGGCGTTCGCGTCCTGCATGGCCGAGAACGGGGTGACCCTGCCGGAGCGGGGCGCAGACGGGGGCAAGCCCGCTGGCGACGGCGCGGGGAGCGCCGGAGGCGCGGGCGGGCCGGGCGGTGCCGGGGGCGGCGCTGCCGGGTCGGGCGGCGCCGGTGCGGCGGACGGGGGAAGCCCGCCCACCGGTGCGCCACAGGCGGGAGGAGCGGGCGCGATGCCCGCTCCTCCCGGCGTCGACGCGACGGCATGGGCGGCCGCGCAGAAGGCGTGCGCGCAGTACGCCCCGGCCCCGCCTGCCTCGTAATTCCACCGACCGCGCACCCCACCGACCGACTGCGCACCCCACCGACCGAGTGCGCACCCCGGTGGAGTGCGCGACCGACGGATGGGGGCGCACCCCACCGGCCGAGTGCGCACCCCACCGATGGGGTGCGCGGCTGACGGATGGGGTGCGCGGTCGTCCGGTGGGGTGCGCGGTCGACCGGTGGGCCGTGCGAGCGAGGGGCAAGCGGGACGGATCAGGGGGCGGGCAGGGCCTTGTCCAGCCACTCCAGCGCGGCGTCCGCGATCTCCCGCCAGCCGCTGTCGACGACCAGGGAGTGCCCGCGGTCGGGGAACTGGCGCAGCTCGGTCACCGCGGTCGAGTGGCGGTACTGCTTGAACGTCGAGCGCGTGACGGAGTCGGGCACCGTGTGGTCCTTCCCGCCGGAGATGAGCAGCAGCGGGCCGCGGCGGGCGTTGCGGGTGTCGACGGCGGCGGGCGAGTGCGCCGCGAAGTTCGCCGTCGCCGCCTCGAAGAGCGGCTTGGCGGGCGACGGGATCGTCCAGCGTTCGTGCAACACGTCCGACTCGTCCTGGCTGATGGCGTTGCCGAAGCCGTAGCGGAACTGCTTCGCGGAGAGGCTGACCGCGCGCTTGGCGTTGGCCGGGTTGCCCAGCACCGCCCCGGACGCCCGCAGCTGCGCGGGCGGCAGCACCTTGACCCCTCGGATCTGGGCCGGGTCGATCGCGACGGCGGCCGCGCCGAGGTTGCGGCCCAACAGCTTCTGCGCGATCAGCCCGCCGAACGAGTGCCCGACGATCACCGGCGGCTCGGCGAGCCCGGCGATGACGCCCGCGTAGTGGTCGGTGACGTCCTCGATGCCCAACCCGGCGACGACGTCGGGCCGGGCCCGGGCCTCCTCGACGGTCGGCGGCTCGTGCGGCCATCCGGGGGCGACGGGGTCGTAGCCATGCTGCGCGAACAGGTCCAGCCACGGCCGCCAACTGGTGGCGTGCAGCCACAGGCCGTGAACGAACACAGCGGGACGGGCCATGGGTCCTCCTCGAGAGCGGGCCGTTGGCTGTCACCGTGCCGCATGCCGCGCTCCCGGTCGACTGCGCCCCGCCGGGTGGATCAATGCCGGTAGCCCGCTCGGATGATCGCCGCGGCGGAGATCGCCGCTCGCCGTCACCCGGCCACCGCTGCCCGCGCCGTGCATTGCCCGACCGGGTGGCCGCTCGTAGGTTCGCGGGGCACTTCCGGCACAGCGCGACGCCGAGGGCTCCGCTCCCCCCTTCCGGGCACCGGCCCGGATGGCGGGCCCGAGGGCGTCGCGCCCGAGGAACCACCGTGCGATCCGTTCGCCATGCCCTGAGCGCGGCGGCACTGGCCGCCGTTGCGCTCGGCGGCCTCACCGCATGCAACGACCTCGACCTCGTCGCCTTGAGGGCCACCGCACAGGCGGCCGCGGTCCCGGCGGTCCGGACGACCACCCCGCCCCGCCCGGTCGTGGCCGTGCCCACCACCCGCGCGCGGACGGCGCCGTCGCGAACCCCTCGACCCGCGACGACTCCGGCCCCGCCGACCGCTCAGCCCTCCTCAGGGGTCGCCGCCCAGATCCTCACGCTCGTCAACGCCCGGCGGGTGAAGGTGGGCTGCAAGGCCGTGACGCTCGACCCCCGGCTGACCGCCGCGGCCGCGGGCCACGCGCAGGACATGGCCACGAACGACTTCTTCAGCCACACCAGCCGCGACGGCCGCACGTTCGTCGGCCGGATCAAGGCGGCAGGCTACCCGACCCCGCGGTCGGAGAACATCGCCGCCGGCCAGCCGACCGTGGCCGCGGTGATGGACGCCTGGATGGGCAGCGCGGGCCACCGCGCCAACATCCTCGACTGCTCGGCCACGGCAATGGGCGCGGCGAACGCGCCGGGCGGCACCTACGGGATCTACTGGGTGCAGGACTTCGGCCGCTAGCGTCTATACGCTGTGGTGCCCTCGCCCCGCGTCGCGGCCGGCAGCTTCGCCGTGTCGAGGAAGTGCCGCAGTGCGACGACCTTGCCGTCCGGTCCGAACGACCACAGGTGCAGCTGCTCGTCGCGGTAGCGCCCGCCGCCGGGCATCGTGTACTCCAGCGCGACCCGGGCCGCCGTCGTCATCCCGGAGGGGCGCCGCCTCCGACGCAGGCCGCGTGGGTTACGTGAGCGCGGCGCGGAGCTGGTCGGTGAGGTCGGCGGCGCCGTCGCGGTTGTCGGCGACCAGATGCGGCACCGGAGGTGGGTCGCCGGGTCGCATGCGGGCGAGGAAGGCGTCGAAGTCGGCGAGCTTGCCGGTGTCGCGCGGCGAACCGCGGGCGAGCATCCTGCGCCGCAGCGTGGCCGCGTCGGTGCGCACCCAGACCAACCGGACGGGCGGGCCGCCGAGCTCGTCGACCCACGCCGCCCAGCGCCCTGCGTCGTGGATCGCATGTGGTGAACGGGCCGGTCACGAGCACCGGGCAGCCGTGGGCGCGGATCTCCCGGGTGACGGCCGCGAGCCCGGCGTACTCGTGCGCCTTGATGTGCGCGTCGTACCAGTCGCCCTCCCGCTCGCCCGGGGGGCGTCCGGCCGCGGCCAGCGTTGCGGCGACGAACCCGCCGTACACGGTGTCCTTGTCCAGCAGCGCGGGCACCGGGTCAAGCAGGGCGAGCAGCCGCTCGGTCACCGTGGACTTGCCCGCCCCCGGCGGCCCCGCCACGACCCACACGTCCGCGCCCACGCGCCCAGCCTGCCGCACCCACCCAGCCCCGTACCCACCACCGCGCACCCCACCGCACCACCGCGCACCCCACCGGTGGGGTGCGCGGTCGGTCCATGGGGTGCGAGGTGCGTTCCGACGGCAACCGCGTACGCCCGCGGCAGTTCAGGCGGCCGTGGGACTACTGCGGGACCGTCTGCGGCGCAGGCAGGGGGCGGGCCGGGCTCAGGGACGGCACCCGGCCGCCCGCGCGGCGGACGGCGCGGCGGGCCATCACGTACGCCCCCGGCCCGCGGAGGGTGCCGCCGACCCGCAGGCGCGCCGTGTCCTCCGGCATGCCGACCCCCGCCTCGGCCTCCCGGTCGGAGATCACCTTCAGCTGCGCGACGGCCGCGGGCAGCCGCTTCAGCGCCGCGCTGCGCGCCCCCCGGTCCAGCGCGATCTTGGTGAGCAGCGCGGACAGCCCGACGGCGTAGCCGCGCAGCTGCTCGCGCATCGACGCGCCGTCGACCCGGTGGTGGTGCCACAGCAGCGCGCTGGGCTCGTAGCCCACGGCGTGCCCGGCGAGGATGAGCCGGATCATGAACTCGCCGTCCTCCCCGCCGTGGGTGGGCGTGCCCGGGCCGAGCGCCTCGTCGAACCCGCCCGCGGCCCGCGCGAAATCGGTGCGCACGGCCATGTTCGCGCCGATGCCGAACAGGCCCGGCGAGAACGGGAAGATCGCCGACTCCGGCGGCGGGTCCTGCAGGCTGAACCGGCGCGCCAGGAACCCCTTGTTCCAGGCCAGCGCGGTGTCGGCGGCGCGTTCCTGCTCGGTGTCGAGCCGGGCCGCGAGCACCGGTCCGCTGACGCACGCGAGCGTCGGGTCGGCGGCGAACGCCCCGGCCATGCGGATGGCCCACCCGCGGTCGACCTCGGTGTCGTCGTCGGTGAAGAGCACCACGGGCGTCGTCGCCTCGAAGAGTCCGCGGTTGCGGCCGACGGAAGCGCCCCGGCGCGGCTCGCGGATATAGCGTACCCGCGGGTCGGCCAGCGCGTGGACGGCCTGTGCGGTGCGGTCGTCGTCGGGCGCGTTGTCCACGACCAGCACGGTGATCGCCGGGTGATCGCCCGCGAGGATGCTGCGCACGCAGCGGGCGAGGCTGTTGGCGCGTCCGCGCGTGGCGACGACCGCCGTCACCGGCTGGACGCTCAGCGGGGGCTGGCGCACCGGGCGCAGCGGGCCGAGCTGGGCGGTCAACGCCCGCCCGACGGCCTCGGCCGAGGCGTGCCCGCGGTCGAGCCGGACGGTCGCCATCCCGACCGGCACGTCGCCGACCGTGACGAGCAGCCGCGCCGCGACGTAGCGGCCCGCCACCGAGATGGGCTGGAGCGGCGCGGCCCGGTCGACCGTGCTGATCCAGGCGGGTCCGTGGATGGGCTGGGCGCGCACCTGCACGGTGGGCCCGTCCATGCTGTTGTGCGCCCCGTCGATGTCAGCCACCGACGACCCTCGCCGCCACGCGGTAGACGCCCCCGCGGGCCGCGTCGCGCGCCGCCCGCATCCGGGCCCGGCCGGTGGGTCCGGCCCGGTGCCAGGCGAGCAGCGCCACCCCCCAGACGTCCCGGGCGAGCGTTGCGGTGCCCGCGGCGCGCGCCTCCGCCGCCCAGCGGTCGCCGATCTCATCGTGGCCGTCGCGGTAGGCGAAGACGGCGGGCCGCACGTACGCGAGGCCCGGGTGGCTGCGGCGCATCAGCGGCGCGTACTCGGCCAGGATCGTCTCGAGCGCCCGGTAGCGCCCGGAGCGGTCGCGGCTGATCGAGCCGGTGCGCATCAGCCGCATGTCGACGTGCCAGCGGCGGATCCCCTGGAACGCCGGGGTGGCCGACTTGGCCGCGATGCGCAGCCACATGTCGAAGTCGACCCCGCTGCGCAGGCTTGCGTCGAACGTGCCGACCTCCGCGAAGCACGACCGGCGCAGCACCAGCGAACTGCCGTTGTGCGGCGGGTTGTGGTCGATGAGCAGCCGGTCGAGGTCGCACAGCCCGGCGGGCTGCCAGCGCATCCCGACCACGCGGCCGCTCTCCAGCAGCACGCGGGTGTGGCTGAACGTGACGCCCACGTCCGGGGGCGCGGCGTCGAAGGCCGCGAGCGCGGTGCGCAGGAAGTCGGGGTGCCAGCGGTCGTCGCCGTCGAGGAAGGCGACGAACGGGGCGGAGGTCGCGGTGAGCCCGATGTTGCGCGCCCGGCCCGAACCGCCGTTCTCCGTACGGATCAGCCGCAGGCGCGGGTCGCGGGCGGCGCGCTCGGCGACGATCGCGGCCGTGTCGTCGGTGGATCCGTCGTCGACCACGACGTACTCGAGCCTGCCCTCCGTCTGGCGCAGCACCGAGTCCATCGCCTGCCCGATCCAGGGCCCGACGGTGTACGCGGGCGTGACAACGGAGACCAGCGGTGCGTCGTTCATCACCCCTCCAGACCAGTCAAACTAGACCATCTGCCGGGATCTAGGCGGTGGGGAGCGCCCGGACCAGGCGACTACTCTACGAACTATGTCGCTTACTGCTCGTATCGTAATCGGCCGGCGATTGGGCTGCTTGCCGCCCCGGCTCTACGCCATTGGCCTGCATCTTCTCTTCCAAGGGGAGGTATCCACCCTACGCAAACCCCGGGGATACGCCCAGATGGCGGCGGCGAAGAACCTCGCCTACCAGCCCCCTCTTGTACATCGAACGGCTGATAAGTACGCCGTTCGGTCGTATGTCGCCGACACGGTCGGTGAGCGGTACCTGATCCCCCTGCTCCAGGTAATCAGCCACCCGGATGATCTGGACATGGCGGCGCTAACAGAGCCATGCGTGATCAAAGGGACGCACGGGTGCAACATGACGATCCTGCTGCCGGAGGGCGCCCCGCGGAACGAGCGCGCCATCCGCGCGACCGTCCGCCGCTGGCTCGCCACGGACTTCTACCGGACCGGGTGGCGGGAGGCGCCCTACCGCGGGCTGCCGCGGCGGGCGGTCGTCGAGCGGTTCATCGGCAGGGACGGCGCGCCGCCGTCGGACTACAAGTTCTTCGTGTTCCACGGGAAGGTCGGCATGGTCGTCGTCGACCAGGACCGCTTCTCCGCGCACACCTCCACGCTGCTGCATCCGGACTGGCACGCGTTCGCCGTCGAGGGCACGTTCGACGCCGCCGACGACCTGCCCGCCCAGCCGCCGAACTACGAGGAGATGCTGGAGGTGGCGCAGCGGCTCGCTGCCGACTTCGCGTTCGCCCGCATCGACCTCTACAACGTCGACGGCCGCATCTACTTCGGCGAGATCACCCACAACCCCGGCGGCGGGCTCGTCCGGCTGCGCCCGCGCGCGTTCGACCGGGCGCTGGGTGAGCTGTGGCGCACCGGCACCCCGATCCCGGAGCGCTTCATCCGCCGCCCGCACGCGGCGGTCGGTTCCTGAGGGTTGGTACCGTGCCCTCCCCGATCCGGTAACAGGAAGTGATCGTGCGAATCGCATGCGTAGGCGGCGGCCCCGCCGGTCTGTACCTCGCGCTCTTGGCTCGGCTGGGGTCGGCGCGCCATGAGGTGACGGTGATCGAGCGCAACCCGCCCGGTACCGCACAGGGCTGGGGCGTCACGTGGGGCGAGGAGTTCCTCGACGACGTCTACGCGGCCGACCCGGTGAGCGGCCGCAGACTGCGCGCGGTCGCCAAGGTCTGGGGCGACCAAGTCGTGCGGGTCGGCGGCCAGGAGCCGGTGCACATCGGCGGACGGTACGGCTACTGCGTCGACCGCAGCCGCATGATCGACGTACTCACCACGCGCGTCCTCGAGCTCGGCGGGCGCGTGGAGTACGAGCGAGCGGTCGAGGACCCGGCGGAGCTCGACGCCGACCTCGTGGTGGCCGCCGACGGGATCGGCAGCCGCCTGCGGGCCACGCGGGCCGAGACGTTCCGCCCGACGGTCACCACGGGGCGAAACCAGTACGTCTGGCTCGGCACGCCGAAGGTGTTCGATGCGTTCACGTTCGCGTTCGAGCGCACCGACGCCGGGTGGATCTGGGCGTACGGCTACCCGTCCTCGGGTGCGACCAGCACGTTCATCGTCGAGTGCGCGCCGTCGACGTGGGCGGGGCTCGGGCTGGCGTCCGAGGACGGGCTGCGGCGTGTCGCCGAGATCTTCGCCGACGTCCTGTCCGGCGAGCCGCTGCTGGGTCCGGCGTCGTGGCTGCGGTTCAAGGAGATCCGCAACGCCACCTGGCGCGCGGGCAACCTCGTCCTCGCCGGGGACGCCGCGCACACCACGCACTTCGGCATCGGCTCGGGCACCGTGCTGGCCGTGCAGGACGCGATCGCGCTCGCCGACGCGCTGAGCGGCGTCAGCACGAAAGGCGTCGGTCTGGACATCGCGCTGGCCGCCTACGACCGGCGCCGTCGCGCGGCCCTCACGCCGATTCAGGGCGCGGCGATGCGCAGCATGCGGTGGTTCGAGGACGTCGACCGGCACCTCACCGCCGACGCCGTGCGGGTCGCGTGGTCGCTCTTCGACCGGCGCGGCGACCAGGCCCCGTGGCGCTACCAGCTGCACCTCGCCACGCAGGTGGAGCCGCTGCGGCAGGCGCGGCGGCGGATCACGACGGCGCGTCGGACCGTCCGGGAGAGGATGCGGGAGCGCGCCGTCAATCACGGACAGTAGCGATCTGATGATCTCCATCGGGCCGGACGGCGGCTTGCTACGGTCGCCGCTCCCCCGGGGAGGTGGCTCGGACATGAAGATCACATGCGTCGGCGGCGGCCCGACCGGCCTGTACTTCGCCCTACTCTCGAAGATCCGTTCGCCGCGGGCGGAAGTCATGGTCATCGAGCGCAACGCGCCGGGCGCGACGCACGGCTGGGGCGTCACGTGGGGTGACGAGCTCCTGGACGACCTCTACGCCTGCGACCCCGTCTCCGCCCGCCGCCTGCGCAGCGCCTCGATGCTGTGGGGCAAGCAGGTGGTGCGGATCGACGGCAGGCCGCCCGTGCATCTCGGCGGCAAGTACGGCTACAGCATGAGCCGCAGCCGCATGCAGCAGATCCTCACCGACCGGGCGAGCGAGCTGGGCGTGCGGCTGGAGTACGGGCAGGCGGTCGACGACGACACCGCATTCGACGCCGACCTCGTCGTCGCGGCCGACGGCGTCGGCAGCAGGCTGCGCACGCGGCACGCCGAGCAGTTCGTCCCGACGATCACCACCGGCCGCAATCGCTACATCTGGCTCGGCACGTCCGCGGTGCTGGGCGCGTTCACGTTCGCGTTCGAGCGGACGGCCGCGGGCTGGGTGTGGGCGTACGGCTACCCGTCGACGGGGGGCACGAGCACGTTCGTCGTCGAGTGCACGCCGTCGACCTGGTCCGGGCTGGGTCTCGACCGGATGGCGCCGGAGGCGGGGCTGCGGCTGCTGGAGTCGGTGTTCGCGGACGTGCTGTCCGGGCACCGGCTGCTGGAACCGCCCGCGACGATCGGGCGCTCCCCGTGGCTGCACTTCCGGGAGATCCGCAACGCCACCTGGCGGCACGGGCGCGTCGTCCTCGCCGGGGACGCTGCGCACACCACGCACTTCGGCATCGGCTCGGGCACCGTGCTGGCCGTGCAGGACGCGATCGCGCTCGCCGACGCCGTGCACGCCCCCGACGTCCGGCTGCCGGACGCGCTCGACGCTTACGACCGCCGCCGCCGCGCCGTCATGGGCCCCATACAGGACATGGCCATGCGCAGCATGAGCTGGTTCGAAGACGTCGAAGCGCGGATGGGCGGCGACCCGGTGCGGGTGGCGTACTCGCTGTTCGACCGGCGCGGCGACCAGGCGCCCTGGCGCTACCAGCTGCACCTCGCGACCCAGATCGAGCCGCTGCGCCAGGTGCGCAACGGCCTCACATCGGCCCGCCGCTCGGTGCGGGGCATGCAGCGCAGCCGCCGGGCCCGCACCGACGCCCGCTGACCCGTGCGCCGGGCCTACCGCGGGCGGTCGATCTGGTAGACGTAGTGGTCGCGGTTGTCGATCGGGTTGTCCGGGGTGAGCTCACCCGCGGCGACCCGGCGGAACCCGGCCCGCGCGACCGCCCGCCACGACGCGGTGTTCGCCTGGTGCATCGCCACCACCACCGCGCTCGCGTCCGGGTAGGCAGCCCAGCTCTCCGCGACGAAGGCCGCGATCATCGCGGCGCCGAGCCCGCGGCCGCGGCAGTCGGGCTCGCCGATGAGGTAGTCGATGCTCAGCGCGCCCGGGGGCGGCGGACACACCGGCGTCAGCTCCGCCACGTACTCGGGGTAGGCCGCGACCGCGTACCGCTGGATCAGCCCGAACGGGCGCCCCTCGGTGCAGGCGAGGAAGACCTCGGTCGGCGTGGTGCCGTCCACCTCCGCGCCGAAGTCGTTCTCCAACGCCTCCGGCGAGGTTTCGTGGTCCCACCAGCGCGCCACGGTCGGGTCGCTCAGCCACTTCGCCAGCAGTGTGAAGTCGGCGCGCCGCAACGGGACAAAGGTGATCGCACCCACGTCGTCAGCCTACGGTTCGCAGGTCGCCGGTCGGACACGCGCCAGATTCGGCGGCATCCGCACCGAACTGGTGATCACGCGGTGGGGTCGGGGCGGGCTCGGCGGCCTCCCCGTCCGGGCTCGCGACGACGACCGTGTACCCGTCCGGGTCGCTGATCCAGATCTCGCGATGGCCGGGCCCCATGCCCTCGCCTTCGGGCGGGTTGCGGTGCGGCGCCCGCACGATCGGGGCGTCGAGCTCGGCCGCGCGGGCGACGACGTCGTCGAAGTCGGAGACGTCGCCGAACCAGAGGAGCACCCCGCCCCCGCCGGGGTCGCCGATCCGCCCGTGGTGGTGCTCCACGTCGGCGTGGTGCAGCTGCAGCACCAGCTCCCGGCCCGCGAGCAGCCGTTCGTACTGCGGGCCGCCGTGGTCGCTGCGCAACCCGAGCAGGCGCTGGTACCAGCGGCTGGACGCCTCGACGTCGCGCACCGCGATCAGGGTCTGCGACCGCGGCGGGTGGGCGTGCACGACCACGCCGAGCCGGTTGCCCGCCGGGTCCTCGATCTCGACGAGCCAGCGCTCGGCCCCGTCGCGGTACGGCCGCTCGCACAACCGCCCGCCTGCTTCCAGCACGCGGTGCAGCGTGGGGTACAGGTCGTCGGCGCGGATCCACACGAGCGGCCCGGCGTCCGGGGTCGGGGTGCGGTCGGTAGTCCACTGGCCGATCATCCCCGGCGCCTCGAAGCTGCCGTCCGCCACCGACCAGCCGAACACGGCCTCGTAGAAGGCGGCCGAGCGGGCGAGGTCGCGGGCAGGCAGCTGCAGGTAGTCGATCCGGCCGTGGGTCATGGGGTCCTCCCGGGGTAGAGCAGGGCGTGTGCGGAGCGGGCGAGCCACTGCCCGTAGCGATCCGGGGTCCAGCCGCGGTGGCGGACGAGCCGGTCGTAGATGGCGGAATCCATCAGCAGCCACAGGTCGTCGGCCGCGTCGGCGTGCGGCGGCGCGATACGGGTCAGCGCGTCGACCAGCCAGCGTGCGGTGGCGGCGCGCTGGTCGGTGAGCTGCGCCGCGAGCGCGGCGAGCTCGGGATCGGTGCGAGCGCCCTCGAAGACCGCCAGCACCAGCCCGGCCGAACGGGACTGGGCGGCCGCGATCACGTCGGCTGCGACGGCGAGGAACTCGGCGGCCGTCTGCGCCTCTCGCGCGGTGTCGGCCCAGGAGCGCTCGAGGACGGGGACGGGCTCGTCGTCGCCCGCGATCGCGACGTCGATGGCCGCCTTGAGCAGCCGGGCCTTGGTGCCGAAGCCCAGCTCCACCGTCGGCAGCGCGACACCGGCCGCGGCCGCGATCGCGCGCATGGTCGCGCCCGCGTAGCCGCGCTCCCGGAACAGGGCGGCGGCGGCGTCGAGGATCCGTCGACGGGTGCGGCGCGCCTGCGCCGCACGCCGGTCCGATCGGTACACAATTCACTACGGTATACCCATAGTTGTTATGGTGTAAGCATGCCTTCGCTTTACGAGCACGCCGGTGGCGAGAGTGCGCTGCACCGCCTGGAGCAGACCTTCTACGACAGCGTGCTCGTCGACCCGTTGCTCCAACCCCTGTTCGGCAAGGGGCAACCGCAGCACGTCGACCACCTCACGGCCTTCACCGCCGAATCGTTCGGCGGCCCCGACCGCTTCTCCCGCGAGCTGGGCTTCGACCACCTCATCGCCGTGCACCGCGGTCTCAAGATCAGCGAGGAGCAGCGGCAGCGGTTCGTCGAGCTCTACCTCAAGGCCCTCGACGCCGCCGGGATGCCCGACGACCCGGAGTTCCGCGACGCGGTCCGCGAACACGTCGAGTTCGGCACGCAGGTGGCGAAGCAGAACTCGAACGCCGAGACCGACGACCAGCTGCACCCCTTGCGCTCGGTGCCCCGCTGGACGTGGGCAGGCGACGACTGATCTGGCCGAAGTGGCAGGAAGATCTGGCGTCGGGGCATTACTTCTGATCCGTCCCCGGCTGCATCCTCTTTCGATCCGATCGAGAGGGAGCCATGATCACCACTGCTATCCGCCGCGGCCTCGTCGCGTGCCTGATCGCCACCGCGGCGCTCGGCGTGGGCGTCGGGGTCGCCGCCGCCGACACCCCGGACCACGGGTACCCGCGCAACATCGCCGCGGACTCCTGCAGCGGCCCCGACGACAACTACCTCATCGACGACGACGGGGCCGACGGCAGCACCACCTGCTACCAGAAGGGCATCACCACGAGCTGCGACTCCCAGGACTGCGTGACGATCATCGACGACCCGCGGCTGTCCCACCGGACGAACGGGTCGGGCGCGCAGAGCGCCCGCAGCCAGCCCTGAGTCCAGGGGCCTGCCTGCGTCTCCTCGCAGGCGGCGCTCGCGGCGTGCTCGACCATCGCCGGGGGGCGCCCGGCTAGCCTGACGCCCGTGAACCGAGCTGCCCTGCGGCGGGCGGGCGCCGCGGCGGGCCCGCTGTTCGTGGCGGCGCTCATCGCCGAGGGTGCGACCCGGCCGGGCTACGACCCGATGCGCCACCCGGTCAGCGCGCTCGCCCGCGGGCCGCGGGGGTGGCAGCAGCGGGCGAACTTCGCGGTCGCGGGCACGCTCCTGCTCGCGGGCGCCGTGGGTCTCGGGCGGCGCGGCGGGCTGGTCGGCGCGGCCGCGGTCGGCCTGCTGGGCGCGGGCGTGTTCCGCACCGACCCGATCGGCGGCTACCCGCCGGGCGCCATCGAGGAGAAGAGCCGCGAGGGCAGGCTGCACGACCTCTTCGGCCTGCCGGTGTTCCTCGGGATCCCCGCAGCCGCGTTCGTCGAGGCCCGGCGGGGCCGGGGCGGATGGCGGCTGGCCTCCGCGGCGAGCGGCGTGGGCATGCTCGCTTTCTTCGTCCTCGCCGGTGTGGGCTTCGCGGGCAGGCCCCTGCCCGGCGGGCGCTACCAGCGGATCTCGCTCGGCATCGGGTTCGGGTGGCTCACGGCGCTGCTGCTCCGCCGACACTGAGCCGCAAGCGCAGCGCGGGCCCGAACCGGGTTTCGGCGACGCCATGGTCGACGAAGCCGACCGAGCGGTAGAACGCCATGGCGTGGTCGTTGGCCGTCACCTCGATCCACGGAACATCCGCCTCGGCCACGAGGTGGCGGATCAGCGCGGTCGCGACGCCGCGGCGCATGTGCGCGGGGTCGACGAAAAGGTCGTCGAGTTCCCATGCGGCGCCGTTCGGCGTGGCGGTGGCGAACCCGAGCACGGTGCCGTCGTCGGCGACGGCGACCCGCACGCGGCCGTCGACCACCGCGTCCGGGGGGAACTCGAGGACCTCGGGGTGCGCCAGGAGCGCGGCCCGGTCGCCCTCGTTCGTCAGCGACGCGGCGCGGAAGATCTCCCTGATGGTGTCGAGGTCGGCGCGCTCGGCCCGTCGAATCATGCCCATCTCCGCAGTTCGGATCGGTCGGCTGCGCCGGTCTTGGCGAGCAGCCGGGCCACGTGCGTCTCCACCGTGCGCCGCGACAGGAACAGCCGCTCGGCCGCCTCGGCGTTGGTCAGCCCGGTGGCGACGAGCGCGAGCACCTCGGCCTCCCGGGCGGTGACGCCCCGAGCCCGCAGCGCGGGGGCCACCGCACCGGATTGCCGACGGGTCGGCGCACCGGCCGCACGCAGCAGGTCACGGCAGGTGCGGGCCAGGCTGTCGGCGCCCGCGGCCTCGTGGGCGGCGAGATCGGCGCGCAGGGCGGGCACCGGGTCGCCCCAGCCGTCGCGGACGGCGGCCTCCAGCGCGAACAGCCGCAGCAGCCGGTTCCACCAGGGCAGGTGCGCGAGTGCGGCGTCGGCGGCGGCGAAGTGCGCGGCGGCTTCGGTCGGCTGTCCGCCGCGGCCCGCCGCGATCGCGTCGGCGTACCCGAGCGCGGCCCGGATCCCCGTCGCCATCAGCACCTTGTGCGCGCGAAGGGTCTCGCGGGCGGCGTGGTCGCGATCGCCGACCGCGGTCCGCAGCAACGCCCACAGCCCGATGTGGTCCATCGGGACGACCGAGCCGTGCTCGAGGAGCGTGGGGACGGCCTCGTCGAACAGCCTGGATGCCGTCGGCAGGCCGTGGCGGAGGAGGTGAGGTAGCGCGCGGACCATCGGGCCGAGCGTCGTGACCTCGGTCGGGGCGTCCGGGCGGGTGAGGGCGGCGGCGAGCCAGTCGGTCATGGCCGCCTCGTCGCCCGCGAGCCCGGCGTCGATCGCGGCGCACAGCTCGGCCATCGCCTGCAGCCCGGTGAGCCGCAGCCGTCCGGCCCGCTCGGCGGTGGCGCGCAGGAGCGGGAGGGCGGCGACCGGGCCGTCCACGAGCAGTATCGCGTTGGCCCGCATCAGGTCGGCCTGCACGACGACGACGAGCATGCCCGCCTCCAGCGCCAGCTCCCGCGCGGCGGTGAGCGACGGGGCGACCGGGTCGCCGCGGGTGTGTTCGTGGCTGCCCAGCCCGAACAGCGCCTGCGCCCGCCAGGGCAGCAGCCCGTGCTCCGCGGCGACCTGCGCGACGCGCCGGAGCACCGCGTCCGAGGCCGCCGGGTCGGCCGCGAACGTGCTGCGGCCCAGCACGGACAGCGCCTCGCAGAGCAGGGCGGGCTCGTGGGCGGCGTCGGCGGCGGTCCGAGCGAGCCGCTCGGCCTCGGCGATGTCGCCCGCGCCGTAGGCGGCGTCGGCGACGAGCACCAGCGAGCGGGGGTCGTCGGGACGGCCTGCGCTTTCGACGTGGCGGCGCGCGTCGGCCCAGCGTCCGGCGACGATCGCGGCCCGCGCGAGCCGCAGACACAGCTCCGCGCGCGCGGCCCCGCGCAGGCGGTCGCGGGCCCGCTCGCCGATCTCCAGCGCCTCGACGGCCCGGCCGAGCAGGGTCAGCACGTGCACCCGGTCGGCGGGGTCGGCGAGCTCGCCCGCCTCGTCAAGGAAGGCGGCGGCGCTGCGCACGGCGCCGCGGCCGACGTCGGCGCGGGCCAGCTCCACGAAGATGGCCGCGCCCCGGGCCGGGTCGCCGGACTCGACGAAGAGCCGGGCGGCCACGGCGCGGTCCCCGCGGGCGTCGAGCACCCGGGCGGCCCGGGCGGCGAGGGCCGCGCGTTCCGGGGGCAGGAGGGTGGCGAGCACGGCGTCGCGGGTCAGCGCGTGGCGAAAGCGCAACCGTCCTTCGGCGACGACGAGCAGCCCGACCTCCACCGCCGCCCGCAGCGCTTCGAGCACGGCCGTCTCGGCGTCCTCGACCGTTACGCCGTGCCCTGCCGTGTCGGGCCCTGCCGTGTCGGGCCCTGCCGTGTCGGGCCCTGCCGTGTCGGGCCCTGCCGTGTCGGGCCCTGCCGTGTCGGGCCCTGCCGTGTCGGGCCCTGCCGTGTCGGGCCCTGCCGTGTCGGGCCCTGCCGTGTCGGGCCCTGCCGTGTCGGGCCCTGCCGTGTCGGGCCCTGCCGTGTCGGGCCCTGCCGTGTCGGGCCCTGCCGTGTCGGGCCCTGCCGTGTCGGGCCCGGCCCGTCCGCGCGGCGCAGGCTCGTCGACGCTGCCGGGACCGACCGGCGGCCGGGGCGCGGTGATCGCCGCCAGGAGCCGCCAGTCCGGGTCGCCGACCACCGCGGCGGCGAGCAGGACCCGCCGGGCCGCGGGCGCCAGGGCGGCCAGCCTGCTCGCGACCAGGCCCGCCAGCGACGGCGGCACGCCCGTCGGGCCCCCGGCGAGCAACTCCTCGACCAGCAACGGGAGCCCGTCCGCGCGTGCCACCAGCTCGTCCCGTTCGGCCGCGGGGAGCGGAGCGCCGCGGCAGGCCGTCGCCAGCGCGGCCACCGCGTCGGCATCCAGCCGCGGCAACGCGAGCGTCGTCACCTCGGTGGCGAGGCGGGCGACGCCTGGTTGCGCGGCGTCGTCGCGGGCGGTCGCCACGAGCAGCACCGGTGTGTCGGCCAGCGCGCTCGCGAGGTAGCGCACGAGGCCGAGGGTGTCCGGGTCGGCCCAGTGCAGGTCTTCCAGCACGAGCAGCGCGCTGCGCCCGGCCAGGAGGGCGAGGACGCCCTCGCCGAGCATGACCGTGGGGTCGGGCGCGCGCGGCAGCGGCTCGCTTTCCGGCAGGCCGGGCAGCAGTCGGCCCAACGCGGCACGGTAGGGCTGCAGCGTGGGGTCGTCGAGGCGAGGGCGGTGGCGCAACAGCCGGGCCAGTGCCTCGGTCACCGCGCGGTAGGTGCCGCCGCCCGCGACCGAGCGTCCGACCAGCACGGTCATCTCGGCGGCGGCCGCCCACGCGCGCATCTCGTCGACGAACCGCGTCTTGCCGACCCCCGCCTCGCCCGTCACGAGCAGCGCGCCGCCGCGGCCGCGGACGGCGGCGTCGACGAGGCCCATCGCTGTGGTCAGCTCCGCCCGCCGCCCGACCAGCACCGGGCTGCGGAGGATGGGCACCGCCCCAGCCTGGCGCGCACCGCCGCGCACCGCCATCCTCAACCGCCCCGCGGCCGCCGCCGACTGCGCACCCCGCCGGTCACTTCGCACCCCGCCGGTCACACCGCCACGGCCGCCGGGACGGCTCGGCCCACCGCCGTCCGCACCGCCGACACGAGGGCGGCCGGATCGGCAGGCCCGTCGTGCCGCCACGCCACCACGCCGTCGGGCCGCACGAGAACCGCCGACTCCCAGCCGAGCCGGTAGGCCTGCCGGATCGCGCCTCGGGGATCGGGCACGTCCCGCCCCACCCGCAGCACCGTGACCGGCGCCCCGGCGACGACGAGACCCCCCGGCTCCGCCTGCCCGCCGCCCGACCCCCCGTGCGGCGCCCACGCACGATCCTCGCTCGGCCCTTCCCACCGCCCGTCCGGCCCGGCGAGCACGGTCAGCCGCCCGTCGAACAGGTCGAGCGTCGACCGCCGCCGACCATCCGCGCGGTACCACACATGCGGGGCCCGCTCGCCCGGCCGGGCCGCGCGGCGATGGCCTGCGGCGGGCGCGGCGCCGTCGTCGACGATCACCGTGGAGCGGTAGGTGCCGCCGAGGTCGCGCGGCAGGCCGTCGTCGGGATGCCGCTCGGGGTCGAGGCTGCGCAGCGCGTTCGCCCGCCCCACCGGCTCGCGCTCGACGGCGTAGCTCGCCAACAACGCGTCCCCGGCCAGCCCACGCGCGGCCCAGGCCAGCCGCCAGCCCAGCTCGTGACCGTCGTGGACGGCCGTGTTCAGCCCCAGCCCGGCGTAGGGCGGCATGCGGTGCGCGGCGTCGCCGACGAGGAAGCCCGGCCCCGCCCGGTAGGCGCTCGCCACGTCGGCGGCCAACGTGAACCGCGACGTCGCGAGCACCTCCGGGGCGACCGGCCGCCCGATGGCCGTCCGCAGGGCCGCGAGCGAGGGCACCGTCCCCGACCGGAAGTATCCCCACCGGCCGAACCCCAGCGGCAGGAGCACACCCTCGGCGTCGGGATGCTTGACGAAGTTCAGCGCGCTGGGCCGGGCAGGCATCTCATCGGCGCGGAAGAGCGTCAGCGTGAACTCCCCGATCACGCCGAGCCGCTCCCATCCGATGCCCAACGCCGCCCGCACGGTGCTGCGCGGACCGTCCGCCCCCACCACGAACCGGGCCCGCACCCGCCCGCCGCCGACCACCGCGCGCACCCCGTCAACCGTCGTCCGCAACGCCGTGAGCGGCGCACCGAAGCGCACGGTTCCGCCGCGGCGGCGCACCTCGTCGACCAGCACGGGTTCGAGGTGGTCCTGCGGCACCACGGCCGGGAAGACCGGGCTCGCGGCCAGGATCTCGCGCACCGACGGCCAGGCCAGCGGCACCACCTCGTGCGGCGGATCGGCGAGGCGCTGGGTGACCGTGACCGTCGGATCGCACGCGATGCTCCCCGCCAGCACCGCGTCCGCGACCCCCCAGCCGCGCAGCAGCTCCATGGTGTGGATCGACATGCCGGTCGCCCGCGGCACGGTCGACGGCCCGGTCCGGCGCTCGACGACGAGCACCCGCGCGCCGTGGCCCAGCGCGGAGACGGCGGTCGCGAGGCCTGCCGGGCCCGCGCCCACGATGAGGACGTCGGTGGTGAACATGCCGCCACCATCCGGGTCGACGGCGCCGCGCACGTCCGTAGCGGATACGGATTTAGACCGCGGCGAGCACCGCCCCGACCAGCCGGCGCACCGTGGTGAAGTCCATGCTCAGCACGTTCTTCGTCACCGCGACGGCGACGCCCCGGTCCGCGTCCGCCCCGGCCCAGCTGCCGCCCGCGCCCGCCCAGCCGAACGCGCGCGGCCGGTCGTCATCGAACGGCAGCCCGAGCGCGAAGCCCAGGCTCATGCGGCACGGGTTGCCGTACACCTGATCCTCGCCCGCCGCCGACACCGTGGTGACGTCCGCCAGCCGCGGGCTCGAGAGCCACCGCGCGTACAGAGCGGCCAGCGCGCGGGCGGTGACCTTGGCTCCCGCCGGGATGTCCGCGGCGAGCATCCGGGGGTCGGCGCCGAGCGCGGCGGTCGGCAGTACCGTCAGCGGCGCGGCCCGGAGCATCGGCGCGGGCATCCGTGACCAGTCCACGTCGGACGGGGCGTCCTCCAGGACGGCGAGCCCCGCCGTGTCCGTCATCCCGTAGCGGATCTCGCCGGGGCACCCGATGTCGACGGTCAGGTCGGCGAGGACGTCGCCCAGGTCGCGCTCGGTGACCCGGCGGACGATCTCCCCGCAGAGGTAGCCGAACGTGTAGGCGTGGTAGCCGACGGCCGTGCCCGGCTCCCACCAGAGCCGCGCGTCCTCCAGTGCGGCGGTCATCGTCGGCCACGAGCACACGTCGTCGACGGTGGCGCCCTCCGGGAGCCCCGGCACGCCTGCGGTGTGGTCGAGCACCTGGCGAACGGTGACGACGTCCTTGCCGTGCCTGCCGAACTCCGGCCACACCTCGACGACCCGCGTGTCGAAGCCGAGCAGGCCCTCGTCGACCAGCCGGTGCACGAGCGTGGCCGTGGCGGCCTTTCCGATCGACCAGTTGTAGAAGAGCGTGTCGGGCGTGACCGGACGCCCGGTGGCCGGGTCCGCGAGCCCGGCGACGACGTCGACGACCTGCTCCCCGTCGACGTAGGCCGCCACCTGCAGCCCCCGCTCGACGCCCGACGCCACGAGGTCGTCGGCGATCTCCTGGACGTCTCTCATACGAGGGTCGACCGGCCGGGCGGACCGAACTCATCGGCGACGACGGTGACGCAGCACCGCCCCGGCGCCGGGTCCAGGACGGCGCGCCGGTCGGTGCCGTCGAGCAGCGCGCCGACGAGGTGCACGTTCATCCCGCAGACCAGCGCCGTGTGCTCCCCGACGAGCGTGTGGAACGGGCAGTTGACCAGCTCGACCACGCCGTCGCGCTCGCGTGGCTCGTAGCCCAACACCTCCAGGGCCTCGGCGAACGAGCCCGCCCGCGCCCGGCGGCCCGCGGCGGTGGCGGCCTCGGCGAGGGCGTCGGCGCCTCCGCCTCGGTCGAGCGCCGCGGCCATGATCTGCGCGGCCAGCTCGTACTGCCGGGGCGGCAGCGTGACCGTGACCTGCCGCGCCGAGCGCCGGTACAGCTTCGCAGGCCGCCCCGCGCCTGGACCGCGGCGACCGGTCAGCCGCCGGAACTCCGTCTCCAGCAGCCCGTCGGCGACCAGCTTGTCCAGGTGGAACTTCGCCGTGTGCCACGGCACGCCCGCGCCCGTGGCGGCCTGGTCGCGGCTCACCGGCTCGGCCTGCGCGACCACCCACCGGTACAACGCCCGGCGCACCGGCTCCGCGAGCGCGCCGAGGCTCTCGACGTCGTCCACCGACCACCCCTTCGCAGAGATGCGATCGTTGACCGAATCCCGGTCGGACTCTAACGTACACACTATCGTCTCTTAGATCGGAGGGCTCGATGACCGTGGGCGCGCCGCTGCGGGTCCTCCCGCAGACTCCCGGGGTGGATCTCGGCGCCGCCGAGCGCGCGGCCGCCGCGTTCCTCGCCGCGCTGGGGGTGACGGGCCCGGCCGCCACCCCCGGCCGCATGGCCCGCGCCTACGCCGAGCTGCTCGACCCGCGCTCGTTCGACCTGACGACGTTCCCCAACGACGAGGGCTACGACGAGCTCGTCCTCGCCCGCGACATCCCGGTGCGGTCGGTGTGCGAGCACCACATGCTGCCGTTCGTCGGCGTAGCGCACGTCGGCTACCTGCCCGACGCGCGGATCCTCGGGTTGTCCAAGCTCGCCCGGGTCGTGGAGCTGCACGCCCACCGTCCGCAGGTGCAGGAGCGGCTCACCACCCAGGTCGCCGACTGGCTGCACCGCCACCTGCACCCGCGCGGGGTGGGCGTGGTCGTCGAGGCCGAGCACCTGTGCATGACGCTGCGCGGGGTGCGGGCCAAGGGCGCCACCACGATCACGTCGAGCGTGCGCGGCGCCCTGCGCTCCCGCGCCGAGTTCCTCGCCCTCACCACCGGAGGCCGCCATGGCTGAACCCACCACCTTCGCGATCGTCGGGGCGAGCCTCGCCGGGGCGAAGGCGGCCGAGACGCTGCGCGCCGAAGGGTTCGACGGCCGCGTCGTGCTCTTCGGCGCCGAGGCGCACGTGCCGTACGAGCGCCCGCCGCTGTCGAAGGACTACCTGCAGGGCCGGGCGGAGCCGCCGTTCGTGCACCCGGCCGAGTGGTACGCCGAGCAGGACATCGACCTGCGCCTCGGCACGTCGGTCACCGCGCTCGACCCGGCCGCGCACGAGGTCGAGACGGCCGACGGCGACCGGCTGCGCTACACGAAGCTGCTGCTCACCACCGGGTCGAGCGTGCGGCCGCTCGCCAACGCCCTCACCCTGCGCACGCTCGACGACAGCGACCGGCTCCGCGCCGCCCTGCGCCCCGGCATCCGCGTGGTCATCGTCGGGGCGGGCTGGATCGGGCTGGAGGTCGCGGCCGCCGCCAGGATCGCGGGCGCCGAGGTCACGGTGCTGGAGCAGGCCGCCGCGCCGCTGCTCGCCGTTCTCGGACCGGAGATGGCCGCGGTGTTCGCCCGCCTGCACGTCGAACACGGCGTGGACCTGCGGTGCGGCGTCACCGTCCGCGCCGTGCGGTCCGACGCCGTGCTGCTCGACGACGCCGTGGTGCCTGCCGACCTCGTCGTCGCGGGCATCGGCGTGACCCCGGACGTCCACCTCGCCCGGGCCGCCGGGCTCACGGTCGACAACGGCGTGCTCGTCGACGAGCACCTGCGCAGCTCCGACCCCGACATCCTGGCCGCGGGCGACGTCGCCAACGCCTATCACCCGCTCCTGGGCAGGCACGTGCGGGTGGAGCACTGGGCCAACGCGCTCAACCAGCCCGTCGTCGCGGCGAAGACCATGCTCGGGCAGGACGTCGCCTACGACCGGCTGCCCTACTTCTTCACCGACCAGTACGACCTCGGCATGGAGTACACCGGGCTCGCCGAGGGCGAGATCGTGGTGCGCGGCGACCTCGACGCCCGCGAGTTCGTCGCGTTCTGGCTGCGGGACGGGCGGCTCACGGCCGCGATGAACGTCAACGTCTGGAACGGCGTGCCGGAGGCCGCGCAGCAGCTCATCCGGGCAGATACCCGACTGGACGCCGCCGCACTCGCCGATCCTTCGGTGCCGCTGGACACCCTCGCCGCGTGACAGTGGCCGACGGGGACGACGAGCCGGGCGACGCGGTCTGCTGGCTGCACCAGCTGTGCCCGGAGTGCGGCGCCATGCCCACCGGGGAGCACCCCGAGCGCTGCTGGCGCTGCGGGGCCGCGCTCACGCCGGACGATCAGCGCCCGAGGGCCTGACGGACCAGCCCGTACAGCGACTGCGGGCCTGCCGCCACCCCGTACGCGCCGCGCGCCTCCAGCTCCGCGGACTGCGCGATGGCCTTCCGGCCGCCGTAGACGACGACCGGCGGCCCACCCTCGGCGATCACCGGATGACCGAGGAGGTCGCTTCCCGCCGCCGGGGAGCGATCGGACGACCCGAGCCTGCCGAGGTCGGTGATCACCAAGTCGTACCGGCTGAACCGCAGCTGCTCGATCGCCTCGCTCGTCGACACGACGTTGTCGAAGAGGATCCCGTCGGGCCGCAGGAACGCCCGTTCCCGCTCGTTGTTCGCCGGGTAGTCATCGACCCAGAGCACCCGGAACGCGCGGGGTGTGGCCGCGAGGTGCGGCACGGCGTCCACGAGCGCGTCGATGTCGCGGCCCAGCGCGGGCGTCGTGAGCATGGAGGCGCTGCGCTCTCCGATCCACCGCAGCTCGGCGGGCAGGTCCGCGGCGCGGGGCATGCGCGCGTCGTCCACCAGCACCAGCTGGATCCCGCAGCCGTAGAACCGGGCCTGCATCCACTCGAAGGCGACCACGTCGTTCGGGTCGCGCAGGCGCCCGGCGTCGAACCCCGGCCCGACCAGGAAGAGCACCAGGTCGGATTTCGCCAGCCACTCCCGGATGACGTCGCGGAACGCCGAGCCGGTCGCGACGGCCGCGGTGTCGAGGAAGACGGCGTGGCGAGCGAGCAGCAGCGCGTACCGCAGCGCGTGCGCGACGGCCGCCGTGTCGCTGCGGCGGTAGGAGAGGAAGACCTGCACGGCTGCAGCCTGCCGGAAACTCGGTGGTCGCTCGGCAGGCCCGCTCGTAGCGTCGGAGCCGTGCGCGTCGTGTTCCGCAAGGTCGAGCTGGGCCAGTGCGACTGGGAGGCGGTCCGGGCCCGGCGCACGCGCGTGCCCGGCTGCCGGATGGGCGGTCGGGTGCGGGCGGGCACGTTGCCCCACGACCTCGCGCAGTTCGTCGTCGAGGCCGGGCTGGGCCTGCGCTACGGCTTCTGGGGCCTGATTGCCGATGGCGCCACGTTCGCGAGCATGCGCAAGCGCCGCACCCGCTCCGGGCGCGCGGTGATCGCCGCGCACCGGGCCGAGCTGGACGCCGCCGAGGCCCGCGTGCACGCCGAGGTGCACCTGCTGGAGTCCGGCAGCGCCAGCCCGCTGCGGGCGGAGTGGGACGCGATGGTGGCGCGGTGGGCCGCGCTGCCCGTCGGCGCGACCCTGGAGCTCACGTGGCCGCTGCCCAGCCGCCCGCTCGCCTCGGCCCGCCGCTGACCACCGGAAGTCGCGGCCGTCAGCAACCACCGGGGGGGAAGAGCGATGACCACGGTAGAGATGCAGACCGGCACCCGGCTGTACGGCCTGGACAACCTGCGGGTGCTGCTCACGGCGCTCGTGGTGCTGCACCACGCGGCCGTCACCTACAGCCACATCCCGCTCTGGTACTACGTCGAGCCGCCGCACGACGGGTCCGCGACCGCGCTGGATGTGTTCCTCGCGCTCAACCAGGCCTACTTCATGGGGTTCTTCTTCCTCATCGCGGGCTTTTTCACGCCGGGAGCCGTGGACCGCAAGGGCGTCGGCCGGTTCGTGCGCGACCTGGTGGTGGTCACCGCCCTCGGGATCGCGCTGTCCGGGCTGCTGGCGCCCGCGATCGTGAAGGCGCTCGTCCTCGGCGTGCTCGGGCTGCCGCTGTGCTGGGCCTTCGCCACCGCCGTCCGTGCGGTGCCGGTGGTGCGGAAGGTGCTCTGAGGCTCAGCAACCGCGGCGGAGCGCGATCACCAATTGCGCGGCCAGCCGAGAACCGTTGTGGCACGCGCCGCCATCGCGCGTTCCCCGAACGTGGTCGTTCGCCACGTCCGGGTGGCCGCACGGACAGGTCACGCGACGCTGGGTCGGCACCACCTGCGCGCCCTCGGATCCGTCCGCACGCTCCCTCGGTTCCCCGCAAGCGCTGCTCATCCGTCACTCCTCGCAGCCGGACCGTCACCCGATACCCGCATGTCGGGCAGGGAGAGGCAAACGTCTCTACCGCCAACGAGATTCCCTCTATCGGGTGACGCTCAGCCCTCCAGCGCGGCGTACTGCATGTCGGGCACGTCGTTCACCTTCTCCATCGTGTTGATGCTGACGTGCGGCCACTTGATGCGCCCGGGGCCGCCGTCGAACCGCGGGAAGAAGTCCAGCTCCACGATCTGCGCGTACTGCAGCCGCAGCCTGGGTTGACCCGCGGCGTCGGTCTCGGCGAGCTCGTGGATGAAGAACGTCGCCTTCATCTCCGACGCGTTGGCCTGCTTGACGACGAACGGCACGTTGTGGATCCCCCCGGTCGCGAGGGTGGTGTCGAACTCGAGCACGGTCGTTCGGACGATGTCGACGCCCGCGTTGGCCGCGTTCAGCAGCGCGGTCGGGTCGGTCGGGTCGAACACGCCCCGGAACGGGTTCTCGTGGAAGTGCCGGTACGGCGCCAGATACGGGTCGGCGACCAGGTCCTGGGGCACGCCGATGGGCAGGGCGTTGATCGTCGGGATGGGCGCGGCGCCGTCGACGACCTGCGCGGTGCCGAGGCCGAGCGCGGCGTCGCCGTGCGGGATGGTCGCGAGCCGGGCGATGTCGGGGCCGCCCTCGCCGTTCGGGTCTGACATGTTGAGCAACAGGCCGGGCTCGTGGTGGATCGGGGTGTCGGGCGGGGCGGCCAGCCCGCTCTGCGGGAAGTCCTCCGCCGCGATCTGGGTGATCGACTGCTCGTAGTCGAGCGTGACGACGAGCTGGTCGCGGTTCTCGAAAGGCACCCCGCCGATGCCCCGGTTCGGCACCGCCTTGTCGACGAGGTTGAACTTCAGAATCTCGTTGTATTGGTTGAGCAGCAGCCGAAAGCCCGGCTGCCCGTCCGCCGCGAATGGCAGCGCGATCATGTTCCAGCCGCGGCCCGGCAGGTTGGGCTGGTTCGCCCACGTGCCAGGAAGCAGCATGAACGGTCCGAGGTCGGCATCGCCGGTGACGGCGGGCGCGATCGTGCGGCCTTCGCGCTCCATGCGGGCGATCTGAGCTGGTGCGAACAAGGTGTCCCCCTGGGTATCGACTACGAGGGGAGAGTCGCCCGCCGCCTTCCCTGATACCGACCCCGGATAATTCCAACAATAGCGACATAACGGACTTTCGTTGTCGTGCCAAGGCTCCCGGTGCGGCGGGCTGCGACGTCGCCGCTTCGCTACCTCAGCGTGGCGGGCCGCTCCACGCCGGTGCGGCGGCGCACCGACTCGGCGTAGACGTACGTGCGGATGTGCAGGATCGGGTCGTCCGACAGCTCGATGCCGTCGGTCACGCGGGTCGGGTCGTTGACGAGGATGTCACCGTCGCGCTCGCGTTCGGTGTCCGGGCCGGTCATCTCGACCACGCCCATGTCGACCCATTCCCGGTCGTCGGGCCAGGCCCGGCTGGAGTCGGTGGTCTGGTCGCCGTCGGCCGCCAGGTGGGCCAGCAGCCGGTAGCGCACCGGGAGCAGGTCGTAGATCCCGGTCATCAGGTAGTCGTTGTCGGCCATTGCGCGCTCGTCCGCGGGCAGGCTGGCCTCGCCCGCCTCGGGGGCGAGCCGCCAACGCACGAACTGCCCGACCCCTTCGGCGTTGACGAGCCGGTAGGCGACGAGCGAGTTGAACGCCATCGTCGCCCAGCTGAGCGGCGGGTCGCCCGCCGCGGCGATCTTCGCGATGGCCTCGGCGATCTCCGGGTGGACGGCGAGGAACTCCTCGGTCGCCTCCGGCCCGTCGCCCTGCGCCTCGATCAGGGCGAGGAAGCCCTCCGGGGTGCCCGACGGGAACACCGGCCACGACTGGCACACCACATCGGTGGTCGAGCCGTCGGGCAGGTAGAACTTCACGGCCATGCCGCGTGGGTCGTTCTGCGCCGCGTCGGGGCAGTGCGGGTTCGGGTCGCCGTTGGAGAACCGGACGGTGACCCGCACGGGCTCGCCCTGCATGTGGGCGGCGCGGGTGAGCTCGCGGGCCCGCGGCGTGGCCGTGAACGTGCCGGTGAGGATGGTGCCCTTGATGTGGGTGACGCGATAGCCGTCGCGCGAGTCGAGCACCCGCGCCACCGCCTCCGTCAGCTCCTGAGCCAGGGTGGTCTCGTCGCGCGTGCTGGTCATGAGAGCTCCCCAGGTTCGCTGCGTTGCGGCGACTGTCGAGGCTAGGCGCGCCCGGCGTCTCGCAACAACACCGCGGCCGGCCCGAACGGCCGAGGCGACCGTCCCGTTCAGTGGGACGCCGCGTTGGTGCGGCCGTCGCGATCCCCGACCCTCGGCGCACCACCTGTCGTGTCGAAGGAGACCAGCCATGACGGCGCCCAACGCGATGACGCTCGTGATCCCGCTCAAGGCGAAGGACGGCATGGCCCGGCAGGACTTCTACGACTACTGGCTCAACGCCCACGTCACGCTGCCGCCGCGGTTCCCCGGGATCAGCTCGGTGTGGCTGCACAAGACGCCGCAGGCCGAAGCGCTCTGGCCCGCGGTCGAGGGCGTCTCGATGCACCCCGACGAGGAGGACACGTTCGACGGCGTGCCCGAGGCCACCTTCCCGACCATGGATGACCTCCAGGCGTTCATCAAGGCCTCGCGCGTGCAGATGGAGGACGGGATCAACTTCCTCTCCCAGGAGATCGGGTACGCGGCGCTCGGGGCCAACAGCGCGACGGTCCGCGACGCCACCGACCCCGCCCCCGACGGCACCGACGCCCACGTCCGGCACCTGGTGTTCCTGCGGAAGCGGCCGGAGGTGTCGGTGGCCGACTTCCGCGCCTGGGTCGACGACACGCTCGTGCCCGGCCTGACCGCTTCCGACGAGGTCCTGAAGCTGCGCCGCCACCTGTTCGAGGAGCTCGACATCACCCTCGACCACCCCGGCGTCACCATGACCAAGCCGATGGAGCGGCAATATCAGGCGATGGTCGAGGTGGTCGTCGGCGACGAGGCGGCGTTCGCGCGGTTCGTCGGCTCCGCCGCCCACGCGGGCGTTGCCGCCGAGCTGGCCCGCCGGTGCGCCGCCGTGCATCCGGCGCGCGTGCAGCGGTGCATCACCACCAAGCACGACGGACGGATCACGCTCGCCGGGGTGCGGGGCGTCGCCGTGGCCGACCTCATCCGCAGGCTCGGCGCGACCAGCCAGTCCCATGACGACGTGTCGCGCGAGTTCCTGCCGCCCGCCGACCTCGTGCGCAGCTGACGGCGTGGCCGCCGCACCCTTGGTGCGGCCGCGGGTCGCGGTTCGCCGAGCGCGGCGGCGGAGGAGCGGTAGCCGCGGTCGGCGAAGACGCCGCGCCGTTCGACCTCGGCCAATGCGCCGACCAGCAGCCGGTCGATCCGCCGGGCCGCGGCGTCGCACAGGGTCAGCAGCGTGAGCAAGTCACCATCGCCTGCGCCAGGGCCTGCCAGCTCGACGTGCCCGGCCAAGGCCGCGTCGATGCGTTGCGCGGCATGGCAGACGGGGTTGTCGGACATGACCCGAGTCTACTCGACAGTGTGTTCGAAATCAGTGTTTCGACGTTAACAAACGCGAACCGTTCGGACGACGGGTCGACGGAAGGCATCGACCGTGCCAGGCTCGGCCGGTGACCGTTGACGAGTTGGCGGCAGCCGCGTGCGTCGACCCTGCCGACGTGCGGGTTGTCCTGACCTGGCTCGACGACGGGCCGGTCACCGACACCGACGTCCCCCTGCCCACGGCGATCGCGGTCCATCGCCTGCTCAACCCCGACAGCGAGCGCACCGTCCTCCCGCTGTACTACAAGCGGTATGGGCGGAAGAACGCGCGCAGCTCCTGTGCGTAGAGCTCGGGCTCCTCGAACGGGGCGAAGTGTCCACCGCGGGCGGGCTCGGTGACGCGCACGGCGTTCGCGGTGCGTTCCAGCCAGGCCCGCGGCGGCCGGAGGATGTCGCCGGGGAACAGCGAGAAGCCCGACGGCACCTCGACCCGGCGGGCGTGTTGGGCGGGCGGGATCCCGGCGTTCGCCTGGTACATGCGCATCGACGAGCCGATCGTCGCGGTGAGCCAGTAGATCGTGACGTTGGTGAGGATCTCGTCCTTGGTGAAGCGCCGTTCGACGTCGCCGTCACAGTCGCTCCACGCCCGCAGCTTCTCGACGATCCACGCGGCGAGCCCGGCAGGCGAGTCGGTGAGGCCGAACGCGGCCGTCTGCGGCTTCGTGCGGTGCATGGCCGCATAGGCGCCCTCGGCGGCGCCCCAAGTCGCAGCGCCTGCCATCCAGGTACGCTCCTCGGGCGTGAGGTCGGCCGGGTCGCCAGCGTAGATTCCCAGGCCCGCGTCGGTGCGGTGCACGGCAACGACCCGGTCGGGGTGGTTGAGGCCGAGGTAGCGGCTCACGTGGCTGCCGATGTCGCCGCCCGCCGCGCCGAACCGCGGGTAGCCCAGTGCGCCCATGAGTTCGGCCCACCGGTCGGCGACCGCGATGGCGTCCGGCGGTGGGCCGGTGGGCCGGTCGGAGTACCCGTAGCCGGGCATGTCGGGGACGACCACGTCGAACGCGTCGGCCGGATCCGCGCCGTGCGCGCCGGGGTCGGTGAGCAGCGCGATGACCTTCGTGTAGCGCCAGAACGAGTCCGGCCAGCCGTGCGTGAGAACCAGCGGCAGAACGGGCCCGGCGGGCGCGACCGCGCGGGCATGCACGAAGTGGATCCGCGCGCCCCCGAGCGGGACGCGGAAGCGGGGCAGCCGCGCGAGCACGGCCTCCTGGGCAGGCCAGTCGAACCCGTCGGCCCAGTAGTCGACGAGCTTGCGGAGGTAGGCGAGGTCGACACCGAGCGACCATCCGGCGTCCTCGGGCGCGTCCGGCCAGCGGGTCGCGCGCAGCCGGGTGCGGAGGTCCGCCAAGGCGGCGGGGTCGGTCTGCGGCGCGAACGGCTCGGGGCGCGGCACCTCGGGCATGGGGGCACCCTACGGGCCGCGGCCCGCTCCGCCGTCGACGGCGAGCCTGCGATGCCCGGCCATCGAACGGGTGGTGGCGGCCCGGGCGGCGTGTGAGGACGGTGCGGCGGGGTATGCGGCCGCCATGAGTGCAGAGATGCCGCGATCGCCTGATCTCGAACGCGCGTCGACCGGCGAGCTGGTCACCCGGCTGTCCGAGCAGGTTTCCGCGTTGGTCAAAGGTGAGCTGGAGCTCGCGCGTACGGAGCTCGCCGAGAAGGGCAAGCGCGCAGGCGGCGCCGCCGGGGCTGCGGGCGCGGGCGGCCTCCTCGCGGCGTACGGGGTCGCGATCCTGCTCGCTGCGGCCGTCGCCGCCCTCGCGCTCGTGTGGCCCGTGTGGCTGGCCGCGCTGGTCGTCGGCGTGGTCGTGCTCCTCGTGGCGGGCGGGCTGGCGCTGTACGGCCGGTCGCAGCTGCGTCGGGCCTTGCCGCCCATGCCCGAGCACGCCGCACAGAGCGTGCGCGACGACGTCGCGACCGTCCGCGAGGCGGCGAAGCGATGACGGATCCGACGAAGCGGACGACCGGCAGCGCCCCGGCCCCGTCGGCCGGTCCGCCGACGGGCGCCGCCGCGGTACCACCGGCCGCTCCGGCTGCGGCACCACCGCCCGCGCCGGCCGCGGTCGGCCCGGACCCGTCGGCCCGTCACCGCGTTCAGGCGGGCGTGCCGCGCACTCCGGACGAGCAGCGGGTCGACCTGGGCGAGCTGCGCGAGGAGTTGGGCGCCACCGTCGACGAGCTGAGCAGGCGCGTGGACGTCGCCGCCCGGGTCCGGGCGCGGCGGGACGCGACCGTGGCGCAGGCCCGACGCCTCGGCGGGCAGGCCCAAACCGCGATCGAGTCCCGGGTGCCCGC
This sequence comes from uncultured Actinomycetota bacterium, assembly GCA_963739465.1. Taxonomy (GTDB): domain Bacteria; phylum Actinomycetota; class Actinomycetes; order Mycobacteriales; family Pseudonocardiaceae; genus Pseudonocardia. Next base: position 146,538 of record CAVUAS010000005.1, read on the forward strand.
CGCGCGCGCGATCACCCGCAACCCCACTGCCCTCGCGTCCGTGGCGGCAGGCTTGGTGCTCGCCGTTCTGCTGGTCCGGCGACTCCGCAAGTAAGCGCGGATCAGCGACCTCGCCACCGGGTCGCGGTAGCGAGCAGCCCGGTGGCCGCGAGCGCCGCCGTCGTCGCCAGGCCCGGGTGCCGGGAGCACCACTCCTGCGGATCCGCGCGGTGGGCCTTCCCGTCGAAGATGCCGTGGGCGCCGTGGTCGTCGTCGGCGTCGCGGGGCTCCCAGAGGTTGTGCGGCCGGTCGGCGGGGACGGGCTCGGGCGTCTGCTGGGCGTCGAAGCCGGTGCGGGCCAGGTAACGGTCCAGCAGTGCGGGGGCGAGCTTCTGGCCCACCAGCGTGCCCACCGTGCTCGACCCGACCCAGTACTGCTTGCGCCGCGGATGGTCGGCGGCGTAGACGACGGCGCGCGCGGCCAGCTCGGGCTGGTAGATGGGCGGCACCGGCTGGGGGTGGCGGGGCAGCCGCGACAGCACCCACGAGAACTGCGGGGTGTTGACCGCGGGCATCTGCACGACCGTCACGCGGATGGCGCTGTGCTCGTGCATCAGCTCGGTGCGCAGTGACTCGGTGAACCCGTTCACGGCGTGCTTGGCCCCGCAGTACGCGGACTGCAGCGGGATGGCGCGCCCGCCCAACGCGGAGCCGACCTGCACGATCGTGCCCCGGTTGCGCGGACGCATCCGGGCGAGCGCGGCCATCGTGCCGTAGACGTAGCCGAGGTAGGTGACCTCGGTGACCCGGCGGAACTCGGCCGCGCTGATCTGGTGGAACGGGCGCGAAGACCGAGGTGAACGCGACGTTGACCCACACGTCGATCGGGCCGAGCGCGGCCTCGACCCGGTCTGCCGCCCGCTCGACCTGTTCGGCGTCCGCGACGTCGGTGGGGATCACCAGCGGGGTGCCACCCGCGCTCTGCACGTCCTTCGCGGCGGCCTCCAGCCCCGCCCGGCCGCGGGCCAGTAGCGCGACCTTGGCGCCCCGCGCGGCGAACTGGACGGCCGTGGCGCGGGCGATCCCCGCGCTGGCGCCGGTGATGACGACGGTCTGGGTCACGCTGTCTCCTTCACGGGTAACGGATCCGGTCAGCTGGTGCCGCCGCCACGGCGGGGCGGACAGCCGGATGCGTCTCCAGGACAGCGGCGTGCACGAAGGCCTGGGGCAGGTTGCCGCGCAGCTGGCGCTGGGCGACGTCGTATTCTTCGGCGAACAGCCCGGGCGGCCCGCAGGCGCGCCCGGTTGCGCTCGAACCAGCGGGCGCGGCCGTCGTCGTCGCCCTGCTGGTGGCGGCGAGGGCCATCCAGAAGCCGCAGAGGATGAACGCGCCCTCGGCGTGGCGCGAGCGGGCGCGCGTCGTGGCGGAAGCGGTAGAGGAAGCCGTCTTCGCCGAGGGCGTCCGGACGGCGGGGAGCGGTCGCCGGCGACCGCGGGTCGTCGGCGGGCAGGCGCCGCGCAAAGCGGGCAACAGCAGCGCCGCGTCGACCCGTGCGTCGTCAGGGGCGCGCTGCCAGCGGCCCGGCGGGGTGCAGGCAGTCGGCGGCGGTTCGGCGAGATGCGCGTCGGCCAGGGCGGCCAGGCGCCGGCCGTCGCGCCGCGGCACGTGCGGCCGCCATGGCGCGCAGCCCGGCGACGCAGGTCAGCCGGGAGTGCGCCCAGCGCTGGTCGTCGAGCTCCCAGATGCCGGCGTCGGGGTCGTTCCAGCGCTGCTCGATGGCCGCGGCGGCGACCTGACGGCCCGCCAGTGGTCCGGTCCGGCCGGTCGTGCGGGCGGCAGCAGCGAACAGCAGGAGCGCCTCGCCGAAGCGCGTCGAGCTGGAACTGGTCGTTGACGTGGTTGCCCGACGATGCGGCCCCGCCGGGGTAGCCGGGCAGGTCCGAACTTGCGCTCGTCGGGCACCGGGTCGCCCGTCAACGGTGTAGGCGGGCGCAAGCCGGGGCCGTCGGCCAGCAGCCGTTCAGTGATGAACGCCGACGGCGTCGTCCAGCAGCGGGTGCGCCCCGTGCGGCGGCGACGGCCTGGCCCGCGTAGCACTGGTCGCGGATCCAGGCGTAGCGGTAGTCGTAGTTGCGGCCGGCTCGCGCGCGCTCGGGCAGCGCACGTCGTGGCGGCGGCGACCATCCCGCCGCCGGCGCTGGTCAGCCCGGTCAGCACGGCGTAGGCGTGCCGGGCGTCGCGCGGGTGCGACGCTGTCGCCGAGCGTCCGGGACGGCTGCGTCGCCACGCTGCCTCGGTGGCCGCCCACAGCGTTGCCGGGGTCGGGGGGCCGCTCGCCGGTGGGTGATCGGCGATCTCGAGCGACCAGGTCGTGGGCCGGTCCCGGGGGCGATCGAGCGTGAGCGTCATTCGGGGCCGCGCGACTCGGCGTGGGCACGGCGCCGCGGGCCGCCGCCAGCCCCACCCGCAGGCCGCCGCGACGGCCCGCCCAGGCCCGTCGCCGGCGCGTGCAGGTCGCCGCGGGTGTGCTCGGCCGAACCGGCGGCGGGATGGAGCACCGCCCGCACGCGCGCCGTCGCCGGCGCACCGCCATGACCCGGCGCAGAACGACGGCCTGGTCGGGCACGCCGGGGAAGGCCAGGGCCTCGCGGCACTCGACGATGCCTGTCGCGGTGACCCATCGGGAGCGCCAGATCAGGCTGCCGCGGCTCGTAGTAGCCGCCCCACACGAACCGTTCGACCGGCGTCACCGACGAAGACGCCCGCCGCCGCCCGAGCAGCTCGGAGAACACGGCGTCGGAGTGCCCAGCGGGCGCGCACATCCAGGCGATGTCGACCGCGCGGGCCGACAGCGCGCCGCGCTCCCCGTCGGCGAGCAGCGCGTACTCGCGCAATACGCGCGGCGCGGACTCGGCAGGAGGTCGTCGAGCGGTCCTCCACGGACCGCGGCCGGGAGGGGGCGGCGTGGTGATTTGGCTGCCGATCGTGCGTCGCCAGCCGCTCGGCGAGCCGTGAGGCCAGCGCCATGATCGTCAGCGCCGGGTTGGCGCTGCCCTGCGGTCGGCATCACGCTGCCGTCGGCGATGAACAGGTTCGGCACCCCCCAGACGCGGTGGTCGGCGTCGACGACGCTCGCGTCCGGGGATGTGCCCATCCGGCCGCCGCCGACGAGGTGGGCGTAACGGTCGATCGTCAGCATGTCCTGGGCGCCGGCGGCGTCGCAGATCGCGCTCGAGGACCTTGTCGAGTAGGCGATGTTGGCGCGTCGTTGTCGCACTGGCCGTAGTCCATGCGCGCGACCGGCATCCCGCGCCCGTCGGTCTCGTCGGCGAGGGTGACGCGGTTGTCCGGCAGCGGCAGCAGCTCGTTCAGGACGCCGAGCGTGAACCAGTGGTTGTAGTCGCGCATGTACTCGCGCAGCGAGCGGCCCCAGTGCCCGTCGGCGAGGACGTGCTCGGCCCAGCCGATCGGCAGCGGGCCGACGGTCTGGATCGAGAAGCCGCGGGCGAAGCCGCGATCGGGATCGGTCTCGTAGAACTGCTCCGAGGAGATCTCCGGCGGCGGCGCCTTGTACATCCGCAGCGCCTCCGGGAAGCGGCCGGCGACCTGCGGGGCGCCCTGGACCATCACGTAGCGGCCGACCTGGTCGTCGCCGTTGCCGAGCCCGTTCGGGAGCGCGGGGCCGGTCGAGTTGAGCAGCAGCCGCGGGGTCTCGATCGAGTAGCCGGCGACCGCCACCGCCGCGGCGCGCTGGAAGTGCTCCGCCGCCGACCCGTCGAGTAGGTGACGCCGGTGCAGCGGCCGGCCTCGTCGTCTCGACGCGGACGGCCATGCAGTCGGCGCGGACCTCGACGCCGTGGGCGATCGCGTCGGGGAGGTGGGTGACGTAGCGGGCTGGCCTTCGCGTTGACCTTGCAGCCCTGCAGGCAGAAGCCGCGGTAGATGCAGTGCGGGCGGTTGCCGAAGGCGCCGTTGGCGATCCCGACCGGGCCGACCCGCATCTCGATCCCGCAGCTCGCGCGCGCTCGCGCCCGCTTCGACCCCGCCGGAGATCGGATGCGGCGAGTAGGGGTAGCGGTGCGGATCACCCCACGGCCAATCCTGGCCGGCCACCGGCAGTTCCGCTCGACCCGCTCGTAGTGCGGCCTCAGGTCGCCGTAGGAGATCGGCCAGTCGGCGCCGACGCCGTCGCGGCTGTGCGTCTCGAAGTCGGAGGGATGAAAGCGCGGGGTGAAGCCCGCGTAGTGGACCATCGAGCCGCCGACGCCGTGACCGGAGTTGTTCTTGCCGAGCTCGACGGGTCGGTGCCGCCGATCACCCGCTGCTCGGTCCAATAGAGCTTGTGCGCTCCCGCCTCGTCGGAGACCCAGTCGCGTCGGGATCCCAGAACGGGCCGGCCTCGAAGACGACGATCCGCCAGCCGCGACGGGCGAGCCGCTGGGCGAGCGTCGAGCCGCCCGCGCCGGCGCCGACGATCGACGAGGTCGACCTCGTCGTCATCGGTGTAGCGGCGCATCATCGCCTCGCCGGGAGCCCGCGGCGATGCGCGTCGAGCAGGAACCGCGAGTCGTTGTCGCGGGCCCGAGCGCGCCCTTGCGCCGCGCCGGAGTCGCCCCTCCACGCGCCCTCGCTCGCGACGTCGGACACTGGATCCTCGGACGGGCGCCTCCGCGCTCCTCGAAGGGCTCGCGCTGGCCCGGTCGCGCCGAGCCGCATGTAGCCGCGCGGGTAGGCGGGACCGCCGTAGCCGATCTCGTTCCACGCCCACGGGTGCGAGTAGAACTCCGAGAGCACGGCGCGCATGCACGACCCTCCACGCCCGCGAGCACGGCAGCCGCTCCCAGACCCCGCCCTCGAGCTCGCCGGCGGCGAAGTCGCGCGATGATCTCGTGTCGCGCTCGTCGTCGGCCCGGCGAAGCGACCCGGCGCCGCCGGCGCGGCGCGGCCTCGTCGAGCCCGGCGAGCGACCAGCCGCCAGGTCTCGGGGTCGTCGGGCATGTCGTCGTAGCGGTAGCCGTCGAGCTCGCCGGCGTGGAGCTTCTCGTCGACCATCGCCAGCACCGGGACCCGCGGCTCGGCGTCCTGGGCGGTGACGACGTCGCAGAACGCGCCCAGCGTCGGCTCCTCGGCGGCGGTGAAGAACCGAGCGGGCCGGGCGGCTCCACCGGTCCTGCACCACCGCGCGTCGCCTCGTCCCAGGTGTCGGCCTCGTCGAGGACGTCGAAGTCGGGGTAGCGGCCGATCATCTGCGGGGTGGTGCCGCGGCGCTGGCGCGGGCAGCCAGGACGGGTGCGCGGCTGCCGCCGCGCGCAGCGTTGGGCAGGTGCTCGGCGGCGCAGGGGCGGCCATCGCGCTCACCAGCGCTCCCGGCGCAGCAGCGCCGCCAGCAGCCCATCCCGCCGACCATCGACATCAGCCGGGCGCCAAGATCGGCGGGCCCATCGCCAGGTTGTAGGACGCACAGCTCAACCCGCCGGGCTTGCGGGCCACGCCGCGGGCGTGGAAGTACTCGCCCAGCAGCCCGTTGGCGGTGTACAGCGCCGGCCGTGACCGGCAGCGCGGTCTTGGCCCAGCGCTGCGAGAAGACCCCGCCGATCCCGGCCGACCACCAGCGGCGGCGTCAGCAGCACCGGACTCCACATCCACTTGTTGCCGAAGCTCGCCCGGTAGTGCTCCAGGTAGACCTCGGCCGGTCACCACCGCCGCGGCGGCGGTCAGCCCGGACAGCGAGCGCTCGAACCGGCCGTGCGCGACCTCCCGCAGCGCCCGGTCGACCTTCTTACGTGGCCACATGTGCTTCTCTCCTCGCAGACCGGATCAGGGTCCGGATCGTCGATGCCGTGAACGCCGCCGCGACAGCCGTGTCGACCAGCGCGGCGCGACGCCACCGGGGCGCCAGGACGGCCAGGCCGACGTCGCTGAGCGCGTGCAGGCCGTCGGTGCCCACGCCCAGGTAGCCCACGGTCGGCCACGGGCCCAGCGCCTCGGCCAAGGTCTGCGCGAGGTGTCGGACGCCCAGCACCCGCAGCGCGACAACTGCGGCGCGCGGGACGGGCCGTTCCACGCGGGCGACCGTGCGCAGCAGTGGCCGCGGGGCGACCAGCAGCGCGAGGCCCCAGCCCGCTCTGGCGGCGCGCACCTTCACGGCTCCTCGCGGGCACGTCGTCGGCGGTGGCGAACACGTGAGCATCCCCAGCCCATGCTGGGCCCGGCGGGCGCAGCCGGTGAGTCCGACGAGGCACGGCGGGCCCGGCCGCGGGCCAGGGTGAGGCGGCTCAGCCGCAGCAGCGCGGCCACGCCCGCCCTGCCGAGGAACTCGGTTCGGCCGAGGTCGAGCACGACCTCCCGCGGCTTTCGCGCGTCCAGCAGCTCGTGCAGCCGCGCCTCCAGACCGGGGGCGGTGGCCAGGTCGAGCCGGCCCTTGTACCCGTAGAGTTTGCTTGCTCTTCATCATCTTCCTCACTGCTGCGGTAGTTGTCCGGAAAGGTTCGTCTTGGGCCATCAAGGGGCTTCATAACCGGGACGAGAGCGCTAACGGCGTCGGAGGCCTTGAGGCTCGAGGCCGTTGCCGGGCCGGTCGGGGGTCGGGCCAGAGAGCGCACCCCGTCGCGAAGCTCCGCGGGGCCGTCGAAAACCAGGCCCTCGATCCGGGACGTGGTCGTGAAACTATTCCAGGTGGCGCAGGTTCGGGGTGGCCGCGGTGGACGTGGACGTGCAGCTGGGCGCGCAGTGCCCGGAGATCTCCAGGTTGGCGCGGCGGCGACGGCCGCGACGCGGATCCATTCGGTGATGCCGCCGCATCGGGTGACGTCGGCCTGCAGGCAGTCCACGGCGCCGGCCGTGCACCATCCGGCGGAAGTAGGTCAGGTCGTAGCCGTATTCGCCGGCGGCGACTCCGGGTCGCACCGCCTCGCGCACCGCGCGCAGCCCGTCGAGATCGTCGGAGGAGACGGGCTCCTCGAACCACACATCCAGCGCGTCCGTGCATCGGCCATCACCCGGATCGCCTGTTTGGCGGTGTAGCCCCCGTTCGCGTCGACGAAAAGCTCGGCGTCGCGGACCGATCGCGCCCGGGCCTGCCGGATACGCGCCAGGTCGCGGCGCGGGGTCGCGTGCCCCAGGATTCGCCGATCTTGATCTTCACCCGCGGAATCCCTGCGGAGACCCAGCCGATCAGCTGGTCTCGCAGTTGCGTGCTCGCGTAGGTGGTGAACCCGCCACTGCCGTACACGGGGACCGTCGTCGCGAACCGCGCCGAGCAGCCGATGGAGCGGCAGCCCGAGCAGCCGCGCCTTCAGATCCCAGAACGCCGTGTCGACGGCCGAGATCGCCGTTCGCCGGCGATGCCGGGGCGGCCGATGTTGCGCACCGCCTCGACCATTCGATCGAACGCCGCGCCGACGCGTCCGCCGCGTGGCCCAACGACGCCGGCCAGACTTGTCGATGACGTGGCACTGCCGCGTCGGGTGTCGCGTAGGTGTAGCCGAGGCCGTCGTGGCGGCGCGGCGGGGCAGTCGCGATCGCCAGCGTCGGTCGAGTCCCAGTCCAACGTGCCGTCCCCTCGGGGGCGTCGGTTGGGATCGTGTACGCCGCGGCCGTCAGCTCGACACCGCGATGTCGGCGTGTCAGCCACGGCGGCATCGGCTGGCCCGCTCAGCTCGTCGTGTCCGGCAGGAACTCCTGCGCCTTCGTCTTCACGCCTTCCTTGACGCCCCATCCGTCCTCGTCGCCCTTGAGCATCGCCTCGCCGGCGTTCTCCATCTCGTCCCATGTCGCGTGCGGCGGGATCGGCGGGCACGGGGGTCGGTGCGAACGTCGAGCACGGTGGGCCGGTCGGCGGCGAGCGCCGCGTCCCAGGCCGCGCCGACCTCGTCCGGCTTGTCGACCTTGATCCCGCGCAGGCCGAGGCTCGCGGCGAACGCCGCGTAGGGGAAGTCGGGCAGGTCTGGGACTCGGCGAACTTCGGCGCGCCCGCCATCGCCCGCATCTCCCAGGTGACCTGGTTGAGGTCGTTGTTGTGCAGCACCGCGACGACCAGCCGCGGGTCGCTCCACTGCTCGCCAGTACTCGCTGATCGGTGATCAGCTCGTCGATGCCGTTCATCTGCATCGCGCCGTCGCCGACGAAGGCGATCGCCGGGCGGTCCGGGTGGCCGAACTTCGCGCCGATGACGTAGGGGACGCCCGGGCCCATCGTGGCGAGGGTGCCGGACAGCGAGCCGCGGATGTCGCCGCGGATGCGCAGGTGCCGCGCGTACCAGTTCGCCGCCGACCCGGAGTCGGCCGCGAGGATGGCGTTGTCGGCAGCCGCGGCGGCAGCTCGGGAACACCAGCTGCGGGTTGATCGGGTCGGCGCTCGACCTTGGCCGCGCTCCATGGTCTCCCACCAGCGGGCCACGTCGGACTCGATCTTCTCCCGCCACGAGCGGTCGTCCTTGCGCTGCAGCAGCGGGATCAGCGCCCGCAGGGTGGCGGCCGCGTCGCCGACGAGGTTGACCTCGTACGGGTAGCGCATGCCGATGAGCTTGCCGGGTCGATGTCGATCTGCACCGCCGCGCGCCTGGTCCAACTCCGGCAGGAACTGGGTGTAGGGGAAGTTCGACCCGACGGTCAGCAGGGTGTCGCAGCCCATCATCATCTCGTAGCTCGGCCGGGTGCCGAGCAGGCCGATCGAGCCGGTGACGAACGGCAGGTCGTCGGGGAGCACGTCCTTGCCCAGCAGCGCCTTGGCGACGCCCGCGCCGAGCAGGTCGGCGACCTCGGTCGACCTCGCGGCCGCGCCGCGGGCGCCCTGGCCGACCAGGATGGCGACCTTCTCGCCGGCGTTGAGCATCTCGGCCGCGCGGCGCGACGGCGTCGTCGTCGGGCGCCGGCGCCGGCCGGTCGACGCCGAGGCTGGAGGGCACCATCTTGAACTCGTGCGTCGGCGGGCGAGTACTCCAGCTCCTGCACGTCGGCCGGGATGATCACGCGGTCGGCGCGCGCTCGGCCAGCGCGATGCGGATCGCCCGGTCGAGCACGTTGGGCAGCTGCTCGGGCACGGTGACCATGTGCACGTAGTCGTGGGCGACGTCCTTGAACAGCGAGATCAGGTCGACCTCCTGCTGGTAGGAGCCGCCCATCGCGCTGCGCTCGGTCTGGCCCGACGATCGCGACCACCGGCACGTGGTCGAGCTTCGCGTCGTACAGCCCGTTGAGCAGGTGGATCGCGCCGGGGCCGGACGTGGCCGCGCAGACCCCGACCTTGCCGGTGAACTTCGCGTACCCGACCGCCTCGAACGCGGCCATCTCCTCGTGCCGGGCCTGGATGAACTGCGGTCGTCGTCGGCGCGCTCCCACGCGGCGAGGATCCCGTTGATGCCGTCGCCGGGGTAGCCGAAGACGTTCTCCACACCCCAGTCGCGCAGTCGTTCCAACACGTGATCGGCAACCGTGGATGCCACGACGTCCTCCTCGATCCCCGTGTACCCGCCCTGGGGTAGCCCAATCGGTCCTTGGCCACACACCTTCCGTCAATTTTTGCGCTACCGCAAACGATGGCGGTGCGATCCGCTGCGGCGGGCCGACGCGAACGGCGCCCGCCGGAATCAGCCCTGGGCGTCAGGGCCCGGCCGTCGTCCAGCCGAGCGACCAGGCGGCACCGTCCGCGGTCTCCCCGCCCGCCTCGGCGAAAGCGCGCATGACCGGCACGAGCGAGCGCCGCCGCGCGGGCGGCATGCGGTCGAGGATGGCGGCGATGGCGGCGCGGCGCTGGTCCATCACATGGTCGACGAGCCCCTGCCCTTTCGCGGTCAGGGTGAGGACGAGGTTGCGCCGGTCGGTGCGGTCGTCGCTGCGGTCGAGCAGGCCCGCGGACACGAGCCGGTCCACCGCCCGCGTCGCGTTGGACGGGTGCACGCCGAGGCCGTTCGCGACCGCCCCGAGGTTGGGCGCGGTCCGGCTGGCCACCAACACGAGGACCCGTAGCTGGGGCAGGGTGACGACGTCCTCGACCGCGGCCACCGACCGCGCGCTGACGGCCACCAGCACGCGCGCCGCGGCCATCACCGCTTCGACATCGTCGTTCACGCTGCCTCCACCGTTGCCCATGCGCATTGATTGCGCCCGGGCTCATCGTACGGCCCGAGGGCGGGTTCGGCGTCCTCGTCCGTTACGTTCCGGCAATCCGATCTGCGTCTGCCTGCGGTCGGGTCTCGGCACCGACCCGACCGGTCACGAGGAGCAGCCAGTCGCGTCCCCCGTCGGAGTTCGCCCCCGGGGTCGACACCCGGCCCGACGGGTCGACCACGGCCGCCGCCGGTGGCCTGCCCGCGGCCGCGGGATCCACCCACGTGACCGTCGGCGGTCCCGCGATCCCAGCGAGGTCGAGCGTGAGCGTGCGTTCGGTCGGTACGTAGACCACCGCCCAGGACCGGTCCGCGCGCGCGCGCCACGGTCGCGTAGTCGTTGCCGACGACGCTCACGTTGCGGTCGTCGTGCGTCATCTCGGCGCCCCGTCCGGCGACGACGAGGTCGGCGCCCTCGTCGGGAACGAGGCTCCACCAGCTCCGGGCGGCGAACAGGTCGCGGATCGCCTGGAGCTGGCGGACCGCGGGTGTGTCCAGCCTGCCCTCCCATCCGGGCGGGAACTTCCAGTCCGCCGAGCCGAAGAAGGTGCCGGGCGAGCCGGAGGTCAGCGCCCAGAGCGCCTGCCTGCGCAACGTCTCGTTGGTGGTGGGCGGGCTGCCCGGCACGTTGTTCTCGCGCTCGTAGTTGGCCTCGCCGAGCAGCGCGGGCCGTGGGTCGCGGCCTCCGGTGCGGAGGTAGCCGTCGAGCACGGCGCGGTAGGTGGGCTGGTAGGTGTAGACGAAGTTCCAGTCGACGATGTCGCGCCAATAGGGGCAAAAGCGCCAGCCGCGTGTCGATGCACGACTGGCGCCTTCTTGAGGTGCTTGGGGCTGTATCAGCCGAGAAGAAGCACGCCTGCTACGGAGAGTTCTTCCTCTGACTCACGCCCCGCCCAGGGCTAGCGACCCTCTAGCTTCTCGCCTTCCAGTACCTCGGGGTCGGTGAGAGCTACGGTCGCCCGCCTGGTCTTACTACCTGTCTCGGGGAGTGTGAAGTAGACGATGCAGGCAGAGGGCGACGATGACGATCATGTAGATGGCGACCCAGGTGGGGTGTCCGGCGGCGACGAAGGCGGCGGCAATCGAGGGGGGCGGTGCCGCCGAAGGATGGCGATGACCAGCTGGTGCGAGAAGCCGATGCCGGATACGCGGACGGAGGCTGGGAACAGCTCGGCCTGAATGGTCGGGTACACGGCCTGCCAGATTCCGAGGACCACCCAGCCAGAGGCGGCGACCGAGCGACGTAGACGCCGAATCCCGGCTGGTTCAGCAGCAGCAGCAGGGGGTAGAAGAGCACGACCATGCCGATGGCGCCGACGATGGGGAAGATCTTGCGGCGGCCGAGTCGGTCGGACAGGCGCGCCGCAGATCGGCACGGTGATGACCAGCAGGGCGAGGCCGATGACGCTGCCGGTGAGGGTGGAGGCCGGTGTCCCGGCCGGTGGTGAGGGTGGCGTAGGTGGGCAGGAAGGTGGCCCAGGTGTAGTAGGCCACGGCTGGCGCGGACAAAGCCGCTGTCTGGAGCAGTGCCTTCGGGTGTTCGCGGAGTAGGGCCAATAGCCGCGCCGGGGCGGACTTGTGATCGACGACAGCGCTGGCCTCGAATTCAGGGGTTTCGTCGGCGCGGGCTCGCAGGAGAAGGCCGATCAGGCCGAGGATGCCGCCGACGAGGAACGGGATGCGCCAACCCCACTCAGCGAGGGTCTCTGGAGCAAAGGCTCCTGTCACGATCGCGGCGAAACCGGTCGCTGCGAGGGTCGCGAGGCCGCTTGCCATGTTGCTGAAGGAACCGAACAGGCCTCTCCTGTGCGGGGGAGCGTGTTCGACCATGAACGAGATGGCGCTCTGTTGCTCGCTGCCGGCCGAGATGCCTTGGAGGATGCGGGCGATGACGAAGAGAATTGGGGCTGCGTAGCCGATCGTCGCGAATGGAGGGGTGAGGGCGATGATCAGGGAGCCCAGGGCCATCCCGGAGATGGTCAGCGCGAGAACGACTCGTCGGCCGTAGCGGTCGGCCAGTGGCGAGATGATGATTCCGCTGAATGGGCGGATGACGAAACCGATTGCGTAGGTGATCAGTGCTGCGATAAGGGATGCGAAGGGTGAGTGACTGGGGAAGATTTGTCCCGCGAACACCGCTGCGAGCAGTCCGTAGATGTACCAGTCGTACCATTCCACGAAGTGGCCGATGGTGCCTGCCACCATGTTGATGGGTCGGTGCGGGCGATCGGGCGCATCAGGAAGCTCAGGTGGGGTCGGTTGTAAGTTCGTCATTGAACGCTCCTCAATATGGACGTGTTGGGTTGTGATGTGTTCCGAAAGGGGTGGTTGGAACGAGTTCGGGGCGCGCCAGTAGCGATGTGATGTGTGGGTTTTGCCGAGCGCCCATCCAGGGAATGGGTAATCCTGGTTCGGCGTGCTTCTTGGTCGGCCGGGGACCAGGCGCTGAGCGTCAGGTCGCGGCTAGTGGGTTGCGGGCGTGGTCAACCGACCTGGCCCAGCCCGCGTGCTGCGCGATGGAGGCGATCAGGGCCGGGGCTCTTGCCGCGGCCGGTGCCCGTGATCAGGACGACGTGGTCCTTCAAGCTCGTTGCGGGGCAGCTGTCGTCGCGTGGCTTGCCCACTGGCGGCCTTCTTGTTCGTGGGTCGGCAGCCCCGCGGCCTGGAGGATGCGGTCAAGCAGCCTCTGGGTGGCGACGGCGTCGCGCCCGCTGGTCAAGGGCGGCTTGCGATCTGCTCTCCGGTCGAGGAAGTGGTGTACGGCTGCGGCGAAGCCGAGGGTTTCGGTCGCGGTCGCCCAGCCGAAGGCTTCAGAGCTGAGATTGCGGGTCGTGGTCACACCGTCAACGGTGATCGACACGGACTCCGGTGCCTGCACTTCGGCGGAGACGTCCGCCGCCGTAGGCGTCGAGCTTTTCGTTCCAGGCGCCGGCCGTGCGTGCCGCCAGCAGCACGCCGGTGTTGCCGGAGTCGAAGCGGATAACCGCTGCGGCCCCGTCCTCCTGCCACGGGTCGTCACCCGCGCTGTGCGCGGTCACCTCCGACGGCCTCGCCGCCGCAGTACCAGCGCAGCAGATCGACCATGTGGATGGCGTTCTCGAAGGTCGCACGGTATTCCGACCCGGGCCGGTTCTTCTGGGCGACGCAGAAGGTCGCGCCGGCCGACCCGAAGGTCTCGCGCCCGGTCAGGTAGACCGGGGCGTAGCGGCGGTTGAAGTCGACCATCAGGATGCGGCCCTGCTGGTCGGCGAGGTCGGCCAGGCGCTCCGCCTCGTCGGCGGACGGTCGCGAGCGGCTTCTCGCAGAACACGTCCACATCCCGCCGCAGGCAGGCGTCGACGGCGTGCGCATGCTCCGACCGCGGGGTCAGCACGAAGACCGCGTCCAGGTTTTCGGCCCTGAGCATGTCGTCGACCGTCCCGTAGGCGGCGCCGAAGCCCCAGCGGCGCAGCAGGAGCCCGGGGTCCTGACGGCGTGACACAAGTGCCGCGAGCTCCACGTCGTCCCGCTTGACCAGTGTCGGCAGCTGCGCGATGGCGGCGATGTTTCCCGCGCCGATGACGCCGACGCGGGTCCTGGCCTGCCCGCTCATCGCGAACTCTTGGCGGCGGGTAGCTCGGCGAGGAAGGCGCGGAGCGCTGCCGCCGCTCGCGTGAAGCCGACCACCGGCTCGGGCAGATCCTGTGGGTGCCACCGGTATTCGTACTCGAGCGAGAGGACGTCGTCGTAGCCCAGCGTCGACAGAGACTTCAGGATGCCGCCCCAGGGCACCACGCCGTCGCCGACGACACGCGAGCGCACCGCGCGTTCGGACGCCGCGACCCGCGCGGTCTCGGACGCCTGGAACGGCGCGTCCGGGTCGGTGAACACCAGGTCCTTCACGTGCACGTGCCCGACCAGGTCGCCCTGGATGCGCAGCGCCTGTTCGTAGGGCTCGTCGTGGGTGAACGTCAAGTTGGCCTGGTCGTACAGGACCCGCACCGCCGGGTGGTCAACCTCACGCACCAGCCGTGCCGTCTCGGCCGCGGATTGGGTCATGGTCCCGAAGTGGTTCTCCACGCACAGCCGTACCCCGGCGTCCGACGCTTCCGGCGCCAGCGCGGCCAGGGCCACGACGAGCCGGCTCCAGTGGGCCGCGTGGTCCCGGTCGTCCGGTCGCCACGACCCCGCGTAGACGCGGAGCCGGTCGGCGCCCACGAACTGCGCGATCTCGATGGCGCCGCGGAACTCGTCGACCGCGGTCCGCCACTCGCCCTCGTCGAGAGCGTTGATCCCCGTGGTGTACGGGGTCATCCCGACGATCGGAATACCGGTCTCCTCGGACGCCCGCCGGGCTTGTTCTGCTGAGCGCCGGTCGCGCAGCGGCAGCCCCGAGCGGTAGCCGTCTTGGTAGATCACCTCAGCGGCGTCCAGGCCTGCGGCCGCGAACAGCGCGAGCGCCTCCGGAACGGTCTGCTCGGGGGTGCCAAGGGTGTGTCCTGCAATCCGCATCTCACTGCTCCTTTCTGGTGTTGTTGGTCTCTGCTGCTGCGTGCCAGTCGGCGGGGCCGACCAGGGGCGGCGGGTCGGACACCCGGGAACGGTCGACGATCTCCATCAGCAGCCCCCACGGCGTGAGGAAGTAGGTCCATCGGTTGCCCGCCACGCGGGGGCTGTCGCCCGCGACCTCCTTGCGGTCGCCGAGTAGTCGCACGCCCGGGATGTCGCGCAGCACCGCGATCGCCTGGTCCACGTCGTCGACCACGAAGCACAGGTGGTGCCCGCCCGCGTCACTGTGCCGCGGGTGCTCGGTGCGCCGGTCGGAGCTGCTCCACTCGAAGAGCTCCACGTTCAGGTTGGGTGGCATGCGCAGCATCGCCAGCGTGAGGCGCGCGTCCTCGGGCACGGCGAAGTTCTCGGGCATGAACTGCGCATCCGGTCCCCGGGTCGAGCGGTACAGCTCCTGCGCCCCCAGCGTCTGGACGAAGAACCGGACGGCCTCGTCGAGGTCGGGCACGGTGAACGCGACGTGATCGGCGTACCGGACGCCGGGGATGCGGCACAGCTCGCCGCCGGTGGGCGCCGTCATGACGGCGGCCCGGCGGTGGAGGCCCGCACCAGCAGCTCCGGTGTCAGGACGACGTGATCGACCGATCCGTCCGCTGCCTTCTTCTCGGCGAGGTCGATCGCGATGTTGCCCATGTCGGCGATCGGCTGGCAGACCGTGGTCAGGACGGGGTTGAAGTGCGCGCTCAAGGCGAGTCCGTCGAAACCGACAACCGAGACGTCCGTGGGGATGCTCAGGCCATGTGCGGCGAGAGTGGAAATGAGCGCGAACGCCGTCATGTCGTTCGCTGCGATGATCGCCGTCGGCTGTTTTGTCATGGCGAGGAACTCGGCGGCCGCGCGCTCGCCCGCCTCGGTGTCGGCGCCGCTGTCCAGGATGATCGGGTCACCCTCGGCGAGCTCGCGGTACGCGTCGATGCGTTCTTGGGCGGTGTGGATGCCCGAGATGCCCGAGACGTAGCCGATCCGGCGGTGGCCGAGCGAGCGCAGATGGTCGAATGCGAGCTGAATGCCGCGGCGGTTGTCGACGGTGATGCTCGGTACGGTCGCGTGCTGGTCCACGCGGTCGATGACGACCACCCGGTTCCCGAACCCGAACTGCGTCAGCGTGTCGAGGTCGACCCGGGTCGACGGCGCGATGATGCCGAACGGCGCGTACAGCGTCTGCATGGCGGTCAGGTAGCGGGCCGTCCGTTCGTTGTCGCCGTTGGTGATGCACAGCACCAGCTGATAGCCGCGCTCGCCCGCGGCCTGGGTCATCGTCGTGGCGAGCTCGGCGTAGAACGGGTTGATGAGGTTTGGCACGATCAGCGGGATGAAGGGGCTCGCGGTCGAACGCAGCGCCTGGGCGAGCGGGCTCATGGTGTAACCGAGCTCCTCCGCCACGCGCAGGATGCGCTCCCGTGTCTGCGCGTTGACCGCGTCTGGGCTGCAGAAGGCTCGGGAGACGGTCGAGCCGGTGCACGCCCGCTGCCTTCGCCACCGCCCCGATATTGAGATCACTCGATGATGTAGCCCTTCTCGATGAGCGGGAAGGCCCGCCAGACGATCCGCATGACATCCTCCAGCTCGCCCAGGGTCGGCAATCCGCGGAAGCCCTCGCCGAGCGTGCACGCGACCTGCCGCACGAACGGGTCATACAGAGGATCGCTGTCCACGTCGATGGTGGCTCGCTCAGTGCGGCCCTCGAGCGAGGTGAACGTGGCCGACCCGTCCGTATCGATGGAGGCGAAACCAGCCTCGCCCGAGGAGGAGTAGCTGCAGTAACGCTTCAGCTCCGACTGCGGGAACGCGTACCCCACCTCGACGATCGCCTCACGACCGTCCGCCGTGGTCGACCAGGACCGCGTGGTCCTCGACCGTGCTGTTGTGCAGGGTGGACGACAGCCGCGCGACGACATCGACGGTTGTGGTGGCGCTGCGCTGCAGGAACAGGTCAGCGAAGTGCGGACCCAAGTTGGCCAGGCAGCCGCCACCGGCGCGCTCAGGGTCGAGCATCCACGGGTTGCCATTGCGGTTGTAGCGCTCCGGGGGACCGGCGACAAATGAAAGCCGCTGATACACCGGTCGCCCCGCCTTCGCGAGCCAGCTGTCCGCGGGACCGCCCCGCTGGATCAGCGGCACGGTGGCCGGGACGCGCGCCTCCTCGGCGGCGCGCCGCACCTGCTGCAACTGCTCGATCGACGTGCCGAGCGGCTTCTCGACGACGAACGGGATGCGCCGCTCGATCAGCGCCCGGCACGTCTGCGCCATCTGGTCGTGCGGGCCGAAAACGTACGCGAGCTCGACGTTCGGCAGCTCCAGCAACCGGCGCCAGTCGGCTTCCACCGGGCAACCCCACAGCTCGGCAAGGTCGCCCATCCGATCCGGGTCCTCGTCCGAAAGCCCGACGACGCTGTGCACCTCGGCGATCGCCGCGGCATACAGAGGGACGTGCCAGTGCGAGGCGCCGAGCACGATGGTGCGGGCGCCGCTCATGACGACCCGGACACATCGGTCCGGCGGCCGGCGCTCATCGCGTCGCCCCTGGCTCTCGCGGTTAGCGCCTGCACCAGACCAACCCGAGGAACACCCGATCGGGCGGACCGGGCAGTGCCCCTGACCTGCGCCGCGGGTGAGTTCACGGCTCTGCGCTCCCTTCATGAGATCGATTGCTGAGATCGGTTGCTGAGATCGGTTGCAGAAACCATAGGCAGCGTGCGACAGTCTGTCAATCACAACTTTTTCGACCAGGAGGACACATGTTCATCAAGCTGCGGACGCTGCGGACGATCGACGAGTCCGGTGCCGTCCTCATCGTTCGGCTGCCAGATGCGGACACCGCGGAGCGCGTCGCGCACGCCGCCATCGAGGGCGGGTTCCGCGCGCTGGAGATCACGTTATCCATCCCGGGAGCCATCGATCTGGTTCATCGACTGGCCGCGCAGTACGCCTCCAAGGGCGTCGCCGTCGGGGCGGGGACCGTGCTCGATGGCCACGCCGCCTACGAGTGCATCCGCGCCGGCGCGACGTTCCTGGTCAGCCCGCAGCTCAATCCCGAGATGATTCGCGTCGCGAACCGCTACCAGGTGCCCACCATCAGCGGTGCGTTCAGCCCGACCGAGATACTCGAGTCGGCCGAGGCGGGCGCGGACATTGTCAAGCTGTTCCCGACCGAGAACGCCGGCATCCCGTACGCCAAGGCCGTGCTCGCGCCGCTGGCGCATCTGCCGATCATGCCCGCGGGCGGCGTGACGCCGGAGAACGTCAAAGAGTGGTTCGCGGCCGGCGTCGCCGGTGTCGGCGTGGGCAGCGCCGTCACCAAGGCGTGGCAACCGGACGGTGACTTCGCCCGGGTCACCGCCGCTGCCCAGGATTTTCTGGCAGCGGTGCGGGACGCGCGCGGATGACCGGTCTGACCCTCCACATCGTCATCGGCACGGCCGGCTCCGGCAAGTCGACGATCGCCCAGCGCTTGGCTCGCGAGTACGGCGCCGCCTACCTGGACAAGGATGCGATGAGCGCGCGCTTCGTCGAGGCCGCCCTGCTGGCGGCCGGCTACGATCCCGGCGACCGCGAGTCGAACGCGTTCTACCGCGAACGCATCCTGCCCCTCGAGTACGACTCGCTCCTCGACGTTGCCGCGGCCAACCTCCGCATCGGCCGCTCGGTGGTCATCGACGCACCGTTCAGCCCGTACCTGTCCGATCCCGACTTCATCACCGCGGCCGCGGACCGCTTCCACTGGCCGCCTGTCGAGGTCGAGGTGCTCCGCGTGCGCGTCTCCCCCGCGACACTTCAACACCGCCTTCGGGAGCGCGGCCTCGAGCGGGACGCCTACAAGCTCGCCCACTGGGACGAGTACTGGGCGACACACGGGGGGCAAGCGTGCGCGTGGAAAGGTGTTCGTCTTTCAGAACTCTCGAACGACCCAGATGAGGCTGAATTCCCCGTTGGACAATAGCGGGGCGGCGGCCACCCCCGTGTGGCTCCTGCCGACGGCCCGACGGCCGTAGCGCGCACGCCCGTCACGACAACTGCGCAACTGAACGCAGTTCCTCCGGCGTGGCACTGCCGAAGCCGAAGAACTCCAAGCAAGCGGGAACCATCTCGAACAGCATGTCGCTGCCCCCCTGAATTAGGCAGCCCTTGTCCTTGGCGGCCTGCAGGAAGGGAGTGACCTCGGCTTTGAGTACCACGTCGCCTACGTAGGAACCGGGTGCGATCCGTTCGATGTCGACAGGAAGTGGGTCGCCGTCTTTCATCCCGACCGGGGTCGCGTTGACGACCAGGTCGTAGCCCTCGGGATCCTTCGACCCCATGACGACCTCCACCGCGGGGTAGTGCTCGCCGATCCGCTGGGCGAGCGCCTCAGAGGCTGCCGCATTCGGATCAAACAGGCCGATCCCGGCCAGTCCGATGCCCGCCAGCGAGGCCGCGATCGGCGAACCGACGCCGCCATTGCCGACAACAAGCGCGCGTTTACCGGAGGGCTCGAAACCCTTGCGCAACACCCCCCGGACGAAACCGGCGCCGTCGAACTGATCGGCAAGAAGCGACCCGTCCTCCCGCAGCCGAACCGCGTTGGTCGCGCCAGCGATCTCGGCGGTCGGGCTGAGCTCATCAACCAGCTCCATGGTGGTCACCTTGTGCGGCATCGTGACCAGCGCGCCACGGATGTTCGTCAGCGTGAAAACCGACCGGAAAAAGACCGGGTAATCCTCGGCCTTGATCCCCATCGGGACGACGACCGCATCGACACCGTTCTTCTCAAACCACGGATTATAGATCAGCGACGATTTGAAAGTGTAAGTAGGGTATCCCATGTGCGCGATGAGTGCCGTCGTTCCGGTGATCATGGTTCTCCTCTTTCTCTGCGGTCGGTGCCGCCCCGCCTTCCTCCACCTGGCGCGCGATATCGGCGGCCACCTTTTCGTAGGGATGCTGGGGATCGGCGCGTGCGCGATCGCGTGTTGCGAGCTCACCCGGGCGAATTGAGGTCCGCGTCGCCCAACCCGCTGCCGCGCGCTGGTCGGCTTCCGAGACCCACGCTGTATAGGTCCGCAGGGTTGTCGTGCCGCCTCCGCCGTGGCCGAGCCGACCCGCGACAGTGCGGATATCGACGCCGGCCAGGATCAACTCCGTAGCCGAGTAGTGGCGCAGCTTGTGGAGTGTCGTCTTGATGCCGAGCCGCTCGGCCAAGCGCTCGTACCGCTGGGTGACAGAGTCGGGAATCTTGATGCGAGCCGTCCGGCTCCTCCGAGAACACGAACGCGTCCGGCTGCAGCTGCACGCCGAGCGCGGCGGCGCGGGTCTCGCGGCGCGGCGGTGCTCGCGAGTGCCTCGACCGTCTCGTATCGAGCGCGAGGCGGCGGCGCTGGTGGGTCTTCAGCTCGGCCTCTTCCCAGCGGCCGCCGTGCCCTTGCGGATCGCGTGGCGCAGCCAGATCGACTCCCGGCCCTCGTCGAGGTTGACGCGGACCAGCGGATCGCGCATATCTCGCCGCGCCGTGCGCCGGTCGTCATCGCGACCCACAGCTGCGTGCCCCAGTCGGGATCGGCCCACGCCTCGGTGAGGATCCGGGCGGCCTCGTCCGGGGTCGGCGGGTCGGGGTTCTCCTTGGGCGCGGCGGGCGGCTCGGCCTGGTTGATCGGGCTAATCGCCACCCAGCGCCAGCGGACGGCCTTCTTGTAGGCGCCGGACAGGATGAAGTGGATGTGCCGGACCGTGGTGGCGCCCAGTGGGCGGCACTGGTGCTTGCGGCAGCGGTCGTCGCACTCGTGCGGCTGGCTCGTGCGGTGGTTGATGCCCTCGGCGTCGTGCAGTGCTTCCGGCAGCGGCGGAGCTCGGCGTAGAAGGCGTCGAGGGTCTCGGCTCCAGGTGCCCGACCGGGATCTTCCCGAGGTAGGGGGAGATGTGGTTGCGCACGTAGCCGCGGTAGAGCCTGAGTGTGTCGGGCGCGCCGTCGAATTGGCCGAGGTAGCGGTCGAGCAGCTGGTCGACCGTCGCCGACGTGCGCGGATTGCGGCGCTCGGCGACCTCGACCCGCAGCCGGTCGCGGATCCGCTCGGCCGTCTTCCACGCCTTCGGTCCGGGCTCGACCACCTCGCGGAGCATGTGGCGCTTGCCGGTGACCGGGTCGATCCCGGCGTACACGCGCACGCGCAGAGCACCGCTCGGAAGCACCTCGATGCCGCTGCTCGACCGCGCCTTGTCTGGGCTTTGGACGGCCCGCCATCAGGGCAGACTACCCGCACGATTTGCCACGTGTGGTGCCACGCAAGCGGCGCCAGTCGATCTTGCGATCGGCGTTTCCGCTGGTAAAGCGTGGAGCCGGAGGTCGGGATCGAACCGACGACCTACCGCTTACAAGGCGGTTGCTCTACCACTGAGCTACACCGGCATCCGGGTCATCGTACGGGGGATGGTCGTCACGAACTCGGTGCCCGGCCGCTTGTGCCCGTAGGGTCACAGGCGATGGCCGACTTTGTGGTGGTGGCCAACCGGCTGCCGGTAGACATGGAAACCCTGCCCGACGGGACGACCGAGTGGCGGGCCAGCCCCGGCGGGCTGGTCACCGCCCTGGCGCCGATGCTGCGCGGGCGCGGTGGCGCCTGGGTGGGCTGGCCGGGGGTCCCGGACGCCGAGCCCGAGCCGTTCGAGGAAGACGGGCTCACGCTGCACCCCGTCCCGCTGTCCGCGCAGGACGTCGAGGACTACTACGAGGGCTTCTCCAACGGCACGCTGTGGCCGCTCTACCACGACGTCGTGGCGCCGCCGGAGTTTCACCGGCACTGGTGGCAGGCCTACGGCAGGGTCAACGAGCGGTTCGCCGACGTCGTCGACGAGGTGGCGGACCAGGGCGCCACGGTCTGGGTGCAGGACTACCAGCTCCAGCTGCTCCCGGCGGCGCTGCGCAAGCGGCGGCCCGACCTGCGCATCGGGTTCTTCCTGCACATCCCCTTCCCGCCGACCGAGCTCTTCCTGCAGCTCCCCTGGCGCAAGCGGATCATCGAGGGGCTGCTGGGTGCCGACCTGGTCGGGTTCCACACGCTGGGTGGCGCCCGCAACTTCCGCTCCTTGGCGGCCCGCCTCACCGACGCGACCGCCGAGCGGGGCGAGCTGCGCTACGGCCGCCGGACGGTCCGCGCAGGGGCGTTCCCGATCTCCATCGATGCCCGCGCGCTCGACGAGCTCGCCAAGACCCCGGAGGTGCAGGCTCGCGCCAAGGCGATCCGCGCCGACCTCGGTGATCCCAAGCATCTGATTCTCGGCGTCGACCGGCTCGACTACACCAAGGGCATCAACGTCCGCCTGCGTGCCTTCGAGGAGCTGCTCGGCGAGGGCTTCGCCGACGACACCGTGATGATCCAGATAGCGACGCCGAGCCGCGAGCGGGTCGAGCACTACCAGCGGCTGCGAGCGGAGGTCGAGCAGGCCGTCGGGCGCATCAACGGCGAGTACTCCCGGGTGGGGCATCCGGTGTTGCACTACCTGCACCAGTCGCTGCCCCGCGAACAGCTCGCCGCGTTCTTCGCGGCCGCCGATGTCATGCTCGTCACGCCGCTGCGGGACGGCATGAACCTCGTCGCGAAGGAGTACGTGGCGAGCCGTCCCGACCTCGGCGGCGTGCTCGTGCTCTCCGAGTTCACCGGCGCCGCGATCGAGTTGAAGGACGCGCTGCTGGTCAACCCGCACGACATCGACGGGCTGAAGGCGGCCGTCGTCGCCGCGCTCACCATGCCGCGCGCGGAGAGCAGCAAACGGATGCGGAACCTTCGCCGCCAGGTGCTCACCCACGACGTCGACCGCTGGGCGCACAACTTCCTCGACGCGCTCGGCCTCCCGCAACGATCGACCTGACGGTGGACCGGATCGCAGCGATGTGACATTGCGGTAGTCGGCGAGCGCACCCGCAGGGGCGTCACCAGCCCGAGAAGAACCGCTGGTCCTCCCGGGGCGGCCCGCTGGTCGCACCCACGATCAGCTCGGTCGGCAGGCTCACCCGCCGCGGCCGGTTGCGTTCGCCGCGCTGCAGCAGCAGCTGCCCCGCGACCCGCCCCTTCTCCAGCACGGGCTGCCGCACGGTCGTGAGCCCCGCCCGCTCGGCTTCGGGCACGCCGTCGAACCCGGTGATCGTGAGGTCGTCGGGCACCGTGAGCCGCTGCTCCGCGGCGTGCCGCAGGGCGCCGAGGGCGAGCACGTCGGACGTGCACACCACGGCCGTGACCTCCGGATGCGCCGCCAGCAGCGCCGCGGCGCCCTGCTCGCCCGCCTCCACGCTGTGGTCGAACCGCTCCATCACCGGCACTTTGGCCCAGTCGACGCCGACCTCGCCGAACCCGTCGCGCAGACCCGCGAGGCGGTCGCGCTGCACCGGGTACAAGGCGTTCTCCTGGCGCTCCAGGTCGGCGAGCCCGTCGTGGTGCCCGGTGCCCAGCCGCATGCACAGCACGCCGATCCGGCGGTGGCCCAGCCCGGCGAGGTGCCGGGCCAGCGCGAGCATCCCGGCGCGGTCGTCGACCCCCACCCGGTCGACGCCCTCCACCCCGTGCGGCTGATCGCAGACGACGACGGGCAACGGCCGTTCCAGCACGGCCAGGAAGTGCGGGTCGTCCTCGCGCACGGAGTAGACGACGAACCCGTCGACGCCCGCCTGGTGCACGGCGGTGACGTCCTCGTGCTCGGGGCTCACGGGCACGAGCAGCAGCCCCTGCCCGGCCTCCTCGCACGCCAGCGCCAGCCCCTCCAGGAACCCGGTGGCCACCGGGTCGCGGAACGCATACGACAACGCCTCGGTCAGCAGCAGCCCGACCGCCCCGGCTTTGCGGGTGCGCAGCGAGCGCGCGACGGGGTCCGGCCCGGGGTAGCCCAACCGCCGGGCGGCCTCGAGCACCCGGGCGCGCAGCGGCGCGGAGAGCTGGTCGGGGCGGTTGTAGGCGTTCGACACCGTGGTGCGCGAGACGCCCAGCTCGGCGGCCAGCGAGGCGAGCGTCGCCGGCCGGCGGCTGCTCGGGATCCCGGACATCTGCGAACCGTAACGGTTCAGACACCACGCGCGGAAGCGCACCGTTCGTCGGTGCGGCGTGCGGCTTGCCACACGGACGCGCTAGAGTGAATCGACAACCGTTTTCGTTATCGTCGGGAGCCGTGATGCCACTCCTGCGCGCCGGGGCCGCGCTCGCCGCTGTCGCCCTGCTGGCCGCCTGTGCATCCGCGCCCGCGCCCGCGGGGCCGTCGGTGGTCGCCTCCACCGACGTCTACGGCGCCATCGCGAACGCCGTCGGCGGCGGCACCGTGCGCGTCACGTCGATCATCAAGTCGCCCGACGCCGACCCGCACGAGTACGAACCCACCCCCAGCGACGCGCTCGCGGTCTCCCGGGCCAACGTCGTCATCTCCAACGGCGGGGGGTACGACGACTTCGCCGCCAAGCTCCTCGACGCGACGAGCGCGAAGCCCATCAGCGTCGTCGTCACGGCGTTCTCCGGCTTCGACACCGACGCCCCCGACTTCAACGAGCACATCTGGTACGACCTCCCGACGATGAAGAAACTCGCCGACTAACCTCGCGGGCGCCCTCGGCACCGTCGATCAGCCGAACGCCAATCGCTACCTGGACAACGCGAAGAGGTTCGACGCGCAGATCGACGGCCTGATCGCGAAGGTCGAGGCGGTCAAGGCCAGGCATGCGGGCGCCAGGGTGGCGATCACCGAGCCGGTGCCGGACTACCTCCTGCAGGCGGCTGGCCTCGTCGTCGCGACTCCACCGGAGTTCGCGAAGGCCGTCGAGGAGGGCACGGATCCGCCCGCCGCCGTCGTGACGGCTAACCTGGCCACGTTCACCGGCCCGGGCAAGGTCGCGGCGCTCGTCGAGAACGCCCAGACCGAAGGGCCGACCACCACCCAGGCCGAGCAGGCCGCGGCGGCGAACGGCGTGCCCGTCGTCAAGGTCACCGAGACCTTGCCCGCGGGCGTCACCGACTACGTCACCTGGATGAACCGCCAGGTCGACGCGCTGGCTGCGGCGTTGGACGCACCATGACGGACGTGGCGACCCCCGTGAGCACCGCACCCGCGGTGTCGCTGCGCGGTGCCGCCCTGCGCTTCGGCGAGCGCACGCTGTGGGACGGGCTGGACCTGGACATCGCGCCGGGTGAGTTCCTCGCCGTCTTGGGCCCCAACGGGTCGGGCAAGACCACGCTGCTGCGGGTGCTCCTGGGGCTGCAGCCGCTGGCGGCGGGGCAGGTGCTGGTCGGCGGGCATCCGCCCACGCGCGGCAGCCGGGCCATCGGCTACGTGCCGCAGCAGAAGGCCCTCGCGGAGGACCTGCCGCTGCGGGCGCGTGACCTCGTCGGCCTCGGCCTCGACGGCCACCGCCTCGGCATCGGGCTTCGCGGCCGGGCCACGCGGCGCGAGCGGGTGCGGGTCGCGCTGGAGTCGGTGGGCGCGGGGCACTACGCGAACGCGCCCGTCGGGCGGCTGTCCGGTGGTGAACAGCAGCGGCTGCGGGTGGCGCAGGCGCTGGTCGGTGACCCGTCGGTGCTCTTGTGCGACGAGCCGCTGCTGTCGCTCGACCTCGCCCACCAGCAGGTCGTCGCCAACCTCATCGACCGGCGGCGGCGGGCGGCGAACACGGCCGTCGTGTTCGTGACGCACGAGATCAACCCGGTGCTGCCGCTCGTCGACCGCGTGCTCTACCTCGTGGACGGGCGTTTCCGGGTCGGCACCACCGACGAGGTGATGACCTCGGCCACGCTCTCCGCGCTCTATCGCACCGACGTCGACGTGCTGCGGGTGCGCGGACGGCTCGTCGTGGTCGGGGCGGATGCGCACTGCCACCCGGAGGAGCCGTGATCGAGCGCATCTTCACCTTCACCGGCACCGGCGAGCTGCTCGGCCAGGGCTTCGTGCAGAGCGCGCTGCTCGCCGCGGCGTTGCTCGGGCTGGTGGCGGGGGTGCTGGCGCCGTTGATCGTGGCGCGCGGCATGGCGTTCGCCGTGCACGGCACCGCGGAGCTGGCCTTCACCGGTGGCGCCGCGGCGCTGCTCGCCGGGGTCAGCGTGAGCCTCGGGGCGGTGGCCGGGGCGGTCGCGGCGGGGATCGTGTTCGGCCTTCTCGGGCTGCGGCAGCGCGAGCGCGACTCGGTCATCGGCGTCGTGCTGGCGTTCGGCCTCGGCCTGGGCGTGCTCATGATCGCGCTCTACCCGGGGCGGGCGGCGAACAAGTTCGGGCTGCTCACGGGGTCGATCGTGTCGGTGGACTCGACGAACCTCGGGGTGCTCGGCACCGTCACCGTCGTCGTGCTCGTCGTGCTCGCGGTCGTCTACCGGCCGCTGCTGTTCGCCAGCACCGACCCCGACGTGGCCGTGGCGCGCGGGGTGCCGGTGCGGCTGTTGTCGCCGCTCTTCGCCGTGCTGATCGCGCTGACGACGGCGCTGGCGGTGCCGATCGTCGGTGCGGTGATCGTGCTCGCGGTGACCGTGATCCCCGGCGCGGCGGCGGCGCGGGTGACCGCCAGCCCACTGGTGGCGACGGTGCTCGCGGTCGCGTTCGCCGAGCTCGCGCTCGTGGGCGGCACGGTGGCCTCGCTCGCCCCGGGCCTGCCCGTGAGCGGGTACGTCGCGACGATCGCGTTCCTCTGCTACATCGGCAGTCGGGTGGTGGGCCGCGCCCGTCAGAGCATCTGACGGCGGCGGCGGGCCACCTCGGCCAGCACCACCCCGGCGGCCACAGAGGCGTTGAGCGACTCCACCGGCCCGGCCATCGGGATCGACACCGTGACGTCGCACGTCTCCTTGACCAGCCGCGACAGCCCCTTGCCCTCCGAGCCGACGACCAGCACGAGCGGATCGCCCGCCAGGTCGAACTCGTCGAGCGTGACGTCGGCGTCGGCGTCCAGCCCGGCGATCATGTAGCCGGCGGTGGCGAACTCGCGCAGCGTGCGCGTGAGGTTCGTCGCGCGGGCCACCGGCAGCCGGGCCGCGACACCCGCCGACGTGCGCCACGCCACCGCCGTCATGCCCGCGGACCGCCGCTGCGGCACCACCACGCCGTGCCCGCCGAACGCGCCGACCGAGCGGACGACGGCACCGAGGTTGCGCGGATCGGTCACCCCGTCCAGCGCGACGATCAGCCCCGGCGCGGACGCCTCCGCGGCGATCTCCAGCAGCTCGTCGGGGTGCGCGTACGCGTAGGGCGGCACGGTGAGCGCGACGCCCTGGTGCAGCGCGCCGCCGGAGAGCCGGTCGAGCTCGCCGCGGGGCACCTCCAGGATCGGCACGCCCGCCTCGGCGGCGAGGTGCACGGCTTCGGCGACGCGCTCGTCGGACGGGCTGCCCACCGTGACCGTGAGCGACAGCGCGGGCACCCCCGCCCGCAGGCATTCGACGACGGGATTGCGGCCGAGCACGGTTTCCGTGGTCTCGCCGTCGCCCGGGCGGCGCCGGTTGCCCGCGGTCTTCGGCTTGGCCGCGCCTGCGCGCTTGGCGCTCCGGGCCGCGGCCACGGCTTTGGGGTGGCCGGGCCGGCGCTCGGCGGGCGGCGTGGGGCCCTTGCCCTCCAGCCCACGCCTGCGCTGGCCGCCGGAGCCGACGACCATCCCCTTCTTCGTGCCTTCCTTGCGCACCGCGCCGCGGCGCTTGGAGTTGCCTGCCATCGCTCTCTTCCTAGCCCGATCAAACCTCAGGCACCGTCGCGACCGTGCGTGCCGTCGCAACCGGGCACTCGGTCGGGCGCTGCGTCATACGTCCTTCAACGACCAGGTCGGTCCTTCGGGGCTGTCCTCGACGGCGATCCCGGCGGCGGCGAGCCTGCCGCGCACCTCGTCAGCGGCCGCGAAGTCGCGACGGGCGCGAGCCTCTTGGCGCTGGCCGAGGAGGTCGTCCACCAACGTGGACAGGGCTGTGGACGCCGTGTCGTTTCCGTCGGCGCGGGCCCACTGCGGATCGAGCGGGTCGAGCCCGAGCACCGCCGTCATGGCCCGCACCGACGAGGCCGCCCCGAGTGCGGCCTTCTGGTTGCCCGCGTCGAGCGCGGTGTTGCCCTCGCGCACGGTGTTGTGCACGGCGGCGAGCGCGCCGGGAGTGCCCAGGTCGTCGTCCATCGCCGCCGCGAACTCCGCGCACAGCGTGCCCGGCTCCGGCATGCCGACCCGCTCGCGCACCCGGTGCACGAACGACTCGATCCGCCGGTACGCCGCGACCGACTCCTGCAGCGCCGCGTCCGAGAACTCGATCGACGACCGGTAGTGCGGAGCGACCAGGTAGTACCGCAGCTCGACCCCGCGCACCCGCCGCAGCAGCGCGTCGATCGACAACGTGTTGCCCAGCGACTTGGACATCTTCTCGCCCGCCATCGTGACCCACGCGTTGTGCAGCCAGAACCGGGCGAAGCGGTCGCCCGCCGCGTGCGACTGGGCCTGCTCGTTCTCGTGGTGCGGGAAGATGAGGTCGATGCCGCCGCCGTGGACGTCGAACTCGGCGCCCAGATACAGGGTGGCCATCGCCGAGCACTCCAGGTGCCAGCCCGGCCGTCCGCGTCCCCACGGGGTGGCCCACGACGGCTCGCCGGGCTTGGCCGCCTTCCACAGCGCGAAGTCGC
The DNA here is from genome assembly GCA_963739465.1 of uncultured Actinomycetota bacterium. Classification (GTDB taxonomy): domain Bacteria; phylum Actinomycetota; class Actinomycetes; order Mycobacteriales; family Pseudonocardiaceae; genus Pseudonocardia. The sequence continues at coordinate 174,749 of CAVUAS010000005.1, forward strand.
GCTGGTCGCGCTTGGCGTCGGAGTCGGGCTCGCCCTGGACGACGTCGTCGATCCTCTGGCCGGACAGCGCACCGTACTCGGGGAAGGAGCGGACGGCGAAGTAGACGTCGCCATCCGCGGCGTAGGCGTGCCCGGAGTCGATCAGCCGTTCCATGAGCTCGATCATCTGCGGCACGTGCCCACTGGCCCGCGGCTCGATGCTCGCGGGAAGGCAGCCGAGCGCGGCGTAGGCGGCCTGGAACGCGCGCTCGTAGGTGGCGGCCCACTCCCACCACGGCCGGTGCGCGGCCGCGGACTTGGCGAGCACCTTGTCCTCGATGTCGGTGACGTTGCGCACCAACAGCACGTCCAGCCCGCCGTGGGCGAGCCAGCGGCGGAGGATGTCGTAGTTGAGCCCGGACCGGACGTGGCCGATGTGCGGGGCCCCCTGCACCGTGGCGCCGCACACGTAGATCGACGCCGCCCCCGGACGCAGCGGGACGAATTCCCGCTGCTCTCTCGTGGCGGTGTCGTGCAGGCGCAAGCTCACACGTCCAGGGTACGGAGTTCCGATTTGTCCATGACCAACGGGCCACGGGGCGGCAACCTGGTGTTCATGAGCGAGATCGAGCAGTTCTACCCGCGGTTGGTGGTCGAGGGCGCCGACGACGCATTGGCGTTCTACGCCAAGGCGTTCGGCGGCGAGGTGACGGAGCGCTACGCCGACGGCGGACGCGTGCAGCACGCGATGATGGTGGCCGGGCCCGCGCGGTTCGCGGTGAAGGATGCGGGCGACGGCGATCCGGCCCCCTCGGGCGGCGGCGTGTCGGTGATCATGGCGTTGTACGTGGCCGACCCGGACGCCGTGGCCCAGCGCATGCTCGACGGCGGCGCGCGGGTGATCTTCCCGGTGGCCGATCACGCGTACGGCGAGCGCGCCGGTCGCCTCGCCGACCCGTGGGGGCACCAGTGGATGCTGGCGAAGCGCCTCCCCCCACGGTGAGTCGCGCGTTTCGGCACGGTGAGTCCCGCGTGTCGACACGGCGAATTGCGCGTTTCGACACGGCGACGTGGGCCCAGCATCGGAGGAATGTGACCCTGCTGCGACTCAATCGGAGGAGGGTGCCCCTGCCGCAACCGGTCGAGCAGGCAGCAGCAGGGCCGTCGCGATCGCCGCGATGCCTTCGCCGCGACCGGTGAGGCCGAGGCCGTCGGTCGTCGTGCCGGATAGGGCGACCGGTGCGCCCACCGCTTCGGACAGCAGCTGCTGCGCCTCGGTCCTGCGGGTGCCGATCCGCGGGGCGTTGCCGATCACCTGGACGGCCGCGTTCGCCACCTGCCAGCCCGCGGCCGCGACGAGCTTGCGCACATGGGCGAGCAACGTCACACCGCCCGCCCCCGCCCACTCCGGCCGCCCCGTGCCGAAGACCTCGCCGACGTCGCCGAGGCCCGCCGCGGAGAGCAGAGCGTCGCAGAGGGCGTGCGCGGCGACGTCACCGTCGGAGTGGCCCGCGCACCCGTCCACGCCCGGCCACAGCAACCCGGCGATCCAACATGGACGGCCGCGCTCCACGGGGTGCACATCGGACCCGATGCCCACCCTCACCGCAGGTGCTCCGCCAGCTCGAGATCCCACTCGGTGCGCACGGCGAAGGCGAGCGGGTCGCCCGGCACCAGATGCGCGACGGTCGCGCCGGGCCGCCCGACCCACGGCGACTGCACGACGCGCAGCCCCTCGCGGTCCGGCGAGCCGCAGACGAAGCCGTCGTGGTCGACGCGCTTGACGGTGTCGGTGAGCGGCAACGCGGGCACGGCCGCATCCTGCCCCGCGCGCACGACGGCGACGACGGCGGCAACCAGCCCGGGTTGGGTCAGTGGCCGCCGCGCGTCGTGGATGAGCAGGGGCGAACCGTTTCCATCCACCGTTCGTTGATCGGTGTGTGCCCGATGCAGCTCGACCGGCAGCCCGGCGCACGCGGCGAGCACCTCGGCCGCGGGCGCGGGCACGTCGATGACGACGCGCGTCGCCACCCCGGCGTCGAGCACACACCGCACCGCGCGCACCAGCATCGGCACCCCGCCGACGGGGCGCAGCACGGATACACCTCGATCATCGGCCGCGACCGTGGCCGCGACACGCACGGGGCTCAGGCGTTGGCGGTGGCCAGGACCTCGTCGAGCAGCAGCTCCGCCCGGCCCTCATCGGTGCCTTCGGCCAGCGCCAGCTCGCTCACGAGGATCTGGCGGGCCTTGGCGAGCATCCGCTTCTCGCCCGCGGAGAGGCCACGGTCCTTCTCGCGCCGCCAGAGATCGCGCACGACCTCGGCGACCTTGTTCACATCACCGGAAGCCAGCTTCTCGAGGTTGGCCTTGTACCGGCGTGACCAGTTGGTGGGTTCCTCGGTGTGTGGGGCGCGGAGCACCTCGAACACACGATCAAGGCCCTCCTGGCCGACGACATCGCGAACCCCGACGACTTCGGCGTTCTCAGCGGGCACCTTGACGGTGAGATCGCCCTGGGCAACCTTGAGGACCAGGTACTCGCGTGCCTGTCCCTTGATCGTCCGGGTTTCGATCGCCTCGATGAGAGCGGCACCGTGGTGCGGGTAGACAACGGTCTCTCCGACCTTGAAAACCATGTGTCCCTAGCCCCTTTCGCTGATACCAGGTTAACACGCCTCGCCGGCGGGGACGTCGCCGGGATGCGGTGTCGTTGCAGGTCAGGGGCTTGACAACGGGCGAGAAACATGCCTGCGGCCGGCCACGTCGCCAGAACCGGATCTCCCGGACTACTCTCTCGCATCGTGAGCCGCAGCGTCTCCTCGCCCCGAGTCGTTTTCGCCGTCGGCGCCATGGTCGGCGCGCTCTCCCTCGCGGGCTGTGGCGCCGGACAGATCACCCAGACCAGCAGCCAGGCGTCCGGGGTGGGCGGTGCGAGCGCCAACATCGGCCAGATCGCGGTGCGCGAGGCGGCGTTCGCCTTCACCGGCAACGGGAAGACCGCCGTGGTCTACCCCCTCGGGGGCACCGCGCCGCTCAGCATGACCGTGGTCAACTTCGGTGGTCAGGGCGACAAGCTGACGGGCGCGTCGAGCCCGGTCGCGGAGTCGGTCAAGATCACCGGAGACGCCACGATCGCCAGTGGGCGGCTGCTGCTCGTGGACGGCGAGCCCGCAGGCCAACCGGCGGGCGCCTCAGCCCAGGCCACCCCCGGTTCGGGTGGTCTCCGAGCCAGCGCCGCGCCGAGCGCGACCCCGGCCCCCGGCAGCGCCGCCGCCCCGGCATCCGGCGCGCCGACCGCCGCAGCCACCGCAGGTGCCGCCGCGCCCACCTCGGGCGCAGGCGAAGCAGGCGCGCCGACCACCGCCGCTGCCGTGGCGGGTACGACCACCGCTCAGGTCGTCCTCACCGGCCTGAAGCAGGACCTGAAGGTGGGCCCGACCTACCCGGTCGTGCTGACGTTCCAGCGCGCCGGGGAGGTCACCGTGCAGGTGCCGGTGGCCAACCCGAGCGAGAACCAGGGCCCGACCGGGGAGTGACCACCCGCACCCGCACGGCCTACCGCTGCTCGGCCTGCGAGTACCAGACGGCCCAGTGGGTGGGGCGCTGCCCGTCGTGCCAGACGTGGGGCACGCTCGTCGAGACCGCCGCCGCGAGCCCGGCCCGTACCCGGGTAGCCGCAGGCGCGCCCGCCACGCCCGCCCGTCGCATCGCCGACGTCGCGCTGGACACCGCCCGGGCACGTGCGACCGGTGTGTCCGAACTGGACCGCGTGCTGGGCGGCGGGCTCGTCCCCGGCGCGGTGGTTTTGCTCGCCGGGGAGCCGGGTGTGGGGAAGTCCACTCTGCTGCTGGAGGTGGCGGCGAAGGCGGGTACCCGGGTGCTGTACGTCACGGGCGAGGAGTCGGCCGGGCAGGTGCGGCTGCGGGCCGAGCGCACCGGCGCCTTGCGTGACGAGCTCTACCTGGCAGCCGAGTCCGACCTCGGGGCCGTCCTCGGGCATCTCGACGAGCTGCGGCCCGACCTGCTGATCGTCGACTCCATCCAGACGATGTCCACTGCGGACGCCGACGGCGCGCCGGGCGGGGTGACGCAGACGCGCGCCGTGACGGTCGCGCTCACCGCGCTGGCCAAGGACCGCGGCCTGCCGGTGCTGCTGGTCGGGCACGTCACCAAGGAGGGCGGCATCGCCGGGCCGCGGGTGCTGGAGCATCTTGTGGACGTCGTGCTGTCGTTCGAGGGCGACAAGAATTCAGCGCTGCGCATGGTGCGCGGCGTGAAGAACCGCTTCGGGCCCGCCGACGAGGTGGGCTGCTTCGAGCTGCGCGACGCGGGGATCGTCGGGATGCCGGACCCGTCCGGGTTGTTTCTCGCCCGGTTCGGGGGACCCCCGGTGCCGGGGACGGCCGTCACGGTCGTCATGGACGGGCGACGCCCGCTGCCCGCCGAGGTGCAGGCCCTTGTGCACGGCAAGGACATCCCCAGCCCGCGGCGGGCGGTGAGCGGGCTGGACAACGCCCGCGTGGCGATGCTGCTCGCGGTGCTCGAAAAGCGCGCGGGCATCCGGCTGCACGACGCCGAGGTGTACGCGGCCACCGTCGGCGGGATGCGCGTGGTGGAACCCGCGGCGGACCTGGCGCTGGCGATGGCGATCACGTCGGCGCGCAACGACGTGGCGCTGCCGAGCGATGTCGTCGTGCTCGGCGAGATCGGGCTGGCAGGCGAGGTGCGGCGCGTCACAGGGCTCGGGCGGCGGCTCGCGGAGGCCGCCCGGCTGGGTTTCACCCACGCGCTCGTGCCCGCCGAGAGCGAGCCGGGCCCGGCGGGGATGACGGTCACGGAGGTGCGCGACGTGGCGGCTGTGCTGCGCGCGTTCCGCTGACCGGGCTGTTGTCGGGTGACGGTCAGGGAGTCAGCTGGAACGGGGTCGGGGCGCTGATGTCGTCGTCGAGGCGGGACATCACGCGGTAGTTGCCCGCGGGGACGACGGTCCTGGGCTGGGCGCAGCCCGGGGTCGACGTGCGGCCCGCCCACGACACGGCGAAGGCGACGGGCTGGCCGGGGATCAGCGTGCGCAGGTCGGGGCGGCCCGCGTTGCCGCAGTCGTTGCTCGACCAGAGCCGGATCTTTCCGTCGCCGCTCCAGACGACGATCTCCTGGCGGGACGGGTCGAGCTCGCGCACGCACGGCTGGGTGCTCGTGTTCGTGACGACGAGGCGCAGCACCGGGCGCTCCCCGACCTTGTGGACCGGGCGGTCGATCTCGGCCGTGACGCCCGTCATCGCGTTCGTGCAGGGGACGGGGCCGGTCGGCGGCACGGCGACCGGTGTCGCGACCGGGGCGGGTCGCGGGGTCAGGTCGGGCTGGAGTTGCTCGGACGTCGCGGCCATCGGGCTGGCCGCCGGTGTACCGGCGGCGGCGGGTGCCTCGGCCGCCGCCCGTGCGGCGCCGGGTACCGGTGGCCCGGCCGCGCCGCCGCCCGCCGCGCCGCCTGCCGCGCCGCCTGCCGCGCCGCCTGCCGCGCCGCCTGCCGCGCCGCCTGCCGCGCCGCCTGCCGCGCCGCCGCCTGCCGCGCCGCCTGCCGCGCCGCCGCCTGCCGCGCCGCCTGCCGCGCCGCCGCCTGCCGAACCGCCACTTGCTGCGCCCACGCCCGGCGCGCCGCCTACCGGGTTTGCGCCTGCCGGGCCGCCGCTTGCGGCGCCCACGCCTGCCGGGTTCACGCCTGCTGGGTTCACGCCTGGCGCGCTGCCCGCCGGGACGTCACTTGCGGCGCCCACGCCTGCCGGGCCGCTGCCTGCTGGGGCTGCTGTGCCCACGACGGCCGGACCGCCTGCCGGGCCGCCGCCGGCCCGGTCGCCCGCTGCTCCCACGACTGGCGGACCGCCGTTCGTTGGGCCTGCACCTGGCGCGCCACCGCCAGCCGCGCCCGCACCTGGTGCGGCCACGGGCGCCGGGACCACGCTCGCGTGAGCCGGGGCGCCCGCCGGGCCCGCGCTGCCCGCCGCCGGACCGCCCGCGCTGCCCTGCTGTGCGCCGCCCGCGCCCGCACCCCCCTGCGCTCCGCCGTCGGGCGCCGCGCCGGCCGCCGGGTTCCCGGCCGCGCCGTCTGCTCGTGCGGCCCCGCCGTCGTCCGGCGCCACGGCCCCGGCGGTCCCGCTGGCGAGCGCGTCCGGGCCGCCGTCCGCCGTCGCCGCACCCGGCTGCGAATTCGACAGCGCGGCGCGTGTGGTGCGCGCCGACTCCTCCGGCCTGCCGTTCGCCGCGCTCACCGCCCAGATCAGTGCCAGCACCAGTGCGAGCGCGGCGGCTGCCGCAAGCCCGCGCCGCCGCCAGTAGACGGCGGCGGGAAGCGGCCCGACCGGCTCCCACATGTCACGCAGAGTACGCTATCGATTACTCCACGTCGCATAAGGCCACTTGCCCTGATCGGGCCAACCCGCCAGACTCAACCCGTGCTGCGCGTGATGCTCGAGGCGTTCTGGCCGAGCAGGCGCGTCGTCGAATTCGACGAGTTCTGTCGCCCGGCCGCGTAGCACTTCCGCGCCCTCTCCGCGCCCCGTCATCCCCTTTGCCAGGAGGATAGCTATGTCCGTCACCGACGAACTGCTCGCCAACAACGCCCGCTACGCCGAGTCCTTCTCCGGCCCGCTGCCGCTGCCGCCCGCGCGCGGCGTGGCCGTCGTGGCCTGCATGGACGCGCGCCTCAACGTCTACGGAGCCCTCGGCTTGAACGAGGGCGACGCGCACGTCATCCGCAACGCAGGCGGCGTGGTCACCGAGGACGAGATCCGCTCGCTGGCCATCAGCCAGCGACTGCTCGGCACGTCCGAGATCGTCCTCATCCACCACACCGACTGCGGCATGCTCACGTTCACCGACGATGGCTTCAAGGCCACGGTCCAAGAGGAAACCGGCATCAAGCCCCCGTGGGCAACCGAGGCGTTCGGCGATATCGAGGCCGACGTCCGCCAGTCGATCGCCCGCATCAAGGCCAGCCCGTTCATCCCGCGGAAGGACTCGATCCGCGGGTTCGTGTTCGACGTGGCCACCGGGAAGCTGAACGAGGTCGTCTGACACGATCCACGATCGTGTTGCTGCCCGACGTCGTCCACGACTGGTTCCTCGCCGAGGCCCGCGACCTGCCCTGGCGCCGCGCGGGCACCGCGCCGTGGGGCGTCATGGTCAGCGAGTTCATGCTCCAGCAGACGCCGGTGGCGCGCGTCGAGCCCGTCTGGACCGCGTGGATGGCGACCTGGCCAACGCCCGCCGCGCTGGCCGCCGCGAGCCGGGCCGAGGTCCTGCGGGCGTGGGGCAAGCTCGGCTACCCACGGCGGGCGCTGCGGCTGCACGCCGCGGCCGAGGCCATTCGCGACGCACACGGTGGCGTCGTGCCGTCCGATGTGGACGCGCTGGAGGCGCTGCCCGGCGTCGGTGCCTACACCGCGCGGGCGGTCGCGGCGTTCGGGTATGGGCGGCGGTGCCCGGTGGTCGACACCAACGTCCGACGGGTGGTCGCGCGCGCCGTGCACGGCGCCGGGGACGCGGGGCCCGCGCGGGTGGCGGCCGACCTCGCGGACGTCGACGCGCTCCTGCCGTCCGACGACGCCCGCGCGGCGGTGATCTCGGCCGGCCTGATGGAGTTGGGCGCGGTCGTCTGCGTGGCGCGGACGCCCCGGTGCGGCGGGTGCCCGGTGCGCGACCTGTGCGTCTGGCGTGCGGCGGGCCACCCCGAGTACACGGGCCCGCGCAAGGCCGTGCAGACGTACGTGGGCACCGACCGGCAGGTCCGCGGCCGCCTCCTGGACGTCCTGCGCGCCGCCGAGGTCCCGGTCGAGCGGGCGGCGCTCGACGCAGTGTGGGCCGACGCGGCCCAGCGCGATCGCTGCCTGTTCTCGCTGCTGGAGGACGGCCTGACCGAGCAGCTGCCCGACGGCCGGTTCGCCTTGCCTGCCTGACCGCCGCGAGACCGACGTTTGCGGTGACCGAACCCCGCGAACGTCGCGCTCGCGCAGAGCGTCGCGGTCGCCCGTGCAGGAATTCACGACTCGCGGCGCGCGCAGCATCGCTGCGCCTGTGCGCTTCTACGACTCGCCGTACGCGCTTCGACGACTCGCCGTGTGCGCTTCGACGACTCGCCGTGCGCGAATCCGCAACTCGCCGTGCCGGAATGCACGACTCGTCGTGCTCGAACGCACGACTCATCAGGCTCGAACGCACGACTCACCCGAGCAGGAATGCACGACTCACCGGGCACGATTGCGCGACTCACCGGGCACGAACGCGCGACTCACCGTGTCGGAACGCGCGACTCACCCCTACGGTGCGCGCTGTGGCGCAGACGGTCCGGTTCCTCCTCGACGACGACGCCCGGGCCGCGTTGGCCGGGCTCCGCGGGCGGGTCGCGGCCGCCGGGATCCCGGTGCCGAGCGACGAGCCCGCCGTCACGGTCGCGGCGGCCGCGGCGGTGCCCCCCGCCGCACACGACGCGCTGGCCGCCGAGCTGCGCCTGCTCGCGATCCCCTCGGTCTGGCTCGCCACGCTGGGCACCGTCGCCGGGCGGCCGGACGAGCTGGTGCTCGCGGCCGTGGTGGACGCCGAGCTGCTCGCCGTCCACGCGGCCGTGCACGACGCGCTGGCCGGGCGCGTCCGGGGGCCGGTCGCCGCGTATCTGCCCGGCGCGTGGCTTCCGCACTGCGTGCTCGCCACCGCCCGCCCCGCTGAGGCGTTCGCCGTGCTCCACCCCGTGCCGCCGGTGCGCGCCGAGGTCACCGGCGTCGCCGTCTGACCAGCGGGCGCACGTGCGTCAAGCGAGCCACTCCTCGACGGCCGCCCGGTAGGCGTCCGGCGCGTCCCGGTGCACCAGGTGGCCGGTGCCGGGCACCACGACGTGCCGCGCGTCCCGGAGCCGCCGCGCCATCTCCGCCGTCTGCCCCGGCGGTACGACGCCCGCCTCCGCCTCGATGAGCAAGGTCGGGCACGTTACCCCGGGCAGCACCGGCCACCAGGCCCGCTCCGCCCACTCGGCGGCGATCTCGGTGGTGTGCGCGACCTCGGCGAGCAACGTCCACCCGCCCGCCCGCTCCTCGACGCACTCGATCATGTAGTCGCCGTACGCGCCGAACGTCTCCCGCACCGCCGCGAGCGCGGGCCACCGTGTCGGCAGCGCCCCGAACCAGGCCCGGGCGTCGGCGGCGGAGCGGCCCACGAAATCGACGCCCATGTCCTCCACCACCAACGCCTGCACCAGCTCCGGCCGCTCCGCCGCGGCGACGAGCCCGTGCAGCCCGCCCATGGAGTGCCCGATGACGACCGCAGGCCCGACCTGCGCGAGCAGCTCGACGACGTCGGCCGCCAACCGCTCCGTCGTCCACGGCCCACGGGCCTGCGACCGGCCGTGGCCCCGCGCGTCGAGCCCGACGACCCGGCCGTGGTCGGCTAGCCACCGGGCGACCGGCCACCACGTCGCGGCCCGTCCCATCAGCCCGTGCAGCACGACGATCGGCGGCCCGTGCCCGCCGAGCTCGACCACCCGCAGCTGCGCCCCATCGGAGGTCCGCACGGGGCACTAGATTAGAAGGGTGGCTGTCGTGAAGATCAATGCGATCGAGGTTCCCGAGGGCGCGGGCCCCGAGCTGGAGAAGCGGTTCGCCCACCGGCTGCACGCCGTGGACGGCCAGCCGGGCTTCCTGTCGTTCGAGCTGCTGCGTCCGGTGGCGGGCGAAAGCCGCTACTTCGTCGTGACGCACTGGGCGGACGACGAGTCGTTCCAGGCCTGGCTCAAGGGCCCGGCGATGACGGCGCATTCGGGCGAGCGGGCCCGGCCGGTCGCGTCGGGGTCGTCGCTGCTGGAGTTCGAAGTGGTCCAGCGGTCCGAAGCGGGGGCGACGTCCTGAACGACCCCTACGACCTGGACCGCTTCGTCAGCGCCCAGGCCGGCGTGATCGACACGGCCATGGCCGAGCTGCGCGCGGGCGCCAAGCGCAGCCATTGGATCTGGTACGTGTTCCCGCAGCTCAAGGGCCTGGGCATGAGCCCGACGTCGATGTACTACGGCATTGGCTCGCTGGCCGAGGCGCAGGCCTACCTGGCCCACCCCGAGCTCGGGCTACGTCTGAAGGAGTGCGTGCGGCTGCTGCTCGACACGCCCGGTTCGGCCGCGGACATCCTGGGCGGTGACGACGTCAAGCTGCGGTCGTCGCTCACCCTCTTCGTCGCGGCCGATCCCGACGAGCCGCTCTTCGCGGCGGCGCTGGAGCGCTTCTTCGACGGCACGCTCGACCCCCGCACGCTGGCCATGCTGGGCGGCTGACGAGCCGTCAGGGCACGTCGTCCACGGTCGGCGCGACGACGGCGAAGAGGTCGGCCACCCCGGCCAGGCTCGCCGCCTGCAGCGCCTCCGCCGACACCTCGCCGCCGATACCGGGCAGCGAACGGGTGGCCGTGGCGGACGCGACGACCGTCGGCGCGTAGCCCAGGTTGAACGCCCCGCGCGCGGTGGAGTTGACGCACATGTGCGTCATGAAGCCCGCGAGCAGCAGGTTCTGCGGGCCGCCGGTGAGGCGTTCGTGCAGGTCGGTGCCCACGAACGCGTTCGGGAAGTGCTTGACGACGACCGCCTCCCCGGCGCGCGGCGCCACGCGGTCGACGATCGCCCCGTTCTCGGCGCGCACGTCATACAGGCCGCCTTCGCCGTCGTCGTGCTGGATGTGCACGATCGGGATGCCCGCGCTGCGGGCGCGGTCGAGCAGCTCGGCGGCCTGGTCGAGGGCGGCCTGCACGCCGACGAGCTCCATGGGCCCGCGGGTGTAAGTGTTCTGGCAGTCGATCAGGACGAGCGCGGACTCGGCGAGCCCGACGGGCTCGGCGGCCAGACCGGCGAGCGCGCGCAGCGTTGCGGACATGACGGCACCTCCGGACGACGGCGTTTCTGCGACCCTAGCCGGGCCCGGCACGCGCGGAGCGGAAAGCCTGTCCCTTCCGCTAGTGCGGGGCATTGAGGGGTTGCCTTGCTTGATCGTCGGTGCGGATGCTGGGCCCATGGGTGCTCATCCGCTGACGGCGGTGCTGCCGCTGCTGCGTGACACCCTCGTCGCGGTGGCGGACGAGTACCGGATGGTCGTCACCGACGCGCAGGGCCGCGTCGTCGGCGAAGACGGCCGCGAACACCGACTGACCAGCGCGGCGGCCCCGATCCACGACCCCGAGACGGGCGCGGTGGTGGGCGCCGTCGACGTCACCGGGCAGGCGGGCACGTTCCATCCGACGACGTTGGCCCTGGTCGTGGCGGCGGCGCGGCTCGCGGAGGGGCTCCTGCGTACCCAGCTGGCGGTGCGCGACGAGCAGCTGCTCGCGCGCAACCTGCCCCACCTGCTCGGGCTGCGCGACGAGCCGGGTGCGCTGCTGTCGCCCACCGGCCGGGTGCTCGCCGCCCAGCCGCCGGGCCGGCTGCCGCCGCGGATCGACCTGCCCGCCGCGGGTGACCGGGTCGCGCTCGCCGAAGGCCACGAGGGCAGGCTGGAGCCGCTGGCCGACGGCTGGCTGCTGCGCCTGCCGCCGGCCCACGTCTGACCCCCCGTAGGGTGCCGAAAGCGGACGAACCGGGAGAACCGATGCGCGTTGTGCTGGCCGAGGACGACGTGCTGTTCCGCGAGGTCATGGCGACCCTGCTGGAGCGCGGCGGGATGGCGGTCGTCGGCTGGACCGGCCCCATGCCCCCGCCTCAGGTGCTCGCGTAGGCCACGAGCCGATCGGCCAGCTCGGCCGGGCGGCTCAGCGCGACCAGGTGGCCGCCGGGCATTTCGTCCACGGTGATCCCCAGCCGTTCGGGGACGATGCGGCGCTGCAGCTCGATCGGGAAGAAGCGGTCGTCACGGCAGGCCAGGAAGCGGGTGGGCACGTCCGGCCACGGCAGCGTCCACGGCTGCCCGAACGGCGTGTCGGACTGCTCGAACTCGCCCTGGGCGAACGCCGCGGTGCGGACGTCGGCGGGCACGTCGTGGAAGAACCCCTCGATGTCGTCCGGGTCGTCCTCGAGGCGGCGCCCCTCGCGATCGGCCTGCGCCCGGCGCGCCTCAGCGAAGCCGACGTTGCCCCACCACTCGCCGCCCGTCTCACCCGCGCGCGGCGACATCGCGTTGAGCAGCACGAGCAGGCGTGTGGGCAGGCGCGTCGCCACCAGCGCGGCCGTGTAGGCGCCCATCGACTGGCCGACGACGACCAGGTCCCGGTCCGCGCCGGGGTCCGCGGCCGCGACCGCGGCATCGGCGTACTCGGCGAAGCCCGCGTCGTCGTCGCCCGAGGGGAGCTGGACCGCGACCGCGTCATGCCCGTGTGCGACCAGCTCCGGCACCACCCGATGCCAGTACCAGGCCTGGCCGCCTGCACCCGGGATGAGAAGGAAGCTCGACACGCCGCCACCTTAGGACGGCGTCGAGCGGGGCGGATTGCCCGACTCGCCGTGTCGAGACGCGCGACTCACCCCGCCTGGTCGCCCAACTCGCCGTGTCGAAATGCACGACTCACCGGGGGTCAGCGGGCGGGCGAGCCGGGCTGCTCGTCGACCTCGTCGGGGATGCCGTCGTCGTCGCTGTCGGGCAGCAGGGGGTCGGGCCGCCCACCGCGCACGGCCTCCAGCTGCGCGGCGAGCGCCAGCCCGGCCAGCAGCGCCACACCGGTGACGTTCGCCCACAGCAGCAGCGCCATCACCGCGGTGAGCGGGCCGTACGTGTCGCCGAAGTTCCCCGCGGCCGCCACGTAGAGGCCCAGCAGGCCCGAGCCGACGAGCCACGCGAGCACCGTCAGGCCCGCGCCCACCGCCAGCCACGACAGCCCCGGCTGGTGGCGCCGCGGCGCATGCCGGAACAGCATCGTGACCGCGACGATCAGCAGCAGCAGCCCGGCAGGCCAACGCAGGACGTCCCACACGGTCTCTGCGGCGTCACCCCACCGGTAGACGGACTCCACCGCGTCCCCGAGCGGCTCGCCCGCCACGATCAGCAGCAGTCCCGCGGCCATCGCGATCCCCGCCGTGGCGGTGAGGACGGCGGCGCGGCCGTACTTGCGGAGGGCGGGCCGGTCGCGCTCGGTGCCGTAGATGCGGTTGGCGCCCCGTTCGAGCTGGGCAAACGCCGACGTCGCGGCGAGGAAAGCGGTGGCCAGCGCGAGCGCGACGACGACCTCGGCGCGCTCCGTGCCCTCGTCGTCGGTTCGGACGACGTCCGCGACCAGCGCGTCGCTGCGGCCCGGCGAGATCGCGACGACGGTCCGCGCGACGACCTCGGCCGCCGACCGCGCCCCGATCGCCGACGCCAGCCCGGCGCCCGCGATGACCAGCGGGACGGCCGCGAGCGCGAGCTGGAGGGCGAACGCGCGGGCGTGGCTGAACCCGTCGCCGTAGCGGAAGCGCAGGAACGCGCCCGTCAGCAGGGTGCGGAGCCCGTGGCGGCGGGCGGTGGGCCACGCATCCTCGGCGGACAGCTCGTCGCCCGTCATCAGCCCGGTTTCGGGCACGGGCCGCACGGAGCTCACGCCGCGATTGAACCAGCACCCGCCGCCGCGCACGTCGCCCGCGCCCGCGCGTCGTCAGCCGCCCTCCAACGCCCTCCACTCGTCGTCGGTGAACAGCCGTGAGCGGATGAGGAAGCGCACCCCCTCCGGCGCTTCCACCGAGAACCCGCTGCCCCGGCCCTTCACCACGTCGACCGTGAGATGCGTGTGCTTCCAGTACGCGTACTGCGACTCGGAAATGTGGAACCCGATCGGCTCGTCCAGACCGGGCACGGTGAGGTCGCCAAGGTGGACGTCCGATCCGCCGAGCTTGAAGTCGCCGTCCGGGTAGCACATCGGCGCGCTGCCGTCGCAGCAGCCGCCGGACTGGTGGAACATCAGCGGCCCGTGGAGGGCCGTCAGCTTCACCAAGAGCTCGGCGGCCGCAGGCGTCAGCGCCACCCGGGCGGTGCCGGAGTCCGGCACCTCCACGGGCTCCATCAGAAGAAGCCGAGCGCGTTCGGTGAGTAGCTGACCAGCATGTTCTTGGTCTGCTGGTAGTGGTCGAGCATCATCTTGTGGTTCTCGCGACCGACGCCGGACTGCTTGTAGCCGCCGAACGCCGCGTGCGCCGGGTAGGCGTGGTAGTTGTTCACCCACACCCGGCCCGCCTGGATGTCGCGACCGGCCCGGTAGGCGGTGTTGACGTCGCGGCTCCACACGCCCGCGCCCAGGCCGTACAGCGTGTCGTTGGCGATCTTCATGGCGTCGTCGTAGTCGGAGAACCGCGCGACCGACACGACCGGGCCGAAGATCTCCTCCTGGAAGATCCGCATCGAGTTGTCGCCCTCGAAGATCGTCGGCTGGATGTAGTAGCCGCCCGCCAGCTCGCCCCCGAGGTCGGACTTGCCGCCGCCCGCGAGGATCTTCGCGCCCTCCTGACGTCCGATGTCGATGTAGGAGAGGATCTTCTCGAACTGGTCGTTGGACGCCTGGGCGCCGATCATCGTGTCGGTGTCGAGCGGGTGGCCCTGCTTGATCTGCTCCACGCGCTTGACGGCCTGCTCCAGGAAGTCGGAGTAGATGCCGCCCTGGATCAGCGCGCGCGACGGGCAGGTGCAGACCTCGCCCTGGTTGAGCGCGAACATCGCGAAGCCCTCGAGCGCCTTGTCGTAGAAGGCGTCCTGCTTGTACGCGACGTCGTCGAAGAAGATGTTGGGGCTCTTGCCGCCCAGCTCCAGGGTCACCGGGATGAGGTTCTCGCTGGCGTACTGCATGATCAACCGGCCGGTCGTCGTCTCACCGGTGAACGCGATCTTGCGGATGCGCTTGCTGGACGCCAGCGGCTTGCCCGCCTCGACGCCGAACCCGTTGACGATGTTCAGTACGCCCGGCGGCAGCAGGTCGGCGACCAGCTCATTCAGCACGTGGATCGACGCCGGGGTCTGCTCGGCGGGCTTGAGGATGACCGCGTTGCCCGCGGCGAGCGCCGGGGCGAGCTTCCAGATCGCCATGAGGATCGGGAAGTTCCACGGGATGATCTGGCCGACGACGCCGAGCGGCTCGTGGAAGTGGTAGGCGATCGTGTTCTCGTCGATCTCGGAGATGCCGCCCTCCTGCGCGCGGACGGCGCCCGCGAAGTAGCGGAGGTGGTCGACGGCCAGCGGGATGTCGGCGGCGAGGGTCTCGCGGCACGCCTTGCCGTTCTCCCAGCTCTCGGCGATCGCGATGGTTTCGAGGTTGGCCTCGATGCGATCGGCCATCTTGTTGAGGATGTTCGCGCGCTCGGTGGCCGAGGTCTTGCCCCAGGCGGGCGCGGCGGCGTGCGCGGCGTCGAGGGCCCTTTCGACGTCCTCCGCGGTGCTGCGGGCAACCTCGGTGAACGTCTGACCGGTGATCGGCGTCGGGTTCTCGAAGTACTGGCCCTTGGCGGGCGGGACGTACTCGCCGCCGATGAAGTTCTCGTAGCGGGGCTTGAAGGTGACGACGCTGCCGTCGGTGCCCGGTGCCGCGTACTTGGTCATATACGAGGTCCTTCCACATCGTTGAGGACTGATTCGGCGAAAGCTAGGTGGGGCGGGGTTGCAACGACGTTGCAGCGGCGGCAGGCCACCTGACCTTTCCGCCAGCACGGCGTTGCCTCGGTCGGGGGGCGATGGGAATCCTGGAGTCGTGGGCGTCTCCGACCGCGCGTGGCTGGATCGCGCGCGCGACGAGGTGCTGGGCGGCGATGCGCCGACGACGGCGCCCCGCGGGGTGGTGGCGGCGTCGTGGCGCCGCTCGCTGGCCGCGCACGTCGATCCCGAGAGCGGTGCCCCGTCGCTGGTCTACGAGCACGCGGAGGTGGCGCGGGTGCGCGCCGGGCACCCGTTGGTCACCGTCCTGCCGCTGCTGCGCGACACGCTCGTGACGATCGCCGACGAGGCGATGCACATGATGATCGTCACCGACGCGCAGGGCCGCATCCTGTGGCGCGAAGGCCCGCGCGAGGTGCTGCGCCGTGGCGAGCGGGTCGGGCTGCTCGAAGGCACGCTGTGGAGCGAGGAGAGCGTCGGCACGAACGCGATGGGCACCACGCTGGCCTCGGGCGGGGCCGTCCAGATCCATTCGGCCGAGCACCTCGTCCGCACCTACCACCGCTGGACGTGCGCGGCGGCGCCCATCCACGATCCCGAGACGGGTGCCGTGATCGGGGTGGTGGACGTGACGGGCCCGGAGCGCACGTTCCATCCGACGACGTTCGCGCTGGTCGTCGCGGCCGCCCGGCTCGCCGAGGGGTTCTTGGGCACCCAGCTGGCCGTGCGCGACGAGCGGCTGCTCTCGCGCAACCTGCCGCACCTCGTCGGGCTGCGCGACGAGCGGGGGGCGCTGCTGTCGCCGAGCGGTCGGGTGCTCGCCGCGCAGCCGCTGGGCTGGCTGCCGCCGCGGATCGACGTGCCCACCGCGGGCGACCGGGTGGCGTTGGGCGAGGGCGACGAGGGCCTGCTGGAGCCGTTGGCCGAGGGCTGGCTGCTGCGGCTGCCGCCGTCGGGTGCCCGGCACCGTCGGGTGCTCACGCTGGCGTTCCTCGGGGCGACCCGACCGACCGCCCATCTCGACGGGCGGTCGGTGCGGCTGTCGCTGCGGCATGCCGAGCTGCTCACCGTGCTCGCGCTGCACCCCGACGGCCGGACCGCCGACGAGCTGGCCGCGGCGCTGCACGGCGACGCGGGCAAGTCGGTGACGGTGCGGGCCGAGATGCACCGGCTGCGCGCGGCGGTCGGCGTCGGGGTGCTGCGCACCCAGCCCTACCGGCTCGCCGCGGCGGTCGACGCCGATTTCCTGAGCGTCCGGACGGCCTTGACCGAAGGGCGGGTCGGCGACGTCGCCCGGCTCTACCGCGGCGAGCTCCTACCCCGCTCCGACGCCCCCGAGGTGCGGGAGGAGCGCGACGCGCTGGCCGTGGCGGTGCGCGCGGGCGTGCGCCGCAGTGCCGACACCGAGGCGATGTGGACGCTCGCCCGCGCCGACCGGGGAGCGGGCCGCGAGCTCACCGAGGCGCTGCTGGGCGCCCTGCCCGACGGCGATCCCCGCCGGGCGATCCTGGCGGGCTACCCCCCACGGTGAGTCGCGCGTTTCGACACGGCGAAATGGCGGTTTCGGCCCGTCGCGTGTGCCGAGATGCCGCCCTCGGCGGGGCGAAACGGTGGACTCACCGCGGCGAGACGCGCGACTCACCGCGGCGAAGCGCGCGACTCACCGCGGCGAGACGCGCGACTCACCGCCGGTGCGGTAGCGCCCAACGCCGAACGCCCGCCCGGAGACCGGGCGGGCGTTCGCTGCCTGCGGGCTTACTCGCCCTTGGCCATGTCGACCGGCGGGGCGTCGGGCACCAGGCTCGGCTTCGGCTCACCGCGGAAGGTGAACTTGGCCTTGTCGTCGGCGGCCCGGGAGCCTTCGGGGGCGTTGGGGTCGAGACCCTCGACGTCCACGATGACGATCTGGCCCGGCTGCACCTCGCCGAACAGGATCTTCTCCGACAGCTGGTCCTCGATCTCGCGCTGGATCGTGCGGCGCAGCGGCCGCGCGCCCAGCACCGGGTCCCACCCGCGGCGGGCCAGCAGGCCCTTCGCGGCCGGGGTGAGCTCGATGGCCATGTCCTTGTTGGCCAGCGCCGCCTCGACCCGGGTGATCATGAGGTCGACCATCGTGATGATCTGCTCCTGGGTGAGCTGGTGGAACACCACGATGTCGTCGATGCGGTTGAGGAACTCGGGGCGGAAGTGCTTCTTCAGCTCGTCGTTGACCTTGTTCTTCATCCGCTCGTAGTTCGAGCCCTCGTCGTTGCTCTGGGCGAACCCGAGCCCGACGGCCTTGGAGATGTCCTGGGTGCCCAGGTTCGACGTGAAGATGATGACGGTGTTCTTGAAGTCGACCGTGCGGCCCTGGCCGTCGGTCAGCCGACCGTCCTCCAGCACCTGCAGGAGGGTGTTGTAGACCTCCTGGTGCGCCTTCTCGATCTCGTCGAACAGCACCACCGAGAACGGCTTGCGCCGCACCTTCTCGGTGAGCTGGCCGCCCTCCTCGTAGCCGACGTACCCGGGAGGGGCACCGAAGAGCCGCGAGGCGGTGTAGCGGTCGTGGAACTCGCCCATGTCGATCTGGATGAGCGCGTCGTCCTCGCCGAACAGGAAGTTGGCCAGCGCCTTCGACAGCTCCGTCTTACCCACACCGGACGGGCCTGCGAAGATGAACGAGCCCGACGGGCGCTTGGGGTCCTTCAGACCGGCGCGGGTGCGGCGGATCGCCTGCGAGACCGCCCTGACGGCGTCCTGCTGGCCGATGATCCGCTTGTGCAGCTCGTCCTCCATGCGGAGCAGACGCGTGGTCTCCTCCTCGGTGAGCTTGAAGACGGGGATGCCGGTCCAGTTGGCCAGGACCTCGGCGATCTGCTCGTCGTCGACTTCCGCCACGACGTCCAGGTCGCCGGACTTCCACTGCTTCTCCCGCTCGCCCTTCTGCGCGAGCAGCTGCTTCTCCGAGTCGCGCAGGTGCGCGGCCCGCTCGAAGTCCTGCGCGTCGATCGCCGACTCCTTGTCGCGTCGGACGTTGGCGATCTTCTCGTCGAACTCGCGCAGGTCCGGCGGCGCGGTCATCCGGCGGATGCGCATGCGCGCGCCCGCCTCGTCGATGAGGTCGATGGCCTTGTCGGGCAGGAACCGGTCGGAGATGTAACGGTCGGCCAGGGTGGCCGCCGCGACCAGCGCCGGGTCGGTGATCGTGACCCGGTGGTGGGCCTCGTACCGGTCGCGCAGGCCCTTGAGGATCTCGATGGTGTGCGTGACCGACGGCTCGCCCACCTGGATCGGCTGGAAGCGCCGCTCCAGGGCCGGGTCCTTCTCGACGTACTTGCGGTACTCGTCGAGCGTGGTGGCGCCGATCGTCTGCAGCTCGCCACGGGCCAGCATCGGCTTGAGGATCGACGCGGCGTCGATCGCGCCCTCCGCGGCACCGGCGCCGACGAGGGTGTGCAGCTCGTCGATGAACAGGATGATGTCGCCCCGGGTGCGGATCTCCTTGAGCACTTTCTTGAGGCGCTCTTCGAAGTCACCGCGGTAGCGCGAGCCCGCGACCAGGGAGCCCAGGTCGAGCGTGTAGAGCTGCTTGTCCTTCAGCGTCTCGGGCACCTCGCCCTTGACGATGCCCTGGGCCAAGCCCTCGACGACGGCGGTCTTGCCGACGCCCGGCTCGCCGATCAGGACGGGGTTGTTCTTGGTCCTCCGGGAGAGGACCTGCATGACCCGCTCGATCTCCTTCTCGCGCCCGATCACCGGGTCGAGCTTGCCCTCGCGGGCGGACTGGGTGAGGTTGCGGCCGAACTGGTCGAGCACCAGCGACGACGACGGAGTGCCCTCGCCGCGACCGCCGGTGCTGCCCTCGGCGGGCTCCTTGCCCTGGTAGCCGCTCAGCAGCTGCAGCACCTGCTGGCGGACCCGGTTGAGGTCGGCTCCCAGCTTGACCAGGACCTGCGCCGCGACGCCCTCACCCTCGCGGATCAGGCCGAGCAGGATGTGCTCGGTGCCGATGTAGTTGTGGCCGAGCTGCAGCGCCTCGCGCAGGGACAGCTCCAACACCTTCTTGGCCCGCGGTGTGAACGGGATGTGCCCGCTCGGTGCCTGCTGGCCTTGGCCGATGATCTCCTCGACCTGCTGCCGAACGCCCTCCAAGGCGATCCCGAGGGACTCCAGGGCCTTCGCGGCCACACCCTCGCCCTCGTGGATGAGGCCGAGGAGGATGTGCTCGGTGCCGATGTAGTTGTGGTTGAGCATCCGGGCCTCTTCTTGCGCCAGGACGACAACCCGCCTCGCTCGGTCTGTGAACCTCTCGAACATTCGATCTCCTCGCCTACTGCGCATGAACGCGCGGCAACACCCGACGACGCTGCGCCGCGTACGCCTCCCCCCACTGTATCGGCTGGAGGGGGGTCGACGCCTGTGGCGCGGGCACAGCGAAGGGGCCCGCGCGCACGCGGGCCCCTTCGCGGAAGGCGGACTAGTTCGCCTGGTGATAGGCCTCCAGCACCTCGCTGGGGATTCGTCCGCGGTCGGACACCTTCATCTTGTGGGCTCGCGCCCATTCCCGGATCGCCTGGTTCTGCTCACGGTCAACCGTGGCCCGCCGCGCCGGAGCCGAGGCCACCGCGCGCTTGGCCCGACCACCCGCCCGCCGGGCGGAACCGACGAACTCGGCAAGCGCATCGCGCAGCTTGCCCGCATTCGCCGAGGACAGGTCGATCTCGTAACTCTTGCCGTCGATTCCGAACTCGACGGTCTCGTCGGCCTCCTGGCCGTCGAGGTCGTCGATCAGCCGGATCTCCTGGATCTGCGCCACCGCCGCAGTCCTTTCTAACGTACAACTTGAGGGGACCTGCCAACAATATCTTGATTGCCGAGCCGTTGTCGAGCCGCCACTACTCAGATCGCACGAGCGGGTACAGAATCGTTTCCCGGATTCCCAGGCCGGTCAGGGTCATCAGGAGTCGGTCGATGCCCATTCCGATACCTCCTGATGGCGGCATTCCATACTCCATGGCGCGCAGGAAGTCCTCATCGAGCTGCATCGCCTCGGGATCCCCGGCCGCCGCCCGCTGCGATTGCGTGGTCAGTCGATCACGCTGGATGACGGGATCTACCAGCTCAGAGTAGCCGGTTCCGAGCTCCGTCCCGAAGACGATCAGATCCCAGGCCTCGGCCAGTCGCGGGTCGCTGCGGTGCTGCCGGGTGAGCGGGCGTACTTCGACCGGGTAGTCGCGCACGAACGTCGGCGCCGTCAACGTGGGCTCGACTAGCTTCTCGAATAGCTCGAGCACCACTTCTCCGGCGCTCCAAGAATCCTTCAGCTCGACGCCGTGCGCCGCTGCGAGCTTGCGTAGTTCCTCAGGGCCGGTGTCCGGCGTGACTTCCGTATCCACCGCTTCCGACACAGCCTTGTGCAAGGTGACCGACCGCCACTCCCCGCTCAGATCATGTGACGTTCCGTTCGCATGATCCACCGTCAGGGAACCGAACACGGCGCGCGCTGTCGCCTGAACGAGGGTACGCGTGAGCTCCGCCATGTCATCGTAGGTCGCGTAGGTCTGATAGGCCTCCAGCATCGCGAACTCCGGCGAGTGTGAGGAGTCGATGCCTTCGTTACGGAAGTTGCGGTTGATCTCGAAGACGCGCTCGACGCCGCCCACCACAGTGCGCTTCAGAAACAGTTCCGGTGCGATCCGCAGGTATAGATCCTGGTCCAGCGCGTTGGCGTGGGTGACGAACGGGCGCGCGGTCGCGCCGCCGTGCAGGAGCTGCAGCATCGGCGTCTCGACCTCGGTGAAGTCGCGGGCGTGCAGCACGTCACGCAGTGTGCGCACGACCGTGGCCCGGCGGCGCACCATCTCCCGCGCCTGCGGTCGCACGACGAGATCGACGTAGCGCTGCCGGACGCGGGTCTCCTCGGACAGCTCGCTGTGCACATTGGGCAGTGGGCGCAGCGCCTTGGCCGCCATCGCCCAGCGGTCGGCCATGACCGACAGCTCGCCCCGCCGCGACGTGATCACTTCCCCGTGCACGAAGACGTGATCGCCGAGATCGACGCTCGCCTTCCAGCGCGCCAGCTCGTCCTCGCCCACGGACGCCAGCGACAGCATCGCCTGCAGCTCGGCGCCGCCGCCCTCGCGGAGGGTGGCGAAGCAGAGCTTGCCGGTGTTGCGCAGGAAGATCACCCGGCCGGTGACCCCGACCTCGTCGCCGGTGGCCGTGTCCGGGGGCAGGTCGGGGTGGGCCGCGCGCACCTCGGCGAGGGAGTGGGTGCGGTCGACGGCGACGGGATAGGCCTCGTGCCCGCTCGCGAGCAGCTCCGCGCGCTTGTCCCGGCGCACCCGCATCTGCTCGGGGAGGTCGGGGGCGGGGGATTCGTTGCTCACGACACAGAGGGTAGTGAGCGGCGCGTGCGGTCATCCCGGCGGGCGCAGCCCGCGTCGATCGCCCGTCCCCCGCCCATGATCGCTGTTCGGGTGCGATAGCGGCCGAAAATGGCCACCTTGCGCACCGAACCGACGATCACGCCGGGCAGGTCGGGCGGCCGGGGCAAATCGCGGGCGGGTGCGGCGGGGGCGATCTAGGCTCGGCCCATGCCCGAGCGTGCGTGGTCTTTCGGCGCGGTGGCGGCCGCGTACGCCCGCCATCGGCCCGGCTACCCCGCCGCGGCGCTGGACTGGGCGCTGGCCCCGGCGCGCAGGGGCCCGGACACGCAAGAGGTGCTCGACCTCGGCGCGGGCACCGGCAAGGTCACCGAAGCGCTGCTGCGCAGGCCCGGCGTGCGCGTCACGGCGGTGGACCCCGACCCCGGGATGCTCGACCAGTTCCGCGCCGACTTCCCCACGGTCGACGCCTACGAGGGCACCGCCGAGCGGATCCCGCTCCCCACCGCCGCGGTCGACGCCGTCGTCGTCGGCACGGCCTGGCACTGGTTCGACCGGCCGTTCGCCGAACCGGAGATCGGCCGGGTGCTGCGGCCGCGCGGGGTGCTCGTCGTGCTCTGGAACGGTGACGACGACACGGTCGAATGGGTCCGCGGCTACCAGCGCGCGCTGCACCCGGACGAGCGCGCGCCGATCGGCACCACCCTCGCCGCCGCCCGGCCCCACGATCCGGTGTTCGGCGCGTCCGAGACCCGTCGGTTCGCCAACCCCGTGCCCACCACGATCGACGGGTTCGTCGAGACCATCGCCACGCACTCCTGGGCCTTGATCGCCGACCCCTGCGAGCGCGACGCGTCGTTGGCCCGGATGCGCGCCTACCTGGCCGCGCGGCCCGAGACGTCGCCGGGCGCGTTCACGTTGCCCATGGTCACCGACGTCGTGCGCACATTGCGCAGGTAGGCCAGCCGCAGCCCGAGCAGGGTGAGGTCGGGCACGTGCTCGGTGATCGTCGCCGTCTCGCCCACGATCAGCGGCGCGAGCCCGCCCGTGCCGATGACCGTGACCGGGCCGGGGCCCAGCTCATCGAGGATGCGCCGGACCAGGCCGTCGACCTGCTCGGCGAACCCGTAGAGCACCCCGGCCTGCAGGCACTCCACGGTGTTCTTGCCGATCACCGAGCGCGGCGCCACCAGCTCCACCGTGCGCAGCGCCGCCGCGCGGGTGGCGAGCGCCTCCATGGAGATCTCGACGCCCGGGGCGAGCACCCCGCCGAGGAACTCGCCCTTGGCCGAGACGACGTCGATGTTGGTGGACGTGCCGAAGTCGACGACCACGCAGGCCGTGTCGTACAGCCGATGGGCCGCCAGGGTGTTGACGACGCGGTCGGCGCCGACCTCGCGGGGGTTGTCCACCAGCAAGGGAACCCCGGTGCGCACGCCGGGGCCCACGACGACGAACGGCTCGTCCCGCCGCTCGACGAGCAGCTTGAGCTCGCGCAGCAGGCTCGGCACCGTCGACAGCGCGGCCACGCCGGTGATCTCCTGCACGTACCGACGGCCGAGCAGGCCGCTGACCGCCACCTCCAGCTCGTCGGCGGTCATCCGCGACTCGGTGTGCATGCGCCAGTCGCGCACGAGCGGCGGACGGGCGTCGTCCTCGTTGCCGTCGGCGTAGAGGCCGAACGCGATCTCGGTGTTGCCGATGTCGACGCAGAGCAGCATCAGAGCGTGACCGCCACGTTGTCGATCAGCCGCGTGGTGCCGACGCGCGCGGCCACGAGCAGCCGCGCCGGTCCGGTCGCCGGGGCCGGGCCGAGGTCGGGGGCGCGCAGCTCCAGGTAGTCGACGGCCACCTCCGGCTCCTCGGCGAGCACGCCGCGGGCGGTCGCCAGCACGGCCTCGGCGCCGTGCGCGGCCGCCCCCGCCCCGGCCCGCAGGGCCCGCTGCAGCACGAGGGCGCGGGCGCGCTCGGCGGGAGAGAGGTAGACGTTGCGCGACGACAGCGCCAGCCCGTCGGCCTCGCGGACGATCGGCACACCGACGACCGAGAGGAAGAAGTCCAGGTCGCGCACCATCTTCTGGACCAGCACGAGCTGCTGGTAGTCCTTCTCGCCGAAGAACGCGACGTCCGGGGCGACGATGTGGAAGAGCTTCGAGACGACCGTCAGCACCCCCGGGAAGTGCCCCGGCCGCACCGCGCCCTCCAACTCGGTGCCCAGCACACCCGGGGTGACGACGGTGTCGGCGCCCTCCGGGTACATGTCGGCGACCCCCGGCGTGAACACCAGCTCGACGCCCTCCTCGCGACAGGCGTCGAGGTCGGCGTCCAGGGGGCGGGGGTAGCGCGCCAGGTCCTCGGTCGGCCCGAACTGCAGCGGGTTCACGAAGATCGAGACGACGGTCACCGTGGACCCCGGCACCCGACGCGCGTGTCGGATCAGCTCGCGGTGGCCCTCGTGCAGAGCGCCCATCGTGGGCACGAGGGCCACCCGACGGCCCGCGGCGCGGAGGGCCCGCGTGACCGCGGCGATGCTCGTCGGGTCGGCGTGCACGGTGAGCTCGCCTGCGGCGTACCCGCCTGCGGTGCGCGTCATGACGAGTGCTTCTCGGCCGGGGGCGCGGTTCGGACCGGGGCCGTGATGTTGGTCGGCGAGGTCATGACGAGTGCTTCTCGGCCGGGGGCGCGGTTCGGACCGGGGCCGTGATGTTGGTCGGCGAGGTCATGACGAGTGCTCCTCGGCCGGGGGCGCGGTTCGGACCGGGGCCGTGATGTTGGTCGGCGAGGTCATGAGGTGTCCTCCAGGGTGGTCAGCACGTCCTTCGCCGCGTGCTCGGACAACAGCCCCGCGGCCGCGGCGCGGTGGGCGGTGCGCACGGCCAGCGCCCGGTAGGTGGCGGCGAGGTCGGGATCGGCGGCGGTCGAGCACCTCGAGGTGGGTGCGGACGGTGCCCGCGTCGCCCCGCGACACCGGGCCGGTGAGGGCGCGGTCGCCGTGGCGCAGCGCGTTGTCCAGCGCGGCCGACAGCAGCGGCGCGACCAGCCGGTCGGCCGGGTGCACACCCGCCGCCTCCAGGGTGTCGACGCAGTCGCGCACGAGCGTGACCAGGTGGTTCGCCCCGTGCGTCAGCGCGGCGTGGTAGAGCGGGCGCACCTCCTCCGGGATGCGTACCGGATCGGCGCCCATCTCGACGACCAGTGCCTCGCCCACCGGCCAGCCCGCCTGGTCGGCACCGGCCGTGACGCCCACGCTCGCCCCCCGCAGCCGGGCCACGTCCTCGGTGCGGCCCGTGAACGTCATCACCGGGTGCAGCGCGAGCGGCAGCACGCCGTGCTCGGCGGCGGGCGCGAGCACCGCGACGCCGTGCGCCCCCGAGGTGTGCACGACGATCTGGCCCGCCCGGAAGCTCCCCGCCGCCGCGAGGCCGCGGACCAGGCCGGGCAGCACGTCGTCGGGCACGGCGAGCAGCACGAGGTCGGCCTGCGCGGCGACCTCGTCGGGCGGCAACAGCGGCACGTCGGGCAGCAGCGCGGCGGCGCGGCGCACCGAATCGCGTGACACACCGGACGTGGCCACGACGCGATGCCCCGCCGCGGCCCATGCGGCGCCGACCACCGCGCCGACGCGGCCGGCCGACACCACCCCGATGGCCAGCCGCGCGGGCCGGTTCGCCGTCATCAGATGCCCCCTAGCGGTGCGGCCAGCTCTGCGGAGGCTGGTTGGGCGGGAACGGCTGACGTGGGCTCGGCGGCACCTGCGGGGGCGGGGTCCAGCCGCCCGCGCCGCCGCCGTGGTGGCGCAGCGCCACCGTGAGCGCCTCGGGATGCCCGACGGCCCGCCGCCGCGCCCGGATGACCTCGGCGACGGCCTCGTCGTGCCACTGCCGCGCCATCGGCCCGATCGCGCCCCGCGCGATGCGGGCGCGCAGGAACGCCAGGTCGGTGACGGCCTCCTGGTAGCGGGTGACGGCCTGCTCGACCGCGCGCCCGGACCGGCGCCGCACGGCCGCCCGCCAGCCCCGACGACCGGCGAGGCTGGACAGCAGCTGGATCTCGCTGGGCGCGATCCAGCCCGCCTGCGCGAAGCCGGGGAGCTGCTGGGCGATCACGGCCTGCTCGCGGCGGCGCTGCCAGATGACGATCGTCACCATCGCGGCGAACAGCGGCACCATGATGAAGCCGTAGACGAGCAGGAACGCGCCGCCGTCGAACAGCGACGCCGAGCTGTTCCACAGCGCGTGCAGGACCACCGCGAGCGCGTAACCGCCGAGTACGTAGAACGGGCGGGCGGCGACGTTGCGGCTGTTGGCGGCGATGCCCGCGCCGATGCCGGTCATCGACGTGAAGAGCGGATGCGCGAACGGCGAGAGCACACCGCGCAGGATCAGCGTGAACAGCACGCCGCCGCCCATCTCGGCCTCCTCGGCGAACGCCCGGCCGAAGTACAGGATGTTCTCGGTGAACGCGAAGCCCGCCGCCACGATCCCGGCGTAGACGATGCCGTCGATGATGCCGTCGAACTCGCGGCGCCGGAAGATCAGCAGGCCGACGAGGAACGCGCCCTTCAGCCCCTCCTCGACGAGCGGGGCGATGACGGTGGAGCCCACGAGGTCGCCGCTGCCCCGGCCGAGCAGCTCGTCGACCGCCAGCGCCGCGCTGGAGTTGATGATCAACGCGGCGAGCGCGGCGAAGCAGGCGCCCCAGAGGAAGGCGATGAGCAGCAGCCGCGGCGGTTCGGGCTCCCAGCGGTCGATCCACAGGAACGTGGCGACCACCGGGCCGACGGGCAGCAGCGCGCACAGCGCCCCGACCACGATCCCGCCCGCGCCCACGCTCGTGCCGAGCAGCCCCAGCACGACCAGCCCGCAGATGCCGAGCGCGACCAGCGCGATGACGGGGGCCAGCACCCCCCGGCGCTGGCGCTGCTGCGTGGGTAGCGCCGCGGTGGGGCCGCCGGTCAGGAAGATCCCCGTGGCCTGGGTCATGGCGCCAGAGCCTACGGGGCACGCGGCGGGTCGGGGTCGTTCGGATCGTCGGGCGTGCGGCAGCAGTACTCCAGCCACAGCGCGCCGCCGACGAGCACGAGCGCGCAGGCGAGCCCGACGGCCGCCGCCGCCGTGTCCGAGCCCGCGGCCTGGATCGTTCCGGCCTGCGGCGCGGTGAAGACGAGGAGCCCGAGCCATGCGCCGCCCACGACCGCGCCCGCCACCGACGACGCCTTCGCCAGCAGCACCGCGCGGGCCGCGACCAGCGGCTGGACGGGCGTGGTGCCCGGCTCGCGGCGGATGCGGGCCCGCAACGCCCGGCCGGCGATCGCCTCGGCGACCCCGAGCACGGCCAGCGTCACCCCGCCGAGCAGCGGGAAGCCGGGGAGCGAGCCGTAGGTCAGCCGGACGGCGAGGTTGGCGAGCACCGCGACGACGAGGCCGACGGCGAGCAGGTCGCGCGGGCGCGTGGGGGTCATGGGGCGCATCCGCGGGCATCCCGACCGGACGCGACCGCCGCGCCGGTGCGCCACCCCAGGCTGCCGGGTGGGCGCCGCGCTGACGGGCCGGTAGGCAAACGCCGGGCCGGGCCGCCGGGTGCGTGGGATGGCCGCACCGGTGTTGCGGTGCTCGCACCGTTGTCGCGGCGCCGGTGTCGCGACGGCAACGCCGGTGCGCCGCCGCCCGCGCCTGCTCGGTGCGGCCGACGGCCGGCTGCGGTGGTCGGGGGCGTGGCGGCGGTCATGGGGCGAGCACCAGGTCGTCGCGGCGGCGCATGCCGTGCTCGGCGTCGGGTCCCAGCGCGGCCAGCAGCACGGCGACGGGGCCGTGGCCGGGCAGCACCGCGGCGGGGTCGACGTCCAGCCAGGGCCGCAGCACGGTGGCCCGCTCCGGCGTGCCGGGGTGCGGCAGCAGGAGCTGCGGGTCGGCGCTGCGGACCGCCTCGCCCTCGTCCGTGACGCTGACGACGTCGACGTCGAGCGTCCGCGGGCCCCAGCGGACGTCGCGGACCCGCCCGGCCGCGTCCTCCAGCGCCTGCCCGCGCCGCAGCCACCCCCACGCGTCGACGGCCGGGTCGGCGACGAGCAGCACCGCGTTGAGGAAGTCGTCCTGCGGCACGCCGCCCCACGGCGCGGTCTCGTAGACGGGCGACGCGGCGACCAGCGCGTCGGCGAACCCGGCGACCGCGACCCGCAGGTGGGCGAACCGATCGCCGAGGTTGGACCCGAGCGAGAGCACGGCGGCGGTCACGGCGCCCCTTGGCCGCGGCCGCACAAGCGTTGCGGTGGCCGCACAGGCGTCCAGGCGGCTGCGCGGGGCCAGAGGAACGCCGGTGCGGCGCCCACTCCGCCCTCACGACGGCGCTCCCGCGCCGTCGACGCGGGAACGGCGGGCGACCACCGCGACGTCGCCGAACTCGAGCGGGATCGGGGCCTGGGGCTTGTGCAGTGTGACCTCGACCGCGACCACTCGCGCGTCGGCCAGCACCGTCTCGGCGACGCGCGCGGCCACCGTCTCGATGAGGTTGCACGGCTCGCCCGCCACGATCGCGGCCGTCCGCTCGGCGAGCTCGCCGTAGTGGAGGGTGTCGGCGAGGTCGTCGGAGGCGGCGGCGGGGGCGAGGTCCATCCACACCGTGACGTCGACGACGAACTCCTGCCCGTCGCGACGCTCGTGCTCGAACACCCCGTGGTGGCCGCGCACCCGCAGCCCGCGCAGCTCGATCCGGTCGGTCACGCCCGCCTCCGGCAAGATCGCCGCGAAGCGCCCACCAGAGCGCTCCCGACGTGCGTGGTGTGCGGCTCGCGCCGATCACCCGGGCTCACGACGGGCCGTCGCCGGACGTGCGGGCCCGGGAGGCGCCCAGGTGCCACGCGGTCGCGACGGCCACGGCGTCCATCGAGGCCGCCACGTCGTGCACCCGCACGCCCCACGCTCCGCGGTCGGCGGCCAGCCCGGTGATGACGGCGGTGGCCAGGTCGCGGCCCGCGGGCGGGCGCGGGGTGCCGTCGGCCTCGGCGAGCAGCTGCCCGAGGAACCGCTTCCGCGACGCGCCGACGAGCACGGGGAACCCCAGCGCGATCAGCACGTCCAGCCGCCGCAGCAGGGCCCAGTTGTGGGCGGCGTTCTTCGCGAAGCCCAGGCCCGGGTCCAGCAGCAGCAGCGCGGGGTTGACGCCCGCCAGCACCGCGGCGTCCACCCGCGCCACGAGCTCGGCCCGCACCTCGCCGAGCACGTCCTCGTAGCCCGCATGCGTGTTGGCCGCGCCCCGGGAGTGCATGAGCACCCACGGCACCCGCGCGGTGGCGACGACCGTGGCCATGTCCGGGTCGCCCATCCCGCCCGACACGTCGTTGACCAGCACCGCGCCCGCCTCGATCGCCGCGGCTGCCACGGCCGCGCGGGTGGTGTCGATGCTCACCGGCACGCCGTGGGCGACCAGGTCGGTGACCACCGGCAGCACTCGCGCCGTCTCCGTGGCCGCGTCGATCCGCTCCGCGCCGGGCCGGGTCGACTCGCCGCCGACGTCGACCAGGTCGGCCCCCGCCGCCCGCAGCGCGAGGCCGTGCCGGACGGCGTCGTCGTGATCGAGGAACTGCCCGCCGTCGGAGAACGAGTCGGGCGTCACGTTGAGCACGCCCAGCACGGCGCACCGGCCGAGCTGCGGAAGCATCACGTCCCCCGGATCAGCGACAGCGCCTCCGCGCGCGAGCTCGGCGAGGTCTGGAAGATCCCGCGGACGGCGGAGGTGGTGGTGCGCGCGCCCGGCTTGCGGATGCCGCGCATCCCCATGCACAGGTGCTCGGCCTCCATCACGACGATCGCGCCGCGCGGGTCGAGCTTGCGCACCAGCGCGTCGGCCACCTGGCCGGTGAGGCGCTCCTGGACCTGGGGGCGGCGGGCGTAGAGGTCGACGACGCGCGCCAGCTTCGACAGCCCCGTCACCCGACCGCATTCGCCAGGGATGTAGCCGACGTGCGCGACCCCGTGGAACGGCACCAGGTGGTGCTCGCAGCAGGAGAAGATCGGGATGTCCTTGACCAGGATCAGCTCCTGGTGGTTCTCGTCGAACGTCCTGTCCAGCACCGAGTCGGGGTCGGTGTAGAGGCCCGCGAAGATCTCCGCGTAGGCCCGCGCGACGCGGGCGGGCGTCTCGCGCAGGCCCTCCCGGTCGGGGTCCTCGCCCACGGCGACGAGGAGCTCGCGGATGGCTGCTTCGGCGCGGGCCTGGTCGACCCCGGCAGGCCGGACCCCGTTCACGCTCAGCGGGAGCCGTCCTCGGCGTCGTGGGTCTCCTTGGGCGCGCTGCCGTTGGTGCCGTCCGGCGGCACCGGCACGCCCCACGGCTGCTGGTGCTCCGGCGGCGGCCACGTCTGCCCGGCGGGGGTGGTGGCCGGGCGCCAGCCGGGCGGCGCGCCGTAGTTGTGCGGGACGGCGTTGGGCTTGCTCGGGGTCGTCGGCGCGGTCTTCTGCGCAGGCTTCTGGGTCGGGTACGTCGGCCCCCACGACTGCTGCGGACCGGACGGGAAGCCGCCGGGGATCGTCTGCGGCGTGCCGTTGCCGCCGGGGTAGGAGCCGACGGGCGTCGGCTCGCGCCCGGTGGCGGGCGGCCACGGCTCGCCGCGCTCCTTGGCCAGCTCCGCGGGCGTGCTGATGGGCGGCTTGTCCGACGGCGTGCGGCCGCCGAAGTCGTTGAACGCGGTGATCCGCGGCCGCTTCTCGACCTGGTCGAAGATGCGCTCGAGGTCCTTGCGGGTGAGCGTCTCCTTCTCCAGGAGCTCGAAGACGAGGTCGTCGAGGACGTCGCGGTAGGTGTTGAGGATCTCCCACGCCTCGGTGTGCGCGGCCTCGATGAGCTTGCGCACCTCCTCGTCGATCTCGTGGGCGACCTCCAGCGAGTAGTCCGGCTGGTTGCCCATCGTGCGGCCGAGGAACGGGTCGCCCTGGTCGTGGCCGTAGCGGACGGCACCGAGCCGCGCGCTCATGCCGTACTCGGTGACCATCGCGCGGGCGATCTTGGTGGCCTGGTCGATGTCGGAGGACGCGCCCGTCGTCGGCTCGTGGAAGACCAGCTCCTCGGCGCTGCGTCCGCCCATCGCGAACACCAGGCGGCCGATCATCTCCGAGCGGGTCATGAGGCCCTTGTCGTCCTCGGGGACGACCAGCGCGTGGCCCCCGGTGCGCCCGCGCGGCAGGATCGTGAGCTTGTAGACCGGCTCCAGGTCGGGCATGGCCCATGCGGCCAGCGCGTGCCCGCCCTCGTGGTAGGCGGTGATCTTCTTCTCCTGCTCGGAGATGATCTTGCCCTTGCGGCGCGGCCCGCCGACCACCCGGTCGACCGACTCCTCCAGCGCCGCCTCCGTGATCAGGGTGGCGTTCTCCCGCGCGGTGAGCAGCGCGGCCTCGTTGATGACGTTGGCGAGGTCGGCGCCGGACATGCCGACCGTGCGCTTGGCGAGGCCGTCGAAGTTGACGTCGGGCGCGAACGGCTTGCCCTTGGCGTGCACCGCGAGCACCGCGCGGCGGCCCGCGAGATCGGGCGCGCCGACCGGGATCTGGCGGTCGAACCGGCCGGGGCGCAGCAGCGCGGGGTCGAGGATGTCGGGCCGGTTGGTGGCCGCGATGAGGATGACGTTGGTGCGCGCGTCGAAGCCGTCCATCTCGACGAGCAGCTGGTTGAGGGTCTGCTCGCGCTCGTCGTGGCCGCCGCCGAGGCCCGCGCCGCGCTGGCGGCCGACCGCGTCGATCTCGTCGACGAAGATGATGCACGGCGAGTTCTGCTTGGCCTGCTCGAACAGGTCGCGCACACGGGAGGCGCCGACGCCGACGAACATCTCGACGAAGTCCGAGCCGGAGATCGTGTAGAACGGCACGCCCGCCTCGCCCGCGACCGCGCGCGCCAGCAGGGTCTTGCCGGTGCCGGGCGGGCCGTAGAGCAGCACGCCCTTGGGGATCTTCGCGCCGAGCGCCTGGTAGCGGCCGGGGTTCTGCAGGAAGTCCTTGATCTCGTAGAGCTCCTCGACGGCCTCGTCGGCGCCCGCGACGTCGGCGAAGGTCGTCTTGGGCATGTCCTTGGACAGCTGCTTGGCCTTGGACTTGCCGAAGCTCATCACCCGGTTGCCGCCGCCCTGGGCGTTGTTCATCATCCAGAACAGGATGAGCAGGACGATGCCCAGCGGGACGATGAAGATCAACATCTGGGTCAGGAACGAGTCCTGGTGCACCACGGTGTTGAAGGTGGGCTTGTTGCCCGCGCTCTCCAGCGCGTTGACGATCGTGGTGCTGGTGTCGGCCGGGTACTGCGTGATGATCTGGGTGCTGCCCTCCACCTCGTTGGTGAGGGTGAGTCGCAGCCGCTGCTCGCGGTCCTCGATCAGGGCGTTCTTGACGTTGCCGTTCTGGATCTGGGCGATCGCGACGGACGTGTCGACCTGGGTGTAGCCGCGCGTGTCGTCGAACAACACGCTGAAGGCGAAGAAGACCAGGACCGCAGTGAGGATCCAGATCAGAGGGTTGCGGAGCAGGCGCTTGCGGTCCATGCAGCTTCGGCCTGGTGGCCTTCACCTTCCCTGACGAGATCCTCTGGCGCGCGGCACGGCCTGACCGGCCCCGAGTTCCCCAGGATAGCGGACCTCCGCGACGCGTTGTCCCGGCAACGACCGGCCGGGCGGCGGTGTTCCCCTGGGCGCTCAGGCGTAGACCTTCGGGTCGAGCGTGCCGATGAACGGCAGGTCACGGTAGCGCTCGGCGTAGTCGAGCCCGTAACCGACCACGAACTCGTTCGGAATGTCGAAGCCGACGTAGCGGACGGGCACGTCGACCTTCACCGCGTCCGGCTTGCGCAGCAGCGTGCATACCTCCAGCGATGCCGGGTGCCGCGAGCGGAGGTTGCCCAGGAGCCAGGACAGGGTGAGGCCGGAGTCGATGATGTCCTCGACGATGAGGACGTCGCGGCCCGCGATGTCGCGGTCGAGGTCCTTGAGGATGCGCACCACGCCCGACGACGTCGTCGCCGAGCCGTAGGAGCTCACGGCCATGAACTCCAGCTGCACCGGCACGGGCAGGGCGCGGGCGAGGTCGGTCATGAACATGACCGCGCCCTTGAGGACGCCGACGAGCAGCAGGTCGCTGCTGCCCTCCGGGTGGTCCTTGCCGATCGTCGCGGCGAGCTCCGCGGTCTTGGCGCGGATCGCGTCCTCGGTGACCAGCGTGGTGGCGATGTCCCCGTCGTACACGGCGGCCGTGCTCCCTCCGTCGCAACACCGGGCTCACCGGGCCGATGGCCACCGGACCGGACGGATGCCGAGCCTGCCATGGGCGCGGAACAGCTCCAACCCGCCCGGCACGGCGACGCCCCCGCGGTCGGGACCGTGAGCTGCAAGGACGTCCGCGGCGCGCAGATGGGTGTCCGTGAGGCCGGTCACACCTGCCCCGGCGAGCCACGCGCGCAACACCCGGCGGCGGAGCGCGGGCGGGACGTCCTCGAGGGCGGCCACGTCGAGCGGGGCGAGGTCGAGCGGGGCGGCCACGTCGAGCGGGGCGACGTCGGGCGGGGCGAGGTCGGGGGCGGCGATGTCGGGGGCGGCGAGGTCGAGCGGGGCGAGTCGAGCGGGGCGGTCGGGCGCGGCGAGGTCGGGGGCGGCGACGTCGGGCGCGGCCGCGTCCTCCCCCTCGTCGTCGGGGGGACGACGGGCGTCGGCGAGCAGCCGGGCGGCGACGGCGTCCAGCGCGTCGGCGTCCTCCCGGAGCTGGGCGGCCGTGCGGGCGAGTGCGTCGGCCACGCCGCCCGCGAGCACGTCCTCCAGCAGCGGCAGCACCTCGTGCCGCAGCCGGGCGCGGGTGAAACGCGGGTCGACGTTGTGCGGGTCGTCCCACACCGGAACCCCGAGGCCCGCGCACACGGCCCGCGTCGTCGCGCGCCGAACGTCCAGCAGCGGGCGCAGCCACGGCGGATCCCAGCGGCGCATGCCCGCGAGCGAGCGCGCGCCGGACCCGCGGCCGAGCCCGAGCAGGACGGTTTCGGCCTGGTCGTCGAGGGTGTGGCCGAGCAGGATCGGGCTGTCGGGGTGCGGGCGGGCGGCACGCAGGGCGGCCTGGCGGGCGTGCCGCGCGGCCGCCTCGATCCCCCCGGGGCCGGTCACGTCGACGGCCTCGGCCCGCGCCGCAATCCCCCGCTCCGCGAGCAGCGCGACGGTCGCGGCGGCGCGCTCGGCCGACCCGTCCTGGAGCCGGTGGTCGACGACGACGGCCCGCACCCCGTCGGGCCCGCGCACCGCGGCCGCGACGAGGGTGAGCGCGAGCGAGTCGGCGCCGCCGGAGCAGCCGACGACCAGCGGGGCGCGCCGGGCGGGCTCGGGTAGAGCCTCCAGCGCAGCCCGCACCGCCCGCCGCACCTCCATGATCACCGCGTTCGGTGCCTGGGGTGCATCAGCGCACCCCGGGCGCCCATCTCGGCGATCATGCCCGGCGGTCACGGGGATACGGTCGCACGCGCACCGGGTCGCCGTGCCGAGAACCCGCACTCACCGTGCTGAAATGCCCGACTCACCGTGTCGAAACGCGGGACTCACCCTCGCAGGTGGGGGCTAGCGCATGTTGTGGACCCGGCGGAGCCAGTCGCCGGGGGCGGCGAACTCGGCGCGGGTGGGCACCGTCTCGGGGCTCTCCCACACCTTGTTGAACCCGTCCATCCCCACCGCCAGCACGACGTGCTTGGTGAACGCCGAGCCGACGGCGTACTGCCGCACCTTCGCCTCCACGCCCAGCAGCGCGCGCAGGATCCGGTCGACCAGCCCCCCGCCGCGACGGCGGATGGTGAACCGCGCGCGGATCGTCTCGACCGTGGGCACCACCTCCGGCCCCACCGCGTCCATGACGTGGTCGGCGTGCCCCTCCAGCAGCGTGGTGAGCGCCAGCAGCCGGTCGAGCACCGCGCGCTGCTCGGGACCCTGCAGCAGCTCGACGACGGCCAGCGAATCGCCCTTCGACTCCCGCAGCGTGCGGAACAGCTCCGGCAGCCGGTCGAGGCTCGGACGGCTGTCCCCGGTGAGCGACAGCAGCCCCGACACCTCCTCCGCGAAGTACGACCGCAGCCACGGCACCGCGGTGAACTGCAGCCGGTGGGTGGCCTCGTGCAGGCAGACCCACAGCCCGAAGTCTGCCGACGACACGTCCAGGGCCTGCTGGGCGGCGTGCACGTTCGGCGCCACCAGCAGCAGCCGCCCCTCGCCGTCCGGGCCCCCGAACGGGTCGTACTGCCCCAGCACCCGGCCGCCGAGGTAGGCGACGACGCCGCCGAGCTGCAGACCTGCCGTGCGGGCCGTGACCGCCCGCGCCGTCTTCCCGACGTCGGGCAGCTTCGCCCCGGCCGTGAGCGCCGCCATGCCGGAGAGCGCGGCCCCGGCCCAGGCGGGCCGGTCCACGACGTCGGCGGGCAGCAGCGGCAGCCCGTGGCCGAGCCCGGTGACCTCGCGCACGTGCCCCTCGGCCGTGGCGGCGTCCGCGCGGAGCCGCGCGACGAGGTCCTGCGCGTCCTCGCGGCTGACGGTGGGCCCTGCGGGCATCAGTCGCTCCGCGGTGCGCCGGGCCAGATCCCAGTCGACCGGGAGACCCATGACGGCGGCGGGCGGGCGGTCCTGGGTAGGGCGAGGCACGCACCCCACGCTACGCAATCAGCGCCGATGTTCGCTGTGGGCGGGCCGCCCCCTCAGCGGCACCCGCATTTCGACAGCCCGGCCGCCAGATCGTCGAGCTTGGGCCGGGTCTTCGCGGGGAGCGCCCCGTTCGACATGAACGCGAACACGAGCAGTCGCTGGTCCGCGTCCACAACGACGCCCGCGAGGCTGCTCGCCGTGGTCAACGTGCCGGTCTTGGCGCGGACGACCCCGCGCCCCGCCGACGAGTCCGCCCCCGGCGCGAACCGGTCCTCCAGCGTGCCGTCGCCGCCCGCCACGGGCAGCCCGGTGAGCACCGGCCGCAGGAACTCCGTGTCGTCGGGGCCCTGCGCGGGCGCGGCGGCGGCGGCGAGCAACGCCCCCAACAGCTGGGCGGGCACCTTGTCGCGCGTCGAGAGCCCGCTGCCGTCCACCATCGCCGCCCCCGTGGTGGGGATCCCCGCCTGGGTCAGCGCGGCCATCGCGGCCTCCACCGCCCCGTCGAACGACGGCTCCCCGCCGCGGGCGATCGCGGTCTCCCGGGCGAGCACCTCGGCCAGCACGTTGTCCGAGGTCTGCAGCAGGGTCTCGACGAGCTCGGCCACCGGCGCGGAGAGCACCGTGCCCAGCACCTGGGCGTTGGGTGGGGCGGTGCCCGTGATCACAGCGGGCTTGCCCAGCCCCAGCAGCTTCGCGAACGCCAGCCCGGCCTGCTGCGCTGGGTCGGGCACGCGTGCGCCGTCCTGCTGGGTGGGGTCGATGCGGCCGCCGTCGAGCATGAGCGGCGTGATCGGGGTGACGTCGCCGCCCGCGATGTCGCTCTCGTCCCAGCCCGGGGCGAGACCCGGCCCGCGGTAGCGGCTCGTGTCGATCACCACCTTGGTGACGGCGCCGCCGGTCGCCTTCTTGACCTGCGCCGCGAGGTCGGACAGGCGCGCCGGGTCGGGGTAGACGCCGACCTTGCCCTGCGGAAGCGCGGTGAGCGTGGGGTCGCCGCCGCCCACGAGCACGACCGCGCCCGGCTCTGCGCCCGCCACCACCCGCGTGACCAGGCTCGACGTCGGGTTGAGCGTGAGCAACGCGGCCGACGTCGTGATCAGTTTCGCGGTCGAGCCGGGGACCATCGGGGTGGTGGGGGTGCGCTGCCAGAGCACCTTGTCCGACGCCGGGTCGAGCACCAGGCCGGTGAACGAGCCCGGCACGGCATCGGCGGGGCCGCCCAGCGCGGCCCCCAACCCGGACTCGGTGGGCAGCGGCGCGGAGGCGGCCAGCGGGCCGAGCGCGAGGCGCGGCAAGGGCGGCGGCACGTCGGCCGCGGGCGTCGCGTGCAGGGCCGCGAGCAGCAACGGGCTGCTCAACGCGACCGCGCTTCCCGTGGCCGCCGCCGTGACCACCACGACCAGCACGGTGACCGCTCGGCGCAACCCGCGGCCCGGTACGCGGAGCGTATGCCCGACTCGGCGACCGAATCCCACCCATGACCTCCTCTGCGCCGACGCGGTGTAAGAGACTAGAGGTCCGCGAGAGAAGGGACGGACGTGGACTTCGACGTCACCATCGAGATCCCGAAGGGCGGCCGGAACAAGTACGAGGTCGACCACATCAGCGGCCGCATCCGGCTGGACCGCACGCTGTTCACGGCCACGCAGTACCCCGCCGACTACGGGTTCATCGAGGACAGCCTCGGCGAGGACGGCGACCCGCTCGACGCACTCGTGCTCGTGCAGGAGCCCACGTTCCCCGGCTGCCTCATCCGGTCGCGCGCGATCGGGATGTTCCGGATGAAGGACGAGAAGGGCGGCGACGACAAGGTCCTCTGCGTCCCGAGCGACGATCCCCGCCAGGAGCACCTGCGCGACATCCACCACCTGCCCGAGTTCGACCGCATGGAGATCCAGCACTTCTTCGAGATCTACAAGGCGCTGGAGCCGGGCAAGAGCGTGGAGGGCGCCATGTGGGTGGGGCGGGCCGACGCCGAGCGGGAGATCAGGGCGTCGTGGCGGCGCGCGAAGGAGGCCGAGGAGCACGAGGATCAGCACGAGGGCCAGTGAGCGGATCGGGGCTGTCCACGAACGCCTCGATGTCGGTGGCGAGGCGGCCGAGCATCGCGGCGAGCGTGGCCCGGTCCGCCTCCGACCAGCTCGCCAGGATCTGGCTGAACCGCTCGTTGCGCCGCCGCCGGTTCTCCTCGAACACGCGGCGGCCCTCGGCGGTCGCGGCCAGCAGCGTGGCGCGCCCGTCCACGGGGTCGGCCGTGCGCTCCACGTAGCCCAGCTTCACGAGGTGCCCGATCTGCCTGCTGATCGTGGACGGGTCCGAATGCACGGCCTCGGCGAGCGCGCCCGCCCGCCGCGGTCCGTCCTTCACCAGGTGCACGAGCAGCAGGTACGTGGCGCGCTCGACCGCGTCCGGGTTCTCCGCCTGGTACTGCGCGCGGGTGCGCTCCAGCAGCCGGACGAGCCGGATCAACGCGGTGGACACCGCGTCGGCGAGCTCGTCCTCCGCAGACAAGGCGCTCAGGCCGTCCGCTCGAAGACGGCGGCGAGGCCCTGGCCGCCGCCGATGCACATCGTCTCCAGGCCGTAGCGGGCACCGCGGCGCGCCATTTCGCGGGTGAGGGTGGCGAGGATGCGCCCGCCGGTGGCACCGACGGGGTGGCCGAGCGAGATCCCCGAGCCGTTGACGTTGACCCGCTCCAGGTCGGCGTCGGTGAGCTTCCACTCCCGGACGCATGCCAGCACCTGCGCGGCGAAGGCCTCGTTCAGCTCGATCAGGTCCATGTCGGCCAACGTGAGCTCGGCCGCGGCCAGCGCCTTCGCGGTGGCGGGCACCGGGCCGATGCCCATCGTCGCGGGCGGTACCCCGCCCACACCCCAGGCGACGAGCCGGGCCAGCGGCCGCAGCCCCAGCTCCGCCGCCCGGTCCGGGTGCGTGACGACGCAGACCGCGGCCCCGTCGTTCTGCCCCGACGCGTTGCCCGCCGTGACCGTCGCCTCCGGGTCGGCGCGGCCCATGATCGGCCGCAGCGCGGCGAGCTTCTCGACGCTGCTGTCGGGCCGGATGTGCTCGTCGGCGTCGACGTCGCCCACCGGGACGATCTCGTCCGCGAACCGGCCCGCGTCGCGCGCCGCGGCGGCCTTCCGGTGGCTGCGCACGGCGAACTCGTCCTGCTCGACGCGGGAGATGCCGTACTCGCGGCGCAGGTTCTCCGCGGTCTCGATCATCCCGCCGGGCACGGGGAAGTGCGCGCCGCCCGCGGTGACGCGGCCGCGCGCGAGCGCGTCGTGCAGCATGACGCCGGGCCCACTGCGCGCCCCCCAGCGCATCGCCGTCGAGTAGAACGGCGCGTTCGACATCGACTCGGCTCCGCCCGCGAGCACGACCTCCGACACCCCGCTGCGCACCTGCATCGCCGCGTAGAGGACGGCCTGCAGCCCCGAGCCGCAGCGCCGGTCGATCTGCAGGCCGGTGGCCGTCACCGGAAGCCCGGCGTCGAGCGCCACCACCCGGCCGATCGCGGGCGCCTCCATCGTGGGGTAGCAGTGGCCGAGCAGCACGTCGTCGACGACGGCCGGGTCGAGGCCGGTGCGCGTGATCAGCGCCCGGACGACGGTGGCGGCCAGCTCGTGCGCGGGAACGCCGCGCAGCGCGCCGCCGAAGCCGCCGACCGGCGTCCGCAGCGGCTCGCAGATGACCGCCTCGCGCATCAGGCGTACTGCCGGGTGATCCACTCCGCGACCAGCGCGGGGCGCTCCGATCCCTCGATCTCGACGGTCACGCGGCTCGTCACCTGCACGGCCCCGTCCTTCGCGTCGGTTACCTCGGCCAGGTCGACCACAGCCCGGATCGTGCTCCCGACCGGGACGGGCGCGGTGAACCGCACCTTGTTGAGCCCGTAGTTGACGCCCATCCTGACGCCGTCGATGCGGTAGACCTGCGACATCAGCTCCGGGAGCAGCGAGAGCGTGAGG
The DNA here is from genome assembly GCA_963739465.1 of uncultured Actinomycetota bacterium. GTDB lineage: Bacteria > Actinomycetota > Actinomycetes > Mycobacteriales > Pseudonocardiaceae > Pseudonocardia. The sequence goes on from CAVUAS010000005.1 coordinate 214,260, forward strand.
AAGCCGTGCGCGATCGTGCCGCCGAACGGGCCCGCCTTCGCCTTCTCCTCGTCGACGTGGATCCACTGGTGATCGTCGGTGGCGTCGGCGAAGGTGTCCACCCGCGCCTGCTCGATCGTCATCCAGTCGCTCGCGCCGACCTGGGTGGCTGCCGCGGCACGCAGCTCGTCCAGCCCGTTGAAGACCCGCATGTGCTCTCCTACCTCGTCGCTTCCAGGTGTCGGATGCCCCAGCTGCCCGACCACGACGCATCCGCGGCGAGGGTGATGAGGCCGTCGCCGGAGTTCAGCGCGTCGGGCGGGCACGTCATCGGCTCGACGGCCACGGCACGGCCGCGGCCCACCAGGTCGGGCGGGGTGAACACCTGCACGTAGCCGAACACCGGATCGGCCCACAGCTCGGTGGTGCCGTCGGGGGCGGCGAGGTGGTGGCGGATGTGGGTGTCGCCCTCCGCGGGCGCGGCGCCGCCGAACGCGTGGTCGAGGTCGAGCTCCTTGACCGGGCGCCCGCCACGGAGGTCGAGCGCGGCGGGCACGGCCGTGGCGGGCCCGGTGGGCAGGCCGCCGTCGAGCGGGATGGTCAGTGCGGCACTGACCGTGAGCACGCAGTCGTCGGTCAGGTTGTCGCCCGCGCGCAGGTAGGGGTGCGTGCCGACGCCGAACGGCACCGGCTCGGGGCCGACGTTGCGCACGGTGTGGGTGACGGTGAGGCCCTCCCCGTCGACGCCGTAGCGGATTCCCGTGGCGAGCGCGACCGGCCAGCCCGGCTGCGGGGGGATGACGGCCACCAGCGTGATGGCGTCGTCGGACCGATCGGCCACCTGGTAGACCACGTGGCGCAGCAGCCCGTGGATCGCGTTGCCCGCGGCGGGCTCGGTGAGCGCGAGCTGCTGGTCGGCGCCGTTCCAGCGCCATCGCCCGTGCGCGGTGCGGTTGGGCCATGGCACGAGCACCGCGCCCATCCCGAGCGCGGGGCGGGCGTCCTCGGGGAAGGTCTCCACGAGGTGGCGCTCGCCGTGGACGAGCGCCCGCAACCCGGCGCCCACCTCCGTGACGACCGCGCGGACGTCCCCCGAAACGATCTCGTACTGCTCACCGGTGGGAAGCACGGATGCACCCTACGGCGCGGCGGCCGGACGGGGCGAGATCGCTGTGACAGTCCTCGCCGGGTTGCTCCTCGGCCCTCCGCGGCGCTTACCGTAAAGACGTGGCCTCATCACGACGTCTCCGCGCCCTGATCACCAACGACGACGGCGTCGACTCGCCCGGGCTGCACACGCTCGCCGCCCTGGCCTGCGACGCCGGGTTCGACGTGATCGTGGCCGCGCCGCACGAGGACGCGAGCGGGGTCAGCGCGTCGGTGAAGGCGGTGCGCGCGGGCGACGGGGCCGTGCGGCTGTACCGCCGGGAGCTCCCGGGACTGCCGGGGGTCGAGGCGTACGCGGTGGAGGCGCACCCGGCGTTCATCGTGCACTCGGCGGGCCGGGGCTGGCTGGACCCGCATCCCGATGTCGTGCTGTCGGGGGTGAACTACGGCGCCAACGTCGGCCGCGCGGTGCTGCACTCCGGCACCGTGGGTGCCGCGCTCGCCGCGAGCCTGCACGGGTGGCGGGCGCTCGCCGTCTCGCTCGACTCCGGCTGGGAGATCCCCGAGCACCCGCACTGGGACGCCGTCGCGCACGTGTTGCCGCAGGTGCTGGAGGTGTTGCTGGCCGCGGACGAGGGCACGGTGCTGTCGGTCAACGTGCCCGACCGGCCCGCCGCGGAGCTGGGTGCGCTGCGCGAGGCCACCTTGTCGGAGTTCGGCATGGTGACGATCACGGTGCGGCATCACGACGAGGTCGACGCCTCCGTGCTGCGCGCCACCGCCGAGGACCTGGCGGGCGAGCCCGACCCGGAGTCCGACGTCGCGCTGCTCGCCGCGGGGCACCCCACGTTGACGCGCTTGACCTCGGTGGCCGCCCGCCCGGGGGTCGTTCAGGTCGCGGGTGTGTGACCCGCCTTCCCCATGATCGCGAACACCGGGCAAGCTCGCCCGATGGATGATCAGGAGGCCCGCGGGGAGTGGTCGGCCCGGTTCACTCGCACGGTGGCGGCAGAACTGCGCTCCGGTGTGCAGACGGGCGCGCTGACCAGGGGCGAAGCCGACCAGCTCCGGTCCCGGCTGCGGGTGCTCGTGGACCAGGCGCTGGAGCCCGCCAACTGACCGTGCGCGGTCAGTGGGTGTCGGCGCCGGTGAGCAGCTGCTCCATCCGGTCGGCCTCGTTCACGACCAGGCGGAACGGGCGCTCGAAGCCGTCGAGCTCGGTGTCGCCCAGCGAGATGGCGTGCCGGAACAGCACGACGTTGTCGTCGGCCACCACGCCGCCGGTCACGGCTTCCCCCGCGAGCGTGAGGCAGCGGGCGAGGTCGAGCTTCTCCATGTAGCCGACCGCGGACGTGATCTGCGCCCACGGGTGCCCGTCCTCGCCGGTGACCTGCCGGACCGCGACCCGCTGGTGCCGCTCCCCCGTGGTCGGGAGGTCGAACCACAGCTCGTCCTCGGTCTGCCCCATGATCTCGTAGCGCACGCGAACGTAGGAGACGAGCTCGTCCCAGGTAGCCACGCGCCGGACCCTACAGCCCCAGCTGTCGCGCGATCAGCATGCGCTGCACCTCGCTGGTGCCCTCGCCGATCTCCAGGATCTTGGCGTCGCGGTAGAAGCGCCCGACGGCGTACTCGTTCATGAAGCCGTAGCCGCCGAAGACCTGGGTGGCCGCCCGGGCGTTGTCCATGGCCGCGTTGGACGCGACGAGCTTCGCGATCGCCGCCTCCTTCTTGAAGGGCCGCCCGGCGAGCATCTTGGCCGCCGCCGCGTAGTAGGCGAGGCGCGCGGTGTGCGCACGGGCCTCCATGTCGGCGATCGTGAACTGGATGGCCTGGTAGGAGCCGATGGACCGGCCGAATGCGTGCCGGTCGTGGGCGTAGCGCACCGACTCGTCGACACAGCCCTGCGCGAGCCCGGTGGCCAGCGCCGCGATCGCGACGCGGCCCTCGTCGAGGATCGAGAGGAACTGGGCGTAGCCGCGGCCGCGTTCGCCGACGAGGTTGGCCGCGGGCACGCGCGCGTCGTCGAAGAACAGCTCACGGGTGTCCGACGCGCTCCAGCCGACCTTCGAGTACTTCCGCGACACCCGGAAGCCCGGCGTTCCCGCGGGCACCATGATCGCGGAGATCTCGGGGTGGCCGTCGCGGCGACGGTCGCCGGTGAGCGCGGTGATCGTGACGACCGAGGTGATGTCGGTGCCGGAGTTCGTGATGAACGCCTTCGAGCCGTTGATCACCCACTCGTCGCCGTCGAGGCGGGCCGTGGTGCGGGTGGCGCCCGCGTCGGAGCCGCCGCCGGGTTCGGTGAGGCCGAACGCGCCCAGCCGTTCGCCCGCCGCGAGCGCGGGCAGCCACTCCCGCTTCTGCTCTTCGGTGCCGAACCGGTAGATCGGCATCGCGCCAAGGGACACGCCCGCTTCGAGGGTGATCGCCACCGACGAGTCGACGCGCGCCAGCTCCTCCAGCGCGAGGCAGAGGGCGAAGTAGTCGCCGCCCATGCCGCCGTACTCCTCGGCGATGGGCAGGCCGAACAGGCCCATCGCGCCCATCTTCTTGACGATCTCGTAGGGGAACTCCTCGCGCTCGTACAGCTCGCCGATGACCGGCGCGACCTCCTTGTGCGCGAACTCCTCGACGATCGCCCGCAGCGCCTCGTGCTCCTCGGAAAGGGTCAGGTCCATCTACTGCTCCTCGGTATCGACGGTCAGGAGCAGGGCGTCTTTGGCGACGGTCGCGCCCGCCTTGGCGCGCAGGTCGCGCACCACGCCGTCCACGGGCGCGGTGAGGACGTGCTCCATCTTCATGGCCTCGACGACGACGAGCCGGTCGCCCGTCGTCACGGACTGTCCTTCGGCGACCTCCACGACGGTCACCGTGCCGGGCATCGGGGAGCGCACCGGCCCGCCCGCGCCCGCGGTCTCGGCGGCCACGGCGTCGACCGGGCCCTGTTCGCGGACGGCCCAGGCGTGGCCGTCGCGGCCGAGCCAGAGGGTGTCGCCGTCCAGCGCGGCGGTGTAGGTGCGGGTGATGCCATCGAGGGTGACGGTGAGGGTGTCGCCGTCAGGGTGCCGCGCGCCCGGAGCGGCAGCGGGGTGACATTCCGGACGTTGACGGTGTACTGCAGTGTCACCCCTGCGGGACGTCCGTGGCGTCCGGGCGCCGCCGCCACCTCCACCACCGCGTCGGCGGCCCGGCCGTGGGCGCGCACCTCGACCGGGTCGCGCCCGGCCACCGCCATCCGCCACGTCGTCCAGGCGGGCGCGCCGACCCGCCAGCCACCGGGCACGTCGAACGGGTCCACCACCGGGTCTCGCGGCTCCAGCTCGGCCAGCGCGTGCACGGCCGCGGCCGGGAGGACGTCGGGTGGCACGTCGGCGACGGTCAGCGCGTCGATCCGGCGGCCGACGAGCCCGGTGTCGAGCCTGCCCGCGCGCACGTCGGCGTCGGCGAGCAGCGCGCGCAGGAAGCCGATGTTGGTGCCCACGCCGAGCAGCACGGTGTCGCCGAGCGCGTTGTCGAGCAGGCGCAGGGCTTCGGCGCGGTCCCGGCCCCAGGAGATCACCTTGGCCAGCATCGGGTCGTAGTCGCTGCCCACGACCCCACCCTCGGTGACGCCCGCGTCCACCCGCGCGTCGCGGGGCCAGCGCAGCCGCAGGATCCGGCCGCCGGTCGGCAGGAAACCCGCCGCCGGGTCCTCGGCGTAGATCCGGGCCTCGATCGCGTGGCCGCGCGGCGGGATGATGCGCCACGGCGCTCGCTCGCCCGCCGCGACCCGCAGCTGCGTCTCGACGAGGTCGGTCCGGTAGATCTCCTCGGTGACCGGGTGCTCCACCTGCAGCCGGGTGTTCATCTCCATGAAGAACCACTGGTCGGGGGCGTTGCCGTCGACGATGAACTCCACCGTCCCCGCCCCGGCGTACCCGACCGCGCGCGCCGCCTCGACGGCCGCGGCGCCCATCGCCTCCCGCTGCGCTTCGGTGAGCAGCGGGGACGGCGCCTCCTCGATGATCTTCTGGTGGCGCCGCTGCAGCGAGCACTCGCGCTCGCCGAGGTGGATCGCGTTGCCGTGGGCGTCGGCCAGCACCTGGATCTCGATGTGCCGCGGGTTCGTGACCAGCCGTTCGACGAGCAGAGTGTCGTCGCCGAAGCTGCCGCGCGCCTCCCGGCGGGCGGACGCGATGGCGTCGGCCAGGTCCGCGGCCCGGTGCACCTCGCGCATGCCCTTGCCGCCACCACCCGCCGACGGCTTGAGCAGCACCGGGTAGCCGACCTGCTCCACGGCCAGCGTGAGCGCGGCGTCGTCGAGGCCCGCGCCGTCCGAGCCGGGGACGACGGGCACGCCCGCCTTCGCCACCGTCTGCTTCGCCCGGATCTTGTCGCCCATCGCCTCGATCGCCGACGACGGCGGCCCGACGAACACGATGCTCGCCTCCTCGCACGCGGCGGCGAACGCGGTGTTCTCGGAGAGGAAGCCGTAGCCGGGGTGGATGGCCTGCGCGCCGATGGCCCGGGCCGCGTCGATCACGGCGGGGATCGCGAGATAGCTCGCGATGCGGACGGCGAGGTCGGCCGTATGAACGTGCGGGGCGGCGGCGTCGGCGTCGGTGTACACGGCGACCGCGCGGATCCCCATGCTCCGCAACGTGCGGATCACGCGGCAGGCGATCTCGCCGCGGTTGGCGACGAGCACGGTGTCAAACACGGCGTCCTCCGGGGCGGTCGGGCGCACTGCGCACCCCTTCGCTGCACCTCGCACCCCACCGGTGGGGTGCGAGGTCGACGTTGGGGGTGCGAGGTCGCGGTGGGGCAGGCATCGGGCTCACATCCGGAAGACGCCGAAGGCCGGGTCGCCCAGCGGGGCGTTCGCGGCGGCGGACAGGGCCAGGCCGAGCACGGTGCGCGTGTCCTTCGGGTCGATCACGCCGTCGTCCCAGAGGCGGGCGGTGGAGTAGTACGGGTGGCCCTGGCGCTCGTACTGGGCGCGGATCGCGTCCGGATCCGCCCCCGACCCGACCGTCCCGAGCACGATGGCGGCCTGCTCGCCGCCCATCACGGAGATCCGGGCGTTGGGCCACATGAACAGGAACCGCGGCGAATACGCCCGTCCGCACATCGAGTAGTTGCCCGCGCCGAACGACCCGCCGATGATCACCGTGAGCTTGGGGACACGGGTGGAGGCCACCGCCGTCACCATTTTGGCGCCGTTCTTCGCGATGCCGCCCGCTTCGTACTCGCGGCCGACCATGAACCCGGAGATGTTCTGCAGGAACACCAGCGGGATGCCGCGCTGGTCGCACAGCTCGATGAAGTGCGCGCCCTTGAGCGCCGACTCGGAGAACAGGATGCCGTTGTTCGCGACGACGCCCACCGGGTGGCCGTGGATGTGTGCGAACGCCGTGACGAGCGTGGTGCCGTATCCGGCCTTGAACTCGTGGGTGCGCGAGCCGTCGACGATCCGGGTGATCACCTCGCGGACGTCGTAGGACGTGCGGGAGTCGACGGGCACGACGTCGTAGAGCTCGTCCGGGTCGGCCAGCGGGGGTTGCGTCGGCTGGACGTCCCACGGGCGGGGCGCGCGGGGACCGAGGGTGCCGACGATGTCGCGGATGATGTGCAGAGCGTGGGCGTCGTCGTCGGCGAGGTGGTCGGTGACGCCGGAGACGCGCGAGTGCAGGTCGCCGCCGCCCAGCTCCTCGGCGGTGACGATCTCGCCGGTCGCCGCCTTCACCAGCGGCGGCCCGCCGAGGAAGATCGTGCCCTGGTTGCGGACGATCACGGCCTCGTCGCTCATCGCGGGGACGTACGCGCCGCCCGCCGTGCAGGAGCCGAGCACGGCGGCGATCTGCGGGATGCCGAGGCCGGACATCGTGGCCTGGTTGTAGAAGATGCGGCCGAAGTGCTCGCGGTCGGGGAACACCTCGTCCTGGGCGGGGAGGTAAGCGCCCCCGGAGTCGACGAGGTAGATGCACGGCAGCCGGTTGTGCAGGGCCACCTCCTGGGCGCGGAGGTGCTTCTTGACCGTCATCGGATAGTAGGTGCCGCCCTTGACGGTGGCGTCGTTGGCGACGATCACGCACTCCCGGCCGGAGACGCGGCCGACCCCGGTGATCATCCCGGCACCCGGCGCGTCGCCGTCGTAGAGGCCGTGGGCGGCGAGCGGGGACAGCTCGAGGAACGGCGACGAGGGATCGACGAGCCGGTCGACGCGTTCTCGGGGCAGGAGCTTGCCGCGTTCGACGTGGCGCGTGCGGGAGCGTTCCGAGCCGCCCCGCGCGGCGGCGGCGAGCTTCTCGCGCAGGTCGGCGACGAGGGCGCGGTGGACATCGCCGCCGGTCGCGGGGGGTGCGGCGGTGGCCATACGGCGATGTTAATGGTTGTTAACATCGCCCGCAACGGCTGGTTGTGTGCTTCGGACCGACTTCGCACTTCGCAGGCGTCGGCGGGGTGCGGAGCGGGTGCACGGGTGCGAAGTCGGGCCGGCGCGTGCGGGGCGGCCTGGGCGGATAGCGTTGTGTCGTGCGGGTGTTGCTGGTCGAGGACGAGGTGCCGCTGGCCGAGATGGTGCGGCGCGGGCTGGTCGCCGACGGGCATTCGGTCGAGGTCGTGCACGACGGGATCCGCGGTCTGGAGGCCGCGTGCGCAGGCGACCACGACGTCGTGGTGCTCGACATCATGCTTCCCGGCCTGTCCGGCTACCGGATCCTGGAGCGGCTGCGGGCCGCCCAGGTGTGGACGCCGGTGCTCATGCTCACGGCCAAGGACGGCGAGTACGACGAGGCCGACGCGTTCGACCTCGGCGCCGACGACTACCTGGTCAAGCCGTTCTCGTTCGTCGTGCTGCTGGCCCGGCTGCGGGCGCTGCTGCGGCGGGCGGGCGAGTCGCGGCCCGCCGTTCTCACGGTGGGCGACCTCACGCTTGATCCCGCGCGGCACCGCGTCCACCGGGCGGGCACGGAGATCACGCTCACCCCGCGCGAGTTCGGGGTGCTCGAGTACCTCATGCGGCACGCGGGCGAGGTGGTGACGAAGACCGACATCCTGCGGGCGGTGTGGGACGCGCACTACGAGGGCGAGGTGAACGTCGTGGAGGTCTACGTCGGCTACCTGCGCCGCAAGATCGACGCCCCGTTCGGCGTGCGCAGCATCGAGACCCTGCGGGGAGTGGGGTACCGGATGGTCGAGCCGGGCTGAGCCGCCGTCCCCCGCCCGTCTGCCGCGTGATCAGCGGTTCGGCGCGAATCCGGCCGGATATGGCCGCTCGGCGCGCCGAACCGGTGATCTTCGCGGCGGCTGGAGGTCAGCGCCCGGGGGTGGTCGGGGAGGCTGCGCGGCCGTTGGTCGGGGCCGGGGTGGGCGGCGGCGGTTGGGGCGGCACCCAGTCGGCGTACGGGTCGTCGGACGCGGGCGCGGGGACGGGCGGGCGGCGCAGCACCGGCCTGCGGCGGGCGCGCCGGGGCCGGAGCGGGGGCGGGGCTGGGGCGCCGTTTCGCCCGGCCCCGTTCACCGCGCCGTCGTTGGGCTCGGGCACCGGGGCCGCGTCCGGCCGGGGCGCCGGGCCTGCCGCGGGCGATGCGGTCCCGTTCGGCGCGGGCGCAGTGGTGCTGCCGTTTGCCGCGGGCGCAGTGGTGCTGCCGTTTGCCGCGGGCGAGACCGTCGCGGCGTCGTGCGGCACCGGCGACGGTGATGCGGCCCCGTTCGGCGCGGGGGTGACTGCTGCGGCGCCGTTCTGCGCGGTGTCGGGTGTGGCCCCGTTCGCCGCGGACGTGGCCGCTGCGGCGCCGGCAGGCAGGAGCGTGGGCGACGGCGTTCCGTTCGCGGCTTGCGCGGGCGACGCGGCGCCGTTCATCGCGGGGGCAGGCAGGTCGGCGGGCTCGAAGTCGTCGTCGACCGGCAGCTCGGCCGCGGGCAGCCGGACGCGGAACATCGCACCACCGCCCGGCGCGTCCTCGACCCGCACCAGCCCGCCGTGCGCCGCCACCACCTCGGCGACGATCGCCAGCCCCAGGCCGGAGCCGCCGTCGGCGCGGGCGCGGGCGTCGTCGAGTCGCACGAAGCGTTCGAAGATGCGGACCCGGTCGTCGGCGGGCACGCCAGGCCCGTCGTCGACGACGTCGAGGACCGCGTGATCGCCCTCCCGCCCGAGCGTGACCACCACCCGCGAGCGGGCGTGCCGGTGGGCGTTGTCGACCAGGTTGCGCAGCACCCGCATGAGCTGGCCCCGGTCGCCGACCACCCGCACGTGCGCGGCCCGCACCTCGGTGCGCACCCCGTCCTCACACGGCCGGGCGCGCTCGGCTTCGACGATCTCGTCGAGGTCCACCTCGTCGCGCCGTGGCTGCAGGCCGCGCTCGTCGGCGCGGGCGAGCAGCAGGAGGTCGTCCACCAGCCGTCCAAGCCGCTGGGTCTCGCCGCGCAGCGCCACGACGGTGCCCGGATCGCTGTTCTGCAACAGCTCGAGGCCCGCGCCGATCGTGGCGAGCGGGCTGCGCAGCTCGTGGCTCGCGTCCGCGACGAACCGCCGCTGCACCTTCTGCGCCTGCTCCAGCCGCGCGATCATCGCGTTCATGGTTTCGGCGAGGCGGCCCACCTCGTCGCGCGCGGCGGGTACCGGCACCCGCTCGTCGAGATCCTTCTCGCTCATCGACGCGACGCGCGCCCGGATCGCCTCGACCGGCCGCAGCGCTCGTCCGGCGAAGACGTAGGTGGCCGCGCCCGCGACGACGATGAGGATCGGCACCCCGATCATCAGGTAGAACATCACCGTGTCCTGCGCGGCGTCGACGGCCGCCAGCGGCGCTGCGTAGAGCACGACGAAGTGCATCTGGTCGTTCGTGGTGGTGGTGCCGCCGACCGCGACGAGCGCGGCGTGCATCGTGCCGCCGTTGACGGGCACGAACGCGGAGGACACCACGGTGGTCTGCCGCGTGTTCGGCGTGATGTCGCTCATCGGGCCGAGGGAGGCGTTGTCGGAGCCGTCCTGGAGGGCCCAACCGCTGCCGTCCTGGTCGTCGGAATAGTCGACGAGGATCTGCGCCAACGCCGGATTGCCCTTACCCATCAGCGTGTCGAGGGCCTCGACGGCGTTTTCCTTTGCGGTATAGCTGCCGTTGACGCGCTTGCCGTAATTCCCGTGCATCCGCGACGCGATCGCCTGCGCGTTTTGTACCGCGTCGGCCTCGACGGACCGCGAAAGCGACTTGCCCACCAGCAGGATCAGCGCGACACCGGCTACCACGAGCGCCAGCGCGACCACCGCCGCGGCCGACAGCGCGGAAGCGACCCGCACCCCGGCGCGGGCCCGCAGCCACCGCGGAGCCAGTGTCATGCGACCAGAGTAACGAGGCAGGACTGTGGCGGGGCTGAGCGAACCGGGGCACTCTGTGCAAATGGCGACGCCCACGGTGCGGCACGGCTCGGGCAGGCGTGCGCAGATTCTCACCGTCGCCGCGGAGCTCTTCGCCAAGCGCGGCTTCCACGGGGTGAGCATCGCCGACATCGGTGCGGCGGTCGGCGTGAGCGGGCCCGCGCTGTACCGGCACTTCGAGGGCAAGGAGGCGCTGCTCGCCGAGATGCTGATCGGCATCAGCGAGCACCTGCTCGCGGGCGGCAGGCAGCGCGCCGACGCGGGCGGCGACCCGCGGGAGGTGCTCGCCGCGCTCGTGGAGTTCCAGGCCGACTTCGCGCTGCACGAGCCCGAGCTGATCGTCGTGCAGGACCGCGACCTCGCCAACCTCCCCGAAGGCGCCCGGCACACGGTGCGCCAACTGCAGCGCCGCTACGTCGAGATCTGGGTCGACACCCTGCGCAGGCTGCACCCCGGGCTGTCGGAGGAGGCGGCGCGGGTCGCGGCACACGGCGCGTTCGGCCTCCTCAACTCCACGCCGCACACCGGGCGCGGCCCCGAAGCCGTCACACTGCTGCGCCGGATGGCGCTCGCCGCGCTCCTGGCGCTCTGAGCAGCGCCGCACCCGCCCAGCCGTGAGACGATGAGGGCCGAGCCGTCGTTCCCGCCGACGCGAACGGCCTTCCCGCCCGGAGGCCTTACGTGACCGTCCCCGATTCCCTTTCCGAGCACGGCCACGACGCACTGCGCGCCGACATCCGCCGTCTGTCCACATTGCTCGGCCGAACGATCGCCCAGCACGCGGGCCCGGACCTGTTGGAGCTGGTGGAGCAGGTGCGGAAGGAGTCCCGCGCGGCCATCGCGAGCGGCGACGACACCGCCATCTCCGCGCTGCTCTCCGGCCTCGACGCAGGCACCGCCGCGTGGCTGGCCAGGGCGTTCTCGCAGTTCTTCCAGCTGGCCAACCTCGCCGAGCAGCGCCACCGGGCCGCCGAGCTGGGGGGCCGCGCGCCGCTGCACGAGATCATGCAGCGGCTGGCATCGGCCGATGCCGACGAGGTGAACGCCGTCCTGGCCCGCCTGGAGCTGCGGCCGGTGTTCACGGCGCATCCGACAGAGGCGTCGCGGCAGACGGTGCTGGCGATCCTGCGGCGGGTGGCCGTCGCGCTCGATGAGGGCGCCGACGACGATCGGCTCGGCGCCTGCGTCGACCAGCTCTGGCAGACCGACGAGCTGCGCCCGGGCAGGCCCACCGTGGCCGACGAGGCCCGCGCGATGGGCTGGTACATGGAGCAGCTCGGCCGCGGCGCCGTGCCCGACCTACTGGCCGAACTGGACCGCGAGGTGCGCGCCGCCGGGTTCGCCCTCCCCGAGGACGCCCGCCCGCTCGTGCTCGGCTGCTGGGTGGGCGGCGACCGCGACGGCAACCCCAACGTCACGCCCGCCGTCACCCGCGAGGTGCTGGAGCTCTACACCGATCGGGCATTGCGGATCCACGAGAGCCTGCTGGAGCAGCTGCTGTCGGAGCTGTCGATCTCGACGCGGGTGGTGGGCGTCTCGGAGGAGCTGCGGGCGTCGCTTCAGCACGACCGGCGGCTGCTGCCCGAGGTCTACGACCGGCGCAACCGGCTCAACGCGCACGAGCCCTACCGGCTCAAGCTCTCCTACATCCAGGCGCGGTTGGCGGGCACCCGCACGCGCATCGCCACCGGCGCGCCGCACCGCCCCGGCCACGACTACCTCGGCCCGCACGGCTACGTGCACGACCTCGCCGTCATGGACCGCTCGCTGCGCGGCCACCTCGGCGGCCGCATCGCCGACGGCACGCTCGCCCGCGCGCTGCGCAACGCCCGCGCGTTGGGCCTGCACCTCGCGGAGCTGGACATCCGGGAGCACTCGGCGCGTCATCACGCCGCGTTGGCCGCTGTCTACACCGGGCTCGGCCAGCCCTACGCCGAGCTCACCCGGGCCGAGCGCACGGCGTTGCTGGCGGAGGAGCTGGCGGGTGGGCGGCCGTTGATCCGGCGCCACTACGGCCTGCCCGAGGGCGCCCGTGACGTCCTCGCCACGTTCGACCTCCTCCACGACGTACAGCACGAGTTCGGCCGCGAGGTGGCGCAGACCTACATCGTGTCGATGTGCCAGGGCGTGGACGACATGCTCGCCGTCGCCGTGCTCGCCCGCGAGGCGTTCATGGTGGAGCTGCAGCACGACCCGAGGTCGTCGGTCGACCTGGTGCCGCTGTTCGAGACCGTCGAGGAGCTGTCGCAGGCGGGGGTGCTGCTGGACGAGCTGCTGTCCGTCCCGGCGTACCGGCAGCAGGTGCGCAACCGCGGCGACCTGCAGGAGGTCATGCTCGGCTACTCCGACTCCAACAAGGGCGCCGGGATCACGACGTCGCAGTGGGAGATCCACCGGGCGCAGCGGCAGCTGCGCGACATCGGCGCGAAGCACGGCGTGCGACTGCGGCTGTTCCACGGCCGCGGCGGGTCGGTCGGGCGGGGCGGCGGGCCCGCGGCGGCGGCGGTGCTGTCGGCGCCGTTCGGCACGGTCGACGCGACGATGAAGCTCACCGAGCAGGGCGAGGTCGTCTCCGACAAGTACTCGCTGCCCGCGCTCGCCCACGACAACCTGGAGATCCTCCTCGCGGCCGTGCTGGAGGCGACGCTGGAGCACCAGTCGTCACGCATCGACGGCGCCACGCTGGAGCGCTGGGACGCGGCGATGGGCGTCGTCAGCGAGGCGGCGCGCTCCGCGTACCAGGAGCTGGTCGGGCATCCGGGGCTGCCGCGGTTCTTCTCCTCGGCCACGCCGGTCGACGAGCTGGGCGAGCTGAACGTGGGCTCGCGGCCGTCGCGGCGGCCGGGGCGGGAGGCGCCGACGTTGGACGACCTCCGCGCGATCCCCTGGGTGTTCGGCTGGACGCAGACGCGGATGGTCGTGCCGGGCTGGTTCGGGCTGGGCAGTGGGCTGCGCGCGGCGCGGGAGGCGGGGCTGTCGGCGCAGCTCGATGAGATGCGGGAGTGGGCGTTCCTCACGAACCTGCTCGGGAACGTCGAGATGACGCTGGCCAAGACCGACCTGCGGATCGCCGGGCACTACGTCTCGGAGCTGGTGGACCCGCAGCTGCACCCGCTGTTCGACATGATCGTGGCCGAGCACGCGTTGACGACGACGGAGGTGCTGCGGCTCACCGGGTCGGAGCGGCTGCTCGATCACCATCCCGTGCTGCGCACCACCCTCGCGGTGCGCGGCGCGTACCTGGAGCCGCTGCACCACCTGCAGGTGGAGCTGCTCGCCCAGCGGCGCAAGGGGGTGGGCGACCCGGACCTGCACCGCGCGCTCCTGCTGACGATCAACGGCATCGCGGCGGGGCTGCGCAACACCGGCTGACCGGCCGGGAGCGGCGGGCAAGTCGCCTGCATGGTGAGTCCCCCGTTTCGGCACGGTGAGTCGCGCGATTGAGCACGGCGAGTCGCCCGTTTCGGCACGGTGAGTCCGCGGTTTCGGCCCGCCGCGTCGGCATTCCGGTTCGCCCGTGGCGGGGTGATCGCCGGTTTGGTGCGCGGAGCGGCCATTTCCGGCCGTCTTTTGCGCCCAACCGACGATCACGGAGTGCGGGGTTCGGGTGCCGGTGTGCACCCAGGCTGCGGGCATCGGGCGCGGTGGGCGGGCGTGTCGTGGGCGGCGAGCGGGGGGCGCGGGCCGTAGCGGTGCGGCCCAGGTGGTGCGGCGCGGCGGGCTACAGGTCGGCGGCCTACAGGTCGCCGCGGCGGGCTACAGGTTGGCGTAAGCCTCGCAGGATCTGGGACTCGGCGTCGGTGAGGTAGCTGCGGACCTCGTCGGCCGCGGCGGCGCGGTCGCCCGCCTCCAGGAGCACGCAGATGGCATCGTTGCGGTCCAGATAGGGCTCGTGGAACGCGCGCACCTCGCGCATCCGGTGAAACACCAGCCGCATCTCGGCCAGCAGCAGCTTCATCTGCTGGTCCAGCCGCGGGCTGCCGCCGATCCCGACGAGCGCGCGGTGGAAGTGCTGGTTGGCGCTGGCCACGCGGTCCCAGTCGGCCGTGCGGGCCGCGGCCCGGCCCTCGTTGACCGCCGCCCGCACGCGCGCAACGGCCTCCGTACCCCAGGCCTCGCCGTCGCGGACCGCGGCCGTCTCGACGAGCCGACGCACGCGGTAGACGTCGCGCACGGCGGCGGCGTCGGGCTGCGCGACGAACACACCCCGGTTCGGCTCCCGCACCAGCACCCGCTCGGTGACCAGCTGCGACAGCGCCTCCCGCACGGTGTTGCGCGAGACGCCCAGCGCATCGCAGAGCGCCCGCTCCGGCAGCCTGCCGCCCGGCCGAAGGCGGCCCTCGACAACCTCTTCGCGGACGGCGTCGGCCACCCGTTCGGCGGTGCTGGTACGCAGGACGCTCGCCCGGGCGCGCGCCAACGACGAGAGTGGGTCGACGAGCGTCATGCCGGAAGCGTATCCGATCGCCCTCTTGAAGGATTGTTGAGCAATCCCTACGATGCGGATGTGCTCGATCTCAACTCCGACCTCGGAGAGTCGTTCGGTCGCTGGGTGCTCGGCGACGACGAGGCCATCCTCGGCCTCGTGACGTCGGCGAACGTCGCGTGCGGCTTTCACGCAGGCGACGCGACGACGCTGCGGCGCACATGCGTGCAGGCCGTGGAGCGCGGCGTGGTCGTGGGGGCGCAGGTCGGGTACCGCGATCTCGCCGGGTTCGGGCGCCGGTTCGTCGACATGGACCCGGGCGAGCTCGCCGACGACGTGCTCTACCAGATCGGCGCGCTCGAAGGCATGTGTCGGGTGGCAGGCACCCGCGTGCGGTACGTGAAGCCACACGGTGCGCTGTACAACGCGACGATGCACCACGAGGTGCAGGCCCGGGCGGTGGTCGATGCCGTGCGGGCGTACGACGCGGCGCTGCCGGTGCTCGGCTTGCCCGGCTCGGAGTTGCTCGCGGCGGCGGAGGCGGCCGGGTTGCGCGCGGTGCCGGAGTTCTTCGTCGACCGCGGGTACACGCCCGAGGGCAGGCTGGTCCCGCGGTCGCAGGACGGCGCGCTCCTGCACGACCCGGAGCACGTGACGGCGCGGGTGGTGCGGATGGTCGACGAGGGCGTCGTCGTCGCGGTCGACGGCTCCGACGTGACGGTCCGCGCGGAATCGGTGTGCGTGCACGGGGACTCGCCGCGCGCGGTCGCGATGGCCGCCGCCGTCCGGGACGGTCTGACCGCCGCGGGGGTGGATCTGCATGCGTTCGTCTGAGCAGGCCGTTGACGACGTGCGGCCGGCGGATGAGGTGGCGGACGGCGATCGGCGGGTGTGGGCGATGGGGGACGCGGCGCTCCTCGTGGAGCTCCCTGACCTCGACGCCGTGCTCGCCCACGCCGCCGCGATCGAGGCGGCGGACTGGTCGGGCGTGGTCGACGTCGTGCCGGGCGCGCGGACGGTGGTGGTCATCGTCCGCCCGGGCACCGACCTCGGCGCGCTACGTCGCGCCGTCCTCGCCTTGGACGTCGCGCCGCTCTCCGCGGAGGACGGGGCGACCGTCGAGATCCCCGTCGTCTACGACGGGCCGGACCTGGCCGTGGTCGGGGAGCTGACCGGGCTCGACCTCGACGAGGTGGTGGCCGCGCACACCGGCACGCCGTGGCAGGTCGGGTTCGGCGGCTTCGCGCCCGGCTTCGCCTACCTGACCGGCGGCGACCCCCGGCTGCAGGTCGAGCGCCGATCCGAGCCGCGCACGAGCGTCCCGGCCGGGGCGGTGGGCCTCGCGGGCGAGTTCAGCGGGGTCTATCCCCGCAGCTCGCCGGGTGGCTGGCAGCTGATCGGCCGCACGGACACGCTCCTGTGGGACGCCGCGCGCACCCCGCCCGCGCTGCTGACGCCGGGGGCGCAGGTCCGCTTCGTCGCCCAGAAGGCGCAGGACACCGACGCGCCCCGACTCCGGCAGGCAGCCCCCGTCGCGATGGCCGAGCGGGCTGCCGCGGCGGCGGGCCTGACCGTCACCCCGACGCGGGCACTGGAGGTCCTGTGCGTCGGCCCGCTCGCCTTGGTGCAGGACCTCGGCCGCCCCGGCCATGCGGCGGTCGGCGTGCCCCGCTCGGGCGCCGCCGACCGCGCGGCGCTCCGCCTGGCCAACCGCCTCGTCGCCAACGACGACGAGGGCGCCGCCGCCATCGAGGTGCTCCTCGGCGGCCTCGTGGTGCGCGCGCACGGGCTGCGCACGGTGGCGCTCGCGGGTGCCCCCGCCCCGGCCGACGTCGACGGCACGCCGGTCGCCCACCACAGCGTCCTCACCCTGCGCCCGGGCCAGACCCTCACCCTCGGCCCACCTCCCGCAGGCCTGCGCACCTACCTCGCCGTCCGCGGCGGCCTCGCCGTCGACGCCGTCCTCGGCTCGGCGGCGGGCGACACCCTCTCCGGCCTCGGCCCGGCCGCCCTCGCGCCGGGCGACCTCCTGGCCGTCGGCCGCGAGCCCGACCTCCCGTGGCTGCTGGACCTCGCCCCCGTCGCCCCGCCCACCGACGCGACGGTCACGCTGCGCGCCGTCCTCGGCCCCCGCGCCGACTGGGTCGCCGACACGGGCGCGCTCGCCCACACCGCATGGACGGTCTCCAGCCGCAGCGACCGCGTCGGCATGCGCCTCGAAGGCGAGTCGCTGCGCCGCACCGACCGCCGTGAGCTGCCCAGCGAGGGCATGGTGCGCGGCGCGATCCAGGTGCCGCCGGGCGGCGAGCCGGTGGTGTTCCTCGCCGACCATCCGGTCACCGGCGGCTATCCGGTGGTGGCCGTCGTCGTCGACGCCGACGTCGACCGCGCCGCCCAGGCCCGCCCCGGCCAGTCCGTCCGGTTCCGGCTCGTCCCCCCGGAGTTCTCATGATCCCCCGCGACGCGCGCGCCCGTTTCCGCGACGGGCTCGTCACCCCTACCTCCGGCTGGTGCGACGGCTACACGCAGGCCAACCTGATCTCCGTGCCACGCGACCTGGCCTGGGACTTCCTCCTCTTCGCCCAACGCAACCCGCGGCCGTGTCCGGTGCTCGACGTGCTCGAGGCGGGCGAGGTCGCCGGGCCGCTCGCCGAGGGCGACATCCGCACCGACGTCCCCCGCTACCGCGTCTGGGTCGACGGCGAGCTCGCGGCCGAGCCGACCGACGTCCGCGACGTCTGGCGCCCCGACCTCGTCAGCTTCCTCATCGGCTGCAGCTTCACCTTCGAGGGCGCGCTCGCGGCGGCCGGGGTGCCGGTGCGGCACGTCGAGCAGGGCGTCAACGTGCCGATGTACCGGACGTCGTGGCGTTGCCGGGCGGCGGGCGCGGTGGCGGGGCCGCTGGTCGTGTCGATGCGGCCGGTGCCCGCCGACCTCGTCGAGACCGCGACCGCCGTCACCGCCCGCTTCCCGGCCGTGCACGGCGCGCCCGTGCACGTCGGCGACCCCGCCGAGCTGGGCATCGCCGAGCTGGACGCGCCCGACCACGGCGATCCCGTCCGCTTCGAGGCAGGCGACGTGCCGGTGTTCTGGGCGTGCGGGGTGACGCCGCAGGAGGCGGTGATGGAGACGCGCCCGCCGTTCGCGATCACGCACGCGCCCGGCCACATGTTGATCACCGACGTCCGCGACGCGACCTACAAGGTCTGAGGCACGGCGATCCGGGGCACCGCGATGCGCGTCGGGCACGAGCGGCCGCGCAGGTGCTCTTACGCGCCGAGCTCCCAGTGCGTCGCCTCGGTCGCCGCCACGGCCCGCCCGGTGACCAGCCGGAGCGGCCCGTACAGCACGACCCGCCGTTCGCGCTGCACCTGTGGGCGGCGTCGCCAGGCTTGCGGCGCAACCGGCGGCGTCCCCACCACACCCCGACCGGCGCCGCGACGGCCAGGGCTCAGACGCCGCCCGGACGCCGCGGCCGGGACGCCGCCGCCGACCCGGCCGCAATAGCCTTCGCAGGGCTCGTGCGCGCTTCGCAGGGGCATGGACTCGGCGAGGTGTCGGCGCGATCTCCGAGGTGGGCCGGTTGGTGACGGCCGCTACCGCGCAATCTCGCCGATGCGGTCGTTGAGGAACTCCAGCAGCCCGAACAGGGGCTCGGTGAGCTCCACGCCGAGCGCCGTGAGGCTGTAGCTCACCTGCGGCGGCGTGGTCGGCGCGACCGCGCGGGCCACGAACCCGTCGCCCTCCAACGTCCGCAGGGTCTGGGCCAGCATCTTCTCGCTTACGCCCCCGATGCGACGGCGGAGCGCGCTGAACCGCAGCGCCCCGGGCCGCAGAGCCACGAGGACGAGCACGGCCCACTTGCTCGTGACGTGGTCGAGCACCGCCCGGCTCGGGCAGTTGCTGTCGAACACATCGCCCCGCAACGCGACACCGGCCCTTACCAAGAGGTACGTACTTACCAATCGTAAGCGAGAAGGTTAGCATGAGTTGCATGATCACCGTTACCGGAGTCACCGGAAAGCTCGGCCGCATCGCCCTCGACGACCTGCGCGGCCGCGTGCCCGCCGACCAACTCGTGGCCGTTGCGCGTACCCCGGAGAAGGCCGCCGACCCGGGGGTCGAGGTCCGCCGCGGCGACTACGACGACCCCGCCTCGCTGCGCGCCGCCTTCGCAGGCACCGACGTCCTGCTGCTCGTCTCCTCCCCGGACGTGACGCCGGGCGTGCGCCCGCGCCAGCACGGCAACGCGATCACGGCGGCCGCCGAGGCGGGCGTCGGCCGCATCGTCTACACCAGCGGCATCCACGCCCAGGACGGCCCGACGTTCCTCCGCGACCACGGCGCCACCGAGGACCTCCTCGCGGCCGCGGGCGTGCCGTTCACGATCCTGCGCAACACCTTCTACGAAGAGGCGCTGGTGAACCCGGGCCTGCGCGACGCCGTGGCGAAGGGTGAGCTGCTCGGCGCGGACAAGGGGGTGCCGGTCAACTTCGCCACGCTGCACGACCTCGGGCTCGCCGCTGCGGCCACCCTCACCGAAGACGGGCACGCGGGGGCGGTATACGAGCTGCGCGGTCCGCTGTGGACGGTCGCGGAGCTCGCCGCGACCGTCGCCGACGTGGCGCGCGCGCCGGTGGCCTACCGCGCGGTCGAGTCCGCCGCGCTCGGCCCGGCCGCGTTCGTGCACGACCTCATCGCCGAGGGCCTGTTCCGCGAGCCGTCCGACGACCTGGCGAAGCTCCTGGGCCGCGAGCCCACCCCGCTGCGCGACGCCGTGGCCGCGGCGCTGTGACCGGGTCGTGAGTGGAAATAGTGGCTAGTCTAGAGCAACGTTATCCACTCACGAGCCGGAGGCCAGGTCCCCGTGCTGCTCGCGCAGCTCGCGCTTGAGGATCTTCCCGCTCGGGTTCTTCGGCAGCGCGTCGGCGAGCACCACGTACTTCGGCCGCTTGTAGGCCGCCAGCTTCTGCTTGGCGTGCTCGTGCACGTCGTCCTCGGTGAGCTCCGAGCCGGACTTGGGCACGACGACCGCCGTCACCGCCTCGATCCACGTCGGGTGGCTGATCCCGAACACCGCGACCTCGGCGACCCCCTCCAGCTCGTAGATCGCCTCCTCCACCTCGCGGGAGGCGACGTTCTCGCCGCCGGTCTTGATCATGTCCTTCTTGCGGTCGACCACCGAGAGGTAGCCGTCCTCGGTCATGACGCCCAGGTCGCCGGAGTGGAACCAGCCGCCGCTGAAGGCCTCGGCGGTCTTCTCTTCGTCCTCGTAGTAGCCCAGCGTGGCGTGCGGGGAACGGTGCACGATCTCCCCGACCTCGCCCGCGGGCACCGGCTGTCCGACATCGTCAACCAGCATCGTCTCGACGTTGATCGACGCGCGGCCCGCGGACCCGGCGCGGCTCACCTGCTCGTCGGGCCGCAGGATCGTGGCGAGCGGGGACATCTCGGTCTGGCCGTAGAAGTTCCAGAACCGTACGTCGGGCAGCCGCCGTCCCAGCTCCCTGAGCACCTCGACGGGCATCGGCGACGCCCCGTAGTAGCCCTTGCGCAGCGACGAGAGGTCGCGGGTGTCGAAGTCGGAGTGGCGCAGCAGCGAGATCCACACCGTCGGAGGGCAGAACAGCTTCGTCACCTTCTCGCGCTCGATCGTCGCGAGCAGGGCGGCGGGCTCGGGCGCGGGCAGGATGATGCTGGTGGCGCCGAGGTAGACGTCCACGGAGAAGAAGCAGTCCAGCTGCGCGCAGTGGTACATCGGCAGGGAATGCGCCTCGATGTCGTCGGCGGTCATCTCGCCGTCGATCACGCACGACACGTACTGGCTGATCAGCGACCGCGACGGCAGCAACACGCCCTTGGGCCGCGACTCCGTGCCGCTCGTGTACATGAGCCGCAGCGGGTCGTCGTCGGCCACCGCGACCTCGGGGTCGTCGGCGGGGCCCGCGCTCCACCAGTCGTGCACGTTCTCCCAGCCTGCCGCTGTGCTTTCGCCCTCCCGACCCGCCCCGGAGATGCGGCCGCGCACCTCGATAGGTGAGTCGCCGATCGCCTTCTCGGCCGTGGCGAGCAGCGCGTCGTCGGCGACCATCGCGGACGCGCCCGAGTGGCCGAGGATGAAGGCGATCTCGTCGGCGTTCAGCATGAAGTTGATAGGCACGAGCACCACGCCGAGCTTCGCCGTGGCGAACACCAGCACCGCGAACGACCAGGAGTTGCGGCCGAGGAGCGCGAGCCGGTCGCCCTTGCTCAGGCCGCGGGCGGCCAGCGCGCCCGCGGCCCGGTTCACGGCGGCGTCGAACTCGGCGAACGTGTAGCGCTCGTCCCCGTAGACGACGGCGAGCTTGTCGGGCGAGCGCTGGGCGGTGCGACGCAAGAGGTCGCCCACCGAGTGCTGGCGGGCCCGCGCGACGGCGGCGGCGGTGTCGGCGCTGAACGGCATGTGCTCACGGTAGATGCCGGTGCAACCAGCGGGCCGGTCACGCCAGGTGGCGCTGAAGCCACTCGACGGCCAGCCGATCGACGGTGGTGGCGTGCGGCAGCGGGTGTTCCTCCGGGTCGACGAGCGCGTGGGGCATGTCGGGCACGGTCACCAGATCGACCCGTGACGGGTCGGCGTACCGCTTGGCGAGCGCCTCCTGCAGCTCGACGGCGGCGTCCTGAATGCCGGCGTCGTCCCGTTCGCCGACGATCAGGCGCACCGCGGGGGCCGCGGCGGCGGTCTCGTCCGCGCGGGCGACGAAGTCGAGCTCGTCGGCGATCTCCATGGCCTTCGGGTTCCAGCGGTAGGTGACGTCGAAGCGGTGCTCGTTCACGGCCACCACCGTGCGCAGCCGGGTGACCGGGCTGACGAGCACCTCGGCGACGACGTCGTCCCGGTCGAGCGCGACCAGCTGCGCCACCACCGAGCCCAGCGACCCGCCCAGCAGGGCGAGCGGACCGGCGAACCCGAACCGCTGGGTCAGCGCGGCGTAGGCGGCCGGGAACTCGGCGCGGGCCTGCGCGGTGATGGGGCCGAAGTGGTTGACGACCGCGTCCTCGTAAGCCAGCCGCAGGTACTCCGTGGGGTCGATGCTGCGCGAGGAGTGCATCGGCAGGCCGAGGTAGATCCGCCACGCGTCGAGCCCGGCGAGGGGCAGCGCGGCGGCGAGGGCGGTCTCGCTGCGGGGCGGGTCGGCCAGGTGCCACGCCACGACGACGGGGGCGTCCGGCCGTTCGCGCTCCGGTGGGACGGCGACATAAGGAACTCCAGCAGCTAATTGCACGCCGTCCAATTTACTGGACAGTGTACAGTTGCGCAATGCCGCGCGGTCCCGGACAGCGGGCGGGCCTGACCCGCGCCGCAGTGCTCGAGACCGCCCATGCCCTGCTGGCCGAGGAGGGTCTGGACGCGCTGTCCATGCGAGCGCTGGCCCGCCGCCTCGGGGTGGCGCCGAACGCGCTCTACAGCCACGTGCCGGGCAAGACCGAGCTGGTCGACGCGCTGCTGGACGACCGGCTCTCGCTCGTGGAGGAGCCCGACCCGGATGCGCCGGACCCGGTGGCGGCGCTGGCGGGGCTGATGACGTCGACGTACGAGGTGCTGCTCGCCCGGCCCGGTCTGGTGCCGCTCTACCTCGCGCGGCAGGGCTCGCGCGGGCCGAACGCCGTGCGGCTGGGCGTGCCGATGGACGCGCTGCTCGCCCGGCTCGGGCTCGCCACCGACGACGTCCCCTCGGCGCGGCGGGCGCTGATCGTGCACGCGATCGGTGGCGCGGCCTTCGCGGGCGCGGACGGGCCGATGCCCGCGGCGACGGCGCGCGCGGACTTCGCCCGCTCCCTACGGTGGCTGCTGGCGGGCATCGCAGGGGACGCCCCCGCCAACGCCCGCCCGCCGTGATCACCAGTTGGTTGCGAATGCGGCCGGAAATGGCACGGAAATGCGCCGAACCGGTGATCATGGGTGGGCTGGCCTGGGGCGGGCGGTGAGGTTGAAGCGGCCGATCAGCCTGCTGGTGTGCTCCCCGGCGTACTCGACCCGGTACGTGCGGGCCAGCCGCCCGAAGCGCGTCCGTCGGCCCGGGCAGGCCGACGCCGGTGATCTCCCGGCCACGCCGCCAGCCGTCGATCTCGAACAGCATGAGGAAGGGGTCGCCGACGGCCAGATCGTCCGCACCCGGGGTGAGCGTGCGCGGGCTGCGGCGGCCGCGGTTGTCGATCAGGTCGTTGCTGTAGGGGCGAGGCGGAGCTGGCAGACCCAGCGGAAGGTCGTCTCCGCGGGCGCCGCGACGTCGACGGCCCGGATCAGCCGCACCGCCGGGTCGGGCACGAGCGCGGCCCAGGGGTAGTCGGCGCGCCGCTCGTCGTCGGTCGCGCCCCAGCTCCACGGCAACGCCGCCCGCACCACCTGCGCAGCGAACCACGATCGGGCGTGCGGCGGACAACGGCGCGGTGATCGGCACGAATCGCACCTCACGCACGTCGCGGCCTGCCTGGTGTGCGGCTCGGCGCGATCACCCGGCTCGGCGCGATCACCCGGGTTGGCGCGATCAGCCGGGTTGCGCGGTGAGCACGCGGGCGCCGTCGGGCACGACGGCGATGGTGTGCTCCGCGTGGGCGGCGCGGGAGCCGTCGGCGGTGCGGATGGTCCATCCGTCGCGGTCGTGGCGGTAGCCGTCGGTGCCGCCCGCGATGAGCATGGGCTCGATCGCGATCACCAGCCCGGGCTGCAGCTTGAGGCCGCGGCGCGCCTTGCCCTCGTTGGGCACGTGCGGCTCCTCGTGCATCGACCGGCCGACCCCGTGGCCGCCGTGGTCGGCCAGCATCCCGAACCCGGCGGCACGGGCGACGGTGCCGATGGCGTGCGCGACGTCGCCCATCTTCGCGCCCGGGCTCCATGGCGGCGATCCCGGCGGCGAGTGCACGTTCGGTCGCGTCGATGAGGGCGAGGTCGCGCGGGTCGGGCCGGTCGCCGACGACCACGCTGAACGCCGCGTCCGCGCACCACCCGTCGAGGTGGACGGCGAAGTCCACCGACAGCAGGTCGCCCGACTTCAGCGGGCGCTTGCCCGGCACGCCGTGCACGACGGCGTCGTTGATGCTGATGCACGTGACCGCCGGGTACGGCCCGGGCGCCCAGCGCGGGTGGTAGCCGCGGAAGCTCGACACGGCGCCCGCGTCGGCGATCATGCCGGACGCGATGTCGTCGAGCTGGCGGGGCGTGACGCCGGGCGCGGCCTTCGCGCGCAGCACCGCCAGCACGTCGGCCACCACCCGGCCCGCCGCGGCGATCGCGTCGATCTCACCCGGCGTCTTCAGCTCGATCACGCCGTCCACGATAGGCGGGGTCGTGAGCGGAAATAACGGCCGGAGCAACTATTTCCACTCACGACCGGAGCGCCACCTTGCCCAGCGCGTGGCCGCCCTCCACTGCGCGCATCGCGGCCGGGGCTGCTTCGAACGGGTAGACCTCGCTGACGTACGGGTCCAGCTCGCCCGCGGCCACCAAGCGGGCCAGCTCGGTGAGCACGGCGGTGCTGCGGTCGCGCGGCACCTCGTCGCCGCCCAGCTCTCGGGCCAGCGGCTTGTCCGCCACCGAGCGCAGCCGCTTCGGGTCGACCAGGCCCGCGACGGCGCGCAGCGCGTCCCCGCCGACGAGGTCGAACAGGCCGTCGACGCCGTCGGGGGCGGCCGCGCGCACCCGCTCGAGCACGCCGTCGCCGTACGCCACGGGCACCGCGCCCAGCGCGGTGAGCAGCTCGTGCTTCGCCGGGCTCGCCGTGCCGACCACCCGCAGCCCGCGCGCTCGCGCGAGCTGCACGACCGGCAGCCCGACCCCGCCGCCCGCCCCGTTGACCAGCAGCGTCGCACCCGTGGGCAAGTCGAGCGCCGTGAGCGCGTCGTACGCCGTGCCCGCGGCCACCGGCAGCACGGCGACCGCCTCCGGCGCCACGTCGGACGGCCGGTGCGCCGCGAACCCCGCCGTCACGCGGGCCAGGGGCGCGAACCCGCCCTGCATGTCGGGGCAGCCGCCGAACACCTCGTCGCCGACGGCGAAGCCGGAAACGCCCGGTCCGAGGGCCGCGACCGGCCCGCCACCTCCCGGCCCAGCACCGCGGGCGCGACCGGCCCGTAGGAGCCCTCGCGCAGCCGCCAGTCGCCGGGGTTCACGCCCGCGGCCCGCACCCGCACCAGCAGCTCGCCCTCGCCCGCCACCGGCTCGGGCACGTCGAGGAACGCCTCGCACTCCGGCCCGCCGAGCGTCGTGAACCCGTAAGCCCTCATACCGCCGCCTTCAGTGTTGATTTCAGGCCTGCCAACCGCGACACCGCCTCGGTCAGCACCTCGTCGCGCTTGCAGAACGCGAACCGCACCAGCGTGCGGCCGAGATCGGGGTCGACGCAGAACACCGACACCGGCACCGCCGCCACCCCGATCAGCTCGGGCAACCGCCAGCAGAACTCGGCGCCGTCGGCGACGCCCAGCGGCGCCGCGTCGGTGACGACGAAGTACGTGCCCGCCGTCGGGAACACCGTGAACCCGGCAGCCCGCAGCCCGACCGACAGCAGGTCGCGCTTGCGCTGCAGGTTCGCGGCCAGGTCGGCGTAGAACGCGTCGGGCAGGCCCAGCGCGGTGGCGATCGCGGGCTGGAACGGCGCGCCCGAGACGTAGGTGAGGAACTGCTTCGCCGTCTTGACCGCCGCCACCAGCTCGCGCGGGCCGTGTATCCAGCCGACCTTCCAGCCCGTGACCGAGAACGTCTTGCCCGCCGACGAGATCGTCAACGTGCGCTCGGCCATCCCGGGCAGGGCCGCCATCGGCACGTGCGGGCGCCCGTCGTAGAGCATGTGCTCGTAGACCTCGTCGGTGACGACCACGGCCCCGAACTCGGCCGCGAGCGCCCCGATCGTCTGGAGCTGGTCGGCCGACAGCACGGTGCCGGTCGGGTTGTGCGGGGTGTTGACCAGCACGAGCCGGGTGCGCGGCGAGAAGGCCGCGCGCAGCTCGTCGGGGTCGAAGCCGAAGGTCGGCGGCCGCAGCGGCACGGGTCGGAGCACGGCGCCCGCAAGCGCGATGGTGGCGGCGTAGGAGTCGTAGAACGGTTCGAACGTGACGACCTCGTCGCCCGGGTCGCACAGGCCCAGCACGGCGGACGCGATGGCCTCGGTGGCGCCGGTCGTGATCAGCACGTCCTCGGGGTCGACGGCCAGGCCGTGAAACCGGCGCTGGTGCTCGGCCACGGCCGTGCGCAGCGCGGGGACGCCGAGACCGGGTGGGTACTGGTTCACGCCCCCGGTGATGTTCGCGGCGGCGTCGGCGAGCAGCGACGGCGGCCCTTCGGTGTCCGGGAAGCCCTGCCCGAGGTTGATGGCGCCCGTGCGGACGGCCAGCGCCGACATCTCCGCGAAAATCGTCGACGTGTAGGGGCGCATCCGCTCGACCACCATGGTCGAGACGTTAGGCCATGTCCGGGCTCAGGTGCGGCCGAGGAATCCGAAGCCGAGCGGGCGGTGGTAGGCGGCGACGAGCGCGACCCCGGCGATGGCCATGCCGAGCACGGCGACCGACACCGAGACGATGGCCGACCCGAGCACGATCACCACCAGGCCGACGGCCAGCAGCACGGCCGGGCCCGTGAGCCTGCGTCTGCCCAGCCGAGTGAACAGGCGCACGAGCTCGGGATCTGACCGGCGCAGCTCCTGCTCGATGCTCTCAAGGACTCGGCGTTCGCGGTCACTCATCACGGACCACCTCCATCCGTGAGGAGGGTATTGCCCGTCCGGACGGACTCTAATCCGGGGTCGTTACAGACTTGTGATCGCAGCGTGCCCCGAAATCAGCCCAGAGGCTTGTTCCGCGCACTCGATCGTGGCGAGGTGCGCACCGGGGAGGATCTCCAGGCGGGCGCCCGGGATGTTGTCGGCGAGGGTGTGGGCGTGCGGGTCGACCGGGGTGGACGGATCGTCCGCACCGCCGATGACGAGCGTGGGCACGGCCACCGCGGGGAGCCGCGCGCGGTGGTCCCACGCGGCGATGGCCCGGCAACAGCCGACATAGCCCGCGTCCGGCGTGCCCGCGATCTGGTTGCGCAGCGCGGCGACGACGTCGGGGTGCGCGGCCGCCCACGCCGGGGTGAACCAGCGGCTGACGACGGCGTCGGCGATCCCGGCCGTGCCGCCCGCCTCGACCGCGGCGATCCGCTCGTCCCACGGGCCGCGGTCGGCGAAGTGCGCGGTGGTGCAGCAGAGCGTGAGGCTGGTGAGCCGCTCGGGGTGCTCCGAGCCGAGGTACATGCCGACCATCCCGCCCAGCGACAGCCCGCAGAACGCGACCCGGGCGAGCCCGAGGTCGTCGAGCAGGGCGAGCACGTCGGCGGCGAGCTCGGGCATGGCGTACGGGCCGGGCGGCACCGGCGAACCGCCGTGGCCGCGGTGGTCGATGCGGATCACGCGGAACCGGCCCGCCAGGGTCAGCTGCGGCTCCCACATTGCCAGCGTGGCGCCCAGCGAACCCGCGAACATGAGCACCGGCCCGTCGCGGGGGCCGTCGTCGGCGTAGTGCAGCTTCATTCGTCGACCGTCGTCATGGACCGCAGGGTGGAGACCTCGGCGTCCGTCGGCGGTGCGGTGATCATGAGGTCCGCCGAGACCTGCAGCTCCCACCCCGTCTGCGCCCGCACCTCCTCGACCGAGACGCCCTGGTGGACGGCGGTGAGCACGAGCTCCTTGGTCTCCGGATCGGGCTCGAGCAGGCCGAGGTCGGTGATCACGCGGGTGGGGCCGCGGCCGCGCAGGCCGAGCACCGCGCGGTCGTCGGGGCCGGTGCCGTAGCCGACGGAGCTGACGAAGTCGACCTGCTCGACGAACGCCCGCGCCCGATGCCGCATCACGACGATCACCTCGCGGCAAGACGCCGCGATCTCCGGCGCGCCGCCGGAGCCGGGCAGCCGCACGAGGGGCTCGTCGTACTCGCCGATGACGGTGGTGTTGATGTTGCCTAAGCGGTCGATCTGCGCGCCGGAGAGGAAGCCGACGTCGATCCGGCCGGGCTGCAGCCAGTAGTTGAACACCTCGGGCACGCTGATGACGGTGAGCGCGGACGTCGCCAGCACGCCGTCGCCGATGGACAGCGGCAGCACGTCGGGGCGGGTGTCGAGGGCGCCGGACTCGTAGACCAGCACGAGGTTGGGCGCGTGCAGGCGGCGGGCGAGGTTGGCCGCCGTCGACGGGAGCCCGATCCCGACGAAGCACACTTGGCCGTCGCGCAGGGTCCGGGCCGCGGCGATGCTCATCATCTCGTCGGGGGTCATGCCGCCACCTCGCGCAGCTCGCCGAGCCAGCGGCGGAAGGCGGCCCGGTCGCGGCTGATCGCGTCCCAGGCGCGGTACGCGGCGTTGTCGCGGTCGTAGTAGTCCTGCGCGTAGGACGGAGCGGCCCCGCCGGGCGTCACCGCGATCATCTCGATCACCCAGTGCGGCAGCACCACCGCGCCGGGCACCGGGTTGAGCTCGTCCACGATCTCCTCGACGGTGACCAGCGCGCGTTGCGACGCCAGCACGACCTCCTTCTGCACGCCGACGATCCCCCACAGCTGGACGTTGCCGTGCCGGTCGGCGCGTTGGGCGTGCACGATGCCGACGTCGGGGGTGAGCGCCTGGACCGCGGCCAGCTCCTCGCCGGTGAACGGGCAGGTGACGGCGGCGATCGTCGGCGTGTGCTGGGGCAGGTCGGTGCCCGCGTACCCGCGCAGCACGGCGAACGGCAGCCCGGACGCACCGGCGACGTAGCGGTTGGCCATGCCCGCGTGGCTGTGTTCCTCGATCGCGAGCGGGAGGGGCCAGCCGTTGGCCAGCGCGTCGCGCATGCGGTGCAGCGAGCCGACGCCGGGGTTGCCGCCCCAGGAGAAGACGAGCTTGGCCGCGCAGCCCGCGCCGATGAGCTGGTCGTAGATGACGTCGGGGGTCATCCGCACGAGCGTGAGGTCGCGCAGGCCCTGCCGGATGATCTCGTGGCCCGCGGCGAAGGGGATGAGGTGGGTGAAGCCCTCGAGTGCGACGGTGTCGCCGTCGCGGACCAGCCCCGCCACCGCCTCCGCCAACGGCACGATCTTCGGCACGAGGGGAAAGCTAGTGGGCCCGGCCGCGCTGCGCACCCCCCAGCCCGTCCGTCTTCGGGCGCTCTTCGGCCCCGCCGGCGCCGTGCGAAGTGGACATTCGGGGCTCGGGCGGGGCGGCCGGAGTGCAAGCGGTCACCTTCGCGCGCGCTCGACTCGCGAGGGTGCCAGGCTGGGCGCCGTGGCTTCTGGAGAACTCACCACCCGGTTCACCATCGGCGACCGCACCGTGCACCGACTCGGCTACGGCACCATGCAGCTCACCGGCCCGGGGGTGTGGGGGCCGCCCGCGGACCCGGCAGGCGCGGTGGCGGTGCTCCGCCGCGCCGCGGAGCTGGGCGTCGACCTCTTCGACACGGCCGACTCCTACGGCCCCTACGTCGCCGAGGACCTCCTTCGCGAGGCGCTGCACCCCTACGACGGCCTGACGATCGCGACCAAGGCCGGCTTCCTACGCACGGGGCCCGCGAAGTGGGTCCCCTGCGGTCGCCCGGCGTACCTGCGGCAGGAGTGCGAGATGTCGCTGCGCCGCCTCGGCCTAGAGCGCATCGACCTCTTCCAGCTGCACCGCGTCGATCCGACCGTGCCCGCCGACGACCAGTTCGGCCTCCTCGCCGAGCTGCAGGCCGAGGGCAAGATCGCTGCGGTTGGGCTGTCCGAGGTGGACGTCGACCAGATCGAGCGGGCGCGCGCCATCGTCGACATCGCGACCGTGCAGAACCGCTACAACCTCCTCGACCGGGCCAGCGACGCCGTGCTGCGCTACTGCACCGAGCAGGGCATCGGGTTCCTGCCGTGGCACCCGATCGCGTCCGGGCGGCTCGCCGAGCCGGGCGGGCCGGTGGCGGAGGCGGCTGAGCGGTTCGGCGTCACCGCCTCGGCGGTGGCGCTGGCGTGGCTGCTGCAGCGGTCGTCGGTGATGCTGCCGATCCCGGGCACGTCGAGCGTCGCGCACCTGGAGGAGAACCTGCGCGCCGCCACGCTGCGCCTCGATCTGGAGACGGTGGAGAAGCTAGACGTGGGCTGACCTCGTGAGTGGATAACGCTGTTCCAGCAACCTTTTCCACTCACGACGCTATGTGCACGTGGACGATCTCGCCGACGCGCTGGCCTCCGGCCGGGAGTGCGACCTCGCGGGCGCCGACGTGCCCGCCGCGCACCTCGTGGCGCTGCTCACCGCGCCCGCCCCACCGGGGGCCCCGGCGTTGCGGCTTCGGCGCGCCACCGTCCTCGGCGCGCTGCGCCTGCACGGCGCACGGGTGGGCGTGCCCGTCAAGCTGCGCGAGTGCACGTTCGCGCACGCCCCCGACCTGCGGATGGCCGAGCTCGCCGGGCTCGCGCTGACCGGGTCGCGCCTGCCCGGGCTGCGAGCGGGCAACCTGCGCGTCGCCGCCGACCTCCTCCTCGACGACGGCTTCGACGCCGCGGGCTCGGTCGACCTCACCGACGCCCAGATCGGTGGCTCGCTGCGGCTGTCCGGCGGCCGGCTGCGTGGCGGCGGCGAACACGCGCTCGTGGCCGACCGCGTCGTCGTCGAGGGCACCTGGTACGCACGGCGGCTGCGCGCGGACGCCGAGGTGCGGCTGCCCGGCGCACGGATCACCGGCAACGTCGACCTGGCGGGCGCCGTGCTCGGCTCGCCGACCGGCGACGCGCTGGACGCCACCGGCATCACCGTCGGCGGCAGCCTGCTCGCCGGGCGGCACGCGACCGGGCCGACGTTCACCGCCTCCGGCCGGGTCCGGCTCGCGGGCGCTCGCGTCGGCGGTGACCTGGTCTTCTCCGGCGCCGACATCGCGTCGACGACCATCCCGGACCCCGGCGAGGACGCCCCGGAAGGCAGCCGGGCGCCGGTGCTGCCCGCGGGGATCGTCGACCCGGCGGCGTGCCTCGTGGGCGACCGGCTGCACGTCGACGGCAACCTCGAGCTCGACGACGGCCTGTGCACCACCGGCACCGTCCGCCTGCCCAACGCCGTGATCGGCGGGTACCTGCGGCTGTCCGGCGCGCGGCTCACCGCGGGCTCCGCGCGGGGAGTCGCGCTGCTGGCCGACGGGATGGAGGTCGGCGGCGACATCGAAGGCCGCGACACCGGCCGTGGCCCGATCTCCTGCGCGGGCCAGCTGCGGCTGGTCGACGCGACCGTGCGGGGGACGGCGAGCCTCTCGGGAGCGCGCCTGGGCGCGCCGGACGGCTACGCGCTGCTCGGCGACCGGCTGCGCGTCGGCGGCGAGCTCTACCTGCGCCGCGCCCGGTGCGAGGGCACGCTGCGGATGCAGAACGTGGACGTCGGCGCGACCCTCGACTGCACCGGCGCCGCACTGACCCGCCCCCGCCTGCGTCCCGACGACACCCTGCGCCCTTCGCTCGACCTGCGAGCCGCCACGATCGGCAAGGACCTGCTCTGCGTCGACGGGTTCGCCGCGGCCGGAGGCGTGCGGGCACGGGTGGCGGACGTGCACAAGTCCGTCCAGGTCATCGACGCCACGCTCGGCACCGCGGGCCGCACCCGCTACGCGCTCAACCTGTACGGCCTGACGACCACCGACCTCGTCGTCCTCCCCGCTCGGGCGCCCGCGGGCGCGGTACGCCTGGCTGCGGCCCGGGTCGGCACATTCACCGACGCGGAGGAGCTCTGGGCGGCCGAGGGCGGCGTCGCGGTCGACGGTTTCGGCTAGCAGATGATCGACGACACTCGGATCACCGACCCCCGACAGCGGCTTCACCTGCTCGAACAGGCGACGGGCGACTACGCCCCGGGACCCTACGAGCAGCTCGCCGCCGCGTACCGGCGCGCGGGCCACGAGGACCGAGCCGAGCGCGTGCTGATGACGCGCCAGATCCGCCGCTACGGCGAGGCCGGGCCCGCCGGTCGGACGTGGGGCGCGCTGCAGCGCTGGACGGTCGGATTCGGGTATCAGCCCTGGTTGGCGGTGTGCTGGCTGGTGCTGGCGTGGCTGCTCGGCGGCCTGTGGTTCGTCGGGCACATGCCGAGTCCGGTCGACGACGGCCAGCACCCGGTCTTCGACCCTTGGATCTTCGCCGCGGACACGCTCCTCCCGATCGTGAACCTCGGGCAGGACGGGTACTGGCGATTGGAGGGCGCGTCGCAGTGGATCGCGACCGCGCTTGACGTGGTCGGGTGGATTCTGGCGACGACGGCTGCGGCGGGTGCTGCCCGGATCCTCAAACGGGTGTAGCGCCACCACCCTGACGAGTTGATTCACCCGAGAGGGCTGTAACGGCTCGGCTGAACCCGTTTCCCCTGGCTGTGTGACCCCGTTATGGGTGGCAGCGACCCCTTGAAGGAGGAGACGTGGTGATCGAAGAACTGATCGGTGGGCCGAGAGTCGGCAGGCACGCGCTCGACGAGGACGCCATCCAGACCCCGATCTTCGCCGCCCTGACGCGGAGTGGTTGGCGGGAGCGACGGCCGGTACGGACGGCGGATTCGTTGGACGAGTTCCGCCGCGATCCCCTGACCGCGCCGATCCCCGTCCAGCTCGAAGCCGTCGTCGCGCCCGCGGGGCAGGATGCGGGGGCCGACCTGGCGCGCCGACGGGCGGCCCGGGAGCGGTCGGTCTCGTCGTCAGGCCCGCGGGGCGTGACGGGTGCGCTGATCGCGGACATGACGATGTGCACCGCCACCGACGTCACGCATCGGCGGGTGCCCGCTGCCGCACGGGGACGGGCGGCCCGGGAGCGGTCGACGCAGCGCGAATGGCCGGGCCTGGACGCGTTGGCGGACACCGGGCGCCACCACCTGCAGCCGGTCGCCGCGAACTGGTAGGTGGGCACGGCCGCGAGACCGACGGTTCCGGTGATCAAGTCCCGCGAACGTCGGTCTCGCCGCGATCACGCGCGCAGGCGGGCGGCCACCGACCGCAGCCCGGCCCTCGTGGCGGCGCGGTCGACCCGCGTCGGCTCGCCGTCGGCCAGGACGGCCTCGCCCGCGACCCACACGTCGGTCACCAGCCGTGCCCCGCCCGCCCACACGAGGTTGGACAGCAGCTGCGCGTCGTCGGCCGGGTCGGTGAACACCGCGTCGTCGAGGTCGACGTGCACCAGGTCGGCCCACCGCCCAGCCTCCAGGGCGCCGAGGTCCGAGCGCCCGATCGCGGCGGCGCCGTCGCGCGTGGCCATCAGCAGCAGCTCGGCGGCCGTCAGCGCGGCGGCGTCGCCCGTGCTCACGCGGGCGAACAGGCCCGCGAGCCGGGCCTGCGCCCACAGGTCGAGGTCGTCGCCGGACGCCGGGCCGTCGGTACCCAGCCCCACCCGCACGCCCGCCCGCCGCAGCGCCGTGATCCGCGCCACCCCGGCCGCGAGCTTCGCGTTCGAGCCCGGGCAGTGCGCCACCGCCGCACCCCGCAACGCCAGGAGCGCCACGTCCGCATCCGACAGCTGCACCCCGTGCGCCGCCAACACCCGCCCACCCAGCAGGCCGACCGCGTCGAGCAGCGCGGGCACCGAGCCGTAGGCCGCGCGCTGGTCCCGGTCCTCGTCGGCGGTCTCGGCCACGTGGATGTGCACCAGCGCACCCCGCGCCCGGGCGTGCTCCCCGACCGACGCGAGCGCCTCCGGCGGCAGTGTGTACGCCGCGTGCGGCCCGTACCCGAGCTCGATCCGCTCACCCGGTCCGGACCGCAGGCCCTCGGCGTCGATCCGCGCGGAGACGTCGTCGCGCATCGCCTCCCACGGCCCGAGCCGATCCCACCCGGGCGCCGCGATGATCCCCGGCGTGAGCAGCACCCGCGAGCCGACGGCGATCACCGCGTCGAGCACGGCGTCGGTGAAGAAGTACATCTCGACGCTGGTGGTGCACCCGGTGCGGAGCAGTTCGACGCAGCCCGCGGTCATGGCGGTGCGCACGTCGTCGGCGCGCAGCCTGCCCTCCGCGGGCCAGATCACCTCGCGTAGCCAGCGCATCAGCGGCAGGTCGCCGCCGAGCCCGCGCAGCGCCACCATCGGCGTGTGCGCATGCGCGTTGACCAGCCCGGGGAGCAGCAGCCCCGACAACGCCCGCACCGGCGCCGACGAGGGCGGCGCGGCGGCCCGGGGACCGATGAAGGCGATGCGGCCGTCCGCGTCGACGTCGACGACGGCGTCGCGCAGGACCGAACATGAAGCATCGCAGGGCAGAACGACGGGCGCCGTGAGGCGCAGTGTCACCGCTTCTCCAGCAGCGACCGCAGCGACCGGAACGGCGGCAGCCACGCCCCGCCGTCGGGCAGCGAGTCGAGGGAGATGCGCGGCAGCGGCTCGCGGAAGACGCCCTCGATCTCCTCGAGGTCGACGAACTCGATCACCTCGGAGGTGAGCGCGAAGCTCGCGTGCTCGCGGAACCCGATCACCGTGACGTAGGTGCCGCGGGTGCGCAGCTCCTCCAGCGGCTCCCGGAACGCCCGCCCGTCGCCCGACGCGACGACGACGTGCTCCAGCATGCCCTCGTCGGAGCGGAGCTTGATGTGGGCCAGCATGTCGTCGTCGATATCGGAATCTTCGGTCGTCTTGGGTTTGGCGAATACGGCGAAACCGACGTTGCGCAGCGCCTCCACCCACGGCCGGACGACCTCGGTGCTGCCCGGGACGACGTTGGTGAACACGCAGGCCTCGGCGACGGCGTGGTCGCCCGCGAGCTCGAGCAGCCAGCGGCCGACGGCGTCGAACCGCGGTCGGAACGCCGCCGTCGGGCGGGCGCCGAGCAGCGAGCCGAGGCTCATGTCCATGTTCGGGGCGTCCCACACCAGCAGCACGCGCGGCTCGGGGCCGGTGGGGGACGTCATGGATCCGACCCTATCCCGCTCGTTCCGCGGGGCCGTCGGAGGATCACGGCTATGGACGACGGGACGGACGACGGCGCGGACGACGGTAGGGACGACGGCGGGGAGGTCGCGCGGCGCGCCGCGGCGGCCATGGAGCGGGCCGACGACGCGGGGCGCGACGCGGGCGTGCGACTGCTCGACGTCGGGCCGGGACGGGCGCGCACGGCGCTCATCGTGGAGCCCCGCCACCTCAACGGGCACGGCATGTGCCACGGCGGCTACGTGTTCCTCCTTGCCGATGCCGCGTTCGCGTACGCCTGCAACAGCTACGGGGTCTCGGCGGTGGCGGCGGGCGCCGACATCGACTTCCTGCGGCCCGTGCCGCTGGGCGCGGAGCTCGTCGCGGAGGCGGTGGAGCGGGCGCGGGCGGGCCGGTCGGGGCTGTACGACGTCTCCGTGCGGGTGGCGGGCGAGGTGGTGGCGGAGCTGCGCGGACGGGCCCGCCAGGTGCCGGGCCTGCCCGGGCCCGCCTGAAGGTCGTGAGTGGAAATAGTCGCTATAGCGACTATTTCCACTCACGACTCAGGAGGCGGCGGGCTGCAACTCGTCGCGCTCGGCGTGCAGGTCGGCCGTCTCCCGGTGGTCGGCGCCGTACGTCGTGACGCTCGCGGCGATCGCCTCGTCGAACTGCGCGGCCGCGGCGAGCACCTGACCGTCCGCGACGTGGGCGCGCGCCAGCGCGATCCGCAGCTCGATCGCATGCGGGTGCGCGGTGCCGTGGGCGTCCTCGGCGTCGGTCAGCGCGGTCTGCAGCTGCGCACGGGCCTCGGCCCCGGCGCCTGCGGCGAGGTAGGCGAGGGCGAGGCCCATGCGGGAGGTCAGCGTGTCGACGTGCGCGCGGCCCAACGCCGCGGTGCGACCCGCCACGACCCGCTTGCCCAACGCCACCGCCTCCGCATTGCGGCCGAGCAGGCGATGGGCGGTGGCCAGGCAGTCGCCCGCGGTGAGCGTGGCCGGGTCGGTGGGGCCGAGGACGCGCCCGCGGGTATTGTGGACCTCGCGCAGCAGCGCGTGCCCCTCGTCGACGCGGTCCGCGCAGAGGTAGGCGATCGCGAGGTTGCCCTCCACGGTCAGGGTGGGTCCGCGGCGGACGCCGAACACGCCGCGACAGCCGGTCAGGAGCTGTTCGAGCCGCGGGACGGCCAGCTCCGGCCGCCCGGCCAAGAGGTGGGCGACCGCCTCCGCGTGCCGCGCGGCCAGGGCCGCTGCGGCCTTCTCGTCGATGCCGCGGCGCAGCCAGCCCCGCCTTCTCGCCATCGGGACCTACCTCCCCGGGTGGCACCGGAACGTATCAGGCGGCGGAAGGTAGGCCGGGCGGATCTCCGGGTCGGGCGCGTCGTAGTAGCGGTGGAACACCGGCGTGAGGGCGCCGGAGACCGGCGGCACGATCCAGCTCCAGTCGGCCGGGCAGGCCCGTCCGGCCCGCTCCTCCTTCGTCACGTGCTTGAGGAAGCGACGCGCCTCCTCGTGATGGTCGGACATGGTCACGCCCGCCACGTCGAACGAGTGCTGCACGGCCCGCACGAGCTCGATGACGGCCCGGTCGCGCCACAGCGTGCGCTCCGAGTCGCGGGCCAGACCCATCCAGTCGGCGACGACGGGCAGCAGGTCATACCGGTCGGCGTCGGCGAGGTTGCGGGCGCCGATCTCCGTGCCGACATACCAGCCGTTGAACGGCGCCGCCGGGTACGTGACCCCGCCGATCGACAGCGGCATGTTGCTGATCGCGGGCACCGCGTGCCAGCGCAGCCGCAGGTCGGCGAACCAGTCGAACTCGGGATGGACGAGCGGCACCTCCAGCACCACGTCGCGCGGCAGCTCGAACGCCGCGGGAGGCGCGCCGTCGGAGGCGATGAGCAGCGGCAGGATGTCGAAGCGCCCTGGCGGGTCGGGCGCTCGCCAGCCCAGCGCGATCGCGTGGTCGGTGAGCGCCACCTGGCCGCGGTCACCCCGGATCCCGCCGGTCGGCATGCGGTGCCCGGCGTAGCGGACGAGCTGGTCGTTGACGATGCGCGGGCCCGGCCTGCCGGGCCGGTCGGGCGCGAACACCGTGATCGTGGACCGGATGCGGCCGCCGCGGGTGGCCGCCCGCAGGTGCGCGGCGCACTCGTCGGCGACGGCCGCGGGGGTGTGCACCGCCCGCCGGTCGCGCACATGCAGCCCGTGCCAGTACAGCCGCCCGACGCAGCGCGCCGCGTTGCGCCACGCCACCCGGGCGCCGAACGTGATCTCGGCCTCCGTGTGCACGTACGTGCCCGTCCGCTCGATCTCCGCCCGTACCCGCCGCAGCCTGCGTCGCAGCGGGTACGCCGGGCTGGTCTCGACGTGGAACTGCTCCAGGAATGCCGTGGCGGCGTCGAGGTCGACGTGGTCCCGTCGGGGCGCCAGAGCGAGCGTCACCGTCAGCGGACCTCCATCGTCGGGGCCCCGATCGGGACCGCGACCTTCCTACTCCGCTACCCTTCGTGTTCGCGAGGTGGCCTATGGTAAACGAGATCGTGGACGTCACGGCCCTCGGCTCGGGCCCGTGCCTCGAACTTGGTCACGGGCCGCCACGGCGGGCGCGGCGTCTCTCCGCCCACCAACAGTGGCTCCGCGTCGGTGACCACGCGCATCTGGTCGGCGTAGTCGGCCCAGTCGGTGGCCATGTGCAGGGTGCCGCCGGGCCGCAGCCGGGCGGCCGCGAGCGCCACGAACCCGGGTTGCACGAGCCTGCGCTTGTGGTGGCGGCGCTTGGGCCAGGGATCCGGGAAGAAGATCCGGATCCCGGCCAGCGACGCGTCCGGCACCCGTTGGGACAGCAGCGCGACGGCGTCCCCGCGCAGGACGACCAGGTTGGTCAGCTCTGCCGCCGCGGCCCGCATGAGCAGCGCGGCGATGCCGGGTTCGAAGACCTCGACGGCGAGATGGTCGATGTCCGGTTCGGCCGCCGCGAGCGCCGCCGTCGACTCCCCCATGCCCGAGCCGATCTCCAGGATGAGGGGGGCGGTCCGGCCGAACCAGGCGGGCGGGTCGTAGTCGAGGTCGGCGACCTCGCGGCCACGGGTGGGCCACCACCGGTCCCAGGCCGCCTGCTGGCCGTCGGTCAGGCGGGCGCGATGGTGGACGAAGCTCGTGACCGACCGACGGGGCGGCTCAGCCACCGGCGGCGGGCAGCCGCACACCGGACGTCGCGCCGGGCAGCCTGCCGCGGAGGTAGCCCGCTGTGGTGCACGTCAGCGCCGTGACGACGGCCGCCGCCGACGCGACGTGGCGCTGCCGCAGCTCGCGCAGAACGGCGGCGGGGAGCACCTTGGCGACGTAGTCGCGCTCGGTGGACAAGGCGTCGTCCGCGCCCACGAGCTTCGACACCGCCGCCTTGGACAGGCCCTCGGCCCAGCTCCGCCGCCGCAGGTAGGCCCATTCGACGCGGTCGTGGCTGACGCGGTGGTCGACCTCGGCGCGCGGCTCGAACACGATCCGGATCTTCTCGCCCGCGCGGGCGTAGGCCTGGCGCGCGCGGATGCAGAGCTCGGTCTCCTCGCAGCCCAGCGGGTTCTTGCCGATGCGGCCGATCTCCTCGGCGAACCCGCCGACCCGCTCGAACACCGCGCGCCGGAACGACATGTTGCAGCCCATGAGGTTGCGCACGTCGGCCCGCACCCTCGGCTGACCCGTGTAGGTGCAGCCGACGATCCAGTCGAGCTCGCCGGTGGCGTCGCCGTCGAGCGGGTGGGCGCCGGGCAGCACGCTCGGTCGGCGGCCGCCGTTGGGCCACGTGGGCCAGTGCGGGTGGGCCACGCCGCCGACGGCCTGCACGGTGGCGTCCTCGTAGGGCTCCAGCAAGGCGGCGAGCCAGCCGGGGCGGGCGGCGGCGTCGTCGTCGAGGAACACCACCACGTCGCCCCGCGCCTCGGCGATCGCCGTGTTGCGGGCGCCGGACAGGCCCTGGACGTGGGCGTTGGCCAGCACCCGCACACCGTCGAGCTCGGCCTGCGCGCGGGCGAGCAGCTCCGGGTTGTGGTCGACGACGACCAGCGTCTCGACCGGGGCCACGTCCTGCGCCGCGACGGACCGCACCGCCGCCACGATGTCGTCCCAGCGCTTCTCGGTGTAGACGCAGACGACGACGGTGGCGGTGGTCACATGATCTCCGGGGTCAGCGGGTGCGAGCCAGCATGCGGCGATGCTCCGCGATCAGGGTACGGAGCACGCGGGCGCCGTCGGCGAAGGTGCGGAGGTTGGTCTCGCCGAACATGCGCTGCCGCTCGACGGACGGCACCTCCGTGATCCGCAGACCCGCCGCTGCCATCCGGCAGTTGAGCACCGTCTCGATCTCGAAGCCGTCGCCCCACAGCATCCCCGCATCGGTCGCGGGCACCTCGATCGG
Organism: uncultured Actinomycetota bacterium; assembly: GCA_963739465.1. Classification (GTDB taxonomy): domain Bacteria; phylum Actinomycetota; class Actinomycetes; order Mycobacteriales; family Pseudonocardiaceae; genus Pseudonocardia. The sequence goes on from CAVUAS010000005.1 coordinate 253,418, forward strand.
GGGGAGGTCGAGCAGCGGGAGGAGGTCGGCCCAGAAGGCGTTGTAGCCGTAGCAGAGGTCCGAGTACGCCGTTCCGAACAGCGTGTTCGCGACGCCGTTGAGGCCCGCGTTGCCGGAGCGGCGCAGCAGGGTGATGTCGTCGCTGCCACCGCCGGGGGCGAACCGGCTGCCCTTGGCGAAGTCGGCGCCCGCGACAAGCGCGGACACGAAGGCGGGGATCTCGGCCGGGTCGGCCGAGCCGTCGGCGTCGAACATCACGATGACGTCACCCGTGGCGGCGGCGAACCCGCACGCCATCGCGTTGCCCTTGCCCTTGCGGGTCTGGGTGATCGCCTTGACCGTGGGCAGCACGCGGCGTGCGACGTCGACCGAGCCGTCGGTGGAATGCCCGTCGACCACGATGATCTCGTGGACGGCCGGGCGCACCGCCGCGATGGCAGGCAGCACGATCTCCAGGTTCTTCGCCTCATTCCGCGTGGGGACGACGACGCTGACCAGCGGGAACGGGGTGCGGTTCCGCCGGGTCCGAGGCATGGGCGCGACCGACACCGGAACCGGACGGGCGGGTGACACGGCGCTCACACATCCTCCAAGGAGATCCGCTCCTCCGGTCAACGACGGCGTCGCCTGCGGGTTACGGGCGTTCGGTTCGTGGCAACGTGCGCCACATTGAGCTAGACGTACGTGAAGACGAGGGGTTGCCCCGCCGCGGCAATACATCGATCAAGCGCCGTGACCTGACCGTGATCAAAGGTAGGTGGTAGTACGCCTGGCCCGGGCCTCTGACCTGGGGAAAATCCGATGCATGAGCACTCCTCGGACGTCCGACCCGCTCGCCACGCTGGCCGCCGAGCTGGGGCGGATCGGGCGCAGGCTCGACGGCATGGGCGCCGAGCTGCTGGCGTTGCGCGCGGCCGAGTCCGTGGTGTCCACCGACGGGGCCGGTAGCGCGCCGCGGACCGTCGCGGCGCACGCCGCCGTCGCACCGCACGCCGCTCCCGCGCCGCCGTTGGGCGCCTACCCGGCGCCGTGGCCTGTGCCGGGCTACCCGCCGCCGTGGGCCGCGCCCCCGGCAGGCCTCGGCCCCGTCCCGCCCGGCGCTCCGGGCGGGCAGGCCCCGGGCTGGGCGGCGGCCGGTACACCGCCGGTCGGTCCGCCGTCCGCGACCTGGGAAGCTCCTGCGTCGGCTGCGTCGGCTGCGTCGGCTGCGTCGGCTGCGTCGGCTGCGTCGGCTGCGTCGGCTGCGTCGGCTGCGTTGGCTGCGTTGGCTGCGTTGGCTGCGTTGGCTGCGTTGGCTGCGTTGGCTGCGTTGGCTGCGTTGGCTGCGTTGGCTGCGTTGGCTGCGTTGGCTGCGTTGGCTGCGTTGGCTGCGTTGGCTGCGTTGGCTGCGTTGGCCGCGTTGGCTGCGTTGGCCTGCGTTGGCCGCGTTGGCCGCGTTGGCCGCGTTGGCCGCGTTGGCCGCGTTGGCCGCGTTGGCCGCGTTGGCCGCGCCGAGGCGCTCGCCGCTCACCGGCGCCCGGTTGCTCGCCTGGACCGGCGGGGCCGTCACGCTGCTCGGCGTCGTCCTCCTGCTGGCGCTTGCCGCCTCGCGGGGCTGGTTCACCCCGGCGCCGCGGGTCGGGTTCGGCGCGGTGCTGGGCGCGGGCCTCGTCGGGCTGGGGATGTGGCTGCACCGCCGAGAGACCGCCCGCGCGGGTGCCCTCGCGCTGGCCGCCACCGGCTTCGCCACGCTGTACCTCGTCGACGCCGCGGCGACCGCGGTCTTCGGCTTCCTGCCCGCCCTCCCGGCGCTGCTGCTCGCGTTGGTCGTCGCGGGCGCCGGGCTGGGGCTCGCCGACCGGTGGCGCTCCGAGCTGCTCGGAAGCGGGGTCGTCGCCGGGGCCGCCGTGCTCGCCCCCGCCCTGGCCGACGGATGGCTCCTGGTCGCGCTGGTCCTCGTACTCCAACTCGCCGCCCTGCTCGTCGTGCTGCGCAGGCGGTGGGCGGTGCTGATGCTGCTGGCAGTGGCCGGGCCGGTCCTGTACGGGATCGGTGCGGTCGTCGAGGAGCCGGATGTGCTCGCCGTCGTCGGGGTGGCGGCGGTCGTGCTCATGTTCGCGTTCGCCACCACGGCGCTCGCCGTTCGGCGGACGCGGGACGGACTCGCGGGCCCTCCCACCGCGGCTGCCCCGACCGCGGCTGCCCCGACCGCGGCTGCCCCGACCGCGGCTGCCCCGACCGCGGCTGCCCCGACCGCGGCTGCCCCGACCGCGGCTGCCCCGACCGCGGCTGCCCCGACCGCGGCTGCCCCGACCGCGGCTGCCGCGCCGCACCCGTCGCCCGAGCCGAGCCCGCGGAGGTGGGTCGGGTCGATCGCGGCGGTCGTTGCGGCCGCGGTTCTGCCCGCCCTGGCGGGTGCCCCGACGCTCGGCGGCTGGCGTGGCGCCCTTCTCGCGGGCGGCGCCGCAGCCGTGCTCGCGGTCCTCGCCCTCCTGCCTGCGACCCGGCATCCGGTCAAGGTGGCCGCGGGTGTCGCGGCCACCACCGCCCTCCTCACCGCCACCGTCGTCGGTCTCGACGGCGCCGCGGCCGTCCTGGCGGTCCTGGGGGAGGCCGTCGTGGCCGCGCTGGTCGCGATCGGCCTGCGCAGTCGGTTCCCGATGGTCACAGCGCTGGTGCTCGGCGGTTGGGGCCTCCTCGCGGCGCTCCAGCAGGACGCACCGATCGCGGCACTGGTGGAGTTCGTGATCGCGCCCGCGGTCCCCGAGCTCGCTACCGCCGTCGCGGCCAACGCGCTCATTCTGGCCCCCGCCGCTGCCCTCCTCGTGGCGGGCGGACGGCTCGGCTGGATCCGTCCGGACGCCGCGCGCGCTGCCGTCTGGGTGCCGATCGGGCTCGTTGCGCTTTACGGGGCGGCGGGCGTGGTCGTCAACGCAGCCCTCTTGATCTCCCCGTCGGCGACGGGCTTCACGGCAGGCCGCGCCGTCGTCACCGTCTCCTGGACCGTCGGCGCGTTGCTCCTTCTGGCCCGTGGCCTGCGCAGACCCGCGCTGCGGGTCGCCGGACTCGTGCTCGTCGCCGCGGCCGTGGCGAAGCTGGTGCTGTTCGACCTCGTCGCACTCGACGGCCTCGCCCGCGTCGGCGCGTTCCTCGGCGCCGGGCTGGTCCTCCTGGCGGCGGGCACGCGCTACGCCAGGTTGGTGGCCGAGGCGGAGAAGACGCCGCCGTCCGAGTGATCGGCGTTCACACCTGCAAAGCGTTCCGCCGTGCGGCCCCCTGATGACCTGTGCGGCCGGCACAGTCGCGGACGAGACCCGCGGAAGGAAGGCGGCCAGCATGCCCGATCGCTACGCCGACGCCGTCCGCGCTCGCCGGGCCGAGCTGCGCGCCGAGCAGGGTCCGCTCGCGGGCACCCACCGCGCCGAGCTGCGGGCCGAGCTGGCGCTGGCGCGCATCGTCGCCACCGATGCGGCCGCGGCGGCGTTCGCCGACCTCGCCCGGGAGGTCGGGGCACACGCGGGCCATCCCGAGCGCGGGGTCGGTCGCGCGCTGCCCGGCTGTCTGCCCGTCGCGTTGGATGCGCTCGCCGCGCGGGTCCACACGGCCACCCTGGCCCAGCTCGGGCCCGGGCTGCGCCGGATCGCCACGGCGCGCAGGCTCGACCTCGGCCTGAGCTGGCCCGCCTTCCCGGCGCCCCGTCGTCCGCTGCTGGACCCGATGCCCGCCGCGCCGGTGCGCGCGCCGCGGCTGGCGGGCGCGGCCGAAGGGCTCGCGGTCTGGCGGGTCGCGCTGGTGATGCTGGCGGCGATGCCGCTGGTCGGGCTGCCGGTGTGGGGCGGCCCCGCGCTCGCGCCTGCCGCCGTCGGGATCGGAGCCGCCGCCGTGGCGGTCGCCGTGCTTGCCCGCCGGGGCGGCGCCGAGCGCGCCCTGCTGCGGCGCCGGATGGATGCGGTGCTCGTCCAGGCGCAGGCCGCGTTGCGCGTGGACGTCGAGCGCATGCTGCTGGAGCTGGAGCGCTCGGCCGCGGCCGAGCTCGACGCCGCCGTGGAGCGCCGCCGCGCCGCCGTCGAGGCCGAGCTGCTCACGCTCGCCGGCCCGCGGGCGGTGGCCCGTGTTTGAGCCCCGCGACGTACCGGACCTCGACACGGCCCCACTCGTCCTCGACACCGACGGCGATGGTCGCCTCGACACCAGCCTGGTCGACGACGGTGTCGACCTGATTCTCGGCACCGACATGAACGCCGACGGCATCGTGGACCAGATCCTGCAGATCGGGCCGGACGGCGTGATCCGGGTGGAGGTGCTCGACGACCTGACGTAGCCCAGCCCGCCGTGGCCGCACGCCGCCCGCGTGGACGCCGCATGCAGGCGTTCCCCGCCGCGCTCTAGCCCGAGTTTCCCGGCTAGCATGATCGCTGCCGGTGTTTTCCCTGGCCAGGAGCTAAGTTGATGTTGTTGTGTGCTATGACCTAAGTTCGGGGTGCCCAGCGGTGTAGATCGAAGATCTCGGCGAGGTGGTCCTGGGTGGGGTTGGTCTCGGTGAGTATGCGGCGGGCCTTGGGTCGCCCGCCGGTGGAGGGGTAGATCAGCACCGTCTCCTGGATACCGGCGAGGGTGTCGAGCAGTTCACGCACGGATAGGTGCAGGCCGTGTTGGTGGGCGTGGCGGCGCATGAGGTGGGCGATCTGCAGGGCGAGCACGCAGGTGAACACGTGCACCCGGATGTTGTGCTCGGTCCAGTGGTGCATCGGGGAGAACGACACCACGTGCGGGTCTTTGAGTTGGCGGAAGCCGAACTCGGCCTCGGACTGGGAGCGGTAGCCGGCGACCACGTCCGCGGTTGGCCACTGGTCGCGGTCGGTCATCAGGACGCGTTTGCCGAAGACCTCGGCTTCCAGGTCGGTGCGGGCTTGATCGTCGAGGTCGAAGGCGAGCCGGTGCTCGGCGGGGGTGGCGCCGGTCAGCTGCCAGGTGATGACCCGACGCACCCAGGGGTCGTTGACGATCTGGGTGATCTCGGCGGTGACCTTGTCGTGGGGTCGGCGGGTGTGGCCCCGTGCCAGGGTGTCGGCCAGCGCGGAGAGCTTCGCGGTGGCCTTGGCCAGGGTCTGGTCGAAGCCGCGGGACTGGGCGGTGTGCAGGGTCGGGGAGTGGGTGAGCACGACGCGGCGGTCGGCGCCGTAGACCGGGCGGCGTTGTTCCAGTGCGGTCACGCCGGGGAACCGGTCGGGGTCCACGGGGTGCCGGTCGGCGGCGGGGCGGGCCAGCAGGTCCGGGCAGTCAGACGGCGGGATCGACCCGACGAACCCGAGACCGGTCGCGCTCAGGTGCGCGAGGTTGGCCAGCGAGTTCTGCCCGGCATCGAACACCACCGTCATCTGCGGGGTTGTCGCGCTCACGCTGGGCGTGGGGTTATCGGGGTTATCGGGGTTGTCGGGGTTGTCGGGGTTGTCGGTGAGCGCCGCGGCCAACGCGGTATGCCGCGCCACCAGCAGGTCGATCATGGTGGCGAACTGGGTGACGTCGGGCCGGTTGCCGGGGTAGGCGTGGGAGACCAGCGGGATCCCACCGTCGCGGGTGATCACCAGGCCGAGCCCGACCAGGCGTAGGTCGGCTCGTTTCTGCTTGGCCTTGCCGCGCTGCGCGATGGGTGCCTTGTCGTTGGTGGTATCGATGTAGGTGGCGAAGTTGGTCATGTCCAGGGCCAGCGCGGAGATGTCCAGCTCGAAGGTCTCGATCATGGCCAGGGCGAGACGGTGCTCGATGCGGGCCAGTTGCTCGGGGCTGACCCCGTGCATCGCGTCCCAGAACTTGCGGTGGTCCAGCACCCCGGCACCGATCTTGGTGAACCGGTCGGCGGCGGTGCCGCGCCACCACTTCTCGAACCCGCGCTTGGAGCACGGGTCCACCAGGCGGCCCAGCGCGGCCAGCGCCAGGTAGGTGCCCACCGAGGCGCCCGCGTCGGCCCGGCGTGCCCCGACCACCTCATCGATCACCGCGACCACGCCGAGACGCTCCAGCATCCCCCACGCGGCGGCGACCCCGAACGCCAGGCGCCGGGTCCGCTCGGGCCGCAGCGCGGCCTCGCGTTCGTCGAACGCGGCGGCGATGTCGGCGGCCGACCCGAGGTAGCGCTCGGAGACCATCCTGGGTTTGCCCTGCACCCAGGCCATCTCCCGCACGTACCAGTACGGCCTGCCGCTGATCACCTTCTTGTAGAGACTCGCCACCCTTTAGGTCATAGGCCAAAGCAAGATCAAACACCAGCTGCCGCGCCGAGAACGCCCAGCTCAACTCACCTGGAGCCAGTTCCCAACACACTCAAGATCGAACTAACCGGGAAACTGGGGCTAGGTTGGAACCATGCTCGACCGCGTCGACCCGCAGTTCCGCGCGCTGCCGCTCGCCGCCCTCGCCGACGCCGCGCTCGACCGCGCCCGGGCCCGCGGCGCCCAGCACGCCGACGTCCGCGTCGAGCGAATCCTCACCCAGACGATCTCGCTGCGCGACGGCTCGGTCACGGGTGTCGTCGACGAGACAGTGGTCGGGCTCGCCGTCCGGGTGCTGGTCGACGGCGTCTGGGGCTTCGCCTCCCACGACGACCTCACCCCCGAGCGCGCCGCTGCCACCGCCGAGCAGGCCGTCCAGGTGGCCCGCACCCTCGCCCCGGTCGCGCGGGAGCGGGTCGAGCGGGCCGCCGAGCCCGTCCACGCCGACGCCGTGTGGGTATCCGCGTACACGCGCGACCCGTTCGACGTGCCGACCCGCGACAAGGTCGCCCTGCTCACCGAGTGGTCCCGCCGCCTGCTCGCGTCCGACGGCGTCGACCACGTCCAGACCGGCGTCGCCCAGGTCCGCGAGTGCAAGTTCTACGCCGACCTCGCGGGTACCTCGACGCTCCAGCAACGCGTCCGGATCGCGCCGACCCTCACCGCCACCGCCGTCGACCGCGCCGAAGGCGGCTTCGAGACCATGGACTCGCTCGCCGCCCCCGCAGGCCGCGGCTGGGAGTACCTCACCGGCGACGGCTGGGACTTCGACGCCGAGCTCGCCGCCATCCCCGAGCTGCTCGCCGAGAAGACCAAGGCGCCCAGCGTCGTCGCGGGCCCGTACGACCTGGTCATCGACCCGACCAACCTCTGGCTCATCATCCACGAGTCGGTCGGTCACGCCACCGAGTACGACCGCGCCATCGGCTACGAGGCCGCCTATGCGGGCACGAGCTTCGCCACCCCCGACAAGCTCGGGACGCTGCGCTACGGCTCGGACCTCATGCACGTCACCGGCGACCGCACGATCGCGCACGGCCTGGCCACCATCGGCTTCGACGACGACGGCGTGGCCACCACCGAGTGGGACCTCGTGCGCGACGGCGTGCTCGTCGGCTACCAGCTCGACCGCACCTTCGCGCCCCGTCTCGGCCTCGCCCGCTCCAATGGCTGCGCCTTCGCCGACTCCCCGCATCACGTGCCGATCCAGCGGATGGCGAACGTCTCCCTGCAGCCCGCGCAGCAGAACGTCACCACCGACGACCTCATCGCGGGCGTCGAGCGGGGGATCTACGTGGTCGGCGACAAATCCTGGTCGATCGACATGCAGCGCTACAACTTCCAGTTCACCGGCCAGCGGTTCTTCCTGATCGAGAACGGTGCGCTCGCCGGGCAGCTGCGCGACGTCGCCTACCAGGCCACCACCACCGACTTCTGGGGCTCGCTCGACGGCCTCGGCGGCGCGTCGACCTGGGTGCTCGGCGGGGCGATGAACTGCGGAAAGGCCCAGCCGGGGCAGGTCGCGGCGGTGAGCCACGGGTGCCCGTCGGCGCGCTTCCGCGGCGTCAACGTGCTCAACACGCGTGAGGAGGGCCGGTGACCCCGCAGGAGATCGTCGAGCGCGCGCTCACGGCGGGCGGGCACCTGCACGGCTGCGCGGTGCTCGTCCGGGAGACGAGCGAGGCGGTGCTGCGCTGGGCCAACTCGACCATGACGACCAACGGCCACAGCACCGCCACGCACGTCACGGTGATCGCGTTCGTCGCGGTGGACGGCGGCGTGGCGGCGGGCGTCGTGGGGGCGGCGGCCCTGGCCGACCCGGCCCAGCTCGTCGCCGCCGCCGAAGCCGCCGCCCGCGACGCCGGACCGGCCGACGACGCCGCCCCGCTGCCCGAACCGACCGCCGACGACCCGACGTGGGCCGACGCCGCCGACGGCACCACGGTCGGCGTCTTCGAGAAGCTCGCGGGCGACCTCGGCGCCGTCTTCGACAGCCCGCAGCGGCACTACGGCTTCGCCAGCCACGAGATCGTGACCACCTGGCTCGGCACCTCCACCGGCATCCGCCGCCGCTGGGTGCAGCCCACGGGCTCCGTCGAGCTGAACGTCAAGACGTCCGACCTGGCCTCGTCGGCGTGGGCGGGTGCGTCGACCGTCGACTTCACCGACGTCGACACCGCCGCCCTCGCCGACGCCGCCGCGCACAGGCTGGAGTGGGGCGCCCGGCGCATCACCCTGCCCGCGGGCCGCTACGACACGCTGCTGCCGCCGTCCGCCGTCGCCGACCTCATGATCTACCTGGCCTGGTCGATGGAGGGTAGGCCCGCGCAGGAGGGGCGCAGCGCGCTCTCCGGGCCGGACGGGCTGCGCGTCGGCGAGCGGCTCACGGCCCTGCCGCTGAACCTGGCCTGCGACCCGGCCGCGCCCGGGCTGGAGTACGAGCCGTTCCTCACCACCACGCGCTCGGGCGAAGGCATCAGCGTCTTCGACAACGGCGCGCCCACCCGGCGCGTCGACTGGGTGCGTGAGGGCGTCATCACAGAACTCGCCTACTCCCGCGCGGAGGCCGCCGAGTTCGGCGCATCGTTCACGCCACCGGGCGACAACCTGCTGCTCACGGGGGGCGCGGACGGCTCGCTCGACGACCTCGTCGCCGCCACCGACCGCGGCCTCCTGCTCACCTGCCTCTGGTACATTCGGCTCGTCGACCCCACGACGCTGCTGCTCACCGGGCTCACCCGGGATGGCGTCTACCTGGTCGAACACGGTGAGGTGGTCGCCGAGGTCGACCACAACTTCCGGTTCAACTACTCCCCGCTCGACGTCCTACGCCGCGCAACCCAGGTCGGCGCCGCCGAGCGAACGCTCCCGCGGGAGTGGAAGGACTGGTTCACAAGGGCGGCAATGCCCCCGGTGCGGGTGCCCGAGTTCTTCATGTCGTCGGTGTCGCTGGGCCGCTGAGGGCCCACCGTTCGGCGAAATCCGCCCGCCGCTACTCCAATCGGCCGTCGCGCTCGGCTGTTGCAGAGCCACCGTCCGTCGCACCACGGCGTGGCGATCCATACCCCGACGGCGCACATGCCGTTGACTGGACGTGCGCAACGACGCGCGGTTCTCATGAGAAGAAGGAGCCCAACCGTGTCGTTCGACGTGGTGAGTGCTTACACCCTGCTCGTCGGTGACGGCGAGGGTCCGCCCAGTGTCAGCGTGCACAACACTGCTGACGAGGCCTGGCGGGCACTGGACAAGGAGGTTCGCAGCCGCTGCTGGATGCGCCCGCGCCCGCGGCGCAAGATGGACGCCGAGGCGGCCACCCGGCTGGCCAACGCCTGGCGTGCGGGTGACCCCGAAAACCGCTACTGGAACGTGACGGTCCACCGGCTGCCGGTCCCGCTCCCCGTGATCGCCCGCTCCGCCACGGCCGGGGCCGCCGCCCGCTAGCCCCACCCCGCCACGGCCGGGGCCGCCGACCGCTGCCCCACCCCGCCACGGTGAGTCGCGCGTTTCGCCACGGTGAGTTCGGCGAACGTGCACACGACAACTCGCCGGACGGGTCAGCGGAACGCCGCGATCACCGGCGCCGTGCGGCTGATCGGCTCGGTGTCGGCCAGGTCCACGAGCCGCACGGCCACCTCCGCGACCCCGGCCTCCGCCAGCTCGCGGAACCGCCCGATCTGGTCGTCGACCGTGCCCGCGTGCACCGCGGCCGCCCACCGCGCCGGGTCCGCGCGGCGGGGACGATGCCGGGCGACCAGCGCGTCGAGCTCGGCGGGATCCCGGGCCACCAGCGCGGTGGTCAGATGCGACAGCGCCACCTCCCGCCCCGCCGCCGCGCAGTGCGCGCGCAGCACGGCGGCCTTGCGCGCGACCGTCGGCAGGTCGCCCAGCACGTTTGCCGCGTCCGCATAGCGCGCGGCAAGGGCCAGCGTCCGCCGCTCCCCCTCGCCGCCCAGCAGGATCGGCACCCGTTCCTGCAGCGGGCGGGGATAAGCGGCGGTGTCGGGCAGGTCCAGCACCTGACCCCGAAACGGCTTGCCGCCCGGCCCCCAGAGCACCGGCAGCGCCGCGAGCGCGTCCTCGAGCAGGGCATACCGCTCCCGGACCGACGGGAACGGCCACCCGTACGCTCGGTGCTCCGCGGCGAACCAGCCCAGCCCGAGCCCGCACACCGCCCGCCCGCCGGACAGCACGTCCAGCGTTGCGATGATCTTGGCGAGATGCCCGACGTTGCGGTGCGTCACGCCCGCGACGAGCGCGCCCAGCCGCACGCGCGACGTGCACGCCGCCAACCAGGCGAGCGTCGTGAAGCTCTCCAGGAAGTCCTCCCACGCCCGTCCGACCTGGGGGATCTGGCGGAAGTGGTCCATGGTGTAGATCGCGTCGAAGCCCGCGTCCTCCGCCGCGGCGGCAATGGCGCGGAGCCGCGGCGCGAGGGTCGCCGCGCCGCCGGGGAACGCCGAGAGGTGCAGTGCGAACCGCAGCCCCACCGGCTCGGCCCGCTGTCGCTGCGCGGCCGCATCCGAGCGCGCGAACGTGTCCGGCACCACCCGGACGGGCTCGGGCCGGAGCACGCGGTCGAAGCCCTCGCCGTCGAGCGCGTCGCGGACCGCGGGCCAGGCGCGTAGCTGGGCCGTCAGCGCGGCGGCGGGAACCGGGTGGGGGCGGGCGCGGTTGCGGGCCCGGCAGACGACGGCGGCGGTGTCGACGGCGACCGCGACGCACGCCATCCCGTACGTCCGTGCGAGCGTTCGCCACCGGGCGCGGCGATCGGCGTCCATGCCGGTCGTGTCGATGACGGTGGTCAACCCGCGGGCCACCCGGCGGGTGACGATCTCCTCGAGCAGCGCGAACGCGTCGACACTCGCGGCGATGTCGTCCTCGCCCGCGCCGACGACGCCGCGTAGCGCGTCCGAGGAGACGACGGCCGACGACGGGAAGTGGGTCGCCGCCCACGTCGACTTCCCCGACGCGACGGGTCCGGCCAGCACCACCAGGCACGGCGAGGGCAGCAGCAGCGGCACGGCCGCAGCCTGGCGCACATCCCTGGGCCGCCGCCACCGCTCCGACGCGCACCCGCGTCGGCCGGTGCAGCGCGGCCGCCCGGCCCCGAAGGCCGGGCGGCGCCAGGGGTGCCGAGACCTCCAGCTCACCGTGGGAAGAAGCGCGACTCACCGTGCCGGGAAGGGCGACTCACCTGCCCCTGGAGGCCGACTCACCCGCCCCTGGAGGCCGACTCACCGTGCCGAAAAGGGCGACTCACCCGTGCCGAGGTGGCCGACTCACCGTGCCGAGGTGGCCGACTCGCCGTGTCGGGATGGTGGACTCACCGTGCCGGGGGGCGGGCTTACTCCTGCGGGGTCACCGGGCGGGGGTCGACGCCGCGTTCGGCCAGCTTCTCGGTGACGTGCTCGCTGATCGTGTCGGCCTTGCGCCGCTCCCGCACGCGGATGAGCACCAGCATGGAGATGCCGTACGCGATGCCCAGCACCAGCAGCACGATCCCTAGCCGCAGGACGAAGCTCTGCAGGGGCTGGTCCTGCAGCTCGCCGATGTTGACGATCGAGATGATCGCCAGCACGCCGAGCGTGATGAGGTGGAACAGCACCGAGAGGAGCAGGTTCACCGACCGGGTGACCGCCTTGTCGCGGAACACCTCGGACAGGAACGGCTCACCCGCCCTGACGAGCAGCTGCCCGACCACGAAGGTCAGGATGACCGACACGATGAGCAGGGCGATGTACTGGGCAGTCCCGCTCATGGTGGCCTCCTGAAACCGCCGATGCTGAGGTGACGCTACGCGCAACCGGGCGAACCCGACAACGCCGGCGCGCCGCCGTCCGCCGGGTACCCGGTCCGGTCGCCTGCTACCCGTTCCCGGCCGGTAACACGTCCGTCACGTCGATCAACACGTCCGTCACGTCGATCGAGAAAGCAAAAGTGGCGAAAACGCTTCCGCTCTGACTGAATCGATTACCTGATCGGTTTTGTGAGTGGGACGACAGCCTGCGCCCGGTTTCGCCCCGGTACCGTCGGGAAATACCAAATATCCCAGTGACACACCCGCACCGGTGCCGGGGCGGGTGTGTTCCGTTATACGCAGAAGAAGGGCGCCATGACGGCAGCGACCGTGCCAGGGATCGATGCGACGCCGACCGAGAACGATCGACTGCTCACCTGGGTGCGAGAGGTTGCGGATCTGACCATGCCCGACCGCGTCGTGTGGTGCGACGACTCGGCCGAAGAGTGGGACCGCGTGACGTCCCAGCTCATCGCGGCGGGCACCTTCGTCAAGCTGAACGAGGACAAGAAGCCCAACTCGTTCTGGGCCGCCTCCGATCCCGACGACGTCGCCCGCGTCGAGGAACGCACCTTCATCTGCACGGCCACCGAGGACGGCGCCGGGCCCACCAACAACTGGGTCGACCCGGACGAGATGAAGTCGACGATGACCGATCTCTACCGCGGGAGCATGCGCGGCCGCACGATGTACGTCATCCCGTTCTGCATGGGCCTCGCCGAGGCCGACCACCCGATGCTCGGGGTGGAGATCACCGATTCCGAGTACGTCGTCGCCTCCATGAAGATCATGACCCGGATGGGCGCCGAGATTCTGCCGCTCTTCGCCGACCGCGGCGACGACTACGTCAAGTGCCTGCACTCGGTCGGCGCCCCGCTCGACGAGGGCCAGGCCGACGTCGCGTGGCCCTGCAACGAGACCAAGTACATCTCGCACTTCCCCGAAACCCGCGAGATCTGGAGCTACGGCTCCGGCTACGGCGGCAACGCCCTGCTGGGCAAGAAGTGCTACGCGCTGCGCATCGCGTCGGCCATCGCGCACGACGAGGGCTGGCTCGCCGAGCACATGCTGATCCTCAAGCTGATCTCGCCGGAGGAGAAGGCGTACTACATCGCCGCCGCCTTCCCCTCCGCCTGCGGCAAGACCAACCTCGCCATGCTGCAGCCCACGGTCCCGGGCTGGCGCGCCGAGACCATCGGCGACGACATCGCCTGGATGCGCTTCGGCGAAGACGGCCGCCTCTACGCCGTCAACCCCGAGTTCGGCTTCTTCGGCGTCGCGCCGGGCACCAACTGGAAGACCAACCCCAACGCCATGCGCACCATGGCCGCAGGCAACTCGATCTTCACGAACACCGCGCTCACCGACGACAGGCGATGTCTGGTGGGAGGGCATGGAGGGCGAGCCGCAGCACCTGACCTCGTGGACCGGCACCGACTGGACCCCGGAGTCGGACGAGCCCGCCGCCCACCCGAACTCCCGCTACACCATGCCGATCGGCCAGTGCCCCGTGGTCGCGCCCGAGTGGGAGGACCCGAACGGCGTGCCGATCTCGGCGATCCTGTTCGGCGGCCGACGCAAGAACACGGTGCCGCTGGTGACGCAGGCCCGCGACTGGCAGCACGGCACGTTCATGGGCGCCACCATGTCGAGCGAGAAGACCGCGGCGGCGGCGGGCGGCCTCGGCCAGGTGCGCCGCGACCCGATGGCCATGCTGCCGTTCCTCGGCTACCACGTGGGCGACTACTTCCGGCACTGGATCGACGTCGGCAAGTCCGCCGACGCGGGCAAGCTGCCGAAGATCTTCTACGTCAACTGGTTCCGCCGCGGCGACGACGGCCGGTTCCTGTGGCCCGGCTTCGGCGAGAACAGCCGCGTCCTCAAGTGGTGCGTCGAGCGCATTGAAGGCCGGGCCGCGGCCGTCGAGACGCCCGTCGGGCACGTGCCGAGGCCCGACCAGATCGATCTCGACGGCATCGACGTGGATCTCGACGACGTGGCCGCCGCACTGGCCGTCGACACCGAGGAGTGGCGCGAGGAGATCCCGCTCATCGAGGAGTGGTTCGCCCGGGTCGGGGACAAGCTGCCGACGTCGCTGCGCGACGAGCTGCAGGCGATGAAACTGCGTCTCGGTATGTAATCGATACACGGCGGGCCGTCCCGATCGGTCATATCATCCCGCGTGTCCGCACCGCCGACCCCTGCGGGAGGGTCATCCATGTCATCGTCGACGCCGCCTCCGGACGAGCGGGAGGGGCTGCGGTTCTCACCGTGGAACCTCCTGCTCCTCCTGCCGTTCCTCATGCTCGTCACGCCGTGGTTCAACATGCTGGAGCCGCGTCTTTTCGGGATGCCCTACTTCTACTGGGTGCAGTTCGTGTGGGTCGTGGTCGGCGTCGTCTCGGTGGGCGTCGTCTACGTCAAGACCCGTGACGAAGTGAACCCGGACGCCCCCGGCGAGGACATCGACGTGGACGAGCTCGACGAGGGGACGCGGCGATGAACTGGGTGGAGCTCGTCGTCTTCGCGGTGCTCTTCCTCGTGGTGACGGTCATAGGCTTCCTGGCCGCCCGCTGGCAGCGCGGCGACACCCTCGACCACCTCGACGAGTGGGGGCTCGGCGGGCGCAAGTTCGGATCGTGGATCACCTGGTTCCTCGTCGGCGGCGATCTGTACACGGCCTACACGTTCGTCGCCGTGCCCGCGCTGCTGTTCGGGGCGGGCGCGACCGGGTTCTTCGCCCTCCCATACACGGTGATCCTCTACCCGATGGTGTTCCTGCCGGTGCTGCGGCTCTGGTCGGTCTCGCGCGTGCACGGGTACGTCACGCCCGCCGACTTCGTCCGCGGCCGGTACGGCAGCTCGGTGCTCGCGCTCTTGGTCGCGATCACCGGGCTGGTCGCGACCATGCCCTATATCGCGCTGCAGCTGGTCGGCCTCGAGGCCGTGCTGCGCACGATGGGGCTCAACGCGAGCGGCTTCCTCGGCCACCTTCCGCTGCTGGTGGCGTTCGTCATCCTGGCCGTCTACACCTACCAGTCCGGCCTGCGCGCTCCGGCGTTGATCGCGTTCGTCAAGGACATCCTGATCTACCTGGTGATCCTGGTGGCGGTGTTCTACCTTCCCGCCAAGCTCGGCGGCTGGGACGTGATCTTCTCGGCGGCGCAGAAGAAGATGGCGACACCGAACCCGGCGACGGGCCAGCCCACCGGTTCGATCCTGCTGACGCCGAACAACCAGCTCCAATACATCACGCTGGCACTGGGCTCGGCGCTGGCGCTCTTCCTCTACCCGCACTCGGTCACCGGCGTGCTGGCCAGCCGTGGCCGCAACGTGATCAAGCGCAACATGGTCGCGCTTCCGGCGTACTCGTTCCTGCTGGGTCTGCTCGCGCTGCTGGGCTACGTGGCGATCGCCGCGGGTGCCAAGCCGATCACCAACGGCGCCACCGGTCGTGCGGACGGCAACACGATCATTCCGGTGCTGTTCGACACGCAGTTCAACTCGCTGTTCGCGGGCGTCGCGTTCGCGGCCATCGGGATCGGCGCTCTGGTGCCCGCCGCGATCATGTCGATCGCCGCGGCCAACCTGTGGACACGCAACATCTACAAGGAGTACCTCAAGCACGACGCCACGCCCGAGCAGGAGGCGCGGCAGTCCAAGCTCGCCTCGTTGGTCGTCAAGTTCGGGGCCGTGTTGTTCGTGCTGGCGATCGACCCGCAGTTCTCCATCGACCTGCAGCTCATCGGCGGCGTGATCATCCTGCAGACATTGCCCGCGGTGGCGATTGCTCTGTATACGCGCTGGCTGCACCGCTGGGCGCTGGTGGCGGGCTGGGTGGTCGGTTTGGGCTACGGGCTCTACCTCCTCTGGCTCATCCCCAACCCGGCGAGCGGCCGGGCGCACTTCGGCGGCTCGGCGCTCACGCTCGACAAGCTCACGCTGCTGGGCTGGCACCCGTTCGCCGGGTCGCCGGTGCAGGTCTACGTCGGCTTCGTCGCGCTGGTGCTCAACCTGGTCGTCGCGGTGCTGGTCACCCTGGCCTTGCGGGCGGGGCACGTGAGCGAGGGCGAGGACGCCACCCATCCGGCCGACTACCACGCCGACGAGGGCTCCCCGCGGTTGCGCCCCGTAGCCCCCGCCGTGGCCGGAACTGCCGACTGAACCGTTTCGAACAGCGCGGACGACCACTGGACGGCGCCGGGGTACCGCTCGGCTCCGTCCAGTGTGTCCGCACCGTGTTCGCCCGTGCGTGATCGTGTCCTCACTCGACGGAGTGGCCGACCGGCGCCGGGGGTGACCATCTCGGCGTCCGGCCGTTGCCCGGTAGCCCGATCGGCGTGCAACATTCTGTCGACTGTCGCGATACGAAGGGTGACCGTCGCCGTGACGTGGTGACGGCGACGGGAGGTGACCAGGTGTTGCAGGGCCCGGACGACAGCGCCGCCGACGGGGCCGACGATCTCGCCGTATTCGTCGAACGCCTCGCCGCGGCAGGCTCGGATGCCGCCACCGCGAAGGCCAGGGAGCAGATCCGGCGCTCGATCGCGGCCGCCGCCGTGCCGCCCGGCCTGCGCCACCTCGCCGAGGCGTTGGCCGCCACCCTCACCGAGACCCCCGCGCCACGCAAGCCCGCCGAGGACGCCGCGACCGTCGTCGCCGCGATGCGCGTCTCGCCGCTCGCGATCCTTCAGGACTTCGACCCGTCCGCGGTCGCCGGAGCCGTGGCCACCCTCGTCGGCGACGGCCGCCGCTTGCTCGTCACCGCCGCCACCGCCGACGAGCTGGCCGCCGTCCGTGCGGTGCTGCGGCCCGACGTCGCCGACCGCGGGCTCGACACCCTCCCCGACCTCACGCCTGCGGAGCTGCGCGAGCTGCGCAGGCTCCTCGTCACCGGCACGCCCGAGCGCGCGGCCCGCGCCAACCAACAGCTGCCCCCCGCCGACCGGGTGCCGCACCCCCGCGAGGTCGCCGCCCTGTGCGGGCAGGCGGAGCACACCGCCCCGCCCGGCCCGGCCGCCGCCATGGTGCCCGAACTGCTGGCCGGGATCGATCGGACGCGGCGCGAGGCCGTCACCTCCGTCGCGCGCTACGTGCACCGGTCACTGCGGGCGATGTACCCGCGCGCCGATCGCCAGTGGGCGTGGGACCTGCTCGGCGAGCTCATCTACTCCCGCCACCGGCCCGCCTTCGACCAGCTGCTCGAGGACACCGCCCAGGCCGTCGGCGCCTTGGAGCGGGCCCGGCACCTGCCGTCCGTCGCCGTGGTGGCACCCGTGCCCGCGGGCGCGCTGTCGATCCTGCGCCGCTACGGCGAGTTCCTCTTCGGCGGCGGCCGCGCCCGGGCCTACCTGCGCGCGCCCGCCGAACGCCGCGACGCCCTGCCCGTTCTCCGCCTGCTGCGGGTCGACGGGCGGCCGCCGCAGACCGCCGAGGACGTGCGGCGCGGCGTCGAGCACCTGGAGCTCGGCGAGCGGCTCTCGCACATCGACCTCGGCTGCGCCGCTGTCGGCATCCCCGCGCCCCGCGACGAGCGGGAGCTCCAGGAGCTGGCCGACGGGCTGGTCCGGGTGGCCGCCGCGGCCCGCTCGGTCGGGGCGCTGCGCCACGACGTGCTCTTCCTCGCTGACGACTCCCCGCTCGCCGTGCCCGACGTCGACACGGCCGAGCAGGTGGCCGCGGCCATCCTGCACTACGCCGAGCACGGACCGCATGCCGATGCGGGCCGCCGTCTGGACCGCATGGCCGACGAGCTCGCCGCCGCCTGCCCCACCCTCGTGCCGACCGCCGAGCACGAGGCCGCCGTCCGGGCTCTTCGGGCGCACGACGCCACGGCCTACGCCGCCGCCGTCGAGACGCTCGGCGCCGCCCGACGGCAGGCCCAGGACGCGCGGCGACAGATCGCGCTGCTCGACCGGCTGCAGGCGGGCGCCCCACGGCTGGCCGCGGCATGGATCGAGCTCGCCGCACGCGACCCCGCCGCGCTCGGCTTCGTCTGCATGCGGCCGATCGAGGCGCTCCTCACCGCGATGCCGGAGGCCGACACCGCCGACGTCGTCATGGTGCTCGGCGCGCACCGGCTCGGCGTCGAGCGGCTACTGGTGGCCGCCGCGGCGCCGCGGCTCATCGTCGTCGTGCCGCCCGGCGCGGAACGGCAGCAGACCCCCACGGCGCTCAGCGTGCTGGAGCGGGCCGCTGCACCGGTGATCCGTGGCCGGGCCGCGACCGAGCGCAACGTCGTCCCGATCGGGCCCCGCCCGAAGCCCCGTCCGGACATCACGGTCGCCTGACGCACCGTCACCGGGCGACCACGGTTGATCACCCGATCGGACGACAACCATTTCGGGTCTTATTGCCGGGTCGGAGTGTCGTCTCGGAATGTCGGATCGCGGAGCTATTAACGCCAGGTTACTGAGCCGACTCGGTGAAAGCCGGCAATCGGTGAAACGGAGACCGTGCGGCAAGCGATAACTAGATGTGCGTCGCCTCGACGGCGCGCCATCGGAAAGAAAGGATTCACCATGCACCCCTGCGTGATTCACCACCCCGGTCCGCGTCCCAAGCCCACTCCTCCCCCTCCCCACCACGGCGGCGGTCCGAGGCACGATGACGACCCCTGCAAGCGTCACCTGAAGAAGCACCACCACCGGAATCACCACCACAGGCCGCAGCCCAAGCACCACCACTGCTGACACGGCGGTAAAGGCTTCGCTCCCGCGCTCGCGGGAGCGAAGCCTTCGGGGGACGGAGGCCGATGACCGAAACCGCCGACGGCGACAATTCGGCGTTGGCCGAGCACGCACCGCAGGTCCGGATCCGCACGATGTTTTCGCGGTTCTGGCCCGACACCCGCCCGTTCCGCGGCCGGATGTTCCTGAGCCTACTGCTCGTCCCCGTCTCGCCCGCTCTCGTCACGGCGAGCGTCTACCTGTTCAAGGTGCTGGTAGACGACGTGCTCACCCCGCACGACTACCACCTGTTCGTGCCGGTGGCGCTGGCCTACGTGGGCCTCACCGTGGTCGGCGGGGTGGTGAGCTTCGTCGACGAGTACCTCACCGCTTGGGTGGGTGAACGATTTGTCACGTCGCTGCGGATACGGCTCTTTGCGCATCTGCAGCGGCTGTCCGTCGGCTGGTTCGAACGACGACAGCTCGGCGACATCATCTCCCGCTTGACCGGCGACATCGCCGCCATCGAACAACTGGTGCTCACCGGCGTCAACATGACGCTGACCTATACGTTCCAGCTGCTGTTCTTCGCGGGCACGATGTTTCTGCTGAACTGGCAGCTGACGTTGACGTCGTTTGTTGCCGCGCCCGCATTCCTGCTGTTGTCGCGCGCATTTTCCCGGCGAATCCAGAGCGCGTCACGTGAGCGTCGGCGACGTTCCGGCTCTATCACTTCGGTGGCCGAGGAAAACCTCGGAAACATCCCGCTCGTACAAGCGTACGACCGCGCTGACCACGAGGTGGAGCGCTTCGCCGAAGAGAACCGGGCCGCCTTCTCGGCGCAGATGCTGGCCATCCGACTCGAGGCGTTGTTCGGGCCGTTCAGCAGCGTTGTCGAGTGCATCGGCGTGCTCACGGTGATGGCGGTTGCCATCTATGAGCTCGCCCAAGGCGCGATCACCCTCGGCGGTCTCCTGGCCTTCCTGGCGTACCTGAGCCAGCTCTACGGGCCCGTCCAGGGCTTCGCCGGGCTCTCGAACATGGTGTTCGCCGCGTCGGCGAGCGCCGAGCGGATCATCGAGATGCTCGACGCGGATCCGGCCGTCGCCGAGCTGGAGCAGCCGCGCAGGCTGGACCGCGCCACCGGGGCGATCTGCTTCGAGAAGGTCTGGTTCACCTACGAGGGAACGGAACGACCCGCCCTGCGCGGGGTGGACCTGCGGTTCGCGCCCGGTCGCAAGATCGCGATCGTCGGGGCGAGCGGCGCCGGGAAGTCGACGTTGACGAAGCTCCTGCTGCGCAGCTACGACCCCGACCGCGGGCGCGTCACCCTCGACGGGCGTGACCTGCGCTCGCTGTCCCTCTCCGACCTGCGCCGCAACATCAGCGCGGTGCTGCAGGAAACCCTCGTGTTCGACGGCACCGTCGCGGAGAACATCCGGTGGGGCAAGCCGGACGCCACCGACGCCGAGGTGCGCGCCGCCGCCGAAGCCGCCGACGCGCACGAGTTCATCACGCGGCTCGACGACGGCTACGACACCCGGGTCGGTCAGCGCGGCAGGCTGCTCTCCGGCGGCCAGCGCCAGCGCCTGGCCATTGCCCGCGCCATGATCCGCGACGCGCCGGTGCTGCTCCTCGACGAGCCGACCACTGGGCTGGATGCCGTGTCCGGGCGGCGGGTGCTCGCGCCGCTCCGCAGGCTGATGGCCGGTCGCACCACGATCATCATTTCGCACGACCTGCTCACGGTGACCGACGCCGACGAGATCGTCGTCCTCGAGGCGGGCGCCGTCAGCGCGGTCGGTACGCACGAGCGACTGCTGATCACGTCGCCGACCTACGCACAGCTCTACGCGCTCCATCACCCGTCCGCGCGGGCGGCGGCGACCCCCGCAGGTGCCGCGGCGGCGCCGCGCCCGCGGCCCGCCCCGCCTGCCCACCGTGCCCCCCGCCTGTCTGCTCCGCCGACGGCCCCGCCTCCTGCGGGGCGCCCCGTCCGGCGGGGTGTGCTCGCCGCGATGGTGGACGTCGCGACCACGCCGATCCGGATGGTCCGGCCCGCGGGGCCGCCCCGACCCCGTCCGCAGGCGCCCGCGCCGCCGCTGCCGTCAACCCCGCCGCGGCCCCTTCCGCACGCCGCCGCCGCGACCCCACCTACGCCGCCGCTGTCGTCCACGCCCCCGCGGCCCCTTCCGCGCGCCGCCGCCGCGACCCCACCTACGCCGCCGCTGTCGTGCCCGCCCCCGCGGCCCCTTGCACACGCCGCCGCGCCGATGCCGCCCAACCCGCCGCTGTCGTCCGCGTCGTCCGCCGCGTCGCTGTCGTCCGGGCCGTCCATCCCGCAGGCGTCCACCCCGCCGCCACCGTCCACCCCACCACCGACGCCGCCGATCTTCCCGTTCGCGCTCGCCACGACGCCGCTGCCGGTGGTCACGCGCGGCCGACACGCGCTTTCGCGGCCGCCCGCCGCCGAGCCGACGGCCGGGGCCGCCGTTCCCCCGCCGCACGACCGGCCTCCCCATTCCGCCGTCGAGACGCCCCCGGCCGTGCCGCCACCGCGCACCACTGCGTCCCACGCGGTCGGTTCCGCGCCGGTGACGGCCCCCGGCATCGCCCGCCCCCTGCCCGACCCGCGAGCGCGCCACGAAGCCTTCGCAGGCCTCCCCGAGTAGGCCGAGTGCGGTGTCCACCGACGTCCGCCGAGCCGCTCGCACGCCCAGACGACGACTCGCGGCGTTGCCGCCCTCGCGAATACGCCCGGTATGAGCTTCGGGCGGCGCCTTGCGAGTCGCCGCCTGCATCACGCGATCGACCCGGCAACGTTCGTGGACACCGCACTAGTCTCAGGGCATGGGCAGCACGCACGAGGTCAGCCGGTTCGGGCACGTCGAGCTCGCGGACATGCCCGACGACCTGCGGGAACGGATCGGCGTCATCGCGGAGAGGTCCGGCTTCGTGCCGAACGTGTTCCGCGCGCTGGCCCGCCGCCCCCGGGAGCTGCGGGCGTTCCTGGACTACCACGACGCGCTGATGGACTCGGACGACGGCCTGTCGAAGGCCGAGCGCGAACTCGTCGTCGTCGCGACGTCCGGGGCCAACCACTGCACGTACTGCGTGGTCGCGCACGGGGCGATCCTGCGGGTGCGCACCAAGGACCCGGAGATCGCCGACCGGGTCGCCACCAATCCCTACGGCGTCGAGCTGTCCCGGCGAGAGCGCGCGATCGTCGACCTCGCGCTGCTGATCGCGATGGAGTCGGCGTCGCTCACCGGCGCCGAGCTGGACGACGCGCGCGCCGCGGGCCTCACCGACGACGAGATCTGGGACATCGGCGCGATCACCGCGCTGTTCGCGATGTCCAACCGCCTAGCGCACCTCACGGCGCTGCGGCCCAACCCGGAGTTCTTCCTGATGGGGCGCACACCGCGCGGATGAGTCACGGGCAGCCGCCGCCGCTGTCGGTGGCACCACAGCCGCTCGACGAGCGGAACGGTTCCGCCGTTGACGGCGGCTTCGACGTGGGCGCAGGCTTCGTTGTCGCGGTCGGAGTCGTCGCGGTCGGAGTCGCCGGGGGCCGCGTCGACGGTGGCCGTGCGACCGGCCTCGACGTGGGCTGGGACGCCTCCCGAGGAGCGGGCGCCGAGGTCACCGCCGCTCCCGCCTCGCAGCCGACGCCGTTGTGGTCGGCGTCGAGGCCGTACACGTCCTTGCCGACGACCAGCACCGGCCCCGTCACGTAGGACGGGCCGTTGCCCGAGCCGCCCGCGCAGTCGACGTCGACCGGGTCGTCGGGCACGCACGGTGTGTAGTTGCGGTTGCAGCCGTTCTGCGCGACGTTCCGCGGCGGCACGTCATCGGCCTGAGCGACCGCCGGGCCGGGTGCGCCCCCGCCCACCGCCGAGGGTCCCGCCGCCACCTCGTCGACACCCGGCGACGTGCTCGTGACAACTCGTGTCGCCACTGCCGCTTCGTTCCGGGCGGGATTGTCGGCGTAGCCACTCTGAGCTGCGGGTACGCCGCACGCGACGAGCAACGCGGCGGGCCCGACGGCGAGCAGTACGCGGATCACACTCCGTGCATCGCCGAGACCTGCTGCCGTGTTGCACACCATCGAGTGAGGCGAGGGTTCCCGTTGCAACACGTCGAACATCTGCGGGTAACGCCTCATCGCGACGATCTACCCATGTCAAACCTATTCGGACGCCGGGCGGCGATCGTCTCCTATCGACTCGGCGGGGCCGACGGGGTGTCGGTCACCGCAGGCCAATGGGTGTGCGCGCTCCGCAAATTGGGCATGCGGGTGCGCACGGTCGCGGGTGGCGGCAGGCCGGACGTGCTGGTTCGCGGCCTGGCGCTGGAGTCGAGGCGCCCGCCGTCGCGGCGGGAGCTGGCGCGCGCGCTGGGCGACGCCGACCTCGTCGTCGCCGACAACATCTGCTCGCTGCCGATGAACCACGCCGTCGGCGAGGCGCTCGCGGACTACCTGCGCGGCAGGCCCGCCGTGCTGCGCCACCACGACCTGCCGTGGGAACGCCCCCGATACGCCCACCTCACGAGCTGGCCGCCCGACGATCCGGCCTGGTGGCACGTCACGATCAACGAGCTCGCCCGCCACGCGCTCGCCGCCCGCCGCGGCATCGCCGCCACCACGATCTACCACGGCTTCGCCGAGCGCCCCCACCCCGAGCAGCGCGGGGCTGTCCGGCGACGGCTCAAGGTGCCCGACGCCCCGCTGGTGCTGCAGCCGACGCGGGCGATCGCGCGCAAGGGCATCGACGTCGGGCTCGCCCTCACCGCGGCCCTCGGCGGCACGTACTGGCTCACCGGCCCGGCCGAAGACGGCTATCAGGCCGAGCTCGACGCGCTCCTCGCGGGCGGCGGCGTGCCCTACCGACGACGGTTGCCGTTCGGCGTCCGGATGGCCGCCGCCTACGCCGCGTGCGACGTCGTCGCGATGCCCTCGTCGTGGGAGGGGTTCGGGCTGCCGCTGATCGAGGCCGCGCTGCACCGGCGCCCGGTCGCGGTCGGGGCGTTCCCGGTGGCGCAGGAGCTTGCCCGGTTCGGCTTCCGCTGGTTCGACGCCCGCGACCCCGGCCCGCTGCGGGCCCACCTCGCCGACCCCGATCCCGCGCTGGCCGCCCACAACGAGGCGATCGCGCACGCGCATTTCGGCATCGACGCGCTCGCCCGCCGCCTGGAGCTGCTGCTCTCCGGCGCGCCGATGTGCGCCCACTCCGGCGGGGAAGCGGTGTGCGCCTGCCTCACCGCCTGACCGGGTCGTGAGTGGAAAACGTCGCCATGGCGACGTTTTCCACTCACGATGGCGGCGTGCCCCTGCCGAACCGCGTCGACCCCTACGGGGCGCTGCACGCCCTGTCGGAGCGGGGGCGCTTCACCGGCAACCGCGGCTGCCTCGTCGACGACGCGGGCCACTTCGTCCGCCACCACCGCGGCACACTGTGGATCACCTGCCGGACCAGGTTCCGCGGGCGGCGCGTCGGGCTCACCCGGCCGCGCCGGTGGACGCCGCTGTTCTTCCTCGACGACGCCGTGGCGCTGGCCGCCGGGCACCGGCCGTGTGGGGAGTGCAGGCACGCCGACTACCTCGCCTACCGCGAGGGCGTCGCGGCCGCGGCGGGCACGCCGATGCGCGCGGACGAGCTGAACCGACGGCTGGCCGCGGAGCGCGGCGCGCACGGGCGCCGCACGTGGACCGGCACCGACCTCCCCGACGGCACGGTCGTGATCACCGACGGGCCTCGCCTCGTCCGCGGCGACCTGCTGTACGCGTTCGCCTTCGCGGGCTGGCGCGACCCCGTCGCGCGCCCGACCGGGCCGCTCACCGTGCTCACCCCGCCGACGTCCGTCGCGGCACTGCGCCACGGCTTCGTCCCGGACCTCGCCGCCTAGAGCACCTTCGACAGGAACGCCTGCGTCCGGGCCTCGCGGGGGTTGGACAACACCTCCCGCGGCTCCCCGGCCTCGACGATCCGGCCGCCGTCCATGAAAACGAGGGTGTCACCGACCTCGCGGGCGAACCCCATCTCGTGCGTCACGACGAGCATCGTCATGCCCTCGCGCGCGAGCTGACGCATGACGTCGAGCACCTCGCCCACCAGTTCGGGGTCCAGCGCGGAGGTGGGCTCGTCGAACAGCATGAGCCGCGGCTCCATCGCCAACGCCCGCGCGATCGCCACCCGCTGCTGCTGGCCGCCGGAGAGCTGGTTGGGGTAGGCGTCCCGCTTGTCGGCCAGCCCCACCCGCTCCAGCAACGCCGCCGCCTGCCCGCGACACGCGCCGCGGGACTTCCGTTGCACGGTGCGCGGCCCCTCCATGACGTTTTCCGCCGCCGTCATGTGCGGGAACAGGTGGAAGCGCTGGAACACCATGCCGATGTGCCTGCGCTGGCGGGCGATCTCGGACTCCCGCAGCTCGTAGAGCTTGCCGTTGGCCTCGCGGTAGCCGATCAGATCGCCGTCGACGCGCATCGTGCCCGCGTTGATCCGCTCCAGGTGGTTGACGCAGCGCAGGAAGGTCGACTTGCCCGACCCGGACGGCCCGATGATGCACGCCACCTCGCGGGGCTGCACCACCATGTCGACCCCGCACAACACCTCCGTCGAGCCGAAGCTCTTGTGCACGCCCTCCGCCACGACCATCGGCGTCATCAGCGTTCTCCGATCGCGAACCCGCGCCCGAAGCGGCGCTCGATGAACATCTGCCCCACCGACAGCACCGATGTCAAGGCCAGGTACCAGAGGGCCGCGACGATGAGCAGCGGGATCGTCTGGAACGTGCGTGAGTAGATGGTCTGCACGGCCACCGTCAGCTCGAAGTACGCGATGACGACCACCAGCGAGGTCGTCTTGAGCATCGAGATCGTCTCGTTGCCGGTGGGCGGCACGATCACCCGCATCGCCTGCGGGAGCACGATCCGGCGCAGCGTCTGTGTGCGTGACAGCCCCAGCGCCCCTGCGGCCTCGCTCTGCCCCGGGTCGACGGACTGGATCCCGCCGCGCACGATCTCGGCCATGTACGCGGCCTCGTTCAGCCCCAGGCCGAGCAGCGACGCGGCGAACACCGAGATGACGGCGTTGGTGTCGACCGAGACGAACGTCGGCCCGAACGGGATGCCCAGACCCAGGCGCGGATAGAGCGACGCGAGGAAGTTCCAGAAGATCAGCTGGGTGATCAGCGGGGTGCCGCGGAAGAGCCAGATGTAGACCGCCGCCGCGCCCGCGAGCACCGGGTTGGGCGACAGCCGCATCACCGCGAGCAGCACGCCGCCGATGATCCCGATGGCCATCGAAAGCACGGTGAGGATCAGCGTGTTGCGCAGGCCGCGCAGAACGGGGTCGGAGAACAGGTACTGGCCGACGACGTCCCACTGGAAGTTCGGGTTCGTGACGAACGAGTGGATCAGCATCGCCACCAGTACGGCGATCACGGCGACCCCGACCCAGCGGCCCGGATGCCGGACCGGCACGGCCTGGATGGGACGTGCTGGTCCGGCGTCGGTCTGGTCGGCGACCATCGGTCAGCCCGCCGCCCCGTTGATCTTCGACGTGGTGATCGCGCCGGAGGAGACGTTCCACTTGTCGAGGATCGTCTTGTAGGTGCCGTCGGTCATCAGGGCCTGCACCGCGCCCTGGATCGCCTGGGCGTACTTGCCGTCGCCCTTCGGGACCGCGATGCCGTACGGCGCGGTGTCGTAGGCGTCGCCTGCGGATTCCAGCTGGCCGTTCGTCTTCGCCACCGCGTAGTCGACGACCGGGGAGTCGGCGAGCATCGCCTGCGCCCGCTTGGCCGTGATGGCCAGCGTGACGTCGGTCTGGGCCTGGAACTGCGAGACGTTGATCGCGGGCTTGCCCGCCTGGGTGCACTTTTCGTTGCGTGCCGTGAGGTCTTCGACCTGCACGGTGCCGCGCTGCACGGCGACGGTCTTGCCGCACAGGTCGTCGACCTTGATCCCTTCGGGGTTGCCCTTGGGGACGGCCATCTTCGTGCCCGCGGAGAAGTAGGTGACCATGTCGACCTGCTTCTCCCGCTCGGTGTTGTCGGTGAACGACGACATGCCCAGCTCGTACTTCTTGGCCGCGATGCCCGGCAGGATGCCGTCGAACGCGCTGTTCTGGAACTCCACCTCCAGCCCGAGCTTCTGGCCGACGGCCTTGCCGAGGTCGACGTCCATGCCGATGATCGTCGTGCCGTCGGCGTCGACGAACTCGTTGGGCGCGTACGAGGCGTCCGAGCCCACGATGATCTTGCCGTCGGACGCGACGTCCGACGGCACCAGCGCGGCCAGCGCGGCGTCCTTCTGCACGGCCGGGGCGGGGGCGGCGCTCGTCGCACCGGCCTGGCCGCCGCTGCCACTACTGCCGTTGCCGCCCGCCCCGCAGCCCGCGACCGTGACGGCGAGCAGGGCGATAGCGAGTGTTCGGGTGCGGACCAACACGTCGGGTATCTCCTCCGATGACGGGATAGGTATCCGCATGCTGCCACTCGGGTCCCCCAAGCGAGATCACCGTTGCGTGACGGCCGGGATACGGTGGATCCGACGGGACGTTCCGATATGGAGGTACACCGATGTCGATGGTCAAGAAGTTGGCGGTGTTGGCGGCCGCCGCGGGGGCGGCGCGGACTTACGCGAAGAAGAACCCCGAGCAGGCGGCCAAGTTCGTCGACCAGGCCGCCGGGTTCGTCGACAAGCAGACGAAGGGCAAGTACTCCGGACAGATCAGCGGCGCCGCCCAGAAGGCCAAGTCGGCGGCGGGCATCGACCGTTCGGGTCCAGCCACGCCGGGTTCGGCTACGCCCGGTCCGGCCACGCCTGGTCCCGTCACGCCCTGAGCCCGTTGCAGCGGCCTTCGGTCGTGCCAGGATGCGCGTAGGGCTGTGTGCGGTCGCCCCGACCGGGCACCGCACACGGCCGGAAACTGGGCCCGCGCGGCCACGAGCCGGGCGCGTCCGTCGAGCACAGGAGGTCCACAGTGTCCGTACCCCAACCCTGGACACCGCAGACCGTGCCCAACCCCGAGCACATGGTGGCCGCGCTGCACGCCACCGACGAGGGGGGCGCGGATCTCGTCCAGCTGCTGACACCCGAGGGCGAGCGGGTGCCCGACGAGCGGTTCGACGCCTATGCCGCCGACGTCGGCGTCGCCGAGCTGCAGGGCCTCTACCGCGACATGGTGCTGGTGCGCCGCTTCGACCGCGAGGCCAACGCCCTCCAGCGCCAGGGCCAGCTCGGCATCTGGGTGCCGCTCCTGGGCCAGGAGGCCGCGCAGATCGGGGCCGGGCGGGCGCTCGCGCCGCAGGACATGGCGTTCCCGTCCTACCGCGAGCACGGCGTGGCCTGGTGCCGCGGGATCGACCCCACCGAGCTGCTGGGGATCTTCAAGGGCACCGACCACGGCAGCTGGGACACCCGCGCCACCGGCTTCCACCTCTACACGATCGTCATCGGCAACCAGTGCCTCAACGCCACCGGCTACGCGATGGGCCAGAAGTTCGAGTCCAAGGTGGGCGAAGGGCCCGACGCGGAGGCCACCGTCTGCTTCTTCGGCGACGGCGCCACCAGCCAGGGCGACGTCCACGAGGGGTTCGTCTGGGCCGCGGTCTACGACGCGCCCGTCGTGTTCTACTGCCAGAACAACCAGTGGGCCATCTCCGAGCCCACCGAACGGCAGACCCGGGTGCCCCTCTACAAGCGCGCCCAGGGCTACGGCTTCCCCGGCATCCGGGTCGACGGCAACGACGTGCTCGCCTGCCTCGCGGTCACCCGCTGGGCGCTGGAGGAGTGCCGCACCGGCAACGGGCCGGTGCTCGTCGAGGCGTTCACCTACCGGATGGACGCGCACACCACCTCCGATGACCCCACCCGCTACCGCCTCGCCGACGAGCTGGAGCTGTGGAAGCTCAAGGACCCGATCGAACGGGTGCGGGTGCACCTCGTCCGGTCGCTCGAGGTGGGGCAGGAGTTCTTCGACGAGATGACAGCCGAGTCCGACGCGCTCGCCGAGCGGTTCCGCCGGTTCTGCACGGAGATGCCCGCGCCCCCACCGGACCGGATCTTCTCCGAGGTCTACGCGGAGGAGTCGCCGCTGGTGGCGGCCGAGCGGGACGCGTTCCTGGCGTACCACGCGTCGTTCGAGACCGAAGGGTCGCTTGCGGGCCCGAGCATGGACGGGGCGTGAGATGGGCACGCTGACGCTGGCGAAGGCGTTGAACGCGGGCCTGCGCGCCGCGATGGAGCGCGACCCGAAGGTGCTCGTGATGGGCGAGGACGTCGGCAAGCTCGGCGGCGTCTTCCGCGTCACCGACGGCCTGCAGAAGGACTTCGGCGAGCTGCGCGTGCTCGACACGCCGCTGGCCGAGTCGGGGATCATCGGCACGGCCGTCGGGCTCGCGATCCGCGGGTTCCGGCCGGTGTGCGAGATCCAGTTCGACGGGTTCGTGTTCCCCGGCTACGACCAGATCGTCTCGCAGCTGGCGAAGCTGCATTACCGGTCGCAGGGGCGGGTGCCGGTGCCGGTCGTCGTGCGGATCCCGTTCGGGGGCGGCATCGGCGCGGTGGAGCACCACAGCGAGTCGCCGGAGGCGCTGTTCGCGCACGTGCCGGGGCTGAAGGTGGTGGCGTGCTCGAACCCGATCGACGCCTACTGGATGATCCAGCAGGCCATCGCCACCGACGACCCGGTGATCTTCTTCGAGCCCAAGCGGCGGTACTGGGAGAAGGCCGAGGTCGACGTCGACGCCATCCCACTGCCACTGCACAGCGCGCAGGTGGTGCGGCCCGGGTCCACGCTCACGCTCGTCGGCTACGGGGCCGTGCTCAAGACCTGCCTGGAGGCGGCGACGGCGGCCGTGGAGGACGGCCACGAGCTGGAGGTGGTCGACCTGCGCACGCTGTCGCCGCTCGACCTCGGCCCGGTGGTGGCGTCCGTGCGGCGGACGGGGCGGTTGGTCGTGGTCGCGGAGGCGCCGTCGGAGGTGTCGGTGGCTTCCGAAGTGGCGGCGCGGGTGCAGGAGGAGTGCTTCCACTCGCTGGAGGCGCCGGTGCTGCGCGTCACCGGGTTCGACACGCCCTACCCGCCGTCCAAGTGCGAGGAGGACTACCTCCCCGACCTCGACCGGGTGCTTGACGCCGTCGACCGCTCGCTGGCCTGGTGAGACGCAAGTGGGAACTTGGGGACGTGTACGTCGCAGCGCCGGTCGCGAATCGGGCCCGTGCCGTGGAGGGGCAAAATGAGGCGCGAGTTCGCCATGCCGGACGTGGGCGAGGGGCTGACCGAGGCCGAGATCGTCACGTGGAACGTCGCCGAGGGCGACACGGTCACGGTCAACCAGATCCTGTGCGAGATCGAGACGGCGAAGGCGGCCGTCGAGCTGCCCTCGCCGTTCGCGGGCACCATCGGCGCGCTGCTGGCGCAGCCGGGCGACACGGTCCCGGTCGGCCGTCCGATCGTGGTGATCGAGACGGCCGAGCCCGGGGGTGGGACGGCCGCGGGCGCACCGGACACCCTCCCCGCGGGTGCCGTGGCCAGGCCATCTCCCTCGCCTGCCGCTGCGGAGGAAGGCGGCGCGAAGATCGGTGAGGCCGGGGTGGACGGCCGCATCGCCACGTTGGTCGGCTACGGCCCGCGCCCCGGCTCGGTCACCCGCCGCCCCCGCCGCACGCCCACGGCACCCCCGCCGCCCGCACCGCCGCCCGGCACCCCGCCGACCGCCTCGGCACCCCCGGCCGCCCCCGCCGCCACCCCGCCCGGCGCTTCCGCCGCCCCCGCCACTCCCACCGCCACGGCCTCCACCTCGCCGCCGCGGCCGACGGGCGCGGTGCCGCTGGCCAAGCCGCCGGTGCGCAAGCTCGCCAAGGACCTGGGTGTCGACCTCCGCGAGGTCATCCCGTCCCGCCCCGACGGCGTCATCACCCGCGAGGACGTACAGGCGCACGTGAACGGCACGCCCGCCGAGCAGGCGGCCCCGGCGGCAACCGTCATGGGAGAGCGGCGCGAGCCGATCCGCGGCGTCCGCCGGGCCACGGCGGCGGCGGTGGTCGCGAGCGCGTTCACGGCGCCGCACGTCACGGAGTTCCTCACCGTCGACGTCACCGCGACGATGGCCCTCCGCGACCGCCTCCGCGCCACCCGCGAGTACGCCGAGGTCCGGCTCACCCCGCTGGCGTTCGTCGCCAAGGCCGTGTGCCTGGCCGCGCGACGCACTCCCGAGGTGAACGCGCACTGGGACGAGGCCGCAGGCGAGATCGTCTATTACGACCGCGTCCAGCTCGGCATCGCCGCCGCCACCCCGCGCGGCCTGATCGTGCCCAAGATCCGCAACGCCGACACGCTGTCCCTGGCCCAGCTCGCCGCCGCGCTCGGCGACCTGACCGCCACCGCGCGGGAGGGCAAGACGCCGCCCGCCGACCTCGTCGGCGGCACCTTCACGATCACCAACGTGGGCGTCTTCGGCGTCGACACCGGCACGCCGATCCTCAACCCGGGCGAGGCGGCGATCCTGGCCGTCGGGTCGATCAAGCAGGCGCCGTGGGT
Organism: uncultured Actinomycetota bacterium; assembly: GCA_963739465.1. Lineage (GTDB taxonomy): Bacteria > Actinomycetota > Actinomycetes > Mycobacteriales > Pseudonocardiaceae > Pseudonocardia. Next base: position 284,682 of record CAVUAS010000005.1, read on the forward strand.
GGTCGACGGGGCGTTGGCCGTGCGCACGGTCGGTCAGCTCGCGCTGTCCTTCGACCATCGCCTGGTCGACGGCGAGCAGGGCAGCCGCTTCCTCGCCGACATCGGACGACTGTTGGAGGACCCGGGCCTGGCGCTGACCTTCTAGCCGAGCAGGCCGCCGAGATGGACCTGAGCGGGGTTTGCTCAAGATCGATCCCCGATGGTGTCCATCTCGGCGCGCCGATGGCCATAACGGGAAACTCTTGGCGGCTCTGGGGCGTTAAAGGGACATGCCGTTCGTCCTCCTGTACCTCGTGGTCGAGATCGTCGCGCTGGTCGCGCTCGGGTCCGCGATCGGGCTCGGGTGGACTCTGCTCGTGCTGCTGGCAGGCGCGCTGCTCGGCATGTGGCTCGCCCGCCGCGAGGGGGTGCGCGCGGCCCAGGCGATCGCCGAGGCGGTCACGCAGCGCCGGGCGCCGCACGCCGAGCTCACCGACGGCATGTTGGTCGCCGCGGGCGGCGTGCTGCTGTTCGTGCCGGGCCTCGTCACCGACGTGGCGGCCCTGCTGCTCCTGCTGCCGCCCGTGCGCCGGGTGGTCCGCAACCGCCTCGTGCGCGTGGCCGAGGAGCGGATCCCCGAGCTGCGCACGGCCCGCATCCGCGCAGGTGCCACGATCGTCGACGGCGACGTGGCAGGCCCCCGCCCCGACGTCCGGGTGATCGAGGGCACGGTCGTCCCGCGGCCCTGACGCCGCACCCCGCCCGGCGCCCGCGACCCGGCCGTCGCCGCCGTACCCGGGCACCTTGGCGCCCGAGCGCCTGCCCTCGCCGCCGCGCCCGATGTGGCGACCGCGCAGCGTCTGTGTGCACCGCGCAGCGTCTGTGTGCACCGCGCAGCGTCTGTGTGCACCGCGCAGAGGCTGTGGGCCCTGCGCGGTGACAGCCAGCCCTGCGCGGTCGTGCGGCCCGCGGCGCGGCGGATACCCGGCCCGCATCCGCTGCCTGTCCGGCGTCCGACACAGGGCCGCGGTCGATCGGGCTCTCTAACGGTCTCTAGCTCGATCTCAAGAGTCCTCGATATCCGCCGATCGACGACACGCGATCGCATTCGCTAGCCGGTTCTACGATTCGCCCAAGATTCCCCGATACGGTCCGATCGTGGACCCCGTGCGCAACCCCTTCGCCCCCGGCGCGGGGCAGCGGCCGCCCGAGCTGGCGGGCCGCGACCGCGAGCTGGACGCGTTCGAGATCGTGCTCGAACGGGTCGCTCGCGGCCGCCCCGAGCGCAGCCTCGTGCTCACCGGCCTGCGCGGCGTCGGCAAGACGGTGCTGCTCGGCGAGCTGCGGTCGATGGCCGTCCGCGCGGGCTGGGGGGCGGGCAAGATCGAGGCCCGCCCGGAGGCCGACCTGCGCCGCCCGCTCTCGGCGGCGCTCCACCGCGCGGTGCGCGACCTCGCCGTCCACCATCCCGACCTCGACCGCGTCGATGAGGTCCTGGGCGTTCTCAAGGCGTTCGCACTTCGCTCGGCCCCCGACGGCGCGAAGCTGCGCGACCGTTGGCAGCCCGGAATCGACGTCGCCGTCCGCTCCGGCCGGGCCGATTCCGGCGACATCGAGATCGACCTGGTGGAGCTGTTCACCGAGGTTGCCGCGCTCGCGTCGGACGTACAAAGCGGCGTCGCGATCCTCATCGACGAGATGCAGGACCTCCGCCCCGACGACGTGTCGGCGCTGTGCGCGGCGTGCCACGAGCTGTCGCAGTCGCGGGCGCCGCTCGTCGTCGTCGGCGCGGGCCTGCCGCACCTGCCCGCCGTGCTCTCGGCCTCGAAGTCCTACTCGGAGCGCCTCTTCACCTACGTCCGCATCGGCCAGCTCGACCGCGCCGACGCCGACTTCGCCCTCCTCGCCCCCGCCGAACGCGAGGACGCCACCTTCGACATCGACGCCCTCGACGCGCTGTACGCAGCATCCGGCGGCTACCCCTACTTCGTCCAGGCGTACGGCAAAGCCAGTTGGGACGCCGCGGTCCGCTCCCCGATCACCGCGGCCGACGTCAAGATGGCCGCGCCGGAGGCCGAGGCCGAGCTCGCCGTCGGATTCTTCGGCTCCCGCTTCGAGCGCGCCACCCCGGCCGAGCGCGAGTACCTGCGCGCGATGGCCGAGCTCACCGACGGCCGTGACGAGCCGATCGGCACATCGGGCATCGCCGAGCACCTGCAACGCCGCGCGTCGTCGCTCTCGCCCGCCCGCGACAGCCTCATGAAGAAGGGCCTGGTCTTCTCGGCCCAGCGCGGCCAGATCGCCTTCACCGTGCCCCATTTCGGCCGCTATCTGCTCGCGCAGGCGTGATGGCTAGTCCGTTCGAGTGAATCCGACGACGTTGGCGTAGGGCCGTAACGTCGGACCGGCTCCGACCGAATCCCTGTACAGCCCCGTGGTGCTGTCGGACCCCCGACCTGCCAGCACCGCGGGGCCTTCTCGTGCCCCGGGTCCGCGATGATGCGGGCAGCGCCGATACCATCGGACCGGTGCAGGAAGCCAAGCTCCAGATCCAGATGCTGCACGACCGGGTGATGATCAGGGCCGACGCGTCCGGCGAACGTCGCAGCGGTGCGGGGATCGTCATCCCGGCCACGGCCGAGGTGGCCAAGCGGCTGGTCTGGGGCGAGGTGTTCGGCGTGGGGCAGCACGTCCGCATCGTCCAGATCGGCGATCGGGTGCTGTTCGCGCGGGACGACCAGTACGAGGTCGAGGTGCACGGCCAGACCTACCTGGTGCTGCGGGAGCGTGAGCTGCACGCCGTTGCCTCGGAACGCGCCGAGCACGGCACCGGCCTGTACCTCTGACGGCTCACGTTATCAATATCGGTTAAAGGGAGCCCACGCATGCCCGAGCGGCACTCCACGCCCGGCGGAGCGACCGCGGAGCAGGACACCGAGCCGCGCCCGGCGGCCGACCCCGCGCCGGACGAGGAGCCCACCCGACCGGTTCGGGGCGCCACGCCGAGGGACGCCGACGCCACCCAGCCTGCGGAATCGCCGATCGTCGTCGTCCGCACCGCGCCTCCCGACGCCGAGACCACCCAGGTGCTGCCCGCCCCGGAAGCCCCGACCGTCCGGATCGCGGCCCACCCCGGCCCGGAGCCCGGCGCCCCGACCGAGGTGCGCCCCGACGCCGAGCAGGCCGCCCACGCGGACGGCCCGACGGTCGCCCAGCAGGCCACCCACGCCGATAACCCGACGGTCGCCCAGCCCGAAGCCCCGACGGCCGCCGCATCGACGGACACCCCGCGCACCAGGTCGTGGCGCCGCCGGATTCTGCTAGCAGGTGGCGGGTTCGTCGCCGTACTGGCGCTGCTCTACGGCGGTGACCTGGCGCTGTCGTCGGGCTCGGTCCCCCGGGGCGTCACCGTCGCGGGCGTGCCGGTGGGTGGGCTCGCCTACGCCGACGCCGAGCAGACCCTCCGCGCGCAGATCGAGCCGCGCACCAACCGCCCGGTGCCCGTCACCGTGGGCGACGCCACCAGCAGCATCGACCCCAAGGCCGCAGGCCTGGCCGTCGACTGGACGGCCACGCTCGCCCGAGCCGAGCACCAGCCGCTCGAACCGGTGACGCGCATTACGTCGTTCTTCACCACCCGGGAGACCGGTGTGGTCACGAAGTCGGACCCCGCCGCGCTGGAGGCCGCGCTCAACGAGCTGAAGCCCGCGTTCGACAAGCCCGCCGTCGAAGGCAACGTCCGCTTCGACGGCATCACCCCCCGCCCTGTCCAGCCCGCCGCCGGTCAGCAGCTCGATGTGCCCGCCGCGGCGAACGTGCTGACGCGCGACTGGGTGTTGGGCGCGCCGGTCGCGCTGCCGCTCACCCGGATCGAACCCACCACGACGCCCGACGACGTCGCGGCGGCCCTGGAGAAGATCGCCAAACCCGCCGTGTCCGCGCCGGTCACGATCACCGGCGACGACGGCACCAGCGCCACCCTCACCCCGCAGAACATCGCCGCGGCGCTCACGTTCCGCGCCGACCCGGCGGCGGGCCTCGTGCCCGACCTCAACCAGGACGCGATCACCAAGGTGCTCCGGCCGCAGCTGGCCGCATCGGAGACCCCGGGCCACGACGCCACGCTCGACTTCACCGGCAGCATCCCGGTCGTCATCCCCTCGCAGGACGGCCGCGGCGTCGACTACGCCGCCACCCTTAAGGCCCTCCTCCCGGTGCTCACGGCGCCCGCGCCGCGCCAGATGGCCGCCGTCTACGGCGACCAGCCCGCGAAGCTCACCACCGATGGCCTGTCGAAGCTGGGCATCTCCGCGATCATCGGCGAGTTCACCACGCGGGGATTCGCGTCCGACTCCGGCATGAACATCAAGCGAGCGGCCGAGCAGATCAACGGCACGATCGTCGAACCGGGCGCCACCTTCAGCCTCAACGCCGCCACCAACCCGCGCGACGCCGCGCACGGCTACGTCGAAGCGGGGATCATCGAGGACGGGCATCCGGCCCGCGGCATCGGCGGCGGCGTCTCGCAGGTCGCCACCACGCTCTACAACGCGGCCTACTTCGCGGGCATGACCAACGTCGAGCACAAGGAGCACAGCTTCTACATCAGCCGCTACCCGGTGGGCCGCGAGGCGACGGTGTTCGACAACCTCATCGACCTCAAGTTCCACAACGACAACCCCACCGCGGTCATGATCCAGACAGCGTGGACCCCCGGCACGATCACGGTGCGTATCTACGGGACGAAGCGCTACGACGTCACGTCGACGACCGGGCCGCGCACCAACCCGACCGACCCCAAGACCGTGACGATCGCCGAGGGCGAGGAGTGCACCCCCGGCAAGGGCGCGCCCGGGTTCACGGTCACCGACACGCGCACCCTGAAGGACGTCAGCACGGGCCAGGTGCGCTCCGAGACCCGGACGGTGCGCTACAACCCGTCGCCGATCATCGAATGCGGTGACGATCAGTAGTTCGGGGCTTTCGCGACGCTGGTCGCAGTTCGTACTCTCGCCTGGAGTCAACGGCGATGAGAGCGGGGCCAGACATGCGAATCACGGACGTGTTGCGTGGCAAGGGTTCGTCGGTGGCCACGGTGGACCCGACGGCGACGGTGGCGGAGCTGGTCGCCGCGCTCGCGGAGCACAACGTCGGGGCGCTCCCGGTGCTCGACGCCGGACGCCTCGTCGGCATCGTGTCCGAGCGCGACGTCGTGCGGCGCCTCCACCTCGGTGGCGCCGGGCTCCTGCAGCTGCGCGTCGCCGACATCATGTCCACGAGCGTCACCACCTGCGGGCCCACCGACAAGATCGAAGACCTCGCCCGCATCATGACCGAGCGCCGGTTCCGGCACATGCCGGTCGTGAAGGACGAGCGGCTCGTGGGCATCGTGAGCATCGGCGACCTGGTGAAGGCGCGCATCGACCTGCTGGAGACCGAGCGCGAGCAGCTCCAGAGCTACATCGCGGGCTAGAACGCGGCCTCGGGCACGTCCATCAGGCTGTTGTCGGCGTGCTCGACGATCGTGCGCTGGGCGGTGAGCAGCGGGAGCTGGGTTGTGGCGAAGAACCGGGCCACCGCGACCTTGCCCTCGTAGAAGGCCTGGTCGCGGCCGGTCTCGCCGCCCAGAGCCGTGAGCGCTACCTCGGCCTGGCGCAGTAGCAGCCAGCCGACGAGCAGGTCGCCGACCGCCATCAGCAGCCGCACGGTGTGCTGGCCCACGACGTAGAGCGCCTGTGGGTCGCTCGCCGACGCGATGAGGTGCCCGGTGAGCGTGGCCAGCATGCCTTGGACGTCGGCGAGCGCCGTGGCCAGCAGCCCGCGCTCCTCCTTGAGCCGCCCATTGCCCGCCTCGGCCGCCAGGAACTGCTGGATCTCGCCCACGACGACGCCCAGCGCGGCGCCGTTGTCCCGGACGATCTTGCGGAACAGGAAGTCCAGCGACTGGATGGCGGTGGTGCCCTCGTACAGCGAGTCGATCTTGGCGTCGCGGAGGTACTGCTCGATCGGGTAATCCTGCAGGTAGCCCGATCCGCCGAGGGTCTGCAACGACTGGACGAGCTGCTCGCTGGCCCGCTCGGACCCCACGCCCTTGACGATCGGCAGCAGCAGGTCGTTCACGCGCTCGGCCGTGGCGAGGGTCTCCCCGAGCCGGATTCGGTCCTGCCACGTGGCCGTGTACAGGTAGACGGCGCGCAGGCCCTCGGCGTACGCCTTCTGCAGCATGAGGCTGCGGCGGACGTCGGGGTGGTGGGTGATCGTGACGCGCGGGGCGGACTTGTCGAGCATCTGCGTCAGGTCGGCGCCCTGCACGCGCTCCTTGGCGTATTCGAGCGCGGCGAGGTAGCCCGCGGACGCGGTGCCGATCGCCTTGGTGCCGACCATCATCCGGGCGTACTCGATCACCTGGAACATCTGGGCGATGCCGTCGTGCACCTCGCCGAGCAGGAAGCCGACGGCCGGAACGCCGTGCTGGCCGAACGTCAGCTCACATGTGGCGGACGCCTTGAGGCCCATCTTGTGCTCGAGGTTCGTGACGAACACGCCGTTGCGCGCGCCCGGCTCACCCGTCGCGGGATCGAAGTGGAACTTGGGGACGAGGAAGAGGGAGAGGCCCTTGGTGCCGGGCTTCGCGCCTTCGGGGCGGGCGAGCACCATGTGGAGGATGTTCTCGGTGATGTCCTGATCGGCCGAGGTGATGAACCGCTTGACGCCGTCCAGATGCCACGAGCCGTCGTCCTGGCGGACGGCCTTGGTGCGGCCCGCGCCGACGTCGGACCCCGCGTCGGGCTCGGTGAGCACCATCGTGGCGCCCCAGCCGCGTTCGATCATGAGCTCGGCCCAGCGCTGCTGCTCGGGCGTGCCGTTGCGGTGGACGATGGCGGCGAAGCCGGGCCCGGACAGGTACATGAACGCGGCGGGGTTCGCGCCCAGGATCAGCTCGGCGGCCGCCCACTGCACGCTCGGCGGCACACCGTAGCCACCCAGCTCGACCGGCAGGCCGAGCCGCCACCATTCGCCTTCCCACAGCACGCGATAGGCGTCCTTCAGCGACTGCGGCAGCGTGACGGAGTGGGTGGCGGGGTCGAAGACCGGCGGGTTGCGGTCGGCGTCGGCGAAGGACGCGGCGAGCGGGCCGGTGGCGACCGTGTTGAGCTCGCGCAACGTGTCGCGCGCGACGTCCATGTCGACGCCCTCGAACGGGCCGGTGCCCAGGCGCTCCTGGACGCCGAAGACCTCGAAGAGGTTGAACTCGATGTCACGCAGGTTGCTCCGGAAATGCCCCATGACCCGCTCCCCTACCCGTCGGTAACAAAAGGATATTACCGATCGGTAACCGAGGCAACCGCCCACCGAGAGCGCCGGGACGGGCGACACTCCTTCGGGTTGACGGGTTTGTGCCGGCCATGATCGGAACAGCATCGTGCCCGCGTGGGCGTGACGCGGCGGGGGTTCATGGTGGGCGGGCTGACCCTCGCCGCGGGTGCGGCGATGGAGCTCGGGCCTCTCGCGGGGCAGGCGTTCGCAGCCACGGCGGCGCCGCCGATCGTCGACTGCGCGGGTTGGGGCGCGCGGGCCAACAGCCAGATCGTGCCGGTCTGGAACCAGAAGCCGGTCAAGATCCTCGTGCACCACACGGCCACGCCGAACCAGGCCGACGTCAGCCAGGGAGCGGCCTTCACGCTGGCCCGCTCGATCCAGAACTTCCACATGGATCGGCGCGGCTGGCTCGACACCGGCCAGCACTTCACCGTGAGCCGCGGCGGCTACGCGATGGAGGGCCGCCACCGGAGCCTGGAGATCGTGCGGGCGGGCCGTCAGCAGGTCGAGGGCGCGCACTGCACGGGGCAGAACATCGTCGCGGTCGGCATCGAGAACGAGGGCACCTACACGTCGCTCGATCCGCCGCCCGCGCTGTGGAACCGGCTGCGTGACCTCTGCGCGTGGATCTGCAGCCGGTACGGCATCCGACCGACCGAGCTGTACGGCCACCGCGACTTCAAGAACACCGCCTGCCCCGGCGACCACCTCTACGCCCTGTTGCCCCGGCTGCGGACGGAGGTGGCGGGCGTGCTCGGGCAGCGGGTCACGGCGGTGGTGAAGGCGTCGTGGCCGCTTCTGCAGGCAGGCGACCGCGGCCCGGAGGTGACGGCGGCGCAGTACCTCCTGCGCGACGCGCACGCGACCACCGCCGACCCGACGGGGGTGTTCGACGCAGGCACGGACGCGGCCGTCCGGCGGTTCCAGGCCGCCACCGGCGCGGAGGAGGTGAACGGGATCCTGGGCGGGGAGTCCTGGCCGGTGTTGGCCCGCACCACGCTGCGGGGGACGGGCGGCGACGCCGACCGCGCGGTCGAGGCCCTGGTGGCGGTCCGCGGCGCCGAGGGCGTCCCGGACGTGGTGGCGGCGCCGACCTGGCAGCAGCTCCTCGGCACGGGTGGCGCCCCCGCGAACCTGACGACCGACCCCCACCCCCGACGGTGAGTCCCCCGTTTCGCCGCGGTGAGTCGCGCGTTTCGCCGCGGTGAGTCGCGCGTTTCGCCGCGGTGAGTCGCGCGTTTCGCCGCGGTGAGTCGCGCGTTTCGCCGCGGTGAGTCGCGCGTTTCGCCACGGCGGGTCGCGCGTTTCGCCACGGCGGGTCGCGGTTCTCGGCACGGCGAGATGCGACTCTCGGCACGATGGCCGCCAGCTGGCGATCGAGCGGGCCGGACGCGTGCCACGTGCCTGTCTCGATGCGTCCGTTCGGTCGAGTCCGGGGGTGAGTAGTCTCGGCGGCCACCGACGTCCCGGGAGGGTTGTGACCAGAGCCCAGGCTCCGCTCGTCGCCGACGCCGCTCTGGCCGGATCGTCGGCGGCGCGCCGGTTGCTGCGGGAGGCGCCCGAGCGACTGGGGCGGCTCGACGTCGTCGGGCCCGCGGGCACGGGCAAGAGCGTGCTGCTCGACGCGCTTGCCGACGTCATGGAGCGCGCCGGACGTACGGTGCTGCGCGATCTGCCCGCCGACGACCCCGGCGCGGACCCCGGGATCGCCCTCTTCATCGACGACGCCCACCGCCTCTGCCCCGAGGACCTGGTCAGGCTCGCCGCGCTGGCCGAGGGCGAGATCGGTGTGCTCGTCGTCGCGCACCGTCCATGGCCCCGACCCGACGGCATGTCCGCACTCGGCGCGGCGCTGGCGGTGCAGCGGGCGCCGGTCGTCCTCGGTGCGCTCGACCGGACCGGCGTGCAGGCCCGAGCGGCGCACGCGCTCGGCGAGCGAGCGCCGCGGCCGCCGGACGCCGTCGTCGACCTCGTCCTGGCCCAAACCGGCGGCCAGCCCGCGCTGGTCGACCGGATGCTCGCCACTTTGGTCGAGCAGAGCGGCCCCGACCCGACGCGCTGGCGTTGGGACCCGGCCCACCCGCCCGGCGCTCTGTTGGCCCAGCTGGGCTACGCCGTCCACCGGCTGCCGGACGGCGTGCGCGACCTCCTCCGCGCCCGCGCGCTCGGCGCCCCGCTGGAGCCCGACCTGCTCGTCCCGTTGTTGGGCCCGGACGTCGCCGCCGATTCCGCCGCACTCGACGAGCTGGTCGAAGCGGCCCGCGCCGAAGGGCTGCTCACCGCCGACGGCGCGCCGATCCCGCTGGTCTCGGCCGCCGTGCTGGAGCGCACCCCGCCCGCGACCCGGCTCGAGATGCGCCGGGCACTCGCCGAGCGCGAGCTCGACCGCGGCGGCAACGTCCTCGCTGCCGCCCGCCGCCTCCTCGGCACCGGCGTGTCCGGAGGTCGGGTGGCCGTGGTCTTCACGGCGGCGGGCGACGAATCGCTGCGCACCGGCCTCCCCGGCGCCGACGAGCTGTTCGCGGCCGCCGTCGGCGCGGGCGCACCGGCCGTCGAGCTGGCCTCCCGACGCGCCGAGGCCGCGCTCCGGGCGGGCGACCTCGACCTCGCCCTCACCCAGGCCGACCAGGTGCTCTCGACCGCCGAGCAGGCGCCGACGGCCGACCTCGCACAGGCCGGGACGGTTGCGGCCGCCGTACTCGCCCACCGCGGCATGCTCGCCCGCAGCGCCGCTCTCTACCGCTTCCTCGGCGCCGGGATGGGTCGGGACGCCGCGCTCGCGGTGCCCGCGCTCATCGGCACGGGCGCCCTGGACGAGGCGCAGGCGGTGCTGGCCCGCGCCCAACGCCCCGACCAGGCCCCCACGCTGCTCGCGGGCGCCGAGGAGCTGATGGCGCACGGCCTCGTGCACTCGGTGACCGGGTCGCCGACGGCCGCACTGTCGGAGCTGACCCGCGCCGCGGCGCTGTTGGAGTCCAGCCATCGCGCGGCGCTGCTGCCGGACACGCCCGCCGCCCTCGCGGCGCTCGCCGCCGTGCAGTGTGGGGAGCTGGACGTCGCGCAGTCGGTGCTGGAGCGAGCGGCGCGCGTGCGCCTCGGCGGCCGGGTCATGGCCGTTCGACATCGGCTCCTGCTCGGCTGGATCGCGCTGTTCCGCGGAGCGACGGGTGCGGCCAGGGCCGCCCTCGGCGACCTGCCTGCGCTCGAGCCGCGCGACGAGTTCGTCGCCGCCGCCCTCGAGGTCGCGATCGCGCGCCGCACCGGCGACCTCGCCGCCCTCATGCCCGCGTGGGCCCGGGCCCGGGAGGCGATCGTGCGTCATCCCGTCGACCTGTTCGTGCTGCAGCAGCTGGGCGAGCTCGCGATCGCCGCCGCCCGGCTCCGGGAGACAAGCTGGATCCGCCCCCACCTCGACGAGGCCGCCGCGCTGCTCGACCGGCTCGGCAACCCCGCGGTGTGGGCGGCTCCGCTGCATTGGGCGGGGCTGCAAGCGGCGATCGTCGCCGAGTCCCGCGACGAGGCCGCCCGGCGCGCGGCGGCCGTCATCGCGGCGGGCGAGAGCAGCCGGTACGCCACCGCGCTGGCCGCGGCCGCCCCGCACTGGGTGGCGATGCTCGACGCCGACGTCGACGCCGAAGCGGTCGAGAAGGCCGCGCGCGGACTGCATGTCGTCGGCCTGACCTGGGAGGGCGGCAGACTCGCAGGCCAGGCGGCGATCCGGACGCGCGACCGCAAGGCGATGTCCGCGCTCCTCGGGTGCGCCCGTGCGCTGCAGGCGAGCGGCCCGACGCCGGTCACCGCGGACGACCTGCCCGTCGTTGACGAGCCGGGCGACACCGACGACGGCCCGCTCTCCGACCGCGAGCGCGAGGTCGCGGCGCTGGTACTGGATGGGCTCACGTACAAGCAGATCGGGGAGCGCCTCTTCATCTCGGCGAAGACGGTCGAGCATCACGTGGCCCGGATGCGGCAGCGGCTCGGCTCCGGCAGCCGGGGCGAGCTGTTCGCGCATCTGCGGCAGATCGTCGGCGTAGCGGACTAACGTCGCACCGGTGGGCGAGGTCATCCTGCCGACCGGCCAACCGTTGGTCGGCGCATGGGTGCGGCTGGAGCTGCTGCGCGACGACGCGGCCGACGAGCTGTTTCCCCTGCTCGGCGACCCGGAGGTGTACGCGGACGGCTACGTCATGCACCGCCGTCCGTTGTCGGTCGACGACTGCCGCGCGCTGGTGACCTCGCGCTTCCTGGTCGAGGGGCGCACCGTTTACGGCATCCGGCTGGTGGCCGACGGTCCACTCGGTGCTGCGGGCACTCTCGTGGGCACGTCATCGTTGCTCGAGGCAGACCCGGCGAACGAGAGCATTCACCTCGGCGCCACGCTGTACGGCCGTCGGTGGTGGGGCACGCCGGTCAACCCGGAGGCCAAGCTCCTGCTGCTGACGCACTGCTTCGACGACTGCCGCTACGGCCGGGTCAAGATCCAGACCGACGCCCGCAACCTGCGCTCGCAGGCCGCGATCGCCAAGCTCGGCGCCCGCCGGGAGGGCGTGCTGCGCCGCCACATGCGGCGCGAGGACGGCAGCTTCCGCGACACGGTGGTCTTCAGCATCCTCGCAGGCGAATGGCCCGACGTCCGTGCCGGGCTTCGCGACCGCCTCGCCCGGGCCGCGCTCACCGTGGACGGCGGCACCGCCTCCTGACGTCGTTTCCCTGGCGCCGTATCAGTGCCTACCGCCCCACTCCCGTGCCCAAGAACCTTCCTACGCCCTTCGCCGCCGTTCCGAGAACCGCGTCACGCCGTGCCGAGATGCGCGACTCAGCGTGCCGAGATGCGCGACTCACCGTGGTGGGATGCGGGACTCACCGTGGTGGGATGCGGGACTCACCGTGGTGGGATGCGGGACTCACCGTGGTGGGATGCGGGACTCACCGTGGTGGGATGCGGGACTCACCGATCGCGGGGGGCCAGCTGGGCCAGGATGCCTTCGCAGCTCCGGACGACCAGCCGCGCGACGTCGGACACCGCGCGGCTGGACAGCGGGCTTTCCGCGCGCCGCTGCCACCGCCCCGCGGCGTCGAGGGCGGCGGCCTGCAGCTCGCCCGGGCCCGCGCCGGGGTCGAGCCCCAGCCGGGCCGCCGGGGCGCCCCCGTCGCCGCCGAGCAGCCGCTCGGCCTCGTCCAACGCCTCGGGGGCGAGCTTCACCACCCCGGCCCGGATGGTGCCGAGCAGCCGCAGCTCGGCGAACTCGTGCGCGCCCGCGAGAATGCGCTCCACCTCGGCGGCCAGCGGCGCGGCGGCGGGCCGCGGCTCCCGGCTCAGCACCAGGTCGATGGCCAGCAGCGCCGACCGCGCCTTCAGCAGCTCCCGCCGTTCGGCGAACTGGGTGGTGAGCAGCGCGCGCAGGTCGTCGAGACCGCTGCGGCGCACGAGCTCGGTCGCGAGCGCCGTCGGATCGGTGACGCCCTGCCGGATCAGGGTGGCCCCGAGCCGCACCCCGAACAGGCCGAACCGCTCGATGAGCCGGGCCCGGGTGTCGGTGTCGAGCCCGGAAAGCGACTCAGAGTCAACCCGGGAGAAGCGGTCCACCGACAACAGCATCCCGTCGAGCTCGGTCCGCGGGAGCCCGGCCAGCGTGGTGAGCGCCGCGAACTCCTGCTGGCGCATCGTGCGCCCCGTCTGCGCCAGCAGCCCGGCCACCGCGACCACCGTCTGGCACAGCCCGCGGATCTTGTCATCGGCGCGATAGCGACGCGCGATGCGGCGCGCCGAGTTGAGCGCGTCCAGCCGTCCGACGCCGATCTCGTCCGCCCGCGACAGCACCGCGATCGTGTTGATCGGCGTGGCCCGCGCCACGCCCTGGTCGTAGAACGACTCGAGGAACCGCACGTCCGTGGCGTGCAGGTGGCGCATGAGGTAGACGACGGCGTCGGCCTGGCTCGGTGCGTCGTCGGGCGCGAGGAACGCGCCCGCTCGGGCGGAGGTGTCGCTCGACAGCGACGCGATGCCCGGCGTGTCGATCAACGTCTGGGTGCGGAGGCTCTGCGAGGGCCACTGCACCTCCAGCTTGTCGATCCGCTCGACGGGGGTGCCGGACAGGTCGAAGCGCAGCGCGCCCTGGTTGCGGTGGATCGTGAGCGGCCGCGGCGCCGCTCCGCGCGGGAACATCGTGACCTTCGGCGCTTGCGCGTCCACGTACCAGGTGACGACGCGCGTGCACTCGCCCGCGTCGGTCGGTGCGATCTCCTCACCGACGAGCGCGTTGAGCAGCGTGGACTTGCCCGCCTTCACCTTGCCCGCGATGGCGACGCGCAGCGGCTCGTCGAAGCGGGAAAGGTTGTGCCGCAGCCAGCCCGCGGCCTGCGGGCTGTCGCGGTAAGTGTCGATCGTGCGGCGTAGCAGCACCCGGACGGCCGTGCCGAGCTGGGGAGCGGGACCGGTCACGACCCGACAGCCAACGGCGTCGCGGCAGGCAGGTTCGCCACCAGCGCCGTCGCCCGGTCGGCGAGCGCGTCGATGCGGGCCAGCTCGGCCTTGAGGTCGCGGATGCGGTTCTGCCGCTCGGACGTCGTGGTGTTGACGGCGTTCTGCGCGGCCAGTACCGAGCTCGCGATCGACGTGCTCACCTCCTCGGCGAGCTTGCTGTAGTGGTCGCGCAGCTGGCGCTGGGTGTGGCGCAGCATGTCGCGGGAATCCTTGCCGACCTGGAACGTCACCTCGTCGATGTGGCGGCGCACCGCCTGCTTCGCCTCGGCCTGCCGCCGCTGCAGCATCCGCTTGCGCTCGTCGCGCACGGTCTTCGTGCCGAACAGCAGCCCGGCCCCGATCGAGATCGGGTTGAGCAGGGCGAACCCGGCGAGCGTCGTCGCCATGCCGATCATCAGCATGCCGCCGTAGCCGCCGCGCATGCCCGTGATCATCCGCTGGCCGACCCCCATGCGCTCGCTCTCGGGCTGCGCCAGCGGATCAACCTTCGCCGCCAGGCTCTTGGACTGGTCGAACCGCAGGTCCGGCAGCGCGATCTCGGCCGCCTCCGCGAAGTGCTCGGCCACCTGCTGGGACAGGTAACGCGCCCGTTCGGCGGCCCACACGAAGTTGGCCGACGCCGCCGACGCCACCTGCTGGTGGAACCAGTTGGCGAACTGGTCCCAGATCTCGGCCGGGTCGGCGTCGTCGAGCAGCTGCTCGGCCTCGCGCCCGATCGTGCGCAGCCGGTCGCGCAGGTCGTAGTCGATGTCGGACTGCAGGTCGCCGACCCCGTCGTTCAACGTGATCTGCCACCGCGCCGAGCGCTGCTTCAGGTCGTCGGCCCGCGTTTTCGCCCTGGTCAGCTCGGCGACCAGCGGCTCGAGCTGCTCCGGGTTCTCCTGGACGGCCAGCTCCGCCTTCATCCCGGCGGCGAGCTGCTCGCAGACGGCCAGCACGTCCTGGCTGGTCGAGCGGCGGTCCAGCTCGTCGGCGGCGGCGACCACCCGGTTCAGCAGGAACTGCACCAGCGGACGGAAGCCGGACTCGTCCATCAGGTCCGCGTCCTGCGTCTTCGCGGCGTGCAGCCGCAGCGTGGACGAGACGGGGAACGTGTCGGCGCGAATGCCTGCGGCGTCGAGGTGGCCGCGGTCCAGCTCCATGATCCGCCGCCAGTGCGGGTACAGGTCGGTCTTGGTCACCACGCACGCGACGTTCGGGCACAGCTTCATCGCCGCGCCGAGGAACTCCAGCTCCGGACCCGTGTACTCCTGCGCGGCGTCGGAGACCAGCAGCACGGCGTCCGCGCTGGGCAGCGCCGACATCGTGGCCGCCCCGTGCGCCGAGCCGAGCCCGCCGACGCCCGGGGTGTCGACGAGCACCAGGCCGCCCTCGAGGAGCTTGCGCGGCAGCCCGACCTCGGCGTAGGAGAGCATCGCCTTGTTGCCGGGGTTGCCCGCCTCGCTGACGTACTGGGCCAGCTTGTCCACCGACACCTCGGTGCGCTCGGGCGCCGCACCGGGCGCTTCGCGGACGAGCACCACCTCGACGGTCTCCGCGTGCCGCACGACGGTGGGCACCGCCGTCGCCACGTCGTCGTCCACCGGGCAGACCGGTGCGTTGACCAGCGCGTTCACCAGCTGGCTCTTGCCCTGCTTGAACTCGCCGACCACGAGCACGCGCACGTTCGGGTCGGCGAGCCGCTTGCGCGTCTGGGCGAGCCGGGCGCCGAGATCGGGACGCTCGTAGGCCGTCGCGGCCTTCAGCGCCACGTCCACGAGGTCGACCGCAGCCGGTACCGCCACGTCAGGGCCTGCCTCTCTCCGTTGCCCTCCATAACGCGCGACCCCGCCACCCGAGGGATGGCGGGGCCGGTCGTCGCATCACGGCGAGGCTACTCCCGCGGTGACCGTGGGTCAGACAGGGTGCACGTCGTGCAGCGTGTTGTCGCTTTGCACGTTGTTGTCGACCTCGTTGTGCGAGTCGGCCGAGAAGTGGCCGTCGTTGCTGTTGTGCGAGCCGACCGTCGACTCGCCGTGATCGTTGAACGAGTGGTCGATGTCGACCTTTGTCGTGTCGGTGGTCTCGTGGACCTGGTGGTCGTCGGTGTTGTGCTGCTCGCCGGTGGCCTGCGCCGCCCACCGAGAGCGCGCCGCCGCCGGAGACCGACGCGTGGTCGATGTCGGCGCTGTTCGCGGCGCCGGAGCCGAACGCGGTGGTGTTGTGGTCGCCGTTCACGGCGTTGTTGTGGTCGCCCTGCACGTTGCCGTCACCTCGGATGTTGCCGTCGCCGATCTGGTTGTCGTCGCCGGTGGTCACCTGCGAGCCGTCGATGTCGCCCGCCGCGGCCACCGCGCCGTCACCGGAGGCGGTGGTGCTCGTCGTGTGGATGAGCTGGTCGACGTCGCCGCCGTCGGTGTGGATCTGCTGGTTCACCGAGTTGTCGATGTTGGTGTCGCGGTCGTCGACGTAGTTGTTGGTGACGTACTCCTTGATGTAGCGCACCGCGGCGTCGTGGTCACTCTCGCCCGGCTCGGCGTGCGGGGGCGGCGGCACGTGATGGCCGTGGTGCCCGCCGTTGTCGTCCTTGTTGTTGTTGTTGTTGTTGTTGTTGTGGTTGTCGTCGTCCTTGTCGTCGGCGAGAACGAGCGCGTCGTGCACGTCCTCAGGACTGACGTTCGACGCCCCGCAGGCGGCGAGCACGGCGTCCGGGTTCTGCTGGAACTCGGCCAGCGCGGCCGGGTCCTTCAGCAGCCTGAGGATGAGGTCGATGAGGTTGCTGGCCTGGGCCATCCGGGTTCACTCCTGGGGGTTCGGGGGAGGGCGACGATAGGGGGAAACCGACCCCGCCCGTGAGCCCGGGCGGGGTCGGATCACACGATCAGGCGTGCAGGTCCACGTGGTCGAGGTCGTTGCCACTCTGGAAGTTCGTGGTCGTGTGGTCGTGCGAGTCCTGGTCCGCCCGCAGGTGCGTCTCGTTGTTCGAGTCGTCCGTGACCTCGGTGTGCAGGTTGCCGGAGTGCGAGATGTCGGTCTCGTCGGTGGTGGTGTTGGTGGTGTGCTCGTGCGAGTCGACGTTGTGCTGGTCGCCGCGGGCGTCGCCGCCCACCGACAGCGCGCCGCCGCCGCTCACCCCGACGTCGTGCAGGTCGGCGCTGGTCGCCGCGCCCTGCCCGAACGCCGTGGTGTTGCCGTCACCGTGCACCACGTTGTTGTCGTGGCCCTGCACGTTGTTGTCGCCGCGGATGTTGCCGGTGCCGATCTGGTTGCCGTCGCCGCTGGTCACCGTCGAGTCGCGGATGTCGCCGCCCGCGGCCACCGAGCCGTCGCCGGACGCGGTGGTGGAGTGCGTCTCGATGTCCTGGCTGACGTCGCCGCCGTCGGTGTGGA
The DNA here is from genome assembly GCA_963739465.1 of uncultured Actinomycetota bacterium. GTDB lineage: Bacteria > Actinomycetota > Actinomycetes > Mycobacteriales > Pseudonocardiaceae > Pseudonocardia. The sequence continues at coordinate 301,834 of CAVUAS010000005.1, forward strand.
TCTGCTGGTTCACCGAGTCGTCGACGTTGGTGTCGCGGTCGTCGACGAAGTTGTTCGTGACGTAGCGGGAGAGGTGCTCGATCGCCTCGCGGTGCCCCTCGCTGTGGCCATCGCTGTGGCCATCGCCGTGGCCATCGCCGTGGCCGCCGTCGTGGCTCGCGTGGTGGGCCGCGGCCGCACCGACCGTGCCGTGGAAGCTCTGGTCGACGTTGCGGCTGAAGTCGGCGGTCTGGCTGTCGTCGGCCAGCACGATGGCGTCACGCACGTCCTCGGGGGAGACGTCGCGGAGGCCGTGGTTCTCCAGGGCACCCTGCGGGTCGCGGGCGAACCAGTCGCGCAGGCCCACGTCGTCGATCATCTTCTGCAGGAACTCGAGGATGGAGAGGTTCTCGGCCACGGTGATCAGCTCCGATTCGTTCGCGGTGCAACCGGCCCGGCGGGCTCGGTGTTGGCGGCAACGCTAGGAACGGGCGGGTCCCGGGCCATCGGGGATCGGGCCGGGTTCCCCCGGGGGCCGTTGGGGGCTACGCAGCGTCGCTTAGGGGATCAGTGCCCGAAGTGCAGGTCAGGTGCGTCGAAGAGGGCCTCGTCGACGTCGGGGAGGACGTGGTGGGGGCCCGCATCGTCGTGCTCGGCCACCGGATCGGGTTCCTCGGGGGTCCACCAATCGGGCGGACTCGGGGCCGCCGTCGGCTCGGCCGGGGGCGTGGGCGCCGCACCGGCTCCGGCCCCGTACGCCTGCGACCAATCGACCGTCAACGTCTCCTGAACGAGGACCACGGCGTCGTGGACGTCGGCCGGGCTGAGATCAGCCAACCCGTGGTGGGCGAGGGTGCCGTCCGGGTCGGCGGTGAAGTGGGCGCGCTCGACGTCGTCGCTCAGGAGGAGCTTCACGAACTCCATCAGCGACACGGCTTCACCCACTCGAACAGGGTAGGCCGGCGGCCTCGATCACGGTGGGTCGTCGGGGGCGCCCGTTGGGGTGGAGGGCCTCGTTCGTGCTAACGGGGGGACGCAATACTCCGATGCAGCGTGACGGGGGCCGGGCTGCGGAAGGTGGCGGCTCGCGGCAGGGTGAGGAGACGATCGTGGGCTACCAGCTCGGCATCGATGTCGGTACCACGTACACGGCAGCAGCGGTGTGCCGCTCGGCGGGCCGTCGCTGGGTGGAGCCGGAGGTCGTCACGCTCGGAACGCGTGGCGCCACCGTCCCGTCCGTCCTGTTCATCGCCCCGAATGGCGCCGTCGTCGTCGGCGAGGCGGCCGAACGTCGGGCCCTGACCGACCCGGACCGGGTGGTCCGCGAGTTCAAGCGGCGCATCGGCGATCCCACCCCCATCGTGATCGGTGGCCGGGCCTGGGCGCCCGAGGAGCTGTCCGCGCGGCTGGTCCGCTGGGTCGTCGACCGGGTCGCCGAACGCGAGGGCGGTCCCGCGTCGCAGATCGCCGTCACGCACCCGGCGTCGTGGGGAAGCCACAAGAAGGACCTGCTGACCGCCGCGTTCGCCGCGCAGGGCCTGCGGGTCACGCTGCTCGCCGAGCCGCAGGCCGCGGCGCTGCACTACGCCACGCAGGAGCGGGTCGCGTCCGGCTCCACCATCGCCGTGTACGACCTGGGCGGCGGCACGTTCGACGCGGCCGTCGTGCACAAGGTCGACCGGTCCGAGGCCGCGTTCGGAGCAGCCGGGTTCGGGTTGCTCGGGCGGCCGGAGGGGCTCGACCGGCTCGGCGGCGTCGACTTCGACGAGGTCGTGTTCGAGCACGTCCGCGCGGGCCTGCCCAACGCGTTCACCGATCTCGATGACACCGACACGGGTGTGCTGTCGGCCGTCGCGCGTGTGCGCCGGGAGTGCACCGAGGCGAAAGAGGCGCTCTCGGCCGACACGGACGTGTCGATCCCCGTGCTGCTGCCCGCGGGCGGCGGGTCGGTGCGGCTGCACCGCAGCGAGTTCGAGTCGATGATCCGCCCACAGGTGGAGGAGACGGTCGACGCGCTGCGCAGCGCCGTCCGTTCGGCCGGGTGCAGGCCCGGCGAGCTCAACGCGGTGCTGCTCGTCGGCGGGTCGTCACGGATCCCGCTGGTGGCGCAGCTGGTGTCGGAGGGGCTGGCCCGGCCGGTCGCCGTGGACACCGACCCGAAGAACGCGATCGCGAAGGGCGCTGCGCTGTCGGTGTCCCCCATGCCGACGGCGTCGTGGCCGGAGGTGGCCATCCCGCCGATGTCCGCCGGTGCGGGGCGGGGCGGCGACGGCGTGGCCGCGGGCTTCGCCGGGGTGGCGGGTGCCGTCGCGGGGGGGGCCGGGATGGCCGCGGGCGCAGGCCGGGCCGCGGGGGCCAACGCGTCCGGAGCCGGGGTGGCGGGCGCCGGGCAGGGTGCGGGTGCCGGACCGTCGGGCGCCGTCGCGGCGGGGGCCGGGATGGCCGCGGCCGCGTCCGCCGGGGCCGGGCAGGCCGTCGCCGGGTCCCGGGCCGCGAGCGCGAGCCGCCACGCCGCCCCCGAGGCCGATGCCCGCCCCGCGCCGCGGGCCGGTCGCATCGCGAGCCTCTCCCACGAGCCCACGCGCGGCCTGCTGTCCGGCGAGCCCGCCCGCCCGACCGTGCACCCGGCCCCGGCGACCCCCGAGTGGGACCCGGCCCCGGAGCCGTCCTGGTCAAGGTCGGTGGCGCTGATCGTCGGCGTCGGGCTGCTGGCCGTCGCGGTGATCGTGCTCGTCGCGCTGCTGGTGCCGCGGATGACGTCGTCGGACTCGCCCGGGATCGTCACGGAGTCCGGCGCGAGCAGCCCCGCCACCGCGCCCCCGCAGTCCGCCGCCGCTCCGGCGCCCGCGCAGGGCGGCGCGGCATCCGGTGGGGCGGGTTCGGCGGGCGGCTCCGGTGCGCGCCCGGGCCAGGCCACCCGGCAGCGGTCGTCGGGCGGCGGCGCGCAGGCGCCGAGCAACCCGGTGCCCCCGGCGGTCGTGCAGCAGCCCTCGGCGCCCGCGCCTGCCCCGGCCACGACGGCGCCTGCTGTCGTGCCGAGCGAGGTCGTCCCCGCGACCGAGGTTCCCGCGCCGACCAACAACCCCGGCGCCCTCGGCAGCGTGACGCCCGGCAGCGGTGACCCCGCCACCCCGGCAGGCGGGGCGGGGCCGACGGGCAGCAACACCCCGGTCGGCACCGGCGGCCACCACGGCGCAGGCCACCGGCCGACCGGCAGCGCTCCGGTGAGTGCCGACGCTCCCGGCAACTCGGCGACGGACACCGCGCCCGCGACCGCGGAGACGGTGGCGGCCTGACCGCTCGACGGTCTGACGCGCCCGCCCCGAGCCGGACGATGGACCTCCCGACGGGCATGCTGGACTCGTGCTGATCGGGCTGCTCATCGCGCTGGTCGCGATGCTGCTCAACAGCATCGGGGCCTTGCTGCAGGCCTCGGGCGCGCAGCGGGCCACCCGTAGCCGCCCGGCCGCTGTGCAGCCCCGCTACGTCGGCGGCATGCTCGTCGACCTGTTCGCCTGGCTCTGCGCGGTCGCGGCACTGCGGGTGCTGCCGGTCTTCGCGGTGCAGGCGATCATCGGCGGCTCGATCGCCGTGACGGCCGTGGTGGGCGCCCGGCTCAACAACACGGTGCTCGACCGGACCACCCGCGTGGCGGTCGTGGTGTGCCTCGTCGGGCTCGTTCTGGTCGCGGGGAGCGCGGGCGAGGGGCACCCGCCGGTCACGTCGGTGCTGGTCAACTACGTGCTGATCGGAGCATTGCTCGTGCTCGGCGTGCTCGTGCTCGTGCTGCGGCAATACCGGCGGGCGTGGCCGCTCGCGGTCGTCGCGGGCATGGGGTTCGGCGGCACCGCGCTCGCGGTGCGCGCGGCCCACGTCGAGATCGGCCAGGGCTTCTCGTTCGTGGCGCTGCTCGCCCAGCCCGCGATCTATCTCATCGCCGGGTACTGGGTCGTCGGCATGATCGGGTACTCGGCGGCGTTGGCCAGGGGCGAGGTCGGCATCGTCACGGCGGTGTTCGTCGTGACCGAGGTCGTGCTGCCCGGCCTCACCGGCATCCTGCTGCTCGGCGACCCGGTGCGCCACGGGTGGGGCTGGATCTTCGTGATCGGGCTCGCCATTTCGATGATCGGCGTCGTGGTGCTCGCCCGTCGCCCGCCCCCGCGCCCACGACGGGTGCGGTGAACGCCGTCAGTCCGCGACCACCGCGGACCCGAGCTCGTCGCCCCACAGGTGCAGCGGATCCGCCCCGCTGCGTGGTCGGCGGCGCAGGTCGAGGGTGCTCCGACGAACACCCCAAGTTACCGAACGATGACGATCTGTTAACAGGGGGCCCTGGCCTGCGCACGCCGCGAGACCCGGCGGAGGCGCGGCGGAGCTGGGACAATCCCGGTGATGCCTGCCTCCGTGTGGTCGACGGCCGACCAGTGGACGATCCTCTGGCCGGTCCTGCTCGCGCTGGTGCTCTCCACGGCGATCGGGCTGGAGCGCGAGGCAGGGGCCAAAGCCGCGGGGCTGCGCACCCACACCCTGGTCGGGCTCGGCGCCGCGGTCATCATGGTGATCTCGAAGTACGGGTTCGCCGACATGCTGAGCCTCGACAACGTCGCGCTCGACCCGTCCCGCATCGCCGCCCAGATCGTCTCCGGCATCGGGTTCATCGGCGGGGGCCTGATCTTCGTGCGCCGCGACGCCGTGCGCGGACTCACCACGGCGGCCACCATCTGGCTGGTCGCGGCCGTCGGCATGGCCTGCGGCGCGGGCCTCCCGATTCTCGCCGTCGGGGCCACCGCCGGGCACTTCCTCGTCACGCTCGGCTATCCGCGGTTGGCGCAGGCGGTCGCCGCCCGGCGGCGCGACCCGCCCATGCTGAGCTTGAGCTACGCCGACGGCTTCGGCGTGCTGCGCGCCGCGCTCGCCGTCTGCACCGACCGTGGTTTCACGGTGAGCGACATCGACGTGACCAGGGAGGACCTCGACGACACCGGCGGCCGCATCGCGGCGGTCACGCTTCAGCTCACAGGCCGCGGCGACCTCGGCAGCCTCGCGGGGGAGCTCGCCGAGTTGCCCGGCGTCCGCGCCGCGCACACGGGACCGGCCGATCAGGACTGACCGGGTCCTGGTACCTCTTCGTCGGGACCCGGAACCGATCGCCGAGGAGGTCGCCGTGCTGGACGTCCATCGCCTGCGCCTACTGCGGGAGCTGCGGCACCGCGGCACCCTGGCGGCGGTCGCGCACGCGTTGGGCTACAGCCCCTCGACGATCTCCCACCAGCTCGACGTGCTCGAACGGGAGGCGGGCGTCACGCTGCTGGAGCCGGTAGGGCGCCGCGTGCAGCTCACCGCGGAGGCGCTGCTGCTCGTCGATCACGCGGAGGCGGTGCTGGAGCGCCTGGAGCGCGCCGAGGCCGACCTGGCCGCGGCGCGGGGCGCAGCCACCGGGACGTTACGGCTGGCCACGTTCCAGACGGTCGCCCACAGCCTGGTGATCGATCTGCTCGCCCAGCTCGAAGGCGGCCCCCTGCTCCTCGACATCACGCACCTGGAAGCTCAGCGCGCCTTGGAGGCGGTGCTCGCGGGCGACTTCGACATGGTCTTGGCCGAGGAGTTCCCCGGCGCTCCGATGCGCGTGCTGGACGGACTGGAGGTCGAGGAGGTCTGCCGCGACCCGCTGCTGCTGGCCGTGCCCGACGGCTGGGACCCCCTCGACTTGGCGGCGATGCCCTGGGTGGTCGAGACCGCCGCCAGCCCGGCGCAGGGTTGGGCGCTGCGCGTGTGCCGGTCGGCGGGCTTCGAGCCGATCGTGCGCTACCGCTCCGACGACGTGCTCCTGCACGTGCGCCTGGTCGAGGCGGGTCGGGCGGCGGCCTTCCTGCCGGAGCTGGTCCGGCGGTGTGGGTTCCCGGACGTCCGGCTGCGGCCGCTGCCCGGTCCGCCCCAGTCCCGGCGGATCTTCACCGCGGTACGGGCAGGCAGCAGCCGACACCCGGCTGTGCGGCGGGTGCGCGGCGGGCTGCGGACCGCGGCCGGTCAGGCCCCCGCGGGTGCGGGTGGGGACGGGATGGAGTAGCCGGAGGGGCGCACGTTGGCGTCCAACGACCTCTTCCACGACCCGTCGTCGATGTACTGGCGCAACGCCACGTTGACCTTGTCGACCAGCGCGGTGTTGCCCTTCTTCACCCCGACCCCGTACACCTCGTCGGAGAAGCCTTTGCCCACCACCTTGAGCTTGCCCCGATACTGCGGCTCGGCGGCGAACCCGGCCAGGATCACATCATCGGTGGTGACCGCGTCCACCTCGCTGTTGGCCAACGCCGTCACGCAGTCGGAGAACCGGGGCAACTCGACCAGCTTGATGTTGCCCAGGAAGTGGCTGGTCACATAGGCGGCCGAGGTGGTGCCGGGCACCGAGCACAGGTTCTTGCCGTCCAACGCCTCCGGCCCGGTGATCTCGGTGTCGTTGCGGCGCACCAACAGGTCCTGATGGGCCACGAAGTACGGGCCCGCGAAGTCGACCTCCTTCTTGCGCTCGTCGGTGATCGAGAACGTGGACACGATCAGGTCCGCCTGCCCGGACTCCAGCAGCTGTTGGCGTTGGCCGCTGTTGGCTTCCTTCCAGGTGATGTTCTCCCGCGGCACCCCGAGCGCGGCGGCGATGTAGACCGCGGTGTCCACGTCGAACCCCGAGTAGGTGTCGCCGGTCTTCACACCGAGGCCGGGCTCGTCGAACGGGATCCCGATGCTCAGCTTCCCGCCCGGCACCGCAGGCACCGGGGCCGGGGTCGGGTTGGGCGCGGGCGACCCGCCGGAGCCGCACGCGGCCAACACCGCCAGCCCCGCCACCAGCGCCGCCGCTCTGCGCAGCGTCGTTGCGCCGATCATGGGACGATGCCCCCTTCGTCATCGTTGGGGTCGAGGTCCTCGGGCTTGACGTCGTCGCCGTAGGTGGGTCCGGTGTCCGACCACACCGCCTTGAGCCGTCCGCCGGTGTTCTCGATGACCTTCGGCTTCACCGCCCGCCAGCCGATGTACAACGCCACCGCCAGCACCGGGATGCCGAGCACCACGACCAGGAAGTCGGTCTTGTGCCAGAAGTACGGCGAGGACTGCCACCCCGACACCGCCAGCCCGGCCAGCACCAACACCAGGAACGCCAACCCGATATAGCTGGTCCACGGATAACCGGGCGCCTGGAACGGGCTCGGCTGGATCACCCCCTTGTTCACCAGCTGCCGCAGCCGCAGTTGGCAGGCGAAGATCGTGCCCCAGGTGAACAGGACCGCGATCGAGGCCGCCTCCAACGCGATCTCGAACGCGTCCGGGTCCAACGCGTTGAGCAGCGAGCCCAGCACGTACACCACCGAGGTCATCACGATGCCCGCCCACGGCACCCCCTGGCTGCTCATCTTCAACGTGAACGGCGGCGCCTGCTTGGAGATCCCCAAGCTGCGCAACACCCGCCCGGTCGAGTAGAGACCCGAGTTGAGGCTCGACATGGCGGCGACGATGAGCACCGCCTGGATGATGTCGGCCATCCAGCCAAAGCCCAGCCGGTCGAACACCGTCACGAACGGGCTGGTGCCGGACTTGTACTCGGTGGTGGGCAACATCGACACCAACAACAGGATCGACCCGCAGTAGAAGATCGCGATCCGGAAGATGACCGCGTTGACCGCCTTGGGCACCTCCCGCGTCGCGTCCTCCATCTCCCCCGCCGCCACCCCGACCATCTCGATCGCGGCATAGGCGAACACCACCCCGGACATCACCAGGATCGGGCCGTACCAGTGGTAGGGATCCATGGTGGGCCAGAACCCGCCCGGGTTGCTCCACAGGTTCTGAAAACCCGCCGTGTGCCCGCCGATGCTGAACTGGCCGATGACCACCACCAGGCCCACGACCAGGAAGAGCACGATCGCGCCGACCTTGAGGATCGAGGCCCAGAACTCGAACTCGCCGAACGCCCGCGCCGACAACAGATTGATGATCAATACCACCGCCAGGGCGATCAACACCGTCGCCCAGGTCGGCATCAACGGGTACCAGTACTGCACGTACAGCCCCACCGCCGAGAGTTCGGCGATCCCGGTCAACCCCCAGTTCAGCCAGTACAGCCAGCCCGTCACGAACGCCGCGGACTCACCGAAGAACTCCCGCATATAGGACACGAACGCCCCCGACGTCGCGCGGTGCAACACCAACTCACCCAGCGCCCGCATCAAGAAGTAGGCGATCACGCCGACGACGGCGTAGCTCAGCACGAGGGCCGGCCCCGTGCTGTGCAGGCGGCTGGCCGACCCCAGGAACAGGCCGGTGCCGATCGCCCCACCGATCGCGATCATCTGGACGTGGCGCCTGCCCAGCGACTGCTTGTAACCAACCTGCTCAGCGTTCAGCGAGTCTTGGTGCGTCCCGGTCTGGGTCATACCCTCTTCCCCGCGGTAGGCGACGGCCCGCATCCGGGCGGACGTGCCGTCTAGAATGTGCGGCGCAAATCACGCAGTCCAGTGCACGTTTTCGACCGATACCGATGGACGGCATCGATCGGTGAGGCTGGTCGTATGAGTGAGCTGAAGGAGGAGCTGCACCGGCAGTTGCGGGATGCGCGCGCCGCCGTGCTCTGGAAGCTCGACGGCCTCTCCGAGTACGACGTCCGCAGGCCGCTCGTCCCGACGGGGACGAACCTGCTGGGGCTCGTGAAGCACTTGGCGACCGTCGAGTGGGGGCACTTCGGCGATTCGGACGCCGTGATCGACCGCCTCCCCCTCGACGCCGTCGGCCATGTGCCCTGATGGCCGCCGGGCCAGCGCCGCGTCACGCTCCACGGGATCCTCACGCACACGGTCGCCGAGGCGCACCGGCACGCGGGCCACGCCGACAACCTCCGGGAGCTGATCGATGGCACGTCCGGCCTGGGTTCGTCGGGATCGATGCTCCCGACCGATGACCCGAGCTGGTGGCGCGACCGGTTCGAGCGGCTGGAGCGCGCCGCTCGCGAGGCCCGCCGCGCAGTAAGCGGAAGCCGCTCTCGGCTTCCGGCCCGTAACGGGGTGGGGCCGATCGGGTGATAGCGGCCGTGCCGAGCGGCATGCCGGGTCCCCCGACCGGACGATGACAATGAGCGACGGGGCGGCGCACGTCCTGGCCCGACTGATCGCACCCGGAGCCCACGACGCAATAGCTGTCGAACGCCCACGGATCATGCTTCTGGACGAGGCGAAGAACTCCTCGACCCTTCGCCCGATTACCGCTAAGTCCAAACGGGTGATCGCGGATCACCTTTCTGCCCTTGTGGACGAGCACCGCCGCGAGCCAGATGGGCGACGACGATCCGGACGACGACGGGACCGCAGCTCCGCTCGTGCCCGTTGGGCAATTGCTCGGGCTGTTGCCGGGAGCCCGACCAGAGGCGACGCAACTGATCATGAGGGTTCAGGTGATCATGCCGCTGAACTGCGAAGATGTGTGGGTGGAGCGGATGACGGGAATCGAACCCGCGTATTCAGCTTGGGAATCAGCGTGTCAGGCGCCGCCTGGTCGCTGACCTGGCCGACCGACCGGCCGTGGTGTGCCGTCGTTGACCGCCATGCACCCGGGTGAATGGCCCGTGAATGGCCCGCCGCTGCGCGGGCGACCAGCCGCTATGTGGCCTGGGCGGGCGCGCCATAGCCGATGACGACCTCGTGCTCGCCGACGAGAGTAGCGGTGGTCCTGTGTGACTCGGCGATCGCTAGGACGGTTTGAAACCCAGCGAGGCGGCCGGGTCGTCGGTCACGCCGTCAGTGGGGTAGTACGGCCCCGGCCGTTCTGCCCGCGGGTGCTGCTCCTGGCCGTTGCTGTACCAGGCGACCGGGTGGCGCGTGCCCAGCTGTCCCAGGACGTAACTCGTGACGCTGACGGCGAGCACGCGGAAGTCGCTGCTGCGAGACCGGGCGTAGTCGCGGGCCTGGCGCTCGTCCTCGAATACGATCTCGACCGCGCCCACTTCATCGGGTCGGGTGGTGTGGACGGCGTAGACGCGGGGACCATCACTCACGCGAGTAGCTTCCCATGATCGGGAAGGTCATGCAACGTAGCTTGCGATCATGCCCGCTGAGCAGGTCGATCCGGCGTCGCTGGATGCCGATGGCCTGGTGGCGGCTGCCAAGGAGATTGAACGCGCGCGGGAACAGTCCCTGGCGATGTCCGGCCGGGTCCTGGCAGAGCTGCACGACCGCTGCGGGATGTCGTGGCCGCAGGTCGAGCGGGCGACGGGCATACCCCGCTCGACGGCCCACCGGAGGGCTGAGCCGTTCCTGCGGCAGTCTGAGGATGAGGCCTGACCCGGGGCATGGTCGACGACTTGGCGACCAATTCGCTGATGACGAGCAACATGCCCTCCACGAGCTCGTCGCCGATGTTCCAGCTCGGATGGCCCGAGCCCGCCGCCGTACCCCGCTTGGTGCGGCCGGTGTCGGATCAAGGGACCCAGCGCACTGCGAGCCTCTCCGTCAACACGGCCTTGACCTGGGCTGAGCGGCAGGCCGACGAAGGGCGTCCGTGATTGGCCGCGCGGTACCGTCTTGTCTTCGCGCGCCTGGTGCAGGTGGGTAACCGTCGCGACGCAGGCTCGACCCTGCAGAGTCAGATGATGGGCATGGCGCGGGGGCTGAAGCTGACGGCTCGCGCTTCGGGGGACGTCAGTGGTTCCCGCCACGGGATATGCCCGCTCCCGGCAGCCCCTCCACACCGACCATGTTGGCAGTGCTCGTCTCGTCCCGGATCCGTTTGATGCCTTCGTACGCCGAGCCGTAGTAGAACGACTCCCACGCCTTCTGAGACGGGAACTCGATCAGTACCAGTCGAGCTGGCTCCCAGTTCCCCTCATAGACCGCGTGCGCCCCACCTCGGGCGAGGTATCGCCCGCCTGCCGCCTCTAGTGCGGGCCGCACGTTCTCCATGTACGTCAGGTATCGGGGCACATCCCGGATGTCCACGTCCACGATGACGTAGTACGGACCGTCGCTGCCGGGCGCGAGGTGCGGATCTGTGGTCACGACGACTCCAGAGTTTCGTTGGACAAGAAGGTCTCATCCTGGCCGCATCGCCCGGCACCTCTGGTCATCGAGTTAGCCGACCGGAGCCAGATGCTCTCGAACCCGGCCTCCCTGTTCCTTTGGCAATCAGCGACTGGATCGTTAGGCGTCCACCGCGCGCTCGACAGCATCGATGGCCTCCGCCGCCACGTCGGCGGGCATCCGCGGTGGTGCCGGGCGGAGGCTTTGCAGGACTTGCGCGTAGAAGGCGTCGACTGCGTCGTTGACGCTGGGTACGAAGGCTTTGCTCAGCCCGTTGCGTTTGGTGCCCATCGGGGTGCATGCGGTCAACTGGAAGGCGCGTACCTCGGCGGCCGCGTCGGGGAGCAGCGTCGCCGGGTTGCTGCGGGCGTCTTTGAGTTGTTCACAGCTGGTCTGCTCGCGACGGGCGAAGAGCACCTCGACCGCGAGGGAGTCCGGGGCGGCGGTCAGCTGCCGCAGGATCCAGTTGATCCGCCGCAGGCCTCCGCCGTCGGTCGGCGCCTCCACCTGCACCGAGGTTCGGATTTGCGCCATTCGTAGGTCCGCGACCACGTTGATTGGTCCGGCCGCGCCGGGGATCCGCAGGGTCGCGGACAGGGTGCCCGTCCTGGCCAAGTCGGCGGCTGCGGCCTGCGTCCGCGCGAGGGGGTCGCGGGCCAGCTTCCGCGCGACAACAGGGGCGACGGTCACGCCGAGTTGGCCGGTCATCTGCAGGCACAAGAAGCGGACCAGCTTCTCCCACGATGCGGTGACCGCCGCGACCTTGCTGTCGGTGGCGCGCAGCGTATTGGCGGCGACGGCCTCCCGGACCGGGACCCACGCGGCACCCATGTCGTCAAACCCGGCCGCGCCCGAGCGGGGATGCTCCAGGTAGCGGATCAGCTCCACCAACAGCCACGCCTGCACCCGGTCCTGCACCCCGCGGTGGGCCAACTGCATCTGCGCCTCGTGCAGCACCTCCGACCAGGAAATGTGATGCAGTCCCACCCTGCGCAGCTTTCGCCCATCGACCGGAACAGGGTGAACGCCACCGACCGGGGCGAGATCATTGGACAAGGTGATCACAGCGTCGTAGCCCTGCTGGCGGGCCAGATCCAGATAGCGCTCGACCTGCTCGTTGCGTAAGGGGCTGGTGCCGGTCTTGACCTCCAACAGCGCCGTCCAGATCCGCCCGCCGCGGGCCACTCGAATCACCCCGTCCGGGATGGAGGTGCGATCGTCGAGGGTGAACGGCACCTCCAGGTAGGTTTCGATCACCCCGGCCGGGCCGCCGAACCGGGCCACCAACGCCCGCCCAAACTCGCGCACCGCCATCATCGTCGACAGCAGGGTCGAGGTCGCCCGCCGTTCCTGCTCGGCCGCGTTGCCGACACCGGTGATGGAGAACAGTCGGGCGGGCTGCCAGCTCGGGTCCACCGCCAACGTCAAAGGGGGCAATGTGGCGGCGGTGGTGCGCTTCTTGCGGGTCCGCACACCCGAGGATCGACGACCGGTCTCCGCGGTGCCCGACCCACCTGCGACTGCGACGGGCTCGGCACCGTCTGGGCCCGCTGGCTGCGTTGTCACCTCGTCCACGTCAACCACGACCAGCGGCTCGACCGGCTCGCCAGCCCGCAGGCTCGCGTCGACATCCTCGACGGTCGCCGTCGCGAGGCTGGTCTCGGCCTGTTCGGGGTGGCCTGCCGACGGCGCATCGGCGCTGTGGGGGTTGTCGGTGGGATCTGCTACGTCGATGCCGTAGTCGGTGGCCAGCCCGGCCAAGCCGGAGTCCCAGCCCTGTCCGACCGCCCGGAACTTCCACTCGTCGCCGCGCAGATACAGCTCGCCCAATACCATCGCCGTCTCTGGCCCGGCTCCGGCGACGTTGAATCGGACCTGGGACTCCCCGCCTGCGTCCACGACGTCAAGGGCGAGACCGGCGACATCGCCGAACCCCACCCCGTCGGCGGCATCCAAGCTGGCCAGGATCACGACCGTGCCGATGTCGGGCGGGAGCGCCTCCAGATCCACCGCCACCCGGTCCTCGGCGGAGTCGTCGCCGGTCCGCTTGCCCAGCAGGCGCACCGCGCCGTCGCCACCGCTGGGGGCGTTGTAGAACACGAAGTCCTCGTCCGAGCGTGCCCGCCCGTCCGGGCCCAGCAGCAGCGCGGCGACGTCGACCTCGGCACCGTCCGGGTTCGACCAGCGCACGACCGCCTGCAGACGGCTCTGCTCAACAGCCGAACGATGCAGCAGCGCAACGTTGCTGCCCTTGATCAGTACATCACCAGCCACACCCTCCACCTTCGCGCGCGACGACCGATTGTTACCGCCAGTTAAACGATCGTGACCGAACCACCAACGCCGCGGTGCCGCTCTCACGAACAGATTCTCGGCCATCCGACGAGCTCAGCCCGCCCGGCGAGGGCTCTTGCAGTAGTTGACAAACTGCGTCCTGCCAGGGCCGATGCGCTCCGCGGCGCGCTGACCTGCTGCGGAGTGCCGGGAAGTGTTGTCTGGTGCCAGCTGACGTCGGGGCTGCTCTTACCGGATCTGTACCGGCGACCGCGCGCTCTCGATGCAGGACGGCCAGGGTCCCTTCTCCCCTCCGGCCTCCCTCGTACATGCCGCCCTCCTCGTTGCGTCGGGCGGGTCAGGGGTGCCGAAGGCATCGCGCAGCGACGGCGCAGCCGCCCTTGAGGCGCCCGACGCGACGAGGACAATGACACGGCAGAGGGAGCGGCTTTACAGATCGCTGTCAAGGTGGTCTTGACCTGCGGCGGGGCGTCGGCTCGGTTTCCTGCGTCCGTGTATCGTCCGCGGGCTTTCTGTACGTGATCGGGGCCTGGGATGCTGTGCGTCATGTCCGGTGACCGTCCGCCACCGCGGCGGGTGTTCCTGTCGCACACGTCGGAGTTGCGGGGCTCCGGCGGGGCGGTCGTTCGTGGCGGCGGCGGAGTCGGCGGTGACGCGGGCGGGCGACGCGGTGATGGACATGGCGTATTTCGCCGCGCGGGACGAGAAGCCGGCCGCAGGTGTGCCGGGAGGCGGTCGGCCGAGGCGGACGTGTATCGTGTTGATCGCCGGGTTTCGGTACGGGTCGCCGGTGCGGGACCGGCCGGAGGTGTCCTACACCGAGCTGGAGCACGAGACCGCCGAGGAGCTGGGCATTCCCCGGCTGGTGTTCCTGCTCGGCGAGGACACGCAGGGCCCGGCGAGATGACTCGGGATCTGCGAGTACGGGGCGCGGCAGGAGGCGTTTCGGACGCCGGCTGGCCGACAGCGGAGTGACGACCGCGACGGTGACCGACCCAGGCGGGCTGGAGACCGCGCTGCTGCAGGCGTTGACCGACGCTCGCCCCGACCGCACCGGCCACGTCGACGGGTGTCGGCTGCAGGGCGGGGTGCGGCGGGTGTGGACGATCCCGGCGCGGGTCGCCGGAGTTCACCGGCCGCGACGAGCTGCTGGCCGAGCTGGAGACCGCGCTCGGTGCACGGCGGGCCGGCGGTGGTGCAGGCGGTGACCGGGATGGGCGGCGTCGGCAAGACCACGACGGCGATCGAGTACGCCCACCGCCACCGCGACGAGTTCGACATCGCCTGGTGGGTGCCCGCCGAGGACCCGGCGCTGGTCCCGGACCGGCTGGCCGAGCTGGCCCGCGCGCTCGAGCTCGTCGACGCCGGCGGACCCGGCGGCGGTCGCGCGTGGCGCGGCTGCTGGCGCGCCTGGCCGGGCGGGACGCGGTGGCTGGTGGTGTTCGACAACGCCGAGGACCCCGGCGCGCTGGCACCGCTTCCTGCCGCGCGGGCCCGGGCCAGGTGCTGATCACCTCCCGCAACCCGGCTGGCGCGGCATCGCGACCCGATCGGGGTCGGCGAGTTCACCCGCGCCGAGTCGGTCGCGCTGCTGCGCACGCTGGCGTCCCGACTCTGACGCGAGCGGACGCGGACCGGGTCGCGGCCGCGGTCGGGGACCTGCCGCTGGCGGTGGACCAGGCCGGGTCGCTGCTGGCCGACGCCGGATCGACGTCGACACCTACCTGCGGCTGCTCGACGAGCGGGCCGACGAGCTGCTCGACCAGGACCCCGGCGGCGCCTACCCGCTGTCGGTGGCCGCATCGTGGGCGGTCGCGTTCGACCGGCTCGCCGCCGACGACCCGGCCGCGCTGGACCTGCTCACCCTGGTCGCCTGGTGCTGGGCCGGAGCCGGTGCCGCTGACCCTGCTCACCGAACACCCCGACGTGCTGCCCGACCGGCTTCGCGCTGCCGTGGCCGACCCGCTGGCGCTTGCGCCGGTGCACGCGGCTGCTGCACCGGCGCGGCATGGCCACCGTCGCCCCGCACACGTGCAGTTGCACCGGGTCCGGCGGCGCTGCTGCGCGCCCGCACCCGCAGCCGATCCCGCAGGGCTGGCCGGCGGTCGTGGTCCGCCTGCTGCGCGCGGCGCTCCCCGGGGAGGCGTGGAACAACCCGGCGGTGTGGCCGCGGTGGCAGTCGCTCCTGCCGCACGTGCTGGCCGCCGTCGCCGACGACCGGCCGCTGGACGACGTCGCCGATGAGCTGTCCTGGCTGCTCGACCGCGCCGCCACGTACCAGCAGACCCGCGGCAACCCCGCGCCGCGCTGCCGCTGTACGCAGCGCGCGTACACGCTCAACCGCGACCGGCTGGGCGACGACCACCCCGACACCCTCGCCTCGGCCACAACCTCGCGCACGACCTGGCGCGTTGGGCGAGTACCAGCAGGCCCGCGACCTCGACGAGGACACCCTGACCCGCTCGCCGCGGGTCCTCGGCGAGGACCACCCCGACACCCTCGCCTCGGCCAGCAACCTCGCCGACGACCTGCGCGGGTTGGGTGACTACCAGCAGGCCCGCGCCCTCGACGAGGACACCCTGACCCGCTGCCGGCGGGTCCTCGGCGACGACCACCCCGACACCCTCACCTCGGCCCTCAACCTCGCCGGCGACCTGTACGGGCTGGGCGAGTACCAGCAGGCCCGCGCGCTCGACGAGGACACCCTCACCCGCCGCCGCCGGGTCCTCGGCGACGACCACCCCGACACCCTCATCTCCGCCAGCAACCTCGCCGGCGACCTGGCCGCGCTGGGCGAGCACCAGCAGGCCCGCGCCCTCGCCGAGGACACCCTCACCCGCCGCCGCCGGGTCCTCGGCGACGACCACCCCCGACACCCTCGCCTCGCCCACAACCTCGCCCGCGACCTGCACGCGCTGGGCGAGCACCAGCAGGCCCGCGCCCTCGACGAGGACACCCTGACCCGCCGCCGGCGGGTCCTCGGCGACGACCACCCCGACACCCTCACCTCGGCCAGCAACCTCGCCGCCGACCTGTCCGCGCTGGGCGAGCTACCAGCAGGCCCGCGACCTCGACGAGGACACCCTCACCCGCCGCCGCCGGGTCCTGGGCGACGACCACCCCGACACCCTCGCCTCGGCCAACAACCTCGCTGCCGACCTGGGCGCATGGGCGAGTACCAGCAGGCCCGCGAGCTCGACGAGGACACCCTCACCCGCTGCCGGCGAGTCCTCGGCGACGACCACCCCGACACCCTCACCTCGGCCAACAACCTCGCCCGCGATCTGGCCGCGTTGGGCGAGCACCAGCAGGCCCGCGACCTGGACGAGGACACCCTCACCCGCCGCCGGCGGGTCCTCGGCGACGACCACCCCGACACCCTGACCTCGGCCGACAACCTCGCCACCGACCTGTCCGCGCTGGGCCGCACCAGCAGGCCCGCGCCCTGGACGAGGACACCCTCACCCGGCGCCGCCGGGTGCTGGGCGACGACCACGCCGCCACCCTGCACTCGGCCAACAGCCTCGCCTACCACCTGGGCGAGCTGGGGCAACGCGAGCAGGCCCGCGCCCTGGTCCGAGGACACCCTCAGCCGCCGGCGGCGGGTTCCTGCGGCAACGATCACCCCGACACCCTGCACTCGGCCCGCAGCCTCGCCTACCACTTGGGCGAGCTGGGGGCGACGCACCGCAAGCCCGCGCTCTGGGTGAGGACACCCTTGCCCCGACGGCGCCGCATCCTCGGCAAAGACCACGCCGAGCACCCTGCACTCGGCCCACATCCTCGCCTACCACCTGGGCGAGCTGGGGGGCAACACGCGCAAGCCCGCGCCCTGGTCGGAGGACACCCTCAGCCGCCGCCAGCGGGTTCTAGGCGAAGACCACCCCGACACCCTGCACTCGGCCCACATCCTCGCCTACTACAACTGGGCGAGCTGGGGCAACACGCGCAAGCCCGCGCCCTGGATGAGGACACCCTTGCCCGACGGCGCCGCATCCTCGGCGAGGACCACGCCGACACCCTGCGCTCGGCTAACAACCTCGCCCTTTGGCTAGCCGAACTGGGTCAGCACGACAGGGCCAGGGCGCGCGCGCTGGCCGACGACACGCTGGCCCGACGCCACCAGATCTTGGGCGAGGACCATCCCAGCACCTTGTCATCGGCCGACACCCTCGTAACCACATTGTGTGCGGCGGGCGAGTACCAGCAAAACTTCTGCATTATGGCCGAGGCCAGCCTGCCTCGATTTCGGCGAGTGTCTGAGGTGACAGATACGCGACACCCTGAACTTGGCCAGCAAACTCGCCGCCGCCTGGGCTTCGCTGGATGAAGGGAATGACGGGTTAGCTGAGTTGTGATCTCCTCCCCGGCGTGTTCACCTCTGCCAACGCGGGTGGTCCGGCGTACAAAGCCAACTGTTTTCCGGCAGCTCAGACTGCTGCCGGTTTGGCTGCCTTAGCCGCGCCGTGCGATCACAGCCGTTCACGCGTTCTTTGATTTCTGGCGGTGCAGGGGTCCAGGGCGGCCTGAGCTTGTCTGGTTTGCGCGTTATCGCCGGGTTGGCCCTTACGGTCGCAGGATCCGGCGTAACTGGCAGGAGCGGGGCCGGGTTGCCGGGCACGCCGACCGCCACCGGGCCGGAGGTGTAGGGGGCGAGGCGGTGGGACCGGCGTAGCCGGTCAAACGCGCGCCGCCGCCAGGCGGCGCC
>CAVUAS010000006.1:0-238849 GCA_963739465.1 uncultured Actinomycetota bacterium
TTGCGGTTGATCACGCGGCGGTACAGGTCGTTCAGGTCGCTCGTGGCGAACCGGCCGCCGTCGAGCTGCACCATCGGACGCAGGTCCGGCGGGATGACCGGCACGCAGTCGAGCACCATGCCCATCGGCGAGTTGCCGGTGGTCTGGAACGCCGCGACGACCTTGAGCCGCTTGAGCGCACGCAGCTTCTTCTGGCCCTTGCCGGTGCGGATGACCTCACGGAGGTTCTCCGCCTCGGCGGGGATGTCGAAGTTCTGCAGCAGGGTCTGGATCGCCTCGGCGCCCATGGCGCCGGTGAAGTAGTCGCCGTACCGGTCGTAGAGTCCCGGTAGATGGACTCGTCGGCGATCAGCTGCTGGACGTCGAGCTTGGTGAAGGTGCTCCAGATCTCCTCGAGCCGGTCCAGCTCGCGCTGGGCCCGGTCGCGGAGCTGGCGCATCTCGCGCTCGCCGCCCTCCTTGACCTTGCGGCGGACGTCGCTCTTGGCGCCTTCGGCCTCCAGCTCGGCCAGATCGGCCTCGAGCTTCTGCGCGCGCGCCTCGACGTCGGAGTCGCGCCGCTGCTCGACGCGCTTGCGCTCCACGCCCATCTCGTTCTCGAGCGTGGTGAGGTCCTCGTGGCGCTGGTCCTTGTTGACCGACGTGATCACGTACGCCGCGAAGTAGATGATCTTCTCGAGGTCCTTGGGGGCCAGGTCGAGCAGATAGCCCAACCGGCTCGGGACGCCCTTGAAGTACCAGATGTGGGTGACGGGTGCGGCCAGCTCGATGTGGCCCATCCGCTCGCGGCGCACCTTGGCGCGCGTGACCTCGACGCCACAGCGCTCACAGATGATGCCCTTGAAGCGGACGCGCTTGTACTTGCCGCAGTAGCACTCCCAGTCGCGGGTGGGGCCGAAGATCTTCTCGCAGAAGAGCCCGTCCTTCTCCGGCTTGAGGGTGCGGTAGTTGATGGTCTCCGGCTTCTTCACCTCGCCGTGCGACCACTGCCGGATGTCCTCCGCCGTGGCCAGGCCGATGCGCAGTTCGTCGAAGAAGTTGACGTCGAGCACTATGTGTCCTCAGTTCCTTCGTAACTCGGCTCGGGCGGCGGTCAGTTGACGAGGTCGTCGACGGTCATCGAGTCGGATCCGGGGCGGCTGGACAGGTTGATGCCCAGGTTCGCCGCGGCCCGTTCGAGGTCCTCGTCGTCGGTGTCGCGCATCTCGATCGCCGCGCCGTCGCTGGAGAGCACCTCGACGTTCAGGCAGAGCGACTGGAGCTCCTTCAACAACACCTTGAAGGACTCCGGGATGCCCGGCTCGGGGATGTTCTCGCCCTTGACGATCGCCTCGTAGACCTTGACCCGGCCCACGACGTCGTCCGACTTGATCGTCAGCAGCTCCTGCAGCGTGTACGCCGCGCCGTAGGCCTGCATGGCCCAGCACTCCATCTCACCGAACCGCTGGCCACCGAACTGGGCCTTACCGCCCAACGGCTGCTGCGTGATCATCGAGTAGGGGCCCGTGGACCGCGCGTGGATCTTGTCGTCCACGAGGTGGAGCAGCTTGAGGATGTACATGTAGCCCACGGCCACCGGGAACGGGTACGGCTCGCCCGACCGGCCGTCGAACAGCTGGGCCTTGCCGTCGGGCCCGACCATCCGGTCGCCGTCGCGGTTGGGCAGCGTGGAATCCAGCAGCCCCATGATCTCGTGCTCCTTGGCGCCGTCGAAGACCGGCGTGGCCGTCTTCGTGCCCGGCGGGACGGAGTAGAGCTCCTCGGGCATCTTGTCCGCCCAGTCGGGGGTGCCCTCGATCTGCCATCCGGACTTGGCGATCCACCCGAGGTGGGTCTCCAGGACCTGGCCGATGTTCATACGACGCGGCACGCCGTGGGTGTTGAGGATGATGTCGATCGGGGTGCCGTCGGGAAGGAACGGCATGTCCTCCACCGCGAGGATCTTGCCGATGACGCCCTTGTTGCCGTGGCGGCCCGCGAGCTTGTCGCCGTCTTGGATCTTGCGCTTCTGGGCGACGTACACCCGCACCAGCTCGTTGACGCCCGGAGCCAGCTCGTCCTCGTCGTCGCGGGAGAACACCCGGATGCCGATGACCTTGCCGTTCTCGCCGTGCGGCACCTTCAGCGAGGTGTCGCGCACCTCGCGCGCCTTCTCGCCGAAGATCGCGCGCAGCAGGCGCTCCTCGGGGGTCAGCTCCGTCTCGCCCTTGGGCGTGACCTTGCCGACGAGGATGTCGCCCGGCTGCACCTCGGCGCCGATGCGGATGATGCCGCGCTCGTCGAGGTCGGCGAGAACCTCCTCGGAGACGTTCGGGATATCCCGGGTGATCTCCTCGGCGCCCAGCTTGGTGTCACGGGCGTCGATCTCGTGCTCCTCGATGTGGATCGACGTGAGCACGTCGTCCTGCACAAGGCGCTGCGAGAGGATGATCGCGTCTTCGTAGTTGTGGCCCTCCCACGGCATGATCGCCACGAGCAGGTTCTTGCCCAGCGCCATCTCACCGTTCTCGGTGCACGGCCCATCGGCGAGCACCTGGCCCACCTCGACGCGCGCGCCCTCGTCCACGATCGGCTTCTGGTTGGTACAAGTGCCCTGGTTGCTGCGGCGGAACTTGTGCAGCCGGTAGGTCTGGCGGCTGCCGTCGTCGGCCATGACCGTGATGAAGTCGGCGCACAGCTCCTCGACGACGCCCGCCTTCTCGGCCACGACGACATCGCCCGCGTCGACCGCGGCGCGCAGCTCCATCCCGGTGCCGACCAGCGGCGAGTCCGAGCGCAGCAGCGGCACCGACTGGCGCTGCATGTTGGCGCCCATCAGGGCGCGGTTGGCGTCGTCGTGCTCGAGGAACGGGATCATCGCGGTGGCGACCGAGACCATCTGCCGCGGCGAGACGTCGATGTAGTCGACGCCCGTGGGCGGGATGTAGTCGACCTCGCCGCCCTTGCGGCGCACCAGCACACGATCCTCCTGGAAGGACCCGTCGGCGTTGAGCGGCGCGTTGGCCTGCGCGACGACGAAGCGGTCCTCCTCATCGGCGGTGAGGTAGTCGATGTCCTCGGTGACGACGCCGTCGACGACCCGGCGGTAGGGCGTCTCGATGAAGCCGAACGGGTTGACCCGCGCGAAGCTCGACAGCGAGCCGATCAGGCCGATGTTCGGGCCTTCCGGCGTCTCGATCGGGCACATGCGGCCGTAGTGGCTGTGGTGGACGTCGCGGACCTCCATACCCGCGCGCTCGCGCGAGAGGCCGCCGGGGCCCAGCGCCGAGAGGCGGCGCTTGTGGGTGAGGCCCGCGAGCGGGTTGGTCTGGTCCATGAACTGCGACAGCTGCGAGGTGCCGAAGAACTCCTTGATCGCCGCCACCACCGGGCGGATGTTGATCAGGGTCTGCGGCGTGATCGCCTCGACGTCCTGCGTGGTCATGCGCTCGCGGACGACGCGCTCCATGCGGGACAGGCCGACGCGGATCTGGTTCTGGATCAGCTCGCCGACCGTGCGCAGGCGCCGGTTGCCGAAGTGGTCGATGTCGTCGGTCTCGACCGGGATCGTGACCGCCTGGTCGCCCTCGCCGACCGTCATCGAGGTCTCACCGGCGTGGAGCCGGACGAGGTACTCGATGGTGGTGGCGATGTCCTCCTCGGTGAGGGTGCCGATCGAGGCGACGATGGCGAGGCCCAGCTTCTTGTTGGCCTTGTACCGGCCGACCTTGGCCAGGTCGTAGCGCTTGTCCTTGAAGAACAGGTTCTCCAGCAGGGCCTGCGCGCTCTCCTTGGTGGGCGGCTCGCCCGGACGCAGCTTGCGGTAGATGTCGAGCAGGGCCTCGTCCTGGCCCGCGGTGTGGTCCTTCTCCAGGGTGGCGAGCATCGTCTCGGAGAAGCCGAAGCGCTGCTGGATGCGCTCGGCGTCCCAGCCGAGGGCCTTGAGCAGCACGGTGACCGGCTGGCGGCGCTTGCGGTCGATGCGCACTCCGACGGTGTCGCGCTTGTCGACGTCGAACTCCAGCCACGCCCCGCGGGAGGGGATGATCTTGACGGAGAAGACGTCCTTGTCGGTGGACTTGTCAATAGCGGTGTCGAAGTAGACGCCGGGCGACCTGACCAGCTGCGAGACGACCACGCGCTCGGTGCCGTTGATGATGAAGGTGCCCTTGCGGGTCATCACGGGGAAATCGCCCATGAAGACCGTCTGGCTCTTGATCTCACCGGTGGTGTTGTTCGTGAACTCCGCCGTGACGAACAGCGGGGCCGCGTAGGTCATGTCCTTGTCCTTGCACTCCTCCTCGGAGGCCTTGACCTCGTCGAAGCGAGGGTCGGAGAAGGACAGGGACATTGATCCGGAGAAGTCTTCGATCGGGGAGATCTCGGCCAGGATGTCCTCCAGGCCGCCCATCGGGTTCTCGTCTCCGGCGTCGATCCGCCGCTGGAACCACGCCTCGTCGCCCACCAGCCACTCAAAGGACTGGGTCTGCAGGTCGAGCAGATCGGGCACCCGGAGCGGCTCGCTGATCTTGGCGAACGAGACGCGCGTTGGCGCCCCGGGGAGGTTCAGGTGGTCGGAGGTGGTCGCGAGGGTCTTGGTGGCGTGCGGCGATGCCAAGATGCGTCCTTCCGGAACTGCGCTCTCATCTGGCGAGCGTCGGGGAACTCGCGATATCGTCTTCCCACGCGCCCCGGGCGGGAGGTCCGGAGCGGGCGGGCCGACGCACGAGGCCTGGCCGGTGCACGCCGTCTGTTGTCAGGGCACGGCCATCAGCCCGCTACCGAACGCGTTTCAGGATCTCGACGCTGAGACCGTTGCGAGCGCGCGCGAAGCTGGATGAGGGCAGCGCAAAGAGCCAGTCTAGCTGCAAACGCAGCGGCTGTCGAGATGGGTCACCAAGCACACCATCGAGACCTAAGAGTGACCTGACCGGCGCACCGAGTCAAGGCCCTACGCGTCGGTAAGTGGTCCTCTTTGCGGGACGACCGGCGAGCACAGGGCGTGACGATGCGCCGCTCGCCCGCTTCACCGCGCCTTCACCCCGCCGCGCCGACCGCCGGACTGTGCAATGTCCGAGAACCGGTGATCAGCACCCGTCCGAACCGGTTCGGCAGACGGTCGGCCTCGCGATCACGGGACCGAGCATCCCACGCAGCGTAGCCGGCGTCGGGCGTCACTCGATCAGCCGTCCACGCCTGGAGTTGACAGGCCCGAACGGCCGTCGAACGATCGGAACGGCCACGCGTTCCGTCGATGACGACGAGGAGTCCTCATGCCCGACGCCCCCTCCATGAACGAGCTTCTGGGTGCCGACTCGCCGAAGAACTGGGGCAAGTGGGGTCCCGACGACGAGCTGGGCTCGCTGAACTACCTCGACCCCAAGGAAGTGCTGCGGGGCGTGCAGCACATCCGCAATGGTGACGTCTACACGCTCCAGATCCGCATGGGCAGCACCGACGGGCCCGGCGACCCGGTGTGGCCGGGGCGGTCGCCGATGGCGAAGAAGATGGCGCTCGACGAGTCGTCGTGGGACGGCGACGGCGCCCCCCAGTTCCCCGGCGGCCTGCACTACGCCGACGACACCGCGGAGATCTTCCTTCAGGGCTCCACGCAGTACGACGCGCTGGGCCACGTCTGGTACGACGGGCAGCTCTGGAACGGCTACGACGCCCGCACCACCGTCGGCACGATGGACGTGGCGTCCGTGCTGCCGATCGCCGAGAAGGGCGTCGTGGGGCGCGGCGTCCTGATCGACATGGCCCGCCACCGCGGCAAGGACTGGCTGGACAAGGGCGAGACGTTCGACCACAACGATCTCGAAGCCGCGGCATCGGCGCAGGGCGTCACGATCGAGCCCCACGACATCCTCTGCATCCGCACCGGCTGGCTGAAGTACTGGTACGAGCTCAACGACAAAGAGAAGTTCATGGACGGTTTCAAGGAGCCGGGCCTCACCTACTCACGCGAGCTCGTCGAGTGGTTCCAGCAGCGGGAGGTCCCCAACCTCGTCACCGACACGATCGCCAACGAGGTCACCTTCGAGCCCGAGACCGGCGTCGCGCTGCCGCTGCACTGCGCCTTGATGCGCAACCTCGGCGTCGCGCTCACGGAGATCGTCTGGCTGGACGACCTGGCCGCCGCCTGCGCGGAGGACGGGCGGTGGAGCTTCCTCTACGCGGCGGCGCCGCTCAAGGTCGTCGGCGGGACGGGCGCCCCGGTCAACCCGATTGCGATCCGCTGATGGGTCTCTACGAGGAACGGCCCTGGCTGCACCTCTACGGCAAAGGGCAGCCCCACGACATCACGCCGGAGTTCACCGACGCGCTGGCCATGGTCAAAGCGAGCGTGGCGCGCAATCCCGACGGGGACGCCATCCGCTACTTCGACGGGCACATCACCTACCGCGAGCTCGACGAGCTCACCGACGCGTTCGCCGCCGCCCTGCTCGACGGGGGGTTGCAGCCGGGTGACCGGGTGGCGATGTACCTGCAGAACGTGCCGCAGTTCATCATCGGGCTCGTCGGCACCTGGAAGGCGGGCGGCATGGGGGTGTCGATCAACCCCATGAACCGCCAGCGGGAGCTGGAGCTGCTGCTGAAGGACTCCGGCACCACCGTGCTGGTGTGTCTGCAGGGCCTCTACCGGGACGTCGCGGCGTCGGTCGTGGGCGGCACGGACGTGCGCAGCGTGATCACCACCTCCGAGCTGGACTTCCAGACGCGCAACGATCCGCGAGCGTTCCCCGGGGCGGAGCGCAGCACCCGCGAGGGCACCGTGGACATGCTCGAGATCATCGAGCGCTTCCGCGGGCAGACGCCGCCGTCGGTCAGCTACGGGCCGGAGGACATCGCGTTCCTCACCTACACCTCCGGCACCACCGGTCCGCCAAAGGGCGCGATGAACACCCACGGCAACGTCGTGTTCAACAGCCAGGCCTACCGCGAGTGGTGCGGGCTGTCGTCGGACGACGTGATACTCGGCGTGGCGCCGCTCTTCCACATCACGGGCCTCATCGCGCACATCACCACGGCGCTGTTCCTCGGCGCGCCGCTGGTGCTGTTCCACCGGTTCGAGCCCACGCTGGGCATCGACGTCATCAAGGAGCACCGACCGACGTTCACGGTCGGCTCGATCACGGTCTTCATCGCGCTGATGAACGCGAAGAACGCCGAGCCGGACGCGTTGACGTCCCTGGCTAAGATCTGGTCCGGCGGCGCGCCGATCCCGCCGTCCACCGTGAAGCAGTTCTCCTCGACGTTCGGCCAGTACATCCACAACATCTACGGGCTCACCGAGACGACCTCGCCGAGCCACGGCGTGCCCTACGGGGTCGAGTCGCCGGTGGACGAGGCGTCCGGCGCGCTCTCGGTGGGCGTGCCGATCTACAACACGGTCGTGCAGATCCTCGGCGACGACGGTGAGGAGCTGCCGCCCGGCGAGGTCGGCGAGATCGTGACGACCGGCCCGCAGGTGGTGGCGGGCTACTGGAACAAGCCGGAGGAGACCCAGAACGCGATCCCCGGCGGCTCGCTGCACACCGGCGACGTCGGGTACATGGACGCCGAGGGCTGGTTCTACATCGTCGACCGCAAGAAGGACCAGATCAACGCGGGCGGCTACAAGGTCTGGCCGCGTGAGGTCGAGGACGTGCTCTTCGAGCACGAGGCGGTGCGCGAGGCCGCGGTGGTCGGCGTGCCCGATCAATACCGAGGCGAAACCGTCAAGGCGTTCGTCAGCCTCAAGGAGGGCAAGACCGTCACCGAGGAGGAGCTGATCACCTTCTGCAAGGCGCGGCTGGCGGCCTACAAGTACCCGCGCACGGTCGAGTTCCTCGACGAGGTGCCGAAGACCGTCACGGGCAAGTTCCTGCGCCGGGAGCTGCGCGACCGCTAGACGCTTGTGAAAGTGGAAAACGCGGCTATAGCCACATTTTCCACTCACAAGGGCAGTTCACAAGCCGAAGGCCTAGGTCAGGCTGACCTTGGCGCCCGCGTCCTCGAGCTTCTTCTGGGCGGCCTCGGCGGCGTCCTTGGCGACGCCCTCGAGGATCGGCTTCGGGGCCGACTCGACGAGGTCCTTGGCCTCCTTCAGGCCCAGGCCGGACACGAGCTCGCGCACGACCTTGATGACCTGGATCTTCTTCTCGCCCGCGGCCTCGAGAACGACGTTGAACTCGTCCTTCTCCTCCTCGGCGGGAGCGGCGGCCGCCCCGGCGGCCGGTGCGGCCGCGACGGCAACCGGCGCGGCGGCGGTGACGTCGAACGTCTCCTCGAACTTCTTCACGAACTCGGAAAGCTCGATCAGGGTGAGGTCCTTGAAGGCCTCGAGCAGCTCGTCGGTGGTGAGCTTCGCCATGATGGCAATTCCTCTTCTCGGAACGATTGGGGTGGTGGTCAGGAGTCGGACGCGGGTGCGTCGGCCGCGGTGTCGTCGGCGGGAGCGGCGGCGCCGCCCTCCTCCTCGGCCCGCTTGTCGGCGAGCGCCTGTGCGAGCCGGGCGACCTGCGAGGCCGGGGCCGCGAACAGGCCTGCGGCCTTGCTGAGGTTCGCCTTCATCGCGCCGGCCAGCTTGGCCAGCAGGACTTCGCGCGACTCGAGTTCGGCGAGCTGGTTGACCTCGGTGACGGTCAGCGCGCGACCGTCCATGAAGCCGCCCTTGATCACCAGGCTCTGGTTGGTCCTCGCGAAGTCGCGGATCGCCTTGGCCGCGTCGACCGGCTCGCCGGTGATGAACGCGATCGCCGTGGGGCCTATGAGCATCTGCTCGAGCCCCTCGACGCCCGCGTCCGCCGCCGCCCGCTGGACCAGCGTGTTCTTGGCGATGCGGTAGGTCGTACCCTCGCCGAGCGAACGACGCAGGGTCGTCAGCTGCGCCATGGAAAGCCCGCGGTACTCGGTGACCACCGAGGCGGATGAGCCCCGGAACTTCGCGGCGATCTCGGCGACCGCCGTGACCTTGTCGGGTCGTGCCATCGGTGTGCCTCCTCTCGGGGTGTCGGTTGGTGGTCGCCACCGTCCGAAACGCCCCGGACACGTCAAACGCCCCGGCGCAGGAGCGCACGGGGCGTGAACCAGGCGCACTGCGGCGCCCGGTTGGACCTCGTCCTCCTGCGCGGGCCGTCCGCGGTGCGGAACCTTCGTGCGCCCTCTGATCGCTCGGGGAGCGCAGACCTGCGGTCTTCGGTGGAACCGTCAATCAGGATACCCGCTGTTCGGGCCGCCGATCAGCGGGGGTCGACCGCGGCGATCTTCCATGTCCCGTCGACGAGCTGAGCCGTCACCATGAGGCGACCCGCGGCGGCCAACTGCTGCGGCCCGCCGCCCGCCTGCGCACGGGTGGCCTGTTGGTCGAGGAAGACCAACAGCGTCGCGGTGTCGCCGTTGATCGACCGCACGCCCACGAGGTTGACGGTGGCGGTCACGACGGCCTGCTGCTGGGGCGCGAGCTCGCGCACCTGCCGGAACAGCTGGTCGAACTGGTCCGCGAACGCGGGGGTGATCACGGCGCGGGCGGCGGCCTCGTTCTGGTCGAGGCGCGTGTAGTCGAACGAGTAGACCGTCTTGAGCGCGGCCGTGACCTGCTGGCTCACCTGCGCCGTCGTCCCGATGTCGACGAGCGCGGTGTTCTGCGCCGACGGCGTGCCGCGGACCCCGACGTTCTCCACGGCGAAGAACACCGACAGCCCGACGAGGAGCACGAGCGTCGCGACGAGTGCCGGAACCGGTATGGGACGGCGGAGCCGGTGGCGGGCGGCGGCACGACGGGCCGTCGCGACGACGGCGGCCTCCGCCGCGGTCGCGGGCCTGCGGAGGGCTCGCTTGCCGGACGGCCGCCGCCCGACCCGCGCCTCCCCTGTGCCTGCCATATCCTGCGCGTCCGCTCCGTCGGTGGCGGCCGGGGGTGCGGGGGTGACGGGGGCGGCTGCCTCAGCGGGCGCGGGGGCAGTCGGCGCGGTCGCCTCAGCGAGCGTGGCGGCGCCCGGCGGGGCGGGCGGGGCTGCGGGGGCAGGGCGACCCGGGGTGTGGCCCGCGACGCGGGGGCGGCGGATGCCGGTCGCGCGGCGACGGGGCGGGGCGGGGTGCGAGGGGGTGGTCATGGTGGCCTCCTGCCGCGTCAGTTGCCTGCGCCGGTGGTCGGCGCGCGGACGGGGCTGAGCTTGCTGGCCTTCCAGCCGGACGGGGTGCGGGTCATCTCCATCTGCAGCCGCTGGCGGGTGATGGCGGGCGCCTGGCCCTCCGGGGTGACGGTGACGTCGACCGCGACCAGCACCCGCGCGACCCCGGCCTGCTCGTCCAGCTCCGTGACGGCCGCGTCCGGGACCGTCGCGACCGTGGTTCGCCGCGACTCCTGCACGAGCTTCGCGTACTGGTCGCGGTTCTGCTGGAACTCGGTCAGCACCTGGCCCGTCGAGGACTGCTGCCAGAGGTCGAGCCCGGCCTGCACGTTCCGGTAGTCCAGCGTGTTGAGGTTGATCGCGGCCTGGCGAGCGTCGGCGAGGACGGCGTCGCGGTCGCGCGCCAGCTCCAGCGATCCGCTGGTCGCCGCGAGCGCCCACAGCGCGCCGAACACGGCGGCCGCGACCGCCGCGAGCACCACGGCGATCACCAGCGCCCGCCGCAGCACGGACGCGCGGCCCCGACGCTCAGCAGGCCCGGCCGCACCGCCCTCGGCGGCGTCGGCAGCACCCGCGGCATCGACGGCACCGGCGGCACCGGCAGCCCCGGCGGCACCTGCGGCACCTGCGGCATCGGTGGCCCCGGCGGCCCCGGCGGCATCGGTGGCATCGGTGGCATCGGCGGCACCCGCGGCATCGGTGGCATCGGTGGCCCCGGCGGCCCCGGCGGCCCCGGCGGCCCCGGCGGCCCCGGCGGCCCCGGCGGCCCCGGCGGCCCCGGCGGCATCGGCGGCATCGGCGGCATCGGTGGCCGCGGCGGCATCGGTGGCATCGGTGGCATCGGTGGCATCGGTCGCACCGGCAGCGTCCTCGGCCGTCTTTTCGCAGACCGCGCCCGTACCGCGCGGAGGCTCCGGCGTCTGCGCGGTGTCAACGGCCTCGGCACAGACGACCGGGGCGGCCGCGGGGTCCGGGGCCTGCGACGGCGCGGCGGTGTTGTCGCTCGTGGTGGTCATCGGCACCTCCGGTCAGGGCAGCAGGATCTGGGCGAGGGAGCTCAGCGGGGGCGGCGCGGTCAGCGACAGGGCGGGCAGCGGGACGGGGCCGCCGGGCGGGCTGGATCCCGGCGGGCCTGCGGACGGCTTGCGGTGCGCCCCGCCTGCGGTCGGGTCGGCGCCGACGCCCGCCGCAGGGTCACCGTGTCCGTCCCCGGGCTGCGGGACGTTCTGCGCTCCCCGCACGTCGACCGGGCTGCCGTAGGGCTCCGCGCAGTGCGCCTGCGCGTTCACCGGCGTGTCCGCGACCTCGTTGCCCGCCCGCCGCGGCGTGGCCTCGTAGCCCTTTGTGCACGGGAGGGGGTCGAACACGTTGAGCACAAGCCCCAGGTGCGCGGTGCCGTCGCCGGGCACGACCGTCGGCGCCACCGACGACACACCCGGGTACTCCATCAGAATCTGGTCCAAGTTGGACTGCCGCGGCTCCGCGATCCGCGCCACCGTCAGCAGGTTCGCCACCACGTCGCCCAGGCCCGAGCCGCTCTCGTCGAGCAGGCCGCTGACCTGGTCGGTGGCCTGCGGACCGTTCTGCACCAGCCGCCGGATGTCCGGGTCAGACGACTTCAGCTGGGCGGCCAGCTGCGCGAGGCTGCGGCTGAAGTCGGCAAACTGGCCCGCCGTCTGGTTCTGCGTGGTGAGCACGGTGCGGCCGTCGTGCAGCAGGGCCACGGTCTGCGGCAGCGCGTCCCGCGCGGCCTGCGTGAACTCCGACGTCGTGTCGAGCAGCTGCCGCAGCGGCTGCGCGGAGTCGGCGAACGCGATGCCCAGCTGCCCCACCACGGTCCGCAGGGAGTCGAGCGGCACCGAGCGCACCAGCGCGTCGAGGTGTGTGACGAGGTCCTCCACCCCGACGGGCGTGCTCGTGCGCGCGAGCGGGATCGTCGCGCCGCCCGTCAACATGGCGCCGCCGTTCGCCCGGGGCCGCAGGTCGACGTACTGCTCGCCGATCGGCGAGAGGTTCCGCACGGCCGCGTCGACGTCGGCGGGGATCGCGGGCGCCGCGGTTTCGATGTCGAGCCGGACGTCGACGCCGGATGCCGTGAGCGTCAGCGGCCCCACTCGGCCGACGCTCACGCCCCGGTACGTCACGTCCGCTCCGGTGAAGATGCCGCCGGAGTCGGCCAGCTGGACGTGCACCGGGTAGGTCGCGGCGCCGAACCCCGCGTAGCGGAACCCGACGTAACCCACCCCGAGCACCGTGACGAGCACCAGCCCGAGCAGCTGGACGCGCACCCTCCGCGTGATCATCTACAGCCCCCCGAGGATCTTGTCGACGACGTTCGGGGCACGCGTCGGCGTCGGCTTCGGCGACGACGACGAGGTGGCGGGCACGCGGGTCGGCGGCGGCTTCGTCGGGTCGACGCCCGCGAGCGGCACCGGCACGGCGCCGAGCACCGGGAACGTCGGCGCCTCCGTGGGCCTGCTCCCCCCGATCAGCGGGCTGAGCACCTGCGCTGTGGGCGGCAGCATGTTGAACAGCGGCGTGTCCGGGCCGGGGAAGGGCTGGTTGGACCGGGCGAGGTTGTCCAGCAGGTCCTTGAGGTCGAGATCGACGGTCAGGTAGAGGTTCGCGTAGTCGCCCGCAACGGCTGCCTGGGCGGCGTCGGTGAACGGGAAGCTGCCGAAGATCTGCAGCGAGTCGGGCAGGTTCTGGCCGGAGTCGGCGAGCTTCGTCAAGGTGGGCTGCAGGGAGCGCAGGTCGGCGAGGAGGTCGTCGCGGCTCGCGTTGACGACGTGCGTGGCCACCCCCGAGAGCCGGTCGAGCGAGCGCAGCATGTCCACCAGCTGTCCGCGCTGGCGGTCCAGTTCGGCGAGGCCGGGCTGCAGGTCCTCGAGCGCGGTGGTGATCTCGCCGCGGCGCGCGGCGAGGGTGGCGGAGAGGCGGTTGATCCCGTCGAGCGCGCGGGTGATCTCGCTCTTGCGGCTGTCCAGCGCGCCGACCAGCGTGTTCAGATTCGCCAGCAACGCCCGCACCTGCGGCTCGTTGCCCGCCAGCGCGTGGTTCAGCTCGGTCGAGATCGTCCGGATCTGGGCGACGCCGCCGCCGTTCAGCAGCATCGAGAGCGAGCCGAGCACCTCCTCGACCTCCGCGGCCCGCCCGGAGCGGGCGAGCGGGATGACGGCGCCCGGGGCGAGGGTGCCGCTCGCGCCCTGCGCGGGCGGGGCGAGCTCGACGAACTTCTCCCCCAGCAGGCTCGTGGTGCGCACCCGCGCGGTCGCGT
Organism: uncultured Actinomycetota bacterium; assembly: GCA_963739465.1. Classification (GTDB taxonomy): domain Bacteria; phylum Actinomycetota; class Actinomycetes; order Mycobacteriales; family Pseudonocardiaceae; genus Pseudonocardia. Next base: position 13,371 of record CAVUAS010000006.1, read on the forward strand.
TGGCGGGCAACGTGACGTCGCCATTGACCTCGACGGTGACGTGCGCGTTCCAGGTCGCCGGGTCGACGGCGATGGCCGAGACCGCGCCGACGGGCACGTCGTCGACCTTGACCAGCGACTGCGGCACCAGGTCGACGACGTCGGCCAGCTCGATCGTGACGGAGTACGGGTGGTCGCCGAGGTCGGCGCCCCCAGGCAGGGCGGCGCCGCGCAGCCCGCCGGAGAGCACCCCGCAACCGCTGGTGAGGCCCACGACCGCCAGTACGGCCACCAGCCGCCTCACTTCGCGCCGCCCAAGAGCGACAGGATCGGCGAGAGTGCGGGCGGCGCCCCTGCCCCGGTCGTCTTCTTCGACGGCGGCTGCGGCACCGACGGCGGCGTCGATCCGACGCCGGGCGCGGGCGCGGGCACCGTCGGCAGCGCCAGCCCGGCCACCGGCAGCGGCTGGTTGGCGTACAGCGCGGTGAGGACGTCGGCCGTGCTCGGCAGCGGCACGGCGCCCGACGCCACCGACGACAACGACCCGCACGCGTCGGTGACGGCGGCGGGCAGGCCCGTAGGCGCCTTCCCGCCGGGGGTGCCGAGCAGCTTGCACAGCGTGACCAGCGGCGGGTTGGCCAGCTCGTTGATGTCGGCGCGGGTGTCGAGCGTGCCGGAGGAGCCGTTGTAGGTGTTGACGAGGTTGCTGGTCGCGGCGGGGGCCACGTCGAGGACCTCGGTGAGCGCCCGCTGCTGGTCGACGAGCGTGGCGGTGACGTCGGTGAGCCCGTCCACATTGCGGTGCAGGGCCGCCCGGTTGTCCCGCACGAACGCCGCGACGTCGCCGAGGGCCCGCGAGAGGTCCGTGAGCGCGCCGCCGAGCTGGCCGCGCTGCGCCGCCAGGAACCCGGTGACGTCGGCGAGGCGACCGTTGAACTCGCGGACCTGGTCGTCGCTCTCGGCCAGGCCCGAGGTGAACGTCTCCAGCTCGGTGACGGTGCCGAACAGGTCCTTGCTCGACCCGGACAGCGTGCCGGACAGGCCGCCGAGATTGCGGATCGCGTCGTTCACGGCCTGGCCGTTGCCGCCGAGGTTGTGGGCGCCGACGGTGAGCGCGTCGGACAGGGCGCCGATGCGGTTCGCCCCGTTGGGGCCGAGCGCGTCGGCGAGCTGGGTGGCGGTGCGGGCGAGGTCGTCGACGCCCAGCGGCACGGCCGTGCGGGCGAGTGGGATCACCGCGCCGTCGGCCAGCTCGGGGCCGCCGCGCCAGGGCGGCAGCAGCTGGACGTAGCGGCCGGTGACGAGGCTGGGCGACACGACGGCCGCCTTCGCGTCGGCAGGCAGCCGCACGTCCGGGTCGGTGATCGTCATGTCGACGCGCACCTGGCCGCCCTCCGGGGTGATCGCGTCGATCGTGCCGACGGGAACGCCGAGCACCATCACCTGGTTGTCCGGGAACAGCGCGGACGCGTCGGCGAAGTAGGCGCTGACGTGCCTGCCGCCGGCGTGCGTGGCGACAACGGAGACGCTCGTGGCGATCAGCACGACGAGCGCGCAGGCGAGCCTGAGGACCCGGAACTGCCGCGGCGGCATCAGCAACCCCCCGGGTTGAGCGGCCCGATGGTGGGCGCGGGCAGGAGCCCGCAGATGTAGTTGTCGAACCAGTGGCCGCTGCCGACGGTGCCCGAGAAGAGACGGATGAAGACGACCTCGTTCTTGATCGTCGCGGCAAGGTCGTCCTGGTTGCGCTGCAGCACGTCGACGACGCGGCCGAGCGTCTCCAGGGTCGGGCGCAGTTGGGCCTGGTTGTCCGCGACGAGGCCGGACAGCTGCTGCGAGAGCCGCCGGGTGCCGTCGAGGAGGCGGGCGATCGCGTCTTCGCGCTTCTGCAACGCGCCCAGCAGCCGGTTGCCGTCCGACAGCAGCGTGGTGACGTCGTCGGTGCGCTGGGCGAGCACCCCGGACAGCTGGTGGGTACCGGCCAGCAGCTCCCGGATCTGGTCGTCGCGGCTCGCGATCGTGGTGGACAGCCGGGACAGCCCGTCGAGCGCGCCGCGGACGTCGCCGGGGGTGTCGCGGAACGTCGCGGCGAGCGTCTCCAGGCTGGTGGCGAGCTGTTGGGTGTCGAGCTTGTCGATGGTGGCGGAGAGGCCGTCGAACGCGGCGACGACGTCCAGCGGCGACGCGGTGCGGGCCAGCGGGATCGGGGTCGCGGGGTCGAGCGCCGCGGTGCCTTGCGGGTCGAGCGCGAGGTACTTGGCGCCCAGCAGGGTGCGGATCTGGATGGAGGCGCTGGTCTGGTCGCCGACCCATGCGTCCTTGACGGCGAACGTCACCCGGACGTGGTCGCCGTCGAGCGCGACCGACCCGACGCGGCCCGCCTCGACGCCCGCGATCGTCACCAGGTCGCCCGCGTGCAGCCCCGCGGCCTCGGTGAAGTCGGCGCGGTAGGTCGTGGCCGTCGAGAGGAGGCTCGGCGCGTTGAACGCGAGCAGCACGATCGCGGCGATGACGACGATGCCGATGATCGCCATCGGCACGGGGCGGCGGGTCATGACGGGCCCCCGATCAGCGGGCCGACCACCGGCAGGTTCGACGGCGCCGGGAGCAGGGGCGGGCTCTGGCCGCCGGAACCCGCCGGGTCCGGTCCGCAGCGCGGGGAGTCCGAGTGGAACACCGGGATGGTCTGGGCCGGGACGATGTCCCAGACGCCGATCGTGCCGCTCGCGCTGCAGAGGTAGAACTGGAACCAGCTGCCGTAGCTCGCGGCGCGCGCGATCGTGTTGAGCTTGCCCGGCGCCGTCCGCAGGAACTTCTCGATGGTCGGCCCGCCCGCGTCGAGCTGGGTGGACAGGTCGCCGAGCGGGGCGATCTCGGCCTTCAGGCTGGGCCGTCCGTCGTCCAGGAAGCCCGCCGTCACCTGTGTGAGGTCGCCGATCGAGGAGATCGCCCGGCCGATCGGCTCCCGGTCGGCGGCGAGGCCCGCGACGAGCCGCCGCAGCGTGGTGATCAGCGCGGTGAGCTGATCGTCGCGGGAGTTGATCGTCTGGAGCACCTGGTTGAGGTTGTCGATCACCTGGCCGATCACCTGGCCGATCACCTGGTCGCGGTCGGCGATCGCGGCGGTGAGCGACGCCGTACTGGTGAGCAGCGACTCGACCGTGCCGCCCTCGCCCTGCAACACCTGCACGATCTCCATCGACAGCCGGTTGACCTGCTCCGGGTCGAGCGCCGCGAAGAGCGGTTGGAAGCCGTTGAACAGCGTGCTGAGGTTGAGCGGGGGCGTGGTGCGCCAGGCCGGGATCGTGTCGCCCGGCCGCAGCAGCGCGCCGGGGGCGCCCGCGCCTTGGCCGAGCGCCAGGAAGCGCTGTCCGATGAGGTTCTTGTAGCGGATCGCCGCCGTCACCGACGCCGGGAGCGGCTGGGCGGCGTCGACGCTGAAATCGACCTCCGCCATGCGCCGGTCCACGATCGCGACCTTGTCGACGCTGCCGACGACGACCCCGGCGATCCGCACGTCGTCGCCGGGCAGCAGGCCGGACGCGTCGGTGAACGATGCGCGGTACCCCGTGCGCGCGCCGCCCTGCGCGTTGGCGATCGTGAGGCCCAGCACGGTCGTCGCCAACGCCACGACCAGGGCGAAGGTCAGGAACTTGACCAGCGGGCCGACCGGGACGCGGCTCATGCGAACGCCACTTCCGTGCCGCGGAAGAGGGGCCCGACCAGCATCGAGCTCCAGGCCGGCACGGCGTTCGGGGTGCTGCCGTCGTGCAGGGCCACCAGCTCGGACACGACCCGGCGCTCGCCCGGGGAGTTCGGCACGCCCATGTCATAGGCGGACGGGATCGTCCCGTAGCGCGTGAACTCCGGGCCGGGCTGCCCTACCGGGGCGGGCGTGGGGTTGCTGCCCTCCTGGAACGGGCCGTCGGGCGGGTGCTGCGGGCCGATCGGCAGGATCGGGTAGCAGCGCGGCCCGCGGTTGTCCTCGTACTTCGGCTCCTCGCCGGGCACGTACTTGCCGCGGTTGGTGACGATCTCCAGCGTCACGTGCAGGCCCGGCTCGGCCGTCCCCTTGCCGAACGCCGCGTCGACCCGCGGGATGATGTCGGCCAGCTGGCCGAACAGGCAGGGAAACTCCGGCGCGTACCGGGCCAGCGTGGCGAGCGTCGGACGGCTGGACGCCGCGAGCGCGATCAGGTTCGAGCCGTTGGCGTCGAGGAAGCCGCGCAGGTCGTCCGACGCGCCGGTCACCGAGGTGAAGAGGGCGTGGAACCCGTCGCGCTGGTCCACGATCGTCCGGCTCGTCACGGTGAGGTCGGTCAGGGCGTCGAGCAGGGCGGGGGCGGAGTCCGAGAGGTGCTCGGAGAAGTCGGCGACCTGCGTGATGTCCGCCTTGACGTCCGGCAGCGCCGGGTTCACGCCCTCGACCAGCGTGTTCAGTCGCACCAGGGTCTGCCCCAGCTCGGTGCCGCGGCCCTGCAGGGCCTGGGAGAGCGAGCCGAGGGTGGTCGCGAGGTCCTGCGGGCGGACGGCCTGCAGCAGGGGCAGGAGGTCGTCGAGCACCTGCTCCACCTCCTGCGCCGACCGGCTCCGGTCCTCCCCGATGACCGCACCCGCGGCGATCGGGCGCGGCCCCGGGACGGCGGGCGGCACGAGCGACACGAACTTCTGCCCGAAGAGGGTCTTGGGCAGGAGGCGGGCGGTGACGTCGGCGGGGATCTGGTCGACCAGCTTCGGGTCGAGCGACAGCTGCACGGTGGCGCCGACGCCGTCGGTGTGGACGGCGGTCACGCTGCCGACGATCAGCCCGCGCACCTTGACGTCCGCCTTGGGGTCGAGCTGGGTGCCGACCCGGTCGACCTTGAGCGTCACCGGGACACCCGAGCGGAAGGCGCCCGCGTACTGGCCGACGGCGAGCCCGCCCAGCAGCAGGAGCACGCCGAGGAAGACCAGACCGCGCAGTGCCTTCATCCGGCCACCCGGACCGACGTGTCCGTGCCGTAGATCACGAGCGTGAGGAAGAAGTCCATGACGGCCGCGGCGACGATCGACAGCCGCACCGCCCGGCCCACCGCGACGCCGACGCCCGCGGGGCCGCCCTTGGCGTTGTAGCCGTAGTGGCAGTGGATCAGGATGATCACCATCGCGAACGCGATGACCTTGAGGTACGAGAAGAGGATGTCGCTGACCGGCAGGAACAGGTCGAAGTAATGGTCGTACGTACCGCCGGGCAGGCCGTTGAGCAGCGTCACGTTGAGGCGGGCGGAGGCGAAGCTCGCCAGCAGGCCGATCGTGTACATCGGGATGATCGCGATGACGCCCGCGATCACGCGCGTCGTCACGAGGAACGGCACTGACGGCACCGCCATCACCTCCAGCGCGTCGACCTCCTCGGAGATCCGCATCGCGCCGAGCTGCGCGGTGAAGCCCGCGCCGAGCGTCGCGGTGAGGGCGGCGGAGGCGACGAGCGGGGCGATGTCGCGGGTGTTGAAGTAGGCGGTGATGAAGCCGGTGAGCGCCTCGACACCCAGCGAGTCCAGCGCGCGGAAGCCCTGCAGCCCGACCAGCGAGCCGACGAAGAGCGACAGGGAGAGCATCACGCCCGCCGTCCCGAGGATCACCGCGAGCGCGCCCGAGCCGAAGGCCACCTCGGCCAGGAGCCGGGCGATCTCCTTGCAGTAGCGCCGCACCGTGCGCGGGGTCCAGGCGATCGCGCGCGCGTAGAAGGAGAGCTGGTCACCCAGGTGTTCCAGTGTCGTTCGCATCAGGATCCCTTGGGCGGGACGAGCTCGAGGTAGAGCGCGGTCACGACCAGGTTGATGAGGAACACCAGCACGAACGAGATGACCACCGACTGGTTCACCGCGTCGCCGACGCCCTTGGGCCCGGGCGGCGGGTTGAGCCCGCGGTAGGCGGCGACGATGCCCGCGACCGCGCCGAACAGCACGGCCTTCAGCTCGCTCACCGCGATGTCGGAGATCTGTGCGATGGCGGAGAAGCTCGCGACGTAGGCCCCCGGCGTGCCGCCCTGCACGATGACGTTGAAGAAGTAGCCGCCCGCGACCCCGACGACGGTCGCCAGGCCGTTGAGCACGACGGCGGTGGTCGCCATGGCCAACACCCGCGGGACGACGAGGCGCTGGATGGGCGAGATCCCCAGCACCTCCATCGCGGCGATCTCCTCGCGGATGGTGCGGGCGCCGAGGTCGGCGCACACCGCGGAGCCGCCCGCGCCGGAGATCAGCAGCGCGGTGACGATCGGCGCCGCCTGCTGCACGATCGCGAGCACGCTCCCCGCGCCGGTCTGGCTCTGCGCGCCGAACTGGCCGGTGAGGTTGCCCAGCAGCAGCGCGATCGTGGCGCCGAACGGGATCGTGAACAGCGCCGTCGGCAGCGCCGAGACCTTCGTGACGAACCACGTCTGCTCGACGTACTCACGCAGCTGGAACGGCGGCACGAACGCGGTGCGCACCACCTCGACGCCGAGGCCGAAGAGGCGGCCGACCGGCGTCAGTGCTCTCGTCAGGATCATCGGCGCACCCACGGCATCGGGCGGGTGGCGAGCTCGTCGGCGGCGAAAATCGCCTGCTGCGCGGCGGGCGGCAGGGTGGGCAGCAGCTCGCGGACGCGCTCGCGGCGGCGCGCGACCGCCGCCCGCTCCCCCACACGGGGGCTGGTGCCCAACTGCGGCTTGAGCGGGGGCAGGCCGGGCAGCTCGCCCTCGGTCTCGGCCATCTCGCGGGCGGCCTGCGCGGCGTCCTTCTCCTCGGACATGCCGATCGGGCCCTGGCGGCGGCCGTTGAGGAACTGGGCGACCACCGGCTCCTCGGAGGTCAGCAGCACCTCGCGCGGCCCGAACATCGCCAGGTGCTTGCGGTAGAGCATCCCGATGTTGTCCGGGACGGTCTGCGCGGTGTTGATGTCGTGGGTGACGATGAGGAACGTCGCGTCGGTCTGCGCGTTCAGGTCGATGATCAGCTGGTTGAGGTAGGCCGTGCGGACCGGGTCGAGGCCGGAGTCGGGCTCGTCGAACAGGATGATCGCCGGCTCGAGCACGAGCGCCCGGGCCAGGCCCGCCCGCTTGCGCATGCCGCCGGAGATCTCGCCGGGCAGCTTGCCCTCGCTGCCGGTGAGCCCGACCATCGCCATCTTCTCCATGACGATGTCGCGGATCTGCGCCTCGGAGCGGCGGGTGTGCTCGCGCAGCGGGAAGGCGATGTTGTCGTAGAGGTTCATCGACCCGAACAGCGCGCCGTCCTGGAACAGCACCCCGAAGAGCTTGCGCAGCTCGTACAGCTTGCGCTCGCTGCAGCGCACGAGGTCGACGTCGTCGATGATGATCGCGCCCTTCTCGGGCTTGATCAGCCCGATCAGGGTCTTGAGGAACACGGACTTGCCGGTGCCCGAGGGGCCGAGCAGCACGCTGACCTCGCCGGGCGGGAGCGTCAGGGTGACGTCGGACCAGATGTTGGCGCGCCCGAAGGACTTCGACAGCCCTTCGACCCGGACCTCGACGCCCGTCACCGGCCCTCCCTCGTCGGATGCGAAGGGTCGTCGGCGCGGATGCGGGGAGCGGGCAGCCGACGACCCACAACGCCCCAACGGCGCGGGCCGCGCCCGGTTACTGGCGAGTCCTCAAGTTGGTCCGAACGGACGGACATGCTCCTTCGGACGGACGAGAGCGTCGGGTGGCGACGACGGCGGGCGCCGCACTGCGCGTTCGCCTGCGGCGGACATTCGCCCGACCGCGAAACCGGGCCCGGGCCTGCGGATTCGCTTCTACGGTCGGCTCATGTCGAACACTACCGTCACACGCTGGACGACACCGTCTTCGAGCGGCTGTTGCGGGAGCGGATCATCGTGCTCGGCCAGGAGGTGGACGAGGCGATCGCGAACCGGGTCATCGCGCAGCTGCTCCTCCTGGCCGCCGAGGACCCGTCGGGTGACATCACCCTGTACATCAACTCGCCCGGCGGCTCGGTGTCGGCGGGGCTCGCGATCTACGACACGATGCAGGCGGTCGCGCCGGACGTGGCGACGATCGCGACCGGGCTGGCCGCGTCGATGGGCCAGTTCCTGCTCACCGGCGGCGCGCCGGGCAAGCGGGCCGCGCTCGCGCACGCCGAGATCATGATGCACCAGCCGCACGGCGGGGTCGGCGGCGTGCAGAGCGACATCCGCATCCGCGCCGACATGCTCAGCAGGCTCAAGCGGCAGATCCTGGAGATCACCGCCGAGCACACCGGGCAGCCGTTCGAGCGGGTGGAGGCCGACGCCGAGCGCGACCGCTGGTTCACGCCCGCGCAGGCCGTCGAGTACGGGCTGGTCGACCGGGTGCTGCAGCGGACCTGACCCGCGCCGGGGTGGCGCGCGCCCCGGTTTGCAGCAGGGTGACACTCCTGCCGATCAGTGGCAGCGGTGTCACCCTGCTGCAATCCCCGACGATCGGGCTCAGCCGACGAGGGGGCGGTGCTCGCGGTCGATCGAGGTGTGCCGGACCCAGCGGGCCACGCCGCGGACGAGCGCGCGGGCGTCACCCCATGGGGTGGGGACGGGCCGCGGGGGCGGCGGGTCCTCCCCGGGCTTTGGCGGCCACCGGCTGTCGACGCCGTAGCGCGGCGCCGCGAGCGCGATGAGGACGAGGACGGCGAGCAGGACCCACGGTGACATCTCCATGAGGCCAGTGTCGTCCCGATTGGCCTGCTCGGGAAAGTCCAATTCTGGCAGAGTGGACCGCATGGAGGAGATGGACCGGCGGATCGGCGCCCGCAGCGTCGCGCGGCTGCTCGGCGAGTGGCGGCCCCCCGACGGGCGTGGGCTCACCGACGCGCTCGCCGACCGGGTGCGGCTGCTCGTGCTGGACGGCAGGCTGTCGCTGCACACCAGGATGCCCGCCGAGCGCGAGCTGGCCGCGGCGCTCGGGGTGAGCCGCACGACCGTCGCCGCCGCCTACGAGGCGCTGCGCAGCGCAGGCATGCTGCACAGCAGGCGCGGCGCGGGCAGCTGGACCCAGCTCGACCCGCGCACGCCGGTCGCCCCCGGCACCCCGTTCTCCCCCAGCGGCACCACGCCGGGCATCGACCTGGCCCACGCCGCGCTCGCCGCCCCGATCCCGGCCGTGCGTACGGCCACGGCGGCTGCCGCCGTCGACCTGGACGCCCTGCTCGCCGGGCACGGCTACGAGCTGCTGGGCCGCCCGGAGCTGCGCGCCGCGGTGGCCGACCGGTTCACCGCGCGCGGCCTGCCGACCCGACCGGACCAGGTGCTCGTCACCTCCGGGGCGCAGCACGCGTTCGCGCTGATCCTCGCGACCTTGGCGGGGGCGGGCGACCGCGTGCTCGTCGAACACCCGACCTACCCCAACGCGCTCGATGCGGTGCGCGCCCGCGGGGCCCGGCCGGTGCCGGTGCCGATGGGCCCCGGCCCGCGCGGCACCGGATCGTGGGACCTCGACCTGCTCACCGCGTCGGTCCGCGACGCCGCACCGCGGCTGATGTACGTCGTGCCCGACTTCCACAACCCGACCGGCGGCCTGCTCGACGACGCGGGGCGCGAGCGGCTGGTGGCCCTCGCCCGCCGCACGGGCACCCCGATCGTGATCGACGAGACGATGACGGAGCTGGCGCTCGACGGGCCCGCGCCGCGCCCCGCGGCGGCGTTCGGCGGCGCGGACTCGACGCACGTGCTGACGATCGGCTCGGCCAGCAAGGTGTTCTGGGGCGGGCTGCGGGTGGGGTGGATCCGGGCGTCGCCGCCGCTCGTGCGACGGCTGGGCGCCGCCCGGGCCGCGCTGGACCTCGGCGGGCCGACGCTGGAGCAGCTCGTCGTGAGCAGGCTGTTGGCCGACGTCGACGCGGTGGTCGCGGGCCGGAAGGCCGAGCTCGTCGCGGCCCGCGAGCATCTGCTCGACCGGCTCGCCCGGACCTTCCCGGCCTGGCGGGCGTCGCGGCCGACAGGCGGGCTGTCGCTGTGGATCGAGCTGGGCGCGCCCGTCTCCAGCAGGCTCGCGATGGCCGCCCGACGGCACGAGGTGCTGCTGGCCGCGGGCCCGCGCTTCGGCGTGGACGGGGCGTTCGAGCGGCACCTGCGCCTGCCGTACACGGTGCGCCGCGACCAGGCCGAGACGGCGCTCGACCGGCTCGCCCTCGCCTGGCGCGACCTGGACCGCACGGGCCCGGTCGTGGAAGGTGACCCGGCCGCGGTGGCCTGACGCACGACTCGTGCGTCGCGCCCGAACGTATGCTCGCCGGGCGTCGAGCGCACGGAGGTGTCGGGTGGGGCCGCTGCACGGGCTGAAGGTCGTCGAGCTGGCGGGGATCGGTCCGGGGCCGCACGCGGCGATGATCCTGGCCGATCTGGGCGCCGACGTCGTGCGCGTCGACCGGCCCGGCGGCCTGCGGCTCGGCGACGACACCCTGCCCGACCCCACGCTCCGCGGCCGCCGCCGGGTGGCGGCCGACCTGAAGGATCCGGCGGGCCGCGAGACCGTGCTGCGGCTGGTCGAGCGGGCGGACGTCCTCCTCGAGGGCTACCGACCCGGGGTCACCGAGCGGTTGGGCGTCGGACCGGCCGACTGCCACGCCCGCAACCCGCGGCTGGTGTTCGGCCGGATGACCGGCTGGGGCCAGGACGGGCCGCTGGCCCGGTGCGCGGGCCACGACATCAACTACATCTCGCTCACCGGCGCGCTGCACGCCATCGGCAGGCCGGGCGAGCGGCCGGTGCCGCCGCTGAACCTGGTGGGCGACTTCGGCGGCGGCTCGATGCTGCTGGTCGTCGGCGTGCTCGCCGCGCTGTGGGAGGCGCAGCGCTCGGGGCGGGGCCAGGTCGTCGACGCGGCGATGGTCGACGGGGCGAGCCTGCTGTCGCAGATGTTCTGGGGCTTCCTGGCCCACAAGATCTGGATCGACGAGCGGGGCGTCAACCTGCTCGACGGGGCCGCCCCGTTCTACGACACCTACACCTGCGCGGACGGGCGGCACGTCGCGGTGGGGGCGATCGAGCCGCAGTTCTACGCCGCGCTACTCGCCGGGCTGGGCCTCGCAGGCGCCGATCTCCCCGGTCAGCACGACCGCGAACGCTGGCCGGAGGTGAAGGAGCGGTTCGCCGCCGTATTCGCCACCCGCACGCGCGACGAGTGGGCCGCGGCGTTCGACGGCACCGACGCCTGCGTCACGCCGGTGCTGGCCTTCGGCGAGGTGGCCGCGCACCCGCACCTCGCGGCGCGGGGCACGATCGTCGAGCGGGACGGCATCGCGCAAGCCGCCCCGGCTCCCCGGTTCAGCCGCACCACCGTCGAGACGCCGGGGGCCGCCCGCGCGCCGGAGCCGGTGGACGCGGTGCTCGCGGACTGGGCCTAGCGCACCGCGCCGCGGCTGGCCCGACCCGCGCCGCGCCTGGCCCAACCCCCGCCGCGCGTGGGCCGCCGTCCCCGCACCGCGCCAGGTGCCCGACCCCACGTCCCGCCCCTCGCCCGACCTCACACCCCACGGCGTGACCGCGCACCCCACGCGATGACTGCGCACCCCATCGACGGGGTGCGCAGTGCCGCGGTGGGGTGCGCGGTGCCGCGGTGGGGTGCGCGGTGCCGCGGTGGGGTGCGCGGTGCCGCGGTGGGGTGCGCGGTGCCGCGGTGGGGTGCGCGGTGCCGCGGTGGCGTGCGCAGTGCCGCGGTGGGGCGCGAGGATGGCGTCCCGGGGGTGGTCGGGCCCCGGAACGGCGCGAGCCGCACCTCCTCAGAGGTGCGGCTCGGGCGCGGGGTGGTCGGTGCGGCTCAGGCCTCGTCGACCAGCAGGTTGCGGGTGCGGTTCGGGTCGACCGGGATGCCCGGGCCCGTGGTGGTGGCCATCGTGATCTTCTTGACGTACCGGCCCTTGGCCGCGGCGGGCTTGGCCCGCAGGATCTCGTCGAGCGCGGCGCCGTAGTTCTCCACGAGCTTCGTGGTGTCGAACGAGGCCTTGCCGATCACGATGTGCAGGTTGGCCTGCTTGTCGACCTTGAAGTTGATCTTGCCGCCCTTGATGTCGGCGACGGCCTTCGTGACGTCCGGCGTGACCGTGCCCGTCTTCGGGTTGGGCATCAGGCCGCGCGGGCCCAGGATGCGGGCGATGCGCCCGACCTTGGCCATCTGGTCCGGGGTGGCGATGGCGGCGTCGAAGTCCAGCCAGCCGCCCTGGATGCGCTCGATGAGGTCCTCGGCGCCCACGACGTCGGCGCCCGCGGCCTCGGCCTCGGCGGCCTTGTCACCCGTGGCGAACACGATCACGCGGGCGGTCTTGCCCGTGCCGTGCGGCAGGTTGACGGTGCCGCGGACCATCTGGTCGGCCTTGCGCGGGTCGACGCCGAGCCGGAGGGCGACCTCCACGGTGGCGTCCATCTTCTTGCTGGAAGTGGTCTTCGCCAGGTTGGCCGCCTCGAGCGGGCTGTAGAGCCGGTCGTACTCGATCTGGGCGGCGGCGTCCTGGTAGGCCTTGCTGCGCTGTGGCATTGCTCTTCTCTCTTGGTCAGTGGTACGAGCGGAGCGCTCTCCCACGCGTGCTGCGGCGTCAGCCCTTGATGGTGATACCCATCGAACGGGCGGTGCCCGCGATGATCTTCGCGGCGGCGTCGATGTCCTGGGCGTTGAGGTCGCGCATCTTGGTCTGCGCGATCTGCCGCACCTGGTCCATCGTGATCGAGGCGACCTTGGTCTTGTGCGGCTCGCCGCTGCCCTTCTCCACGCCTGCGGCCTTGAGCAGCAGCCGCGCCGCGGGCGGGGTCTTGAGCTCGAACGTGAACGAGCGGTCCTCGAACACGGAGATCTCGACGGGCACGACATCGCCCGCCTGGGCCTGCGTGGCCGCGTTGTAGGCCTTGCAGAACTCCATGATGTTGACGCCGTGCTGGCCGAGCGCCGGGCCGACGGGCGGCGCGGGCGTGGCCGCACCCGCCTTGATCTGCAGCTTGATGATCGCGGAAAGCTTCCGCCTCTTGGGGGGCATCTCGTCGTTCCTTCTAGATCTTGGACACCTGGCTGAACGCCAGCTCGACAGGGGTCTCGCGGCCGAAGATGGACACCAGAACCTTGAGCTTCTGCGCGTCCACGTTGACCTCGCTGATCGTGGCCGGGAGCGTGGCGAACGGGCCGTCCATGACGGTGACCGACTCGCCCACCTCGAAGTCGACCTCGACCGCCGCCTTGCCCGGGCCCGTGGTGACGTCGGAGCTCTTCCCGCTCGCGGCGGCCTGCTTGGGCTCCACGCGCGGCAGGAGGAACTTGATGACGTCATCGTGGGTGAGCGGCGACGGCTTCGACGTGGCGCCGACGAACCCGGTGACGCCCGGGGTGTTGCGCACGGCGCCCCACGACTGGTCGTTGAGGTCCATCCGCACGAGGATGTAGCCGGGCAGCACCTTGCGCTGCACCTGCTTGCGCTGGCCGTTCTTGATCTCGGTGACCTCTTCGGTGGGCACCTCGACCTGGAAGATGTAGTCCTCGACGTCCAGGGTCTGCACCCGGGTCTCGAGGTTGGCCTTCACCTTGTTCTCGTAGCCCGCATAGGAGTGCACGACGTACCACTCGCCGGGGGCGCGGCGCAGCGCCGCGCGCATCTCCTCGACCGGGTCGGCCTCTTCCTCCGGCTCGTCGGTGGCCTCGTCCACGACGACCGGCTCGTCGGTGGCCTCGTCCACGACGACCGGCTCGTCGGTGGCCTCGTCCACGACGACCGGCTCGTCGGTGGCGTCCTCGGCGACGTTCTCGTTCTGGGCGTCGGACTCGGCGGGCGCGTCGACGTTCTCGGCGGCGGCGACCTCGGTAACGTCGCTGACCTCGTCGACCTCGCCGTCGTGCAGCCCGGCGCCGTCGTGCTGGGTGCTCACCTTGCGTCTCGCTTCCTTGTCTCCGTGGGGGTGCGCGGTCACGCGCCGAACAGGGCGTTGACGCCCTGGCCGACGAGGAAGTCCAGCAGCGCCACGAGCGCAACCATGAACGACACGAAGACCAGCACGACAAGCGTGTACGTGACCAACTGCTTCCGCGACGGCCAGATGACCTTGCGCAGCTCGGCGACGACCTCCCGCAGGAAGCGGACCAGCCGCTTGGGCAGCGAGACCCGGGCCGGGCGGGCGTCGCGCACCGCGGTGGCCCGACCCTTGCCCTCCGTCCGGCTTCCGCCCGGCGCGGGGCGCCGACCACGACGGTCGGCAGCGGTGCTCGGGCGCTCCCGCCCGGTACCGCTCTCCTCGCGCTCCTCCGTCACGACAAGCACCCTCCAGCTCGCCGACGGCCCGGCGGGCCGCCACCCTCTCTCCTACGTCCTGCCTGGGTTGCAGGGGCGACAGGACTTGAACCTGCAACCTGCGGTTTTGGAGACCGCTGCTCTGCCAATTGAGCTACACCCCTAGACCGACTCCGGCTCAGAGGCCGAAGGGGCACACCGCAACGACGCCGTACCCAGCAGATCGAGTGTACGGCACCCCCGCAGAGCGCCGGACACCCGACCCGGCCGGGCAGGCCGTCGCCTACTTATCCAAGTCGGCGAGCGCCACCAGCGCGGCCGCGCGGGAGGCGAACTTCCACTTCCCCAGATCGGCCACGGTCTTGATGCCCAGCCCCGCGAGGACCTCGTCGTGCTTCTCGGTGAGGCCCTCCAGCGCGGACGGCGGCGCGGCCAGGATCTCGGCGGCCGTCTTGTCCTCCCACGCCTTGTCGACGAGCTTGGCGAACTTCATTGCTGACCCCTTCCGGTGTCCGATACGACGCGCGCAGCATCGACCCGTGCGGCGGATGGCGGCAAGCCGACGGGCGGAAGGACGCCCAAGGGCGCCCATCTGAAGCACCGATCCGGGTATCAACCGGACACCGTCAGCCGGGGAGGGCGACCTCGGCCTGAGCCCGGCCGAGCACGGTCTTGCCGTCGAACACGGCGGTGATCGCCACGGTGGCGACGCCGCCCGACACTGCGCGGACCGTGCCGGTGATCTCCACCAGGGCGCCCTCGTCGTCGTCGGGCACCACGACCGGGCGGGTGAAGCGCACGCCGTAGCTGCGGACCGCGGCCGGATCGCCCGCCCACCGGGTGACGAGCCTGCCCGCGAGCGCCATCGTCAGCATGCCGTGCGCGATGACGCCGGGCAGCCCGACGGCGGTGGCCACGCGGTCGCTCCAGTGGATCGGGTTGAAGTCGCCCGACGCGCCCGCGTAGCGCACGAGATCAGCCCGCGTGACGCGCAGCGACAGCGGCGGGAGCTCGGTGCCCTTCTCGATACTCATGCCGCCCCCGCGGAGGAGAGTGCGTCGGCGGAACTCATGCCGCCCCCGCGGAGGAGAGTGCGTCGGCGGAACTCATGCCGCCCCCGCGGAGGAGAGTGCGTCGGCGGAACTCATGCCGCCCCCGCGGAGGAGAGTGCGTCGGCGGAACTCATACCTGCGTCACCAACAACGCCTTCGTGGTGGCCACCGGCTCCCCCGCGGCGTCGGCGATCGTGCAGCGCAGCGTGAGCAGGTGGGAGCCCGCCCGCGTCGCGAGGTCGTCGACGTGGATCGTCGTGACGAGCTCGTCGCCGCCGTACACGGGCCGGTGCAGCGTGATCGACTGGTCGCCGTGCACCATCCGCGCGTAGTCCCAGCCGAACGCCGGGTCGCGCAGGAACTCCTCGATCAGCGGCATCGTGAACGTGACGCAGAACGTGGGCGGGGCGACGACGTCGGGGTGGCCCGCGGCGCGCGCCGCCGCCACGTCCAGGCACACGGAAGCGCCCTCGCCGATGGCGAGGGCGAACTCCCGGATCTTCTCCCGGCTGACGCGGCACGGCGCCGACGGTGGCAGCGCCTTCCCGACGAACGAGGCGTCGGGCACCTAGCGCGTCTCGCGGTGGTCGCGGTGCACGCGGCAGTTCGGGCAGAACTTCTTCAGCGTGAGCCGGTCGGGATCGTTGCGACGGTTCTTCTTCGTGATGTAGTTGCGGTGCTTGCACACCTCGCACGCCAGCGTGATCTTCGGCCGGATGTCCGTGGCCTTGGCCATCGCGGGTGCCTCCTGGGTCTGTCTCTGGTCTTCTCTTCGGTAGCGGCGGCCGGACTTGAACCGGCGACACAGCGATTATGAGCCGCTTGCTCTACCGACTGAGCTACGCCGCTGCGCGGGAAATCCCCGTCGAGCCCCCTTACGGAATCGAACCGTAGACCTTCTCCTTACCATGGAGACGCTCTGCCGACTGAGCTAAGGGGGCGGCACGGCCGCCGAAGCGGCCTGGTCAAGAGTACACACCCTCAGCGCAGGGCCGGAAACCGGTACCGCCCCTTACGGACGGCGGTCGTGGCGGGTCCCGGCCACGACGTGATCGTCCGATGTGGGGGCTGGGGACTCAGGCCGAAGCTGGTCCCATGGTTCTCCACAGCTCGCTCCTGGTCGCCGCCGCCGAGGCCCACCGCCACGACCTGCTCGTCGACGCCGAGCGCCACCGCACCGCCAAGGGCGTCCGCGCCGCGCTGCGCCGCGTCGTCCGCACACCGGGCGATCCGCCGCGGCGGGAAGCGGAAAAGCAGGACGAAGAATGTCGGTACGCCGTGTCACGATGAGCGGCGTGGCGCGGCTGGGAGTCGGGATCGCACTCGTCGGGCGCCGAGCGGAGATGACGGCGCTCGGCGCGGCTCTCGAGCGGGCCGCCGACGGCAAACCCACCGGCGTCCTCCTCGCGGGCGACGCGGGGGTGGGCAAGTCCCGGCTCGTCACCGAGACGGTCGAGCGTGCGGCCGCCGCGGGCTACGCCGTGCTCTCCGGCCGCTGTCTCGACTCGTCGGCCTCCCTGCCGTACCTGCCGTTCACCGAGGTCGTCGGGCAGCTCGTGGCGAGCAGGCCCGAGCAGCTCGCGGCGCACCCCGAGCTGTCGCGCCTGCTGCCGGGCCACCTTTCCGGCGAGGCCGTTGACCGCGAGCTGGGGCAGCTGCGGGTTTTCGACGCCATGCTCTCGGCCCTCGATTCGCTCACGGCGGAATCCCCCGCGCTCCTGGTACTCGAAGATCTGCACTGGGCCGATCGGTCGAGCCGGGATCTCCTGGTTTTCCTGCTGTCGCGGCTCACGGCGCAGCGGCTCGTCGTGCTGGCCACCTACCGCACCGACGACCTGCACCGGCGCCATCCGCTGCGGCCGGTGCTCTCCGAGCTGGTGCGCCTGCCCGCCGTCGAGCGGCTCGAGCTCGCCCCGCTCGACGCGCGCGACACCCTTGACCTCGTCCGGCGCCTTGCCGACGGCAGCCTGTCCGAGCCGCTCGTGCGCCGCGCGGCGGAGCGCAGCGAGGGCAACGCGTTCTTCGCCGAGGAGTTGGTGTCGGCCTCGTCCGACGGGCTGCCCCACGGGCTCGCCGAGGTGCTCATGGCCCGCATCGAGGGCCTGCCGCCCGCCACCCAGCAGGTGCTGCGGCTCGCCGCGGTCGCCGGGCGCCGGGTGGAGCACGGGCTGCTCGCCGCGGTGTCGGAGCTGACCGACGACGAGCTGGAGCAGGCGCTGCGCGATGCCGTCACCCATCACCTGCTGGTCGCCGACACCGGTTGCGGCGATGCCTACGTCTTCCGGCACGCGCTGCTGCGCGAGGCGATCTACACCGAGCTGCTGCCCGGCGAGCGCAGCAGGCTGCACGCCCGCTACGCCAAACTGCTCGCCGAGCAAGGTGCGGAGGCGGGCGCGGCCGCCGAGCTCGCCCACCACGCCGACGCCGCCCACAATCTGCCGCTCGCGCTCGCCGCTTCGGTGCGCGCGGCCCGCGAGGCCGATCGGCGCGCCGCCCCCGCCGAGGTGCTCCTGCACACCGAGCGCGCCCTGGACCTGTGGGACGCGGTGCCCGACGCCGAGCAGGTCTCCGGCATGACCGAGATCCGGCTCACCACGTGGGCGGCGTGGATGGCCAGCGCCAGCGGCGACCCCGACCGCGGCATCGCGCTCGGCCGCCGCGCGCTTGATCTCGCCGAGCGCGGCGACGATCCGGAGCTCACGGCCACCCTCAGCCGCCGCTACGCCATGCGCCTGCTGGAGCTCAGCGGCCGCGACCAGGAGGCGCTCGACATCTGCTGCCGGGCGCTCGAGCTGCACCTCGGGCTGCCCACCACGGCCGAGACGGCGTGGGCGCAGGCCGTTCACGCCCGGGTGCTGTGCAGGCTCGACCTGTGGTCCGAGGCCCGGACGAGCGCCGACACGGCGCTGGCGATCATCGACGGGCTCGATCCCGACGACGCCGACGTCGTCGGCGCCCGGGCCGACGCCCTCATCAGCCTCGCCATGTGCGACGAGCGGGCGGGCGATCCGCGGCACGCGCGGCAGAAGTGGGCCGAGGCGCAACCGCTCGCCCGGCGGGCCAGAAACCTGGGTGTCGAGCTGCGGGCGCAGTTGAACATCGGCATGTCGCTGCTCGACGAGGGCAGGCTCGCCGAGGCGAGCGCGGCGTTCGCCGAGGGCGAGCGGCGCGGCGACGAAACCGGCATCACGTGGAGCGGCTACGGGCTCGACCTGCGGGTAGCGCACGTGATCACCCAGTTCATGCGCGGCGATTGGGACGCCGCGGAGACGGCCGCGGAGATCGCGGGCGAGTCGGTGTCGGCCACCGTCGCCAGCAGGCTGGCCGCGGCCGGGCTGCTCACCGCGGTGGGCCGCGGCAAGCTGGAGTTCGCGGGCAGGCGGGCCACGGAGCTGCGCGACTCGCACCCCGCCGACGACCAGGTCGTCCTGCTGCTCGGGCAGGCGGGGGCGGAGGCGGCGCTGTGGCGCGGCGACGGTGGCGCGGCCGCGCAGCGCGTCGATGATGCGCTGGCCCGGCTGGACGAGCTCTTCCCCCACCAGCTGGGCGGCATCATGCTGTCTGCGCTCGGGGTGGCGGCACACGCCGAGATCGCCACGAAGGACCCGGCCGTGCGGGCGCAGGAGCTGGCCGCCGCGCAGGCGCTGGTGGCGCGGGCCGAGGAGACGGCGGAGAAGGGCGCGCCGCGGGCATGCACGCTCGGGCCGGAGGGCGTCGCCTGGCTGCAGCGGGCGCGCGCCGAGCTCACCCGGTTCACCGGGCAGGATCCGGCGGCGTGGTGCACGGTGATCGAGGCGTTCGCCTACGAGGCACCGGGGGGCGATCCGGGCGGCTATCGCCAGGCCTACGCCCGCCTGCGGCGCGCCGAAGCCACGCTGGCGGGCGGAGCGGCGCACGGGGACGTGGTCGCCGATCTGCGGGCCGCGCAGGAGGTGGCCGAACGACTGGGCGCCGCGCCACTGGCAGCGGCCGTCACGGCGATGGCCGTGCGTGCGGGGGTGCGGCTCGACGAGGAGGCAGCCCCGGTCGCGCCCGCGCCGGACGTGCTCACCCCGCGGGAGCGGTCGGTGCTCGCGCTGGTCGCCGACGGGCGCACCAACCGCCAGGTCGGCGCGGAGCTCTACATCAGCGAGAAGACGGTCAGCGTGCACCTGTCCCGGGTGATGGCCAAGCTGGGCGCGGCAAGCCGCACCGAGGCCGTCACCATCGCCTACGCCCGCGGCCTGCTCGATCCCCCGGCCCGGCTCGCCACCCGGGCGACACCTTGAGGTCTACCGATCGGTAACTAAGGTGGGTGGATGGCCTGGACCGACCGCCGCGACCTGTCGGATCGGCACTTCTGGACGGCGCCGATCGCCGAGCGCGCCGCCGCGTTCGGCGCCCTGCGCGAGCGGGAGCCGGTGCCGTTCTTCGCCGAGCCGGAGTTCGGGCTGCTGCCCACCGGGCCGGGCTACTGGGCGCTCACCTGGCTCGACGACGTCGTGGAGGCCAGCCGCACCCCCGCCGTCTTCACCTCGGGTGCGGGCGCCACCAACATCGCCGACCTGCCGCCGGAGTTCCTGGAGTTCTTCGGCTCGATGATCAGCCTGGACGATCCGAGGATGACGTTGGTCTTGGCGTACACGAAGGCGTAGCAGCGCACCGCCACCGGGATCGTCGACGACGCATCCCGAGCAGCGCCGGATCTGGCTCGCCGACCTCGACGGCGTGACCCCGACGGCCGTCGAGGAGATCGTCCGGTGGACATCACCGGTGATCTTCATGCGGCGCACGCTGGCCGTCGATGCGGTGCTCGGCGGCCAGGCGATGCAGGCGGGCGACAAGGTCGCAATGTTCTACTGGGCCGCCAACCGCGACCCGGCGCACTTCGCGGAGCCGGACGCGTTCGACGTGCGCCGCGCCCCAACCACCACGTCGGGTTCGGCGGGCCCGAGCCGCACTCCTGCCTCGGCGCCCACCTCGCCCGGCGCGAGATGAGGGTGATGTTCCGCGAGCTGCTCACCCGCGCGCCCGACGTGCACGCCACCGCGGCGCCCCGACGCCTGCAGTCGATGTTCATCAACGGAATCAAGGAACTGCCGGTGGCGCTGCGCTGAACGCTCAGGCGGCGGCTTCGCCCTGGGCGAGGGGCGTCTTGAGCACGTGGTCGACCAGGCGCATCACGAGCTGGCCGCCGCCGAGGCGGTAGCCGAACTCCTCCCACGTGAGCAGCTCACGCGAGAGAACCTCGCCAACCGGCCCCGGGTAGAGGCGGGTGACGCGGAAGGCGGCCGCACGCAGCCGCATCTTCTCGTGGTGGTCCATGGGCACAGGAGTCAATCGACTCACCTCCGCGGTCAGGTGCTCTCCGGCGCGCGCTCGGCGCTGAGTCGCCAACCCGGGGTCACCTTCCATCGTGAACCCGATGGAGGGTGGACCGACCCCAGTGTACCCGAAGCGTGACCGACATCTCACGTTGCGCGCACGGTACGTGGTGGATCCATCACCGAACGCCTACGGTGCGGGCATGGGCCAAACCCGTGACGTGCTCTGGGCCGACGTCGAGCCGATCTACGCAGCGATCCTGGCGCACCCGTTCGTCACCGGGCTGACCGACGGCTCGCTGCCGCGGCAGGCGTTCCGGCACTACATCGTGCAGGACGCGCACTACCTGCGGGGATACGCCCGGGCCCTCGCCGCGTGCGCGGCCAAGGCGCCGGACGAGGACGCCACGGTGATGTTCGCCGAGCACGCGGCCGGAGCCATCGCCGCCGAGCGCGACCTGCACGCCGCGCTGCTCGCCGACCTGGGCATCACAGCGGCGGACGCGGCGACCGAGCCGGTCGCGCCGACGACGCGGGCGTACGTCAGCTACCTCCTGGCGACGGTCTTGAGCGGCTCCTACGCCGAGGCCGTCGGCGCGGTGCTGCCCTGCTACTGGATCTACGCGCGGGTGGGCGAGGCGCTGCTCGCGGCGGGCTCGCCCGACCCGCTTTACGCGCGCTGGATCGCCATGTACGGCGGCGAGGCGTTCCAGGTCGTCGTCGACGCGGTGCTGGCCGAGACCGACCGCGTCGGCGCCACGCTCTCCACGGCCGAGCTGGACCGGATGCGGGAGCACTTCACGACGACGTCGCGCTACGAGTGGATGTTCTGGGACGCGGGCAGGCGCTGTGAGGAGTGGCCGATCTAGCGGCGGTCCACGGTGTCCGGGATGACGAAGTGCAGCACCGCGCCGACGATCGCCACGACGATCGCGCCCCAGAACGCCGCCCAGAACCCGTCGACCACGAACGGCAGCCCGAGCTTGCTCGAGAGCCAGCCGACGAGCATGAACAACAGCGCATTCACCACGAGACCGATCAAGCCGAGGGTAATGATGTAGAAGAGACAGCCGACAATCTTGATCAGTGGCTTCAGCACTGCGTTGACCAACCCGAAGATCAGCGCGACGCCGATGAGCGTGCCGATGCCGGTAGCGGTGTTGCCTGCGGCGACGTAGATGCCCGGCACGATCAGCGTCGCGACCCACAGTGCGACGGCGATCACCACCACGCGGGCGACGAAGGCGACCATCAGTCCACCACCGCCTGCGTGACGAGCGCGCGCAGCTGCGTGCGCAGCGGATACACCGGCCCGGGCAGTAGCTGGGTGAAGAACATCGCGGTGATCTCCTCGGCGGGGTCGACGTAGAACGCGGTGCGCGCGAGCCCGCCCCAGGCGAACTCGCCCGCGCTGGACAGCGCCTTGCCGGGCACCGGGTCCAGCACGACGGAGAACCCGAGGCCGAAACCGATGCCCCGGAACTGCGACTCGGCGTAGAGCGGCCGCCCGATCGTGTCGAGATCGACGCCGCCGGGCAGGTGGTTGCGCGTCATGTAGGCGAGGGTGCGCGGCGACAGCAGCCGCACCCCGTCCAACTCGCCCCTGCGCGCGAGCATCTGGGCGAACCGGTGGTA
This sequence comes from uncultured Actinomycetota bacterium, assembly GCA_963739465.1. Taxonomy (GTDB): domain Bacteria; phylum Actinomycetota; class Actinomycetes; order Mycobacteriales; family Pseudonocardiaceae; genus Pseudonocardia. Next base: position 35,559 of record CAVUAS010000006.1, read on the forward strand.
GTCCGCGGCCGTCGAGACGAGCCCGCCGCCGCCGGAGATGCAAGTGACCGGCTTGGTGACGGCCGCACCCATCCGGATGCTGGGCGCGAGCTTCCCGTCGCGGTCGATGTAGAGCGTGGCCAGGCGCTCGAGGTCGTCCGCGGGCACCGAAAAGGCGGTGTCGGTCATGCCGAGCGGGCCGAGGATGGCATCGGCGAAGAACCGGTCGAGCGGCAGCCCCGACACGACCTCGACGACCCGGCCCAGCACGTCCGTGGCCACCGAGTAGTTCCACTCCGCGCCCGGGTCGTGAAGGAGCGGGAACCGCGCCCAACCGGCGCAGGCCGCCGCCAGGTCCTGGCCCTCCGGCACCCCGAACTCGTAGCCCCCGACGCGGTACATCTCGTCGACCGCGTGCGCGTGGTGGAAGCCGTAGGTGAGACCCGCGGTGTGCGTGAGCAGGTGCCACACCCGGATCGGCTCGGCGGCCGGGCGGGTGCCCGGCGCGGCCGCCGAGCCTGCGACGTAGACCCGCGGTTCGGCGAACTCCGGGATGAACTTCGACACCGGGTCGGTGAGCTCCAGCAACCCCTGCTCGTACAGCATCATCGCGGCGACCGACGTGATCGGCTTGGTCATCGAGTAGATGCGCCAGAGCGTGTCGTCGCCGACCGGGCGGCCGCTGTCGATGTCGGCGAGGCCGTGGTGGGCGAGGTGCGCGACCTTGCCGCGCCGCGTCACCGCGACCGTCCAGCCCGGCAACCGCCCATCGTCGACATAGGACCGGAACACGTCGTCGAGCCGCCGCAGCCGGTCCGCGTCGAGGCCGACCTCGCCCGGGTCGGCGTCCACCTTGAGCATGTCACCGACCCTACCTGCGCCCGCGTGCGATCATCGGCAGGTGGACCGCGACGGGCTGGCAGGCGACGTCGAGGTGCTACGGGCGCTCGTGCGCCGCCGCGACCACGGCCGCCGTGTCGATGGGCGCCGGGAAGAAGGGCGCTGGGACGACGGGCCTTGGGACGACGGGCCTTGGGACGACGGGCACCGCATCGCGGCCGTCGTCGGCGGCGGGGGCATGCGTGGCGCCTACACCGGCGGGATGGCGCACGCGCTGCACGACGCGGGGCTCGAACCGTACTTCGACGTCGTGTACGGCAGCTCGGCGGGCGCGTACGTCGGGGCAGCGCTCGTCCTCGGCAACGGCCACGGGGCCGGGATGATCTTCCACGAGGACATGGCCTGCCGCGCTTTCGCCGACCCGCGCCGCCTCGGCACCCGGCGCCCGGTCGTGTCGCCGGACCACCTCATCGACGAGATCATGGTCACCGCCAAGCCCATGCAGTGGGAGCGGCTGCGCGACGCGGCGGTGCCGCTGCGGGTGGTCGCGACCGCCGCCGACGACCTGACCCCGCACGTGCTCGACCCGCGCACCGTGGCGGAGTGGCGCGCCGCGCTGCGGGCCACCGCGACGATCCCCTACCTGGCCGGGCCCGCGGTCGAGCTGCACGGGCGGCGGTGGATCGACGGGTCGGTCACCGAGCCGCTGCCGGTGCCACGGGCGCTCACCGACGGCGCCACCCACGTGCTCGCCCTGCTCAACCGCACAGTGCCCCGGCTGCGGCGGCACGAGCCAGCCGCGAGCCCGGCGCGGTGGACGCGCGCGTTGGACCGCGTCACGCCCGGGCTCGGCGCGATCGCCCAGCAGAGCCATCGGCTGGCCCCGGTGCTGCACGTGCTCGGCAATCCCGCGCACCCCGCACGGGCAGGCCGCCATGTCCTGGCCGTGGCGCCCACCGAGGACGCCGGGGTGCGCGGCCTCACCACCGACCGGGCGCGGGTGGAACGGGCGGCCCGGCTCGGCTACGCCGCGATGGCGGCCCGGCTCGCAGAGCCGCTCACGGTGGCGGCCTAACACGCCGCAATCGGGTTACGCCAAGTGCCGGAGTTGCCCGATAATCTCATCGAGTGATCGCCGACGAGGAGATGGCCCGCGCCGTGCGCGCGGTCGTGCTCGCAGCCGAGAACTTCCGGCTCCGCGCCGCACGCACGGTCCTCGGGGTGGGCTCCACCGAGGTGAGCGCGCTGTTCTTCCTGTTCACCGAGGAGACGAGCACGCCGACCGAGCTGGCCAACCGGCTGCAGATCACCACGGCGTCGGTCACCGAGCTGGTCGAGCGGCTCGGCCGCGCCGGGCTCGCGCGGCGCGCGCCGCACCCGCACGATCGGCGTAAGGTCGTGCTGTCGCTCACCGACGCGGCGCGCCAGCAGGTGGGCGACATGTTCGGCCGCATCGCGGTGAGCACGGGCCGGTGCACGAGCTTGCTGTCCGCCGACGAGCGCGAGACCGTGCTGCGGTTCCTGCACGACCTCGCGCTCGCCTACTCGGCCACCAGCCCGACCCCGCAAACGGGCGGTGCGGTGCTCAACCCGTGACTGGTAACGAGCACTCGTTACCACTCACAGGGGGCGGCGCACCCGCATGGTGTCGTCCAGCTCGCCCGCCTTCTGCCGCGCGGCGAGGACGGCGAGCCGGGTGAAGCGCTGGTCGAACTGCTCGCGGGTGAGGTCGCGCTCGCGGTACTCCTTGGCCAGCTGCACGGCCCCGTCCGGGATCGTCCAGACCGCCTCGAAGCCCAACTCCTTGCGGGCGCGGGAGAAGTCGACGCGGTAGGAGCGCGGGTCGTTGCCCGTCTCCCCGGTGATCGCGAGCTTCGCGGTGGGCACCGCGTCCACCACGGCCTGGGCGATCTCGGCGACCGTGCGGTTGTTGCGCTCGGTGCCCACGTTGTAGGCCCGGCCCCGCACCACCTCGGCGGGCGCGGCGAGCGCGGCGAGCACGCCGCCCGCGATGTCCTCGGCGTGCGCGAGCGGACGCCACGGCGTGCCGTCGGAGAGCACCTTGACCACGTCGCTGAGCACGGCGTGCCCGACGAGGTTGTTGAGCACGATGTCGGCGCGCAGCCGCGGCGAGAACCCGAACGCGGTGGCGTTGCGCATCGAGACCGGCACGAAGTCGGCGTCGGCCAGCGCGATCAGGTCGTCCTCCACGCGGACCTTCGAGACGGCGTACGGCGTGACCGGCTTGAGCGGCGCGTCCTCGTCGACGAGCTCGTCGCCGGACTGCGCCCCGTAGACCGAGCACGTGGACGCGTAGACGAAGCGCCCGACGCCCGCCTCCTTGGCCAGGCGGGCCAGGCGGGTGGACGCGTGGTGGTTGACGTCGTAGGTGATCTCGGGGGCGAGCGAGCCCAGCGGGTCGTTGGACAGCGCCGCCATGTGCACGACGGCGTCGAAACCGGCGAGCTGGTCGACGGTGACATCGCGGAGGTCGACGGCGATGCCCGGCACGTCCGGGGTGTCGAGGCCGCCGAGGATGCAGTCGGCGAACAGCCCGCTGTCCAGGCCGGTGACGTCGTGGCCCGCGGCCGTGAGGATCGGGGCCATCACGGTGCCCAGGTAGCCCTGGTGGCCGGTCAGCAGAACACGCACGAAACTTTTCTCCTGTCGAGCTAGTCGGTGGGGTCGAGGCCCGGCAGGGGCGCCACCCCGAGCACCATCTTGACCGCGTGGAACGCCTCGGCGTACCGCGCGTGACACTGCACACCTCGTACTCGCGCCAGACCCGAAAACGTTTCGGCGTCGAACCAGGTGCGGTCGCGTTGGCTGCCGTAGTGCTCGTGCAGCTTGGCGACCTTCTCGCGCAGCACCGGCTCGGCGAGCGGGAGGAAGACGGTGGGCTGGGCGAGGTCGGACTCCCACTTGAGGATCTCGTAGCCCAGCGTGAGGTGGTCGCGGAAGACCGTGGGTGTGAGCTTGGCCAGGGTGCGGTGGTCCTGGTGGGCGTCGTGCGCGGTCGGGGCGAGGATCAGGTCCGGCTCGCCCGCCCCGCGCAGCTCCTCCAGCGCGCCCTTCGCCCGCTCCCACCGGGTGGGCACCCGCCCGTCGGGCAGGTCGAGCACCGCGATCTCGAGCCGCGCGCCCGGGCAGAACGCGGCGAGCGCGGCCCGCTCCTCCTCCTCGCGCAGCGACCCGCCGCCGGTCAGCACGAGCGCCGCGACCGACAGCCCGGGGTGTGCCCGACACAGCTCCAGCAACGACCCGCCCGCGCCGATCGCGATGTCGTCGCAGTGCGCGCCGAGCAGTACCAGCCGGTCGAGACGCTCGGGCAGCAGGCTGAGCATCAGCGTTCGTGATGATGGTCACGCAGGGCCGCGATCGTGGCCTGCAGGGGGGTCCGCTCGGCCGCGCGCTCAGGGTCCCAGAGCATCCACGGCCGGGTGCCGCTCTGGTAGGCGGCCTCCAGCGCGGTGCGCTCCTTGACCGTGTCGGCGGGCTGCCAGAACCCGCGGTAGGGATAGGCCATCATGCGGCCTTCCTTGGCCAGCACCATCGCCCCGTCCGCGACGAGGTCGCCGTTCTCCGGGATGTAATCGAAGATCTCCGGCCGCAGGACGAAGTAGCCGCCGTTCTCCCAGATCGGCATCTGCTGGAGGGTGCTGATCGACTGGACCGTGTCGTCGTCACCGACGTCGAGGCAGTGGAACGCCGACTGCGGCGGCACCGCGAGCAGCGCCCCGACCTTGTCCGGCTGCGCCCGGAACCGGTCGAGCATGTCGTCGAGCGGCATGTCGGTGAGGACGTCGGCGTAGTTCGCGAGGAACATGTCCTCGTCCTCGACGTACTGGCGCACCCGGCGAAGGCGCTCCCCGATCGGCGAGGTCAGGCCGGTGTGCACGAACGTGATCGTCCAGTCGCGGATGTCGGAGCCCAACAGCTCGACGTCGCCGCCCCTGAGCACGAAGTCGTTCGACGCCGTCTCGTCGTAGTGCAGGAAGTAGTCCTTGATGTGGTGGGCGCCGTAGCCGAGGCAGAGCACGAAATCGGTGTGCCCGAAGTGCGCGTAGTAGCGCATGACGTGCCAGATCAGCGGGCGCGGGCCGACCGTCGTCATCGGCTTGGGGAGGTCGGAAACGCCGTCGCGCATCCGCATGCCGTACCCGCCGCAGAACAGGACGACCTTCATGACACGACCTCGAGGTGCGGGATCGGAAACACCAGACTCCCGCCCCACTCGTGCACATAGGACAGCTGAGCGATGAGCTCGTCGCGCAGGTTCCAGGGCAGGATCAGCACGTAGTCGGGCTTGTCCTGGGCGATCCGCTCCGGCGGCAGGATCGGGATGCGGGTGCCCGGGGTGAAGCGGCCGTGCTTGTAGGGGTTGCGGTCGACGGTGTAGGCGAGCAGGTCGGGGCGGATGCCGCAGTAGTTGAGCAGCGTGTTGCCCTTGCCGGGGGCGCCGTAGCCCACCACCTTCTTGCCTTCCCGGCGCGCCTGGATGAGGAACGCGACCAGGTCATCACGCACCCGGGAGACGGCTTCGGCGAACCCGTCGTGGCCTTCGGCGGTGTGCAGGCCTGCGGCCTTTTCGGCGGCGAGCACGTCGCGCACGGCCTGGCTGGGCTCGCCCGCGATCTCGGCCGGGCGCGCCCACATGCGGATCGAGCCGCCGTGGGTGGGCACGAGCTCGACGTCGACCAGGGTGAGCCCGCCGGAGGCGAGGGCCCGCTGCCCGGTGAGCACCGTGTAGTACTGGAAGTGCTCGTGGTAGACGGTGTCGAACTGGGTGTGCTGCACGAGCGTGAGCAGGTGCTGGACCTCGATCGACACCCAGCCGTCGTCGGCGACCAGCGCGCGCAGGCCTTCGGTGAAGCCGACGACGTCGGGGATGTGGGCGTAGACGTTGTTGAGGCAGACCAGGTCGGCGGGGCCGTGCTGCTGCGCGTACCTGTCTGCCGGTCTCGGGGGTGAGGAACGCGGTGAGCGTGGGCACGCCCTTCTCCCGCGCGGCCTCGCCCACGTTGACCGACGGCTCGATGCCCAGGCAGCGGATGCCGCGCTCGACGACGTGCTGCAGCAGGTAGCCGTCGTTGCTCGCCACCTCGACCACGAAGGAGTCCTTCGTGAGGGCCAGGCGGTCGACGGCGCCGTCGACGAACCGGCGGGCGTGTTCCACCCAGGACGTGGAGAACGAGGAGAAGTAGGCGTACTCGGTGAACGTCTCCTCGGGCGTGATCAGCGGCGGGATCTGGGCGAGCAGACACCGTTCGCAGACGCGCACGTGCAGCGGGTAGGTGGGCTCCGGCGCCTCGACCGCCGCAGCGGTGAGGAACAGCTCGCACGGCGGGGTGGCGCCGAGGTCGAGGAAACTGCGCAGGTCGGTCGATCCGCAGAGCCTGCAGGTGATGACGGGGGCGGTGTCGGTGTCGGCCACGGGGCGGGCCGCGCTGTCGGTCGTCATGCCGCGGTTCCCCCGGTCGGGTCAACAAGTCTTGCCGGTTTCAACGTGAGATCCACTCCGAGCACGTCGGCCAGTGTTTCACGCACGGCACGGCGTTTCCGCAGGGCCCGGTCGTGCGGGGCAGGGCGTGGCGCCGGTCACGGACCGACGCGCGGCACGGCGGCAGGGCCGGGCGTGTCAGGATGGGGGCCTGTCCGCCGTGGTGTAAAGGCAGCACCTCAGATTTTGGTTCTGATGGTCCAGGTTCGAATCCTGGCGGCGGAGCAGCAGGTCAGGGCAGGTGCGCCGGCCGGAGCCGCGTGGTCTGCCCGCGGGACCACGACGATTCCGGGCCGCCACGGGCGATCATTCGTGGGTCTTGCCGCGGTGGAGTCGACCTGCCACGGTGAGCGATCATGCGGCACCTCGGTGGGATCGTGATCGGGTTCTTCGGTGTGGTCGTCGGGCTGGTCGTGATCGCCGCGGCCCTCGGGCTGACCCAGCGCGCCGTCGAGCAGTTCACCCAGGGGCCGCTGATGCTCGGCGCGGTGCTGTTGCTGATCGGCGGCGCGGCGATCGGGGCGGTGGCGATCTTTCGGCGGATGTCGGTCACCGCGCCGCTGACGGGTGCGGTGGTCGCGCTGCTGCTGACGCTCGCGGGGGTTCTCGCGCCCTCCTGGCTCTACGACCTCGGCCTGGGCCGCGCGCTCGGGGGTGGGCTCGGCGTGCTGGTGAGCCTGCAGCTCCCCGCCTTGCTCGCGGGGGTGCTGCTCCTGACCTCGATCGGCGTCGCCGCGCCGCGGGTGGTGGCGCCGACGGCTCCGCCCGCCATGCCGCCTGCCGGGCCGCCGACCGCCGCGCCGCCGACCGGGCCCTTCCCGCCCTACGCCCAGCCGCCGTGGGGGGTGCCGGGCCCGCAGCGGTAGCGGCCCGCCGGCGCGCGACACCGGCGTCGCACCGTCGGCGCGGGCCGGACACGACGACGGGGCGGGACCCGTGCCGGTCCCGCCCCGTGGTGTCGGTGTGTTCCGCTCAGCGTCGATGTTCGCTGCGCAAGCTCCGCTCAGCGACCGTTCGGTCGCGGCTGCGGAGGCTCGGGCGGACGCCCGTTACCCGTGCACCTCATCTTTCCCCCCTTGATTCCTCCCCGCCGACCTCACTCGAGGCCGGCGTCCAGCGTGATCGTCGTGCCCGTCAGCGCTTTGCTCACCGGGCAGGTGGCCTTGGCCGCCTCGGCGACCTCCTTGAACTTGGCCTCGTCCATCCCCTCGACCTCACCGCGGACGGCGATCTTGATTCCGGTGATGGCGAAGCCGCCCGCCGGGTCGGGACCCAGCGTGACGTCGGCCTGCACGTCCAGCGACTGCGGCGTGCCGCCCTCCTGCGCGATCAGGGCCGAGAGCTGCATCGCGTAGCACGACGAGTGCGCCGCGGCGATCAGCTCCTCGGGACTCGTGGTGCCCCCGGCCTCGTCGGCAGCGCGCTTCGGGAAGCTCACCTCGTACGTGCCGACCCCGCTGCTCGTCAGTTCCACCTGGCCAGAGCCCTGCTCAAGGGTGCCGTTCCAGGCCGTGCGGGCGGTGCGGGTGGGCATGTGTGCTCCTTTGCGGTCGGCGCTGTCCGTACCTTATGAACGCTGGGACGCGCGGAATGTTCACTGACTCACGCATGGTGAGCCAGCCGGTGCCGACAGGACGGCAAACGGTCGAAGATTGCGAAACTTCTCACCCATTCGGTGTCGCCTGACCGCTGAGCGCAAGCGGTGTTGCGCAGTCCGGGGTATCGACACAGGGTTCCGAGCCGCGCGAGCGGACGCCGTACGATGCACCGGTCCGCCGTGTTCGGCGGACGCGCCGTCGAACCAGGGAGTTTGGTCTGCATGACCGACCACTCGCGGCCCGGCGCCGCGCTCATACTGGCTGCGGGCGAGGGCACCCGGATGCGCTCGGCCGTCCCCAAGGTCCTCCACCCGATCGGGGGACGCAGCCTTCTCGGCCACGCGGTGCATGCCGTCGCGGAACTGGATCCCGAGCACCTCGTCGTGGTTCTCGGCCATGGCGGCGACCAGGTTCGGGAGGCGGTCACCGCGCTCGGCGACGAGCTGGCGCGCCCCGTCACGGTCGCCGTCCAGGAGCAGCAGTTGGGCACCGGCCACGCGGTGCGCTGCGGGCTCGACGCGCTGCCGCGCGGCGTGACCGGCCCCGTGCTCGTCACCTACGGCGATGTGCCGCTGCTGCGCTCCGAGACCCTCGCCGCGCTGCTGGCCGAGCACATTGCGTCCGGGGCGGCGGTCACGGTGGTGACCACCGAGCTCACCGACCCCACCGGCTACGGCCGTGTGCTGCGTGAGACCGACGGCACCGTCGCCCGGATCGTCGAGCAGGCCGACGCGACGGCCGAGCAGCAGGCCGTCCGCGAGGTCAACTCCGGCGTCTACGCGTTCGACGGCGCGTTCCTCGAAGAGGGGCTCGGGCGCCTGTCGACGTCGAACAACCAGGGCGAGCTGTACCTCACCGACCTCATCAAGATCGCGCACGACGACGGCGCCGTGGTGCGCGGCGTCATCTGCCCCGACGAGTGGCAGGTGCGCGGCGTGAACGACCGCGTCCAGCTAGCCGAGCTGCGCGGCGAGCTCAACCGCAGGCTGCTGACGCACTGGATGCGGACGGGCGTCACGGTGGTCGATCCCGCCACGACCTGGGTCGACGTGCAGGTGCGCCTGGAGCGCGACGTCGTGCTGCACCCGGGCACGCAGCTGCACGGCGCCACGACGGTCGGTGGCGGCGCGGAGATCGGGCCGGACACCACGCTCACCGCCGTGGTGGTCGGACCCGGCGCACGCGTGGTGCGCACGCACGGCAGCGAATCGGAGATCGGCGCGGGGGCGTCCGTCGGCCCGTTCGCCTACCTGCGCCCGGGGGCGCGGCTCGGCGAGCGCGGCAAGATCGGCACGTTCGTCGAGGTCAAGAACGCCGAGATCGGCGAGGGTTCGAAGGTGCCGCACCTCACCTACGTCGGCGACGCGACGATCGGCGACCACTCCAACATCGGCGCCAGCTCCACGTTCGTGAACTACGACGGCATCCGCAAGCACCAGACCGTGATCGGCTCGCACGTGCGCACCGGCTCGGACACGAAGTTCATCGCGCCACTTTCCGTCGGCGACGGCGCCTACACCGGCGCGGGCGCCGTCCTGAAGCAGGATGTGCCGCCGGGCGCGCTCGCCGTCTCCGGTGGACCCCAACGCACCATCGAGGGCTGGGTGGAGAAGAACCGTCCCGGCACGCCCGCCGCCGAGGCCGCAAGGGCCGCCACCGAGAGGTTGAACCAGCAGTGAGTTCCAGGACGGCCATGACGAAGAAGAGCCTCATGCTCTTCTCCGGGCGGGCCCACCCCGAGCTGGCCGAACAGGTCGCGAAGCAGCTCGACGTCACGATCACCCCGCAGTCGGCCTACTCGTTCGCCAACGGGGAGATCTTCGTGCGGTTCGAGGAGTCGGTGCGCGGCAGCGACGCGTTCGTGCTGCAGAGCCATTCCGCCCCGATCAACGACCAGATCATGGAGCAGCTGATCATGGTGGACGCGCTGAAGCGCGCGTCGGCCAAGCGGATCACCGTGGTCATGCCGTTCTGGGGCTACTCACGGCAGGACAAGAAGCACCGCGGCCGGGAGCCGATCTCGGCGCGGCTCATCGCGGACATGTTCAAGGTGGCGGGCGCGGACCGGATCATGACCGTCGACCTGCACACCGCGCAGATCCAGGGCTTCTTCGACGGGCCGGTCGACCACCTCTTCGCACTGCCGGTGCTCGCCGAGCACGTCATCCGCACGTACGCCGACGAGGACATCACCGTCGTCTCGCCGGACTCGGGGCGCGTGCGCCTCGCCGAGCGGTGGGCCGAGACGCTCGGCGGCACCCCGGTGGCGTTCATCCACAAGACGCGCGACCCGGACCGCCCCAACGAGGCCCGCGCCAACCGGGTGGTCGGCGAGATCTACGGCCGCCTGTGCGTCGTCATCGACGACATGATCGACACCGGCGGCACCGTGGCGAAGGCCGTTCAGGCGCTGCTCGCGCAGGGGGCGAAGGACGTCGTCGTCGCGGCCACGCACGGGGTGCTCTCCGGCCCGGCGGGCGAGCGGCTCGCCGCGTGCGGCGCCCGCGAGGTGATCTTCACCGACACGCTGCCGATCCCGGACGAGAAGCACTTCCCGACGATGACGGTGCTGCCGATCGCGCCGCTCCTGGCCGAGGCCATCCACCAGGTGTTCCACGACGGCTCGGTGACGAGCCTTTTCGACGGCAACGCGTGACTGCTCGTGAGCGGAAAGAGTGGCTATAGCGACTGTTTCCACTCACGACCGTCAGGCCTCGAACTTGTAGCCCAGTCCGCGCACGGTGACGAGGTGCTTGGGCGCGCCGGGGTCGGCCTCGACCTTGGCCCGCAGCCGTTTGACGTGCACGTCGAGCGTCTTCGTGTCGCCGACGTAGTCCGCTCCCCACACCCGGTCGATGAGCTGGCCGCGGGTGAGCACCCGGCCGACGTTGCGCAGCAGGTACTCCAGGAGGTCGAACTCCTTCAGCGGCAGCGCGACGGAGGCGCCGTTGACGCTGACGACGTGCCGCTCGACGTCCATCCGCACCGGCCCCGCTGTGAGCACGCCGGGGGCGCCGTCGTCGTTCGCCTCGCCGCCGCGGCGCAGCACGGCGCGCACCCGGGCGATGAGCTCGCGGGCGGAGTAGGGCTTGGTGACGTAGTCGTCGGCGCCGAGCTCCAGCCCGACCACCTTGTCGATCTCGCTGTCCCGCGCCGTCACCATGATCACCGGGACGGCCGAGCGGGTGCGGAGCGCCTTGCAGACGTCGGTGCCGCTCATGCCGGGGAGCATCAGGTCGAGCAGCACGATGTCGGCGCCGTTGCGGTCGAACTCCGCAAGCGCGTCCTGGCCGGTGGCCGCGACGGCGGTGGTGAAGCCCTCCTTGCGCAGCAGGAAGGCGAGCGGGTCGGCGAAGGACTCCTCGTCCTCGACGATCAGCACTCTGGTCATGTCAGTGTCTCCCACCCAGCCGGGGCGCTGGTTCGGTCGGCGAATGGACGTCCGGTCGGCCTTTCCCTTCCCCTCCTCCGAGGTGGGCGGGAGCGCGGTCGACGGTCTGGGGCGGCGCGGCCAGCGGGAGGCGCATGGTGAACGTCGAGCCGGTGCCGGGGCGGCTCCACAGCCGCACCTCGCCGCCGTGGTTGGCCAGCACGTGCTTGACGATCGCCAACCCCAGTCCGGTGCCGCCGGTGGCGCGGGAGCGGGCCGGGTCGACGCGGAAGAAGCGCTCGAACACCCGCCGCTGGTGCTCCGGGGCGATGCCGATTCCGCGGTCGGTGACGGCGATCTCGACGCTGCCGCCGTCGCGCCTGCGCGAGACCGAGACCGGCGTCTCGGCGGGCGAGTAGGCGATCGCGTTCTCGATGAGGTTGCACAGCGCGGTGACCAGCAGGGTCTGGTCGCCCTCGACCGGGAGGTCGATCGGCTTGTCGACGACGATCTCGATCCGCGCCGCCTCCGCGGACAGCCGGGTGCGGGCCAGCGCCTCGTCCACCACGTCGTCGATGGCGACGAGCGACAGCTCCGGAAGGCCTTCCGCGCCGGTGAGCCGGGACAGCGCGATCAGCTCGGTGACGAGGTTGCCCAGCCGGGTCGCTTCGCTGACGATCTTGGCGCCGAACCGGCGGACCTCGGCGGGGTCGTCGGCGGCGTCGAGCACGGCCTCGGCGAGCAGCCCGACCGCGCCGACCGGCGTCTTGAGCTCGTGGCTCACGTTGGCCACGAAGTCGCGCCGCGTCGCCTCCAGGCGGACGGCGTCGGAGGTGTCGGCCGCCTCGATCATCGTGTAGCCGTCGCCGAGCGGGCGCACATGGGCGAGCACGGCGGCGGGGCGGCGGCCGCGCTGGTCCAGCGGCGACAGGTCGACGGCGACCGTGGTCCCCCGCTCGCGCACCTCCGCGCACGCGGCGGCGGCACGGGCGTCCGGCTTGTCGTCGGTGACCACGCCCAGCACCCGGGCCCGGGCGTTGGCCAGCACGGCCACGCCACCGCGGTCGACGACGACGAGCCCCTCGTCGGTGGCGGAGAACACGCGCTCCAGGAGGTCACCCAGCGTGGGGCCGGGCGGGGCCCCCGCCGGTGGGACCACCCCCCGACCGCGGCCCCACCGGCGACCGACCGCGATGCCCACCGCGAGCGCGAACACCGCGACCAGCACACCGACCACAGCGGTCATGGCGCCATCGTAGGCAGCCCGGGCGGCCGCGATGCCGGCCGTGACGGCGGCGGATCGGCAGTGTTCGGCGGCCGTTCATACGACGTTCACGGGGTCGCGGGCGGAAAGGCGGCGGGAACGGTGTTATTCGCGCACGAACGGTCAGCGACCCTGCGCGGCCACCGCGGCGATGGCGTCCTTGGCCGCCTCCGGGTCCAGATAGGTGCCGCCCGCGACGACGGGACGCAGGTCGTCGTCGAGGTCGTAGCGCAGCGGGATGCCGGTGGGGATGTTCAGGCCCGCGATGGCCTCGTCGGAGACGCCGTCCAGGTGCTTGACGAGCGCGCGCAGCGAGTTGCCGTGCGCGGCGAGCAGCACGATCTTGCCGTCGCGCAGGTCGGGCACCACCCCGGACTCCCAGTACGGCAGGAACCGCGCGACGACGTCGGCGAGGCACTCGGTGGCGGGCATGTCGGGCCCCAGGTCGGCGTAGCGGGGATCGGCGTCTTGGGAGAACTCCGATCCAGCCTCGATCGGCGGCGGCGGCACGCTGTACGAGCGGCGCCAGAGCATGAACTGCTCCATGCCGTACGCCTCGGAGGTCTGCTTCTTGTTCTTGCCCTGCAGCGCGCCGTAGTGGCGCTCGTTGAGCCGCCAGTGGCGCCGCACCGGGATCCAGTGCCGTTCACAGACGTCCAGGGCCATGTTGGCGGTCGAGATGGCCCGACGCAGCAGCGAGGTGTGCACGACGTCGGGCAGCAGGCCTTCGGCCCGCAGGAGTTCGCCGCCGCGGCGGGCCTCCTGCTCGCCGGTCTCCGAGAGCGGGACGTCCACCCAGCCGGTGAACCGGTTCTCGGCGTTCCACGTGCTCTGGCCGTGACGCAGCAGGACGAGGGTTTCCATGGGCATCACTCTGCCGGCGTGAGTGCGGCGGCGGCACAGGCACCGGGCACCTCGGCGGCGGTCAACCCCGCCAGGACGGCGCCGAAGATCTCGCGGAGCTGGCCGACCTGCTCGGGGGTGAGCCGGTCGAACACGTGCTTGCGCACCTCCCGCACGTGCCCGGGCGCGGCTGCGGCAAGCGCCGCGAAGCCCGCGTCGGTGAGCTGGGCGAGGGTGCTGCGCCGGTCGTCGGGGCACGGGATGCGGCGCACCCAGCCGCCCCGCTCCAGCTTGCCCACCGCATGCGACAGGCGGCTCTGCGAGCTCTGGGTGACGGCGGCGAGGTCGCTCATCCGCAACGTGCGGCCGGGGACGTCGGAGAGCATGGCGAGGATGAGGTAGTAGGCCATCGGCATGCCGGACTCGCGCTGGAGCTGACGATCGAGCGCGCCGTCGAGCAGGCTGGTGGTGGCGACGTAGACCAGCCACGCCTGAAGCTCGTCCGGCGTGAGCCAGCGCATATCCGACTCCGTCACAGGCGTATCATACGAGGGAAGATAGTTGAACCTTCATCTGTTCTGATGGGCGTCATGCACCCGCCCCACCGGAGGTCACCATGCCCGTCCAACGCCTGAACCACGCCGTGCTCTACGTCCGCGACGTCGCGCGGAGCGTCGCCTTCTACACCGAGGCCCTCGGCTTCCGCGTGATCGTGGAAATCCCCGGCCGCGCGGCGTTCCTGCAGGCTGCCGACTCCACCAACGACCACGACCTCGGCCTGTTCGCCATCGGCGACCGCGCGGGCGACTCCACCGCGGGCCGCTCGACCGTCGGCCTCTACCACCTCGCCTGGGAGGTCGACACCCTCGCGGAACTGCAGCGCATCCGCGGCGTGCTCACCGAGCACGGCGCGCTCGTGGGCGCCTCCGACCACGGCTCCACCAAGGCGCTCTACGCGAAGGACCCCGACGGCATCGAGTTCGAGGTCAGCTGGCTCGTGCCCGCGGCCCTGCTCGACCCGGACCAGAAGATCTCCACCATGCCGTTGCAGCTCGAGCGGGACATCGAGCGCTACGGCGCCGAAACCCGTGGCGGCGTCGGCGTCTCCGTGCCGACCGCCTAAACTACCCGGCGGAGAATTGGCCTGCCGTATCCGGCGAGGTACGCTCCGTGCAACGAACAGCCCCCCGAGCAGCCCAAACGGGCGATCGGGCCCCGATCCCGCGAGGAAGCCGATGACGGCGAGTGCCGCCGGGACCCTCGAGCATGACGCGTTGTTCTACACCGACGCGGCGAGCTACCGGTCCGGATGCCTCGAGTTCGTGCGCGCAGGCCTGGAGCAGGACGAGCCGGTGCTCGTCGCCGTGCCGCAGCCCGGGCTCGGCCTCGTGCGATCCGCCCTCACGGCCGCCGAGGCCGCGCGGGTGCGCACCGCGGACATGGCGCAGGCGGGGCGCAACCCGGGCCGGATCATCGGCACGGTACTCACCGCATTCGTCCGCGAGCACGCCGGGCGCCGGGTGCGGATCATCGGCGAGCCGATCTGGGCGGGCCGCTCCGCCGACGAGTACCCGGCCTGCGCCGAGCACGAGGCGTTGATCAACGTGGCGCTGGCGGAATCGCCCGCCTACGTGCTGTGCCCGTACGACGTGCGGCGGCTTGGCCGCGAATGGCTCACCGACGCCACCCGCACACACCCCACCCTCGCCGCCGACGGCGAGCGCTGGGACAGCCCGGCCTACACCGACCCGGTCGCCCTCGCCGCCTGGTTCGACCAGCCCCCCGAGCCCGCGCCGTCGGAGGCCGACGTGCTCGTCATCGGGCCCAGCACCGGGCCCAGCATCGCGCGGCGGTTCGTGCACGACTACGCGCTGGCCGTGGGCATGAGCCCGGAGCGGGTGCACGACCTGCGCACCGCGGTGCAGGAGCTGGTCGTCAACACCGTCGTGCACGCCGGTGGCTCCGGCCTGCTCATGGTGTGGACGGCCGGGCGGCAGGTCGTCTGCCAGGTCCAGGACGGTGGACGGATCAGCGACCCGCTCGTCGGCCGCCGCCCGCCCGCGCCGCCCGCGGTCGGGCACGGCCTGTTCACGGTCCACCAGCTGTGCGACCTCGTGCGGGTGCACCGCCGCCGCGACGGCACCCTGATCCGGGTCCACGTGAACCTCGACCAAGCACCCCGCCGGGGGTGAGTCGCGCGCCTC
This sequence comes from uncultured Actinomycetota bacterium, assembly GCA_963739465.1. Taxonomy (GTDB): domain Bacteria; phylum Actinomycetota; class Actinomycetes; order Mycobacteriales; family Pseudonocardiaceae; genus Pseudonocardia. The sequence continues at coordinate 51,157 of CAVUAS010000006.1, forward strand.
GACAGGTGAGTCCGCGTTTCCGGCACGGTGAGTCGCGCACTTCGACACGCCCGGCACGGTGAGTCGCGCGCCTCGACACGGTGAGTCCGCGTTTCCGACACGGTGAGTGGGGCGGCCGTGTCATCCGACAGGGCCGTGCCCCGGCGGCCAGCCCGACCGGGAGCCGAGCCACGCCGGTCAGGCGCCCCCGACCCGGTAGCCGTCGGCCGCGGAGAACCGCGCCGTCACGCTGAACCGGTCGGCCCGCACGAGCGTCTGCCGCCATTCGACGGGCTCGTCGCCCGCACAGCCCAGCCGGTCGATCGCCAACGCCGCCACCCCCGGCCCGATGCCCAGCAGCCCGCGCTGCGCGGCGTCCGGCACCACCGCCCGGATCACCTCGCTGCCCCCGGTCACCCGCACCCCGCACCGGGCAGCGTACTCGGTGTAGAGCGCGGTGCGTCCGAAATCGACGTCCAGCAGCGGCGCCGCCAACCGCTCGGGCAGCCAGACCCGGTCGACGGCCAGCGGCTCGGCATCGGCCAATCGCAGCCGCTCCAGATGCACGAGCGGCGTCGACTCCTCCAACCCGAGTCGCGCGGCCACGACCCCGTCGGCGCGGACGTCGAGCGTGCGAACGACGCTGCGCTGCACCCGTCCCGTCGCCTCGACCGCCGTGAACAGGCTGTAGATCTCACCGAGCGGCTGCTCGATCGGCGACGGCTCGGCCCGCCGCGGCGTCCGCCCCCGTCCCGCGATGACCAGGCCCTCCTCGCGTAGCCGCCGGACGGCCTCCCGCACGGTGTGCCTGCTGACCCCGTACTGGGCGACCAGCGCGAGCTCGCCGGGGAACGCGACGGCGAACTCGTCGTGATCCAACCTGCGGCGCAGGTCGGTGAGCAGCTGCTCCCAGAGCGGGGTCACCCCGGAGCGGTCGAGAGCCTGGGCGGACACGGCTGCTCAGCGGGTCGCCGCGGCCCGCAGGCTCCCGGTCGGCGCATGCGGGCTCCGGGCAACGATCTCGGCCTCGGCCCGTCCGATGGCGGGTGCCCGATCCACCTGGGTCATGTTCCCACCGTAATGCGGTGTGCGCGCACGGCGCATTCCAGCATCCTCGCCGGATGACCGACCCGTCGATCGCCGAGACCCCGCCGCCCCCGTACGTCGCGGTGATCTTCACGTCGCTGCGCACCGTGGGCGACAACGGCTACGCCGCGATGGCCGAGGCGATGGAGGCGACGGCCCGCGAGCAGCCCGGTTACCTCGGGATCGAGGCGGCGCGCGACGACGTGGGCATAACGGTGTCGTACTGGCGGGACGAGGCATCGGCGGCGGCCTGGAAGCAGGTGGGCGCGCATCTCGTGGCCCAGCGACGCGGACGCGACGCGTGGTACCGCGACTACCGCGTCCGGATCGCCCATGTCACCCGCGACTACGGGCCAGGATGACGGCGCGGCCGTCATGGTGAGATCGTCGCGCGCAACCGCCAGGGCGGCAGGGAAACACGTCACGTGGCAGGCTGCGAGCTACCTCATCGACGAGCCGGAGGAGTCACCATGCCGCAGCAGGTCCGCGGGGTCGTCGCGCACAGCAAGGGCGCGCCCGTCACCGTCGAGACGATCACCATTCCCGACCCCGGTCCTGGCGAGGCGGTCGTGAAGGTGCAGGCCTGCGGGGTCTGTCACACCGACCTGCACTATCGCGAGGGCGGCATCAACGACGAGTTCCCGTTCCTGCTCGGCCACGAGGCGGCGGGGGTCGTGGAGGCGGTCGGCGACGGCGTCACCGACGTCGCGCCCGGCGACTACGTCATCCTCAACTGGCGCGCGGTCGACGGCACCTGCCGGGCCTGCCGCCGTGGCCAGCCCTGGTACTGCTTCTCCACGCACAACGCGGCCCAGAAGATGACCTTGGAGTCCGGCCAGGAGCTGTCCCCCGCGCTGGGCATCGGCGCGTTCGTCGAGAAGACGCTCGTGCACGCCGGGCAGTGCACGAAGGTCAACCCGGAGGCGAAGCCGGAGGTCGCGGGGCTGCTCGGCTGCGGCGTGATGGCGGGCATCGGCGCTGCGATCAACACCGGCGGGGTCGGGCGCGGCGACTCGATCGCGGTCATCGGCTGCGGCGGCGTCGGCGACGGCGCGATCGCCGGGGCGCGGCTCGCGGGCGCGTCGACGATCATCGCGATCGACACGGACGAGAAGAAGCTCCAGTGGGCCAAGGAGTTCGGCGCCACGCACACGATCAACGCCCGCGACCGCGACATCGTCGAGGCCGTGCAGGAGCTGACCGACGGCAACGGCGCGAACGTCGTCGTCGACGCGGTCGGCCGCCCCGAGACGTTCAAGCAGGCCTTCTACGCGCGCGACCTCGCGGGCACCGTGGTGCTCGTCGGCGTGCCCACGCCCGACATGACCGTTGAGCTGCCGCTGATCGACATCTTCGGCCGTGGCGGCGCCACCAAGTCGTCCTGGTACGGCGACTGCCTGCCCAGCCGCGACTTCCCCATGCTCATCGACCTCTACCTGCAGGGCCGCCTGCCGCTGGAGAAGTTCGTGTCGGAGACCATTCCGCTCGACGGCGTCGAGGGCGCGTTCGAAAAGATGCACAAGGGCGAGGTGCTGCGTTCGGTCGTGGTCTTCTGATGACGATCGACCACCTCGTCACGTCGGGCACGTTCTCCCTCGACGGCGGCACGTGGGACGTCGACAACAACGTGTGGATCGTCGGCGACGACCGCGAGGTGATCGTCATCGACGCCGCGCACGACGCCGACGCGATCGCCGCCGCCGTCGGGGACCGGCGCGTGACGGCGATCGTCTGCACCCACGGACACGACGACCACATCGACGCCGCTCCTGCCCTCGCCGACAGGTTCGGCGCGCCGATCCTGTTGAACCCGGCCGAGGCCCCGCTCTGGGACATGAAGTGGCTGGACCGCAAGCCCGACGGCGAGATCCCGGCTGAGATCACCGCGGGCGGGATCACGTTGCGGTCGCTGGTGACGCCCGGTCACTCCCCCGGCTCGACCTGCCTCTACGCACCCGACCTCGGCACGGTCTTCACCGGGGACACGCTGTTCAACGGCGGGCCCCGGCGCGACCGGGCGGTCGTTCTCGTCGTTCGACACGATCATCGACTCGATCCGCTCGACCCTGCTCACGCTGCCTCCGGAGACGACCGTCCGCACCGGCCACGGCGACAGGACGAGCATCGGCGCCGAGGCCCCGCACTTGGAGGAGTGGATCGCGCGCGGCCAATGACGGGTCCGCACCGGCCTCTCGGTGCTCGCATCGGTGCCCCGATGCCCGTGCGGACACCGCGATGCATGTGTGAGCTCAGGCGCGGGTGAGCGCCACCACCGGGATGGTGCGCGTGGTGGCCTTCTCGTGCTCGGCGAAGAACGGGTAGGCCTCCTTGAGCAGGGTCCAGACGCGTTCGCGGTCGGCGCCCTCGGTCGGCGTGGCGATGGCGGGGTAGGACTCGTCGCCGATCTCGACGGTGACGTGCGGGTCCGCGATGAGGTTGAGGTACCAGTCGGGGTGCTGTGGGGCGCCGACGTTCGAGGCGATGACGAGCACGCGGTCGCCGTCGCGATGGAACATCATCGGCGTGGTGCGGGGCTCTCCGGAGCGGCGGCCGGTGGTGGTGAGCAGCACCAGCCGGTCGCGCTGCATGCCTTCGATCGGGCCGCCCGCGCGGAATTGGGCGACGACCCCGCGGTTGATCTCCCGGATGTCCATGTCGCGCAGTGTGGCACCCGTCACCGCCACACGCGTGTCTCGGTGACGATCGCGGTCACCAGGTCGGCGGGCGTGACGTCGAACGCCGGGTTCCACGCTGGGCCGCCCGCGAGCACCTCGTCCTCGGCGCGGTCCTCAATGGCGATCGCCGCCCCGTCCGGGGTCGCCGGGTCGACGGTGGACTCCGGGCAGGCCACGACGAACGGGATGCCCGCACGGGCCGCGGCGAGGGCCAGCGGATAGGTGCCGATCTTGTTGGCCACGTCCCCGTTGGCCGCCACCCGGTCGGCCCCGACGACGACCGCGTCCACCAGGCCGCGCGCGATCACCGACGGGCCCGCCCCGTCGACGACCACGCGGTGCGCGATGCCCAACGCCGCCAGCTCGACCGTGGTGATCCGCGCGCCCTGCAGGAGTGGGCGGGTCTCGTCGGCCACGACCAGCGCCACCCGGCCCGCGGCGTGCAGCGACCGGACCACGCCCAACGCGGTGCCCCACTCGACGCAGGCGAGCGCGCCCGCGTTGCAGTGCGTGGACAGCCGCAGCGGGCCGGGGCCGCAGAGGTCGACGAGCAGGGCGGCGCCGCGGTCGCCGATGGCGTGGCAGGCCGCGACGTCCTCGTCCCGCACGGCCAGCGCAGCGGCCAGCACGGCGGCGGGCCCGTCGGCGGCCACGGCGAGCGCGTGCCGGACGCCGACGGCGAGGTTGACGGCGGTCGGGCGGGCGGTAGCGATGCGGGTGGCAGCGGCGGCGAGGTCGGGGCCGGTGCGGGTGCGGGCGGCCAGCGCCACCCCCAGTGCCCCGGCCACACCCAATGCGGGCGCGCCGCGTATGACGAGCCTGCGGATGGCGTCGACGAGCGCGTCGACGTCGTCGATGGCGACCGTGCGGATGGCGGGCAGCGCGGTCTGGTCGACCAGCACGATCCGGCCGTCGACCCAGTCGATCGTGCGCGGCAGCACGGGCCCAGCCTAGGTGGCTCGTGGCGGCGGGAGGGCGGGCCACCACCTTGGCCGCGCGGCGGTGGGCAGGCATCCGGCGAGTTGGCGGGCGGCGGCCCCGGAGTGGGGCTGGGCGGCAGCGCTGTGGGCCGAGCCCGGCGTATCGGTGGGCGGCGGGGCCGGAGGCGGGGGCGGCGCCATGGGCCGAGCCCGGCGTATCGGTGGGCGGCGGGGCCGGAGGCCGGGGGCGGCGCCATGGGCCGAGCCCGGCGTATCGGCGGGCGGCGGGGCCGGAGGCGGGGGCGGCGGCCCCATGGGCCGAGCGGGGCGAGTTGGTGGGCTGCCCGCGCGGCAGGGCGGGCGGCGGCGCCCTGGCCGAACCGGGCGGGTTGATTGGGCGGCAGGCACGGCGGGGCGGGCGGTAGCGTCGGAGGGCGTGTGGCCCGACGTCGAGCATCCGGCCGACCCCTATCCCGGTGCGGTCCCACCGGTCTCGTACGTGCACGTGGACGGGGTGGCGCGCGCGATCCGCGGGTGCGCCGTCGACGGGGTGCCGCTCGACGCCTGGCTGCGCGGCCACGGCGCCGTTCCGCTCGCGGCGCGGCTCCCGGTGCTTGCGTACGGCTCCAACCGCTGCCCTTCGAAGATCACCTGGCTGCGGCGGAGGCTGCGGCTGGGCGGCGATCCGGTGGTGGTGTTGCGGGCCCGCACCACGGGCGTCGCGGCGGTGTGGGCGGCGGGGCTGCGGGCCCGTGACGGCGCCCGGCCCGCCGTGCTCGCCGCGGCCCACGGCGTGGTCGAAGAGCACGCGGTGTGGCTCGCCACCCGCGAGCAGGTCGCCGTGCTGGACCGGTGCGAGGGCCGCGACGAGCGGTTCCGGCTGGTCCGGCTGCGCACCGGCTCGGTGGTCGTCGACGGCGAGGCGTTCAGCTCTCCGGTCGTCGATGTCGTGGTCGAGCGGCCTTGGGCCTACCTCGGCCACGCGGAAATCCGCCGCCCGCTGCTGGTGGACGGGGCGGCGGTGCCGTGCGCCGACGTGGGGCAGGACGTCGCGCGGAGGCTGTCGGGCGAGGTCTCGGCGTCCGACGGGCTGGACGCCGATCCGGTGACGGGCGCTCCGCACCCCGATGAGTGGCCTGCCGCGCTGTTCGCCTACGGCCTCCTGCAGCCGGGTCAGTTGTCCTGGCACCGGGTCCACGCGCACGCGGTGGGTCCCGCGCAGCCGACGACGGTCGCGGGCGGAGTGTACGACACCGGCCGCGGTTATCCCGCGTGGCTGCCCGACGCGCCGGGGATGACGCCGGGCGTCGTCGTCCCGGTCCGCGACCCGGCCGCGCTGCTCCCGGCCCTCGACGCCTACGAGGGGCCCGAGTACGAGCGGGTCCGGGTGGTGGCGGACGGCACCGTGTGCTGGGCCTACGCCTGGCGCGGCGATCGGGCCGGGCTGGTCGCCCTGCCCGGCGGCTGGGCCGGGCACGTGGCGCGCTGACCCCGGGCCGCGCGGGACGGCGCACGCACGCGCGGCGCCGTGCACGTCACTTCGTGCCCCTACGGTCGCTTCGACGCAAGGGTGCGAAGTCGGGGTGGGGTAGAGCGGCGGGCGTCGAGCCAGCCGGGCCGCGGGGCAGGGCGTCGAGCCGCTGGGTGGGCCGGGGCGGCGGGGGCGCGGGCGGCGTCGAGCCGTGGGTGGGGCCCGCCGGTGGTGGGGTGGGTGGGTGGGTGGGTGGGTGGTGGGCGGCGGCCGACCAGCGTCAGGCGCCCGCGGCCACGGCGGGGACGGCCGCGGGTTCGACCGGGATCCGGTAGAGGCGGGCCGCGTTCCCGCCCAGGACGGCGCGGGCCGCGGCGGCGTCGAAGCGCGGGTAGCGGCGGCTGACCTCGGCCGGGAAGCGGTAGGCGGCCAGCTCCCGCACGAGCGGGCCGGGCCGCATCATCGGGTAGCCGCTGCCGAACAACAGCCGCTCCGCCCCGAACGCCCTCAGCAGGGTGCCGAAAGCGTGGGCGAACTCGAGCGAGCCCGTCCACGGCAGGATCTCGGTGAGCATCACGTGCACGTTCGGCAGCGCGGCGAGCCGGGCGAGTTCGGCGGTCGGCAGGCATCCCGCGCCGAGCACGAACCGGATGTCCGGAAGGGCGAGCGCGAGGTCGCGGAACTGGCGGGCGTCGAACCCCGGCGGGGCGACCCGCGCCGCGGCCCCGGCCCGCACGGGCTGCGCCGATCCCGCGCGCACCGGCTCCGCCCACGCGGGCACCCGCGGCACGCGCCGGGGTGGGGGCGCGGCGACCTGGCTCCACAGCGCGGGCGACAACAATCCGGCCCCGGCAAGCGGACCGTCCACGGACGGCCGGGAGCCGCGCGGCGCGCCGCCCGGCCTCCCGACGCCGTGCGGGGTGTCGCCGAACCCCACCGTGCCGTGCGGGGCGTCGCCGAACCCCGCCGCGCCGTGCGGGACGTCGGCGAACCCCGCCGCGCCGTGCGGGACGTCGGCAAACCTTCCCGGACCGTGTGGCGCGGCGACCGAGCGCCCGTGCGGCACACCGGCCGACCGCCCGTGCGGCACACCGACGAGCGGGCCGTCTACGGTGCCCGCCCAGCCGCCCATCCGCGGGGCGGGCCGTACGCCGATGCGGGCGCCGTCGCCCACGCGCGCCCAAGGGGCGGCGCGGGTGGACGGGCCCACCCCGATGTGGACGACGTCGGCGCCCGCCGTCCCGCAGCGGGCCAGCGTGCGCCGCAGCCACGGGTCGGCCAGGCGCAGCGACCCCGCGGGCCGACGGCGTTCGCAGAGCGTGATCCCGCGCAGGTCGAACCGCCGCACCCGGGGGGTGAGCCCGCGCGCGCCGGGCTGCCCGCCGTCGGGGTCGAGCTCGCCGGAGAGCACGAACCGGTCGGGCATCACCCCGGCCATCTCCGCGTGCCACTCCAGCGGGGAGAACCCCAGCACGAACAGGTCGCCGAGCACCACGGGCTGCAGGACGGCGCGGTCGACGCAGCCGTCGCCGAACACGTCCCGGTTCAACCCGGCCTCGCTGACCCGCTCCACCTCGTCCGACGGCACGGTGCCGCCATCCAGCTCACGGTGGCGGCGCAGCAGGTCCAGCGCGTAGACCTCGCCGTCGGGAGCGGCCTGGTTGTGGGGGCTGGCGTCCCAGATGTGCACCTGGGCGTCGACCACCGGGCAGGGCACGCCCCCGACGGAGAACACCGCTCAGCCCATCGACGGGCCGAGACCCAGCGACTGCGGGGTGCTGGAGTCCGGCGACGGCTGCGGAATGCCCTCGTCAAGCGGCCCGTACTCGGTCATCAGGGCCTTGTTCCACGGCGTCTGCTCCTCGGCCACCAGCGAGTTGGTGGTGAGGATCAACCCGGCCACGGACGCGCCGTTCTGCAGCGCCGAGCGCACGACCCGCAGCGGGTCGATGATGCCCATGTCGACCATGTTCCCGAAGCGGCCCTCCAGCGCGTCGAAGCCCTCGTCGGCGGCGAGCGCGGTGACCTGCTTGACGACGTCGTCGCCGTCGTACCCGGCGTTGGCGGCGATGAGGTGCACCGGCTCGGTGAGCGCGGCCCGCACGATCTCGACGCCGATGCGGTAGTCGCCGGAGACCGTGAGCGAGTCCAGCGCGGGCTCGGCGTGCAGCAGCGCCGCACCGCCGCCCGCGACGATGCCCTCGGCCATGGCCGCCCGGGTGGCCTGCAGCGAGTCGTCGACGCGGTGTCGGATCTCCTTCAGCTCGGCGTTCGTGGGCGCCCCGACCGAGATGATCGCGGCCTTGCCCGACAGCCGCGCGATGCGCTCGCCCAGCCAGTCCTCGTCGGTGCCGATCGTCGCCCTGGCCATCTCCGCCCGCAGCTGCGACAACCGCTGCTCGACGGCGTCCCGCGCCCCGCCACCACCGATGATCACGGTGTTCTCGTTGGTGGCCCGCACCTGGGTAGCCCGCCCGAGGTGCTCCAGCCCGATCTGCTCGAACGCGAACGACGACGCCTTCGAGTGCACCTTGCCGCCGCAGAGCGCGGCCATGTCCTCCAGCAGGTGCACGCGCTTCTCGCCGAACCCAGGCGCCTGGATCGCGGTGACCTTGAGATGCCCGTTGACGTGGTTGTGCACCAGCATCTGCAGCGCGGTGCCCTCGACCTTCTCGGCCACGATCACCAGCGGCCGCGGGTCGCGCATGATGCGCTCGAGCACCGGCATCAGGGAGCGGACGTCGGTGATCTTCTCGGCGGTGAAGAGCAGGTACGGGTCATCCAGGACGGCGAGCATGCTGCCCGGGTCGGTGACCAGGTACGGCGAGACGTAGCCGTTGTCGAACTCGAAGTCCTCGACGAAGTTGACCGTGAGGCCCAGCACCGGCCCGTCGTCGACGGAGATGACGCCGTCGTCGCCGACCGTGTGCAGGGTCTGCGCGACGATCTGCCCGATCGTCTCGTCGTCGTTGGACGAGATCGCGGCGACCCTGGCGAGGTGCTCCAGGGTCTCGACGGGGTGCGCGACGGTGGAGAGGTGCTCCACGAGCGCGCCCACGGCCATGTCGATGCCCCGCTTGACCAGCACCGGGTTGCCGCCGGACGTGATCGCCTTCATGCCCTCGCGGACGATGGCCTGCGCGATGACCGTGGCCGTGGTGGTGCCGTCGCCGACGGTGTCGTTGGTCTTGACCGCCGCTTCCTTGAGGATCTGCGCACCCATGTTCTCGAACGGATCCCGCAGGTAGATCTCGCGCGCGATCGTCACGCCGTCGTTGGTGACCTCCGGGGAGCCGGTGATCTTCTCCAGGATGACGTTGCGGCCCTTGGGCCCGAGGGTGGACTTGACGGCTTCGGCGAGCTGGTCGACGCCTGACTTGAGCAGGTCGCGGGCTTCCTGCCCGAACTTCAGTTCCTTGGCCACGACGGCCCTCCTGACGACAGCGGTGTCTCGATCGTGCGCGGGTGCGATTGAGGGGGTGAAGCGACCGGGCCGGGAGTCCACGCCGGATTGCGCGGACCCCCGGCCCGGGGACTGCTACTTGGTGACCTCGGGCGGGAGCATGTCGCCGATGAACTCGGCGGCCTCCTCGAGGTTCCCGAACATGACGGTCCGGTCGTCCATGTGGATCATCTTGCCGTAGTGCGTGGACATGTTCTCCTCGAACTCGGCGGCGTCGTAGAAGCCGGGCTCCTCGCCGAGCGCCTCGGAGATGTCGTCGTAGACGAAGTCCATCCGGCCGACACAGTCGACCCGGATCATCGACGGCAGATGCGTGACCGTGACGTTGTCCTGGCGGTCCATGACCTCGGCGACGACAACCCCGATCTGGTTGTTCATCAACGTCACGCCCGCCTTGCCCGACGCGGTGTTGTCGGACTTGTAGGGGCTCTCGGCGGTCTTGAACGTGGTCACAGGGACAGCTCCTTCGGGGTCTGCAGACCGAGGTCGGTCACGATGCCTGCGAAGCGGCTCTTCGCGCGGTCGAGGGAGTCCTCGAACCGCGGGGGCTTGTTGTCGGGCTGGCTCCACATCGGCTGCATGGCCCTGGCCGCCTCGATGCACTGGGGTACCCAGTGCGCCAGCCAACCCTGCATGAGCTCCTTGTTGTGGTCGGCGAACTCCCGATCCGCGACGAGCGGGCCGAAACAGGCCTGGGTCCAGCGCAGGTCGCGCTGCGAGTAGTCGTACTCGGCCGCGCCGACGATGGTGGGCGTGACGTAGTCGCCGTTGGCCGCGGCGGCCTGCATCACGAGGTTGCTGCGGAACAGCTCACCGATCAGCGGCTCGAACACGATGTTGGTGGCGAAGACGGATTCGCCCCAGTCGTCGTCGATCGCGGTCAGCGCCTCGGTGACCTTGCGGGCGCCCTGCCACTCTGCGGCGTTGTTCCACGCGTCGATGTGGGCCGCGCCGTCGAAGCCCTCGATCTCCTCGGAGAGGGTGAGGTTGTAGAGGGCGAGGTCCTGCGCGAACCGGATCTTGTGCTCGCTGTTGATCACCATGGCGGTGTTGTGCATGTTCGTCGGGCCGGAGCGGTTGCACGCGGCGAACACGTACAGCCCGAGGATGTGCTCGATGTGCATCCACGCGCCGACGTTGCGTTCGACGAACTGCACCCAGTTCCTGGTCCACTGCTCGAACGCCTTGGCCGTGCGGGCGTTCTCGATGTTCTGGTTCACCTGCCGGACAACGTTGGCGTTGTACCGGTACATGGTGAGTTCCCACTCCTCGTTGGGATCGCGGAACTCATGCCAACCGTGGGCGGGCCAGTCTTCGACGTGCATGCCGCCGCTGCCGGGGCCGCGCTGCGGCTCGGGCTTGTCGACACCCCACGCCTTGAGCTTCGTCCAGTTCAGCGGGTACCCGGTGGTGCCGTCGGCGAAGCCGTAGATCCAGCCCTGCGACAGGTAGTGCCGCGGGTCGGGCTGGACGTCGACCGTCACGTCCTCGTAGTGGGTCTGCTTGCGCTTGGCGGGCTTGAAGTAGTTGTAACGACGGGCAGACGCGCTCGAGTCGGGGAACTCCTTGGCGCCGGCCTCCGCGTCGGTGAATACCGGCTTCGGGACGCTGCGTTCTGGGCGTTCGGTGGTGGTCATCAGTCCTCTCCCTGTTCACCGGTGGTGGTGAACTTGTCGTAGAAGATGTTCTGCTCGGGCACGCCGAGGGCCGTGAGAACCGGGATCGCCGCGTCAACCATCGGCGGCGGCCCGCACACGTACGCGTCCCTCCCCGACAGGTCCGGCTCATTCCGCTTCAACACCTCGGTGATGAGTCCGACCTCGCCTGCCCATTCGTCGTCCTCGGCGGGCTCGGAGAGCGCCGGGACGTACCGGAAGCCGGGGATCTTGCTCTCCAGCTCCCGGAGCTCTTCTTCGAAGCAGAGGTCCCGCTGCCCTCGGGCCCCGTAGTAAAAGACCGCCGCACGGTCCACGCCGCGCTCCGCCATCGATCGGAGCAGGCCGAGAACCGGGGCCATCCCCGCACCGCCGCCGAGAAAGACGATCGGTGCTTTGTGGCTTTCCCGCAGCGTGAAGGTGCCGAAGGGGCCCTCCACGTCCAGGCGGTCACCGACGGCCAGCTTGGTGGCCAGATGCTCGGAGAACAGACCGTCCGGATACACCTTGATCACGAACTCGAACCGGCCTTCGCGCCCCGGTGTGTTCGCCATCGAGAACGACCGCGACTCGTCGGTGCCCGGCACCACGAGATCGAGGTACTGGCCGGGGAAGAACTTGATCCCGTCCTCCGGCTCGATGAGCTTGAGCACCAGGTGCCGCATGTCGTGGGTGACCGGGCTGTTGGCGACGACCTCGGCCACGCCCTTCTTCAGCGGCAGACCGTTCCGAATGATCTCCTCGTCGTACTGGAGGAGCTCGATCACCAGGTCGCTGTAGGCGTGCGCCCGGCACAGGAGCGTCTGGCCCTCCTCCTTCTCGTAGTCCGGCAGCGCGAAGGTCGAGTAGCGCTCGAGGTCGATGTCGTCCATGTCGCCCTCGAGCACGAACGACTTGCACGCCGCGCACTGGCCTTCCTTGCAGCCGTGCATGAGCTGGACGCCCTGCTCGGCCGCAGCGCGCAGAATCGTCTGGTCCTCGTCGACCTCGATCTCGATGCCGACGGGTTCGAACCGGACGACGTGCTTCTCGCCCATTGCTGCCTTTCGTGAGAGGAGAATCGTTCGGGTCTGGCAGGGGGAGGGCCGGCGGTGGCTCCGCCGGCCCTCCCCCCTCACCTGACCCGCGCTCAGGCGTCCGCGGGTGCCGGTCGACCGGCCGGGCCCTGCCGGTGGTAGTCCTCGACGAACGCGGCGCGGCCCGCGTCGTCCATCTCGTTGAACAACACCAACGGGCTGGCGAGGTTCGGGCAGCGACGCATGTGGTCCAGCGTCCACATCTTCTTGGGATCCAAGTCCAGGTGCGGCTGTGCCGTCATGGTCTTGCCGTCGTCGCGCACGAAGCCCATGTCCTTGACGACATCGGCCCAGTTCCAGCCGTGGTACAGCGTCTCCCACTCACGGTGTCCGACCAGGCGCCCCATGTTGGGTGTCTCGCGACCCTGATAGGTACCGCGGAAGGCCTCGACGTCGGTCCAGCGGCACACCTCGTGGCAGTACGCGCGGTGCACGCCGTCGATCTCAGCGGTGACCATGTCCTCACGGACGAGGCACGGGACCATGCAGGTCCAGCAGCGGATCGGGTAGACGTAGTCGACGTCCTCGAAGACGATCGGGTTGTGGCCGTTGGGCACGGCGAGGCGGTTGTAGTTCTCCCACCACTTGCCGTACTTGTCGTACCAGCCCGGGTACTTGTACTCGAACCACTCGAAGTCCTCGTCGGTCATGCCGTCGATGCGCCAGTAGTTGGCGAGCCAACCGGTGGCGAAGAACTGCGCGACCTCGTGGACGTAGCCCTTCTCCCAGATCTGCTTCCACGACTCTTCGATCAGGTCGTGCGGGATGACCAGGCCGTACTTCTCCAGCGGGATGAGGTAGGCACGGTAGTAGTCGTCGTAGATCCAACGACGCCACATCTCCGCGTAGGACTCGCGGTCCTTGCGGCGGTCCTTCGTGCCGTACTCGATGAACGTGCCGATGGCGGCGTCCACCACGCGGTGGTTGTTCCACCACGCGTAGCGCAAGTCGCGCTCGAGCAGCTGGCGGTTGTCCTCGTCCGACAGCGCCATGAGCAGAGTGGCGTAGCCGTTCGAGATGTGCCGCGACTCGTCGGACTGCACTGAGTGGAACACCGTGGGCAGCAGGTAGTCGCCGTTGGCCGCGGCCTCGGCGGGCATGGCCACGAACAGGGTGTTCGTGAACGCCGTCTCGGCGACGATCGTCAGGTAGATGCTGGCCGCGGTGATCGCGTCACCGGTGATGAACCCCTCGGCGAACTGACGGCCGATGGTGCCGCAGTAGTCGCTGTGGAAGTTCCGCAGGCTGTTGTTGAAGCCCGCCGGGTCGATATAGTTGTTCATGTACAGGCGCTTCAGGTTCTGCTGGATCGTCGAGTGGCGAACCTCGTCGATCATCTGAATCGCCTGGCCGTTGTGCAACTCTGGGTTCGGAACCACGTGGAACAGCATGGGCATCGAGCGCGCCGCCGAGATCTCGGGCAACGGGATGATGCTCAGGAACAGCTTCTGCCACTCCAGCCAACGCTCCTGGACCTGGCGGAACATGTTGCCGCGGATCGCGCCGTCGGACGCGCCGTAGACGCGGTGGTCCTTTTCCTCTTGCATGGGGAAGTAGGACCGCAGGACCTGCTTGAGGGGGTCCTTCTTGGCGGCCTTGCGGAAGGTGTAGTCGGTTCCGTACTTCATGTACGGCTCGTGGTACTGCGGCTCCCAGGAGAGCTCCTGGATCTTCTGATGAGCCTTGGCCAAACTCTGCCGACTCACGTCATCTCCTCACTTATGGGTGGACCGGGAGCGATCGGCGCGCGCGGAGCGCCTGCCGTTCCCGAGGTCTGCCCCCGTCCGCTGGCGCCGGTGCTGATGCGCGGGTGGCTCCGGCAGCGAAGGAGACCCGAGTCCGCCGTCCCGACATCGATGCGCGGGTCGACCCCGAGGCGATGGGCTCGTGCTGGGAATCACACCGCCCTGCCAGAGGTGGCGAGGTCTCAATATGAGAAAGTCCGCGTTTGCCGCCCCATCGTGGCGGCTAGGCCGTGTCCCGTGGATCACGGCCGATGGGATTCGTGATCCAGATGGCTCCTCGCAAGGCGGAGGACGGCTCTCGTACCGGCGTACTCGAGACGTCCGACAACGCAGCGAGGGGCCATCTGGGCGCGAAGACCGCGGCTGCTGATCCACGGGACACGGCCTAGTCCCTCCGTTTGCGCTGACCACTGCCCCGTGCCGCCTCCAGGCGGTACCGTCGTGGCAACGCGACACCGCACCGGGGCGGAGCTGCGACTGCGCCAAGGAGGGCAAAGAGCTTGGGCCGAACGTCCGACTCGCGGTCGCTGTCACCTTCATCCGATAGCGTGCCTGAGGGTGCTCTGATCCGGGCGCGTTCCTCGTTTCTCGTGGACGACCGGGTCGACGACGGGTCGGTGCGCGACATCATCCTCGCCTCGTGGACCCGCTCCCGTGAGTGGAACATCGACATCGACGGGGCCGAGCTTACGGCGTTCGACACGGAGTCGGACTCACAGCTCGTCCGCGCGGCCCGGCCGGTGCTGGATTCGGTCAACGACGAGCTGGCGGGCGAGCCGGTGAGCGTCATCCTCACCGACGCCGAAGGCGTGGTTCTGGAGCGGCGCACCGGCGATTCGTCGCTTTCACAGGCGCTCGACCGGATCTGGTTGGCCCCCGGCTTCAGCTACTCGGAGAAGTTCGTCGGCACCAACGGCATCGGCACCGCTCTGGAGGGCCGCGGCCCGGCCGAGGTGTTCGGGCACGAGCACTACGTGGAGCCGCTCGCCCAGTTCGCCTGCGCGGGCGCGCCCGTGTGGCACCCGGTGAGCGGCAAGCTGCTCGGCGTCATCGACCTCACGTGCTGGCGGCAGGACGCCGGGCGGTTCATGTCCACGGCCGTGGCCCGCATCGCGCGGCAGATCGAGACCGCCCTGATGGACCAGTCGGGGCCCCGCGAGCTCGCCCTTCTGCACGACTATCTGACGGCCTGTCGGCGCAGCAACACTGCGGTGTTCGCCGTCAGTCCCGACCTCGTGATGAGCAACGACCGGGCCCGTGAGCTGATCGACCCCGCCGACCAGGCCGCGCTCATCGCCGGGGCCATCGAGGCGATGAACTCCGAGCGCCGGGTGCTGCTGCTCGACCTGCCCTCCGGCGTCGTCGCCCGGGTGCAGGTGCGGCCGAGCTGGGCCGACCGGGGCACCGCGGGCGGGGTGCTCCAGGTGCAGCTGGCCGCGCCTGAGGCGCCGACGGCCCGGGTCACGAGCCCGCCGCCCGCCACCGCGCTGCCCGCCGCCGTCGGCACCGGGCTGCTGTGGGCGAAGTGCTGTCAGGCCGTCGACCGGCACTTCCACAGCCGCGAGTGGCTGGTGTTGCAGGGTGAGCCCGGCACCGGCAAGACCACGATCGCGCGCGCCACCCACCAGCTCCGCACCCCCGCCGCCCACCTGCGCATCCTGCACGCCGACGACTACGGGCCCGGCTGGGTCGCCGATGTCGCCGAGGAGCTGGCCACCGGCTGCGGCACCCTCGTGCTCACCCACCTCGACCGGCTGTCCGAACAGGGCCGCCAGGAGCTCGCCGACGCGCTGGAGCCCTACCGCGAGTCCACCGAACACGACCGGGCGTGGCTCGTGGCCACCGTCGGCCCGGACGGGCTCGGGCGCCCCGACGACCCCGTCGACCTGCTGGAGTTCTTCCCGCGCACGGTCGTCGTGCCGCCGCTGCGCCACCACGTCGAGGACGTGGCCGAGCTCGTGCCGCACTTCATCGCACGGCTCACCCGTGGCACCGAGCTGTCCTGCTCACCCGAGGCGATGCGGCTGCTCATGCGCAACCGCTGGCCGGGCAACATCGAGCAGCTCTACCAGGTGCTGCGCAAGACGGTCGCCCGCCGCCGCGCGGGCGTGCTCGCCCCCGACGACCTGCCCCCGGAGGTGCGCGCCATCACCCGCCGCGTGCTCACGCCGCTGGAGGCGATCGAGTGCGACGCGATCGTCGACGCGTTGCTGGACAACAACGGCAACAAGGC
Organism: uncultured Actinomycetota bacterium; assembly: GCA_963739465.1. GTDB lineage: Bacteria > Actinomycetota > Actinomycetes > Mycobacteriales > Pseudonocardiaceae > Pseudonocardia. The sequence continues at coordinate 67,460 of CAVUAS010000006.1, forward strand.
CGAGGCGGCGCGGCACCTCGGCATGTCCCGGGCCACGATCTACCGCAAGATCCGCGGCTACGGCATTTCGATGCCGACCATCGGCTGACCGGGGGCGTCGCGGCGCAGCACCTGCATCACCTCGTCGGGCAGCCCCACGAGGTAGACCTCGTCGCCCGCCGCGAACGTCGTGTCGCTGCGCGGCGGGTGTTCGAGCTCGCCGCTCTCGACGCGGTACAGCGCCACCACCAGCGCCCCCGCTGACAGGTCGCGCATGGCCAGCCCGTCCAGGCCACCGCCCGCGGTCACGACGAGGCGCCCGACAAGGAACGAGGCCTGGTCGACGTAGAACGTGCCGAGCACGTCGAGCCCGAGTGCGGCGCCGACGAACCACGGCGCGGCGAGCGCGGCCGTCGACCGCACGTAGTGGAACCCGAACCCGGATTCGACGCCACGCGCCAGCTCCCGGTCGAACACGCGTAGCACCACCGGCACCGACCGCCACCGGGCGCCCAGCCGCGCTCGCAGCACGAGGCCGGTCTCGACGTTGACGAGGTCGTCGCTGGTCAGCACGGCCACGGCGGTTGCGGCGGCGAGGTTGGCCGCGTCGAGCACGGCGGTCTGGGTGGCGTCGCCGACCACAACGGGCACGCCTAGCGCCTTGACCTTGGCGTGGTGGCGACCGGCCTCGGCGCGGTCGATCACGACAACCCGCCGTCCGGCCGCGACGAGCTCCTCGACGACCTCCAGCCCCACCGTGCCCAGCCCCACGACCACGACGTGCCCGCGCATCGCGCCGACCCGGCGCTGCCCGAACGACCGCTCGATGCGCCTGCTCACCAGCAGCTGGGTGACCAGCGCGAACACGATCGCGGTGAGGATCGCGCCTCCCGCCATGAGGCCGATGGCGTAGACGCGCAGCCAGGTGTGTTGGGCGGCGAAGTTGAAGTCACCGTAGCCGACGGTCGCGATCGTCTCGACGGTGAAGTACGCGGCGTCGACGAAGGTCATGTGCGACCCGTCCGGCTTGATGTAGCTCGCCCGCAGCACCAGCACCGACACCAGGACCACCGTGCCGAGCAGCGCGACCACCACCCGCAGTGGCCGGTCGGCCTCAGCGGCGAGCGAGCGCAGGAGGTCCCACAGCCCGGGCCTGCGCCGGTCGGCGCGTTGGGTGGGCATGCGGGCGCCGACCGGGCGCAACGGCTCCTGGGGCTTCAGCCGTTCCACGACGTCACCCGCGCCGTGGTGGGCGAACTGCGCGGGGGTGCCGACCGCCGTGACCCGGTCGCCGGGGCGCACGGTGAGGTCGCGGCCGGGGCACACCACGGGCGGCGCGGTGCCGGACGCGACGGCCAGCGGTGCCAGCTCGCCGTAGCGCTCCCGGAGGGTGGTCGCGGCGTCGCTGACGATGTCGGCGACGAGGAACTCCCGGCCCGCGAGCGTCAGCTCATGGGTGCGCCTGCCCAGGCAGATCTCGACGACGGCGGGGGCGGCGAGCGCGGCCACGTCCAGCACGCTCCCCTCGCCCACCACCTCGGCCAGCGCGTGTCCCACCTGCGGGTTGGCCATGCGGACGATGAGCCGCACGTCGGGGCGGAGCCTGCGCACGAGCAGGGCGGCCTCCAGCGCCGCAAGGTCGTCGGCGGTGAGGCACACGACGGCGGTGGCGTCCGGGAGCCGGGCCTCGGCCAGCGCCTCGCGGAGCCTGCCGCGCACCAGCGGCACGTCCCACTGCTCGAGCAGCCGCTCCGCGGCCGGGCCCACCTCGGCGACGGTGTCGATCACTACGACCTCGGCGCCCGCGACGAGCAGCTGTTCGATCGTCCGTAGCGCGGTGTCGTCCGCACCGCACACCACGACATGCCCGACCTTCTGTTCGTGCATGCCGTAAGGGTCGCCCACGGGGTGTGGACGCGATCACCCGCCCGTCAGCTGGTGCGCCGGTGGGCCCGCCACTCGGTGAAGCCCGCCGCGACCGCCTCGTCGGCGGTGCGGAACCACACCTCCGCGCGGGTGCGCTCGAAGTAGGGGCTGTCGGGGGTGTGGAAGAGCATCGAGTCGGCGTTGCCCTTGATCGTGAACTCGGGGCCGGGCGCGGCGCCGCCGGGCCCGGGTGCCGCGCCCGGGCCGCTCTTCGGCGCCGGGGTGAAGAGCGCGTGCGGCGGGGCCGGGGTGCCGGTCGCCGAGGTGGGGCCGAACCCGGCGCGCTCGGCCGGTGCGTCGTCGGCCGCGCCGTCCCGGGTGGCGGGGGCGGTGGGTTGGTCGGCCGCGGCGGCATCCACCGGCCGCGGACGGGGGCGCGGACGGGGCCGCGGCGCCCGGCCGGTGGCGACCCGCTCGGGCGGGGTCGCGTCCGCCTGGGCAGGCGCCGAACCCTGCGCCGAGGGGATCGGCTCGGGCTCGCTCGCGGGTTGCGGCTCGGTCGCGGCGGGCGCGGGCACGGCGGGCGCGGGCACGGCGGGCGCGGGCACGGCGGGCGCGGGCACGGCGGGCGCGGGCACGGCGGGCGCGGGCACGGCGGGCGCGGGCACGGCGGGCGCGGGCGCGGGCACGGCGGGCGCGGACGGCGGGCGCGGGCACGGCGGGCGCGGGCACGGCGGGCGCGGGCACGGGCACGGCGGGCGCGACCGTCGGCGCGGCCCCGCCTCCGGGCACCGCCCAGTTGGTGGGCGCCGACTCCCCGACCGATGCTGACGCATCGGCCTCGGCGGTCAGTGCAGCCTCGACGGGCGGCGCAGCCTCGACGGGCGGCGCAGCCTCGACGGGCGGCGCAGCCTCGACGGGCGGCCCGGTCGGCGCGATCTCGGCGATAGGCGCAGACGGCGCGGCCCCGGCGCGCGGCGCAACCTCGGCGGGCGGCCCGGTCGGCGCGATCTCGGCGGTAGGCGCAGACGGCGCGGCGTCGGCGGTAGGCGTGGCCTCTTCGGTGGGCGTGGCATCGGCGGTCAGGGCGCCCGGTGTGGCGTCGGCGGACGGTGCGGGGTGGGTGATCGGCGCGGGGTCGGGTGATCGGCGCGGGGTGGGTGATCGGCGCGGGGTGGGTGATCGGCGCGGGGTGGGTGATCGGCGCAGCCTCAGTAGTCGGCCCGGGCGGTGCGACCTCGGCGACCGGCGCGGGCTCGACGGGCAGCGCGACCTCGACGGGCGGCGCAGACGGCGCGGCCTCGACGGGCAGGGCGACCTCGACGGGCGGCGCAGACGGCGCGGCCTCGACGGGCGGCGCGACTTCGACGGGCGGCGCGGGCTCGGCGCTGGGCGACGGCACGGCAGAAGGGGCAGGCGGGCGGGGCGACGCGGGCGGCGGTGGTGGCGTCGTCTGCCGCGGAGGCAGCGGGGCGAGCTCCGGCGCGAGCGCAGCCGGTCGCGCCGCCGAGCGCGAACGGACGTACCAGGTCACCGCCCCCACCAGCAGCGCGAGCAGGAACCAACGACGCCGACGTCGCGGCGGCCTCTCCTTCGCCATGGGGCGAGGGTAGGCGCCCGCGCCGCCAATCGTCCTCTCAGGGTCGGCGCGCGGCCTTGACCTGCTCGTAGCGCGCGAGGGCCGCCGCGCGCTCGACCTTGTGGTCGACCATCGGCTCCGGGTAGCGCTCCGGCGCACCGTCGGGGAGCTTCCACGGCTGGTGCACGGCCTTCCCCCGCACACCGCGCAGCTCCGGCACGTAGCGGCGCACGTAGTCGCCGTCCGGATCGAACTTCTCCCCCTGCGTGATCGGGTTGAAGACCCGGAAGTACGGGGACGCGTCGGTGCCGCTGCCCGCCGTCCACTGCCATCCATGCTGGTTGGAGGCCAGGTCGCCGTCCACGAGCAACTGCATGAAGTGCCGCGCGCCCCACCACCACGGCAGGTGCAGGTCCTTGACGAGGAAGCTCGCCACGATCATCCGCACCCGGTTGTGCATCCACGCTTCCGCCCGCAGCTGGCGCATCCCGGCGTCGACGATGGGGAAGCCGGTGCGGCCCGCACACCACGCGTCGAACTCCCGGCGCGCCGCGGCGCCGCTCGCGAGGGGAAGCGCGTCGAAGGAGCGGTCGTAGTTGCGGCGGGCGGAGTCGGGGCGCTGGCGGAGGATGTCGGCGTAGAACTCGCGCCAGGCGATCTCGGTGCGGTAGGTCTCGGCCGACTCCGACCGTCGCCGCGCGAGGTCAGCGAGCATCGTTCTCGGGTGGATCTCGCCGTACTTGAGGTGCACCGACATCCGGGAGGTTCCCGGCTTGTCGGGCCGGTCCCGGTCCGGGGCGTAGTCCGCGACGGCCCCCGCCAGGAACTCTTGCCAGCGTGCGAGCGCAGCGTCCTCGCCCGCGTCGGGGAGCTCGGCGTCAACCGACTCGTCGTCGGGGATCTTCACCGCGCTCCGCACGGACGGGTGCTGCCATTCGACGGTATGCGCGTCCGTGTCGGCGGGCCGGCGCCAGCCGTGGTCGACCCACGCCCGGCGGAACGGCGTGAACACCTTGAAGGGGTCGCCGTCGTCCTTGCGCACGCGGCCGGGCGCCACCGCGTAGGGCGAACCCGTGCGCACCAGCTCCCGGTCGTCCTCGGCGAGCGACTTCGCCACGGCCTCGTCGCGCGCCGCTCCGTACGGACCGAAGTCGGCGGCGATGTGCACGGTCGCGGCGTCGACGGTCTCCGCGACCTTCGGCACCACCTCGGCCGGGTCGCCGCGGACGACGAGCAGCCGCCCGCCGAGCGACGCGTCCAGCGCCCGCAGCGACCGGTAGAGGTACGTGCGCCGGGCCGCACCCGACGGGCCGAGCAACGCGGGATCGAGGACGAAGAGGGCGAGCGAGGCGGACGCGGCCTCGCGCGCGGCGAGGAACGTCGGCTGGTCGCGCACCCGCAGGTCGCGGCGGAACCAGACGAGGGACGCGTCGCTCATGACCATCGACGCTAGCGGTGTTCGGCAGGCTCGGCGCGCTCAGCCAGCGGCGGCGACCGGCTCGCACCGGCGTTCGGGTGTCCGCACACGCGCCTGGACGCCTGTGTGAGTACGGCAACGCCGGTGCGAGCCTTCCGTGGAGGTGCGCGCGGGCCGGGCGACCTCCGGGCTCGCGCGCGGGACCGCCTGCGCGGCCGCGTGCCGACGGTGGCGGCGCGTGGGCGGGGGCGCGGGCTGCGCAGCGGGGCACGGTGTCGGCGGGCGCAGGGGCAGGTCGCGGGCGAGACAGCGGCGGTCGCGGCGGTCGCGGCGGTCGCGGCGGTCGCGGCGGTCGCGGCGGTCGCGGCGGTCGCGGCGGTCGCGGCGGTCGCGGCGGTCGCGGCGGTCGCGGCGGTCGCGGCGGTCGCGGCGGTCGCGGCGGTCGCGGCGGTCGCGGCGAGGCTGCCCAGCGGCAGGGCTCCCCGGCAGCGAGGCTGCCCAGCGGCAGGGCTCCCCGGCAGCGAGGCTGCCCAGCGGCGAGGCTGCCCAGCGGCAGGCCTGCCCGACGGCGAGGCTGCGCGGCTTGGGGCACGGGCCGCGGCGGAGGCTGCTTCCGCCGCCGAGGCCCGCACCGGCATTCCGGTGTCCGCACACGTGTCCGGACGCCTGTGCGAGTACAGCAACGCCGGTGCGAGCCTTCCCGGACTTACCCGCCGGTCCAGGCGCGCAGGGCCCGCTCGATCGGCGGGCGCACCCAGGCGGCGAGCGCGGCGGGCTCGTCGGGGCCGCGCACCAGCGCCGTGAGCACCAGCCCGTCCAACAGGGCGGCGAGCTCCGCGGCGGCCGCGGTCGGGTCGGGCGCGCCCGCGGCGGCGAGGGTGTGGGCGCCGAGCGCGCGGATCGTGTCGCCGCCCGCTACGAGGGCCGCGCGCAGGTGGGGCTCGCGCGCGCTCGCGAGGCTGAGCTCGTAGCGGGCGACCGTGCGGTGGCGCCCGGTCGTCGCCATCGCCACCGCCACCCCGACGAGCGTGTCGACGAGGCCCGCGGGCGGCGCGGCCGCCACCTCCGGCGCCGCCACCGCCTTGTCGATTTCCACCAGTCGGGTGACACAGCCGGTGACCAGCGCGGATCGGCTGCGGAAGTAGTACGACGTGCTTCCGGGCGCGATGCCCGCGGTCGCGTCGACCGCCCGGTGGGTGAGCCCCCGCATGCCCTGCTCGGCGAGCACGCGCAGGGCGGCGTCGAGGATGTCGGTGCGCCGGTCGGCCATATTCCTCTACTTCCGTAGAGCCACGCTGGTTAGAGTATCTCTACAACTGTAGAGGAGCGACGATGGACGTGATCGTGGTGGGCGCGGGACTCGGCGGCCTGGCGGCGGCCGTGGGGCTGCATCAGGCGGGCCACAGCGTGACGGTGCTGGAGCGCGCCCCGGAGTCGCGCGAGACCGGCGCGGGCATCGGGATCATGCCCAATGGCGTGCTCGCCCTCGACGCGCTCGGCCTGGGCGCCGAGATCCGCGAACGGGCCGCCGCGGTAGCCGAGCCCAGCGGCTTCCGCGACCGGCACGGGCGACCGTTGCTGATCTCCGACCAGGCCCGGGTGGTCGCGACGGTCGGTGCGCCGTTCGTCGTCGTCCCCCGGCGGTGGCTCAGCGGACTGCTCGCCGACGCCCTCCCCGCGGGCACGATCCGGTGGGGACAAACGGTCACCGGCCTCGAGGGACATCGCGCGGATGCGATCGTCGTCGCCGACGGCGCGCACAGCAGGCTGCGGGCCGCACTGTTGCCCGGGCACCCCGGCCTGCGCGGGTCCGGCGAGATCGCGGCACGGGCGATCGCGCCCCGCCCGGCCGGGCCCCTGGCCTCCGGCGAGCTGCTCGACCACCGCACCGGCACACGGTTCGGCTGCATGCCCATGTCGGACGACGCCGTCTACTGGTACGCCACCTGGCGCGGCCCCGCACCCGACGACCCCGACGCACGCCGACGGTGGCTTCGCGACGATCGCGCCGACTGGCACCCCTGCGTGTCGGCGCTCGTCGAGGCGACGGCCGCGGCCGACATCCACGTCGTCGAGACGGCCCAGTTGGTGCGCCCGCTCCCGACGTTCGCGTTCGGCCGGGTCGCCCTGCTCGGCGACGCCGCCCACGCGATGACGCCGGATCTCGGCCAGGGCGCGTGCCAGGCGTTCGAGGACGCGGTGACGCTGGCGGCCGTGCTGGAGGAAGACGTCCCCGCCGCCCTCGCCCGCTACGACGCGCTACGCCGCCCCCGTACCAGCGCCCTGCAGCGGCGGTGTCGGCAGACCCACCGGATGCTGACCCTGCGCGGCCCGGCAGGCCGGCTGCGCGACGCCGTCCTCCGCCGCGTCCCGACCCCGCTCGTGACCCGCGCGCTCGCCACCCAGATGGGTCTCACACCCCAACCAGCGTTGCACTGATGCGCATGTTCGCATATGTTCGCGCCCATGGGACACGGGCACGGACATGGCCACGGGGTCGGCCGCACCGCCGACCGCCGCTGGCTCGCCGCGGCGCTCGCGTTGATCGTGGCGTTCATGGCCGTCGAGTTCGTCGTCGGCCTGTTGGCCGGATCGTTGGCGTTGATCTCCGACGCGGCGCACATGCTCACCGACGCCGCCGCGATCGCGCTCGCCCTCGTGGCCATCCGCCTCGCCGCCCGCCCGGCGCAGGGCGGCTATACCTACGGCCTGCAGCGCGCCGAGATCCTCTCCGCCCAGGCCAACGGCATCACACTGCTGCTACTGGCCGCCTGGTTCGTCTACGAGGGCGTCCGACGGCTGATCGAACCGCCCGCGGTGGAGGGCGGGCTCGTGCTGGTCACCGCACTGGTCGGGATCGTGGTCAACGTCGGCGCCACCTGGTGCGTGAGCCGGGCCGACCGCAGCAGCCTCAACGTCGAGGGCGCATTCCAGCACATCCTGAACGACCTCTACGCGTTCATCGCGACGGCGATCGCGGGCCTGGTCGTGCTGACCACCGGCTTCGCCCGGGCGGACGCCCTGGCCGCGCTCGTCGTCGCCGGCCTGATGATCAAGGCAGGTTGGGGTCTGCTGCGCGACTCCGGCCGGATCTTCCTGGAGGCCGCGCCGCGGGGCGTCGACCCCGACCGGGTGGGCGCCGATCTCGCCGCGGTCGAGGGCGTGGCCGAGGTGCACGACCTGCACATCTGGGAGATCACCTCGGGTGAGCCCGCGCTGTCGGCGCACGTCATCGTGCGTCCCGAGGTCGACTGTCACGCCGCCCGCCTCGCCATCGAGCAGGTGCTCCGTGCCGATCGCATCACGCATACGACGCTGCAGGTCGACCACGAGGAGGACGTCGGCGCGGAACACTGCGAGGAGGCCCACGGTCCGGTGCACCGGTCGTGAGCGGAAAACGTCGCTAGAACAACGTTATCCACTCACGAGGGGTAGTCGCGCTCGGTCTCGCCGATGTACAGCTGCCGCGGACGGCCGATCTTCGTGGTGGGGTCGTTGATCATCTCGCGCCAGTGCGCGATCCAGCCCGGCAGCCGCCCGAGCGCGAACAGCACGGTGAACATCCGGGTGGGGAAGCCCATGGCCCGGTAGATCACGCCGGTGTAGAAGTCGACGTTCGGGTAGAGCTTGCGCTCGATGAAGTAGTCGTCGGCGAGCGCCTTCTCCTCCAGTGACTTGGCGATGTCCAGCAGCGGGTCGTTGACCCCCATCCGCTTGAGGATCTCGTCGGCGCGCTGCTTGACGATCTTTGCCCGCGGGTCGTAGTTCTTGTAGACGCGGTGCCCGAAGCCCATCAGCCGGGCGCTCTTGTCCTCCTTGTTCTTGACCCGCTTGACGTAGGACTCGACGTCGCCGTTCTCCTCCTTCTGGATCTTCTGCAGCATCTCCAGCACGGCCTGGTTGGCCCCGCCGTGCAGGGGCCCGAACAGCGCGTTGATCCCCGCCGAGATCGAGGCGAACAGGTTGGCCTGCGCCGAGCCGACCAGCCGGACGGTGGAGGTCGAACAGTTCTGCTCGTGGTCGGCGTGCAGGATGAGCAGGATGTCCAGCGCGCGGGCCATCTCGGGGTCGGCCTCGTAGGGCTCGGCCGGGAAGCCGAACGTCATGCGCAGGAAGTTCTCCACGAGGCTCAGCGAATTGTCCGGGTAGAGGAACGGCTGACCGATCGACTTCTTGTACGCGTAGGCCGCGATCGTCGGCACCTTGGCCATGAGCCGGATCGTGGACAGCTCGACGTCGTCGGCGTTGAACGGGTCGACGCTGTCCTGGTAGAAGGTCGACAGCGCCGAGACCGCCGACGACAACACCGGCATCGGGTGCGCGTCGCGGGGGAAGCCGTTGAAGAACGCCTTCAGGTCCTCGTGCAGCAGCGTGTGGCGGCTGATCTTGTTGGTGAAGTCGGCGAGCTCGGTGTCGGTGGGCAGCTCCCCGTAGATCAGGAGGTAGCTGACCTCCAGCCACGTCGAGTGCTCGGCGAGCTGGTCGATCGGGTAGCCGCGGTAACGGAGGATGCCCGCGTCGCCGTCGATGTAGGTGATGGCGGAGCTGCAGGACGCGGTGTTGCCGTAGCCGGAGTCGAGCGTCACGAGTCCGGTGCCCGGCAGCAGCTTGCTGATATCGAACGCCGACGCCCCCTCTGTCGCCGTCTTGATCGGCATCTCGTGGTCGCCGCCGGGCAGGTGGAGCACGGCGGTGTCGTCAGCAGTCATCGTGGAGGGTCCCTCGCACTCGGATGGGCTGGTTCAGCACTCACGCTAGTGCGAGCGCGACCGTTTGTGCCCGATGAGGACTCAGGTCACCGGCGCGCGGTAGCGCCAGAACTCGCGGAACCGGGCCACGACGGCCACCACACCGATAATCACGGCGATTCCGCCCGCCGTCGTGGCGACGCCCGGCCCGACGAGGGCGCCCACCGAGCCGTGCCAGAGATCGGCCACCCGCGGCCCACCTGCGACGACGACGGTGAACACGCCCTGCATGCGGCCGCGCATCTCGTCGGTGGCGACGGTCTGCAGCATCGACGACCGGAACACGGCGCTGACGAGGTCGCCCGCCCCGGCCATCGCCAGCAGGAGCACCGCGAGCCAGAGCGTGTGGGTGAGCCCGAACAGGGCGACGCCCAGCCCCCAGACGCAGATCGACACGGTGACCGCGACCCCTTGGCGCCGCACCTGCGACAGCCATCCGGAGAACAGGCCGCCGACGACCGTGCCCGCCGGGATCGCGGCGAACAGCAGGCCGAGCGCGAGGCCGCCGCCGGGCGGGTCGCCGAACGTGCGCTCGGCCATCTCCGGGAACAGGATCCTTGGCATGCCGAACGCCATCGCGACGATGTCGGCGAGGAAGGAGACGAGCAGCACCTTGTGCAACGCGGCGTACCGGAATCCGGCCACGACCTCGGCGAGGCCCGCCCGGCCCCGCTTCTCACCCGCGGGCGGCATGGCCGGGAGCCGCCACGTGGCCCACAGCGTGGCCAGCAGCGCGATCGCGTCGAGCAAGTAGAGCGTGGACAGCCCGACGACCGGGATCAGAACGCCCGCCAACAAGGGTCCGACGACCGCGCCGAACGTCATCACGATGAAATGTTCGATTGTGCGTCCGCTCTAGGGCGACAAGGGTGGCGGGATGACCACCCCTGCCGCCGTCGCCCCCGACCCCGCCGCAGAGATCGACAACCGCCCCGCCGCCGTGATCTACACGCGGGTCTCGCAGGACACGAGCGGCGAGATGCTCGCCGTGCAGCGCCAGAAGGAGGACTGCCGCGCCTACGCCGCGGAGCACGGCCTGCGCGTCGTCGAGCTCTACGTCGACAACGACATCAGCGCGTGGAACCGGCGCAAGAAGCGCCCGGACTACGAACGGCTCAAGCGCGACCTCACCCGCCCCGGCGCCGCCCAGATCGTGATCGTCTACAACACCGATCGGCTGCACCGTCAGCTGCGCGAGCTGGTCTCCTGGGTCGACCTGGCCGACACCTACGACATCTCGGTGCACGCGGTCAAAGGCGGCGGCGAGATTGACCTCAAGACCCCCGCGGGGCGGGCCAACGCGTTCATCTGGGGGGTGATCGACCAGCAACGCAGCGACGCGCAGGGCGACTTGCTCAAGCGCAAGTTCCGGCAGGAGCGCGCGAGCGGGCACTACCAGCGCGGGCCGCTGCCGTTCGGCTGGCAGCGCCCACCCGACGCCGCCCCGGGCAGCAAGGCGCCGCTGATCCTGCACGACGGGCAGGCCGAGCTGGTCCGCTGGGGCATCGAGCACATGCTGGCCGGCGGCACCCTGGGCGAGGTCGTGCGGAAGTGGAACGACTCCCCGCACAAGCCGCCGCGGCGCCCTACCTGGTGCTCCCCCAGCGTCCGGCAGGTGCTCACCCGGTGGCGCAACGGCGGCGTGCTCGTGCACGTCGAGCGGAAGGTCGAGCGCGGGAAGACCGTCAACATCGAGAAGCGGGTCGGCACCGGCAACTGGGATCCGATCCCGACCATCACCGAGGAGAAGATGCACGCGCTGCGGCGGATCTTCGCCGAGAACGCGGCCCGCGGGGCGGCGCAGGTCGCCGCCGACGGCCGCGGGGTGGGCGCCGGGCGCAACAACCCGCACCTGCTGAGCGGGATCGCGCTGTGCGGGGCGTGCGGGTCGGTGATGATGGCCGCCTCGCGCTACAACCGCACCGGGCCCGCGCGGCGCCAGTACATCTGCCGTGCCCGCACGCGCCACGTGGCCGACATCGGCGGGCGCGCGCCGGGCGGAGGGCACGCCTCGCGGATCTGCCCGCCGGTCGACGGGTACGTGCGCGAGGTCGTCGCGGATGAACTCGACGACCCGGTGCACCGCGCGAAGCTGCTGGAACTGTTCGCGCCCGAAGGCGCCGCCGAGCAGGTGCGCGCCCTGCAGGCCGAGAAGGCGGACATCACGCTGCGGCTCAAGCGCCTGCGCGTGGCGCTGGGTGAAGGCCGCATCGACGACGAGGATTTCGACGAGGCCGCCGGGGCGGCGAAGGCGCGCCGGGAGGTCGTCGACCAGCTTCTGGCCGGGATGGTGTTCCACTCGGCGACGGTGAAGGTGCTGTCCGGGGAGCACCCGGGGCAGACGTTCATGGCGCAGGACCTGACCACCCAACGCAGCCTGCTGCGCAACCTGGTGACGATCACGATCGTGCCGGTCGGGCGGGGCAACTGGAAGTTCGACTCGTCGAAGATCGAGATCACCTGGAAGGCCTAGCTCACGCTGCGTGTGCGGGCCGGGGCCGGGGCTTGCGCCGAGCGGGCGGCTACCTGGCATAACCGGCCGCGGGTCGGTTACGTAGAGTAACATTCGCGGCGTGTCGGTCCCACACTCGTGCGCCCGGCGGGATGAGCATGGGCCCATGAACAAGGCGCCCGCGCCCGACTCCCCCGCGGACACCGCGACGGTCGACCCCGAGACCCGCGAACGGATCCTGCGCAACATGCGCCTCGCCCACGATGGCGAGCGCCCCCCCTGGGTTCGCACCGACGCCGAACTGGAGGTGCACATCGCGCGCGTCGCCGGGGTGCTCGCGCAGGCTCCCGAGTGGTCCGAGGAGCGCTACCGGCGCATCGCGGAGCTGCTCAAGCCCCGTCGCAACCTCACCGCCCGGAGGGCCTCGTGACCACCACCTCCACCCCGGCCGCCGCGCTGCGCGCCAGGGCCGCGCGGCTCAGCAAGTTCCTGGGCCCCGACCACCTCGACACCCGCCGGGCCTGGCGCGACGCGCAGGCCGAGTGGTTCGTCGAGCGCGCGCAGGCCGCCGCCGCCAAGGGCCTGCCCTTCACCGCCGAGCAGGTGGCGCGCATCGCCGTGACCCTGGCCGCGCCCGAGCGAACTGAGGTGGCCTCGTGAGCGCCGACGACAGCCTGCCTCCCGCCCCGCGCGGCTGGCGGGTATCCGACGTGCCCGGCTCGCACGTCACCGAGCCCGAGGTGATCGCCATGCGCCTGCTCTCCGCGGGCGACTACGAACGCGCCGAGGACGGCACCTGGTCCGTGTGCTGGCACACCGCGCTGACCGACCGGCGCCGACCCCTGACCGACGAGGAGATCCGCACGCAGATCCTGATGGCCCGGATGCGCCCGAGCGCGGCCACCCCGCTGCCGGACGCCGAGCTCGCCGCCGTCACCCCGCGGCTGGTCCAGCTCCTCGAGGAGCGGGAGACCAAGGCCGCCGAGCCGCGCCCGCCCGCCGACCTGGTGACCGTGGAACGCAGCTGGGCCGGACGAATCATGCGCGGGCACGAGGTGTGGGCGGGCAAGGACGGACGGCTGTACTGGCGTCGGTGGACACCAGACCCTGTGCTGGGGCGTGGGCAGGGCCGCTCCGTCCCGACACCACCACCGACACCAGGGGGATGGCTGCGGCGCAGGCAACCCCCGGCGGATGCGGCCGTGCTCACCGCGGAGACGCTGGCCGAGCACGTTGCCCTGCACCCCGGTGTCCGGCAGGTCGGCGAAGATCCGGACTTCGGCAAGGTGATCTCCGAACTCTGCGAGCTCGTCAAGTCGCCGCCCTGAGGGCGGGACCGCCCGCGACCGGCATGGACGTTCCGGCCGCGGGCCGCGCTCACCAGAGCACCTACCCGTACCTACCCATCACGCGGCCGACCCGAGGGAGGGCGACCGTGCACAGCCAGCGTAACGATCAACCCCGCACATGGCGGAGGCCCGACGCACGACACGCCGGGCCCCACCACTGCACGCGCGCTGCTGCCGGCGGAGCGTGCCCATCGCACAGGAAAGAGGCGACCTCCCCGTGCCCACAGGACCATACCGACTGTCCCCCGGTGACGACGACCGCTGCCCCGACTGCGGCGGCGAGGTGGTCCTGGCCACCTCGGCGCTGCTGCCCGGCGGCGGCGCCCGCCCGACGGTGGACCACGACCCGACCTGCCCGATCGACCGGAACAGGCACCGCCTGTTCGCCTCGGATGTCCGCTGGTTGGACGCGCACCCGCACCCGGGCGCCGAGCGCCGGCGCCACCTGCACGACTGCGAGAGGCACGACATGTGCACCGCGCTGGGCCGGGCGATCTCCCGCACGGAGCGCAGGTCGTGGCTGGTGTGCGTGCGCCGGCACCCGGACGTGCCGGGCGCGATGGTCCGGGGGTATTACCACGGCGGGCGGCTGCGCTCGGCGCAGATCATCGGGATCGAGCCGGGGTGCGCGGCGTGATGGCGCGGGCCGCGACGGGCCCTGGGCGACGCCGGGCGCGCCCCGAGCGCGGCTGCTGCGGGGCCGCGCGGGACCGGGCGGAGGTGGCCGCCGCCGCGCCACGATGCCGCCCGCGTCCTTCCCTCACCGGCGCCGGTCCGGTACGGGAATCCCAGGTCCGATCGGGTTTCCGGGGGGGTACAGGCTGACTCCGTCAGTGATCTGAACCACCGACACGTTTCCCGAAAACCGGAAGGAGCTGGTCGCGATGGCCGTCACCGCCACCTACGCCGAGCGGCGCTTGTGCGGGCAGTTGGGCTTGGCCGTGCGCCACGGCCGCGAGGACGAGCGAGCCGAGCTGGAGCTGCGGCTGCGCACCATCAGGGCCCACCGCCGGGTCCGGGACGCGCAGGCCGAGCAGGCCGCCGCCGAGGACGCCGCGCGCGCCGCCGGGCACGACCCCGAGTCGTGGGAGCGCGCTGCCGCGGCGCTCACCGGCTAGCAGCACGACGCCCTCGCCGCGCGGAACGGCGAGGGCGGTCACAGCAGCACGTGGACCCGACCCGCGAGGAAGGAGACCAGCAATGCGCGACCAGCGTATCCCCCCGGCACGACCCCCCAGGTGAACAAGGTCCCGGCGTGACACCGCCGGGACCTTGTCAACCCCGCCTGCGCATCCGACCGGGGACTGGTCTCTTCTCCCCGGGACCCGGCCCGATGCGCCTCACTTCAACGAGGCTCTGATGAGGTTGCAGTCACGAGGTTACCGGGTCCGGCCCGGTAACACACCCCCACTCCCCAACTACTCACGAGGTTACCGGGTCCGGCCCGGTAACACACCCCCACTCCCCAACTACTACTCACCGGCCGGTGTCCGGTGAGCGACGACACGACCCCGGTCAAGTCGGCCGCCACCCTGGCCCTGCGGCGCACCCTGGTCCTGCGTGCGCTCCGCAACGGCCAACCCGTCACCGCCGAGGCGCTGGCCGAGTTCGGGCCCGCCGCGGCGGGCCGGCCGCCCGCGGCCGCCGAGGCGCTCGCGAGCGAGCCCGAGCCCGAGCCCGAGCCCGAGCCCGCCGCGGCGCCCGCGAGCGAGCCCGAGCCCGCCCCCGCGAGCGCGCCCGAGCCCGCCCCGGTGAGCGCGCCCGCGGTCGACGACCCGCGCCTGGCCGAGCTGGAACCGCAGTGGCGCTACGCCGCCCAGAAGGTGCTCACCCTGGGCTGGCAGGTGTTCCCGTTGCAGGACCGGCCGAAGCCGCGGCGGGACCGGCCGAAGCCGTCTCAGCCGGTCCCCGCCGACAAGGCCGGCAAGGCCGAGACCGACTGGTCCAAGCGGCCCCGCCCGAAGTGCGGTGCCTGCCGCAAGGCCTACCGCGAGGAGAAGCCGAAGCCGACCCCCGAGCAGTGCTACGCGCGCTGCGCACACCGGCTGTGCCACGGCTTCCTCGGCGCCTCCGCCGACATCGAGCTGGTCATCGAGTGGGCCCGCCGGTTCCCGAAGGCCAACGTCGGGGTCCGCACCGGCCCCGGGTCCAACCTGTTCGTCGTCGACGAGGACGGCGAGACCGGTGCGGCCCGCCTCGCCGAACTGATCGCCGAGCACGGGGACTGGCCCGCCACCACCCGCCACCAGACCGGCGGCGGCACCTGGCACCACCTGTTCAACTACCCGCCCGAGCGGCGCAACCCGCTCACCGACGACGGGTCGTGGGGCAACTCGGCGAAGACCAAGCTCGGGGACGGGCTCGACACCCGCGGCGAGGGCGGCTACATCGTGGCGCCCGGCTCGGTCAGCCTGAAAGGCCCCTACTCGGTGGACCGGGACCCCGGGCAGCTCGACCCGCCGGGCTGGGTGCTCGACCTGGTCGCCACCCCGAACAAACGTCGGGGCGAGCGCGACACTGCCCGCCCGGGCGCCGACACCCCGCTCCCGCCCGCGCCCCCGATCAGCGTGCCCGGTGGCGTGCACCCCTACGCCCGGGTCGCGTTCGAGGGGCGCGTCGCCGAGTTCCGCGCGATCACCACCACCGGCAACGCGCGCACGAACAAGCTGTGCGGCGACGCGCTGTACCTGTCCGGGCTGGCCAACGCGGCCCAGCCGTCCGGGCTGACCGAACAGATGGTCCGCGAGGCGTACACCGAGGCGTGCGCGGCCAACGGCTACGCCGCCGAGCACGCCGACTGGGAATACCAGCTGGACCGGGCCATCACCGACGGGCAGACCTCGACCCCGACCAACTGGCCGCCGCCCGAACTGCCCGGCGCCGAGGTCGACCGCATCATCGCCGAGACGCTGGACAGCGGCGACGCCGAGCAGATCGCCGCGCTGACCAGCGCGTTGGGCGGGCCGGACGCGATCGCGTCGTGGCTGACCCGCAACCGGCACGGCACCGGCGCGGCCGGGGTGACCGCCGCCCCGGTCGCCGCCGTGGTCGAGGCGCCCGCCGCCGACCCGCCTGCCACTGCGGGTGGCGCTGCCGCCGACCCGGGCGCGAACGGCGCCGGCCCGGGCGGAACCGTGCCACCTGGGGCGCCCGCCGCCGACCCGGCTACGAACGGCGCCACCACGAACGGCGCCACCACGAACGGCGCCGCCCCGCCGGCGAAGCCCGCCGACGACCGGATCGGCGTGCTGGCGGCCGGGCGCGACTTCTCCGAGCTGCGCCAGGAGATCCAACGCGCCCTCGCGGTGAGCAACGTCAAGCGGCCGTGGCTGTACCTGCACGGGGAGGACCCGGTGCTGGCCGGTCGGCGCGGGCTGCAGCCGTGCAGCGTGCCCCTGCTGGTCTCCCGGCTGGCCGACCGGCTGCGGTTCTTCAAGTGGACGAAGGCCGGCAGCGACGGCTACGAGGAGAAGCCCGAGCACCCGCCCGTCGCCGAGATCGGCGCGATCCACGCCGACGCGCAGAACCTGCACCTGCCCGAGGTGGACCGGGTCGCGCACGCCCCGTTCTTCGGCCCGGACGGCGCGCTGCAACGCAAGCCCGGCTACCACGCGGCGGCCCGCACGCTGTACGTGGCGATCCCCGGGGTCGACATCCCCGACATCCCCGACGCGCCCACCGCCGAACAGGTGGCCGCGGCCAAGGAGCTGCTGCTGGTGGAGCTGCTGGGCGACTTCCCGTTCGCGGTGAGCCCGACCGCGGAGCCGGACGCGCCGAACGCGGAGCTCGCCGGGGCGGTGGCGCTGGCGCTCACCCCGTTCGTCCGGGCCATGATCCACGGGCCGACGCCGCTGTTCGCGCTGGACGCCCCCGACGCGCGCACCGGCAAGGGGCTGCTGCTGGCGGTGCTGCTGCTGGCCTCGTGGGGGCGCGAGTTCACCGTCACCGCGGCCCCGAGCAAGCCGGAGGAGTGGCAGAAGCAGATCCTCGCCTCGCTGCGTTCGGCGCCGGTCGTGGCGGTGTTCGACAACGTCGGCAGCCGCATCGAGTCCGGCGCCCTGGCCAGCGCGGTCACCGCGTGGCCGATCTGGACCGCCCGCATCCTGGGGGTGAGCGAGAACGCGCAGGCGCCGCTGCCGCCGGCGTGGGCGTGCACCGGCAACAACATCACCGCGTCCCGGGAGAACGCCGAACGCATCGTGCGCATCCGCATGGAGGCGGGCGTGACCCGGCCCGGGCAGCGCACCGGGCCGGGCGTGACCCGGCCCGGGCAGCGCACCGGGTGGCGGCACCCGCACCTGCTGCGCTGGGCATCCGAGCGCCAGGGGGAGATCACCGCGGCGCTGCTCACGCTGGTGCAGGCGTGGATCGCGGACGGTCGCCCGGTGCCCGAGGACCTGCCGGTGATGGGCGGCTTCGAGGACTGGGTGAGCGTCCTCGGCTCGATCCTGGCCTACCACAGCATCGGCGGACTGCTCAGCAACCAGGACGACCTGATCGACACCCTCGACGAGGAGGGCTCGGCGTGGTCGGGCCTGATCACGATGATGTCCGCGACCCCGGAGCGGGAGTGGGGGGCGGTGGAGCTGGTCGGCGCCCTGATGGACAACCAGATCGCGGCGCCCGTCGACCTGATCGGCGTGGGCGGCGCGCACTACCAGGGGCGCAAGCTGGGCGCGGCGATGCGCGCGCACCGGGACCGCCGCTTCGGCGACCACCTGCTGCGGATGCGGACCCTGCACGGGATCACGACGTGGCGCCTGGAGCGCGCCGCCGACGGGGCGCCGCCGCCGCCGGTCGACCCGGAGTCGGACGCCGAGCTGGCCGACGGGGTCGTGGTGCCGCCCGGACCGGCGGACGCGGCGTGATCCCCACCCCCGATCCCACCCCGGATCCCACCCCCGATCCCACCCCGGGCCCGATCCCACCCGCTATCCCACCCCGATCCCACCCTAGCGATCATGCCCTGACCTGCGGAAACGTCCCGGGCGCGAAGCTATCCCACCCCTATCCCACCCCGCATGATCCGCCGAAAAGGGCCGCTGACCAGCGGGGATGTGGCGAGCAAGATCGAAAGGGTGGGATAGGTGGGATAGCGGCCTCATTCCCTCGCGCGCGTAGGCGCGCGGGCGTAGGCGCGCGCCGGCGCGCGGGCGGGGGCGCGCCGGCGCGCCGGCGCGGGCGCGGGGGCGCGCGCGAGGCAGCTATGCCCGCCCTATCCCACCCATCCCACCCTACCGATCTTGAAAGAGGAGTAATGGCTGGTCAGGCCGGTCGAGAAGCTGATCATGCGGGGTGGGATAGGGGTGGGATAGCGCGAGAATCCCCAGGACGCGAGGTGGGATAGGGGCCGAAAAGGGTGGGATAGACCCGCCCCCATTTGTCCGATCCGTCCGGTATGCGACTACGTGCCCGATTCGCCCGACCCGACCCGAACCCGACCGAAGGAGATCCACATGTCCGACACGACCGCTACCGTCCCGGTCACCCGCGCCGAGGTCGACGCCGCTGTGCGCCGCTACGTCGACGGGACGGCGCCGCTGCCGCTGCGCTACCGCGACCCGCGCGGCGAGCACGACTTCAGCATCGCCCTGGCCATCCACCTGCACGGCCGGGAGGGGATGGGGCCGGTGTACGACGAGCGCGACGTGCTGATCGGGTTCCGTGGCATCCGGCTGCGCACCCCCGGCGACCCGCGATGACCGGCAGGCAGGCCCTCGGCGACCGGGCGCTGTACGTGCGGGTCGCCGACCCCAGCAAGGCCGACCAGCACGCGATGGCCCGCAAGGCCCGCCGGGATCTGGACGGCGCCGCGTCGTGGGCCGCACCACCACCACCGACACCACCAGCACCACCACCGAGAGGAACTGAGATGAACAACTTCGGCCTGGCCAACCTGTCCGGCAGGAAGGACGACTACTGCCTCTGCAGCGACTGCTGCGACCGGCGCGACGGCAACGCCGGTGACGAGGCCCGCAGCAGGGGTGACGGCCTCGTCGAGGCCCTGATGGACATCGACCATCGCCGCGGGCACATCTTCGGATCGGCCGTCGCCGCCTTCCGGGCCGCCGCGGGACTGCACGAGTTCGACGTGCGCCAGTTCCCGGTGACGGTGCCCGAGTTCGGGCACGTCCGCCGGGACACCTGGAATCACCCGGCGCGGGCCCACTGCGTCTGGCTGGACCGCTGCAGCGACCCGGCGGCGTTCTGCGCGACCGCCGAGGGCCGGCTGGCGGTGGTCATGGCGTGGCCCTGCACCTACTCGGGCCCGGACGGAGTGCGCGACTGGGTCGCCGAGGTCCTGCCCGCCCCGCAGTTCCTCACCGCGCTCGACCCGGCCGCGGACGGGCGGTGCCGCGGCACGGCCGGGATCTACTCCTCGCCCACCACGGTGGGGTGGATCGGCGCGCACGTCGACACCCTGGGCCGGGCCCGCGCCGAGGAGGTCGTGGCCGCGTTCACCTCGGGCGGCTGGGGGCTGGCCGGGGCGGTGGCCGCGCAGCGGGACCTGGACGCGGAGGAGGCCGCGCTGTGCGCGCAGCGGGACCCGGCGCTCACCCCGGTCGCGCCGTGACAGCGCATGGCGACGACCTTCGGGCCCGGCCCGTCTGATCGCGCTCCTGACCGCCCACGAGCGGGTGGTCGGCACGACCGACACGACCGATCACCGCACGACCGACCGAGAGGACTCACCGACATGACCGACATGCCCGCCCCGACCGCCCCGACACCCCCGACGAGGCCACCGTCGCCGACGCCATCCACTGCTTTGAGGACTTCCTCGCGCTCGCCGAGGTGACCGGCGAGCTGCCCGCCGCGCTGGCAGCCATTGCCGCGTGGGACGACGGCCGGTGACCACGCGCGCCCGGGACGGGCTACCGGAGGTCCGCCGGGTCGGCCCGGACGAGCGGGCCCGCCTCGCGCGGACGCTGGGGGCCAAGATCAAGCGGGAGCGGGTCGGGCGCACCGTCGAGGATGTGGCCGCCGCGGCTGGCCTGCACCCGGTGACGCTCAAGCGACTGGAGGCGGGTATCCGCAGGCCGACGACCTCGTCCGCCTGGAAACTGGCCAAGGCGCTGCGCCCGCACGGCTCCGAGCGCGACGTGGTCGCGCTGTACGTGCAGTTGTGCCGGGCCGCGGGCGAGTCGCTGCAGGTGGCGCGCACGAAACCACACCGCCGCCGAGACGCCCTGGTCGCCGAGCTGCTGGCCGAGGCCGGGCCGGGCCCGGTGGTGGGCGATCACTACGACTCGGTCGGGTCGACGGTGGCGGATCTGCTGGCGCTGGCGCTGACCGCGCGCGGCCCCGGGCCGCACGCCTCTGCGCCGCCCGGCTGAGTGGATCTTGCCGTAGCTCGAGCATGTGGATCTTGACCGGCGGCCCGATGATTGACACGGTGGTGTCAACGATCGGGCGGTACGACAGACCCCACTGCCCCGCGCGGCGGCTGAGCGCCGCTCCCCGCGCGTCGTGCACCCGGGCGCGGGCCGGTGCGTGCTCTCCTGCCACCGTGTCGGCCCCCAGCGCGTCCTCCCCGCCCTATCTCGACCAGGCCGGTGCGTCCGGGCCTCCACGGCACGGACGCCCACAGCGGCGCTCAGGGCCTTCCGTGTCGCCCGGGCTGGGCAGCGAGGCGGCCGCGGTCCGGCGCCTCGTGGCGGCCGCGGACGCCGCGCTCGGGGCCGCCGCCCCGTACGGCCCGGTCTCTCTGGCCGTGCTCGGGGCCGCGCTGACCGCGCCGCTGGGCGACGGGGTCTACCGCGACGAGGAGAGGATCGACCGGCAGCTCCTCGCCCGGCTCATTCAGGGCTTGGCCCCGCGGTTCTGCGCTCGCGGCTTCGAACCGCCCCGGTTCGACGACCCCGACCCACCCCGAGGGGCGGGCGTCATGCTGTGGCGGACAGGGCGCAGACCACCGCGCCGGCAACCGCTCTGGTCGCATATCGCCGACCGGGACGAGCTGGGGCATTGGGCCCGCATCGCCGGGCGGGCCGCGGCGGCGTCGCCGGTGGAGGCCGTGCCCGCGTTGGTCTCGCCCGCGCTGGCGGTGCTGGAGGCGCTGGTCGCCGAGCGGGACATCAGCGCGGGCCGGATGCTGTTGGCGCGGATCAAGTCGCGGCATCCCGGGCCGTGGCCACCGGCGGTGAAGTTCGACGTGCACGGCCCGCCGCGCTCGGGCGCCGGTCGCCCCTTCGTGATGATCAATGGACTCACTCCGACCGCTTGCGGCGGCCCCGGGGTGCCATGCGTGCGAGCACCGGGCGGGCGCTGGCGCTGCCCGCCGGGTCGGCCCGGACGAGCGGGCCCGCCTCGCGCGGACGCTGGGGGCCAAGATCAAGCGGGAGCGGGTCGGGCGCACCGTCGAGGATGTGGCCGCCGCGGCTGGCCTGCACCCGGTGACGCTCAAGCGACTGGAGGCGGGTATCCGCAGGCCGACGACCTCGTCCGCCTGGAAACTGGCCAAGGCGCTGCGCCCGCACGGCTCCGAGCGCGACGTGGTCGCGCTGTACGTGCAGTTGTGCCGGGCCGCGGGCGAGTCGCTGCAGGTGGCGCGCACGAAACCACACCGCCGCCGAGACGCCCTGGTCGCCGAGCTGCTGGCCGAGGCCGGGCCGGGCCCGGTGGTGGGCGATCACTACGACTCGGTCGGGTCGACGGTGGCGGATCTGCTGGCGCTGGCGCTGACCGCGCGCGGCCCCGGGCCGCACGCCTCTGCGCCGCCCGGCTGAGTGGATCTTGCCGTAGCTCGAGCATGTGGATCTTGACCGGCGGCCCGATGATTGACACGGTGGTGTCAACGATCGGGCGGTACGACAGACCCCACTGCCCCGCGCGGCGGCTGAGCGCCGCTCCCCGCGCGTCGTGCACCCGGGCGCGGGCCGGTGCGTGCTCTCCTGCCACCGTGTCGGCCCCCAGCGCGTCCTCCCCGCCCTATCTCGACCAGGCCGGTGCGTCCGGGCCTCCACGGCACGGACGCCCACAGCGGCGCTCAGGGCCTTCCGTGTCGCCCGGGCTGGGCAGCGAGGCGGCCGCGGTCCGGCGCCTCGTGGCGGCCGCGGACGCCGCGCTCGGGGCCGCCGCCCCGTACGGCCCGGTCTCTCTGGCCGTGCTCGGGGCCGCGCTGACCGCGCCGCTGGGCGACGGGGTCTACCGCGACGAGGAGAGGATCGACCGGCAGCTCCTCGCCCGGCTCATTCAGGGCTTGGCCCCGCGGTTCTGCGCTCGCGGCTTCGAACCGCCCCGGTTCGACGACCCCGACCCACCCCGAGGGGCGGGCGTCATGCTGTGGCGGACAGGGCGCAGACCACCGCGCCGGCAACCGCTCTGGTCGCATATCGCCGACCGGGACGAGCTGGGGCATTGGGCCCGCATCGCCGGGCGGGCCGCGGCGGCGTCGCCGGTGGAGGCCGTGCCCGCGTTGGTCTCGCCCGCGCTGGCGGTGCTGGAGGCGCTGGTCGCCGAGCGGGACATCAGCGCGGGCCGGATGCTGTTGGCGCGGATCAAGTCGCGGCATCCCGGGCCGTGGCCACCGGCGGTGAAGTTCGACGTGCACGGCCCGCCGCGCTCGGGCGCCGGTCGCCCCTTCGTGATGATCAATGGACTCACTCCGACCGCTTGCGGCGGCCCCGGGGTGCCATGCGTGCGAGCACCGGGCGGGCGCTGGCGCTGCCCGGATTGCGGGGTCGTGTCGAGGTGCTGGGAACGCCGCGCCGGACCGCGGCTGCCGGCGTGTACCTGCGCGGTTGAGCGGGGCGCGCCCGACGCTATCTGCCTGCATCCCTGCTGACCGGCCGCCGTGGTGTCTCATGGCGCTGTGGCCCGCCGCCCCGCCCCGGCGCCGATCATCGTCGGCACCGCCGAGTTCGACCCGCAAGATCCGCCGAGGATCTTGGCGACCATGCTCGCCGTGGTGCGGCAGGCCGAGCATGTGCTCGGCGAGGACGCCGTCGTCGGCCGCGCGTTGAGCGCGCTGGGCGGCACCGTCGGGCTGGACGACTGCCGGGCCGCGTACATCGTGATGCTCACGGTCGGCTGGCTCACGCGGTCCCCTGTCGGGCCGCCACGGCGGTACAGCGTGACGCCGGGCCCGGCGTCGAGGATCCTCGACATCGGCCTGGAGCACGAGGCGTCCTACTGGCTGGGCCGCCTTGATCAGCTCGCCCGCGGCGGGCGAGCTCCGCGCGTGCCGTGGCCGATGCCGTAGCCCGCCGCTCGAGCACGTGGATCTTGACAGCGGAGCCTGAGAACGATCTTCCCCCGCGCGCGCGTGTACACGCGAGGCATCGTCGCAGGTCAGGGGGCTGCGGCGCGATCATGCCAGGGCGGCCGCTCAGCAAGATCGTCCAGGTGCGACAGGTGTCCCACCTGGCGTCCTCCGGTCGCGAGCATGCGACACGTGTCCCACGCGTTGACACGGCGCTGTCAAATGCGAACAGGTTCCCATTTGCCCGCCCGCCGCGGAGGCTCACCCGCATGACCTTCGAACCCGCCGCGCCCCTCCCCGACCCGTACGCCGCGAGCGGTCCGACCCGCTGGCTGCCACCCGCGCAGGACTACCCGGCCCCCGAGGGCGGGGTGAGCACGTGGATGGCCGCCGCGGGCGAGCCTGCCGGGCTGCCGGCCGCGCTCAGTCTCGCGACCGATCGCGTCGCGTGGCTGCTCGCCGCCCGCGGCGGCGAGGAAGCTCCCCCGGCGGCGCCGCCGTCCGGGTCCGCGCGGGACGCGGCCGGTCGGTTCGTGTGCTCGACGGAGGGGTGACCGGGCCGCGCCCGGTTGGACGCACGCGGGACCATGGGCCGCGTGGACGCTCCCGAGCCCGACCCGGCCGAGGTGGCTGCCTCCCTGCGCGCCGTGATCGCCGCCATCGACCGCAGGGAGCTGGTCGCCGACGAGGTACAGCGGGCCTACCTGACCGGCGCGGCGCAGGCCCTGGAGACGCTGGGGGGCCCGGAGACGGCCACAACGGCGGTGTTCGAACACCCTCACGAACGGGATACGACCGTATAGCGTACGATGGGGACCATGACCACCCCCCGCCGGCGGCGCCGCGCACGCCCCACCGACAGCCCCCGCGTGCGCGCCTACCTGCGCGTGAGCACCGACCAGCAGGCCGAGTCCGGCGGTGGGATGGACGCGCAGCGCCGCGCCATCGAGCTGCACTGTCAGGCGCAGGGCTGGACCGACGTCACCTACGTCGCCGACCCCGCCTGGTCGGCGCGCGACCTCAACCGCCCCGCCCTGCTCGCCGCCCTGGAGGAGCTGGACGACGGCCGCGCCGATGTGCTGATCGCCAAGGATCTGTCGCGGCTGTCCCGCTCGGTCCGCGACTTCGCCGACCTGGGTGAGCGCGCCGCCCGGCACGGCTGGCGGTTGATCTGCCTCGATGTCGATGTCGACACCGCCTCCCCGGGCGGGGAGATGGCCGTCAACATCATGGCCGCCAGCGCCCAGTATCAGCGGCGGCTCACCTCGCAGCTGACCAGGGATGCGCTCGCCGCCAAGCGGGCCGCCGGGGTGCGACTCGGCCGCCCCTCGCAGATTCCCGAGGACGTCGTGCGTCGCATCATCGACCAGCGCGCCGACGGCGCCACGATGCAAGCCATTGCGGCCGCGCTCACCGCCGACGGCGTACCGACCGTCCGTGGCGGCACTCGGTGGTCGTCCAGCAGCGTGCAGGGCGTGCTCGGCGGGCAGCACGCCGCCCGGCTGATCCGGGACGGAGCGAGCGCATGACCGATGAGCGGCCGCGCGTGACCGTCAACGTGCGGATGGTCGACCCAGCTCACCGTGCAGGAGGCCATCCTCGCGATGATCTGGCGCGACGGTGGCCACGCCTTCTCCGACGACCAG
The DNA here is from genome assembly GCA_963739465.1 of uncultured Actinomycetota bacterium. Lineage (GTDB taxonomy): Bacteria > Actinomycetota > Actinomycetes > Mycobacteriales > Pseudonocardiaceae > Pseudonocardia. Next base: position 92,700 of record CAVUAS010000006.1, read on the forward strand.
GCCGAGATCCTGCGCGACGACCCGGACGACCCCATGCGCACCGCCCTGCGCCAGATGCAGGGCGTGTTCGCCCAGCTGGACCGCGGGCCATGGTGACCAAGCGGCTGCGTGACGGGCGTCGGGCCAAGGCCGCCACCGGACGCCACGCCGTGGGCCAGTACCCGTTCGGCTACCGGACGACCGGGCACGGCCGTGCGCGCGACCCCGGTCCGTGGGCCGACGAGCAGGCCACCGTGGCGCGCATCGTCGAGCTGCGCGCCGCGGGCGAGTCCTACCGCTGCATCGCCGCCACCCTCGACGCCGATGGACGCCGCCCGCGCCGGGCCGCGAGCTGGTCGGCGATGGCCGTGCGCGCGGTCGTGCTGCGCGAGCTGCCCACCCCGACCACCCCGACCGCCGAGGAGGCGAGCGCATGAGCGACGAGTCGCGCACGAAGACGGCGCGGATCGAGTACGTGCCCGCCCGCCCGTACCGGCGCCCGAACACGGCCGACCCGCGCCCGGACCCGCCGCCACCGCCACCGCCAGCCACCGCCGCGGAGGCCCGGGCGCTCACCGAGCAGATCCGCACGCGCGCCGTGGACCTGCTCGAGCTGATCGGGCGCGCCTACACGACGCGGGTGTGGGTCGCGCTCGACTACGGCTCGTGGGACGAGTACGTCGCGCGCGAGCTGGACTCGACGCAGCTGCGCCTGCCACGGGAGAAGCGCACACAGGTGATCGGGTCGCTGCGCGACCTCGGCATGCCGCTGCGCGCCATCGCGAGCGCCACCGGCACCAGCCGCGGCACGGTCGCCCGCGACCTGGCACGTGTCCCAAATGGGACACCTGACTCGGTGCCCGGCCCGCCCGACGAGCCACCCGACGAGCCACCCGCCCGCACGCTGACCGTCGTGCCGCGCTCGGACCCGGACACCGTCACCGGGCGCGACGGCAAGGTCTACCGGCGCCGCCGTCCGGCGAAGGTCACCGTGAAGCTGCCTGCCGGGCCGGACGCGGCCGTGGTCGAGGACCTGATCCGCTACCTCGCCGCGCTGCAGCTGCGGATCGGCGTCGCCGAGCTGGACGCGGCCGTGACGCCCGCGCAGGCGGCGCGGCTGCTGGTCGAGGTCAACCGGCACACCGCCGGGCTGCAGCGGCTGGTCGAGCTGCTCACGGCCCGCGCGACGGTCGAGGGCGGCGACCCGTCCGGGTGATCTTGGTCCTCGCGCGCGCGCGCACACGCGAGGCGAGGCGCCGACGATCAAGCCCCCGGCGCGGGCGTGGTGCCCGCACGGCGGGCCCGGTAGGCGGCGCAGTGGGGGTCCTTGGTACCCGCCATGGAGGCCGAACGTCTCTGGGGGGGGACGTAGTCGCCGTCCTATATTTCAAGTGTGCTTGCATCAACGTCCGTTGAACTGTCGGGCTCGTCCGCCACCGAGGTAGAAGGTGCCGTCGCGTTGCTCGCCGCGGCCGCCGACCCGGTCCGGTGGACCATCCTCCGACTGCTCACGGCCGGGCAGGCCTGCGTCTGTGAGCTGCAGGCCAAGGTGGCGGTGGCGCCGAACCTGTTGAGCTACCACCTGAAGGTGCTGCGCGAGGCCGATCTGGTCACCTGCGCACGACGCGGCCGATGGATCGACTACCAGATCGCCGGCGACGCGATGGAACGACTGTATGCAGCGCTGCCGGGCACGCGGAGGGCGGAGCTGTGAGCATCGCCGAGCGGATGCCGACCTCGACCCGCGGACGCTGGGTAACCCTGACCGGCGCTGCACTGCTCTGGGCCGCCGCGTACTGGGTCAACGAACGTCTCTGGGACTGGGTCTTCTACGACCTGTTCGACATGGCACCGGCCGCCCGGCTCACCGAGACCCTGCACTTCTTCTGCTACGACACGATCAAGATCGCGCTGCTGCTCACGGGCATCATCTTCGTGATCACCATCCTGCGCTCCTACATGAGCATCGAGCGCACGCGGGCGATGCTGGGCGGCCGGCGTGAGGGCGTCGGCAACGTCATGGCCGCCGGCCTCGGCGTGATCACCCCGTTCTGCTCCTGCAGCGCCGTGCCGGCATTCATCGGCTTCGTCGCGGCCGGTGTCCCGCTCGGGGTGACGATGAGCTTTCTGATCGCCAGCCCGCTGGTCAACGAGATCGCGATTGGCCTGCTGCTGAGCCTGTTCGGGTTCACGGTCACCGCCCTCTACATCGGCGCCGGCCTGGTGATCGCCATTGTCGCCGGCTGGGTGCTCGGCCGGCTCCGCCTCGAGCGCTACGTCGAGTCGTTTGTGTTCGAGACCAAGCTCGCCGGGCGGGTCATCGACTCCACCGCGGGGCTGACGGTCAACCAGCGTGTGCAGATGGGTGCCGAAGAGGTCGTCGTGATCCTCCGCAAGATCTGGCCCTACCTGCTGGTCGGCATCGGGCTCGGTGCGGTCATCCACGGATGGGCACCCGAGGACTTCTTCACCCGGTACGCCGGCGCGGGCAACGCGTTCGGAGTCCTGATCGCCGTGGCCATCGGTATCCCGCTGTACTCCAACGCCGCGGGCATCCTGCCGCTGGTTGAGACCTTGTACGACAAGGGCCTGCCGATGGGGACCCTGCTGGCGTTCATGATGGCCACGGTCGCGCTGTCCCTGCCCGAGATCATCCTGCTGCGCCGGGTCCTCAAGCCTCAGCTGCTCGCCGTCTTCGTCACGGTCGTGGGGCTGTCCATCATCGCCGTCGGCTACCTGTTCAACGCCGTGCTCACCTAAGCCACCACGTACGGAAAGGGGAATCATCATGATTGTCAAAGTCCTCGGCCCAGGTTGCAGGAACTGCAGCAACCTCGAACGCGCCACCCGCCAGGCCATCGACGATCTCGGGCTCGACGCCACCGTCGAGAAGGTCACCGACTACCCCACCATCGTCGGCTACGGCGTGATGGCCACCCCCGGCCTCGTCGTCCACGAAGTGCTGGTCTGCTCCGGGCGAGTCCCGACCGCCGCAGAGGTGCGCAAGCTGCTCACCGCGAGCTCGCCATCGCGGTCGCGATCGGCGTCTTCGGCGTCACCTCCGGCCAGGCCCTCGCCGGCGTCGTCGGACCCCTGATCGAAATGGACGAAGACGACCTAGCGCGCGCCTTCGCGCATGAGTGGTTCACGTCACCCGGACGTGGCTATAGCTCGACGACCGCTGTTCCGCTCGGTCACCCGCCACGGGCACGTCGGGGAGCACCTGAGCCCGGAGGCGGTCAACCACGCCGTGCGGGCGGCGGCCGTGCGCGCCGGGCTGCCCCGCGCCGACACCTTCACCGCGCACAGCCTGCGCGCCGGGGGTGCGACCAGCGCCTACCGGGCGGGCGCGCCGGTCAGCTCCATCGCCCGCCACGGCCGGTGGGCGGACAACTCGCCGGTGGTGCTCGGCTACATCCGCTCGGTGGACCGCTGGAAGGACAACCCGATGACCGCGGTCGGCCTGTAAGCGGGTGTGCTGGTCGGCGTGCTCGACGTTGGGCCGCCTCTTGTGGTGATCGCGTCTCGGATCGCGATGACACCGACCAAGATGAGCAGCGCGAGGGCGACGAGCAACGTCACCGGGTTGATGTCACGGGCGGGCCCCGCTGAACGCCCCGGGGGGACACGTCGGGCGGCGGTGACGGGGCCCCAGTACCCACCTGCCGGCTTACGGGAGGATGGCCGACGTCCGGCCCGCAGCATTGCCCGGGCGAGGATCTCGACCAGCTCAGCGAAGATCCGCAGCGGTAGGACGATCAGCGCAACCGCACACCCGATCACGGCGTCACCCCAAGCTCACGGTCGGCCACCCAGGCTCTGGCTTCGTGAGATCGAGGTAGGCCGTCAGGTTGAGCGCCATAGCGCGGGAGGCTAACCGGCCCGCGCGCGGTACTGAACACGGCACCGGGGCCGGTGCGCGCGTCCGATCGGGCGACTACGGTCGCCCCCACCCGGCTCGCTGCCCGCGCTGCCACGCCCTGCCCTGCGTCGCAGAGGCGCCGGTGCCGCCGGTGTCCCGGCTGATTGTCCCGTCCGAGTTCAAGATCCACCCGGCTTCCCCGTCCAGGGCGGCCTGGAACCCCTCCTCCGTGGTGATCTCGATTTCCTCACCTGCGGCCACGTCCTCGGGGCTGATCGTCGCCACATGCTCGGACAGCGCGTCGCTCATCACGCGCAAGCAGTCCGCACAAATGATCTTCTCGTCGGGGCCGAGCTGCGTGCGCCCGACCAGCGCGGCGGCCGGTCTGCGGCACGCCGAACACCGCAGGGCCACCGGCACGCCGGACCGGTCGGCGCCCAGCACGGCCGTGGTGCTCTTGTACTCGCGCGCCGCCGCGCGGGCCCCCGCGGCGCTCTTGACCGTCTGCAAAGTAGCGAGGCGGTTTGCCCCGTGGAGAACGGAACTCGCCTCGTAGAGATCTACGTCGGTGATCATCCTGGTGGAGCCGCGCTTGAACGAACCGCCTGGTGGGACCCTGAATCCGATACTGAATCCGAGCCCCCCGCCGAACGCCTTCGCGATCTCGTACTGGTCGCGGCCCTCGGCGGTGCCCAGCAGGTAGCGCCCCTTCACCCACAGCGCGCCCGCCCGCGGCGGCCAGGGCGTCCCGTCCGGCGCGGTGCGCGGCAGCCGCCGGTCGCCGGGGTACAGCTCGACGGCCTCGAGCACCTTCCCGGAGACGCGCCCCCAATCGTGCCCGACGACCAGGCGTGGGTCGCGTTCGCGCAAGGTCCGGGCAAAGCAACCCGGGACCAGCACATCGTCAACATCATCTTTGATCCCGGTGACCGCGGCCAACGCCGTGACCACGCCCTCGCCGTCCACCGCGGTCACGCCGCTGCCGCGCTCGGGCGGGCGCGCGGCACGGCTCGGCGGCGGCTCCAGCAGCGCGGGCGCCGCCTTGTGCTCCGTGTAGCGCGGACGTCGGACGGCCGCCGCAGCGAGAGGCATGGGCCCATCGTCGCCCCGCTGCGACCACGGACGCGGGACCGCCGCGCCGGGACGTGCCACGGCGGCGGCCGGGTCGCCCCGTGCCGCCGCCGTCCGTGCCTGCCCAGCCACGCCTGGCCGCGCCACGCCATGCCACGCCGTGCTTGCCGTGATCACCCCGCCTCGCCCTTGGACGGGCGACGTCAGGCTACGGCGTGCCCGGATGCGCACTTCCCCGCGTTCGTGCAGGGAGGTGGCCGCATGCCGCAGCCCCCCGGCTGCCAGAGCCGAGGGGCCGCGGGGTCGAGGGCGGTCAGGACGTCGGCCACTCGTAGGCGCCGATCACCGGCCGCAGCCCCGGCCTGCGGATTCCCGCATACGGCACAGGCCACCGGGGGTCGCGAGCCGCCGCGTGATCACGCTGCTGGTGCTCTTGGTCTCCAGACCGGGGCCATGGCCTCATTTGCCCGGGTACGCGGCAGCCCCCTGGCTGCGGGAGCGGGAGGCTGCGGGTCGAACGGTCCGGTCAGGGCATCAGTGCCCGGCGCGCCGGGCGGTGAGCGTCTCGGCGCTCACCAGGTGGGCGGCGTCGGCGCGGCCCCGCGTGAACGGGACGCCCTGCTCGGTCAACATCTGCAGGCCGGTGGCACTCCGTCACCGCGTGGCCGGCTCACCACCCGGCCCAACGTCCGTCTTTGTGGGCACGCCTGGCGCCGGTTGGGCGTCCCGTTCGTTGGACGGAGGGCAATGCCCCGACCTCGGGCATTGCCCGGGCACGCGGCGCGCTCCCGGGCGAGGTCGCCCACTCGCTGTGCCCCACTCGTAGTTTCGGCGGCGGACCTTGGTCCTAACGGTGCTCCCGCGGTCGCTGTTGTCTGGTTTGAGGCTTGACCATCAGGAGGTTCGCAGTGACCGCGCACACCTGTGGAAGCCAGCGCGTCAGGCTGCGTCGTAGCGCTTCCGCGCGCCGGTCATGGGCTGGCCGCACCCGCCGGCTGCGTCGTCGGTGCCGTGTGTGGTCAATGCCACCATGCTGTGGATGAGATCAACAAGTGCTTCCTTTCGATCCATCTGGTGCGAGGGAACCGACCCCCGCGCAGCACAGCGGGCTGCCCGGCCAGGCCAGAGCATCGGCAGATTGGAACTGGCTCGTACGGTCGGCCAGCCCGGCAGGGGCCTCGGTAGCAGCCCGCCGAGGTCTGCTCTACTTCCAGCCGATGGGCTCGGCCTTTGCTCGGTCGCGTCAGTGACGCCAGCACGATCAGGTCGGCCAACTGGAAGAGCCGGGAGAGCTATGACAGGCACGAACAGCGAGGTCATTCGCAACCACGCGGCATTCATCTGGTCGGTTGCGGACCTGCTTCGAGGGGACTACAAGCAGTCCGAGTACGGCCGCGTGATCCTGCCGATGGTGGTCCTGCGCCGTCTGGACTGCGTGCTGGAGCCGACCAAAGCCAGGGTGCTCGACACCGCAGCCCGGCTGGCCGGCAGAGTCGCCAACGTCGGACCGGTGCTGCGCCAGGCGGCCGGTGAGCAGCAGTTCTACAACGTCTCGCCGCTGACGATGACCCGGCTACTGGATGACCCGCCGAACCTCGCCGACAACCTGCGCAGCTACCTGATGGCGTTCTCTTCCGCGGCGCCGCGACGTGCTGGAGAAGTTCGATCTGCTCGGGCAGATCGACCGGCTCGATCGCGCCGACCTGCTCTACCTCGTGGTGTCGCGGTTCTGCGAGATCGACCTGCATCCCGAGGCCGTGTCCAACCTGGAGATGGGTTACCTCTACGAGGAACTCATCCGGCGTTTCTCCGAGCTGTCCAACGAGACGGCCGGCGAGCACTTCACGCCCCGGGAGGTGATCCGGCTGATGGTGAACCTGCTGTTCATCGAGGATGACCGGCTGCTCACCAAGCCCGGCGTGGTGAAGACCATCTCGATCCGGCGGCTGCGGCACCGGCGGCATGCTGTCGGTCGCCGAGGACCACCTGCGCTCGCTGAACCCGCACGCCCGGCTGGAGGTCTACGGCCAGGAACTCAACCCCGAGACCTACGCCATCTGCCGTTCCGACATGATGCTCAAGGGCCAGGACGCCTCCCACATCGCCTGGGCAACTAGCTTCTCCGAGGACGGGTTCGCCGGATCGCACTTCGACTACCTGCTCGCCAACCCGCCGTTCGGGGTGGAGTGGAAGAAGGTCGAGCGAGGCCGTCGCGCGACGAGCACGAGACGAAGGGCTTCGCCGGCCGGTTCGGGGCCGGGCTGCCGCGCATCAACGACGGCAGCTTCCTGTTCCTCCAGCACATGATCGCCAAGATGAAGCCGGTCGAGCAGGGCGGCTCCCGGCTCGCGATCGTGTTCAACGGCTCGCCGCTGTTCACCGGCGCCGCCGGCTCCGGCGAGTCGGAGATCCGCCGATGGATCATCGAGAACGACTGGCTCGAGGCCGTCGTCGCCCTGCCCGACCAGCTCTTCTACAACACCGGCATCTCCACCTACTTCTGGATCGTCACCAACCGCAAGCGCCCCGAGCGCCGCGGCAAGGTCCAGCTCATCGACGCCCGCGACCTGTTCGCGAAGATGCGCAAGAGCCTGGGCGAGAAGCGCAAGGAGATCTGCCGCCGACGCAGATCGCCGAGATCACCGGCTCTACGGCGCACTTCGAAGAGAGCGACGGGTCAAGATCTTCCCCAACGAGGCCTTCGGGTACCTGCGCATCACGGTCGAACGGCCCCTGCGGCTGCGGTGGGAGATCACCGAGGACACGCTCGCCGCCGTCAGCGCCGACCAGAAGCTCGCGAAGCTCGCGCCGCGGCCGTGACGACCCTCGTTGCAGCACTCGCCGAGCACACCGGGCTGACAGTACCGACCGTGCGAGCCATCGCAAGGACGTCGACCGCGATCCTCACGGGCCGCCGGAGGCTTCACGCCGCTGCAGCACAAGGCCGATCTGGACGCCCTCGCCGTCCGCGACCCCGAGGCCCCGATCATCACCGACCGCAAGGGCGACCCCGAGCCCGACCCGGAGCTGCGAGACAGCGAGAACGTGCCGCTGCCCCGGTGCCGGTCGACCTACGAGGCCGACGCCGACTGCCCGGCTCGTCACCATCGAGTACCGCACCGCTATCGACGACTACCTCGCAGGCCGAGGTCCACCCCTACGTCCCCGACGCCTGGGTCGACCACAACAAGACGAAGATCGGCTACGAGATCCCCTCACCCGACACTTCTACAGGTACATCCCACCCCGTCCCCTCGACGAGATCGACGCCGAGATCAAGCAGCTCGAAGCCGAGATCCAAGAGCTGCTGCGCGAGGTGACGGAGTGAAGTGCGCCAACTGATGCACCTTGAAGTACGCAGCTGCCCTCGGTCGCCGGCGGCACCCCGAAGGTCGATGAGCTCCATGTACTGGTCGCGAGGACGACGCGGAAGGTATCGCGTCGGGTGTCCATCGCCGACATGACACGCTGCTCGCGCCATCGTCGACACAGAGCGCAGAGTTACCCTCGAGGCATCGCGTTCGACAAACTCGTCACCGTGGGCGACCCAGGACGATCGCTGTTCGCGATGTACGCGAGTGTCGGGGCCGTCGCAGTTGCTCGGCTGCCGCGCCAACTTGCGAACCAAGCGATTCTTGGACTTAGGTCCGAAGCAGGACTCGGAGCAGAGCGCTTCCTCAGTTACTGGCTCGAAGCATTACGGCCGCGGCTTGCGGAACTGTTCCGGAGCGATACTCGGGACAACCTCGACGCTGCGCAGGTGGCATCTCGACCGTTCCCCGCGATACCGATTGACGAGCAGCGGGCGATCGCCGACTTCCTCGACGCCGAGACCGCGCCGCATCGACGCCCTCATCGCCAAGAAGTGCAGCTTGATCGCCCTCTCGGACGAACGCCGACGGTCAGCAGCGAACGACCTGCTCAAGAGCGACCAACAGGTTGCCCTTCGGCGGGTCGCTGAATTGCTGCCTGGTTACACATTCCCAAGCCAGGAGTTCTCACCGGGATTCCCAGGCGCGCGACTGCTTCGCGGCGTGAATGTACGGAGTCGGGGCTTATCGGTGGCGATGACTGCGTGTCACCTGGGTCGACGACGGGGCGAACTATCGGCGATACGTGCATCGAGCCAGGAGACCTCGTGCTGGGGATGGATCGACATTCATGGCTAGCGGTACCCGAGCAGCCGAAGTCACCGAAGCCGATTCCGGGTCACTCCTGGTCCAGCGCGTCTGCCGCATACGAACTGACTTTCCTGCGCGCTCGACCATAATTCGGGAGGCGCTGCTCTCACGTCGCTTCGTTGCGCACATTGAACCCGATCTGACCGGCGTCTCGGTGCCGCATCTCACAGGAGCAGAACTTGGCTCCTTTCATCGTTCCCGTCTTCTCCAAGCTCGATGAGCAAGAACGAGCTGACGAGCACTTCGAAGCGATCGAGCGGACCCATGAAAGGTTGACCCACTCGCTTCAGAACCAGATCGAGCTGTCTGCGGCGAGCACCGCCAGGCGCTGATCACGGCTGCGGTAACGGGCGAGCTGGACGATCCCTGGGGTGGCAGCATGACATGCCGAACGAGGAGGTGTTCGAGTCGGCCATCTGCGAGTGGCTCGCCGGCCACGGCGGCTACGACGGTCAAGATCGGCAAAGCCCAGGGCGAGCCGCGCGACTTCGATCCGGTGCGGGGGCTGGACACGGCGGAGCTGTTCGCCTTCATCGGGGCGACGCAGGCGAAGGCGTGGAACGAGCTGATCAAGCGCTACGGCGGGACCGCGAACGTGGCGCAGGCGAAGTTCGCGGATCGGCTGGCCTCGGAGCTCGACAAGCGGGGCACGGTCGACGTGCTGCGCCACGGCGTCGTCGATCAGGGCGTCACGATCCGGCTGGCGTACTTCCGGCCGGCGCACGGGCTGACGCCCGAGCTGGTGGAGCGGTACGAGGCGAACCGGCTGACGGTGACCCGCCAGCTGCCGCTACGAGCCGGGCTCGACCAAGACGCTGGATCTGGCGTTGTTCGTCAACGGCATCCCGGTGGCGACGGCGGAGCTGAAGAACCCGCTGACCGGCCAGACCGTCGAGCACGCGATCGAGCAGTACCGCACCGACCGGGACCCGAAGAACCGGACGCTGGCGCCGGGCGGTGGTGCACTTCGCGGTCGACCCGAGCGGGTGGCGATGACGACCCGCCTGGCCGGCAAGCCGACACCGGTTCCTGCCGTTCAACCGGGGCCACAGCGGTGGGGCCGGGAACCCGCCGAACCCGGACGGGCACCGCACCGCGTACCTGTGGGAGCGGGTGTGGCAGCGCGACGCCTGGCTGGACCTGCTGGCCCGGTTCGTGCACGTCGAGCCGACCCGCGAAGGGCTCGAAGGCGCCCGGCGACGGTGATCTTCCCGCGCTTCCACCAGTGGGACGCGGTGCTGCGGCTGGAGGCCGCGGCCCGCGACGGAGGGCGCCGGGCCAGAGTACCTGGTGCAGCACTCGGCGGGGTCGGGCAAGTCGAACACGATCGCCTGGCTGGCGCACCGGCTGTCGAACCTGCACGACGGGCGACGAGCAAGGTGTTCGACAAGGTCGTGGTGATCACCGACCGGGTGGTGCTCGACCGGCAGCTGCAGGACACGATCTACCAGTTCGAGCACGCCCACGGGGTGGTGGAGCGGATCGACAAGTACTCCCAGCAGCTCGCCGAGGCGCTGGCCGGGGAGCAGGCCCGGATCATCATCACCACGCTGCAGAAGTTCCCGTTCGTGCTCGACAAGGTCGAGGACCTGCCCGGCGCGGCGCTACGCGGTGATCGTCGACGAGGCCCACTCGTCCCAGACCGGCGAGGCGGCCAAGGAGCTGAAGCCGGGTGCTCGGCGCCCCGGCGCCGCAGGGCCGACGAGGGCGGCGGACTGCCGGCGGATCGGTCGAGGAGGCGCTGGCCGAGGCGGTGGCGGCGCGGGGCCGGCAGCCGAACCTGTCGTTCTTCGCGTTCACCGCCACGCCGAAGGGCAAGACGCTGGAGCTGTTCGGCCGCCTCGACCCGGCCACCGGGCGGCACGAGCCGTTCCACCTGTACTCGATGCGCCAGGCCATCGAGGAGGGGTTCATCCTCGACGTGCTGGCCAACTACACCACCTACGAGACCTTCTTCCACCTCGAGAAGGCCATCACCGACGACCCGGCGTACGAGACGGCGCAAGGCGCGGCGCGGCGATCGCCCGGTTCGTCACGCTGCACGAGCACAACCTGGCCCAGAAGGCCGAGATCATCGTCGAGCACTTCCGCGCCCACGTCGCGCACAAGGTCGCCGGGCAGGCCAAGGCGATGGTGGTCTGCTCGTCGCGGCCAGCACGCCGTGCGGTTCTGGCAGGCGCTGCGCGCCTACGTCGCCGACCACGGCTACGACCTCGGGTGTGCTGGTCGCGTTCTCCGACGCCGTCCGCTCAACGGCGGCGAACCGGTCACCGAGGCGAAGATGAACGGCTTCCCGGAGTCGCAGACCGCCGAGCGGTTCGACACCGACGAGTACCAGATCATGGTGGTGGCCGAGAAGTTCCAGACCGGCTTCGACCAGCCGAAGCTCTACGCCATGTACGTCGACAAGACCCTGACCGGGCTCGCCGCGGTGCAGACCCTGTCCCGGCTCAACCGCATCCACCCCGACAAGGACGGCACGTTCGTCCTCGACTTCGCAACGACGCCGAGGACATCCGGGCGGCGTTCGAGCCGTACTACGGCGAGACCGTCGCCCCGCCGTCGGACCCGAACCTGCTCTACGACACCCGCCACGCCCTCGACGAGTTCGGCGTGCTGCGACGCCGACGAGGTCGACCACCGTCGCCCGGCTGCTGCTCGCCGAGCGCGCTCGACCACGGCCGGGTCCACGCCGCGCTCGGCCCGGCCGTCGACCGGTTCCGACGGCCTCGAGGACGACGAGCAGGACCGCTTCCGGGACGCCCTGGGCCGGTTCGTGCGCACCTACGCGTTCCTGTCCCAGATCGTGACCTTCGCCGACACCGACGCTGGAGCGCGACTACCTGTTCTGCAAGGCGCTGGCCGCGTTCATCAAGGCCGACCCCGGGGCAGCGGTCGACCTGGGCAGTGCGCTTGGAGCTGACACACCTGCGCAACGAGCAGCAGTTCAGCGGCTCCGTTGCGCTGGACGCGGAGCGGCGGCGAGGTATCGACCATCTACTCCGGCACCGGCAGGGTCAACGAGCCAGAGCCCGAGCCGCTGTCGGCGATCATCGATCGGCTCAACGCGCGGTACGGCACCGACTGGACCGACGCCGATCGACTCGTGTTCGACGCCGCCCTCGACGATCTGGTCGCCGACGAACAGGTGCAGGTCACCGCGGTCAACAACACCGCCGAGAACTTCGGGGTCGTCTTCCCCGAGCTGTTCCAGAAGGCCCTGCTCGACGCATGGACCGCAACGAGAAGGTCGTGTTCAAGTTCCTCGACGACAGCGATCTCGCCGCCGACGTCGTCAAGGTCTACGCCACCCTCGCCCTAGGCCCGGGCCCGCGTCGCCTACCAGGAGCACTGCCCCATCGCCGAGCTGCTCGGCGCCGGCGGGGAGCACGCCCATCTCGAGTACAAGTCGACGCTGCGGACGGGGGCCGGCACCGGCGAGGTCTACAAGCCACTCGAGACCGCCTCGCTCAAGACCGTCGCTGCCTTCGCCAACAGCCGGGACGGCGGCACCCTGCTCATCGGCGTCGCCGACGACGCCAGCATCCATGGCCTGACCGGCGACTACGCCTCGCTGCACAAGCCGGGCAAGGACGACCGCGACCTGTTCCTGCTCCACCTCAACCAGCTGCTGATCAACGCCATGGGTGAAACGCTGGCCAGCACCACCTCCAGCCAGATCCACACGGTGGACGACGAGGACCTCTGCCGGGTGCACGTACCCCCTAGCCCCTTCCCGGTCGAGGCCACCGTTGTGGTCGACAAGAAGGGCCAGATGTTGAGCAAGACGGCCTTCTACGTCCGCATCGGCAACGGCACCCGCGAGATCAGCGACCCTGTCGAACGCCAACGCTATATCGCCAGCCGGTGGGGCGGGGGCATGGCCGCAGGCGGCGGGGACTGATGTCGCTGTTCGAGCCTCCGAGACGATGCCTGCATCCGTTTGCACCCCTGCACCCCGACCGACCGACGAGCTGGGTTACGGTTGTTCGCATTACCCGGTAGTGGATCAGGTCTTGCGGACGATGCCGGTGAACCCGGCGATGAACAATGCGGCCAAGGCCCACGCGGCGAATTGCAGAACCCAGCTGCTGATGGTGAGGGCGATACCGGTGGCGCTTGTGGTGGTTTCGCAGCCGGGAGCGGGCCGGGGTAGAAAGGGCGTGCCCAGGTCGAGCCCCCGACCGATCTGCTCGATCAATGCGCACGGCTCAGCTGGGTCGACGGGCCGTACAAGTGCGCCATGCCCGCCTAGCACCACTGCGAGCAGCACCGACACGGCCAAGAGCCCGGCCAGGTACAGCAGCGCCCGCCATGGCTGATATCCGTACCCCAGCAGAAGCCCTGTCAGCCCGGCCCACCACCGATCTCCGCGACCCAGCGCGCCCCGCTCGACTTGGTCCCGCCGCTGGGCGATCAGGATCGCCCGCACGTCGCGATCGTGTCCCTCGGCTCGGTAGGCGGCGGCGAGGTGCTGGTAGGGCTGCGCGGCATACCTGGGAATGCTGCTTCGGAGCAGCTCCAGCCAGGCCTCCCGGTTCCTCGCCGGATCAAGTAGCGGGACGCCGGGGTAGGTCAGGCCGTTCAGCTCCCAGGCGTGGCTCGGATGGGACCGAATGCGCATGGTGACCTCGGAAATGCTGAACTGCCCCCCGACATGGGCCCCGGCCAGGCGGACTACACAACCGTCGCCGGAACCCTCGGCGGTGAAGCGCGGACCGAGTGACACGAGGTCGCCGGTCTGAAGGCCGTCGGCGACCAAGGCAGGGCCACTGGGGTTGCACACGGTGGCGTCGCTGAGGATGAGCTGGCCATCGATCCGGGCGACAAGGAGGCGGACGGCTCCACCGTCGCCGGCGCCCTCAGCACTGAGACCTCCATCGAGAAAGACATCGCCAATCTGGGCACGGTCGGCCAGGAGGGCCGGCCCCGAGGAGTTACGCAGCGTGGCGCCACTGAGGCTGAGTTCGCCGCCGATTCGCGCCCCCAGCAGACGGACCGACCCGTTCTCGCCCGCGCCCTCCACGGTGAGCGCGGCGAGAACCACATCGGCCTCAGTCCACATACGCTCGGCACTGAGGCCCGGACCAGAGGAGTTGCGTACGGAGCCACCCCTGAAGACGACCTGGCCACCGATCCGAGCACCCATCAGACGGACCGCGCCCCCCTTACCGACCCCCTCCGCGGTGAAGCCCTCGTCGAAGAACAGATCGCCGCCAGTCTGCAGGCCATCGGCGTGCAGGGCCGCGCTGGCGAAGTTGCACACGGTTGCGTTGGAAAGGCTGAGCTGGCCACCGATGCATGCCCCGACCAGGCGCACGGCACCGTCGACGAAATCCCCTGCCGTCGCAGCGGCAAACAGCGACCCGTGAAGACGCACCGACCCATCGACGCGGAGGCGCTGGGCAGACAACGCCGGTTCCGGCAGATCGGGGTGCCCGACCCGGCACCGGAGAAGGGCCAGGGCCGGCAGCCGGGCAAACTCCAGATCAACCCCGTCCTCGATCAGACAGTCATGGAGCGCAAGCGCGATCGGGACGGTGAGAAGGCCAAGGTCGAGCCGACCGCGGAGTCGTGCCCCTCGCAGCATCAAGATGCGGGGCTCCGCTGCGTTGTCCGGGCGCCCCAGCAGGAGTAACTGACGGACCAAGGCCGCATCGATGTCGTGGCTGGCGTCCCAGCCGCGCATCTGCTCTGCGTCCAACACCGTCCCGGCCGGAGTGTCGGGAATCAGGTCGAAAAGGCTCTTGCCAGCGCGTAGATCCTCGGCCATCGATAAGGCGAGCGAGACTTCGGGACCGGTCATCCTGCCCACGGTAAGGGCTCGCTATCACCGAGGACCGGCCCAAGCTGTGTGTCGACGAGCTGGAGAGTTCCTGGACGTCGCCGAGATCGACGGTCCGACTGCGGCGTGCGCTTGGCTGGACGCTCCGGCTCGGACCAGTGGATACCGTGCACCGCGACTCCCGGCGGGAGCGACGTGCACAGCGACCGCTAGACAGCTCCGACGTTCTGCACGGTGCCGTCCAGCCGTGGATGTACAGCTCGGCGGGCCGGATCGTCTCGGCGATTCCGTGGAGGTGCTCCAGATCCGCCGCTGTGACCGGGACCACGTAGGGCCCAACGGTCCGCGCCCGCTGGGTGAAGGGTCACGACAGCCTCCACGATGTCGTCCTCCCGCGCTACCGTCGTCCCGCCGTGCTTCCCCCGCGGCCGCCGCCCGGTCGGTACCCCAGGGGGAAGCACACGATGGATGCGTTCCACGTCCTCAACGCAGGCTGCGGCGGCATCATCGACCGCCCGCTCCTCAGCCCCGTCGGCTGCGAGGCCGAGCCCACCCGCGCCGGGGTCTGGTACGCCGCGCACGGTCGCACCGCGTGGCTCGGGTTCGCCTGCGACCGGCACGCCGATCAGCTCATCGCCGCGCGTCCCCTGCTACCCCGAGACCGAGACGTGCTCAGCCGCCGGCGCGACCAGAAGCGCACCGAGTTGGCCGGGAAACGCTGGGCCGGGGAGCAGGAGGGCCCGCTCGCGCGTGGCGCCGCCGCCGAACGGCTCGTCGGACGCGCCAACGCTTGGGCCACGAGGCAGCGGAATGCGCCGCAGTGACGTCTGGTTCGCGGGTGCTCACCTGGAAGGCACGTCTGTGGGCTGCAAGTCGCCCCGTACCCTGCGAAGCGCCGTCGCGTGCCGCCATCGGCCCTGTTCGAAGCAGACGTCGACGTCGACCTCGACGACGACCAGCGGCTCGGTCGGCGTGTAGTCGATCGCCTCCCCGGGCAGCTGCCCGAACCGGCTGGATGGGATCCGCTCCGGCCACGGATGCGCCCGCTGCGGCGGCACCAGCAGCGCGCCGAGCTCCCGCCGCGCGGGCAACGTCAACGGCCCTGTCCGGCCCGCCACGCGCAGGCGGCCCCGCCCCGCTCCTCGTCCGGCAGCCCCAGCAGCAGCGCCTCCGGGGCGTTCAGGGGCCCGATCACACCGGCCACGACAGCGTCTGCGGTGGTGCGGGCGCGGACCTTCCACCACGACCGGCGCCGCGGCCGGTAGCCGTGCTCGCGATGCTTGATCACCACCCCTTCGACGCCTGCGTCGAGGTGGTCTCGCATCCACGCCTGCGCACCCGGCAGCTCCCGCGTGGCGGGCATCAGCGCCAGCGGCGGCATCGCGCCGCCCAGCAGATGCCGAAGCTGTTTGCGCCGCTTGCGGTAGGGCAGCCCGCGCAGGTCGCGACCGGCCAGCGCAAGGACGTCGAACACCACGAACGACGTCGCGGCCGCGAGATGAGGACGGCCGGAGATGCGCTGCTGCAGAGCGGCGACGCAGGCGCGCACATCACGGCACCGCGCGGCAGGCATGGGCGTGTCTCGGCGGGGCGTGCGCTGAGGCCAGCTTCCGATAACGAAAGGTATCGGGGGCGTCTGACGTCTCTCGCCCGCCCTCCAACTGATCGCTGGATTCCCCCGGGACGGCGGGCTGACGCGCCCCGCGGAGCCTGGTTGAGTGCTCTCGATGCTGTGTGTGGCGAGTGGGTTGGCGTTCAAGTGGAGGGTCCGCTGGGGTGAGTGGGGGTAGCCAGGCGGTGATGCAGGCCATCGCTGCCGTCTTCGTGCAGGGACGGCGGACGGGGTCAGCGGTGTTATTCAATGATCAGCACGTGATTACCGCCCGGCATGTGCTGGTGCGTCTGGATCCCGAAAGCGGTGCGAAGCTGCCGGTGCCGCAGGCCGAGCTGCTGCAACCACGATGAAGGATAATTTCCGGCTTCGGACCCGGCGGCTAATGGCCGCGCCGGTCCTCGTGTTGGCCGCCCTCGCCGCCGCAACGGCTCTGGTTGGGCTGACCAAGCCTCCGGCGTGGCTGGCATGGCTGCCGCCGTGGGGGGTGGCCGGCATTGCCGCGGTGCTTGCTGTGCTGGGGACCTGGTTGATCGAGCCGTGGGCCACGCGTCGCCAGGCCGTGACCAAACAGGAACGCGAGTCGCTGGATCTCTTGCGCCGACACCTGGGGCGACAGGACCGCCTGCCCCACATCGGGGAGGCATCCGCTCAGGCACTAGCGCTGCGGGTCCACCCCGCAACCGGGCTACCGGCCAAGCACGCCGACCTGCAGCGGCCAGCCCGGGCCCCCAAACCAGACAGGCGGCAAACCGCACCGCACACCTCCTCGAGCGGACTGGACCCAGACCTGCCTGTCTTCGTCGACCGGGACAAGGGCCCCGAGATCCGCGACTGGATGCGGACGTCGCGCCAGACCGGTGGATTCTTACTGCTGGTGGGCAACTCCTGCGTCGGCAAGACGCGGCTGCTGTACGAGAGCGCCCGCCAAGAGCTGAACGAGTTCGCCGTACTGGCTCCCGACTCGGGCCACGGCGAACTGATCAACACTAGCGCCGAGGCCACCTTCCCGCTCCCCAAGCTCATCGTCTGGCTGGACGAGCTGCAAACCTTCCTCGAGGGCCCCTACCTCCCCGAAGGAGCCACCTCCATCACCGCAGGAGCCATCCGCCGCCTATTGGACGCCCCCACTCCTGTGATCATCCTGGCCACCCTCTGGCCGGAGTACGCCCACACGCTGCGCGAGACCCAGTACGACCCGGTCACCGGGCAAGACCGGGCACTCTACCCCCGCACGCTGGAGATCCTCAGCGGGTCCCGCCTGCACGAGATCGGCCTGATGACCTTCTCCGCCCCGGAGCGGACCGCCGCCGCTGAACTCGCTGCCCAGGACCCGCGCCTGGCCCAGGCCTTGGCCGACCGGGCCTACAACGTCACCGAGGCTCTGGCTGGGGCCCCGGAACTGCTTCGCCGCTACGGACGAGCCACCGAGACCCAGCAGGCCGTGATCCACGCCGCCGTCGACGCCCGCCGCCTCGGTGTCCAAGCACCTCTGACCAGCGACCTGCTGTGCGCCGCCGCCCGGGGCTACCTGACCACCCTTCACCCCGACGACGCCTGGTTCCCCCCGGCACTAAGAGAGCTCACCAGAGCCACCCAGCCCCAAGACCGCGCAACCGCACCCCTGATCCCCGTCCTGAACGACCAGCGCACCGGCGTGATCGGCCACACCGTGGCCGACTACCTCCTGCAACATCTCACCCGACAACGCCGCAGCACCCGCCTATCCGCAGCCACCTGGCAAGCCCTCTGCGACTACCCCCACCCTGTTGACGACCTGTACCGCCTCGCCGACAGCGCGAAGCGGCGGCTGTTGTACCGGTACGCGCAACACCTCTATCAAGCCCGCGCCCAAGCCGGCGAGCTGGTCGCCGTCGATCGACAGGTCGATCTGCTGGCCGAGCAGGGCCGCACCGACGAGGCACTCGACCTGCTACGCCCGCGCGCTGACGCCGGCGATCGGGAAGCCGCAGGCCGGTTGGTCGATCTGTTGGCCGAGCAGGGCCGCACCGACGAGGCACTCGACTTGCTACGCCCGCGCGCCGACGCCGGCGATCGGGAAGCCGCGGCCCGGTTGGTCGACCTGCTGGCCAAGCAGGGCCGCACCGACGAACTCTGGCAGCGCGCTGATGCCGGCGACGGGTCCGCCGCGGACCGGCTGGCCGACCTGCTGGCCAAGCAGGGCCGCACCGACGAACTGTGGCAGCGCGCCAATGCCGGCGACCAGCACGCGTGGAAATGGCTGCTGGTCGATGAGGAATTCGAGAAGGAAATCGAGAAGGAAACTGAGAAAGTCCGCGCCGCGGGCGCGGTCCCGCGGGCCGCCCAGCTGGACCACCAGGGCCGCACCGACGAAGCCATCGACCTCCTACGCCACGGCGTTGATGCCGGCGTGAGGTACGCCGCGGACCGGTTGGCCGCCCTGCTGGCCAAGCAGGGCCGCACCGAAGAACTACGCCAGCGCGCTGATGCCGGCGACGGGCCCGCCGCGGACCGGTTGGCCGCCCTGCTGGGCAAGCAGGGCCGCACCGACGAACTGCGCCGTGAGGTGGATGCCGGTACGTGGAGAGCATCAGAGGAGCTCATCAGGGTCCTTGCTTCGCGAGCTGAGACCAAGCAGAAGGCGGAGCGGATGCGCCGCTTCGGGCTCAACCCCGACGGGACTATCGCAGAAAAGGACTGACTTTCTGCGGTGGCGTGAGCGGCCGCGGCCGGGTCGCTGCCCCCGTGGCAGCGTCGCCACCCGCCACCCGCCACCCGCCACCGTCGCCGCGCGCGGCGACGGTGGCGCTGTACGCGGATGCGGAGGCCCGGGTGCCGCGCCACGCCGCGCCGTCCGCGCCAGGCCGAGCCACGCCTGCCGTGATCCCCCGTCTCGCTCCTGGACGGGCGCCGGTCAGGCTACTGCTCCCGGGAGCATGCGGACGGGTACCCGCCGTCACCGCCCGCCCGCCGGTGACGCCGGACAGCACGACGCCCTCGACCGAGGGATGGTCGAGGGCGTCGGGTCCAGCGTGTCAGTCGTCCTCCGCGTCCGCCAGGAACGGCAGCAGCCGCCGCAGCTGGGTCGCCGCCCAGCGTGCGGGCATCGGGGCCGGGTCGAGCGTGCCGTCCGGGGTGATGACCGTCCAGCCGCTCGCGTCGCCGACCACGAGCACGATGACGCGCTGCTCCTCGTCCACGGCTCACTCGTCCGCGGCCGCGCAATGCGCGGCGTGCTGAGCTGCGAGGCGCGTCGCGGTGCCGAGCGAGATCCCCGGCGGGGTGCCGCGCCCGATCGCCGCCGCGCACGGCGGGCAGGCCGACAGGCACAGCGAGCCCGCGGGCGACGCGGCGATGACCACGGCAATGCCCTCGACCTCCCGCCCGCAGGACTCGCAGCGGGCGGCGCCGTGCGGGCAGTAGTGGGTGACGCCGTCGGTCATGCCGGTCACGGTAGCGTCAGCACGGACACTATCGCCAGCATTGGACTCCATCGTCACGATGGGAGCGCAGCGAGATGATCGCCTCTACTGTCGCCCGGGTGGATCACCTGGTCAGCACGGACGAGGCGGCCAAGGCCCTCGGCATCTCGGCGCGCACGCTGACCCGCTACGCGGCCGACGGTCGGATCACCCCGGCGGTGGTGCTCACCGGCGGCAAGCGCAGGCACTACAGGTGGAACCTCGATGATCTCCAGCGACAGCTCCGCGACCTCGCCCGGGGCGACGACTGAACCGCCCGACCCCACGGGCGGGCCCGTGCCGGCGCACCGGCGCAAGGGCGGGGACGGACCGCCCGGCTACCTGACCGCGCACCAGCGGGTCCGCCTGCATCGCGGCGCCGCCCGATCGCATCCGTGCCGCCACTGCGGCGGGCAGCCCTGCGTGAGCTTCTCTCCCGACCGTGCTGAGGGCGTGGTTTGGCGGCGTTGACGGCAGGGGTTTGGTCGAGGGGCGCGCGACAGGGGTCACCGCGACAGGGTCACCGTCGTGGGAATCGTGGTGCTCGGGCCGCGGGCAGCCGTTGCACACAGGTGCCGACGACCTCGTCGCCGACCTTCTCGGTGACGACCTCGACGACGACCTCGACGACGACCTCGACGACCGGGCGGGCCGCCCGCGCCCGCCAGACCGATCCCGCCTGGGTCACCGACTACGGCGCCACCCGACCCAAGGTCGAGCGCAAGCTCGGCCATCTCGTTCGCCGTCACCACGGCGGACGACGAGCCCGGGTCCGCGGCACCGCCCGCGTCGACGCCGACTTCCGGCTGCTGGCCGGCGCGGTGAACCTGGCCCGGCTGGCCGTGCTCGGGCCGCGCGGAACCGCCCAAGGATGGGCGGTGGCGGCGTGACCAGCAAGCGAGACACCCCTCACCGAGGGCTCGCCGCGGCGACAGGCTGGCCAGAACGCTTCCTCAAGCGGTTCCGCGGAACCGCCACCCGTCCCGATCTCAGCGAACCCAGGAACCCCATGAACCGTCAGCCGAGCCGGCCACACTCCCGAAGCGGCCGTACGACACCAGCCACCTAGGGTGGGAATGACCGAGCCCGATCCAGCTCGACCCACGACGGAGCGTGCGATGCCGCTGCATACGGATATCCCGAGCCGAGCCGAGATCGATGCACTGATGAGGGCAGCGGCGCCGTCGAGCATCTCCGTCTACCTGCCGACCGACCCGGCTTCGAGCGGCGAGGCCGAGCGGCTCGAGCTGAGGCGCCTCGGCGGTGAGGCATTGGAGCAGTTGCGTGCCACGGAGGTCGACAAACAGGACGTGACGGCCATCGAGGAGCAGTTCGCCGATCTCGAGGAGGATTACGAGTTCTGGCACTACCAGGCCCTCAGCCTCGCGGTGTTCGCCACGCCGTTCTCGCTCGTCACGTTCCGGCTGCCGAACCGGCTGCTGCCGTTGGTGGCGGTGGCGGACCGCTTCCACCTCAAGCCACTGCTGCGCGCGGTCACATTCCCGCAGACCGGGTTCGTGCTCGCACTGGCGCAGGGTTCGGTGCGCGTGCTCGAGCTTGTGTCGGACTCGGCTCCGGAGCTCGTCGACGTCCCTGACATGCCCACCGACGTCGCGAGCGCGGTCGGCAAGAGTTCGATCGCCGGTCGCGGACCGAGCGGGCGGATCCAGGGCAGCGAGGGGCAGAAGGTGCGGATGCGCCAGTTCGCCCGGCAGGTCGACAAGGCGCTCCGGCCGGTCCTGCCGGGGCACGGTGTGCCGCTGGTCCTGGCCGCCACCGAACCGCTGGACGGCATCTTCCGCTCGTTGTGTCGCTACCCGGACATCGTGCCAGGCTCCGTGCCCGGCAACCCGGAGTCCGTCAGCGACGGCGAGCTGGTGGCGAGCGCCCGCGAGGTGCTCGACCGGTGGCATGCCGAGCAGCTGCGCGCGCTGCAGGAGCACTACGAGCAGCGCGCGTCGCAGGGCCGCACCGCCACCGACGTCGCTGACGTCGCGCGGCTCGCGACACGTGGCGCGGTCGACGCCGTCTTCGTCGACATCGACGCGACGCTGCCCGGGCACATCGACCAGGAGACGGGCGCGGTGACCTTCGAAGACTCGGACGCAGCGACGACCTACGGCGTGGTCGACGAGATCGCGCGCCGCGTGTGGCTGACCGGTGGGCGGGTCCTCGCGGTCCGACACCAGGACGTCCCGGGCGGCGGGGACGTCGCGGCGATCCTGCGCTACACGCCGTGATCGGCGACGTCGTCCGGGTGCCCGTTGTCCGTGCCGAGGGGCAGCAGCGTGGCCGGAGCGCAAGGAGGTCTCGCCGATGTAGTGAACGGCCTTTCGCGCAACCGGCCCAGGGCAAGACCGGATGGCGGCCCGGCCCCGGGTCCGTCCACAACGGACCTTCGGCCGGGGCGACGGGTGTCCGCCTGGCGGACGGCGCGCCCGCGAGGGGTGGACACCCCCGGCTAGCCAGAAGATCGTTCTACGCCCACCGAGCGGCACCCGGTTAGGGAAGTGACTTCGGTCACGTTCCGGGACCCTCTGGAGGGCCCTCCAGTCCGCAGTAGACGGCCTCTGAGCTGCGGCGATAGGCCCGACGAGGTAGCGGATGCACTATCCGTATATTCACCACGGTGAAGTTGAGCGTGTTCGCGGCGGGTAGCAGGGCGGGCGTCACCAGGCGCGGGATCACCGCGCTGCGGGCGGGCTGGTTGATCGCCAGGAGCGCCGACTGCACCGCGAACAGCACGAGCACGACCCAGACGCCGCCGACCCCGCTCGCCGCGATCACCCACAGCGCGAGCGACATCGCCGCGATGCCCGCACCGGTGATCAAGAGCAGCGTGCGCCGGTCCATCGCGTCGGCGATGGCGCCGCCCCAGAGCCCGAACACCACCAGCGGGACCAGCCCGAAGAGCCCGGTCAGGCCGGCGTAGGCCGACGAGCCGGTGATCCCGAAGATCTGCGTGGGGACGGCGACGACCGTGAGCTGCGCCCCGATCACCGTCACGATCCCGGCCGTCCACAACCGCCGGTACGCCGGGGTGCGCAGCGGGCGAGTGTCGGCCAGCGCGCCGCGCGCGACCCGGCTGAACCGGCGCAGGTTCGCGAACCGCACGGTCGGATCGGTATCGGTCACGTTGCCAACGCATACCACCTCGCCGGTGGCGGCGCGTGGTGATTGCGCCCGCTAGTGCGGTGTCCACCAACGTTGCCCGGTCGATCGCGTGATCCAGGCGGCGCGTCGCAAGGCGCCGCCCGACGCTCGTACCGGGGTACTCGCGAGGGCGGCGACGCTGCGAGGGCGTCGTTTGGGCGCGCGAGCGGCCCGGTGGACGCCGGTGGCCACCGCTCTAGGGTGCGAGACGGCGCACTGTCCAGCTGCGGTCGTGCGTGTCGCAGGCGAAGCGCAGCCGGTCGTGCATCCGGTTGGACCGGCCCTGCCAGAACTCCACCTGCTCGGGCAGGATCCGCCAGCCGCCCCAGTGCCCCGGCACCGGCACCGGCTCGTCGTCGGCGAACCGCTGGGTGACGGCGGCCAGCGCGTCGTCGAGCGCCCGGCGGCTGCGCACGATCGTCGACTGTGGCGACGCCCACGCCCCCAGCTGCGCGCCCCGTGGCCGGCTCGCCCAGTACTCCTCGGTCTCCTCGTGCGGCACGAGCTCGACCGGCCCCCGCAGGTGCACCTGCCGGTGCTGGGGATACCAGGGGAAGGTGGCCGACGCGTACCGGGTGGCGCGCAGATCGTGGCTCTTCGTCGACGTGTAGTTGGTGTAGAAGACGACGCCGCGCTCGTCGAGCCGCTTGCACAGCACCGTGCGCGACGACGGCCGCCCGTCGTCGCCCGCTGTGGCCAGCACCATGGCGTTGACCTCGGGAAAACCCGCCTCCTGGGCCTCGGCGAACCACTTCGCGAGCTGCTCGTGCCAGGTGCCCGCCAAGGCGTCGACGTCAAGCCCCTCGCCCGTGTAGTCCACCCGCATTCCGGCCAACTCCTGCGCCATCGACATCCCTTCTCCCAGCCGACAGGCGCGGGTACCCGTTCGGTGACCGATGCCACCCGCACGCCCCGTTGCTTCCGGACACCGGCGCGGGCAGATTGACGCCAACCACGGTAGCCGTCTGAGCCGGCCGTGGGCACCACCCGACGGGCGGCGTAGCCCGGTGAGGAGACCGCAGTGACCGCTGCGCAGGACGTACCGCCGCCTCCGCCGGGCTTCAAGTCCGGCCTGGAGGGCCACGTCGCGTTCCGCACCCAGATCGCCGAGCCGGACAAGGACGGCGGCGCGCTGCGCTACCGAGGCGTCGACATCGAGGACCTCGTCGGCCGGGTGACCTTCGGCAACGTGTGGGCGCTGCTCGTCGACGGCCGGTTCGGGCCCGGCCTGCCGCCCGCCGACCCGTTCCCGATCCCGGTGCACACCGGCGACGTGCGCGTCGACGTCCAGGCCGCGCTGGCCATGCTCGCTCCCTACTGGGGCTACCGCCCGCTGCTGGACATCACCGACGACGAGGCCCGCGAGCAGCTCGCGCGCGCGTCGGTGATGGCGCTCTCGTACGTGGCGCAGTCGGCGCGCGGGATCGGCGTGCCCGCCGTGCCGCAGACCCGCATCGACCGGTGTTCGACGATCACCGAGCGGTTCATGACGCGCTGGCGCGGCGAGCCGGACCCGGCGCACGTCAAGGCCGTCGACGCGTATTGGGTGTCGGCGGCCGAGCACGGCATGAACGCCTCGACGTTCACCGCGCGCGTGATCGCCTCCACCGGGGCAGACGTGGCGGCGGCGCTCTCCGGCGCGATCGGTGCCATGTCCGGCCCCCTGCACGGCGGCGCGCCCGCGCGGGTGCTGCCGATGCTGGCCGAGGTGGAGCGCACCGACGACGCGGAGACGCTGGTCAAGGGCATCCTCGACCGCCGGGAGAAGCTGATGGGCTTCGGGCACCGGGTGTACCGGGCCGAGGACCCGCGCGCCCGGGTGCTGCGCCGCACGTGTCAGGAGCTGAAGGCGCCGCGGTACGAGGTGGCGTTGGCGCTGGAGCAGGCGGCGCTGAAGGAGCTGCGGGAGCGGCGGCCCGACCACCCGATCGAGACGAACGTCGAGTTCTGGGCCGCGGTGATCCTCGACTTCGCCGAGGTGTCGCCGCACATGATGCCCGCGATGTTCACCTCGGCCCGCACGGCCGGGTGGAGCGCGCACATCATGGAGCAGAAGCGCGAGTCCAAGCTCGTCCGCCCGTCGGCCCAGTACATCGGGCCCGCGCCGCGTCGGCCGGAGGACGTCGAGGGCTGGGACGAGATCAAGCACGACTGAGGCCCCGGTCCGCCCAGCCCAGCCCGTGATCGTCGGTTTGGCGCGAAAGCGGCCGGATGTGGCCCGGTTTCGCACCGAACCGGCGATCATGACCGGGGTGGCCGGTAGACGAGCAGCGCGCAGTCGCCGACCCTGCGCACGTCGGCCAGGTGCATCCGGCCGATCGGGGCGGCCGCCAGGCGCGGGGCGGCCGGGTCGCCCACGATCACCGGCGCGACCACGACCTGCAGCTCGTCGACGACCCCTGCGGTCAGGAACAGCGTGCTCGTGCGCGTGCCGCCCTCGACCATGAGCCGGGCGATCCCCCGGGCGGCGACGTCGGCGAGCACGGACGACAGGTCGGCCGCGGCGACCACGGTGGCGAGCCCGTCGAGGCGGCGTTCCAGCTCGGCGGCCGCAGGCGGCGCGGCGTAGACCAGCTTCGCGCCGTCCCCGGCGGCGAAGAACTGCGCGCACGGGTCGAGGCCGCGGCCGGTGCGGGTGATCGTGACCTTGACCGGCGACGGCGGCGCGCCGCGCGCCACCCGCTCCGCGCGCCGGGCGGCCGAGCGGACCAGCAGGCGCGGGTCGTCGGCGGCGATGGTCGCGGCGCCGACGAGCAACGCGTCGGCCGCGGCGCGCTCGGCGTCGACCCGGTCGAGGTCCTCGGCGCTGGACAGGATCAGCCGCTCGGAGCGGGCGTCGTCGATGTGGCCGTCGAGCGAGGTGGCGACGGACAGCAGCACGTACGGACGGGTCACCGGGCGGCTCCGACGTGGTGGTCGTCGGCGCGGGCGGCGGCACGCGCCCCGTCGCGGCCCGCCGTGTGTCGCTCCACGCGCGGAACGCTACCGGGGCACCGCGCGCGGGCCCGGGAGTTGCAGCAGGGCGCCCCTCCTGACGTTGAGTTGCAGCAGGGTCACCCTGCTGCAACACCCCCGGAGGCCCCGGCCGCGACCGGCCGCCGCGACCGGCCGACGGCCAGCGACAGCACCCCGGCGGCCAGGCAGAGCGCGCCGCCGACGTACCAGGCCCCGTCGTAGGTGTGCAGCCGGTCGCGGATGATCCCCGCGACGAGCGCCATCGCGGCCGCCCCGACCTGATGCGACGCGAACACCCATCCGAACACGACCGGCGCGCGGGCACCGAAGTGCTCACGGGCCAGCGCCAGCGTCGGCGGGATCGTCGCCACCCAGTCCAGGCCGTAGAACACGACGAACAGCAGCAGCGTCGCGTGCACGTACGGGGCGAACAGCACCGGCAGCGCCATCAGCGACAGCCCGCGCAGCACGTAGTAGGTCAGGAGCAGCAGCCGGGGGTCGACCCGGTCGGTGAGCCAGCCGGACGCGATCGTCCCGACGATGTCGAAGATCCCGACGGCGGCGAGCAGGCCCGCGCCGACGGTGACCGGCAGCCCGTGGTCGTGCGCGGCGGGCACGAAGTGCGGCTGGATGAGCCCGACGGTCGTCGCCCCGCAGATCGCCATCCCGCCCGCGAGGTACCAGAACGGCCGGGTGCGGGCGGCGTCGATCAGCGCCCGCAGTGCGACCCGGGCGGCGCCGATGCGAACGGCGGGCGGCTCGTCTTCGGGCGTGCCGCCGTAGGGGGCGGCGCCGACGTCGGAGGGGCGGTCGCGCAAGAGCCACACCACGAACGGCGCCACCGCGAGGGCGGCCGCCGCCACGCCCAGCGACGCCACCCGCCAGCCCGCCGTCTCCGTGACCGCCGCGACGAGGGGCAGGAACACGAGCTGGCCCGCCGCGCCGCCCGCCGTCAGCACGCCGGAGACGAGACCGCGGTGGGTGACGAACCAGCGGCCCGTGACCGTCGCGACCAGCGCCAACGCCATCGACCCCGTGCCGAGCCCGACGAGCACGCCCCAGCACAACACCAGCTGCCA
The DNA here is from genome assembly GCA_963739465.1 of uncultured Actinomycetota bacterium. Taxonomy (GTDB): domain Bacteria; phylum Actinomycetota; class Actinomycetes; order Mycobacteriales; family Pseudonocardiaceae; genus Pseudonocardia. The sequence goes on from CAVUAS010000006.1 coordinate 119,820, forward strand.
GCTCGCCGTCATGAACACGGTCAGCCCGCTGCCGGAGGCAACGATCAAGAGCGCCGCCGTCACCACGGCCCGGATCCCGAACCGTTCCATGAGCGCGGCGGCGAACGGCGAGGTGAGGCCGTAGAGAGCCATGTTCACCGCGATCGCGGCCGAGATCGTGGTGGTGGACCAGCCGAACTCCCGGTGCAGCGGGTCCATGAGCACGCCGGGCACGGCGCGGAAGCCCGCGGCGCCGACCAGCGCCAGGAAGGTCACGGCGGCGGCCCACCACGCGGGGTGGATCCGGCGGCGCACGCGTAGATCCGTCACGTCCAGCAGCATCGCCGATCGCAACCCAGCTGGACCAGTGGCCGGAAAGCCAATATGTGAAAGAATTCGGCCATGCACGAGGTCGCGGTGTTGGCCCTGCCGTCGGTGGTCGCGTTCGAGTTGGGGCTGCCGCACAAGCTGATCGGCGGGGCGGTCGACGAGGCGGGCGCGCCGCTCTACCGGGTGCGGGTGGCCACCGTCGACGGCGGGCCGGTGCGCACGTCGGCGGGCTACGCGGTGCTGCCCGAGCACGACGCCTCGATCCTTGCCGCGGCCGACACCGTGGTGGTGCCGGGCATCCAACGCGGGGCGGCGGTGGAGCGCGGGGGGCTGGAAGATGCCGTCGGCGCGGTCCTCGAAGGGCTCGACGCGCGGCTGATGTCGATCTGCACCGGCGCGTTCGTGCTGGCCGCCGCGGGCCGGTTGACCGGGCGTCCGGCCACCACGCACTGGATGCACACGGCGGCGTTCCGGCGGTTCTTCCCGGCCGTGCTGCTGGATCCGGACGTGCTCTACGTCGACGACGGCGACGTGCTCACCTCGGCGGGCAACGCCGCGGGCATCGACCTGTGCCTGCACCTCGTGCGCCGCGACCACGGTCTGGCGGTGGCCAACCGGGTGGCCCGGCGCAGCGTGGTGTCGCCGTGGCGGGAGGGCGGCCAGTCGCAGTTCGTCGAGCCGCTGGCGGAGATCGCCGGGGAGGGCACGGCCGCGACCCGGGCCTGGGCGCTCGACCGGCTCGACGAGCCACTGGCCCTGGCCGACCTCGCCGCCCACGCCGCCATGAGCGTGCGCACGTTCACCCGCCGCTTCCGCGAGGAGACGGGGGTGAGCCCGGTCCGGTGGCTCACCGACCGGCGCGTCGAGCTGGCCCGGCGGCTGCTGGAGACCACCGAGCTGCCGGTGGACCGGGTGGCGAGCCGGGCGGGGTTCGGCACCCCGACCGCGTTGCGCCAGCAGCTGCACGCCGCGATCGGGGTGGCCCCGTTGACCTACCGCCGCACCTACCGCGGGTAGCGCTCCGCCTCGGCGGCCCAGGTGGCGAGCTGGAGGTCGAAGCGCTCCCGGCGGATGCGCTGGTCGACGTACAGCAGGCCCGTGACGCCCGCGAGGAAGGGGGTGGCGAACATCGTGACGATCACCGTGACCACGCCGATCGCGAGGTAGAAGCCCGGGCCGGGCACGCCGCCCGGCGTGAGCGACGTCGCCGCCCCGGCCACGCCCGCGATGGCCCCGAGCACGCCGCCGATGACGCTGAGCGCGAGCGTGGCCACGAGGAGCACGCCGAAGATCTGCAGCCAGGCGCCGCGCACGAGATCGCGCGAGCGACCGAGCGCCGCGAAGACGCCGATGCCCTCCATGACGTAGGCGGGTGTCGCGAGGGACAGCAGGACCGACAGGTAGATCAGGAAGACGAGCACGGCCAAGCCGATCACGATGCCCACCAGTGCGCCGGGGACCCGGCCGATCCCGACCCCGAGCCCGATCGCCAGCCCGAACCCGACGATCGCGATGACCGTGAGGAGCAGGCCGATGAGCACCGTGACCCCGATGAGGCCGGGGACCTTCGGCAGCGCCGCCCGCCACGCCGAGCCGAGGTCGGTGCGGCGGCCGATCAAGGCACCGCGCAGCACCGTGAACAGGATGGCGGTGAGCACGGCGCCGAGCACCAGGCCGAGGATGAGCACGATCCCGGACGCGCCGAGCGACCGTCCGACGTAGCTGAGCGCGGCCGACGTCGAGGTCGGCGGGTTGCCCGTCACGCCGAGCACCGCCTGCGCCCCGAACTGGACGAGCTGCAGGACGACGGCCACGACCAGCGCGGGCACCAGCGTCGACGCGGGGTTGGCGCGGATGTAGCCGACCGCGCCGGAGAAGTAGTCGCCGAAACCGAGCGGACGCAGCGGGATGATCCCGGGGCGGGGGGCGGTGTGGAAGCCGGGCGGCCCGTAGCCGGGGCCGTACGCCTGCGGGCCGTAGCCGGGCGCCCCCTGCTGGGCGTAGGCGGGGCCGTACCCCGGTGGGGGCTGCTGGCCGTAGCCCTGGGGCCCGGAGCTCTGCGGGCCGTGGCCGGGCGGCCCATAGGGCGGCTGCGGGCCCGGCCCCTGAGGGCCGTACCCGGGTGCGGCGGCGTAGCCGGGCGCGCCTGCCGGGCCGTAGTCGGGAGGCCCGTACCCCGCCGGGCGATAGCCGCCGGTCCCGCCGGGCCCGTCCGCAGGTCCGCCCGCCGGGCGGTAGGCACCGCTGCCCCCCGGCCCGTCGGCCGCGCGGTATGCGCCACTGCCGCCGGGTCCGTCCGCGGCGCGGTAGGCCCCACTGCCGCCCGGCCCGTCCGCTGCGCGGTACGCGCCACTGCCCCCCGGCCCCTCCGCTGCGCGGTACGCCCCACTGCCGCCCGGCCCGTCGGCCGCGCGGGACGCGCCACTGCCGCCGGGTCCGTCCGCGGCGCGGGACGCGCCACTGCCGCCGGGCCCATCCGCGGCGCGGTACGCACCGCTGCCGCCGGGCCCATCCGCGGCGCGGTACGCCCCACTGCCGCCGGGCCCGTCCGCGGCCTGCCCGGGCGCTTCGTCCGTAGGTCCACCGGCGGTACCACCGGACCCGGCGGGGGCGCCCGACAGGCCGAAGACGGCCGTGTCGTCCGATCCGCCCGACGAGCCGTAGGCCGCCGTGGCGCCGAAGCCCGAGGGCGGCGTGACGTCCGACGACCCACGGGGCTCTACGCCCGCGGCCGAATCGTCAGCGGCCCCCGACTCCCGCGCCGGACCCGACTCCGACGGCGTCGGCCCGGCCGCCTCGGCGCCCGGCGTGGTCGTTCCGGCGGCACCGGGGGTTGACCCGCCGGACCTCGCCGTCCCGGCGTCCAACGGGCGGGTGGAGCCCGACCCCCCGCCACCACCCGGACCGGCCGTGCCCGATGGCACGGAGCCACCCGGGTCTGGTGCGCCTGACGCCACGGCATCTCCTCGATCACTAGACCCCGGCGCCACGGAGCCACGCGCCCCACTCGTCGCCGACCCCACCGGACCACCCGACCCGGCCGCACCGCCAACGGCCGACCCCGGACCGACCCGGCCCGGCCGCGGCGGGCCCACCATCCGGCCCGGAAGCCGCGGGGCTCCCGTTCGACCCGGCCGACCCCGGCGGCGGCCCGAGACCCGACACCGGCCGGGCGATCGTGACCGTGTCCGGATCCCGCCGCGGATCGTCCACCTGGCGATCCTCACGCGGCGCCGCGGACGGCGGCCGCTCGGCCGACGTATCGGCATCCGCGGCGCCCTCCGGCGCGGGCGCGGCACCCGGGAAGGGCCCATGCTTCAGGGTCGGCTCATCCTCGTGGCGCCCGCGCTCGCCGGGCCGGTCCGGCGTATCCGTCATCGCACACTCCCCCGTGTTGCACCGATCGCGAACATCCTGGCAGGCCCGCCCGCGACGCGTGGAGATTCCATCCAACTCTGCGCCCTGCCCAGTGAACCCCAAACCACAGCAGGGACACTGGAACACGTGACAGCTTCCTCGACCGTCGACCTCACGATCCCCGCCGACCTGAAGCCCGTCGACGGGCGCTTCGGCTGCGGACCCTCCAAGGTGCGCCCCGAGCAGCTCGCCACGCTGGCCGCGTCCGGCGCCGTGATGGGCACCTCGCACCGGCAGAAGCCGGTGAAGTCGCTGGTCGCCCGGATCCGGGCGGGCCTCGCCGAGCTCTTCGCGCTGCCCGCGGGCTACCAGGTCGTCCTCGGCAACGGCGGCTCCACCGCGTTCTGGGACGCCGCCGCGTTCGGGCTGGTCCGCGAGCGCGCGCTGCACCTGACCTACGGCGAGTTCTCGGCCAAGTTCGCCGACTCGACGCGTGGCGCGCCGTTCCTCGCCGACCCCGTCGTCGTGACGGCCGAGCCGGGCACCGCACCGGAGCCGCAGGCCGACGCGTCCTGCGACGTGCTGGCCTGGGCGCACAACGAGACGTCCACGGGCGTGGCGGTGCCGGTCGTGCGTCCCGAGGAGGCGATCGACGGCCAGCTCGTCGTGATCGACGCGACATCGGGCGCGGGCGGTCTGCCCGTCGACATCCGTCATGCCGACGCCTACTACTTCGCCCCGCAGAAGGGCTTCGCGTCCGACGGCGGCCTCTACATCGCGCTGATGAGCCCCGCCGCGCTGGAGCGCGTGGCCGAGCTCGCCGCGTCCGACCGGTGGATCCCACCGTTCCTCTCGCTCGCGACCGCCGTCGACAACTCGCTCAAGGACCAGACCTACAACACCCCGGCCCTCGCCACGCTCGTGCTCATGGCCGAGCAGATCGACTGGATGCTCGGCCTCGGCGGCCTGGACGCCTGCGTGGCGCGCACCGCGGAGTCCTCGTCGCGGCTGTACGCGTGGGCGGAGAAGGCGGAGTTCGCCACGCCGTTCGTGCGGGAGCCCGCGCATCGCTCGCAGGTCGTCGGCACGATCGACTTCGACGACACGGTCGACGCCGCCGCCGTCGCGAAGACGCTGCGCGCCAACGGCATCGTCGACACCGAGCCCTACCGCAAGCTGGGCCGCAACCAGCTGCGGATCGGCATGTTCCCGGCTGTCGACCCCGACGACGTCGCCGCGCTCACGGCGTGCATCGATTGGGTGGTCGAGCGGCTCGACTGACGGCGGTCACGAACGGTAGTCACATCCGTAACATCCGCCCCAACTTTACCAATCGCGATCAACCTGGCACGCTGCGTGCTCGCCGCGGATTCTCCACGCCGGACCTGCATGTTCGGGTCCGGCGCGCCTCCGCGGCACGTTGCGGTTGTGCATCTACCGTCACCCCGACGGGGAGTGTGAAGAGAGCGGGAGGCCGCGGATGCGGGCGCTGCGGGTCGTCGGGATCACCGAGGGCGGCGGGGAACTCTCCGTCGTGCTCGAGGATTCAGCCCGCCAAGAACGGTTCACGGTGCCCGCCGACGAGCAGTTGCGCGCCGCCGCCCGGGGAGACCTCACCCGGCTCGGGCAGATCTCGATCGAGTTGGAGAGCCAGTTGCGCCCACGTGAGATCCAGGCCCGTATCCGTGCCGGAGCGTCCGTGGACCAGGTCGCAGCGGCCGCGGGGGTGCCCCCGCAGAAGATCGAGCGGTTCGCGTATCCGGTGCTGCTGGAGCGGTCGCGCACGGCGGAGGTCGCCCAGCGCGCCCACCCGATGCGCGCCGACGGGCCCGACAACCGCATGCTGGCCGACGTCGTCGCGCACACGTTCGGCCTGCGCGGTCAGGAGTACCACTCGGCGGAGTGGGACTCGTGGAAGGGCGACGACGGGCGCTGGGTCGTTGCGCTGTCGTGGCGGGCGGGGCGCTCGGACAACCGGGCGCTGTGGACGTTCCAGCCGGGGGCCCACGGCGGCACCGTCACCGCGATCGACGAGCACGCGCACGACCTGGTGGAAGGGCTGCCCGCGCGGCCGCTGCGCACCGTCGGGCCGGTGATCGACATCTCCCGGCCGGACGAGCAGCCGCCACCCGCGCCCGAGGAGGGGCACGAGCTGCGCGCCGCGGCCTCGGATATCGCGGCGCGCCGGGACGTCTCCGACTGGTCGCGTGTGGCGCCCGAGCCGCGCCGCCCGGAGCCGCGGCGACCGGCCGCGCGCCCCGAATCCGGCGAGGCCCTGCATCGCGAGCCCTACCCCCGATCCGGCAGGCCCGACGAGCCCGCCACCGAATGGCCCGCTCCCCAGCGGCAACCCGAGGAGCGCGGGTCGGCCCGCTACGGCGACGCCGCTGCGCCCGTCGAGCGTCCGGGGGTCCGCCGCGACGACCCGCGCGCCGACGACGGCCGCGTCGCCCCGGATGCGGCAGGTGTTCCCGATGTCCCGGGCGATCCGGCCGGGCCAGATGACAGCGTCCGCGCAGGCGGCGCGGCGCAGGCAGGCGACACGACCCGCGCAACCGACGCCGTGCCTGCGGCAAGCGACCCGACCTCTGCCGTCGAGACAGCGTCTGCTCACGACACACCCCCGTCCGCGGAGGTCACCCCGGCCGCCGCCGGCCCGAACGGCACAGCTACCCCGAACGGCACAGCTACCCCGAACGGCACAGCTACCCCGAACGGCACAGCTACCCCGAACGCCAGCGACCGGCAGAGGCCCCCGTGCGAGCGGACAACGGGGCCCGGCCGAGCACCGCGGCCGCGGTGGGCCACCAGGCCGGCGTCGGTGACGGGGTTTCCGCCGCCCCGGCGCAGCCCGGCGCCCCGGAGGTCGAGGCCGCCGTGCCGATCGCGCGGTCTGCGCAGGCCGAACCGGCCGGGCAGCCCGAGCCCGCCGACGCCGTTGCCGCAGCCATCGGTGTCGACGACACCGCGAAGCCCGACCAACCGTCGCCCGAGCCGCCCGCACCCCGTCAGGCCGAGTCCGCAACCCAGGCACCGAAGCGCTCCCGCAAGGGCAAGCCCGTCATGCCCTCCTGGGACGAGGTGCTCCTCGGGGTGCGCAGCCAGCGCTGACCTGACGCAGTAGGCGTCCGCACAGCAACGCGGCGGTCACGGGCCCGCGGGCGGACGAAGACCGTCGCGCACCACCGCGAGCATCCGGGCGGGCAGGTCGGGATCCGCGCTCTCGCGCACCGCCTGCAGCAGACCCTTGAGCAGGGCGAGCAGCTCCGCCGCCCCGATGCCGTCCCGCACGGCGCCCGCGGCCCGGGCCCGGGCGAGCAGCGCGTCCAGCGCGCCGTGGAGCTCGGTCCGGGCCACCGCAACGGCCGCCTCCCCGAACCCGCCGAGGGCGTCGGGCAGGTCCCGCTTGGCGACGGCCTCGGCGGCGATCCGAGCGAGCAACGCGTCGAGCGCCGCCCCGGGATCGGCCGCCTCGGCCCCGGACCGGGCGAGCGCGACGAGCTCCCGCACCCGCGCCACCGTGACCGCCTCGAACAACGCCTCCTTCGTCGGGAAGTGGCGGTAGACCGTCCCCGGCCCGACGCCCGCGCGCGCCGCGATCACGTCGAGCGGGACCCCGAACCCCGACTCGGCGAAGGCTTCCCGGGCCGCGGCCAGCACCCGCTCGCGGTTGCGGCGGGCGTCGGCGCGCAAGGGTCGATCGGCGGTGGACAAACGGGGCACTCGTTCCGTATCGTCGAAGCGGGGTGACCGTTCCGATTATAGGGAGGACCGATGGACCGCAGCCCACGCGAGGTCGCCGAGCTGGTGCGGCAGATGGTGGCGGGTGCGGGCGTGGTGTTCGCCGACCTGTTCGCCGAAGACGGCGTGCTGCGTTTCCCGTTCGCGCCGCCCGGCATGCCACGGGAGATCCGCGGCCGCGAGGCGATCCGCACGTCGCGACAGGCCGAGGAGGGTCACCGGGACCTGCTCAGGATGGACGGCGTGGAGCTGATCGTGCGCGAGACCGACGACCCCGAGGTCGTCGTCACCGAGATCGAGCACCACGGCCACTCGCGCGCGCTCGATGGGCCGTACCGCTTCCGCGCTCTCGGAGTGGTCCGCGTGCGCGATGGCGAGATCATCAGCTACGACGACTACATGGACCCGATCGCGATGGCCGCGCTCCTCGGCCGCACCCGCGACCTGGCCGCGGCCCTCGCGGGGTAGGCCGCGGCCGGGTGGGCGGGCGCTACTCCGCCGCCTCGGCGGCGGCCAGCCACTCCGCCTCGACGTCCTCCCGCTCGGCCACGACGGCGCGCAGCTCGGCGTCGAGCGCCAGCAGCCGGTCGGGGTCGGTGGCCGCCTCGACCATCTGCTCGTGCAGGGCCTTTTCCCGCGCGGCCAGCACTTCCAGCCGCCGCTCCAGACGGGCGGCCTCCTTGCGGGCGTTCCGCTGCTCGGCACTCGAGCGCGGACCGCCGGACGGGCTCTGCGCCCGACCACCAGATGCCGCCGCCGCATCATGGCCCCCGGCCGATCCGCCGCGCTGACCCGCCGGGGCGGACGCGCCTGCCCCGGACGTGTCCGACCCGCTGCGGCGTGCGAGACCGAACCCGGCTGCGCGGCCACGGCGCGCCAGGTACTCCTCGATCCCACCCGGCAGGTGCGTGATCTTCCCGTCGCCCAGCAGCGCGACGACCGTGTCGCACACCCGTTCCACCAGGTAACGGTCGTGGCTCACCACCACGAGCGTGCCCGGCCAGCCGTCCAGCAGGTCTTCCAGCCGGGCGAGCGTGTCGACGTCGAGGTCGTTGGTCGGCTCGTCCAGGAGCAGCACGTTGGGCTCGGCCATCAGGAGCCGGGTGAGCTGCAGCCGCCGCCGCTCGCCGCCGGAGAGCTGCCCGACCGGGGTCCACTGCCGCACCGCCGGGAACCCCAACCGCTCCAGCACCGACGACGCCGTGAGCTCCAGCTTCCCCAGCCGCACGTACTTCGCGACGTCCTCGGTGGCTTCGAGCACGCGCATCTCGTTCGGCAGGTCGACCAGCTCCTGCGACAGCTCCGCGAGCTGCACGGTGCGGCCGCGCACCAGCCGCCCGCCGTCGAGCGCCCGCGCGCCCGTGAGCGCGTGCAGCAGGGTGGTCTTGCCCGAGCCGTTGATCCCGACGATCGCGATGCGGTCGCCCGGCCCGAGCCGCCACGTGACGTGGTCGAGGAGCACGCGCCCACCGACCGTCACGGTGACGTCCTCCAGCTCCAGCACCGTTCGGCCGAGCCGGTTGGTGGCGAACCCGAGCAGCTCCACCTTGTCGCGCGGCGGCGGCACGTCGGCGATCAGCGCCTCGGCCGCCTCGATGCGGAACCGCGGCTTGGACGTGCGCGCGGGCGGCCCCCGCCGCAGCCAGGCCAGCTCCTTGCGGGCGAGGTTCTGGCGGCGGGCCTCGGCGGCGTCGGCCTGCCGGGCGCGCTCGGCCCGCGCGAACACCCAGTCCGCGTAGCCGCCCAGATACCCCTCGACCCGGCCGCCTGCCACCTCCCACGTGCGCGTGCAGACGGTGTCGAGGAACCACCGGTCGTGCGTGACCACCACGACCGCGCACCGCCGGGCCACGAGATGCTCGGCGAGCCAGCCGATGCCTTCGACGTCGAGGTGGTTGGTCGGCTCGTCGAGCACGACCAGGTCCAGGTCGCCCAGCAACGCCCTGGCCAGCGCGACCCGCCGCTTCTCCCCGCCGGACAGCCCGTCGACGGTGCGGTCGAGGTCGTGCACGCTCAAGCCATCGAGGACGTCGCGCACACGGGGGTCGGCGGCCCATTCGTGCTCGGCGGTGTACTCGCCGAGGACGACGTCGCGCACCCGCGCCCCCGGAGGCAGGTCGTCGCCCTGGGCCAGGTGCGCAAGTCGCAGCCCGCCCAGCCGGCTCACCCGGCCACCGTCCGGAGCGCGCATCCCGGTGACGATGTCGAGCAGCGTGGTCTTGCCGCCGCCGTTGAGCCCGACGACGCCGATGCGGTCGCCCGACTCCACCCCGAGCGACACCCGGTCCAGGAGCACCCGTGAGGCGTCACCCGGGACGTGCGCGGTGACCGCCTCGAGGTTGACGAGGTTGGGCATCAGGCGTGCACCGGCGGCCAGGAACTGGGTGGGGAGGGCGGGCCAAAAGGACCTGCTTCGGGAGCCTCGACGATCCGCGCGCCCGGCACCGGCCCGTGTGCCACCCGGACGGTGCGACACACGCCCAGCCCGGCCAGCTCGGTCGCGACGTCCAGCGCCGCCTCGGCCCCCGCGCACAGGAACGCGCAGGTCGGCCCGGATCCGGAGACGAGCCCGGCGAGCGCGCCCGCGTCGACCCCGGCGCGCAGGGTGCGGCGCAGCTCGGGAGCGAGGCTGAGGGCGGCGGGCTGCAGGTCGTTGCCGAGGGAGAGGGCGAGCTGGCGCGGGTCGCCGCCCGCGATGGCCTCCAGCACCGGCTCGACGGGCCGGACGGGGGGCAGGACGCCGCTGCGCAGCCGGTCCAGCTCGCCGAAGACGGCGGGCGTGGACAGCCCGCCGCGATGCAGCGCGATCACCCAGTGCTGGGTGTGCCGCGAGAGCACCGGCACGATCTGCTCCCCGCGACCCGTGCCGAGCGCGGTGCCGCCGTGCAGGGCGAACGTGACGTCGCTGCCCAGCTCGGCGGCGAGGCCGGACAGCTCGTCGCGGGACATGTCGAGCTTCCACAGCGCCGACAGGCCGACGAGCGCGGCGGCCGCGTCGGCGCTCCCCCCGGCCATGCCCCCGGCGACCGGGATGCCCTTGCGCAAGACGAGCGCCACGTCGGGATCCCGGTCGGCGCGCTCGGCGAGCAGCTGGACCGCACGCCAGGCGAGGTTGGTCTCGTCGGCGGGTACCTCGGTGACCCCCTCGCCGTGCACCGCGATCGCCGGCTCGGTGTTCACCGCCACCGAGACCTCGTCGAAGAGGCTGACCGCGTGGAACACCGTGACGAGATCGTGGAAGCCATCCTCGCGCAGCCCACCGACCTCCAGATGGAGGTTGATCTTGGCGGGGGCCCGCACCGTGACGGGCGCCGGGACGGCGGACAGCACAGCCCAACCCTACGGCGTGATCAGCTGCGGGCGGCCTCGACGTCGGGCCTGCGCGCCGCCAGATGCCGGGGCGTGGCGAAGCACAGCGCCGCGACCAGGCCCACCACCAGCACCGCGGCGGGCAGCAGCAACGACTGGCCCATCGCGGCGCTGAAGCCCACGTGCAGAGCAGGCGGCAGCCGCGCCGTGGCGCCGTCGGCTCGCCCGCCGGGCAGCTCGGCGGTGATCCGCGCCTGCATGAGCACGGCGATGCCCGCGCTGCCCAGCACGGCCCCGATCTGGCGGGTGGTGTTGTAGACACCCGCGGCGGCACCCGCCTGGCTCATCGGCAGGTTGCGGGTGGCCGACGTGGAGATCGGCGCCCACATGTACCCGTTCGCCACGCCGATGAGCGCGATCGGACCCAGCAGCAGCCAGATCGGCGTGGCGGCGCCCATGACGGCGGCCAGCCAGACCAGCCCCCCGACGAAACACGCGAGCCCGAACCCCGCGACCCAACGCGGGTGCGCGCGGTCGGTGAGCCGTCCGACATAGGGCGACAAGCTGCCCGAGATGATCGCCATCGGGACGAAGAGCAGCGCCGCCCGGGTGGGCGACAGCCCGAGCACGCCCTGCGCGTAGAGCATCGTCGGGAACGCCATCGCCGTGACCCCGAACCCGACCGCGGCGATCGCGACGCAGGCGAGGCTGAAGTTGCGGTCGCGAAACAGCTCCAACGACAGCAGTGGCTCCGTCTTGGTGCGCGCCTGCCAGGCGACGAACACGGCCAGGACGACGACACCGGCGACGATCAGCGACCACACCGTGATCGGCCCGGCGATCGTGCCCCAGTCGTACGTCTGGCCCTCCTGGATGCCGAACACCAGCAGGAACATGCCGACGGCGGAGAGCACGACGCCCGGCAGGTCGAACCGGCGCACATGGGTGGGCAGTTCGGGGACGAGCCGCGCGGCGAGCACGAGGCCGACGACGCCCACCGGGACGTTGACGAAGAAGATCCACTCCCAGCCGAGCCTGTCGACGAGCACGCCGCCGAGGATCGGCCCGACCAGTGTGGCGACGCCCGCGACCGCGCCCCACAGGCTCATCGCCCGGCCGCGCGACTCGGCCGGGAACGTGCGGGTGATCACCGCCATCGTCTGCGGCATCATCACGGACGCGCCGAGCCCCTGCACCACGCGCGCCGCGATGAGCCCGCCGACCGTGCTCGTGAGCCCGCACCAGAGCGAGGCGAGCGTGAATACCGTCAGCCCGACGAAATAGACGCGACGGGGCCCGAACCGATCACCGAGGCGGCCGGTGATGAGCAGCGGCACGGCGTAGGCCAGCAGATAGGCGCTGGTGACCCAGACGACGGCGTCGACGTCGGTGCGCAGCGCCGCCAGGATCGTCGGCGTCGCGACCGACACGATGGTCGTATCGACCAGGATCATGAAGAAGCCCACGCACAGCGCCCACAGCGCGGGCCATGGGCTGCGGGCCCCGGTGTCCTCGACCATGCCCTGAGGCTACGTCGCGACCCCGACAGATTCGTCCGCCCGGTGCCGCGGTGGCGGCACGCACGCCGTTGACGCACGCGGGCACCGCGGCTTCGCGCGGCTCCGCAGCAGCGGGGCCTGCCTGGTCGGGCGCGATGGCCGCAGGCGGCGCACAGGCCCGCACAGGCATCGCAGGTCCCGCACAGGCATCGCGACACGGGTGCGGGCACGACAACGCCAGCGCGGACGACAGCGCCGACGACAGCGCCGACGACAGCGCCGACGACAGCGCCGACGCCGGGTGCCGATCGGCGGCGCGGCAGCGGGCCGGCTAGCGGGCCGCGGCGATCCGGGCGAAGTCGGCGATCGTCAGGGTCTCCGCGCGGGCGCCGGGGTCGACGCCTGCGGCACGTAGGGCCGCCTCGGCCGCGACCGGGGAACCCGCCCAGCCCGCCAGCGCCGACCGCAGCACCTTGCGCCGCTGCGCGAACGCGGCGTCGACCACGGCGAACACCGCCGCGCGGTCCCCCGGGGGTGGCGGGTGGCGGTCGAACGCGAGCAGGCCCGAGTCGACGCCGGGGACCGGCCAGAACACCGACCGCGGCACCGGTCCCGCCCGGCGGGCCGCGGCGAACCATGCGAGCTTCGCGCTCGGCACCCCGTACGCGCGGCTCCCCGGCGTCGCGGCCAACCGTTCGGCGACCTCGGCCTGCACCATGACCAGCCCCCGCCGGATCCCGGACAGCTCGGCGAGCAGGTGCAGCACGACGGGCACGGCGACGTTGTAGGGCAGGTTCGCGACCAGCGCCGTCGGCAGCCGGTCGGAGGTGCGGTCGGCGGGGTCGGCGCGGTTCGCGACGAGCGCTGTCGGCAGCTGGTCGGAGGTGCGGTCGGCAGGGTTCGCGACGAGCGCCGTCGGCAGCCGGTCGGAGGTGCGGTCGGCAGGGTCGGCGCGGTTCGCGGAGCCGCCGCGGTCGGCCGCCCGGGCCGGGCCGCCAATGAGGTCGGCGGCGCGGAGGCGCAGGGCGTCGGCGACGTGGACGGTGAGCCGGTCGGCCAGCGCGGGCGCGCGCTCGGCGACCGTCGCGGGCAGGCGGGCGGCGAGCACAGGGTCGATCTCGACGGCGTGGACGGCGGCCACCTCGGGCAACAGCGCCAGGGTCAGCGAACCCAGGCCCGGCCCGACCTCCAACACCACGTCGTCGGGCGTCAGCGCGGCGGCGCGCACGATGCGGCGCACGGTGTTGGCGTCGTGCACGAAGTTCTGGCCCAGCCGTTTGGTGGGGCGCAAGTCCAGCTCGGCGGCCAGCGCCCGCACCTCGACCGGGCCGAGCAGCCGCGCCTCGCCCACCGTCACGTCGGAAGCGTGCACCCCGCCGCCGGGGCGCCGATCACTGGGGCAGGCCGAGCTTGCGTGAGCAGGCGGGCCAGGCGCCGTAGCCGCCGCCTCGGGAGTCGCGCACCTTCTCGGCGACCGCGATCTGCTCCTCCCGGCTGGCCTGGCTGGGCAGCGCCGCGTACGTGCCGCCGCCGAACGCCCGCCACGTACCCGCGTCGAACTGCAGGCCGCCGTAGTAGCCGTTGCCGGAGCTGATGCCCCAGTTGCCGGTGGCCTCACACTGGGCGATCCGGTCCCAGACGCTGCCGTCGTCGACGGCGGGCGCGGCGGGCGTGTCGTCGTTGGTGCCGATGCGCACGACCCGCGGCACCGCGGCCGACATGGCGCCCGCCCCGATCTGCTGGCGGCGCACCTCCTGTCCGTTCTGCACGTACACCTTCATGATCGCGCTGGCCACGCCCGGCTTGCCCGGGTTGACGACGACCTCCTTGCCGCGCGGCAGGGCTGGGTCGTCGATCTTCTGGACGGGCGGCGGCGCGGCGCGCGTCTCGACGACCTCGCCGACGCCGTTGCGGACGACCTGCACGTCCGTGCCGTCGGTGAGCGGGGTGTCGCCGCTGGGGAGGGAGACGTCGTCGGCGCCGAGCACGATGTGATGCTCCTCGAGGAGCCCGCCGACCGTGCCCGCCGTGGTGGTCACCGTGGTCTTGGCCCCGGTGCCGTCGGTCAGGGTGACCTTGTGCGGCACCCGGAGCTCCAGCGCGAGCCCGGCCAGCGGGATCGCGGTGTTCGGGGAGGTGGACATCTGGATCGGCTGCGCCTGGACGCCGAGCCCGACGAGCGCCTGGCCGACCGTGGGCGCCGTGGTCCAGACCTCCCGCTGCGAGGGCCCCTCGTCGAGGATCAGTTTGCGGGCCCGGCTGAAGATGACGTGGTCGCCGTTGTCGATCGTCGTGGGCAAAGCGGGCTCGACGCGGTCCTGCGGGGCTGCGGTGACGCCCGCCGCCCGCAGTGCCGACGCGACGTCGCCCGCGAACGTGTGCACCGTGCGGTCCTGGCCGTCGACGGTCAGGGTGATCGTCTTGTCCATGGCCAGCGCGGTCGCTCCGCCGACGACGGCGAGGAGGAGGGCGAGCGCGGTGGCGCGCACGGCCACGCGGCCTGCGGCGGGCCGGGTGGCTTGACGGCGTTCGGCGCGCCGCGGGCGGGCCGCGACGGGCTCGACGACAGCGGCGAACGGGTGGGTGAGCGGCTCGTCCGCGGCGGGCGCCTGCGGGCCGGTGAACCGGTCGTCGAGGTCGGGGCCGATGGTGGGGATGGGCGCGGTGATCGGCCCGGCGTCGGGGACGGCGACGCGCCCGGTCTCGCGGGCCGACCGCCCGGCGACGACGTGCGGCGCCTCGTCGACACCGGCGGGGTCGGCGACGGTGGCCGCGGACTCGGCGCGGGCCGCTGCGTCGTGGCTGCGCTCGTCCCGACGGGGCTCCGCCCACGCCGCGGGAGGGGCGGCCGGGGCCGACGTGGCGGCGGTCGGGCTCGGCGCCGCCGTCGCGCCGGGCCCGCCTCGGCCGGGCAGGTCCGCCGACCGGTGCGGGGCGGGTGCCGTCGCCGACCAGAAACCGGCCGCCGGGGTGAGCGGGGCGGGCGGGGCCTGCTCGGCATGCGGGTCGGCCCAACCGTTCCCTTCGGGCGTGGCGGGAGTGAACAGCTCGCCCGCGATCCGCGGGATCGGCCCCGTCATGTCCGCGGAGCTGATCACCGGGATGCGACAGGTCGTCTCCGTGATGTGTTCGGGGGCGACGACGGGCAACTCACCCGTGGCCGGGTCGGCCGACGCATCCTCGGAGAGTCCGCCCCGGCCCGGGTAGGCGACCACGCCCTGCGAGCGGGACACCACCGACTCGACGGCGGGCCGCGCCGACGGCGCGGGGAAGGCGACCGGGTCCTCGACCTGCGGCCCGTACCAGTCGGCGTACGGGTCGACCTCCGGCGTCGCACCCACGATCACACCGACACGGGCACGCGCGGCACGGCGCCGCGCACGCGCAGAGACGTCGACCACAGTCAGCCTTACCCTCGTCGGACCGGGCAGGGGAGCGAGTCACGGTCACGACGGCCCGGGGGCGGGGGGTTCTGGGGGAGCGCCCCGGAACCGTCGTGACCGCGGTGCTGGGGAGCGTTCCCCACCCCGGCTTTGCGATCACGGAACCGTAACGGGGGGTGAGTGCCGGGCTCGACCCGTGACACACCGCCAGCGCCGAACGGACCCCTCGCTACGCCGAACGTGGGTCGGGTGCGCCCGACGTACGAACCGACGGGCCGGACGGCAGCTCGGCGAGCCGGAACACCCGCTCGGCGTTACGCCGAGCGCATGACGCGAGCCGTTCGTCGGTCACGCCGCGGACGGCCGCCAGCGCCCGCACCGTCCACGGTAGACAGAAGGGCTCGTTGGCCCGGCCGCGGTGCGGATGCGGGGTGAGGAACGGCGCGTCGGTCTCGACGAGCAGCTGGTCGTCGGGCACCAGCGCGGCCGCCGCGCGCAGGGCAGGCGCGTTCCGGAACGTGACGGGCCCGGCGAACGAGAGCACGTAGCCCGCCTCAACGCACTCGCGGGCCATGGCGGCGTCGCCGGAGAAGCAGTGGAACACGACCGTCGCCGGTGGGCCCTCCTCGGCGAGGATGCGCAGGACGTCGGCGTGCGCCTCGCGGTCGTGGATCATCAGCGGCTTGCCGAGCCGCTTGGCGAGCGCGATGTGCCAGCGGTAGGCGCGCTGTTGGGCGGCGGGCGGTGCGTAGTCCCAGTAGTAGTCCAGGCCGGTCTCCCCCACCGCGACGACGCGCGGGTGCCGGGCGAGCCGCTCGATCTCGGCGAGGTCGTCTTCGGTGACGGCGGCCGTGCGCGTGGGATGCAGCGCGACCGCGGCCGTCACCCGGTCGTCCCAGGTGGCGGCGTCGACGACCCAGCGCGCGGACGGGAGGTCGTCGGCCACCGTGACCGCCCGCGCCACCCCGACCGCCGCGGCCCGGTCCATCGCCGCGGTCAGCAGCTCCGGCGTGGTGGCGCCGCACGCGTCGAGGTGCGTGTGGGCGTCCACCGTGGCCGCGGGCAGCGGCTCCGGCGGGGGCGGCGGCGGCTTCACCGGGTCGTGAGCGGAAAACGTTGTGGGAACAGTGTTATCCACTCACGACCGGGGCCCAGCTCGGCCCGGTCTCGCCCAACGCCGGGTCGAGCTTGGTGAAGATCGGCGTGGGCTTGGCCAGCGGGCGGCCGACCTCGATCGGCGTGGACGCCCATCGCGCCTGCTCGATCGTGTAGTCGCCGGTGAGGACGGGGTACGCGGGGCCGTCGCCGAGGTCGTCGACCTCCCGGATCTCCGGCTGCGCCGCCCACACCCCGCCGCCACCCAGCGCCTCGTGCACCTGCTGGGCCGCATGCGGGAGGAACGGCGTGAGCAGCGTGTTCGCGTCCTGCACGACCTGCAGCGCGGTGTGCAGGATCGTGTCGCGCCGGTCGGGGTCGTCCTTGCGCTTCCAGGGCTCCTGGTCGGACAGGTACCGGTTGGCCGCCGACACGACGCGCATGGCCTCGCCGACCGCCTGCTTGAAACGGTTGCGGGCCAGCAGGCCGCCGACGGTGTCGAACCCGGCGCGGGAGACGGCGAGCAGCTCGGCGTCGGCGTCGGTGGGCGCGACCGGCTTCGGCACCGCCCCCACGTTCTTGTGCGCCATCGAGATCGAGCGGTTGACCAGGTTGCCCCACTCGTTGGCCAGCTCGAAGTTGGTACGGCGGACGAACTCGTCCCAGGTGAAGTCGGTGTCCTGGTTCTCCGGTCCGGCGACGGCGATGAAGTAGCGCAGCGCGTCGGGCCCGAACTCCTTGAGGAAGTCGCCGACGTAGATGACGGTGCCGCGGCTCGTCGAGAACTTCGAGCCGCTCATCGTGAGGTACTCCGACGACACGATCTCGCTCGGCAGGTTCAGGGTGCCGAACACGCCGGGGGTGCCGCCGTGATCGCCCTGCCCGTTTTGGCCGAGCAGCAGCGCGGGCCAGATCACCGAGTGGAAGACGATGTTGTCCTTGCCCATGAAGTAGTAGCCCTGGGCGGCGGGATCACACCACCACTGCTTCCAGGCGTCCGGGTCCGGGCTGCGGCGCGCCCACTCGACCGACGCCGACAGGTAGCCGATGACCGCGTCGAACCACACGTAGAGCCGCTTCATCGGCCGGTCACGCCAGCCGTCGAGCGGGATGGGGACGCCCCAGTCCAGGTCGCGGGTGATCGCCCGCGGCTTGAGGTTCTCGACGAGGTTGGCCGAGAACTTGAGCACGTTGGGCCGCCAGTCGGTGCGGGTGGCCAGCCACTGCCCGAGCGACTCCGCGAACGCGGGCAGGTCGAGGAAGAAGTGCTCGGTCTCGACGAACACCGGGACCTCGCCGTTGATCCGCGAGCGGGGGTTGATGAGGTCGGCCGGGTCGAGCTGGTTGCCGCAGTTGTCGCACTGGTCGCCGCGCGCGGCCGCGTAGCCGCAGATGGGGCAGGTGCCCTCGACGTAGCGGTCGGGCAGCGTGCGCCCGGTCGACGGGCTGATCGCGCCCATCGCCGACTTGGCCACGACGTAGCCGTTGCGGTGCAGCGCGAGGAAGAGGTTCTGCACCACCTCGTAATGAGTGCTCGTGGTGGTGCGGGTGAAGAGGTCGTAGGCCAAGCCGAGGCCCTGCAGGTCCTTGGTGATCACGCCGTTGTACTTGTCGGCGAGCTGCCGCGGGGTGAGGCCCTCGGCGTCGGCCTGCACCTGGATCGGGGTGCCGTGCTCGTCCGTGCCGCTGACCATCAGCACCTGGTCGCCCGCCATCCGCCGGTAGCGGGAGAAGACGTCGGAGGGCACACCGAAACCGGAGACGTGGCCGATGTGCCGCGGGCCGTTGGCGTAGGGCCATGCCACGGCGGTCAGCACGCGCGTACTCATGGTCACCAGCGTAGGACCTGGGCGAAAGCGGGTTTCCGGCGCGCCCCGAACTCTCCGTAGCGGTAGCGGAAAAGCATCAAGCCCCCCTAGATGCACGAACACTGTTCCGTGCGGGTAGGAAGGTACCTGTCGTCACTCTTCGCGATCGACTGGAAGCGCGTTGATCTGATCGCGGAGGTGATCGACATCCCAGCGATACCGACCCGACGGGAGGCGCAGATCAGGCTTGACGTAGCCGGCTTGGACGTAGCGCTGCAAAGTCCGCGCGGAAATACCGAGCTGACGGGCCGCTTCAGGAGTGGTGACCAAGGTCGGCTTCGGCACGCCAGTCACTCTAAGTTACGTGGCGGCGTATCAAGCCCCCCTAGACGCTTTTGTCGCTAGATTTCAGGTAAAGTCACTACTTGCTGACCACAGAGGGCTACAGTGGGCCAATGCGGTCTACTGACGCGCGATGGCACATGGCGGTCGAGGCGCTTGCCAGGATGCCCGAGCTGGCCCATCGCCTGGTCGAGGTCCATTACGCCGACGAAAAGGGCTACTGCCATGGCTGCATGGCGCCCGGCGGCACGTTGTTCGTCCGGTGGCCCTGCGGGCTGAACCGGTTGGCGACGGCGGCCACGACACCGCCCGCGAGGTCGCCCCGCCGCCTCGGCCCGGGCCGCAGCACGGCACACCGCGCGGACGACGACCCGACCCAACCGCAGCAGTAGCCCGACCCGCTGCATCGCTCCGGCCGCACCTCGCACCCCATCACGGCACCTCGCACCCCATCGGTGGGGTGCGAGGTGCTGACTTGGGGTGCGAAGTCGGCGCAGCGACCCTCACACAGCGACCCTCACACAGGACCCGACCCGTAGTCTCCGGCCGGCGATCACGGCCCCGCGTCAGCCCGACTGCTCGGCCAGCGCGGCGGCGTACAGCTCCCGCTTCGGCACCCCCGCCGCCGACGCGACCGCGCTCACCGCGTCCTTCAGCCGCTCCCCGTCCGCGACCCGCTCCCGCACCGCCCCCACCAGCGACCCCACGCTCGGCACCGCGGCCGACGCGCCCGCCAGCACCACCGTGATCTCGCCCCGCACGCCCTCGGCCGCCCACGCGGCCAGCGCGGACAGCGGCCCGCGCCGCACCTCCTCGTGGGTCTTCGTCAGCTCCCGGCACACGGCGGCGGCCCGGTCGCCGCCGAGCTCCTCGACGGCGGCGGCAAGCGTCTCGGCCAGCCGGTGCGGCGACTCGAAGAACACCACCGCCCGCGGCTCGGCCCGCAGGGTCGCGAGCCACCGCCGCCGCTCCCCGGCCCGCCGGGGGGCGAACCCCTCGAAGCAGAACCGCTCGCTGGGCAGGCCCGAGAGGACCAGCGCCGTCGTCACCGCGGACGGCCCGGGCAGGCATGTCACCGGCAACCCCTCGGCGATCGCCGCGGCGACGAGACGGTAGCCGGGGTCGGACACCATGGGCATCCCGGCGTCGCTCACGACCAGCACCGTGCGCCCGGCGCGCACCTCGTCGAGCAGGCCGGGGAGCCGCGCGAGTTCGACGGCGTCGTAGTGCGACAGCACCCGCCCGCGCACCGACACGCCCAGCGCCGCGGCGAGCGTGCGCAGCCGCCGGGTGTCCTCCGCGGCGACGACGTCGGCCTCCCCCAACGCCGTCACCAGCCGCGACGACGCGTCCGCGGCCTGTCCCAACGGGGTGGCGGCGAGCACGAGGCGACCGGCTGACGGTGACGACACGACCGTCAGCCTACGATCGGGCGCCGTGGCCACCTCGACCGTCGACCATGCGCGGCACGGCCGACCCAGCCGTCCGGCCACCGACGACGACGCGGCCGCCGGCGTCGAGCCGCTCGGCGCGCCGCCCGCAGGCCGTCCCCCCGAACCGGCCGACGTGCTCGGCCCACCGCCGCCGACCGATCGCCTACGCGCCTGGACGGTCACCATCTTCCTCGGGCTCATCGCGGCGTCGGTGCGGTTCGCAGGCCTGGGCAGCCCCACCGACGGCGGCACCCCCGTCTTCGACGAGAAGCACTACGTACCGCAGGCCTGGCAGATGCTGCGCAACGGCGGCGTCGAGGACAACCCCGGCTTCGAGCTGGTCGTCCACCCGCCGCTGGGCAAGCAGCTCATCGCGCTCGGCGAGGCCGCGTTCGGCTACGACGCCGTCGGATGGCGGGTCTCGGCGGCACTGGCGAGCGTGCTGTGCGTCGTGCTCATCGTCCGGGTGGGACGGCGGCTCACCCGTTCCACGCTGCTGGGCGCGATCGCGGGTGTGCTGCTGATCTGCGACGGGCTGTCGCACGTCCAGGGCCGGATGGGCATGCTCGACGTCTTCTCGGCGCTGTTCGTCGTGGCCGGGTTCGCCACCCTCGTCTGCGACCGCGACGACGTCCGCGCCCGCATGGCCCAGGTCGTCGCCGAAGGAAGGGTCGCGGATTCGCGGCTCGGGCCGCGGATGGGTGTGCGCTGGTGGCGGCTGGCCACTGGGGTGCTGCTCGGGCTCGGGTGCGCGGTGAAGTGGTCGGGCATCTACTGGGTGCTGGCGTTCGCCGTGCTCTCGGTGATCTGGGACCTCACCGCCCGACGCACCGCGGGCGTCGCCCAGCCGTGGAAGGGCACGCTGGTGCGCGACGTGCTGCCGTCGGTGTGGGCACTCGCGCTCGTGCCGGTGGCCGTGTACTTCGCGGACTGGTCCCTGTGGTTCGCCAGCGAGACCGCCACCGACCGCTATGCCTCCTCCAACGCCCTGTCCAGCATGCTGTACTTCGAGGGCAAGGTGCTGGCGTTCCACGAGGGGCTCACCACGCAGTCGGCGGGCGCGCACCCGTGGGAGTCGAAGCCCTGGTCGTGGCCGATGGGGCTGCGGCCGATGCTCTACTACTACGCGGGCGACGGCGTCACCGGCTGCGGCGACACCGAGTGCGTGAGCGCCGTGATGCTGATCGGCACGCCTGCCCTCTGGTGGCCCGCACCCTTCGTGCTGGTGTTCTCGCTCTGGCGCCTCGTCACCCGCGCCGATTGGCGCTACGGCGCGGTGCTCGTGGGCTACGCCGCGGGGATCGTCCCGTGGTTCATGGACATCGACCGGCAGATGTTCTTCTTCTACATGACGCCGGTGGTGCCGTTCCTCGTGCTCGCCACCGTGCTGATCATGGGCGAGGTGCTGGGCCGGGCGGGCATCGGGAAGGAGCGCCGCCAGACCGGGCTGCTGGTCGTCGGGCTGTGGGTGGGGCTGGTGGTGGCCAACTTCGTGTGGCTGTGGCCGATCCTCACCGCCGCCCCGATCACGCAAGCGATGTGGGACGCGCAGCTCTGGCTGCCGAGCTGGCGCGCCTGACTCGTGAGTGAAAACCGCTGCCATAGCAACGTTTTCCGCTCACGACCTCAGCCACCCACCGCCAGCAGCACGCTAGCGCCGACCGCGAGGCCCGCGCCGCCCAGCTGCAGCCCGGTGAGCCGCTCCCGCAGCACCACCGCGGCCAGCAGCGCCACCACCACCGGGTAGAGCGAGACGACCACCGCGCTCACGCCCAGGTCTCCGGCGCGCGTCGCGAGCAGGAAGAAGACGTTGGCGAGGGTGTCGAACACGCCGGAGACGACGGCCAGGCGCCACGGGAACCCGGACCCCGGCCGGACACCGCACGTCAGCGCGGCCACCGCGATCAGCGCGGGCACCGAGGCCAGCCGCCCGACCAGCAGCGGCCACATCCCCGACCCGGCCGGGCTGGCGTGCAGCCCGACGAAGAACAGCGCGAACCCGGCGCCCGCGCCGAGCGCCATCACCGGCCCGAGGCGACCGCCCGTGCCGGGTGCGCCGCCCGCCGTCGCCAGGACGATCGCGACGAGCGCGATGCCGATCGCCACCAGCGTGATCGGGCCGAGCCGCTCGCCGGAGACGAGCCCGACCAGCAGCGGCAGGCCAGCCCCGACCACGGCCGACAGCGGCGCCACCACCCCCATCGGCCCCACCGCGAGCGCCCGCAGGTAGAGCAGGAGGCCGCCGGTGCCGCCCGCCGCGGCGAGCACGCCCCACCCGACCGCCGCCCACGACGGCGTACCGCCCGCGAGCGGCACCGCGGGCAGGAGCGCCACGAGCCCAGCGAGCTGCACGACGGCCGTCACGAGGAAGACCGGGGCGCGGCGGGTCGCCAGGCCACCCGCGAAGTCGGCGAAGCCGTACGCGAGCGCACCGGGCAGGGCGAAGAACAGCGACATCGGTGTTTCCGTTCAACGAACTAGACTCATCAGGACAGCGAGATGGACGCTACGGTAGTCCAGCAGAGTTGTCGATGAGGTACGGCACACTGGACGGTATGCAGTCACCCGAGGCCGTCGCGACCGCCGTCGGACGCAATGTTCGCACCCTGCGCCAGCAGCGTCGGATGACGATCGACGCCCTGGCCGCCGCCGCGGGGGTCAGTCGCGGCACGGTGATCCAGATCGAGACCGCGCGCGGCAACCCGTCGATCGGCACCCTGTGCAGCCTGGCGGCGGCGCTGCGGGTGGGGGTGGCGTCGCTGGTGGACGGCGACGCGGCGCCACGCGTGGTCGTGCGGCGCGGGGCCGAGGCGGCGGAGCTGTGGACGAGCGCGGCGGGCAGCAGCGCGGTGTTCCGGATCGGCACGGATCCGCCCGACGTCGTCGAGCTGTGGGACTGGACGCTCCGGCCCGGCGACGGCTTCGACGGCGAGGCCCACCCCATCGGCACCCAGGAGGTGCTCTCGGTGCTGGCCGGGCGGCTCGCCCTGCGCGTGGGGGCGGCCGAGCACGCCCTCGACACGGGCGACACCGTGCTGTTCCAGGCCCACGCCCCACACCGCTACGCCTGTGTGGGCGACGAGCCGGTGCGGTTCGTGATGGTGGTGCTGCAGCCCGGCGACGCGGGCCTCGTGCCCCCGACCGCCATCGCCGAGGCCGAGCCACCCACCCCCTGACGGTGAGTCCGGCGTTTCACCACGGTGAGTCCTGCGTTTCACCACGGTGAGTTCGGATCTTCGACACGCTATGCCGGGCCAGCCGTTCAGGCCACTCGAGTCAGCCGGTATCGCCGAAACGCGACGCCGTCGTCGCTCACTTCGCCGTCAGGAAGGGAACCGAGACGGGCGACGGCGCGGTCCGGGCGACCGCTGTAGGGCAGCGCGATGAGCGCGTCCGACAGGCCGAGCTCGGTGAAGCCGCGCTTCAGCACCGCGCGGGTGATCGCAGCACCGTGGCCCCAGTGCCGCGGGACGAGAACCAGCGCGAAATCGGCGCCGTTCGGCTCACGCTGAAAGCCACCCCAGCCTGCGAAGTCGCCGTCCACCATCACAGCCAACGGGCCGTAGCCGTTCTGTTCCCATTGCCCGTCCTTCCCGTGCACCCACTCGTGGGCGCTCTCGACGGTGAACGGCGTGGACAGCGGCATGTGCCGGGTGTTGCGCGGCTCGTTGAGCAGGGCGACCACGGCCACAAGAGGAACGTCGACAAGACGAGCCAGCTCGATCCGCGCGTCCGCCACAAATCAGACATGGTAACCGAGCAGCCGTACCCGAAATCGCGACTCACCGGTGCCCGAACGCGCGACTCACCGCGGCGAAACGCACGCTCACCGTGGGCGAATGCACGACTCACCGTGCCGGAACGCAGGACTCGCCGTGGTGGAACGCGAGACTCACCGGGGGTGGGGTCAGCGAGCGAGGGCGGTGCGCAGCTCGGCGGGCAGGTCGTCGGCCCCGAGCACCGGCCGCACCTTGGCGGCGACGCGCGCGTCGGCCGCGGGCAGGCCCGCGAACCCGCTCAGCACGGCCGCCGCCTGCACCGCGGGCATGCTGTTGTACCAGCGCACGGTCAGCGCGTCGCGGCCCTCGGGCGACAGGTCACCCCACAGCCGCACCCGGGCCATACCGCCGTCGGGGTAGATGTCCAGCCGCACGTGCGTGACCTCGGCCCCCGCGGTGAGCAGGAACCGGTGTCGCATGTCGGGCTGCAGCCGTTGGCGCGGCAGCAGCTCGACGGCGTCGGCGGCCGTCTGCCCCACCCGCGCGTTGTAGCCGGACAGCCGCGCCCACCCCGGCGCGTTCCCGACGAAGTAGCTCGTGTCCAGCTCGGCCATCCGAACGACCCCCGGCCCGGCGAGCGCGAAATCGACCCAGTCGTTGTCGTCGTCGCGGCGCCGCGAGGTCTCCCAGCCCTCCCCCATGACCCGGGCCTCGCCGGGCGCGATGAGGTTGCCGGGCGAGGAGTAGAACCGGTTGCTGCAGTCGATGACGACGCCGCCGTTCTCCAGCGCGGCGAGATCCACCGTGCCCGCCAGGAGGAACCGCGGGTCGACCATCACGTCGCCGTAGACCCGCAGCCGCGCCACACCGCCGTCGGGGTACTGGCACAGCCGCACGTGCGTCACCCGCTCCGGCGCGGTCACCGCGTAGGCGTTGTGGAAGTGCCCTCGGGCAGGCGAGCGCGGCACCAGCGGAAACCACTCCGCGACGTTCAGCTCCTCGGGCGAGGGGTGCCCGTCGTACGCCGCACCCTCGACGGAGATCTCCGGCGGGTAGTTGCCCTTGAAGAACGCCGTGTTGACGATCACGCCCCGCACGATGCCGGGCAGCCCCAGCCGGGCGATGGCCCAGTCGTGGCCGGGCTCGCGTCGCCGCCGGGTCTCCCAGCCGTCGTAGATCTGGCCCTTGTGGCCGAACGTGTACGTCGAGTAGCTCGGCTCCTCGTGCTTGATGAGGTTCTCGCGCTCGGCGAACAGCTCGTCGTTGGCCGACACGACGCCACCGCCACGCCGCCGCGAGGCGAGCTCGGGCAGGCGGACGAATTCGGGCGCGGGTGCGTCGCGACCGGGAAGGTCGGTGGGGGCGGTCATGCTTCTCCTCGACGGATCAGGCGGCCGCGCGGCTCGCGGTCGGAGACCGGCGCGCCGCGCAGCCAGGTGCGCCGCACCATGCCCGCGAGAGCACGGTCGGCGTAGGGCGTGACAGGGTTGCGGTGGTAGAGCCGTCCGGGGTTGACGACGAACGCGGCGTCCGGCGCGAAGGCGACGAGATCGGCGTCGCAGCCGGGCGCGATCCGGCCCTTCCGGGTGAGGCCCGCGATCTCGGCGGGGCGCTGCGCCATCCAGCGCACGACGTCGCCGATGCCGTGCCCACGCCGCCGCGCCTCGGTCCAGACGGCCGAGAGCCCGATCTGCAGCGACGAGATGCCGCCCCAGGCCGTGCCGAAGTCGCCGTGTTCGAGCCCCTTCAGCTCCGGAACACAGGGCGAATGATCGGAGACGACGCAGTCGACATCGCCGCGGGCCAACGCGGCCCAGAGGTCCTCGCGGTTGTCGGCCTCCCGGATGGGCGGGCAGCACTTGAACTGCGTCGCCCCCGCCGCGATCGACTGGGCCTCGAAGACGAGGTAGTGCGGGCACGTCTCGACTGTGATGGCGATCCCGTCGCGCCGGGCCGAGCGCACCATCGGCACCGCGTCCGAGCTGGACAGATGCAGCAGGTGCACCGCGGCGCCGGTGTGCCGGGCCGCCTCGATGAGCTCCGCGATGGCGAGGTTCTCGACGCCCCGCGGGCGAGAGGCGAGGAAGTCGGCGTAGCGGCGTCCGTGCGCGGCGGGCGCGCGCTCCAGCGCGTCGCCGTCCTCGGCGTGCACGATCATCATGGCGCCGAACCCGGCGAGCTCCACGAGGTAGCGCTCCAGCTCCGTGACCGACAGCGGCGGGAACTCGTCCACCCCGGACGGCGCCAGGAAGCACTTGAACCCGAAGACGCCCTCGTCGTGCAGGCCGCGCAGGTCATCGACGTTGCCCGGGATGGCGCCGCCCCAGAACCCGACGTCGACGTGGCAACGCCCGTCCGCGGCCTTGCGCTTGATCTGCAGGGCGTCGACCGTGCAGGTGGGCGGCAGGCTGTTGAGCGGCATGTCCAGCAGCGTGGTGACGCCGCCCGCCGCGGCGGCCCGCGTGGCCGTCGCGAACCCCTCCCATTCGGTGCGGCCGGGCTCGTTGACGTGCACGTGGGTGTCGACGAGGCCGGGCAGCAGCACCTCGTCGTCGGGGAGATCGACGGTCTCGGCCGCCGCCTCGGCGTCGTAGGGCTCGACCGCGGCGATGACGCCGTCGCGCACCCGCACGGCCGCCGCTGTCTCGCCCGCGGGCGTCACCACCCGCCGGGCCCGGATCAGGAGGTCCATCAGCGGCCCTCCTTGTAGGCGCGCCAACCGCCGTACTCGGAGACGTCCTTGAGGCCCTCGCCCGCGGCGTGCACGTCCGCACGCAGCATGACGACCAGCGCGCTGCCGCCGTCCTCGAGTTCGACGACGGACACCTCCAGCTCGGGAGGCTCGGCGGGGATGAAGTGGTCGCGGATGACGTCGAGGGGTACGTCGTACAGCTCGCCCTCGATGCTCACCCCGTCCTCGGCCACCGGCCAGAGCGCCGGGAACTCGTCGCGGACGGAGAAGAAGCGGTACCGCGGCGCGGTGCGGGCGGCGCCGAGGAACGGGTGCGCCTCGATGGTGTGGTGGACGCGGCCGCCGCGCATGCCGTCGCCGTTGACGAAGAGCGGCACCGTGATCGTCATCTCTCCTCCTTGAGCCATTCGTTGGCGAGCGTGCGGGCGAGCTCTTCCAGCAGTGGACCCGCCTCGGCGAAGCAGCGCTCGGGGTCGGACTCGATGTCGGTGAGCGCGTAGGCCCGGCGGATGCCCGCGGCCGCTAGCTGGTCGGCGGAGAGCGCCACCCGGCCGGAGACGGTGACGACCGGGATCCCGGCGTCCTTGGCGGCGGCCGCGACGCCCGCGGGGGCCTTGCCGCTGAGGGTCTGGGCGTCGAGCGCGCCCTCGCCGGTGACGACCAGGCAGGCGTCGGGAAGGTGGCGGGCGAAGCCGACCAGGTCCAGGACGATGCCGATGCCCGACTGCACCTCGGCGCCGAGCACGGCCAGCGCGGCAAACCCGACGCCGCCCGCCGCCCCGGCGCCCGGCCGGTCCCGCGGCGCGATCAACGGGGTGGCCTGCCCGCCGCCCGGGGCCACCTCGCACCCCTCGGGCCGTCCTCGCACCCCACCGGTGGGGTGCGAAGTGACCTCATGGGGTGCGCGGTCGACTGCCCCGGGTGGGGTGGCGCCGGGTGGGGTGGCGGCGGGCGGGGTGCCGGATGAGCGGCGGGCGACCGCCGCCTCGACCACGTCGGCCCAGCGCTCCAGCGCCCGGTCCAGCGTCGCCACGTCCGTCGGTGAGGCGCCCTTCTGCGGCCCGTACACCGCGGCGGCGCCGTTCGGGCCGAGCAGGGGGTTGTCGACGTCGCTCGCCACGACCACCCGGGTCTCGGCGAGCGCCGGATGCAGGCCCGCGAGGTCGAGGCTGGCCAGCGCGGCGAGCGCGGCACCCCCCGGCCCCAGCTCACGCCCGTCCGCGTCCCGGAGCCGCGCGCCGAGGGCCTGCAACATCCCCGCCCCGCCGTCGGTGCTCGCGCTGCCGCCGATGCCCAGCACCACCGTCCGGCATCCGTGGTCCAGCGCGCACCGGATCACCTCGCCGGTCCCGTAGGAGCTCGCGTGCTGCGCGTCGAGCCGGTCGGGCATCAGCATCGCCAGCCCGGACACGTCCGCCATCTCGACGACGGCGACCCCGTCCCGCGCCGCGAACGCCGTGGTCACCGGATCGCCGGTCGGGCCCTGCGCCCGCACCTCGACCCGCGTGTACCCGGCGGCGAGCGCCGCGTCGAGCGTGCCGTCGCCGCCGTCGGCCACCGGCACCTGCACGACCTCGACGCCGGGCGCCTCGGCGCCGATGCCCGCCGCCACGCGCGCGGCGACCTCCCGCGCGGTCAGCGACCCCTTGAACTTGTCGGGAGCCACGAGGACGTGCATGGCGCTGGACATGTCTCAGTCAAGCAGAGCGATGGCCGTGGGCGCGTGCTCGTCGAGCGTGGCCAGCTCCTCGAACTCCACGACGTTGTCCAGCTCGGTGCCCATCGCGATGTTCGTCACGCGCTCAAGGATGACCTCGACCAGCACCGGCACCCGGAACTCGACCATCAGCTTCCGCGCCTCGTCGAACGCCGACGCCAGGTCCTCCGGGCGCTCGACCCGCACCGCCTTGCAGCCGAGACCCTCGGCCACCTTCACGTGGTCGACGCCGTAGCCCGCAAGCTCGGGGCTGTTGACGTTGTCGAACGCCAGCTGCACGCAGTAGTCCATCGTGAACCCGCGCTGGGACTGGCGGATCAGCCCGAGGTAGGAGTTGTTGACCACGACGTGGATGTAGGGCAGGTGGAACTGCGCCCCCACCGCCATCTCCTCGACGAGGAACTGGAAGTCGTAGTCGCCCGACAGCGCCACCACCGGCGTGTCCGGGTCGGCCACGGCGACGCCCAGCGCCGCGGGCAGCGTCCAGCCCAGCGGGCCCGCCTGTCCCGCGTTGATCCAGTGCCGCGGCCCGTAGACGTGCAGGAACTGCCCGCCCGCGATCTGCGAGAGGCCGATCGTGCTCACGTAGCGCGTGTCGCGGCCGAACGTCCGGTTCATCTCCTCGTACACCCGCTGCGGCTTCACCGGGATGTCGTCGAAATGGGTGCGGCGCAGCATCGAATGCTTGCGCTTGGCGCACTCCTCGACCCACGCCCCGTAGTCGCGCAGGCGCCCGGCCGCCTTCCGCTCCCGGGCCACCTCGACGAACGTCGCAAGCGCCGCGCCCGCGTCGGACACGATCCCGTAGTCGGGCGGGAACACCCGGCCGATCTGCGTGGGCTCGATGTCGACGTGCACGAACGTGCGCCCGCGCCGGTAGACCTCCAGGCCGCCGGTGTGCCGGTTGGCCCACCGGTTGCCGATGCCGAGCACGAAGTCCGAGGCCAGGAACGTGGCGTTGCCGTACTGCTGGGACGTCTGCAGCCCGGCCATCCCGGCCATGAGCCGGTGGTCGTCGGGGATGGCGCCCCAGCCCATCAGGGTCGGCACGACCGGAACGTCCAACAGCTCGGCCAGCTCGACGAGCAGGTCGGACGCGTCGGCGTTGATGATCCCGCCACCGGCGACGATCAGCGGCGCGGCGGCGGCCTGCAGCATGTCGAGGGCCTTCTCGACCTGCGCGCGGGTCGCGGCCGGGCGGTGCGGCTCGAGCGGCGCGTAGGTGTCGACGTCGAACTCGATCTCGGTCATCTGGACGTCGAACGGGAGGTCGATGAGCACCGGCCCCGGCCTGCCCGAGCGCATGAGGTGGAACGCCTTCTGGAACACGCCGGGCACCTGCGCGGCCTCCAGCACGGTGACGGCCATCTTGGTCACCGGCGCGGCGATCGTGGCGATGTCGACGGCCTGGAAGTCCTCCTTGTGCAGCCGCGCGACGGGGGCCTGGCCGGTGATCGCGAGGATCGGCACGGAGTCGGCGGCGGCCGCGTACAGGCCGGTGATCATGTCGGTGCCCGCGGGGCCCGACGTGCCGACGCAGACGCCGATGTTGCCGGACCGGGTGCGCGTGTAGCCGTCGGCCATGTGCGAGGCGCCCTCGACGTGGCGCGCGAGCACGTGGTCGATGCCGCCGTCGCGGCGCATCGCGGCGTAGAACGGGTTGATCGCGGCGCCGGGCACGCCGAAGGCGTGGGTCACGCCCTCCGCGCGCAGGATCGCCACGGCGGCGTCCGCCGCTGTCATCCGAGCCATGGTGAGCTTCCTTCTCGTTGCACGTTCGTGGGGGCCGCGGGACACCTCGCAGCCGCCCAGCTCTGCGGGGGCGGCGCGCAGGCGCGGTCAGGCGTTGCGGCCGGACAGCTCCTCGGCGAGCTTCAGCAGGCCGGAGTGGTCCAGGCCGCCGTCGCCGCGGGCCACCATGGCCGCCACGAGCTGGGCGACGACCGCGCCGAGCGGGATCGTCACGCCCGCCTCCCGGGCGGCCGAGGTCACGATGCCCATGTCCTTGTGGTGCAGAGCGAGCCGGAAGCCGGGCTGGAACTCACCGGCGAGCATGGACGCGCCCTTCCGGTTGAGCACCGTGCTGCCCGCGAGGCCGCCCCCGAGCACCTCCAGCGCCGCCTCGGTGTCGACGCCGTACGCGCGCAGGAACACGATCGCCTCGGCGAGCAGCTGGATGTTGCCCGCCACGATGAGCTGGTTGGCCGCCTTGACCGTCTGGCCGGAGCCCGCCGGTCCCACGTGCACGATCGTCTTGCCGACGGCGTCGAGCACCGGTCGGGCGTCCGCGAAGTCTTCGGCCGCGCCGCCCACCATGATCGACAGGCTGCCCTCCACTGCGCCCGCCTCGCCACCGCTGACCGGCGCGTCGAGCACCCGCACGCCTGCGGCCTGCCCGGCCTCCGCCACCCGCGCGGCGACGTCCGGCCGGATCGTGCTCATGTCGATGTACAGCGCGCCTTCGCGGGCGTTGGCGAACACCCCGTCGGGACCGCCGGTGACGGACTCCACGTCCGGTGAATCGGGCACCATCGTGATCACGACGTCGGCGTCGCGGACGGCCGATGCGACGTCGTCGGCGCCCCGCCCGCCCTGTTCGACCAGGTCCTTGACCTTCTCGGGGCTGCGGTTGTACCCGACGACGTCGAATCCCGCCTTGACGAGGTTCGCGGCCATCGGCCCGCCCATGATTCCCAGTCCGATGAACGCAACGGTCGTCATCGCAGGCCCTCCAGCCAGGTGAAGGACGCGGCACTCGGCCCGTCCGGAACGTATTCGCAGGCCACCCGCCCGTCGTAGCCGGTGGCGAAGATGCGCTCGACCCAGCGGCGGATCGGCAGCTCGCCGGTGCCGGGCTGGTGGCGGCCGGGGGCGTCGGCGATCTGCACGTGCCCGATGCGGCCCGCCGCCCTGTCGATCGCGGCGTCCACGTCGTCGCCGTTGACGGCGAGGTGGTAGACGTCGAACAGCAGGCGGACGTTGTCTTCGCCGACGCGGTCGATCGCGGCGAGCGCGTCGGCCGCCGTGCGCAGCGGGTAGCGCGGCGCACCGCTCACCGGCTCCACCAGCACCGTGCCCTCGACGCGCTTGGCGGCGCGGGCGGCGACGGCGAGGTTCTCGGCGGCGAGCTCGTCCTGCTGCACGGCGGTGGCGTCCTCGACGCGGTTGCCGTACAGCGCGTTGAACGCCCGGCAGCCCAGCCGCTCGCCGATCCCGACCGTCACGTCGACGTTGTCGCGGAACTCGGCGCTCCGCGCGGGCCACGAGACGAGCCCGCGGTCGCCGCCGGGCATGTCGCCCGCGGCGAAGTTGAGGCCGATCAGCTGGACGCCCGCGTCGGCGACGGCCGCGACGAACCGGTCGACCTCGGCGTCAGCGGGCACCGCGACCGGCCACGGCCACCAGAACTCCACGGCGTCGAAGCCCGCCTGCTTGGCGGCGGCGGGCCGCTCCAGCAGGGGGACCTCCGTGAACAGGATCGAGCAGTTGACCGCATACCGAGGGGCTGACACCCGGGGAACATCCTTTCCGTCTAACGGAATTTCTCTTTCGCTAGGTGAATCGTAGCTGTTCCACGCAGCGGTCGTCAACGACGGGGAGAGTGGTGCCGGTCGCGTCAGCGCACCCGGTCGCCACCCACCCAGACCCGGCGCACGTCGCCCGAACCTGCGAGCGCGAACACCTTGGCCAGCGCGTCGTCGGCGTCGGCGGCGTGCCGGAGCACCCGGGCCAGGGTGGTGTCGGCGTCCGGCGCGACCCAGACGGCATCGAACTGTCTGCCGACCGAGAGGTCACCCACCTCGTCGGCCAGCCCGAGCGCGTCCGCGCCCGCCCGCGTGGCCAGGTACAGCATGTGCGCCGGGGTCAGCGGCAGGCCGTCCGCCCCGAGAAGTGCCTGCATGAAGTACGCCTGCAGCCCCTCCCGCAGCAGCGAGAAGCCCGTGCCCGCGCCCACGTCGGTGCCCAGCGCCACCCGCACGCCGCGCTCGACGTGGCGACGCAGCGGGAACAGCCCGCTGCCGAGCGCGCTGTTGCTCGACGGGCAGTGCGCGACGCTCGCGCCCGCCGCGGCGAACACCTCCAGCTCGGCGTCGGAGGGGTGCACGTTGTGCGCGAGCACGCTGTGCCGCCGGACCAGGCCGAACCGGTGGTAGGTGTCCACGTAGTGGTCATGGTCGGGGAACAGGTTGCCGACGGTCTCGATCTCGGCCCGGTTCTCGTTGACGTGCGAGGTGAACAGCGCGCCCTCCACGTCGTCGAGGAGCGCGGCGCACGCCTCCAGCAGCGCGGGCGTCGTCGCGAGCGAGAACCGCGGGGTGACCGCGTAGCGCAGCCGCTCCTTGCCGTGCCAGCGCTGGGCCAGCGCGAGCCCGTCCGCGTGCGCCCGTTCGGGGGTCGTCGCGAGGTCGTCGCGCAGCATCCGGTCGCTCACCACCAGCCCGGCGGTGATCCGCAGCCCGCGCGCCGCCGCCCGCTCGAACAGCACGTCCACCGCGGGCGCGAAGTGGGCGCCGAACACCAGCGCGGTGGTGGTGCCCGCGGCCGTCAGCCCGTCGACGAAGTCGTCGGCCACCGCGGCGGCGTAGCCGACGTCGGCCATGCGCGCCTCCTCCGGCAACGCACAGTGCTCCAGCCACTCCAGCAGCGGCTTGCCCAGCCCGCCGATCACTCGGACCTGCGGGAAGTGGACGTGCGTGTCCACCAGCCCCGGCAGCAGCACGCCGCCGGACAGCTCGACCACCTCGTCGTCCGGCCTCCGCGCCCGGACGTCCGCGAAGGGGCCACGGTCGACAACGACGCCGTGCTCCACCGCGATCCCGGCGTCGGCCTCGGCGCGCAGCCCACCGCCCTCGAAAGGGGACTCCGGCGTGTCGAGGACGGTGCCGCGATAGAGGGTCACGACGCCGCCTCCCGGGTTGATCGCCGTGAACCGGACGTTTCCGGGGTCAGGACCCCGCGAACGTCAGCCTCGCGGCGATCACCTGCCTCGCGCTCCAGCCGCCGCAGCAGGTCGGCGGCGACGCTCACCGCGATCGTCGCCGGTTGCTTGCCCTCGATGCCTGCGATCCCGATCGGCGTGGTGATCCGCGCCAGCGCCGCCGCGTCGTGGCCCTCGGCCGCCAGCCGCTTGCGGAAGCGACTCCACTTGGCCGCGGAGCCGATGAGCCCGATCGACCCCAGATGTCCGCACCGCAGCGCCGCGTCGCACAGCGCGGCGTCTTCGGCGTGGTCGTGCGTCATGATCAGCACGTGGCTGCCGGTGGGCAGCTCGCCGAGCACCAGCTCGGGCACGACGGCGTGGTGGGGGTGCACCCGCGCCACCGCACGCGCGGTGACCGGCTCCAGCCGCTCCGGGTCGACGTGCGCCGCACGCGAGTCGACCAGGTGCAGCTCGATGTCGTGGCGGCCCAGCACCAGCGCCAGCTCGGTGCCGACGTGGCCCATTCCGAAGATCGCGATCGCGGGCACGGGGCGCATCGGCTCGAACAGCAGCGTGACCTCGCCCCCGCAGCACTGCATGCCGTGCCGGGCGGGCGCCCGGTCGGAAAGGCTCGTCACGGTCGTCTCCGGCTCGCCCACGCCGGACGTGAGCAGCGCACGGGCGTGGTCGACCGCCGACTGCTCCAGGTTGCCGCCGCCGATCGTGCCCCAGCACCGCCGCTCGCCGACCACCATCTTCGCGCCGGCCTCGCGCGGCGCGTGCCCGCGCACGGCGACCACCGTGACGAGCACGCCGGGCTGCCGCTCGCGACGCAGTTCCGCGACCGCCGTCAACCAGTGCATGTGTCCCCCTCCCGGTCGTGAGTGGAAATAGTGGTCATGGCGACGCTTTCCACTCACGACCTCGCTGCCACCGGGGCGCGCACGGCTGATCGCGCGGCGTCCACCGCCCAGAACACGGCCTCCGGCGTGGCCGGGCAGCCCAGGTCGACGCGGTGCCCGGGCGGGCCGAACGCCGCCACGGCCTCCCGCAACGCCTCCCGCACGCTGAACGCCAGCATCAACGGCGGCTCGCCGACCGCCTTCGACCCGTACACCGCGCCGTCCTCGGCCGCCCGCTCCAGCAGCGTGACCCGGAACTCCGGCGGCATCTCCGAGAAGCTCGGCAGCTTGTACGTGCTGGCCGCCTGGGTGGACAGGCGCCCGCGGGCGTCGCCGTCCGACGTGTCCCACCGCAGGTCCTCCAGGGTGAGCCAGCCCGCGCCCTGCACGAACCCGCCCTCGACCTGGCCGAGGTCGACCAGCGGGGAAAGGCTGTCGCCGACGTCGTGCACGATGTCGACGCGCCGCAGCCGATAGGCCCCGGTGAACCCGTCGACCTCCACCTCGCTGGCCGCCGCCCCGTACGCGAAGTACTTGAACGGCTCGCCGTGCATGTTCTTGGCGTCCCAGTGCAGGCCCGCCGTGCGGTAGAACCCGGCCGCCCAGAGCTGCACCCTGCGGTAGTAGGCGAGGTGCGCGAGCTCGGCGAACGTGAGCGTCTTGTCCTTGTCGGCGAGCCCGCTGACCAGGCCGTTCGCGAACCGCACGTCGTCGGGATGCACGCCGAGCGGCCCTGCGGCCACGTCGGCGAGCCGCGCCCGGATCTGGTCGCAGGCGTTCTTCACGGCGCCGCCGTTGAGGTCGGCGCCCGAGCTCGCGGCGGTGGCCGACGTGTTGGGCACCTTGTCCGTGCGGGTCGGGGCCAGCCGCACCGCCGAGAGCGGCACACCGAGCGCGGTCGCCGCCACCTGCAGCATCTTCGTGTGCAGGCCCTGGCCCATTTCGGTGCCGCCGTGGTTGATCAGCACCGAGCCGTCCTTGTAGACGTGCACGAGCGCGCCCGCCTGGTTGAACGCGGTGAGGTTGAACGAGATCCCGAACTTGACCGGCGTGATCGCCAACGCCCGCTTGGTGTGCTCGTGGGCCACGTTGAACGCCGCGATCCCGGCCAGCCTGCGGTCGACTTCTCCGCTCTCGGTCACCTGCGTCCACACGCGGTCGATCCGCTCCGGGTGGCGCACCGGCTGGCCGTAGGGCGTGGTGTGGCCCGCCTGGTAGAAGTTGCGCCGCCGCAGCTCGCGGGCCGGAATGCCGAGCGCGGGCGCGCACCGGCCGAGGATGTCCTCCAGCACGAGCATGCCCTGCGGTCCACCGAAGCCGCGGAACGCCGTCTGCGACGTCTTGTTCGTGCGCGCGATCCGACCGTGCACCTCGATGTGCGGCACCCAGTAGGCGTTGTCGATGTGGCACAGGGCCCGGGCCAGCACGGGCTCGGAGAGGTCGAGGCTCCAGCCGCCGTCGGCGGTCAGGGTGGCGACGAGCGCCTGGAGCCTGCCGTCCGCGTCGAACCCGACCTTCCACACCGCGTGGAAGCCGTGCCGCTTGCCCGACATCGTCATGTCCATCGTGCGGGTGAGGCGCAGCCGGACGGGGCGGCCGGTCAGCGTGGCGCCGAGCGCGGCGATCGCGGCGAAACCGTGCGGCTGCATCTCCTTGCCGCCGAAGCCGCCGCCCATCCGCAGGCACTGCACCGTGACCTCGTGGCTCGCCAGGCCCAGCACGTGCGCGACGATCTCCTGCGTCTCGCTCGGGTGCTGCGTGCTGGACTGGACGAAGATCTGCCCGTTCTCGTCGACGAGCGCGAGCGCCGCGTGCGTCTCCAGGTAGAAGTGCTCCTGCCCGGCGAACTCGAACTCGCCCTCGAACACGTGCGCACAGCCGTCCCACTGCGCCTCCGGCTCGCCGCGGCGCACGGTGGGCCGCGCGCCCTGGAAGCTCTCGGCCGCGATCGCCTCGGGCACCGTGACCAGCGAGGGCAACGGCGCGTACTCGACCTCGACCTTCGTCGCCCCGATCCGCGCGGCTTCGAGGGACTCCCCGAGCACCCAGCACACCGCGTGCCCGCGGAAGCAGACCTCCGACGGGAAGAGCGGCTCGTCGTGCTTGACGCCCGCGTCGTTCACGCCGGGCACGTCGGCGGCGGTGAGCACGCGCACCACGCCGGGCACCTCCAGCGCGGGCTCGGTGCGCAGCGCGGTGACGTGCGCGTGCGTGTGTGGTGCCTGCACCGGGTAGGCGTGCAGCACGCCGGGGTGCCGGTTCACCAGGTCGTCCGTGTACAGCGCCAGGCCCGTGACGTGCAGGTCGGCGCTCTCGTGTTGCATCGAGACCCCGACAACGGGGTTCGCCGGACGGGTGCTCAGCTCGGTCATGCCATCACCGCCGTCGTCTCAGCGTGGAACTTCAGGAGCGACTGTTCGAGCATCGCCGTCCGATAGGCGGCGCTGGCCCGGTGGTCGTCGATCGGCGTGCCCTCGCCGCGCAGCACGGCCGCGGCCGCCCGGACGGTCTCGGCGTCCCAGGGCCTGCCGACGAGCGCGGCCTCGGTGGCGGTGGCCCGCACCGGTGTGGCCGCCACGCCGCCCAGCCCGATCGCGGCGTCGACGACGGTGCCGTCGACGACGTCGAACGCGAACGCCACGGCCACGCTGGAGATGTCGTCGAACCGCCGTTTGGCGATCTTGTGGAACGCGGTGAGCGGGGCGAGCGGCAGCGGCACGCGCACGGATTTGATCAGCTCGGTGGGCGCCTTGACGGAGCGGCGGTAGCCGGTGAAGTAGCGGTCCAGCGGCACCTCGCGCTCCCCGTCTGGCCCGGCCAGCACGACCGCCGCCCGCAACGCCAGCAACGCGGGCGGGGCGTCGCCGATCGGGGAGCCGGTGCCGATGTTCCCGCCGAGCGTCGCGCCGTTGCGGATGAGCCGCGAGGCGAACTGTGGCCACAGAGCGTCGAGCAGCGGCACCCGGCCGTCGAGCAGCCGCTCGCACTCCGAGAGCGTCAGCGCGGCGCCGAGCTCGATGTGGTCGGTCTCCGTCGTGAACGTCCGCAGCTCGGGCAGCCGGTCGACCGCCACCGCGAACGGGGCGCGCGCACCGCGGATGTTGACCTCGACGCCCCAGTCGGTGCAGCCCGCGATGACGGTCGCGTCGGGGTGCTCGGCCAGCACGGCGAGCGCGTCGGCCAGGTCGGCGGGACGCGCGAACTGCGCGTTCCGGGTTCGGGGCACGGCGGGCGCGGGTGTGTCCGACCGCGTGGCCAGCGGATCGTCGGCGGGCGGCCGGTCCAGGGCGTAGGCCGCGTCGCGGATCGGGCGGTAGCCGGTGCAGCGGCAGAGGTTGCCCGACAGCGCGTGCAGGTCGAAGCCGTTGGGCCCGTGCTCGTGGTCGCCGGGGCCGCTGCCGTTGGCGCTCGGCACGGGCCCGCGGCCCGGCCGGTAGTACTCGGCCGCCATGCTGCAGATGAAGCCCGGCGTGCAGTAGCCGCACTGCGAGCCGCCGCGGCAGGCCATCTCCTGCTGCACCGGGTGCAGGTCGCCGGGCTGCCCCAACCCCTCGGCCGTGACGATCTCCTGGCCGTCCAGCGCGAGGATCGGCAGCAGGCAGGCGTTGAGGGCCGTCCACCGGGTGCGGGCCTCGCCGTCCGGCCGGGCGACCAGCACCGAGCAGGCGCCGCACTCCCCTTCGGCGCAGCCTTCCTTGGCGCCGGTCAGGCCTTGGTCGCGGAGCCAGTCGAGCGCGGTGACATGCGGCTCGATCCCCGTGATCGCCCGCTCCCGTCCGTTGACGGTGACCGTGGGCTTGGTCGTCGTTGTGTTCGGCGTCATCGCCGCGATCCCTTCTCGTCGTCGCGGGTGGTTCGGCCGACGCCGGTGTCGAACCCGTCGCGTCGAGTGTGCTCCATCACCTCGCCCAACCGCAGGACGGCGATCTCCCGCAGTTGGGTCACCGTCTCCGCCCGCTCGGTCGTCTCGTCGTTGCCCAGCCTCCGCGAAAGCTCCGCGAGGATCTCGGGGGCGCTGCGGCCTGCGGCGCGGATGAGGAACACCCGCCCGAACCGCCGTTCGTAGTCCACGTTCGCCGCGCTGATGCGGGCGCCGATCTCGTCGTGCGGATCGACGCCCGCCTGCTCGCGCGCGGAGAACGCCGCGTCATGCCCCAAGTCGGCGCGTTCGCCGATGCGGGGATGACGGGCGAGTGCGGCCGTCAGCTCTCCGTCCGAGAGCCGGGCCGCCGCGGCCTCGGCCCGCGCCGTGAGCGCGGCCAGGTCGGTGTAGGGGCGGCCGTCGGCCACCTCCTGCGCCCACCGCGGCACGGCGAGGCAGGTCAACAGCTGCCGCGTCGCCTCCGCGGCCGAGAGGGCGTTGAAGGCGGCGACGGCGGTGCCGTTGGTCGAGTTGCTCATGTTTCCAAGTGTCGTGTTCGTGCGCTGTGGATCGGGTTCGCGTTGGCCACCAGCTCGTCGAACCGGTGCGTGGCGATCTTGGCGATCTCGATCAGCGCGGTGGCGTGCTCCTGGGTCGGCGAGTTGTTCAGCCGCTCCCAGCCGTTGCGCAGGACGTGGTCGAACGATGTCTGGTCGCGCACGGCCGTCACCAGCGGGAAGCCGAACTGGTCACGGTAGGCCTGGGTCAGCGACGCCAGCTCCTCGTGCTCCTTCTCGGCCAGCCGGTGCAGCCCGAGGCTGCCCTGGTCGGCGAGCGACCCCTCGCCCTCGTCGCCGGTGGCGACGGACTGCGCACCCAGGTCGGGGTAGGAGTTGATCAGCTGCTCCTGCTCCTCGACCGTCGCGGCGAAGAGCGCTTCCTGGAACGCGCGGCGCAGGTCGTGGGTGTCGCTGAAGGGGCGCTGCGCGTAGGCGCGCTCGACGACCCAGTCCGGGCCCTGGAAGAGCCCCGCGAACGTGCGGACGAACTCGTCCGACGACATCGAGTTGACCTGCTCGAGGCGCACCAGGTGGTCGCCGGGCGAGCCGGCGACGGCCGGGCCCCTGCTCTTGCCGATGTGGTGGAACACGAGGTTCAGCAGGATCGCGGTGATGCTGCCGAGCGTGATGCCGCTGCCGAAGATGATCTGCGCCCATTCGGGGACGGCCTTCGCGACATCGGGCACGGCCGTCACGTACATCGCCAGGCCGACACTCGTGGAGACGATGACGACGTTGCGGTGGTCGTGGAAGTCCACCCGCGTCAGGGTCTGGATGCCGACGACCGCGACCGTCGCGAACATCGCGATGGCGGCACCGCCGAGCACGGAGTGCGGGATGCCCGCCACGACCGCGCCTGCCTTGGGGATCAGCCCGAGCAGGATCATGATGACGCCCGCCGCCGCGACGACGTAGCGGCTCTTGATCCGGGTCAGCCGCACCAGGCCGACGTTCTCGGCGAAACAGGTGTACGGGAACGAGTTCAGGATGCCGCCGATGGTCGTGGCGAGGCCGTCGGCCCGCAGGGCACGGGCGATGTCGCTGCGCACGATCCGCTTCTCGACGATCTCACCCGTGGCGAACACGTCGCCCGTGGTCTCGACCGCGGTGATCAGCATGACGACGATCATCGAGACGATCGCGGCGAACGCGAACTTCGGCACGCCGAAGTAGAAGGGTGTCGTGACCCCGACCCACGCCGACTGGCTCACCGCGTCGAAGTGCGTGTCGCCGAAGGCGAACGCGACCAATGTGCCGACGACCAGGCCCACCAGCACCGCGACCGTCGCCATGAAGCCGCGGAACACCCGCTGGATCAGCACGATCAGCGCCAGGGTGCCCAACGCGTAGGCCATGTTCTTGGGGTTGGTCGGGTCGAGCGTCGGTCCGGCGCCGCCCGCCGCGTCCGCTGCCGCCACCGGCAGCAGCGCGATGCCGATGATCGTGATGACCGAGCCGGTCACCACCGGCGGGAAGAAGCGGATCAGCTTGCTGAAGTAGGGGGCGATGAGGAAGGTGAAGATGCCCGCGACGATGACCGAGCCGTAGATCACCAGCAGACCGTCGGTCCCACCGCCCGCCGCGAGGCCGATGGCGATCATCGGCGACACGGCCGTGAACGTCACGCCCTGCAGCAGTGGCAGCCGCACGCCGATCTTCCAGAAGCCGACCGACTGGATGATCGACGCGATGCCGCACGTGAAGAGGTCGGCGTTGATGAGGTGGATGAGCTGCTCGGTGGTCAGGTTGATGGAGTTCGCCAGCAGGATCGGCACGATGACCGCTCCCGCGTAGAACGCCAGCACGTGCTGGAACCCGTAGATCGCCAGCTTCGGCACCGGCAGTATTTCGTCTACGGGGTGGACGACTTTGCGCGGCGGGGCCTCGATGGTCCGCGACATGTGTGGGTGCCTCCTCGACAGAACCCGGATGGGCCGCAGGCCGTCGGCGAGGTCCTTGAGACCCCGCCCGCGAACCATCGCGGCGCGCCTCCGAGGACGGCCCTACTCCAGCGGCGTTTATCCGCTATACGGAAACTTCTCTCCGATCGGCGGAAGAGTAGGCTGCGGCGGGCGGCCGGTCAAGAGGTCCGCCCTGCCCGATTCCGGGCGGCACGCCCGGGCCGCCCCGCCGGCGCATCTGCGGCCCCACCGGGCAGGCGCCCGGCCGTCCGGGGTCACCGCCGCTCGCGCCGCATCACGCCCGACCAGCGCCCGACCCGCCGCACCACCGCCGGACCGCGCTGGACCCACCGGGCACCGCCGAGCCGCCGCGAGGCCCTCGGGCCCGCGGGACGCTCGAGATTGACGTCAGCGGGGTGAGGTCAAGATCGAACCCCGCTCATGTTCCGCTCGAGCGCTAGGCCGCCCGACCCGAGCAGCGCACGCGTCACGGCGTCGGGCGTTCCGCAGGTCGCGGCGCCGCGGCAGGCCGATCGCACGCGTACTTTCCGCCGGTCCGACCCGATGAGGGCGGCGCCCGACACGGCGGATCCGGCCGCCGAGGACCGTCTCGGGCAGGGCGCCCGGTCGCCCCCGGCACAACACAGATGCACCCAAGCGGCGGTACGCTCAGGTGGGGTTCGTTCACCGCCCATCCGGTCGGTCGCGCGGGTTCTGCGTGCCGGAGGTAGAATTCTGCATGCCGGAAGCGCTCGCGGCCCGGCGCACGTCCCCGAAGATCGTGAGGATGGTGAACGTCCATGAGCAGCGTCGGTCGCGTGGAGGGCGCTGGAGGCGTCCAGTCGGTCGGCCGCGCCTTCGAGATACTCGAAGTGATCGCCGCGCAGGGCGGTGA
This sequence comes from uncultured Actinomycetota bacterium, assembly GCA_963739465.1. Taxonomy (GTDB): domain Bacteria; phylum Actinomycetota; class Actinomycetes; order Mycobacteriales; family Pseudonocardiaceae; genus Pseudonocardia. Next base: position 161,265 of record CAVUAS010000006.1, read on the forward strand.
GCTCTCGCTCTCCGAGATCGCGGCGTCGGTCCGGCTCCCCGCGCCGTCGGCCCACCGCCTGCTGCGCACGCTCGTGTCGCTCGGCTACCTCCGCCAAGAGACGTCGCGCCGCTACGCCCTCGCCCCCCGCCTCATCCGGCTCGGCGACGCGGCGGCCAAGCAGTTCGGGGCCTGGGGATACCCGGTGCTGAACGGGCTGATGGAGGCGATCGGCGAGTCGGCCAACATGGCGATCCTCGACGGCACGAACGCGATCTACGTCGCACAGGTGGCCGGTCGGCACTCCATGCGCATGTTCACCGAGGTCGGCAGGCGGGTCCCGCTGCACGCCACCGGCGTCGGCAAGGCGCTGCTCGCCCAGCTGCCGGACGAGGAGATCCTCCGGATCCTCGATCTCGCGGGCATGCGGAGCATCACGCCGCACACCGTCACCGACCCGAATGTCCTGCTTCAGGAGCTGCGGGCGAGCCGGATCCGCGGCTACCTCACCGACGACGGCGAGCAGGAGGTCGGCGTGTCCTGCGTGTCGGTGCCCGTGCCGAACGCGCCCGCGCCCGCCGCCATCTCCATCTCCGCGCCCACGCCGCGCATGACGCCCGACGTCATCCGGGAGGCGGCCACCGCCCTGCGCACGGCAGCAGCGACCATGACCGAGCGGTTCGATCGGGAGCGCGTCGCCACCGGCTGACCCCACCGCCGACGGCGACACCACCCGACCCGGCCACACCGCCGCCGCATCCGGCTCGCACATCCCATCGCGTACGTCGGTCCGACGGGGTGCGTAAGCGCCGCCCCGCACCGCCGGTCCGCCCCGGCGGGTCCGATGGCGCTGCCCGCGCTGCCGAGTTCCGCCACCGCCGCATCGGGCTCACGCACACACTCCGCCCGCCCGTCTGGCCGCAAGGGTCGGATCGCACGCAGGCCCGTCGAGCCTTGACGGCCCGACCACGGCGCCGTACCGTACCGCATCGCGGAATTATTTTTTCGCAGATCGCACCGCGCTGCGGTGGTGGCTGCCCGATGAGCGGGCTGCGTCGGGAGAGGTGGTGCGATCGATGGAGCGGTCCTCGACGTCCGCGGCCGGGGCCGCCGCGGCCCCGACCACCCTGTCGACGCACGTCCTCGACGCGGGCACCGGCCGTCCCGCGCCAGGGGTGGGCCTGACGTTGCACCGCCGGGACGATGACGCCTGGGAAGAGGTCGGCCGGGGCGTCACCGACGACGACGGCCGCTGCCGGACCCTCGCGTCCGACGGGTTGCACCCGGGCGTCTGGCGGCTCACGTTCGACACCGGCTCCTACTTCGCGACCACCGGCACCCGAGGCTTCTACCCCGAGGTGTCGGTGGTGTTCGAGGTGACCGGGCCCGGCCACCACCACATCCCGCTGTTGCTGTCCCCTTTCGCCTACTCCACCTACCGAGGGAGCTGAGCCATGGCCGTCGTCCTGGGCCACAACCAGTACGGCAAGGCGGAGACCCGCGTCGTGCGGGTCTTCCGCGACACCGAGCCGCACGAGATCGTCGACTACAACGTCAGCGTCGCTTTGTGCGGCGACTTCTCCGACGTGCACCTGCTCGGCGACAACACCAAGTGCCTCACCACCGACGCCACGAAGAACACCGTGAACGCGTTCGCCAAGGAGGCGGGCGAGGCGGTGCGCGAGCCGGAGTCGTTCGCACTGGCGCTTGCGCGGCACTTCGTCGACGACGTCCCCCAGGTCGAGCGGGCCCGCATCCAGGTCGAGGCCTACCCCTGGGACCGGCTGGCAGGTGCCAACGGCGCCCCGCACCCGCACGCGTTCGCCCGCCGCGGCTCCTACGTGCGCACCGCGACAGCGACCTGCAGCAAGGATGCGTCCTGGGTCGTCTCCGGCGTGCGCGACCTCATCGTGCTCAAGACCACCGACTCGGAGTTCCACACCTTCTACACCGACCGCTACACCACCCTGATCCCCACGCACGACCGGATCATGGCCAGCTCGGTCACCGCGCAGTGGCTGCACACCGACCTCGACACGGACTGGAGCACGTCCTACGACGCCGTGCTCACCGCCATGACGAGCACCTTCGCCGACCACTACAGCCTCGCGCTGCAGCAGACCATGTACGCGATGGGCGAGGCGATGATCGCCGCGCAGCCCGAGATCGCCGAGGTGCGGTTCTCGATGCCCAACAAGCACCACTTCATGATCGACCTCAGCCCGTTCGGCCTGGAGAACAAGAACGAGGTGTTCCACGCCGACGACCGGCCCTACGGCTACATCGAGGGCACGATCCGCCGCGACGACGCCCCCAACCCCGGCCCCGCCGCCTTCGACCCGGGCCAGGGCTGGTGACGGATCGGCGATGGCGAAGTTCCTGAGGAGGCGGCCGGAGACGCCGTCCGGCGAGGTCCACCCCGTCGACGAAGTCCTGCCCGCCGGGCCGATGTTCGTCTACGGCCTGCAGCACGTGATGAGCATGTACGCGGGCGTGGTGGCCGTGCCGCTGATCGTCGGCACGGCGATGGGGCTGCCCTTCGGCGAGCTGGCCTACCTGCTCACGGCGGCGCTGCTGGTGTCGGGGCTGGCGACGCTCCTGCAGACCCTCGGCGTGTGGCGCATCGGCGCCCGGCAGCCGCTCGTGCAGGGCACGTCGTTCGCCGCAGTGGCGTCGATGCTCGCGATCGGCAAAGCCGCCGGTGGCGGCGCGGCGGGGCTCACCGCGATCTACGGTGCCGTCGTCGTCGCGGGGGTGGTCGGGTTCCTGCTCGCGCCCGGGTTCAACCGGCTCCTGCATCTCTTCCCGCCCGTCGTCACCGGCGTCGTGATCACCGTGATCGGTGTGTCGCTGCTGCCGGTGTCGTTCGGGTGGGCCGGCGGCGGGACCGGCACACCGGGATTCGGCGCGGTGTCCAACGTCGCGTTGGCCGCGGTCACCCTGCTGATCATTCTCGCCATCTACCGGTTCCTCCCCGGCTTCCTCAGCCGAGTCGCGATCCTCGCGGGTCTCGTGCTGGGCACCCTGGTGGCGATTCCCTTCGGGAAGGTCGACTTCAGCCGGATCGGGCAGGCACAGTGGTTCGCGGTGTCCACACCGTTCCACTTCGGCGCTCCGACGTTCGACGTGGCCGCCATCGTGTCGATGGTCATCGTCATCCTCGTGATCATGACCGAGACCACGGCGGACATCCTGGCCATCGGGGAGGTCATCGGCAGGCCCGCCGACGGGCGCACGGTCGTCGACGGCCTGCGGGCCGACACCCTGTCCACGGCGGTGTCCAGCGGCCTGCTCAACGGCTTCCCGGTGAGCGCGTTCGCGCAGAACGTGGGGCTGGTGGCCATCACCGGCATCAAGAGCCGCTTCGTCGTGGCGGTGAGCGGGGTCATCCTCGTGGCCCTCGGGCTGGTGCCCAAGCTGGGCGCGATCGTCGCCTCGATCCCCCTCCCGGTGCTGGGCGGGGCCGGGCTCGCGCTCTTCGGCACGGTCGCGGCGAGCGGCATCCGGGCGCTCAGCCGGGTCGACTACGACGGCACATCCAACATCATCATCGTGGCGGTGGCCGTCGGCATGGGCGTCATCCCGATCGCTTCGCCCACGTTCTACAGCCAGTTCCCGGAGTGGTTCCAGACCATCTTCGACTCGGGCATCAGCGCGGCCGCGCTCACCGCGGTGCTGCTCAACCTGCTGTTCAACGGCACGCGCCGCCGGGACGCCGAAGCACCGATCGCGGCCGAGGGGCCGACGCCCGGCGTCACCCCCGACCACGACGTCCCGGGCGGCGTCGGTCGCCCCGCAGCCGGGGACGACGCCCGATAGTGCCGACGAAGGCCGCAGCCCCCGGGAGGCTGCGGCCTTCGTCGTGGGCTCAGACCGAGGCGCGCTCCTCGGGCAGCACGCGCACCCGCCCCCGCGCGATGCCGAAGTAGAGCACCGCCGAGAGCGCCGCCCCGATGAACCACCCGAACGGCGCCACCAGGCTGAACGCGGGCACCAGCGCCAGCGTCAACGCGACGACCGCGGACGGCACGAACGCCGCGACCGGCAACGGGTTGATCCCCCGCGTGTAGAAGTAGAGCGAGCGCGGCGACGGGTCGTAGAGGTCGGGCAGGCTGAACCGGCCCTTGCGGATAGCGAAGAAGTCCACCGCCATGATCCCGAAGAACGGGCCGAGCAGCGCGCCGAGCCCGCCGAGGAAGTACGCGATGACCTGCGGCGAGTTGTAGAGGTTCCACGGCGTCGACAGCAGCGCCAGGCAGGCGGCGACGATCCCGCCGGTGCGGAAGCTGATCCGCCTGGGCGAAAGGTTGGACATGTCGAACGCGGCCGACACGAAGTTCGCGACGATGTTCACGCCGATCGTGGCCGTGACGAACACGATGCACCCGACGATCACCAGGAAGGAGTTGTCGAACTTCTTGAGCAGCTCGGCCGGGTCGAGCACGGCCTGTCCGTAGAGCTGCACGGTGGCCGCCGAGACGATCACCGAGGTGAGCGCGAACGCCGTCCAGTTGAACGGCAGCCCCCACGCGTTGCCCTTGACGACGGCCTCGCGGCTCGGCGAGAACCGCGCGAAGTCGGAGAAGTTCAGCATCAGCGTGGCGAGCACGCCGACGGTGAGCCCGACCGCGGCGAACGTCTGGTACACCTGCTCGCCCGTCGAGAGCGGTGTCGCCGAGCCGCCGGTCGTCCACGAGATGTGCCAGCCCGTCTGCCACAGCATCACGACCGCGATGACGATCATGACGAGCCAGATGACCGGCCCCGCGGCCCCCTGGAAGTGGCGCACCGCCTCCATGCCGCGGCGCACGATGTAGAGCTGGATCGCCCAGAGCAGCACGAACGCGATCCAGCCCAGCCACGACAGCCCCAGGAACCCGTGCTGGGTCCACGACTCCAGCCCGGGGAAGATCCGCAGGAACAGCACGACCAGCGCTACAGACGCCAGGAACGTCTGGACGCCGTACCACGCGATCGCCACGATGCCGCGCACGAGCGCGGTGAATCGCGCGCCCCAGATCCCCCAGCCGAGCCTGCTCACCACCGGGTAAGGCGCGCCCGTGTCGTGGCCCATGAACCCCGACATGCAGCAGCCCGCGAAGATGATCAGCGCGCCGCCGAGGATGCCCAGCGTGACCTCGATCGGGCTGAGCCCGAGCAGGAACAGCCCGGCGGCGAAGGTGTAGTTGCCGACGTTGTGCGCGTCGTTCATCCACAGCGAGAACAGGCTGTAGGTGTTCCAGTTGCGCTCCTGCGGCTCGGCGGGGCGCAGGTCCTCGTTGTAGAGGCGGCCCTCCGGGTCCAGCGCGGCGAGCGCCACCTGGTCGACGACGGGTCGGACGTCCTCCATTTGTCCTCCTAGTGTCTCGTGATTCGGTGCCCTTCATTTCGCGTTGTTGTCGACGAGTTTCTTGATACTGGCCTGGACGATGCGGACCTTGGCAAGGATCTCGTCGGCGGTGGCGGTCCAGACGAATGGTTTCGGGTTGGCGTTCCAGTGGTTGATGTAGTCGCGTATCTGATTGATCAGAACCTTGACGGAGCTGAAGGTGCCACGGCGGATCGACTGGCGAGTGATGTTGCCGAACCAGATTTCGACCTGATTCAGCCACGACGAGCCGACCGGGGTGAAATGAAAGGTGACGTTCGGGTTCTTCGCCAGCCAGGATTTGACGTCGTCGGTGCCGTGCGTAGACAGGTTGTCCAGCACGACGTGGACCTCCTTGTCCGCATGCGGCTTGACTGCCTTCTTGAGGAACGCCAGGAACTCGGCGCCGTCGCGGGTAGGGGCGCAATGCCCCAACACCTCACCGGTTCCCACGTTCAAGGCCGCGAACAGGTTGGTGGTGCCGTGGCGTACGTAGTCGGCGGTGCGCTGCTCGGTAACACCGAACGTGATCGGCAGCACCGGCTGCGTGCGGTCCAACGCCTGGATCTGCGTCTTCTCATCGATCGAGAGCACCACCGCACCGCCCGGCGGGTCGAGGTAGAGCCCGACAACGTCGGCGACCTTCTCGGCGAACGCCGGGTCGCGGCTGACTTTGAAGGTGCCGTGGCGGTGCGGTTTCAGTCCGTTGTCCCGCCACAGCTTGGCCACGTAGTGGTGCGACACGTACGTGCCCTCGGTCCGCAAAACGTAGTCGGACATCTCCCGGCTCGACCAGTGCGACAACCCGGTCTCAGACGGTGGACTCGTCCGGGTCAACGCGAGGATCCGGGCGCGGATCCGTGGACTCATCTGCTCTCTCGCCGCACCACGCTTTCGACCCGAAAGACCGGCGGCACCTTCGTCAGCGAACCGACCGACCCAAAGATCCACCGTCGGCAGCGACACACCCGCAAGTTCCGCCACCTCCTGCCTCGATCGACGCTCCGAACGCCACAACACAATCCGCGCCCTCGTCGCGACAACCGCCGAAACATCCGGGCTGCTAATCATCGTCCGCAACTCAGTTCGCTGATCATCAGTCAGATCCACTCGGAAATTGTATCGCCACTCGGGCCTGAAATCAATAAATCAGAATCACGAGACACTAGTGTCCCGCGCCGGAAGTTCGCCACATATCTCGACGGCCCAGCCGCACGTCAGCGGCGTTGCTGGTCCGGCCGAGTACACCCGGTACGAGGCGCGGACCAGCGCCTTGCCGACGTACACCTGGATCCGCCGATATACGCAACGAACTTCCGGCGCAGGACACTAGCGGTTGAGCGGCCAGCCGACGATGTGCTTGGGCCTTGGCGGGGCGTACGTGCGGACTTTGCTGGTGGACAGGCCGAGCGCCACGAGGCCTTCGGCGAGCTTGACCGCGGCGGTGACGCCGTCGACGACGGGCACGCCGGTGCGGGCCCGCACCGCCTCGTCCAGCCCGGCCATGCCGCCACAGCCGAGGCAGATCACCTCTGCCCGGTCGATGCGCACGGCGAGCTCCGCCTCGCCGACGATGGCCTCGACCGCGGCGTGCGGGTCCTCTTCCAGCTGCAGCACCGGGAGCCCGCTCGCGCGCACCGACGCACAGCGGGCGTCGAGGCCCGCGAGCTTGAGCCGGTCCTCGATCAGCGGCACCGCGCGGTCCAACGTGGTGACCACCGAGTACTTGTGACCCAGCAGGCATGCCACGTGCGCGGCGGCCTCTGTGATGTCGACGACCGGCACGTCGAGCAGCTCCTGCAGGCCCTCCCGTCCGTGCTCGCCGAAGCCCGCCTGGATGACCGCGTCGTACGGGTCCGGGTAGCGCGTGACGGCGTCCATCACGGCGACGGCGGCAAGGTAGCTCTCGAAGTTGCCCTCGACCGAGTCGGCCCCGATGTCCGGCGTGAGGGGCAGGATCTCGGTCTTCGGGCCCGCCACGGAGCGAGCCGAGGCGGCGATGGCCTCGGTCATCGCGGCGGTGGTGTTGACGTTCACGACGAGGATGCGCACGTTTCCGTCTTGTGGAAGTTGGAATCCACTTTCCGGAAGGGTGAACGTCTCGCGGCGGGTTGTCAAGAGCGGGTACTGTCCGGCCGAGGTTGATCGAGAGGGTGGCGGGATGCAGAACCAGAAGGCCGACGTCCTGGTGCTCTTCGGCATCACCGGCGACCTGGCCCGAAAGCTGGTGCTCCCGGCCCTCTACCGGCTCGTCGAGCGGGGCGAGCTGACCGTGCCCATCATCGGCGTGGCGCTCACCGACCTGGACACCGACGGCCTGCGCCGCCACGTCGCCGAGTGCGTGCGGAAGGCGTTCGACAGCGACGGCGGAGTCGACGACGCCGTCCTCGCCCGCATGGTCGAGCGCACCGAGCTCGTGGCGGGCGACTACGCGGACCCGTCGGTGTTCACGCGGCTCGCCGACGCGATTGGGCCGGACGCGTTCGCGGTGCACTACCTCGCCGTGCCGCCGTCGCTGTTCGACACGGTGGCCGAGGGGATCGCCGCGGCGGGGCTGGCGCCGCGCTCGCGGCTGATCGTCGAGAAGCCGTTCGGGCACGACCTCGCCTCCGCGCGCGCCCTGAACGCGCGCCTCTCCGCGCACTACCCGGAGGACCGGCTGTTCCGGGTCGACCACTTCCTCGGCAAGGAGCCCGTCGAGGACCTGCTCGTGCTGCGGTTCTCCAACACGCTGCTCGAGCCACTGTGGAATCGCGAGTGGATCGACCACTTCGAGATCACGATGGCCGAGGACTTCGACGTCGCGGACCGCGGCTCGTTCTACGACGCGGTCGGCACCGTGCGCGACGTCGTCCAGAACCACCTGCTCCAAGTGCTCGCCTACCTGCTCATGGAGCCGCCGCTGTCGGAGGCGGCCGACGACCAGCGCGATGCGAAGCACCGCCTGCTGCGGGCGATGCGGGCGATCGACCCGGCCGAGGCGGTGCGCGGGCGCTACGACGGGTACACCGAGACGCCGGGCGTTGCCCCCGGGTCGACGACCGAGACCTACGTCGCACTCACGCTGCACGTCGACAACTGGCGGTGGGCGGGCGTGCCGGTCTACCTGCGCGCGGGGAAGGCGCTTCCGGTCACCGTGCTCGACATCGTCGCAGTGCTGCGCACCTCTCCGCAGCCGTTGTTCCACGGCATCGCCGGTGCCCCGCCGCCGAACCTCGTGCGGCTCCGGCTCCAGCCGGACGCGGGCATCGTCCTCACGCTGCTGGCGAAGCGGCCCGGCGACGCCGACGTGGCCGAGCCGGTCCCCGTCGCCGTCGACTTCCGGCAGGTCCTCGGCCCGATGCACGCGGCCTACGAACGGATCTTCGCCGACGCGCTGGCGGGCGACCCGACCCACTTCGCGCGCATGGACAACCTGGAGGAGGCCTGGCGGATCGTGGGCCCGATCCTCGACGCGACGAGCACCCCCGCGCCCTACGCCCCGGGATCGTGGGGACCCGAGGCGGCCGCCACGCTGCCCGGCCCCCGCGGGTGGGTGGAGCTGCCGCCCCCGCCCTCCTGACGCCCCGCCTGCACCGCCGCCCCCGCGCTGGCACCGGCGACCCGCGCTGGCACCGGCAAAGCGGTGCCCGCACCGCCGTCCCGACGCCCGTGCGAGCACCCCGACACCCGTGCGAGCGCAGCAACACCCGCGCGCACACCCCGACAGCGCCTGCGCAGGCGGCGGCACCGACGTCCGGCTGCTCGTGCGGGTCGTGACGACCCGGATCCTGTCGGCCGACGACCACGCCCTCGTCTGCCGCGGCCCGCGCCTGATCTTGGACGGCGAACCCGTCCTGCAGGTGGTGGCGGGGGACGTGGCCGAGGCCGTCGAGCGGGCGGTCGGCGGCGCCGTCGACCCCGCCATCCTCGACATCGCCACGCCCCGCATGACGGATGTCGCGGCGGGCCCCCGACGTGCGGATCCTCACCACGCCATCCGCGCGGGCTTGGTCGAGCCCCGACCGTGCCCGCTACGGCGCGGGCGGCGGCGCGGGCGGGTCGAAGGTGATGGTCACGCTGTCGTAACCCAGCGACTTGGTGAGCCCGCTCAGCATCGAGCGGGTGTTGGTCGCCGCCCGGTTGGTGAGGTCGCTCTTCGCCGCGGCGGCGTTCAGCTTGTTGGACGCGATCGCGTACAGCTCGCTGTCGTCCTGCGGCTGGTCGCCGATGGCGTCCTCGACGCGCTGCATCAGGCCGCGCTGACGGCTGACGATCCGGGTCTGCGCCGGATCCAGGACGGCAGGCGCCAAGGTGGGCGCGGGCAGGTGCATCGTGGCCTGCTTGCCGTCCGGCGACACGGTGACCGTGCTCGGGCCGAGTTTGGAGAAGTCCACGCGCGCGTCCACGGTGCCGGTGGCGAACAGGGTGGACCGCTCGCTGCTGAGCAGCGCCGGGACGTGCGCCGTGTCGTGCTCGACGTCGACGAGCACCTGGTACGTGCCGGTCGCCGCGTGGTAGTCGGAGATGTCCCGCACGGAGAGCAGGAGCGCGTCCGGGCTGCGGTCCACCGTCTGGGTGGACGGCCCGCCGAGCCAGTCGCCGACCACGCCTCCGACCTCGATCCCGACCGGCACCAAGAGCGCGAGCGCCGCCGCGGTGGCGACCATCTTGCGTCGAGGGCGGCCCGGGCTGGGTCCCGAATGGGCGGTCTGCAGCGTGCGCAGCATTGGCGAACTCCTGTTGGTGTACGCAAAAGCGTCATCACGTCTTCACAGGATGCAACACGCGGCACGGATGCGCAGGGTCTAACCCATTATGACCTGCTGAGGCGGTCCGCGCCGGCGGCCGGGTTCCACCGGCGGATCTCCCGCGCGGCGATGAGGCCGAGGACGTGGACGGGTCCTTGTCGAGCAGGTCGGCCACCGCGGCCGGGTCTGCGGCGTTCAGGATCAGCAGCGCGCCCGGGCCCCCCGCCCTCGGCGAGCGGCCGCTCACCACGACGTGGCCTGGTAATCGGGGCAGGGCAGCGGCTCGCGTCGGACGAGGGTGTCCTCGGCGAGCCAGCGCACGGCCGCCCGCGAGGTGGTGAGGTACCGGCCCAGTAGGTCGCGTCCATGAGGTGGTCGGCGGGCATCTACATCACACCGCCGGAGACCGCCGACGTCCCGCCGAGCAAGGCGGCCTTCTCCAGCACGAGCACCGACCGGCCGCCGTCAGCGGCGCGGCACGCGGCCACGAGACCTGCGGCACCGGGGCCGATCACGACGACATCGACGGTTATCGCGCACCCGCCAACGGCCCATCGGCGACGAGAAAGTCGACGATCAGCCCCGCGACCTGCGCGAACATGTCGCCGCCTGTCGAGGTGGCGCACCCGGCGTCACGGGCGGCCGCGATCAACGGCGGCACCGCGGGCTTCGTGACGACGTGGCCGACGACCGTGTCGGGCTTCAGCCGGGTCACGTCGACCGGGTACGGGTCCCCCGCGCGCATGCCCATCGGGGTGGCGTTGGCGACTATGTCGAACCCGGCCGGGTCGGGCGCGCCCGCGCTCACCCGCTCGCCGAACCGCTCCCGCAGCCGTCCGACGAGGGCGTCGCGGCGCGTCGGGTCGACGTCGTGCAGCCGGAGCCGCGCGACGCCCGCCTCGAGCAGGGCCAGCGCGATCGCCGACCCCGCCCCGCCCGCGCCGACCTGCAACGCCCGCACCCCGTCGAGCCCCACAGGGTCGTGAGTGGAAACAGTCGCTATAGCAGCATTTTCCGCGCACGACCGCTGCAGGGCCGCGACGAACGCCGCGCCGTCCACCTGGTCGCCGTGCCACGTGCCGTCCGGGTTGCGGCGGGCGACGTTGGCCGAGCCGAGGAACCGGGCGCGGTCGGTGAGCGTGGCGCAGTGCGCGGCGAGGCCGAACTTGTGTGGCACGGTCGCGATGAGCCCGGCCACGCTCGCCGACGGACCCAGGCCCGCGACCAGCGCGTCGAGGTCGGCCTGCCCGACCTGCAGCGGCACGACGACGGCGTTCACCCCGCGCTCGGCGAACTGCGCGGTGATCCCATCCGGGGACTTCACCTGGGCGATGGGGTCCCCGAGGATCGGCACAACCAGCGTCTCGCCCGAGAGCGTGGGGTACCTCATCGGGCACCTTCGAGATCGACGTGCGCGGGGTTTCGGGGCGCCGAAACCCCGCTCACGTCGATTTGGGCGGCGTGGCGGGCGGCCACGTAGCCGAAGGTCAGCCCGGCCCCGACCTGGCAGCCCGCTCCGGGGTACTCCGAGCCCATCACCGACTGGGCATCGTTGCCGCAGGCGTACAGGCCGGGGATCGGCGCTCCCGCCTCGTCGAGCACCCGCGCGGAGACGTCGGTGCGCAGCCCGAGCGCCGTGCCCAGCGGAGTGGGGACGACGGCGATCGCGTAGAACGGCGCGGTCGCGATCGGGCCGAGGTTGACGTTGGGTCGGTGGTCCGGGTCGCCGTGCTGGTGGCCGAACACGCTCTGCCCCTTGCCGAACTCCTCGTCCACACCGGACTCCGCGGCCCGGTTGGAAGCGGCGACGGTCGCGGCGAGCCCGTCCGGGTCGACGCCGATCGACGCGGCCAGCTCAGCCACGGTTGCGCCCCGATGCAGGTAACCCGCCTTGACGTACTTCCGCGTGGGAGTGTGCGGCCGCACCATGCCCAGCCCGTAGCGCCGCAGCCCCGCGGCGTCGATCACCAGCCACGCGGGCACGGCCTGCGCGGCGTACATCGCGCGCACGAACCGGTGGTAGGACACCGACTCGTCGACGAACCGGCGCCCGCTCGCGTCCACCGCGACGATGCCCGGCTTGGCTCGGTCCCAGATGTGCGGGAACACGGCGGTGGTGCCGTCGCGGCGGCGGCCGATGGAGCTGGGGAACCAGAACGCGTTGTCGCCGCGCGACTCCCCCAGCGCGGCGCCGACGGCCTGGGCGAGCGCCAGCGTGGAGCCCGTCGACCCCTCGGCCGCCCGGGTGTACTGCGGCGTCGGCGCGGGCAGGTGCCGGGCGCGCCACTCGGGGCTCGCCGAGAACCCGCCGCCCGCGAGCACGACGCCGCGCCGGGCCCGCACGCGCAGCTCCCGTCCCTGGTAGGCGACGACCGCGCCGACGACCCGTCCGTCCTCCCGGATCAGCTCGGTGGCGGTGGCGGTGAACCACACCCGTCCCTTGCGCGCCAACAGCTTCTGGAACAGGTTGGCGACGAGCGCGTTGCCCATCGCGAGCCGGGTGCCGCGCGGGTAGCGCAGCCGGTCGGCGGCCCACCGCACGCCCAGCCGCAGCGCGGTCACCATGCCGCGCACCGAGCCGTCGTAGATCCCGAGCAGCTCGCCCACCTCGGCCCGACGCACCATCAGGGTGCCGCCGAACAGCGCGAACTCCGGCACCGGGCGGCGCACCCGCCCGAAGTTCGCACGGCCCAGCGTGCGGCCGTCGAACGTCTGCGGCTCCAATGCGCGCCCGCCCATCCCGGCGCCGGGGATCTCCGGGTGGTAGTCGACGACCTTCGCAGGCGGCCAGAAGCGGACGCCGATCCGGTCGAGGTAGTCGACCATCTCGGTGCCGCGGGCGAGGTAGGCCTCCCGCAGCTCGCGGGGGGCACGGTCGCCGACCAGCGCGTCGAGGTAGCGGCTCGCGACCTTGGCATCGTCGTGGACACCCCCGGCGCGTTGGAAACGGTTGTCCGGGATCCAGCAGGTGCCCGCGGAGTACGCGGTGGTGCCGCCGAGCCACTCGGTCTTCTCCAGCACCAGAGTGGTCAAGCCCGCCTCCGCGGTGGTGACGGCGGCGGCGAGGCCACCCGCGCCGGTGCCGAGCACCAGCAGGTCCACGTCCTCATGCCACACGGTGGGCCTCCAGGGCCTGGACGCCGCGCAGGTTGCGGACGGCGAACGCGACCGGGCGGAGCTGGGCCTGCAGCGTCACGTTGGGCACCTCGACGCTGATCGGCGTGCCAGTGGGCACGGCGGCAAGCAGCTCGGCCAACGGGAACTCGCCCTCGCCGGGCACCTGGCGTAGCGCGCGGGCCTCCACCTGCAGCACCGAGCCGTCGGCCGTCATGCCCAGCGGCAGCGCGGCAGGCAGCTCCAGCTTCTCGGGCGTGCCGAGCGGGCCGTCGCAGAGCTGGATGCACGGCACCAGAGACGGCTCCAGCGCGCGGACGTCGTCCAACGTGGAGCCGCCGCGCCGGATGTGGAGCGCGTCGAGCAGCACTGCGGCCCCGGCCTCGCGGGCGACGGCGGCGGCGTCCGCGACGCGGCTCACCGGCTGGTAGCTGATCGGCTCCAAGGTCGGGCGGATGCCGTAGGGGGCGGCGTCGGCGGTGAGGCGGGCCAGGGTGGCGGTGAGCCGGGCCCGGTCGGGGTCGAGGCCGACCACGCTGAACGTCGACGCGCCCAGCGCCGCGCCCGCCTCCAGCGCGGGCATCCAGTCGTCGGGCCCGGTGTCGGGGCGGATCTGGAGGAACTCGACGTCGCGCACCGTCAGGCCGGTGTCGGACAGCCGCGCGAGCGTCTCGCGCGACATCGGCGAGCCGGGCGCCATCGGGTACTGGTGCTCGCCCTCGGTGACCGCCTTGACGCGGACGCCGACGAAGTCGTAGCCCGCCTCGGCGGCGGTGGTGACGAGCTCGGGCGGACTGAGGGCAAGCAGGGTGAGGTGGGCAATTCCGATCATGCGAGGGACTCCTTGAGCGTTACCACCGGCTCGGGGCGCCCGGACTTCGCCGAGGCGTAGAGCGCGGTGAGGATGGCGAGCGACTTCGTCGCCTCCCGCCCGGTGACGGCGGGCTCCCGGCCCGCGGCGACGGCGTCGACGAAATCGGTGATCTGCAGGGTGTGGAACGGCGTGAGCGCGGCGTTGATCTCCGAGAGCGGCAGGTCCGCGCCGAGCCCCGCACCGAACGGCGAGCACTCGGCCGCTGCACCCGGCACGGCCCAGACGTCGTTGCGGCCCTCGGCGCCCTCCGGGTATTCGGCGAGCCCGACGGTGCCGCCGGGCCCGCTGACCAGCACCCGGGTGCCGAGCGCGCGCGGCAGCGCCGTGGAGGCGGAGATCGTGGCGAGCGCCCCGGAGGCGAACGTCAGCGTGGCGACCGCGGCGTCCTCCACCTCGATGGGGTGCACGACCGTGCGGTGCGCGGCGCTGACCTCGACGCACTCGCCCATGAACCACTGGAGGAGGTCGATGTAGTGCACGCCCGGTGAGGACGCCGCCGCCGTCGGCCGCCCAGGTGCCGCGCCAGGCGTCGGCGGTGTAGTAGGACGCGTCGCGGTGCAGCAGCACGGCGGCGTGGCCGAGGAACGGCGTGCCGACGGTGCCATCGTCGATGGCGGCCCGGATGCGCTGGGCGGCGGGCCAGAAGCGGCGCTGGAACAGCACGCCGAACGTCACTCCGCCGCGGTTGCAGGCGGCGATCATGCGGCGGGCGGCGGGGAGATCGATCGCGATCGGCTTCTCGCACAGCACGTGTGCGCCGCGCGCGGCCGCCGCCGTCACCACGGCCTCGTGGGTGGGGTGCGGGGTGCAGACGGAGACGATATCGACGTCCGGGTCCACGTCGGGCACCTCGGTGGCTGCCATCGGGACGGCGTGCCGCGCGGCGAACGCCTCGGCCCGTGCCGCGTCGACGTCCACGCAGGCCACCACCTCGGCACCCGCGGCGCGGAACGCGACGAGGTGGTTGGCGGCGATGTTGCCGCATCCGACGATCGCGACCCGCATGATGTTTCCTCCTGGACCGGTGGTGGTCCTTCGAGGGTGGCAAGCGGGACTATGGTTTGTCCAACACCGAATATTGCAGTATCTATGTGATCGAAAGTCTTAATCGCGGGGCGTGGGCAGCACCTCATCGGCGATGGCGAGCACCGCCTTCAGCACGGCCGAGGGGTTGTCGGCGGACCAGGCGATGGCGTTGTTGAGGTAGGTCGGCGCCCCGCGCAGCGGCCGGTAGACCGCGCCGGACGGCATGATCTCCGCGACCTCGGCGGGCATCAGCGCCACGCCGACCCCCGCCGCCACCAGCGTGAGGATCATGAACGGGTCGGTGATCTCCTGCACGATCCGCGGCCGGAACCCGGCGGCAACGCAGGCCCGCAGCCCCGTCTCCTGCAAACCCGAACCGAGTGCGGCGGGGGTGGTGATGAAGCCGTCGTCCGCGAGGTCGACGAGGTCGACGTCCGGGTCGGCCGCCAGCGGATGATCGACCGGCAGCGCGACGCCCAACGGCTCCCGCCCGACGAGGCGGGTGCGCACGAGCGGTGACGGGTCGAGCGGCAGCGACACGAACGCGAGATCCAGCGCGCCCCGCTCGATCTGCGCGACGCCGCCGCGGGTCATCACCCGGCCCACCAGCTTGAGCTCGACCTCCGGGTAGCGCTGGCGTACCGCCCGCGTGAGCGGGGGCAGGGTGCGGTGGTTGAGCGCCCCGGAGAAGCCGATGCTCACCGTGCCGTAGAAGACCCCGGACACCGCGCGGGTGGCCTGCCGGGCGAGCTCCAGCTCCTCGAACACCCGGTGCGCGTGCGGCAGGAGCGCCTCCCCCGCGGGCGTGAGCGCGACGCTGCGGGTGCTGCGGTCGAACAGCGTGACGGAAAGCTCGCGCTCCAGCCGTCGGATCGTCTGCGAGAGCGGCGACTGGGCCATCTGCAGGCGGTTCGCCGCCCGGCCGAAGTGCAACTCCTCGGCGACGGCGATGAACGCCTCCAGCGACCTGATCTCCATCACACCATCCTTGCGCAACTTCGTCGTCTGTGCACAGAATAATAGCGACATTAAGACTCTAGTCTACACAGAGGGGTGGTCGTGAACACCGTGGACGTCGTCGTGGTCGGAGCGGGCGCGGGCGGGTTGGCCGCCGCGGTCACCGCCGCGCACCAGGGGCTGCGCGTCGTCGTACTGGAGCGGGCCGACGTCTGCGGCGGGGCCACGGCGTGGTCGGGTGGCTGGATGTGGGCGCCGGGCAACCCGCTGGCGCACGCCGACGGCGTCGTCGAGGACGTCGACCAGTTCCGCACCTACCTGCGGGCCGTGCTCGGCGGCCGCTACGACGCCCCCCGCGTCGACGCCTTCCTCGGCGCCGCCCCGGAGATGGTCGGCTTCTTCCACGAGCACACCGCGCTGACGTTCGTGCCCGGCGCAGCGATCTGCGACGTCTACGGCGACCTACCGGGCGCGGGCGCCGGGCATCGCTCCGTCGGGCCTGCCCCGGTCGACGGGCGCGAACTCGGGTCCGACGTGCTGGCGCTGCTGCGCCGCCAGCTCTACGAGACCTCGTTCCTCGGCATGGGGATCATGGCCGGGCCCGACCTCATGGCGTTCCTGTCCGCGTCGCGGGGCAACCCGCGCGGGCTGCTGCACGCCACCCGTCGGCTCACCCGGCACGTCTATGACCTGGTCACCCGGCGGCGCGGGATGCAGCTCGTCAACGGCACCGCGCTGATCGGGCGGCTGCTGCGCGCCGCGTTGGACGCGGGGGTGGACATCCGCGTGCGGACCCCGGTCACCGAGCTGCTGCGCGACGACGACGGGCGCGTCACCGGCGTGGTCGCGGACGGGCAGCGGATCGCGGCGACCCGCGGGGTTGTGCTGGCGGCGGGCGGGTTCCCGCAGGACACCGCGCGGCGCAAGGCGCTGTTCCCGCGCACCCCGACCGGCGCCGAGCACTGGTCGCTCACCCCGGCGACCGCCGACGGGGCGGGCACGACGCTGGGCGAGTCGGTCGGCGGGCACCTCGTCACCGACGTGGCGTCACCCGCAGCGTGGTGCCCGGTGTCGCTCGTGCCGTACCGCTCCGGGCGCACCGGCGTGTTCCCGCACATCATGGACCGGGCCAAGCCGGGCAGCATCGGCGTTCTGTCCACCGGGCGCCGGTTCGTCAACGAGGCCAACGGCTACTACGACTACGTCGCCGCGATGATCGCCGCCGCGCCCGCAGGCGAGCCGGTGCAGGCCTGGCAGATCGCCGACGCGCGGTTCGTGCGCCGCTACCCGCTCGGGATGGCCAAGCCGCGGCCCGTGCCGCTGTGGCCGTACCTGCGCAGCGGCTACCTCAAGCGCGGGCGCACGCTGGAGGAGCTGGCCCGGGTGTGCGGGATCGATCCCGCGGGCCTGACCGACACGGTCGCGACGTTCAACTCGGGCGCGCGCCGCGGCGAAGACCCGGAGTTCGGGCGCGGCTCCACCCCGTTCAACCGCTATGGCGGCGATCCGAGCGTCGGCCCCAACCCGTCGCTCGCGCCGCTTTCGAAGGGCCAGTTCTACGCCGTGCGGATCGTGCCCGGCAGCTTCGGCACCTTCGCGGGCCTCGCCACCGACGCCCGCGCCCGCGTCCTGGACGCCGCCGACGCGCCGATCCCCGGCCTCTACGCCGTCGGCAACGACCAGGCCAGCGTGATGGGCGGGCACTACCCGGCGGGCGGTATCAACATCGGCCCGGCGATGACCTTCGGCTACGTCGCCGCCCGCGATTCTAGGAGGGTGCTGAAGGACTCCGCCCGTAGCGAGCGGCGGCCAGGTGGTGTCCTCGCAAGGCGGACGCCGCCGCCGATACCGGGGTGGTATCGGCGGCGGCGGCCAACGCCGCGAGGGCGCCGCCTGGGCGTCGCGCAGTAGGGCCGAGTCCTTCAGCACCCTCCTAGCGTTCCTACGCGAATGCCTTGACGATCGCCGCGCAGAACGCGGGCAGGTCGCCCGGGCTGCGGCTCGTGACCAGCGCTCCGTCCGTCGCGACCTCTTCGTCGACGGGCTTGCCGCCCGCGTTGCGGATGTCGGTGCGCAGGCTCGGGTACGAGGTCAGCGTGCGCCCCTCGACCAGGCCTGCCTCCACCAACGTCCACGGGGCGTGGCAGATCGCGCCCACCGGCTTGCCCGCCGCGAACACCTCGCGCACGAACCGCAGCACGTCGTCGTCCATGCGGAGTCGGTCGGCGTTCACGGTGCCGCCCGGCATGATCACGGCGTCGTAGTCGGCGCCGGTCACGTCGGCCGCCTTCCGATCGACGCGGTACGTGCCCACGGGCTCGATGTCGCCGTTCATCGCCTGGATCTCGCCGTCGTCGAGCGAGACGATCTCGGCCGTGGCCCCCGCCTCGGTGACCGCGTCACGCGGCTGGGTCAGCTCGACCTCTTCCACACCGTCGGTGGCGAGGATCGCCACCCGGCGTCCGTCAAGGACTCCCATGTCAGCTCCTTTCACAGCTATCGGGCTCAGTACCCAACGCGGCCCGGTCTGAACAGGCGTGTGGCAACTGTCATCAGTTCACCGGCTTGAGCGGGTCGTGGCCCATCCGCATCAGCCGGTGCCGCCACGAGGCCTGCCCCGCCGTCGGCTCCGGGTCCTCGCCGCGCTCGGCCCGCACCCGCTCGACGACCCGGTGCATCGTGGCGGCATCGGTCTCGGTCAGGTCGGTGCGGCGCTTGCCGAGGACGTGCAGCACCGCCTGGCCGGTCGGGGTGCCGACCGGGCCCACCGCGGGCTCGGAGTCCTCTTTCGCATCGTCGGTGGCCAACCAGTCCCGCAGCTCCCGGGAGGTCATGTTGACCAAGGAGTGGAATTCGTCCCACAGGGTGTCGTCGACGTGTGCGGCCATGCCCGGGCCTACCCGTCGGCATGGATCTCCACACAACGGGTAGACCCTGGCCATGATGCGAAACCTCCTGGCCGGTGTCGCCGCGGGCGCCGCGGGCACCACGGCCCTGAACGCGGTGACCTACCTGGACATGGCGACGCGGGCCCGCCCGGCGGGTAGCACACCCGACGACACGGCCACGGCCACGGCGTACGAGGCGTTACGGCGATAGGAAGGAGTGCACCATGCCGAACCCGAGCATCAAGGACGAGAAGACCTACGAAGAGGTGCGCAGGAGCGGCGCCTCCAAGGAGAAGGCCGCCCGGGTGGCCAACGCGGCCGCGGCCCAGGGTCGGTCGAAGGTGTCCAAGCGCGGTGGCAGGTCCTCCAGCTACACGGACATGACGAAGGCCGAGCTCTACGAGCGCGCGAAGAAGGTCGGGATCGCGGGCCGCTCGAGCATGAGCAAGGAGCAACTCACGAAGGCGCTGCGCAACCACTGACCCGCCGTCATCTCCGCCGTTCGAGGGCGTACAACACGCCCGCAACGGCGAACAGCGCGGCGTCGACCCACGCCGCCCGATTGCCCAGGTGCGTGCTCAGGAACGCGCCGAGGAACGCGCCCGCCACGAACCCGGCCAGCGCGGTGCCGAACGCGCGCGCGACGGCGCGGTCTTCGGGGTCGGCCGAGGTCAGGGCGTTCAGCGCGGCGTTCACCGTCTTCATCGAGTTCGTCGTCATGACCGTGGTGGTGAACGCCGCCCGGCCGACGTCGCGGAACGCCGCGATCTGCATGCCCGCCGCGAACGAGATCGCGGCCGTGACCACAACCGACGTCGCGCCTCCGGAGAGGAAGCCGACGACGAGGAGGACGGCGGCCTGGAGGCCGAGCGTGGCCAGCTGCGGCGCGGGAAACCGCCGGGAAGCCTCCCTGCGCGACCACCCCCACAGGACCACGACCCCCAGCACGAACGCTGCATAGGAGACGAGCGGGCGCCAGAACGCGACGATCGTCGGGTCGAAGGCGCCGATCGCGATCAGCACCAGGTTGCCCGTCATCGCCTGGGCGAAGACGTGGCCGTGCTGCAGGAACGTGTAGGCGTCGACGAAGCCCGTGGCGACCGTCAGGACCGACCCGGTCGCGAGCGACAGCCGGGCAACGTGCGTCATGCGGGCATTGTCGCCGCGGCCGCGTCAGCCCACCGTCGCGGCGGCGATGTGGGTACGCGCCCGCGCGACGCGGCCGTCGTCGGTGCCGAGGCCGTCGAGCGCGATCGTGACGGTGACGCTGTCGCTCGTATTCGCCTGCCGTGTCGGGAGGCCGAGCCGCCGCAGCAGGCTCAACATCGGCAGGTTGCTGGGGAGCACGTCCGCGACGAGGGACGTGAGCCCGCGTTCCCGCGCCACGTCGGCGAGCCGCTCCAGCAGGGCCCGCCCGAGCCCCCGGTGCTGCAGCGCGTCGTCGATGACGATCGCGATCTCGGCGGTGGTCGCGCCGGGCATCCCCTCGTAGCGCGCGACCGCCACGAGATCGGCTCCGCGCGTCGCCACCAGAGCGAAGCGCCACGGTTCCGCCAGCACCGTGAAGCGGGTGACGTCGGCGGGCGACAGGTGTGGGCGCCCGCCGAAGTAGCGACGGTAGATCGTGTCGGCGGACAGCCGGGCGTGCAGGCCGAGCAGCGCAGGCCCGTCCGCGGGGCGGATGGGGCGGACCACGAGCACGTCGCCGCCGAGCAGGCGCACCTCGTCGCCCGGGGTCACATGCGCCCGATCACCCGGCGAAGGGTTTGCTGCACGCCCGCACCTTTCGCCAGGAGCCCAGTGCCCGGCAATGGGTGAGCCGTCCACTTCCGGGGAACGGGAACGCGGAGTGGGTCACAACCGGCTGCACCCGCCGATACTGTCCCGGTGACCGACGAGGGATGGGGCGGGCCGTTCGGCGCCAGCTGGATCGACCCCACCGGGATGCTCACGTCGGGCGTCCCGGTCCTGCCGATCGCCGCGCTGGAGTCGCTTCTGCGCGCCGCGGGCCGACGCCTCGCCGGGCGGCGGCTGACGGTGCCGGGTACGGACGGCGCGCTCCGCCTGCGCCTCACCGCGCTGCGGCTCGAGCCGGAGCCGATCGGGATGGCCATCGGCCAGCTCGGCGAGGTGACGGTGGAGGCCGCCGAGATCGTGTGGCGGGACATCCCGTTCCGCCGCGCGGTGCTGGTGGCCCGCAACGTGCACGTCCGGCCCCAGCCGGTGCCGACCGCCGTCGCCGCCCCGGTCACGCTCGACGTCGAGCTGGACCCCGCCGTGGTGCGGGACCGCCTCGCCGCCGCCCGACCGGCCCTGCGGCTGGACGTGCGGCGCACGGACGGCGCACCGCAGGCCCGGGCGCGCTGGGCGCGTCGCCCGGGCTGGGGGTGGATCGGTCTGCGGCCGGAGATCACCGCCGCCGCGCTGCTGTTGCGGCCCACGACGGTGACCCTCCGCGGCCGGAGCCGGGCGCTGCCCGGCTGGCTGCCCGCCGTGCGGATTCGGCTGCCGCGCCTGCCCCGCAACATCCGGCTGCGGGACGTCACGGTGTCCGACGGCGCGGACCCCGCCATCGTGCTGCACCTCGGCGCGGATGAGTGGCGCGAGGCCGTGCCGCCGCGCAGGCTCAGCGCGCTGCTCGCCCGCGTACAGCGGTTCGGGTGAGTGGCCGGTCGACGGCCCGGAGTGCGGCGAGAGCGTCGACGACCGCCTCCGTCTGCCGCGCAGGCCCGGGAGTCGCCGCGCGCCCGGCACGACACCGCGGAGCCCTCCCGAGCCGGCTTGACGATCACCGGTAGGCGGCTCGCCGGTGAGTGGAGGAGCGTGTCTTGCGGCCCGATGCTCGACCGGACCCGGGTGCGTCACGAGCCGAAGGCGGCGATCACGGCGGCGGCGGCGGCCGCCCGCTCGACCATGCCCGACACCGTCACGTGTTCGTGCCTGGCGTGGGCTCCGCCGCCGACCGCGCCGAGCCCGTCGAGGACCGGCAGGCCCATCGCGGCGGCGAAGTTGCCGTCGCTGGCTCCCCCGACCGACGTCTCCCGCAGTGCGAACCCCAGCCGTTCGGCGGCGCGGCGCGCCAACGCGTAGACCGACCCGATGGCGGCGTTCGGCTCCATGACGGGACGGTTCCAGCCACCGCGCACCGTCACCTCGGCCCGGGAATCATGCGGCGTCAGCCCCCGCAGCAGCTCGTCGATGTGCCTCTGCGCCGCGACCGAACGCACGCGGACGTCGACGTCGGCATGCGCCGTGCCCGCCACGACGTTCGAGCGGGTGCCGCCGCGCAGCACACCGACGTTGACGGTGGTCCCCGCCGCGGGGTCGGCGGCCGCGTGCAGCCGCAGCACGAGCCGCGCGATCTCGTCGACGGCGCTGGCCCCGGACTCCGGGTCGAGGCCCGCGTGCGATTCGACCCCGCGCACGTGCGCCGCGAAGATCCCGACGCCCTTGCGCCCGGTCTTCACCGCGCCGTCCGCGCTCGCCTCGAACACCAGCGTCGCCGCGGAGTCGGCGCAGGCCTGCTCGATCAGCGGGCGGGAGAACGGGCTGCCGATCTCCTCGTCGCCGTTGAGCAGCAGCCGCAGCGAGGGATGCGGCACTCCGGCGTCGCGCAACGCCCGCACCGCCCACACGGCCTGCACCAGCCCGGCCTTCATGTCGAACACACCGGGCCCGCTGACGCGGTCGCCGTCCGCCCGGACCGGCCAGCCGTCGAGGGTGCCCGCGCTCCACACCGTGTCGTAGTGCGCGAGCAGGGTCAGCGGGCGGTCGCCCGCGCCCGCGTACTCGTGCACCACGACGTCGCCGTGGTCGCGGGACTCGTGGTGCACCCGGCCCGCGGGCGGCCCGAGCCGCTCCGCCAGCCAATCCTCGAGGTGGGTCAGACCCTTGCTCAGCAACGCGAGGTCGTCGCTCGGCGTCTCGTGCTCGGCGTAGTCGACGAGGTCGGCCACGAGCTGCTCGCGCCGGGCGTCGAGCCGGTCGCGCAGCGCGGCGACGTCGACGCGGTCGACCGCGGACGGCGGCGGCACCCGGCTCATCGCAGCGCCCCGGTGAGCGAAGCCAGGCGGGCCTCGTCCATCGCCGCGCCCGCCTCCAGCTCGCGGATCTGGCCGACCAGCCGCTCCAGTCCGGGCACCGCGATGCCGTGCCGCGCGGCGGCGGCGAGCACGGGGCCATAGTGCGTCGGGACCTCGGTGGGCCTGCGCCGAACCGCGATGTCGCGCCAGATGCCGCTGCGGTCCTTCGTCTGGGTGCGCAGCCATTCGACCAGCGCATCGGTGGCCCGGTCCTTGGCGTCATCGTCGTCGGCGACGTAGGGCAGGGGATCGAACGCGTCGAACGGCTCCAGCGTGATCCCCTCCGCCGCGGCGACGGCGTAGACCTCGGCGACGAGCGCGTGCATCACTAGCCGGTGTCGATCGATCAGCTCGGCCATCGGTGCGTCGGCGAGTGCGGTGGCGACGAGCATGGCGCCGAAGCCCAGCTTGGACCACAGATACCCGGAGACGTTGCCGGTGGCCCGGGCCGGACCCCACGCCTGCAGGTCGGCGACCACCTCGCGGACGCGTTCGCTGTCGCGGCCGTCGAGCTCACCGACGACGAGGGCGCCCGGCCCGCCGTCGCGGATCTCCCCCGGCCCGATGACGTCGGCGAAGAGGTTCACGAACGCGCCGACCGTGCGGTGCCTGCCGATCCGGCCCGCGATCTGCTCCTCGTTCAAACCGTTCTGCAGCGACACCACGAACCCGTCGTCGGCCAACCGCGGGGCGATCCAGTCCAGCGCCGGGCCGGTGGCCTGCGCCTTCACCGCGAGCAGCACGCGGTCGAGGCGAAGCGGGGGCCCGTCCGGATCCGGGGTGGCGGCCTGCGTCACCCGGGCAGTGCCGCGCTCCGCGCCGCGCACCAGGACGATGCCGTCCGCGCCGATGCGGCGCACGTGCTCCGGGTCGGCGTCCACCACGGTGACCGCATGCCCGGCGCGGGCCAGGTGGTAGCCGAGGGTGCCGCCGATGGCCCCGGCCCCGACGATCACGTACGCCATGATGTGCTCTCCTTCAGTCGCCCGCGCCTTGCAGCGCGGTGATGCTCGTGTGATGCAGGGGTAGCTCCGCGGTGCCCGCGGTGGCCCCGCCGTCGACGCGCAACACGGCGCCGGTGACGAAGCCCGCGTCGTCGCCCGCCAGCCAGACCACCGCGGCCGCCACTTCACCGGGCAGGCCCGCGCGCCCGATCGGGTTGGCCGACACGGCGGCCGCGTAGGCGTCCGTGACCGGGTTGACCGGGCTGTCGACCGCGACGAAGCCGGGCGCGACGGCGTTGACCCGGATGCCGCGCCCGGCGAGCTCCACCGCGCACGCCTTGGTCGCCATCTCCAGCGCGGCCTTCGACGTGCAGTAGTGCGCGGCGCCGGGTCGGGCCCTGGTCGCGGCCCCGGAGCTGATGTTGACCACGGCGGCGGGGCGACCGGCCCGGGCGAGGGCCACGGTGAGCAGCACCGGCGCGCGCACGTTGACGTGCTGCACCCGGTCCCAGAGGCCCGCGGTCATGGCGTCGAGCGGCGTCGCGGGATAGATGCCCGCCGCGTTCACCAGGACGTCGACCGGCCCGGCTTGTCGGGCGGCCCGCTCGATGACCTCCCCGCAGCGCTCGTCGCCGAGATCCGCGACGATCGCATGGGTGATCCCGCTCACCTCGGCGCCGCGGGCATCCACGCCGGTGACCGTGTCGCCCCGCGCGACGAACGCCTCGGCGACCGCGCGCCCGATGCCGCCCGCGGCCCCGGTCACCACGACATGCCGCGGGCTCACGTCAGCTCCCGGCCCGCCGTCTCCGGCATCAGGGCGTACACGACGACCCCGACCAACCCGGCCGCCGCCACGTAGAGCCAGACGTACCCGCCGAAGCCGCTCGTGCTCATCCAGGTGGTGATGTACGGGGCGGTGCCGCCGAAGACGGCGACGGCCAGCGCGTACGGCAGCCCGATCCCGGTGCTGCGCACCTCGGCAGGGAACTGCTCGGCCATCACGACCGCGCAGTTGGCCGAGTAGCCCGCCAGGAACGTCACCCCGACCAGCTCCACCACGAGCAGCGGCCAGAACCCGCCCATCTCGATCAGCAGGAAGGCCGGGTAGGCGATCACGACGAAGCCCGCGGCGAAGCCGATCAGGGTCGGCTTGCGGCCGTACCGGTCCGACAGCAGCGCCACGAACGGCAGCAGGCACAGGAAGTACGCGACGGCGATCGTGTTGGCCAGGAACGCGTCGCGGAGCGGGATGCCGGTCGCGGTGTGCGCGTAGCCGGGCATGTAGCTGATCCACACGTAGTAGATGAGGGTGCCCGCGATCGTGATGCCGACGACGCGCAGCGCGGCCCCCGGGTGCTCCACCAGCATGCCGACCAGCGGGTTGCGCCGCTTCGTGCGGCCCTCCGAGTGGGCATTGCGGAAGCTCTCGGTCTCCTCGACGCTCACCCGCAGCCACAGCCCGACCAGCCCGAGCAGGCCGCCGACGCCGAACGCGACGCGCCATCCCCAGCTCTGCATCGCGGCCTCGCTGAGCGTCGAGGTCAGCACGAAGCCCATCAGCGACGCGATGAGCGCCCCCGCGCCGACCGAAACCTGCTGCCAGGAGCCCGCGAACGCCCGCCGTCGGGGCGCCGCCGACTCGACCAGGAACGAGGAGGACGAGCCGAACTCGCCGCCCGCGGAGAAGCCCTGCACCAGCCGGGCGAGCAGCAGGATCAGGGGAGCAAAGACACCGATCGCCTCGTAGGTCGGGCAGACCGCGATGAGGATCGCCGCACCCGCCATCAGACCGATGGTCAGGGTGAGCCCCTTCTTGCGGCCGTGCCGATCGGCGTAGATCCCGAGCAGCGCGCCGCCGATCGGGCGCATGACGAAGCCGACGGCGAACACCGCCAGCGTCGAGAGCAGGGCCGCCGTCGGGTCGCCCTTCGCGAAGAACTGCGACGCGAAGATGGGGGCGAGCGTGCCGTACACGGCCCAGTCCACCCACTCGACCGCGTTGCCGATCGAACCGGCGACGATCGCCTTGCGCTGCTTCCCGGTCAGCCGGGTCTCGGAGGGCGCTCCGGGCGCCGTGGTGGTCTCGCTCATGACGTGTTCCTCGGAGGTAGCTGTGCGCGCGCCACGTCGGCGATCTGCGCATGGGTGGCGAGCCAGACGTCGGAGTGGCTCGTGATGTGCGCGAGCAGCTCGCGCAGCACGCCGAGGCGGGACCGGTGCCCGACGATGTGCGGGTGCAGGGTGAGCTGGAACAGCCCGCCCTCGGCGTAGGCCGCGTCGAACTCGTCGCGCCAGATGTCGAGCAGGCTCCGCGGCGGCGTGTACGGCCGCAGCCCACCGTAGCGCTCCATCATCAGGTAGGGCGCGTCGTCGCGGATCCATTCGACCGGTATCTCCACGATGCCGGTCGGTCGCCCGTCGGCGACCAGCTCGTACGGGTCGTCGTCGGCCATCAACGACGAGTCGTAGGCCAGGTCGAGCTCCTCGATGATGGCCAGCGTGTGGTCGGAGAAGTCCCAGCTCGGCGTGCGGATCCCCACCGGCCGCACCCCGCTGAGCTTTTTCAACGTCTCCACGGCCCGGCCGCACAGGTCGAGCTCATCCGCGCGGTCGAGCAGCATGTTGCGCTCGTGGATCCAGCCGTGGACGCCGATCTCGTGGCCCGCCGCCGCGTAGGCCTTCACCTCGCCGGGGTGCAGCAGCGCCGATACCGCGGGCATGAAGAAGCTGGCGGGAACCTCGTGCTCGGCGAGCATCCGGAGGATCTTCGGCACCGCGACCCGGGCGCCGTACTCACCCTGGGACAGCTTGCCCGGACGGGTCTCGCCGTCGCGCAGGGGGATGGTCTCGTGGTCCGGGTCGAAGGAGATCGCCACCGCGGCCCGGGCATCGCCCGGCCAGCGCTCCGGCACCAGCCGGGCACCGGCCCGGACGCGGGCGACGTGCCCGCGCCACGTGGGCTCGTCCCACTGCCACGGCTCGAGGTCTCGGTCGGTCATCGCGATCGCTCCCTGTTCTCCGCATCGGTGCCGACGGGTACCCAGGCCCGCTTCAACGTGCGCGCCTGCAGCGTCATGTCCGCGGTGTGGACGCCGGGCAGCGCGCCGACCACGGCCGTCATGTAGTGGTAGAGGTCGCCGTAGCCGGGCAGCACGCCGTGCAGGCAGAGGTTGAACCGGCCCGTGGTGGCGCTGACGTAGCGGGTGGAGCTCTCCTTCGCCAGCTGGGCGCCGACGTTCTCCAGCTCGCCGGGCTCGACCGTGAACCACTGGAGGAACTCGACGTCCAGCCCGATCCGCGCCGCGTCGAAGACGGTCCGGAAGCGCAGGCAACCCCGTCGGATCAGGGACTCCACCCGGCGGGCTGCGGTCGAATCACTCACGCCGACGACGGCGGCGATCTGCGCGTAGGAGGCCCGACCGTCGGCGGCGAGCACCTTCGCGATGGCGAACTCCTGCGGGCTGAGCCGCTCGGGCTCGTGCCACTCGCGATGGCAGGCCCGGGTGCCGTCGGGCCGCAGGAGCGCGACCGCGTCCGGCCCGAGCAGTCCGGTGTCCCACTCCTCCACCGCCGAGAACTTGCGCACCACGACCATGGCCTCGGTCTCGACGATGTCGTCCGGCCGGGGCAGCCCGTCGACGAGCACCGCAGCGACGTCGCGGTGGTGCGGCACCACGAACTCCGCCGCGACGTCCGCGCTGCCGGTGACGACGGTGACGAACCGGGTCACGTCCAGCTCGGCGAGCGCCTCGGCGACGAGGTTCGCGGTGCCGGGTCGACACCGCAGCCGCACCTGCAGGGAGATGCCCAGCCCGCACCGGAGGTGATCGAGCACGCCGGTGACCACGACGATCCCGGTGTCGAGCAACTGCTGCCCGCGGCGGGCCACCGTCGACTCCGTGGCCCCGACCGCGGCCGCCACCTGCTTCCAGGTGGCCCGGCCGTTCAACTGGAGCGCAGCGATGATGCGCTGGTCCAGCTGCCCGAGTGCTCCGGAATCCGTCACTCTGTGAGTCTGTGCTGCGACTATCACTCACGTCAAGGCATGTCGATGCAGGTTTCCGTCACACGCGGTGCTGCGCCGACACTTCGAACCGGATGCTCGGCATCGCCACGCACGTATCAGTACGGCTCGATGTGCCCTCCTGGTTTCAGCCGCACGTGCCGGGGGAGGGCATTGATGATGGTGAACCAGGAGCGACCGTTCGGCGCGGCCGACGGTGACCGGCCGTCCATGCGCGAGGAGACATGGGAACTGCTGGTCGACTCGATCACCAGCGGCGAGTGCACTCCGTTTCTCGGCGCAGGCGTGTCGGTGCCGTACCTACCCAGAGGCTCAGAGCTCGCGACGAGCCTGGCCCAGGAGTGCGACTATCCGTTGGCCGACGAAACCAACCTTGCCCGGGTCAGCCAGTACATCGCCAGTTTGGTCGAACCGAAGTTCCTGAAACGTCGGGTGTATCGCAAGTTGGCCGACGCCCAGGAGGCGGCTTCGGAGAAGCTGCACAACGAGCCGCCGGAGAACCATGCCATGTTGGCTCGGCTCGACCTGCCGCTGTACATCACCACGAACTACGACTCCTACCTGGAGCAGGCGATCAGTGCGCGGCCGACCAGGACGCCCACCGTGGAGATCTGCCGGTGGAACGACCGGCTGAGCCAGGATCTCCCGAAATACGGCAAGGTGGAACCCACGCGCCAGCGCCCGACGATCTTCCACATGCACGGCCACATGAGCGTGCCCAGCTCGATAGTGATCACCGAGGACGACTACATCGACTTCACGGTCAGCCTGGGCCAGCGGGCCCTGAACAAATCCGACCCGGTCATTCCGCACTTCATCCGGCGCGCCCTGGCGAATACGAACCTCTTGTTCCTGGGGTACAGCCTCGAAGACTGGAACTTCCGGGTCCTGATGCGGCACCTGATCAAGCAGCAGGCGCTGGTCGAGCATGATCGGTACAGTTGTCTCAGCATTCAGCTCTCCGACAGCAAAATGCCCCCGCAAAAGCGCGAGCTGGCCGAGCGGTTTCTCGAGAAGTATCTGAAGACCTCCACTTCGATCGATGTGTACTGGGGTGACGCCCACACGTTCCTCGCCGAGTTGCTGCACCGGATCGAGTCTTCCCGTCGTCCCGAGGGCCGTTCCGCATGACACGCGTAGAACCCTCAACCCCAGCGCAGGTCTCGGCGGCCGCGAATACCGAACCGGACCGTGTCAACGGCCCCGCGTGCAATCCTTTCCCCGGCCCCCAAGCGTATCGCAGCACGGATCGCGAGTACTTCTTCGGACGCACCGAGGAGACCGAGGAGCTGACGTCGCTGGTGCTCTCCAGCAGCGCCACGCTGCTCTACGCACAATCCGGCGCGGGCAAGTCGTCGCTGCTGCAGGCAGGCGTCGCACCCTACCTGGAGAGCCGGTTCAAGTTCGTCATCCTGCCCACGGTGCGGCTCGGCGCCGCCGACCAACAAACGCCAACCGACCAACAAACGCCGACCGGCCCCGCCAACCCGTTCGTGCAGGTTGTCTGCGACTCCATCGCCGCCGGGGACAAGCCGATCCACGACGACATCGCCGCCGCCGCCGAGACTCGACGCGCGGACAAGTCGCAGCGTGCCCTGCTTGTACTCGACCAGTTCGAGGAGGTCTTCAACCACGGTTCATGGGAGGATCGGCAGCAGTTCTTCCGCCAGTTGACCGATGCTCTGGAGGCGAACACCTGGCTGCGCGCCATCATCGCCCTGCGCAGCGATTACCTGGCTGCACTGGTCCCGTACGAGCGACATCTTCCGGCCAATCTCATCGTCCGTTACCAACTCGAAGGCATGGTCGAAGAACAGGTCGCCGAAGCAATCGCAGGCACTTTCGCGCGGTCCGGCATGGACCTCGGCGAATCGAATCTGCAGGTCGTCCTCGACGCGTTGTTCCAAGGCGGTTCGGATTCCGCGGAGCCTGCGGCCATTCCCTTGGAGTACGCCAACACGATCCAGCTGCAGATCGTCTGTCGGGGACTGTGGGAGGTGCTTCACGCGACCTACGGCGTCGGGCCGGTGCCCGATGGAGCGCTCACCGGGGAGTCGTTCGACCTGCGCCGCTCGATGGCGCAGTTCGTCGACGAGGCGATCCGCCGGGTTGTGCAGCGCGGTGGCGCAGGCGAGCCAGCGGTGCGCTGGTGGCTGGAAAATGAGCTGATCACGACGCAAGGCAGGCGGGCATTCGTTTCTTCCGATGCCGAAGCCACGGCGGGGTTGCCGAATTCGGTCGTCGGGGCGCTCGAAGAAGTCCGACTCGTTCAGCTCGAGCAGCGGCGACAGGGCCTGCGGCTCGCGGAGTTGACCCACGACAGCATGATCGACGGGGTTCGCACCTCGAACGAGACGTGGCGGCACAAGGTGTACCGGCGGCGCCGACGCGTGGGGGTTGCGCTCCTCGGCGTGCTGATCGTCCTTCTCGCGGCCTTCTGGCCGTTGCGGGCAGACCAGCCGGGCATCGTAGCCGGACCCATTGCCGGTGTGCTCGGTGATTCGCCGAAGCTGTCCTTTTCGGATCAATCGGGACAGGCCGTGATCGTGCGTGGCTCCGTCGCCGCCCATCAACACACGGTCGCCGTCGAGGTCGCCGAGGGGCAGCCGCAAACCGGCGGACGGGTGATCGCCACACAGACAATCGGTGCAGGGCCGTACTCTGTCATCTCGCTACCGGTGCCGACGGTGCCGGGACGCTCCTACGTCGCGCGCCTGGTGCGGGAGGGCGACGCGTCCGTTCTGTTCACCATGGATGTCTCGAGTAGACCGATCATGTCAGCGGGCGTGCCCACCCTGCAGCTCGGTCCGAACGACGCCGGGGTGGGGGTCGTGCTCGGTCCGGCATCCGCCGCAGGGCAGACCGGGGCCGGACAGTTGCTGATCACCGTTGAGGGCCGGAGTCTCCGGGCTGTGGCAGGGGTGCCGAAACCCGTGCTGAACAAGGCGGAGAGCTGGGTTGTCGTCCCGCGGCCCGACGGATCCGGAATCGCCATGCTCGAGTTCGACCCGCCGCTGTCCGGTGCACCGGAGCGTCCGATCTCGGTGCACCAGATTGCGGTGGGGGCGCCGGACCCTATCGGCATGGGTGGGTCCGCGCGGCTCGGCGTCGATCCGCTCCGCCTCGTCTCGATCGATGCCGGCGGCGTAGGCCAAGCCGGGGTCGAGCTGAAATGCGAGGGAGGCAGTGTGGTGCGGGCGGGCTTCGCGGGCGAGGTGCCGTTCTCGCCGAAGAACGTGGAACAGGCAGGCACCGTGCTGCCTCTGAACGGCAGCAGCGGACCGACGGAGCTCGTGTTGTACAGCAAGGCCCCGGCGACGTGTGCCGTCAGCGTGCAGCCTTACCGCACCGAGCAGATTGCGTCCTTCGGTCGCCGCGATCTCGAGGTACCGGCCGGTCGGCAAGCCGCGGCCTTCCCGATTGCATTGCCGTCCGATGCCGCGCTGGTCCTGGATGTCCCCGGCCAGCTGCGGTCCACCGTCAACTGCGGATCGACGAGCCAGGAGCCCACCGGAAGCCTCCACAGGCGCATGACGGTGGTGCGCACCGGCTTGTCGTGCGAGTTGTGGCTGATCAGGTCCGATGCCGCCACGGATCCGATCCGCGCTCGGATCTGGGTGGCCGAGTTGAACGACACGGCGGGAGGGTGACATGCGTCATCGGTTACGGCTGGCCGCCCCGGCCGCTGCGTTCAGCGCAATCGGCGGAGTACTCCTTGCCGTCGGGACCTATACGGATTTGCGCATGGTCGGTGGTTTCACGACCAGCGGCGCCTACGCGTTGGCACTGCAGATCGTCCTTTCTCTGTTGCTGCTCGCGGTGATCGACGATCTACGGGAGCCGCCCCTGATGCGCGCCACGACCCGATGGGGGGGCCGCCAGGTGACGATCAACTCGGGAATCCGTAGTGACCTGTGGCAGTTCTACCTCGGAAATCCCTTGGCCTCGGCGGCGCTGGCCTTTGGCCTGGCCACCGGCACCGGGGTGTTGCTGAGCGGTTTGCTCGACGGGTCGCGGATGCTCGGTGGCGCGATTGCGCCGAGCGCGGGGCCGATGGCCGTGCTGATGGTCGCGACGGCGCTGGCTCAGCTTCCCGGGCGAGCGCTCGCGTTCCTGGGCTGGTGCACCGGCTTTGCCGCGGGCAGCGCCTTGGCGCAGATTCGGTTCGTCCCGGGGATCGACGTCGATCTGACCGCGCAATTGGCGATCGTGCTCGTGGTCACGCTCATGCTGGTCCGAATGCTCATACGTGCCGCATACGCTCCCCGACAACGGTTGGTGAATGCTCGGAACATCTCAAGGGAGCAACAATGATGTGGAAGGTTTCCGCGGCCGTGCTCGCTGCTCTGGTCGTTACGGCAGCGGGCGCATCGTCCGTCGCCTCGGCGCAGACGGGGTGTACACCCGGTTTCGTCCTGATGCAGGTGCGGGAGGTGCTGAGCACGCTCGCCGCACCCGGCTCGGAGTTGACGATCGAGTCGGCCGACGTGAACCGCGATGGCTACCTGTGTGTCCAACTGGCCCCGGGTGGCGGCCTCGCTCAGTTCACGGACAACCAGGCCTGACCGACACGACGCCTACGAGCAAGCCACGCCGGTGCACTGCGCGGAGTCGCCGTTCGTATGTGCGCTGTTGTGACCGCCGTCGCGCACACCCTTGGTCGCGCTGATCCCCAGCTTGTGGTTCTTCTCGGCCATGTTCGACGTGATCGTGGTGCTCGCCGAGCGCACCGAGAATCCATGTCCCTTGTTGTCCGTCGCGTGGTTCGTCGAAAGCCGTGTATTCATGGCGTCGGCCTCGACCACGATGCCGTCGCCCGCGTTCCTGTTGGCCCAGTTGCCGGACAGGTCGTTGGCGTTGCCTGCCACCACCAGTCCCGCTTTGCCGTTCTCCTCGAAGGACGTCTTGCTGACCTCGTTGCCGCTGGAACCGTCACCGAACCACGCTCCTCCGCCCGCGTTCTCGTCAATTGTCATCCCGGCGAACTCGCTGTCCTTGACGGCGCTCAGCCGGAGGCCGAAACCACTGTTCTCCCGTATCGTGACATCGCTGACCTGCAGGCCGCTCGCGTCTTGCGCCGATATGCCATTGTCGAACCCGCTGACGGTGCCGTTGCCTTTGATCTCTATGTCGCGGAATCCGCCCGTGTTGTCGATACCGATGCCGGATCCGGACTTGCCAACGATCTTGTGCCCGTTGAGGTCGATGGTCACTCCATTTGCGCCGATCGTCAGACCGTTCTGCCCGGGCTGACAGTCGGTGAGATCGCGCGTGAGTTCGATACTGGTCTCGACCGTCGCTCCACAGGTCACATCCTGTGGATCAGCGGCCGCTGGTTGCGCGAGGGCCATCAGGAGCACCACGACGGCCAGGGGTGGCAGGCAATGTGCGCGAGCGAGAATGGTGCTCATTTGCTGTCCCGCAGCTTCCTTGATCGCCACCGGCCGACTCCCGTCTCGGAGACGGCCGGGTGGAAGGGTGTTGTCTGTAGGTAGGAAGCCCAACGCGCGTCTCTGATACCAGTGCGGGGTCACCGGGCCCGCCTGAGACGAATCGGCTCTCGTACGTATTTGTACGTATGTTCGGTACGGGCGGCGCCGCGTAGACTGGCCGGAATGCCGCATTGCCTGCCATAAATTGATCAATCCGATTGAAGGAGAGGCCGTGACGATCCTGCGATCGACGGCGGTCCGCATGTTCGTCTCCGCCCGGATGACCGCCGTTCTCGTGGTGGCCGTCGTGGCGGGCTGCCTCTTGGCGCCACATGGCACCGAACCGCCGACAGGGTCGATCCCGTACATCCGCACCGCGGCGGGCTCCGGCCTGTTGGCCAATCAGTCCGGCGTGAGCACGATCAGCGGAAGGGTGACGGTCCGCGCGACCGGCGCGCCCTACCCGGGAGCCATCGTTGAGTTCAAGAACGTCTACGGCGGAAACGTGCACACGACGACCAACGCCAACGGTGTGTACTCGCTGCCTGTGCCCGATGATGTCTACACCGCGCTCGCCCTGGACCTCCACAACGACAACGCCGGATTCGATGTCGCCCGGGGTTCCAACACCGTTTCCGTGCCCCCGTCAACGCGCGTCGACTTCGAGGCGTACCCGATCGTTCAGGGATACGGACCGGTTCCCTGACAAGGGGAGATTCACGTGGGCATCGGAGCTGTCGCGGCGGCCACCGTGGCGGAGTTTTGGACCGAGAACAAGGATCTTCTCGCGCTGATCGTGTCGCTGCTCGCCCTCGCGATCTCCGTTATCACGAGTAGGCAGAACGTCAACGCGACTCGGACGATTGCCCGAGAATCCGCGGAGCACAACCTCAAACTGGCGCAGAATGCGACCTACCAACGCGTCCATGAGCTGCTTGTCGACCCGAAGGCGGCCGCCGGGCGCAGGCTCCTGTTCCAGGCTGCGCTGGCGGGGCATTACCCCCGACTCGGCGACGACGGCTGGGACCAGATCAACTACTCCCTTGCTCTCTACGACACGCTCGCCGGATACGTGGCTCGTGAACAGGTGGATCAGGCCGTCGTGCTTGACGCCTGGCATCACCCGCTCACCAACATCGCAGGCCCGGTGCGAGAGTTCATGGCGCACCGGCAGGCCCACGACCTCCGGCAGCCCTGGGCGCACCTCATGGACCTGTTGGCGAAGGCGGAGCTGTACCCGTGCCGGTGCCCGAAGATCGACAGCTGATGTGGGGCATCTGCCGCGACGCAGCACAGCCTGATCGATCCCAACGCCAGCCTCGTCGACCCCACACCCGCGGGCTGCAAGAAGCCCCCAGATGCACCTCGGCGGCCTCCTCGCCACCGTGCGTGCTACCGCGGTGACGTCGACCGCCTCACGCCACCGGGCAGCCGGAACCGGCTGAGCGTCCTCGACTCCACAGCAGCGTGACGAGGACCGCGAGCGCGACCAGGACAGGGGAGTTGGCTGATGTCGGGATGCCGGGGACATACGCGGTGCAGAAGTCGTCTCTGCGCGGGTGCGGCCACCGTCCCCTCCAGACGGTGGTTGGTCTGCTGCATCCCTCCGGCCGCCATGCCCGCCCTCCGCGAGGGCATCCCGCGCCGGATCGACGCAGCGGTCGACGACTTCCGCGCCGGAGTCGCAGTCCGACCAGCGCTAGCCCCAGTTTCCCGGTTAGTCGATCTTGAGTGTGTTGGGAACTGGCTCCAGGTGAGTTGAGCTGGGCGTTCTCGGCGCGGCAGCTGGTGTTTGATCTTGCTTTGGCCTATGACCTAAAGAGTGGCGAGTCTCTACAAGAAGGTGATCAGCGGCAGGCCGTACTGGTACGTGCGGGAGATGGCCTGGGTGCAGGGTAAACCCAGGATGGTCTCCGAGCGCTACCTCGGGTCGGCCGCCGACATCGCCGCCGCGTTCGACGAACGCGAGGCCGCGCTGCGGCCCGAGCGGACCCGGCACCTGGCGTTCGGGGAGTCGCCGCCGCGTGGGGGATGCTGGAGCGTCTCGGCGTGGTCGCGGTGATCGATGAGGTGGTCGGGGCACGCCGGGCCGACGCGGGCGCCTCGGCGGGCACCTACCTGGCGCTGGCCGCGCTGGGCCGCCTGGTGGACCCGTGCTCCAAGCGCGGGTTCGAGAAGTGGTGGCGCGGCACCGCCGCCGACCGGTTCACCAAGATCGGTGCCGGGGTGCTGGACCACCGCAAGTTCTGGGACGCGATGCACGGGGTCAGCCCCGAGCAACTGGCCCGCATCGAGCACCGTCTCGCCCTGGCCATGATCGAGACCTTCGAGCTGGACATCTCCGCGCTGGCCCTGGACATGACCAACTTCGCCACCTACATCGATACCACCAACGACAAGGCACCCATCGCGCAGCGCGGCAAGGCCAAGCAGAAACGAGCCGACCTACGCCTGGTCGGGCTCGGCCTGGTGATCACCCGCGACGGTGGGATCCCGCTGGTCTCCCACGCCCACCCCGGCAACCGGCCCGACGTCACCCAGTTCGCCACCATGATCGACCTGCTGGTGGCGCGGCATACCGCGTTGGCCGCGGCGCTCACCGACAACCCCGACAACCCCGACAACCCCGATAACCCCGATAACCCCACGCCCAGCGTGAGCGCGACAACCCCGCAGATGACGGTGGTGTTCGATGCCGGGCAGAACTCGCTGGCCAACCTCGCACACCTGAGCGCGACCGGTCTCGGGTTCGTCGGGTCGATCCCGCCGTCTGACTGCCCGGACCTGCTGGCCCGCCCCGCCGCCGACCGGCACCCCGTGGACCCCGACCGGTTCCCCGGCGTGACCGCACTGGAACAACGCCGCCCGGTCTACGGCGCCGACCGCCGCGTCGTGCTCACCCACTCCCCGACCCTGCACACCGCCCAGTCCCGCGGCTTCGACCAGACCCTGGCCAAGGCCACCGCGAAGCTCTCCGCGCTGGCCGACACCCTGGCACGGGGCCATACCCGCCGACCCCACGACAAGGTCACCGCCGAGATCACCCAGATCGTCAACGACCCCTGGGTGCGTCGGGTCATCACCTGGCAGCTGACCGGCGCCACCCCCGCCGAGCACCGGCTCGCCTTCGACCTCGACGATCAAGCCCGCACCGACCTGGAAGCCGAGGTCTTCGGCAAACGCGTCCTGACGACCGACCGCGACCAGTGGCCAACCGCGGACGTGGTCGCCGGCTACCGCTCCCAGTCCGAGGCCGAGTTCGGCTTCCGCCAACTCAAAGACCCGCACGTGGTGTCGTTCTCCCCGATGCACCACTGGACCGAGCACAACATCCGGGTGCACGTGTTCACCTGCGTGCTCGCCCTGCAGATCGCCCACCTCATGCGCCGCCACGCCCACCAACACGGCCTGCACCTATCCGTGCGTGAACTGCTCGACACCCTCGCCGGTATCCAGGAGACGGTGCTGATCTACCCCTCCACCGGCGGGCGACCCAAGGCCCGCCGCATACTCACCGAGACCAACCCCACCCAGGACCACCTCGCCGAGATCTTCGATCTACACCGCTGGGCACCCCGAACTTAGGTCATAGCACACAACAACATCAACTTAGCTCCTGGCCAGGGAAAACACCGGCAGCGATCATGCTAGCCGGGAAACTCGGGCTAGGTCGAGCAGTCCGACGACGGCGACTGCCCCGCCGAGCGCCACGACGAATACGTCGAACGGTGTCCAAAGGATGATCATCTCTGTCCCCTTGGCGCGTCGGTTCGTCCGAGCCGTGGCAGGTAGGTCCGCACGTGCCGGGCGATCTCCATCGCGCTTGAGACGACATCGTGACGCAGCGGCCGGCCGCGGCGAAGCGAACCGGCGAGCGAGTCGAGAAGCCGAGCGACGGCGTACATCGCGAACTCCCCGGGCGGATGCGTCCGGTACCCGCCCCGTGCGATGTCCGCCCTCAGCTGATCGGCGGCCACCGTCAGCACGTCGGGGTCGCCGCCGAGCCCGAACGTCGTACCCGCTGATGCCTGCACGCCGTCCATGCTGATCACGTCGCCGGGGATGGGGGCGTGCCCGCCGACAGTCGACCGGGCCGCCCGGCTCCCACGACCACCACGCGCGTCCATCACGCCTCCTGTCCGGGTTGGTGTTACGTCCCGGGCGAAGCTAGGCGTCCGGTGGGGGCGGAACCTCCCCCCGCGGTACCACCCGGGGGTGGACGGTTTGTCGCGCGGCCCGACGACGCGTCACCCACCCAGGGACCGCCACGGGACGCAATCAAGCGTTACGGGAGCAGCCCGAGCTCGCGGGCGCGGGCGCTGGCCTCGGTGCGGTTGGCGGCGCCCAGCTTCTCGAGGATGTGGGTCACATGTCGCTTGACAGTGTTGCGCGTCACGACCAGCTCGTCGGCGATCTGCTGGTTCGGCTTTCCGGCGGAGACAAGGCGCAGCACCTCCAGCTCCCGACGGCTGAGCGGTTCGACCAGGCCCAGGGCCGGTGGGGCATCGGTCTGGAACGCGCGGACCAGCAGGCCGAGGTATTCGACCGGCACGTCGCGGGCGATGACCTGCCCGGCCCGTCGGGCCGCGATGAGGTGGGCCAGCAGCGCGCGCAGCGGCTCGTCCTCGTCGGCGAAGACCCGGATGCGCCCCTGACGCCAGCCGAGTGCGAGCGCGGTGGCCAGGGTAGACACCGCCGCGGCCCGGTCTCCTCCGGCCGCCAGCGCCACGGCGCGCAGCACCTCGATCTCGAGCAGGCTGCCTGCCCGGTCCTGGGCCAGCGCGCAGGACCGCAGTCGGTCAAGGAGGACGAGGGCCTGGTCGGACCGACCCTGGGCGAGCAGGACCCGGACGAGCACCAGGTACTCCGGCTCGCGGGGATAGCCGGGCTCGTCGTCGGGATCGAGGCCGCGGTGTCGCGTCCAGCCCGCCGCGGCGGTGATGTCACCTTGGGCCAGATCGAGTCGGGCCAGCGGCGCGGGGACGGGGTTGAGCAGGCTGGCCACGTTCGGGCTCGGCGAGCACTGCCGGGCCTCGTGGACGGCGTCCGCCGCGCCTGCGAGGTCGCCCGCGGCCAGGCGGATCCGGGCCAGGGTGGTCAACCCGGTGGCCAGCGGCTGCGTGTAGACGAGCTGCCTGCAGGACTCGATGCCGCGGGTGGCGTGCTCCAGCGCCGTATCGAGCTGGTTGCGCTGGTAGGCCACCTCGGCGATGCCCACGTGGGCGATGCCTGCCGCGGGCAGCGCGGTGCCGTCGGGCGGTGTGGCGATCTCCATCGCCTGCTGGTAGCAGGCCAGCGCCGCATCGGGGTCACCGAGGCGCGTCGCACCTGGCTGAGGTGCTCGCTGTACCGCACGGCCAGGAAGCGTTGGCCCGCCGCGTGCAGCTCGGGGACGCTGTCCACGAGGGCCCGCTCCGCCTCGCGCACCCGGCCGCGCAGCCACTCGGCCACACCCAGATGGGCACGGGTGATGGCCCGCAAGGTCCGCTCGTCGTCGCCGATCTCGGCCAGCGCGCGGTGGCCGAACGTGATCTCGGCGTCGGGGTCGCCGCGCAGCTCGGCCTGGAAGGCGCGGGCGAGCGCGATCGTCGCCGGGACATTGGCGACCAGGCTGGCGGCGCGGCCCACCGAGGGCTCGTACGGCTCGTCGACAGCGTGTACGGCGGCCCGCTCCGCGGCGGCCAACGGGCCTGCGACAAGGTCCACCTGGCCGCTGACGAGCGCAAAGAGGGTCTGACCCAGCAGCAGCCGGGGCCGGGACTCGACCAGCTCGACCGGGAGCGCGGCCAGCCATCGGGCCAGGGTCACGCGCTCGCTGCGCAGCAGCAGCCCGTCGAGATGGCGTTCCACGAGCCGCCCCGCCCAGGCCACGTCACGCGCGGCGAGCGCGTGGCGGACGGCGTCATCGGCCAGCCCGTGTGCCTCCGACCAGGCGGCGGCGCGGTGATGGAGTACGGCCACCCGATCGTGCTGTTGCTGCTGTAGCCGTACGCGCAGCAGGTCGGCGAACAGGTGGTGGTAGCGCCACCATCGACGTGCCGCATCCAACGGCGTCAGAAACAGGTTGGCCCGCTCAACCCGCTCCAGCGTCTGCTGGCCGTCGGTGCGGCCGGTGACCGCGTCACACAGCTCGCCGCAGAGCCGCTCCAACACGGAAGTCTCCAGCAGGAACGCCCGCAGGGGGTCCGGCTGCCGGTCCAGCACCTCCTCGGCCAGGAAGTCGAGCACATACCGATGGCTGCCTGCGAAGGTCGCCACGAAACCGGCGACATCGGATTGACCGTGCAAGGACAGTGCCGTCAGCTGCAGCCCCGCCACCCAACCCTCGGTCCGCGCCGTCAACGCCGCGACCGAGCCTGCGGGCAGGTCGTCGTCCACACCTGTGCGCAGCAGCGCGCCTGCCTCCTCGGCGGTGAAGCGCAGATCGGCGGCGCGCAGCTCGGCCAGCTGCCCGCGCAACCGCGCCAGCGGCAACGGCGGGTCAGCCCGGCTGGCCAGCACGAGACGCAGCGCGGGCGGCCGATGCTCAAGCAGGAACGTCAGCGCGGTGTGCACCGGCTGGGCGTCGATGAACTGGTAGTCGTCCAGCACGATCCGCAGCTGCTTCGGTTGCCCGGCCAGCCGGTTGATCAACGCTGTGGCGAGCCCCTCGAAGGACTGTCCCGGGGCGATCAAGGGCAGGAGCTGTTCGGCGACGGCCGCACGGGCCCTATCCAATGCGGCGGCCACGTGACGCCAGAATCGGGCCGGGTCGTTGTCACCCTGGTCCAGCGACAGCCAGGCCACCGGAGCCTCGCTCTGACCGGCCCAGTCGGTCAGCAGCGTGGTCTTGCCGAACCCGGCAGGGGCGCATACCAGTACCAGGCCGCGGGTCAGCGACTCCTCCAGCCGGTCGACCAGGCGCTGGCGTCGCACATACTCCGGCTGCAGCCGTGGCCGGTGCAGCTTCGTGGCCAGCAGCCCGTCCCAATCTGTGGGTGCTGCGGTGGTTCCGGTTGGTTCCGCCATGGCGCGCCGCTACCACCTCCGTCCACTGCCCGGCGGCGCCCGGCCGCCGAGAGTGCACCCCCGGCGGCCACTTTCGGGTGACGCCTGGCCGGGGGATCGACCGTAGCTTGCCTGGGTGCGATTGGCACATCCGGACGTGGCGGGAGGAGTCCTCGGAGATGCGCGTCGAAAAGGTGACTGTGCGCAGCGGTCCGGGGCGCTGTGCGGGCGACCTCTATCTTCCCGACGGGTCCGGGCGACCTGGCCCTGGCATCGTCGTGGGGCACAGCGTGACCATGGTCATGGAGGCGCTCCGCCCGCACGCCGACCACCTGGTGCGAGCCGGGTTCGTGGTGCTGGCCCTCGACTTCCTCACGATCGGGTCCAACGAGGGCGAGCCGCGTTGCGAGTGGTTCCCCGAACGGCAGGTGCAGGACATGCGGGCAGGCGTCTCGTACCTCCGCGGGCGCCACGAAGTCGACCCGCAACGGATCGGGCTCTGGGGACACAGCACGGCGGCCGGGGTCGCCATCGTCGCGGGCGCCCTCGACCGGCGGATCGCGGCCGTGGCCTGCCAGAACCCCAGCATGCTCGACGGGTGGACGACGCTTCAGACCTCGCTCGGGCGGGCGAAGTTCCGCCGGATCCGCGCGCTGCTCGAGCGTGACTTCGACCTGCGCTACGACAGCGGGAAAGGCGCGAGCATCCCCGCGCTCCCCACCGACGAGCCGAAGCTCGCGGGCTACGTCGCACAGGCCGAGAAGCTGTTCCCCACGTTCACCAACCGGATGACGGTGGAGTCGCTGGACCACGTGCTGTTGTGGGCGCCCCTGCACTTCCTTGCTCGGCTGGCACCCACACCGCTGCTGATGGTGACCGGGGTCGACGACGACGTCCATGCCGTCGACCAGGTCCTCCAGGCCTACGAAC
Source organism: uncultured Actinomycetota bacterium (assembly GCA_963739465.1). GTDB lineage: Bacteria > Actinomycetota > Actinomycetes > Mycobacteriales > Pseudonocardiaceae > Pseudonocardia. The sequence continues at coordinate 202,603 of CAVUAS010000006.1, forward strand.
GCGCCCTGGAGCCCAAGCGGCTGGAACTGCTGGCGGTCGACGAGTTCGGCCTGTCGATCGAGCCGGGCCTCAGCCAGGCCATGGGCCTGGCGGCGGACTTCTTCGATCAGCACCTGCGCCACGCGACCCGGGTCGTGCCGTCGCCGACGTCCGCGGAGGCCTGGTCCCGGGGGCTGCGGCCGGAATACCGGGCGTCGTGACCCGCAGCGATCCATATTCCGGAAGGGAACAACCGTGATCGGACTTTTCCGTCGTCGCTGCGGTGATTCGGTGGCGCCCATCCGGCGGCACCGGGCGGACGTGACCGCGGCCGCGGCAATCTGCGCGGCCAGCATGCTCGCCCTCGGCGGGTGGGCGTTCCTGGCGCCTGCGTCGTTCGCGGCATTCATCGACTACCCCCCCTACAACCAGCACCTCATTCACGACGCCGGGGTTTTCCAGCTCGGCATCGGCATCACGGTGCTCCTTGCGCTGCAATGCGCGGACGGCCTGCTGGTCGCGCTGACCGGGTTCGTCGCCGCGGCGGGCCTGCACACGATCTCCCACGTCATCGACCGGCATCTCGGTGGCCACGCGTGGGACGTGCCGTCGCTCGGCCTGCTCGCCCTCGTCGGCGTGTACGCCCTGTCCGTGATCATCACTCGGAGGAAATCGTGAACGTTCTGCTCGCAGGCGCCAGTGGCGCGATCGGCGTCCCGATCACCCGCCTGCTCCTCGCCCACGATCACCAGGTTCTCGGGCTGACCCGGGGACGCACGGGCGCAGCTCGGCTCACCGCACTCGGCGCCCGACCGGTGGTGGCCGACGCGCTGGATCGCGACAGCCTGCTGCGCGCGGTCGACGGACTGGCGGCCGACGCCGTCATCCATGAGCTGACGGCCCTCAGGGAGCCTCCCTTGCGGCACAGCGGCATGGCGCTGACCGACCGGCTGCGCACCGAGGGCACCGCCAATCTGCTCGCCGCCGCGGAGGTGCTCGGGGCCCGCCGATTCGTCACCCAGTCATTCATCCTGGGCTACGGCTACCGCGACCACGGCGCTCACGTGCTCACCGAACGGGATCCGTTCGGACAACTCGTGGGTGACCGTTGCGACCCGCACGTCGCGGCCATGCTCTCGACCGAGCAGCAGGCATTTACCGCCCCGGTGGGGATCGCGCTGCGCTATGGCCTGCTCTACGGCGGCGACGCCAACCGGCTGCGGCCCATGCTCACCCGGCGCGGGCTGCCGGTCGCCGATGGGGGTGTTCTCGGTTGGACTCACCACCAGGACGCCGCCGCAGCGACCGTGGCCGCACTGGAGCGAGGTCGGCCGGGCCAGGCCTACAACGTCGTCGACGACCGCCCCGCCTCCTGGCAGGAGATGTACACGGCGATGGCGACCGCGTTCGGCGCCCCGCCGCCCCACCGGCTGCCCCGGTGGCTCCTGCGCATGGCCGCGCCCTACGTCGCCTCGTTCGTTCTCGGCGCCGTGCTGCGGGCCTCCAACGCCAAGGCCAAGGCGGAGCTCGGCTGGAGGCCTGCGTTCCCCACCTATGTCGAGGGCATCCGCGCCATGGCATCGCCGACGCACGCAGCCCAGGAAGTCTCCCTCCGCCCGCAGACCCGGGAGGACTGACCGGCAATGCGACCCGATGCCCGAGGTCCGGCACCATGCCCGGCCCCCGACCGGCCACGGGCAGCTCCTCCTTCAGCCTCGACTGTGTCACCCACCAGATGCCGGGCCCCGCCGTTGTGTGACACCGAGTTCAGACCAACACCACGAGTGAGGACGAAATCATGGACGCCCGATTCAACATGTTCGACAACGAGATCGCCGTCAAGTTCGCCAAGCGGTTCGCCAACGCCAGCCTGGTGATCCAGCAGTCGCCGCTGCCGAAGTCCACGCAGGAACTGGTGTCCCTGCGCGCCAGCCAGATCAACGGCTGCGGCTGGTGCATCGACATCCACACCAAGGACGCCGCAGCCGCCGGTGAAACCCCGGTCCGGCTCAACCTCGTGGCCGCCTGGCGCGAGTCCACCGTGTTCACCGACGCCGAGCAGGCCGCGCTGGCGCTCGCCGAAGAGGGCACCCGACTCGCCGACGCCCACGACGGCGTGTCCGACGAGACCTGGGCCCAGGTACGCAAGCACTACGACGACGACCAGATCGCCACGCTGGTCTGCCTGGTCGCCCTGATCAACGCAGCCAACCGGCTCGCCGTGATCGTGCACCAGCAGGGAGGTACCTACGAGCCCGGCATGTTCGCCAGCTGGTCGAGCTGATCGGCAGCCGGATCCGGACTGGCCTACGATCATCGACCGGGCGCCCCAACAGCGAAGGATCAATCAGGGTGAGGTCGGCGGGGCCGATCGACGGCGCTCCAAGACGGCGTCGACCAGCCGGGGTCGGCGGCGGAGATCGCGCAGCCGGTGCAGGTGCTCGGCTACGACGTCGGCCGCCAGCCATTGCCCGCTGCCGGGGTAGGAACTCAACCGAGAAGCTCGACGAGGCGCTGACCGATGATCGAGACACTCGGGACGGGCTCGCGGTCGAAGTAGGACTTCTTCTCGCGTCGGAGCAGCTTCTCGCCGTCCCGCGACCAAGTGAAGCCGGGCTTGCGCAGCAAGGTGCGAAAGATCTGGTCGGCCCCGCCCGGGTGGCGCTCGACGAGGCGGCGGATCACCAGCGGTGGGACCGACTCGTCGTCCAGGTAGGTGCGCAGCTGTGCCAGGTCAGCGCGGTCGCGAGCCTGGGCCGGATCGGCGAACAACGCGTCGAGGCGGCCGAAGTCGCGGTAGTAGCCGAGTCCTTCGACCTCGTCGTAGACCAGCGCGACGCTGTCGGCGTCCAGCAGCTCCTCGGGCAACCGGCCTGCGTCCTCGGGGAGGCAACCGGCCGTCCGAGCGCGATCGGCAGCCTTCCCGTTTAGTCGTGCCACCGCCTGGGACCGTACGCGGCGATGGTGCTCGCGCAACGCCTCCTGCGCCTCCAGCGGTGGGAGAACCACCAGGTCGGCGCCGATCTGGGCGATGAACGCGGCGCGCTGCTCGGCCTGGACCTCCCACGACCGCTCGAACAGCGCCGGGTTGCGACGAAGCAGCGCGGGGTTGGCGGTGACGTGCTCGACGGCCACCTGGGCGAGCGCGCGTCGGGCCGACGGGGCGTACACGGAGATGTGCCCGCTGATCAGCCAGTCATCGGTGGCCTGGCGGAGCGGCACGATCCGGCATACGGCGAACGTCCCGGGGCGCAGCTTGGCGAGTGCGGCGGGACCCATGTTCGAGTACACCCGGTGCAGCAGGTCGTCGAGCAGATTGTGGAGCTCGACCGCCTCGCCGTCGCGGCCGCGCACCTCGAAGCACCCCTCGACGACATCGCCCCAGCCGAGCACCATCTCCCGCTCGTCGTCTGACAGCCGGGGTCGCCGTTGCGCGACGAATCGATCGACGACGGTGCGACCGTCGGGAAGGCGGTGTTGCAGCGCGAACCGGTCGATGGCGTGCACCGCCCTGCCCTCGTCCAGGTAGCCGAGGTCATCGGCGGCGTCGCGGAGCAGGATGTCCAGCCACTTCCGGAAGCGTGAACTCTGTGCGAACGCCACGAGCTCACCCTTGAGGTCCGCGGCGCGGGCGATGAGATCCTCGATCGAGGCTGACATGGTCGGCTGGGCCATCTCGCGAAACTAGCTGCCGGCCTCCGCCCCGACACGCTCGCCCCGCCGGGGCGTTCGCTCGATCACCCTCCATCCATGGTCAACAGCGCGCTCCGGCCGATCGAACAGCAGAACGGTGCTGTTGACCAAGGTCCGATGAGCGGTCGCCATATCGTCCGAGCGTAGGCAACGGGGTGCCGGATCGAGTCGGCGTGACCCGCCCGGACCCGAGCGCGACGGCCCCACGGGCCCGGCGGCACCGCGGCTTGGCGCGCCAGACACGATGCAGGTCCTCCCGCCAACGGTCCTTACATGAACTCAACACATGCGGCGATACCGACTCGAGTATCGCCCAACGCGCCGCGGATTCTGAGGTCGGTCAACTTGCAGAGTTCCCGCATCGGCGGGACGCACTGAACACCAGCAGCTCGCCCGCGTACACAGCGGCCCGGCGCGCCTCGTCAACCCACGGAGCGGGCAGGTACCGCACGGCGTGCGTCTCGGCGGAACGGCTCGGCACATCGGTGGCTCCATTCCCTCATGCGGCTACCGAATGCGCGCCACTACGTACTGCCGGCGAAGGCGAGCAACCACTTGCCCTCCAGCCGCACCGCCTCCGGGTAGATCGTCTTGTAGATGCGGCAGTTCGGCGAGCGTACGTCGTAGCGACCGGTGGCGGCGAAGGTCGCAACCGCGCATCCCCCGAGCACCAATGCCGCCAGATGCAGTGGCGACAGCCCGCCTTGTCGTCGACCAGCAGGTTGCGGATCGGGGCGCTCTCCCCCCGAACGGCGCGCACCGGGTCGACACGGCGCACGTCGCCGAGGGTGGTGCCCAACTCCATATGGCATTGCGCGATGCGGCCGTGCTGGTCGACCACGACGTAGTCGTCACCCACGCCACACGCCTTCTGCCGCGGCTGGAGTAGCTGTCCGCGATCGAGAACCGACCCGAGCACACCCCACGGCGGGAGCATTTCCTCGATCACCGCGAATGCCGCGCGCAAGCCGTCGATCATGGCCTGCTCCTCGAACTGGAGGTCGGTCGTGCCCGCCGAACATGCGTTGTCGCGGAAGAAGTTGAAACTGAATGTGAGCTCGCGCTCGAGGGCAAACCGGACGACCGGGGCGACGTCCGCGACGTTGCGGCCGGTGATCTTAATGGACAAGTGGGGGCCGATGCCCGCCGCTCGCAACCGGTCGATCGACCGCTGCACCATCGCGAACGACGGCCTGCCGCCGAGGGTGGGGCGCTGGGCGTCGTGGGCGGCGCCGATCCCGTCGAGGGACACCGTGACCGCGACCTCCCGCCGGGCGAGATGGCCCGCGAGCCGTTCGGAGATCGCGACGCCGTTGCTCAAGAGGAGGTGCTTCAGGCGCCGAATTTCATCGCCGCGACACTTGGCTCGGCCCATCGGTTCGGCATCGGCACGGCGGCCGAAGGCAGGAGGACGACCCTGACCCAATGCGGCACGAAGGGGAGAATCTGCAGCGCGGCTACGTCGAAGGTTGGCGCGATCGACGGCGCCGCCGCTTCGAAATCGGCAATAGTCTGCCCCGGGCGCATCCTGACGGTGAAGCTGACCGGGGGACCCAGGTCGATTCGGCCGATCGTCGGCACCGCCCGCGTCGGGCCGCTCGGCGTATAGATCATCTGGGAGAGGGCCGTCGCCGTGCAGGCGCTGCGCCAGTGCCAGCGCAGCTCGCCGATCCGCTCGGCGTCGGCGCGCGCGCGCAACCGCCGCCGGGCCCGCTCGGACCGCGGCCACCCCCAAATGGGAACGGCATCGTCGGTTGAGAGATCAGGTTGCTTGTGGTGTCCGAACATCATGAATCCTTCGCAAGCGGTCGTCGGCGGCGATTGTGCGTATTCACTGCTAACCAGCTTGCGCGCGGGCCACCGGGGCAAGCCGGTCTTGGCCGATCAACGCCAGAAGTTGACGATCATTGACGCCAGCGCGCACGTGTACGATCCGTGGGTCTGACGATGTTTGACGAGAGTTGCCAACGGGGTCGGGGAGCGCGGTGAGGATCCAGTCGCCGGTAAGCGCTCTGCCGCCGGGACCAATGCGCGATCTTGTAAGGGCCCTTCACGAGATCTACCGCGCGGCCGGAATGCTCAGCACCCGGGCGATCAGCGAAATGATCAGGGAACGGGATGACTTCCCGGATAGCGTAAGCCACGAGACCGTCGGGATGATGTTGCGCGGCACCCGGCTGATCGGATGGACGAAGTATGAGTGCGTTGTACGGCTATTGGCCGAACGCAGCGTCAACCCCGTTTTCGACCCGCCGACGAGCGTGCGCCGCTTCCACGATCTCTGGCTGCACGCCAAAGACGCCACCGCCCCCAGGCCGTCGGCGAGACTGCGTCCGTCGCAAGCGCCGACGACGAAGGCCGACCTGTTGCATCCCCTCATCCGAACCCCGGGCCCTGCCGATGGTTCGTCCGCCCCCGCCAAACCCGCCGCTGCGCACACGTCGAACGGATTGCTGACCAATCTGGGCGAACGCAACCGGACGTTCGTCGGCCGCGAGAACATCCATCTGGAGATGGATGCGCTCTTCCGCATCGAGCCGCGCCTGCCGGTGGTGCTCTCCGGACCGGGGGGCGTAGGGAAAAGCCAGCTCGCGATCGAGTACGCCTACCGGTCGATCGCGCGGTACGACCTGATCTGGTTCATCTCGGCCGAGGACGGGTTCGGCGCCCGCGAGATGCTCGCCGAGCTCGGCAGCAGGCTCCGGATCCGTCCTGGACATCACCGCGAGCGCACCGTCATCAGCGTGCTGCGCGCCCTCGAGCAGACCGAGCTGCGGTGGCTGCTCATCTTCGACAACGCCACCCCCGAGATCCCCATCGACGCCCCGGTCTCCGGACGCGTCGGCGACGTCATCATCACCACCCGCGCGCCGGAGTGGACCTCCACCCCGGTGCAGCTGGTGCCGGTCGACGTCCTGACCCGGAGCGAAAGCATCCGCTACCTGTGCGGCGCCGACGACGAGATATCCGAGACCGAGGCCGCCGGCCTGGCGAATATGCTCGGCGACCTGCCGCTCGCCCTGGCGCAGCTGGCGGCGACGCGGAAGGCCACCGGCATGCCGCTCGCCCGCTACCTCGACCTCTTCGAGCGACATGTGCAGGACCTGCTGCGCACCGGACGCGCGCCGTACTACCCGGCCAGCCTCGGCGCCACCGTCAAGATGTCCATCGAGCAGCTGAACGCGCGCGGCGCGGTGCTCCTGCTGATCGAGCTCTTCGCTCACTTCGGGCCCGACCCGGTGCCGTGGACCCTGTTACGCAGCGGTCGCCGGGCGGCGGTGACGGACGTCCTGAAGCGGTGCATCGACGACTCCCGGCAGCTCAAGGCGAGCCTCGACGAGATCGCCCGGCTCGGCTTGATCAGGGTCGAGACGGACAACCGCCACGCGGTGGTGCACCGGCTCGTGCGGCTCGCGCTGCGGGAGAACCTGAGCACCGAGTCGCTGCGTCGCGGCTGGGCGAACACGCACGCCCTGCTGGCCGAGGCCAGCCCGGACGCCCCGGAGGCGCCGTCGAACTGGCCGGACTACGCGCTGCTCACCCCGCACATCCTGCCGTCCGGAATCATGGACGGACCCGATCCGGCCAGTAGGCAGACCGTCCTGCACCAGATCCGGTACCTCCACGAGATCGGCGACTACGAGCGCAGCAAAGCCTTCGCGGAGGCCGCGATCGCACGGTGGAGCGCGGCGCCCGACCTCGGCGCGGAGCACGAGTCGACGCTGCGGGCGATGCGGCAGCTGGCGAACACGCTCCGGCTGCTCGGGCGCTTCACCGACGCGCGCAAGTTGAACGAGCGCGTGATGGCGAGCTTCGAGGGCAACCCCGACTACGGGCCCGACCACCCGCTGACCCTGGAGGCGCGCACGAGTGCAGGGAACATCCTGCACATCTCCGGGGAGTACGAGCAGGCGCTGGCCTTCGAACGCGTGACCTACGAGCGGCACCATCGCGTCCGCGGCCCCGACCACCCGTCGACGCTGAACGTCGCGAACAACCGGGGCAACAGCCATCGCGTCCTCGGCCAGTACGAGGAGGCCGAGCACTGGCACCGGCACGTGGTGAACCGGCGGACGAAGGTGCTGGGACGAAGCCACGGCCGCACCTACTTCGCCCGGTTGAACTGGGCCTGGGACCTGCTCTGCCTCGGGCGGTTCCACGAGGCGCTCACCGAGCTCGAGGAAATTCGCTGCCTCGTCGACCAGGATTTGCGGCCCGGACATCAGGTGGTGCTCCTGGTCGGGCGGGCCTACGCCATCGCGCTGCGCAAGATCGGGCGCTACTACGACGCCCTGGAGGTCATCGAGGAGAACTACGCACTCACAAACGAGTCGTTCGGCGGTGACAACGAGGCCACGCTCGTTTCGGGAATCACTTACGCCAACTCACTCGCCGCTACAGGCCGAATGGCCGAGGCGGCCAACGTGGCGACCGAGACCCGCCAGAGCCTGAGCAAGAGCTTCGGAGGCGACAACCCGGTCACCTTGGCCACGGCGCAGAACGCGGCGATCATCATCCGCGCGCAGGGCCGATGGCTCGAAGCGGGAAACACGGCCCGGGACTCCTGGGTGCGGTTGAACCAGCGGCTCGGCCCGGAGCATCCCTACGCGATCTGCGCGGCGAACAACGTGGCGTGCGGTCTCTACCTCGACGGCCTGTATGGACGCGCGCGGCAGATGTCGGAGTCGATCCTCACCAGTGCCGCCCACCGGTACTCAGACCGACACCCTGACCGGTTGATCCTCGTCGCCAATGCCGGACTCGATCGCTCGGACGATGGCGACGACGCGGGCGAACCCATGCGCGAAGCCGCGGTCCACGAACTGGTGAAGATCCTCTCTCCTGGCCATCCGCTCGTCGGCAGGCTGCGCGCGCGGGAGCGAATCGAGCTGGACGTAGAGCCGCCACCACTCTGACTCTGGGTAGCACCTATGCTTGAAGGCAGGCCCACGAACGGGGTATGGCACCTTCAGGAGCCGTGGCGGAGTCAAGATTCGGTGCCGAGAGTAATTAGATGTCCCCCAGCGCGCCTTCCCGCTCGGTTTAAGGTCTACCCTCCCCGAGTGCCTACGGACCTCTATGACCTTCAGCAGGCTGCAACCGAGATCGTCCTGCCCAGGCTTCAGGACCTTGATCCATTCGGCGATAACGCGCGCCTCGATCCCGCCTGGCCATTGATCGACTCGGAGCACTGGGAACGGCAAAGGAGCGTGATCTTCAACTCCGGCATCTGAGCGCCGGGGTGGGTGCGCCGAGCGAGCCCGATATCTGGCCCGTCACCGAGTACGTCCTGAAGGTGGCGAGCCGTTGCGATCTTGCTTGCGACCACTGCTATGTATACGACGATCCGCAGCAGGCCTGGCGACGGCAGCCGTCCCGGATGGACGTGGACATCGCGCGGCTGGCCGCGACGCGGATCGCCGAACACGCAACCCGCCACGGTCTGGCCAGGGTCGCGGTGATCCTGCACGGCGGTGAGCCGCTGCTGCTGGGTGAGGCACTTCTGCTGCCCATCCTGGACGTGCTGCGGTCGACGATCGAGCCGGTCACCGAGCTCGATCTGCGTCTGCAGACCAACGGCACGTTGCTCACGCCTCGGCTGTGCGAGGGGCTGGTCCGGCACTCGGTGAGCGTCGGCGTCTCACTCGACGGCGACCGGCTCGCGAACGACCGGCACCGGCGGTACGCAAACGGAAGAAGCTCCCACTCCCGTGTTGTGCGCGGCCTGGAATTGCTTCGCAGACCGGAGTTCCGGAGCGCCTACGGCGGCATCCTGTGCACCGTCGACGTCGACAACGACCCGCTGCGCGTGTACGAGGCACTGCTACGTGAGGCGCCGCCCCGCATCGACTTCCTGTTGCCCCACGCCACGTGGGACCGGCCTCCGCCCGGACACGGCTACGCCGACTGGTTGCTGCGGATCTACAACCGATGGGCAGCTGACCGCGGACCCGTCTCGGTCCGCCTGTTCGAGTCGGTCCTCTCGCTCGAGCACGGCAAGGTCAGCAGGAACGAGTCACTCGGCGTCGACAACCCAACGGTTGCGGTCATCGAGACGGACGGCACCTGGGAGCTGCCGGACTCTCTCAAGACGGTTTCCGGCGACGCCCCGCACACGGGGCTCGACCTGCGGGAGCACTCGGTCGACGACCTCGCCCGGTACGTTGGCGCGCTCCGGTCGGGGCTCCACGAGACGCCGACCGCCTGTACCTCGTGCCCGATCGTGGCGACGTGTGGTGGGGGCCTGTACGCGCACCGGTTCGGTCGGGGCCACGGCTTCGACAACCCGTCCGTCTACTGTGCCGATCTCGCGCGCCTGATCGTCGGCATCCGCTACCGACGACGAGCGGCGGCCGACCCTGCCGTAGCGGCGAGGTCGGGCATGGGCGAGCGCGTCGCCGTCACGACCGCGCGCTCGGTCCGTCAACTGCTCGAAGACGGCGCCGACCTCGCTGCGCCCGCCGTGGTCGACGGGTTGGTTTTGCACGAGTTCGAGCTCGACCGCGAGCTGATGTTCACGGTCGCGACGCTGGCCGGGCGGACCTACGGCCGATCTGCGTGGCAGCTGCTGGTGGACGTCGAGACGGCCTCGCCGCGAACGGTCGTCGCGACGTTGGGCAGCCCCGCGGTCCGACGGCGGACGCGGGACACGCTGCGGGTCGCTCGCCCGGACGTCACGACCGCCTCGCAAGGCCTGCTCGCGTCGGTCGCGATCGCCACGGCCGTGGCCGCGGGCTTCCCCGCCGCGCTCGACGTGCCCGTCGTGGATGGCCTCATACGCCTGCCTGGGCTCGGCGTGCTCGCGTTGCCGGGGACATCGGTCGCGACGGTCGCCAGCTCGGCGCGGCCAGGCGAGCTCGTGGTCCACCGGGACAGCGGAGAGCCCGTGGTGATCATCGCATCAGGCGCCGCCGCGAACTGGCGGCCCGTCCGAGCCGTCGAGATCGACGGTTCCCGACTGTGGTTCGACGACGTCGACACGGACCCGCTGCCCCCCGGAGTTCAGGACCAGTGGGTCGCGGCCGTCGACGAGGCGTGGTCGTCGGTGCGGGCCGTCGTCCCCGAGCTCGCCGACGCGATGGGCAAGGTGATCACGACGGTCGTCCCGTCGGCTGCACGCCCTACGACGGATCCGCGACAGGCCGAGGGCTTCGGCGCGGTCGCGGTCCCGTCGGCCGATCCGCGGGCGATCGCGGTCGTCCTCGTCGAGCATGCCGCGCGGTCGATCATTACTGCGGCGCATCGTGCGCTCGGCCTCTGCGATGCCCACAAGACGCCCGACGCGCCGATGCGCGCCCCGGAGGCGGTCTTTGCCGACGCATACGCGCTGCTGGCCTCGTTGCGGCTGGCGGACGGCCGCGACCAGCGCGGCGAGCCGGTCGACGAGCATTGGATCGCCGCCCGGCAGAAGCAGGTCTACCAGCGGCTCGACGAGCTGGCGCGGGACGACCGGCTGACGGGGCTCGGTCGGCTCGTGCTGAACCGCTTGGACGACCGGGTGGCCGACATGGGCCCCGCATCATGACATCCGCCGACACGCGGACCAACGGCCGCGGAGAGGTGGCGCGCGACTTCCGGGCGTTGGGGCTTCCGTCGGACGCGGTCTACCTCGTCCACAGCTCGCTGCGGCGTGTCGGGGCGCTGCAAGGCGGCCCGAAGACCCTCGTCGACGCCATGCGCGACGTCTGCGGGCCCCGTTCGACGATCGTCGTACCGACCTTCACCGCGGGCAACTCCACCACCACCCGCGCGTACCGCCGACGCACCGCCGGAATGAGCGGCCGACAGCTGCTCGACGAAGAGGCGAGGATACCGGGGTTCGATCGGGAGACCACTCCGTCGCAGGACGTCGGAGTCGTCGCGGAGTACGTCCGTAACGCATCGGGCTCGACGCGGAGCAACCATCCGCAGACCTCGTTCGGCGCCGTCGGGCCGTGCGCCGAGGACCTGGTCGGCGTCCACGAGCTCGACTGCCATCTAGGTGAGAAGAGCCCGATGAGCTGGCTCTACGACAACGACGCCGTCGTCGTGCTGATTGGCGTCGGGTTCGACGTCTGCACGTGCTTCCACCTCGCCGAGTACCGGCTCGACAGGCCCGCCCCACCGCGACTGTACCGCACCTTCGTCCGGACCGGCGAAAGGCGCGAGCTGCGCGAGTTCTTCGCGCCGGAGACGGACGACCGCGACTTCGGCCGCCTCGGCGACGAGATGGCGGCGGAACCGTTCGTCCACGTCGGCCGCATCGCGCATGCGCCGGTGCGCTGGTTCCCGATGCGCGCCGGAGTCGACTTCGCCGTGCGCTGGATGAACCGCTGCCGCTGAAACGGGCGCGGCTGTGCTTCCAGTCACTCCGGCACGAGCCGGACGAGGTGCTGAGGTTTGATGGACTCCCGTGGAACAGCCCGCGCCGGGCCAGGTCGTGACCTTCTACTCGTTCCAAGGCGGGACGGGGCGCACGATGGCCATCGTGAACGTCGCGTGGATCTTGGCGACCGCCGGGAAGAAGGTCTTGGTCGTGGACTGGGATCTCGAGGCACCCGGTCTCTACCGTTTCCTCGAGCCGTTTCTCGATGTCGGATCGGTGATCCGGAAGTCCGGTGTCATCGACATGTTGCGCGAGTACGAGGACGGTATCGTGCGCGACACGGGATACGCCGACGAGAAGGTCCGCCGACTTGCGGCCGTCGACCGCCATACAACGACGGTGGAATGGAAGTTTCGAGGGGCTGGGCAATTGAGCATTCTCTCCGCGGGGCGGCAGAACACCAGCTATTCCCCGACGATCGGCGAGCGGGACTGGGGCAGCTTCTTCGACGAGCTGAACGGCGCGGTCTTTCTTGAAGCGCTCCGGGAAGACATGCGGAAAAGCTACGAGTACACGTTGATCGACTGCCGCGCAGGCCACAGCGACATGGTCGACATGTGCACGCAGCATCTTCCGGACGTGCTGGTGGACTGCTATTCGCTGAGCAATCAGGCGATCGACGGCGCGGCGCAGACGGCACACTCGGTGGAGACGTTCGCGCGGCGCGGCGAACCATGCCGCAGTATCCGGATACTGCCGGTGGCGATGCGGGTCGACACCGATTTTCCGGCCAGGGCGGACACCGGCAGGCGGGTCGCGGAGCAGGCATTCACGGGGTGGCCGACGGGGCTGGACGAGGCCGAGCGACTCGGATACTTCGCATCGGTCGAAATCCCTTACAAGGGCTACTACGCATTCGAGGAGACCCTGGCGACGTTCGGTGATGCGCCGGGCGATCCGGAGAGCCTGCTCGCCGCCTTCGAACGTCTTACCGAGGCGATCACGTTGGGTGACGTGAGCTCGTTCCCCGCGATGGCCCACGACGAGCGGCTGCGCGTACTGCGCAGGTTCGACCGCGCGGCGCAGCTGGAGCAGGGTTACCGGGCGTAGCCGGACCAGCCGTTGCTCGACGACGCGGTCGCGAGGGCACCCTGTCGCGGCGACGGCCGAGTTGCCGTCCTCCGCACGCTCGAAAACGCGGAGCGCTCCACCGAGGAGACACCGTCGACGATCCAGGACAGCACATCCGGGAGCACCTCGATGGCTCCGAAGTGCCCAATCTCCGGCTGGATGTGCAACTCGGCAGGCGAGCGCGCGCCGATGATCTGCCTATGCAGCCAGAACGTGTGTTCCACCGGAGAGAACCGGTCGTCCGCCCCGTGCCAGAACAGCATTCGCGCCCGAATGTCGGAAAGGTCGAAGCCCCAGGGACTGCGGAAGGCGACGACATCGTCGATCCATCCCCCCGAGCCTTGCCGAAGGCCCTCCTTGTAGGTGTCGAGCAAAAGTCGGCGCAAGGCGACATCGCCCACCACGCGTTGGTCGAACTCGCAGAGGTCATCACGCAGGCCGTCGATCATGTGGCGGGGATCTCGGCCCGCCGCCTCTGCGCAGCGTTCGAGCTCCTGGAAGTGGGCGTTGTTGTCGGCCGCCGTGTACTCCCGCACGTTGTGGTCGTTCATGTTCTCATACCAATCGAGCCCGCCCGCGTCGAAAGGGGCGAGCGGCACGAGAACCGCGGCGCTGCTGACGAGATCCGGGCACAGCGCCGTGACCGCGAGCGCATGCGGGCCGCCACCGCTGCGGCCGACCACGGCGAAGTTCTCGATTTGCAAGGCGTTGGCGATGGCCACGACATCGCGCGCGGCGTCGGCGACCGTGCGACCGTTGGCGCGGTCCGAATGGCCATAGCCGGGCCGGTCGTAGCTGATCAGCCGGATTCCGAGTCGATAGAGCACGATTCCGCGTGGTCGCGGGCCGCGGCGACTACCTGGCGTTCCGTGCATGAGGAACACGGGATATCCGTCCGAGGGCCCGGCCACGTTGACCTGCAATCTCCGCCCATCGTCGCTAAGCACTGCGAAGTCGCTTGAATTCAACGTCAAGTCATCGACTCCGCACGACCTCTTTCCGCCCTGTCCGAGGCAACCCTCCTACTACGTGAAGCCAAGCGCATGCACCCAGCGACATCTCACGGTAGCTCGTGCCGCGGATTTCCAACAGCACTCTGTCCCCGCTGTCGCTGGGCGCACCTTGGTCAACGTCAGGACGGTCGCCGCATCTGCGGTTCCATCCTTGCCGACCTCGACGTACACCCCCGTGTCGCGATGGCGATTCTCCGACGCGCTCAGTTCGCCGTCACCATGGAGATCTAGACCGAGGTGTCCGACACGGCGACCCGCGAGGGTCTGAAGAAGCTTGGAGACAACCTCGCCTGAGGCTTGTTGCTGTACTTCGCTGCTGTACGTGCCCTCAGATGAGCGGACAGCCACCGGCGATACCGCCACTGACCTGGGTGGGCCCGACGTTGCAGCATAAGAACCGCGCCGAGGTCCTGGTCGATGGCCCGGAGATCGTCGTGCGGCCGGTGCGGACGCGGGAAGCATGATCTGCCTTGCTGGCCCTACGTTCCTCTGACGATGCTGCATTCTTGCCGCCCTGGTTGACGAGGGCCTGCTCGCAGGGCCACGAGTCCGATAACGCCTCAACTGACAGCGGGGACCAGCCCACTCCCGCGCCTGTCGCGGTGTCCTCCCGGAATCACGGACGCGGTGGCGGGTCCGCACCTGCCACGCCCCGGCGAGCGGCCCCTGCCCGGCGAGAACGAAATTAGGGGCGGCTTCCTTGCGGTACAGCTCCGTGCAGCTGGGTCCGGTCGTTGACGGGGATTCACGTTCGCCACCTGGTCACGATCATGAGGCCTGACCCGATCCCGACCGGTCCTCCGGTCCTATGGCCCCGCAGCGCGGGACGTTCGCAGGCTGTGACGCTGAGCCGCCGCGGCGCACGCTGTCGGCACCATGAAGGAGAACGCCTGGTCGACCGTCCCGGGCACGGCCAAGCGCCGATCGCCGCAGAGGTAGGCCCGAGAAGCCCTCATCCGAGGAGGTGCGACTGATGTCCAGCACACCGACTCCGACCGTCCGGCGCCGTGCCCACACCCCATCCGCGGTCCGGGGCGGGATCTTCGGTGGCCTCGCCCTGGCCTGGTACGCGGTCAGCACGTTCGGTCCGCTGGACCTGCCAGCCTTCGCGGTCGTCTTCGTCCTCGGCGTGCTCGTCATGCTCTCGGTCGAGCCCGACGTCCGCTCTCCCACCCGGGGCGTCACCCGTACCAGGCCGAACCTCGTCCTGGCCCTCCTGGCGGTGGTCGCGTTCGTCGCGGTCGCCAGCGGCATGAACCTGCTGCTCGGCAGGATCCCGATCGAGGCGGGGCACGCCCTCCTCGCCACCCTCGCCGCGGTCTGCGTGGCCCTTCCGCGCCTGGCCCAGACCCGGGAGCTTCCCCGCCCGGCGGTGCTCGGACACCGCGAGCTGATCATCGGGGTCACCGCGCTCGTCGCTGGGGTCCGCGCCTACCAGGCGGGCGAGACGGTGGTGGCGATGGTCGCGTTCGGCGTGCTCATGCCACTGGTGATGGTGATCCGCAGGATCCGTCTCGGGGCATGCTCCCCGCGCATGCTCGGCCGCCGAGCCTGGGCGCTGCAGTCGGCGAGCTTCTGGCTGTTCCTGGCCCTGCTGGCTGCGGCCGGGCTTCCCGGCACGTTCTATGTGTGGCGCATCTACGCTCCCGATGCCCGGGCGTTCATCATCGGGGCTTTCTGGGTCGGCCTGACAGCGGCGACGGTCCTCGTTGCCTTCCCGCGTCGGCGCATCTCCCCGACAGCCAACGTGCTGGCCGTGCTCGGGTCGGTCTTCCTCGCCGTATCGCTCGTCGGCACCGTCAGCGGGCCGCCGCGGGACGCGGTCCGGATCGGCGTTCCGTTCACCGACCAGTGGGAGGTTGCCTCCGGAGGGAGGAGCGCGCTGGTCAACAACCACTGGACCCTCGCCGTGCAGCGCGATGCGATCGACTTCGTCCGACTTGTCGACGGGAAGACCTACCGCGGCGACCGGAGTCGGCTGGAGAACTTCTTCATCTTCGGACAGCTGCTGGTGGCGGTCGCGGACGGGCGAGTGAGCGAGGCCGTGGACGCCCACCCGGACCTGCCCGTCGGTGGAAACACCTGGCGCGACATGGCGGGCAACCATGTCGTCATCGACATCGGCGCCGGGCACTACGTGCTGTATGGGCACATGAAGCTCGCCAGCTTGCGTGTGCGCGTCGGCGACCAGGTCCGGCGCGGTCAAGTGATCGGCCAGGTCGGCGACTCCGGCAACTCCGACGAGCCGCACCTGCACATTCAGGTGCAGAACAAGCCGACCTTCGACGTCGAGGACCGCGACATCCGCACCTACCCGATTCTCTTCGACAGCGCGACGGTCTCCGATCCCCGCCGGGGCGACTCGGTGCGGCCGCTGGCCTGACCCACCGCGGCGTCCCGGCAAGTCGACGAAACCAGCGGGTTGTCACCGGAACTGCCACCAGCCGCCCGGCAGCGCCAGCTGGCCTGTACTGCTCACCTGGCGCTGCTTCTTGGCGTACAGCGCGACCAAGGCCTCGAACATCGCCTGATGCAGGCCGTTGTCCGCTCGTCGATCACCTCGTCGAGGTGACCGCGCCGAGCGGGGGCCACCCCGTGCTCGTGGATGAACGGGTTATTTGTCGCGGCACGGCCAGCCGGCTGGTAGGTAGGCCTTAGGTAGGCCTTGCGTACGGCGGGCTTTCCCTCGTGGTGTTGTCGTGGCGGCTCACCCGAGCGTCTACCGCGCGGCAGGACTCCGGTCGGGGACCGCCATCCACGCTTGACGGGCGCCGGGACAACCTCACGTACGCTGCTCAGGATGGCCGACTTCGCGCTCGCCGACGACTTCCTGCCCGTCTACGACGTCTCCGATGCCGTGGCGACGGTGGCCGAAGCCGGTCGGGAGCCGACGTGGGCGGCGCTGCTCAATGTCGATCTGCTCAAGCTGGGCCGCGAGGCGCCGATGGTCGGGATGCTGGGCGCTCTGCGCATGCTGCCAGAGATCGTGGGGCACCTGATTCACGGTGAGCGGCCTGCCGAGCCGCCGCTGTCGATGCGGCTGCGCGACCTGAAGTCAATCCCGATGGCAGAAGGCGGCTGGATCCTGCTCGATGAGCGCCCGGGCGAGGAGATCGCGCTGGGCCTGGTCGGCAAGTTCTGGCGACCGGTCATCGAGTTCGCCCGGATCGAATCCGCCGAGGAGTTCCACAGCTTCGATGAGCCCGGGTTCGCCAAGACCGTCTATGACCTCGCGGTCCGCGAGGTCGGACCAAACCAAACGCTCTTGTCCGGCCTCATGCGCACCGCGACGACCGATGAGCGCGCGCGACGCTGGTTTCGTCGGTACTGGACGTTCGGGGTGGGTTCGGGCGCCCACATCCTCGTCGGGGCCCTGCTCGACTCGGCACGGCGTACCGCCGAGGCTGAAACCGCCGCGGGTTACTGAGCCGAGGTGGCGCGCCGGCATCAGCATCAGCGCCGGCAGGGCCAGGGCGTGGGCTGCCCTGGGCGAGCTGGCCCCGCTAAGCCAGAGCTGACCTTTATCCGCCGGTACGAGCGCTCTCCAGCATCGAGGAAGTCCGCGCCAGCTGGTCCATCGTGACAGACCCGCCCCGCCCGCCCGGAGCGGCCGGGCTCCGCCCGTCGCGACCGACCCGGTACGGGGCTGACACCGACCTGGCTGCCGGGACACTGGCCTGCCCGCGCTGCGCAGGCCCGCTGCAGCCCGGGGGTCACGCCTGAGCTTCCCGCACCGTCCGCGACCGCGGCACCGCCCGGTGGCCCTGCGACCGCGCCGGACCCGCTGCCCAGCCTGCCGGATCACCCACGTGCTGCTGCCCGCGGTGGTGGCGCCGCGGCGGGCGGACACCAGCGCCGGGATCGGGGCTGCGCTGCAGGCCACCGCAGCCGGGATCGGGTATCGGCGGATCGCCGCCCAGCTCGACCGGCCGGTGTCCACGGTGCGGCGCTGGATCCGCACGGCACGCGCCCCCGGGCACGCGGATGCAGTACGAGGGCGATGGCGACCAGCGCAGCGACGTCGCGCCCTCGCCCGCGGGCTAGCTACGGCACTCCCCTGGACGGACGGCCCATCATCGTGACCAGCAACTCCGGGACGTCGATCCGGGTGTGGGATCTCCCTGGTCACGCCCAGATCGGACAAGACATCGGACGCTACGGGGATGCGCTGACGACCGCTGAGGTCAGCGACCTGGGCGTGCATGATCCTCTGGAGGTGCTTGCCTCCCGCTCGACCAACGGCGCCTGACACCGGGCGGGCCGCGGGCCCGGGGACACAATCCCGTGCTGTTGTTGTCAGAGCGGAGACAACGATTGCGCGGATTGTCATCCGCCAGCGTGAAGTCGGCGAGGCATCCGAACACCTACCGTCCGGTTGGCGGGTGTTGTCGATGAGAAGGACAGAGCCATGGACCTCCGGAACGAGCATCCCAACCTCGGCGAGTGGATGGAACTGATCGACAGCAGCCTCACCGACCCCGGCTCCGAGCCCCTGCTCAACCTCGGGGAGGACGAGAGTCCGGTCTACGACGCGATCTTTGTCGGCGGCGGGGCAGGCGGTCGGTTCGGCGCGTCGTACATGAGGGCGATGGGCGGCAGGCCGCTGATCATCGACGCTTGGCCGTTCCTCGGCGGGTCGTGCCCGCACCAGGCGTGCGTGCCGCACCACCTGTTTTCGGAGGCCGCCGAGGAGCTCGACCGCATGCGATGGTTCTCCGACGAGCTGTTCTTCCCCAAGTTCGACGCCTCGCGGGCGAGCATCCTGGAGTTGGTCAAGCTGTTCCTGGCAGGCCGGGGCAGCGCGCACGCGTTCATGAACTGGCAGACCAAGGAGCAGCTCGACGTCGAGTACGTGCTCAACGCGCGCGCCACGATCGTCGACAAGCACACCGTGACCGCCGCGGAGAAGACCTTCCGGACGAAGAACCTGGTGCTCGGCATGGGCGCCCGACCGGTCAACCCCGGCATCCCGGGCCTCGACCTACGCGGCGTCTACGACTTCGTCAGCTTGGTCGAGGAGCTCGACTACGAGCCCACCCACTGTGTGATCATCGGCGGCAGCAAGGTCGCCATGGAATACGGCTCGTTCTTCCAAGCCACCGGCTGCGACACCACCATCGTGTCGCGCTCGCCACTGATGCGCACCAAGGCCCTGCACCACGTCGACGAGGATCTGCGCCGCTACGTCGTGAGCGGCATGCGCCAGCGCGGCATGACGATCCTCGAGGAGGCGGTCCCGATCTCGGTCAACGGAGCGGGTGGATCGGTGCGCAGCGTGAGCGTCCGCCTCGCCACCGGCGAGGAGGTGGAGTTGGAGACCGACTTCGTCTTCCTCGGGACCGGCGAGCGGCCGACCGTCGAGCAGGCCCAGGAGACGCTGGGCATCGAGGTCGGCCCGACTGGCCGGGTGATGGTCAACAAGCGGATGCAGACGTCCGTGCCCGGCGTCTACGCGATCGGCGACATGATCAGCGGGCCGATGGAGATGTTCAAGGCCCGCAAGTCCGGGGTGTGCGCCGCCCGCAACATCATGGGCGAGGACCTGGAGTTCGACTTCACCGAGTTCCCCGACTTCCTGCACACCACCTACGAGGTCACCTGGGTCGGGCTGAGCGAGGCCGAGGCCAGGGAGACCTACGGCGACGACAACGTGATCATCATCCAGATGCCGCCGTACGTCGAGGGCCTGGACACGCCGAACCTGCCGCTGCCGTGCGCCGAGGGCACGATGCTCTACGCCTTCAGCAAGCCCGAGCTCTCCGGCTTCCAGAAGCTGGTGATCGACGGCGAGTCGCGCAAGGTCGTCGGCGCCCACCACGTCGGATACGGGGCCAAGGATGCCTTCCAGTACCTCGACTTCCTCATCCACCGGCCCGAGGGCCTCACCATCGACACGCTCGGCTGGATGAACGAGCTGTTCCTCAACCCGGAGCACTTCGTGCAGCTTTCCCGCCTGCGCGCCGGGAACGCGAAGCTCCGGCACATGTAGGTCCGTACCGTCGGCCTGGGGCGGACCGGCACGGTGGCCGCTGCAGCTCGGGCCGGCGAGAATGGCCGGGTGGCACCCGAGGAGCACTCGCCCGCCGACTGGGCGGACGCGTGCCAGCGGATCCTCGACGCAGGTGGCGACGGCGTCTACCGGGTCCACGCGACCTTGGCGGGCGCCGCCCGGCGGCTGGCGGGCGCGGCCGGAGCGAGCGTCGTGGCGTGGGGGCCCGACGGCGCGCGCCCGCTCGCGGCCAGCGGTGGCGCGTTGCCCCTTCCGGCACGCCGCCTCGCAGCGGGCGTCACGGCGGGCCCGACCGGGGTGGTCGCCTCGGTCGATGTGCGCGGCGAGATCGACCTTGTCGTGTGGTGGAGCGGCTCGCCGCATCCCGGCTCCGACCTGCTCGAACAGCTCCGCCTACTCGCGAGGCTGGCCGCCTCCGTCTGCAAGCGGGATGGGGCGGCGCTGTCGTCGCTCTATGCCGTCGCCCGTCAGCTGCTGGCTTCCCGGGACCGGGAGGAGGTCCTGCTGGGGCTGGCGACCGCCGCCGCCGACGTGCTGGACGCCGAGATCGCAGGGGTCTTCCTCGCCACCCCGGACGGTGCGCACCTGGAGGCGCAGGCAGTGGTCGGGCACCGGTCGATGGCGACGGCCCGGCTGCGCCTGGCGCGGGGGGAGAGCATGGTGGGCCACGTCTTCGCCACCGGCGAGGTCTACCGCTCCGACGACTGGACCACCGACCCGGTGATCAGCAAGAAGCTGCTGCCGGTCGCGACGATGGAGGGGACCAAGGCATGCATCGGGGCGCCGATGCGGGTCGAGGGCGCGGTGGTCGGGGTGCTCGCCGCCTGGCGGCGCCGCCGGTCGGTCTACACCGACGTCGATGTCGCCCTCATCGGCACATTGGCCGACCTCGCCGCGCTCGGCGTGGCGCGCGCGCTGGACGACGACCGGCTGCGCGACCTGTCCGAGCAACTCATGACGGCCAACTCCGAGCTGGCGCAGCGCTACGAGGAGACCCGGCAGACCCTGGAGATCCACCGGCGGCTGATGCGCGTGGTCGTCGATGGCGCCGGCCTCGGTACCGTCGTCGAGGCGCTGCGCGCCATCACCGGCAAGGAGGTCGCCTTCGTCGGCCCCGACGCCGCCCGCGCGGACGGTTGGCTCGAGGCGATCCTCGCGGATGACCGCGACGGGACCATGATTGGCGAGAAGGCAGTGCTGCTGGGACCCGGCGGCGCGGGTCGGCACGCGATCGCGGTCGACGTCGGGTCAGCAGGCCAGCGCTGGGGCAGGCTCGCGGTCGCCACCGGGACGCCGGTCGCGACGCGGGACGTCGTGGCCACCGAACAGGCCGCGGTCGCGTGCGCGTTGCTGCTGTCCCGCCAGGACGCCGCGGCCGGGGCGATGCGGCGGCTGGAGGCGGAGTTCGTCGGGGACGAACGGGTCCGGCGACGGGTTTTCGCGGCAGTGCGCGACGAGCTGCGCGGGGGCAACCGCGGGCTGGCCGGGACGATCGGGCCGGACACCGTTGTGATCATCCGGGCGCACGGCGCCGAATGCACCGCGCGGCGGCTCCTCGAGCGGGTCGCCGCACTCGCGCCCACTGCGGATGTCGCGGTCGGGATGAGCGACGAGCGGCCGCGGCTGGGAAATCTGGAGTCCGCCTACAAGGAGTCGCTGGTCGCGGTCGCGATGGCACTGCGCTGCCCGTCGCGGCTACTGCGCTTCCTCGACCTCGGTCTCCACCGGCTGCTGTTCGACACCGACAACGTCGACCGCGTCGACGAGCACGTCGAGCGCTGGATCGGGCCGCTGCTGCGTTACGACGCCGAACACAAGGCCAGGCTCGTGGAGACGTTGGCCTGCTACCTCGCAGGCGACGGCCACCAGGGCGCCGCCAGGCGGCTGGCCATCCACCCCTCGACGCTGAAGTACCGGCTCGGCCGGATCCGCTCGATCCTCGGGGTGGAGTTCACACATCCGGAAACGCGATTCAACATCGAGCTCGCCCTGCGGCTTACCGAGGACGTGCGATCCCTCACCGCCATCGACAGCGGCGGTCCGGCCCGATCGCCCACGTGAGACTCAACCGACGGGCCGAAGACCGCTGAGTGAACGGCGGCTTGGCCACCGACAGCAGCGGCGGTGCCGTCCCAGCGCTCGACATGCGGCCGCGCAGCATCAACGATAGGCATCCCGCGGTGGCTGATGTCCAGCACGACGACCTCTCGACGCGCATCATCGATCATGCAGCGGACCCGGTACTCACCCCGACGCGCCCGCCAGTGACCCTCGAACGGCTTGCGCAAGGGCACGCCGACCAGGGCTGGCGGATCGCCCACAACGCGGTCCTGTTCACCGGCGCCTCCAGCGTCGCCGTGACCCGCTACCGCTACCACGGGGCGAACATTCCGACCCCTCGACCCGTCGCGATCGGCAGTTGAACAACGGGCAAGACACGTGGAGCGCCGGATGCGTGGAGACAGGCACGTCGGCGGGCGAGCAAGGGAAACGGACCCTGCGCCCGTGCCCGACCCGACCGTGCATCTCGCTGGCTCCCGCTCAGGGACGTCGTCCCGGTGCCTGCAGATGCAGGGAGGCGCCGAGGTCGGCGAGACGTCGTGACCCGTCGACGAGCAGCCGGGCCTCGTCCCCGACCGTCCCGATCTCGGCGGCGGCAAGGGCCTCACCGCCGCCGAAAATATCGGGCCAGAGCTCTTTCTTGTAGGGGTCGCACAGCTCCTCGTACTCCCAGACGACGTCGTTGCGGCGGATGGCTGCATCGAAGAACTGGTCGGCGGCGGCCGCGAGGGCCAGCGCCATCACCCGCGCCTCCCGGCGCAACGCCGCGTCGAGTTCGTCGATGCACTCTGTCACCAGGCGGGTGACCTCGTCGTACAGCGCCTCCGCTCCGCGCGCGGCGAGGTCGACCTCCGACACGCCGAGCGAGCCGGCCGGCGCCGGGCTCTGGGCGGCCGGTCCGGGCGCGGCGGCGGTGCGCAGCGGGTTGTTCCACCACTGGTCGCTGCGGGCCGGTTCGGCGGGTGCGGGCGCCGCGGGCACCACGACCACCGGCGCTCCGGTCATGGCGCCCGCGACGGCCCCGGCCACGCCCGCCGCGCCCAACGCCAGATTGCCCGCGTCGTGCAGCAGTCGGGCGGCCGTGCCCGCCGTGCCGCGCACCGTCGCGTCCGCGTGGATCCGGCGGATGATCGGTCGCGCGACCCGCAACACGATGCTGCCGTACTTGATGTCGAGCTTGTCGAGCTCGTCGAGCGCCTCCATGAGGAGAGGCGCCCGCCGCTCCTCGGCGCGGGCGCGGAAGGCCGCGAGTGGCCGGTCGCTCGTCGGCGCCACCGGCACGATCGTCTCCGTCAGCGGGGCCCGTATGGCCTCGACGATCTCCTGCCAAAGCCGGACGACCGATGCCGTCGCACAGGCGTCGATCCGCATGAAGAACTCGCCGACCTCGGCCCGGGCCCGGTTGATCTCGCTCTCCCGGGTCGCGAGCGGCGCGGCCGCGAAGCTGCCCGCCCGGCTGTCGTCGAACCACTGTGCCCGGCTGCCGCTCCCCAGCCCCTCCTCGACCCACCGCCGGGAATCCGCAACGGCCGCGGCGATGCCCGACTCCAGTTCCGCGGTGGCTTCCGCGGTGGTGGCCGGGGAGTCGTACCGGTCGCGGACCGTGGCCAGGCCGAAGGACACGAGTTGGAAGAGCCGCCGGACCTGCTTGCGGAACACCTGCTCGGCGTTGGGTACCGCGTTGCGCCACCGGCCGCTGGCGGTGATCAGTTCCTCGGCGACGCGTTCGACCTCGCAGCGCACCTCGTCGGCCGCGAGCAGCACCATGCGGACGGCGGCCCTGTCCATCTCCGCGAGATTCCGCGCGAGGTGTTCCAGCAGCGGTGCCATCAGTTGGTGGAAGACCTCGTCCTCATGGGTCACGTCCGCCACCGCGACGTGGATTCCGCGGCTGCCCGCCTGCTCGCGGACGGTCGCGGCCGCCCGTTCCACGTTCCGGTCGCCGACGTGCTGCCGGTCCCGGTTGATCAAGATGGTCAGGAACTGCTCGAGCGGCACGCCATACTTGGCCTCGTCCGCGAGCTCGATCGTCTGCCAGTCCTCGTCGGTCATGAACGACGAGTTGACGTCCGGCCGCTTGACCATGACCAAGGTGTCGACCTCGCGCTGCATGGGCGTGAGGAAGACGCGCTCGATGTCGAGCCCGGCCTCGCCGCGCCCGGGGAAGTCCACCAAGCCGAGGTCGGCCACGGTCACGTTCCGGAACGGTGTGTAGATGTGGGCCACCCGCACGGCGTGGTAGTGGTGCGGGTCGCGCGTGCCCGGCTTCGGGTAGGCGACGTAGGGCCGCAGTTCGTCGAGGGGCACGTCGCGCTCGCCCTGGCCGAGCAGGCCGCGGTAGTCGCCCAGGTTGGCCTGTGCGGTGTGCAGTTTGCGGAGATAGCGGTCCGCCGTGACGCCGCCAGCGGGAAGACGAGCCGCCGCGAACTGCGCGAACGTGCGCGGCAATGCCCCGGCGGCCGCCATCTCGTAGAGCGGCGCGAGGTACAGGTCGCGGAAGCTCTCCCACGTATGCAGGTAGAGATGCGCCGAGGACGGGCCGGGCCGGTGGTAGATGCGGCTCGCCGCCGCCGTCGTCGGGTCGAACTCCTCCGTGGGCACCGCACTGTCCCCGAGCTCGGTGACCCGCCGCAGCAGGGTGCTCTTGCCCGCACGGGTCATCCCCACCACGCCGATGTTCACGGTGTCGCGCTGCACGCGGTACTGAACGTCGTCGATCGCGCGCGCTGCCTCCGCGATCCGCTGCCGCAACGCGGCGAGGCCGGGTGGGGTCGCCTCGATGCGCCGGATCTCCGCACCGACGCGGGTGTGGAACTCCGATCGCTGCGGACTCGCGTCGAGGCTGTCGCGCAATGCGGCCAGCCGATCGATGATCGCGTCGAAAGATCCACCGAAGTCGTGCCAGGCTTTGCTCAACTCGTCGACGAACAGCCGCTGCTCACGACGCCGATCCAGCGCTTCGTGAATCCGCGCCTCGACGGTCCCCTCCACTGTGGCCTCCCCTCCGTGGACGTGCCAACCGTACGCAGAGTCCGATCGCGACCGCCCGACGTTAACGGCCGAATTCATCGACACCCGCATGTATCAACGAACGCCGCCGACGCTTCTTGAAAATGTCGATCTGCAAGGAGGTGAACGGAGCGTGGCGCAGGTAGCGCAGTGGTGGACGGAACCACCACGGGGTCCTGCCGTCTTCGTCTCGCACGCCAGCCACGACCACGCGATGGCCAACCAGGTCGTACGGGCGCTGGAATCGTCCGACCTGCGGTGCTGGGTCGCGCCCCGCGACATCCCGGCCGGTCGTTCGTGGGCGAGCGCGATCGTCGACGGCGTCGAGGCCTGCGCGGTGGTGGTCCTGCTGCTCACCGGTTACTCTGCGACCTCTCCCGAAGTCCTGCGCGAGGTCGAACTGGCCTCCAACGGCCGCAAGCACCTGCTCACCGTGCGCCTGGACCCACGGGCGGAGCTCTCCGGTCCGCTGGCCTACTTCCTCGCGTCGATCCAGTGGATCGACGCCACCGCGCGGCCGCTCGGTCCGCAGCTCCCGCCGCTGCTCGAGGCCGTCCGGGGCTACCTCGGCCGACCGGCGACCCCACGCCCGACGCGTCCGCCCGGCCTCAGCGAGCGCGACCGGGACCTACCCGACGGCGACCTCGATGCCCTCCTGCGCCGAGGGCCACGCAAGCGATGGAGCAGACCATGACACAATCCGGGTCACGCGGCTTCTACGGCCACTCGGCCAAGCCGGGGCGCTCGCAGGCCAACGAGGGCGCGATACCGCAGTGGGGCCCGCCCGCCGCCGGGCCGACGCAGTTGCCATCACCGCTGCCGCCCGCGCCGACGGCCTCGACGCTGGGCGGTCCTGCCACCAGCCCTATCGCCCCGCCCCCGATGGTGGAGGGCGTGATGGCCAGGGCGAAGACCGACGACCCGCGCGCCCTGAAGACGCTCTTCGAGCAGTTCATCCCGCCCGGCGAGCAGATCGTCGAGACCCGGTACATGGGCGTGATGGGGATCTGGGGCTTCGGCACGCACAGCTTCGCCGCGGTCACCACCCACCGGGTGGCCTCGATCAAGGTGGGCCTGCTCGGCGAGCTGCTCTATCAGGACGGGTCTCTCGAATACATCAACAGCTCGGCCGTCTACCAACCGTCGCGGCTGAAGATGTACATGCCCGCCATCATCCTGGTGCTCTTCGTATTCCTCTTCAGCTTCGCGACGCTGCCCGCGGTACTCGCCATCTTCACCACCCTGCTCGCCGTGCTCCTCACTCCGTTGATCATCAAGTGGCAGTACCGGATCCGGAAAAGCGGCTTGGTCGTCTGGGTGCGCGAAGGGCTCAACGTCTACGTGTTCATCGACCGGCCGCGGATCGCGCTGGCCAACCGCTTCTACCGCCTCGCCTGCGAGCTGCGCGACGAGCGGCTCCGGGAGATCGGGCATCCATGACCTGGCCCCGACAGAACGGCTTCTCCGTCCGCCATCCTTCCTTCGTGCCGGCGGCCGCGCTGATCGCGGCGCTCGTGCTCGCGGTCGTGGTCGGCCGGTTCGGCGGCGGGTCGGAAAGCTCCGCCGCGACGCCCACACCTACCGCGGCGCCCATCACGACCCCGCCGCCCCCGACGCCCACTCCCACCCCGACGCCCACCCCGACCACCGAGCCCGCCTTCGTCCCGGCGCCGGACGGCAAGCCGCGCTTCACGGTCGCCGCCGACGCGCAGGACCCGCCGCCGGGCTACACGTGGATGGTGCTGGTCCCGGATCCCGAAGGCAAACCCAAGCCGCGGGGGAACCCGGCGCCCGCGCAGCCCAACGTCGCCGTGTCCCTCAGCGAGCCGCTCGTCAACCGCTTGCTGTGCGTCACTATGCCGAAGGGGTGGACCGTCAGCGTCCCCACCGCGGTCCCGAACCTCACGCCGCCGGGGGACCCGCTCACGGCCTGCCAGGGCGGCTGGTCCGACGCTCGCGCGGTGCCGCGCGACCTCACCTTCACCGCAGCGAAGGCATCGTGATGCCGAGGGGTCGGACGATGCCGTCCACGGGATGGCGGTCGCTTCTGACCGTGGTGGCCACCACGGTCGGCGGCGCGCTCGGTGTGGCGGTCGCGGGCGCCCCGGCGCGCGCGATGCCGCTGCTGATCATCGGCCTGGGGGTGATCAGCATGATCGGGATCGTCGTGGTCAACCTGACGGCGGCCCGGCCCGGCCGGGTCAACGGCAGCGTGCACCGCTTACCGCCGCCGCACACGCCGAACTTCACCGATCCGCGCTCGGCGGATCCGCACCTTCGCGATCCGCAGCCGCCGGAGCCCCGCACGGCGGACCCGCTCGATCCGTCGTCGTCCTGGCCCGCGCCGGAGCGAAACGTCACCGTCGCGCTGCCGCTGCCGAGCGCTCAATGGTGGAACCACGGCCCGCCGGCGGCGGGCGCCGCTCCGCCGACGGCGACGCCGGTCGCCGTGCCCGAACTGGAGAGCTACCTCGCGTCGTCCCGGCTCGCCCAGTGCCCGCATTGCGGGAGCTTCGATCTCACGGTGACGCCCGCGCCGCCCGGCTACGACTTCACCTGCCGGGCCTGTCCGCAGCACTGGCGATGGCAGCCGGGCCTGCCGTGGCCGCCGATGCGGATGAACCCCCGTCGCCGCAGGTCCCACTCGCCGTACTCCGTCTGAGGCCAGCCGAGGAGCCCCATGTACGACCAGACATTCTCCCGCCAGAACCCGGGCTGCATCGTCCTGTTGCTCGACCGGTCGGACTCGATGAAGGCGCCGTGGCGCGGCTCCGGGACGTCGCTGGCCGAAGGCGCCGCACGCGCGATCAACCGCATCCTGCTCGATCTCTGCATCAAGTCGACCAAAGAGGTCGGCGGCCTGGTGCGCGACTACTTCCACGTGCTCGTCCTCGGCTACGGCGCCCGGCTGGTAGCGGGCGGCGAAGGCGTCGAGTCGGCGTTCGGCGGAGCGCTCGCCGGACGCGGGATCACCCCGCTGTCCGAACTGGCCAGGGCCCCGCTGGCGCTGCGCGAGGAGCAGTCCGTCGACGCCATGGTGCCTAGCTCCAAGGTGCCGATCTGGATCGAGGCGGTGCACGGCTACCGCACCCCCATGTGTGAGGCGATCGCCGTCGCGGGCGGCCACGTCTTCGATTGGGTCGAGCGGTATCCGAACTCCTTCCCGCCGATCGTCATCAACTGCACCGACGGGATGGTGACCGACGACCCCTACGAGGGCGCGAACCTCGCCGAGTGGGCCCGCAGGCTGACCTCGATCCAGACGACCGACGGGCAGGCGCTGCTGTTCAACGTGTTCCTCTCGTCCGTCGGCGACGCGAGCTTCTTCCCGACGCGCGGCGACGGGTTCCCCGACCCCGGCCCCGACCTGTTCGCGATCAGCAGCTCGCTGCCCGCGCCAATGATTCGCAACGCGCAGGCCTCCGGAGTGGCCGTCACGCCCGGCGCCAAGGCCATGTGCTTCAACGCCGACCTGGAGGCCTTCGTGAAGTTCCTCGAGATCGGCACCCGCGTCGCCGACCTCCGCGACCGCTGAGCGCCGATGCTGCACACGAGAGCGGTGGTCTTCGCCGTCGAGAAGGCGGGCAGCACCGCAGAGGAGTGGGAGGACGGCGCGGCGGCGGAGCCGGGTGACCTCGACCGCGGCCGCAACCCCCGCTTCGCGCTCGCCGACGGCGCCGCCGAGGCCTACGACGCGATCCGGTGGGTCGACCAGCTGCTGGAGTCGTTCATGGGCTCGCCCAACGAGGCGGGGCCCGCGCTCGACGAGGAGTCGCTGCGGCACTGGTTGGCCGCGGCCCAGTTCAAGTGGACGTCGGCGCCACCGCGGTTTGCGAACATCTTCGAGGAGCGCAAGTTCGCGGAGGGGTCGTTCGCGACGTTCCTCGGCTGCGAGATCCGCCGCGTCGCCCCCGACCGGCTGGTGTGGAACGCCGTCGCGCTGGGCGACACCGTGCTGTTCCACGTCCGGAACCGGATCCTGGTCGAACAGTTCCCGGTCATGGACGCCGACGAGTTCGGCCTCAACCCCGCCGGGGTGCACACCGCCGCCGCCGCGCTACCCGCGATGATGACCCATCTGCAGATCCGGACCGACGTCCGCCTCGACCCCGGCGACCAGCTGTTCTTCGCCACCGACGCCCTCGCCGCCTGGATCATCAGGGCATTGCGCCGCGATGGCGAGGAAAAGGTCTGGCGGTTCCTCGCCGGACTCGCGCATCCGGTCGCCTTCACCCGGTTCGTCGACGACCGCCGCGCCGAGCGTTCCCTGAAGAACGACGACGTCACGCTGATGCGGGTAGACGTCGCCGACAAGGATCCGAGCCACGTTCTGATGTGCTGCCCATGAGCTACCCCAACCCCGACGACTACGTGCGCGCCGTGCAGAACCCGGGCGTCACCTTCGCCGACCCCGATCTTCAGAACGCCCGGTTCGCGGTGAGCCCCATGCTCGGGGTGCCTATTCCCGCCTCGGGTACCACCGCGGTCGTGTTCCGGGCCGAGGTGCGCGGCGAGGACCAGGCGCTGCGGTTCTTCATCCGCGAAGACGCCTCCAGCCGCGAGCGCTACACGGCACTGTCGCGCTATGTCGCGGCCGCGGGGCTCTCCGAGAACATGGCGAACGCCCGGTGGGCCGACAGCGGCATCCGGATCGGTGGGCAGTGGTATCCGCTCGTCCGCATGCAGTGGGTCGAGGGACGCACGCTCGACCGGTACGTCGAGCATCTCGTGGACAACGCCGACTTGCGCTCGCTCGACAGCCTCGCCCAGGCGTTCCGGATTCTGGTGCAACGCATGCAAGCCGCCCGCTTCGCGCACGGCGACCTCCAGCACGGCAACATCCTCGTCGACGAGCGCGGCGTGCTGCGCCTGGTCGACTTCGACTGCTCGTGGATCGGCCCGTTTCAGGGCCAGCCCGCGCCCACCGAGAGTGGACATCGCAACTACCAGCGCCGCGACGCGAGCTGGGGCCCGTGGATGGACACGTTCCCCGCGCTAGTCATCTATCTGTCGATCTTCGCGCTCGCGCGGAACCCCCGGCCGTGGGAGGCGCTTTACCAGGAGGAGAACCTGCTCTTCCAGCAGTCCGACTTCACCGACTTCGGCGCCGCCGTGTGGGGACAGCTCGCCGCGCTGCGCGACCCCCAAGTCGACACCATGGTGATGCGACTGCAGCAGTGCTGTCAGCCCAGCTGGCAGTCCTCCCTCGGCCTTGAAGAGGTGCTGGGTGGTGGTCAACAGCCGGTCAGCAAGTACCGCTGGGTCAACCAGCTCACGGCGGGTGGGGTCAACCAGTCCGTCCCGCCGACGCGGGATGGGACGCCGACCACCCTGCCACCACCCCCGCCCAAGACCACGCACGCTCCGCCGCGCCACACACCGCCGAAGCCCACCCTGCCGCCGGTGCGCGTCGGGAGCTCCGGTACGTGGTGGACTCCGCCGCCACCACAGCCGCCCCCACCGCCCCCTACTCCGGAGAAGCCGCGCACGGCGGCCGACGTCGGAATGGCGATCGTCGTCGCGTTCATGATCAGTCTTTTCGTGGCCACCATCGCGGCGGCGACGGCCCAACGAAGCGAGGCCGTCGCCACCTTCTGGATCGCGTGGATCGTCGTCACGATCGTCGGATCGCCCGTCGTCTACCTCATACGGTCCCGATCGCGATGAGGGTTGTCGCCCCCACGGGGTGTAGGAGAAGCCGTCGGCGCCGATCGTCACGTCCATCTCCCGCGCCTCGACGAACGAGCAGAGACGAGGAGGGCGCAACGGAGCCATCGGCTTCCGTGCACCGCCTATGTACGGTGGCGGGCGACGCCACTGATTGGGACAGTTCATAGGACAGCGAACGCGTACCCGGCGGGTGGTCTGGCACTGGTCCTTCAAGCGGTACCGCCACGACATCTAGGCGATCAACGCGTTGGTCGAGGGGGCCGAGGCCGTCGCCACTGGAAAGCGTGCGTTGAAGCGCGACCGGTTTTCGTCAAGGTCATCGACGCCGATCCGGTCGTGGACTGAAACCCGGTCGAACGTGCCCAACAGTGGGCCGGTTGGAAAGTACCAGCGAGGTCGGGCCCAACACGGTGTGCGCCGCGCACGCCGCGACCAGCTTCTGCCGGAACTTCTCGGTCGCGTAGGCGGGGAGGCGACGGTTGAGCGTGGGATACGACACTGCCTCGATGCCGACCTCGGCCAGCACCCGCAGGCTGTCGGCCTTACTGATTGGCTCGATGATCCGCCCAACACCAGCTGCCCGAACACCTCGTCCCCGCCGACAGCCCGATCGAACCCGAGCACCTCGTGGACCGTGCCCAACCCCTGACAGATGGCCCATCTGCGAGGACGTGAGCGGCGCCGACCCGGACGCGGCGACCGTGGCCAGGCCGAGGCCGAGCTCGCCCTGCCCACCGGCCAGCCGCTGCCGCGCCGCGGCCTTGAGCGCCTCCAGCTCCTGGTCGTCGTGCGCCGAGCCCAGGTGCTCGACCCGTCGCGCCCCCACGCCGTGAGCCGTGCACGATCTGCACCGCCCGCGCCCGGACGCGGTCTTCACGGTGCGCATGTACGCCACGGCGCCCGACCCTACGACCCGGTGTCCGCAGGAACCGCACGGCGAAGACATCGCTCCGGGAACTCGTTCTCGGACAGGCTGTAGCTGAGAATCCGCACCCCGCAGCCCTGAAGGGAGCCACATCGTCGTCACGAGTCCGGAAGACACCGGCAACATGGCCACCGTGCCGGATGTCGAAATCACGGCACAGGATGGTTCAACGTCGAGGCTACGGAGGTGGGTGGCGGGCGCACCAGCGACCCTTGCTGCTGTACTTCGCTGCTGTGCTCGCCCTCAGATGGGCGGACAACCACCGGCGATACCGCCTCTGACATGTGTGGAGCTGAGGGGAATCGAACCCCTGACCTACTCGATGCGAACGAGTCGCGCTACCAACTGCGCCACAGCCCCGATGCCCCCGTCGGGGCGGACAAACACTAGCAGCCGCCTACTGGCCCACCGCACGGCGGTAGCCGGGAGCTGCGCCGTCGTCGAGGTCCAGCTCATCGTCCTCGTCCTCGACCAGGGCCGTGCCCGCAGGCAGTGGGCATCGGGGTCGGGCGCAGGCGTGGGAGGGCCGACCGCTCCTCCTCGACCCCGTCGGACGACGTAGGCGTGGCCCCTGCGGACGCGACGGCGGCCTCCGTCTCGGTGGTCGTCGGGGTCGCCGCGGAGGGCTCAGCCGGCACCGGCGGGGGCTCCGGCACGGCGGCAGGCCCGTCGTCGTCCGCTTCGTCGACCTCGTCGTCCGCGGCGGGCGCGTCGTCGTCGGCCTCCACCGAACGAGTGGCGGCGCGGCCGCGCTCGGCCCAATCGTCCAAGTCGGGGTCGTCGGCTGCGGGAGGCCGCCGTGTGCCTGCCATGCGGGCGGCCCGACGGGCCCGGATGGCGTTCTCCAGACGCACTTGCCTGCGGAGGTATACGAGGTAGCCGATGAGCAGGACGTCGACCGCCGCGTGCGCCCACCACAGGCCCGGCAGCGCCACTGCGGCGGCAACCCCGGTCGCGACCGCCGCCACCAGCATCGCCAGCACCACCCGCTGCCGGAACGCGTAACGCGCCCGGGCGGTCAGCGCGGCCGCCTCGGCATCGAACCCGCCGCGGCCCGCGCGGTAGCGAGGAGGCGGCCGTTCCCAGACGCGGTCGTCGGCGTCGGCCCAGCCGTCGACGTCGTCCGCCGCCGCTTCGAGGTCGTCCGCCGCCACCTCCACGTCATCCGGATGCAGCTCCGTGCGCGCGCTCGGCACCTGCACCTCCGGCATGCGGGTGGTAACCACCCGGCCGTCCGCCAGGTCCGTCCCGTTCCGCTCGACCATCCCGTCCACCTCCTGACTCCGGCGCCGGGGCGATCGCGCCAGCACGCGCCCGGAGAGCGCGGCCACGCTGGGTCGCGCCACCTCCTGGCGGTGCCGCGCGACCGCGGGGACCAGGATCAGCAACCACAGCACGACCAGGCTCGCAAAGATCATCGAGCTCGGCACGGCTGGCCTCCTCCCCACGGCGCAGTCAGACGCGATCCCGTCTCCCCAGACAAGATCGCATCCGCGGCCCACGGTAGTGAGCGACGGCCGTCCGCCCCGGCAACGACGCGCCGACGCGCCGAGGTTCACCCCGTGAGCCGCATGGGGTGGGTGGGGCTCCAGTGGCGGAACCTACGGCCGGTCGGCGCGACCCTCGGCGACGAGACGCGCGGCAATGCCCCCGATCGGGAGATCCTCGACGGTGAGGGCGAAGCACAGATGGTCACGCCATTCGCCGTCGACGTCGAGGTAGCGGCGGAACAGCCCCTCCTCGCGGAACCCCAGCTTGGCCAGCACGCGCAGGCTCGCGACGTTCTCCGGGCGCACGGTGGCCTCCAGCCGGTGCAGTCCGACCGAACCGAGGCACTGGTCGACCACGAGCGCGATCGCCGCCGTCATCACCCCTTTGCCGGTCACCCGGGAGTCGACCCAGTAGCCGACATAGGCCGACAGCAGCGGTTCGCGCACGACGTTGCCGACCATGACGTGCCCGACGAGCTTGCCGTCCAGCGTGACGCCGAACGGCAGCGCCGCACCTCGCCGTCCGGCCGACCGCAGCTGCATCCACCGGCCCGGCCACTCGGCCGGTGAGTTGCGCTGCATCCAGGTGCCCGCCATGGTCGGCTCCCATGGGGCGAGGTGCTGCTCGTCGCGGATGCGGATGGCGGACCAGGCCTTGCCGTCGCGCAGCCGCACCGGTCGTACCGCAACCAGCCCTGTAGGCACGCGCAGCGGGCCCAGCGACGCAGGCCAACCGGGATGCCGTCCGACAGGCCGTTCGGAATAGGCGCGCACGGGGGTCACGCTGGGAGATGCAGAACGGTCACGGGCTCGTCCAACCCGACGTCGGTGGCGTCCTCCGGAGCACGATCAGGCAGTTGGCGTCGGCGAGTGCGGACAGGAGGTGGAGGCCGGAGGTGGCGAGCGGCTGCACAAGGTAATCGCCGGTGTCCTTCTCCCGCAGCAGCCGCCCCCGCAGATAGCCGCGACGGCCTTTCGCGGACAAGACCGGCGAGGTGAGCCGGGCGGAGACGGTGACTTGACGTCGCGGCGGCTTCGAGCGTGCGCATCAGCGGTCGCACGAATACCTCGAAGAGCAGGAGTGCGGTCGCGGGGTGAGACGGGAAGAGGAACACCGGGACGGCGTCCGGGCCGAGCCGTCCGAACCCCTGCGCCGAGCCGGGATGCATGGCGACGCGGGTGTCGTCGATCTCGCCGAGCCCGTCGAGCGCGGCGCGGGCCTCGGCCCCCGCCCGCCCACCGCCCGCGCCGCAGACGACGAGCAGATCGCTGGACGGGAGCAGGTCCTCGACGGCGGACGCGATCTGCCGGGCGTCGCCGCGCCGAGCGGCGCGCGTCGTGTCCGCTCCCGCCTCGCGTGCGGCGGCGATGATCGCGTGCGAGCAGATGTCGGCGACCTGGCCCGCGCGGGCGTGCGGGAGAGCTCGACGAGCTCGTCGCCCACGGAGATCACCGAGACCCGCGGGCGGGGGTGGACGAGCAGCTTGTCCCGGCCGGCTGCGGCGAGCAGCCCGACCTGGGCCGCGCCGAGGACTCGCGTCGCGGCGGACGGCGAGGTCGCCGGGTTGGACGTCCTCACCGAGGCGGCGCACGAACCCCGCCGAGGGGACGCTGCGGTGACCGGGACGCGGGCCTACCCGCGTCGGTCTATCCGACGGGGACGACGGCATCGGCGAGCGTCGGCAGCGGCGCGCCCGCCGCGACCCGGACGGCCTGGCCGGGCTGCAGCCGGAGTGGATGCCGCGATCCGGCGGGGATCTCGCCGACGACCGGGAGGTCGACCGGGCTGGCTCGCCCGCGCCGGAGACGTCGACGCTGCGGACGGCGTAGCCGTCGATCGCCGCCTGGTCGAAACCGGGAGCGGCCGCGCGGCGACGA
The DNA here is from genome assembly GCA_963739465.1 of uncultured Actinomycetota bacterium. GTDB lineage: Bacteria > Actinomycetota > Actinomycetes > Mycobacteriales > Pseudonocardiaceae > Pseudonocardia. The sequence continues at coordinate 237,767 of CAVUAS010000006.1, forward strand.
CCTCCTCGGCGCTGCGCAGGCCGTGGGCCTCGGTGATCGCCAGCCGTACCGGCGCCGGGCGGACCGCCACGTCCATGACCCGTTACAGCTGCTCGTCGACGGACCGCACGGGACTAGCGACCCAGCCGCTCGTCGAGCCAGGCCCGCAGGTCGGCCCGTACTCGGGGTCTTCAGGGCGAAGTCCACGAACGCGCGGACGTAGCTGCCGGGGTTGCCGAGATCGTGCCGGCCGCCGCGGTGCACGACGACGTGCACGGGATGTCCCTCCCAGATCAGCAGCGGGACGGCGTCGGTGAGCTGCAGCTCGCCGCCGGGCCCGGGGGTGATCCGGTCCAGCGCGTCGAAGATCGCGAGGTCGAGCAGATAGCGGCCGGCCGCGGCGAACGTCGACGGCGCCTGGTCGGGTTCGGCTTCTCGACCATGCCGTGGACCTGCTTGACGTCCTCGTCGCCGGTGTCGGAGACCTCGAACACGCCGTAGGCGGAGATCTCGTCGAGCGGCACGTCGAACGCGCAGAGGACGCTGCCGCCGTGCCCGGCGGACGGCGGCCATCCGTTCCAGCACTCCGGACGGCAGCACCAGGTCGTCCGGGAGGAGCACGGCGACGGCCTGCTCGTCGGGCGAGCGCGGCCCGCGCCGACGGCGTGCCCGAGACCCCGGCTCGGATTGGGTGACCGTGTCGGCCTCGATCAGCGCAGGCGCGCGGCGGATCTTGACGCGAGCTTCTCCTTCCCCCGGGCCTCGAGCGTCTTCTCCAGCTCGGAGGTCGGACGAAGTACTCGGCGACGGCCTCCTTGCCCGGCGAGGTCACGATCAACAGCCGCTGCGCACCCGCCTGTGCGGCCTCCGCGGCGACCAGCTCGATCCGGGCGTGTCGACGACCGGCAGCAGTTCCTTGGGTACGGCCTTCGTCGTCGGCAGGAACCGGGTGCCCAGGCCGGCGGCCGGGACCACGGCGGTGCGGAACGCGTTCATGACCTGGAGACCTTATCGGCGCCGCTACGGTGCAGGGATGCCTGCCCACGCCTCGGCTCACCCGGTCGACAAGGAGACATGGCGCACACGGCTGCTCGCGGCCCGCGC
>CAVUAS010000007.1:0-677978 GCA_963739465.1 uncultured Actinomycetota bacterium
ACCAATGCCAGGGAGATGAGTGGTTTCGGCCTCTGTCTCGGGGCTGCTCGCCGCGGTCACGTTGAGTGAGGTCGATCGGCAGGCCCTCCTGCGACAGCCGGGCGACCTCTGGTGTGGGTGGTTCGATGTGATCGGGGCGTGTTCGGCGTGGCGTGCCGGGATGGGTGGAGGCTCCCGGTAGAAGATCAGGTGTATGAAGCCGATCTTCGTCCCTGGAGCCTCCGCGTGTCTTTCTACCCGGTCTCGTCCTGGCCCGCGATCCCCGGTGTGGAGATTCCCGGTGTAGATCAGGCGGCGGTGATGGTGGCCGTCCCGGTCTCGGCGCTGGCCTGGCCCGTGCGGGCGGATTCGGGCGGTGAAGGCCGATCGGCGCTGGTGGTCGCGGGGCCTTCACGGATCACGGCGGGCGATCTGGTGGCCTGGTGCAAGGTTGTGGTGGTGGCGCCGGCCCTGCTGCGCCGGGATGGGCGGGTCCAAGCCGAGGGCCGCCCGTGTGATCACGCCCGGCTCGGGGCCGCGGAGCAGGAACTGGACCGCCGCTGCGGGCCGGGGACGATCGAGCGGATCGCCGCGGGGTCCACCGACCGGGAAGATCAAGGCCGTGGCGCGGCGGGAGATGAGCGTGGCGTTCACGATCCGGGCGGTGCTGCTGATGACCTTGATGCCCGACGCCGACGCCCGCGAGGTGCTCACCACGCTACTGGGAGAGCTGGTCGAGGTGCCGTGGCAGCGGGCGCACACGGTGCCCTCGGGCACGGTGCTGTCCACCTGGCGGACCGCGATCGGCCCGGCACCGCTGCAGGAGCTGCAGCGGGAGTTGCTGGCCGCGGTCGTGGCCGAGCACCGCCCCGATCGGCTGCTCGCGGTGAGGTGCGCGGCGGGCTCGGCTCGGCTTCATCGACGGCACCGTGACCCGGATGCCGACACGGCGGCCAACCGGGCCGTGTCCGGCACCGCCGGGGCGGCCGAGACCGGCTACCCGCAGATCCGCCACTTGCACATCTCCGACGCGCTCACCCGCGCCACCCTGGCCGTGGTGACCGGCCCGGCCGGTGGGGACAAGGCCGAGGCCGAGCAGGCGCTGCTGGACCGGGCCCTGGCCGAGCAGCCCGACGTGTTCGGCCCCGACCGGTTGTGGATCATGGACCGGAACTTCCCCGGGGTGGCGCGGATCAAGGCGATGCTTGCCACCGGCAGCCACGTCCTGATCCGCGTCGAGTCCGACATCCGGCTGCCCCGTATCGGCGGGTTCGCCGAGGACGGGTCCTACCTGGCCCTCCTGTCCGGCGGCGGGACCACCCTGACCATGCGGGTGGTCGAGTACTACGCACCCTTCAACGACAGACCACGCCGAGCTGTTCTGCCTGGTCACCGATCTGCTCGACCACACCACCCACCCGGCGCATCTACTCGCCGATGCCTACCGGTGGCGGTGGGACGGATCCGAGACCGCCCTGCGGGAGGCCAAGTCGGCCATCCACGACGCCGGCCCGGCGACCGGGGCGATCCTGCGCTCACACACCCCGAACCTGATCCGGCAGGAACACGCCGCCTGGATCGTCGCCACCGAGCTCGTCCGCGTCACCACCGGCTCGGCCGCCACCATTGCACAGCCGTTCCGGAAAGGCCCACGCACCGGTCAGGCCGTCGCGGCCCGCGCCTGTCGTTCACCACCGCCCGCCGCACCCTGATCACCACCGTCCGGGCTGGCGCCGCCACCGCCTCACTACCCGCACCCGCCCGGGCCGCCGCCCACCACACGGCCCTGGCCGTGATCGCCAGCGCCCGCGTCACCACCGACCGGCACCGCCACCGCGACCACAAGATCAAAACCAGACAGCCGTTTCCCCACGCCCCCCGCGGCATCACCACCCGCACCGCCCCCGCCCACGTGCACGTCTGCGGCACCACCGCGGCCTGACCCCCGCACCGTCGCGTCCCTCGACCAGAACATCACCACCCCGGGCGGGAACCCGGCGCACCCGGCCAGACCGCCGGGCCACCACCACGCCCCCCGACCGCTATCACCCTCCGTACACAACTCGAAGATCACCACGAGGGTCCGCCGCGCCGCGAACTACCGAATCTCCCTGGCATTGCGCGTTCGACGGAGTTAGACAATGTCGGACGCTGTCCTTTATCCTCACCCCCAGCACATTTTCGCAAACTCCCTCCCGCTACCCCTCTGTTCGAAAGGGCGCGTACCCATGGCACGCCAGACAACGGTCACGCTGGTCGATGACTTGGACGGCTCCGAAGCCGACGAGCAAGTCGAGTTCTCGGTCGACGGCCGGTCTTACGAGATCGACCTGTCGACCGTCAATGCGCGGAGATTGCGCGACGCGCTCGCACCGTTCCTTTCGGCGGCGCGTCGCACGGGCACACGGCGGGGCGCCACCGCAGGTGGAGCCCCACCTCGCGCCGGTTCCGACCGGGCCCAGAACCAGGCCATTCGGGAATGGGCCATCGCGCAGGGGATGACGGTGTCCGAACGCGGACGGATCCCGACGAACGTGCTCACCGCGTACCACGGCGCGCACTGAGAACGCGTACCGAGAACGCGCGCTACTTCGCCGCCATCCGGATCGCACCGTCCAAACGGATCGTCTCGCCGTTCAGCATCGGGTTCGCCACGATGTGCGCGGCAAGCGCACCGTACTCGGCGGGAATTCCGAACCGCGCCGGGTGCGGCACCTGCTTGGCCAGTGCCGCCCTGACGTCCGCAGGAGCACCGGCCATCAGCGGAGTGTCGAAAAGGCCGGGCGCGATCGTCATCACGCGGATGAGCATGCTCGCCAGATCGCGCGCGACCGGCAGCGTCATACCGACCACGCCGCCTTTCGACGCCGAGTACGCCGCTTGGCCGATCTGACCGTCGAACGCCGCCGCGGACGCCGTGTTGATGATGACGCCGCGCTCCTCCCCTACCGGATCGTGCGCGAGCATGCGCACTGCGGCCAGGCGGAGCACGTTGAACGTGCCGATCAGGTTGATCTCGATGATGCGGGTGAACTCGGCGAGCGGAAACGCGCCGTGCTTGCCGACGGTGCGAAACGCGTTGCCGGTGCCCGCGCAGTTGACGCACACGCGCAGCGGGCCCATCGCGTCGGCCACGTCGAGGGCCGCCATCACCTCGGCCTCGTTGCGAACGTCGGCCGGGGCGAACCGGACGTCGTCGCCCAACTCTTTCGCGACCTGCTCGCCCGCCGACGTCGGCAGATCGAGGATCACGACCTTGGCGCCCGCGCCGAGCAGCGCCTTCGTGGTGGCGAGGCCGAGGCCCGATGCCCCGCCGGTGACCAGTGCTACCGCGCCGGTGACGTCCACGCCGTCTGCCTCCACCGCTCGAACCGTCAAGTTTGACCGTTCCTACCACGCCGGAGGATGTCGGGGCGGGGTGTGATCCGGTAGACATTCCAGGATGCTTCCCGGAACTCGTGCGGCGCCGCACCCCGACCACCCCGCCGTGATCATGGCGGGCACCGGGACGACGCTCAGCCACGGGGACCTGGAGAAAGGCTCGGCGCGGCTCGCGCGGTGGTTCGTCGACCACGGGCTGCGGCCCGGCGATGGGATCGCGCTGCTGGCCGACAACGCCGCGCGGGTGTTCGAGGTGTACTGGGCCGCGCAGCGGTGCGGCCTGATGCTCACGGCGGTCAACCACCACCTCACCCCGGCCGAGGTCGCCTACATCGTGCGCGACTGCGGCGCCAAGGCCCTCGTCGTCGCCGGATCACTGGGCCCGCTCGGCGCGGACGTCGGCGCGCAGGTGCCCGAGGTGGGGCTCCGGCTGGCCTACGGGCCGCCCGTGGAAGGGTTCGCCGACTACGACACCGCACTCGAGGGCGTGGCCGACACGCCGCTCGCCGACGAGCCCGCGCGGCGCGGTGATGCTCTACTCGTCGGGCACGACGGGACGGCCGAAAGGCGTGCGACCGGCGCTGCCGGACCGGCAGATCGACGAGCCGGGCGATCCGTCTCGTCGCCGCGTTCGGCGGGATGTACGCCTTCAGCCCGGAGACGGTCTACCTGTCCCCCGCCCCGCTCTACCACGCCGCCCCGCTGCGGTTCACCGCCACGGTGCAGACGCTCGGCGGCACGGTCGTGGTCATGGACCGCTTCGACGCGGAAGGCGCGCTGGCCGCGATCGAGCGCTACCGGGCCACCCACAGCCAGTGGGTGCCGACGATGTTCGTGCGGATGCTCAAGCTGCCGCCCGAGGTGCGCGCCCGCTACGACGTGTCGTCGATGCGCGTGGCGATCCATGCGGCGGCGCCGTGCCCGATCGACGTCAAGCGGGCGATGATCGACTGGTGGGGCCCGGTGATCTACGAGTACTACGCCGCCACCGAGGGCGTGGGCATCACGTTCATCGACTCGGCGCAATGGCTCGAGCACCCCGGTTCGGTCGGGCGCGGCGGCCTCGGCGAGGTGCGGATCGCCGACGCCGAGACCGGCGCGCTCGTGCCCGCGGGCCGGGTGGGCACGGTCTACTTCGAACGCCACGACGGGCCGCTGTTCACCTACCACAACGACCCGGAGAAGACGCGCGCGTCGCGCCATCCCGAGCACGACAACTGGGGCACCACCGGCGACCTCGGCTACCTCGACGAAGAAGGGTGGCTCTACCTCACCGACCGCACGGCTTTCATGATCATCTCGGGTGGCGTCAACATCTACCCGCGCGACGCCGAGGACGCGTTGGCGCTGCATCCGGCCGTGTTCGACGTCGCTGTCATCGGCGTGCCGGATCCCGAGATGGGCGAGGCGGTGCTGGCCGTCGTGCAGCCCGTCCCGGGTGCCGTGCCCGGCCCCGAGCTCGAACGGGAGCTGATCGCGCACACCCGCACGCACGTCGCCGCGTTCAAGGCTCCGCGGCGGGTGGTGTTCACCGACGACATGCCGCGCACGCCGACCGGCAAGCTGGTCAAGCAGAAGCTGCGCGAGCGCTACCCGGCGCTGCCGGAAACAGCGCCGTGGACGCCGCGGGCATGACGATCAGCGACCAGGTCGCCCGGTTCGCGCGCAGCACGCCCGACGGCGTCGCGTTCCGGGACGGGCAGCGGACCCGGACGTGGCGGCAGACCGACACGCGGATCGACCGACTGCTGCGTGCGCAGTACGGAGCCACCGACGTCGTCGCGTTGCCCAGGGTGTGATCGCGATGCCCGACCTGACGCCCGACGAGTTCCGCGACCGCGCCGCCGCCGTCGCCGACTGGGTCGCGGCCTACCGCGCGGGCCTGCCCGACCGTCCCGTCCAGCCCGAGGTCGTGCCCGGATCGGTGCGCGCAAGCTTCCCGAGCGCGCTGCCCGAGGAGCCCGAGCCGCTCGGCGCGCTGCTGGCGGCACTCGACGACACCGTGGTCCCCGCCTCGTCGCACTGGCAGCACCCCGGCTGGTTCGGCTATTTCCCGGCCAACGCCTCACTGCACTCCCTGCTGGGCGACCTGCTCTCCGGCGGCCTGGGTGCGCAGGGGATGCTGTGGTCCACCTCCCCCGCGGCGACCGAGGTCGAGCAGGCGCTGCTGGACGCGCTGGCCGACGCGCTGGGCCTCGATCCCGCGTTCACGTTCGCGGGCGGGGGCGGCGGCGTCATCCAGGACTCGGCGTCCTCGGCCGCGCTCGTCGCGCTGCTGGCGGCGCTGCACCGGGCCAACCCCACCTGGCGCGACGACGGCGTCGACGGGCGCGACCGCGTCTACGTCACCGCGGAGACGCACTCATCGCTGGCCAAGGCGGTGCGGGTCGCCGGGCTCGGCGGCCGGGCGCTGCGCACGGTCGGGTTCCGGCCGGGGAGCCTGGCCATGGACCCGGCGTCGCTGGCCGCGCTGATCGCCGAGGACCGGGCGGCAGGACTGCGGCCGGTGCTGGTGTGCCCGACCGTCGGCACGACCGGCACCGGTGCAGTCGATCCGGTCGCGGAGATCGTGGACGCGGCCCCCGGGGCATGGGTGCACGTCGACGCGGCGTGGGCCGGGGTCGCGGCGCTGTGTCCCGAGCACCGCGACCTGCTCGACGGGGTCGACCGGGCCGACTCGTTCTGCACCGACGCGCACAAGTGGCTGGGCACGGCGTTCGACGCGTCGCTGTTGTGGGTGCGCGACGCCCGCGCGCTCCCGGACGCGCTGTCGATCACCCCGGAGTACCTGCGCAACGCGGCGTCCGAGTCGGGCGCGGTCGTCGACTACCGCGACTGGCAGGTGCCGCTGGGCCGCCGCTTCCGGGCTCTCAAGCTCTGGGCGGTGCTGTCGGGCTACGGGCTCTCGGGGCTGCGGGCGCACCTGCGCGGCCACATCGCGTTGGCCGCGGAGCTCGCCGAACGGATAACAGAGGAGCCGGGCTTCACCCTCGCCGCGCCGCCCGCGCTCGGGCTGGTGTGCCTGCGGCTCGACTCCGACGAGCGAACCAGAGCGGCGTTGGCGCAGGTCAACGCGTCGGGGCAGGCGTTCCTCACGCACACTGTCGTGGACGGGCGCGTGGCCATCCGGGTCGCCGTCGGCGGGGTGACGACGGAGCGCGGGCACGTCGTCGCGCTGTGGGAGCAGTTGCGCAAGGCGGCATCGGCTGTCTAACCTCCCCGGCGGGTCATGAGTGTCAGCGCCAAGCCCCGGCTCGCTGATCGGCAACCCTCCTTCGCGGTGGGGTGCTCCGGGTGACGACCTGGCCGCGGGCGCAGGGTCCGCGGCAAGCGCGAGCACTTGGAGTCTCCGTTGACCGCTGCCGTTGATCCCGCCGTTGATTGCCGCCTGCCCACCGTCGTCGGCGCCCACCTGCGCGTGCCGCTCGTCACCGGCGGCGACGCGCCCTACGCCAACCTCGATCTCGCCGCCAGCGCACCCGCGCTGGAGGACGTCGCCGCGCACGTCACGCACCTCTTGCCCTACTACTCCAGCGTCCACCGCGGCGCGGGCTACGCCTCCCAGGTGTGCACGGGGGTGCTGGAGGCGGCGCGCGGCACCGTCGGCGTGTTCCTCGGCGCCCGGCCCGACGACGTCGTCGTGTTCGGCCGCAACACCACCGACGCGCTGAACCTCCTGGCGGGCGCCGTGCCCGGCGACGTCGTGTGCCTGGACGTTGAGCACCACGCCAACCTGCTGCCGTGGCGCTCGCGACGGGTGGTGACGGGGCGGCCGACGGTCGCCGCCACCCTCGCCGCGCTGACGGCCGAGCTGCGCGCCCGGGCCGCCGCCCTGGTGGCGGTGACGGGCGCTTCGAACGTCACCGGCGAGGTGCTGCCGATCGCCGCGGTCGTGCAGATCGCGCACGCCGCGGGCGCGCGGGTGGTGCTCGACGCGGCGCAGCTCGCCCCGCACCGGCGCGTCGACATCGCCGCGTGGGACGTCGATTACGTGGCGGTGTCCGGACACAAGCTCTACGCCCCGTACGGCGCGGGCGCGCTCGTCGGCCGCCGCGACTGGCTCGACGCCGCTCCCCCACACCTCGCGGGCGGCGGCGCCGTCACCGAGGTGCGCACCGACGCCACGCGGTGGGCGCCCGCGCCGCACCGGCATGAGGGCGGCACCCCGAACGTCGTCGGCGCGGCGGCGCTCGCCCAGGCCTGCCGCACGCTCGGGCCGGTGCTCACCGGCCCAGGCCCCGAACACGAGCGCACCCTCTTGGCGCGCCTCGACGCTGGCCTCGCGCGCGTGCCTGGCGTCACGGCGCTGCGCGCGTGGGCGGACGCGGCCGATCAGGTGGCCGTGCGGTCGTTCACGGTGGCCGACCGGCCCGCGGGCTACGTCGCCGCCTACCTGTCGGCCGAGCACGGCATCGGGGTGCGTGACGGGCGGTTCTGCGCCCATCCGCTGCTCGCGCGGCTGTGCGGTCCGAGCGGGGAGGCGCTGCGGGTGAGCATCGGCCTCGGCACCACCGTCGAGCACGTCGACCGCCTGGTGGACGCGCTGGCCACGCTCGTCACACGGGGCGCGAGCTGGACGTACGCACCGGTCGGCGGCCGGTGGGTGCCGACGCCCGACCCGCGCGAGCCGGACCCGCTCGGCCTCGGTGCCGCCCCCGCCGCCGGTCCCGCCTGCGGCCGGTGAGGGGGTCGTGAGTGGAAATAAGGGCTAGAACAGTGTTATCCACTCACGACCCCCCTCACGCGTCAGTCGCGCACCGGCAGCGGGTGGCGCAGCAGCACCCGGCTGCCGCGGTCGTCGTAGTGGATCAGCACCGACTCGACGACGTTGCTCATCAGCGGGATGCCCCGCCCGCCGCCCACCGCAGGCTCGCTCGGCGGCCGCCAGTGCCCGTGGTCCACGATCTCGATCGAGAGCGTGGCGTCGGCCTCATCGGGCCCGTGCTCGGTCCACAGCGTCAGCTCGACGGCGCCGGACTCGTCGGGCCCGTAGGCGTGCAATACGGCGTTGGCGGCGGCCTCGTCGACGGCGAGCACGACGTCGGCGGTCTCCTCCTCGGTCAGGCGCAGCGGCGCCAGCCAGTTGGCCAGCTCATGGCGGATCACCGCCAGCTGTGTCGGATCAGCCGGCCAACTGCGGTGGACGAACTCGATGCGGCCCGGTTCCATGGGTTCGGGTTCCACGACCGACCCCGGTCGCAAACGCCGCCCACCGCACCCTGCTGAGCGTTCACCGCAAAGTTGATCACCAAACGTCGCCGTCGCGCCAATCGCAGACGAGCGGAAGGCCGTGGTCGAGAGGGATATCGACCACGCGGACGAAGATCGCGTCGTCCGCGTCGGGGGTGTGGCGAAGACCGTCCGGGGTGAGCACCGCGGTCGGGCCCGACCACCGCGACCAGCCCAGCGCCGCATACAGCGGTGCCCCGTCGTCGGACGTCGCGAGCGCGCCCAGCGCGTAGCCGCGGTCGACATAGGGATGCAGTGCCCGCATGACGGCGGCGCCGTGGCCGCGGCGGCGGCGGTCGGCCGCCACCGCGACGGCCTCCACGTAGCCGGTGCGCAAGGCCCGACCGCCATGCAGGAGCCGCCGCGCGACCAGGGCGGCGTGGGCGACCAGCCGGTCACCCTCGAAGCTCAGCGCGTGTAGGCCGCCGAGGGCGTGCTCCCAGTCGTCGGCGGTGAAGTCGCCCTCGAACGCCGCGGCGCAGAGGCCGCGCACCGCCGTGAGACCGGCGTCGTCCAGCTCGGCGGTGTGACGAATCAGGACGTTCTCCACGCTATGTCATGATCCTGGCCATGCAGGCGTTCCGCTTGAACGGGTCGCGGGTGCTCGAGGTCGACCTCCACGGCGACGCGGTGCGCGCGGCACACGGGGCGATGATCGCCTACACCGGAGACGTCGCGTTCAAGAGCGCGGGCCTCGGCGGCGACGGGCTGCGGGCCGCGCTCAAGCGCCGCGCCACCGGCGAGTCGGTGTCGCTCATGCACTGCTCGGGGCACGGCACGGTCTACTTCGCGAAGGACGCGATGGAGGTGCTGCTCGTCGAGCTCGCGGGCGACACGCTGCGGGTGGAGTCCGAGCAGCTCCTCGCGCTGTCGGACAAGCTCTCGACCGACGTCGCGTTCGCGGGGATGCGCGGGATGTCGTCCGGGCAGGGGCTCTTCACCACAACGGTCAGCGGGCACGGCACGGCGGCGCTGCTGTCGTCGGGCGGGCCGCCGATCGCACTCGCCGTGTCGCCCCAATACCCGCTGGTGGTCGATCCGGACGCGTTCATCGCGAGCCAGGGCAGGCTCAACCAGACGTTCGTCACCGACGTGTCGTGGCGCAACCTCGTCGGCGAGAGCTCCGGCGAGGCGTTCTCCCTGCGCTTCGACGGGGACGGCGTGGTGTACATCCAGCCCGAGGAGCGTTAGGACACATGCCGTTCGAGCAGGTCAACGGGAAGGTCGTGAGCGCGCCCGTCGCGCCGGGCCGGGAGGTGCTGGCCCGGCGCGGCGCGATGCTCGCCTACACCGGGCACGTCGGGTTCGCGCCGGTGCGCGCCACGAGCGGCGGTCTCGGTGGCATGGCGGGGCGCATGATGGCGGGCGAACAGGTGGCGATGATGGTCGCCCAGGGCCAGGGCACCGTCCACTACGGCTACCGCGGCCTGCATCTGACGATCATCGACGTCGGTCAGGCGGGCCCGCTCACCGTGGAGGCCGATCGGCTCGTGGCCCACGATGCGTCGCTGCAGGCCACGCTGGTGTTCCTGGGCAGCCAGGGCGGCATCCGGGGTGCGGTGCGCGGCGCGGTCAGCGGGCAGGGGCTCTTCACCACCCAGCTGCACGGGCACGGCACCGCGGTCGTGCTGTCCCACGGCGGCACGATCGCGCTGCCCGTCCACCCCGGCCAAACGACCACGGTCGACCCGCAGGCGTTCGTCGCGCACGTCGGCCAGGTGAACGCCGACATCGCGCTCAACGCGAGCTGGCGCGACGCCGTCGGCCGCGGCTCCGGCGAGGCGATCCAGCTCAAGATCACCGGCCACGGCACCGTCTACGTCCAGGCTTCGGAGCAGAAGATCTCGTGACCCAACCCCTGAACCCGGCCACGCTTCCCGACAACGACAACATCCCGGGCAACCACTACGCCTACTGCGTCCGACTCTCCGGGCAGCTGTTCATGCAGACCGGCCGGATGATCGCCTACTACCCCGCGCCGAACGGGCCGGGCATCCGGTTCGAGCCGCTGACGACGGCGAGCGCCGCCGGATTCGTCGCCGCCCGGTTCTCCGCGCCGCTCTACTCGCGCGACTGGGTGGTGGCGAACGGGTCGGGGCACCTGATCCTCGGCGACCGCGGGTTCGACATCAACTCCTACGACCTCGGCGACGGCAACCTCACCCTGCGCGCGGCCAACCTGCTGGCGTTCGACGCGTCGCTCGAGCTGAAACAGTCGATCGTGCCCGGCTTCCTCACGCTGATCGGCACCGGCAAGTTCCTGGCGTCCAGCTCCGGACCGGTGATCTTCGCGGAGCCGCCGATCCGGGTCGACCCGCAGGCGCTCGTCGGCTGGGCGGACTGCCCGTCGCCGTCGCACCACTACGACGCGGGCTGGATGACCGGCTTCCTCGGCGGGGCGATGGGCACGATGTTCGGCGTCCAGTCCGGGGAGGAACGGCAGTACGACTTCACCGGCGCGGGCACCGTGCTGCTGCAGTCCAGCGAGCACACCCTGTCCGACCCGCACCTCGTGCAACAGCTCGAGGGCCAGGTGGGCGCGCTCGACGTGCCGGGCCTCTCGCACATGCAGAGCGTGATCGCCCAGCGGCTCTCGGCCCAGCAGCAGCGCTGACCCGGCTTGCTAGCATGCTTGCATGGGACAGGTCAGCTGGCGCGCGCCCGACGAGCTGATCGACCGGGTGCGCGCGGCCGCCGCAGCACAGCACCGCAGCATGAACGACTACCTCACCCGACTCGCCGAGGCGGCAACGAATCCCGAGTACGCGGACGGTGCGACCGCGCGGACCCGGGAACGGCTGGCGCGCGCAGGCCTGCTGATGCCGTCAGGTCCACGGCGCCGCCGACCAGATCCCGAGCTGCTGGAGGAGGCGCGCCGGGCCGCGGGCGAGGGCGTGCCCTTGTCGGATCTGATCTCCGAAGGCCGCGGCCCGCGGTGATCGCGTACGCGGACTCGTCGGCCCTGGTCAAGCTCTATGCCGACGAGTTCGGCAGCGACGTCGTTCGGGTCGTCCCGACGTTCGCCGTCGCGCAGGTCGCTCGCGTCGAGGTGCCCGCCGCGCTCTGGCGCAAGCAGCGAACAGGCACGTTGACCGCCCGGCTCGCCGCCGCGCTCATCGACGATTTCGAGGCCGACTGGTTCGGCGACGAGGACGGGCGCCTACGCTTCGGGGTTATCCGGATGACATCCCTGGTGATGGAGGACGCGGCCCAGCTCACCGGCGCGCACGGGCTGCGAGCCTACGACGCGATCCAGCTGTCCTCGGCCCGTGCGGTGCGCGCTGCCGACTCGACCATCACGACCTTCGCCGCGTTTGACGCCGCCCTGCGCACCGCGGCCGCGGCCGAGGGATTCGCGCTGCTGCCCCGACACGTGGAGTGATCAACCACCAGGGCTCGGCTCGGGATCGACGAGGTTGATGTCGTTCCAGACGATGAAGGCGTCGTAGCGTCCGGTGTTCGTGATCAGCCTTCGGATCCGCCGCGCGATCTCTCGTGAGGCGAGCTCGTCGCGTCCCGGTAGGCGGACGGTGAGGTAATAGGGGTACCGCGAGAACGGCAGCCCGGCGTCGTCGACGAGCTCGTGCTCGAGAATGACGTCGATCCAGGCTCCGTCGTATCCGACGACATAGCCCTCGCCGCCGTCCGTGTGCGCGGTGGGTCGGCTGCCGAGCGTCGCCTCCAGATCGCTCAACAGGTTCGCCCCCGCGACGGTGGGTCTGACGAACACGTCGTGATAGGTAGCCATCGGTCCCCCAGGCTAGTGTTCCCCGCCGGCAGTGCGGTGCGGATATCGCGGTGGATGCAGGTCGTTCCTGGATGTGCCAGGGGCGGCCTGGGCCGCCGAGATACGTGGTGGACTTCCGGCGGGGGAACACTAGGGCCAGACCACGCGGGTGCCGTCGGCAAGCCAGATCGTGATCGAGTCGTAGGCATTCTTCTTGTTGCCGAGGAAGCGGGCGATCCCGAGCCGTGCCTCCTGTTCGGACATCCCTGAAGCTTCGGCGTCGATGATGACATCGCGGGCTTGGCCGCCTGCTTTGGCGCTCTTGTCGAGCTCGTTCTTGATCGTGGCGGAGGTGCCGCCGGGGTCGACGGTCTTGAACTCCGTCGGTCGGCCGTCGACGAACGCGTCGAAATGCCTGCCCGGCCCGGACTCGTCGGCCGCCACGACGTCGTGCCCGTCGTCGGCCAGCCGGTCGGCGATCTTCCGCTCCTGTGGGCTGAAGCCGCGCACGGATTCGTCGACAGTGCCCCGTGCCGCGGTGGCCAGCCGCTCCTCGGCGGCGGCCTCGGCGTCTTCGGCCACGGCCGGAAGCCGCTCCGCCTCCTCCGCGGTGGCCCGGGAGAGGCGGCCGCCGAGGATCGTCTTCAACCCCTGTGCCACGCGGGCAACCCGGGCGACGACCCGCTCGATCGCCGCGGCCACGCTGCGGGCGGCCTCGATCAGCCGCGCGACGAAGGCACCGATCCGCGCGGCCGTCGCGGCGAGCCGACCCGCCTCGACAGCCTGGGCACCCACCGCGCCGACGCCCGCGGTGAACACGCCGACCACCAGGCCCGCCGCCTCGATCCCCACCGTCCAGGCCAGCAGGCTCACCAGCTCGTCTTCGACATCCCGATGGCATTGCTCGATGTGGTCGGCGCACTCGGTGTGGCGAGGTCGCGGCCGACCGCCGCGATCTCCGCCATGTGCCCGCCGAGCGCCTGACAGACCGCCACGGCGTCGTCGATCTCCGGCGATTGCACCTCCCGGATCGCCGCCACGGCGGTCGGGACGAGCGCCGCGGCGGCGTGCACGTCGTCGGCCGCGGTGGACCAGGCCGCCCCGGCGAGGCGCAGAGCCGCCGGGTTGCCGTCCGGCCAGACGTAGCCGACCAGGTTCTGAATCAGGTCCCAGCCGTCGGGCGGGCCGACCGAGCCGCCGGACGCCGACGGCAGCGGCGGCGGCACCACCATGGGCAGCCGCGCGTAATCGGTGGTGTCCGGCGCCGGGGCGCGGTTCGCGGGGTTCGACGCGGTGTCGGCCGCCGCGTGGTTGAACCCGCTCTGCGCGAGCAGGGCCGCGACGGTGTGGCAGGCGTTGGCCAGGTCGGCGATCCCGGCCGCCGCCACGGCCGCCGCCTCGTCGTAGGCCGTGGCCCAGGCGACCCCGCCGGAATCGGAGCCGCCCATCGCCGCGGTGCCTGCGAGGCCACCCGCAAGCCCGCCGAGCGCGCCCGCGAGCCGGTCGGCCGCCTGCCTGCCCAGCACCGCGGACGCCGCGGTGTACGCGGACGGATCGACGTCGAGCGCCCGGTCCGGCGGCGTCGCCGCGGCCGTCACCGGAGCGCGTCCCACATCCGGACGTTGGCGGCGGCCGCGGCGGTGTAGTTCGCGTGAGCGGTGCCCGCGATCGTCCGCATCGTGGCCAGGGCGGCCCGCATCTGCGCGGCGCCGCGCTGCCATTCGGCGTGCGCGGCCCGCTGCGCCTCCGCGGCCTCGCCCGACCACGTGCCGGACAGCTCGGCGACGCGCCGCTCGACCTGGGCGGTTACCCGCTCCAGGTGGGCGTCGAGCTTGCCCAGCCGCTCGACGACCTCGGCGAGCTGCGCGGGCCGCACGCGAAACGGCGTGGTCACTCCAGCCCCCGACCGATCGTGATGGCGGTGCTCGTGACCTTGGCCTCGACGCCGGCGTACCCGCACCCCGTCGTGTCGAGCAGGCGGCCCATGGCATCGAGCGCCTCGACGACGTCGAGCGCGCCCGATCGCCACCGGCTCCAGCCCGCGGCGAACCCGTCTGCGGCCTGCCCGTGCCACCCGGACGCGAGGAGCGCCTGAACCTCGGCCCCGACGTCGGCCATGGCCGCCCGAGCCTCGGCGGCCAGTTGCCCGACGACGAGCCCGCCCGCCCGCAGGTCGGTCGCCATGACGGAGAAGTCGGCCATGCGGGAGAGTGAACGGCGTGGGCCGCCGCGCCGTGGGTGATTGAGCCGCCTTCACCCGAACGGCCGTGCGGTCACTCCTCGGCCAGCCAGACGAACGACAGCCCGGGTAACCACAGCCGCCCGTTCTCGACGACCGGCGGCCCGTCGGAGGACAGCACGGTGTCGAGCACGCCCAACCCGGTGAACAGACGGACATCGACGCTCGTGGGCTGCTCGGAGAAGTTGACCAACCCCACGAAGTGGCCGCTGCGCGGATGCCGCCGCCGCCACGCCAACACGTGCGGCGAGTCCGGCTGCAGCACGGCCGATTCCCCCGCCGCGTGCAACGCGGGCAGCCCCGCGCGGGTGCGCACCAGGGCCCGGAACCAGCCGAAGACCCGGCCCTCGACGGTGCCCGGATCGTGGCGCCGTGCTGCGGCGCCGTCGTCGAAGAACGGGCGGTGCATCCAGCGGTTGTCGTCCGCCAGCGCGGGGTCGTCGCGGTAGGTCGCGTCGTTGTCCTGGGCCAGCTCGTCGCCCATGTACAGCAGCGGCACCCCGCCCCAGCCCAGGGTGACGGCGTGGAGCAGCACGAGCCGTCGGATCCCGGCGTCCAGCGCGCCGGCGTCACCGCGCTCCCGAGCCTCGCCGATCCCGCACAGCGCAGCGGCGGTGCCGGAGACGCGTGCGTCACCTGACTGCGGGTTCTCCCCGAACAGCGCTCCTCGCGCGAAGGACGTCGGGAAGCGGCCCGAGTAGTAGGCGTTGAGGAAGTCCCGGTGGGCGAGCGGGTCGAAGCCGACGGCGTGGGCGTCGACGTCGCCGACCGCCCACCCGATGTCGTCGTGGCAGCGGACGTAGGTCGCCCAGGACGTCTCGGCCGGGATCGGCCGCAGGCGCCGCAGCGACTGGGCGGCGAGGCGTGCGTCCTTCGTCGCGAGGCTCGACCACAGCATCACCATCAGCTGGTTGTGGTAGGCCAGCTCGCACTCGGGGCGGTAGCGGTGGTGCCCGCCGAGGTAGGCGACGAGGTCGTCGGGCGCGACGATCGCCTCCGCCTTGAACACGACCGCGGGCGCGGCGAGCTTGGTCAGCGCGTGCAGCGCCTGCACGATGTCGTGCACCTCGGGCTGGTTCATGCACGACGTGCCGAGCCGCTTGCCCATGAACGGCACGGCATCCAGGCGGAAGATCTCGATGCCGCGGCCCGCGAGCCAGAGGATCGTCTCCAGAACGGCGGCGAACACGCGCGGGTTGCCCCAGTTGAGGTCCCATTGGTAGGGGAAGAACGTGGTCCAGACCCACGCCCGGGCCTCGTCGACCCAGGTGAACGAGCCTGGGGCCTGGTCGGGGAAGACGTCGTTGACGGTCGCCTCGTACGCGTCGGGCATCGTGCGGTCGGGGTAGGCGTAGTAGAAGTCGGCGTACTCCGGGTCGCCCGCGAGGAAGCCGCGGGCCCACGGGTGCTCCCGCGCGGTGTGGTTGAGCACCAGGTCGACGCAGAGGCTCATGTCGCGGTCACGGAGCTCGGCGGCCAGCCTGGCGAGGTCGTCCGTCGTGCCGACGCGGGGGTCGACCGCGCGGTAGTCGGCCACCGCATAGCCGCCGTCGTTCGCCCCGGCGCGCGGCATGAGCAGTGGCATGAGGTGCAGGTAGGTGACGCCCAGTTCGGCGAGGTGATCGAGCCGTCCCGACAGCTTCTCCAACGTGCCCGCGAAGCGGTCGGTGTAGGCGACGTAGCCGACCATCCGCTGGTGCTGGTACCAGCGCGGGTCGATCTCGCGGCGCCGGTCGACGTCGCGCAGGTCGGCCGGGCGCGCGGCCGCGGCTTCCAACGCGATCCGGACGAGGCGCTCGACCAGCCCGTCGCACTGCTCGCCGTAGAGCCTGCTGATCGGCACGTGGACGTCGGGAAACCACAGGTCCAGCCGCGCGAGGAAGCCGACGGCCTCGCCGCGGGGAAGCGCCCGATGGGCGTCCTCGGCGATGGCCGGGCGGAGGCGGGCGAGCGATCGGGCTGCGGCGGCGTCGGGCGGTGGCGCGATCACCCGCTCATCCTGCCGTCCTCACCGCCACCCGACGACCAGAATGTCACGCGCGTGTCGCACCCCGAACCGGACGCTCGCCTCCCATGTGCCACCCGGCTCGACGGACGCGGCCCATTCGAGGCGGCCGAGCTCGTCGCGCTCGGCGGGGTCGGGCTTGACCTCGACGTCGACGACCTGGACGTCGGGATGCCGCGACACCGGCACCCGCTCCCGCACGACGATCCGGACCGGTGCGGGCCTGCCGTTGTGCACCTCGACCCGCCATCGCTCGACCGCGCTGATCTTGCCGCCGAGCAGCGCCCGGTGCGGCGTGCGCTCCATGAGCTCGCGCTCCACCGCCACCCGGTCGTCCACACCGAGGTGCAGCTCCAGCTCCGCGCCGGGGGCCGTGGCGTCGATGTGGGTGGTGCCGACGAACGCGCCGTCGAGGAACGCCGAAAGCGGACCGGCCAGCAACGCGTGCCCACCGCTGTTGACGACCGTGGCCCGCAGGTGGGCGGACGGATCCAGGGCGGGCGCGATGACGTGGTCGAGGCGGGCGTCCAGGGTCGCCGTGGCGACGGTCGTGCGGTGCGGAGTGCCGTCGGCGGGCACCGCGGTGGGTCGCGGCAGCCGCCAGGCCACGGCCAGGGCGCCTTCCTGGGCCTCGGCGACGACGTTCGGCACGGACTCCTCAGCGTTGTACGCGTCGAACGCGAGCACCGCTGCGGCAACCGGCATCGGCGGGGCGGGAGGGCGGACGTCGACCCACCAGGGGTCGAGCTCGGGCACCACGCCCGCGAGCCCCGGCCGGGCCGTCGAGAGGGTGAGCTCGCAGGCGGGCCAGTCCTCGCCGGTGGCCTGGGTGACCATGCCGTACCACGTGAGCGCGAGTGGGCCGCTGCCGTCGATGCGGGCGTCGTACGCGCACGTCCAGCCCGCGCCGCGCACGACGTAGGTGAGCTCGAGGGTGAGCTCGCCCGCCGTGTCGGCCTCGACCGCGATCCGGGCGTCGCGGCGGACCCGACCGGACGCCCGCAGCCGATCGAGCTCCGCCTGCGCGGCGGCGCGGACGCGTTCGGCGTCGACCCGCCGCTCGGCGTGCCCGCGCCGGTCCGCCGCGACGTCGACGAGCTGTGCAGCGACGGCCGAGGACACCTCCGCCACGCGCGCCGGGTCGGCCGTGCCCTCGGCCAGTGCCCGGGCCAGCCGGTCGCCCGAGCGCACGGCGAGCCGCTGCAGGAGGTGCTCGCGCGCGGTGTCCCCGGCGTCGGCGCCGTCGATCGCGGCGAGCGCCCGCTCCGCGTCCAGGACGCCCTGCTCGGCGGCGCGGACGCGGTCGTCGGGCGCGGCGACGAGATCGCGGCGCACCACGTCCACGCCGACGACCCGCACCGCCGCTTCCGATTGCCCGGCAACCCGCAGCGACTCGTCGAGCAGCAGCTCGGGGAGGCCCGCGACGATCAGCTCCGTCGGTCCCGCGGCGAGCGACACGGTGCCCCGACGGGTGACGCGGGCCCGGTCGGGGTGCACGGTGACGGCGACGATGGGCGCGACAAGGTCCATACCGGACGACGCTACCCGGGGGCAGGGCCCGGCGACCGCCCCTTGAGGGGTGGGAGGGAGCGGCCGCCGGTGCGCCCCGGCGGCCTTCGGCACTCCGACGCGCTACTCCACGGTAACCACGGATTTGCGTACGAGGGGATCTACGCTCCGTGAGTGATGTCACCATCCGGTCCGGGAACTCTTGACGCCGTCGCCAATCAGTTGTATGGGCTTCATCCCGACGCCTTCGTGCCTGCGCGCGACGACGCCGTCGCCGAAGCCCGGCAGGCGGGCGACCGCGACCTTGCGCGGGCCATCGCCCGGCTGCGCAGGCCCACCCGGGCGGCGTGGCTGGCCAACCTGTTGGCCCGAGAGCGCCCCGAGCAGCTCGATGGGCTCCTCGCGCTCGCGGGTGATCTCGCCTCCGCGCAGCGCACGCTCGACGGCGCCGCGTTGCGCGCGTTGTCCGCCCAGCGCAGCCGCCTCGTCACGGCCATGGCGCGCGAGGGCGGCAGGCTGGCGGCACAGGCGGGTGACACCGCCACCGAGTCGGTGGTGCGCGACCTGGCGGGGATCCTCGACGCGGCGCTGGCCGACCCCGCGGTCGCCGAGGAGGTGCGGTCCGGGCGCCTGACCCGCACCGTGAGCTACAGCGGATTCGGCCCCGGTCCCGGGAGCGGCGGCGCCCCGGCAGGCAGCGGTCGCGCGGGCGCCGCGGACACGGACGGGCGCGCCGCGGGGCGAGAGCGCGCCGGGGACGATGGGCGGGCCGGTGGCGGGGACGACGGGGACACCGGGCGGCCCGGTGGCGACCGCGCCGACCGCGAGAGCGACGGGCGGGCGGGCGACGGGCCGGACGCCGCGGAGCGCGAGCGGGCCGAGCGGGAACGCGCCGCCCGAGAGCGCGCGGAACGGGAGCGGGCCGAGCGCGAACGCGCCCTCGCGGAGGCCGAGCGGGCCGCCGACGACGCGCGGGACCGTCAGGAGTCCGCTGAGGCCGACCGGGCCGACGCCCAGTCCGCGCACGAGGCAGCCAAGGCGCAGGTGGCCGACCTCGCCGCCGAACTGGAGGCGGCGCGGGAGCGTGAGCGCGCAGCGGCGGCAACGGCGCGGGGGGCCACGGCCACCGCGCGCGACGCCGCGCGCGAGGCCGCCACGGCCGCCGCCCGCGCCGACCGCGCCCGCGGCCGCCTCGCCGAGCTCGACTCGAGCTGACCGACACGATCGCGACGAGACCGACGTTCGCGGGATTTGATCACCGGAAACGTCGCTCTCGTGCTATCCGCGGCGGGCGGCCAGGAGCCCGAGCAGGTTAGCGCGCCCAGCCGACGCCGACGGCCGTACCAGCGTCGCGAGCCCGTAGACGGCGGTCAGCACACGGAGCGTGCGCGGCAACCAGGTCATGCGCGTGATCCTCCCAGCCGCCGGGGCACTCCGCGCGCCATGCGCCCTGGCGGCGGCCGCACCCAACGCCTCATCTGGGCCTTTCGTTCACCTGCCGTTCGCCAAGGACCCGTACCGTCCGGCCGTCACATCGATCCCAGGGACGGGCCCATGGACCTCACCGTCATCGTCGTCGTGGTCATCGTGACCGCGCTGGCGTTCGACTTCACCAACGGCTTTCACGACACGGCCAACGCCATGGCCACGTCGATCGCCACGCGGGCGCTGAAGCCCCGCACGGCGGTGATCATCGCGGGCATCCTCAACCTGATCGGCGCGTTCCTGTCGGTCCAGGTCGCGAAGACGATCTCAAGCGGCCTCGTCGACGAGACCAAGATCACCCCGACGGTGATCTTCGCCGGGTTGGTGGGCGCGATCCTGTGGAACCTGCTGACCTGGCTGCTCGGGATGCCCTCCAGCTCGTCGCACGCCCTCTTCGGCGGCCTCATCGGCGCCACCTGGGTCGCCGCGGGCGCCGACGCGGTGAAGTTCGTCGGTGTGATCAGCAAGGTGCTGCTGCCCGCCGTGCTGTCGCCGATCGTCGCCGGGCTCATCGCACTGATTGGGACCTACCTCGCCTACCGGATCACGGCCCAGGGCGCGGACGGCACGGTGAAGCGGGGCTACCGGAGGTTCCAGGTCATCTCCGGTTCGATGGTGGCACTCGCACACGGCACGAACGACGCCCAGAAGACGATGGGTATCATCACGCTCACGCTGATCACCGCGGGCATGCTGCCCGCCGACGCGGGCCCGCCGTTCTGGGTGATCCTCTCCGCGGGCCTCGCGATCGCGCTCGGCACCTACATGGGCGGCTGGCGGATCATCCAGACCCTCGGCAGGCGCGTCAGCGAGATCCAGCCGCCGCAGGGCTTCGCCGCCGAGACCAGCAGCGCGAGCGTCATCCTGGTGTCGTCACACCTGGGCTTCGCGCTGTCCACCACCCAGGTCTGCACCGGGTCGATCTTCGGCGCGGGCGCGGGCAGGCGGCTGGCCTCGGTCCACTGGGGGGTCGCGGGCCAGGTGGCGATCGCCTGGCTGTTAACGCTGCCCGCCGCCGCGGTCGTCGGCGCCGTCGCCGCGTGGGTCGCGACTACGGGCGTAATCGGCACTGTCATCGTGGCCGTCGTGCTGGTCGGCATGGCGGGCGGGATCTACGCCGCCTCGCGCCGCCGCCCGGTCACCGCCGAGAACGTCAACGACGTCCCCGCCCCGCAGCCGATCCCGGCCGCGGCCTGAGAGGAGGGACCGCATGTCCGTCAACTGGGGTGCCCTCGGCATCGTGATGATCGTGTCGCTGGCCATCGGCGTGCTCGTGGTGGTGCTGGCGTCCTTGGCGTTGGTCGGGCTCTCGGCCCGGGAGCCCGCCGCAGGCGACGAGCCCGTCTCCGCGGACGAGACGCCGGTCATCGGCCGCGGCGGTAGCAAGCTGTCGCCCGCAACGGGCACGGCGGTGGCCACGATCTGTCTGCTCGGCGCCGCCGCGATTGTGCTCTACGGGCTCTACGTGATCGTCTTCTAGGTCCGTCATGCGGCGGCACCGCGCTCGACCAGCGTGGTGCCGTCGCAGAACCGCACGCCGTCGGCGCAGCGGGCCTCGACCTTCCCGCCCGCGAACTGCTCGGTGTAGAGCCGGGCGTAGAGGCCGTCGCGCGCCAGCAGCTCGGCGTGCGTCCCGCGCTCGACGACCTGGCCGTTCTCCACCGCGAGGATCACGTCCGCGCCCAGGATCGTGGAGAGCCGGTGCGCGATCGCGATCGTCGTGCGCCGCTGCGTCGCGTTCTCCAGCGCCTCCTGCACCAGCCGCTCGCTGGTCGTGTCCAGCGCGCTCGTGGCCTCGTCGAGGATGAGGATGCGCGGGTCCTTCAGCAGCACGCGCGCGATGGCCAGCCGCTGCTTCTCCCCGCCCGACAGCCGGTAGCCGCGCTCCCCCACCAGGGTCTCGTAGCCCTCGGCGAACGACAGGATCCGGTCGTGGATGTTCGCGGCCCGTGCCGCCTCCTCCAGCTGCGCCTGCGTGGCGTCGGGCTTCGCGTAGCGCAGGTTGTCCGCGATCGAGGCGTGCAGCAAGAAGGTGTCCTGGGTGACCATGCCGATCGCGTCGGCGACCGAGGCCTGGGTGAGCTCGCGGACGTCCTTACCGTCGATCATGACCCGGCCGCGGTCGACGTCATAGAGCCGCGGCACGAGGTAGGACAGCGTGGTCTTGCCGCTGCCGCTGGGTCCGACGATCGCGGCGAGCTGACCCGGCTCGACGACGAACGACACGTCGCGCACCGCCCACACCGGATCCGCTCCCGCCGCGCCCGGGTAGGCGAACCAGACGTGCGACAGTTCGACCCGCCCGGCTACGGCAGCGGCGTCGAGCACCCGCGCGTCGGGCGCGTCGATGATGCGCGGCACCAGGTCGAGGTAGCTGAAAATCCGCCCGAACAGGGCGAGCGAGGTCTGCACGTCCAGCGAGACGCGCAGCAGGTTGACCGTCGGGAAGAGCAGTCGGGTCTGCAGCGTGGTGAAGGCGACGATCGTGCCCGGCGTGATCGTCCCCCCGCCTGCCGCGGCGATGAGGATGCCCGCGACGAGGTACACCAGCGCGGGCGTCACCCCGAGGAACGTCTGCACGACCGCGAAGAACGACTGCCCGGTCATCGCCTGGCGGACCTGCAGGTCGACCTGGCGCGCGTTTTCGGCCTTGTAGCGGCGCACCTCGTCGGCCTGACGGTTGAACACCTTGGCCAGCAGCACGCCGGAGACCGACAGCGCCTCCTCGGTGATCGCGGTCATGTCCGAGAGCGACTCCTGCGTGCGGCCTGCGACCGCTCGGCGCACCCGGCCGACCCGCACCTGCAGCACGATGAACAGCGGCACGAGCGCGACCGCGACGATCGTCAGCTGCCAGGACAGCAGCACCATCGCCACCAGCGCGGCGACCACGGTGACGACGTTGCCCAGGATCGAGCTCGCCGTCTCCGACAGCACCGACTGGACGCCGCCGACGTCGTTGGCCAGCCGCGACTGGATCGCTCCCGTGCGCGTCGCGGTGAAGAACGCCAGATCCAGACGCTGCAAGTGCTCGAACAGCCGACCGCGCAGGTCGGCCATCACCCGGTTGCCCAGCAGG
Source organism: uncultured Actinomycetota bacterium (assembly GCA_963739465.1). Taxonomy (GTDB): domain Bacteria; phylum Actinomycetota; class Actinomycetes; order Mycobacteriales; family Pseudonocardiaceae; genus Pseudonocardia. The sequence goes on from CAVUAS010000007.1 coordinate 22,634, forward strand.
GTGGTCTGCCAGGTCTGGTACACGCCGATCAGGGCGCTCACCACCGGAACCGCGATCATCCCCGCGACCAGCCAGACCAGTAGGGAGATCCGGACGACGCCGTCGGCGGGGAACAGCGCCTTGTCGAACGTCGCCCGGGTGAGGAACGGTGTGATGATCCCCAGGCCGCTCGAGAGCAGCACGGCGAGCACGATCACCACCAGCGAGGCCCGGTACGGGGTGAACAGCGCCCACACCCGCCTACCGAGCTGCTCGGATGCCTGCGCAGTGGTCATGGGAGGAGCCTAGGCACACCGCCCGGCCGCCCCACGAACTGCAGCGGGGTGACCCTGCTGCAGTTCGTGGGCGCGCCTACGCGAGCGCCGTCACCTCGGCCAGACCGGCCTGCAGGCCCTCGACCAGCACGTCGGGCCGCGTCACCGCCGCCGGGTCGGTGTTGATCCCGATGCAGCAGGTGCCGTCGTGCGAGATCAGGGTGATCATCGCCGCGCAGCCGGGCAGCGGGCCGAACGGATACATGCGGGTGATCCGCGCGCCCGCGATGTACACGGGGTGGGCCACGCCGGGCACGTTGGACGCCTGGACGTCGTTGGCCGCGGTCATCCGGCTCGACAACGCCCCGAGCACGGGCCCGGGCAGCCAGGCGAGCACGGGCCCCAGCAGGCCCACCGGGTCGACGGACGCGTGCGCCCGCGCCTGCAGCACGAAACGGCGCACGGCCTGGATGCGCGCTGCGGGGTCGAGCTCGGCGAGCGGGCCGGACAGGCGCGCGCCGGTGAACCGGTTGCCGCCCTGCGGATCGTCCTCGGTGCGCAGGCTGATCGGGATGCCGACCGGGATCGTCGACGGGACCGGCGCACCGAGCGCCTCGTGGTAGCGGCGGAACCCCCCGAGGACGGCCGCGAGGAACCCGTCGTTCACCGAACCGCCCGCCGCCTTCGACCCGGCCTTGAGCGCGGCCAGCGGAACGTCGAGCACCTCGAAATGCCATTCGCCGCTGCGCGCGGCCAGCAACGGCGAGCCCGACGGCGCGGGCCCCACGGCCCGGCCGAGGGACTGCGCCGCCCGCGCACCCCGCTCGAGGCCCGTCACCGGCCGCGTCAGCAGGCCCGCGCCCCGGCGCAGCGCCCCCGTCGGCACCGCTCGGACCGCCCGCCCCACCTGCTCGGCCAGCATCCCGACCGGGTTCGCCGCCGCGCCGACCGACGCCGCGGGCTCGGGCCGCAATCGGTCATGCTCGCGGGCGCGGCTGTGCAGCCTGCCTATGAGCTGGATGACGCCGAGGCCGTCGGTCGCGGAGTGGTGGGTGACCACCACGTACGCCGCTCCCCCGTCCGACAGGCCCTCGACGACGAGCGCCCGCCACAGCGGCCGGTCCCGGTCGAACGGCCTGCGGGCGAACTCCTGCACCAGATCCAGCAGCTCACGCGGGGAGCCGCCGATGAGGTGGGCGCGGGAGACATGCTCGGTGACGTCGACCCGATCGACCGTGACCCACGCGGGCGTCCCGACCCCGAGCGCGGGCTCGACCACCCGCTGGCGCATCCGCGGCACCATCCGCGTGGCCCATTCGTGCGCCGCGAGCAGCCGGTCCCAGTCCGGGGCGACGTCGAGCAGCTCCAGCAGGGTGACGTTCGAGCGCAGTCGCGGGTCGGCCAGCTCGCCGCGCCACATCGCGGTTTCGAGCGGGTTCATCTCGGTCGCCGTCCCCCACTCGAGCGGCGCGGCGACCGGCCCGGTGGGCCCGGTCGTGACGTGCACGGGGCCCTGCGCCCCGTCCCACGCGGCGAGGGTCTCGAGGTAGCGCTCGCGCACCTCCTCGACGTGCTTGGGCAGCTCCTCGACCGTCCAGCCGTCGGTCGGCACCGGCGGCAGCACGGTGACCTGCACCGTGCCCTCCCGGATCGTCGACGCCCCGCGCCACATGAGCTCGCCCGCGTTGCGGATCACGATCGGCACGATCGGAACGCCTGCCTGCATGGCCACGTGGAAGGCGCCCTTCTTGAACGGGCCGAGCGCAGGCGTCGCCGACCGGGTGCCCTCGGGCGCCATGACCAGCGAGATCCCCTCCCGCAGCCGGGCCACCGCGGGCGCGAGCGCGGCCTTGGCCTGCGCGGTGTTGCCACGGTCGACGAACGCCATGTCAGCCAGGCGGAACATCAGCCCGAACGCCGGGACCTTCGCCGCCTCCTTCTTCGCGACGCCGGTGAACCCGCCGCGCAGCAGCTTCGCGAGGATCAGGACGTCGAGCTGGCTCTGGTGGTTGAACAGGAACACCGCGGGCCGCGTCGACACCAGGTACTCCGCGCCCCGCACGTCCAGGCGCACGCCCGCGAGCGCCGTGCCCAGCTCGCCCGCGAGCGCGATCCCCAAGTCCACGCCGTCGCGCCGGGACCCGTTCACCGCGCCCAGCGCGACGCCCGCGCCGAACCCGCCGAGCATCCCGGCCAGGCCGGCCGCGGTGCGCACGACCTGCCGCAGCCCGGCCCGCCCCCGCGGGCGGAAGCGCACGACCGGCCAGCCCTTCTCGGCCGCGACGATCGCCAGCCCCGGCTCGGGGTTGAGCGCCCGCGCGCGACCGACGGTCGACAGGAACGCCACGTCCTCCGTGCCGTTGGAGTAGGCGTAGCTCGCCGCGAGGTCGACACCGTGCTGGGGCGCGAACGCCCGTACGGCGTCGGCCTTGCCCTGCCGCCACAGCGGAGGGCCGCCCGGGCGCCCGGTCGCGAGGCCGTTCTCGATCTCGACGGGGGTGACGAGCACGTGCTCGACGCCCATCGCGCGCGCGGCGGGCTCCACCTGGAAGCGGGTGGCCGACGAGGCCAGCACCACGGTGTGCCCGGCGCGGCGGTGCGCCTCGACGAGCCGCCACGCCTCCGGGTAGAGCGACCCGGCGATCCCCTGCACCCACAGCCGCTCGCCGAGCTCGACGAGCTCGTCCTCGCTGCGGCCCGCCCACGCGTGCATGCCGAGCACGAAGAACGTCTCGAACTCCGCCTCGGAGCTGACCCCGCGCAGGCCGAGCAGCAGCATCCGACCCGCGTCGAGCGGGGTGACATCACCCGCCCGCAGGTGGTGGCGGGCGAACGCGCCGAGCGAGTAGCCGTCGATGAGGGTGCCGTCGAAGTCGAAGAACGCGCCGACCGCGGGCCCCTGCGGGCCCTCCCCGACGTCGGTGAGCAGCCGCTCGGCGTCCCACGTGACCTGCGGGCTCACGACAGGTTCACCTGGTCGCTCAGCTCGTCGATCCGGCGCACGTCGGCCACCACCCGCTCCAGCTGCGCGGCGAACTCCTCGCGCCGCTTGGTGAGCTCCTCGCGGCCCGCATCGACGAGGTCGCGGTTCGCGGCGAGCTTCAGCGCGCTCCCGAACAGCTCCCGCGACAGCGACTCCGGCCCGTGCAGGCGCCCCTGCAGGAGCATCTGCTGCCCGACGGCGGCGCACTCGCCGAGGAAATCCTTCTCGACGACGGGCGTGCGCGGGTTGCGCGCGGCCAGCCGCAGTGCCACCACGAGCTGGGCGTCGACGAACGACCGCAGCACCCGGTGGGCGATGAGGAACGCCGCGCCCGCCAGCACGTCGGGGCCTTCGGGCGAGTCCCAGCTCGCACCCATGCGGGCGAGCTCGGCGGTGAGCTGGGCACGGTGGGTCTCGCGATCGGGGAAGAAGAACTCGAACTTGAGCAGGTCGCGCAACGCGAGCGCGGCGTCCCAGCGGTCCTCCGGCTCGACGAGCAGCACCAGCTCGGCGATCGCCCGGTCCACGAAGTGGTGGATCGCGGAGTTGCGGTAGAACGCCGCGACGAGGTGCTGGCCGCGCTCGATCGCGTACACCGGCTCCTCGCCGCCCGCGTAGGTCGTCACGACCTTCGACTGCGTCAGCGCGCCCAGCACGCGCCGCAGCCCGGTGTCCGTTGACAGCGCGTCGACCGCCCCGACCAGCGCACGCACCTCCAGGTAGCCGCGTACGGGGCCGAGCACCTGCCGCACCTGCGCCAGCGTCAACGCCCGGTCGCGCACCCCGAGCAGGGCCAGGGTGACCAGCGCGGTGGCCACCACCGGGGTCACCCTGTTGATCCCCACGCAGACCTCGAACGCCACCTTCTGCAGCGCCAGCCGTCGGTCGGGTTCGCCTCGAAGGGCGGCGCGCAGCGAGATCGGCTCGGCGAACCGCACGTAGGCGGAGCCGAGTGGGGCGAGCTGAGCGCGGGCGTAGCGGGCGAGCCAGGCCATGCCCTCGCCCGTCTTCGGCGCCCCCACCTGCTCGGCCGCCATCGCCGACACCTCGCGCAGCTGGTCATAGGTGATCGACACGGGGACGAGGTAGACGTCCGCGACGCGGCCGTGGTCGATCGCCTCGGCCACGTTGGCCAGTAGCCCGTAGCGGGGCGGGCGCAGCTTGCCGGTGCGCGAGCGCCCGCCTTCCATGTACCACTCCAGGTTGAAGCGCTTGGCCAGCAGGAACCCGAAGTACTGGCGGACGGCGAGCTTGTAGACCTCGTCGTCGCCGAAGCTGCGGCGGATGAACACCACGCCTGCGCGCTTGGCCAGCGGCCCGACCGGCCAGAAGTTCAGGTTGTCCCCGCCGAGCACGTGGTTGCGGGGGAAGTCGTGGTCAGCGAGCACGTCGGCGAGCAGCAGCGGATCGGCGTAGCTGCGGTGGCTGGGCAGGAACACGAGCGGATGGCTGCGGTTGCGCTCCCGCAGCCGAGCCAGGCCTGCGTCGTCGACCTGGACGTTCCACGCCCGGGAGTGCAGCGGCCGCAGCGCGCCGGTGAGCAGGTCGACGGCCAGCGGGCTCATCGACGCGACGAGGCCGGCCAGGTCGGCCGCCGCGCGCCGGGCGACCTCCTCCTCCGGCAGCTCCAGCCGCGCGGCGAGCTCGGCCACCTCGTGGCGGTACTCCGGGCTGTCCTTGATGGCCTCCGCGATGAGCCGAGGGACCTTGTAGTGGTTGCCGAGGAGCCCGCGCTCGGCCCTGCCGAGCGCGAGGATGGCCTGGCGGGCGACGAACTCCGCGAACCCCGTGTGCACCCCCGACGCCGGGCGCCCGTAGCGGCGGCGCAGGTCACCGACCGTCGCGGGCTCGCCTGCCACCACCGGCGCCCGATCGGGCTCCCGACGCGCGATCCGCGCCTGGACGCCCGCGGGTGGGCGCCTGCCAAGCGACCCTGCGTCCAGCGACACCACGTCCGACCAGCGCACCCGCCTGCGGCCCCCGCGCTCACGGGGCAGCCACGCCACCCGCACGGGGATGACCGGCACGTCGACGGGGAGCTCGGCGAGCGGCCGAGCCAGCGCGTCCGCGTTGATGGGGAGCTGCTCACGGGGGCGTATGTCGTGGGCCCTCAGCCACTCCGCGACGAGCCCACGCTCGACCTCGCTGTCGGCATCGACCAGCACGACGGGCCCGTCCATCCCCCCATCCTCGCGCACCGGGCGACGGCGGTCACGACCTGATCATCACCGGGTCCGGCACTCACGACGAGCCGACGCGGTCACCCGATAGGGTCGGGCCCGTCACCACCTGCGATCGGGCGTTACGGCGCCCGAGAGAGGAGCAGACCTTGCGGTGAAGGTCGCTCATCTGATCCCCACCCTGCACTCCGACGGCCCCGAGATCGGGCTCGTCGACCTGGCCGGGGCCGCCCGCCAGGCCGACATCGACATGATCGTCATTGCCCTTTCCGTCTCGTCGGACGCCGCGGAGGTCGGCGCGCTGCGCCGGGCCGGTGTGCCGGTGGCCGAGCTGGACCTGTTCCCCTGGGATCCGCGGGCGGTCGCGCGCACCGCCAAGCTGCTGCGCGAGCAGCGTGTCGAGATCGTGCACACCCATCTGCCGCAGGCCGACGTCGTCGGCGCCGCCGCCGCGGCCCGCAACCGCATCCCGGCCGTGTCCACGCTGCACCGCATCCACAACGAGCCCGCCGACCGCGTCGACCGGCTCAAGCGCAGCGCCAAGATCCTGGCCCGCCAGCGGTTCATGACGCGCACCATCGCGATCTCGCAGGTGCAGCGCGAGTGGTACCGCAGCCTCGCCGGGCCCGAGACCGATGTTCTGCTGGTGCCGAACGGGGTCGTCGACCCCGGCGTGCCCGACGCGGCGATGCGTGCGCGCCGTCGCGCCGCGCTGGAGATCGACGACCGCGACGTGGTGGCCCTGTCCACCGCCCCGATGCGCCGCGACCAGGGCCACGAGCTGCTGCTCGACGCCGTCGAGGCGCTACCGGACGACCTGCCCCTCGTGGTCGCGCTGGCGGGCGAGGGGCCGCTGCGACCCTGGCTCGAGTCGCGGGTCGCGGCCACCGATGCGCTGGCCCACCGGGTGCGGTTCACCCATCGCCACCGCGAGCCCGCCGAGCTGCTCGCCGCCGCGGACGTGTTCGTGCACACCGCCCGCGCGGCGGCGCTGCCGACCGCCCTGCTGCGGGCGATGGCGATGGGGCTGCCCACGGTCGCCACCCGGGTCGGCGGTATCCCGGAGGTCATCACGTCCGACACCGGCATGCTCGTCGCGCTCGCCCCGGGCGCGGTGGCGCGCGCGCTCACCGCACTCACCGACGACCCCGCCCGCCGCGAGAAGCTCGGCGCGGGTGCCCGCGCGCGCTTTCTCGCCGAGTACGACGCCCGGGCGTGGGCGCGGCGGCTGCACGACGTGTACCAGTCGGCATTGGACACATGGACGAGCAGGACAAATGCGTCGACAGCGGCGTCGGGAGCGGGCCACACTGCCCGGTCGTGAACCTGCCCTTCCGCCCGCTGCTGCGCCGTGCCACCGCGGACGACCTCCGCGCCCTCGCCGAGGTCGACGGCCGCGCTTTCGGTCACCAGCAGACTGACGCGGACCTGGAGAACTTCCGGCCGCTGTTCGAGCCGGACCGGTTCCTCCTGGCGTGCGACCCCGAGAGCGGCGCGATCCTCGGGGTGACCGGGTCCTACCCACTCGACGTGACGCTGCCCGGCGGCACCGTCTTGCCCGCACCCGGTGTGACGTGGGTGTCGGTAGACCCCACCATGCGCCGCCGCGGCATCTTGCGGGCGATGTTCGCCGAGCAGCACGCCGGGTTCGTCGCCGACGGCCTCGTCGTGGCGCTGCTGACGGCGAGCGAGGGGGCGATCTATGGCCGCTTCGGCTACGGCGTCACCACGGTCAACCGCACGTTCGAGGTCAACCGCCGCCGGGCGGAGTTCCGGCCGGACGCGCCCGACCCCGGCGGTGTGCGCTACGCCGACCGGGAGACCGCCCGCAAGCTCGCCCCGGAGCTGCACCGGCGGTGGTGTGCGATCACCCCGGGCGCGGTGTCGCGCAGCGACGCGGCCTGGGACTGGCACCTGCGCGACGAGGAACGCTGGCGCGACGGCGGCAGCGCCCTGTTCTACCTCATCCACGCCGACGGCTTCGCCTCCTACCGGGTCCGCTGGTCGGACCGCTCGGCCACCGTCGTCGACCTGTTCACCGCCACCGACGCGGCATACGCCGCGCTGTGGCGGGTGCTGCTCGGGCTGGACCTCGTCGACAAGGTGACGGGCTGGAAGTCCCTCGCGGTCGCCGACCCGCTCCCGCTGATGCTCACCGATCCCCGCCAGGTCCGGACGACCGGCCTGGACGACGGCATGTGGTCCCGGGTGCTGGACGTGCCCGCCGCGCTCGCGGCGCGGACGTACGCGACCGAGATCGACATCGTGCTCGACGTCCGCGACGACTTCTTGCACCGGGGCGGCCGGGTACGCCTGCGCGGCGGGCCCGAGGGCGCGACGTGCGGCCCGACGGACGCGCCCGCGGACCTCGCCCTGCCGGTGGCGACGCTCGGCCCGCTGCTCTTCGGCTGCAACCGGGCGAGCACCTACGCCCGGGTCGGCCGGGCCGAGGGCGCGCCGGACGTGCTACGCCGGATCGACGCGGCCTTCATGACCGACCGCGAGCCGCTGCACGGCACCGGGTTCTAGACGCCGCTCACTTCTTGGCGGGGGCGGCGGGGACGACGGGCTCGAGGCACAGCACCAGGCCGGGCTGGCCGCTGTCACCCTGCCAGTAGGCGCTCGTGGCCGTCGGGAACGCCTTGCAGGCGTCGAGGGTGGCGTCGATCACGGTCTTGTTCTCCAGCTTGCCCAGCACGTGGAAGCGGGCGGACTTGTCGCTGCAGCCGACCTTGGTGAGCTGGTTGCCGCCGGTCTGGGCGAGGCAGTCGCCGACGCCCTCCTTGGTGGGGGCGGCGTGCGTGCCGAACCACACGGCACCGCCGACGCCGCCCGCGATCACGAGCAGGGCGATCCACCGGCCGACCTTGCTCTTGTGGGGCCGGGGCGGGGGGCCGACGGGCTCGGCCGGGGCGCGGGGCGCCGGGGGGCGAGGGGCCGCGGGCGCGGGGGCGTAGGGGCGCGGCGGGGTCGGCGGCTGCGCGGTCGGGGGGCGCGGGGCCGCCTGGGGACGCGGGGCGGGCTGGGGCGGCTGGAGGGGGCGCAGGGGCGGCGCGACCTGTGGACGCTGCGCGGCCCGGCCCCGCGGGGCGGGCTGCGGCAGCGGCGCGGCCTGCGGGCGCTGCGGGGACTGCGGGCGGTTGCCGGGCTGCGGCTGGGCGGGCACGGCCGGACGGCCCGGACGGAGGGGCTGCGAGGCCGCGGCGGCGCGGGCCGGGACCGCACGGGCGGGCATCGGCATCCGGGTCGGGACGGCGGAGGCGCGGGCGGCGGCGGGGAAGGCGTTGGCGGCCGGGCGGGTTTGCTGGTTCATCGTCTCTCCCCTGGTCGTGCGCGCCGGTTGGCGTCTTACGGGGAGAATCATCCACCCGGCGAGGGGTCGCTGGCGATCACCGCGACGGCCCGGATCCCCTGCGGGTGGGGTAAGGCCCAGCTTGCCGTCCGGTCACCCCACCCGCCCCGGGTCGTGGCAGGGTGCGCCGCATGACTACGTCCGCCGTCGTCACCGGGGCCGCACGGGGCTTCGGAAAGGAGATCGCGCGCCGGTTGGTCGCGCGCGGGCACCGCGTACTGATCACCGACCTCGACGCCGACGAGGTCGGCGCGGCCGCCGCCGAGCTCGGCCCGGCCTGCACGGGCATCGTCGCCGACGCCCGCTCGGCCGCCGACCACCGGCGGGCTGCCGCGACGGCCGCCGAGCTCGGCCCGCTCGCGGTGTGGGTGAACAACGCGGGCGTCCTGCGCCCGGGCAAGGCGTGGGAGCTCGCCGACGACGACGTGGCACGGCAGGTCGAGGTGAACCTGCTCGGGGTGGTGCACGGCGCGCGGGCCGCCGTTGACGCGATGAAGGTCCGCGGTGGGCACCTGCTCAACCTGGCGTCGATGTCGGCGCACGGGCCGGTGCCGGGGCTGGCCGTCTACGCCGCCACGAAGGCCGGGGTCCTCACGTTCACGACGAGCCTCGCGGGCGACCTCGCGTTGGCCGGGCTGCCGATCCGGGTGCACGCCCTCTGCCCCGACGCGGCCGACACCGCGCTCGTGCGCGCCGAGCAGGCGCACGCGGACACTGCGATCCTGTTCTCCCGGCCCACGCTGCTCACCGCGGACGCCGTCGCGGACGCGGCGATGGGAATGCTGGCCGGGCGCCGCATCGTCCGGTCGCTCCCGGCCGCCCGTGCGGGCCTCGCCCGGGTCGGCGGTCTGCTGCCCGCGGTCGGCCTGCCGGTGCTGGCGCGCCTGCGCGCGCGGGGCGACCGACGCCGGCTGGCGACGTGAGCCGCACCCCGCGCAGGCACGACGCCGACGCAGGCGGCGACCCCGCGCTGCTCGCCGCCAAGGCCGCGCTGCGGGAGGAGGTGTGGGCCGCCCTCACCGAGGCCCGGGTGGCGCGGTTCCCCGGCGCCCGCAACCGCATCTCCAACTTCGTCGGCGCCGAGGCGGCCGCCGAGCGCCTGCGCGCGACCCCGGCGTGGGCGCAGGCCGCGACGCTCAAGGCCAACCCGGACTCCGCGCAGCTTCCGGTGCGGCAGCGAGCGCTGCAGGACGGCCGGACGGTCTACATGGCGGTGCCGCGCCTCGCCGGGCCCGAGCCGTTCTTCCTGCTCGACCCCGACCATCTCGCCGACCCGCCGCGCAAGGCCGCGTCCATCGCCGGGGCGAGCCGCTCGGCCCGCCGGCTGGCGGTGGCCGACCTGGCGCCGGTGGACCTGGTCGTCACCGGGTGTGTCGCCGTGGGCGAGGACGGCGCCCGGCTGGGCAAGGGCGGCGGGTTCGCCGACTTGGAGTTCGCCCTCGCGACGGCGGCGGGGCTGATCGGGCCCGCGACGCTCGTGGTGACGACCGTGCACGAGCTGCAGGTGCGCGCGGCGGGCGAGATCCCGACGGCGGCGCACGACGCCCCGGTCGACCTGGTCGTCACCCCCGAGCGTGTGATCGACTGCCGGGCCCGCCGCGGACCCCGACCGGCCGACGGGATCCGCTGGGCCGAGCTGACCGAGGCCAAGATCGCCGCCATCCCCCTGCTCGCCGCGCTTCGCGCCTGAGTCACGTCAGGCACGGGTTGCCCCGCGCCTGCATCGACGCGCACCCCCGCCGCGCCGCCGCACGGCCCGGCCCTGGGTCAGCGCTCCAGCCACGCCGCCGCGTCGACCGGCAGCCGCCCCTGCGGCGTGAGCGGTGCGGACGCCAACAGCACGCGCGTGCCGGACGGCAGCGCGACCGGGGCGTCCGCGAGGTTCACCACGCAGGTGAAGCCCGGGTCGCGGTCGAACATCAGCACCCCCGGCGCCGCCGGGCGCCAGGTCAGCTCGCCGCCGCCCAGCGCGGGATGGGTGCGCCGCAGCGCCAGCGCGCCCCGGTAGAGCGCGAGCATCGACGCGGCGTCGGCCTCCTGGGCGGCCACCGTCACCGCGGCAAACCCGGCGGGCTGCGGCAGCCACGGCGCCCCCGAGGCGCCCTCCGGTGAGAAGCCGAACGGCGGCGCCGCGTCCGACCACGGAATCGGCACGCGACAGCCGTCCCGGCCACGCTCGGTGTGGCCGGAACGGCGCCAGGCCGGGTCCTGCAACACCTCGTCGGGCAGGTCCTCGACCTCCCAGAGGCCCAGCTCGTCGCCCTGGTAGACGTAGGCGCTGCCGGGCAGCGCGAACATCAGCAGCGCCGCCGCGCGCGCCCGGCGGGTGCCGAGCGCACGGTCGAACGTCTCGATCGGCGGCAGGCTCCCGAGCGAGTGCCTGCCCGCGACCTGTGGGCGGCCCAGCCGCGAGACGTGCCGAACGACGTCGTGGTTGGACAGCACCCACGTGGCGGGCGCGTCGATCGTCGCGTACGTCGACAGCGACTCGTCGATCACCGCGCGCAGCGCCACGGCCTCCCACGGCGCGTTGAGGTAGGGGAAGTTGAACGCCGTGTGCAGCTCGTCGGAGCGCAGATAGCGGGTGAGGCGCTCGTTGGAGCCCACCCACGCCTCGGCGACGAACACCTTCCCGTCGGGGTAGGAGTCGGCCACCTGCCGCCAGCCGCGGTAGACCTCGTGCACGCCGTCGCGGTCCCAGAACGGGTGGTCCGCGCGGTGGGCGGGCTCGAGCACCTCCTCGGTGTCGTCCGGGCCGACGTCGGGCAGGCCGTCGGCCTTCACCAGGCCGTGGGCGACGTCGATGCGGAAGCCGTCGACGCCCTGGTCGAACCAGTACCGCAGGATCGACTCGAACTCGCCACGCACCTCGGGGTTGGTCCAGTCGAGGTCGGGCTGGCCAGGGTCGAAGAGGTGCAGGTACCAGGACCCGTCGGCGACCTGGGTCCAGGCCGGGCCGCCGAACACGCTCTGCCAGTCGTTGGGCGGCCCGTCGCCGCGGCCCGGCCGGAACAGATACCGTGCCCGCGCGGCCGCGTCGCCCGCCAGCGCCGCCCGGAACCAGGCGTGCTGGTCGGAGGTGTGGTTGGGCACGATGTCCAGCAGCACGCGCAGGCCCAGCGCGTGCGCCTCGGCGATCAGCGCGGTCGCGTCGGCCGAGGTGCCGAAGGCGGGCTCGATCGCGCGATAGTCCGACACGTCGTAGCCCGCGTCGGCCATGGGCGACGGGTACCACGGGTTGATCCACACCGCGTCGACGCCCAGGTCGCGCAGGTGCGGAAGCCGCGCCCGGATCCCCGCGATGTCGCCGATCCCGTCCCCGTCGCCGTCGGCGAAGCTGCGGATGTAGACCTGGTAGACCACCGCGGAGCGCCACCAGTCGGTGGTGGCGGGCGCCTCCACCGTCGAGCCGAGGGACATCGCGATCCTTCCGGAGGGAGATTGATTAGGGAGCCTGCTTTATTCTGCGGCGGTGACGGGAAGGCGGTCAAGGTGAGCACGGCGACAGGTCTGCGCCGCCGCAACAGCCAGGCGGTGCTCGACGCCCTGCTGGCGGGCGGGCCGTGCGAGGGCGTCGAGCTGATGGCCGCGACCGGGCTCTCGCGGCCCACCGTGCACGAGATCTGCGACGCCCTCATCGCCCGTGGCCTCGCCGTCGAACACGCCCCCGGCCACGGCGTCGGGCCGGGCAGGCGGCCGCGCGTGTACGCCGCCCGCGCCGACGCCGCCCACGTCGTCGGCGTGGACATGGGCGAGGCGACCGTCCGCGTCGCGGTGGCCGACCTGCGCGGCGACGTCGTCGGCGAGGCCTTCGCCGCGTTCGACGACCCCCGCACGTCCGCTGATCGGCGGCTGGTGCGGGTGCGCGAGACCGTGGCCGACGCGCTCCGCTCGGCGGGCGTCGGACCCGCCGGGGTGCGGGCGGCCGCGCTCGGCGTGCCCGCGCCGGTGACCGCCGACGGGCACGCGGTCGCGGTCGACGCCTACCTGCCCGGCCTCGCCCGGGTCGACCTGCGCACGGCGCTGGCGCCGCTGCCCGCCCCACCGATCGTGGAGAACGACGCCGATCTCGCCGTGCTCGCCGAGCGGTGGCGCGGGGCGGCCGTCGGCTGTGCCGACGCGGTGCTGCTCCTGGCGGGGGAACGGCTCGGGGCGGGCATCTGCGTCGGCGGCAGGCCGGTGCGCGGCCGGTCCGGGGGCGCGGGCGAGATGGGCTTCCTGCACCTGGTCACCGGCGTCGGCACGCCCGACGGGATCGGCAGGCTGCTGCGCCGCGCCACCGGGCTCCCCGCCCCGGACGCGTTCGCCGCCGCCGCGCGCGGCGAAGCCACCGCGCTGGCTGCGCTCGACGCCGTGGCCGAACGCGTGGGACGGGTGCTCGCCCTCCTCGCGACCCTGCTCGACCCGCAGGTGATCGTGCTCGGCGGAGCGGTCGCCGAGGCCGGTGACGTCCTCATGACACCGCTCCGCCGCGCCTACGCGGGCGCTCTGCGCGAGCGCCCGCTCCGCGCGACCCCCGCCCTCGCCGCATCGCCGCTGGCCGAGCGCGGCACGGTGCTCGGCGCGGTGCGCGTCGCGCTGGATGATCTGGTGCCCCGGTTGATCGACCTCGTCACCGTGGATGCCACGATGGGGTGACGGCGGCGGAAAGGGGTCGGTGAGAGTGAAGGTCGTGCTGTTCTGTGGCGGGCTGACCGAGGGCGACGACCTGCCCAAACCCATGCATCCGGTGGGCCCGCGCCCCCTGCTCTGGCACGTCATGCGCTACTACGCCCACTTCGGGCACCACGACTTCATCCTGTGCCTCGGGCATGGCGGGCATCACATCAAGGACTTCTTCCTGCACTACGACGAGACGGCCGCCACGGACTTCGTGCTCCGCGACGGCGGCGTCGAGCTGCTCGGCGGCGACGTGCAGGACTGGACGATCACGTTCGTCCACACCGGCCTCGACGCGTCGATCGGCGAGCGCCTGCGCCGCGTGCAACACCTCGTCGACGGCGAGGAGATGTTCCTCGCCAACTACGCCGACCTCCTCACCGACGCACCACTGGACGCCATGATCGAGCGGTTCGCCGCCGCGCCCGACAAGGTCGGTGCGATGCTGGCCGTGCCGCCGCAGTCGGCGTTCCACCTCGTCGACGTCGGCGACCATGGCGCGATCACGTCCGTCACCACGCTGCAGGAAATGCCGGTGTGGGAGAACGGCGGCTACTTCGTGCTCCGGCCGGAGATCTTCGAGCACCTGCCGGAGCAGAGCGCGCTCGTGGAGGACGTGCTCGCGGGGCTCGCCGAGGAGGGGCGCATGCTCGCCTACCGCCACCGCGGCTTCTGGCACCCCGCCGACACGGTCAAGGAGCGCACCGCGATGGAGGCCGCCTACCGCAGCGGCAACCGCCCGTGGATGCGCTGGGAGCAGCAGCCCGCGTAGCTAACCGGCAGCGAGCGCCGCCTCGATCACGGCGTCGACCGCGGCGGGCGCGAACGCTCGCCGCACCACCAGCCGGGCGAGGCCGCGCGGGGTGGCGCGATTGCCGAGCGCGCTGCGCTCGACGAGCGGCAGCAACCGGTCCGGCACGGCGGCCGACAGGCGTTCCCGCACCCGGTCCACCACGCGGGGCACCGCCCCCAGCGGACCGCCCAGCACGAGCCGGTGCGGGTTCAACGTGGCCACCGTGGGCGCCAGCGCCACGCCCAGCGCGTCAGCGGCGACCTCGAGCGCGGCGGCGACGGCGGGCGTCTCCGCCGCGGCCACCAGCGCGGCGAGGGAGTCGAAGCGCACGTCGCCGAGCCGCTCGAGGAGCGCGCGTCCCGAGCTGTGGGCGGCAAGGCATCCGACGCGCCCGCAGCGGCAGCGCGGCCCGGTCATCTCGTCGGTGATCTCGGGCGGACGGACGCGGACGTGGCCGATGTCGCCCGCGAGCCCGGCGGCGCCGCGCAGCGTCTCCCCGCCGACCACGATGCCGCAGCCGATCCCGGTGGCGATCTTCACGTAGACCAGCGTCTCCTCGTCGGACCGCGACTCTCCCAGGGCGCCCGCCCGCGCGTCGTTCTCCACCACCAGCGGCACGGGGAACCGGGCGCGGACGGCGGAAGCGATGTCGTCGGGCCGCCAGCCCGGCATGGCCTCGGCGAACAGCAGCCGCCCGGTCGCCGGATCGACCGCGGCGGGCACACCGACGCCGACCCCGACCAGGCGCTCCCCGCGGCAGGCGGCCAGCAGCTTCTCGGCGTGGTCGAGCACCGGCCCGAGGACGGCGGCCCCGCCGTCCGCGATGCGCAGCGGCAGGTCCGCGCGACGCTGCTCGCTGCCCAGGAGGTCGGTGACCGCGACCCGGGCGTGGGTCTGGCCGAGGTCGACGGCCAGCACGACGCGGCCACGGTCCTCGAAACGGATGCGCCGCGCCCGGCGCCCACCGGTCGCCCCGAGCGGCTCCGCCTCGTAAACCAGCCCGAGCCGGACGAGGACGTCAAGCCTGCCGTAGAGCGTGCCCCGCGACATGCCGGTCTCGGCCATCAGCTGCGCACGCGACAGCCCTTCCCGGGCGCGCACCAGGTGCAACAGCTCGCCGTGGCTCGTGACGTTCGCCATGGGCCCTCCCGACGGCTTGACACTACCCGACTTCTGTCTTCTCCTTGCACATAAGTCACCCGTCTCTGGAGCCACCCATGACCGGCACCCTCCTCGACGCGGCCATCGTCCGGCATGCCGCGATCGAGGCCCTGCACCGCAACGACCTCGGCACGATGACCACGGCCGCGCCCGATCTGTACCCGCACCAGTGGAGCTGGGACGCGGCGTTCGTCGCGATCGGGCTGGCGCGCGTGAACGTCGCCCGCGCGGTGACGGAGCTCCGCAGCATGCTCGCGGCGCAGTGGAGCACCGGGATGATCCCGCACATCCGCTTCTCGCCCCGGGCCGACGACTACTTCCCCGGCCCCGAGCGGTGGGGCACGGACGGCGTCGCGGCCCGTCCGGCGGACGTCCGCACCTCGGGCATCTGCCAGCCGCCCGTCCACGCGATCGCGCTGCGCCACGTGCTCGACCGCGGCCGCGAGCGCGGCGGGGCCGACCGGGAGGTCGCCGAGGCGTTCGCGGCGGAAACGCTCGACGCGCTGCTGGCGTGGCACCGGTGGCTGGCCGCGGCCCGCGATCCGGACGGCGTCGGGCTCGTCGAGATTCACCACAGCTGGGAGTCCGGGTTCGACAACTCCCCCCGCTGGGACACCCCATACGCCCGGATCACCCCCGGCCCGGTGCCGCCGTTCACCCGGCGCGACACCCATCACGTGGCCAGCGCCGCCGAGCGGCCGACCGACCGGGAGTACACCCGCTACCTGTGGCTGGTCGAGCAGCTCTCCGCCGTCGACTACGACGACGCGCGGGTGCTTGACACGATCGACTTCCGGGTGCGGGACGTGTTCTTCTCCGCCGTGCTCGCGGCGGCGGCGGAGGTGCTGGCGGGCATCGCCGACGAGCTGGAGCGGCCCGACGACGCCGCCGATCAGCTCACCATCGCCGCCCGGTTCCGCGCGGGGGTGGCGTCCACGGTAGATCCGGCCAGCGGGCTGGCCCGCGACTACGACGTGCGGGCCCGCGCGTGGGTCGGCCCGCTGACGGTGGCCGGGTTCGCCCCGCTCGTCGCGGGCGGCGACCCGGCGCTGCTGGCGGCCCAGCGCGCGCTGTTGCGCGGGCCCGCCTGGATGGGACATCCCGCATTGCGCTTTCCGCTGCCCACATCGACTTCGCCCGCAAGCCCCGACTTCCGGCCGCGCACGTACTGGCGGGGTCCGGTGTGGCCGTTCCTCAACCTGCTGCTCGGCTGGGCGTGCGCCCGTGACGGCGCGACCGCGCTGCGGGCGGAGCTGCGCACGGCCTCGCTGGAGCAACTGGCCGACCTGACCTTCGCGGAGTACTACGAGCCCATCACCGGCGCACCGCTGGGCAGCCGCGACCAGGCCTGGACGGCCGCGGCGGCGCTGGAGTGGCTGGGCTGACGGGGAGCGTCCGCGCCGACGACTCAGACGGCAGGGCGGTCGGTGCGATCCTCGTCGTGACGACGGCGGGCCATCTCGGCGATGCCGTGGATGGAGCACGGCCACGGCGTGGACGGCAGGCCGGTGCCGCCCTTGGTACACACGACGCAGCGGCCCGCCCGGTCCGGCACATGCTGGGCGAGCAGACGCTTCCAGACGTCCACCATGGGTGCCAGCTCGGCGGCGAGCTGGCGCAGGTCACCGCGCTGCGGGGGGCGGATCTCCCGCACGTCCGCGATCGGCCGCACGACCGGAGCACCGTCCGTCCGCGCCGCGCCAACGCCGACCCCCCACGAGTAACCCATCGTCGCCCCGATCCCCGATCCGCCGTGTCGCAACACGATCGTGTCGATTTCGCCTTGCATCCGCAAGTGCTGTTGCGTGAACATCTGCACGTGCATCTGCAATCTCGCGAGCTGGTCTGGCGGAAGAGCACGGCCAGCAACCCCAGCGGCAACTGCGTTGAGCTGGCCGAACTGACAGGTGGAGACATCGCGGTGCGCAACTCACGCCACCCGGGCGGTCCGACCCTGGTGTACACGAGAGCCGAAATCGCGGCGTTCATCGCCGGGGTGCTCGGCGGTGAGTTCGACGATCTCGCGGGACGCGCCCACGCGGAGTGAGTTGCACGCGCGACCGATCCCCGGCAGAGTGAACCGGACTGCCACGCCCTGCGAACGCCAGAGGTGGTCCACATCGGCCGGGAGCAAGGATGAACGTCGTCGGCAACGCCAGGGCGGACGGCCTTGGCGATCACCCCGTATCGGGTCTGGCGTCCACCGGTCCTACGGTGCTGCGCATCGGTCTGGGCGCGCGGCTGCGGCACAAGCGCGAGCTCGCGGGCATCACCCGCGAGGAGGCGGGCGACGCCATCCGCGGGTCGGCCGCCAAGATCAGTCGCCTGGAGCTGGGCCGCGTCGGCTTCAAGGAGCGTGACGTCGCCGATCTCCTCACCCGCTACGGCGTCGTCGATCCGGACGAGCGCGCCGAGTTCCTCGCCCTCGTCGGCCGCGCCAACGCCCCCGGCTGGTGGCACCGCTACTCCGATCTGCTGCCCTCCTGGTTCGAGACCTACCTCGGCATGGAGCAGGCCGCGTCGATGATCCGCACCTACGAGCTGCAGTTCGTCCCCGGCCTGCTGCAGACGCGCCGCTACGCCCGGGCCGTCACCCAGCTCGTGCACTCCGACCCGGCCGAGGTCGAGCGCCGCGTGGAGCTGCGGATGCGCCGCCAGGCCATCCTCAACGTGCCCGACGGACCCACCCTGTGGGCGGTTCTCGACGAGGCCGCCCTGCGCCGCAGCCTCGCGGGCACGGACCTCCAGCGCGAGCAGGTCGATCGGCTCATCGAGCTCAACCGGCTGTCGAACATCGCTCTACAGATCGCCCCGCTGCGCTACGGCGGGCACGCCGCGGCGGGCGGGCCGTTCACCATCCTGCGATTCCGCGAGCCCGACCTGCCCGACATCGTCTACCTCGAGCAGCTCACCAGCGCCCTGTACCTGGACAAGCGGGTCGACGTCGACCACTACGCCATGGTGATGGACCGGCTGTGTGCCCAGGTCGAGCCGCCCGACCGCACCGAGGCCGCGCTGCTGGCCATCCGCAAGGAGCTGTAGCTGGCCCGCGCACTCCGGCCCGCGTCGCCGCTGCCGCAGCGCCACGGTCTGGATGCCGCGCGCCTCTGCACACCCGGTCGAACGGCGCTGGTCGACCATGCGCGAGCACCTCATCGAACGGCTGGGTCCCCGTGTCGGCGCGTCCGGGATCGACGCGATGCTCGCCGAACGCCGCATCGTCGGGCTGTCGGGTCCGATCACCCCCGACGCCGCCTATGAGCCGAGCACTTACCTGTGGTTCCACCGCGACCTGCCGGTCGAGGCACCCGTGCCGTTCCCCATCGGGATCGTGCACCGCGACGAGCATCTGGTGATCGTCGACAAGCCGCATTTTCTCGCGACGATCCCGCGCGGACGGCACATCGTCGAGACGGCGCTGGTTCGGTTGCGGCGCGATCTCGGCCTGCCCGAGCTGTCGCCCGCCCACCGCCTCGACCGCCCCACCGCGGGTCTGCTGATGTTCGTCGTCCAGCGCGCGCACCGCGGCCCGTACCAGACGCTGTTCCGCGACCGCGGCGTCACCAAGACCTACGAGGCCGTCGCGGCGCACGATCCCGGGCTCGCGCTGCCCCGCACCGTCCGCAGTCGGATCGTCAAGGAGCGCGGCGTGATCCGCGCCGTCGAGATCGACGGACCGCCCAACGCCGAGACCCACATCGCGTTGCTGGCGCACCGGGCAGGCCTCGGGCGCTACCGCCTGCGCCCGTTCACCGGCCGGACCCACCAGCTCCGGCTGCACATGTGCCGACTCGGCGTGCCGATCCTGGACGACGACCTCTACCCCGACATCCGCGATCGAGCGCTCGACGACTACCGCGCGCCGCTGCAGTTGCTCGCCGCGGAGCTCGCGTTCACCGATCCACTCACCGGGGCGCCCCGCCACTTCACGTCCCGCCTGCGGCTCTCCGCCTGGTCCGGGTTGGACGATCGGCTTCCCGGCGCTGTAACACCCGAGGTCTCCGTGGCGGAAGAAACATTGTGCGATCCTGAAGCGACCCTAATACCGCGGATAGAAACCACACCGAACGGAGGCTGAGGTCGTGCGCTCTGGCGACACCGGCGACGAGGCCGCGCGGTCGGCCGAAGACGCCGAGCTGCCGCTCGACCTCGCGGCGGTGCGCGCCGACGACGACCTCATCGAGGCGTTGGCGGCAGGCCTCGTGCCCCCGCCGTCCGGGCCCCGCGATCCGGACGACGTCGAGGGCGAGCTGGTGGCCCTCCTCGCGGGCTGGGTCGCCGACGTCCGCCCCGAAACGCTTCTGCACCGACCGGGCCTGCCCGTCGCCGTCCAGCTGCGCACCCCCTCGGCCGAACCGACCGAGCAGGACGAGCCCCTGGCCGCGGTCGGGGCGCCGCACACCGGGCGGTCATTGCTGGAGTACGAGGACGCCGAGCCCGTCTCGATCTCGCGTTGGCGCTCCCGGGGTGCGCGTGCCTACCTGCTGCGGGCCGCAGCCGGGCTGGTGGCGGTCGCGCTCATCGGATCGGGCGTGATCGTGCGCTCCTACGACGCGCACCCCGGCGACTCGCTGTGGGTGGTCGCCAAGGTCGTGTTCCCGGCCAAGTCGCGCTCCGTCGAGGCGGCCACCGCCGTCAGCACCGCGTTGAACACCGCACGCGTCGCACTGGAGTCCGGCCGCATCGAGGACGCGCGGGCCGCGTTCCAGACCGTCCAGGATCAGCTCGGCGCCGTCGACGACGCCGACGGACGCGCCGAGCTGGCCCATCAGCGCGACTACCTCACCACGCAGCTCGGCGGTGTCAGTCCCGCCGCAGCCGAGCGGACGAGCGCGCCCACCACGGGCGCACCGCTCGCCACCGGTCAGGCGGGGGCCACGATCCCGTCCAGCCCGGCGGTCACCCCGGGAGCCACCCGAGCCCTGTTGACACCATCGCCCAGCGTGCTCGCCGCCCCGTCCGAGGCATCCGGTGCGGCGCCCTCCGGCGGCGCCCCGACCGGCAGCGGAAGCGCCTCCGCACCCGCGGTCGTCGCCGCCCCGTCGGGCGACCCCGCCTTGTCCGCCCCGCCCGCCGCCAGCAACCCCGCCCCGCCTGCCGCGTCCGACGCGGCGTCCGGCTCGCCGCCGGTCGCGTCCCCGCCGATCGACGGGGCGTCCGGCTCTTCGGTGGGCTCGCCGCCGGTCGCGTCCCCGCCGATCGACGGGGCGTCCGGCTCTTCGGTGGGCTCGCCGCCGGTCGCGTCCCCGCCGATCGACGGGGCGTCCGGCTCTTCGGTGGGCTCGCCGCCGGTCGCGGCCCCGCCGGTCGACGCGGCGTCCAACCCGCCCGCAGCGGCGCCCAGCCCGGAGCCGCCCGCGACCAGCGCGCCCGCAGGCCCACCGGCCACAGCGCCGCCCACGGCCGCTCCGCCCGCCGACAATGGCGCAACGAGCGGAGCGAGCGGCGGCAGCTCGGACACCGCTGCCAACGCGCCCGCCATCGCCCCTGACTCGTCAAGCGGCAGCTCGGATAACTCGTCGAGCAGCGGCTCGGGCGGCGCGTCGGACGCTTCCGCATCGAACAAGTCCTCCGGCAGCTCCTCGGACAGCTCTTCCGGCGGTAGCTCCGGCGACAGCAGTTCCTCGGGCGGCAGCTCCAGCGCCAGCAGTTCCTCGGGCGGCAGCTCCAGCGACAGCAGTTCTTCGGGCGGCAGCTCCTCCGGCGGCAGCTCCTCCGGCGGCAGCTCCTCCGGCGGCAGCTCCTCCGGCGGCAGCTCCTCCGGCGGCAGCTCCTCCGGCGGCAGCTCCTCCGGCGGCAGCTCCTCGCGGCGGCAGCTCCAACAGCGGCGGCTCAAGCGGTGGCGGTTCGAGCGGTGGCGGTTCGAGCGGTGGCGGGTCGGCGGTCGCGGCGGGTGCCGAGATTTCGGTCGACGGGCTCGCCGGATCCACGCTCGGCGCGGTCACCGGCGTGGTGGCGAGCACCACGGGCTCCTGACGTCCCGACGCCCGCTCCGCAAGCTCCGCTCAGGCGGTGATCACCGTGCCCGCGGGCCTTCCGTTCACGGCGTCCGACAGGGCGCCCCGGCTGAGACCATTGACCACCTGGATCTCGCGCACGTGCTTGGCGGTCGCGATCAGGTCGAGCACCAACGGGTCCACCGGGCTGTCGCCCCGGTCGCGCACCTCCGCCGCGCCGAGCGTCGTCGTGCCCAGATCGCGGTCCTTGACGTACACGCATCGCTGGGCGCCGTAGGCGTCGGCGAGCAGGAACGCGCCCGCGTCCGAACGGTGCACCGGGATCTTGCCGACGGCGGGCGGGAACTCGTGCAGACCGTAGGGCGGGAACGCGTTCGAGACCACCGCGCGCGCCGCGGCGAGATGAACGGCCAGTTGGTGGGCGGCGCTGCCGTGCGGGAGGTAGGACACGCCGTCGGCGGCCAACAGCGCCGCAACGAGATGGCCGTTCTGCTCGGACTCGACGCCCGCGAGGCTCGAGAGCACCCCGGTCGGCAGCCCAGGTCGAGCCCGACGCCCAGCACGTGCCGCGCGCGGATGCCCGCACCCGTGAGGATCAGCATGCGGTGCTCGGGCAGCAGCGCGCGCAGCTCGTCCACGACGGGCAGCAGGGCGTCGCGGCCCCGGTCGATGATCGCCCGCCCGCCGACGCTCACGACGGTGAGCCACGGCAGCACCCGCATCACGGGCCGCTCGACGGGCTTGACCAGCTCGCGGTCGAGGAGGGTCTGACGCATCAGCGCGCTGGGGACGTCCTTCGCGGTGGTCATCATGCGCTCCTGATGATCGTGCCGACGTGTTCGCCCTCGACGGCCCGGCGGATGAGCCCCGGCCGGAGCCCGTTGATGACCTGGATCTCGCGAACGTGCCGGGCGTGGCGCATGAGCGATAGCAGCGGCCGCTCCACCACGACGTCGGGCAGGTCCCGCTCGATCAGCTCGTCGACGGTGATCTCCGGGATGAGCGTGGCTGTCGGGTCGGTCTTGGGATTGGCCGTGTAGAGGCCGTCCTCGTCCTTGATGAAGATCATCCGGCGGCAGCCGTACGTCTCGGCGACGAGGTAGCAGCCCGCGTCGGTGCGGTACGGCGGGATCACGCCGTCGGCGGGGACGCGCTGCCACATGTCGTAGGGCGGCATGCCGGAGAAGATCACGGCGCCGGACTCGCCGAGGTAGAGCGCCAGCGCGCTGAACGCCCCCGCTCCGACGACGGGCACGCCGTGGCGGGCCATCAGGTAGCCGAGCATGTGCGCGTTCTGGCCGGAGACCGCCGAGCCGATGTCGGAGAGCACACCGGTGGGCAGGCCCAGCTCGGCCGCGAGCGAGTACGCGTGCCGCGCGCGGGTGCCGCCGCCGGTGCCGATCAGCAGCCGATGCGTGCGCTTCACCTCGACCAGCTCGTCGACCACCGGGAACACGGCCTCGCGCCCGCGGTCCATGAGGCTCTGGCCGCCGACCTTGACGACGGTGACGTCGGGCAGGATCGGTCGGTCCGGGACAACGTCGGTGGCCTTGGCCAGCTCCGGGTCGCTGAGCGCGCGCTCCATCAGCAGCGTCTCCAGCGACTCCCTGGTCGCCGTCATGAGGCCTCCTCCACCGTTCTGACCTGCGCAGGCTCCGACCCTAACGGCTCCGACCGCCGCCCCGACCGGGTGCGCGCGCCCGGGCCTGCGGATCAAGTGCGGGGGCGGGCGCCGCGTGGGCGGCGACGGCGGGTCCGCCGGTTCCGCGCCCGCGGCGGCCGAGCCTGCGACGTGACCTCGGCCACTCGGGCTGCTCAGCTCCCGCGGTAGGTCGAGTACGCGTAGGGCGCGAGCAGCAGCGGCACGTGGTGGTGCGCGGCCGGGTCCGTCACCGTGAACGCGATCGTCACCTCGGGGTAGAAGCCCTCTTGCCCGGCGGCCGCGAACCAGGCGCCCGTGGCGAACGTGATCTGGTAGCTGCCCGCTGCGGCGAGCGTGCCGAGCTCGCGCACCCGGCCGTCGGCGTCGGTGACGGCCTCCGCGAGGGTCACCCCGTCGCGTTCGAGGCACACCGCCACCCCGGCCGCCGGACGGCCCGACGTCGCGTCGAGCACGTGCGTGGAGAGGCTCACGGACGCTCCACGGAGCCCGCGAGCAGTGGCTCGAGCGTCATGTCGGGGAACTTGCGCCGGATCGTCTCCAGTCGCCACTTGTTGACGAAGACCGCCAGCAGGGCGCCGTCCTGACGCCGTTCCAGCACCTCGGCCTCGGCCTGCGTGGCGAGCAGCTCGACGCCCGCCGGATCGGTGCGCCGGGCCACCGAATAGCCGAGGTGGTCGAGCTTGACCGGTGCGCCGAACTCGTCGGCCATGCGGCTTTCGACCACCTCGAACTGCAGCGGGCCGACGGCGGCGAGCACCGGCGCCTGGTCGCCGCGCAGGTCCGAGCGCAGCACCTGGACGACGCCCTCGGAGTCGAGCTGGTCGATGCCCCGCCGGAACTGCTTGAACCGACCGGCGTCCGCGCCGCGCGCCACCGCGAAGTGCTCGGGCGCGAAGCTCGGGATCGGCGGGAACGTGACCGGCTCGGCCTCGTACAGGGTGTCGCCCGGGCGCAGCGCCCCGGCGTTGACCAGGCCGACGATGTCGCCGGGGAACGCCTCCTCCACGGTGGTGCGCTGGGCGCCGAACACCGACTGGGCGTACTTCGTGGCGAACGGGCGTCCGGTGGTGGCGTGGGTGAGCACCATGCCGCGTTCGAATCGGCCCGAGCAGACCCGGACGAACGCCATGCGGTCGCGGTGCGCGCGGTCCATGCCCGCCTGCACCTTGAACACCAGCCCGGAGAGCGGTGTGACGAGCGGACGCGGGTTGCCCTCGGCGTCCTCACGTGCTTCCGGAGCGGGCGCGAGGTCGACCAGCGCGTCCAGGAGCCTTCCGACGCCGACACCCGGCAACGCTGCGCCGAACAGCACCGGCGTGGCGATCCCGGCCAGGAAGTCCTTCTCGTCGAACCCGGCGCCGACCTCGGCCAGCAGCGCGAGCTCGTCCGCGGAGCTCCCCCACGCGTCCGCCTCCTCCACGGCGGCCCGCTCCGGCGGCACGATCTCGACCTCGCCGCGGGTGGCGCCGCCCGCGGTGCGCGTGTAGCGGCGCAGCTCGCGCGTCTCGACCTCAAGCACGCCGCGCAGGTCGCCCGCCACCCCCAGCGGCCACGTGACCGGCATGGGTCGCAGGCCGATCGTCTGCTCCACCTCGTCGAGCAGCTCCAGCGCCTCTCGGCCCGGGCGGTCCCACTTGTTGACGAACGTCAGCACGGGGATCTTGCGGGAGCGGCAGACGTCGAACAGCTTGAGCGTCTGCGGCTCGAGACCCTTCGCCGCGTCCAACAGCATCACGGCCGCGTCGACGGCGGCGAGCACGCGGTAGGTGTCCTCGGAGAAGTCGCCGTGGCCGGGGGTGTCGAGCAGGTTGATCACGTGGTCGCGGTAGTCGAACTGCAGCACCGCCGAGGTGATGGAGATGCCCCGCTTCTGCTCCATCTCCATCCAGTCCGACGTGACCCCCTTGCGGCCCGCCTTGCCGTGCACCGCGCCCGCCGCGTCGATCGCGGAGGCGTGCAGGGCGAGCGCCTCGGTCAGGGTGGACTTGCCCGCGTCCGGGTGGCTGATCACCGCGAACGTCCGGCGCCGGGCGGCCTCGGTCAGGACGCGGCTCACACACACTCCTCGCTGGGGGACACCCTCCAGTTTACGGCCGTGCGCGGAAACGAGTGCCGGAGCACTCGTTTCCGCGCACGGGCCGGTCAGCGCACCGCGGCGATCAGCTTGACGGCCAGCACGCAGTTGGCGTCGTCGGTCGCGAAGCCCACCTGGTTCCCCGATCCGAGGTTGATGTCCGGCACGGCGCCTGCGCCGTTGCCCGCGGCCGTCGTCGAGACGTAGATCAGTGTGTCGCCGCGGCGCACGAGCGCGCCCGCCGAGGACAGCGGGTCGCCGGTCGTGCAGAACGCCTCGTCGCCCGCCTGCACGTCCTTGCCGAGGTAGCCCTCGGTCGACACGGACAGGCCGTTGCCCTTGTCGACGGTGCTGCCCTTGGCCTTGTCCTTCTCCGCGGCGAACCGGGCCGCGGCGTCGGCGCCCTGGTAGCGCGCGATGCGGGTGAGCTTGCCGTCCTTGTCCTGTGAAGCCCAGCAGGTGGTCGGGGCGTCGGGGAGCACGCGGGAGTCCAGCGCGGGGCCCGCGATCGAGCTGAGCCCGCCGAGCTGGAAGACCGTCCACTCGCCACCCAGCGTCGCGTTGACGTCCGCTGTGGACACCGCCGAGCACTCGGCGCTCGCCCCGTCGGCGAGGCCGCCGACCGAGCCCACGATCCCGCTGACCGCCCGGTAGACGAAGAAGCCACCGAGCGCGAGCAGGGCCACGAGCACGATGATGACGATCGCGACGACCTTGCCCGCCGAGCTCTTCTTCGGCGGACCCGGCGGCGGGCCGTACGGCGGCGGACGGTAACCGGGCGGCGGCCCCTGCGGCGGCGGACCGAAGGCGCCGGGAGGCGGGCCGTAAGCACCGGGCGGCGGACCGTAGGGGCCGGGCGGCGGGTAGGAGCCGGGCGGGGGATACGGGGCGGGCGGCTGCGTCATCGGGCTCCTCCGGCGGGCTTCACGAGGTGACGAGCGTGCCGGAGCCCGCGCGGATTGACGATCTCCGCGACGGTCATCCGTCCCTGCCCACCCGTCAGGTGTGCCTTACCGATCGGCAAGCCCTGACCGGCCGTTACAGGAAGCGCGTGACGTCTCCCGCGCCCTTGCGGATGATCTCCGGCTCGTCCCCCGACAGGTCGATCACCGTGGTCGGCTCGGTGCCGCATTCGCCGGAGTCGATCACCGCGTCGACGGCGTTGTCGAGCTCCTCCTTGATCTCCCAGCCCTGGGTGAGCGGCGCCTCGTGATCGGGCAGGAGCAGCGTGCTCGACAGCAGCGGCTCCCCCAGCTCGGCCAGCAACGCCTGCGCGACGACGTGCTCGGGGATGCGCACGCCGACCGTCCTCTTGCGCGGGTGCATGAGCTGGCGGGGCACCTCCTTCGTCGCGGGGAGGATGAACGTGTAGCTGCCCGGGGTCGACGCCTTGACCAATCGGAACACCGCGTTCGACACGTGCACGAACTGGCCGAGCTGGGCGAAGTCGTGGCAGACCAGGGTGAAGTGGTGTCGCTCGTCGAGGTGGCGGATGGCCCGGATGCGGCTGAGGCCCTCGCGGTTGCCGAGCGCGCAGCCGAGCGCGAAGCAGGAGTCCGTCGGGTAGGCGATCAGGCCGCCGTTCCGGACGACGTCGGCGACCTGGGTGATCGCGCGACGCTGGGGGTCGACCGGATGCACGTCGTAGTACCGGGCCATGACGCGCACTCTAGGGGCCCTCACCGCCAGGTGACAGAACCCTGACCGTCGCGGGGATCGTCGGGAAGGTTTCGTGGCCCGCATGCTGTGACGGCACACACGACGACACCCGGGGAGGTCCCGATGAGCACCACCACACTCCGTCCGGTCGCTCAAACGGCCACCGCCTCGGACGCGGCGACCCGCATCGCCGACTACTACACCCACGTCGACACTCTGCGCCGCAGCTACCGGCGTCGGGCGTGCCACAACGGGCTCGCCGCCAACGGTGTCAGCCTGCTGCTGGTCGCAGCGGGCGCCGCCGTCGGGCTCTCGCCGATCGTCGGCGGCGACACGAGGTTCACCGCCGCGCTCGGCGTCGCGGTGATCCTGCTGGAGGGCGTGACGCGCGTGCTGCGGCCCGCGCTGCGGGCGGCGCGGGCCCGCAAGGTCGCGCGCAGGCTCGACCGGGAGTTCCGGCTCTACGACCTCCGCGGCCCCGACTACCGCTACGGCGGCGCGGAGGGCGACGCGGCCTTCGCCCTGGCCGTCGAGAGGATCCTCCAGCAGGCCGACGCCGCCGAGGAGCACGACGAGACCGGCGCGGCATCCGATCCGCCGGCGCAGCGCAAGACCGGCTGACCTCACCACGGCGAGTCCCGGCGCCCCGCGCGCCGTACGGCCGTGGGTTGCGCGCCGCCCACCCGTCCGCCACACTGACCGAACGAACATTCGGTAGGAGGCGCGGGTGGACCACCAGGCCCTGTTCGACGAGACGATTGCCGCAGACCAACGCATCGAGCCCCGCGACTGGATGCCCGATGCCTTTCGCGCCACGCTCATCCGGCAGATCGCGCAGCACGCGCACTCGGAGATCATCGGCATGCAGCCGGAGGGCAACTGGATCCTGCGCGCGCCGAGCCTGCGCCGCAAGGCGATCCTGCTGGCCAAGGTGCAGGACGAAGCCGGGCACGGCATGTATCTCTACGCGGCCGCCGAGACCCTGGGCATCGACCGCGAGGAGCTCACCGAGAAGCTCATCGCCGGAAAGCAGAAGTACTCCTCGATCTTCAACTACCCGACCCTTTCCTTCGCCGACGTCGGGGTCATCGGCTGGCTCGTCGACGGCGCCGCGATCTGCAACCAGGTGCCGCTGTGCCGCTGCTCGTACGGTCCCTACGCCCGGGCGATGATCCGCATCTGCAAGGAGGAGTCGTTCCACCAGCGGCAGGGCTTCGAACTGCTGCTGGCGATGGCGCACGGCACAGCGACCCAGCGGGCGATGGTGCAGGAGTCGACGAACCGGTGGTGGTGGCCGTCGCTGATGATGTTCGGACCGTCCGACGGCGACTCCCCCAACACCCGGCGGTCCATGGCGTGGGGCATCAAGCGACACACCAACGACGAGCTCCGCCAGCGGTTCGTCGACATGACCGTGCCCCAGGCCGCGGCGCTCGGCGTCACGCTGCCCGATCCCGGCCTGCGCTGGAACCCCGAGCGCGGCCACCACGACTACTCCGAGCCCGACTGGACCGAGTTCAAGGCTGTCGTCGGCGGTGGGGGCCCGTGCAACGCCCAGCGACTGGCGCACCGCCGCCGCGCCCATGAGAACGGGGCGTGGGTGCGCGAGGCCGCGCTGGCGCACGCCGAGAAGCGCGCGCAGCGGGAGGCGGCGGCATGACCGACTTCACCGCGGAAGGCGGCCACGGCGCCGTCCCGACCTCCGGGATCGCCACCGGCACGGGCACGCCGCGGCGCAGCTGGCCGCTGTACGAGGTGTTCGTCCGCGGCAAGCGCGGGCTCAACCACGTGCACGTAGGCTCGCTCCACGCCCCCGACGACGAGATGGCACTGCGCAACGCCCGCGACGTCTACACCCGCCGCAACGAGGGCGTCTCGATCTGGGTGGTGCGCGCCGAGCACATCACCGCGTCCAGCCCGAGCGAGAAGGACCCGTTCTTCGCGCCGTCGGGCGACAAGGTCTACCGCCACCCGACGTTCTACGTGATCCCCGAGGACGTGCCCCACTTATGAATCACCCCGATGACTCCGTCTACGACTCGCTGGCCGAGGCGCACGAGGACGGCCAGTGGGCGTTCGGCACCGGCTTCGAGGACGTGCAGGAGGAGATCACCGCGGCCGTGCCGGACGGCGTCGACGCTGCCGACCTGGCGCAGTACTGCCTCATGCTCGGCGACGACGCGCTGATCTGCGCGCAACGGCTCTCCGAATGGGTGAGCAACGCGCCGGAGCTGGAAGAGGAGGTCGCGCTGGCCAACACCGCGCTCGACCTGCTCGGCCAGGCCCGGGTGCTGCTCGCGCGCGCCGCCCACCTCGGCGCGGGCGCCGACGAGGACGCGCTCGCCTACCTGCGCACCGAGGCGGAGTTTCGCAACGTGGCGCTCGCCGAGATCGGCGACGACCTCGACTTCGCCCGGGCGGTCGCCCGGCAGCTGGTCTTCTCGACATGGCGGCTCGCACTCCTGTCGCGGCTGGTCACGTCGCGCGACCCGGTGCTGGCCGCGGTCGCGGGCAAGGGCGTCAAGGAGGTGGCCTACCACCGCGACCACGCCGCACAGTGGACGGTCCGGCTCGGCGACGGCACCGACGTCTCCCACGCCCGCATGCAGGCCGCGCTCGACGCCGTCTGGCCCTACGTCGAGGAGCTGTTCCGGACGTCCGAGGTCGAGGCCCGGCTGCCCGGCGTGGCGGCCGACCCGGCGGACACGCGGGCCGAGGTGGACGCCGTCCTCGACGAGGTGATCGCCGCCGCCGCGCTCACCCGGCCGACGCGCCCCGGCGCTGGGACGATCAACGGCCGCGGCGGCAGGCAGGGCGTGCACACCGAGGCGCTGGGGCATGTGCTGGCCGAGATGCAGAGCCTGGCGCGGCAACATCCGGGGGCAACGTGGTGAGCGCACGAGCCGTGGCCGCCGCCGTCGTCGACCCGGAGATGCCGATGCTCACCCTCGACGACCTGGGCGTGTTGCGGGACGTCCGGGCGGCGGGCGACGCGGTCACGGTCACGATCACGCCGACCTACTCCGGCTGCCCCGCGGTCGAGGCCATCCGCGACGACCTGCGCGCCGCGCTCACCGACGCGGGGTACAGGAAGGTCGAGGTGCTTACGGTGCTGTCGCCGCCGTGGAGCACCGACTGGATCTCTGAGGCAGGCCGGGCGAAGCTCGCCGAACACGGCATCGCCCCGCCCGGGCGCGTCGGACCCCGCGCCGCCGGGCCGATCCCGCTGACCCTCGGCAGGCCGCCCGCCCGGGTGCCCTGCCCCCGCTGTGGGTCGATGGCCACCGAGGAGCTGTCGTACTTCGGGCCCACCGCATGCACCGCGCTGCGTCGTTGCACCGCCTGCCGCGAGCCGTTCGAGCACGTGAAGGAGATCTGATGACGCTCGCCGAGGCACCCGCCCGCACCGGCTTCCACACGCTGCGCGTGGCGGGGGTCGAGCGGCTGTGTGACGACGCGGTCGCCGTCACCTTCGCCGTGCCCGAGCACCTGCGATCGGCGTTCAGGTTCCGGCCGGGCCAATATCTCACGATGCGGACCATGCGCGACGGCGTCGAGGAACGCCGCTCGTACTCGATCTGCGCACCGGCAGGCGCGGCGCCGCGGGTCGGCGTGCGGCGGGTGACCGGTGGGCTGTTCTCCGAGTGGCTCGTGGACCGGCTGGCGGCGGGCGACGAACTGGAGGTCGCGCCGCCTGCGGGCGCCTTCACCCCGGATCTGCGGCCCGGCCTGCATCACGGGCTCATCGCCGCGGGGTCCGGCATCACGCCCGTGCTCTCGATCGCGGCGAGCGTGCTGGCCGCCCACCCCGACACCCGGGTGACGTTGCTGTACGGCAACCGGCGCACCGACACGGTGATGTTCACCGAGGAGCTGGCCGACCTGAAGAACGCCTTCGGCCCGCGCCTGCAGCTGATCCACGCGCTGTCCCGCGAGCCGATGGCCGCCGAGATCTCCTCGGGACGTCTGGACGCGGACCGGATGGGGCGCATCCTCGACGCGCTCGTCGACGTCGAGGACGTCGACGAATGGTGGCTGTGCGGCCCGTTCGGCATGACCACCGACGCTCGCACCGTGCTCGTCGAACGGGGAGTGGCGCCCGCCCGGGTGCACCACGAGCTGTTCTACGTCGACGAGCCGCCACCCGAGGTCGTGCGCGTCGAGCCGGGTGTGGAGGGCGCGACGAGCGAGGTGACGATCGTCCTCGACGGCCGCTCCACCACGCTCACGCTCCCCCGGGCCGAGCCCATCCTCGACGCGGCGCAGCACGTGCGGGCCGATCTGCCGTTCGCGTGCAAAGGCGGGGTCTGCGGCACGTGCCGGGCGCGGGTCACGACGGGCGAGGTCGTCATGCGCCGCAACTTCGCGCTGGAGGACGACGAGCTCGCCGCGGGCTTCGTCCTCACCTGCCAGGCGCGCCCGACGACCGACGCCGTGACCGTCGACTACGACAGCTGACCGGCCCGCCGAGGCCGCGTGCCGGACGCCTCCGCCGCACTCACCGTGGCGGGATGCGGGACTCACCGTGCTGGAATGCGGGACTCACCCCGGCTAATCGCCGAACTCACCGTGGCGGGATGCGGGACTCACCGTAAGGGGCGGGCGGGGAGGATCCCGTCGAACGCGGCGCGGGCCAGGTCGTCGGGCAGGGTCGCCGCGCCGGGGCGGCCGGGGCGGTACCACTCGACGACCGAGTTCACCAGCCCCGACAGCATCCGTGCGGCCAGGGTCGGGTCGACGCCCGCCCGCAGTTCGCCCGCGTCGACCGCCGCCCGCACCAGCGCGGCGATCCGCGCGTCGAACTCCCGGCGCCGCGAAAGGGCCCAGCGCTCGCTCTCCGTGTTGCCCCGCACCCGCAGCAGCAGCGTGACGTACGGAAGGTCGCGCTGGAGCACCGCGACCTGACCCCGCACGATGTGCCGCAGCCGGGCAAGCGGCGAGCCGGTGGTCGCGCCCGGCTCGTCCAGCAGCGCGAACAGCCCCGCGAGCGAGCGGTCCAACGCCGCCCGCAACAGCGCCTCCTTGCTCGCGAAGTGGTGGTAGAACGACGACTTCGTGATCCCCGCCGCGCGGGAGAGGTCCTCCATGCTCGTGGCGTCGTAGCCGCGGGCGATGAACTCGCCGACCGCGATCTCCAGTAGGGAGTCCTGCCCGTGCGGCGTCCGCCGGGCCCGGGCCGCCGTCACTTGCCGTGGAAGGTCGGACGGCGCTTGGCCAGGAAGTCGGCCACCGCGCCCGCGTGGTCCGCGGTGTGCGCCAGCCGGGCCTGCGCGGCGCCTTCGGCCGCGAGGACGTCGGGCAGCGCGCTCACCGCCCCGAACCGCACCGCCTGTCGCACCTCGACGTAGGCCTTGGTCGGCCCGGTCGCCAGCCGCCGCGCCAGCTCCAGCGCGCTCGCCAGGACGTCCGCGGGCGGCACGACCGCGCGCACCATCCCCCACGCCAGCGCGTCCTCGCTGGTGAACGGATCGCCCAGCAACAGGAGCTCCATCGCGCGCGGCACGCCGACGGCGTGCGCGAGGCTCGCGGACAGGCCCGAGTCCGCCGTCAGCCCGATCCGGGTGAACGCCGTGGAGAGCTTCAGCCCCGCGGCCGCGACGCGCAGGTCGCAGGCCATCGCGAACCCCAGCCCTGCCCCCACGCACGGCCCGTTGACCGCGGCGACCGTCGGGAACGGCAGCTCGACCAGGCCGGTCACGATCGGGTTGTAGTGCTCGACGACCGTGTTGAACGAGCTCGCCGGGTCGGCCGCGAGCGCTTCGGCGTGCTCGCCGAGGTCCTGGCCCACGCAGAATGCCTTCCCGGCGCCGGTCAGGACGGCCGCCCGCACGTCGTCCGCGTCGGCCAGCGATGCCAGCGCCGCGCGCAGGGCGGTCTTCAGCTCGGTGGTCAGCGCGTTGTAGCGCGCGGGCCGGTTGAGCGTCAGCACGACGACGGCGGGGTCGTCGGCATCGCGGGTGAGCAGGACGGGGGGCTCGTCGGTCACAGCCCGCAGCGTAGGGCCTACCGAACGATCGGTCGAGCCGGGCCGGGTACTCGCATGGCAGCAGGGTGACACTCCTGACGCTCAGTGGCTGCAGGGTGACATTCCGGACGCTCAGTGGCTGCAGGGTGACATTCCGGACGCTCAGTGGCTGCAGGGTGACATTCCGGACGCTCAGTGGCTGCAGGGTGACATTCCGGACGCTCAGTGGCTGCAGGGTGACATTCCTGCCATGCGGGGCGGGCTACTTTCACCGGCGTGGATCTCGACGGGGTCAGGTTGGTGCGGTTCCTCTACGGAGACCCGAGCGGCGTCGTGCGGGGCAAGCAGGTGCACGTCGCCCGGCTTCCCGACGCGCTCACGTCGGGGCTGGGGCTCACCCGCGCCCAGAACGCGCTGAACCTGCTCGACGACCTCGTGCCGGTGGCAGGCATGGAGCCGGTCGGCGAGATCCGCATCGTTCCCGATCTGACCACGTTCACCCGCCTGCCCTGGCTCGACGGCGTGGCGAGCCTGCTCTGCGACCAGGTCGACCACGACGGCGCCGACTGGGGCGGGTGCCCCCGCGCCTTCCTGCGCCGGGCGATCGACGCCCTCGCCGAGGCGGGCCTGCGCGTCGAGGCCGCGTTCGAGAACGAGTTCTACCTCGCGCAGGACTCCCCCGACGGGCCACGGCCGTGGGGCGACGGGCCGGTCTACTCCTCGGCCGGGCTCGACCGGGCCGCGGCGGTGCTGAACGACATCGTGGACGCGCTCGACGGCCAGGGCATCCAGGTCGAGCAGGCGATCAACGAGTACGGGCCGGGCCAACAGGAGATCTCGATCACCCGGGCGGACGCGCTCGCCGCGGCCGACCGCCAGCTGCGGCTGCGCGACACCGTTCGCGGCGTGGCCGAGACCCGCCACGGCCTGCTCGCCTCGTTCGCGCCGAAGCCGTACGCCGAGCACGTCGGCAGCGGCTGTCACCTGCACTTCTCGCTCTGGAAGGGCGACCACAACGCGATGGCGCCCGCGGGCGACCCGTTCGGGCTCTCCGCCACCGCTCGGGCGTTCCTGGCAGGGGTGCTCGACCACCTGCCCGCGCTGGTCGCGCTGACCTGCCCCTCGTACCTGTCCTACGCGCGGCTGCTGCCCAGCGCCTGGGCGGCCTCCACGGTGTCGTGGGGCTTCGACAACCGGGAGGCCGCGCTGCGCATCGCCTCGCCGTTCCGCGGCCGGGCGGACGTGAGCCCGAACGCCGAGCTGAAGACGTGCGACGCGAGCAGCAACCCGCATCTCGCGCTGGGCGGACTCGTCCTGGCGGGACTCGACGGGCTGACGCGGGAGCTCACCCTGCCCGAGCCCGCCGCGCACGACCCGGCCCGGCTCGACGCGGAGGAGGCCCGCCGCTGCGGCATCCGCCCGCTGCCCGCCGACCAGATCACCGCGCTCGACGCCCTGGAGGCCGACCCGGTGCTCATGGCCGGGCTGGGCGACCTCCTCGGACGCTGCGTGCTGGCGACGCGGCGGGCCGAACACGCCCGATGCGTCCGGATGGGCGACGAAGACGTTCGGAGAGTGACTTTCGCGGTGCTCTAGCGGGAGCATTCTGCCGTGGCACACCGAGCCGATGCGACGCCGTCCGCGCCGGGCCTGCTCCGTCGCGAGCTGTCCGTATGGGAGGCCATCGGGCTGTCGCTGGCCCTGATGGCGCCGTCCATGGCCGCCAACATCAACCCGCAGGCCACCGCGGGCACGGTAGGCCGTGCGGTGCCGCTCGCGTTCCTGCTCGCCACGTTGGGCGTGCTGCTCATCGCCTACACGTTCGTGCGACTGTGCCAGCGGTTTCACCATGCGGGCAGCGTGTACGGGTTCGTCGGCGCGACGCTCGGGGCGCGCACGGGCGTCGTCGCCGGCTGGTCGCTGCTGGGCACCTACGTCTTCTATGGGGTCGTCACCTCCACCGCCGCCGGGATCTTCGGCGCGGCGGCCCTCGACGCGCTGCGCCTGTGGCCCGACCAGCCGCCGTGGGCCGGTTTCGTCGTCGCTGCGGTCGCGCTGCTGCTGGTGCTCATGTTGGCGATCGTGCACGTGCGCGGCGGCACGCGGGTGCTGCTGACGATCGAGGGCCTCACCGTGGCGCTGATCCTCGTCGTCGCCGTGGTGGTGCTCGTGCGGCTGGCCACCGGCACCGCGCCGGACGGGCACCGGATCGACTTCGCCGTGTTCGCGCCCGCACCGGGCACCGACGTCTCGGCGCTGTTCCTGGGCATCGTGTTCGGCTTCCTGTCGTTCGCCGGATTCGAGGCGGCGGCGACGCTCGGTGAGGAGACCCGCGACCCGCGCCGCACGATCCCGCAGGCGATCCTCGGCGTCGCGATCTTCGGCGGGGTGTACTTCGTGGTCGTGACGGCGGTCGAGGTGATGGGCTTCGGCGCGGACGACGCAGGCGTCGCGGCGTTCACCAAGTCGTCATCGCTGATGGGCGACCTCGGCACGAACTACGTCGCCGCGTGGGTGGGCAACGTGATCACGATCGGCGCCGCCGTCAGCGCGTTCGGCTGCGCGCTCGCGTGTGCGGTCGGTGCCGCCCGGCTGCTGTTCGCGCTCGGCCGCGACGGGGTGCTCCCCAGCGTGTTCGGCGCCGTCTCGCCCAGCCGGGGCACGCCCGTGCCCGCCACCGTGGTCGTGGTGCTCGCGATGTACGCCATGATCGCCGTGGCCTGGTTCGCACTCGACGGCGACCCGCCCACGCTGTTCGTCGCGTCCGGCACGATCGGCACCCTGATCCTGCTCGTCGTCTACGCGCTCGCCACCGTCGGGGCGGCCAAGCTGCTGTTCTTCTCCGGCCACCGCGAGGTGCGGGCGGCCGAGGTCGTCATCCCCGTGCTCGCGCTCGGCCTGATCGGCTACACGCTCTTCCGCAACGTCTACCCCTACCCGGACGGCGCCGCGAGGCTGTACCCGGCCATGTCCGTGGCGTGGATCGCGGTCGGCGTGCTCGTCGTGCTGTTGCGGCCGGGCGCGGCCCGCCACGCCGGAGCCGAGCTGACCGCCAGCGAGGGCCTCACCGATGAGTCGCGACCCCGGGACCGGTCTCTCCCCTGAGCGACCCACCCCAGGAGGACCCGATGCTCCCGACCTCGTTCACCGCCACCCTGCAGAAGAGCCCGGCCAAGGGCGGCTGGACCTACGTGATCTGGCCGCGGTCGGCCGGGTTCTTCGGCACCCGGGGCCTGGTCAAGGTGCGGGGCACCGTCGACGGCCACCCGTTCACGAGTTCGTTCATGGCGCTGGGCGACGGCAGGCACAAGCTGCCGATGCGCATGGACCTGCGCGCGGCGATCGGAAAGCAGGTGGGCGACGAGGTCATCGTTCACCTCGTCGAGCGAATCCCGAACCGCTAGAACGCCATGGCCTGCGCGCGCCGCTTCACCTCTCGGTGGCGGCCGGAGCGCAGCGAGGCGACGGGGGTGCCCGGCAGCGAGTCGTCGTCGGCGAACAGCCAACGCAGGATCTCGTCGTCGTTGTAGCCGCCGTCGCGGAGCACCGTGATCGTGCCGGGTAGGCCCTTGACCACGGCGTTTCCGTCGAGGAAGGCGGCGGGCACGACGAGGGCGCCGTCGCGGCGCACCGCCAGGAGCTGACCGTCGCGCACGTACTGGTGCACGCGGGAGACGGGCACCGACAGTCGGGTGGCGACCTCGGTCACCGGTAGCGTCGCGACCTCCTCGGGCAACGGCACGGACACCGGGCCCGACATCTGCCCAGACAACGGCGTGTTCACGACCCGACACGATGCCACACCAGCGGGCCTCACGGGCAGCACTTGGGCGCAGCGGTACCGTCGGCGCGTGAACGCTGCCCCGGTCGCCGGTGCGCTGCTCGACGCCCGCTACCGCGTCGGAAGCCCCATCGCGACGGGCGGGATGTCCACGGTGTACCGGGGTGTGGACACCCGCCTCGACCGCCCGGTCGCGATCAAGATCATGGACGCGCGGTTCGCGGGCGATCCGGCGTTCCGCATGCGGTTCGAGCGCGAGGCGCGCTCGGCGGCGCGCATCGACCACCCCGCGGTCATCGACGTGCACGACCAGGGCGTCGACCACGACCGGCTCTTCCTCGTCATGGAGCTCGTCGACGGCGGCACCCTGCGCGACGTGCTGCGCGCCCGCGGCGCACTCGGGGTGCCCGCGGCGTTCGCCGTCATGGAGCAGGTGCTGTGCGGGCTCGCCGAGGCGCACCGGCTCGGCATGGTGCACCGCGACGTCAAGCCGGAGAACGTGCTGATCTCCGAGACGCGGGAGGTCAAGGTCGCGGACTTCGGACTCGCGGTGGCGGCGGCGCAGGCAGGCGCCAGCCACGCGGGCACGATCATGGGAACGGTGGCGTACCTGTCCCCCGAACAGGTCGCTACCGGCGCGGCCGACCCACGGAGCGACGTCTACGCGGCGGGCATCCTGCTCTACGAACTGCTCACCGGCGCGCCGCCCTACACCGGCGAGACCGCGATCTCCGTGGCCTACCGACATGTCACCTCCGACGTCCCGGCGCCGTCGGAGGTGGCCGGGGACGTGCCACCCGAGCTGGACGCGTTCGTGCAGCGGGCGACCCGACGCGACCCGGCCGCCCGCCCCGCCGACGCCGCCGCGATGCTGGCCGAGCTGCGGCAGCTGGCCGCCGTGCTGGAGGTGCCGCGCGTGCCGGTGCCCGCGCCGCCGCCACGGCTGCGCCCGATCGAGCAGCCCACGCTGCCGCACGCGGCCCCGTCCGCCCACCGGTCCGCGCCCAACGGCACCCGCATGCTGGATCGCCACAACCACCCCTCGATGCCGCCCGGCCATCTGCGGGTGCGCCGCCGCAGCCGTCGGATCTTCGCGGTGTGGGTCACGCTCGTGCTGGTGCTCGCGACGGGCATCGGGATGACGGCGTGGTGGCTGGGCAGCGGGCGCTGGACGGCGGTCCCGTCACTCACCGGTGTGCAGCAGGACGCCGCCGAGCGCCTGCTCGCCGGCGCCGACCTCGTGCCCGCCGCGCGGCTGGTGTACGCGAACGGCGTGGCGGAAGGCGTCGTGACGGCCACCGAACCCGGGTCGGCGACGCAGCTCCTGCGGGGCAGCACCGTGACGCTGGTCGTGTCCCGCGGGCTGCCGACGGTGCCTGCGATCGCTCCGGGCACGGCCCTCGACGACGCGCAGGCCGCGATCCGGGCCGCCCAGTTCACGCCGGTGCAGGCGGGGTCGGAGTACAGCTCGTCGGTCCCGGCGGGGGCCGTGGTCCGCACGAATCCGGCGGCGGGCACACCGCTGTCGCCCGGCAGCCGGGTCACACTCGTCGTGAGCCGGGGCGAGCAGCGCGCACAGCAGGTGCGGGTGCCGTTCCTCATCGGCAAGCGGTTCGACGAAGCCGAGCAGATCCTTTCCGACCTCGGGCTCCAGGCAGAAGAGCGCTCCGGGTTCGGCCGGGACAACGGCCGGGTCGTCGACCAGTCCAACGGGGCGGGCAGCCTGGTCGACCCGGGCACGACGATCGTGCTGGAGACCCTCTGACGCTATCCGCGGAGCATCTCGGCCACGAGGAAGGCCAGCTCCAAAGACTGCTGGGTGTTGAGCCGTGGGTCGCAGGCGGTCTCGTAGCGGCCCGCCAGGTCGGCGTCGGAGATCTCCTGCGCGCCGCCGAGGCACTCGGTGACGTCCTCGCCGGTGACCTCGACGTGGATCCCGCCCGGATGGGTGCCGAGCCCGGCGTGCACCTCGAAGAAGCCCTGCACCTCGTCGACGATCCGGTCGAAGTGCCGCGTCTTGTAGCCCGAGGTGGACTCGTGGGTGTTGCCGTGCATCGGGTCGCACTGCCAGATGACCTTGTGGCCGGAGCTCTCGACCTTCTCGACGATCGCGGGCAGCACGTCGCGCACCCGGCCGTTGCCCATGCGGCTGACGAGCGTGAGCCTGCCGGGGTGGTTGCCAGGGTCGAGCCGCTCGACGTACTCGACGGCCTGCTCGGGCGTGGTCGACGGGCCGATCTTCAGCCCGATCGGGTTGGCCAGGAGCTCGGCGAACGCGATGTGCGCGCCATCGAGCTGCCGGGTGCGCTCACCGATCCACACGAAGTGCGCGGACAGGTCGTAGAGCTTCGGGACGTCCGGGTCGCGGCGGTCGAGCCGCAGCATGGCGCGCTCATAATCCATCAAGAGCGCCTCGTGCGAAGCGAAGAACTCGACGCTGTGCAGGTTGTAGTCGTCGACCCCGCACGCGGCCATGAAGGCCAGCGCCCGCTCGATCTCCGCCGCGATGGCCTCGAACCGCGCCCCCGCAGGTGAGGTGCGCACGAAGTCCTTGTTCCAGTCGTGCACCATCGTGAGGTCGGCCATGCCGGTGGCGGTGAGGGCCCGCACGAGGTTCATCGCCGCCGACGCGTTGGCGTAGGCGCGGATCATCCGCGACGGGTCGGGGATGCGCGCGACGGGGTCGGGCGCCAACGCGTTGACGATGTCGCCGCGGTAGGAGGGCAGGCCCAGCGCGTCGATGGGAGCGCTGCGCGGCTTCGCGTACTGGCCCGCGATCCGCCCGACCTTCACCACCGGAAGCGACGCGCCGTAGGTGAGCACGATCGCCATCTGCAGCAGGGTGCGGATCGTCGCCCGCAGGTGCGGCTCGGTGTTGTCGACGAACGTCTCGGCGCAGTCGCCGCCCTGCAGCAGGAACGCGCGGCCATTGGCGACGTCGGCCAACCGGTCGTGCAGCCGGTCCACTTCGGGCGGCAGCGTGACCGGCGGGACGCTTTCCAACACTGTGCGAACGTGCTCGACGGTCTTCGTGTCCGGCCAATCCGGCTGCTGTGCCGCGGGGCGGGCGAGGGCCTCGTCCAGGCGGGTGCGCAGGTCGGCGGGCAGGGGCGGCAGCTCGGGCAGCACTTCGACCGGGGCGTCGACGGACCAGTTCACGGCCTCAAGGGTAGAGCCATGTCGCCCTCTCACCCGTTCGGGCCGTTTAATATTCCGCCGCCCGTTCGGTTGTCCCCCATTCGGCCCGATTCCGTCCTGATCTCAGCGGCTATTTTCCGCGCATGGGAACAATCTTGTGGATTCTCGCAGTGATCCTCGTCGTCGCGGGCATCTTCGCGATCATCCGCCGTCAGCTGCTCTGGGGCATCGTGCTCATCATCGTCGGCCTGCTCGTCGGGCCCGGCGGCGTCAGCATCTTCACCTGACCCGGGCGCCCCGTCCCTGCCGCCTGCGGCCGATCAGCCCGAATCCGCAACGGTCTGCACCGTCGGCCGCGCGGCTTCGATCGCGTCCCACCGCAGCCGATTGAGCCGGGCGTCCGCGAGCGCATCGTGGGCGTCCGAGGTGGGCGGCGGCAGGGGCGGCCTGCCCGCGTCCTCCCAGCGCTGCCGCAGCTCGCGGGTGAAACGCGGCAGGGCGCGGGGCAACGCGGGCATCGCGCCCCAGAGCTGACACAGCGCGACATGGTCATAGGCGGCGATCCACGCCCACAGCTCCACCTCCCCCGGCGCGCCGGTGAGGAAGGCCAGCAGGTCGGCGCGCAGCCGTTCGCGGGGGCGCCATACCGGATCGCCGGGCGAGGGCAGCTTCGGCAGGACGTTGGCCCGCACCCACGCACCCGCACGCCCCGCGTCGAACTCGGTCGACACCGCGTAGAACTCGCGCCCGTCCTCGCCGACTACGCCGATGGAGACCAGGTCGATCGTGGTCCCGTCCTCGATGAACTCGCAGTCGTAGAAGAAGCGCACGGGTTCCGAGGCTATCCCGCGTGGTCGCACGAGCGCCGCGGTGGCCGGACGGAACGCCCGTCAGCGCGTGGTGCTCCGCGCCACCGTGGTCGTGGACGCCGTGCGGTTCTGCGCCCGTAGTCCCGGGCTGTCGACGGCGCTCGCCGACAGTTCGCCCGCGCAGTCGTCGGGCTCCGCGCACCGCGACGGTGGCACCGAGATCAGGACGGACGAGAGCCCTGCGCTCGTGGGCGGCAAGGCGGTCGGCCCGACGACGGGGGCGGGCGACACGACCACCGGTGGCGCCGAACGTCGGCGCGCCGCGGGGGTCGTTTCGTCGATCGGATCGGCCGTCGGTGTCGGCACCGCGGCGACCGGAACCTCGGGAGTGGGCACCGCGGCCGCCGACGGTGCGGCGGCGGCACCGCCGGTGTCGATCCCCGCGGCATCCGGAGTGGCCCGGCCCGCCGCGGACGTGCGCAGCGTGACCGACCACCACGTCGTACCCATGATCACGGTGATGGCGACCGCGCCGAACACGAGCCACGGAAGCAGGAAACGCAGACGGCTGCGGGCGGCCACCCGCGGAACGATCAAGGTGCGGTCCGGCTCGGTCCGCTCGATGCTGGGGAGCACAGTCGACCATCGCGCGCCGCGCCGCCCCTATTACACAGGGCGACGGGTGGATCAGCTTGCCCGCTTCTCCGGCGGCGGCGCGTTCCGCAGCGCGGCGGCGCGCGCCTTCACCGACGCCGCGTACATGTCGACGTAGGTCTGCCCGGTCAGCTCCATCAGCGCGTACATGATCTCGTCGGTCATCGAGCGCTCGATGAACCGGTCGCCCGCCATCCCGTAGTAGCGGGAGAAATCCAGCGGCTCGCCGATCTTGATGTGCACCTTGCGGGGCCGCCACATCTTCGAGCCGATCGGGTTGACCCGGTCGGTGCCGATCATGGCGACGGGGATGACCGGCACCCCGGCCTCCAACGCCATGCGGGCGACGCCGGTCTTGCCCTTGTACAGCCGCCCGTCCGGCGAGCGGGTGCCCTCGGGATAGATGCCCAGCAGCCTGCCCTCGCACAGGATCCGCACG
Source organism: uncultured Actinomycetota bacterium (assembly GCA_963739465.1). Classification (GTDB taxonomy): domain Bacteria; phylum Actinomycetota; class Actinomycetes; order Mycobacteriales; family Pseudonocardiaceae; genus Pseudonocardia. Next base: position 64,155 of record CAVUAS010000007.1, read on the forward strand.
GCCGTCGCCATCGCCGCGTGCGCGGCCGACCCGCTCGATCGGTCGATCGGCACCTGTCCCACGCCGGTGAAGAAGATCTTCTTCAGCCGCCCGAGGAACCCCGGCTGGGTGAAGTACTCCCGCTTGGCCAGGAACGTGATCCGCCGCGGCACCAGCAGCGGCAGGAAGAACGAGTCGACCACGGCCAGGTGGTTGCTGGCGAGGATTGCGCCACCGTGCTCCGGGACGTGCTCAACGCCCTCGATCGTCGGCCTGCAGAACAGCCGCAGCAGCGGGCCGACAAGCACGAACTTGGACCACCAGTACAGCACCTGGGCGTGCCCCTTCCGCCTCGACGGCGTCAGCCTACGGAGGGCCATGCCGCAGCGACAACGGGCTGGGGCGTGCCAGGATGGAGGCGACCGGATGAGGTCAGCGGCGGCACGGACAGGAGGGCCGCGTGACCCGCGAACCCGAATCGACCGCCTTCGACGCGATCGTCGCCGCGTGGCGGGCCGAGGGCGACGTCCCGCAGTGGCCCGACGATCCGCCCGCCGACCGCCCCGGCGCGGGCCCGGACCCGGACCCGGACCGGCACGATGCCGGCCCGCAGCCGGACCCGCGCGGCGCAGGCCCGCACGACGTACCACCCCGGGTCGATCGGCCCGGCCCGGCCCGAGACGCCGACCTCCCCGCCGACCCCCGCGCCGACTTGCCGGCCGATCCCCGCGCCGACGCCCCCGCCGACGCGCGCGCCAATCCCCGCGCCGACTTTCCCGCCGACCCGCGCGCCGACTTTCCCGCCGACCCGCGCGCCGACTTTCCCGCCGACCCGCGCGCCGACTTTCCCGCCGACCCGCGCGCCGACTTTCCCGCCGACCCGCGCGCCGACGCTCCCGCCGACTTCGCCGCCGCTGCCGCGGATGGGGCCGCCGACGCCCGCGCCGACCCACGCGCCGACCCCGGCGCCGAGGATGAAGGCGCCGCCGACCGCCATGACGCGGCGGGAGGCGATCGCAGCAGGCCCGAGCGGTCGACGCGGCCTGCCGGGACCGCCGCCGACCCACTCGCCGACGAGCACTTCGTCCCGCCCGAACCGCCGCCGCTGCCGCGGATGGGGCCGCCGATCCTGGTCGGGCTCACGCTCATCGGTCTGGGGCTGGTGCTCGTGACGTTCCCCGGATGGGTGGGCGTGCCGCAGGTGTACGGCCTCCCGCTCGGCCTGGTCGCCATAGCGGCCGGGCTGGGCTGGCTGGTGCTGCGCTTGTGGCCCGACCCCGACGACGTCCCGCCGCCGCTCTACCTCGACGACCCCGACGACCCCGACGGCGGCGCCGTCCTCTGACCCGACCCCGAGCGCGCCTCCCCGCCCACCAGATCCCGCGCGAGCTGCGCCGCCCCCACCACCGCGGCCGCCTCACCGAGCTGTGCCGTGCGGATGCGGGCCAGCGGGCGCCGGCCCGCGCCGGTGAGCAACGCCGCGTAGTGCTCGCGGGCCTCGTCGAGGAACAGCGGCGCCGACTCCGACACCCCGCCGCCGATCACCACCAGCTCCGGGTCGAAGACGTCGGCGACGAGCGCCAGGCCCACCCCCAGCCACCGGGCGAGGTCCTCCAGCGCCGCGCACGCGACCGGATCACCCTCCCGGGCCGCCGTGGCCACGCCCTTGCCGGTCACCCGGCGGGGGTCGCCCGCGGCCAGCCGTGACAGCAGCGGCGAACGCCCCGGGTCGCGCGCCAACAGCTCGACCGCCGTCGTGGCGAGCGCCGTGCCCGAGCAGTAGCGCTCCCAGCAGCCGGTCTTGCCGCACGGGCACGGCCGCCCGTCCGGCACCACCTGCAGATGTCCCAGCTCCGGGGCCACCCCGAACGCGCCGCGGTAGAGCACTCCGTCCAGCAGCAGCGCCGAGCCGACGCCGGTGCCCAACGCCACGAACACGGCCGTGGCGGCGCCGGACGCCGCACCGAAGTGCCGCTCGGCCAACGCCGCCGCGTTGGCGTCGTGCTCGACGACGACGGGCAGCCCGATGCAGGCCGCGACCCGGTCGGCCACCGGGGCGTCCCGCCACGACAGGTGCGGCGCGAACCGCACGACCCGCCGGTCGGGCGTGATGAACCCGGCCAGCGCCAGGCCGACGGCGGCGATCCGGTGCCTGCTCGCGAGCGTGTTCACCACGCCCGCCACGGCAGCCTCCAGCGCCGTCTCGCTGCGCGGGGTCGGCGTGCGGGCGGTGTCGAGGACGGCCCCATCGCCGTTCACGACGCCCGCCCGCACGCTGGTGCCGCCGACGTCGACGCCGACGGTGAGCGTCACCGCCCGCCACCTGCGTTGACGTCAGGGCGCTCGACCGGGATCCGTTGCACGGTCTTCGGGCTGCCCGACGACGTGCGCTCCGCCGGGGCGGGCTCGGGGGTCTCGGCGGGGGTGTCCAAAGCGGCGCGCAGCAGCGTGACGAGGCCGCCGAGGTGCTCGGCCAGCCGCTGTACGAGCTCGGGATGTTCCCCGCGCAGCGCGGCCATCAGCGCGCACAGCGGGCAGACCGCGCAGATCTCGGGCGACGTCGGGGTGGGCGGTTCGATGCGCAGCCGGTCCAGGACGGGCTCGACCCGGTCCAGCGCCGTCCGGGCGAGCGCGCGCAACTCGGCCGACGCCCCGGCGTGCACGCCGCACCCGGGGGACGAGGCCGTCATCGCGTCCAGACCGCGGGGTCGGGGGCGAACGTGACGCACAGGTCGTCGCCCTCCAGCCGGGCTGCGGTAACCGTGCACCGCCGCAGCACGGAGGGCAGCGCCACCAGCCGCCGAACCCCGCCGACGGCGACCACCAGCTCGTCGCCGACCCGCGCCAGCTCCAGAGGACCGTCCGCGGCGCCGGGGAGCGCCAGCGCCAGCTCGAACTCCGAATCCGCCGACGTGCCCTCCCCGCGTGTGCGCCGCACCTGCAGCAGCGCGGGGCCGGGCGGCCCCACCGCGGCCGGGTCGACGGCAGCGTCGCTGCCGTAGAGGTTCTCGGCCACCTCCAGCAAGGCGGCGATGCCCGTCGGCTCGGCCGCCGTGTGGTCGACGGCCGTAAGCGGCACCCCGCCGAGGCCCGTCAGCTCCCCGAGTACGGCCTGCTGCTCGGTGTGCCGCTCGCGCAGCCAGCGCGCCGCGGGCCCGCGCAGCGACGGCGGCGGGCCCGGCACCACCCGGTTGACGACGATCCCGTCGACCCGCAGGCCGTGCAAGGCCAGCGCGGTCAGCGTGCGCCGCGTCTCGGCCGCCACCACCCGCTCCGGTGTGAGGACCAGCCGGATCGAGGTGCGCGTGTGGTCGGCGAGCATCGCCCGCAGGCCGGAAAGCTGCTCGGCGAGCCCGTCGAGGGCATCGATCGTGGCGTCCCAGCCCGCCGCGGCGCCGCGGCCGCCCCCGGACAGCCCGGCCAGCAGCCCGCGCACCGCCCGCCGGTGCGCGGGGAAGAGCCGCTCGACGTAGCCCGCGACCGCCTCGGGCAGCCCCAGCAGCCGCAGCGTCTCCGCGGTGGGCCCGCAGTCGACGACGACGACCTCCCACGGCCCCGACTCCGCGGCCTGGCGCACCGCGGACAGCGCGAGGAGGTCCTCGACACCGGGCAGCACGGTCAGCTCGTCCGCCACGAGCTCGTCCACGCCCGCACCGGCGAGCACGGTGCGCAGGTGCTGCTGCAGCGGCGCCCACGCCTCGTCGAGCAGGGCGTGCGTGTCGATGTGGGCGGCGTAGAGGCCGCGCTCGAGCTCAGTGGGCTCGCCGTCGAGCTCGGCCTCCAGCGCGTCGCCGAGAGAGTGCGCGGGGTCGGTCGAGACGACCAGCGCCTTGCGGCCCGAGCGGGCGAGGCGGGCGGCCGTGGCCGCCGCGAGCGTCGTCTTGCCGACGCCACCCTTGCCCGTGAACAGCACGACCCGCACGGACGGAGGTTACTTGCTCATCGCGGCTATCGGCCCAAGGCCTCCACCCGGCGCTTCAGCCCCTTGAGCGCGGTGTCGATGATCACCTTCTCGGCCTTCCGGCGGAGCATGCCGATCATCGGGATGTTGAGGTCGACGGCGAGGGAGTAGGTCACCGTCGTCGAGTCGCCCGTGCCCGCGAGCGCGTACGACCCGTCCTGCGCCTTCTGTATCTGCCCCTTGACCAGCGTCCAGCTCACCGAACGGCCGTCGGGCGCCCACGTGTAGTCCAGCGTGTACGAGTCCTTGATCGGGCCCGCGTCCATCGTGAAGCGCACGCGCTCCGCGCGGCCGTCGGTGCCCGGGGCGAGCACGTCGACCGCGTTGATCTGCTCGGCCCACTCGGGGTATGCGGCGAAGTCGGCGATCACCGCCATCACCCGCTCCGGCGGGGCGGCGATCGTGATCGAGGAGGACGTCGCGTCGGCCATGCCGCGCAGGTTACCGGCGGTCACCAGCGCAGGACGTACGGCGTGGCGGTCTGGCGGAAGTGGCCGACGTTCACGCACTCGGTGCGCCCGACCCGACGCCGCGGCGCCAACGGCTGGTGGACGTGCCCGAAGAGGGCCGTGCGGGGACGGTCGCGGCGGATGCGGGCGACAAGCGCCGCCGAGGGCGCCTCGAAGCGCCGCGAGACGACGTCGTAGGCGAGCTCGGGCACCGCGGGCGGGGCGTGGCTGCACAGGACGTCGACCTCGCCGAGCCGCTCGACGGCCGCGGTGTAGTCCTCGGCCGCCAGCACGTGCGGGGTCCACGCGCCACCGCGGAACGGCGCCATGCCCGGCGGCAGCGGGATGCCGCCGACGAACCCGAAGCGCAGGCCGCCGATCATGACGACCTGTCCGTCGGGCTGACACACCCCCGGCCGGGCGAACTCCGGCCAAAGTGCCGCGGCGTCGACGTTGCCCGGGATGGCGTAGGTCGCCGTCGTCATCGCGGCGAACAGCGCGGTGTACTGCTCCCGCACCGCCTCGTCGACAACGGCAGCGGGATCGTCGAAGCGCGACCACGCCTGCCGGACGAACGCGCGCATCTCCCCCGGCCGCCCCGCCGCGCGCAGCTGCCCGAACCGCGCGCTGACCTCGGGTCCGAGCACCCGACCGAGGATGCCACGGGCCGGGTCGGCGTAGTCGACGAAATCGACGAGATCGCCGAGCACGACCAGCGCGTCTGCGCCCTCGCCCGCCCTGGCCAGGGCCTCGGCGTGGCCGTGCACGTCCGAGACCACGTGCACACGCATGATCTTTTATGCTACCGGCCGGGCGGCTCCCCCGCCGCCCGGCCCGCTTCCAACCGGTCCTTGCAGGCGAACGCGATCGCCTTGGCCGCCCGCTGCCGCCGCCGCGCCTCCGCCGCACCCCGGTGCGGGGCCGCGGGCCTGGGTGCACCGCCCGGGCCGGGCGGATCGGCGCGCAGGAAGTAGTGCAGCACGGTGCCGTCGAGCACCGGTTCCAGCCACACCTCCATGCTGCCCACGAGCGCGCCGGTAACCGTCCAGCGGAACCCGGCGGCGCCGCGGTCGGTGACCACCTCCAGGTCGAGGTCGGGCCACAGCGTGCGCCACCGCGCAGGCGTTGCGAACTCGGCGGCGAGCACATCCGGGGGCACGGCGATGAACGTATCGTCCACCACGTCGACCGACGACATGGCGCGAGCATGCCCGATTCGTGGCGTCCCCGACCCGCGTACCCTGGCGGTAGGTTGACGGGGTGCGTGAGTACAGCGTGCCCGCCACCCTGCGTGTCGCCGACGACGAGACCCTCGTGGACGCGGTGTACCTCAACGCCGCGCAGGACGAGGCCGCGGTCGCCTATCGCCGCCGCAGCGCCGACCGACAGTGGCGGGAGGTCACCGCCGGGGCGTTCGCTGCCGAGGTCACCGCGGTGGCGCGCGGCCTCATCGCCGCCGGGGTGCAACCGGGCGACCGGGTGGCCCTGCTGTCGCGCACCCGCTACGAGTGGACGCTGATCGACTACGCGATCCTCGCCGTCGGCGCGGCCACCGTGCCGATCTACGAGACGTCCGCGGCCGAGCAGATCCGGTGGATCCTGTCCGACTCGGGCGCGGTCGCGATCATCGTGGAGACCGCGAAGCACGCCGCGCTCGTGGACCAGGTGCGCGGCGAGCTCGGCGAGCTGAAGGTGTGGCGCATCGAGCCCGAGGACAACGAGCCGGGCGCGGTGGACCGGCTCGTCGCACGCGGCGCGGACGTTCCGGAGGAGGCGGTGCTCGAACGCCGCCGGGCCGTGCGCGCCGACGACCTCGCCACCCTGATCTACACCTCGGGCACCACCGGGCGCCCCAAGGGCTGCGAGCTCACCCACCGCAACATGCAGACCGAGGTGCGGTCGGTCGCGGAGATGTTCCCGCAGCTGCTCACCGCGGGCGGGTCGGTGCTGCTGTTCCTGCCGCTCGCGCACGTGTTCGGCAAGGCCATCCAATGCGGGGCCACCTATACGAGCACGGTCATCGGGCACACCGCGGACGTCTCGGACCTGGTCGGTGACCTGCGGGCGTTTCGGCCGACGTTCCTGCTCGCCGTGCCGCGGGTGTTCGAGAAGGTCTACAACGCCGCCTGCCAGCGGGCCCACGACGACGGCAAGGGGAAGATCTTCGACACCGCCGCCGAGACCGCGATCGCGTGGAGCCGGGCCCGCGACACCGGCGGCCCCGGTATCGGTCTGCGCCTGCGGCACGCCCTGTTCGACCGGCTGGTCTACGCCAAGCTGCGCGCGGCCGTCGGCGGCCGGGTGGTGGCGGCGGTGTCGGGCAGCGCGCCGCTGGGCGAGCGCCTCGGCCACTTCTTCCGCGGCGTGGGCCTCCCCGTGCTGGAGGGCTACGGGCTCACCGAGACCTCCGCCGGGGTCACGGTCAACACCCTCGACGCCCAGCGCATCGGCACCGTCGGACGGCCGGTGCCCGGGCACGCCGTGCGCATCGCCGACGACGGCGAGATCCTGGTCAAGGGCCCGATCGTGTTCCGCGGCTACTGGAAGAACGACACCGCCACCGCCGAGGCGCTCACCGACGGCTGGTTCCACACCGGCGACATCGGCGAGCTGGACGACGCCGGCTACCTCACGATCACCGGCCGCAAGAAGGAGCTCATCGTCACCGCGGGCGGCAAGAACGTCGCCCCGGCCGTGCTGGAGGACCGGCTGCGGGCGCACCCGCTGGTGAGCCAGTGCATGGTCGTCGGCGACGGCAAGCCGTTCATCGCGGCGCTCGTGACCATCGACGCCGAGGCCCTCCCCGGCTGGCTGGAGCGCACAGGCAAGCCGTCCGACACCGCGCTCGAGGACCTGGTGGACGACCCGGATCTGCGCGCCGCGATCGGCGAGGCGGTGGCCGACGCCAACCTCGCCGTGTCACGGGCCGAGCAGATCCGCGAGTTCCGCATCCTCGCGGTGGACTTCACCGAAGCGGGCGGCGAGATGACGCCGACGATGAAGGTCAAGCGGACGGTCGTCGCGGAGAAGTACGCGGCGGACATCGCGAAGATCTACGCGGGGCGCAAGCAACCGGCCTGACCCCCGGGGTGAGTCGCGCATCTCGGCACGCCGAGTCGTGGTTTTCGGCACGCCGAATCGTGGACCTGGTACGCCTGCCGCGCCCCTAGCCTTCGCGGGTGCCGCCCGCATTCACGCCGTGGACGCCCGCGCCGCCCGTGAGCAGGGCCGCCAGTCGGGCGGCCCGGTCGGCCCAGCCCCAGTCGGTCAGCATCCAGGCGCGGCCCGCGGCCCCCATCGCTGCAGCCCGGTCCGGGTCGGCGAGCAGGCCGACGAGGGCCTCGACGAGGGCGGCCGGGTTGCGCCCGTCGACCACGTGCCCGGTGCGACCCTCCCGCACGGTCTCCGGCGCTCCGCCGGAGCGCCCCGCCACCACCGGGCGTCCCGCCGCGGCCGCCTCCAACAGCGCGATGCCCAGCCCCTCGACGTCCAGCCCGCGCCCGCGGGTGCGGCACGGCAGGGCGAAGACGTCGCCCGCCGCGTGGTAGGCGGGCAGGTCGGCGTCGGCCACCGGGCCCATGAACACGACCGCGGCCGCGACGTCGTTCGCCGCGGCCAGGGCGCGGAGCCGTCGGACGTCCGGTCCGCCGCCGACCAGGACGAGACGGGCGCCGGGCACGCGCGCGCGGATCCGCGGCAGCGCACGGATCAGCATGTCCTGGCCCTTGCGCGCCACGAGCCGCGAGACGCAGACGACGACCGGTGCCTCGCCGAGGCCGTGGCGACGACGGATGGCGGCCCGAGCACCGGCGTCGGGCCGGAAGCGGCGGGCGTCGATGCCGGGCGGCAGCGGCTCCAGCGCGGCCCGCGGCCCGAAGGCGGCGGCGACCCGGGCGCGGGTGTAGCGGGAGATGGTGGTGACGACGTCGGCGTCCCGGCCGATGCGGCGCAACGCCTGCCGGGCGCCGGGCAGCATCGACCACCCCACCTCGTGGCCGTGGCTGCTCGCGAGCACGCGGGCGACGTCGGCCGTGCGGCGCAGCCGGGATCCGAGGAGCGCCAGCGGGGCGGCGGCGCCGAACCACACGGTGTCGACCGCGTACGCGCGGGCGAGCTGGAGCGCCCGGCCGACGACCGTCGGCTCGGGCACCATCAGCGACGTCGGGTGCCGGTGCACCGGGAAGGGCAGGCGGGCGTCGAACGCCGGACCGCCGGGCCACGCGGGCGCATAGACGACGAGCTCACCATCCGGGAGCCGGGTGGCCAACTCCAGGAGGTAGCGCTGGATGCCGCCGGTGCGCGGCGGGAAGTCGTTCGTAACGAGCAGCGTGCGGGCCACCCCCGGACGCTACCGACCGGCGCCTCCCGTCGAGGGCGGCGGCCGATCATGCCCGATCGGCCGCCGCCGGACCTCTGGGGAGCGGACGTGGTCTGCGGGCTTACAGGCGACGGGCGCCGGAGAACGCCGAGGGGGAAAGGTTCTGGTAGCGCACGACGTCGCCGGATTCGGGCGCGTTGATGAACTTGCCGTCGCCCGCGTAGATGCCGACGTGGCTGACCGGGTGGTAGTAGAAGACCAGGTCGCCGGGCTGCAGGTTGTTCCACGAGACCGGGCTGCCGACGAGCGCCTGCTGGCTGCTCGAACGCGGGAGTGTCACGCCCGCCCGGGCGAACGCCCAGGAGGTGAGCCCGGAGCAGTCGTAGCTGCTCGGGCCCTCGGCGCCCCACACGTACGGCTTGCCGAGCTGGGTGGCCGCGGCGCGCAGCGCGGCCACGCCGAGCCCGGTGCCGCTGATCACCGGCGCGGACACGGCCGCCCCGGTGCGGTCGCGGCGCTCGGCCGGGCTGAGCGCGCGCAGCAGGTGCTCCGCCTCGGCGATGCGCGCGTCGGCGTCGCGCTTGCGGGCGCCGAGCTGTTGCTCGGCCAGAGTGGCCTGCTCGACCGCGGCCTGGGCGCGCGCGACGGCCGCGGCGGCGTCAGACTGCGCCCGGTCGGCTTCCCCGACCTTCGTGATCAGCGTGTTGAGCACGTCGCGGTATTGGGACGAGATCGTCTCCAGCGCCGACATCTGGTCGAGGAAGTCCTGCGGCGAGCGCGCGGCGAGCAGCGCGTCGAGCTGGTCGAGGTTGCCGCTCTCGAACGTGGCCATCGTGACGACGTCGACCTGCTTGCGGTATTCCTCCTCGGAGCCCCGGGCGGCGGCGGCGAGCGCCTGCGCCGGGCCCACAGCGGCCTGCATGCGGGCGATGTCCTGCTTCCGGGCGCCGAGGTCGTCCTGCGCGGCGTGCCACTGCTCGGTGAGGGCCTCGGCGTCGCGCTGGACCTGGTCGAGCCTGCTCTGCGCGTCGGCTGCCGTGGTCGGGGCGGTCGTCGGCGACGGGGCCGCGGCAGGAACTGGAGGCGCGGCAGGTGCCGGAGCCGCGGGCTCGGCGGGCGCTCCGGGCGCGGCAGGCGGCCCGGGAGCGGCGGGCAGGCCGGGGACCGGCGGCAGGGGCGGCACACCGGGCACGACCGGGACCGGGATCCCCGGCGGCGGATCGGCCGCGGCGGGGGCGGCACTCAACACCAGCGCGCCGAGCGCGGTCAGTGCCGCGAGCAGGGCACCGAGCAGAGCGCGGAGGGAACGCGGCGCCAGGCTGCGTCCGTCCGAGGTACGCCGAGGCGACACCACGCGGCTCCCGTCTCCTTCCCGTGTCGCCGCGCATCGCCCGGTGGGATATCAGGTCGGACCGAACGGACAGCGCGCGGCGGCCTTGCGTCGTCGTCCGAAGATCGGATGACTGACCTCCCGCAAGATCTCGCGGAGATTACGGAGGGCGGGTAGTGCCGTCCAACTCCGGGGCTGCCTCGGCGCGGCGGACGGTGATGATCACCGTGCGAACCTGCGACCTCACTCGACAGTGTTACGAAACATTGTTATATCACCCCGCGTTACGATCGGGTTCCGTTCCGTGTGCATCATGGGGCGCAGCGGCCGGGCGCGTGGCCACCAGCCGCAACCGGGGCACGAGCCCTTGCTCGGCGAGGACATCGAGCGCCTCCCGCTCCGGTGCGTCGAGTGACACATTGGGCGCGCCGGGCGGCACACCGAGCAGCACGCCGACCACGCACTCCCCGCACGCGGAGAAGCGGACCGCGCAGCTCTCACAATCGATGACCATCGTGGTCTCCTCCCTCACGCCCGGACCCGGTCGTCCGGACACCGCGGAGGCTAGGAGCACCCACCGACATTTTTCGGCCGCCGGGAGACGACGCCCGCGCCGCGGCGGGCCGCGTTCAGGCGCCGCGGCGTTGCAGCACGAAGTCGTACGCCGCCGAGAGCCACGGCCGGTCGATCGCGCCGCCGTCGGGGGTGGGGCCCGCCTCCTGCGGCTCGAACGCCACGACGAGCTCCTCCTTCGTGCCGAACACGACATCGCTGTCCAGGTACTGGGCGCCCTCCTGGAAGAGGTGCGTGATGAGCGGCTCGTAGCCCGGCACGTCGATGAGCACGTGCACGTGCGCGGGGCGGAAGTGGCTGATCGCGGTGGCGCCCACCAGCTCGCCGACCGGCCCGTCCATCGGGATCGCGTAGCCGAGCGGCGCGACCGTCCGCAGGCAGTAGGAGCCGTCCTCGCGCGTGGTGTACTTCGCCCGCAGCCGCGCCTCATCGACGTCGAGCTGGGCCTCGTACCTGCCGTCGCCGTCGGCCTGCCACACGTCCAGCACGGCGCCGCCGACCGGTGCCCCGGACAGGTCGCGGACCGTGCCGTGGACGAAGAGCGGCGTGCCCTTGACCCCGTCGGACATGTCGGCGCCGAACGCGAGCGGCGGCGACCCGTCGATGTGGAACGGGCCGAGCACGGTGTTCGGCGTGGCGTCTGAGTCCAGCCGGTGGTTCATCTGCACGACGAGCATCGAAAGGCCAAGCACGTCCGAGGCGAGGATGAACTCCTGCCGCTTCTCGTCGCTGATCTGCCCGGTGCGGTTGAGCCACTGGACGGCGGCCATCCACTCGGCCTCGGTGAGGCGCACCTCGCGGGCGAAGCCGTGCAGGTGGCGCACGAGCGACGTCATGATCTCCGCGAGCCGCGGGTCCTTCGCCGTGGCCCAGCGCTCCACGGCCAGGTCGGTGATGTTGTCCTCGGTGACGCGCTGCATCGCTACCCTTCCTCTGACTCCTCTTCCACCCGACCGAGCCGGGCGCCGGTGATCCTCGGGCGTCCGGTCAGGTCTCCGCTTCCGCCCGTAGAGTGCGTGCGGCCCCGGCCATCGCTCGCATCTTGCCCGCAGCAGACGCCCGCGGCAGGTACTTCATCCCGCAGTCCGGCGCGATCACCAGCTGCCGCGCGGGCAGGTACGGATACGCCCGGCGCACCCGGTCGGCCACCGTCTCGGCCGTCTCGATCTCCGGCGTCGACAGGTCCAGCACGCCCAGGATGATCGTCTTGTCGGACAGGTCGGCGAGCACGCCGAGGTCGAGGCCGGACTGAGCGGTCTCGATCGAGATCTGATCGACCGGGCAGCCTGCGAGCTCCGGCAGGAACGAGTAGCCGGATGGGCGCTCGTGGATGATCGCGGCGTAGCCGAAGCAGAGGTGCACCGCGGTGGTGCCGGTGACTCCTTCCAGTGCCGCCGAGAGCGCCGCGAGGCCGTAGGCGCGGGCGGCGTCGGGGCGGGCCTGCAGGTACGGCTCGTCGACCTGCACGACGTCGGCGCCCGCGGCGTGCAGGTCCTTGATCTCGGCGTTGACGGCCGCCGCGTACGCCATCGCGGCCGACTCCAGGTCCGGGTAGTGGTCGTTCTGCGCCTGCTGGGTCATCGTGAACGGCCCGGGCACCGTCATCTTCACTGGACGGTCGGTGCGCGCCTTGAGGAACTCCAGGTCGCCCACCTCGACCGGGGCCGGGCGGCCGATCGGCCCGACGATGCGCGGCACCGGGTTGGGGTGTCCGGAGCGGTCGAGGGCAGAGCCGGGGTGGTCGACGTCGACGCCGTCGAGCGCCGTCGCGAAGTGGTTGGAGTAGCTCTCGCGACGGATCTCACCGTCGGTGATGAGGTCGAGGCCCGCGCGCTCCTGGGCGCGGATGGCCAGCTCGGTGGCGTCGTCCTGGGCCTCCGCGAGCAGGTCGGGCTCGACCCGCCACAGCTCCTTGGCCCGCACGCGCGGCGGGAAGCGCCCCGCGAGCCGCGCGCGGTCGATCAGCCATTCCGGCTGGGCGTAGCTGCCGACGAGCGACGTGGGCAGGAGCGGGAGATCCATCATGCCCTCCAGGGCTCGGGCGGGACGGCGACCGCAGCCCGGTCGACCGCCATGTAGACGTCGTTCGCCATCGGGCGGCGCAACTCCTCGGCGAGCTGGCCGATCAGCCCTGCGGTGCGGGCCAACAGCGCGAAGCCACGCAGCAGCGGCAGCGGGAGGCCGAGGTCGGCCAGTGCGGCCCCGCAGACGCCCGCCCCGTTCAGCGGCAGGGTGCGGCCCAGCACCTGGGGGTGCACCCGGCCGATCGCGGCGAAGAGCCGCAGGTGCGGGCCGAGGCAGCCCTCCTCTTCCGCGATCTGCATCAGCCTGGGCGTGCGCGGATCGCCGTCCTTGTGGACGGGATGGCCGAGGCCGGGCACGAACCCGCCCGCGGCCCGGCGGGCGCGGACGACCTCCAGCGCCAGCGCATCCCACCCGCCGTCGTCGCCGGGGAGGTCGGCGGGCAGCGCCGCGTCCAGGAACCGGCCGGTGTCCTCGGTGACGCCCAGGAAGCGCGAGCCCCCACCGAGCAGTCCGGCCGCGAGCGCGCCCTGCACCGAGTCGGGCGCCGAGAGCCAGGTGACGCGGGCGGCGATCGCGGTGGGCGTGAAGCCGTGGTCGGCGAGGGCGGCGAGCACGGCTTCGAACACCCGGACCTGCCCGGGTGTCGGCCGCTCTTGGGTGGCCAGCCAGAACGCCAGCTCGCCGAACCCCACCTCGCCCATGACGTCCTGCGCGAGGTCTTGCCCCAGAAGCGTGATCTTGTCGGGCGTCGACGCCCCCAATGCGGTCTCGAACTCCAGCCCGCTCACTGAGATCCCCCTGCCAGCCACTTCCGCAGCTCGGCCCCGTGCTCGTCCAGCTCGGGCGGCGGCAGCGGGTAGGTGGCGGGGGTGGCCGAGAACGTGATCGGGTGCCGGGCCATCGGCAGCGCGCGCTCGCCCGCCCCCGCCTGGATGATCGGCTCGAGGCCGAACTTCTCGGCCATCGCGAACCCGCCGTCGATGGTGTTGATCGGCCCGCACGGCACCCCGGCGTCGACGAGCAGCGCGAACCACTCCTCCGCGCCGCGCGTGGCGAGCCGCTCCACGAGGATCGGCTGCAGCTCGGCCCGGTTCGTGGTGCGGTCGCTGTTGCGCCGGAAGCGCGGGTCCTCGGGCACGTCGGGGATGCCAAGCACCTCGCACAGCTTGCGGAAGATGCGGTCGTTGGGCGCGGCCACGATGAGGTCGCGGTCGGCGGTGGGCAGCGGCTCGTAGGGATACACCGACGGGTGCGCGTTGCCCATGCGGTAGGGCACCACGCCCCCCGCCACCCACGCCGAGCTGTGGTTGACCAGGCCCGACAGCGCCGACGACAGGAGGTTGACCTCCACCTCCTGGCCCTCGCCGGTCGCGTCGCGGTGCCGCAGCGCGGCCAGGACGCCGATCACGACGTGGTTGCCCGCCATCACGTCGAACACCGAAATCCCGGCCCGGTACGGCGGCCCGTCGGGGGCGCCGGTGAGGCTCATGAGGCCCGACACCGCCTGCACCATGAGGTCGTACCCGAGCACCTTCGCGCCCTCGCGCGGGCCGAACCCGCTGATCGAGGCGTAGACGAGGCCGGGGTTGGCGGCCCGCACCGTGGCCGCGTCGAGCCCGTACTGGGCGAGGCCGCCCGGCTTGAAGTTCTGGATCATGACGTCGGCGCGGCGGGCGAGCTCGCGGGCCAGGGCCAGGTCAGCCTCGTCGCGCAGGTCCAGCGCGACCGACCGCTTGCCGCGGTTGATGCCCAGGTAGTAGGTGGAGACGCCGTCGCGGGCGGGCGGGGTCCAGGTGCGGGTCTCGTCGCCGTCGGGTGACTCCACCTTGACGACGTCGGCGCCCATGTCGGCCAGCAGCATCGTGGCGTACGGGCCTGCCAGCACCCGCGAGAAGTCCGCGACGAGCACTCCCGACAGCGGGCCTGCCATGTTCTCTCCTCCGCTCCTCGGACAGGTGTCCGGTCAGATGGCGACGGTCTCGTGCGGAACGGCGGCCAACCGCGCGAAGTCGGCGCTGATCTCCCCGGCCGCCCCCAACAGCAGCGGTAGGTGCTCCTCGACGAGCACCTCGACGGACGTCTCGGCCGCATGCGCGTTGACGTTCACCGAGGCGATCACCTGGCCGGTGCCGTCGCGCAGCGGCGCGGCCACCGAGCGGATGCCGAGGGTGAGCTGCTCGTCGGTGAGCGCCCAGCCGCGGGCGCGCACCTCGCGCAGCGCCGCGTCGCGCTCCGCCCGGTCCGGCTGCCAGCGCGGGACGAGGCCCGAGCGGGTCGGCTGGGCGAGCACGGCCTCCAGCTCGGCGGCCGGGAGGGCCGCGAGCAGCACCTTGCCCAGCGACGTCGCCAGCGCCGGGAAACGCGTGCCGATCTGCACCGACAGTCCGACGATCTTGGGCACGGCCACCCGCGCGACGTAGATGATGTCCGAACCGTCGAGCTGGGCCACCGAGCACGACTCCCGGGTGCGGGCGACCAGCGCCTGCATGTGCGGGCGGGCGACGGCCCAGAGCCCCTGCGAGCGCACATAGGCGACGCCGAGGTCGAGCACGCGCGGGGTGAGCGCGTAGCCCCCCTCCTGCACGCGGACGTAGCCGAGCTCGGCGAGCGTGAGCAGGATCCGCCGGGCGGTCGGACGGGCCAGGCCTGCGGCCCCGGCCACCTCCGCGAGGCTCAAGGTGCCGTAGCCCGCCCGGAACGCCGCGATGACCTCCAGCCCGCGCGCCAAGGACTCGATGAAGTCGGGTCCGGCTCCCGCACGCGGCATCGCCACCCCCGCTCCGTCCGGTCTCGACGCAGATGCTTGACACGGACACTACCCCCGACGACCGTATGCCGGACAACTGTCCGAGACCGGGAGACGGGCGATGGCGGATCAGACCTCGATCGTGCTGCGCGGCGGCACGGTGCTCACCCTCGACGCACAGCACCGCGTGCTGCCGGGCGCCGACGTGCTCGTCACGGGCGACCGCGTCGCCGCCGTCGGCGAGGCCCTCGCGGTGCCCGAGGGCACCCGGGAGATCGACGCCACGGGCGGCATCGTCATGCCCGGCATGATCGACACCCACCGGCACATGTGGCAGACGGCCATGCGCGGCTACGGCGCCGACTGGACCCTCACCCAGTACTTCGTCTGGTACTACCTGGAGTCCGGGAAGCACTTCCGCCCGCAGGACGTGCGCGCGGGCAATCTGCTCGCGGCCGCCGAAGCGCTCGACGCGGGCGTCACCACGTGCGTGGACTGGTCGCACGGGCTGCAGACCGTCGGCCACGCGGAGGCCGCGGTCGACGCCCTGCGCGCGCTTCCCGGCCGCTACGTCCTGGCCTACGGCAACATCCAGCAGGCCCCGTGGGAGTGGTCGACGTCGGCGGACTTCCAGGCATTCGCCCGCCGCATGCGGGGCGACGACCGGCTGGGCTTCCAGATGGCCTTCGACGTCACCGGCGACCCCACGTTCCCCGAGAAGGCCGCGTACGAGGTCGCGCGCGAGCTGGGCGTGCCGGTCACCACCCACGCGGGCGTGTGGGGGGCCACCAACGACGACGGGGTGCGGCTCGCGCACGAGGCGGGCTTCGTCGACGAGACCCACGTGTTCGTGCACGCCGCCTCGCTCTCCGCCGACTCCTACCACCGCATCGCGGCCACCGGCGCCTCGGTGTCGGTCTCCACCGAGAGCGAGCAGAGCGCGGGCCAGGGCTACCCGCCCACGTGGGCGCTGCGGGCGCACAACATCCCGGTGTCGCTGTCCATGGACACCAGCGTGTGGTGGAGCGGCGACCTGTTCTCCGCGATGCGCACCACGCTGGGCGCCGACCGTTCCCGCGAGCACTTCGAGGCCCACCAGAACGGCGACACGGTCACCCACTGCTCGCTGCGCGCCGAGCACGTCGTCGACTGGGCGACCCGGGGCGGGGCCGCCGCACTCGGCCGTTCTGCCGAGCTGGGCAGCCTGGAGCCGGGCAAGAAGGCCGACGTCGTGCTGCTCAAGAACGACGCGTCGCCGGTGTCGTTCCCGCTGCTGAACCCCTACGGCCACGTGGCGTTCCAGGCCCAGCGCGGCGACGTGCACACGGTGCTGGTGGACGGGCGGGTGGTGAAGTCCGAGCACCGGCTGGTCGACGTCGACCTGAGCGCGATCCGGCGCGAGGTGGAGGCCACGGTCGAGTACCTGCGCGGCACGCTCGGCGAGGAGGCCTGGGTGAAGGGCATGAACCCGGACGTCCCGGCGACCAAGGTGCTCGACAACCCCTACACCTACACCGACTACGCGAGCGGGGCCACGCACGGCGGCTGATTACTGTTCGCGCATGACCGCCTGGCTCGACGTCGACCCGGCCCACCCGTTCGGCCTCGCGAACCTGCCCTACGGCAGCTTCACCCCCGACGGGCGGCCACGGGTCGGCGTCGCCATCGGCGAGCACGTGCTCGACCTCGGCGCAGCCACGGCCGCGCTGCTGCCCGCGCGGGCGGAGCTCTTCACTGAGGGCACCCTCGACGGGCTGCTCGCCGCCGGGCCCGCCGTCTGGGCCGAGGTCCGGGCCGCGGTCACGGCGTGGCTCACCGACGACGACCACCGCGCGACCGTCGTGCCGCTGCTCGTACCGGCCGCCGACGCCGCCATGCTGCTGCCGTTCACCGTGGCCGACTACGTCGACTTCTACGCCAGCGAGCACCACGCCCGGAACATCAGCGCGATCTTCCGGCCGGACGGCGACCCGCTCACCCCGAACTGGAAGCACCTGCCGATCGGCTACCACGGGCGCGCGGGCACCGTGGTCGTCTCCGGCTCCCCCGTGCCCCGCCCGTGCGGGCAGCGGCGCACGCCTGACGGCGAGGTGGTCTTCGGACCATCGCAGCGCCTCGACATCGAGGCGGAGGTGGGCTTCGTCGTCGGTGTGGGCTCGCCGCGCGGCACCCCGGTCCGGCTCGGCCGCTTCGCCGATCACGTGTTCGGCGTCTGCCTGGTGAACGACTGGTCCGCCCGGGACATCCAGGCGTGGGAGTACGTCCCGCTCGGCCCCTTCCTCGGCAAGTCGTTCGCGACCTCGGTCTCGCCGTGGGTGGTGCCGCTCGCCGCGCTGGATCACGCCCGCGTCGCGCCCCCGCCACGCGACCCGCGCCCGCTGCCCTACCTCGACGACACCGCCGCCCCGCCGTGGGGCCTCGACCTCGCGCTGGAGGTGCGCCTGAACGACCAGGTGATCGTCCGGCCGCCGTTCGCCACCATGTACTGGACGCCCGCCCAGATGCTCGCCCACATGACCGTGAACGGGGCGTCGCTGCGCACCGGCGACCTCTTCGCGTCGGGCACGGTCAGCGGCCCCGAGCCCGCCCAGCGCGGGTCGCTGATCGAGCTGACCGCCAACGGCCGACACCCGATCGCCCTGCCCGACGGCGGTGCCCGCGGCTTCCTCGACGACGGCGACGAGGTCGTCATCACGGCCACCGCGCCCGGCCCGGACGGCGCAAGGATCGGGTTCGGCGAGGTCCGCGGACGGATCACCGGGGCCGCCTCGTGAGCGCAGGCCCGCGGGAGCGCCCTACAGCCCATCCAGCAACGCGCTGAGGGCACAGGGCTTGCCCAGGTGGAAGCCCTGGCCGTCGTCGACGCCGAGCGCGCGCAGGTGGGTCACCAGCGCGGGCCGGTCCACCTGCTCGGCCACCGTGCGCATGCCGAGCTGGTGGGCCACGCCGACGACCGCCGACACGAGCGCGCGGTCGACGGCGTTGTCGTCGACCTGGCGGACGAACTCCCCGGCGATCTTGACCGTGGTGAACGGCAGGTACTTGAGATAGGAGAACGAGCCGTAGCCCGCGCCGAAGTCGTCGAGCGCGAAGCCGCAGCCCGCCTCGGTGAGCCGGGTGGCGAGCAGGCGCGCCGCGTCGAGGCTCTTGATCGCGGTCGTCTCGGTGATCTCCAGGCCGAGCCGCTCCGGGGCCACCTCGGCTTCCTTGAGCAGCTCGAGGATCCATCGCCCGAGATCGGGATTCTCCAGCGAGCGAGCCGAGACGTTGACCTCCAGCCGCAGCCCGGCCGCCTTTGCGCGGGGGTTGGCCAGCGCCTGCACCGCGTGCTGCATGACCCAGCGGTCGAGGTCGAGCACCAGGTCGGTGCGCTCGGCCGCGGGCAGGAAGTCGGCGGGGGAAAGCGGCGGCTCCTGCCCGTCGCGGAGTCGGATGAGCAGCTCGTGGCGGGCAGGCACGCCGGTGCGGAGGTCGACGATCGGCTGGGCGTACAGCCGCATCGTCCCCTCGTCCAGCGCCGCGCCGACCCGCTGCAGCAGCGAAACGCGGTGGGCGGCGGCCCGGTAATGCGCTTCGCAGAACATACGGGCCCGGTTGCGGCCCGCCCCCTTGGCGGCGTACAGCGCGAGGTCGGCATGCGCGAGCGCGGTGTCGAAGGCCTGGCCCGCCGCAATGGGTGCGACGCCGATGCTGACCGTGACATGCAGGGTCGGGTCCACCGCGGTCGCCACCGACACCGCCTCGCAGAGCCGCTCGGCCAGCGCCAGGGCCGCCGGGGCCGTGCCGTGGGGCACGATCACCGCGAACTCGTCGCCGCCGAGCCGTCCGAGCAGCGCATCCGGCCCGATCTGCGCGCCGACCGCCGCGGCCACCCGACGGATGATCAGGTCACCGACAACGTGGCCGCGCAGGTCGTTGATGTCCTTGAAGTTGTCGATGTCGATCATCAGCAGTGCGCCGCCGCTCGGGTCGGCCGCGCAGTCGGCGATGCGCGAGCCGATCCGCCGTCGGTTCGCCACCCCGGTCAACGGGTCGTGCTCGGCGAGGAACGTCAGCTCGGCCCGGTCGTGGTTTTGCTCGGTGATGTTGCGCACGGTGCCCAGCACCCGCGTGGGACGGCCGGTGGCGTCGCAGAGCGCCTCGCCGCGCCACTCGAAAACCCGCTCGATGAGGCGCGCCCGGTCCAGGTAGCCGCGGGCGACGACGGTGAATCGGCCCCGTCGTTCGATCGCGCGGTCGAGCGCCTCGACGAGCCGGGCGCGGTCGTCGGTGTGCAGGCCCGCGACCAGCCCGTGTCGGTCGTGCGGCACGTCGGGGAGCCACTCGACCGCCGCGACGAGCGCCTCGGAGAACTCGACGCTGCCGTCGTCGAGGTTCCAGATCCAGGAGCCCTGCCTGCCGATCCACTCCAACCGATTCAGCCTCCACAGCGCGGTCATCGGGCTGTTGTCCTGCCCGTCGGCGGCGTAGCGGTCGGTCTCGTCCGTGATCCCGTAGAGCGTTCGTCCATCGTCGAGCGGCCGGGCATCGACCTGCCACCAGCGGACCCCGGCCGACGGTGATTGCCAGCGGATCGGGACGCGCCCCGCGTCGGACCGCACGCCTGCGAGCACCCCGAGCGGCGAGCCCGGCCCACGCCACGTGCCGCCTGCGGAGACGACGAGGTCGCGGGCCGCGTCGTTCAGCCACGCGACCGCCTCGTCGCGGACCACGACGAGACCGACGCCCGCCGCACGGGCGGCCTCCTCCGCGATCTCGCCCATGGCTCCCTTCCGCGCACGGTAGGACCGAACGGTGGATGATCAGCGGCGATGATACTGACCCGGGAGGGTGGGCGAACCCCTGGCGTTCGCCCGAGCGGGGGATCTCGTCAGACGGGTCCTTCGGGGCCTGCGAGCACCTCGGTGGCCGGGAAGGCGGCGAGCCGCACGGTGTTGCGGCCCGCCCGTTTGGCGGCGTAGAGCGCACCGTCGGCGGCGTGCATCAGCGTGCCGACGTCGGTGCCGTGCCGGGGGTGGATGGCGGCGCCGATCGACGCGGTGAGCCCCGTGACGGTGAGCGGGCCGTCCGGTGTCGGGATCTCGACCCGCAGCGCCGCGATGCCCGCCCGCATCCGCTCGGCGATGGCCAGCACTTTCGAGCCGTCGGTGTCGTCGGACACGTCCGAGACGTCCACGCCCGCCAGCAACACGACGAACTCCTCACCACCGAAGCGACCCACGAGGTCCTGATCGCGCACCTCGGCGCGCAAACCCTCCGCGACGGCGAGGAGCACACCGTCGCCCGCGATATGGCCGTGCCGGTCGTTGACCTCCTTGAAGTGGTCGAGGTCGATCACCAGCACGGCCGAGGGCGCCGTGCCAGGCCGCGCGAGCTCGCGCTCGGCGCGCGTGTGCCACGCGGCCGCGGTGAGCAGGCCGGTCTTGTCGTCGGTGTTCGCGGCCTGTTCCAGATGGCGCACGAGCACCGCGCGGTGCAGCAACAGCACGGCGGGCAGCGCGAACAGCACGAGGAACGGGTTGACGACCAGCCCGACGGCGGTGAGCGCGCCGAGGCTGAGGGTCGCGAACTCCAGCGCGTTGTCGTCCCACTCACCGAGCGCCTCGACAACGTCCGGCTGCGGGACGCTCATCATGATCGCGCCCGCGACGAGCGCACTGTTGACGACGACGTAGGCCAGGAGCGCCAGCCCGATCGTCACCACGCCGAAGTCGCCGAGCACATCGGGTTCGCCCGGCCGGGCGACCGCGACGACCGCACTCGCCGCGAGGCAGGCCAGCGCGATGGTCGCGGTGCTGAACAGCTGCTTGTACAGCGGCACCCGCGGCCGCCACGAGCGCCACCACAGGTGCGTGTGCACGACCACCGCCACACCCACGGCGAGCGCCGGGGGGAGCACGAGCGCGCCCGCGAACGTCCAGACCGAGCAGAGATCCACGTGCAGCGGGCCGCCGATCTGCTTGCGCACCCGCTCGATCCCGGCTGCGATCTCGGCCGTGGCGATCCCGAGCCCGACGATGGCGGCGGCGCGCCACAGCGCGCCGGGCCCGGGGAGACCCTCGAGCAGGAGCCGCACGACGAGGAGAACGGCGGTGGCCTCGACCGTGAGCACCGCGACGGCGAGGCGCCTCGGGATCCGCCAGAAGGGCCAGCTCCTCGGATCAGGCGCGGGAAGGCGCATTCATACTCTCAGTGGTCGATCGTGCTCGAAGCGTAATGTGGCCGACCGGCCCTGCCCGACCGGTCGAATCAGGTCAGCTTGGCCGGGACCGCCCGCGGTGAGCAAGCGGGAGGAGGTGATCCCGATGCGCAACAAGAACTGGGGCTGAACCCGCTAAGGACGGGCGAGGCGGGTGACGAGGACCGTCGACGGCACCGCGTAGGCCCCCCACGCCCGGACGGAGTTGACGACGGCGCGGTCGGCGGTGACCACCGCGACCGGACGTCCGTGCGGCTCGGCGGCGACGATCGAGCGGATGACGTCGTCGGCGAGCACGCCCGGCTCGCTGAACAGCACCCGCACCCCCCGCGCGCCTCGCGGGGGCGCCGCCATCACGCCCGCGCCGTCGAACACCACGGTGATCTCCACCCGCGTGCGGGCGGCGAGCGCGCCGAGCTGGGTGATCAGCCGGTTGCGCTGGTCGGCCAGCGGGAGGTCGGGGTAGCCGGTCTTGCTGACGTTGTAGCCGTCGACCACCACGTGCAAAGTCGGCACGGCCAGGAGCGCGTCGAGCCCGGAAACGGTGTCCACCCGGGTGCCCGACCGGGACGCATGCGCGCCCGTCACCAGGTCGGCCGGGCGCGGGCCGCCGCCGCCGAGGGCGAGCTCGCGGCGCAGCCCCGCCACGGCGCCGCCGAGCGTGTCGACCAGCAGCGCGAGCCGGGTCTCGTCGGCCTGGCGGGCCTCGCGGGCGGCCTGGCGGGCGGCGGCGACCTCGGTGGCCGCCCGGTCGGCCCGCCTGCGCTCGGTCTCGGCCCGCACGCGTTCGCGTTCGCACTCGGCCGCGGCCGCGGCGAGCCGGGTCTCGGTGTCGGCGCGCAGTGCCGCCATCTGCGCCTCCGCGGCGGCGCGCGCGTCGAGCGCGGTGCGCAGAGTGGCCCCCTGCTCGGAGAGGCGCCTGCGCAGCTGCAGGAACTCGGCCTCGCGCAGCTGGCCCGCCTCCCGGACCTGGGCCCGCGCCTCGGTGAGCTCGCCGCGCAGCCGTTCCAGCTCCGCGGTGAGCTTGTCGACCTTCGACAGCAGCGTGTCGCGCTCGGCCTTGACCTCGCCGACCTCGACCCGACGGGCGGTGGCCGCCACCGCGTCGGCCGCGTTCGGGTCGCCGGTGAGGACCGCGGCGGCCGCGTTCGTGAGCGGGTCGGCAGCGGGATCGTCGAGCGGGTCGGCGACGAGCTCGCCGGGCCGGTGCTCGTCCCACCACGCCACGACGGCGGCCCGGAACGCCGCGGAGCTCGCGAGCTCGCCGAGCAGGGCGGGACCCCCGAGCTTGGCCCGCTTGGCCGGGGTGAACGCGGCGATGCGCCGCAGCGCATGCGGCACGTCGGCGGCGTCCATGCCGCCCAGCGCCGTCGCCGCCGCCTCGGCCAGCTTCGTGCGCAACAGATCGGGCAGCGCCGCCCAGTCCACGCCGACAGCACCGCCGGAGACGCCGGGGGCATCGTCCGGGGGTACGGCGTGCGCAGCGGACATTGCCACAGGGTAGGCGCCCGCGGGCCGTTCTTGTGGTGTCGGTGCTTCGACGCTGGTCGGCCCGGCGCTGCGCGAATCTTGTCGGGGTGCACCGCTAGTTTCCCGGCCGTGGTCCCGACCTCGCCGCAGCTGTCGTTCGACGAGCTCGGCACCCCGCTGCGCGAGGTCACGTTCGTGGTGCTCGACCTGGAGACCACGGGCGGCGCCGCGACGAGCGACGCCATCACCGAGATCGGCGCGGTGAAGGTGCGCGGCGGCGAACGGCTCGGCGAGTTGGCCACGCTCGTCGATCCGGGCACCGGGGTGCCGCCGAGCATCGTCGCCCTCACCGGCATCACCACCGGGATGGTCACGGGTGCGCCGCCGCTCTCGGTGGTGCTGCCGTCGCTCCTGGAGTTCCTCACCGGCGCGGTGCTGGTGGCGCACAACGCGCCCTTCGACGCGGGGTTTCTGCGCGCCGCGTGCAAGCGGCACGGGCAGGTCTGGCCGCGGCCGCCGGTGCTCTGCACGGCGCGGCTCGCCCGGGCCGTGCTGCCGGTCGAGGAGGCGCCCAGCGTGCGGCTGGGCGCGCTGGCCCGGCTGTTCGGCACCGCCACCACGCCGAACCATCGCGCGCTCGCCGACGCCCGCGCCACCGTCGAGGTGCTGCACCGGCTGCTGGAGCGGGTCGGCAACGTCGGCGTGCAGAGCCTGCCGGAGCTGCTGGCGCTCGCCCGAGATCCCGCGGCCCAGCGGCCCACCACGGCCCAGCGGCGCAAACGCACCTTGGCCGCGGCGGTGCCGTCCGCGCCGGGCGTGTACCTGTTCCGCGGGCCGCGCGACGAGGTGCTCTACGTCGGCACCAGCGGCGACCTGCGGCGCCGGGTGCGCAGCTACTTCACCTCCGGTGAGCGGCGGCGCCGGGTGCGCGACATGGTGGCGCTCGCCGAGCGGGTCGACACGGTCGTGTGCGCGCACGCGCTCGAAGCGGCGGTGCGGGAGCTGCGGCTGATCGCCGCCCACCGGCCGCGCTACAACCGCCGCTCGCGCGCCCCGAACCACACCTGGTGGGTCGCGACCACGGCGGAGGCGTTCCCCCGGCTGTCGGTGGTCGCCACGCCGCGGGAAGGGGCGGTGGGCCCGTTCCGGTCACGGCAGGCGGCCGCCACCGCCGTCGAGACCGTGCTCGACGCCGTGCCGCTGCGCGCCTGCACCCAGCGCATCCCGGCGCAGGGGGCGCGGGCAAGCCCCTGCGCGCTGCACGAGCTGGGCCGTTGCGCCGCGCCGTGTGCAGGCCTGCAGTCCGCGGCCGAGTACGCGCCCGCGGTCATCGCGGTGGCCGATCTGTTCGGCGGCCGCGACGACGAAGCCCTGCGACGGCTCCGGGCCTGCATCGACGGCCACGCCGCCCGCGAGCGGTTCGAGACCGCGGCCCGCCACCGCGACCGGCTCGCCGGGCTGGTGCTGGCGCTGGGCCGGGCACAGCGGCTGGCGGCGCTTGCCGCCGTCGACGAGCTGGTCGGGGCGCGGCCCGACGGGCGTGGCGGCTGGGAGATCGCGGTGGTGCGCCACGGCCGCCTCGCCGCCGCCGGGGTCGCCGCGCGCGGAGTGCCGCCGATGCCGGTGATCGGCGCGCTGCGGGCGGGCGCGCAGGTCGTGCTGCCCGCGGCGGGGCCGCTGCGCGGGGCGCCCGCCGAGGAGGTCGGGCTCCTGCACCGCTGGCTCACCACCGGCGGCACCCGGCTCGTGCACGCCGACCCGCCCTGGGCCGAGCCCGCCCGCAGCGCCGCGGCCTGGGCGGGGTGGGCGCAGCAGGCGCGGCCGATCGTCGCGGCGCCAGACGAGCACCGGGATGTCGCGCGGGGGGCCCGGCGGGACATGGCCTAGGGTGGCGCTGTGATCACCGCGATCGTCCTGGTGCACACCGCCGCCGACCGTATCCCCGAGACCGCGCAGGCCATCGCCGATCTCGACGGGGTGTCGGAGGTCTACTCCTGCGCGGGCGACGTCGACCTCGTCGCGATCGTGCGGGTCGGCGCCCACGAGGAGCTGGCCGAGGTCATCGCCGGGCGCCTCTCGAAGGTCGCAGGCGTGCAGCACACCGACACCCACATCGCGTTCCGCTCGTACGCGAAGGTCGACACCGACGCCACGTTCTCCGTCGGCCTCACCTGACCCGCCCCACCCTTCCATCGCCATGATCACCGGTTCGGCGCGAAGACGGCCGGATCTGGCCGGTTTCCGCACCGAACCGACGATCATGATCCGGGCCGGGTCACACGCCCCGGGCTGCGAGTGAGGTGGAAAGCGCCACCCACCGGTCGAGCACGTCGCGCGCGGCGCCCGCGTCGATCGCGGCGGCCGCGCGCTTGAGCGCCGCCGGGAACGCGTCGGCCAGGGTGCCCGGGCCGATCCCGACCCCGATCCCGTCCGCGGCCACCAGCGCGCCCGCCGCGTTGAGCAGCACCGCGTCGCGCACCGGCCCCGGCTCCCCTGCCAACACGGCGCGGAACGCGGCGGCGTTGACCTCGCGGGGGCCGCCGCGCAGGTCCGCCCGCGTGGCCGCGGGGACGCCGAGCGCGGCCGGGTCGAGCGTTTCGACCCGCACGGCGCCGCCCGCGACCACCCACACCGTGCTGGTGCCGGTGGTCGTCAGCTCGTCGAGGCCGTCGTCGCCGCGCACCACGAGCACCGATGCGCCGCGGCTCGCGAACACCTCCGCGAGCACCGGCGCGAGGCGGGCGTCGGCGCATCCGACGAGGCCCGCGTTCGGCTGGGCCGGGTTGGTGAGCGGACCGAGCACGTTCATCGCCGTCGGGATGCCCAGCTCGCGGCGGGGCACCGAGGTGTGGCGCATGGACGGGTGGTAGACCGCCGCGAAGCAGAAGCCGATGCCGACCTCCGCCACGCAGGCGGCGACGGCCTCCGGAGGCAGGTCGATCGCGACGCCCAACTCTTCCAGCACGTCGGCCGCGCCGCAGGCGGAGGTCGCGGCCCGGTTGCCGTGCTTGACCACCGGCACCCCTGCGGCGGCGGCCACGACGGCCGACATCGAGGAGATGTTGACGGTGTGCGCGTGGTCGCCGCCGGTGCCGACGACGTCGACGGCCCGCCCCGCCACGGCCACCTTGCGGGTGTGGCGGAGCATCGCCTCCGCGAGCCCGGTGATCTCCGCGGCGGTCTCGCCCTTGCTGCGCAGCGCCACCAGGAAGCCCGCGAGCTGGACCGGGGTCGCGTCGCCCGCGAGCACCTGGTCCATCACCCACGCGGTATCGGCGGCGTCGAGGTCGGTGCCCGCGACGAGCCGGGCGAGCAGCGCAGGCCAGGTCTGGGCGGCCGGGGTTTCGGTGCTCATCCGGTGGCCCTCAGCCGCGGGTGGCCAGCCCGCCGCGGGTGCGGCGCAGCACGTCGGCGACCGTCTCGGCGGCGGCCAGCGGGTCGAGCGGCTGGACGAGCACCGCGTCGGCCTGCGACCAGGTGGCGAGCCAGCGGTCGTCGCGGCGCCGCACCGCCACGATGATCGGCGGGCAGTCGGTGATCTCGTTCTTGAGCTGCCGGGACACGCCCATGCCGCCGGTCGGCTGCGCCTCGCCGTCGAGGATCGCGAGGTCCACGCCGCCCGCGTCGACGGCGGCCAGCACCTCGGCCACCCCGCCCGCCTCGACGAAGCGCACCCGCGGCAGGTCCGGCGCGGGACGACGCCCGACGGCCATGACGATGGCCTCCCGTACCTCGGGGCGGTGGCTGAACACGAGCACGGTGGTCGTCGCGCTGACCTCTGGGCTGCTCACGGACGGCACTGTAGTGGTCGGCGCCCGGGAACCCCCCTCGGTCCCCGGGCGTTCCCGACACGGAATCTTTGTCGTCCCCGACAGGCCGTAGAAGTTCGATGGGGGTCATAATGCCCCCGTGACGACAGCCGCTCCCACCATCAGCGCGCGGATCCATTCGCTGAACCGTCCCAACCTGGTCAGCATCGGCACGATCGTCTGGCTGTCCAGCGAGCTGATGTTCTTCGCGGGCCTGTTCGCGATCTACTTCACGGCCCGGGCGCAGAACCCGCCCGGCAACACGTGGCCGCCCGCGCCCACCCACCTGGACGTCCCCTACGCGTTGGTCGTCACGATCGTGCTGGTGGCGTCGTCGTTCACCTGCCAGTTCGGGGTGTTCGCCGCCGAGCGCGGCGACGTGTTCGGCCTGCGCCGCTGGTACCTGCTCACCCTCGCGATGGGCACCTTCTTCGTGCTCGGCCAGGCGAACGAGTACCACACGCTGGTCACCGAGCACGAGACCACGATCGCCTCGAGCGCCTACGGCACCGTCTTCTACATGGCGACCGGTTTCCACGCCCTCCATGTCACAGGAGGGCTGCTCGCGTTCGTCTTCCTTCTCATCCGCACCAAGCTCAGCAAGTTCACGCCCGCGCAGGCCACCGCCGCGATCGTCGTGTCGTACTACTGGCACTTCGTCGACGTGGTGTGGGTCGGGCTGTTCGCCGTCATCTACTTCATCCGCTGACGACCTCGAGGGCGAGACGTGACCACCTCTACCCCCGCCACCCCGCGAGGGCCGCGCACGCGATTCCGCCGCCGGATCTCCGGCGCGCTGGCGCTCGGCTTCGGCCTGATGTCGTGCGCCCTGCTGTACACGGGCCTCGCGCCGACCCCGCAGGTCGCCAGCGCGCAGGGCGACGCGGCACTGGTCGCCAAGGGCCAGCAGCTCTTCGACACCGCCTGCGTCACCTGCCACGGCGCCAACCTGCAAGGCGTGCAGGACCACGGGCCGAGCTTGATCGGCGTCGGACAGGCGGCGGTCTACTTCCAGGTGTCGTCGGGACGCATGCCGCTGGCCCGCCAGGAGGCGCAGGGCGGCCGCAAGCCGCCGCTGCCGACGTTCGACCCGGCCACCGAGGAAGGTGCGGCGAACCTCGAGGCGCTCGGGGCGTACGTCCAGGCCAACGGCGGCGGCCCGACCGTCCCGGCGGCCACCGGCGACGCCCTGCGCGGCAACGACCCGGCCCGTGGCGGCGAGCTGTTCCGGCTCAACTGCGCGTCCTGTCACAACTTCACCGGGCGCGGCGGCGCGCTGTCCTCGGGCAAGTTCGCCCCGCCGCTCGATCCGGCCTCGGAGAGCCAGATGTACGCGGCGATGCTCACCGGCCCGCAGAGCATGCCGAAGTTCACCGACCGGCAGCTCTCGCCGGAGGAGAAGAAGGACATCATCGCCTACGTCAAGTCGGTCGAGGGCGACAACAACAGCCCCGGCGGCAACCCGCTCGGTGGCATCGGACCGGTGTCCGAGGGCGTCATCGCCTTCACCGTCGGGCTCGCCGGACTGATCGGATTCGCACTGTGGCTGGGGGCCAAGTCGTGACCACCTCGCACCGCGACGAGCCGACGCCCGCCGAGCTGGAGGACATGTCCCAGCCGGAGCTGGCGCGGCTCGCCGCCGAGCTCGACGACGTCGAGATCGTCCACAACGCGCCGAAGTGGCCGGTGCCCGGCACGCGCGCCGAGCGCCGCGCCGAGCGGGCCGTCGCGCTGTGGTTCATCATCTCGGCTCTTTCGGGCCTGGCGTTCCTGGGCTGCTTCCTGTTCTGGCCGTTCGAGTACGTGACACCCGGTCAGCCCGGCTACTGGGCCTACGCGGTGTACACGCCGCTGGTCGGCGGCTTCTTCGGGCTCTCCGTGCTCGCGCTCGGCATCGCCGTGATCGCGTACGTGAAGAAGTTCTTCCCTGACGAGGTCTCCGTGCAGCAGCGCCACGACGGCGCTTCGCCGGAGCTGGCGCGCAAGACCGTGGTCGCGCAGGTCGTCCAGGCGGGCAAGGACACCGGCATCGCCCGCCGCTCGCTGATCATTCGCTCGGCGGGTGCGGCGGCCGGGCTGGTCGGCCTCGGCCTCGGCGTCGCGGCCATCGCGCCGCTCGTGCGCAACCCGTGGAAAGGCGGCGACAAGGCCGCGCTGTGGACCACCGGGTGGGCGCCCGCGTACCCCGGCGAGGTCGTCTACATCCGCGCCGACACGGGCGACCCGCACGAGGTCAGGCTGGTCCGCCCCGAGGACCAGGGCGCGGGCTCGATGCAGACGGTGTTCCCGTTCCGCGAGTCCGAGCGGGGCAACCCCGAAGCGCTGGCGGCGGCGCTGAAGCGCTCGGACAACCCGACGATGCTCATTCGGCTGCGCCCCGGCACCCCGGTCGTCCTGCGGCCGGGCTTCGAGAACTACCACTACGGCGACTTCTTCGCCTACTCGAAGATCTGCACCCACCTGGGCTGCCCGACGTCGCTGTACGAGTCACAGGACCAGCGGATCCTGTGCCCCTGCCACCAGTCGCAGTTCATCGCCACCGAGTACGCGAAGCCGGTTTTCGGTCCCGCGGCTCGCCCCCTGCCCCAACTTCCGATTACCGTGAACGAAGAGGGCTATCTCATCGCCACCGGCGACTTCGGTGGTCCGATTGGACCGGCCTTCTGGGAGCTTGGGGGCAACGCATGAGTTCGATCACCACCCCGACGAACGCGGGCGCCGGTATCACCGCGAAGGTGGGCGAGGCGCTGGACGAGCTCGACCAGCGCTACCACCCGGCGGCCGGGCTGCGGAAGCAGTTCAACAAGGTCTTCCCGACGCACTGGTCGTTCATGCTCGGCGAGGTCGCCCTCTACAGCTTCATCGTCCTGCTGCTCTCCGGCATCTACCTCGGGCTGTTCTTCGACCCTTCGATGGTCGAGGTCACCTACAACGGGCCGTTCACCAACCTGCGCGGCATCGAGATGAGCCAGGCGTACGCGAGCACGCTGCACATATCGTTCGACGTACGCGGCGGCCTCTTCGTCCGCCAGATCCACCACTGGGCGGCGCTGCTGTTCATCGCGGCGATGGTGGCGCACATGTTCCGCGTGTTCTTCACCGGCGGGTTCCGCAAGCCGCGCGAAGCCAACTGGATCATCGGCCTGCTGCTGATCCTCATCGGGACGTTCGAGGGCTTCAGCGGCTACTCGCTGCCCGACGACCTGCTGTCCGGCACCGGCCTGCGCATCGCGTCCGGCATCACGCTGTCGGTTCCGGTGATCGGCACCTGGACACAGTGGGCGCTGTTCGGCAGCGAGTTCCCCGGCAACGAGATCCTCCCGCGGCTCTACACCATCCACGTGCTGCTCCTGCCGGGCATCCTGCTCGCGCTGATCGGCCTGCACGTCGGGCTGGTGTGGTACCAGAAGCACACGCAGTTCCCCGGGCCCGGCCGCACCGAGCACAACGTCATCGGGGTGCGGATCCTCCCGGCCTTCGCGGCGAAGGGCGGCGCGTTCTTCGCCGTCACCGTCGGCATGTTGGGCCTGCTGGGCGGCCTGTTCCAGATCAACCCGATCTGGAACTTCGGCCCCTACGACCCGGCCTACGTGTCCGCGGGGTCGCAGCCGGACTTCTACATGGCCTGGTCCGACGGCATGGCCCGGCTCTTCCCCGCATGGGAGATCGTGCTGGGCAATTACCGGATCCCGGCCACGTTCTGGGCCACCGCGTTCTTCCTACCGCTGATCTTCGTCGTGGCGGGCGTCTACCCCTCCATCGAGCGGAAGATGACCAAGGACAATGCGCTGCACAACCTCCTGCAGCGCCCGCGCGACGTGCCGGTGCGCACCTCGCTCGGCGTCATGGCGATCGCGTTCTACGTCGTGCTGCTGGTGAGCTCGGCCAACGACTGGTTCGCGTTCTACTTCAACGTCTCGCTCAACGCGACCACGTGGATGGGCCGGATCGGGCTGCTGGTGCTGCCGCCGATCGCCTACTACGCGGCCTACCGGGTCTGCATCGGGCTGCAGCGCTCCGACCGGGCGACCCTGGAGCACGGCATCGAGACCGGCATCATCAAGCGCCTGCCGCACGGTGAGTTCATCGAGGTGCACCAGCCGCTGGCGGGCGTCGACGAGCACGGGCACGCGATCCCGCTGGAGTACCAGGGTGCGTCGGTGCCGCGGAAGATGAACCAGCTCGGTTTGGGTGGGGCCCCGGTGCCCGGCTCGCTGCTCACGCCCGACCCGCCCGAGGAGACGGCGGCGCTGGCCAGAGCCCGCGCCGAGCTCGCGGCGGCCGAGGGCAACCACAACGGCGCGGCGGGAGAGGCACTGGAAAGCCGGCCCAAGGAGATCGCCGACTGATCGACCCCAACGGCCCTCCCGTCGCTTATCGTGCGACCGGAGGGCCGTTTGGCGTGCGAGGAGGCTGCGGGTGCGGGTCGACACGATGGTGCAGGGGACGTCGATCGCCGAGCTGGCCGACGAGGCCCGCGAGCGGGAGAAGGCGGGCTACGACGGCCTGTGGACCTTCGAGACCGCGCACGACCCCTTCGTGCAGCTGATGCCGGTGGCCGAGCACAGCGAACGGCTCGCCATCGGCACGTCGATCGCGGTGGCGTTCGCCCGGTCGCCGATGACGATGGCCTACACCGCGAACGACCTGCAGACCCACTCCCGGGGCAGGCTCCTGCTCGGGCTGGGCAGCCAGGTGAAGCCGCACATCGAGCGGCGGTTCGCCATGCCGTGGAGCAACCCGGCGGCCCGCATGCGCGAGTACATCTCGGCCCTGCGCGCGATCTGGTCGGCCTGGAACACCGGGGAGCGGCTGAACTTCCGCGGCGACTTCTACTCCCACACCCTCATGACGCCGTTCTTCTCCCCCGGTCCCAACCCGTGGGGGCCGCCGAAGGTCTATCTCGCCGCCGTCGGCGAGCACATGACGCGGGTGGCGGGCGAGGTGTGCGACGGGGTCATCCCGCACCCCTTGACGACCGAGCGCTACCTGCGGGAGCGCACGATCCCGCTGCTGGAGGAGGGCCTCGCGGCGAGCGGGCGCACCCTCGCCGACTTCTCGATCAGCTTGCAGGGGCTCGTGGTTACCGGCCGCACCGAGGAGGAGATGGCGACCGCCGACGTCGGCGTGCGTCGCCAGATCGCGTTCTACGGCAGCACCCCCGCGTACCGGGCGGTGCTCGACATGCATGGTTGGGGCGAGCTGGGCGTGGAGCTCAACCGGCTGTCCCGCAGCACCGACGCCGACCGCTGGGTCCGCATGGGCGAGCTGATCGACGACGAGGTGCTCGTCGCGTTCGCCGTGGTCGCCGAGCCGGATGCGCTCGGCCCGGCGCTCGTCGCGCGCTATGCCGACGTCGTGGACCGCTTCACCTTCTACACGCCCTACGAGCTCGACGAGGCGATGCTGGCCCCCGCCCTCGAGGTCCTGCGGTCCGCCTGAACGAGTGAGCGGGTGTCGGCGCGCTCCGCTCCGGACCCCGGAGTACGCTGCTCGTCATGCGCATTCTCCTCGCTCTCGACGCGGCCGTACGGCTGCGTGTCGGCTGAGCCAGGCCCCCGACGCGCTTTTCACTCCCTCTCGCCGAGGCCTGGCTCGGGTTCCCCCATCGTTGTGGAGTCCCCGGAGTATTGATCATGACTGTGCTCGACCCTTCGCCCCGTACCGGTTACACCTACCGCATGCAGCGCCGCCACGAGATCGTCACCGTCGGCGGGATGGACGCCGTGCTCCGCGTCGGCCACGCGCTGCGCCACCTCGGCTTCCCCATCCGCGAGTTCGCCGTCGACGTCCGTGACGGCGTGCCCTACGGCTGCGTGACCTGCACGGTTTCGCTCACCGCCGAAGAGTCCGACGCGTTCCCGGCGATGCTCTGCTGCCTTGACGACGTGGTGTCCGTCGAGCCCCGCTAACGTGTCACCGTGAGCGATGGTCAATTCGGGCCCTACCGCCTGGACCAGCTCATCGGCCGAGGCGGTATGGGCGAGGTGCACCGCGCCTACGACACCGTCCACCAGCGCGTCGTCGCGATCAAGCTGCTGCTGGAGTCGCTGTCGGCCGACCCGGAGTACCGGGCGCGGTTCGAGCGCGAGGCGCGGATCGCGGCGAGCCTGCGCGAGCAGCACATCATCCCGATCCACCGCTTCGGCGAGATCGACGGCAGGCTCTTCATCGACATGCGGCTCGTCGACGGCGAGGATCTCGGCAAGCTCCTCGCCCGCGAGGGTGCGCTCGACCCGCGGCGGGCGGTGGGCATCATCGCGCAGGTCGCCGCCGCGCTCGACGCTGCACACCAGGCGAACCTCATCCACCGCGACATCAAGCCCGCCAACGTGCTCCTCGCCGACCACGCGCGCGGCACGGCCGACGCGGTGTACCTCGTCGACTTCGGCATCGCGCGCGACAGCATGGCGAGCACCAGCCTCACCGTCACCGGCGCCGCCGTGGGCACCCCGGACTACATGGCGCCCGAACGCTTCACCGCGGGCCGCATCGACCGGCGCGCCGACATCTACGCCCTCGGCTGCCTGCTCTACGAGATGCTGACCGGGCGCAAGCCGTTCGCGGGCGGCGAGTACCCGGCGCTGCTGTTCAAGCACCTCAACGCCGAGCCGCCCAAGCCGAGCATGGCCCGCGCGGGCATCCCCGCCGCACTCGACGCGGTCGTCGCCCGGAGCATGGCGAAGAGCCCGGAGGCGCGTTTCGCCACAGCGGGTGATCTGGCGGCGGCCGCGGAACAGGCCCTCACCGCGGCTCCCGGCTCGTCGACCCCGGCCCGGAACGCCCCGCCGATCGCCGCGACGGCGCCGATGCCCTCCGCTCGGCCGAGCACCGCCACGTACACGCCGCCGCCGGGCTCCGCGGCCTACGCGCCGCTGCCGCCCGCACCCGGCCACACCCCTCCGCCGGGTCGCTCGGCCTACGCGTCCCCGCCACCCGCACCCGACCACACCCCTCCGCCGGGTCGCTCGGCCTACGCGTCCCCGCCGTCCATACCGGGCCACACGCCCCCGCCGGGCTCCGCGGCCTACACGCCGCCGCCGAACTCGGCGGGCCACCCGTCGGCACCGGGCTCCGCAGGCCACACGCAACTGCCCGGCGGCGGGTACACCCCTCCGCCTGCCGGCTACCCGCCGTCACCGGGCATGTACACGGGTGGGGCTTATACCCCGCCACCGGGCTACCCGCACCGCAGTCATGGCACGAACGGCTTCGCGATCGCCGCCCTGATCTTCGGCATCATCGGCGGCGTCCTGCTCGGGTTCATCTTCGGGTTCATCGCGCTCAGCCAGACCAAGCGCACCGGCCAGAACGGCCGCGGCATGGCGATCGCGGGGATCGTCCTGTCCGCGATGTGGACGATCGGCGTCATCCTCCTGATCGTCCTGGCCGTCGCGAGCTCCAGTTCCGGCAGCTCCGGCACCGGCACCCCGTCGACCATCCCGACCGTCGCACCGACCACCGACGCCCCGAGCACGTCGGCCCCGAGTACCGCCATCTCGGCCACCGCGCTGCAGGTGGGCGACTGCCTGAACGACCTCACCAACAGCACCGACGTCTCGTCGCTGCCCGGCGTGCCCTGCGCGCAGCCGCACGAGGGCGAGGTGTTCGCCGTGTTCGACCTCCCCGCGGGCGACTACCCGGGGCCCGCGACCGTCGACGACCAGGTCAGCAAGGGCTGCAACGCCCGGCTGGCCGCCTACAGCCCGAGCGCCCCCGACGACCCCGCGGTCGGCCTGTTCAGCGTCTACCCGCTGGAGCAGAACTGGAACCGAGGCGACCGCGAGGTGGTCTGCATCGCGAAGGCCACCTCGGGCACGGCCACGGGTTCCATCAGGGGCAAGTAACGCGAAACGGACGCGGCGGGGCCAATTGCCGGATCCGCGCGGTTCGGGCGCGAGCGGGCCCTCTATCGTGCGCCTATGACCGTCCCGCCCCCGTCTGGACCCGGCCCCCAGGGTGTGTGGAACCAACCGCCCGCAGGCGGCGCGTGGCCGCCGCCCGCCGGGGTGGGCGGTTACCCCGAGCCCGCGTACGGACCCGGTCCCGGCGGTTACCCAGAGCCCGCCTACGGGCCCGGCCCAGGGGGCTACCCCCCGCCGGGCGGCTACCCGGGCCCGGGCTACCCGCCGCCGCAGAAGCCGGGTACCAACGGCTTCGCGATCGCCGCCCTGATCTTCGGCATCATCGGCGGCGTTCTGCTCGGGTTCATCTTCGGGTTCGTCGCCCTTAGCCAGACCAAGCGCACCGGCCAGAACGGCCGCGGCCTCGCCCTCGCCGGGATCATCCTGTCCGCGATGTGGACGATCGGCATCATCCTGGCGATCATCTTGGCCACCGCGACCGCGGCCAAGCGCGACGACGGCGGCACGGTCAGCCAGGGCGGCGACATCTCGGCCACCGCCCTGCAGGTGGGCGACTGCGTCAACGACCTCAAGAACAGCACCAACGTGCTCTCCCTGCCGGGCGTGCCCTGCACGCAGCCGCACGAGGGCGAGGTGTTCGCTGTGTTCGACCTTCCCGCGGGCGACTACCCGGGCACCGCGGCGGTCGACGAGCAGGTCACCAAGGAATGCACCGACCGCATCGAGGCCTACAGCCCCAGCGCCGCGCGGGATCCCGGCGTGGGCCTGTTCAGCGTCTATCCGCTGGAGCAGAACTGGAACCGGGGCGACCGCCAGGTCGTGTGCATCGCGACGGCCGCGACCGGAACCACCACAGGATCGATCAAGGGCAGGTGACAGCCGCTACGGGTGGCCGGTCGGCACCGCGTCGAGGGCGTGGCGGAGCATCTCGGCCGTCGTCGCGACCTTGACCCGGTCCGCGGAGCGCGAGCCGCCGCGGCGGATCTCCTCGGCGTCCAGGCGCAGCCACGCCGTCCAGTCCACGGCCCGCACCCCGTGCGCGGCCAGCGCCGCGCGCAACGCCTCCGGCTCCGGATGGGCGGGTGCGGGCAGCGTGGGCAGGTCGGCGAGCACCGCGTTGGCCGTCTCGATGCCGTCGCCCTTGTTGGTGCCGATCACCCCGGTGGGACCGCGCTTGATCCAGCCGGTGACGTAGGCGCCGGGCACCGGCACGCCGTCGCGCATCACCCGGCCGCCCTCGTTGGGCACCGTGCCCGTCGCCTCGTCGAACGGCAGGCCGGGGATCGGCCGCGCGTCGTAGCCGATCGCGCGCACGACCAGGCCGACGTCGAGCGTCGTGGTCTGCCCCGTGCCGCGCACGCGGTCGCCGTCGATCACGTTGCGCTCGATCTCGATGCCGCTGACCCGGCCGTTCTCGCCGAGGATCCGGACCGGGGTGCGCAGGAAGTGCAGGTGGATGCGGCGCGGCTTGCCGGTCGGCGCATTCTCGGTCCAGCGGGTGAGCGAGGCCAGGCACTGCCGCATCCGTCGCTCGGCCGGCTCGGGGACCCCGGCGGCGAGCAGCCCGTCGTCGTGGACGATCACGTCGGCGCCCGTGAGGTCGCCGATCTGGTTGAGCTCGGCCGGGGTGAACTTCACGTGCTGGGGCCCGCGGCGCACGATGACGTGGATGTCGCGCACCGCGCTGGCGCGCAACGCGTCGAGCACCGGCTCGGGCACGTCGGTGGCGGCCATCTCGTCACTGGTGCGGGCCAGCACCCGGGCCACGTCGAGCGCGACGTTGCCCGCCCCGACGACGGCGACGCCCGGGTGGGAAAGCGGCGGGTCGAGGTCGGCGAAGTCGGGGTGGCCGGAGTACCAGCTGACGAACGCCCCGGACCCGAGCGAGCCCGCGAGGTCCTCCCCCGGGACGCCCAGGGCGCGGTCGACCGAGCTGCCGGTCGCGTGGATGATGGCATGCGCGTGCTCCCGGAGCACGTCGAGCGGAAGCCCGTCGTCGCCGACGTGCACACCCCCGAGGAACTCCAGCTCGGCCGGATCGAAGGGCCGCTGCAGCACCCGGATGACCGACTTCATCTTGACGTGGTCGGGCGCCACGCCGTAGCGGACGAGGCCGTAGGGGGCGGGGAGGCGGTCGAGCACCTCCACGCTCACCGGCTCGTCCGAGGTGAGCAGCGCCGCCGCCGCGTAGAGCCCGGAGGGCCCCGCTCCGACCACCGCGACCCGGTACATCAGACGCCCTCCCTGGACAGCGGTGGGAACCGCGGCGGCCGCTTCTCCAGCCACGACGCGATGCCCTCGCGCAGGTCGGCGGAGCCGATGCGCTTGTCGGTCTCGATGTAGGCCAGATCGAGCGCGTCGGCGAAGGTGCCTTCGGCGCCGCCGAGCACCTGCGCGGCGATCACCGCGACGGCCGAGGGCGCGCAGTTCCGGGCGATGTCGCGGGCATAGGTCTGCGCCGCGCCGAGCACCTCGGCGCCGGGCACGACCCGGCTGACGAGGCCCAACACCTGAGCCTCCGCCGCGTCGAACGTGCGGGCCGACAGCAGCAGGTCCAACGCGTTCTCCAACCCGACCAGCCGCGGCAGGCTCCAGGCGATGCCGTACTCGCCGACGAGGCCCCGGCGGGCGAAGGCGGTCGAGAAGCGCGCGGTGTCGGCGGCGAAGCGGACATGGCAGAACAGCGCCTGCACCAGCCCGACGCCCGCACACGCCCCGTTGATCGCGCCGATGAGCGGCTTGGGGAACGTCCGCGGCACGTCGACCGGCCGGTGCGGGAGGCTGGCGCCCTCCGCCGCGAGATCACCGAGCCGGGTCATGTCGGCGCCGGGGCAGAACGTGGTGCCCGCGCCGGTGACGACGACGGCCCGCACCGCCGGATCGGCCGCGGCGTCGGTCAGCGCGGCGTAGTAGGCGTCTTCGAGTTCCGCCGACCAGCCGTTGCGGCGCTCCGGCCGGTTGAACGTGAGCGTGCGGACGCCGTCGACGTCGGTCTCCGCGAGCACGGCGTTCGTCGCAGGAACCTCGGCTGTCATGTGAACCTCGGCTCCCGTTTCTCCAGGCCCGCCGCGGCGGCCTCGCGCTGGTTGGGGCTGCCCATGATCGCCGCCATCGCCGCGCGCTCGGCGGCGAGGCCGTGCTCGATCGGGCCGTGCGCCTGCCGCAGCAGCCCCTTCGCCGCGCCGACGGCGTCCGGGTTGACCGCGGCGATCCGCGCGGCGAGCGCCTGCGCGGCGGCGAGCGGGTCGTCGACGACGCGGGTGACCAGTCCGATGCGGTCCGCCTCCGCCGCGTCGACCAGGCGCCCGGTGTAGGTGAGCTCGGCCGCGACGTCCGGGCCCACGAGCCGGGGCAGGAGCTGGGTGCCCGCCATGTCCGGCGGCAGCCCCCAGTTGATCTCGTAGACACTGAACACGGCGTCCGGCGCGGCGAGCCGGATGTCCGCGCCGAGCGCCAGTTGCAGGCCACCGCCCAGCGCGTGCCCGCGCACCGCGGCGATGACCGGCACCGGCAGGTCGTACCAGGCCAGCACGGCGCGCTGGCCGAGTGAGCGCCCGTCCCCACCGGTGGTGGTCGGGTCGTCGGCCGGGCGCCACCGCTGTCCCCCGGCCATCGCGGAGAACGCCGTGAGGTCCAGGCCCGCGCAGAACGACCGACCCGCTCCGGACAGCACGACGACCCGGACTCCGGGGGTGTCGGCGAGGCTGCCCGCGGTCTCCGCGAGCGCCGTGAACAGGGCCATGTCCAGTGCGTTGAGCTTCTCGGGGCGGTTGAGTCGAACATCCGCGACGCCGTCGGTGATCGTGCACACCACGCGGTCAGCCACTTGCCGACCCTACCCCCGGACGCCGGACGTGCGCTGTAGCGCTCCGTAGGCTGCTCCGCCGAGTGAACAGACGACTGCGGGGCGCTACGGTCCTCGTCTATGCGCAGGGACGCCGAGACGCTTTACGGCAAGCGGATGCTGGTGGAGATCTCCCACGCGATCGAACGGTTCGCGCTCGCCGCCGAGCCGGGCAGCCCGCTCGTGGTGATCGCGATGTTCCAGAAGCTGTCCTACTTCGCCCGAGAGGTCGACGTCTATCGCGAGATCGCCGCGCGGGCGGCCGTCACGCTGGTCGGGCTCGCCGAGGACTTCCCGCCCGAGCTGCCGCCCGGCGTCCGCCACACGCTGCTCGGCGCAGGCGACCCGCTGGCCCGCGAGTGGAGCGTCACCGTGCTGGGGCCGAAGGGCGGCGCGACGCTCGTGGCCGTCGACCAGGAGTCGTTGGACCCGCACGCCCGCACGATCGAGGACGGCAGGCGTTTCCGCGGGGCGTGGTCGTTCTCCCGCTCCGACGCGTACGCCGAGATCCTGCGGCTGCGAGCGCAACTGCGGCTGTCCCGCGACACCGCCGACCGTGTCGACGCCGTCCTGCGCGCCGTGCTGGACGAGCCGGAACCGATGCGTCAGGACTGGTGGGAGGTGCCGCTGCAGTTCCTCGGCGACCGCATGGACGGGCTCCTGCGGGAGCGCGCCGAGGCCGTCGCCGAGCTGGACGCCCTCCGCGAGGACGAGGCCGAGCGCGACCCCCGCACGGGCCTCTACACCGGCGCTTTTCTGGAGCGGTGGACCCGCGGGCTGGGGGCGGGCACCCTGCCGATCGGGCTGGTGCTGCTGCGCGTGTTCGGCGTGGCGGGGCTCCGCGACCGGTACGGGCTGCGCGCCGAGCTCGCCGCGCTGCAGGGCCTGCGCGAGGGCATCAGCGGGCTGCTGAAGCCGACCGACCGGCTGGTGCGGATGGGGCGTGAGGACTTCCTCGTCGTGCTGCCGTCGTGGCCCAACGACGCGGTGCTGCGGCTCACCGACGAGATCTGCGCGCGGGTGAGCGCGCTCGACCAGGTGTACCCGTTCGTCGCGCTGCCCGCCGTCGCCGCGGCCACGGTGACCCGGGAACGCCCGCTGCCGGTCGCGCGGCTGGTGCAGGAGGTGGCCGCCTGAGGTCGTGAGTGGAAAACGTGGCTATAGCGATGTTTTCCACTCACGAGGGGTTGGGCAGGCCCAGGTGGTCGCGCAACGTGGGACCGGTGTAGGCGGCGGTAAGCGCCGCGGTCCTGCAGCTCCGGGATCACCTTGTCCACGAACTCGTCCAAGCCGCCCGGCACGAGATGCGGGACGAGGATGAAGCCGTCGGAGGCGTCCTGTTGCACGTAGTCGTCCATCTCGGCGGCGACCTGCTTCGGGTGCCGACGAACGACTGCCGCGCGGTGGTCTCGATGATCAGCTCACTGATCGTCAGGCCGCGCTTGGCCGCGGCCAGCTCACGCCACGCCGTGGCGACGGCGAGGGGATCCTTCTCGTGCCGCACTCGGCCGCGGGTGATCGTGGCGCCGGGGTCGGACTCGGCGTCGGGCAGCGGGCCGTCCGGGTCGTACGCCGAGAGGTCGCGGCCGCACACCTGCTCGAGGAACGCGATCGCGGTATGCGGGCTCACCTGCGCGCGCCGCACCCGGTCGGCGTTCTCCCGGGCCTCGGCCTCGGTGTCGCCCAGCGCGAAGGTGGTGGCGGGCAGGATCGTGATCTCCTTCGGTGCCCGCCCGTAGCGCGGCATCCGACCTTTGAGGTTCTGGTAGAACGCCTGGCCCGCCTCGACGGTGCCGTGCCGGGAGAAGATCGCGTCGGCGGTGCGGGCGCCGAACTCGCGGCCTTCGTCCGAGTCGCCGGACTGGATGAGCACCGGGTGGCCCTGCGGCGTCGGCCCGGCGGAAGTTCTCGCCGGTGAAGGCGTACGAGCGCGCGCAGGAGATTCTCGACGCGGTCGGAGCTGGTGACGAGGTTCCACGCTGCCCGGCCACCGGAGAGGTGGTCGAGCGAGGCGAACCCGCGGGCCGGCTCGTACGGCTCGTTGAACGTCGTGTTGATCGTGCCGCCGAGGCCGAGGTGGGTGGTGAGCGCGGCGATCGCGTTCAGGACGGTGAGGGTGTCGGGGCGGCCGACGACGTCCAGATCGTGGATCTTGCCGCGGTGCTCGCGCAGGCGAAGCCCCTCGGCGAGGAAGAGGAAGTCGAAGAGGCCCCGCTCGGCGGTGCGGGCGAAGTGCACGAACGAGGCGAAGTCGGTCTGGCTTCCCGACTCCGGGCCGCTCCACACCGTGGTGTTGTTGACGCCGGGGAAGTGCGCCGCGAGTCCGTCGGGCGCCACGTCGAGCAACACGGCGACCGCATCGGGGTCGCGGCCCGCACCCGCGACGACCGTGCGGACCCGCTCCCGCGCCACGTGGGCCGGGTCGGGCGCGACGAACGAGTCGGCCCAGATCAGGAGGTCGGCGCCGGACTGTGCGACGGCCTCGGCGGCCGCGACGTGGTGTGCCGCGCTCGGCTCGCCGCCCGTCCCGAGCTCCACCGCGACATGGGCGTGACCGCCCATGCTCTTCCCCAACCCGCCGGCTGTCTCCGGTCATTCCCCGGTGTCGTGGATGGCGCTGCGCTCGGCGCCGTCGGTGGAGTAGCCGCGCGCGGCGTAGGGGAACCCCTCG
The DNA here is from genome assembly GCA_963739465.1 of uncultured Actinomycetota bacterium. GTDB lineage: Bacteria > Actinomycetota > Actinomycetes > Mycobacteriales > Pseudonocardiaceae > Pseudonocardia. The sequence continues at coordinate 105,394 of CAVUAS010000007.1, forward strand.
AGGGTGGCGCGCATCGCGTCGACGTCGCCCGCGGAGCAGCCGTCGTAGTAGCGGCGGATCACCGCAAGCGGGCTCACCGGCGCACGTCGCAGACCGTGGTGGCGCTCACCCCGCGACCCTGACCGCGGGTAGGAGCCAGGACGGCCTGGTCGACGGCGACGTCCGCGGGCGGCGGCGCACCCGTGAGCACCGCGGCGGCGAGCGCGGCGAGGGCGGGCGCGGTCTCGATGCCCGACCCGCCCTGACCGGCCACGAACGCGAAGCCGGGGTGGTCGGGCCACTCCCCCACCACCGGGCGCCGACCGGGCGCGAACGAGCGCAGGCCTGCCCAGCTCGTGCGGATGGAGCGCAGGCCGAGGCCGGTGGCCTCCTCGACCCGCTCCAGCGCGAGCGCGACGTCCAGCTCGTCGGGACGGGCGTCGCCGGGCTCGGTGGGGGTCTCATCGGCGGGCGAGAGGAGCAGGTCGTCGCCCTCGATCTTGTAGTAGAAGCGCTCGGTGGCCTCGCACACCATCGCGCCGCGCAGCCGGGTGCGGTCAGGCACCCGGGCGATGGCGATCGTCCGACGGTAGGGCTGCAGGCCGATGCGCGGCACGCCCGCCCGGTCGGCGACGACGTCGGCCCACGCCCCGGCGGCGTCGACGACGAGGCTTGCGGCGATGTCCCCGACCCGCCACCCCGCGCCGGCACGGGTGATCGACTCCGCGGGGCTGGCCGTTCGCACGACACCGCCCCGCGCCTTGAGGCCGCGCACGTAGGCCTGGTGCAGCGCGTCGGTGTCGACGGCGGCGGCGGCCGAGCGGGCGGCCGCGCGGACCCGGCCGGGCCGCAGGGTGGGGGCGCAGTGCTCGGCCTCGGCGACCGACAGCGCGACCGGCGCGTCGGGCTCCCCCGCCCGCTCGGCGAGCATGGCGGCCAGCGCGGCCTCGGACGGCTCGTCGAAGGCGGTCCACAGCACGTCCAGCGGCCGCAGCAGCGGCGGCGCGTCGAGCTCCTCGGACAGGCGCGCGAACCGGGGGCCGGAGGCCGTGATGAGCGCGCGGACGACGTCGTTGCCATGGCCGGGGATCCAGGTGGCGGCCGAACGGGCCGTCGAATGGCGGGCCAGCTCGGGCTCGGCTTCCAGGAGGATCACCGCGCGCGTGGCCGCCAGCTCGTAGGCCACCGACGCGCCCGCGATGCCCCCGCCGACGACCACGACGTCACACACGTCCATGGGACGACCGTAATTCGCTCGCGGGCATTCGGCAGGCGACCTACCGTGGCGGCATGCGCAAGTGAGACGCCCCCGGCTCGCGCCGCGCCCTTTGCCGCGGCACATCCCTTCGAAACTCTCTCCGGAGGTGCGCATGACCATTCAGCCGAATCCCTCGTCCGCAGGCGCCGAGCAACCCCTCGCGACCAACCGGGCCGCGCGGCGGCGCAAGGGCAAGACCACCGACCCGGCGCTGCTGCAGCACGGCCTCGCCGAGCAGGCCGGGCGCGCCCGCACCACGGCGCGGGGCAAGCGCATCAACCCGGTCCGCCGCACGGGCTGACCACCGCCTCGCCGGGCCCGACCCGACCGCGCGACGGTCGCGCCGCCCGGGTGCCCCGACTGCCTGGCCCGGCGGTGATCGCCGAGTTCGGTGCGTCGGGTGTGTACGCACCTCCGGCGCCGAACCCGGCGATCACCGCGCGGGCGTACGGGCCTGGGAGGATGGCGGGGTGCCGACCTGTGACGTCTGGTGGGCCGCGCCCGTCGCGCCCGCGGAGGCGCCCGCGCTCGTGGCGCTGCTGGACCCGCACGAGCGCGCCCGGCTGGACCGCTTCCGGCGCGACGTCGACGCCGCCCGCTACCTCGCGGCGCACGCCCTCACCCGGATCGTGCTCGGCCACCGCCTCGACCGCGCCCCGGCGGCGCTGGTCTTCGACCGCACCTGCCGGTGCGGCGCGCCGCACGGCAAGCCCACGCTGGCAGGCGGCGGGCCGGGGTTCTCGTTCAGCCACGCGGGCGCGGTCGTCGGGGTCGCGGTGCTGGACGGCGGGTCGGTGGGGCTGGACGTCGAACCCGTCCGCGCGCTTCCCGATCTTGACAGCATGGCCCGGCACGTCGGCGCGCCCGCCGAGCCTGCGGCGTTCTTCCGGGCATGGACCCGCAAGGAAGCCCTGCTCAAGGCCACGGGCGACGGGCTGGCCAGCCCCATGGCGGCAATCGTCGTCGACGACGGGGGCGTGGCGGCGTGGACCGGGGACGGCGCGCCGAACGGGCCGGTGTGGCTGCGGGACCTGGTGGCCCCCGACGGCTCCCCGGCCGCGGTGGCCGGTCTGGGCCCGGCGGCCCCGCCGGTGGCCGAGCACGACGGCCGCCGCCTCCTCCCCAGGGTAGACAGCACGAAACTGTCGGGGGGCTCCGGGAGAATCCGGCCGTGACGGGTGAGGCGGCGCGCTGGGTGCTGCACCTGGACATGGACGCGTTCTACGCCTCGGCCGAGCAGCTCACCCGCCCGACATTGCGTGAGCGCCCGGTGCTCGTCGGCGGCCTCGGGCCGCGCGGCGTGGTCGCCGGGGCCAGCTACCAGGCGCGGGTCTTCGGCGCCCGTTCCGCGATGCCCATGGGCCAGGCCCGGCGGCTCTGCCCGCATGCCACCGTGCTGCCCCCGCGCTTCGCGCTCTACCAGGCCCTCTCCGAGCAGGTCATGGGCGTGCTCGGCGACGCGGCCCCGGTGCTGGAGCCGGTCTCGCTCGACGAGGCGTTCCTCGAGCCACCACAGCTCGTGGGGGCCCCGACGGCGGAGGTCGAGCGGTTCGCCGCCGCGCTGCGGGCCGACGTCCGGGCGGCGACGGGCCTGCCCGCATCCGTCGGGGCGGGGTCCGGCAAGCAGCTCGCGAAGATCGCCTCTGAGCTGGCGAAGCCCGACGGCCTGCGCGTCGTCGACCCCGCCGCCCAACACGACGTCCTCGCCCCGCTCCCGGTGCGGATGCTGTGGGGCGTGGGCCCCGTGGCGGAGGCGGCGCTGCACCGCGCGGGCGTCCAGACCGTGGGCGAGCTGGCCGCGCTCGACGCCCGGGAGGCCGCCCGGCTGCTGGGCGGCACGGTCGGCACCGAGCTGCACCGCCTGGCCCAGGGCATCGACGACCGTCCGGTCGCGCCGCGGGGCGCGGCCAAGCAGGTGAGCGCCGAGACCACCTTCGACGTCGACCTCACGGCGATGAGCGCGGTGCACGACGCCGTCGCCCGGCTGGCCGAGTCGGCGCACCGGCGGCTGCTCGCCTCGGGGCGGGCGGCGCGCACCGTCACGGTCAAGGTCCGCAGCGCGGACTTCACCACGGCCACGCGCTCGGAGACCGCCGCCGAAGCGAGCACCGACCTCGCCGTGCTCACCGCCACGGCCCAGCGCCTGGCCCGCACGGCCGTCCCGGAGGGCGGGGTCCGGCTGCTCGGCGTGTCGCTGGCCGGGCTGGGTGACGAACCGCCGCCCGCGCTGTTCGCCACCGAGCCGGAGCGGTCCGCGGCGCCGCCGCCGGTCGCGGAGCATCCCGCCGTGTCGGCTGACCTGCCACGGCCGTGGCGCACCGGCGACGACGTCCAGCACCCCGACCACGGCCACGGCTGGGTACAGGGTGCGGGCCACGGCCGCGTCACCGTCCGCTTCGAGACCCGCAGCAGCGGGCCGGGCCGGGCGGTCACCTTCGCCGACGACGACCCCGCGCTGCGGCGGGCCGACCCGCTCGCCTGCTTGGCCTGATGATGTTCACCGACCGGGCGGCGCAATGTGCGGTCCGCGTTCCGTCACGGGGTTACTCTCCGGTCAGCCGATCAGCGCAGAAGATCAGCGCAGCCACGGGGGGAGGCCGAGCATCATCACCGATCGCACCGGAGCGCGTCGGGCGAAGGGCTGGTGGGGCATCGCCACTCTCCTGCTCGCCATGGGCGCGCTCCTCGCCGCGGGCCGCGCGGCCGTCACCATGGTCTACCTGAGCGTGGCCTATCGCGACCAGCTCAACCCGATCACGCGGCCCGCCAGCTACTACGTCTACGTCGACGGCGGACGCGCGCCGTTCGAGACGTCGTCGATCCTGCTGGCGTTGGGCGTGTTCGGCCTGTTGATCGGCATGGCCGGGGCGGGCGTGCGGATGGCGGGCCGTCCGACGGCGCTGTTCGGCATCTGGGCCTGCTGCATGCTCCTGGCGGCGATCTTTCCGACCGACGACTCGCCGGACATCGAGACCATCGACGGCCTGATCCACCAGTTCGCGGGGGCGGGCATCCTGGCGCTGCTGTCGTTCGCGGGCCTCGCCGCGGCTCCCCGCCTGGCCGAATCGCCCGCGTGGCGGCCGGTGGTCGGCATCGTGCGGATGCTCTCGATCGGCGCCGCCTTCCTCGCGGCGGCCTACGTCGTGACCCGCCTCGTCCAGCTCGACCCGCAGCTGCTTCCCCTCATCGGCGGCGTCGATATCGGCGGAATCCTGCAGCGCCTGGTGTTCGGCTTCGACATCGGCGTGATCGCCGCGCTGGCGGCACACCTCGTGCGCGTGTCCTGGCACGCGCTGCGCGCCTGGGGCGACACGCAGCCGTCGCTTCGGTCTAGCCCTCCTTGTCCGTGACGCCCGCGGCGTCGAACGTCGCCACGTCGCGCAGCGCCCGCGCCGCCCCTTGCGCGACCGGCAGCGCCAACAGCGCGCCGGTGCCCTCGCCGAGCCGCATCTCCAGGTCGATCAGCGGGTCGAGGCCGAGGTGGGCGAGCGCCAGCCGATGGGCGGGCTCCACCGAACGGTGACCCGCCAGGCACGCCCCGACGGCGTACGGCGCGAACGCGGCCGCCGCCAGCGCCGCCACCCCGGCGTTGACCCCGTCGAGGAGCACCGGCACCCGCGCCGCCGCCCCGCCGAGCACGAACCCGGCCAGTGCCGCGTGCTCCAGGCCGCCGAACGCGGCGAGGACGCCCAGCGGGTCGGCCGGGTCGGGTCGGTGCCGCGCCGCCGCGCGCCGCACGACGTCGATCTTGCGGGCGAGGGTGGCGTCGTCGATGCCGGTGCCCCGCCCGGTCGCGTCGGCCGGGTCGGCTCCGGTGAAGGCGCAGGTCAGAGCGGCCGCCGCCGTGGTGTTGGCGATGCCCATGTCGCCGGTCAGCAGCGCCCGGTGCCCGGTGGCCACCAGCTCCCGGGCGACGTCGATGCCGACCTCGACGGCGGCCCGGGCGTGCTCGCGGCTCAGCGCGGGGCCGGTGGTCATGTCCGCTGTGCCGTCCGCGACCCGGCGGGCGACGAGCCCGGGCTGCGGGTCGAGCGGCGCCGCGACCCCGACGTCGACGACGATCACGTCCGCCCTGATCTGGCGGGCGAACGCGTTCACCACCGCGCCGCCCGCGAGGAAGTTGGCCACCATCTGCGCCGTCACCTCCCGCGGCCACGGCGTGACCCCTTGCGCGTGGACGCCGTGGTCGCCCGCGAACACCGCGACCGCGGCGGGCTCGGGCACCGGCGGCGGGCAGACCCCGGCGATCCCGGCGAGCGTCACGCCGAGCTCGCCGACGCGGCCGAGCGCCCCGCGCGGCATCGTCATCCGGTCGAGGCGCTCGCGGGCCGCCGCCCGGGCGGCCTCGTCGGGCGGCGCGATCGCGGCGACCGTCTCATCGATCAGGGTCATGGTGGTCCTCCGGGGTGATTGCAGCAGGGTGACCCCGCTGCGACTGGGTTGCAGCAGGGTCACCCTGCTGCAACGTGGGGCGGCCTCAGCGCAGCGCGGCGCCGCGCGCACCTCGGCGCGGCGGGACGATCAGGGTGGACAGGTAGGGGCCGGTCTCGGCGGGATCCAGCTCGGCGGCCGGGCGGATGTCCTCGTCGGGAAGGCCGAGCCGGGCGCCGTAGACCGCACCCTCCAGCCGCCCGGTGGCCCGCAACACCGCGAGGGTCTCGGGCAGCATGCGGCCGAACTTGTAGGCGACGAGCGCGTCGCCGCGTTCCAGCGTCTCGCGGAAGCGGTCGGCACCCGCCGTCATCGGGAACAGCCCGAGCGCCTCCCGCCCCTCGACCAGGGGGGTGCCGGTGCGCGCGGCGAGGTCCTGCATGGCCGTGATCCCCGGCACGAGGCGCACAGCGAGGTCGCGGACCCGGGCGCGGACCGTCGCCGCGAGGTAGGTGAACGTCGAGTAGACGCAAGGGTCGCCGATCGTCGCGAACACGGCCGTGCCGTCGGGGTGCTCGGTGAACCAACGCGCCACCTCCGCGGCCGCGGCCTCCCACGCCTCCTCACGCCGGGCGGTGTGCTCGCGGTCGTGCAGGGCGAACACGACGCGCTCCACCCGCCAGGCTTCGGCGTAGTGCAGCACGGTCTGCTCGGCGCGGCCGGTCTCCCCCGTGTGGGCCACGGGCACGAACACGACGTCGGCCTTGGCCAGCAGGTCCGCCGCGCGGACGGTGACGAGGTCCGGGTCGCCGGGCCCGACCCCGACCCCGTAGAGCACCGGGATCATCCAGCCCCCTCCAGGTCGCCCTCGAGCTCGAGGTAGGTCCTGCGGAGCCGGTCGAGCACGGCGTCGTCCGGCTTGGCCCACATCCCCCGGTCGGCCGCCTCCAGCAGCCGCTCGGTGATCCCACGCAACGCCCACGGGTTGGAGCGTTCCAGGAACGCCCGGTTGACCCCGTCGAACACGTACTCGCGCGCCAGGGTGGCGTACATCCAGTCGTCGACGACCCCGGCCGTGGCGTCGTAGCCGAAGAGGTAGTCGACGGTGGCGGCCAGCTCGAACGCACCCTTGTAGCCGTGGCGTTGCATGGCGGCGATCCAGCGCGGGTTGACCACGCGCGCGCGGAACACCCGCTTCGTCTCCTCGGCGAGGGTGCGGGTGCGGACGGCGTCGGGCACCGCCGAGTCGCCGACGTACGCGGCCGGGGTGCGCCCGGTCAGCGCGCGCACCGTGGCGACCATGCCGCCGTGGTACTGGAAGTAGTCGTCGGAGTCGACGATGTCGTGCTCGCGGGTGTCCTGGTTCTTCGCGGCGACGGCGATGCGCCGGAACGCGGTCTCCATGTCGGCGCGCGCCTCGCGGCCGTCGAGCCCACGGCCGTAGGCGTACCCGCCCCAGACGGCGTAGACCTCGGCGAGGTCGGCGTCGCTGCGCCAGTTGCGGGCGTCGATGAGCGGCAGCAGGCCCGCCCCGTACGCGCCGGGCTTGGAGCCGAAAACCCGCGCGGTCGCCCGCCGCCGGTCGCCGTGGACGGCGACGTCGGTCTCGACGTGCTCGCGGACGTAGTTGTCCGGCTCGTCGAGGTCCGCCACGGCCGCGATGGCGTCGTCCAGGAGCGCGATGACGTGCGGGAACGCGTCGCGGAAGAAACCGGAGATGCGCACGGTGACGTCGATGCGGGGACGGCCCAGCTCGGCCCGCGGGACGATCGCGAAGCCGGTGACCCGCCGCGACGCCTCGTCCCAGGCCGGGCGGACGCCGATGAGCGCGAGGATCTCGGCCAGGTCGTCGCCTTGGGTGCGCATCGCGCTCGTGCCCCAGACGGTGAGGCCGACGCTGCGCGGGTACTCGCCGGTGTCGGCCACGTGGCGGGCCAGCAGCGACGCGGCGAGCGCCCGGCCGACCTCCCACGCGCTGCGCGACGGGATCGCCTTCGGGTCGACGGAGTAGAAGTTGCGGCCCGTCGGCAGCACGTTGACCAGCCCGCGGGTCGGCGAGCCGGACGGGCCTGCGGGGATGTGCCTGCCGTCGAGCGCGTGGAGGACGTGCGTGATCTCGTCGGTGGTGCGGGCCAGTCGGGGCACAACCTCGGCGCAGGCGAACGCGAGCACCCCCGTGACGGTGGCGACGTCCTCGCCGAGCACATCCGCGACGACCGCGGCGGGCTCGGTCCAACCCCGCGCGGCCAGGTCGGTGACGAGCCTGCGGGCGACGTGCTCCAGGACGTCGACGAGATCCGCGGCGGTCTGTGCAGGAAGGTCCGGGGCGAGCTCCACCAGTCGTGAGTGGAAATTGTGGTCAGGGCGACTGTTTCCACTCACGAGCTCTTGCTCATCGAGGCCCGCCCAGGCCGCGAGCGCGGCGCGCAGGCCCGGGAGCGCGGCCGTGCCGCCCCACACCTGGGTGGCGCGCAGCACGGCGAGCACGAGGTTGACCTGCGCCTCGCCGTCGGGCACCCCGCCGAGCACATGCAGCCCGTCGCGGATCTGCACGTCCTTGACCTCGCACAGGTAGCCGTCGACGTGCAGGACGAACTCGTCGAACTCGGCGGCACCCGGCGCGGCATCGAGATGCAGGTCGTGGTGCAGCTGCGCGGCCGTCACCACCTCCCAGATCCGCGCGCGCAGGGCGGGCAGCTTGGCCGGGTCGAGCGCGGCGACGGTGGCGTACTCGTCGAGCAGCTGCTCCAGCTTGGCCAACTCGCCGTAGGTGTCCGCGCGGGCCATCGGCGGCACCAGATGGTCGACGACCACGGCGTGCCCCCGCCGCTTGGCCTGGGTGCCCTCGCCCGGGTCGTTGACGATGAACGGGTAGACCAGCGGCAGTTCGCCGAGCACGGCGTCGGGCGCGCACTCCGCCGACAGGCCGAGCCCCTTTCCCGGCAGCCACTCGAGCGTGCCGTGCTTGCCGAGGTGCACCACCACGTCCGCGCGATAAGTGTGCTCCAGCCACCGGTAGGCGGCCAGGTAGTGGTGCGAGGGCGGCAGGTCGGGGTCGTGGTAGATCGCGATCGGGTTCTCCCCGAACCCGCGCGGCGGCTGGATCATCAGCAGGACGTTCCCGAACCGCAACGACGCGAGCACGATGTCGTCACCGTCGACGTAGAGCGAACCGGGCGGCGGCCCCCAGTGCTCGATCACGGTGTCGGCGAGCGGGAGGCCCGCGAGCCACTCCTGGTAGTCGGCGAGCGGCACCCGCTGCGGCGCCGCGGCGAGCTGCTCCTCGGTGAGCCACTCGACGTCATGCCCGCCCGCGGCGATGAGCGTGTGGATGAGCGCGTCGGAGTCGGTCGGGAACTCGCCCACCGTGTATCCGGCGTCGCGCAGGGCGGTCAGCAGGCGCACCGCCGACGCCGGGGTGTCGAGGCCCACGGCGTTGCCGACGCGGGCGTGTTTGGTCGGGTAGGACGAGAGCACGATCGCGACCCGCCGGTCGGCGACCGGGGTGTGCCGCAGCCGCGCGTGCCGCACCGCGAGACCGGCGAGCCGGGCCGCGCGCTCCGGGTCGGCGACGTACACCGGCAGGTCGTCACCCGGCGCGGTCTCCTTGAACGAGAACGGCACGGTGACCAGCCTGCCGTCGAACTCCGGGATCGCCACCTGCATCGCCGCGTCCATCGGCGAGAGCGCGGCGTCGGAGGCCGCCCAGGTCGAGCGGGCCGTCGTGAGGCACAGGCCCTGCAACACCGGCACGTCCAGCGCGGCCAGGGCGCCTGCGTCCCACGCCTCGTCCTCGCCGCCCGCGCTCGCCGTGGCCGCGACGGTGCCGCCCGCCGCCAGCACGGTCGCGACCAGCGCGTCGGCCCGGCCGAGCAGGTCGAGCAGCGCCTCGGGCGCGCCGCGCAGCGACCCGCAGAAGACCGGAAGCGCGTTGGCGCCACGCGCCTCGACCGCGTCGCAGAGGGTGTCGACGAACGCGGTGTTGCCCGACAGCTCGTGGGCCCGGTAGAAGACGACGCCGACGGTCGGCCGATCGGCGCGGAACGCCCGGTCGCCGTGCACCCCGAACTCGGGGGTCGGGGTCGGCGGGGCGAAGCCCTCGCCCGTGAGCAGCACGGTGTCGCAGAGGAACCGGTGCAGCTCACGGAGGTTGTCCGGGCCCCCTGCCGCCAGATACGCGAGTGCTTCGGACGCGACGCCGCCCGGCACGGTCGAGGCGGCCATCAGCTCGGCGTCCGGCGTGTTCTCCCCGCCCAGCAGCACCAGCGGCAGGCCCGCGGCGCGCAGGGCGTCGACCCCCTCCGGCCAGGCCCGTCGCCCGCCGAGCAGCCGCAACACGACGACCGCGACCCCGGACAGCAGCGCGGGCAGGCCCGCGGGCTCCAGGCGGGCCGGGTTCGCGGTGCGGTAGAGCGCGCCGGACCCGCGCGCGGCGAGGAGCTCGGTGTCGGCGGTGGACAGCAGCAGGACAACGCGCTGTAAAGGTGGTTCGGTCGGCGCGGACGGTGCGCTCACGCGTTCCTCCTCCGGAGGGTCCGCGCCCTCGCGCTCAAGGGTCCCGACGACGGGGTCGAGTGTCTGGCTTCCCGGGGTTTTCGGGATCACAGTGGCGGGACCGCGCCGGACTCGCACCGGCTTCCTCGACGCTCCGTCACCGTCACGAGATCACACGTGAGCGCCCCGGTCAACGCGTCGTGTTTGGAATGGCGGGGCGTTCGGGAAATCCCCCACAACGGTTCACACGACAAAGTGTGTCGTTCATCACCCCAGAGAGGTGGCTGTGAACAGCACAGTGATCGTCCTCATCGTTGTCGTCGTGCTGCTGGTGATCGCGCTCGCTGCCGTCGGGGCCATGTTGGCCAAGCGGCGGCGGTCGGAGCATCTGCAGGAGCACTACGGTTCCGAATACGAGCGCGCCGTCACCGAGCGCGGCGACCGACGCGCCGCCGAGGCGGAGCTCACCGAGCGGGAGAAGCGGCATCGGTCGCTCGACATCCGGGACCTGGAGCCCGAGGAGCGCGACCGCTTCGAGAGCACCTGGATCGACATCCAGCGCGGCTTCGTCGACGACCCGGTGCATTCGGTGCACCGCGCCGACGCGCTGGTCGTCGACATCATGCGTACCCGCGGGTACCCGGTCGACGACTTCGACCGCCGCGCGGAGGACATCTCCGTGGAGCACCCGAAGATCGTCCAGCACTACCGCGACGCCCGCGCCACGCGCGTCGCCACCGACGAGGGCGCGGTCGACACCGAACGCCAGCGCCAGGCGGTGACGTCCTACCGGGCGCTGATCGAGGCGCTGCTGCACGGCGACTCCACCAAGAGCACCACCTCCACTACGACCGAGGAGCACACCCGATGAGCATCCAGCCGGAAGACGAGCACCGTCGCGGAGGCTTCCGCGAGGCCGTCAACGAGCTGTTCGGCCGAGGCGAGCGCGGCGACGGACGCGACACGAGCCAACTCGACGCGCTCGAACGCGACGAGGCGGAACGCCGCGGGGAGAGCGTTGGCAACGCCGGAGACCCCGCCGCGCAGTCGGGCGGAGCACGGCACGCGTACGGCGACCAGACCACGGCCACGCAGCCGGGCCGCTTCGGCGAAGCCGGGGCCGACGACCCGGCACGGCAGACGGCACCCGGCGACCGCTACGACGCCGGAGACCTGGGAGGGACTGACACCATGGACACGCACACCGCGGCGGGCGCCAACCCCGGCGAGACCACCGCAGCCCGAGAGACGGCCGGGACGCACGGCGACCCGCTCGCCGACGACGTGGCGGCCGGGCAGAGGACCTCGGCGGGCGGCTACGACGACGCCGCGGTAGCCGACCGGCCGGTCGACGCGGCCGCCGATCCGAGCGCGCAGCACACCCCGCCGCGGGGCGAGCACCTCGGGGAAGCCCGCACTCCGCACGGCGGCGAGGTCCGCGGCGACACCGTCGCACCGGAGCGCGTCCGCCAGGGCGGCGACCCCACCGCGCAGGGCCAGGTCCAGCACGGCGGCGAGCTGCGCGGCGACCCGGTAGAGACCCGGTCCGACGCCGACCTCGCCACGGCCGCGCCCGCCCGGGACGCGGGTGTGGACGCGGGCACCACGCATGGTTCCGGGGCCGCTACCGGCGCGGGGGCTGCGGCCACGTCCGCGGGCGCCGCGCACCACGACGTCGCGTCGCACGAGAACGGCGACGGCGGCGAGCGGGCCGCACTCGTCACCCGCGACCGCGCCGAGTCCTACGGCGCGCGCTGGGACAGCGTGAAGGGCGAGTTCGTCGACGAGCCCCGTCGCGCGGTCGCCAACGCAGACGCCCTGGTCGGCGAGCTGCTCGACGAGCTGCAGGAGCTGTTCAGGCAGCAGCGCACGCAGATCGAGCAGGGCCTGGACCGCGACGAGACGTCCACCGAGGACCTGCGGCTCGCGCTGCGGCGCTACCGCAGCTTCTTCGACCGCCTGCTGTCGATCTGACCCCCGGGGGGGTGCTGAAGGACCCTCCTAGACTGCGGCCGTGAGTGCCGCCCTGCTGCCGGTCGTCCCGGGTCTCGAACGGCCCGAGGCGATCGGCCGGGGCGGCTTCGGGGTCGTTTACGCCGCCTACGAACCCGCGTTCGGGCGTCGCGTCGCCGTCAAGGTGCTCACCGCACGGATCGGCGACGACGAGGCCCGACGCGGGTTCGAACGCGAATGCCGGGCGATGGGCGCGCTGTCGGGGCATCCGCACATCGTCGCCGTGCACCGGGGCGGCACCACCGGGGGCGGCGAGCCGTACATCGTCATGGAGTTCATGGCGGGCGGCTCGCTCGCCGACCGGATGGCGCAGAGCGGGCCGCTGCCCTGGTCGCAGGTCCTCGACGTCGGCGTCCTCATCGCGGGCGCCCTGGAGACGGCCCACCGCGCCGGGATCCTGCACCTGGACGTCAAGCCCGCCAACGTGCTCATGTCGCGGTTCGCCGAGCCCGCGCTCGGGGACTTCGGCATCTCCCGCCTCCCCGGCCTCACGGTGACCCTGGACGGGCGGGTCCGCGCCACCGCCACCTACAGCGCGCCCGAGCGGCTCATGAACGGGGCCGCGACCGTCGCGACCGACCTGTACGGGCTCGGCGCCACCCTGTTCGCGCTGCTCACCGGCGGCCCGGCGTTCGGCGGCGAGCCCGGTGAGGAGATCGTGGTGACGGTCGCGCGCATCCTGCGCGATCCCGTTTCCGACCTGCGGGTGCGGGGCGTGCCCGGGCCGCTGGCCGAGATCGTCGAGCGGCTGATGGCCAAGGAGCCGGGCGACCGGCCCGCGTCGGCCGCCGACACCGCGTCGCTCCTGCAGACGGCGCAGCGGGCCACCGGGCAGCCGGTGACCCGGCCGGTGATCGAGGGCGCGCGCACCACCCACCTCCCCGTCGCCGCACCGCCGCCCACGCCGGACGCGGCGGCGACGTCCACGGTGACCACGGCGGCGACCCCCGCCCCGTCCGCCACCCCGGCGTCGTGGCCGCCCACCGACTCGCGCTCGTCGCCCGCCGAACGGCCGCCGTGGGCGGCCGCGACTCGGCCCGGCGACGCGGCGAGGCGACCGCCGTCCGACGCCCCGCCGCCGCGGCCGGCGTGCCCACCGCGCCGACCCGGTCCCGCCATGGCCGCCACCGGGCCGCCCCGCCGACCCGCCGCCGCGGCCTGCTCATCGGGGCCGTCGCGGTCGCGCTGGTGGCCATCGTCGGGCTGGTGACGACGTTCGTGCTGCTCGGCCGCGCCTCCCCGCCCGGCCCGGTCACCCCGACGCCTACCCCGACCGCCGCAACCCCGCCCGCCCCGAGCCCGGCGCCCGTCACCACCGCGGTCGCGATCGCGCCCGGCGTCACGCACCCGGCGACCGCCGAGGTCGCCCGCGTGCTCGACGCCTACGTCACCGGGATCAACGAGCGGCGCTACTCCGACGCGTTCGCGCTCTTCAGCCCCGACAACCCGACCGCGAAGCGGGGCGTCCAGGCCTGGATCACCGCCGAGTCGACCACTCAGATCCGCGCGGCCCGCCTGCTGTCGGTGATCGACGGCCCCGCGGGCTCGGTGAGCGCCGAGATGACGTTCACCAGCACCCAGAACGCCGAGCTCGGCTTCAACGGGCAGACCTGCAGCCAGTGGGACCTGGTCTACGACATGGTGGGGCCCGGCCCCGACTGGCGCATCCACCTCGTCAGCACCCGCAGCGAGCCTAAGGCCTGCTAACGCGCCTCCGTCACCGCCTCGCCGAGCCCCGCCACCGCACCCACCACGACCACGGCGGGCGGCGAGATCTCCGCGGCGCGCACGACGTCGGCCACCGTCGCGAGCGTGGCCCGCACCGACCGCTGGATCCGCATCGTGCCGTCTTGCACCACCGCGACGGGTGTGTCGCCCGGTCGGCCGCCGTCGAGCAGCGCCCGCGCGAACGCTCCGATCCGCTCGACGGCCATCAGCAGCACGAGGGTGCCGCGGAGCCTGCCGAGGGCGGGCCAGTCGACGAGGCTGCGCGGGTCGCCCGGCGCGACGTGCCCGGACACGACCACGATCTCGTGCGCGACGCCGCGGTGGCTGACCGGGACATCGGCGACGGCGGGAGCGGCGAACGCGCTGGTCACGCCGGGCACCACGGTCACCGGCACACCCGCGTCGGCGCACGCGAGAACCTCCTCGAAGCCGCGGCCGAAGACGTACGGATCGCCGCCCTTGAGCCGGACGACGAACCGGCCCGCCCGGGCGCGCTCGACGAGCAGCTCGTTGATCCGGGCCTGGTTCATCGCCCGCCCGTAGGGGATCTTCGAGGCGTCGATCACCTCGACGTGCGGGTCGAGCTGGTCGAGCAGGTCGCGCGGGCCGAGCCGGTCGGTGATCACGACGTCGGCGCGCGCAAGCAGCCGCCTGCCCCGCACGGTGATCAGCTCGGGGTCGCCGGGCCCGCCGCCGACCAGCGCGACGCCGGGCCGGACGGGCTCGGCGGCGTCGTCGACGATCCCGGCGGCCAGCGCCTCCAGCAGCGCGGTGCGCACGGCGGCCGATCGGCGAGGACGGCGGCCCGCGAGCACGCCGACGGTGAGGCCGTCGTGCCGCCCGACGGCCGGGGTCACCGCGCTGCCCGCCGGGGCGTCGTCGGCGCGCACACAGAACACCCGCGCCCGCTCCGCCTCCGCCGCGACCGCGGCGTTGACGGCCGGATCGTCGGTGCAGGCGATGGCGTACCAGGCGCCGTCGAGGTCGCCGCCGCGGTAGGGCCGGGCGGTCCACCGCAGCTCGGCGGCCATGGCCTCGACGGCAGGCGTCACGTGCGGCGCGACGACCTCGACCACGGCGCCCGCCGCGAGCAGGCCCACGAGCCGCCGCTGGGCCACCGAGCCGCCACCCACGACGACGACGCGGCGTCCGGCGAGGTCGAGGCCTGCCAGGTAGGGCTCAGGCATGCGCGTGCCCGTGTCCATGGCCGTGCCCGTGGCCCTGCGCCGGATCTTCGGGGTGGTGGTGCGGTGTCTGGGGCGCGCCGAGCTTGTCCTCGAATCCGGGCAGGAGCACGCGGTAGGCGCAGGTGTCGCAGTTCATCCGGATGTCGCCGCCCAGCGTCTCGTGGTAGCGCTCGACGACGAGATCCGCGAGGGCATCGGTGTCCCCGAGGTGGCCCGCGACCAGGACGTCGACGTCGGGATGCGCGGCGCCGAACGCGCGGGCCTGCTCGCCGACGCGGCGCGGCAGCACCCCGTCGAACAGGAAGTACGGCGCGACGACCACCCGCCGCGCCCCCAGCGCGCGACAGCGGGCCAGCCCGCCCGCGACGTCGGGCAGGGCGAGGGAGACGAAGGCGGGCTCGACGAACAGGTACGGCCTGCCCTCCTGCAGCAGCCGCGCCACCTTGCAGATCTCGGCGTTGGCGTCCGGGTCGGTGGAGCCGCGGCCGACGAGCAGGACGGCCGTGTCCCCGGCTGACGCGACGGCGGCGATCCGGCTCACCAGGATGTCCTGCAACACCGGGTGCGGGCCGAGCGGTCTGCCGAAGCGGTAGTCGGTGGCCGGGTCGCGGCGAACCTCGCGCTCCAGCGCCGCCGGGATGTCGCCCTTGGCGTGGCCTGCGGCCACCAGGACGAGCGGCACGGCGGCCATCGTCCGATGGCCGCGTGCGGCCAGCGCCGCCCACGCCTCATGCACGGTCGGCGAGGAGAGCTCGATGAACCCGCCGTCGACGTCGACGCCTGCATCCGACAGCCGCCGTCCCAGCCTGCGGGTGAACGCGCCGAACTCCGCCACCCCGACAGCGTCGACGGTGCCGTGCCCGACGAGCAGCAACGGCGGGGTCATGCCGCGGGGTCCGGGTAGAGCAGCGCGTTGACGGCGGCGGCCGCGACCGCCGCGCCGCCGCGCTCGGAGCGGTTCGAGACCGCCGGGAGGCCGGAGGTCCGCAGCGCGGCCTTGGCGGCCACGGCGCCGACGAAGCCCACCGGCAGACCGATCACCAGCGGCGTGCGGACGAGCCCCTCCCGGGCGCAGCGCACCAGCTCGGCGAGCGCCGTCGGGGCGTTTCCGACGACCCACACGGCGCCCTCCGGATGGGCGGTGACGGCGGCGCGGATCCCCGCCGCCGACCGGGTCGTGGCGCTGTGGTCGACGGGCGCGAGGTCGAGAGCCACCGTCGTCGGGCGGGCCGTGATCCCGGCCGCGACCATGCGGACGTCGACGATCAGCGGCGCGCCCCCGGCCAGCGCTTCCCGCCCCGCACGGAGGCCTTCTTCGGCGCACACCAGGTCACCTGCCCAGCTCGGGTCGGCGCTGGTGTGCACCACGCGTTCGACGACCGCCCGGGTGAGCGGCGGCAGATCGGTGGTGTCGAGGCGCTCGCGCAGGATCGCGTACGAGGCGGTCTCGATGGGGTGCACGCCGGTGCGCAATGTCGGACCTCCGGCCCACGATCGTAGCCGCCGTTGCCGGCGCCGCCGGGTGATCACGCCCACGGCTCCAGCCGCTTCGCGATCTCCCCGACCTCGTCGAGAGACCCGTCCGCAACCGCGGTCACCAGCTCGACGACCTGGTCTTGCGCGGCGAGCAACTCCACGTCGTTGATGCGCAGGAAGGTATAGGTCGCGAGCCACGCGAGCCTCTTGTTGCCATCGACGAGGGCGTGGTTGCCTGCAAGCGAGTGCAGCAACGCGGCCGCCTTCTCCAACAGCCCCGGGTAGGCGTCCGAGCCGAAAACCGTGGTCCGCGGGCGAGCCGCCGCTGACGCGAGCAGGCCGTGGTCTCGGACGAGCACCGGTCCGCCGGTGGCCACGCTCGCGATGACGACCAGGTCGTCACCATCGAGGAATTCGGTCACTCGCCGAGGATCCGCAGCGCCTCCGCGTAGCGCTGCGCGCCATCCGCGGCGGCCGCGACAACGCGGGCTCGATGGTCGTCGAGCTGGACATAGCGACGCACAGCGGCGCGAGCTACCTCCTGCATGGAGCGCCCCTCGCGCTTGGCCTGAGCGCGGAGTGCCTCGGTCTCTTCTTCCGTGAGCCGGAGGGTCATCGCCATCGTCCGATGATACCGCAGTGATACCAGGACTTACGACCAACGGTAGCCGCGCGGGGTCACCATGCGGCCCGCGACCATGCGCGTCGTGGAGGCGCCGACGATGACGGTCGTGAGCATGTCGACCTCCGTCGGGTCGAACGTCGCGAGCGGCGCGGTCCACACCCGTTGGCCGGGCCGCCCCGCCTGCCGGACGGCGCCGACGGGCGTGTCGGCGGGCCGATGTGGGCGGAACGCGTCGAGGGCGGCGGCGAGCTGCCAGTGCCGCTCGCGGCTGCGCGGGTTGTAGAAGCACGTCACGAGGTCGGCGGCGGCCGCGGCGGCCACCCGCCGCTCGATCATCGACCAGGGGGTGTGCAGGTCGGACAGCGAGATCAGCGCGTGGTCGTGCCCGAGCGGCGCCCCGAGCAGCGCGGCCGCGGCGAGCGCGGCCGTGACGCCGGGCACCCCGACGACCTCGACGTCCGGCCCGGCGGCCTCCAGCGCGGGGCTACCCATCGCGTAGATTCCCGCATCCCCGGAGCCGATCAGGGCGACGGCGTGGCCCTTGCCCGCCAGCGCGACGGCGTCGGCGGCCCGCTGCTCCTCCGCCCCCAGCCCGCTGGCGTGCACCTGCGTGCCGGGCCGGAGCAGGTGGCGGACCTGCTCGACGTACTGGTCGAGCCCGACCACGACCGCCGCGCGCCGCAGTTCGGCCGCGGCCCGCGGCACCCGCAGGTCGTCGGCGCCGGGCCCGAGCCCCACGACCGCCAGCCTCCCGCGGGGCCGGATGCGGGCGACGGCGACGGTCACGTTGGCGCCCTTCGTCTTCGGCACCACCAGTTCGACGGCCGCGCCACCGCCCAGCTCGGCGGCCGCGTGGAGGGCGGCGGCTTCGGCGACGCTCGCCGTGCCGACCTCGGCGCGCACCGCCTCGCTCGGGTTCGGCACGTCGACGGCGGCGAGGACGGCCGCGGGGTAGGTCCGCAGCGGGGCGGGCGCGATGGCGGCGAGGATGCCGGGCTCGTCGGCCTTGCGGTCGACGCTGGCGTAGGCGCGCACGGCGAGCGGTTCGAGATCGCCCAGCGCCCGCCGGAACGTCTCCGTGACGGCGGCGGTGGGCACCCCGCGCGCGGAGCCGATCCCGACGACGAGCGTGCGCGGCACGATCCGGGCGGTGGCGTCTTCGACCCGGTCGGTGACGACGATGCGCGCACCCCCCGTGGCAGCGGGGTGACACTGCAGACCTTCAGTGTCTGCAGTGTCACCCCGCTGACGTGCGGTGGCGAACGGGAGGGCGGGCAGCGGCACGCCGAGCGGGTTGGCGACCTCGGCGGTGCCGTCCAGCATCGCCACACCTGCCGCGGCGGCGTCGCCCACGAGCGTGGCGTCGAGCTGCGCGGCCAGCTCGTCGAGCCCGGCGGCGCCCACGGCGTCGGAGGCGGTCGTCACCACCGGCTGGGCGCCGAGCAGCCCGGCGACCCGGCTCGCCAGCGCGTTCGCCCCACCCTCGTGCCCGCCGCACAGCGCCACGGCGAACCGGCGGGCCTCGTCGACGCACACCACCCCGGGGTCGGTGTGCTTGTCGCCGAGCAGCGGTGCGATCAGCCGGACCGTGGCGCCGGTGGCGAGGAAGAACACGGCCCCGTCGAGCGCGGGCCAGAGGTCGGGCAGCTCGGCGAGCTCGTGGCGGGACGCGCCCAGCGCCGGGGCAAGCTCGTCGGCGCCCCGCCGACCCGCGGCGGTGACGGCGAACAGGGCGATCATCGGGTCCCCCAGAGCAGGACGACGGGGTTCAGGGCCGCCAGGCGGACGGCACCGTCGGGCAGCGGGGCGAGGCGGGACGCCGCGAGCTGCACGCCGTCGACCGTGTAGCCGGCCGTGGCGAGCGCCGCGCGGGTCGGTCCGATGCGGTCCAGCGCGGCGAGCGCGACCACCACCCGGTCGGCGATGACCCCGGCGCACGCCGCGACGACGTCGGCCCCGCCGCCGCCGACGAACACCGCGTCCGGCCGGGGCAGCCCGACCAGCGCCGCCGGGGCGGCACCCTCGACCACCCGTACCTCGACGCCGTGTGCGGCGGCGTTCTCGGCGATCCGGGCGGCATCGTCGGATCGGCGCTCGACGGCCAGCGCGGCCGCCCCCAGCCGGGCGCACTCGACGGCGACCGAGCCGGAGCCCGCGCCGACGTCCCACACCAGCGCGCCGGGGCGCGGCGCGAGCCGGGCCAGCGCGACGGCGCGGACCTCGGCCTTGGTCACCATGCCCGCGCGGTGGGCGAACGCGGCGTCCGGCAGCGCCCAGCCGGAGGCGGGCGGCGGCGGCTCGCCGCCCGCGATCCAGGTGCGGGCGGGGACGGCGGCGGGCTCGCGCAGCGCCAGAACGACCGACAGCGGATGCCAGGCACGACCCACGGCGTCGGCGGCGGGCAGGGTGGTCAAGCGCTCGTCGGGGCCGTCGAGGTCTTCGGCGACGACGAGGGTGCGCGGCCAGCCGCGCAGCCCGGCGGCGATCTCGGCGGGTCCCGCGTCGGGCCCGGTGAGCACGGCGACGGCGGCCCGCGCGCGCACGACGTTGACGGCGGGACCGAGCGCGCGGCCGTGCGCGCTCACCACGGTCACGTCGTCCCACGGGCGGCCCAGCCGGGCGAAGAGCCGCTGCACCGACGACCGCGCGGGCAGCACCACAGGAGCATGGCCGTGCTCGCGCAGCAGGCGCACGATCCCGAAGAAGCCGGGGTCACCGCCCGCCAGCACGACGGCCCGGCGGCCCCGGATCCGTTCCAGCGCGGGCGCCACCGCCCCGAGCACCACCCGATCCGCCCCCTGCTGCCCGGTGTCGGGGACGAGGGCGAGCAGCCGCGCGGCCCCGACCACGACCTCCGCCTCCGCGAGGGCCTCCCGCGCCTTCGGCCCGAGCGCCCCGTCAACCCCGACGACGGTCACCGCGCCGACCTCCCCCGGCCCACTCGGCCCCCCCGGCGGCGCGCC
The DNA here is from genome assembly GCA_963739465.1 of uncultured Actinomycetota bacterium. Classification (GTDB taxonomy): domain Bacteria; phylum Actinomycetota; class Actinomycetes; order Mycobacteriales; family Pseudonocardiaceae; genus Pseudonocardia. The sequence continues at coordinate 125,488 of CAVUAS010000007.1, forward strand.
CGCGCCTCGCTCGGGCGCAGCCCCATCCGACACCGCAGCCCCACCCGACACCGCAGCCCCACCCGACACCGCAGCCCCACCCGACACCGCAGCCCCACCCGACGCCACCGCAGCCCCACCCGACGCCGCAGCCCCACCCGACGCCGCAGCCCCACCGGACACCGCAGCCCCGCCCCCCGGTGCCTGCCCGCCCGGCGGTGGAGCGCCGCCCGCCCATGGGACACCACCCGATGGTGAACCGCCCGCCGGTGGAGCGCCGCCAGTGTCCAGGCCGTCCGTCACGGCGCGCGGCGGGCCGCCCGGGCCGCCCGCAGGGCCGTGCGCGCCTCCCGCTCCGGCTTGCGAAACGTGTGGAAATGCCCCGCGTGATAGAGGTGGCTGCGCGTGCCACCGGCGGCGAGCGCGGGCCCCACGAGGAACAGCGTCTGCCGCCACAGCCTGCGCTCCTTGCACACGCCCTCGACCTCGTCAAGCCTGCACCGCAGGGTGATCTCGTCGGGCCAGCTGGTGCGGTACGCGACGACCACCGGCGTGTCGTCCGGATACCCGCCCGCCCGCAGCTCGGCCACCATCCGGCCGGTCCGCGCGGCCGACAGGAAGATCGCCATGGTCGTCCCGTGCCGGGCGAACTCGCGCAGCCGCTCCCGGTCGGGCATCGGCGTCTTGCCGCCCTCCAGCCGGGTCAGCACCACCGACTGCGCCACCTCGGGGATGGTGAGCTCCCGCCCCGCGGCGGCGGCCGCCGCACCGAACGCCGACACCCCCGGCACGATCTCCACCTCGAGGCCCATCGCGGCGGCGGCGTCGTACTGCTCCTGCACGGCCCCCCACAGCGCCGGGTCGCCGGAGTGCACGCGGGCCACCCGCAGGTTCGCGATCGCGGCCCGGCGGTAGAGCGCGAGGACGTCCTCGTGCGCGATCCGCGACGAGTCGACGAGCTCGGCGTCGGCCCGTGCGTGCTCGTGGACGCACTCGGCCATGACGAGGCTCGCCGCCCAGATCACGATGTCGGCCTCGGCGATGCGCCGCGCCCCGCGCAGCGTGATCAGGTCGGGCGCCCCCGGCCCCGCACCCACGAACGACACTCTTCCCGGCACGCCGGACAGTCTGTGGCGTGCGGGCGGCGCCGTCCAACCGGTCGTGGGCGAAACCTCTTCACAACGCACGGGCCGCGCAGTCGCGCACCGCCGCCACGACCTCGGGCCACAGCGCGGCGGGCAGGTTGTGGCCCATCCCGGGGAACGTGAGCAGCCGGGCTCCCGGCACCGCGCGCGCGGTCGCCCGCCCCGCGGCCGGACGGATGAGCGGGTCGGCCTCGCCGTGCACGACGAGCGTCGGCACCCGGAGCCCGCGCAGCCCGGAAACCCTGCTCGGCGAGGCCATGGCCGCGGCCAGCTGCCTGCGCGGGCTGCCCGCGTCCGCCCCCGCGGCGGCCCCGCGGGCGAACGCCCGGCGCGCGTAGGCGCGCAGCCACTCCTCGTCCAACGGGTAGCCCGGCGAGCCGATCACCCGGAACGTCGCCACCGCGCGTTCGGCGGCCTCGTCGGGGTTGCGCGCGGGCGGCGCGAGCAGGGCGCCCGCGCCGCGGCGGGTCGGCAGGCCCAGCCACGGCGCGGGCGTGGCCATCACCGAGGTGAGCGACCGCACCCGCCCGGGATGCTCGATCGCCATGGCCTGCGCGATCATCCCGCCCAGCGAGGTGCCCAGCACGTGCGCGGAGTGCCACCCGAGCGCGTCCAACACGGCGACGGCGTCGGCGGCCATGTCGGAGATCCGGTACGGCGCGACAAGGCGCGGCGCGGCGAGCAACGCGGGCAGTGACGGCGTGCCCAGCCAGGTGAGGTGCGTCGACGCGCCCGCGTCGCGGTTGTCGAAGCGCGCGACGGTGAAACCGGCATCGGCGAACTCGGCGAGCAGCCCGTCCGGCCAGTAGATCATCTGCATGCCGAGGCCCATGATGAGCAGCAACGGCTCGCCGCCGTCGTCGCCGACCTGCTCGAACGCCAACAAGACGTTCCCGTTGTGGGCGGTCACGATGCCTCCGCGGGGGGGAGCGTGTCGGCGGCCATCATGCCCCGTATGCCCGTCATGCGGCGCGGGCACCCTCGTCGACGGCCGACTCCAGCGCCGCCGCGGACGTCCGCAACGCCACGTCCAGGACACGCGTACGCCGCCGCGGGTTCATCAGGTTGCCGCCCATGGCCGCGAGGTCGGCGGGCCCGGGAGTCAGCACGGTGACGCGCACGCCTGCCGCCCGCACGGCCCGCACCTCCGCGGCGAGCCAGCGCGTGAGCAGGCAGCGCACGCCCCGCTCGACGCCCGCGATCGGGTCCCGCGGCCGGTCGTAGGCGTGGCTGGCCAGCGGCGCGAGCACGTACACCTCGTCCAGCGGCGGCGCGCCGGGCCGCGCGAGGAGCCCCAACGACGTGGACGAGGCGACCCCGCCGTCGACGTAGCGGTGGCCGTCGATCACCTGCGGGGTGAACCAGCCCGGGATGGAGCAGGACGCCAGCACGGCCTCCCCGACCGTCGAGGGCGGCCCGCCTGGGCGGCCGAACACGATCCGACGGCCGGAGTCGTAGTCGACGGCCACGACCCACAGCGGCGCGCCGGGCACCCAACCCTCATGGGTGACGCCCAGCCGCGCCTGCAGCGCCTCCACCGTCCGGATCAGCGACCCCAGCCTCCCCCGTCCCGCGGGCAGCAGCGCCGCCGCCGCGATCACCGGGTTGACCGAGCGGGGATGCGTGACCGCGCGGGCGACGAGCCGCGGCGAGCCGATCCACGGCAGCGGGAGCGGCGGGCGACCGTCGCCGGACTCGCGCTCGATGGTGCGCATGTCGGGGAGCGTGTCGTCACGTAGGTCGGCCGAGAACTCGACGGCGTCCTGCTGGTGGGCCAGCAGCTCGTCCACGCTCATGCCGCAGCGCAACGCCGCCCCGAGCACGGAGCCCGCGCTCGTGCCGAGCACCAGGTCCAGCTCGCCCAGCGGCCGTCCGAACCGCTCCTGCACGGCGGGGAGCGCCCCGGTCATCCACGCCGAGCCGAGGATCCCCCCGGCCCCCAGCACCAACCCTGTGCGCGTCATCTCGACCTCCTCAGCTCGTCGAGGCTCGCACCGATCGCGTCGGCGAGCACGTCGACGTCCCCCATCGCGTCGCGATCGGCGTTGAGTCCATAGAAGATGCCGCCGTCATAGCTGGTGATACCGATCGACACCGCCTGTCCCTTGGCCAGCGGGACGACCGGGTACATGTCCCGCATCCGCGCCCCCATCGCGTACAGCGGGAACTGCGGCCCGGGCACGTTGGTGACCACCACGTTGAACATCCGCGACGACATCGAGCTGGACAGGCGGGCGGCCACGCTGTGCACGGTGGGCGTGGCGAGACCGACCAGCCCGATCAGCGCGCTGGCCCCGATGGCCTGCCCACTGCCCTTGTGCCCGGACATGGCCGCGGTGACGGCCTTGAGCCGGGTGACGGGATCCGGCTCGCCAACGGGCAGGTCGACGAAGTAGGCCGACACCTGGTTGCCCAGCTTGCCCGCCGGGCCGCGGGCGCGAACGCTCACCGGCACGATCGCGCGCACCGTCGTCGTGGCCCGCACGGGCTCTCCGCGGGTGGTCATCCACCGCCGCAGGGCTCCGGCGACGACGGTGAGCACGACGTCGTTGACCGTGCCGCCGTGCTCCTTGCGGATGGCCTTGTAGTCGTCGAGGTCGCCCGCCGACGTGCCGAAGCGGCGCTGTCTGCCGATCGGCGCGTTCAGGGGGTTGGCGGGGGCGGGCTGCGACGCCGACCGCGCGGCCGCGAGCATCGCGCCGCCGGTGCGCACGACCGATCGGATGTCGAGCATGGCGCGCTGCATGGTCGCGAACATCAGCTGCGGCCTGAGCATCTGCTCGCGTACCGCGTCCGCGGCGAGCTCGAGGCCGGACGGCTCGGACGCGGGCTGCCAGTCGTCGGGCGGCGTGTCCCGCGGGGTCGGCGTGACGTCCAGCAGCACGGTGCCGATGTCGATCGACGCCAGGCCGTCCACCATCGCGTGATGGACCTTGGTGACGATGGCGAACCGGTCGTCGGCGAGCCCTTCGATCAGGTAGATCTCCCACAGCGGGCGCGCCCGGTCGAGCTGGCGTGAGACGAGACGGCCGACCAGCTCGCGCAGCTGCGCGTCCGAGCCGGGGGCGGGCAGCGCGGAGCGGCGGACGTGGTAGTCCAGCTCGAAGTCCGGGTCGTCGACCCACACCGGCAGCCCGAGGTGCACGGGTACCTCGCGGATCTTCTGCCGGTACCGCGGAACGGCGGCCAGCCGCCGCCCGATCAGCGCGATGAGGCGGTCGGGGTCGAACCCGGGGGTCGGGTCGAAGGTCATCAGGCCGCCGACGTGCATCGCCGTGGTCGACTCCTCCATGAAGAGGAACGATGCGTCCAGGGGTGAGAGCCGGTCTGCCATGACGACCTCCCCGGTGCGGATCTTCCCGCCGACGGTAGCGCGGCCGGAGGCGGAACGGGAGGTGACAGCTGATCAACAACTCGCGGCCGCGACGAGCCGCGCCACCGCCTCGGGGTGGCCCGCGGGATGCGTGTGCAGGAACGAGGCGTGGACGCCGCGGTGGACCCAGCCCTCGTCGACCCGACCCACGGGTGAGGCACGCCAGGCCCACGCGGGCGCGGCGGCGGCCGGGGTGACGGCGCAGCGGTGGAACTCGTGCCCGGTCACCCGCGCGCCGACGGGGTGCAGCGGCGACGAGGTGCGGGCGACGGCGTCGCGGTAGCCCAGCGTGAGCCGGGGTGTCATCGTCGCGTGGGCGGGCAGGACGTCGCACATCGGTGCCCCGTCGAGGGTCGCGCAGAGGTAGAGCAGGCCGCCGCACTCGGCGTGCACCGGCGCGCCGGAGGCCGCGAGCACCGCCACCGCAGCCCGCAGCCCGGCGTTGTCGGCGAGCGCGCCGACGTGCTCCTCGGGGAAGCCGCCCGGGAGCACGAGCGCGGCCGTGCCCTCCGGCAGCGTGGTGTCGCGCAACGGGTCGACGACCACGACCTCGGCGTCTGCCGCTGTGAGCAGCTCGACGTGCTCGGCGTACCCGAATGTGAACGCCGGACCCCCGAAGACCGCAACCCGTACGCGGAGACCGGTGCTATAGCCCGCTTTTCCGCTCACGACCCGGCCGGGCTTTTCCCACACGGCTTCCGCGGCCGACCATGCCGGGCCGTGCGGAAGGGGGCGGGCAAGGGCAGTCACCGCGTCGAGGTCGACGTGGTCGGCCACCAGCGTGGCCATGGCGTCGACCGCCGCGACGGCCGCCGCCCCGTGCTCGACCGCCGTGACCAATCCGAGGTGGCGCGACGGCACGGCGAGCGCGTCGCGGCGTGGCAGCGCGCCGAGGACCGGCAGCCCGACCTCCGCGGCGGCCGCGCGCAGCACCTCCTCGTGGCGCGGCGACCCGACGCGGTTCAGCACCACGCCCGCGAGGTCCACCCGCGCGTCGAACGACCGGAAGCCGTGCAGCAGCGCGGCCAGGCTGCGGGACTGCCCGCGGGCGTCGACGACCAGCACGACCGGCGCCCCGAGCAGCCCCGCGACCTCGGCGGTCGAGCCGTGGCCATCGGACAGCCGACCGTCGAAGAGCCCCATCACACCCTCGACGACGGCGGCCTCCGCGCCCGCTGCGCCGTGGCGGGCCAGCGGGGCGATCCGGTCGGCGCCGACGAGCACCGGGTCGAGGTTGCGCCCGGGACGGCCCGCGGCGAGCGTGTGGTAACCGGGATCGATGTAGTCCGGGCCCACCTTGAACGGCGCCACGGCGGTGCCGCGGCGGCGCAGTGCGGCCATGAGCCCGGTCGCCACCGTCGTCTTCCCCGCCCCGGAGGCGGGCGCGGCGACGACGAGGGCGCGCGCCGTCACCGTGGACCCCGCGTGGCAGCGGGGTGACACTGCGGGCGTTCAGCGTCTGGAATGTCACCCCGCTGCCACCGGGGCCGCGTCGTCACTCGTGGCCCAGCACCGGGTGCGCGACGTAGGGCGCTTCCAGCGCGGCCACCTCGTCTTCGCCGAGTTCGACGCCGAGCGCCGCGACCGCGTCCTCGACGTGGCCCGGCTTCGTCGCCCCGATGATCGGCGCGGTGACCGCCTCCCGCTGCAGCACCCAGGCGAGCGCCACCTGCGCGGGCGGCAGGCCCCGGGCCTTGGCCACGTCGGCGACCGCCTGCACGACCGCGTCGTCGGCGTCGGTGTACATCCCGTCGGCGATCGTGTCGGTGTCCGCGCGGGTGGTGCCGCCCGCCTGCGGGCCGCGTGCGAGCCGCCCGCGCGCGAGCGGGCTCCACGGGATCACGCCGACGCCCTGGTCGAGGCAGAACGGGTGCATCTCCCGCTCCTCCTCGCGGTAGATCAGGTTGTAATGGTCCTGCATGCTCACGAACCGGGTCCAGCCGCCGAGGTCGGCCACGTACTGGGCCTTCGCGAACTGCCAGGCGTACATGCTCGACGCGCCGATGTAGCGGGCCTTGCCCGCCCGGACGACGTCGTGCAGCGCCTCCATCGTCTCCTCGATCGGGGTGTCCGGGTCGAAGCGGTGGATCTGGTAGAGGTCGACGTAGTCGGTGCCCAGCCGCCGCAGCGAGGCGTCGATCGAGGCCAGGATGTGCTTGCGGGACAAGCCGCGGTCGTTCGGGCCGTCCGACATCGGGTGGAACACCTTCGTCGCGAGCACGTAGTCGTCGCGCGCCGGGAAGAACTCGCCCAGCAGCGCGCCCGTGACCTCCTCGGACGCACCGAGCGAGTACATGTCCGCCGTGTCGAAGAAGATCACCCCGGCGTCGACGGCGCTGCGGACGAGCGGGCGGGAGTCGTCGATGTCGAGCACCCATTCCCGCCATGCCGACGAGCCGTAGCTCATCATGCCGAGGCAGATGCGCGAGACGGTCAGGCCGGTCGCGCCCAGTCGCGTGTACTCCATCACCACTCGATTCCCCGCTGGCCCTTCTGGCCCGCGTCCATCGGGTGTTTGATCTTGGTTGTCGCCATGACGAGGTCGGCGGCGGCCACCAGCTCGGGCGCCGCGTCCCGCCCCGTCACGATCACATGCTGGCGGCCTTCGCGCCGGGTGAGGACGTCGACGACCTCGCCGACGTCGACCCATCCCCACTTCATCGGGTAGGTGAACTCGTCGAGCACGTACATCTGGTGGGTCTGCGCCTCGATCCGGCGGCGGATTTCGGCCCAGCCCTCCGCGGCCTGGGCGGCGTGGTCGTCGGCCGAGCCGGGCTTGCGCGCCCACGACCAGCCCTCGCCCATCTTGTGCCATTCGACGGGGCCGCCTTCGCCGGTCTCGGCGTGCACGCGGGCGAGCGCGCGGAACGCCGCCTCCTCGCCGACCTTCCACTTCGCGGACTTCACGAACTGGAAGACCCCGATCGACCAGCCCTGGCTCCAGCCCCGCAGGGCCAGCCCGAACGCCGCGGTCGACTTGCCCTTCATCTCGCCCGTGTGGACGACGAGCAGCGGCCGGTTGCGGCGCTGGCGGGTGGTGAGCCCGTCGTCAGGCACGCTGCTGACCTGTCCCTGCGGCATGTGCCCTCCCTATGCGGCCCGCGCGGCGCGGACCACGTCGGTGACGCGGTCGGCCGACAGCTCGCCGATCCCCACCAGCTCCCCCGCGGCGGCCCGGGCGATCCGCGCCGCGAGACCGAGGCGCACCGGGCCGCTCTCGCAGTCCACCACGACCGTGGCCACGCCGTCGGCGGCGAGGAGCGCGGCGGCGCGGCAGGCGTCGCGGACGGGGTCGCCGTCCAGGCCGAGGGTCGCCCGTCCGTCGGTGAGGACGACCAGCAGGGCGCGCCGCCGGGGGTCGCGCAGCCTTTCTGTGGCCAGCACCTTCCGGGCGCGCAGCAGGCCGCGGGCGAGCGGGGTGCGGCCGCCGGTGCGCAGGCCGTCGAGCCGGACACGGGCGGCCGGGACGCTGGAGGTCGGCGGCAGCACCAGCTCGGCGCCCGCGCCGCGGAAGGTGATCAGGCCGACCTTGTCGCGGCGCTGGTAGGCGTCACGCAGCAGCGACAACACCGCGCCGGTGACGGCGGCCATGCGGGTCTTCGCGGCCATCGAGCCGGAGGCGTCGACGGCGAACAGCACGAGGTTGCCCTCCCGGCCCTCGCGCACGGCGTGGCGCATGTCGGCGGGCCGTAGCAGAAGTCGCCGCACCCGGCCGCGGACGTGCTGGTGGGGCGCGGCCGCGGCGACGGTGGCCGGGAGGTGTACGTCGGCGGCCCGGTGGGCGGGGACGGTGGACGCCCGCACGACCCTGCCGAGCTCGGTCCGGGCCCGCGACCGCCTGCCGGGGGCGCCCTCGCCGACGCCGGGAACGACGAGGCGGCGAGCGCGGAAGGTCGGGCCGGGCGGGGGCGCAACGCGGCCGTCGCCGCCATCCAACCCGCCGTCGCGAGTGGTCGGCCGACCATCGCGGCTGGTCGGGTCACCGCCGCGACCGTCGGGGTCGCCGTCGCCGCCGTGGGGGCCGTCGTCGCGGCCGGCAGACCCCCCGGCGCCGGTGGTCGGGTCGCCGTCGCGGCCGTAGGGGTCGCCGTCGCCGCCATCCCACCCGCCGTCGGGGCCGGCAGACCCCCCGGCGCCGGCGGGCGGGTCACCGTCGCGGCCGTGGGGTCCGTCGTCCCGGGCACGGTCCTCGTGCCCGCGCGGGCTACCCCCGTCGCGACCCTCCTGCCCGTCCCCGTCGTCAGCAACCCCGCCACCGGGCCCGTCGGGGTCGTCCGGGTCGGTCGCGGCCTCCTTGCGGGCGCGCTCCAAGGCGTCGTCGAGGGCCTGCTCGTCGACGCCGGACTCGTCGAAGGGGTCGCGCCTGCGGCGATGCGGCAGCGCCAGGCGGGCGGCCACCCGCACGTCCTCCTCCGCGACCACCGTCACCCCCCGCCACGCCGCGTGGGCGGTGGCGGCGCGGGCGATGACGAGGTCGGCGCGCATGCCGTCGACGTCGAACGCCGCACACACCGAGGCGATCCGGCGCAGCTCGGCGTCGGGCAGCACCACCGAGCCGAGGCGGGCCTTGGCGTCGGCGATGCGCGCGGCCGTCGCGCGCTCGGTGGGCGCCCAGCGGGCGGCGAACCCGGCCGGGTCGTCGTCGAACGCGAGGCGGCGCCGCACGACCTCGGCCCGCGTCGCGACGTCCCGCGCGGCCCGCACCTCGACGGCGAGGCCAAACCGGTCCAGAAGCTGCGGGCGTAGCTCGCCCTCTTCTGGGTTCATCGTCCCGACCAGCAGGAACCGGGCGGCGTGCGATACCGACACCCCGTCGCGCTCGACGTGTGCGCGGCCCATGGCCGCGGCGTCGAGGAGCGCGTCGACGAGGTGGTCGTGGAGGAGGTTGACCTCGTCGACGTAGAGCACCCCGCGATGGGCCTCGGCGAGCAGGCCGGGCTGGTAGGCGCGGACGCCCTCGGCGAGCGCGCGCTCCAGGTCGAGTGAGCCCACGAGCCGGTCCTCGGTCGCCCCGACCGGCAGCTCGACGAGCCTTGCCGCGCGATGGGCCACCGCTCCTTCCTCGTGCGGCCCGTCGGGGCAATCCGGGTCCGTGGCGGCGGGATCGCAGCTGAACCGACAGTGCGCCACCACGTCGAGCGCGGGCAGCAGCGCGGCCAGGGCGCGCACCGCCGTCGACTTCGCCGTGCCCTTCTCCCCGCGCACGAGCACGCCGCCGACGCCGGGTTGTACCGCGTTGAGCAGCAGGGCCAGGCGCAGATCGTCGTGGCCGACCACCGCGCTGAACGGGAACGTGCTCATGCTCATCACGGCGACACTGCCAGACCCGACGTGATCACCGGGAGATCCGGGTCGGCACCGTGATCGATGACATGCTCCAAGGCCGCGGTGTCGAGATGTGCCGCCACGAGGTCGCCGAGCAGGTCGAGCTGAGCGGCCCGCTCGGCGGCGAACACGGTGTCCGGGGCGGCCGTGAACCCGTCCCGCCCGGCCTGGACGGCCACCCGGCGCAGCAGCGCCCGGCGGAACCCGTCGTTCTCCAGCAGCCCGTGCCAGTGCGTGCCGAGCACGACACCGGCGTCGGAACCCTCGCCGTCGGTCAGTGCCGGGTCGCCGGAGCGCGCCACCCTCCCATAGTGGATCTCGTAGCCGCGCACCGGCTGCCCCCACGCCGTCCCGACGGGGTTGGCCAGGTGCTTGTCGGCGTCGAACACGATCTCCAGGTCGAGCAGGCCGAGGCCGGTGGCGTCGCCGCCTTCGACGCGATGCGGGTCGACGATGCGCTTCCCGAGCATCTGGTAGCCGCCGCAGATGCCCAGCACCGGACGCCCCGCCGCGGCGTGCGCGCACACCGCGTCGGCAAGGCCGGTGCGCCGCAGCCAGGCGAGGTCGGTGACGGTCGCGCGAGTGCCGGGCAGGACCGCGAGGTCGGCGTCGGCGAGCCGGGAGGGCTCCGTCACGTAGCGCACGGCCACGCCGGGCTCGCACGCCAGCGCCTCGGCGTCGGTGGCGTTGGAGATCCGCGGCAGCCGGACGACGGCCACCCGCAGCCATTGGCTCCCGCGTGGCGGTGCGGGGCGGCCGAGCACGCCGTCGGCGACCGCGGACAGTGAGTCCTCCGCGTCCAGCCACAGCCGCTCGGCCCACGGCACGACTCCGAACGTCGGACGGCCGGTGAGCGCGCGGAGCTGGTCGAGGCCGGGTTGGAGCAGCGTCGGGTCGCCGCGGAACTTGTTGACCACGAAGCCCGCGACGCGCCGCTGGTCGGCCGGGTCGAGCACGGCGATCGTGCCGAAGAGGTGCGCCAGCACGCCGCCACGGTCGATGTCGCCGACCACGACCACGGGCAGGTCGGCCGCCTGCGCCAAGCCCATGTTGGCGATGTCGGTCGCGCGCAGGTTGATCTCGGCGGGCGATCCCGCGCCCTCGCAGACGACGACGTCGAACCGGGCCCGCAGGTCGGTGAGGCTCGCCGTGACGACGTCCAGCAACGCCGCCTTGCGCTCCTGGTACGAGCGGGCGCTGACCGTGCCGTCGACCCGGCCGTGCACCACGACCTGGGCGGAGCGGTCGCTGCCGGGCTTCAACAGCACGGGGTTGAACGCCACGCTCGGAGCGAGGCCGCAGGCGTGCGCCTGCATGGCCTGTGCGCGGCCGATCTCGCCGCCGTCGGCCGTCACGACGGAGTTGTTCGACATGTTCTGCGCCTTGAACGGCGCCACCGCGACCCCGCACCGGTTCAGCCACCGGCAGATGCCCGCGACGAGCGCGCTCTTGCCCGCATCGGACGTCGTACCGGCGACCAGGAGCGCACCCCGCACACGCGCACCCTACGTGGGTGAGTCGCGCACCTCGCCACGGTGAGTCGCCCGATTCAGCACGGTGAGTCCGCCGATGCAGCACGGTGAGTCGCGCACCTCGCCACGGTGAGTCGACCGATTCAGCACGGGGAGTTCGGGATTTCGGCTCAAATGGGACTGCTGCGCGCCGGGTACGCGCGCGGGTCGCTGCGGCGTTGCCTACCGTGGACGGGTGCGGTTCCTGCTGCGGCCCGGATGGCTCGCGCTGATCATCACGGTGGCGCTCTTCGTCATCGCCTGCTACGCCGTGCTCGCCCCCTGGCAGTTCGGACGCGAGGCCGACCGCGACGCCCAGCAACACGCGCTCGACGCCGCATCGGCGATCCCCCCGGCTCCGTTGACGCAGGTGCTGCCCTCCAGCGGGGTGACGCCCGCGGTCGAGTGGCGCCAGGTGACCGTGACCGGCACCTATCTCCCCGACGCCGAGGCGGTCGTCCGGCTCCGCGTGTACGACGGCAAACCCGCCTTCGAGGTGCTCACGCCGCTGCGGACGGTGGACGGGCAGGTCGTGGCCGTCGACCGCGGCTACGCCAGGGCGGCGAGCGGCGCGGCCGTCCCGGAGTACGCCGCCCCGCCGACCGGCGAAGTGACCCTCAACGCCCGGCTGCGCGTCGACGAGACCGACCCCGACCACCGGCCGCCCTTCACCGCCGACGGACACCGTCAGCTGTACGTCACCGACGCCCGTACGTTGGCCACGGCAACCGGCCTGCCGATCACGCCCGGCTACCTCGCCCTGGCCGCGGGCCAGCCGGGCGTGCTCGCGCCGCTTCCGGTCGAGCCCGCCGCGGCGCAGAGCGCGGCGCCGTTCACGAACTTCTCCTACGCGCTGCAGTGGTTGACGTTCGGCGCGATCGCCGTGTTCGCGCTCGTTTACTTCGTGCGCCTGGAGATGCTGCAGCGCCGTTCCCCCGACGCTGCGCCGCGACGCAACGCCCGCCGCACCGCCCTGCGCCGCGACCTGGCAGGCGAGGACGACGACCGGTAGGCGCCTCAGTCGCGCGGCACGTGCGCGATGGAGTCGACGGCGATGGTCATGATGAGCCGGGAGTCGGGGCCGCCTCGGAAGTCCGGGTACGGGCGGCCGAGGTACTTGTGGGAGATCTCGTCGATGCTTTCGGTGGCGCCGTCCGGGGTCGTCGCCACTACGTGGCCGCGCACGCCGTAGTAGCGCGCGGTGTCGTCGGGGTCGGCGATGGTCACGGCGACCCGCGGGTCGTGGGCGATGTTGCGGGCCTTCCGACGGTCGACACCGGTGTTGATCACGATGTGCTCGCCGTCCGTGGTGACCCATGTCTGGGTCAGCTGGGGCGAGCCGTCGGGCATGACGGTCGCGAGGAAGCAGGGGCTGGGTCGACGCAGCAGGTCGAGCAGGCCGTCGGGCAGCGGAAGGGATAACGCGTACTCCTCGTGGATGTCGGGGCACATCGATGTTCCCCGAACGGCTCCCGACTACCGGACGGGGCCCTGCGACCGGGCGGCGACCGCGCACGCCAGCCCGGTAGTCAGTGCCGCCACCAGCCGCGACAGCCGGGCGGCGCGGCGCAGATCGGCGGGCGTGGGCGGCGGCCCGGAGCCCAGCCGCGGACGGTTCTCAATGCCGTGCGCGTAGACGGTCGGGCCGCCGAGCCCGACGTGGAGCGCGCCCGCCGTGGCGGCCTCGACCGGGCCCGCGTTCGGGCTGGGGTGCGCACGGGCGTCGCGGCGCCACGCCGCCAGGGCCGCACGCGGTGAGCCGCCGACGGCGGGGGCGAGCCCGGCGGTCAGAAGCGCGGTGATCCGCGACGGCATGAGGTTCACTACATCGTCGGCGCGCGCGGCCGCCCAGCCGAAGCGCGCGTAACGCGGCGAGCGGTAACCGACCATCGCGTCGAGTGTGTTGATCGCGCGGTAGCCGAGCAGCCCGGGCATGCCCGTCACGGCGCCCCACAGGAGCGGGGCCACCGCGGCGTCCGACGTGTTCTCGGCCATCGACTCCGTCGCCGCCCGGGCCATGCCCTCCGCGTCCAGCGACTGCGGGTCCCGTCCGCAGAGCGCCGGGATGAGCGCCCGGGCCACGTCGAGGTTCGGCCCGTCGGCCCGCGGAGCCAGAGGGCTGTCGAGGGCGGCGGCGAGCGCCCGGCCGTGGGCGGCGAGCGAGGTGCCGCCGAGTACCGCCCAGGTCGTGACGGCGGTCGCGACGGCATGCGCGACGGGACAACGCCGGGTCGCCGCCTCCGCGGCGGCGCCCAGGCCGACCACGCTCGCGATCAGCACGGCGGCGTGCACCACGCCTGCCGATCGGCGGTCGGCGTACCACCGCCGCTCCAGCGCGGCGGCGCAGGCGCCAAAGCCCGCAACGGGGTGCCACCGCGCCGGGTCCGCGAAGACCGCGTCCGCCACCGCACCCAGCACCAACCCCACGGCCCGCGATCGCACGGCGGAGAACGCTACCGAGTCCCCTTCCCCGCATCCCGGCGATCATCCGACCGCGCCGAGGACCGGCGCTCCCTGTGCCCCGGTGCGAAGCTCATGGTGCCCACGACGCGGACTCACCGTGCCGTAATGCACGACTCACCGTGCTGAAATGCACGACTCACCGTGCTGAAATGCACGACTCACCGTGGCGAAAGGCGCGACTCACCGTGCCGAGACGGGAGACTCAGCCACTATTCGCCGCCGACGGCCTGGCCCAGCCGCAGCCCGTAGCGCCGCTGCGCCTCGCTGGCGATGCCGTGCAGCGAACACGGCCACCGCGCCCCCGAGCCCGAGGACGTGCGGCACCCCGCACACCGGCCGAGGTGGTCGGGCTTGTGCGCGGCCAGCAACCGACGCCACACCTCGGGCATGCCCGCCATCACATCCGCGATCGGCTGGTCGCCCGGCTCAGAAGATCCGTCCACGAGACGAGCTCACCATCCGATCCGCCGCGATGTCGGTCTGCGGACGAGCCGGACGGCGGGCCGGTCGACCGCGGCGACGGGCTGTCGCCAACACTTATCGTGCCTGGCCGCTCACCTTACGTGCACCGCCAGTAGGCGCTCCTATAGGGTGAACTCGCCGGACGGCGTTGCGGAGGCGTCGGTGCGCATCTCGTGCTCACGCCCGCGCAGCTCCACCCGGCGGATCTTCCCTGAGATCGTCTTGGGCAGCGGGCCGAACTCCAGCCGTCGGATCCGCTTGTAGGGGGCGAGGTTGTCGCGGGCGAACTCGAGGATCGACCGCGCGGTCTCTGCGTTCGGCTCGTACCCGGCCGCCAGCACGACGTAGGCCTTCGGCACGGCCAGCCGCACCGGGTCCGGCGACGGCACGATCGCCGCCTCCGCGACCGCCGGGTGCTCGATCAGCACGCTCTCCAGCTCGAACGGGCTGATCCGGTAGTCGCTGGCCTTGAAGACGTCGTCCGAGCGGCCGACGTAGGTGATGTATCCGTCCGCGTCCTGCGAGCCGACGTCCCCGGTGTGGTACACCCCGCCCGCCGTCGCCTCGGAGTTGCGCTCGTCGTCACCGTAGTAGCCCACCATCAGCCCCAGCGGCCGCTCGGCGAGATCGATGCAGATCTCCCCCTCGGGCACCCCGCGCCTGCCGGTGATCGAATCGACGAGCACGATCGGGTAGCCGGGGATGGGGCGGCCCATCGAGCCGGGCTTGACGGTCTGGCCGGGCGAGTTGCCGATCTGCACGGTCGACTCCGTCTGGCCGAACCCGTCGCGGATCCGCAGCCCCCACGCCTTCTCGACCTGCTCGATCACCTCGGGGTTCAGCGGCTCCCCCGCCCCCACGACCTTCGACGGCGGCGTCGGCAGAACCGAGAGGTCGGCCTGGATGAGCATCCGCCACACGGTCGGTGGCGCGCAGAAGCTCGTGACACCGCAGCGGTCGAGGACGCCCAGCACCGACTCGGCGTCAAACCGCGTGTAGTTCATGACGAGCACGCACGCCTCGGCGATCCACGGCGCGAACACGTTGCTCCACGCGTGCTTCGCCCAGCCCGGCGAGGAGATGTTGAGATGCACGTCCCCCGGTTCGAGACCGATCCAGTACACGGTGGAGAGATGCCCCACCGGGTAGGACGCGTGCGTGTGCTCGACGAGCTTGGGCTTCGCCGTCGTGCCCGAGGTGAAGTAGAGCAGCAGGGTGTCCGAACCCTGCGTCGTGCCGTCGGGCGTGAACGTGGTCGAAGCGGCGGCCGCGTCGCCGTAGTCCCGCCAACCCGCTGGCGCGTTTCGCACCGCGATCTTCGTGTACTCGCCCTCGACGCCGTCGAACTTGCCGGTGTCCGCGCCGCCGACCACGACGTGCTTGGCGTTGCCCCGCTCCAGCCGGTCGCGCAGGTCGGCCGCCGTCAGCAGCGTGGTGGCCGGGATGACGACCGCGCCGAGCTTCATCGCCGCCAGCAGCGTCTCCCACAGCTCGACCTGGTTGCCGAGCATGAGGATGATCCGGTCGCCGCGCCCGACGCCCTGCTCGCGCAGCCAGTTGGCCACCTGGTTGGACCGCGCCGACAGCTCGCGGTACGTCCAGTGCGCCTCGCTGCCGTCCTGTTCGACGATCCACAGGGCGCGTTGGTCGCCCCGTTGCGCTGCGACCGCGTCGAAGTGGTCGAGTGCCCAGTTGAACTCCGTGATCTCCGGCCACCGGAAGTCGCGGTAGGCCGTGTTGTAGTCCTCGCGGTGGGCCAGCAGGAAATCGCGGGCCGCGTAGAACGCCTGGGCCGACTGGTTCATCGATATCACCTCTCTGCTCCGACCAGAGATTAGTGATCGCAGCCCCCTCGGGCCCACCGCCGGTCGGACGCGTCTCCACCCGGACGTGCGTGCGCACCACACCTCGGCACGGGCAACGGCGGCCCTACGGTGGCCGCGTGCAGATGCGAGCCCGGGTCGCGGGCGTCCTCCTCCTCGCCGCCGCGCTCGCCGGCTGCGCCCCCGTCCCCCAGGCCCCCGCTCTTCCGGCCCCGGCCACGGCGGCCGCAGCCCCGGTCACCCTCCCCTGGCCCGCCGCGACGGCCGCTCAGGCCGCGAGCCTCCAGACGGCCGTCGACGGCGGTGCCCAGCCGTGGCTGCTCGACCCGACGCAGGTGGCGCTCGCCTACGCGGCCGCGCGGGGTTGGCCGGATGCCGCCGCCGTCAACACGACAGCGGCGGGCGTGACGATCCGCTCCTCGGCGGGCACCCACGTCCTGACCCTCGCCCAGCCGGGGAAGACCGGAACCGCGGGCATCTGGGTCGTCACCGCCGACCGGTAGTCAGCACAACGCGACCGCAGGATCCTGCAGGAACGCGAGCTTCTCGGGATTGGCGATCAGCTGCAACGACTGCACCGTGCCGTCGGCCGCCGTCACCGCCATCGCGCTGAGCGGCACCCCGCCGACGCGCGCCACGACGCCGAGCGCGCCGTTGAAGTACTCCAGCGCGAACGTGAGGCCCTCGGGCAGCCGACCCGCGATCCCGACGAGCAGCCGCGCGACCTTGTCCCGCCCGTACACCGGCCGCCGCGGCGCCTGTGCCTGGCCGCCACTGTCGCTGATGATGACGACGTCGGGCGCCAACAGCGCCATCAGCGCGTTGAGGTCCGCGCCCCGGCAGGCGGCGAGGAACTGCTGCACGACGTGGGTGTGGGTGGCGACATCGGCCTGGTAGCGGGCGTGCCCGTCATCGACGCGGTCGCGGGCGCGGTGGACCAGCTGGCGCACCGCCTGTTCGCTGCGGCCGAGGGTCGCGGCGACCTCGGGGTAGGGGCGATCGAACACCTCGCGCAGCACGAACGCCGCGCGTTCCAACGGCGAGAGCGTCTCGAGGACGACGAGCAGCGCCATGGAGAGCGAGTCGGCGAGCTCCGCGGCGGCTTCGGGATCCAGCGCCGGGTCGCGCTCATTGGTGACGGGCTCGGGCAGCCAGGGCCCCGTATAGCTCTCCCGACGGCGCTTGGCCTGGCGCAGCTGGTCGGTCGCCCGCCTGCCCACCACGGTGACGAGGTACGCCTCCGGGTTCTCCACATGGTCCGCGTCGGTCCGCGACCATCGCATCCAGGCGTCCTGCAGCACGTCCTCGGCGTCGGTCACCGACCCGAGGATCCGGTAGGCCACCCCCATGAGGCGCGGCCGCAGCGCCTCGAAGACCTCGGTTGTGCTCATGCCGACCAGACGAGATTCGGGCCTCCGCTGTGACATGTCACGGCACGCCCGCGGCGGCGGTCTGTCCCGTCATGCATCGAATCGCAGTGTTGGGCGCGGGCTACGCGGGGCTGCCCGCGGTCAACCGGATCGCCCGCCAGACCTATCGGCACGAGGTGGAGCTGGTTCTCGTGTCCACACGGGACCGCTTCGTCGAACGGCCTCGCCTGCACCAGCTCGCGACCGGCCAGGCGCGGCCGGACCTGCCGCTCACCGGGTTCCTCACCCCCGGCGTGCGGCTGCGCGTCGGACGGGTCGAGCACCTCCTCGACCACGCCCTCGCGTTCGCCGAAGCCCCGCCGTTGGCCTACGACACGCTGCTCTACGCCCCCGGCAGCACGATCGACACCACGAGCGTCCCGGGCGTGGCCGAGCACGCCCACACGGTGGCGGGCCCGGAGTCGGCGCAGGCGATCGCCGCCGCGCTGCGGGCGGACCAGCGGGCCAGGGTCGTCGTCTGCGGTGGCGGCCTGACCGGCCTCGAGCTGGCCGCCGAGGTGGCCGAGTCGTTCCCGCACGCCGACGTCACGCTGGTGACGGCGGGCAAGCCGGGCGGCTGGCTCTCCCCGCGGGCGCGGGCGTACGTCGCGACCGCGTTGGACGAGCTCGGGGTGCGCCGGATCGCCGAGACCCGGATCACCCGGGTCGCCGCCGACCACCTCGAGACCACCACGGGCCGCGGGCCCGCGTTCGACCTGTGCCTGTGGGCGGGCGGGTTCACCGTGCCGCGACTCGCGGGGGACGCCGGAATGAAGGTCGACGGGCGCGGCCGCGTGATCACCGACACCACGCTGCGCTCGCTCTCCGACCCCGACGTGTACGCGATCGGCGACGCCGCCGCCGTCCCCGGGCCGTGGGGCGACGCGCTGGCGATGGGCTGCCGCACCGGCGGCTTCACCGGGCCGTGGGCGGCCGATGCCGTCGTCGCGCGGCTGCGCGGCCTGCCTGCGCGCCCGTTCCGGTTTCGCTACTTCCACGAGTGCCTCAGCCTGGGCCGCGGACACGCAGTGATCCAGTTCCTGAACCGCGACGGCGTGCCCGTCGACCGGACGCTGCGCGGGCGGGCCGCCACCGCGTACAAGAACGTGGTGCTCGACGCGGGCCGCTGGGCGAGCGGGCACCCCGGGCCGTTCCTGCGCCCGCGCCGTCATCTGTCCGCGATCGGCGTGGCCGCATGACCGTCCGGTTCGCGCGCTCCGGCGCGGTGGGCACCCTGACGCTGGACCGGCAGGCCCGGCGCAACGCCCTGACGCCGCGCATGTGCGCGGAGCTGGCCGCGCTCGGCGCCGAGCTGGAGCGCGACCACGCCCTGCGCTGCCTGGTCGTCACGGGCGCTGGCCCCGCGTTCTCGGCGGGCCTCGATCTCGGGGAGGGGATGGCGATGCTCGCGGAGTGGGCGGAGCTGCAGGTGGGCGACGAACTCGTCGCGCGGGGGCTGCGCCTGGCCGAGAGCGTCGCGTGGATCCCGCGGCTGCGCTGCCCGAGCGTTGCGGCCGTGCGCGGACCCGTGAACGGGGCAGGCGGTCAGCTCGCGCTCGCCTGCGATTTCCGGATCTTCGCCGACGACGCCCGGCTCGGCCTCGTGGAAACGCGCTACGGCCTCCTGCCCGACATGGGTGCGACGGTGCGGCTCCTCCGCCTCGTCGGCGACAGCCGCGCCCGCCGGATGATCCTGCTCGGCGAGGTCATCGACGCGCCGGAGGCCCTGCGGATCGGACTCGCCGACGAGGTGGTCCCCCACGACGCCGTGGACGCCGCGGCGGCGGGGCTCGCCCGGCGCCTGGCGGCGCAGCCCCCGCTCGCCGTCCGGGGCGCCCGCCGGGCGATGGAGGCCGCGTGGGGTGTCGATGTCGATGCGGGCCTGCGGGCCGCCATCGAGGCGCAGGCGGTTTGCCTGACCTCGGCCGACTTCGCGGAAGGCCGCCGCGCGCTCGCCGAAGGGCGGCCGCCGTGCTGGAGGGGACAATGAGCCCGAAGTCCGCGTATTTCCGCGGCTCTCGTCGACTCCTCCTCGTAGTCGCCTCGAGCGCACCCGGCGGGCCATCACTTGTTCGGGTGAAGAACGCTGCCGTGTGCAGCGTTCGGCTCGACCGGGGCGATCAAGCCCAGGAGACCGGCACACCGAGGCCGGACAGAGCCGCGAGGGGGACGCCGTGCGGAACGACGACACGAGCACTGACTCCGTCAGCCACGACATGTTCACGGTGCTGCACGGCCAGCCCGCGCCCGTCGTCACGCGCTGGACCTACCGGGCCGACGACCCGTTCGCCGTCTCGCTCGCCGTCCGGACCAGGCACGACCGGTGGGTCGAGTGGCTGGTGGCCCGCGACCTCGTCGTCGAGGCGCTGAGCGGCCCGACCGGCATCGGCGACGTCCGGATGACCCCGCAGCTGGTCCAGGGCTACGACATCGTCGAGATCGAGATCCGGTCGGGCGACGGCCGGGCGGTGCTGGAGGTCGACCGCGACCTGCTGCGGGGCTTCGTCGAGGCCTCCACCGAGATCGTCGCGCTGGGTGACGAGTCGGGCCGCATGGACCTCGACGGGGAAATCGCCCGACTGGCCGCATGAGCTAGTGCGCGCGGGCCTCGGCCAGCTCCTTGAGCGCGGCGAGGTTCGCCTCGATCCCGGCCTGCCATTCCCGCAGCCGCCCCGCGACGATCCGCTCCTCCTTGTCCGGCATCGCCGCGATCGCCTGACAGAGAAAGGAGAACCCGGGACCCATCCGCGCCCACTGGCGCAGATCCGTGCCGCCGTCGCGCGGGGTCAGCTCGAAGCGCCACATCGCGGCCGGATCGTCCGGGTTCTCCACCGCCCAGGCGAACACCCGCGGCGGATCGCACGCGACGACCCGCGACGTCGTCGTCCACTCCCCGACCGCCCGGTGCCTGCTCCGGCCCCGGAACGCCGCGCCGACGGCGGGCCCGCCGACCTCGTCGAGCCACGCCACCTCCTGCACCTCGCCGGACAGCGAGGCGACCAGGTGGATGTCGCTGACCAGCGGCCAGAGCACCTCGGGCGGGGCGGACACGTGGACCGTCGCCTCAGCGGTCGGCCCGTCGGCGTACCTCATGCGTCGATCGTGCCACCGGGGGCGGCCCGCGGCGACGGCCGCGAGGACCGCACCGGCGCCGCAGTGCCCGCACACGCGTCCCGGCGCCGGTGCGGCCACCGCGATGCCGGTGCGGCGGCGGCAAGGGCTTGTGGACCGCGTCGAGAGGCGCAGGATGCATCCCATGGGCGTCCCCGATCTGACCGCGTTCACCGTCGCGCAGAAGGCCGCGCTGTGCCTCGGCTCCGACATGTGGCACACCGCGCCGCTGCCCGAGCACGGCGTCGAGGCGCTGGTGCTGTCCGACGGCCCGCACGGCCTCCGCCGCCAACCCGACGGCGGCGACCACGCCGGGCTCGGCGGCAGCCTGCCCGCCACCTGCTTCCCGCCCGCGGTGGCGCTCGGCTCGTCGTGGGATCCGGAGCTGGCCCGCGCGGTGGGCGCCGCGATCGGGCGGGAGGCCCGCGCCCAGGGCGTCGCCGTCGTGCTCGGGCCCGGCGTCAACATCAAGCGCTCGCCCCTGTGCGGGCGCAACTTCGAGTACGTGTCCGAGGACCCGCACCTGGCCGGACGGGTCGCGGCGGGGCTCGTCGAGGGTCTGCAGAGCGAGGGGGTCGGCGCCTGCGTCAAGCACTTCGCCGTCAACAACCAGGAGACCGACCGGCTGCGCGTCTCCGCGGAGGTCGACGAGCGCACGCTGCGCGAGATCTACCTGCCCGCGTTCGAGCACATTGTCACCGCGGCGCGGCCGTGGACCGTCATGTGCGCCTACAACAAGATCAACGGCACGTACGCGGCCGAGCACCGGTGGCTGCTCACCGAGGTGCTGCGCGGGGAGTGGGGCTTCGACGGGCTGGTGATGTCCGACTGGGGCGCGGTCGCCGACCGGGTGCCCGCCCTCGCCGCCGGGCTGGACCTGGAGATGCCGCCGCACCTCGGGGTCAGCGACCGGGCGATCGTGGACGCGGTGGCCGACGGCTCGCTGCCCGAGGGGGTGCTCGACACCGCCGTCACCAGGGTGCTGCAGCTCGTCGAGCGGGCGCGCGCCCGCACCACGGCCACGATGGCCGACGAGGAGCACCACGCCCTCGCCCGTCGGGCGGCCGCGGCCTGCATGGTGCTGCTGCGCAACGACGGTGTCCTCCCCCTCGCGAACCGGCGCCGGGTCGCCGTCGTCGGGGCGTTCGCCACCACCCCGCGCTACCAGGGCGCGGGCAGCTCGCGGGTCAACCCCACCCGGGTGGACTCGCCGCTGGACGCGCTGGTCGCGGCGCTGCCCGAAGCGAAGGTGGACTACTCCGCCGGGTTCGGGATCGACGACAACTCCGGTGATGCCGCCCTGGCCGAGGAAGCCGTCCGGGCCGCGGTGGACGCGGACGTCATCGTCGCCTTCCTGGGGCTGCCCGCCGCCGCCGAGTCGGAGGGCTTCGACCGCACCCACATCGACCTGCCCGCAGCCCAGACCGACCTGCTGGCCCGGCTGGGCGGTACCGGCGTGCCGGTCGTCGTCGTGCTCGCCAACGGCTCGGCGGTGCGCACCCGGCCCTGGGAGCAGCACGCGGCGGCGGTGCTGGAGTGCTGGCTGGGCGGCCAGGCCGTGGGCGGGGCGATCGCGGACGTCCTCACCGGCGCCGCCGGTCCCGGCGGCAGGCTGGCCGAGACGATCCCGCTTAGGCTCGAGGACACCCCGTCGTACCTGAGCTTCCCCGGCGAGGAGCGGCACGTCCGCTACAGCGAGGGCGTGTTCGTCGGCTACCGCGGGTACGACGCGGCGGACCGGGAGGTGGCCTACCCGTT
Source organism: uncultured Actinomycetota bacterium (assembly GCA_963739465.1). GTDB lineage: Bacteria > Actinomycetota > Actinomycetes > Mycobacteriales > Pseudonocardiaceae > Pseudonocardia. Next base: position 147,847 of record CAVUAS010000007.1, read on the forward strand.
CGGCCACGGGCTGTCCTACACCACCTTCGCCTACCGCGACCTCGCCGTCCGGGTGGCGGGCACGGACGTCACGGTCGAGGTCACGGTGGTCAACACCGGCGAGCGCACCGGCCGGGAGGTGGTCCAGCTCTACGTCGGCGACCCGCAGGCCGCCGCCGCCCGGCCGCCGCGGGAGCTCAAGGGCTTCGCCGCGCTGGAGCTGGCCGCGGGCGAGGACCGGCGCGTCACCTTCCGCTTGCGCGCCCGCGACCTGTCCTACTGGTCGACCGCCGAGCAGGACTGGGTGTTGGAGGGCGGGGAGTTCACGATCGACGTCGGCGCGTCGTCGCGGGACATCCGGCTCTCGACCACGGTCACCGTCGGCGAGCCGCGGCCGCGCCCGCCGCTCACCGCCGAGGCCAGCCTGGAGGAATGGCTCGCCGATCCCGACGGCGCCGCCCGCCTCCGGGAGGCCGCGGGCGCCGCGCCGATCCTCGCCGACGCCGAGCTCCGTCAAGTGATCGGCAACTTCCCGCTGGGCCGCCTTGCGGCGTTCCCCGCCATGGGAATCACCGACGAGGTGCTGCACCGGCTCGGGCCTGGATGACCGGTCCACCCTTGTCGCCCCCGGCAGCGCTTGCGACGATCCCCGTATGCCAGCGCCGACCGGTCACCGCGTGCTGGTCGTCGACGACGACGAACGCGTCCGCACGGTCGTGTCGTGGCAACTGGAGGCCGACGGGTTCCGGGTCACCGAAGCGCCCGATGGCGCCGCCGCGCTGGCCAGCATCGACGACGACCGTCCCGATCTCGTCGTGCTCGACCTCGGGCTGCCCGGCGTCGGCGGCCTGGACGTGCTGCGCAGGCTCCGCGGTGACGCCGGGCCCGCGCTTCCGGTGATCGTGCTCTCCGGACGCGACGGCGAGACCGACCGGATCATCGGGCTGGATCTGGGCGCCGACGACTACCTGGTCAAGCCGTTCTCCCCCGGCGAGCTCGCGGCACGGGTGCGGTCGGTGCTGCGCCGCGCAGGCGCCTCCCGGCCCGCGCCGCCGCCGACCGGCCTGTACGTCGACGCGCGCACCCGGGAAGTCACGGTGGACGGTCGGTCCGTCGACCTCACCGCGAAGGAGTTCGACCTGCTGGAGTTTCTCGCCCGCCACCCCCGCCAGGTCTTCAGCCGCGCCCAGCTGCTGCAGCACGTGTGGGGCAGCGCACCCGGCTGGCAGGGTGAGGCCACCGTCACCGAGCACGTCCACCGCCTGCGGCACAAGCTGGAACGCGGTGGGTCCCGGTACCTTTCGACCATGCGCGGCGTCGGCTACCGGCTGGAGCCAGGGCGATGACGGACACGGTCTTCTCCGCCGCCGACCCGGGCGCCCTCGAGCACGCCGACAGCCTCGGCCTCCTGCACCGGCAGACCCGGATCCTGGAGCTGATCGCCGACGGCAGACCGCTTCCCGAGGTGCTCACGGCGGTCGCCATGGCGCTGGAGGAGCTGATCCCCGGGTGCCGGTGCTCGATCCTCCTGCTCGACCCACCCGCGGGAACCCTGCACCACGGCGCGGCACCGTCGCTGCCGCCGGACTATTCCTTCGCGATCGACGGCATGGCCATCGGTCCGCAGGCGGGCTCGTGCGGCTCGGCGGCGTATCTGGACGAGTCGGTCGTCGTCGGCGACATCACCACCGACCCGCGCTGGGACGCCTACCGTGGGCTGGCCCTACCGCACGGTCTGCGGGCCTGCTGGTCGAGCCCGATCCGCGGGCGCCGCGGGGTCGTCGGCACGTTCGCGGTGTACCACTGCCGTCCGCACCGGCCGGACCCCCGCGAGCAACGCCTGGTGGAGCGGCTCACGCACCTGTCGTCCGTCGCGATCGACCACGCGGGCCTCTACGGCGCGCTCACCGAAAGCGAGGAGCGCTTCCGCCGCGCCTTCGAGGACAACACGATCGGCATGGCCCTCACCGGCCTCGACGGGCGTCTGGTCAAGGTCAACCAGGCGCTGCGCGAGGTCCTCGGTCGCACCGAATCCCAACTCCTGGGCATCCCCCTCGACGCCGTGCTGCCCGGGGCGGACAACCCGCCCGGCGAAGGCGGCCAGTACACGTCGCACACCCGCAGCTCCGACGGGCGGGAGCTGGAGTTGGCGGTCGCGGCGTCGGTCGTGCGCGGCGCGGACGGGCTGCCCGCGCAGGTCTGCGTCAACGTCGTCGACGTCACCCAGCGGCGCGCGGCGCAGCGGGAGCGGCGGGCCCGGTGGGAGGCCGAGGTAGCCCGCCGCCATGCCGAGGCGGCGAGCCGGGCCAAGTCGGAGTTCGTGTCGGGCCTCTCGCACGAGCTGCGCACGCCGCTGCAGGCGATCACCGGGTTCACCGAGCTGCTGGGCACCCTGGACCTGCCCGTCGACCGGCGACACGCGGCACTGGACCACATCACCACGGCCAGCGCCCACATCCTCTCCCTCGTCGACGACACCCTCGACATCGCGCGCATCGAGGCGAGCGCGCTGCCGCTGAAACGGGAGGATGTGGAGCTGTCCGAGCTCGCGTCGTCGGTGCTGGACCTGCTCACGCCGCTGGCCGACGAACACGGCGTCGCGTTGCAGCGGGTGCAGACCGCGGCCACCGCGTCGGCCGACCGCACCCGTCTGCGGCAGGTACTGATCAACCTCGTCACCAACGGCATCCGCTACACACCGCGCGGCGGGTGGGTGCGGATCAGGGTGCAGCCGGGTCGCGACACGGTGGCGGTCGCGGTCCAGGACTCCGGGCCGGGCATCCCGGCCGATCGCCTGGAGCGGCTGTTCGTGCCGTTCGACCGCCTGGGCGCCGAGGGCGTCGGCGACGGCGTCGGGTTGGGGATGGCGTTGGCCCGCGGCCTCACCGAGGCGATGGGCGGACGGCTGCTCGTGCGCAGCGTCGTGGGGCAGGGCACCACGGTGGCGGCGGTCCTGCCCGCCGCGTGACCACTTCGCACCCCCGGCGCCCCGGGCCGGCCGCGTTGACGGTCCGTTGAGGAAGCGTTGCGGTCGGTGTGAGCCCGGCCGGGCAGGCTGGACGACGTGCCCGAGCCGCTGCCGCCCGGGGGGCGCAACACGTTCGCGTCGGTGCCGGTCCGGCCCGCACCGACGACCCAGCCTGCGCCCGCCACGACCGTCGCGGGCCACTCGGGGCTGATGTCCAAGCAGGCGCCGTCCGGAGATCCGGGCGGTGGCCGCCGTGTTCGGCTTGCCCGAGTAGGTCCGGAGACCGTGGCGGGACGCCCTACCCCCGGGGGTGTCCCGCCACACCCCACTTCGGAGGTGTGCATGTCGCTACGCGAAGACACTCGACGAGCTGCAGGCTATCGAACGGGAGAAGCGGCTGAAGACGCTCGCCGACTTCGCCGCGTTCGTCGGCAAGATGCGCACGCGAGCGAGCCACGAGCGGCATGACCGATCCGATCGCCCTGTGGCAGGAACGGCTGAAGACCCGGGTCGGGATGGACGACGACGAACGCGCCCGGATGCGCAATCAGCTGCTCACCTTCTGCGCGGTGCGCGGTCTGCGACCCGCCGAGCTCCTCGACCGCTGGGAGGAGCATCCCGAGCTGACCGTGCGCCGCCGCCCGGGCGCCAGCGAACAGCCTGACCCCGCCGTGGAGAGCTTCCTCATCCACAACGGCATCAACGTGTTCGGCGAGATCGTCTGCGTGGACGGCCAGCCTGCCGATCTTGCCACCCCGGGCAAGCAGAACGTCGCTGCGCCGCTCCGGGTGTCCGACACTCGTCGACGGTGATCGACCGCTCGCCCGTTCACCGATCAACGAGCCTCCCGATGCAACGCTCGGTCGTTGGATGACGACTCTCCGGACAGGAACCGTCCGACATCGGACGATCACCGAGAGCGTCAAAGGAGACAAGAGCCGTGCGATCGCCGGGGCGTCATCCTGAGGTGATTTCTGTGGCGGAGCTGCTGCGTCGGGAGGGGCTGCCCACGCGACATTCCGCGCCGGGACGACTGCGCCACCGCGGCCCGGCCCCGCTCCCGTTTCCCGACCCGGTGGAGCCGTCCGGCTTCTCCCGGCGGGCGGTCGCGGCGGGCTCGCTGCTCGTGGTCGGGGCGATGCTCGGCACGGTCGCGCTGCACGACGGCGTACTCGCGCCCCGCGGAGACGCGGGCAGCGACGCCGAGGCGGCCCTGGGCCCCGGTGCCGCGCTCGGCCCCCGCACCCCGCGCGGCCCGGCCCTCGACCTCGCCACCGCCCTCGTCGGCATGTCCGGCGTGTTGGGGCACGGCGGGACGTGGCTCGATCCGATCGGCGGGGCCGTCCCGTTCGGCGGTGTCGTTCAGGCCCTGGGCGGCGGCGCGGCGCCCGGCGCAGGTGGGGGCGGGCTGGGTGGCGCGGGCCTGGGTGGCGCGGGTGCAGGCGTCGGTGGCGTGGGCTCCGGCTCGGGCGGCGGCATAGGTGGGTCGGGCGGGTCCGGCGGCGCGGGTGGCGGCGGAGCCGGCGGCGTGGGCTCCGGCACGGGCGGCACCGGCGGCTCTGGCGGCGGGTCCGGCGGCGTAGGCGGGTCCGGCGGGACCGGCGGGACCGGCGGCGTAGGCGGGTCGGGCGGGACCGGCGGCTCCGGCGGCACCGGCGGCTCCGGCGGCTCCGGCGGGTCGGGCGGCGGCGGAGCAGGTGGTGGCCTGGGCGGCGTCATCGGCGGCCTTCCGGTGGTCGGACCGATCGCGGGCCCGGCACTGGGTCCGGTCGTGGCACCCGTGGACCAGACCGTCGAGCCGGTGCTGCAGCAGGTCGTCGCACCGGTGGGGCCGGTGATGGGCGCTCTCGCCGAACCGGTGGGCAACGCCGTCGGCGACGTGGTCAGCCCGGCCACCGACACCCTCGTGAAGCCGGTCGCCAACCGCGTCGTGCAGCCGACCGTGCAGTCGGTCGCCGACATCCTCGTGAAGCCTGCCGCCGACGACGTCGTGCAGCCGACCGTGCAATCGGTCGCCGACGCGGCGGTGAAGCCGCTCGCCCACGACGTCGTGCAGCCGACGGTCGATCGCGTCGTCACGCCCGCGGTGTCCACCGTGGCCGATGCGGCGACGCCCGCCGTCGCCGCCGTCACCGATGCGGCGGAGCCCGGGGTCAAGCCGGTCGCGCACGCCGTCAAGACCGCGATCGAGCCCGCCGCCGACGCGGCGGAGCCCGGCGTCAAGTCGGTCGCGGACGCGGTCGAGCCCGCGGTCGAGCCGGTCACCGACGCGGCGAAGCCCGCGGTCAAGCAGGTCGCCGACGCCGTCGAGCCCGCGGTCAAGCCCGTCGCCCGCACGCTCGAGCCCGTCGCCGACGCGGCGGAGCCTGCGGTCGAGCCGGTTCGCCGCGCCGCCAAGCCCGTGACGGACCTCGTCACCGGGGCGGGCTCCGACGGCGGGCACGAAACCCGGCCGCACTCGACGTCCGAGGCTTCTTCGGACGACCGGCGCGGCGCCGAGGACCCGGCGATGAGCAGCGTGTCCGCCGAGAAGAAGACGGCCTCCCGCAGCGTGGGCCGAACCGCGGCGGGCGTGCTCGACTCCCTCCGCTCGAACGGGTGATCGCGCGAGCCGGACGTTTGCGGTGATCGAAACCCGGAAACGTCCGGCTCGCGGCCCGGAATAACTCGGGCGCCCCGGGGCCTTGGCCGATACATGGCCGTGCTCAACCCGCCGCGACTGACCCGTTCGGCGGGCTTCGTCGCCGTCACCGCGATGCTTGTGCTCTTCATGGCCGCGGCGGGCGCGCCGACCCCGCTTTACGTCGTCTACCAGCAGCAATGGGGCTTCCCCACCTCGACGCTGACGATCATCTTCGCCGCTTACGTGCTCGGCCTGCTGGCCACGATCCTCGTGGTGGGCGGGCTGTCCGACCACGTCGGGCGGCGACCGGTCCTCGGCGCGGCGATCGCCTTGGAGGCGGTCGCGCTCGTGCTGTTCCTGACGGCGGGCGGGGTCGTCACCCTGCTGCTGGCCCGCCTCGCGCAGGGCGTCGCGACGGGCGCGGCGATCACCACGCTGTCGGCCGCCGTCGTCGATCTCACCACGCCGGGCCGCGCCGGGCGCGCGGGCCTCGTCACCAGTGCGGGCACGCTGTTGGGGCTGGCGGCCGGGTCGGTGGGGACCGGTGCGCTGGTCGAGTTCGCCCCCGCGCCCACCCGGCTCGTCTACGTCGTGCTGCTGGTGGGCGTGATCGCCGCGGCGGTGGCCACAGCGGTGTTGCCCGAGACGGCACCCCGACGCCCCGGGACGCTGGCGTCGCTGCGACCGCGGGTCGGGATGCCCGGCTACCTGCGGGCGGAGTTCCTCTCGATCTTGCCGATCCTGCTCGCCAGCTGGGCGCTCGGCGGCCTGTATCTCTCGCTCGGCCCGTCGGTGGCCGCGTTCTCGCTCGGGGTCACCGACCACCTGGTCGGCGGCCTGGTCGCCATGCTGCTCTGCGGCACCGGCGCACTCACCGCCCTCTCGCTGCGCAACCAGCCGCTGCCACGGGTGCTGCTCCTGGCCGCGACGCTGCTCGCCGTGGGCACCATCGGCACCCTCGCGGCCGTCGACACCGGTCTGGCGCTGGCTGCCGCGCTCGGCACGGTCGTCGCGGGCGTCGGCTTCGGCGCAGCGGGCCTCGGCGCGTTCGGCACCATGGCCGCACTGGCCCGCCCGACCGAGCGGGGCGCGGTGTTCGCGCTGACCTACGTGGTGTCCTACCTGGCGTTCAGTGTGCCCGCTGTGGCGGCGGGGGTCGCCGCGAACGTGGTCGGCCTCGGCCCGACGGCCATGGTGTACGGCGGGGTCGTCGCCGCGCTCGGAGTGGTGGCCCTCGTCGCGCGGCTGCGGCTACGCCGGAGCGGTCAAGGCTTCCGCGCCACACCCGCGTAGCTGTAGACGGTGTGCGGGGCCATCCAGCGGGGTCGCCACCGCGGCACCGGCACGAGCCCGGGCGGCACGAGCTCCAGTCCCTCGAACAGCGCGGCGACCTGCGCGTACGTGCGGGGGACGAACGGCAGCCCGAGCTCGGTGGCGGCGGCGACGTGCGTGGCCATCGCGGACGGGTCCAGGTCGGCCGTGGCGTGGGTGGCCGCGAGGTAGCTCCCGGGTAGAAGCGGCGCCATCAGCTCCTGCACCAGGCAGGCGGGGCGGTCGGCATCCGCGACGAACATGAGCGTGGCGAGCACCAGTACGGCGACCGGCCGCTCCAGGTCGAGCGTGCCCGCGAGGCCGTCGAGGATGCCCTGCGGCTCGCGCAGATCGCCGCGCACGAACGCCACCCGACCCGCCGCTTGCGTCGGCATCAGCGCGCGGACATGCGCCATGACGACCGGGTCGTTGTCGACGTAGACCACGCGTGCGTCCGGGGCGATCGCCTGCGCCATCTCGTGGACGTTGGGCGAGGTGGGCAGTCCGGCCCCGACGTCGACGATCTGCCGGATGCCCGCCTCGCCGACGAGGAACTCCACGGCCCGCACGAGAAACGCCCGGTTGGCCCGCACATGCTCGCGCTGCCGCGGGATCGCCGCGAGGATGCGGTCGCCGAGGACACGGTCGGACGCGTAGTGGGTCTTGCCGCCCAGCCAGTAGTCCCAGATACGGGCAGAGTTGGGCGTGGCGGGATCAAACGACACAGTTGCCCCTTGTAGTCACACAATCACACACCGGAGTGAGACTCTACGCCGCGGGACGTGTGATCGGGCGGCGTGCGACCTAGGGTTACGACCGTCCGTCCCGAGGTCCGAAAGGTGCAGCGATGGCGTCCATCGAATCCCCCGTCCGGTTCACGTTCACCGGCCGGGACGGCACCGCGATTACGGCGTATCGGTGGGAACCCGCGGGCTCGCCCCGTGGCGTGGTGCAGCTCACCCACGGCATGGGTGAACACCTGCTGCGCTACGACCACCTCGCCACGACGCTCGCGGGTGCGGGCTTCCTGGTGCAGGGCCAGGACCACCGTGGCCACGGCGCCACCGCGTCCTCGGAGGACGCGCTCGGGCAGCTCGGCGTCGACGGCTGGAACAGCCTCGTCGACGACATCAACGTGCTCATCGAGCGCACGCACGACCGGCTGCCCGACCTGCCCATCGTGCTCTTGGGGCACAGCATGGGCTCCTTCGCCGCCCAGCAGTATCTGCTCGACCACTCCGGCCGCATCGCGGGCCTCGCACTCTCCGGCACGGCGGCGATCGACCTGATGGAGCCCGGGCTCGACCTCGACCGCCCGATCGACCTCTCGGCGTTCAACGCGCCCTTCCCGCACCGCACCGGCTACGAGTGGCTTTCCCGGGACGACGCCCAGGTCGACGGGTACGTCGCCGACCCGCGCTGCGGGTTCGGGCTGGACGTCGAAGGCGGCAAGGCGATGTTCGCCAGGGCCCGCGACGTGGCCGATCCCGAACGGCTCGCGGCGATCCGCAAGGACCTTCCGGTGCACATCATGGTCGGCGACCGCGACCCGGTGAACGGTCAGCTCGCGCTGGTCGACGCCCTCGTCGACCGGCTGCGGGGCGCCGGGCTCACCGACGTGACGCTCACGGTCTGGCCCGAAGCCCGGCACGAGATCTTCAACGAGACCAACCGGGACGAAGTGGAGGCGGACCTGCTGGCCTGGCTGGACCGCGTCGTCCCCGCAAGCTGACCACGCCGAACAGCACGACGAGCGCGCCCCAGGCCACGAACAGCGGCACCTGCCCCGGCTGTGCGAGCGACGGGACGAAGCGGGCCACGTCGGCTCCGGCGAGGCCGTCGAGCACGCCCAACGCGGGGCTGCGGCCCTTTTGCGCGGTGAAGCCACCGGTCGGGCTGCACACGGCGAGCGTCGTGAGCCCCAGCCCCACGGCGGTGAGCAGGCCACTCAGGGCGAGCGTGCGGGGCCCGGCCCGGTCCCACAGCAGCCCGACGTGCCCGGCGAACATCGGCAGCACCACCGCCAGGAACCGGGCGGGCGGCGACCACGCGCCGTCCCACGCCGGGAACGACGTGATCACCGCCAGGTAGGGCACGACAACCGCCGCCACGTGCAGCGTCAAGGGCCTGCGCCAGGCGAGCAGGAGGCCGGGCAGCACGAACAGCAGCACCGGGAAGTTGGGGACGACCCCCACTTCCTGGTCGAGCAGGATCCCCACCAGCGGCCGCCGCGGGTCGGCCGTGAACGGCACGGCACCCGCGTTGACCTGGTTGGGCGCCAGCCCGAACGTGTGCCACACCAGCGCGTTGTAGACGAGCAGACCGCCGACGAGCACCGCGGCCGGGCCGAGCAGGCACGCGACGCGCAACGGCGTACGGCCTTCCCGCCACACCCGCACCAGCAGAAACGCCCCGAAGATCGGTGGAAACAGCAGGAATCGGCTGTGGATCCACGGCAGCGCGCCCAACGCCGCCGAGACGAGCAGCAGGTCCCGTGGCCGGAGCAGGCGGGCGTGCAGCACCCGCAGCGCGTACACGCAGACCAGCGCGCCCAACGGCTCCACGAACGACAGCGATGCGTACATCAGCACCGGGGTGCCCAGCCCGAACGCCACCGCGGTGCCGACCGCGACCCGCCGCCGCACGCCCAACTCGCGGACCAGCCAATACACGTTCGCGACGATCCCGAGCGACACCAGCGTCATGAAGCCGACCACACCCGTGCGCCCCCACAGCGCGAACGGGAGCAGCCACAGCAGCGGCCCGCCGATGCTGTGCAGGGGCAGCAGTTGTCCGTCGGGACCGGGCGAGACGTGTGGGTCGAGCGGAAGCGGATAGTAGTCGAGGTAGTTGCGGTGGGCGTAGACCTGCGAGACGTCGAGCGAGCCGTACAGGTGCAGCGCCTGGCTGATCACGAGATAGTGCGGCTCGTCGCCCTGGGGCATCTGCAGCAGCAGGCGGACGACAGCCAACGTCACGAGGGGCACCGTGACCAGGCCGACGGCGGCGAGGACGCACGCACGTTCGCTGCGCAAGCCCGGTTTGGTCACCCCAGCACTATCGCAGGCGTGCCCCGGCCGGCGAGAATGCCGCTGCCGAAAGATCCGGAGGAGACGATGGGCGACGACGTCGAAGCGCGCACCTTCAGCCGCGCCGACCGCACGCGCTACCGCCAGAAGGTGCGCCAGAGCCTGGACGTGTTCGCGCGCATGCTGCGCGAGTCGCGCTTCGACACCGCGCGGCAGACGATCGGCTGCGAAATCGAGCTCAATCTGGTCGACGATCAGGGCGACCCCGTGATGCGTAACCAAGAGGTCCTCGCGGTGATCGCCCACCCGGACTTCCAGACCGAGCTCGGCCAGTTCAACGTCGAGATCAACATTCCGCCGCGCCCGCTCGCGGGCACGTCGCTCGCCGGGTTCGAGGACCAGGTGCGGGCCGTGCTCAACAGCGCCGAAGAGGCCGCGCGCGGCATCGGCGCGCACCTGATGATGATCGGGATCCTGCCGACGCTGCAGCCCGGCCACCTGCAGGCCACCTCGCTCACGACCAACCCGCGCTACCGCCTCCTCAACGAGCAGATCTTCGCTGCGCGCGGCGAGGACATGTCGCTCGCGATCGACGGGCCCGAGCGGCTGCGGGCCTCGGCCGAGTCGATCGCCCCGGAAGCGGCTTGCACGAGCGTGCAGCTGCACCTCCAGGTCGCGCCCGAGGCGTTCGCGGGGTACTGGAACGCGGCGCAGGTGATCGCGGCGGCGCAGCTGGCCGTCGGGGCGAACTCGCCGTACCTGTTCGGCAAGGAGCTGTGGCGCGAGACCCGCATCGCCCTGTTCGACCAGGCCACCGACACCCGCTCGGAGGAGCTCAAGGAGCAGGGCGTCCGACCGCGGGTGTGGTTCGGCGAGCGGTGGATCACCTCGATCTTCGACCTCTTCGAGGAGAACGTGCGGTACTTCCCCGCGCTGCTGCCGATCTGCGACGACGAGGACCCCGCCGTCGTGTTCGACCGTGGCGACCCGCCGCGGCTCTCGGAGCTGCGTCTGCACAACGGCACGGTGTACCGCTGGAACCGGCCGGTCTACGACGTCGTGCAGGGCGAGCCGCACCTGCGGGTGGAGAACCGGGTGCTGCCCGCCGGTCCGACCGTCGTCGACACGACGGCGAACGCCGCGTTCTACTACGGCCTCGTGCGCATGCTCGCCGACGACGAGCGCCCGTTGTGGACGCGGATGTCGTTCGGTGCGGCCGACGAGAACTTCCACGCCGCCGCCAAGCGGGGCATCGACGCGCTCCTGTTCTGGCCGGGCGCGGGTGAGGTGCCCGCGGCCGAGCTGGTCCTGCGGCGGCTGCTGCCGCTGGCCGACGACGGGCTGCGGCGCTGGAACGTCGACGGGGGCGTGCGGGAGCGGCTGCTGGGCATCATCGAGGCGCGGTGCCTGACCGGGCAGAACGGCGCCTCGTGGCAGGTGGCCACCGTGCATGCGCTCCAGGAGAAGCGCCACCTCGCCCGGCCCGACGCGCTACGCCTGATGGCGCTGCGCTACGCCGAGCACATGCACAGCAACGAGCCGGTGCACACCTGGCCGGTCGAGGCCTGACCCGCCGCGTATGCCTGTGATCACCGGTTCGGCGCGTTTCCGGCCGGATCTGGCCGCTTTTCGCGCCGAACTGGCGATCATGGGCGGGTACGGGGTCAGGCGCCCGCGTCCACCCAGCGGTCGGCGGGGATCTGCGGCAGCGCGCGCCGCACCTCGTCCACCACGTCGGAGACGAACACCAACACGACGTCCGGCTCGGCGGCCACGAGCTGCTCGGGCGAGATCACCGGCACGTCGGTGCCCGGCATGCGCCTGCCGAGCTTGGCCGGTGAGGCGTCGGCCACCCCGGCGAGCAGCGTGCGGTCCGCCCCGACCAGCGAGAGCAGCGACACGGCCCGCGATGCCGCCGCGTAGCCGAACGCCCGCCGTCCCGCGGACCGGTGCTCCTCCAACTGCGCGCGCAGGGCCGTGACCGTGCGGCCCACCGCCGCCCCCAGGGCGCCCACCGCGTCGGCGTCCAGCACACCCGTGGCCTGCTCGGCGGCGAGCAGGTCGGGCAGGGTGCGGGTGTCCGCCGGGGCGTCCCGCGACGCGGTCAGCACCACCGTGCCGCCGTAGAGCGGGAACTTGTGCGCGGAGGTGACGGTCATGCCCAGCTCGGCGAGCATCCCGACCATGCCGGGCGTCGAGTAGTAGGCGAAGTGGCCCAGCCGCAGCGCGTTCCACTGGCCGCCGTCCATGATCGCGGCGAGGGAGTGGAACAGCAGCACGAGCGTGCCCCCCGGCGCCACCGCGTCGACCCGCGTGCGCAGCGCAGCGCGTTGGTCGGCCTCGTGCATGAGGCCGAAACAGCCGTCGACGATGACGTCGGCCCGGCCCCCGAGCGGCACCGGCGTGAACCCGTGTTCGGCCAGCCCGTCGAGCCACGTGCCGCCGTGCGGGCTGGGGAACTCCATGGCCGTGCCGCCCGCGGGGAGCACGCCCGCCTCGGCGACCGCCGTGATGGCCGCACGGCGCTGCTCGGTGAGCGCTGCGGGCTCGCGGCCCAGCACTTCCTCCGGTACGACGGTGTCGTCCGCGAGTTGCGCCAGCCCGCAGCGCCCGCACAGCCACATGCGCAGCGGGTAGACCGGATCGATCCCGCCGTCGTCGGCCGCCGGGAACAGTTCCGAGGACGGCTGGTGGCCCAGGTCCAGCACGATCCGGCCGTCGTCGGACCCGCAGAATCGGCAGGCGATCGGTCCGGTCGTGGTCACGGCGGGCGCGGGATCGGTCAGCTTCTGCACGGCGCCGATGGTGGCACACGGCCGTGGGAGCCCCACCGGGGCACAGTAGGGTCTCGGCCGTGCAGGTGCAGACGACGAGCCTCGACGGCGTGCTGCTGTTCGTACCGACCCCGTTCCGGGACGAACGCGGCTTCTTCTCCCGCACCTTCGACGCCGCCGACGCGCGTGCCGCGGGCCTCGACCCCGACGCGTTCGTGCAGGACTCGCAGTCGCGCAGCGCGCGCGGCGTTGTCCGCGGGATGCACGGGCGGCGCGGCACCGGCGAGGCCAAGCTGGTGCGCTGCGCCCACGGCGCGATCCACGACGTCGTGGTCGACGCCCGGGAAGGCTCGCCGACCTTCGGGCAGGCGGCGGCGTTCCGCCTGGATGACGAGTCGCTGCACACGCTGTACATCCCGCGCGGCTTCCTGCACGGGTTCCAGTCGCTCACCGACACCGCCGACACCTGCTACCGCATCGACGCCGAGCACGACCCTTCGGCCGACGTCGCGGTGGCGTTCGACGACCCCGAGCTCGCCATCGCGTGGCCGCTGCCCCCGTCGATGGTCAGCGCCCGCGACCGGGCGGCGGGCTCCTGGGCCGACGCCCGCAAGCTGCTGGCCCCGGCCCACGCCTGACGCTCCCGACCACCTCGCACCCCGCCCGACCACCGCGCACCCCACCCGGTGACCGCGCACCCCCACCTGGCGACCGCGCACCCCACCGGTGGAGTGCGCAGTGCTCACCAGGGGTGCGAGGTGCCCACGAAAGACGCGGAGTGCGCGGCCGGGGGCGATCACCCGGGTGCAGGCGTAGCGTCACGAGTGTGTTCCACCGACGCCGCGCCCCGGTCGTCGTCACCGACCTGCACGAGCCGCTCTACGTCGTGCACAGCCGGATCATGCGACGGCGGCTGGTGCTGTTCGCGATCTGGCTGATCGGCTGGACGGTCTCCGGCCTGCTGTGGCGCGACGGCTGGCTGGCCACCGCCATCCTGCTGGGCAGCGGCCCGGGGATCTGGCTGGTCGTCGGGCTGTTCAGGGCGGGCAGGCGGCCGGGGCGACGCGAACCGGTCGGGCGCCGGGCACTGGGAGGACCGGGCGCGGGAGCAGCGCGCTGACCGCCGTGCCGAACCGCGCCTCGCGGGCCCGCCACTCCCGCGGATAGCCCAGCGACGCCTCGACGAACCGCACCCCGTCCTCGACGGTCACCCGCGGGATGTGCAGATGCCCGTAGACGACGGCCGTGGCGCGGTAGCGCACGTGCCAGTCGGCGGTGGCGGTGGTGCCGCACCAGATCGAGAACTCCGGGTGGCGCAGCACGCGGGTCGGCAGCGGGGTGAGCGGCCAGTGGTTCACCAGCACGGTCGGCAGGTCGGGATCGAGCGCGTCGAGCCGTCGCCTGCTCTCCGCGACCCGCGCCGCGCACCAGGCGGCCCGCGACGGGTACGGGTCGGGGTGCAGCAGGTACTCGTCGGTGCAGACGACGCCCGCCGAATACGCCGCCGCCAGCCCCTCGTCGGACGTGCGCGCCGTGTCGGGCAGGACCGTGTAGTCGTAGAGCAGGAAGAGGGGCGCGACGACGGCGGGACCGCCGGGCCCGTCCCACACCGGGAACGGGTCCTCCGGGGTGAGCACGTCCAGCCCGCGGCATGTCTCGACAAGGTGGCGGTACCGCGCCTCACCGCGCAGCGAGACCGGGTCCTTGGTGCGCGTCCACAGCTCGTGGTTGCCCGGCACCCAGACCACCCGCGCGAACCGCTCGCGCAGCAGGCCCAACGCCCACGCGACGTCATCGACCCGCTCCCCGACGTCGCCCGCGACGATCAGCCAGTCGGCGGCGCTCCCCGGGCGGAGCATCTCGACGACCGCCCGGTTGTCCCGATGGCGGACGTGGAGATCGCTGACGGCCCACAGGGTCACCGGAAAACCACTACCACAACGCAGGTTACCGCTAGTAAGTTAGAGCCATGCGTCAGGTGTTCCGGTGGGGTGTGCGGCACGGTCTGATCCGATGGTCTTCCGCGCAGGGCGCCCGGGCGGGCGAGGTCTCGGCCGCCCTCATGGTCGACCCGGCGTATGCGCAAGACCCGTTCCCGCACTACGAGACGATCCGCGCCAAGGGCCCGCTCTACGACAACGGCTTCGCGCTCAGCACCGTCTCGCACGCGGTGACGACAGCAATCCTGCGCAGCCCCGACTTCGGCGTCATGGGCGGCTTCGGCGGCAACGTGCCGCGGTGGCTCCTCCTGGCGCAGGCAGTCGGGGGGCGCGGACCGCTCGGGCCGGTCGAGCCGCCGTCGATGCTGGCCGTCGACCAGCCCGATCACACCCGCTACCGCAAGCTCGTCTCCCGCGCGTTCACCGCGAAGGCCGTGGCCGCGCTGCGCAGCCGCACCGAGGAGATCGCCGACGACCTGCTCACCGGCCTCGCAACGAAGCGCGACGTCGACCTGATGGCCGACTACGCCAGCCTGCTGCCCGCCACCGTGATCGCGGAGACGCTCGGCGCGCCGGTCGCGATGAGCCGCCAGTTCCTCGCGTGGGGTGCGGAGGCAGCGCGCTCGCTCGACGCCGGGCTCTCCTTCCGCGACTTCCGCCGCTCCGAGCGGGGCCTGCGGGCGCTGCAGCGGTGGATGGAGGGCCACTTCGCGCACCTGCGCGCCCACCCCGGCGACAACATCCTCTCGACGCTCGTGCACGCACACGCCGCGGAGGGCAAGCTCACCCAGGACGAGCTCACTGCCACCGCGATGCTCCTGCTCGCGGCGGGCTTCGAGACCACCGTGAACCTCATCGGCAACGGCACCGCCCTGCTCGTCGAACACCCGGACCAACGGGAGCGGCTACGGGCCGAGCCCACGCTCTGGCCGAACGCCGTCGACGAGATGCTGCGGATCGACTCCGCCGTACAGCGCACCGGGCGCATCGCACAGCGCGACACGCAGGTGGCGGGCGTGCCCGTGCCTGCCGGACGACCGCTCATGACGCTCCTCGGCGGGGCCAACCGGGATCCCGAAGTGTTCGTCGACCCCCAGCGGTTCGACGTCGGCCGCGCCAACGCGGGCGACCACGTCGCCTTCTCCTCCGGCATCCACTACTGCCTGGGCGCCGGTCTGGCCCGGATGGAGGGCGAGGTGGGGCTGCGGGCGCTGTTCGACCGCTTCCCCGACCTCACGCTCGCGGACACCCCGCACCGCAGGGCGACGCGGGTGCTCCGCGGCTACGAGACGATGCCCGCCCGGCTCTCCACCGGGGTCGTGAGTGGATAACGTCGCCATGGCGACGTTATCCACTCACGACCGTCAGGCGAGCGCGTCGTAGGCGGCCTGGGCCTGGATGTACACCCCGTCCAGCCGGGCTCTGGCCGTCTCGCCCTCCCCCTCGCCGAGCGCGCCGCCCTCGTAGCGGCTGTACACCCCGGCCTGGATGCACGCCGCACGCCACCGCGCGAACGCCACATAGAAGTCGAGATCGCCGACGTCCCGGCCGGAATGCTCGGCGTACCGGGCGACCAGCGCGTCGCCGTCGGGGTAGCCGCCGACCTGGTTGGGACCTTCGATCGTCACGCGGGCGCTGTCGACGGGGCGGCCCCACGACGCCATCAGCCAGCCGAGGTCGGCAAGCGGGTCGCCGAGGGTGGCCAGCTCCCAGTCGAAGATCGCGCGGACCCGTCCGTCGGGGCCGTAGGCGAGGTTGCCGGGGCGGTAGTCGCCGTGCGCGATCCGGACGTCCGACGGCGGCAGGGTGGCGGCGCGGGCCACGAGCCGCTCGTGCGCGGCGTCGACGATCTCCAGGTCGGTCAGCGACGAGGCGTGCACCTGCCGGTGCCAGCGCCGCAGCTGGCGATCGATGTAGGAGCCGTCGCGGCGCAGATCGGACAGCCCGGCCTCATCCGGGTCGACGGCGTGCAGCGCGGCCAGGACGTCGGCGGTGTCCAGGCCTGCGGTGGTGCGCGGCTGTCCCTCGGGGATGCGGCGGCCGGACTCGGCGTCGCCGAGCACCTCACCGTCGACGAAGCGCATGAGGTAGAACTCCGCGCCGATGACGTCGGTGTTCTGGCAGAACACCACGGGTGGCGCGACCGGGATACCGAAGGGCGCGAGCGCGGAGATGAAGCGCCACTCGCGGCCCATGTCGTGGGCCGTGGCCAGCACCATGCCCAGTGGCGGGCGCCGCAGGGCGAACGGGGCGCCCTCGGCGTCGGTGATCCGGTAGGTGAGGTTCGAGTGGCCGCCTGAGATCCGCTCGATCGCGACGGGACCGTCGCCGACCTTCACCTCCGGCACCTCGGCGCGCAGCCAGGTGGACAGGGCGGCGGCGGGGACTGCGTCGGCACTCATGCCGGTATTAACCCCGACCGGGGCGGGGTGCGTCCACCTCCGCGGCCGCGGATTCCCGCTCCCGACGCCGGGCAAGGGCGTGGTCGAGGCTGAACCGGCCGGGCCCGGTCGCCGCCGGCAGCAGGACGCCCGCGATGATCACGCCGACCAGCTCCCAGCCGCCGTCGCCGATGACCCCCGCGAACCAGTGCCCGGCGAACCAGCCCGCGCCGAGCATGACGAACGCGACCAGGGCGGCGGCCACGGGCGTCAGGAACCCGACGAGGAGCAAGAGCCCTCCGCCGGTCTCGACGCAGGCGGCGAAGCCTGCGGACAGCCCGGGCACGGGCACGCCCAGCCGGGCGAAGCCCGCCGAGGTCGCACCGAGCCCTTCGCCCACCAGCTTCTGCCACCCGTGCGCCAGCAGGACGACGCCGAGGAGGAGGCGGGCGCCGAGCGCGAGCACGTCGCGCAGCGTCGGCGACAGCGGGAACACGATCGTCTACCTCCGAGGGTTGGCGGGCCGTCGCACGGTCCAACGCGGGCGCGCCCGGCTCGTCGCCGGGCCGTCAGGCGTAGGGCCGTACCGCCGACGCGGGCGGCAGGTCGACGGCGCGGACACGGCGCGGGAGCCCGCCCGGGACGGACGTGGCGACCGTGATCGTGTCGGTGAACGTCTCGGCGTGGGACGGCGTGACGACCGGGAGCGCCGTCGTGGGGGTGAAGTCGAGCGGCGACTGCACGGTGACGCCGAAGGGCGCGGGCGCGGGCCGGTCGGACCCGGCCGCCTGCTCGGACAGCGCGCGGTGCACGCCCGCGCTGGCCATGCGCGGAGAGGGGTCGCGAGCCACCCGCTCGGTCGGCGACCCGGCTTCCCCGGCACCCACCGGTCCGGCCGTGGCGGCGACGTCGGGCACCACCGCGAAGGCCTCCGTGGCCGGCTGGTCGGTCGCGGGCGTCGACGGCCGGACGGCTCGGAACGCACCGGTCGGCGCGCCCCCAGGAACCGGGGCGGCAGCCGCGAACGCACCGGTCGGCGCGCCCGCGGAGGCCGCGGCCGCGAACCCGCCGGTCCGCACACCCGCAGCAGCCGGGGCGACGGCAGCGAACGCGCCGGTCGGCGCGCCCGGGGCGACGGTCGCGAACCCGCCGGTCGGCATGCCCGCCGATGCCGGGTCGGCCGCGAACCCGGCCGGGCGCAGCTCGGCGGCCGGGGTGAAGGTCTCCGACACCGCGGCGGCGCGGATGACCGGCGCCTGCTCCCGCCGCTTCATCTCGGCGCGCTCGCGATCGTGATGACGGGCGATGAGGTGGTCCACGCTGAACCGTCCCGGCCCGAACGCCGCCAGCGCCAACTCGGCCGCGACGATCACGCCCACCAGCTCCCACCCGCCGTTCTGGGCGAAAATGCCGTGCGTCATGTGGACGAAGCCCGCCGCCCCGACCATGACGACCAGGTCGAGCGCGACAACCGTGGTGGTCAGCGCACCCAACACGATCAGCACCCCGCCCACGAACTCCACGAACGAGGCGAACGACGCCGACACGATCGCCAACGGGATGCCCAGCTTCTCGAACTGGCCGTACGTTCCCGAGATCCCGTTGATCATCAGCTTCTGCCACCCGTGGGCGAACAGCACGACGCCGAGGATGACCCGGGCGACGAGCATCGCGATGTCGCGCGCGGGGGCGGGGAGCGGTCGGTTCAGCATAAGGCGGGCCTCCGTACCCTCTGTACGTGATCTGGTGCGTTCAGTCACTGCACTCAACCGGCGGGGTTCAGAGCCGGTACGGCTGATCAGCACATCCAGCGACCGTCGAGCGGTGGCGCGCGACGAACAGTCGCCCCGCCGCCGTTCCCAACACACCACAGGTGATCTTCCGATCACCGCACGTGATCGACCACTCACCCGGGTGGCTACTCCGTCGGCGTGATCGCGAGTCCGCGACGGCGACGCTCCGCGATCACGACCTGCTCCTCGACTCACTCGATCGGGACGCGGTGCCGCGCCCGGCCGCGACCCTGCGTTCCCCGTTCATCACGGCGTCAGGTGCGCGAAGCCGTTCCGCGGGATACCGTCCTGCCGTCGTCATGACACCGCAGACGAGGGGGCGAAGATGACCGACGGACCGCTCACCCTGGCGATCGACGTGGGTGGCTCGGGGCTCAAGGCCACGGTCCTCGCCCCCGACGGCGAGATGCGCTCCGAGCGCGCCCGCCGCGAGACCCCCTACCCCTGCACACCGCCCATCCTCCTGGACGAGCTGGAGGCGCTCGCCACGGCCCAGCCGCACTACGACCGGGTCTCGGTCGGCTACCCGGGCGCGATCCGCCGCGGCATCGTGCGCGATGTCACCGCGTTCGTCCGGCCCGCACCGGGCGAGCCGAAGGACCCGAAGCTGATCAAGGAGTGGATCGGGTACGACCTGCAGTCCGCGTTGGCCGAGCGCTTCGGCAAGCCCGTGCGGGTGGCCAACGACGCCGACGTGCAGGGCTGCGCGGTCATCGAGGGCCGCGGCATGGAGCTGGTCATCACCCTCGGCACCGGCGTCGGTTGCGCCGTGTTCTTCGACGGCACCCTGCTGCCGCACATGGAGCTGTCCCACGGCCGGTTCGGCGACGGCCTCTCGATCGAGGTGGCCTGCGGCGACAACGAGCGGCACAAGGTCGGCAAGCACGTCTGGCGCGAGCGCGTGCTGGACGCGCTGGAAACGTTCGAGGAGATGGTGCTGCCCGATCACATCTTCATCGGCGGCGGCAACGCCAAGCGCCTCGACGCCGACAAGATCGGTCCCAACCGCACGATCGTGCCCAACATCTCGGGCCTGCTCGGCGGCATCGCGCTGTGGGAGCGCACCGAGGGCGCCGCGATCAGCAACGTCGAGCAACCACTTCCCTCCCGGACCTGACGCGCGAGGTCGATCAAGGGCAGGATGTGCGCGTGGCCGAGTACCCCGCTGACATCACCGCGACCGACGAATGGTCGGCGCTTGCCGAGCACCACGGCGCTATCGCCGACCTGCACCTGCGCACGCTGTTCGCCGACGACCCCGGCCGGGCTGACGCGCTCACCGCGTCCGGGGCCGACCTCGTGCTGGACTACTCGAAGCACCGCATCACGCGCGACACGTTGCCGCTGCTCACGGCCCTGGCCCGGCGCGCAGGCCTGCCCGAGCGCACGGAGGCGATGTTCGCGGGTGCGCACATCAACACCAGCGAGGACCGCGCGGTGCTGCACACGGCGCTGCGGGCGCCGCGCGAGCTCGCCCTCGCGGTCGACGGGCAGGACGTGCCCACCGAAGTCCACCGCGTGCTCGGCCGCATGGGCGAGTTCACCGACGCCGTCCGCTCGGGCGAGTGGACGGGGCACACCGGCGAGCGGATCACGGCCGTCGTCAACATCGGCATCGGCGGCTCGGACCTCGGCCCCGTCATGGCCTACGAGGCGCTGCGCGACTACGCCGATCGCACGCTGACGATGCGCTTCGTCTCCAACATCGACCCCACCGACATCTCCGAGGCGCTGCGCAACCTCGACCCGGCCACCACCCTGTTCGTCATCTCGTCCAAGACCTTCACCACCCTGGAGACGCTGACCAACGCCCGCGTCGCCCGCGAGTGGCTGCTCGCCGGGCTCGGCGGCGAGGAGAAGGCGGTCGCCAAGCACTTCGTGGCGGTGTCGACGAACGCCAAGGAGGTCACGGCGTTCGGCATCGACGAGGCCAACATGTTCGGCTTCTGGGACTGGGTGGGCGGGCGCTACTCGGTGGATTCCGCCATCGGCCTCTCGTTGATGGTCGCCATCGGCAAGGAGCAGTTCGGCGAGTTCCTCGCGGGCATGAACGCGATGGACCGGCACTTCCGCACCACCCCGCTCGAGGAGAACCTGCCGGTCATCCAGGGGCTGCTGAACGTCTGGTACGACAACTTCTTCGGCTGCCCAGACGCACGCCGTGCTGCCCTACAGCCAGTACCTGCACCGGCTGCCCGCCTACCTGCAGCAGCTCACAATGGAGAGCAACGGGAAGTCGGTGCGCGGCGACGGCACCCCGGTCACCACGCTCACGGGGGAGATCTTCTGGGGCGAGCCGGGCACCAACGGCCAGCACGCGTTCTACCAGCTGATCCACCAGGGCACGCGGCTGATCCCGTGCGACTTCATCGGGTTCGCGGAGCCCAACCACGTCATCCCGGTCGACGAGCACACGGACATGCAGGACCTCTTCATGTCCAACCTCTTCGCGCAGACCTCGGCGCTCGCGTTCGGCAAGACGGCCGAGGAGATCGCGGCCGAGGGCACCCCCGCCGATGTGGTGCCGCACAAGGTGATGCCCGGCAACCGGCCGAGCTCGACGATCCTCGCCCGCAAGCTCACGCCGTCGGTGTTGGGCCAGCTGATCGCGTTCTACGAGCACGTCACGTTTGTCGAGGGCACGATCTGGGGTATCGACTCCTTCGACCAGTGGGGCGTCGAGCTGGGCAAGGTGCTGGCCAAGCAGCTGGGCCCGGTGCTCACCGGCGAGGCGGGCCTCGAGGGGCTGGACGCCTCGACCGCCGCGCTCGTGGCGCGCTACCGGATGTGGCGCGGCCGCGGCTGACCGACCGCGTCAGAAGAGGAGGCGCCCCGCCGATGCCCGAGGACAGGCCCGATCCGGCGGCGGGGCCTCCGCCCGCCGGATTGCGCGGCACGCCCGCACCGCAGGCCCCGCCGCGGCCGGGTCGGGTCGCGGCGCTCGCCGTCGGGCTTGCGGTGCTGGCCGGGGCCGCGGTCTGGGCGGCGTTGTCCGGCGTCGGGCCCGCCGGGTTGGACGAGGTGGGGCTCAACGAGTCGATCGAGGATCGCACCCCGGGCCTGACGACGGTCGCCGTGGTCGTCACCACGCTCGGCAGCACTGTCGCGATGGCGCTGCTGGCCGTTGCGGTCGGCGCATGGTGTTGGTGGCGCGGCCGCCGCGTCGACGCCGCGCTCGCCGTCGGCGCGATGGCGGGCGCGAGCCTGGTGTTCCGGCTGCTCAAGGTGCTCCTCGACCGGGCACGTCCGCCGGTGGCCGACCGGCTGGTGCCGGAGACGAACGAGTCGCTGCCCTCAGGACACGCGACGATGTCGATGGTGGTCGTCGGCACGATCGTGGTGTTGGCCTGGGCGGGACGCAGCGCGCTCGCGCGGGCGGCGATGGTGGTCGCCGCCGCGGCGTGGGTCGGCGCGGTCGGCGCCACCCGGGTCTATCTCGGCGTGCACTGGGTCTCGGACGTGCTGGCGGGCTGGGCGGTCGGCGCGGCCTGGTTGGCCGTCTGTGTCGCGGTCTGGACGCGGTGGCGCGCCCGCGTACCTGCCTAGACCTGCTCGGCCGAGCACCACCATGTGGAGCGACCGCCGACGGTGCCGTGCACCATCGCGGCTCCGCAGCGCGGACACCGCCCACCCGCGTGCCGGTGCTCGATCACCTC
This sequence comes from uncultured Actinomycetota bacterium, assembly GCA_963739465.1. Classification (GTDB taxonomy): domain Bacteria; phylum Actinomycetota; class Actinomycetes; order Mycobacteriales; family Pseudonocardiaceae; genus Pseudonocardia. Next base: position 170,301 of record CAVUAS010000007.1, read on the forward strand.
GCCGGTGTGCACCCCGCCTTGCGCGATGGCCGCCTTCAGTGCCCGTTCCAGCGCGTCGTAAAGGCCATCGAGGACGTGCTCGGAGAGCTCGTCGGCGGCCGCGGCGGGCGACAGCGCGGCCTGCCACAGCGTCTCGTCCGCCAGCAGGTTGCCGACGCCCGCGAGCACCGACTGGTCGAGCAGCCGCGCCTTCACCGCCGAGCGGCCGCGGCGCACCCGGGCCCGGAAGTCCTCCCGGCTGATCATTTCGGCGTCCGGGCCGAGGGCGTCGAGGTCGGGATCGAGGCGCACTCGGCCGAGCCTGCGCTTGTCGAAGAGGCGGAACTGCCCGCCGTCGGCGAACGTGATGGTGAAGCGGTCCCACTCGGCCTTGCGTGGGCTGCGGTCGGGCCGCGCGGGTCCGCCGCCGACCCGCTGCCCGATGTGATCGGTGACGATCACGCGGCCGCCCATGCCGAGGTGCACACCCAGGTGCGGGCCAGGCGCCCCGGTGCGGCCGCGGGTCTCGCACCACATCGTCTTGCCCCGCCGGTGCGCGTCGATCAGCCTGCCGCCGACGAGCGCCGCGGCGATCTCGCCCGGCGCGTGCGGGCGGCACACCCAGTGGTCGGTGTCGTCGACGGCGGTGATCTCGCGGTCCAGCGCGTGGACGAGCACGCGGCGGGCGCTCTCCACCTCGGGCAGCTCGGGCACCGGATCATCCTGGCGCGACGGCCGAGCAGACGCGCGCCGAACCGGGTCGGCCCTCGTGTGAAGCGGATCCGGCTGGGGCATCCCGGCGCGCCGTCTGAGCCCCAAAACTGTCGGCGTCCCGTGTGACACTCCTGGACATGACCACCTTCACGCTCCGTCCCCAAGGCGCGTTCTCGCTGCGCGAGAGCGCCGAGTTCGGCTTCGGCCAGCGGGCCGCCGCGGTGTTCGACGGCACGATGCGCCTGGCGTTCTGCGTCGACGACCTCGTCCACCAGGTCGGCGTGGCCGTCACGCAGGACGAGGGCGGGGTGCACGGCACGATCGTCGGCCCGGGTGCGGCGCCGGTCGAACGGGTGGCCGCACAGACCGCTCGGATGCTCTCGCTGGATGTCGACGCGCGCGGCTACGAGGCGGTCGCGGCCCGGGATCCGGTCGTGGCGCGAGCGCTCGCCGCCGCACCGGGCCTGCGGCCGCCGTTGTTCCATTCGCCGTACGAGGCGGCGGCGTGGTGCGTGCTGTCGCTGCGGTGGAACGCGCGGCAGGCGGCCGCGGTGCGGGATCGCCTCGCTCGGGCCCACGGGATGCCGGTCGAGGTGGCGGGCGTGGCGATGGCGGCGTTCCCCACCCCGGAGCAGCTGCTGGGCGTCACCGCGTTCGAGGGCGTGCCGCCGGTCAAGATCGAGCGGCTGCACGGTGTGGCCAGGGCGGCCGCCGAAGGGCAGCTCGAGGCCGAGGAGATCCGGCGCGCCGTCCCGGAGGAGGCGATGGCGCGCCTGCGGCAGATCCCCGGCATTGGGCCGTTCTCGGCGACGCTCATCGTGCTCCGGGCGAGCGGTGTGTGCGACGTGCCGGTGGACCAAGAGCCGCGGCTGGCCGCGATCGTCGGACGGCTGTACGGCCTCCCCGGCCCGGCCACCGCGGCGGACATGCGGCGCCTCGGTGAAGCCTGGCGACCGTTCCGCACCTGGGTCGGCGTGCTGCTGCGCGCGGCCGCGGACCGGCTGCCGGACACCGCCGCGGAGGAGGTGATGGCCGTGCGTTGAGGCCCGCCCGGAGGCGGCAGACTGGCGGGCGTGAACCAACCGCTGTGGAGCGCCGTCGACGACTACTGGCTCGCCAAGCTGCACGCCCCTGACGACGCGCTCGACGCGGCATCGGCGGAGAGCGCCGCCGCGGGCCTCCCCCCGATCGCGGTCACGGCGCCGATGGGCAAGTTCCTGCATCTGCTCGCCCGGGTGGCGGGCGCGCGCCGCATCCTGGAGATCGGCACCCTCGGCGGCTACTCGACGATCTGGCTCGCCCGCGCGCTCCCGGCCGACGGTGAGCTGGTGACGTGCGAGCTCGACCCCCACCACGCCGAGGTCGCGGCGGCCAACCTCCGCCGCGCGGGGGTCGACAAGGTGGTCGATCTGCGCGTCAGGGCCGCCCGCGACACCCTCGCGACCCTCGACGGCCCGTTCGACCTGGCGTTCGTGGACGCCGACAAGGCCTCGGGCGCCGAGTACTTCCGCGAGTGCGTGCGGCTCGTCCGCCCGGGAGGCGTGATCATCGTCGACAACGTGGTGCGCGAAGGCACGATCCTCGACGCCGGCAGCACGGACGGGGCCGTCATGGGCACCTGGCGGCTGGCCGACGCGGTCGCCGGCGAGCCCGGCGTGGACGCCACCGTGATCCAGACGGTCGGCAGCAAGAAGCACGACGGCTTCGTGATGGCCGTGGTGCGCTAGCCGAGCCCGGCCGAGACCGCGCACCTGCGGCACACAGCGCCCCGCCGCGCGCGTGAGCGCGGGCGGCGGGCGGCCCGGCGCGGGTGTGGCGGCCGCCGGTCAGGCGACGGTGGTGTCGATCGCCACGTCGATGTTGCCGCGCGTGGCGTTCGAGTACGGGCACATCTGATGGGCCGTGGCCACCAGCTCCTCGGCGACCGCCTGCTCGATCCCACCGACCTCGACGTGCAGCGCGATGGTGAGCCCGAAGCCGCCCTCGTCGCGGGGCCCGACGCCCACCTCGGCGGCCACCGCCGAGTCCGAGAGGGTCACCTTCTGCCGCCGGGCCGCACCCTTGAGCGCGGAGTGAAAGCAGGCGGCGTAGCCCGCGGCGAACATCTGCTCGGGGTTGGTGGCGCCGCCCGGGCCACCCATCTCCGGCGGGGCCGCGAGATCGAGGTCGAGCAACCCGTCGGAGGAACGGACGTGGCCGTTGCGGCCGTCGCCGGTGGACAAGGCGGCTGCGGTGTAGAGAACGCTCACGTCGGCAAAGCTAGCGCGCTAGCCACCATATGACCCTGTGGCGACCCATGTCGCCGCCACGGCGTTCGCGGTGCCCGCCGCCTCCACCGCCGACGCGCCCCGGATCAGCGCCGCCAGGAAGGCGCCGGTGTGGACGTCGCCCGCGCCGGTGGTGTCGACGGCTGTGACCGGCACGGCGGGCACGGCCACCGGCGCGGCCCCGGCGACCGCCAGCAAACACCCCCGCTCCCCCGTCCGGACGACGGCGCCTGCCCGGCCCTCCAACAGGTGAGCCGCAGCGGCCGGGTCGGCCGCCCCGGTGAGCACGGCGGCCTCAACGGCGTTGGCGCTCACCCAGTCCAGCCGGCCCCGCGCCCGGGCGAATGGCCCCGCTCGGGCGAGCGGGCCCGGGTCGAACGCCACTGTGACGTCGGCGCGCAGTCCCGACACCCACTCGGCCAGCGCGTAGTCGAGCCCGTAGCCGGAGACCAGCACGACGTCACCCGCCACGAGCTCCAGGTCGGCGAGGTCCGCGGGCCCGAGCGTGGTCTCCGCCCCGCGCCCGCTGACGAACGTCCGCTCGCCCCCGCCGTCGACCATCACGATCACCACGCCGGTGTCCGCGCCGGGGCGGGGCGGCAGCCGGACCGCGACGCCTGCGTCGAGCAGCGCCGCGCGGGCCATGTTGCCGAACGGCCCGGTGCCGTGCGCGCCCCCGTACACCACGTCGACGCCCTGCCGCGCGGCCGCGGCGAGGGCGTGGAAGCCGCCGCCCGCGGCCATCCGCATCCGCGACGCCCACACGTCACCGCCGCGCGGCGGCAGGTCGGGTACCGTGGCGAGCACGTCGACCACCACGCTCCCGACCCCGACCAGCCGCCCCGTCACCGCGGCGATCGCCGGGATCGGTGCGTTTCGTGCACCAGCGCACCCCAGACGCCGATTCGGGCGATCACGGGCCCGTTCGCACGGCCCACAGCGCATCCGCCAGCCCGTCCAGGTCCAGATGTTCGACGTGCGCGCGCACCGGCAGCGCGTCCACTCCGCAGCACGCGCCCGCGACCGCGCCTGCCATCGCGGCGATGGTGTCGCAGTCGCCGCCGACGGACGCGCCGAGTCTGCACGCGAGCCACGGGTCGTCACCGGCGAGCGCGAGGACGGCGAACGCGGCGGGCACCGACTCCTGCGTCGCGAGGCTGGTGCCGACGAGCGCGCCGATCGTCTCCAGCGGGTCATGCTGTCCGCGGATCATCTTCGTGGCCCACCGGATGCGGGCGGCGACATCGGCCGCCGCGACCCACCGGCCTCGCTCGGCGGCCTTTTCCGCCGCGTCGGCGGCGACGGCGAACGTGTCCCGCACGCTCGCGCCGTCGATGCCCGCGCTCACCGCCGCGGCGACGGCGGCGGCCCCGGCCAGCGCGACGCTGGTGCCGTGGGTGACGAGCGACGCTTCGACGACCCGGTCGATCAGGGCGTCCCCGACCGGCACGGCGATCCCGACCGGCGCTATCCGCATCGCCGCCCCGTTCGTCGTGCCGCTGCGGCCCGCCTCGGCGGGATCCACGCCCGCGGCCAGCGCGGCGAGCGCCCGCTTCGTGGACGGGCCGAGCAGCCCCGCCGCGCCGCGATCACGCATCGTCGCCTCCCACGCCGCGAGCCGTCGCCCCAGCTCACGGGGGTCGACCCGGCCGCCCGACTCGACCATCAGCCACCCCAGCAGCGCCGCCTGCTCGGTGTCGTCGGTGACCGTGCCCGCGGCGAGCCCGCCTGCGATCGAGTGGTCCGGCGGCGCCGGATGGAAGCGGTCCACGATCAGGCCGTAGCGCTCCACGATCTGCGCGCGGGGGGTCGACTCGGTCGGCATGCCCAGTGCGTCGCCGACGGCGAGGCCGTGCAGGGCGCCGCGGGCCCGGTTCCTCGTCACGACAGATCGGCGCTGGTCACGACCTGCACCAAGGGTCCGTAGAGCGCGAGCACGTCGAGGGTGGCGCGGTGGCTCTCCGCCGACAAGCCTGCGCAGGCATCTGCGACGACGCGCACCGCCACCCCCGCGTCGGCCGCGGCGACCGCCGTGGAGAGCACGCAGCAGTCCGTCGACACGCCGCAGAGCAACATCGGGGCGTCGCCCACCCGGTCGGCCAGCGCCGTACCCCATTTGGAGAAGGTGGTGGTGTCCACGGTCGGTCCGGTGGACCCGAGCTCCGGCACGATCTCCCACAGCGGCGCGTCGGGCGGCTGCAATGCGAACGGCCACTCGGCGTAATAGTCCCGCCAGGCCCCGACGGGCTGCTCGGGCGCGACGAACCGGGTGAACGTCACCGCGTCGCCATGGGTCGTCACGAGGCCTACCACGGTCGGCAGGATCGCCGCAAAGCCCGGCGTTGCCCACGGGCTGTCCGCGTCGGCGAACACCCGCTGCATGTCGACGACGACCAGGTGCCCCGAAGCGTGCAGAGTGGTCACGACTCCTGGGCCCGCACCCGTCCCCGGTCGAGGGCGAGGGCGCCGACGAACCCGACGACCAGCGCGACGAGCACACCGAGGTTCGCGCCCGCCCATGCCCCTTCGCGTCCGCCGAGGCCGACCACATCGAGCAGGTAGCCCTGCCAGCCGAGGATCTCGGTGGTCGTGTTCGTCACCAGCCCCCACCCCAGCGCCGTGCCGACCACGAGCAGGATCACCGCCGTCCACCGGACGTCGCCGTAGCGGCCGGACGGATCGTACAGCTCGGACTCCGCGTAGTCGTGGTGCCGCAGCGCGATGTCGGCGAGCATGATCCCCGCCCACGCCGCCACCGGCACCCCGAGCGTGTAGAGGAAGCCCTGGAACGGCCCGAGGAAGCTGTCGGCGAAGAACACGACCCAGATCGTGCCGATCACCATGATCACGCCGTCGACGAGCGCAGCCGACCACCGCGGAATGCGCAGCCCCATTGACAGCAGCGCGAGCCCGGACGAGTAGATGTCCAGCACCGCACCGCCGACCAGGCCCAGCACCGCCACCAGCGCGAACGGCACGAGGAACCAGGTGGGCAGCAGGTCGGTGAGCGCGCCGATCGGGTCGGAGGCGATCTTCGCGGACAGGTCCTGCGACGACCCGGCGAGCAGCAAGCCGAAGATCAGCAACACGATCGGCGCGAGCGAGGAGCCGATCGTGGTCCATACGACGACGCCCCGGGAGGACGTGTTGCGCGGCAGGTAGCGCGAGTAGTCGGCGGCGGCGTTGACCCAACCGAGCCCGAAGCCGGTCATGAGGAACACGAGCGCGCCGATCGCCTGCTCGAGCGAGCCCACGGGCAGGGCCGCGACGGTGGACCAGCTGACCTGGTCTGCGGCGAGGACGATGAAGACGACCGTGAGCACCGCGGTGACGATCGTGATGAGGGTCTGCAGGCGCATGATCACGTCGAAGCCGAGCACCCCGGCACCCACCACGAGCGCGGCCACCACGAGCAGTGCGACGACCTTCGTGCCGGTGCCGCCGCCGAGCCCGAGCCGGTCGAAGACCGTGGCCGTCGCGAGCGTCGCGAGGATGACGAGCGCGGTCTCCCACCCCACGGTCAGCAGCCACGACATCGCCGTGGGCAGCTTGTTGCCACGCACCCCGAACGCCGCACGCGAGAGCACCATCGTCGGCGCGGAGCCGCGCTTGCCCGCCAGCGCGATGTACCCACACAGCAGGAACGAGAAGATGATCCCGATCAGCCCGGCGACCACCGCCTGGCCGAACGAAATCGCGAAGCTGAGGGTGAACGCGCCGTAGGAAATGCCCAGCACCGAGACGTTGGCCGCGAACCACGGCCAGAACAGCTGGACCGGGCTGCCCTTGCGCTCGGCGTCGTCGATGACGTTGATGCCGTTGCCCTCGACGCGGGACGCACCGGTGGCCCCGGCCTGGCCCGACTTCCGCATCTCGACCACGAGCTTCCTCCTGAGACCGGTGTTGTACCGGCCGCCACCCTAAGTGATCAGATTGTGCGGGGGCAGACCCGGTCGGACCAGCGGTCGGTATGGTTCAGCGAACGATTTCGCTCCGCAAGCTCCGCTCAGCGAACGATATTCGCTCCGCAAGCTCCGCAAGCTCCGCTCAGCGAACGATTTTCGCTCCGCAAGCTCCGCTCAGTGGTCGGACGGGCGCAGGTGGTACTCGAAGACGAGACCGCCGATGGCGACCAGCAGGAGCACGCCGGAGATCACCAACGCCCAGATGAAAAAGAACGCCAGCGAGATGCCGACGAGCGCCGCCGCACCCGCGAGCGTGATCGGCCAGTAGCTGCCCGGCGAGAAGAACCCGACATCGCCCGCGCCGTCGGACACCTCGGCATCCGGGTTGTCCTCCGGGCGCATCTCCAGCCGCCGCGCCACGAACCGGAAGTAGGTGCTGATGATCAGCCCGAGGGCGCCGGTGAGGAACAGCGCCGCGCTGCCCGCGGGCTCCCGCGAGAGGATCACGTAGACGATCGCGGTGACGAAGAAGAACGCCGTGAGGTACTCGAAAAGCCGGGCTTCGACATGCATCGCTGCTCAGCTCCCTGCTGCCGCGATCGGCTCCGACGCCGACCGCTGTGTCCGGTTGGTCGTGAACGGGTAGGTGGTGTACGCGGTCGGCGTGCACAGCTGGCCGCAGTTCAGCGCGCCGAGCGCCTCACCGGCGGTGTAGGGCACGCCGGTCTGCGGGTTGGTCTGGCTGCGCAGCGAGAGCCACCGGTCGAACTTGTCCTTCGAGATCGCCCTGACCTCGAAGTTCATCTGGGAGTGGTAGCTGCCGCACAACTCGGCGCAGCGCCCGACGAAGGCGCCCTCCTGGTCGATCCCGGTGATCGTCCACACGTTGTTCTGGTCGTTGACCTGCGGCTGCGGGAACACGTCGCGCTTGAACAGGAACTCGGGGATGTAGAAGCTGTGGATGACGTCGTTGGAGTGCTGGGTGAACTGGATGTTCTCGCCGGTCGGCAGCACGAGCAGCGGGATCGTGTCGCTCGTGCCCAAAGTGCTGATCGGCAGCCCGTTCGCGCCCTGGTGATCGGGGTAGGCGAACTTCCACTGCCACTGGAACGCGGTGACGTCGACCTTCAGGTCCGGGTTGGGCGGGTTCTCGTTGACGTAGTCCTGCACGGAGACGGTGAATCCGAACAGCACGGCCACGATGACCGCCGGGACGACCGTGAAGACGAGCTCGACGGGCAGGTTGTACTGGGTCTGCCGGGGAACCACGTCGGGGTCGGTGCCCTTGCGCTTGCGGTGGAAGATCATCGCCCAGAACATCGCGCCCCAGGTGATGACGCCGACGACGAGCGCCGCGATGCCCGACCCCGTCCACAGGTGCCGCATCGCCTCGGCCTGCGGGGTGACCCCCACCGGCCAGCCGAACCGGATCGCGTCCTCGACCGAGCAGCCCGCGGTGAACGGCGCGACGAGCGCCGCCAGAGCGACCAGCCTGACCACCCGACCGCGGGGACCACGCCGGTCCGCCCCGCGCTGTGCTCGGCTCACTGCTCGCCGCCTCCCCACCCGTCTGCCGCACCCGTCACCACGGGTCTTCGACCTCGCGTAGAGACTAACGGAGACGGGCGCGGATTGGCCTGTCGGGTGCAACCGATGATCTCGCGTGGCGCGGCGGCATACTGGTTCGCCATGTGCGGACTGTTGGGACTGCTCACCTCCTCCGCCGATGCGCCCTCTCGCGCCGAGGCGGTCGGGCAGGCCATGCGCTGCGCGCGGCACCGCGGACCGGACGAAAGCGGCACTTGGCACGACGCGGACGTCGTCTTCGGCTTCAACCGCCTGTCGATCATTGACGTGGACCACTCGCACCAGCCGCTGCACTACGAAGGCGATCGTTACGCGATCGTCTTCAACGGCGAGATCTACAACTACCTGGAACTGCGCGCCGAGCTCGCGGAGCTGGGAGCGACGTTCGCCACCGAGGGCGACACCGAGGCGGTCGTCGCCGCCTACCACCACTGGGGCCCGGCCGCCGTGTCCCGCCTGCGCGGAATGTTCGCGTTCGCGATCTGGGACGCGCGGGAGCGGGTGCTGTTCGTCGCGCGCGACCCGTTCGGGATCAAGCCGCTGTTCGTGGCGGAGGGGCCCGCGGGCATCGCGTTCGCCAGCGAGAAGAAGAGCCTGCTGGAGCTCGCGCCCGCGCTGGGCCTCCGCCGAATCGACGGCGACCTGGACGCCGCGGCGCTGCAGCACTACCTGCTGCTGCAGTACGTGCCCGAGCCCGCCACGCTGCACCGCGCGATCCGCCGGGTCGAGTCGGGCACGCACGTCACCGTGGCGCCGGGCGGCGAGCCCGAGGCGGAGCGCTACTTCACGCCCGTGCTGCACGGCGACGGGGGCGGCCCCGGCGTGGCCCACCGGATCGCCGCCGTGCTGCGCGACTCGGTCGCCAAGCACATGCGCGCGGACGTCACGGTCGGCGCGTTCCTGTCCGGCGGCATCGACTCGACGGCCATCGCGGCGCTCGCCAAGGAGCACAACCCGGACCTGATCACGTTCACCACCGGTTTCGACCGGGAGGGCTACTCCGAGGTGGACGTCGCGGCCGAGTCCGCGGCGGCGATCGGCGTGCGGCACGTCATCCGCACGGTCAAGCCCGACGAGTTGATGGAGGCGCTGCCGCTCATCGTCTGGTACCTCGACGACCCCGTCGCCGACCCCGCGCTCGTGCCACTGTGGTTCATCGCCCGCGAGGCGCGCAGGCACGTCAAGGTGGTGCTGTCCGGCGAAGGCGCCGACGAGCTCTTCGGCGGCTACACGATCTACCGCGAGCCGCTGTCGCTGGCGCCGTTCGAGAAGGTGCCGGGCGCGCTGCGGGGCCTGCTGGGGCGGGCATCCACCCGGCTGCCGGAGGGCATGCGCGGCAAGGACCTGCTGCGCCGCGGCGCGATCCCGCTGGAGCAGCGCTATTACGGCAACGCCCGGATCTTCCGCGACGACCAGCTCGCCGGTGTGCTGCGCCGCTACGACCCGCGGCGTTCCCACACCGATGTCACGGCGTCCCTCTACGCCGAGTCGGCGGCCTGGGACCCGGTGGCGCGGATGCAGCACGTCGACCTGTTCACGTGGCTGCGCGGCGACATCCTCGTGAAGGCGGACAAGATGACGATGGCGAACTCGCTGGAGCTGCGGGTGCCGTTCCTCGACCCGGAGGTGTTCGCCGTCGCGTCCGGGCTGCCACGCGCGGCGAAGCTGGGCTCGCTCGACGGCACGACCACGACGAAGCTCGCGCTGCGCAAGGCGCTCGCGGACATCGTCCCCCCGCACGTGCTGCACCGGCGCAAGCTGGGCTTCCCCGTGCCGATCCGGCACTGGCTGCGCGACGAGATGTACGACTGGGCGCGCGGCATCATCCGCGACAGCCAGGCCGACCATCTGATCGACCTGGCCGCCGTTTCCCGGATGCTCGACGCCCATCGCGACGGGCCGGTGGACCACAGCCGCCGCATCTGGACGTTGCTGGTGTTCCTGCTGTGGCACGGGATCTTCGTCGAGCAGCGGATCGCCCCGGAGATCCCCGAGCCCGCCTATCCCGTCAAGCTGTAGCCCGTGAGTGGAAATAGTCGCCAGGGCCACTGCTTCCACTCACGAGCGCGGAGCGGCCCACCGCCGTGAGCCGGGCCGTGACGCGACTCCCCGGCGCGCCCGGTCCGGCACTGGCGATGAGACCCGCCCGCGCGAGGCGGTGGGCGGCGAGCTGATCGGCGCAGCAGCGCCCGTCCAGGAACAGGTCCGGCTCGGCGCCCGCGACCAGCTCGGCGCCGCCGTTCGCGACCGCCCGCAGGATCGCGCGGTCCCGGCAGCTCAGTGTGACGGTCGTGCCCATCGTCGGGCCTCCTCTCCGGTTGATCGGGGAGTGGTGAGGCGTTCGACGAGCACGGTGAAGCGGTGCCGGTCCGCGCACAGCACCGTGGCGTGCTCGATCGGCCCGTCGGTGCTGTTCAGCACGTACCGCTCGACGATCTCGGCAGGCGCCGCGCAGGCCGGGCACCCGACCAGGTCGAGGCCGATTGTCGGGTCCGTTTCCGGACCCACATTCACGTTGTCGTTCATGTTCTGTCCTCCTTCTCGATGAGCGTGCGCCGATCGGTGTGCGGCGTCGTCGTAGAGAGGAGGCGCTGGGGTGTAGAGAAATGCACATTCCTCGCCCTAGGCTGCCCACGACTTTCTGGCGGGATGGGGGCCATGACCGGAAGCGGCACCTTCGCGGCGGGCGAGTTCATGACGCGGCTGCGCCCGACGGACCGCGACGAGCTGACCGCACGGTCCCGCACCCGGCGCTGGCCCGCGGGTGCGTCGCTGTTTCTGGAGGGCGAGCAGTCCTCAACCGTCGTCGTCGTCGCGACGGGCCGGGTCAAGGTCTTCCAGCTGACCGAGGACGGCGAGGAGATCGTCCTCGCGGTCCGGGGGCCCGGAGCGCTCCTGGGTGAGCTGTCCGCGATCGACGGGCTGGCACGCTCGGCGTCGGTCGCGGCGCTCGAGCCCGTGGTCGCGCACGTCATGCACGTGGAGGCGTTCCGCGAGTTCCTCGACACCCACGCCCCGGTCGCGGTCGCGCTGCTGAACCTCGTGGTCGAGCGGCTGCGCGACGCGGACCGCAAGCGGGTCGAGTTCGCCGCCTACGACACGCCCGCCCGCGTCGCCCAGCGGATCGTGGAGCTGGCCGAACGCTTCGGCGAGCCGGACGCGCAGGGCACCCGGATCACCGTCGCCCTGTCCCAGGACGAGCTGGCGGGCTGGGTGGGCGCGTCGCGGGAGGCCGTGGCCAAGGCCCTGCGCACGCTCCGGCAGAACGGCCAGCTCGCCACCGGCCGTCGGACGATGACCGTGCTCGACCTCGACGGGCTGCGCCGCCGCGCGGGCCGGTCGTGAGCGCTCCGGCTCCCATGATCGGGCAGACGGCGATCCGTCGCGGCAGCCGGGCCCGCCTCGCGATCTGGGCGTTCCACCTCGCGCTGCCCCTGGCGGGCCTGTGGCTGCTGCTCGCCGTGCCACCCGCCGATGTCGTGTGGGAGCACCATCCGAGCCACTTCTGGCTGGTGTTCGCCGCGGCGGCACTGTCTGCCTGGCTCGCGCTGGCCACCGGCCGCGCTGCCCGCCATCACGGCGACGCCCGGCTGCTGCTCGTCGGGCTGGGGTTCCTCGCCGCCGCGCTGTTCTTCGGGCTGCACGCGCTGGCCACCCCCGGCGTGCTGATCGACCACGCCAACGGCGGGTTCGCGCTCGCGACCCCGGCCGGGCTCGCCCTGTCGGCGGTGTTCGGGGCGGCGGCCGCGCTGAACGTGGAGGGCCCGCTCGGCGGCTGGGCGCTGCGCGCGGGCCCGTACCTGCGATGGGGGCTCATCGGCCTTGCCGCCGTCTGGGGCGTGGTGTCGCTCACCGGTCTGCCCCCGCTCGCCGACCCTGGCCTCGGCGAGCGCGGCAGCGGCGCGGTCGTCGTGCTCGTCGTCCTCGCGGTGCCGCTGTACCTCGCGGCGGCGCTGCGCTGTTTCCTGCTGTTCCGGCGACGCCGCTCGGTGGTGCTGCTCTCCATCCTGACGGCCGACGTGCTGCTCGCCGAGGCCATGGTCGCCGTGGCGTTGGGCGCGAACTGGCACCTGACCTGGTGGCTCTGGCACGTCCTGATGGTGATGGCGTTCGGCTATGTCGGCTACAGCGCCTACGTGACCTACCGCCGCGAGGGCGCGACGCGGGGGCTGTTCGACGCCGTCGGCACCGAGGCCACCCTGCGTGCGGTGCGGGCGGAGTACGGGTCGGCGCTGGAGCAACTCGTCGCGGCCGTCACGCGCCAGGAGGCGGGCCAGCTGACGCCCGCGGAGATGTCGCTGATCACCTCGGGGCTCGCGGAGCGCTTCGGCCTGTCCGAAGGTCAGACGGCGGTGTTGGGCCGCGCCGCAGACGCCCTGCGTGCCGACCGTGAACAGATCGAGCGGCTCGGCGTCCTCGTCGCCATCGGCCGCGAGTCGCGGGTGCTGCTGGGCGAGCGCGACCTGCTCGTGGGGGCGGTCCGGCGGATCGCCACCGGCTTCGGATGCGACGCGGCCCGCATCGGCCTGCTCGACAGCGGCCGCCTCGTCTTCCCGCCGATGCTCGCCTCGGATCCGCGCATGCCGGTGCCGCCGAACCTGCACCAGGGGCTGTCGCAGCGCGACCCGTTCGACGTCGGCCCGGAGCAGATGGCGTGCACGCTGGCGGTGAAGGACCGGCCCGCCGGGATCCTGATCGTGCACCGGCGCGGCGGCCTCGGTGGGCGCGACCGGGCGCTGATCGCCTCGCTCGCGGGCCAGCTCTCCATGGGGCTGGAGAACGCCCGGCTGTACAAGCAGCTCGATGGCCTCTTCCGGCAGTACATGTCGCCCGACGTCGCCACCGCGCTGATCGCCGATCCGCAGCAGGCCGCGCTCGGCGGGGCCGTCGTGGAGGTCACGGCCGTCTTCGCCGACCTGCGCGGGTTCACCACGTTCTCCGAGGCGTCGACGCCCGAGCAGATCGTCGCGATGCTCAACCGCTACTTCGAGGTGGCCACGGCCGAGATCCTCGCCGCGGGCGGCACGATCGTGCAGTTCGTCGGCGACGCGCTGATGGCGCTGTTCAACGCCCCGGTCCGGCAACCCGACCACGCGGTGCGCGCCGCCGCGGCCGCGCTGCGCATGCAGGCGGGGATCGACACCGTCGCCGAGCCGGGCTGGCCGCGGTTCCGGGTCGGGATCAACACCGGCCCCGCGCTCGTCGGCAACATCGGCAGCACCGAGCTGCGCAACTTCAACGCGATGGGCGACGCCGTGAACGTCGCCGCCCGTCTGGAGACCTCGGCGCTGCCGGGGCAGGTCGTGATCGGCGAATCCACGCGGGCACTGCTCCCCCCGGGCACCGTGACCGAGCCGCTGGGCGAGCTGTCGGTCAAGGGCCGCCGCACGCCGGTGGTGGCGCACGTCCTGACCGGCCTCCCGGGAATGCGTATTTCTACCGGTTCGCAGCCGGTAGCACGGCATGGGGACGACGAGGAAACGCGCGCACTGTAAGCGCCATGACCAGCGCACCGTGCGACCGGCCCTGCGCCGGACTCTGCACCGAGTCCGGCTTCGCCGCCGCCTACGCCGCCAACCGGCCGCGTCTGCTCGCCAAGGCGATGGGCGTCGTCGCGGACCGTCAGCACGCCGAGGACGCCGTGCAGGAGGCGTTCATGCGGGCGTGGTCGAAGTGCTCGACGTTCAACCCGGACGGGCCGCCGCTGGCCGCGTGGCTGACGACGATCACCCGCAACGTCGCGATCGATCACGAGCGCGCCCGCGCCGTACGGCCGCGGCTGATCCGCGAGCAGCCGCCCGGCGTCGAGCCGGTCGACCAGCGCCCCGGTCCGGACGGGGTGGTGGCCCGGCAGGCGCTGGTGCAGGCGTTGGCCCGGGTCAGCCCCGACCACCGGACCGTCGTCCTGCGCGCGGTGGTGGCCGACCGCAGCTACGCCGACGTCGCGGCCGAGCTGGGGGTGCCGGTGGGCACCGTCAAGAGCCGGGTCTTCCACGCGTTGCGGGGCCTGCGCGGCGCGCTCGACGCCGCGGCGTGACCCCGCGCGCCCCCGATGTCAGCAGGGTGACCCTGCGGACACCCAGTGTCCGCAGGGTGACATTCCTGACATTGGGCGGGGCGAGCCTAGGCGGGGAGCGCCGCCGCGATCTCGGCCGCCGCGTCGGGCCCGTACGCGTCGCGCAGGCGCTCCAGGCCACGCGCGCGGTCCCAGACCCAGTCCTGCCCGCCCTCGGTCTCCAGCACCTGCACGGCGATGAGGCAGCCGAGCTGCGCCGACCGCTCCAGCGACAGGCCGCTGCTCGTGCCCGCGAGGAACCCGGCGCGGAACGCGTCGCCGACGCCCGTCGGGTCGACCTTGCCCGTCTCCGGCACGACGTCGACCTTGATCAGGCCGCAGTCGCGCCCGACGATCTGCACACCGTGCTCGCCGAGCGTCGTGACCCGCACGTCCACCCGGTCGCCCACCTCGGTCTCCGTCCAGCCGGTCTTGCGGAGCAGGAGCTCGAGCTCGTAGTCGTTGGTCATCAGGTATCGGGCGCCGGTGACGAGCTCGCGGATCTCCGTGCCATGCATGCGCGTGACCTGCTGCGACACATCGGCCACGAACGGCAGGCCGAGGTCGCGGCACTCCTGGGTGACGGCGACCATCCACGCCGGATCGGTCGCGCCGACCACGACGAGGTCCACGCGGTCGCGCAGCGGCGCCATCGCGATCTCGCGGGAATGCGCCATCGCGCCGGTGTAGAAGGAGCCGATCTGCCGCATGTCGTCGTCGGTGGTGCAGACGAAGCGGGCGGTGTGGACGTCGGGGAACACGTGGACGGCCGAGCAGTCGACGCCGTGCGCCACCAGCCAGGCGCGGTACTCGGCGAAATCGCCGCCGACGGCGCCGACGAGCAGGGGGGACTGCCCCAGCACGCCGAGCCCGAAGGCGATGTTCGCACCCGATCCGCCGCGGCGGATCGCGAGGTCGTCGACGAGGAAGCTCAGCGAGATCCGGTCGAGCTGGTCGACCACGAGTTGGTCAGCGAACTTCCCGGGGAAGTGCATGAGGTGGTCGGTGGCGATGGAACCGGTGACGGCGATGGGCACGTCGGGCGATCATAGCGGCATACCCAGCGCAAAGCCCCGGTCACGGCGTGTGACCGGGGCTTGGGCGCGTAGTCAGTTGAAGCTGTCGCCGCAGGCGCAGGAGCCGCCCGCGTTCGGGTTGTCGATCGTGAAGCCCTGCTTCTGGATGGTGTCGACGAAGTCGATCACGGCACCCTCCAGGTACGGGGCGCTGAACCGGTCGACCCCGAGCGACAGGCCGTGGAACTCGCGGAACAGGTCGCCGTCGCGGGCCTCGTGGTCGAAGTACAGGCTGTACTTCAGGCCCGCGCAGCCGCCGGGCTTCACCTCTATGCGCAGGTGCATGTCGTCGCGCCCCTCCTGATCGAGCAGGGCGCGGGCCTTGAGCGCTGCGGCGTCAGTGAGCACGGCGCCGTGCGTCTCGACGGGCGTGTCAACTCCTGCCGGAGCGGTGTTCTCGACGGTCATGGCTCTCCCAACACGTACCGGGCGGATCGCATTCCACCCTACGCCCCACTTGTTCGAGTCAACGACCCCAGCGACGCGCGACACGTTCCGCGAGTGCGACCAGGGCCGCACGAGAGACTCCCGCCGGGCCGTCGAGGGCGTAGGCCGCGTCGACCCCGACCGCCGCCGCCTCCCGCCGCCCGACGCTGACCTGCGCCGCGAGCACCACGCACGGCACGCCGCGGGCGACGGCGGCACCCGCGGCCGCCGTGATCAAGGAGTCGCGCAGGGCCCGCCAGTCGAAGGCCGCGCCGCCGGTGACGACGAGGTCCGCGCCGTCAAACGCCGCCGGGGCGGGCCCGTCGGAAGGGGCGACGACGGTCAGGAGGGCGTCGGGTGCTGCGGCGCGCCAGCCCGCCGCGACCGCCTCCGCGGCCGCCTCGGCCGCCAACTCGGGGCCGAACGCGTCGACGACGACCACGATGCGCACGGCGGCCACGCTACGGACCTCGGTCTGTGCGGATACCACCCCCACCACGTGCACGTTCGTCGGGTTGTCGCCCGTAAGCTGAAGGGCGTGAGGTTCCTGCGCCGTTCCGCCGAGCCCGAGGCCAAGCCTGCGCAGGAGCCGCCGGACACCGTCCGGGTCGGCGGCAAGGGTCGTCCCACCCCGAAGCGGCGCGACGCGGAGGCCAAGCGCCGCGGTCCCGCGCCGCCCCCGCCGCGCACCCAGCGGGAGGCGTCCCGGCTGGCGAAGGCCAACCGGCCCAGCCGCGACGAGCAGCGCGCCGCCGCGGCCACCCGCCGCGAGGGCATGGCGCGCGGCGACGACCGCTACCTCCTGCCCCGCGACCGCGGACCGGTCAAGGCCTACGTCCGCGACGTCGTGGATTCCCGGCCGCACATCATGGGCCTCTTCATGCCGCTGGCCGTCGTCGTCCTCGTCTCGGTGGTGCTGCCCTTCCCGGGCATCCAGCAGTACCTGAGCCTCTTCAGCCTGGTCTGCCTCGTCACGATGATCGTCGAAGGGATCTTCCTGGGCCTCTCCACCGCCCGGAAGGTGCGGGCGAAGTTCCCCGACGAAGCCGTCAACGCCCTGGGCATCGGCTGGTACGCCTTCACCCGGGCCAGCCAGATCCGCAAGTTCCGGGTGCCCAAGCCGCGGGTCGAGCGGGGTGCCAACCCCTGACGCGCACGCTCGTCCTCGGCGGCACGCGCTCGGGCAAGTCGGGCTACGCCGAGGAGCTCCTGCCCGCCGACGCACCGGTGCGCTATCTCGCCACGGGCCGCCGCCGCGCCGACGACGCCGAGTGGGATGCGCGCATCGACGCCCACCGGGCTCGGCGGCCGCAGGCGTGGAGCACGCTCGAGGAGCCCGACCTCTGCGCGCTCGTGCGCGGTGGGGGCGGCCCGCTGCTCGTCGACGACCTCGCGACCTGGCTCACCGGCGTCCTGGACGACGCGGGCGCTTGGGAGCGGCCCGCGGGCCCGTCCGACGTCTCACCGCAGGTGGACGCGCTGGTCGACGCCGTGCGCGCGGCGCCCGGCCGGGTGGTGCTGGTGTCGGCCGAGGTGGGCCTCGGCGTGGTGCCCGCCACCCCGGCCGGGCGCCGGTTCCGCGACGAGCTGGGCGCGTTGAACGCCGCGTTGGCCCGGGTCTGCGACGAGGTCGTCCTGCTCGTCGCGGGCCTGCCGCTGCGTCTCAAGGATGCGGGGCGGGCAGGATGACGGCGTGGATCTCCCCCAGGTGCCCGCGCCCGACGTCGAGGCCCATCGGGCCGCGGTCGCCCGCCACGCCGCCCTCGCCGTGCCCGCAGGCGCCCTGGGCAGGCTCGCCGAGCTGGGCGTGTGGCTCGCCGCCGCGCAGGGCCACTGCCCGCCGCGGCCGCCCGCGCAGCCGCGGATCGTCGTCGTGGTGGCCGATCACGGCGTCGCCGTCGCCGGGGTCTCCGCCGACCCGCCGGACGCCACGGACGCCCAGGTGGCCGCGGTCCGCGACCACACCGCACCGGTCACCGTGCTGGCCCCGGTGTCGGAGGCGTCCGTGCGGGTGGTCGACGCGGGGGGCGCCGCCCCCTCCGACGACCGCTTCCACATCCGCGAGTCGAGCGGACGCATCGACCGCCAAGACGCGCTGACCGCCGAAGAGGCCGAGCGCGGGGTCGAGGCCGGGCGGGCGCTGGCCGACGAGGAGATCGACTCCGGGGCTGATCTGCTGATCCCCGCGTCGATCGGGGTCGGCGCGACGACGCCCGCTTCGACGATCGTCGCCGCGCTCACCGGCACCGAGCCGGTGGCCGTGATCGGGCGGGGCAGCGGCATCGACGATGCGGGGTGGATGCGCAAGGCCGCCGCGGTCCGTGACGCGCTGCGGCGCGCCAAGCCGAGTGCTCACGAGCCGCTCACGCTCCTGCGGGTCGCGGGTGGCGCCGACCTGGCGGTGCTCACCGGACTCTGCCTGCAGGCCGCGGTGCGGCGGACCCCCGTACTGCTCGACGGGCTCGTCGTCGGCGCGGCCGCGATGCTCGCCGACGTGCTGGCCCCGGGGGCGCGCCAGTGGTGGCTGGCGGCCCAGCGCTCGCCCGAGCCCGCGATGGCGATCGTGCTGGATCGCCTCGAGCTCACCCCGCTGGTCGACCTCGGCATCCACCTCGGCGACGGCACGGGCGCGGCCGCCGTCGTCCCCCTGCTGCAGATGTCGGCCCGGCTGCTGGCCGACACCGCATCGGTGTCTTGAGGGGGCTCGCGCTCGCGCTGTCCTGGCTCACCGTGCTGCCCGTGCGCGCGGGCGGGCCCGACGCGCGGACGGCGGCCGCGGCGCTGCGGTGGGCACCGGTGATCGGCGGCCTGGTGGGAGCGGCTACCGGGGCGCTGCTCGGCGGGCTCGTCGCGGTCGGGCTGCCGGTGGCGGTGGCGGGGCTGCTCGGGGTCGGGTTCGGCGCGCTCCTGACCCGGGGCATGCACCTGGACGGCCTCGCCGACACCGCCGACGGCCTCGGCTGCTACGGGCCACCCGAGCGGGCCCTCGCCGTGATGCGCGACGGCGGCGCGGGGCCGTTCGCGGTGGTGACCCTGGTCGTCGTGGTCGGGACGCAGGCCGCGGCCCTGGCCGCGCTCGCAGGCCGGGCCACCGTGCTCACGGGCCCCGCGGGCGTGGGCGCGGGCGGCGCGGGCGTGGTGGGCGCAGGCCCGGCGGCCGGGCACGTCGCGGCGGCAGACCCCACCGGCGCGGGCGGCCTCATCGACCTGGCGGCGGGTGCCGCGGGGTCCGCCGACGCCGTGGCGGGACTGCTGGGGGTGGTCCTTGCCGTCGCGCTCGCGGGGGCCGCGGGGCGGGCGGCGTTCCTGTGGGTGGCGCGGCGCGGGGTGCCCGCGGCGCGGCCGGGTGGCCTGGGCGCGACCGTCGCCGGATCGCAGCCGTGGTGGGTGGCCGTCGCGTGGTGGGCGGTGCTGGCAGGCGGCGGCTTCGCGCTCGCAGGCCCGCGCGGCGTGCTGGCCGTCGGGCTCGGCGCGGTCGTCGTCATCGCGCTCTCGTGGCACACCGCGCGTCGGCTAGGCGGGATGACGGGCGACGTCCTCGGCGCCGCATCCGAGCTCGCGACCACCGCAGCGCTGGTCGTGCTCGCGGCGCGCTGACACCCCCGCAAAGCCC
This sequence comes from uncultured Actinomycetota bacterium, assembly GCA_963739465.1. Taxonomy (GTDB): domain Bacteria; phylum Actinomycetota; class Actinomycetes; order Mycobacteriales; family Pseudonocardiaceae; genus Pseudonocardia. The sequence continues at coordinate 189,923 of CAVUAS010000007.1, forward strand.
ATGATCACCGGTTCGGGTCGAAAAGGGGCCAAATCCGGCCGGGTCGACACCGAACTGGTGATCAAGGAGTTCCGGGGGTGGGTGGATCAGGTGGGCGAGTACAGCGTGCGCATCCAGCTGTGCGTGTCCGGCGCGGCGCCGCGCTGGATGCTCGTGAGCAGGCTCCGCAGCTGCAGCGTGATGGGTCCGGGCTCGCCGTCGCCGATCCGCACCTCGCCGCCGGCGTGCTTCAGCCCGCCGATCGGTGTGATCACGGCGGCGGTGCCGCAGCCGAAGACCTCGGTGATCGAGCCGTCGGCCGCGCCGTCGAGCCACTCCTGCCCCGAGATGCGCCGCTCGGTGATCTGGCAGCCGAGCTCCTTGGCCAGGACGAGCACCGAGTCCCGCGTGACGCCCGCCAGGATGCTGCCGGTGAGGGTCGGCGTGACGACCTCGATCTGGTCGCCCGACCCGTACACGAAGAACAGGTTGTTCGACCCCATCTCGTCCACCCAGGTGCGCTCCTCCGCGTCGAGGTAGGCCACCTGTGCGCAGCCGTGCTCGGCACCTTGCGCCTGCGGGAGCAGCGAGGCCGCGTAGTTGCCGCCGCACTTGGCCGTGCCGGTGCCGCCGAGCGCCGCGCGCGTGTACTCGGTGGAGAGCCAGACGTCGACGGGCTTCACGCCGCCCGCGAAGTAGGGGCCGACCGGTGAGGCGATCAGCACGTAGAGGTACTCGGCCGAGGGCCGCACACCCAGCCCGACCTCGGTGGCCAGCATGAAGGGCCGCACGTACAGCGCGTCCTCCCCGCCTGCCGACGGCGCCCACTCGTGGTCGACGGCCAACAGCTCGGCGATCGAGGCGAGGAACAGCTCGTCCGGCAGCTCCGCCATCGCGAGCCGGGACGCCGAGCCACGGAAGCGCGCCGCGTTGGCCTCGGGCCGGAACGAGGCGATCGCGCCACCGGGCTGCCGGTATGCCTTGAGGCCCTCGAAGATCTCCTGGCCGTAGTGCAGAACCATCGTGGCGGGATCGAACGACAACGGCCCGTACGGCACCACCGCGGCGTCGTGCCAGCCGACGCCCTTCGACCACCGGATCGTCACCATGTGGTCGGTGAAGTACCGGCCGAATCCGGGATCGGCCAGGATCTCGCCGCGCCGCTCCGCCGAGGCGGGCGCGGGGTTGGGGGTGCGGGCGAACTGCGGGCTCATAAGGTCAGACGGTACAACGGACCGCCGATGATCGGACGTCCTATCGCACGTGCGAGGGCACGAACGGCGGCTTCGTCACCACGCACGGCAGCGCCCGCCCCCGCACATCGACGCTCACCTCCGTGTCGAGGCGCACGCCCGCGTCGAGCAGCGCAAGCGCGATCCCGGTTCTGAGCGTCGGCGAGAACGTGCCCGAGGTCGTCACGCCCACGTGCGCGCCGTCGACGAGCACGTCCATCCCGGGCCGCGGGACGCCCCGGCCGGTCGCCCGCAGCCCACGCAGGCGGCGCGCGGGCCCGGCTGCCTTCTCCACGACGAGCGCGTCCCGGCCCCAGAACTCCGGCTTGGTCCACCCGACCGCCCAGCCGCTGCCCGCCTGCACCGGCGTGATCTCCGGCGTGAGGTCCTGGCCGTGCAGGGGATAGCCCATCTCAGTGCGCAACGTGTCGCGGGCACCGAGCCCGCACGGGCGCGCTCCGTCCGCCACCAGTCCGTCCCACACCTGCCCCGCCGCGTCCCAGGGCACGAGCAGCTCGTAGCCGTGCTCGCCGGTGTAGCCGGTGCGGCAGATCCGCGTGCCGTCGCGATCGACGAACGCCATGTAGTCCAGGTCGACGGGGACCAGCCCGGACAACAACTCGGCCGACCGCGGCCCCTGCACGGCGAGCACGGCCAGCTCGCGGTGCCGGTCGCGGATGTCGATCCCGGACGGCGCCGCCGCCTGCAACAGCTCGGCGACGTGCGCCGCGCTGGCCGCGTTGGGCACGGCGAGCACCTCGTCCGGCCCGACCAGGTACACGATGATGTCGTCGAGCACCCCGCCCGCCGCGTTGCAGCACAGCGTGTACTGCGCCTGCCCCGGGCCGATCTTGTCCAGATCCGCGGTGAGGCAGCGGTTCACGAACGCCGCCGCGCCGGGACCGGTGATCGCGAGCTTGCCGAGGTGGCTGACGTCGAACACGCCGACGTCGTTCCGCACCGCCGTGTGCTCGGCGACCGTCCCGTCGGGGTAGCTGATGGGCATCGACCACCCCCCGAACGCCCCGAGCGTGGCGCCGAGGGCGGTGTGGCGGTCGTGCAGCGGGCCGGTCAGCAGGTCGTCCATTGGTAGTCAGGGGCGCCGGTACCACTGTGCGGCCCGGTTTCCCCATCCCCCTTTCAATCCGTACGTGCGGTTTTCCCGCATACGGCTTACCGATGATCTTCTGGACATGGTTACGCCGCCTTCGGGTAGCGGATGGTGCCACGCAATCGGTGCAGGCCGTGCCCGTTGAACCAGTCCTCGTCCCACTGCGTGGCCTGCCCGGCACGCAGGTTCCGACCCCGCTTCTTGACCATCAGGCCATGGAGTCGGTCCACCACAGGGTGACCCGATCCACCCCGGCCGCGCCCCGATTCGCCTTCACCCGCTCCCACCTCCACCAGGACGTCACCTCCACCGGCATGATCAAAGTCGGGGTCCTTCCCTCCTACCGGGTTCCTCCCGGCGATCCGCGGTACTACGACCCCGTCGGACTCCCGCTGCGCTCCGGTCGACTTCACCATCGGCTTATACACCGGTCTTTGCTGACGAGGCTGCGCAGACGGGCCTCTCCTGTTCCGTGACGAAACCGTGCACACGTGCCGCTCCCCGTACCCCGAGAGGACCCGGCAGGCGCATCTCCGGAACGCCCTCCCGCCAGGCATGGCCTTCACCGTGAAGTGAGCGGCTCGGCTCCCCCGTTATCGTTGTGACGAGGCTGCAGGACTCGCACCTGATGGCACTACGGCCCGCGTGCTTGCTCCCTCCAAAGAGGCTCTCGACGCCCCGCTCAACCCGCCCCCTCTCCACGACGAACCAGGGCCTGCTACCCGGCGCTCCGGCACCCACCGGGACGGACTGGCTTCGTCCAGCTTCCAGGACGCAACACCGGCGCACCGTAGCGGGACCGGCCTCAGCGCTCATGTGCGCTCCGCAAGCTCCGTTCAGCGGCGGTACGGCAGGAACGTCGCCGCCGTCCACCCCACCGCCAGGGCGGCGATCGTGATCAGCACCTGGGCCAGCGGCAGCAGCAGGGCCAGCAGCACGCACAGCAGCACGCCCAACGCCGCGACCCAACGCCGCAGGCCACGGGCGTTGAGGCGCAGCGCCGCCACGTTGATCACGCCGTAGTAGACGAGCACGGCGCACGCCGACAGCGCGATGGCGGCCGCAGGGCCCGCGACCGCGGCGACGGCGGCGGCGATCGCGCCCCCCAGGAGATCGGCGGGCCACGGGGTGCCGCGCGGGCCGATCCGCGTGAGGCAGCTCGGCAGGTCGCGCCCCCGCGCCATCGCCAGCGCTGTCCGACTGATGCCGACGAGCACCGTCAGCAGCGCCGACCCGGCCGCCACCGCCGCACCGACGCGCACGATCACCCCGAGCCCCGGCGCCGCCCACGCGTCCACGAGCGCGGCGAGCGGGGACATCTGCTGCGCGAGCCGGTCGGCGCCGAGGCCGACGAGCAGCGCGCTCGCGACCAGCAGATACACGACCAGCGTGATCCCCAACGCCAGTGCGACCGCGCGCGGGATCGTGCGCTGCGGGTCGCGCACCTCGCCGCCGAGCGTGGCCACGCGCGCATAGCCCGCGAAGGCGAAGAACACCAGTCCCGCGGCGGTCGCGACGCCCGCGGGTCCTGCGTCGACCGCCACGGGCGTGAGCGTCGCGGAATCGACCGGCCCGCTGCGCCCCGAGAGACCCACCACGATGACGACGAACAGCACCGCGAGCGTGCCGCCCACGAGCGCGTAGGCCCCGCGCGCGGTCCACCGGACGCCCGCGATGTTCAACGCCGTGGCCACCGCCACCGCGAGCAGCGCGGCGACCAGCGGGGCCGAGGGCAGCACATAGGCGCCGAACACCGCGGCCGCCGCCCCCGCCGACGCGCACTTCCCGACCAGGAACGCCACCCCGGCCAGCCGTCCGGCCCCCGGACACAGCCGGGCCGAGCCGTAGATGTAGCCACCGCCGCTCTGCGGGTGAGCGGCCGCGAGGTCGGCCGTGGACGTGGCGTTGCAGGCGGCGACGATCCCGGCGAGCACGACCGCGAGCAGCAGCCACCGGCCCGCGGCGGCCGCGGCGGGCGTCCACACGGCGAACACGCCGGTGCCGAGCATGGAGGCGAGGCCCAGCACGACGGCATCGGCCGTGCCGAGCCTGCGTTCCGCGCGGCCCCCTGACACCTGTCCAGCCAAGCACCCTGACCTGACCGGACCGGCCACCCACCGGTGTCAGTAGGGTTTCGAAGCGGTCTCACTCCCGAGCAGGAAGGCGCCCACGTGTCCCCCGAGCTCTCCCCCGTCGACGCCGCGCCCGCCGCGGTCGACGCGGACGCCGTCGTGATCGGCCTGGTCGGCGAGGACGGCGACGGGCCGCCGCGCCTTGCCCCCGGCGCCGACGACCTCGACGCCGCGTTCGACGGGCAGCTGGCGGAGCTGCTCGCGGTGGCGGGCGCCACCGGCAAGGCCGACGAGGTCGTCAAGCTCCCGACCCGCGGCACGGTTACCGCACCGCTGCTGGTCGCGGTCGGCCTGGGCAAGGCGGCCGACGGCGTGCGCCCCGAGCAGGTGCGCCGGGCGGCAGGCGCCGCGGCACGGGCGCTCGCGGGCACCGAGCACGCCGTCAGCACGCTCGGGCGGATCGATCTCGCCGCCGCCGCGGAGGGCAGTGTGCTCGGCGCGTACGCGTTCACGGCCTACCGCACCAACGGCAACCGCAAAGCGCCCCTCGCCCGGCTCTCGCTGGTCACCGACGCGGCCGACGCCGCCGAGGTGCTCCGCACGGCGACCGCGGTCGGCGAGGCCGTGCGCACGGCCCGCGACCTGGTCAACACCCCGCCCAACGACCTCTATCCCGAGACGTTCGCCGCGCGCGCCCGCGAGCTGGCCGAGGCCGCCGGGGTCACGGTCGAGGTGCTCGATGACACGCGCCTCGCCGAAGCCGGGTTCGGCGGCGTGCTCGGGGTCGGGCAGGGCTCGTCCCGCAAGCCGCGGCTGGTGCGCCTGCACTGGGCGGGTGGCCCGGCGCCGCGCGCCCACGTTGCGCTCGTGGGCAAGGGCATCACGTTCGACACGGGCGGCATCTCGATCAAGCCCGCGGCCAACATGGATCACATGACGTCCGACATGGGCGGGGCCGCCGCCGTGATCGCCACCACCGTGCTCGCGGCCACGCTGGAGCTGCCCGTCGCCGTCACCGCGACGGTGCCGATGGCCGAGAACATGCCGTCGGCCACGGCCTACCGCCCGGGCGACGTGCTGCGCATGTACGGCGGTCGCACGGTGGAGGTGCTCAACACCGATGCCGAAGGCAGGCTGATCCTGGCCGACGCGATCGTGCGGGCGGGCGAGGACCACCCCGACTACCTCGTCGAGACCTCCACGCTCACCGGCGCGCAGCAGGTGGCGCTGGGCATGCGCACGATGGGGATCATGGGTGAGGAGGCGTTCCGGGATCGGGTGGCTGAGTTGGCGCGGGCCTGCGGCGAGGACGGCTGGGCGATGCCGCTCCCCGAGCACATCCGCGCCGACCTGGATTCCCGGGTCGCCGACCTGGCCAACGTCACGGGCCAGCGCTGGGGCGGGATGCTGGTCGCGGGCACGTTCCTGCGCGAGTTCGTGCCGGACGGCCTCCCGTGGGCCCACCTCGACATCGCAGGCCCGAGCTTCCACACCGGCAGCCCGTACGGCTACACGACGAAGGGCGGCACGGGCGTGCCGGTGCGTACGCTGTTCGCCGTGCTGCAGGACATCGCCACGAACGGCTAGTGTCCTGCGCCGGAAGTTCGTTGCGTATATCGGCGGATCCAGGTGTACGTCGGCAAGGCGCTGGTCCGCGCCTCGTACCGGGTGTACTCGGCCGGACCAGCAACGCCGCTGACGTGCGGCTGGGCCGTCGAGATATGTGGCGAACTTCCGGCGCGGGACACTAGCGTCCGGCGGGGGACACTAGGCCGTGTCCCGGGCGCGGCGGCGCAGGATCCGTTGCCGGGCGTCGTGGTCGCGCATGCGCTGCGGGTAGCCCACAAGCTGAACGTCGTAGACCGGGATGGCGAGGCGGCGCGCAAGCTTGCGCGCCGCGTCCGGTCCCGCGACCCGCCGCCGCGTCCACTCGCCGTCGGCCGCGACGAGCAGCATCGTGGTCTCCGTGACCGTCGTGCGCGGCTCGACGAACGCCTCGACCCCGGCGTGGCCCCGCGTCCAGTCGCGCAGGTACTCCTCCTCGGCGGAGAACCCGCCCCGCAGCCGTCCCAAGAGCTTCACGTCGCCGACCTCCCACCGGTGAACGCGTGGGTCGCCGCTTTTTCTCCCCGCGACACCGGACCCCACAGCGACCGCGCCGGATGACAAGATGACGATGGCGTGACATGCCGGACGAGATGAGGAGTGGGACGTGCCCGAGCACAACGCAGACCTGGTGATCCTCGGCGGTGGCTCGGGCGGCTACGCGTGCGCGCTGCGCGCGGCGGAGCTGGGGATGTCGGTCGTGCTCGTCGAGCGCGACAAGCTCGGCGGCACGTGCCTGCATTACGGGTGCATCCCGACCAAGGCGCTGCTGCACGCGGCCGAGGTGGCCGACAGCGCCCGCGAAGGCGACCGCATCGGCGTCAAGAGCAGCCTGGCTGGCATCGACATGGCGGGGGTCAACGCCTACAAGGACGGCGTCGTCGCCAAGCTCTACAAGGGACTGCAGGGGCTCGTGAAGTCCCGCAAGATCGAGTTCGTCGCGGGCGACGGCCGGTTCGAGGCCCCGAACGTCGTCACCGTGAACGGTGAGCGCTACGTCGGTGCCAAGGTCGTGCTGGCCACCGGAAGCTACGCCCGCACGCTCCCCGGCCTCGACATCGGCGGCCGGATCATCACCAGCAACGAGGCGCTGCGGCTCGACGAGGTGCCGCGCAGCGTCATCGTCCTGGGCGGCGGCGTGATCGGCGTGGAGTTCGCGTCGGTGTTCAAGAGCTTCGGGGCGGACGTCACGGTCGTCGAGGCGCTGCCCCGGCTGGTCCCGGCGGAGGACGAGTTCGCCTCCAAGCTCCTGGAGCGCGCGTTCCGCAGGCGCAAGATCGCCTTCAAGACCGGCGTGAAGTTCACCGGGGCGAAGCAGAGCGACACGGGGGTCACGGTCTCGCTGGAGTCCGGAGAGGACCTGGAGGCGGACTACCTGCTCGTCGCCGTGGGCCGCGGGCCCAACACGGCCAACGCGGGCTACGAGGAGGCGGGCGTGCGCATGGAGCGCGGCTTCGTGCTCACCGACGACCGGCTGCGCACGAACCTGCCGGACGTGTACGCGGTCGGCGACATCGTCCCCGGCCTCCAGCTCGCCCATCGCGGCTTCGGGCAGGGCATCTTCATCGCCGAGGACATCGCGGGGCTGAACCCGCCGGTGATCGACGAGGCGGGGATCCCGCGCGTCACCTACTGCGAGCCGGAGGTCGCGTCCGTCGGACTCACCGAGGCGCAGGCCCGCGAGTCCTACGGCGACGTCCAGACGCTGACCTACGACCTCGCGGGCAACGGCAAGAGCCAGATCCTGCAGACCCAGGGCGCGATCAAGCTCGTCAAGACGGGCGCCGAGGGCACCCAGGGGCCGGTCGTCGGGATCCACATGGTCGGGGCCCGGGTCGGCGAGCTCATCGGTGAGGCGCAGCTCGTCTACAACTGGGACGCCCAGGCCGAGGACGTCGCCGCGCTGATCCACGCGCACCCCACCCAGAACGAAGCCTTCGGCGAGGCGCACCTCGCCCTGGCGGGCAAGCCCCTGCACAGCCACTCCTGACCTCCCGCCGCACACCCACAAGATCGAGGAGCCATGTCCTTCTCCGTCCAGATGCCCGCCCTCGGTGAGAGCGTCACCGAGGGCACCGTGACCCGGTGGCTCAAGCAGGTCGGCGACCAGGTCGAGGTCGACGAGCCGCTCCTCGAGGTGTCCACCGACAAGGTCGACACCGAGATCCCGTCGCCCGCCGCGGGTGTGCTGGAACGCATCGTCGCGGGCGAGGACGAGACCGTCGAGGTCGGCGGCGAGCTGGCCGTGATCGGCGACGGGTCGGGCGAGTCGGGCGGCGGGTCGGGGGCCGCCGAGGAGTCTGGTGAGGAGTCTGGTGAGGAATCCGGCGCGGCCGAGCCCGCCCAGGAAGAGCCCGCCGAAGAAGAGCCTGCGGCCGAGGAGCCCGCCGCGCAGGCCCCGAGCGGGGGCGACGAGCCTGCCGCGGCGCCGAAGGCGAGCACCACGTCCACCGGCTCCGGACAGGCCGTGCAGATGCCGGAGCTGGGCGAGAGCGTCACCGAGGGCACGGTCACGCGCTGGCTCAAGCAGGTCGGCGACCAGGTCGAGGTGGACGAGCCGCTGCTGGAGGTGTCCACCGACAAGGTCGACACCGAGATCCCCTCCCCGGTGGCGGGCACCCTCCTGGAGATCACCGCGGCCGAGGACGAGACCGTCGACGTCGGCGGCAAGCTGGCCGTGATCGGCGATGCGAAGGCCGCGGCGGAACCGGAATCCGAGCCGGAGCCCGAGCCCGAGCCCGAACCGGAGCCCGCGCCCGCCGCGTCGTCCGGGGGCAACTCGGCGCAGCCCGCCGCGGCGAAGGAGGAAGAGGACAAGGCACCGGCCTCGGTGACGCCGGGCAGCGCCGATCCGGGCACCGGGACCGTCGACGAGGCCGCAGGCTCGGCGGGACCCGCCCCCTACGTCACGCCGCTTGTGCGCAAGCTCGCCGCCGAACACTCCGTCGACCTTTCGACGATCACCGGCTCCGGCGTCGGCGGCCGCATCCGCAAGCAGGACGTCCTCGCCGCCGCGGAGGCCGCGAAGCCCGCTCCCGAGCCGGAGCCCGAGCCCGCTCCGGAGCCCGCGCCGAGCGCTCCCGCCGCGGCTCCGGCGGCCACCGCTGCCCCCGCCGCCCGGCCCGCCGCGGACGGCCCGCAGCCGGGCACCACGGTCAAGCTGCCACGCCTGCGGCAGGTCATCGCCCAGCGGATGACCGAGTCCCTGCAGATGTCGGCCCAGCTCACGACGGTGCAAGAGGTCGACATCACCCGGGTCGCGCGGCTGCGGGCCCGGGTGAAGGCCGATTTCGAGCGCCGCGAGGGCGTGAAGCTCAGCTTCCTGCCGTTCTTCGCGAAGGCGGCGGTCGAGGCGCTCAAGCAGTACCCCGCGCTGAACGCGTCGATCGACACGGAGAAAAAGGAGATCACCTACCACGGGAACGTCCATCTGGCGATCGCGGTGGACACCCCGCGCGGGCTCCTCGTGCCGGTGATCAAGAACGCCGAGGACCTCAACATCGCGGGGCTGGCCAAGCGGATCGCCGATGTGGCGGCGCGCACACGCGACGCCAAGATCGGGCCCGACGAACTGTCCGGCGGCACGTTCACGATCACCAACGTCGGCAGCGTCGGTGCGCTGTTCGACACACCGATCATCAACCAGCCGCAGGTGGCGATCCTCGGCACCGGCGCGATCAGCAAGCAGCCGAAGGTGATCGAGGACGCCGACGGCGAGCCGGTGATCGCGATCCGTTCGATCTGCTTCCTCCCGCTCACCTACGACCACCGCCTGGTCGATGGGGCGGACGCGGGCCGATTCGTCTCCGCGATGCGGGCCCGGCTGGAGGCGGGCGAGTTCGAGGTGTAGTCGTGAGTGGATAACGTTGTTCCGGCGACGTTATCCACTCACGACCCCGGGCCGAGGTGCGCTTCGGGGCGGTCTCCGCGAGGATCTTCTCCGTGCGCGTCGTCATCTCCGGGTCGTCCGGTCTGATCGGTACCGCCCTCGTGGCCCATCTCCGTGCGGCGGGACACGATGTCCTGCGGCTGGTGCGGCGTGTGCCCGCGGCGCCGGACGAGCGCGGCTGGGACCCCGCGGCGGGGCGCGTCGACGCGGGCACGTTCGACGGCGTGGACGCGGCGATCGGGCTCGGCGGCGTCGGCATCGGCGACCGGCCGTGGAGCGGGGCGCGCAAGCAGCTGATCCGCGACAGCCGCAACGTGCCGACCGAGGTGCTCGCCGCCGCGGTCGCCGAGCACGGCGTGCCGACGTTCCTGTCGGCCTCGGGGGTGGACTACTACGGCGACACGGGCGACCGCGTCATCGACGAGAGCGCGCCGTCGGGCACGGGGTTCCTCGCCGAGGTGTGCCGCGACTGGGAGGCCGCCACCCAGAAGGCCACCGACGGCGGCGTGCGGGTGGTGCACCTGCGCACCGGGCCCGTGCTCGCCCCTGCGGGCGGGCTCCTCGGCGTGCTCAAGCCGGTGTTCAAGATGTTCCTCGGCGGACGGCTCGGGACCGGCACGCAGTACATGCCATGGATCTCGCTCGACGACGAGGTCGGCGCCATCCGCCACGCGCTGGAGCAGGACACCATCGTCGGCCCGCTCAACCTCACCGGGCCGACACCCGTCACGAACGCCGAGTTCACGAAGGCCCTCGCCGAGGCGGTTCACCGGCCGACCTCGATCCCGGTCCCGGCGTTCGCGATCAAGGGGGTGCTCGGCGCGATGGGCGAGGAGCTGCTGCTCTACGGCCAGCGCGCCGTGCCCGCGCGCCTGGAGGCGACCGGGTACCAGTTCCGGCACCTGACCGTCGGTGACGCGCTCTCGGCGGCGCTGGACGCATGAGCGACCACGATGTCGTGATCGTCGGAGCGGGCCTCGCGGGCCTGCGCGCCGCGGCCGTTCTGGCGCGGCGCGGGCTCGACGTCGCGGTGCTCGATGCCGCCGACCGGCCCGGTGGCCGGGTCGCGACCGACGTCGTGGACGGGTTCCGGCTCGACCGCGGCTTCCAGGTGCTCAACACGATCTACCCGGCCCTGCGCGCGGCGGTCGACCTCGCGCCGCTGCGCCTGCGCCCGTTCGTGCCCGGCGCGGCGATCCGGGGCCACGACGGCGCACTGCACACCTTCGGCAACCCGCTCCGCCGCCCCGCGCTGGCCTGGCCGACCGCCGTCGACGGCCTGTTCGGGCCGCTCGACAAGGCTCGGCTCGTCGCGTGGACCGCGCGGGTTCTGGCGACCCCGCCGCAGCGCACGGCGCGCCGGATCGACCGGACCGCCGCCCGCGACCTCGCCGCGGCCCGCCTCGACGGGCCGGTCGTCGAACAGTTCCTGCGGCCGTTCCTGTCCGGGGTGCTCGGCGAGCGTGATCTCGTGACGTCGGCGGCCTACGTCCGGCTGGTGTGGCGCTGCTTCGCGCTGGGCACGATCGCGGTGCCCGCCGACGGCATGGGCGCCCTGCCCGCACGACTGGCCGAAGCCCTGCCGGAGAAGATCCTGTCGACGGGGCGGCGGGTCACCCGGGTCGCGCCCGGGAGCGTCGAGGTCGACGGGGAGACGCTGTCGGCCCGGGCGGTGGTCGTCGCCAGCGATCCGGGCACAGCGGGCGAGCTCCTCCCCGGCCTGGACGTGCCCGCGCTGCACACGCTCACCACGTACCACCATGCGGCGCCCACCCCGCCCGCCGACGTGGCGTTGCTGCACCTCGACGGCACCGGCGGGCCGATCGCGAACACCGTCGTGATGCCCGAGAGCTACGCCCCGCCCGGGCGCGTGCTGGTGTCGTCGACCGTTGTCGGCACGGCACGCCCGGAGCCCGACATCCGCCGTGAGCTGGGCCGGATCTACGACGCGCCGACCGACGGTTGGGAGCTCGTGCGCATCGACGAGGTGCGCGCCGCCCTCCCGGCGTTCCCGGCCGGTCGACCGCTGCGCAGCCCGGTCGACCTCGGCGAGGGCCTCTTCGTGGCGGGCGACCACCGCGACACCCCGTCCCAGCAGGGTGCGCTGGTCTCCGGTCGCCGTGCTGCCGAGGCGGTGCTCGCCCACCTGGGCATCTGACCGTGCCCGCTCGCCCACTTCGCACCCTTTGGGTGCCACGCCTGCGGGGTGCGAAGTGGCCGGAGGGGTGCGAAGTCAGAAGGTCTTGGCCACGTCGCGGGCGCGGGCGAGGGCGGCCGCGTCCTCGGCGGCGCGGTCGCCGGTGAGCGTCGGGTGGAAGCGGATCTCGCTGATGTCGGCGAGGCCGGTCCAGCGCAGCCAGTCGTCGAAGTAGGTGGACTGGAAGTCGCGGCCGAACTCCGGGCCGAGGCCGGGGCCCCACACCGCGCTGGTGTAGATCACCGCGACGCGCGTGCCGCGGCCGGCCAGCAGGTGTTGGTAGCCGTCGACCGGGTCGACGCCGAAGATCCAGCCGGGCTGGCTCACCACGTCGATGAACTGCTTGAGGACGTACGGGATCCCGCCGTTCCACATCGGCACGCTGAACAGCACCCGGTCGGCCGCGGCGAAACGCTCGAAGGCGGCGCGGGCCTGCGCCCACACCTGCCCCTGCGCGCCGACGGGCGTGCCGCCGCCGAACACGGTCATCTTGGCCCTGGCGCCCAGCGCGAAGTCCGGCAGCGAGCCGTCCCAGAGGTCCCATCGCTCGATCTCGGCGCCCGGGTGGGATTCGGCGTAGGCGTCGGTGAAGACGCGGGCGATGCGCAGCGATTCGGAGTCGGTGTCGCGCGGGGACGAGGAGAGGTGCAGGAGGGTCATGGCGGGCTCCACGAACAGGATTCGGACTGCGGTCCGTTCAATATACGGACCAGGGTCCGTTTACGTCAAGCAAGAAACGGACTACAGTCCTGATCGTGGATCTGAACCTGGTGGCGTCGGCGGCGCCCCCCGAGCGGGCGGACGCCGCGCGCAACCGGCGCAAGGTGCTGGCGGCCGCGGCGGAGCTCTTCACGACGCGAGGCGTGGCGGCGGTCAGCATGGACGACGTGGCCGCGGCGGCGGGCGTCGGCAAGGGCACCCTGTACCGGCGGTTCGGGGACAAGTCGGGCCTCGCCGCGGCGCTGCTCGACGAGCGGGAGGCGCAGCTGCAGCAGGACATGCTCGACGGTGCACCCCCGCTGGGCCCCGGCGCAGCGCCCGTGGAGCGGCTCGCCGCGTTCGTCGAGGCCTACCTCGGCTTCGTCGTGGCGCACCTGGACCTGGTGGCGATGTCGCAGACCGCGAGCCCGGGCGCCCGGCTGCGCATGGGCTCACATCGGCTGTGGGTGCACCACTGCCGCCTGCTGCTCGCGGAGTGCGGCACGCCCGACGCCGACCTGCGCGCCGACGTGCTGCTCGCCGCGCTCGCCGCCGAGCAGGTGCGGCACTGGCTCCACGACGAGGGGCGCACCGCCACCGCCGTGCGCGACGGCCTCGTGAGTATGGCCCGCAGACTCGCAGGCGGGCCGTGAGGCGCACCCAGTCACAGTCAGCGCAGGGCGGGGTGCAGCTGGAGGTCGAGGCCCGCGGGTGTCTCGGGTCGGGCCACGGCGTGCTCGCGTACGGGCAGGGTGCCGTCCAGCGCGGCGAGCACCGCGCGCTCCGTCACGTCGATGATCTCGGCGACCGGCACCGGCCGTCCCAGCTCGGCGGCGAGCGACGTCACCCCGGCGTCGGTGATGCCGCACGGGACGATGCGGTCGAACGCCGCGAGGTCGGGCTCGCAGTTGAGTGCGAACCCGTGCAGCGTGATCCCGGCCTGCACGCGCACGCCGATCGCGGCGATCTTGCGCTCCGGGCCGTGGTCGTCGGCGGGCAGCCACGCCCCGGTGCGCCCGGCCACCCGTCCGGCCGCGGCGATGCCGAGCCCGTGCACGACGGCGATCAGCGCCTCCTCGAGCCGTCGGACGTAGTCGACGACGTCCAGCGGCTCGGCGAGCGCCACGATCGGATAGCCGACGAGCTGTCCGGGGCCGTGCCAGGTGATGCGGCCGCCGCGATCGACGTCGACGACCGGAGTGCCGTCGGTGGGCCGGTCCTCGGGCTGGGTGCGCTTGCCCGCTGTGTAGACCGACGGATGTTCCAGCAGCATCAGCACGTCGGGCCCGGCGCCGCTCCGGCGGGCCTCGGCGTGGGCGCGCTGGGCGTCCCACGCGGCGACGTACTCGATCATCTCGATGCGCTCGACCCGCACCGGCCCGCCGTCACGACGACACGACCCCACCATGCCCGTCACGCTACGCCCCGGCCCGCCCCCCGACATTGCAGGAGTGTCACCCTGCAGCAACTGAACAGCAGGAGTGTCACCCTGCTGCAGCCCACCGGCGCACCTCACCCCAGCTGCGGTGCCACCTCCGCCGCGATGAGCTCGACCTGGTCGAGGTCGGCAATGTCCATCAGCTGGAGATACACGCGGGTGATCCCGGTCTTCTCCCGCCACTCCCCGAGCCGGTCGACCACCTCGGCCACGGTGCCCCCCAGCCCGTTGGCGCGCAGGTCGGCCGCCTCGCTACCGATCGTCAGCGCCCGGCGCGCCACCTCGGCGTCGTCGCGTCCGACCGCGATCGTCTGTGCGGTCGAGCGCGTCAGCTCGGCCGGGTCGCGGGCGATCTCCCGGCAGGCCGCGTCCACGCGGGCGAGCTGCGCGGCGACCGCGTCCATCCCGACGAACGGCACGTTGATCTCGGTGGCGAAGTGGGCGGCGAGCGCTGGGGTGCGCTTGGCCCCGTGGCCGCCGACGATGACCGGCGGGTGCGGCTGCTGCACCGGCTTGGGCAGGGCAGGCGAGTCGACGACGGTGTAGTGCGCACCCGAGTAGGAGAACCGCTCCCCCGGCAGCGTCTTCCACAGCCCGGTGATGATCTCCAGTTGCTCGGTGAGCCGGTCGAAGCGCTCGCCGAGGCCGGGGAACGGGATGCCGTACGCCTCGTGCTCGGCGGCGAACCAGCCTGAACCCAGCCCCAGCTCGACGCGGCCGCGCGACATGTCGTCCACCTGCGCCACCGCGATCGCGAGCGGGCCGGGGAGCCGGAACGTCGCCGAGGTCACCAGGGTGCCGAGCCGGATCCGCGAGGTCTCGCGGGCCAGCGCCCCGAGCGTCACCCAGGAGTCGGTCGGCCCCGGCTCGCCGGACGCGTCACCCATCACCAGGTAGTGGTCGGAGCGGAAGAACGCGTCGTAGCCCGCCGCTTCCGCGGCCCGGGCTACCCGCAGCTGGTCGTCGTAGGAGGCCCCCATCTGGGGTTCGATGAAGATCCGCAGGTCCACGCGCCGACCCTACGCAACCCGCGGGCAACCGTGGGGCCGGACCGGCCGGGCCGGCGTAGCCTGGCCAGGTGACGATGGCACCGGAGGGCCGCAAACTGCTGCGTTTGGAGGTCCGCAACGCCGAGACCCCCATCGAGCGCAAGCCGCCGTGGATCCGCACCCGCGCCCGCACCGGACCGCAGTACACCGAGCTGAAGGCGCTCGTCCGCTCCGGCGGGCTGCACACCGTCTGCGAGGAGGCGGGCTGCCCCAACATCTACGAGTGCTGGGAAGACCGCGAGGCCACGTTCCTCATCGGTGGCGAGCAGTGCACCCGCCGCTGCGACTTCTGCCAGATCGACACCGGCAAGCCCGCCGAGCTCGACCGCGACGAGCCCCGCCGTGTCGCCGAGTCCGTCGCCGCGATGGGGCTGCGCTACTCCACGGTCACCGGCGTCGCCCGCGACGACCTGCCCGACGGCGGCGCATGGCTCTACGCCGAGACCGTCCGCCAGATCCACGCCCGGGGCCCCGGCACCGGCGTCGAGCTGCTGATCCCCGACTTCAACGCCCGCGACGACCAGCTCGGCGAGGTGTTCGCCACCCGGCCCGAGGTGCTCGCGCACAACCTGGAGACCGTCCCGCGGATCTTCAAGCGCATCCGGCCCGCGTTCCGCTACGACCGGTCGCTCGTCGGTCCTCACGAAGGCCCGCGCCGCCGGGCTGGTCACCAAGTCCAACCTCATCCTCGGCATGGGCGAGACCCCCGAGGAGGTCACCGCCGCGCTGGCCGACCTGCACGAGGCGGGCTGCGAGATCGTCACGATCACCCAGTACCTGCGGCCCACACCGCGCCACCACCCGGTCGAGCGGTGGGTCAAGCCCGAGGAGTTCGTCGAGCACGCCCGCGTGGCCGAAGAGATGGGCTTCGCGGGCGTGATGGCAGGCCCGCTGGTCCGCTCGTCCTACCGCGCGGGGCGGCTCTACGCGCAGACGAAGCAGCGGCGCGGCGAGCCGCTGCCCGCAGGCCTGGAGCACCTGGCAGACGGCGGTGCGGCTGCCCAGGAGGCCGCCTCCCTGCTCGCCCGCTAGAGCTATCCTGACCGGCATGGCCGGGAAGCCCGCCAAGGCGGACAAGGAAGCACAGAAGGCAGCGAAGCGGGAGAAGCGCGCCGCGTCGAGGATGCGGTACAAGCAGCTCTGGCAGGCGTTCCAGCATCAACGCCGCGAGGACAAGGTGCTGCTGCCGTTGATGATCGGCTCGATCGTCCTGGCCGCTGCACTGGCCTTCGGCATCGGGCTGTTCTTCGGGATGCAGTGGGTGGTGCTGCCGCTCGGCATCGCGCATCGGGCTGCTGGTCGCCGTGTCGATCTTCGGGCGGCGCGTGCAGAACTCCGTCTACGCCAAGGCCGACGGCCAGCCGGGCGCGGCGGGATGGGCGCTGGACAACATGCGCGGCGCGTGGCGGGTGAGCCAGGGCATCGCGGGCACCACCCATCTCGACGCCGTACACCGCGTGATCGGCCGCCCCGGCGTGATCCTCGTGGCCGAGGGGGCGCCACACCGGGTCAAGACCCTCGCTCGCGCAGGAGAAGAAGCGCACCTCGCGGGTGGTGGGCGGCACCCCGATCTACGACTTCATCGTGGGCAACGAGGAGGGCCAAACCCCCCTGCGCGACCTCCAGAAGGTGCTCACCAAGCTGCCGCGCAACATCTCGACCACCCAGATGGACGACCTGGAGAAGCGCCTCGCCGCGCTGGGCTCGCGCGCCGCGGCGATGCCGAAGGGGCCGCTGCCTGCGGGCGCGAAGATGCGCAACATCCAGCGCACGGTCCGTAGGCGCTAGCCATCGCTCGTGAGCGGGAACGAGTGCCGGAGCACTCGCCACCGCTCACGGCCGGGTGCGCACCACCACGGTGTGCGCCGCGCGGTCGTGCCAGCCGCGTCCGTCCACATCCCGCACGAGCGGCGGCGCCACCACTGCGATCAACGCCGTGCGCAGGAGTGTCCGGCCCACCCCGACGGCGGACCGGCCGTCGACGGAGAGCACCCGCAGCCCGAGCGCCATCATGCCTGCGCTCGCTCCGAACGCCGCCACCGGCACGGCCGTCAGCACGAACCAGACACCGAGGACTAGCCACCCGAACCAGGGGTTGACCGCCGGGTCGGGAGTGGCGAATATCGCGGCGATGCCGTAGCCGATGAACCAGTCACCGTCAGCGCGGCGAGCCGCCGACCGAATCCCGCCACCGACCCCACACCAGCCGCCGGAAGCCCCAGTCGCTCGCCCGGATAGTCGCTCTCGGTACGTCCGTTCGGTCCAGCAGCTTGTCCCGGGCATCCAGGACTCGAGCCACCCGGCCATGGTTTGCAGTCTAGGTTGCGCAGCATCGCGGAAACCGACCCCGAGGCCGTTAACCTCTGCGAAACCAACGGGTGACCGACGGGCAACATCGCCGCCCTAGCGTCGCTCGAACCCACGAGCCGATCGAAGGAGCAAGCGAGGGTGTTCAACAACTCCGAAGAGGTCCTCAAGTACATCTCTGACGAGAAGGTCGAGTACGTCGACATCCGGTTCTGCGACCTTCCCGGCGTGATGCAGCACCTCACCGTCCCCGCCTCAACCGCCGCCGACGTGCTGGACGACGGCGTCGCGTTCGACGGCTCGTCCGTCCGCGGGTTCCAGGCATCAACGAGTCGGACATGGCGCTGTTCGCCGACGCCGCGACGGCCCGCCTCGACCCGTTCCGCGAGCAGAAGACCCTCAACATCAACTTCTTCGTCCACGACCCGATCACCCGCGAGCCCTACAGCCGCGACCCGCGCAACATCGCCCGCAAGGCCGAGGAGTACCTGGCCGCGTCCGGCGTGGCGGACACGTGCTTCTTCGGCGCCGAGGCCGAGTTCTACATCTTCGACTCGGTGCGCTTCGACTCCGAATCCGCACCAGAGCTTCTACGAGATCGACTCGGTCGAGGGCTGGTGGAACACCGGCCGCGACGAGGTCGGCGGCAACAACGGCTACAAGGTCGACTTCAAGGGCGGCTACTTCCCCGTCGAGCCGGCCGACCAGTACGCCGACCTGCGCGACGACATCGGCACCAACCTCATTGACGGCGGGCTTCGAGCTCGAGAGCGGCCACCACGAGGTCGGCACGGCGGCCAGGCCGAGATCAACTACAAGTTCAACACGCTGCTGCACGCCGCGGACGACCTGCATGCTGTTCAAGTACATGATCAAGAACACCGCATGGCAGCGCAGGCAAGACCGTGACGTTCATGCCGAAGCCGCTCTTCGGCGACAACGGCTCGGGCATGCACTCCCATCAGTCACTGTGGAAGGACGGCCAGCCGCTGTTCCACGACGAGTCCGGCTACGGCGGCCTCTCGGACATGGCTCGCTACTACATCGGCGGACTGCTGCACCACGCCCCGAGCCTGCTGGCGTTCACCAACCCGACGGTGAACTCCTACCACCGCCTGGTGCCCGGGTTCGAGGCCCCGATGAACCTCGTCTACTCGGCGCGCAACCGGTCGGCGTGCATCCGGATCCCGATCACCGGTAACAACCCCAAGGCCAAGCGCCTCGAGTTCCGCTGCCCGGACTCGTCGGGCAACCCGTACCTGGCGTTCTCGGCGATGATGATGGCGGGCATGGACGGCATCAGGAACAAGATCGAGCCGCCGACGCCGGTCGACAAGGACCTCTACGAGCTGCCGCCGGAGGAGGCCAAGGACATCGCCAGGTGCCTTCCAGCCTGCCCGCGGTGATCGACCGGCTCGAGGCGGACCACGAGTACCTGCTCGAGGGCGGCGTGTTCACGTCCGACCTGATCGAGAAGTGGATCGACCTCAAGCGCGACGCAACGTGATCGGCCCGCTGCGGCTGCGGCCGCACCCGTACGAGTTCGCGCTGTACTACGACGTCTGATGTCCCCGACCGCGTCGTCCGCACCGCATCCTCCGGCCTTCGCCTCGATCAGAGCCCGCAGCAGAGCCCGTTCAGCGAATCCAGCATCAGCTGCCATGGCGTGCGCGGCGGAAACGACCGACTCACCCACCCAAGCACCGACCGCCAACCCGGCGGATGCAGATGCCGCGCGGATCTCCAGCAACTCTTGATCAGAGAAGCGAACAACCAGCTGCCGCAGCCGCGGAACCGACGACTGCGCACGACGCGCACACTCTCCTGCCACATCGACGACCGTCGACGCCGCCGTAGTTCACGCCGTGCTCACCCCGCGCACACGCGCGGCGGTTCCGGCGTCGTTGTCACTAACGCGGATTTCCGCGCAGTTGGTTCGCCCCAAGGATCAGGTGAATTCGTAGCGGAGGGTGCGGTTGCCCAACCAGGGGACGGGGGTGTCGGGGAGGTTGGCTTGGCGCAGGACGGGGGTGTAGGCGCGCCGGTCGAGGCGCACGGTGATCGCGTCTGGGGTGGTGATGATCTGGCCGGGGGTTTCCAGGAAGCGGCGTTGTAGGACGTCGGGGGTGACGCCGGCGTAGCCGGGTAGGCGGGCGCGCAGGGCGGCGAGCAGGGCTTGGGCGAGCACGCAGAGCATGATGTCGAGGTCGACGTTGAGGTTGACCGTGGAGGACAGCGCGTCGGCGTGGAAGGCGCGGATGATCTCGGCGAGGCGTTGTTCGATGGTCATCCGGCGGGCGTAGCGGGTGATGAGCTGTTTCGCGGTGCTCTCGGTGTCGTTGGTGATGATCACGGTGGGGGTGTCGCGGCCCAGCCCGGTGATGATGAACTGGCGCAGATTGCCGGGGTAGTTCGAGGGTCGGATGGTGGATTCGTGCACGCGGGGCCGGTTGTGGGGCCCCGAGCGGTCCAGGGTGATCGTTTTATAGTCCGCCGGGCGCAGGCTGTTGATGTCGCGGATGAGGGCGGGTGAGCGCATCCGCAGGGTGAGGAAGCGGATCCCGCGTTGGTCGAGTTCGGCGAGCACCGGCTGGGTGGTGACCTTCTGGTCCATGACCAGCAGGTGCGGGTCGTGCCCGCTGACGACCTTCCAGTGGTCGCAGAAGGCGATGACCTCGCGGTTTCTGGGTGGCCTTGGACAACTCGGCGTTGGCGTAGACCAGGTTGTGGGTGCCGGAGTCTTGGGCGAAGAAGGTCAGCACCGAGCGGGCCCGTTGGGAGCGGGTGGGCACATGGTGCTTCTCCAGCGCGGGGTCGGCGCCCCAGTGCATGACGGCGTGGAAGTCCAGGTCGAAGATCGCCTGGTCGCCGGTGGCGAGCCCGCCGGCGATCATCTTCTGGTCCAGCGCGGCCAGGAAGGCGCGCTGGTGGTCGTGGCCGGTGCGGTAGGAGTAGTCGGTGAGTGCGGTCTTCTTCGGCAGCGTGGCCAGCCCGGCCAGCAGCGCGGCGGCCGGGTCGGTCAGCAGCAGGTCATCGACGTGGGAGACGCGCCGGGTCCGGGTCAGTTTCAAGGCCAGCAGGCTCAGCAGCCAGCTGGTGGCGGGCACCACCCGGGTGCCGGGGTAGCCGGCCGCCTTGACCAGGGCGGGCAGATCCAGGGCGACCAGGTCGGGTATCAGCAGCAGCAGCCCGGCCTTGGCCGAGTCCACCCGGGCCGGCCAGGTGGTGAAGTCCAGGACCGCGGTGCGGGGCAGCCGGGTGTCGCGGCCGGGCGTAGCCGCCGCGGTGGAGGCCTGCTCGGCCGGGTGGCGCAGCAGCCGCCCGAACCCTTCCTCGGCGAGGATTTCCCCGACGCCGGTGCGGTTGAGCGGGGTGGCTTCGGCGGCCAGCTGCGCGGAGATCTCGTAGGTCGACAGGCCTTGGCGGCGGAGCTCGATCACCCGGCCGCGGACGCGGTCCTTGGCCGGGGCCACCCCGGGCGGCGGTCCGGGTTTGCGGGGCGGGGCGAACAGCTGAAGCTTCCCGGCCCGGTAGTCGTGCACCAGGTCCACCATGGTCCAGCGGGTGTAGCCGAAGCGTTGTCCGGCTTGGGCATGGGTGAGCCCGTCGACGAAGAACGCGCGCAGCGCCTCGTAACGGCGCTGGTTGACCTGCTCCGGCGCGGTGAAGAACTCCGCCCCGGCGCGTTGGGGTGATCCGCCTGTCATAGCGGAGTTCTACCAGGGCACTGTGGCTCCTCGGTTGATCCGTACGCCCCCGGTTCTCCACTCATGGACGGCCTGCGACAGCATCTGCGCTGGTCAGCGACAGGCTACCGAGATCGACTACTAGATGTCTCGACACGATAACGAATTGCAGAGCTGTGATTCGGTGGGCAGATGAACCCAAGGCAGTGCGGCGGATGCCTAGGCGGCGGTACTGACTTCTCCCATGCCAGAACGCGGTCCGAGCCGGTGGCTGGGCATCCGAACCCGCGGGCGAGGTTGGGCTGAATCAGCTACGCGGAAATCCGCGCTAACTCCCAGCAACCGGCCCGCGATCTAGCCCGAGTTTCCGGGATAAGTCGATCTTGGTGCTCGGCGGTCTGGGACGTCTGTCCGCTGAGCTGGGGTAACACGCCGCGAGGGTGCTTGACCATCCCTCCAGATCCGTATTACCTAAATTCGTGGCGTCGGTGATCAGTAAACGGGTCGGTGGGAAGACGTACTACTACCTGGCGACCTCGGCGCGGGTGGACGGCAAGCCGCGGATCGTGAGCCAGAAGTACCTGGGCACTGCCGCGGACATCGAGGCGGCGATGGACGGGGCGGTGAGCATGCCGTCGCGGACCCGGCATCTGGCGTTCGGGGATCTGGCCGCGACCTGGGCGGTGATCGAGAAGCTGGAAGTGGTCGGCATCATTGATCGGGTGAGCGGTGGCCGCCGGGCGGACGCGGGCGCTTCGGTGGGCGCCTACCTCGCGTTGGCGGCGATGAACCGGGTGGTGGCTCCCCGCTCCAAGCTGGCCTTCGCTGACTGGTGGGCGGGCACGGCTGGCGATCGCCTGGTCCCGGTGGCCGCGGCGGCGTTGGACCACCGCCGGTTCTGGGACGCCATGCACGCGGTGGACATCGACGCGCTGGCCGAGATCGAGCGGCGGATCGCCGCCCGGGCCATCACCGTGTTCGGGCTGGACACTTCGTCGATGGCGTTGGACATGACCAACTTCGCCACCTACATCGACTCCACCAACGGCCGGGCGCCGATCGCGCAGCGCGGCAAGGCCAAGCAGAAGCGATCAGACCTGCGACTGGTGGGACTCGGGCTGGTGCTGACCCGCGACGGTGGCGTGCCGCTGCTCTCGCACGCCTATCCCGGTGACCGGCCCGACGTCACCCAGTTCGCCGGCATGATCGACGAGCTGGCCGCCCGGCACCGCGACCTGTCCCGGGCCGGCTCGGCCGACCCGCCCGGGCCGTCGGGGCCTGCGGGGTTTTCCGGGTCGGCCGAGTTGACCGTGGTGTTCGACGCCGGGCAGAACTCCGAACCAAACTTCGAGCACCTGACCGAAGCCGGGCTGGGCTATGTCGGGTCACTGCCCCCGTCCGACCGTGACGAACTGCTGGCCATCCCGATCAGCGACTACCAGCGCATCGACGCCTTCGACGGGCTACACGCGGTCGAGGTCGGCACCATCGATGCGCTGGGCCGCAGCCACCGCGGCGTGCTGACCCACTCCGCCGAGCTACACGCCGGCCAGGCCCGCGGCCTCGACCAGACACTGGCCAAGGCCGAACGCGAGCTCGACAAGATCAGCCAAGTACTGGCCTCCGGCCGGGGCCGGCGCACCCACGAACAACTCGCCACCGCCATCGGCAAGATCACCAACAAGCGGTGGGTCCGCGACCTGCTCACCACCACTGTCACCGGCGACCGCCCGTCCACCTTTCGGCTGACCTGGCACGTCGACGACCAGGCCCGCACCGCCCTGGAAGAACGCCTGTTCGGCAAACGCGTCCTCATCACCGACCGGCACACCTGGACCACCACCGAAGTCATCGCCGGCTACCGCTCCCAATCCGACGCCGAGTTCGGCTTCCGCCAGCTCAAGGACCCCCACCTGGTCTCCTTCAGCCCGATGCGCCACTGGACCGAGCACAACATCCGCGTACCCGCCCTCTACTGCGTCCTCGCGCTGATGATCGCCCACCTGATGCGTCGCATCGCCCACCAGGCCGGCCTGCACCTGTCAGTCCGCGAGCTACTCGCCCAACTGGCCAACATCCAGCAGACCGTGCTGCTCTACCCCGGCCAACGCGGCCGCCCCAAGGCCCGACACATGATCACCGACCGGACCGACCTCCAGCAGCAACTGTTCGACCTCTTCGACCTCGCCCGCTGGGCCCCACCGGTTAGGTAATACACTCTCGAAGATCAACATAGTGGCTGACCTGGGAACGCACACCCCTAGATCGACTTATCTAGGAAACTCGGGCTAGTGTCCCGCGCCGGAAGTTCGCCACATATCTCGACGGCCCAGCCGCACGTCAGCGGCGTTGCTGGTCCGGCCGAGTACACCCGGTACGAGGCGCGGACCAGCGCCTTGCCGACGTACACCTGGATCCGCCGATATACGCAACGAACTTCCGGCGCAGGACACTAGTCGATCTTGGTTTAAGCGACCCACCCTGGCATGGACCCCGTTCGCCCGCCCCGCGTTGACGGGCGTGTGCGGTGCCGACATGTCAGTGGCGGGTGTCGAGGGCGGCGCGGGCCCTCTTCATTGCATCGGCGGCTCGGCTGGTCACCTCGTCCCAGAGTCCACTGCGCAGCAGGGCAGGGTCCACCATCCAGCTGCCGCTGATCGCGGGCACGCAAGGAAGAGCGAGGTAGTCGGTCATCGTGTCCGGGTTGACACCTCCCGATGGCATGAAGGACATGTTCGGGAAGGGCGCGGCGAGGGCCTCGATCGCAGCCGGGCCGCCGAGGATGCCAGCCGGGAAGAACTTGACTTCGCTCAGCCCGAGTTCGACGGCGCTCATCAACTCAGATCCTGTCGCGACGGCAGGGAGAGCCGGCAAGTCAAGGGCGCGCGATCGCTCGAGGACCTTGCGCGATAGGCCGGGGCTGACGATGAACCGGGCACCGGCGTCGACGACCTGGTCGACCTGCTCGGCGACGAGGACGGAGCCTGCACCCACGTGCAGGCCCTGCATGCCGGCCAGGCGACGAATGGCGTCGAGGCCGGCGGGAGTGCGCAGGGTGATCTCGACGATGTCGATGCCACCTGCCAGGAGTGCCTCACCGAGGGGTTGGGCGTCGGCCGGATCGTCGAGAACAACGACGGGCACGACCGGGCAGCGGGTCAGGATTGTGGGGGTGGGCTGGGTGCGCGTGATCATGGGTCTTGTGTCGACTTTCCTGCTCTGTGGCTATCGAAAGACGTCCGTACTTGTTGCCTGCGGGTCGTTGCCTTCCCAGTCGAGCAGGCCTTCCCAGTCGCCGTGTGCGCCGCAGACGAGTGCGCCGAGGCGGGCGCCGGTCTCGAGGCAGCCCTTGGTGGGCTGGCCGGTAACGAGGCCGGCGAGGTAGCCGCCGACGAAGGCGTCGCCTGCGCCGACAGTGTCGACGACGTCCACCGGGTAGGCGGGAACTTCCTCGATAGTCCCGTCGCGCAGCGCCAGGGCCCCGTGCTCGCCGAGCTTGACGATTACGTGTGTGGGTCCGAGGTCCGCGAGCTGGGTGGCCAGCTTGCGGCCTGCGGTCCAGGGGTCGCCGTCCGGTTCTTGCGGCTCGCCGTGGATCATCAGCGCCGCCTCTGCTGGTCCTGCGAACAGGACGTCGACGTTCGGAATGATCTTTGCGAGCGAGGCGCGCGCTGCGCCTTTCGACCACAGCGACGCTCGGTAGTTCACGTCGAATGACACCAGCGTTCCGGCGGCATGGGCGACGACGGTCGCCCGGTGGACTGCTGCGGTTGGCCCCTCGCCCAGCGCGGGGGTGATACCGGTCAGGTGCATCACTCCGGCGTCGGCGATGGCCGTTTCGTCCAGGTCTTGCGGGGTGAGGCGGGAGGCGGCGCTGCCAGCCCGGTAGTACCGCACCGCCGTGGGGCGTCCCCGTCGGTGTTCTTTTACCAGGAGCCCGGTGGGGGCGGCGGGGTCACGTCGTGCGATCACGCGCACGCCCTCACCGAGGATCTCCCGGATCACCATCGAGCCGAAGTCGTCGTCGCCGACGTGACCGATCCACGTGCTGGAGACGCCGAGGCGGGCGACCGCGATGGCGACGTTCGACTCCGCTCCCCCGATCCCGAGCGAGAGGGGGGTGCCGGCACCGAGGCGTCCGTGTTCGGGCAGTGCCAGGCGCACCATGGTCTCTCCCAGCGTGACGACGGACGGGTGCATCACGAGTCCTTTCTGTCGGGCGACAGCGGGGTCGTTGCGTACTCAGCCGAGAGTGACGACTTTGTGGCCGCGTAGCTCCTCGGCCTCGGTCAGGCCAGGGCGTGCCTCGCCCGGCTGGGCGTCGGTGAGGATTTGCAGGTCGCGGTTGACCGTCTCGGGCACGGTGCGGGCCACGAGGAAGCTGACGATCATGGTGACGATCATGTAGATCGCCACCGGCACCCAGGAGTTCGCGAACCACGCCATCAACGCCGCAGCAACCAGCGGGGCGACCCCACCGCCGATGATGGAGGAGAACTCCCGACCCAAGGTAACGCCTGCGTAGCGGTAGCGGGTGCCGAAGATTTCCGGGAAGAAGCTCATCGTCACCGCGGTGATGCCCTGGGCGGCGGTCATGAATCCCAGCGCCATCACCACGATGATCCAGAAGTGCGAGCCTGTGTTGAGCGCCATGAAGGCGGGCACCGGGATAAGAATCGCCGCGCCAGCCAGAACCAGGAACATCCGCCGCCGGCCGAACCGATCGGACAGCATGCCCATAACGTAGGCCGCCACGGCGCCGAACAGCGCCCCGTAGAGAAGCACGTTGGGCACGAACCGCTTGTCGGCACCGACGAAGGTGATCAGGTAGGACGCCATGAACACCTGGTAGGTGTAGGACTGCGTGCTGATGCCCCAGTTCATGAAGATGACCTTGAGGACGTTCTTCGTCCCGTGCTTCGCGACGGTCTTCAGCGGGGCCTGGTGCTCGACGTCGACGTACTGCTTGAGCTCGGCGAAGATCGGGCTTTCGGCCATCTTCCTGCGGATGATGTAGGCGCCGATGGTCACGATCACGCTGGCCCAGAAGATCAGGCGCCAGCCCCAGCTGTTCAAGACGTCGTCGGGCAGCAGCTGCACGAGCACCCATGCGAGCGCGCCGACGACCGTGCCGAGTGCGGCACCGACCATGACGAATGAGGCGAGCCTGCCGCGCCTGCCGACGGGTGCGGTCTCGGTGAGCAGCGTGGCGCCGCCTGCCTGCTCGGCGCCGGCGCCGAAGCCCTGCAGGAAGCGCAAGAGGACCAGCAGTAATGGCGCCCATACGCCGATTGAGTTGTAGGTGGGCAGGCAGCCGATGAGGAATGT
Organism: uncultured Actinomycetota bacterium; assembly: GCA_963739465.1. GTDB lineage: Bacteria > Actinomycetota > Actinomycetes > Mycobacteriales > Pseudonocardiaceae > Pseudonocardia. Next base: position 216,515 of record CAVUAS010000007.1, read on the forward strand.
GGCCGCGCCCATCAGAAAGAGCGTGCTAACCAGCACCCACTTGCGGCCGTACTTCTCCCCGAAGTGGGAGAAGAACAGACCACCGACCGGGCGGGCGGCGAAGCCGACCGCGTATGTCGAGAACGATGCGATGATGCCGGCGGCTGGGGAGATGGTCGGGAAGAACACCTTGCTGAAGATCAGCGCGGAGGCGGTGCCGTAGACGACGAAGTCGTAGTTCTCGAGCATCGTCCCGACCATGCCCGCCCAAGCGGCGCGCCGGACGTTCGCCGGGTCTGCGTGGGCGATCTCGTCGGGCCCCCCGACACGGGGGGCGACGGTATCAGTCATGATTATCTGTCCTCTCGGGAGATGGCCCGCAATGGGGCCGTGGAGGTGCCGGGCGTGCTGACCCCCCGGCTCGTCGAACGGCGGGCCGGGACTTCCGGGAACTGCGTGACGTACGGGACTACGGAGTGACGACGACCTTGAGATGGGTCGGGTCGGTCAACGGTGCTTGGACGGCCTCGCTGGCGCCGTCGAGATCGAATCGGCCGGTGACAATTCGGTCGATATCGACCGCGCCCGAAGCGGCGAGCGCGATCGCAGTCGGGTAGGCGTGGGCATAGCGGAACGCAGTGACCAGGTCGATCTCGTAGCGCTGCAGGTGGGCGAGCGGAAGGCCGTCGGCGCTCGGCGCGGCCTGCCCGACGACGGTCACCCGGCCACGCGGACGGACTGTGCGGATGCTCGCCCACAGCACTGCGGGCACGGCGGTGCACTCGATCACCCGGTCGACCCTGAGGTCCTCGTCGAGCGGAGTTGTGCCGGTGTTGATCGTGCGCGTCGCGCCGAGCTCGGCAGCGACCGCGAGTCGATGGTCGTTGACGTCGGTGACGATCACTTCGATGGCTCCCGCCGCACGGGCGACCTGGGCGACGAGAAGCCCGATGGGGCCGGAACCGGTGACGAGCACGCGGTCGCCGAGCCCGACCTGGGCGCGCTGCACGGCCCACACCGCGACCGAAAGCGGCTCGATCATCGAGCCGACAACCGTGTCGATGGAGTCGGGTAGCGGGTGTGCTGCCCGGTCCGGCACGACGAGGTACTCGGTCATGGTGCCGTGCCTGGGCGGCGAGCCGAGGCAGGTCCCATCCGGGCAGACGTTGTACGCCCCCTGCAGGCACGTCTCGCAGCGGCCGCACCCAAGCGCGGGCTCGACGGCGACCCGGGTTCCGACGGCGATCCGGGCGCTCGACCCGGTCGCGATGACCACGCCCGAGGCTTCGTGGCCGAGGACCGTTGGTTGCCGCAACACATTCTGCCCGTTGCGTCCCGCGGCGAAGTAGTGCATGTCCGAGCCGCAGACACCTACTGCGGCAACTCGCACGAGTACGTCCTGCTCGCCGATGGCGGGGACGTCGATCTCGGTTGTGCGCAGGTCTTGAGCGCCGTACAGCATGGCCGCGCGGGTGCGTGTCGGCCGTGCGGTTGATTCGGTCGCGGTATCGGTCATTGACACGGTGAGCTCCTTCGCTCCGGGTGTCGACGGTCAGGGGGTCGAGAGGAGGGCCTTCTCGGCGTCCGCGGCCTGGGCGGCCTCGGTCGCTGCCGTGATTGGTCCGTGCGTGACGATCACGTCGATCAGCTCGGCGACGCGGGCGGTGAACGCGGTGTGGGCGGCGAGTTCGCGCCCCAGGAGGCCCTCGTCGAGCACGGCCGCGGCGAACTCTGCGGTCGACCGGCTGCGGCGCCGGGTCGCGACGAGCACGGCGCGGGCCGGGTCCACCATCGCCGCGGCGTGCGGGCCGGGGTCGAACCCGGGCGGCGGAGCCAGGCAGCACAGGTAGGCGGCCACGGTCAGGGCAAGGTGGTGGGGCAGCCTGCCCGCCCGCAGATGCAGGAGTGCCGGTTCGGGCACCCGTTGGCCGAGCTTGACCGAGCCGTCGGAGCCGACCTGCTGGGTGCGGTGCCCGAGCGCGGTGTTGGACCAGCGCTCGAAGAGTTGGGCCACGTAAGCGTCGAGGTCGACATCGGCGGGCACAGTTACCGAGGGCAGGTAGTCGTCGTACAGCACTCGGCGGGCGGCGTCGGCGACGAAGGGCTGTGCAGTCGCGCAGGGGATGGTGGCCTGGCCTTCCAGGGCTCCCAGGTAGGCGATCAACGAGTGCGTGCCGTTGAGCAGGCGCAGCTTCAGCAGCTCGTACGGTTCGACGTCGTCGGTGAAGATGGCGCCACCGTGTTCCCAGGCTGGACGGCCTGCGGCGAACCGGTCTTCGAGCACCCACATGGTGAACGGTTCGGCAGGCACCGGGATGGCGTCGGCCACGCCAAGGTGCATGGCCACGGCGGCGCGGTAGGTGTCGGTCGTTGCGGGCACGATGCGGTCGACCATCCCGTTCGGGAAAGTGACTGCGGCGTCGAGCCACGGCAGGAGCTCGTCACGCTCGGCCGCGGGCAGGGCCGCCACGAACTCGTGGACCAGCCGGCTCGTGTGCTCGCCGTTAGCAACCAGGTTGTCGCAGCTGAGCACGGTGATCGGGGCCGCGTGGTCGCGCAGCCGCAGCTGCAGCCCGCGCACGATCCGGCCGAGCGTCGTCCGCGGCGGCACATCGCCGCGCAGGTCCGCCTGCACGGCGGCGGCGTCGAGGTCGAGGCCGTGGGTTCGCGGGGAGTAGGTGTAGCCGTGCTCGGTGACGGTCAGGGTGACGATGGCCGTCCCGTGCGCCGCGATGGCGGCGGGCACCGCGTGCGGCTCCCGGGCGGCGACCAGCACGCCGGTGTGCACCGCGGGCACGGTCACCCGCGTCCGGTCGGGAGCGATCTCCACGACGGAGTAGCGCAGGTCCTGGGCGCGCATCGCGTCCGCGACATAGGCGGAGCGGCCTGCGACACCGAGGATCCCCCACGGTCCGTCGGTGTGAGCCAGGGCGGCGGCGGTGTAGACCGCCTGGTGGGCGCGGTGGAAGTTGCCCAGCCCGAGGTGCACGATTCCGGTCTCGGTCACGGTGCGGCGGTGCAACAGGGCTGTGGCGGGCAGGGTCGCGGCGCCAAGGGTCGGAGGTGGCGTGAGCACAGCGGTCACCAATCGGTCATGGAGCCGTCGCGGCGGCGCGCGACGGGCAGATAAGCGGGCTCGTACGGGAACCGGGCGGCCAGGGCCTCGTCGACGTGGACGCCGAGGCCGGGCTCGTCGCCCGGGTGGAGGTGCCCGTCGGCATAGCTCCAGGCGTGGTGGATCACCTCGTGCACGGTGTCCGAGTAGCCCATGTACTCCTGGATCGCGAAGTTCGGTGTGGCCAGGCCGACGTGGACCGATGCCGCGAGGGCGATCGGGGACACGTCGGACGGGCCGTGCGGGCCGAGGCGGATCTGCCAGACGTCCGCGAGAGCGGCGATGCGGCGCAGGTGGCTTATCCCGCCGGCGTGGGTGACCGCCGCGCGCACGACGTCGATCAGCTGTTCGGTGATGAGCTGCTGGAACTCCCAGATCGTGTTGAAGACCTCGCCGATCGCCAGCGGAACGGTGGTGTGCCGGCGGACGTGCCGCAACACCTCCTGGTTTTCCGCGGGGGTGACGTCCTCGAGCCAGAACAGGTCCAGCGGCTCCAGGGCTTTGCCCAGGCGGGCGGCCTGGTTCGGGTTCAGCCGGTGGTGCGCGTCGTGCAGCAGGGCCACCTCGGGCCCGACGTGCTCGCGGGCTGCGGCCAGCGCGACGGGTGCGTGCCGCAGGTAGGCGTCGGTGTCCCAGACTTCCTCCATCGGGGCGGTGCCGCGCCCGGCGGGCTCGTAAGCCGCGCCCGCCCTGCTCACCCCGTACACGGTGTCGAGCCCAGGAACGCCTGTCTGGGCGCGGACGGCGCGGAAGCCGCGCTCGCGGGCCGCGTCGATAGAGTCGAGCAGCGCGGACACATCCCACCCGGTGGCGTGGGTGTAGCTGAGGATCCGATCGCGGACCGCCCCGCCGAGCAGCTGGTAGACCGGCTGACCGGTGGTCTTGCCCTTGATGTCCCAGAGCGCGAGGTCGACCGCGCCGATCGAGGTCATGGTCACCGGCCCGCGCCGCCAGTACACCCCGCGGTAGAGGTACTGCCACGTGTCCTCGATCCGGGACGGATCTCGGCCGATCAGTAGCGGGCAGATGTGGTCGCGCAGGTACGCGGCGACCGCGAGCTCGCGACCGTTGAGGGTGGCATCACCCCAGCCGATCAGGCCCTCGGCAGTGGTGATCTTCAAAGCGACGTAGTTGCGGCCCGGGCTGGTGACCAGGACCTCGGCAGCGACGATGCGGTCGGATTTCATCGGGCCACCGCCACGACGTTACGCAGCGGCTCACCGGCCAGAAGCCTGCGGATGTTCCCGGCGATGTCCGCGGCGCGGCCTTCGAAGGTCTGCCGCGTCAGGCCGGAGGAATGCGGAGTCATGAACACGTTCGGCAACGTGTGAAACGGGAACGCGCTCGGCGCCGCCGTGTTCCCGCCGACCGGGTAGTCGTACCAGACGTCCACTGCGGCACCGGCGATGGCGCCATCCCGCAGCGCCGTGTAGAGCGCCTCCTCGTCGACCACCGGGCCGCGGCCGACATTCAGCAGGACCGCCGACCGGCGCATCCCGGTCAGCTGTCGCGACCCGATCAGACCCCGGGTCTCGTCGGTCAGAGGAGTGGACACCACAACCACGTCCGCCGCGGACAGGAGCGGATCGAGGTCGTCGGTGGCGCCGGTCCAGTCCAGCCCCTCCGCCGCAGCGTCAACGTCCCCACGTCGGGTCACCGCGACACCCCGAGCACCGAGGGCACGGAATCCCGCCCACGCCCGCGCGCCGATGTGGCCGTACCCGACGAACCCCACGGTGGCGGCGCCGAGCGAGTGGGTCCACGGGACCGCAGGGTCGTAGGCGGGCGAGTCCCAGACACCGCGGCGCAGCGCGGCATCCTGTTGGACGAAGCGGCGGCGGAGCACGACGGTGGCGGCGACGACGTACTCGGCGATGGAGTCCTCGTGATGGAACGTATTGGCGATCTGCACTCCGGCCGGGAGCGCGGCCACGTCGATGCCGTCTGTCCCGGCGCCTGCGGCGTGCACCAGCCGAAGGTGCTTGCCAGCGGCTGCGACGTTCCGCGGGCAGGATCCGCCTACGAGAACGTCGGCGTCGGCTACCGCGCTTTCGACCTCGTGGGTGTCGCGCGGCGACGGCCAGCGCACCTCGGTGTCGGGGGGCAAAGCGGCCTCGAACTCGGCGCGCAGCGGCGCGAGGTTGGCATCGGCGACAACGACGATGGTCATGCGAGCTCCTGAGCGATGGATGCGGGCCGCACCGACCGGTCGGCGGCCGGTCCGGTCGATGCACGGACGACGAGCTGGGTGGACAGGCGGACGGTGCGGGGCGTTGGCCGCTCTCCCCCGGCGGCGCGGCGCAGAGTCGCCAGCGCGAGGGAACCGGCTCGGGCCATGGGCACCGAGATCGTGGTGAGCGCAGGCGCCGAGGCGGTGGCGAGTGGGATGTTGTCGATCCCGACGACGCTGAGGTCGTGGGGTACCTGCACGCCGAGTGCGCGGGCACCGGCGACCACTCCGAGCGCCACCAAGTCGTTATGGGCGATCACGGCCGACGCTCCACAGGCGATGACGCTGGCGGCCGCGGCGGTACCACCCTCGACCGTCTCGGCCTGTGAGCCGAGCACCTGAAGGTCGATCCCCGCCTGACCGGTGAATTCCTCGACAAGAGCGACGCGCTGCGCGTTGGACCACGACCGCGCCGAACCCTGTACGTAGGCCATTCGTCGGTGCCCGAGCGCGCCGAGATAATCGATGGCCTGCCGCAGCCCATCGGAGGCGTCGGCGACGATGCAATCCGCCCCGGCCGCCTCCCGATTGACCAGCACGCACGGAACCCGCCCACAGAGCTCGAGAACCGTTTCGGCGTCGAGACGGGGTGAGCAAATGACCAGTCCATCGACCCGATCACGCAGGCGGACGATCGCCTCGCGTTCCCGTTCGGCGGTGAAGTCGGTGTCGACCAGCACCACCGTCTGCCCGTAGTGCCAGCCCTCACCTTGGGCCGCCTTCACAAAGGCTCCAAACACCGGGTTGGCGACATCCGGAACCACGACCCCGACCATCCGCGACTCACGCGCGGGCGCCTCGACAAGCCGAGCAGCGGGTGCCTCGTAGCCCAGTTCTTGGGCCGCCGCCAGAATCTTGCGCAATGTTTCCGGGCCGAGCCGATCCGGGTCGCTGTAGGCACGCGACGCGGTAGAGAGCGAAACTCCTGCTCTCTTGGCGACCTGAGTCAGTGTGGGGGCCATGCCACTCGCCTTCGTTCGCAGCTCGCACCACGTCGGGCGAGCCAGGCTCATCACGTATGTTGCCAGTTCTTGTACAAACTTGTCAAGGCTTGCCGAGGCGGGTCTCGCGCATGCTCCGCCGCCGGACATGCTCGCCGACGCTCGCTCAGCCTGCGCGGCATGTGGACTTCGGCGATTCGTACGTCCTGGAGCTGGCCGTCCATCAACCTCGCTGACAGCGCGACCACCGCGACCGGGCGGGACTGGACCGCCAGGGTCATGCCCCTCCACCGTGCGGGTCGACAAGGTGAGCTGCTCGGCGATCTGCCGGTTGGTCAGCCCCTGCGCCACGAGTGTCGAGACCTATGACTCGCGTCTGCTCAGCTGGGTCAGCGCAGCACTCCGCACGTGGCATGCGGGTGCCGACCCCGACAGTGACGCCACCCGCATCGGCAGCGCCGACGCCACGGTGCGGGTGTTGGACCTGGCCACCGGCACACCGGTCGGGTCCCCTTCACCGGCCACACCGCTGCCGTGGCGGCGGTAACGACCGCGCAGCTCGACGGGCGCACTGTGGTGATCTCCGGCAGCAACGACAACACGGTGCGGGTGTGGGACCTCGCCACCGGGAAACAGATCGGCTCCCCGTTCACCGGCCACACCGGTCACGTGCAGGCGGTCGCGACCGCGCAGCTGGACGGACGCACCGTGGTGATCTCCGGCGGCGATGACAACGACGGTGCGGGTGCGGGACCTGGCCACCAGGCACACCGGTCGGCGCCCCGTTCACCGGCCACACCAAGAGGGTGGTCGCCGTGACGACCACGCAACTGCGACGGGCGCACCGTGGTGGTCTCCGGCGGCTGGGACGATGTGGTGCAGGTGTGGGACCTGGCCACCAGGGCGCCGGCCGGGTCGCCGTTCACCGACCACACCGACTTCGTGTGCGCGGTGGCCACCGCGCAGTCGGGCGAGCGCACGGTGGTGATCTCCGGCGGCCGGGACAACACGGTGCGGGTGTGGGATCTGGACGCGCGAACGCGTCAGTGACTCGGGCCCAGCACGCGCGCTTTACCTGCGCTGGCGGGTGAGCGGCGGCCCAGACTTTCGCAGTACTCCTCGAGCATTTCGGCGGAGCCCGAAGGCGGCAGGCGGTTCACGAGCCAAGCCGGTCGATGCCCCGGCGGAACGCTAGATCACCTACCCGCGCGTCCCGTGCAGTCCATACAAGTCGGCGGTTCAGATCGCGCTTTCAGCCAGTTCGCGACCCGAGCACGAGGCACCCCCCCCGAGTCCTGCCGGGCCGATCGGCCTGCCAAGAAGGGACGTTTAAGGAGCACAACGCCCAGGTTTGTGCAACGATACGTTTTGTATCGCAATCAGGCCGGGCTCCGCCCCCACCGACGGCGCGCCACCAGACCGACTGGAGGTGACCACCATGACATCGGCTGCATGCAGGGCGCTCGCCGCACCCACCGCCGGACGGCGCGAGCCACCTCTCGATCGACGTGGAGCGGCCCGACGGCCGGACGGGCTCAGTGATGCTGACCGGCCTCGAACCCGGGGCGACGGGCAGGCCGCCCGACCACGCCAATACGGCCATCTCTCGAGCGCGAAGCCATGACTGTCTCCGGATGGAACGTGCGCAGGGGCGTTGCCACCGCCGCAGGCCCCGCTCACACCGTTCCCCGTGCCAACCAGCGGCAACGCGACCCGGAGTCGCCATCCGCTCGCACAGCTCTGGGCTGGGGAGCGGACCCGACCCGGGTGGCAGCCCGGACATCGGACGTGGTCGACAAGTGCGGCAGTGGTGATGGCTCTAGTTCAGGCGAGCGCTGACGTGGCCGACGATGCGCAGCTCGGGGAGGGGACGTCTGTGTGGCACCTGGCACACGTGCGCGAGGGCGCGGTGCTGGGAAACAACTGCAGCGTGGGCCGGGGTGCCAACGTCGGGCGTAGGCATGCGGGTGGGCGACAGCTGCAAGCTCCAGAACTACGCGATGGTCTACGAGCCTGCGGTGCTGGAGGACGGCGTTTTCGTCAGTCCGGGGTCGGTGTTCTCCAATGACCAGTATCCGCGTTCGGTCTCTCCGGAGGGGCGGCGGTCGGTGTGACGGTCCGCCACGGTGCCACCATCGGAGCGCGTGCGGCGTCGCTGTCCCGGACGTGGCTGACGCTGCCGCCACCCAATCGGTTGTCCGCATTGGGTTCTCGTCACGTCGTGGACGTGCGAATGGTGCCGGCCGAGGCCACCCGATGATCTACCGTCACGCCAAGCGGCTGCTCGATCTGGTGGTCGCCGTGGTGGCGCTCGTACTGAGTCTTCCTGTCCAGGCCGTGACAGCGGCAGCGGTGGCCGCACGCCTCGGTCGCCCGGTGCTGTTCCGCCAGGTCCGACCGGGCCTGCACGGCGCCCCGTTCGTCCTGGTGAAGTTCCGCACGATGCGGCTTGCCGACCCGGTGCGCGGGCCCGTCGACGACGCTTCTCGGATGACCGGTCTGGGTCGAGTGTTGCGCAGTACCAGCCTCGACGAGTTGCCCACGCTCTGGAACATCGTGCGGGGGCAGATGTCGCTGGTGGGGCCCCGGCCGCTGCTGATGCAGTACCTGGACCGGTACACGCCGCACGAGGCCCGCCGGCACGAGGTGCTGCCGGGACTGACCGGCCTGGCCCAGGTCTCCGGCCGCAACGGGCTGAGCTGGGATCGGAAGTTCGCCCTCGACGTGGAGTACGTCGACCAGTGCTGTATGTCGCTGGACATCAGAATCCTGCTGCGCACGGTGGGGGCGGTGTTGCGTCGGGACGCCGTCAGCGGTGCCGGCGAGGTGACGATGTCGGAGTTCCTGAGCGAACCCGGGCAGGCTTCCATGAACCGCCCGCCGCCCGTGCCTGTCGCCACGGCGGACGTCGCTCCCGATCCCGCCTCATGTGGTGCCGAAGCCGTCCGCAGCCCCTGGACGCGCGACCGGTGACACCTGGTGGAATGTCGTCAATGGGGATGCAGGCACTGAGGCACGGTGCAACTTCGCTACTTGGCCCCGGCGGCGACGCCGGTTGTCCGCCCTGATCGGGCGCTGGCGGCGATCGGGCATGCTCCGCGGACTGCAACTACACACGTGCCGTGGTGCGCGCCGCGACTTAAAGTTTGACTCGGGAACCGCTTCGACGCAGGCCGGCCCACCTCGCGTAAGCCCGGACGGGACTAAGCGATCACATGGGTGAGGGGAATAGGGTGAACATTCGGGAAGTTGCGAGGTGGCCGCAGTAGGCTGCGCCGCTATGACCGGGACATTGCTGGTGATCATCGGTGCGGGTGGCTTCGGTCGCGAGGTTCACGACGTTGTTGAGGCGATCAACGAGGACTGGTCAACGGCTGGCACCCCACGGTACAAACTCGTCGGGTTCATCGATGACGGGGAGCCCGACATGGCCCTACTTGACGAGCGCGGCGCCACGCACCTCGGCGGCCTCGACGCACTCGACGAGCTGGACCAGGAGACCCGGTACGTCATCGGCATCGGCAACGGGGCCGTGCGTCGCAAGATCGACCGGCACGCCACCGGTTTGGGACTCGAAGCCGCGACCCTGATCCATCCGCGGGCCACGCTGGGTCGTCACCTCATCCAGGTGGGTGCCGGTGGCGTGATCTGCGCAGGAGTCGTGCTGACCACGAACATCCGGCTGGGCCGGCACGTCCACCTGAACCTCAACGTGACCGTTGGACACGAGGCCGTCATCGGCGACTACGTAAGCATCTTTCCCGGCGCCACGATCTCCGGGACCACCGTGATCCAGGATGAGGTCACGATCGGCACCGGCGCTGCCGTCATTCCTGGTGTCACAATCGGCGCGGGGTCGACCATCGGCGCGGCTGCCAGCGTGGTCCGGGACATCCCTGCCGGTGTCATCGCGGTCGGGGTGCCAGCAAAGTCTCGCTGACCACGCGGTCGTCATCCTCCGATTGCGGTCTTTGTCCTGAGGTGCGCACTATCACTGTGTGTCGCTGGACATCAGGATCCTGCTGCGCGCGGTTGGGGTTCGTGCTGCGCCACGGTCGTTTCAAGATCATGTGAGCTTGAGGATCTTGAAGGGTCGGTGCATGACGCGGCCGGCCTCGCGGCTGGCTTCGGTGATGTCACGTCGGCCGGCGAGATGGTGGGCGCCGACTGCGAGGTTGCGCAGGCCGGCCATGACGCGGGGTCCTGACCTGGTGCGGACGGTGGAGTTGTCCTCGCGGTAGACGGTGTCGCGTAGCCAGTGCAGCGACTCGATGCCCCAGTGGTTGCGGACCAGGGCGGCGAGGCGCTGCGGGGCTGGTGGTGTCGGTGGTCAGGTTCGTCACGCCGAGCGCGGCGACCGCGGAGGTCGGGGTGCCGTCGAGGGCGGTGACGTAGCGTTCGATCAACCAGACCTGGTTGACGTGCGGGAACGGCAGATCCTCGGGTGCGGGCATCACCTGGATGGTGCGGGTGGTGACCCGGCCGTGGCCGCGGTCGAACCTGCCGGAGGCGGCGATGGGGGTCTGCGCCCAGGGCAGCGCGTCGAGCGCGGCGAAGAGCCGCGGCTGGTTCTGCTTGCAGGTGAACACGAACCCGGCGCCGCGTTCGTGCAGGTAGTCCGCGTGCGCGCGCTGCGTGTGGAGAGCATCGGCAGTGATCACCGTGTGGGCCAGATCGACCCCGGCGGCGGCGAGGGTGTCGAGCAGCGGGGCGAACTGGGGGATCTCGTTGCTCTTCGCGCCGACCTCGACCTGGCCCACCACCAGGGCGTCGTCGTGGGTGGCGGCGGCGAGCAGATGGACCTGGTTGCCCTCGGCGTCGGTGGCACCCGCGAACCGCCTTGCCGTCCACCATGATCGCGAGCAGCTCGGGTGCCTCCCGGTCGGTCCCGGCGTCGTCACCGGCAACGACGTCACCGGCAACGACGTCACGCGCAGCGGCCTGGGCGAGGAGCCAGGCACCGATCACCGCATCCACCGCGGCGGCGTCGGCACCGGTGACCACCCGCCAGATCGTGGCCTTCGACGGCGGATCGGAGCGTCGACCGTAGAGCTTCACGAGCACCTCGGCGGGCACATCGGTGGCCCAGCCGGCGATCGCGGTGAACGAGGCCATGCCCGCCACGACCGCCGCCGCGCACAGCGCCAGCACCACCGCGACCGGGTGAACCCGGCCCTGGTCCCGGCGACCGTCGGACACCCGCCCGAACCGTTGCAGCAGGTCAGCACACACTCGCGCCGGAGCCGGGAAGTCGTCGGCGGGGGTCGAGCCCGACACGGCCGCGCCCAGCCCGGCGAATCCGGACTCGGCAATGACAGGATGCAGCCGCAACGGAGCTCCGGTGGCGAGAAGTCTGTGAGAGGGCTCCTCCTGCTACCGGAGCTCCGTCGCCTCTCCCGCCACGACACGCCGAAGATCACCAGGCCGTCCGCCGGCGATCAACCCCGTGCGCTGGCTACCCGCTCACCCCACCTTGTCGATCTTGAAACGACCGTGGGTGCTGCGCCGGGACGGCATCAGCGGTGCCGGTGTTGGCGCCGATGGCGGAGTTTCCTGGGCGAACCCATGCAGGCGTCGGCGAACTGCCCGTCTCTCGTGCTTGTGGACACCGGGGACACGGGCCTTGATGCCCGGAGCAACTCCGCTCACCTGTCATAAACGTTCCTGCGGTTGCCTGGGACGGGAGGTCGCTACCTGTCCGAATGTCAGATGTTTTGCTGGAAATGACGTCTCTTCTGGTCGGGGGGAAGGCTCCGAACATGCGTCGCCCGTCGCAATATCTTCGCCTCGTACTCGGCCAATGTACAGATCGGTCGGGCAGGAACACCGGCGGCGACGACACCCGGCGGCACTGTCCTGCTCACGACGGCACCTGCCGCGACGACGGCGTCCGGGCCGATCTCGATACCTGGCAGGAGTGTCGCCCCGACTCCGACAAAAACGTTGTCGTGGAGCTGGATACGCCCGACGACATCGATCTCAGGATACTTCTGCCGGAGCACCCAGACGCCGCCGTCATGGGTGATGAATCGAACCCCCGCCGTCACGGTAACATGATCGCCGATGCTGACGAGATAAGGTTCGCTGCCGAATGTATCGCGACCGATTCCGAGGAGGCGGCAGTCGCTTCCGAGGCGTACTCCGATGTGCCGCGCGTAACTGATCGGGTCGCTTGCGATGAGATACCTGGCGACGACGGATTTCGTCGCGCGGCGAGTTAGCGACAGAATTTCCCGCGTCCCCGGGCCGGCTGCCATCAACGAACCCCCTGTGTCGCACCGGCGTCTGTAACGGTCATCGCCACACGCCGAGTCCCGCGTGATCTCAAGCGTAATCCAGTGACTGAGCGCAAATTGCCAGGCGACCAAGACTTCAGACGCGGCTCGACACCGGCTCTCATGTTCGACGGAGATGTAGTGTTCCAGCATCCATGGTCTCCATCTGCGGTTCCGCCGCGGACGGCGACTCGCCGTCGCGTCAGGAACATTTATCAACCAGCTGTCGAAGCGTCCACGCAGATCGTCGATGCAGAATTTCCGCGAGGTGTCGAGGTTGCGGCGAGACTGCTCTTCCCACTGCGTCGGGCTGCTGAGAAGATCGGCGAGCGCGGTGGCAAGGGCGCGGTGGTCATCCGGCGGCACGACCCACCTGGGGTCGAGCAATTCGGGGGATCCCGCCGACAGCGCTGCCCACTGCGGGCAGGCCCCGAGCCATCGCCTCGACCAGGGCGCGGGGTAGCCCCTCGGTCCGAGACGGCATGGCGAAGACCGTTGCTTCGTCGAACAGAACGATCAGACGGGAGCGGTCGTTGATGACGCCGGTCAGCGTCACTCTTTCACCGAGGCCCAGCGATATGACGAGCTGTCGGATTTCGTCATGCGCTCGGCCACCGCCAACGATCGTTACGTCGACCTGCATACCATCATCGAGCAACCGGCGGACCGCGCGGAGTAGCACATCGTGGCCCTTGTATCGCTGCTCCTGGCTGCCGATCGCCAGGATCTTGGAGCGACCCGCGACATGCCGCCTTGGCTCCGCGACGAAACAGTCCTCATGGAGGACGACGTTCGCCATGCCGACCGAGACTGACCCGGATCGGGCCGGATAGCGGCCTTGCAGGGTTTGGGTCGTTGCGTAGAGCACCGCGTCGGCACCGCGCACAGCCCAGCGCGTATAGCCGGCGGCGGCGGTCGCCAGAAGCTTTCCGGCGCTACCGAGGACACCGGCGGCGAGCAGCTCTCCGGGATCACCGACCACCTCAACGGCATACCGGCGGTGCAACGCAGCGCAGACAGCCGCTCCGATCGATCCGATGACCCCCGGCAGCCGAAGGATGATCGAATTTGCGTCGTTCACGGCACGTGCGACCGAAACCACCAGCGGGACAAGCGTTGAGCCGAGCTGGCGCAGTCCGACGTAGTACGGCAGGGGAACCAGTTCTAAGCCAGGTGGCAGCGGTGTCGATGCACTGCCGGTGCGCAGATCAGCGCGGGCGACCACGTGCAAAAGGGATCCGTCCCGCAGGTAGCGGTGCCAGTCGCTGGCGCCGTCCGCGCCGGCCCATGCCCCCTGTGGGTCCCGACCGAATCGCGCCTCGCAGAAGACGGTGTGCGCCTGGCCAGATACGCCGCCGTTGGCCTGACTTCCGACGGACTCGATGACATCTGCGACTGCACCGCTCGTCGTCCTGCGGTCGAACCGTTGTTCCATGAGCTCGCGGGAGCGGCGGCCGCGACCGGTCAGGATGCCCGCACGATGTTCGGCGTAGGCGGTCTCCAGCGCGGCGACCAGTGCGAGGACGTCTTGGCGCGGAACCACCCACCCCGTGTCCGGGGCAACCGTCTCCGGCAGTGCCCCGGCGTCACTGACGATGCTGGGTACGCCCATAGCGCCGGCCTCGAGAGCGGCTCCGTGGTTCTCCGACAGCGACGGCGAGACGCTGACGTTCGCCGCCGCATAGTAGCGGCGGACGTTCCTTTCCGTGGGCAGCCACGTGATGCCACGACCCACAGCCGGCAACCCGTACCGCTCCATCAACTGGGCCCGGTACCGCTCTCCGGACCCGTCGAAGCCGCTGCCCACGATGATCAGATGACTCCCGGGGTGCCGGCACTGGAACGTCGTCCAAGCATCGAGCAGTACGTCGTGGCCCTTGATGCCACGTCGCCGGTGCACCAAGCGTTTGGGCCCGTAGACCAGCGCCACCATGATGGCCACGAAAGCTGCATCGTCGATCCCCAACTCGGCGCGGACCAGGCGCCCGACGCTGCTGTCGAGCGGATGAAAGACGGTCGTGTCCACCCCGTAGGGAATGGCCGGTGTCGTCTCGACCGACCGGCCCAACTCCCGATAACGCCGAGCCGTGAAGTCGCTACCACCGATCGTCACCTTGTCGAGCCGTACCAGCAACCGCTCGGCGGTCCTGATGACCGGAGACTCGAGGTACAGCGGACCCGCCACCATGTGCACCCGCTGGACCCCGAGGCCTGCTGTCGCGAACCTGGCGGCCAGCGCGGAGGCATAAAGGTGATAGAATACGACGTCTGGCGCGAGCATCGCGAGCTGACGCCGGAGGCGGAGCAGACCGGTCATCGTCGAAATCCGCGGTTTGAATCGAAATGCGAAGGCGCTCTCGACCACGGGCACCCGTCGTGAGTCGAGGGCTTGTCGAAGTCGTCCTTCGCCAGCAGGCAATATGACCGTGACATCGTGTCCGCGGGACCGCAGTTCGTCGATCTGTGGCAGTGTCCACAGGCCGCCCTCGTTGGTCTTGATGAGTAGCGTCACCTTCATGAGCATTCCTTCTTTGTCCGGACCCGCCAGAGCGCGCCGAATTCTGCAGCCGCCGCGTCCAGAAGGAATGGACCATTCGCGAACGAGCTGCGCAGTCTGGCACGTCGATCACTGCTGGCTGTTGCGAACAGGTCGATGATGGACCGAGCCCATAGGTCGTCCTCGTCGTCGAGACTACGTATCTCGATACCCGGCAGCTCCTCGGCGATCCACCGGACACCGGGTAGGCCTGACCCGACGACGGGGGTGCCCACCGCCAGCGACTCGAGCACGACGCCCGGAAGACCCTCGTTCGTCGAGGTGACCAATGTGACGTCCGAGGCGTTCATCAGGCGGAGGACGTCATCGCGTGGGCCGAGAATTTGCACCGCCCGGCCGTGCCCGCGAGTGCGCGTATGCGTTTGCCATCGCTCCCGTTCGCCATCGGCAAGTGGCCCGACCAGCAGCATCACCGCTGCGCGTCCGACCAATCCCGGGTTGCAGGCGATGTCGACGGCCCGGCTTCGGTTCTTGACCGCTGCTGGTCGGCCCACGTGGCAGATCACGGGTACGTCACGGCGGATACCCAGTTCGTGGCGTACGGCCCACCGGTCGACCACCGGTGGTACCGCCCGTATATCGATCCCGTTGGGGACGACCCGACAACGAGGATCCGCCCGCCATCTCGGTGTCCAGCCGTGGTCGAGAGCTCCCGGGGACACCCCGATGACTGCGGTCGCCGACCGACCTATGAGCGCCTTCATGATCGTCCGTTGGACGCGGCGTCGCAGCGAGTCCACGTGCTGGTCGCCATCGCTGCGGAAGTGGGCGATCCGGGTACGTACCCCTGCCAGCAGCGCGAGAACGAGGATGGCGCCGGAGAAGGTAGCGACGTGGGAGTGCACGACATCCGCTCCCGATCTGCGGAGCAGTCGGATGAACGCGGCCGGGAACCGGATATCGAGTGGCAGCGGGATGACGTGGTCACCGGAGGCCTGGATGCGCTCGGCAAGATTGCCCGCGCGGCCGGACAGGGTGACGTAGGTCGTATCGAACTCGGCCCTTCCGAGGCGCTCCACCGCCTCGACGGTCCGAAGCTCGGCACCTGCGCGGTCCATTGCACCGAACACGTGGATGATCCGCCTTCGGGTCGGTCCGCCCGCTTCAGAGATGATCATCGGCGGCCCAGAACCCGAGGCTTGAGGCGAGCGGTCAGCAGGACGTAGGCCGTCACGGAGAGCCCCGCATAAACGACCAACGAGGCGACCGCCATTCCTACGGCGGCAAATTCGCCGGCTGTCACTAGATATATCCCAATCGAGCTGAGGCCACCGACGGTGCCGACCGCCCCCGCAGCCGCGGTCCAGCCGCCACCGATCAGGCCACGACTGGCGACGAAGAACGGCGCGAAGCACACCTCAGCGACGACCAGGATCACGAGCAAGGTTGGGATGTCGGCGAACTCTGGGCCGAGGATGGGGACTACAACAATCGTCGCTACGGCGCCGACGAACGCCCCGGCCACGGCAGCACCGATGACCGCTGTCCGGCACGAGCGGGCCAGTTCCCGTGAACCGCTGCCGAGGGCGGCGTCGCGAAGGAATAGCTGGCCGGTGGACAACGGAATGGTGCGCGCTGCCTCGCTGAGAGTGGCCGCGACCGAGTAGATCCCGACGGCGGCCGGGCCGGCGAACAGGCCGAGAACGTAGCGGTCGGCTCGCAGCGCGACTGACAGTCCGCCGGTCAGCCCGAGCGCGGGCAGCCCGCGCCTGATCAGCGTGACCAGTTCGTGTCGGTGCGGCCGGGTCACGATCAGCAGGCCCGCCGTCGCCAGAGTGCGCAACTGCCAGATGCACACGAGGAGGGTCCCTGAGGCTTGGCCGATGAGCAGGGTGGCGGCCGACCGCTCAACAGCGAATCCGATGATCAGACCGATGAGACCGCCGGTCGCGAGTACCAGCCCGCCCACGCTGCCTCGACGGAAATGACCGTCTGCGAACCACAAGTCGGTTGTCTGTTGAAGGACGGCCGCGGCGACGGCGGCCGCAGCTACTCCGACAAGAAAGCGTGGGTCGGCAAGAGTTGCGTCGACCAGGGGAGCCGACGCCGCCACGGCACCCACGGACAGCACAGCAGATGTCCCCACAGCGACCGCTGAGCACGACAGGTATCCGGCGAGGAGGCGCCGCCGCTCCGTCGTGGTTGCGCTGGGAAGCAGCGACCGAAGGCCAGACCCAGTCGCCAGGCCGCACACGACGGTGACGAGGCTGCACACGGTCAGCCCGATGACCATGGTCCCGCGCCCGGCCGGACCCAACACCAGTGTCGCGATCAGCGCGGAGGCAGCACCGACGGCACCCTGAGCCGCACCGGTGGCGGACATGATTGCGACCAGTACGGAGCGCTTGGGGTTCATCGTCGAGGCACGCTTCCCGGACGTGCCGACTCGGTTGGCGTCGCGGCGAGGAGTCGGACAACCGCGAGAAGCGCCACGACGAGGAGGATCTGCGCGGGAACGGGTGCGAAGCTGTTCCGGATCTGGGTCAGGAGGATGACGAGGATTGCTCCGAAGAAGGCGTCGCTCATCGGCGTCCGGTCCCTCCGGGTGAGCGTGGCGATCAGCAGCCCGAGCAGCGCCATGACACCGACGACCCCGGCCAGCCCGAAGTTGTGATACCCCTCGGCGACCGGCGACCCGCCGATCGGGCCGACCCGGGACAGGATCTCGACGTTGAACAGCCGGGTGTCGAACACCGGTGGGCTCTCGCCTAGCAGCCTCTCCAGCGTCCGGGCCGGGGCGGCGAGGAAGGTGTCACCGCCACGCAGCGGATCACCCTGGGCATGCCAGGCGAGCACCACCACGGTGGGACGCAACGAGTAGCCCATCTCGGCCACAGCATCCATCGGCGCGCCGACCGCCGAGGTGCTGAATAGGGCGCCGAAGCCACCCGCCCTGGACAGCCGGACGACCCCGATCAGGGTCATCACCGCGACCACGCCACCGGCGGTCCACAGTGGTCGCATCCGTCGACCTCGGCGGACCTCCACCATCAGCATGGCGACCAGCGGGAATAGGACCTCCCCGCGCAGGCCGAGCGGGAAGACGAGGGCCGCGTACACCGCGAACAGGAACCAAGCCACCTGCCGGGCCTTGCCACCCGCGGCGATGGCCAGCACCGGGCCGATGCCCACCGCGAGGATGCCGTAGGGCAGCAGCCCGTCGCCGCGCGCCGCGTCCAGATAGGCCGAGTAGCCGGACAGGCCGGAACCTCCGCGGCCGAGGATCACGCCGAGGATGATCACGATGCCGACCGATTGCACGCCGAGGCCGAGGACCCCCAGCGCCCATGACTCACCAGGGCGAGCGGGACGAACGACAGCGTTCGCACCACCGGCCCAGCTCGAGGCCAGCGTGAACGACAACATCCCGATCGAGGCGAGGGTGGCGGCGACGGGGGCGAGGCCGGTGAAGAACCAGCTGATCTCGACATCAGGCAGGCCCAGGTCGCCACGCAGCACGGTGTTCAGCAGGAGGCCGCCGTGGAACAGGCCGAAGACCATGACGTACGCCGCCGGCGGCGAATAGACCCCACCTTGGCCTCGACTCGCCAGTAATGCCACGCAGAGCACCCAGCCGGCGACGAAGACCCATGACGCACGGCGAATGTCGCCGGGATCGTCGAGCGTGCTCAGTTGGTAAGCGCTCAACGCGAGTACTGCGCCGAACAGGACGACTTGCAGGACAGGTCGCCGACGCCGGGTTACGGTCTTTTGCGCGGACTTGGAATCGGGCGCTGTCGGAACGCTCACCAACTATACCCGTCAGTCTGACGAGTGACCGCGAACGGATTTCCGGAGGTGCGTGGCCAGGACTGTGACAACATGCGGCCATGCCGCTCTACATCGCCGGAGCCGGGGGCGTCGGGCGGGAGACTCTCGACATCGCCATTGCCTCGGGAATTGCCGTGACCGCGTTCCTCGACGGTCGGCTCGCCGGTCAGCAGGTCCGTGAGCGACCGGTTTTTGCCCCGGCCGACGCACCGGGCGACGCGTCCTACATCGTCGCGATCGCCGACCCTCATCCACGGCGGGCGCTGTCGGCCCAGCTCACCGCGCTCGGCCTGCGTCCGAGGACGCTGGTGCATCCGCGCGCCGTCATCGCTCCGCTCACCGTTACGGGTGCGGGCACCCTCGTGCACGCCAACACCTACCTGTCCAGCGACGTCCGGACAGGTGTCCATTGCCAGGTCCACTACAACGCGACGATCGGTCATGACACCGTCCTGGAGGACTTCGTCGCGGTCTTTCCCGGCGCCAACGTCGCCGGTTCTGTCCGACTGTGCGAGGGCTCGACGGTCGGCAGCAACGCCACGGTGCTCGAGGGACTTACCGTCGGGGCCGGGGCCTTCGTCGGGGCTGGCGCGGTGGTCACCCGGGACGTCGATCCGGGTTGCGTGGTGGCCGGGGTGCCGGCGAAGCCGGTGATCACAAGTACTCGACGTCCTTGGACGTGATGCGCCTGCGGGTGTCGAGGACCCACGTGCTCGGCTGGTCGAGCAGTCCGTAGTCGACGTCGCCGTGGTCGGTCACGATCACCACCGCGTCCGCGTCGTGTACCCGGGCCGCGGTCAGCTCGACGAGCCGGATGCTCGGCGGGCAGCGGTGGGGCTCCACATGCGAGTCGACCACCTGCACGTCGGCGCCCAGATCGGTGAGCAGTTCCACGATGCGCAGCGCGGGCGATTCGCGGACGTCGCCGGTGTTGGGCTTGTAGGCGAGCCCCAGGACGAGCACGGTGGAACCGCACACCGCCTTGTGGATCCGGTTCAGCCCGACGGTGATCCGGAGCACGACGTGGTCGGGCATGTGGTCGTTGATGTCGTTGGCCAGCTCGACGAACCGGAAGCTGCGCCGCAGCTGGCGCCGTACCTGCCAGGAGAGGTAGGTCGGGTCCACGGGCAGGCAGTGACCGCCGACCCCGGGGCCGGGGGTGAACCGCATGTACCCGAACGGTTTGGTCGTCGCCGCGTCGATGGACTCCCAGACGTTGACGCCCAGCTCGCGGGCGAACATCGCGATCTCGTTGACCAGTGCGATGTTGACGTGTCGGAAGGTGTTCTCCAGCAGCTTGGTCAGCTCCGCCTCCTTGCAGCCGGATACCGGGACGACCCGGTCGACGAGCCGCTCGTACAGCGCCTCGATGGCCCGCAGGGACGCCTCGTTGACCCCGGAGACGACCTTCGGCGTGTTCACCAGCCCCCACGTCGGGTTTCCGGGGTCGATGCGCTCCGGGCTGTAGCCGACGTAGAAGTCGAGGCCCGCGACGAGATCGCTCGCTTCCTCCAGCAGCGGCACGAGGAGTTCCTCGGTGGTTCCCGGATAGGTGGTCGACTCCAGGACGACGATCGCGCCAGCGCGCAGCCGCGGGGCGAGCTCGACGGCGGCCGCCTTGATGAAGCTGAGGTCGGGCAGGGACTCTTTGAGCGGTGTCGGCACGGTGATGATCGCCGCGTCGAAGGAGTCGAAGTCGGAGAAGTCGGACATCGGCAGGTAGCGGCCCGACTCGAGCGCCCGGCGCAGCACCGTGGAGTCCACGTCCTCGACGAACGACGTGCCGGCGGCGAGCGCCGCCACCCGGACGACGTCGACGTCGACGCCGACGACGGTGAACCCGACCTGGACCGCGCGCATGGCGATCGGCAAGCCGACATAACCCTGGCCGACGACGACGAGTGTGTAGGGCGGGTCGGTCATGAGGACGACCTCTGCGAGTCGGCGAGCATGGTGGTCTCCATCCAGCTGATCGTGCGGCTCAGGCCCTGCTCGAGCGGCACCCCGTCGACTCCGGGGAAAAGCCGCTTCAGCGACGTGCCGTCGGCCTGCGAGTGCCGGACGTCGCCGGGACGGGTCGGGTGGTGTTCGACGTCGAGCCGGCGGCCGAGCAGGCCCGCGAGCAGCTCGATCAGGGCGTTGAGGGTGGTCCGGGTGCCCACGGCCAGATTCACCGGTCGCTCGACGGAGATCCGGTGCAGCGCGGTGCGGGCGAGGACCTCGGTGACCGAATCGACGAAGGTGAAGTCCCGGCTCTGCTCCCCGTCACCGTGCACGATCAGCGGTTCGCCGCGCAGCGCGGCCGCGACGAACGCCGGCACTACTGCCGCGTACACGTGATCGGGTGGCTGCCACGGGCCGTAGACGTTGAAGAAGCGGAACGCCGTGCAGTCCATCGCGTAGCAAGACCGGTAGGCCAGCGTGTACGACTCTGCGGCGAGCTTGCTGACCGCGTACGGGCTGGCGGGCATGCACAGCATGTCCTCGGTCTTCGGCAGGGCGGGGTTGTGCCCGTACACCGAGCTCGACGAGGCGACCACCACGTGCGCAGCGACGGCCCGAGCGACGTCGAGGACGGCGAGCGTGCCGGTCACGTTGGCGTCGTGAGTACGGCGCGGGTCCGCCACGGATCGGGGAACTGACGCCACGGCCGCGAGGTGGACGATCGAGGACGCTCCCTCGCATGCGACGCGCAGCGAGTCCTCGTCGAGGATCGAGGCCACGCGCAGGTCGACGTCGAGTCCGTCGAGGTTGCGCAGTCGGCCGGTGCTCAGGTCGTCGACGACCACTACCCGGGTGTCGCCGCGGTGGAGCAGCCGCCTGCACAGGTTGGCACCGATGAATCCGGCCCCACCGGTCACCACGATCGTCGTCATCACCGGGCGGCTTCTCCGAGTACCTTGTGGACCGCCACGATCACGTCGTCGGCGTCCGATGTGGACATGCGGTGGTTCACCGGGAGCGTCAGGCCGGTCCGGGACAGCGCGGCCGCGGTCGGCAGGACCTGCGTCGGTATCCCGGCGTTTGCGGAACGCCCGCTCGCGGTGGATCTCGAAGCACCCGCCGTGGGTCGCCGGAACGCCTTCGGCCAGCAGCGCCGCGACGAACCGGTCGCAGTCCCACCCCGGTGCGAGCGGCTCGGCGCGGAAGTCGACGTGGTAGCGGTAGAACGCGGGCTGCACGTCGGTCGGGGCGTGCGGCAGTCGCAGCGCGTCCAGGTAGCGCAGGCCCACCGAGAGTTCGGCCGCACGCGCCCGGCGGGTGGCCACCCAGCCGTCGACCTTGCTCAGCTGGCAGCGTCCCACCGCGGCCTGGACCTCGGTCATCCGGGCGTTGGTGCCGAAGCTGTCGCGCAGCCACCGGAACCCGGGCGGGTGCGTCAGGGTGGTCTCGGCGTCGTTGCTCCTGCCGTGGTCCTTGTATTCGCAGCAGCGTCGCCAGACATCAGCGTCGGCAGTGGTGATGGCGCCGCCCTCGCCGGCCGTTGTCATGATCTTGTCCTGGCAGAAGGACCAGGCGGCGACATCGCCTCGGGTACCGACCACGCGGCCCGTGCGATGTGCGCCGTGCGCCTGCGCGCAGTCCTCGACGACGAAGAGCCCGTGCTGTCGCGCGAGGCGCAGGATCGGCTCGAGGTCGGCGGGGAACCCGCCGAGGTGCACGACGACGATCGCGACGGTCCGGACGTTGATCGCCGGCTCGATCGACTCGGCCGCGGGGCACCGGCTGGTCCGGTCGACGTCGGCCACCACCGGCCGCGCCCCGCAGGCCACCACCGCGCCGGCGGTGGCGATGAACGTCGCCGCCAGCACGATGACCTCGGCCCCGTCGGCGACCCCCACCGCGCGCAGCGCGATCTCCAACGCGACGGTGCCGTTGCTGACGGCGACGGCGTACGGGACACCCACCCAGGCCGCGAAGTCACGCTCGAAGCAACGCCCGTGTTCGCCGGTCCAGTAGTTGACCCGTCCCGAGGTCAGGACGGAGTCCCCGGCGGCGCGTTCGTCGTCGTCGAAGTGCGGCCACGCGGGCCACGGGCGAGTCCGGACCGGCGGGCCACCGTCGATGGCGAGGCCCGACCTGCACGGAGCGGTCCTGGTCACGACGGTCGCCGGTCCGACGGGGCGAGCGCGGGGGGTACGAGCAAGCGGGCTCGCTGCGACCCGGTCGTCCGCCCGCTCGTGGTTGTCATCGACACGGTGCCCCCTGCTCGATGTGCCTGGAGGCGCTGACGGACTGTCGGTGCCGGTCCAGAGATCGTGTGAGGTCAGCCGGCGCGGTTCACCGGGAGAGGAGATCTCCGTGCCGCACGACCGTGGCGAAGGTGACTGCCGGGAGCCCGAGCGGCAGAACGTCCACTGACTCATACGAAACGTAGCGTTTCTTTAGCATCGGGTCAACGGTTCGCGCGGCAGGTCAGCCGTCCGTGATGCCGCCGGAGGTCACCGTCACGCAGTCGGCCGTCGCGGTCACCGTGCCGGGGAACAACGCAATCATGGACCACAGGTCGTGCGCCCCGAGGTCCCAGCCGACGTGACCAGATCGCCCCGAGGTCCGCGACCCGCTGATCAGCCGGTTCCGCCACGGCATCCGGGTCGGGCTGTCCGATACCCGCAACCACGGCACCCGCCCCGGGGAACGCAAAGCCCGACTGCTGCTCGAGGTCCTGCGCGACCGCCAGCTCGACGTGCTGCGCTTCGCCCACGACCTGGCCGTGCCACCCACCTCCAACCAGGCCGAACGCGACCTCCGCCCCAGCAAGTGCCAACAGAACGTCTCCGGCCGGCTCACCAGCGAGGACCGCACCCGCGACCGCTACACCATCCGCGGCTACGTCTCCACCGCCATCAAGCACGGCCGCAACGCCCTGACCGTCCTGCACGACGCGCTCCTCGGCACACCCTGGATGCCCGAACTCCCCGCCCCCACCTGACACCACCCGCACCCCTCACACAGCAACCGGAAGCCCACGGCCGACCGGCGCTCACCTGCGCCAACGCAACGGGCCTGAATACTTACCTCCCGGCGGATGCCGTAGACGGTCATGATGCTCAGGCCGCTCACCGCGCGGCCTCCTGGAGCACTTTGCGCAGCGCCGCGATCACATTGTCGGTGTCTGAGCAGGACATGCGGTTGTGCATCGGGAGCGCCAGGGTGGTGCGGGACAGCGCGGCCGCGTTCGGCAGCACCCTCGATGGGATGTGGGCGGTGCGGAACGCGCGCTCACGGTGGATCTCGGAGCACCCGCCGTGGGTCGCGGGTACACCTTCGGCGACGAGCGCGGCGATGACCCGGTTGCGGTCCCATCCCGGGGCGAGCAGCTCGGTCCGAAGGTCGACGTAGTAGCGGTAGAAGGCGTGCTCCACGCCGGTCGGGACGTCGGGCAGTCGCAGCGCGTCCAGATCTCGTAGGCCCTCCGACAGGTGGGCGGCGTGCGCCCTGCGAGTGGCGACCCAGCCGTCGACCTTGTGAAGCTGGCAGCGCCCCACCGCGGCCTGGACCTCGGTCATCCGCGCGTTGGTCCCGAAGCTGTCGTGCAGCCACCGGAAGCCGGACAGGTGCGTCGGTTCGATCACGGCTTGGTGGTGGTTCTTGCCGTGGTCCTTGTATTCCCAGCAGCGTCGCCACACGTCCGGGTCGACGGTGGTGATCGCGCCGCCCTCGCCTGCGGTCGTCATGATCTTGTCCTGGCAGAAGGACCATGCGGCGACGTCGCCGTACGTCCCGACCCGCCGCCCCGCGCGACGCGCGCCGTGCGCCTGCGCACAGTCCTCGACGACGAGGAGCCGGTGGCGGTGCGCGAGGTCCAGGATCGGCTCCATGTCGGCGGGGAACCCGCCGAGGTGGACGACGACGATGGCGGCGGTCCTGGCGGTGAGCGAGGAGCCGACCGACTTGGCGGTCAGGCAACGGGTGTCGCGGTCGACGTCGACCACCACCGGGACCGCTCCGCAGGCGACCACCGCACTGGCTGTGGCGATGAACGTCGCCGACGGCACGATGACCTCGTCACCGGCGCCGACCCCGATCGCGCGCAGCGCGATCTCCAACGCGACGGTGCCGTTGGCGACGGCGACGGCGTGCGGAACCCCCGCCCACGCCGCGAACTCGCGCTCGAATAGGCGCCCCTGCTCGCCGGTCCAGTAGTTCACACGGCCCGACGCCAGCACGGCGTCGACCGCGGCGCGCTCGTCGTGGTCGAAATGGGGCCATTCCGGCCACGGGCGATCCCGGACCGGCGACCCACCAGCGAGGGCGAGGGCCGACGTGCGTGCGACAGGCGCGTTCATGACGCATTCCTGCGCAGGGGAATAATCGGTCCGGCGACAGGTCCGCCTGCAGGCGCGGGCGATGGGAACAGCGGGAGATCGATCATCGCCTGTTCGGCTCCCACAAGGGTTTCGTGGTCCTTGGCCCACTCCATCGGTAGCGGCGGCACCGCGACATGGGAGACTGCGGGGTGGATTGGCCGATGGTCCAGCTCGCCGGGGCCGAACAGCGTCTCGTGTAGTTTCTCGCCCGGCCGCAGTCCGGTGTAGACAATGCCGACCGACCGGCCTGCGATCTCCATCAGATGGTGCGCGACGTCCTCGATCCGCACCGGCTCCCCCATGTCGAGCACGAGGACCTCACCGGCGCGTCCGATGGCGGCAGCGTGCACGACCAGCTGCGATGCCTCCGGGATGGTCATGAAGAACCGCGTCACATCGGGATGGGTGACGGTGATCGGACCACCGGCGGCGAGCTGCTCGGTGAAGGTGACGATTACCGATCCCCGGCTACCGAGCACGTTGCCGAACCGCACGGAGAGGTACGTGCCCGCCCTGTGCGCGGCCGCGTCGGCCACCAGCCGCTCGGCGATCCGCTTCGACCGGCCGAGCACGCTCGTGGGGTTGACCGCCTTATCCGTGGAAATGTTCACGAACGTCAGCGCCCCGGAGCACCACGCGGCATCGAGCACATTCTGGGTGCCGATGACGTTGGTCTTCCAGGCCTCGTACGGATACTGCTCGAGCATCGGCAGGTGCTTGAGCGCGGCGGCGTGGAAGACCACCTCCGGGCGGCGATCGGCGAACAGCTCGGTGAGGACGTGGGCCTCCCGGATGTCCGCAAGGATCACGTCCGGCGTGTCGAGCGCAGCGCGGCCCTGGATCGAGAGTTGCGTGCCGTGCAGCCCGGACTCGTCGTGGTCCAGCAGGAACAGTTCGGCGGGCCCGAACCGATTGATCTGGCGGCACAGCTCGGATCCGATGGATCCGCCTGCACCGGTGACGAGCACGCGCCTGCCGGTCAGGTAGCCGGCGATGGCCGAGATGTCGACCTCGACCGAGCGACGGCCCAGTAGGTCGGTGATGTCCAGGTCCCGCAGGTCGGCGAGCCCGGGACGCAGCATCTCGCTGAGTAACGGAAGCACCTTGATGGCGAGGCCTGCCTCGGTTGCGGCCCGGTTCACCTCATGCATGGCCGCCGCGTCGAGGTCCCGGGCCGCGACCACGAGCAGACCGGCCCGGGTGGCTCCAGCAACGTCGGCGATGTCGTGTCGGCTACCGCGGACCGCGATCCCGGAGATGCGGCGGTGCCGCAGGTCCGGGTCGTCGTCAAGCAAGGCGACCGGTAAGTAGTCGCTGCCGGGTTCGGTCGCCATCGACCGCACGAGTTGCCTGCCCTCGATCCCGGCACCGAGGACGATCACGCGGTGGGCAGACCGGCCGTCCGGCCGGGTTCGGTGCTCCTGCGAGCGCCGGACGACCACCCGGGCCCCGACCGCCAACATCAGTGCGACCAAGGCACCGGTCAGTGGGATCGATCGGGCGACCGGGGGCAGGCTCGACAGCAGGACGACGACGAAAACGATGACGCCGACCATGCCCATCGTGACCGCCACACCGATCGCGTCGTCCACGCTTCCGGTCCAGTACCGCCCCCGGTACAGCTGCAACGCAACAGAGATCACCCAGTGCGCGACCACCGCGACGAGCAGAACCCGGACCAGGCCACCGCTGTCGATCAGCGCGGTGTCGCCGTCATACCGGAACCAGGTCGCAACCGTCAGACCCACGACCCACGCTGCGCTGTCCCAAGCGGGCATGGCCAGCAGTCGGGTCGTACGCCAGACGCCGGTCTGGAGGGCGCCCCAGCCGCGCCGCTGCGGCCCGGCGGCCTGCTCGCTCGCGCCTCTGGTAGCCACCGCTTCCCCTCTGCTGACGTGACCGGAGCCGCCGACCAATCTGGCGTTGCCAGTCCGGAGATCGTGTGAGGTCAACCGGCGCTGTTCATCTGGGAGACAGAGTCTCCGGTGCCCGCCCGACCCGTTGCCGTGATCGCCGGTGAGCCGAGCGGGAGAACGTCTATTGACGTAAACGAAACGTAGCGTTTCGTTTAGACTAAGTCAATGCCTGCGGATCCCGTTCGGTGGCCGAGCCCAGCCCAAACCCACATCTGTGATCGCTGGGTGTGGAGGTCACAACGCTGTCCTCGCGCCGCGAAAGGCGTACGGCGTCTCGATCAGGAGCGTCGACCAGGGTGATCATCGGCAAACTGGACTGACGACCGGATCGGCCGACCTCCGGCAGGACCAGAGGCCGACGATGCGCCAGCCGCTGCTGAGGGTCAGGCGGACTTGCGGCCGCTGGAGGTCACCGTCACGCAGTCGGTGGTGGCGGTCAGTGTCCCGTGGAACGACACCATCATGGATCGCAAGTCGTGCGTCCCGAAGTCCCAGCCGATGTGCCACCGCAGCGATCTCTCGGTCACTCGCAACCGCCGGTAGGCGCTCACCTCCACGACGTCGCCGTGGTCGATGACGTATAGCTCGACATCGCTGTTGTCATCGCGGATCGCGGCCACCACCAGGTCGACACGTCCGCCGCCAGCCCGGAGAACTACGCCGATATCGTCGCCGGCCACGCGGAGATTCGAGCGCTCGGCATACCCTGACACAAGGATTCCCCGCTTCCGAAGATCGCCTTACAGGCGATACACCGAGGTCCGGGGTATACGGCTGAGCCTGCGTGGCTCTACCCCGACAGTAGGGTCATGGGTTCGCACCGGCGCAAACTTCACCCCATTGTGTGGCGCCTCCGGAGCTCCGGCGAGACTCCGACTCCCTCATGTTCAACTGGGCTCGGCTCGGTTTCCCGGCCTCCTGCGTGGGATTTCGCCCTCGATGAGGAGGCCGAGAAGCTTGTCGACCACGCCGTCCGTCGAGCGCCTGCACAGCAACCGGTAGAGGAGCGTTCCGGCGTAGATGTCCAGCAGGAGACCGGCATCGAGGTCGGGCGGGAGATCGCCCCGTTCAGCCGCGTCCTCGAGCATGTCCTCGACCGCGCCGCGGTCGGCTTGGAACAGATCCACCGGACCGGCGTCGGCAGGCGCGTCGTGCAGTAGATCGCCGCCCAGCGCGAGGAGCGTCACAGCCAGCGGGCCCCGCAGGTCCTCGAGCATGGCCGTCATGACGGCGCGGATATCCGCCCGTATGTCACCGGAGGGTCGCGGCGGCGCCGTGAGGCCCGCACCCACGGCCTCGAGGACAAGCGCGCTCTTCGACGGCCACCAGCGGTACACCGTCGTCTTCCCGACGCCTGCCCGCGCCGCCACACCCTCCACCGTCAGACGGAAGTAGCCCACCTCATCGAGGACCGCACGGGTGGCCGCCAGGATCGCGCGGTGTGATTCCGGGCTGCGCTGGCGGCCACGGGGTCGCTCAGAATCCATGCCTGTCGAAATGGTGCCCTCCTTGCCAGCCGGTTCGTGCCTTTAGTCCACACCGTCTTGCTGCCGTCGCCGCGACATCCGGCGTGCGACCCGCGCGCCGACATGTTGGGGAATGTCCGCTACGGAACGTACCGCTATGGCCGACGGCTGTCCTCGGATGGGTGGGCCTCCAGGATCCTGTCAGCGTCGGCGGCGGCCCGATTGGCGGGGAGGACCCTGGTCGCGACGGTGGGTGGCCGCCCGGCGGGATAGTAGGCGTTGTAGCGCGCATACGCTCGCGATCCGGACCTGGGGACCATCGTGAAGACGGTCCCGAGCAGCGGCACCGAGACAGCGGCCAGCGCGGCGGCCCCCCGGCCCACCTGTTCCCGGGTGGTCTTCTTGAACCGGCAGACCAATATCGCCCCGTCGGTGGCGGGCGCCAGCGCGGCCGCGTCGGTGACCGGGAGAAGTGGCGGCGAATCGACCAGAACCACGTCGTAACGAGCCCGAAGCTCGCCCAGCAGCGCTGCCATTTGGCGCGAGGCGAGCAGCTCGCTCGGGTTGGGTGGCAGCGGGCCGCTGACGAGGACGTCGAAGCTCCCGCCTGCCCACGGCTGGATCACCTGCTGAGATCGCAGCCGGCCAGCCAGGATGTCAGTGAGTCCAATCGACCCGTCCAGCCCGAGCAGAGCGGCCATCTCAGGCCTGCGCAGGTCCGCCTCCACCACGAGCACGCGGCTCTCCGCAGCGGCCATCGCGATCGCGAGGTTGCACACCGAGGTCGTCTTGCCCTCGCCGGGTAGCGCGCTCGTTACGACAATGACCTTGCAGGGATTGTCGACATCGACATACTGCAGGTTCGTGCGCAACTGCCGGAACGCCTCGGCGCGGGGTGACTGCGGGGCCTCGTGGACAGTCAGCGGCTGCTTCGGGATCTTGGTGTCATAGGCGATCGTCCCGAGGTTCGGCGCGCCCGCGGCGTTGCGCAGCTGCTCCATCGACTTGATCGAGGTGTCCATCGCATTGCGGGCGAGCGCGAGGCCCACCCCGACCGCGGCCCCTCCCAGCAGGCCGAGTACCAGGGTCACGGGCAGTCCCGTTGACGACGGCGTGGTCGGCACCGCCGCCGGCTCGACCACCCGGACTGCGACCGGCGGTACATCACCCGGCGTGAACGGCCGTTCGAGTTCGGCGACGAGCTGGACGAACACGCGTCCGACCGAGTCGGCGATCGCAGCCGCCTCCTCCGGCGATCCGTCGACGACCGCGACGTCGATGAGTACCGATCCGGGCGCGCTGGATGCGGAGACCTGTGCGGCCACCGCCTCCGGCGTGTCTACCAGGCCGAGATCGCGGATCACCGCGCTACTCACCCGGGTGCTGCCGACCAGCTTGACGTAGGAGGACACCCGCTGCTCGGACAGCAGGCTTCCCTGGTAGGCGGCGTTGGCCGTATCTGCGGCGTGCGCTGAGACGTACAGCGTCAGTTTCGCGGTGTACTCCGGCGGGTGCAGCGACCACGCCACGCCAGCACCGATCATAGCGACCAGCGCGGCCGTCGTAACGATGATCCAACGTTCTCGCAGGGCCCGAAGGTAGTCCTGGATCGTCACACGCCACTCCCCTCGTCACGGTCCGACTTCGCCCCCACCGCAGGTCCCGACCGTAGCAGCAAACGATACGATACGTATCGAAGTAACGGAGGATTCGAGACCATCAGGGATGCGGACTGTCGTCGTCGACGCTGACAGCGGCCAGGACTCGGTGGCCGACCGGGCGTGGTGTCTCGGCGATCGTGCATGACCTACGGGTCACCGTCACCTCGACACGACCAGCCACCGACTACGTGTTCGTGCCCGCCGCAACCGTTGAAAACCGCACTCGTCTGCATCGAGATCTACCGGCGAGACGGAAGATGGCGGCTACGAGCGGCCGGACAGGGCGACGGCGGCGGCCTTGTCGAACTCGCCCGCGACTTTGGTGTCAACGTCGCTTGAACCCCGGCCCGGCAACGGGAAAGATCGACAACTGAGTACCTGATCGAGTAACAATCACCCCGCACGACCGGTGATCTCGGCGGACGACGACGGACGACGACGGACGCTGAGCATGCGCCATGTCTTGAGGTGTGCGATGGCGTGTTCGACGGCGGCACGGGCCTTGCTGAGCGAGGTGTTGAACTCGCTCTGGCCGGTGTTGAGGTCGGTGCCGGGGAATCGCTTGTACGGGACGGCGTCGATCCCGTCGACGCCGACGTAGCCGAGGTCGGCGAGAGTGGGATGGTCGGCGAGGATGTCCGCCAGACCGGATGCGGCGTAGGCGTGCGCGATCGTGGCGGGCGCCGGCTGACCTGCGCGGCAGTCCATCCGCAGTCGGCGTGTCATTCAACACACCAGTATGAGAACGGAAAGAACGTCGACGGCGTCGCACGCTGCGGGCCGCGGTTCCCGAGCGATCGTGCGGCGCTGGCGTGGCACACCTATGGCGTGTCGATCACGCCGACCGAGAACGTGTTCGTCATCGACGGGAAGGTCGTCGCGACGGCTCCGCAGGTCGCGGGCGGCGGAGCGCCGATGTTCTTCCTCTTGGACATGGCGCTCGGCGGGGGATGGCCGGTGGATCTGAAGGCCCTGCAGGACCGCAACTGTGCTCTACGTCGACTACGTGCGCGTGTACGTCTAAGCGGCGCCGCCGCCGCTGCTCGTCCGCATGGGCGCCGGACGACGGGATCCACGGCCGCGAGCTGTCGGCGGCGACGCTCGACCAAGACCGGCGCTCGACGTCGGGAGCATGCCTACGCGGGTGGCCCGTACGCCGGGGACGGGCAGAGCAGATCGCCTGCAGGATGTGACGGAGCCAGCGCCGGAATGTCACACAATCGACGGAATTTGTCCCGCTCGGCGACGGTTTGCCGGTTCCATCGTGACAAATCGAATCTATCGCGATCGAATATCGACTCGATTGAATCAACTGTGAATCGCCGGGTGTGCACTGTGCGTCGGGGACCGGGTGGGTGTGGCGGGCGCAGGCCGCCGCCTGCGGCTGTGAGCTGCGGAAACCTGGGCTCGGGCTACCCGGGCTCACCGCTCAGTGCCTTCTCAGTGCCACTATCGTGGCGTCCCCTATATTCGGGCTGCACGGCCGATCGGCCGATCGCGTTAGGCCGTGTGAGAGGACGTCGAATGTCGCTGCCTGCTCCCCCAGTCGCGCCCGAGCCACCAACCCCGTCCAGCCCCTCGCGCCGGTCGGGCTTCTTGGCGTGGCTGCGGTCGCTGCGGCGGCGGACGCTGCTGCTCAACATCGGCCTGGCCGTGCTGGTGATCGTCATCCTGGTCTTCGCGCTGATGACGGCGTTCGCGCCGAGGCCGAACCCCAACCCCGCGCGCACGGTGGCCGTCACCCGGGGCACCGTCACGGCCTCGGTCACCGCGAGCGGCAACTCCCAGTCGTCGCTGGCCACCCCGGTGAGCTTCGTGACCAGTGGCGTGCTCACGGCCGTCGATGTCAAGCCGGGCGACACGGTCGCCACAGGTCAGGTGCTGGCCGCCATCGACCCGGCGTCGGCGCAGTCGACGCTGGACAGCGCCAGGGCCCATCTCGCGAGCGCGCAGGCGGCGCTGGCCCAGGCGCAGGCGGGCCCGACCGACATCAAGAGGCAGCAGGACCAACTCGCGATCACCCAGGCCCAACAGTCGGTCGACGCCGCGAACGACACCCTCAACACGGCGCAGAAGCTGCGCGACCTCGATGAGAAGTCGACCGACACCGCGATCAGGAACGCCCAGGCCAAGCTCGATGCCGACACCCGGACGCAAAACGGCCTCGTCGACGCCGCACAGCAGAATCTGCACATCTGCCAGAACTCGCCGCCGACGACCACCACGTCGCAGGCACCGACGTGGTGGTCGCCGGCCAACTCGCCCCTCGGCATGACGAGCACCACCACTACCAGCAGCACATGCGCATCACAGCGACAGGCGCTCACCAACGCGAAGAACATCCGGGCCTCGACGCTGCAGGCCGACCAACAGGCCATCACCACCGCGAAGCAGAACCAGAAGAACACCCTGCTGAACGACCAGAAGGCGATCGACTCGGCCCAGGCGCAGGTGACGTCCGCCGAGAGCGATGTCAAGGCCGCGCAGCTCCAGGCCCAGGCCGACCTGCACCCGCAGACCCCCGAGCAGATCGCGGAGGCCGCGGCGAACGTGGCCGCAGCGCAGGTCACGGTGGACACCGCCCAGCGGGGCGTCGACCAAACCACGCTGCGCTCCCCGCAGGACGGCAAGGTGCTGTCGATTGCGGGCAAGGTGGGGGAGGTCTCCTTCGGCGGCGGCAGCAGCGGCTCGTCCAGCTCGAACGGCACCACCACGAGCGGCATCAGCTCGAGCGCGTCGTCGGTCAACCCTGCGACGTCGTCTGGCAACGGCTTCATCGTGATCGCCAACGCCAGCCAGCTGGCCGTCACCGCCAACATCGCCGAGGCCGACGCGGCGAAGGTGCAGCTCGGGCAGCCCGCGCGGGTCACGTTCCCCGCCACGAACGGCACCGCCGACGGGACGGTCACGCAGATCACGCCGCAGAGCACGCTGACCAACAACGTCGTGCAGTACCTGGTGCAGGTCTCGCTGGCGACCGCGCCGCCGGGGGTCGGGGTGGGCAACACGGCCAGCATGTCGATCACGACCGGCTCGAAGTCGGGCGTGTTGGTCGCGCCGACGTCGGCGATCACGACGGTGGGCAACCGGCACACGGTCATCGTCCGTCGCGGCGACCAGGATGTGGTCGTGTCCGTGGAGATCGGCCTCGTTGGCGACACCACCACCGAGATCACCGGCGGCCTCAACGAAGGCGACCAGCTCGTCTTGCCGACGGTGGCCACCTCGACGAACAATGGGTTCCCCCGCGGAGGTGGAGGCGGCGGATGACGCGACCGGTCATCGAGCTGCGCGCGGCGTCGAAGGTCTACGGCAGCGGCGACACCGTCGTGCGCGCGGTCGATCGGGTCGACCTGCTCGTCGAGCGCGGTGAATACGTTGCGGTCATGGGTGCGTCGGGCTCGGGCAAGTCCACGCTGATGAACATCATCGGCTGCCTCGACGCGCCGACGTCCGGCCGCTACCTCCTCGACGGCGTCGACGTGCGGCGCCTCGACGACCGGCGGCAGGCCACCATCCGCAACCGCAAGATCGGGTTCGTCTTCCAGTCGTTCAACCTCATCCCGCGCACCACGGCGCTGAGCAACGTCGAGCTGCCGTTGGCGTACGCGGGTGTGCGCTCGGCCGAGCGGCGTCGGCGGGCCCGTGCCGCGCTCGAACGGGTCGGCCTCGCCGACCGGGAGCACCACCTGCCGTCGCAGCTGTCGGGTGGGCAACAGCAGCGCGTCGCCATCGCGCGGGCGATCGTCACGGACCCCGTGATGCTGCTGGCGGACGAGCCCACCGGCGCGCTCGACAGCCACACGCGTTGGGCGCCAACGCCGTCGCGCATTCGCAGGACCCGGTGGGCGTGCGCCGCGACGTCCTCCTCGTGCGTGATCACGGCGTGGTCGATGAGGTCCTTCGTGGCCGGTGCCGTGGACCGCCCACGGCGCCGAGTGAATTGCGCTTGATGACTGGCGACCGACCTCGCTGGGGCGGCTGAGGACCTGGTGGCCGCACATCACCAGCGTTTCCCTTGATTGATCTGCGAGGAGCTCTCTGATGACTACCTCCATGTCGCCGCGGATCGAGCCGGGGGGTGGCCGCCTGGTTTCCCGGGTGTGGGTGCAGGTCGCGGCTCTGGTCCTGCTGTGTGGTCTGGCGATCCTGGGGTTTCTCGGGTATCGCGCTTACACGTCTGACCCGCCGATCGCTGGGCGGGTCCTGACGCCTGCTGGACAGGTCGTTTACACCGGTGCGGACGTGATCGCCGGGCAGCAGCTGTTCTTGGGCAAGGGCCTGATGGAGTACGGCTCGATCTTCGGCCACGGCGCCTACCTCGGGCCGGACTTCACCGCCGACTACCTGCACCGCGCGGCGCAGATCGCCGCGCGGGAGTACGGCGGTGACACCTCCGCTACCGCACGCGACAAGGTGATAGCCGACTTCAAGACCAACCGGTATGACCCGAACACCGACACGCTGACCTACACCGATGTGCAGGCGAGAGCGTTCGACGAGCTGGTCTCCCACTACACCAGCTACTTCGGTCCTGACAGCGCCTCCCAGGGCCTGCTTCCCGAGGCGATCACCGACCCGGCCCAGGTCAAGCAGCTCACCGCGTACTTCGCCTGGTCGGCGTGGGCCGGTTCGACGCTGCGTCCGGACCAGGGCTACTCCTACACCAACAATTGGCCCGCTGAGCCGCTGGTGGGCAACACGGTGACAGCCGACGTCGTGGTCTGGAGCGTGCTGTCTCTGATCGTGCTGCTGGTGGGCATCGGCGTGCTGTTCGCCGCGTTCGGGCGCTGGGGCGAGCGCATGGGCTGGCGAGGTCGCCAAGCCGACACCATCTCGTTCCGCCGCCCCGACGATGTCGCCGTCACACCCACCCAGCGGGCGTGCGCCTACTTTTTCCTGGTGGTCGGGCTGCTGTTCGTCATCCAAACTCTGGTGGGCGCGGCCAGCGAGCATTACCGGGCCGATCTGACCAGCTTCTTCGGTTTCGACCTGGGCCGCTGGTTACCGTTCAACCTGGTCCGTACCTGGCATGTCCAGCTGTCGATCTTCTGGACCGCGACGTCGTTTCTGGCGGCTGGGCTCTTCCTGGCCCCCATCGTCTCCGGGCGCGAGCCGCGCCGACAGTCCTGGCTGGCCTACGGTCTGCTGGGAGCGCTCGCGGTGGTCGTGTTCGGCAGCATGATCGGTGAGGGGCTCGACATCCATGGGTGGCTCTCCCCGGCCCTGCAGCTGATCGGGATGCAAGGCTGGGAGTACCTCGACCTGGGCCGGCTGTGGCAGGTCCTGCTCACCGTGGGCCTGTTCTTCTGGGCGTTCATGCTGTTCCGGGGGCTGCGCCCCGCGTTGCGCGGACAGTCACGGATCAACCTGCCGTGGTTGTTTTTCTACACCGGCCTCGCGATCCCGGCGTTCTACGCGGTGGGATTGCTCACCAGCTCGGAGTCCGACTACACCGTCGCGGACTTCTGGCGGTTCATGGTGGTGCACCTGTGGGTCGAGGACTTCCTCGAAATCTTCACCACGGTGCTGGTGGCGTATCTGTTCGTGATGTTGGGCGTCGTGCGCCCAAGAGTCGCCATGACGATCGTCTACCTGGACATCATCCTGTACTCCGTCGGCGGCGTGGTCGGCACCATGCACCATCTGTACTTCTCCGGCACCCCGGCGGAAACGATGGCACTCGGCGCGTTCTTCTCCGCGGCGGAGGTGTTGCCGCTGACGTTCCTCACCGTCGAGGCCTGGTCGTTCCTGCAGCTGGGCTCGCGCCAAGAACAATCGTCGCAGACACCCTTCCCGCACCGGTGGGCCGTGATGTTCCTGGTCGCCGTCGGATTCTGGAACTTCCTCGGCGCCGGGGTCTTCGGGTTCCTGGTCAACCTGCCGGTGGTGTCCTACTACGAAATCGGCACGCCCTGACCGCCAACCACGCCCACGCCGCCATGATGGGCGTCTACGGCATGCTGGCGATCGGGTTGGCGCTGTTTTGCCTGCGCTATCTGATACCCGAGCAGCGGTGGCCGGACAAGTTCGCCAAAATCTCGTTCTGGTCATGCAACATCGGCCTGGCCTGGATGTGTTTCGCCACATTGCTCCCGCTCGGTGTCCTGCAGCTGTACAAGTCCGTCAGTGACGGCTATTTCGCGGCACGCCAGCTGGAGTTCATCACCAACCCGAACAACCAGCTCCTCGAGTGGATGCGTCTGCCCGGCGACGTCGTGTTCATCGTCGGCGGCGCCCTACCGTTCTTGTGGATCTGCTGGCTGGGAGTCCGCTACCGCACCCGCAACCAGATCATGGACGAGCCTGAGGACGTGCTGTTCACCCAGATCGGCGAGGGGGGGGGGGGGGGGGGGGGGGGGGGGGGGGGGGGGGGGGGGGGGGGGGGGGGGGGGGGGGGGGGGGGGGGGGGGGGGGGGGAGGGGGGGGGGGGGGAGGAGAGGGGGGGGGGGGGGGGGGGGGGGGAGGTGGAAGATCGGCGGAGTGCTTGAGCAGTAGGGCGGTAGAGCGGGCGTGGGTGGGCATGGGAGCGTGGGTGGTGGTAGTTGGGGGTCAGAGCGCAGCGGGGCGCTTCGAGCGGTGGCCGTGTGGCCGCGGCGGCACCGGACATGGCGCGGCGGACCTGGTCGAGGGCTCGTGGCCACGGACGACGTGGAAGGGGTCCAGGCAGAGCCGCGGCGGGGGCGCGGGCGGCGACGACGTCGTGGATCCACTGGGCGGCGTCGGCGGGACGTGGGTGAGCTGCCGGCCGTCGGCGCCCAGCAGGTCGAAGAACGGCAGCGTCGCGAGTACGACCGGCGCGCCCACAGCAGCGCCCGGGTCGTGTCACACGCACAGCAGATACCGCTGGCCCTTGCGGTAGCTGATCTCGTCGATCCGACGGCGCGCCGGCGCGGCCACGCCGGACGGCGGCGACACGGGCCGGTCGCACGCGCGCGCACCGCGCGCCGCCCCCGACAGGGGGGGAGACGCACGCGGCGGTGCCGACGCGGGGAACCGCGACCGGCGCGCCAGGCCCACGGCGACCCCCGGCCGCGACACGACAGCGAGTGCGGGCGGACACCGGGGACAGACCGAGCGCGCGGGGGGAAGCCGGACGGGAGGGGGCGAGAGGGGCACGGGAGCACGGGAGCAGGGGCGGAGCAGCGACAGTGGCGAGAGCAGGATAGCGGGGGGAGTGGAAAGAATGAAGAGGGGGGGTGCGCAAGAAGGGGATGAGGGGAGGGGGGGGGCGGGAGGGAGGTGGTGGAGTTGGAGGGGGGAGGGAGGTAGGGGGGGGGGTGGGGGGAGGAGGGGAGGGGGGGGGGGGGGGGGGCCCGCCGGCCTCGCTGGGACGGACGCAGTTCAGTGACCGTCTCCCCCGAAACCGTACTGTTCACCGGCTACGCCGGCGTGCTGCTCGTCCTCGCGTGCGCCCTGGACCGGCTAGCCCGCCACAGCCACGCCCGGTCCGACCGCTACCGCACCGCCGGGTTCCGCTACCACCCCCAACACGACGCATGGGTCTGCCCGCAAGACCAAATGCTGTGGCCCACCAGCTACGACGAGCGCCAACACCTCATGCGCTACCGGGCCAAGCCCTCGGTTTGCAACGCATGCCCGGTCAAAACCGACTGCACCAGCTCACCGCGAGGTCGCGAGATCACTCGCCCGACCCAGCCGTGGCCGCACTCCGAGGCGGCCCGGTTTCACCGCGGGCTGGTGTTGCTGCTGATCGGCCTCGCGGCGCTGCTGCTGGTGGTGATGATTTTCCGGCACCACCAACCCGGCGACCTCGCGGTGATCATCGCGCCACTGGCCGCCGCCGGGCTGCTGGGATATCGGTTCACCGACCACTTCCGACGGTCGCCGGCCGGATTCCCCGCGGCGACCGCGGCCACCGGGCTACGCGTCACCCCACCCAGCCGCACCACCTGGGCCTCGGACCGCAAGGACCCGTCATGACCCCGCTGGTCGCGGTCCTGATCGTGCTCGTCGTCCTGATCGCCGCCGTGCTGGCCAGCGCCCGGGTCCTGCGGGAATACCAGCGCGGCGTCTGCTTCCGGCTGGGGCGCCTGCGCCCCATCGCCGGACCCGGGCTGGTGCTCCTGCTGCCGTTCGTGGACCGGATGATCCGGGTCGACCTACGCACGGTGACTCTCACCATCCCCCCGCAGGAGATCATCACCCGCGACAACGTGCCGGCACGGGTCAACGCCGTCGCCTATTTCCGGGTCATCAAACCCGACCTGGCCATCACCGAGGTGGAGGCCTACCCGGTCGCCACCTCACAAATCGCCCAGACCACCCTGCGTTCCGTGCTCGGGCGGGCAGATCTGGACACCCTGCTCTCGGAGCGAGACGAGCTCAACGACAGCCTGCGCCGCATCATCGACGAACAGACCGAACCCTGGGGTATCAAGGTGACCACGGTCGAGATCAAAGACGTCGAGATCCCCGAGGCCATGCAGCGAGCGATGGCCCGAGCGGCCGAAGCCGAACGGGAGCGACGAGCCAAAATCATCTCAGCCGAAGGCGAATTCCAAGCATCACAAAAGCTGCTCGACGCCTCGAACGTACTCAGCAGCAACCCCGCCGCGATGCAACTGCGCTACCAGCAAACCCTCGTTGAGCTCGGCGGCGACAAGTCCACGATCGTGTTCCCCCTCCCGCTCGACCTGATCGCGCCGTTCCTGGCAGCCGCGCGCGGGGGCCCCGGGTCGCAACGAACGAACGAGCGACGCCGAGCCCGCTGGCGACATGGTCGAGTTTGACCAGACACGTCCACCATCAGTTGCTCGTCGCCACCCCGGCCACCAACCTGACCAAGCGTCCGGAGCCCGGCCGCTATCCCGCAGCTGTGGACCGGCCCCGACGCGTTCACCACGCTCGGCCTCACCGCCGAGCACGCCCGAGCCACCCACCTCTCATAAGGCCCGCGGGCCCGGGGTCGGGGGGTCTGGGTTGAGGTCGGTGAACATCTGGCCCGGCGTTGCTCCGCCAGCGTCGGTCCGTCGACGATCCGGCGGGCCTGGCGGCGCCCGTCCTGTCCTCGTCGTCCGGCCGGCCTGCGGCTGAGCGGGGTTTACGGCCGTCGTGGTGTGGTCTTGTGGGAGGGGTGGCCTGCGAGCACCGCGGTGGCGAGGTCGGACTCGATGATCTGGCGGCCGACCTCGCTGAGTTTGAGTTGTGGTTGCGTGAGTAGCCGCGTAGCCGGTCGAACGCCGCGTCCATGCCGAGGCTGCCGCGTTCGGCGAATAACGCCCTTGGCCTGCTCGATGATGACCCGGCTGTTCAGGGCGGTCTGCGCTGTTCGTTGAGCACCTCGCCGCGGTTGATCGCGCGTTCGGACAGGATGCCGATCGTCGCCGCGTCGGCCAGCGCCTGTCCCAACGCCAGGTCCGCAGGCGGCAGTGGTCCCGGCCGGCGGTGGAACAGGTTCAGCGCGCCGATCGGCTCACCGCGCAGCCGCAGCGGCAACGCGTGCACCGAGCGGTAGGACGCGCGATCGGCGAGCGCCGCGGCGAACCGGGGCCACCGGCGGGTGGTATCGGACAGGTCGACGACGCTGACCGGGGTGGCGGTGCGGAAGCACTCCACGCACGGCCCCTCGTCGGCCTGCAACTGCAGCAGCTCCATCCAGTCGGTCTGCTCGTTGGTGGAGGCCACCACCCGCAGGTCACGGTCGGCGTCGGCAAGCAGGATGCCCGCCGAATCGGCGGCGAGCAGCTCGACGCAGTAGCCCGCCAGCCGGTCGAGCAGATCGATGACGTCGTAGTCGTCCACCAGCGTGTCGGCGAGTTCGACGAACGCCCTGATCAGCACCGTCTCCCGGCCGCTTGCCGCCTCGTTCATTCCCGTCCTCCCCATCGGGGGCCACCCGTGACGGTCAGGTGTCCTGGGTGAATCGCAGACGCCTGGCCACCACGTCGCGGGCGACGTCGCCCAGGAGCCGGTGTTCGAGGAAAGCGTAGGCCCGCAGCCGCGCGAAGGCATCGGTCGCGCTGAGGTCCAATTGGGCGACCACCATGCCGGTCGCCTGGTGGATCTCCACCCGGTTGCCCCACGACCGGTCCCAGGCCCGGTCCTCGCCGGGGTCGGTGTGCAGCCCGAGCAACATCAGCGCGGCGATGTCCGCGGCGCCCAGCGCATCGCGCAGCTGGGCCGTCGACAGCGAGCCCGCGGCCCAGTACCCGAGGTTGATCGTGGCCCAATCCGCCCACCGATTCCGCCCACCGGCGAGCAGCTGGCGGGCCAGGCGAGCCTGGCCGCGACCGGCATCGGGATCGGGATGACCGTCCTCGGTATTGGCCTGGCCGCTGTCATCCTGGGTCGAGCGGGACCGGCTGATGGAACTCGACGCCGACCCGGAGATCGCCGCGGTCGTCGCGCAGCCGATGTGGCTGATCTGGACCTTCAAGAAGCTCGGCTGGACCTACGACGTGCGCTGGCCCACGCCACGACGACTCTGCAGACCGCTGATCCCACGGCAGAACTGGCGATAACCCGCTCTATCACCAGGTTCTGTGGGTCCCTCCGGCTACCGTCCCGGACGTGATCGACACCCCCGTCTCTCTTCCGCTCCCGACCCTGCCCAACCACTCCCCCGTCCCCGTCGGGCGGACGACGTCGATTGCGGTGTCGACCTCTGCGGGCGTGGCGTGCTCGAGCAACGCGTGGCTCGCCGACACGACCGCCTCAGCGCTGCGCCGCCATGTTCCCCCGTCACGCCCGCCAGCTCGACCTCGATCACCCAGGAGGCGGGCAGGTCGAGAGCGGGGTGGCGCAGGCGCTGGGCACGGCGCTGTACGAGCACCTGATCGTCGACGACGCGGGAACGGTGACCACCCCGGTGCTGCGGCATTACCACATCCCGCAGATGGCCGACGTCCGCGACCCCTGGCCCGCGACGCCGTCGGCTCGCCTGCGCAGGCGTAGCACCTTCCGGACTTCGGGGCCATACTGCTCCCGCAACCGGTCCAGTTCAGCACTGTGGCTCCGCCGTGGACGGTGCGTCCGTTGCGGGTAGCCCGTGCCGTCCGGCGGGCGCGGGCCCCGCCATCGAGGTCGGGAGGGTCCCATGGCCGAGGCCACCGCACCGCCGCAGGACGCCGGACCACAGGCGGGCCGGAGGAAACGGGTCTACACGCAGCTGTGGTTCTGGGTGCTGGTGGGCATCGCCCTCGGCATCGTCGTGGGCTGGTGGCCCCCGGCTTCGCCAAACAGCTCAAGATCCTCGCCGACCTGTTCATCCAGCTCATCAAGGTGGTGATCGGGCCGGTCATCTTCTGCACGGTGATCGTCGGCATCGCCTCGCTCGGCAACCTCGCCCGCGCGGGCGGGCTGGCGCTGCGCGCGCTGGCTACTTCTTCGTCGCCACCGTCATCGCGCTGTTCCTCGGCCTGCTGGCCGCCAACCTCGTGCAGCCCGGCGCAGGCTTCCAGGGGCAGCCCTCGCAGGCGCAGATCGACGCAGGCGAACAAATCGGTCGAGACCGGCTCCCAGGAGTCGGGCCTCGGGGCCTTCCTGCAGAACGAGCTGTTCCCGACGAGCTTCCTGCAGCCCTTCGTCGACAACAAGGTCCTCCAGGTGCTCGTGCTGGCGATCCTCGCGGCCGGCGTCGATGCTCGCGCCGGCGCTGCGCAAAGCGCGTGGCGGCGATCGACCTGTTCGCCAAGGTCATCTTCGGCATGATCCGCCTGATCATGTCCTCGCGCCCCTCGCGGCGTTCGGCGGGATCGCCTACACCGTGGGCGCGCTCGGCGGCGAGAGCCTCGGCAACCTGGCCGCGCTGATGGTCACCTTCTGGGGCACGTGCCTGATCTTCGTGGTGGTCGTGCTCGGCGGGGTCTCCGCGTGTTCCGGGTTCAACATCTTCAAGCTGATCCGGATGATCAAGGACGAGATCCTGATCATCGTCGGCACGTCCTCGTCGGAGACGGTGCTGCCGCGCCTGCTGGCCAAGCTCGAGTCGGCCGGGGCGTCGCGCTCGACGGTCAGCATGGTGCTGCCCACCGGGTACTCGTTCAACCTCGACGGCACGTGCATCTACCTGACGATGGCGGCGCTGTTCATCGTCCAGGCCGGCGGGGAGCAACTGGGGGCGGCCCAGATCGGCCTGTCGCGCTGATGGTGCTGACGTCCAAGGGCGCCGCGGGTGTCTCGGGTGCCGGGCTCGTCACCCTCGCCGCGTCCCTGCAGGCCTTCGGCAGGGAGTTCTTCAGCCGTCGAGTCGATCGCCGTCGGTATCGCGATCATCGCCGGCATCGACCGGATGATGAGCGAGGGCCGGGCGCTGACCAACGCGATCGGCAACACCGTCGCCACGCTGGTGATCGCCCGGTGGAGCGGTGAGCTGGACCGCGAGCGGCTGCGGGCGGTGCTGGACGAGCCGTCGCTGGTGGAGCCCGACATGGAGCTGCACCACGGCGGCGGCCCGAGGGGGGTGACGGGAGCGGCGCCCCGCCCGAGGAGCTCTCTGCGGGCCGCGTCCGTGCCGGATCGACGACCGCGACCGGGAAGTCGAAAATTGGCCGGGG
Organism: uncultured Actinomycetota bacterium; assembly: GCA_963739465.1. GTDB lineage: Bacteria > Actinomycetota > Actinomycetes > Mycobacteriales > Pseudonocardiaceae > Pseudonocardia. The sequence continues at coordinate 259,255 of CAVUAS010000007.1, forward strand.
ACGGGCGCACGGAGCACGGGCCGGTCCGTCACGGTGACGGCGGCGTGAGGCGGGCGAACTCGTGGTCAGGCTGCGGGTTCGAGGGTGACCTTGTAGCCGAGGGCCTCGAGATACCCACCGAGCTCACCCGAGAACTCGGACCGGTCTGCAATCGAGACACCCCGGCGCGAATGCCCACCAGCCCCCTTACACCCGGGCCGTGTTCGCAGCCTGCGCCCACCCCGTCGCAACCGGGGAACTGATCAACAGCTCGACGGCGGCGAGTCCATCATGACCGTCAGTCACAGGCTCGGCCATGCCGATCCAGCGTTACCCTCCGTACCTACACCCACCTCATGCCCGACAGCCGTAGCCGCACCAAGACGATCATCGACGCCTCGCTCCGCCGCGCGCGGCCCACAACGGGCATCCGCCCGAGTGCCACGAATGTGCCACGACAAGCCAGATAATGTCATCCCCGCAGCTCACAGCCCTGCGTCGGTCACATCTACGACGTCTGATCTCGGGGGGCTGACGGCCTCCTGAGACGCCTCGAAACGGTGGCTGAACTGCGAAGACGTCGTCCAGCGTCAGCCACCGTCTTGTCCGCATGTGCACCCAAGGCTACGTCCACCGACCCCATCGAGTGCTGCGACACCGAAGATCACGGTTCACCTGTGCATGTGCCGCACTCAGGTGAGCTGCCGCTCGCGATGCCAAGCAGCTGTGCGGGCTTGGCCAGGATGCCGGACATCACCTGGCTGGGGCGCTGCTGCTCGCCTTCCACGACGTTGAGCACGGCAAGACCGGCGGTGACGCCGGGATGGCCCACTGGCACACCTTGAGCTGCTGCTGGGCCTTGGCCACGTCGGCGGGAGTGTCTGCAGATGGCTCGGTAGCACCATGGACCGGGACCATGCCGGCGTCCTGCAGCTTCTTGCCTTGCATGCGGCTATAGGCGGTAACCGCAAGAGCGGCACCGGTCAGGGCCAGCTGGGCTGCGGTGGACACCCCCACCCCGCGCTGGGTGGCGCCCGGCCCTGTTGGCATAGAGCACACCGACGCCGCCGACCAAGTGCGCTGCGATCGCGGCCAGGTTGACCGGGTTCAACGGGCCCAGCCGGCATTGGCCACCACCAGGCGCAGCTTCTCGTCGGGGACATCGGCCGCGGCACCGTTGATGCCTACCGCTCCGGCGAGACTGCCGCCGAACCACGCCGCCAATCCGAGATCGTGCATCGTGCGGACTACTGTGTTGCGTTCAGACATTGACATGCCTTTCCTGGCTGCGGCATAGGCCGTACGGCCGACGTTGAGAAGTGAAGATCGGAAGGTCGTTGGAAACGACCGGACCCAATGAGGTGGCGTTGGCGACTCGGCGCCGCAGCCTAGGAATCCTTCGGTGTCGGCGGCGCACCTACGCCTGCGCCGGTGGGAGGACACCCTCCCGCAACACGGCAAGATTCGCTCACGGTATGACGGCGACGGCGAAGGGACGCCGGTATGAGCGAGGCGGTGCCGGTGCCGACGCGTGGGCTTCCGTTTCGGTGGCGCTCGAGCGCCTCAGCTGGTCCTGTGCGGTCCGGAGGCCGGTGGTGGCCAGGTCTCGGGCCTGGTCGCGGCGTTGCTTCACTTTGAGGTGCTGGACAACCGCGACGATCTTCTTGCGTACTTCGGGCTGGGCCAGGACGTAGCCGACACCCACGGCGAGTGTCTTGTTGAGCAATCCCATGACAGATCTCCTTGATCATCGGAGGTGAGGGTGGCGCCGGGCGTCGGCCTGCCGATGCCCATGGTGTCGAGGTCAGGCCGTACCGGCTCGGTGCAGGGCGACGTTGCGTCCCAAGAGCACACCCAGGGCGATCATCGCGATGGCGAGGATCAGGTGCAGCCAATTGTCGGCAGTGTTGAGCGGCACGAAATTCGCCGAACTCGTCGGGTCGGTCACCAGCCCGTAGATCCAAAATCACGGCGTAGACAACACCACCCACGATCAGGTAGTTGCGGGCCCCGGACACGATCAGGGCCAGCACCAGCCCAGCGACCCCGAAGGCCAGGTGCACGATGTTGTGCAGGACCGACACCGCGAACAGCCCGAGCAGCATGGCTCCCGACGTCGGCCCCGCGAAGGTCAGCTGGTCGTAGTCGGTTGTGACGCCGGGAACGAAACCGAGGATCCCGACCAGCAAGAACACCACACCGAAGATCGCGGCGACAAGCCGAACCGGACGTCGACCGGTGACACCGCCACCGCTATCGGTGTCGGATCCATCAGTGGGCCGGAGGGGACTGGACATCAGGCATATCTCATTTCTGCGAAGAAGAGGGCCGAAGCAACACGTGCGCCTCGACACAGGGAGCGGGACGACAATTGGAACGCACAATCAGTCGCTCGATCGTCCTCGGTGACAATGCCCGGGAGTGCCGTCATTCCGGGTCTGTTGGTGGCTACCCGAGCCGGGGACCTTGACCTTCTGTGGCGCTACTTCACCCGCTTGGACGCAGGTATATGAGCCTGTGACCGGGCCGACTGTTGGCGGAACCCGCAACCGGGTACTTCAAAGGTGTCTCGGTGGGCATCGTGACGCCCCTCCACAACCCGGGCCATTGATCAAACTCGACGAGGCACCGCAACACGGATGCAGCGTCTCCAGCCCGATGGAGTGTCTTGACCACGATCCCTTGCACGGTGGAGGGGCCACGCCCAACCCGTGCCGCGTTCGATCGCGGGCACCAAGCCCAGCCCACAACGGTCGCACCGCACGAGATCATTCTGCACGGCCAGCGGGTGACCTACCTCGAAGCAGGCGCGGACGCGGCGGGCCCGGTCGTCGTGCTGCTGCACGGCTTGGCGAGCAGCTCGCGGACGTGGGCACGACGTTGCCGATGCTCGGCGCCACGCCCATGTGATCGCGCCGGACCTGCTCGGGCACGGTCGGTCCGCCAAGCCACCCAGCGGGGACTACTGGCTGGGCGCCTACGCGTCCGGACTACGCGATCTCCTGGTCGCTCTCGCCGTTCCGCGCGTCACGGTCGTGGGGCACTCCTTCGGCGGCGGCGTGGCGATGCAGTTCGCCTACCAGTTCCCCGAACTCACCCAGCGGCTGGTGCTGGTGGCCAGCGGCGGCCTCGGGCACGATGTCTCCCTCGCGCTGCGCGCAGCGACCCTGCCCGGCGTCGCACCCGCACTGCAGATGACCGCCGCGGTCACGCCGAGATGGTTGGGGCAGCGCGGCCGCGACTGGCAAGACCTGCCCGGGGTGGCGACGCAGACGTCGACGGACTCGCCGACGCCCTGGGTTCCTTCACCGACCCGGGTGCGCGCCACGCGTTCGCCCACACCGTCCGTCGCGCCCTCACCTGGTCAGGTCAACGCCTCGACGGCACCGAGCGCCTCTACCTCCTGGCCGACACGCCCGTTCTGCTGGCGGCGGAGACCGGGACTCGGTGATCCCGGTCGCGCACACCGAGGCCGCGCACGCCCTCCTTCCGGACAGCCGCCTCGAGATCTTCGAAGGGGCAGGCCACTTTCCGCACGTCGAACACCCCCAACGCTTCGCGCATCTGTTGCGGGAGTTCCTGATCACCACCACCCCCGCCGAAGTCGACACCCAGTCGATCCAGCGCCAGTTATTGGATCACTAGTCCCATGCCATTCGAACGCATCGTCGTGATCTTCAACCCGCAGAGCACCGGACCGGCATCACCAACGGGCCAAGGAACTCAAAGACGCCCTCGCGGATCGACTGCCGGACATGGCGCTGCAGCTGTGCCCCACCGAGCGTGCCGGGCACGCCGCGAGCTGGCAGCGCAGGCCGCGGCCACCGGCCGTCCGCTGATCTGTCGGTCGCGGAGATGGCGGATACAACGAGGTGGTCGACGGAGTCATGCAAACAGGCAACCGGGACGCCGTCTGCGCGGTGCTGGCCGCAGGTAATGCCAACGACCACCGCAGAAGCACCAGCGAACAACCGCTCCGTCGATGCCATCGTGGACGGTGAGATCCGGCGCATCGACCTACTGCGCCTGACCGTCGGCATAGGATCCAACGCCCACACCCGCTATGCGCATTCCTATATCGGGATGGGCCTGACCCAATCATGGCCATCGACCTGGAAAAGGGCGGAAAGGGGTCGTTCAAGGAGATCGTGTCGGTGGTGCGCACCTTCGCCCGATTCCGACCCTTCACCATCGACGTACTCCCCGGCGGCCGACGTAGCCTCGACAGTCTGCTGTTCGCCAACATCGATGAGATGGCCAAGTACGCCACGCTGAGCGAGGACGGGGCCCCGACGACGGCCGCTTCGAGGTCATCGCCATGCCCCATACCGCGAAGTGGCGGATCTTGGGCATCGCGCTGAAAGCGGCCACCCGCGGACTCGGCCCCCAGCCCACCGCGCACCACTACCGTTTCACCACCGTCAGACCCACTCCCATGCAGCTCGACGGTGAGGTCATCGCCGTAGGGGCTGGTACCTCGGTGAGCGTGGACATCGCGGCAGGCGCGCTGTCCACACTCGGCTGATCCGCTCCTGCGCTCGACGACAACACCGATCCGACTCGATCTCCGTCGACGCTCCTATGGTGTGTCAAGCTGCCGCGAGGGCTGATCCGGCGGGTTGTGGCCTGTTCTCGAGCTGGCGGTAGAGCTGGCCATACCTAGACACCTTATCTCTCGTCGGTCTTGCCCTCGGCGCGGCTCCACGCGTTCTTCAGCCGGGACAGGGCGATGGTGTGCAGGGCCCGCTGAGCTGTCTGCCAGCGGCCTGCCACCTTCCCCCAGCCGCGGGCGGTGGCTCCAATACCGAACTCCACGCCCTACACTGCCGACGCTCCCTTCCCTCACGTTCTCTCCTTCCCTGGCCATCCTACCCAACGCCTACGATGCGGCGGCGGTCTTGATATGCTGCTACACCTTCGTAAAGACAATTGCCGAGTATAGCTCCCGGCTCCCGCCCGGTGTAGGCTCGCATGTAGTCGTCCATCGGATTGTTCATCACGCGAAACGCGCCGTCCGAATTCCGCGTAACAAGCGTGGCGGAACCGCCACCGTCCAAGTTCAACGCCGCTACTACTCCCAGATGGCTTGCCATGTACACGGCGAGTTCGGTCAGGGTCATACCAGCGTCCGTGTCCGTTCGGCCGTCGACGACGACGCCATACACGTACTCGGTGTTGTAGCCAATCGCGGCTCGGGGGTAACGACCATCGGTGATGTCACTGTCAAACTGCCGGGAGCCTGCGCGAAAGCCTTCACTGTCGACAACCAGATCCAGCACGGGTCGCCCGTCGGCAACTAGCACCGGTCCCGCTTGCAGCAGGTCGCCGTCCGGTCGAGCCGGTAACATCTGGCGCCGGTCAATACTGATTCGATCAGCCTCGATATGCACCGATCCCCGGATGCTGTGCCAGGGCGCCTGGAAAGAGGCGTGCGACTGACGCTCGCCGGCGATCCACAGCTCGCCGAGAGGTTGTCGGGCTTCGCGCGCGAAGAAGCCACCGGACATCGCCGCCAATACGTGACCGTCAAGCTCATGGCAGACGTCGGCTACACGTCTTCCCGACCCCAAGCCAACCACTCTGACAACGGTATTGCACAACGCCCGCCTAAACGCGTGGACGGTCGTCTTGCGGTCGTCCGCCAATACGACACGCTCGCTCTGCACCAGCGGCAAGCCATCAAGTACTGCGTTGTGCGGCAGCAAGATGCTCCTCGAAAATGCGGGCCTGAACTTGCGCAGGGCGTGCACGATCGCCATGACGTGAGCGAGACCTTAGGTCAGCCGAGCGCAGGGTGCGTGAAGGCCACGCGGCTGCGGTGTAAATATGTCGTTGCGAGGTAGCGACAGCGGCCCTAGTTCATGCACCGACCTCATGGGCCCCGGCTGGAGCGAGGGGTCCCTCGGGGAAGCCCGGTAGGTCGTTCAGCCTGCCCTCGGCGGCTGCGACCACCGTGCGGGCAACGCCATCCCACGAGAAGCGCTCGCGGGCGGCCTGGGCGAGGGCGCGCCGGGTGCGTTCGCGGAGCGGTGCGGGAGCTTCGAGCCAGCCGATCAAACACGACGCGAGGTTTCGCACGGCGTCGTCGTCGAGTCGGAAGCGCATCCAGGGTGCAACCTCGGAGGGCACCGTGGCGTCGAGCATGCGGCTGACCTCCGCGAGGCCGGAGTGGTCGGCGCTGATGGGAAGCGTGCCACAGCATGCCGCCTCGGCCGCGACCATGCCGTAGGCCTCGGGGAACGTGCTGGGCACCACGAGTGCCTCGCAGGCGGGCAACAGGTCCGCTACCTCCGGGTGCTCCAGTCGCCCGGTGAACACCACGCGCTTGTGCATGCCGGGGGCGCCTTCGAGGAAGTGGCGGCGGGTCTGGCCCTTGAGCGAGTCGAGGAACGCGAGCAGATGGCGCAGCGGGCCTGGCGGGCCGCCCTCGGCGCCGCGGCCCTCCTCGGCGATCTCGCGTACCGCCGCGAGGTTGCCGTCGGCCAGCACGTCGGTCATCCGCACTGCGGTGGTGTGCCAGGCGCCGAAGCCGACGACGACCAAACGCGCGTCGGGCAGCCGCTGGAGCACGAGTGGCCACGCGGCGAGCAGGAGGTCGAGGCCCTTGGCGAGGATTTCCTTGCCGAGGAACAGCACGATGCGGTCCTCGGCCGGGCGCAGCTCCTCGATCACCTGCGCGGCCGCGGCGGTGTCGCGAGGCAACGAGAATCCGTCGTCGGTCGACGGCGGTCGCTCCGCGAGGTACTCGACGACCCGCCTCACGCCTGCCGCTGCGGCATCCCGGCCGCGCGCGCGGAAGACCTCGACGTCCACCCCGGGTGGGCCCAGGCGCGACTTCGCGGGCAGGGCCGGGTCGTCGTCGAGTGCCGTCCATAGGCTTTCGGCGGTAAAGCGCGAGCCCACGAGCACGCAGCGCGCGGCATCGAGGCCCTCACGGGCGTAGGGAAGAAAGCACGGGTACGGCTTGACCGTGTACTCGAGGGCCGAGCCGTGGATCACCACCGCGTAGGGCACGGATCCCGCGAGGCCGCGGGCGAGGATGACGGGGCCCATGACGAGGTGGTTGGCCAGCGCGAGGTCCGGCGCAACGCGTTCGGCGACCTCACGCACCGCCTTGACGTTCGCGTCGAGGTAGCGGTCGAGCTCTTGCTGACTCAGCTCAGGGAACGGCTTTGCGTCGACGCCCTCGTAGGAATCCGGAACATAAACCGGCAGCACGGCGCCGATCTCCGGCCGGTAGGCGGTGCATCGAACCGGCTCGCGCAGCGTCTGGACGGTGAGCTGACCATCGCGCCACGTCCCCACCGCGTCGACGAAATCGAGCCGTCCGGGATCGCGGTCCTGGCTGAACAGGTGCACCTCGTGCCCAGCGCGTCGCAGCGCCGCGGCGAGGTTCGCGTTGTAGACGTTGGAACCCGTCCCGGAGAGCAGATAGCCGTGGAACACCAGGATTCGCACCAGATCAACCCGCCCTTCTCGACACGTCAGAATGTGGTCAAGCTCGCCGATGCCCGAGTCGGGGGGGTGGGGTCGAGGTCGCCGACGGATGCCTTCGGGCACCCGTGGTTCGACGACCACGCACAGGCCGCTGCTGGACCAGTCACGATCCACGCCGCCGACAGTCGAGGCTAACTGATCCACGAGCCGACGCGCAGGGCGGCCGTGATCGGCACGGACCAACATAGTCTGCGGCCGACGGGGTATCGCCTGCCCATGCGTGCTCTCACCTGGCAGGGCCGACGCGACGTGCGCGTCGAGACGGTGCCCGACCCCATGATCCAGGATCCCACCGACGTCGTCGTGAAGATCACCTCGACCGGGCTGTGCGGCTCGGACCTGCACCTCTACGAGGTCCTCGGCCCGTTCCTCGATCCCGGTGACATCCTCGGCCACGAACCCATGGGGGTCGTCGCGGAGGTCGGGCCCGCGGTCACCGAGGTCCGCGTCGGCGACCGCGTGGTCGTGCCCTTCAACGTCTCCTGCGGGACCTGTGCCGCGTGCTCCTCGGGCCTGCACAGCCAGTGCGAGACCACCCAGGTGCGCGAGCAGGGCAGCGGGGCCGCGCTGTTCGGCTACACGAAGCTGTACGGACAGGTGCCCGGTGCGCAGGCCGAGTACCTGCGGGTCCCGTTCGGCAACACGCTGCCGATCAAGGTGCCCGAAGGCCCTTCCGACGACCGTTTCGTCTTCCTGTCCGACGTCCTGCCGACCGCCTGGCAGGCCGTCGCGTATGCGGACCCGCCCGCCGGGGGCTCGCTCGTCGTCCTGGGCCTCGGCCCGGTCGGCGACATGTGCGCGCGCATCGCCCGCCACCGGGGTGTCGAGCACGTCATCGGGGTCGACCTGGTGCCCGCGCGGCTGGAGCGCGCACGCGCGCACGGCGTCGAGGTCATCGACCTGCGCGCGCACCAGCGGCACGTCGGCGACGTCATCCGCGGACTCACCGCGGGACGTGGCGCGGACGCCGTCATCGACGCCGTCGGGATGGAGGCGCACGGCTCTCCGATCGGCAAGATCGCCCACACCGCCGTCGGCCTGATGCCGGACGCCGTCGCGGCGCCGCTGATCAAGACAGCGGGCATCGACCGCATGAGTGCGTTCCGCATGGCGATCGACGTGGTCCGCCGCGGCGGGACGATCTCCCTCTCGGGCGTTTACGGCGGCACGGCCGACCCGGTGAACATGCTGCGTCTGTTCGACAAGCAGGTGCAGCTGCGCATGGGTCAGGCCAACGTGCACCGCTGGGTGCCCGACATCATGCCGCTGCTCACCGACGACGACCCGCTCGGCGTTGACGGCTTCGCCACTCACCACCTGCCGTTGGAGGAGGCGCCCGCGGCGTACGCGGCGTTCCAGCAGAAGGCCGACGGCATGGTGAAGGTGCTGTTCCGCCCCTGACGACGGTTGCTCCTCACCCACCGATCAGGTGCGGAGCGTGGCCAGGACAGCCTCGACAACGCGGGCGGGCGCGAGGTCGGCCATGCACGCAGGCCCCGCGTCGGCGAGCGGACAGGCCGCGTCCCACCAGCACACCTGCTCGGTGATGGCGGTCGGTCGGCGGTGCGGGCAGCCCGGGAGGCCCTGCAGGTCGACCGAGGGCGGGTCGAGGCCGTAGCGCGTGGCAACGGTCGGCCCGAACAGCGCGACCGTGCGGGCCCCCACCGCCGCGGCAACCCGCACCGGGCCCGTGTCCGGCCCGACGACGACCCCGCCCCGCTGCCCGACCGCGGCGAAGAACGCCGCCAGCTCACGCAGGTCGACGCTCGGCACGTCCGCCCCCAGCACGAGCACGGGTACGCCCCGGCGCACCAGGTCCGCTACGAACCGCCGGCGGTGCGGCCACCACTTGACCGCCATACCCGCGTCCGGCACCACCACGACGGGCGCCGCGCTCCCCGCCACCAGCTCGGCCAGCCTGCAGGCGCCCCGCGCCCGCTCCGCCTCGGTCAGGTGGATGCGCGGCGGCTCGTACAGGCCGTCCACCAGGCCTTCTGCGGCGAGAATCCGCAGGTAGCGCCTGCTCACGAGCTCGTCGGGCGGCGGGCGGCGCCACAGGTCGGTGACGCTGCGGGGCACGCGGCGTTCGATCTCGGCGGGGATGCGGTCGTAGCGGGTGGTGCTGACCACGAGGTCGAAGCGGCGCCCCTCCAGCTCCGCGACGACCGCCGCCCTCTCCTGGCCCTTCGGCACCGCGCGGACCTCCGCAACCGCCGGGTCGGCGGCGAGCAGGACGGACCCGGGCGCGTGGGTGAGCACCCGGACCGCGGCCCGCGGATGGCGGCGGGCCAGCGCGTGGATCGAGGGCAGGAGCATCACCAGGTCCCCGATGCCGCCGAGCAGGTCGACCACGAGGAGGTCGCCCACATCGTCCGGCGCAGGCCGGGCCGACCGGGCGGCCGGGGCGGGCTCAACGGACGACATGCCCCGACTTCGCTTCCCACGCCGCCACGTACAGCTCCTGGTGCCGCGCGGCGAGCCGCGGCCACGTCCGGTCGGCGGCGAGCGCGGCCCCCCCTGCGGCGACCCGGGCCCGCAACCCCGGGTCGTCCAGCAGCCGTTCGAGCGCGGCGGCCACCGCGCCGCTGTCGCGCACGCGCCGGGCGACGACGACCGTCTCGCCGTCCACCAGATCGGGATCGTGCGGATCGGCCGCCGTCACGAGCGTCGGGAGGCGATGGGCGAACGCGGACAGCAGCGCGCCGCTCTTCGTCGTGGCGCCCGCCGTGAACGGGAACGCCGCGATGTCGGCGGTGTGCAGCGCGGCCGAGACCTGCGCCGCATCGAGGTGGCCGGTGATCGTCACATGGTCGCGGACACCGCACTCCCCGGCCCATGAGGTCAGCTCCCGCCGGAAGGCGCGCGCCTCGTCGGGCGGCAGGGCGAGCGAGGTGAACCCACCGAGCACGAGCAGGTGCAGCCGGTCATGACGAGCGCGCAGCTGCGCCACCGCCGCGATCAGGTAGCGCAGCCCCTTCACCGGGTGCACGAACCCGAAGAACGCGACGACGTCGGCGTCGGCGGGCACCCCGAGCCGGGCGCGGATCCCGGCACATGGGCCGTGGTCGGCGACGTTCGGCGCCAGCGGGACGGTGACGGCGGTGCGGCCGAGCCTGCGCGCCACGGCCGCGGCGTGCCCGGCGTTGGTGGTGACGACGACGGCGGATGCGGGGACGAGCCGCCACGTCTCGCGGTCGAACCACCTCCGCCGCTCGAATGGCGCCCACGCCGTCCCGGCCACCCACGAGGGGGCCGACCACCAGCCGTACTCGTGGAGCGTGGTGACCGTCGGCGCATCGACCACGTCCGGGAGCAGCCCGACCCACGGCGAGAACCGGTAGGCCGAGGGCGCGAACTGCACGTGCACCAGCGCGGGCCGCAGCGCCCGCAGCCTGCGCGCCGCCCGCATCGCCCCGAGCGGGCCCGGGTCCACCGGCACGGACACCACGTCCGTGCCTGCCGCCTGCAGCGCGTCGACGAGCCGGGCGGTGTAGTCCGCGACGCCGTCGCGTCCCGGCTCGGCCCGGCCGTGGACCATCGCGATCGTCACTGCTCGTCCGTTCCCGGGGCGGCGCGCCCCAAACGTGTCGGGTTCGCCCCCGCCCGGGGAACGCAGGCTCGGTGACCGATTTCGAGCACCCCGCCGCATTGTCCGGGCCGCCGATCCGCTGGGGCGCCTTGGGCCGCCTGCTCGTGGTGCGCCCGGACAACCTGGGCGACGTGCTCCTCGCCGGGCCCGCGATCGCCGCGCTCCGCGCCGCCGCCCCCCGGGCCCGGCTGGACCTGCTCGCCTCCCCGGCGGGAGCGCATGCGGCGCCGCTGCTGCCCGATGTCGACGACACGGTCGTCGCCCGCGTGTCCTGGCAACAGATCGCCACCACCGCGGAGCCGCCGGACACCGCGCTCGTGGCGGAGATCGCCGAGCGCCGCTACGACGCGGCGGTCGTGCTCACCTCGTTCTCGCAGTCGCCGTGGCCCGCCGGGTACGCGCTGCAGCGGGCAGGCGTGCCCGTGCGGGCGGGAGCGTCCAAGGAGTTCGGCGGCACCGCCCTCACCCACTGGGTGCCCGCCCCGGACGACGGCCTGCACCAGGTCGACCGCGCGCTGTACGTCCTCGGCCGCCTCGGCGTCGCCCCGCCGCAGGCGCCGACGCTGCACGCCCGCGTCCCGCCGACGGGCCGGGCGGCCGCCCACGCGGCGCTCGCCGCGGCAGGCCTGGACCCGGGCGAGGCGTACGTGGTCGTGCTGCCGGGCGCCTCATGCCCGGCGCGGCGCTGGCCCGCGGACCGGTTCCGTGCGGCGGCCACCCGGCTCGCCGAGAAGGGCCTGCCGGTGGTCGTGTGCGGCCCGGCCGCCGAGCGGGAGCTCGTGGACGCCGTCGTCGCCGACGCCCCGCCCGGCGTCGTCGCGCCGGCCGGGGCCCTCGACGTGCCCGGCCTGGCGGGCCTGCTCGCGGGCGCGGCGGTGGCCGTCACGAACAACAGCGGCGGCATGCACCTCGCCGATGCCGTGGGCACACCGGTGGTCGCGCTGTTCGGCGGGACCGAGGACGAGGGCCAGTTCCGGCCCCGATCCGTGCCCGCGGCGGTGCTGCGCGTGCCCACCTGGTGCAGCCCGTGCCGCCAGTTCCGCTGCCCGTTCGGGCTCGAATGCCTCGATCTCACGCCCGAGTCGGTGGTGACCGCGGCACTGGGTCTCGCCGGGTGGTAGGACCGCGTCCCCGCCGGGTACGCGGCGCGGATGGATGCCCGGCAACAGAACGAGATCGCCCGGCTGCGGGCCGAGCTGGCCGAGACCCGCAGCGAGCTGGGCGCCCTGCGCGCCCTCCTCGCCGAGCGCGACCGCAGCCCCCGGTTCGCGGCGATCTACCCGGCGTTCGAGGACCGGTTCCGGGGCACGGAGGCCGACGTGCGCGCGCGACTGTCGGTCTACCTGCCCGAGGTAAGCGCCTGCGTGCGCGCCGACGCGGACGGCCCTCAGGTGCTCGACCTCGGGCCGGGCCGGGGTGAGTGGCTGGCGCTGCTGTCCGAGGCGGGCATACCGGCGGTGGGCGTCGACGACAGCGCCGCGATGGTCGAGCGCCTGCGTGGCCGCGGGCTCGACGTCGTGCTCGGCGACGCCGCCCGCCACCTCGCCGACACGACGGACGGCACGCTGGACGTCGTGACCGCCTTCCACGTCGTGGAGCACCTCGGCCTGGAGTCGCTGCTCGCGCTGCTGGCCCAGACGCGCCGTGTGCTGCGCCCCGGCGGCCTCCTGATCCTGGAGACGCCGCACCCGGCCAACCTCGTCATGGGCGCGTGCAACTTCTACCTCGACCCCACCCACCGGTCCCCGGTGCCGCCCGCCCGGCTGGAGTTCCTCGCCGCGGCGAGCGGGTTCAGCGACATCCGTACCTGGGAGCTGCATCCCAAGGAGGACGTCGACCTCTCCGGCCTGCGCCTCGAAGGCGTCGGGGCGGCCGACACCGCGGTGCTCGCCGCCGCCCTTCAGAAGGGGCTCTTCGGGCCACAGGACTACGCGCTGCTCGGGCGGACTCCGGAGTAACGTACTCGTTACGGAGAGTAGTAGTTGGCGTCGACGTGTTTCAGACGAGCGCTGCGTGCAGATCTCTCCGGTCATGTCCGCACCCGCTCGGCCCGCGGCCGTGCTCTTCGACCGCGACGGCACCCTCGTCGTCGACGTGCCCTACTGCGGCGACCCGCGCCTGGTGCGCCCGATGCCGACGGCCCAGCAGGCGCTGCAGCGGCTGCGCGCCACGGGTATGCCCACCGGTGTCGTCACCAACCAGTCGGGCATCGGAAGGGGCATCATCACCCGCGCGGCCGCCGCGGCCGTCAACGCGGAGGTCGACCGGCTGCTCGGGCCCTTCGACGTGTTCCGGACCTGCCCCCACGCCCCCGAGGACGGGTGCGCGTGCCGCAAGCCCCGCCCCGGCATGCTGCTCGACGCGGCGGAAGAGCTGGGCACCGCACCGAGCGGGCTCGCGCTGGTCGGCGACATCGGCGCCGATGTCGAGGCCGCGCTGGCGGTAGGGGGAACCGCCGTGCTCGTCCCCACCGCCGTCACCCGGCCGGAGGAGATCCGCGCCGCCCCGGTCGTGCGGCGGACCCTGCGCGACGCCGTCGAGTACCTCCTCGCAGGCGCCGTGGAGGAACCCTCGTGAGACGGGTGCTGATCGTGCGCCTCGACGGCGCAGGCGACGTGCTGCTGGCCGGTCCCGCCGTCCGGGCCGTCGCCGCGCGGGCCGAGGTGACGATGCTCTGCGGGCAGGCAGGCGCGCCCGCCGCGCGGCTGCTGCCCGGGGTCACCGAGGTGCTGACCTGGGCCGCCCCGTGGGTGCTGGCCGACCCGCCCCCGGTCCGCCGCGCGGATCTCGACCTGCTCGCGGCCCGGGTCGCGCAGCGGCGGGTCGATGAGGCGGTGGTGCTGACGTCGTTCCACCAGTCACCCCTGCCCACGGCGCTGCTGCTGCGGTTGGCCGGGGTGCCGCGGATCTCCGGGGCCTCGGTCGACTACCCCGGCGCGCTGCTCGACGTCCGGCTGCGGCCCGGCGAGGACCTTCCTGAGGACATCCCCGAGCCGGAGCGCATGCTCGCCATCGCCGTGGCCGCGGGCTACCCCGGCGACGGCGGGGGGCTCGCGGTCCGACCACCGCCCGACGTCACCGGCCTCGTGCCCGAGGGGCCCTACGTCGTGGTGCATCCGGGGGCGGCCGTCCCGGCGCGCCGCTGGCCCTCGCGGCACGCCGCGCGTGCGGTCGCGTTGCTGGCCGATGCGGGGTGGCGGGTCGCGGTGACCGGCGGCCCCGACGAGCGGCTTCTGACCGCCGCCGTGGCGGGCGCGGCAGGCACCGACCTCGGCGGCCGCACCGATCTGGCCCAGCTGTCGGGCGTGCTGGCCCGCGCGTCCGCGGTGGTCGTCGGCAACACGGGAGCGGCGCACCTGGCGGCGGCGGTCGGCACGCCGATCGTCTCGTTGTTCGCGCCGGTCGTACCGGCGGTGCGCTGGCGCCCCTACCGCGTGCCCCACGTCCTGCTCGGCGACCAGCGCGCACCGTGCCGCGACTCACGGGCCCGCGCATGCCCGAGCCCGGGCCACCCCTGCCTCGCGGTCGTCACCCCCGAGGTGGTCGTGGACGCCGTCGCGGACCTCACCGGCACCGCCGTGGCGGAGGTGTCGGCATGAACATCCTGATCTGGCACGTCCACGGCTCCTGGACCACCGCGTTCGTGCAGGGCAGGCACCGGTACCTGCTGCCCGCGCTGCCCGAACGGGGAGCATGGGGCGGCGGCAGGCCCGCCGCATGGGACTGGCCCACGAACGCCGTGGAGGTCTCCCCCGCCGAACTGCACGACACCGACGTCGACGTCGTGGTGCTCCAACGGCCGGAGGAGGCCCGGCTGGCGGCGGAGTGGCTCGGCCGGGTCCCCGGCCGCGACGTGCCCGCCGTCTACCTCGAGCACAACGCGCCGCGCGGGCACGCCGCCACCACCCCCCACCCGGTGGCCGACCGGGACGACGTGCTCCTCGTGCACGTCACCCACTTCAACGCCCTGATGTGGGACGCGGGCCGCACCCGCACGGCCGTGGTCGAGCACGGCGTCATCGACCCGGGCGCGCGGTGGACCGGCGCGCTGCGCTCCGCGGCCGTCTGCATCAACGAACCGGTCCGCCGGGGCCGCGTCACCGGCACCGACCTGCTCCCCCGACTCGCCGAGGCCACGCCGCTCGACGTGTTCGGCATCGGCGTCGACCGGCTCGCCGAGCACTGTCCCGGTGACCGCGTGCGAGCGATCGACGACCTGCCCCAGCACCGCCTGCACGACGAGCTGGCCCGTCGTGCGGCCTACGTGCACACCGCGCGCTGGACCTCGCTGGGGCTCTCGTTGATCGAGGCGATGCTGCTGGGCATGCCGGTCGTCGCGCTCGCCACGACCGAGGTCCCCGAGGTGGTGCCGCCGGAGGCCGGGATCCGGTCCAACGACCCCGAGCGGCTCCGCGACGGGCTGCGGAGGCTGGTCGAGGACCGCGACGCCGCGGCGGCCGCGGGGCAGGCCGCCCGCGCGGCCGCGCTGGCGCGGTTCGGGGTCGCCCGCTTCCTGGCCGACTGGGACGCGGTGCTCGACCGGGTCACGAGCGACCACGCGGCGCACCGACCGCGCCTCCCCCGCCCCGCCCACTACCAACCGACGACGAGGAGCTGAACCGTGCGCATCGCCATGCTCTCCGAGCACGCGAGCCCCCTTGCCGCCCCCGGTGGTCCCGACGCCGGAGGGCAGAACGTCCACGTCCGCGAGCTGAGCCGGGCGCTGGCCGCGGCCGGGCACGAGGTCACCGTCCTGACCCGCCGCGACGACCCCGACCAGCCCGAGCTCGTGCCTCTGACGCCCGGCGTGACCGTCCGGCACGTCCCGGCGGGACCGGCGCGTCCGATCCCGAAGGACGACGTCGTCGCGCACCTCTCCGAGCTGGCACGGGGCCTCGAGCGGAGCTGGCGGGCGGAGCCGCCCGACGTCGTCCACGCGCATTTCTGGATGTCCGGCCTCGCCGCCGCCGCCGCGCTGCGCGATCTCGACATCCCGCTGGTGCAGACCTTCCACGCGCTCGGCTGCGTCAAGCGCCGTCACCAGGGTGCCGCCGACACGAGCCCGGAGGCCCGCGTACCGGCCGAGCGGCTGCTCGCCCGCCGCGCCGGCCGGCTCGTCGCCACCTGCGACGACGAGCTGTTCGAACTGATCCGCATGGGCGCGCCCCGTCGGCGGGTGTCGGTCGTCCCCTGCGGCGTCGACGCCGAGGCGTTCGCGCCCGACGGACCCGCGCTGGCCCGCGGCGACCGACCGCGCCTGGTCAGCATCGGGCGGCTGGTGCGGCGCAAGGGCGTCGACGAGGTCGTCGCCGCGCTCGCCGACGTCCCGGACGCGGAGCTGCTCATCGCGGGCGGGCAGGCAGGCGGCACGGACGGCGCCGACTCCGACACCGTCCGGCTGCAGGAGGTCGCCACCCGCTGCGGTGTGCGCGACCGCGTGCGGTTCCTCGGCGGTGTTCCGCGCGAGGACGTGCCGCCGCTGCTGCGCTCGGCCGACGCCGTCGTGTGCGCGCCCTGGTACGAGCCCTTCGGCATGGTGGCGCTGGAGGCCATGGCGTGTGCCCGGCCGGTCGTGGCGTCGGCGGTCGGGGGCATGCAGGACACGGTCGTGCACGGGGTCACCGGGCTGCACGTGCCGCCGCGCAGGCCCGACGCCCTCGCCGCCGCCCTGCGCGAGGTCCTGGCCTGCCCGACGGCGTTCGGCGCCGCGGGTCGCGCGCGGGTCCTGGCCCGCTACACCTGGAAGCGCGTCGCCGCCGCCACCGAACGGATCTACGACGCGGTGGTGGACGAGCGGGTCGGGCCCGCCGCCCGGGCCGCCGGGGACGCCCGATGACCCGCCGACCGCCGCCGGTCCGGTGCGACCGTGACCTCCTCGACGACCACATCGACCGGCTCGCCGCCGCCCTGCCCGCGCTGCGCGCCTCCGGCGACACGCTCGCCCGGTGGGGCGCGACCCTGGCCGACCGCCTCACCAGCGGCGGCAAGCTGCTCGCCGCAGGCAACGGCGGCAGCGCCGCCGAGGCCCAGCACCTGACCGCCGAGCTCGTCGGACGGTTCGACGGGGAGCGCCTGCCACTGCCCGCGATCGCTCTGCACGCCGACACGTCGGCGGTCACCGCGATCGGCAACGACTACGGCTACGAGGAGGTCTTCGCCCGCCAGATCTGGGCGCACGCCCGCCCCGGCGACGTCGTGCTGCTGCTGTCCACAAGCGGGCGCAGCCGCAACCTGCTCGCCGCGGCCAGCGCGGCGCGGTGCCGCGGCGCCGACGCCTGGGCGCTCACCGGCGCCGGGCCCAATCCGCTCGCCCGGCTGTGCGACGACGCCGTCTGCATTCCGGGGGACACCGCGACGGTGCAGGAGACGCACCTCGCGGCCGTCCACATGCTGTGCCGCGCCGTGGAGGCGGCGCTGGCCTCGATCCCGACCCCCACCATCGCGACCGGCGCGACCGGCGCGCCGCGCGCCGCGTCCTAGGAGGAACCCCCATGACCCAGACCGACCAGCGCACGGCGCCCCGGCGCGACGCCACCCGGCCCCCGGGACGGGTGCTCGTCACCGGGGCCGCGTCCGGGCTCGGCCGTGCCGTCGCGGCCGCGGTCGCGACCGCGGGCGGAACCCCGCTCCTGCTCGACCGCGTGGACCCGCGTACCGACGGCGACCCACTGCTCGCCGACGCGCCGACCACCCTCGTCGACCTGGCCGAACCCCGCGCGGCCGAGGACGCCGTCCACCGTCTGGCCGGTGACGGGCTCGACGCCGTCGTCACGGCGGCGGGAGTCGACGCCTGCGGCCGGATGGATGAGGTGCCCGCCGCCACCTGGGAGCGGGTGGTGCAGATCAACCTGCTCGGCACCGCCGCGGTCATCCGGGCGGCGCTGCCCGCCCTCCGCGCGGGCCGCGGCCGGATCGTCACCGTCGCCTCGACGCTCGGGCTGCGCGCCCTCTCCGACGCCAGCGCCTACTGCGCCTCCAAGTTCGGCGTGGTGGGGCTCACCCGCGCGCTCGCCGTGGAGTTGCAGGGCGAGGTCGGCGTCACCCTGCTCGTCCCCGGCGGGATGAACACCGCGTTCTTCGACGGCCGCACCGAGCAGTACCGCCCCGGGCCCGACGCGATGCTCAACGACCCGAACGAGGTCGCCGCGGCCGTCCTGTTCGCGTTGGGCAGGCCCGCGGGCTGCGAGGTGCGCGAGCTGATCGTCACGCCGTCCGTCGAACCGTCGTGGCCGTAACCGCGGCGGCAGGCACTCACGACGGTGCGGCGAGGTGTCCCGCGAGGTGCGCGGCGAGGTCGGCGGCGTCCGGAGCGGCGCCGTCGATCAGCGTGGACTTGCGGCGGCGCAGGAACGGCAGGCCGATCACGTAGAGGCCCGGGCTCGCGGTGACGACGCCGCCGTCGTGGCGGAGCCTGCCCTTGCGGTCGAACACCGGCAGGTCGGCGAGGCCCGCGAGGAAGTCGAAATCCGGGCGAAGGCCGGTGGCCCAGATGATCGTGCGGATCTCGCCGCTGCGCAGGTCGAGCTCCTGGCGGGTGGGTGTGGGAACGACCGTCGGCGCCACCGGTTCGCCGCGGGTCGGCACGGTCGTCTGCTCCACCCCGGCCGTCGCCGCCCACTCGTCGAAGACGCCCAGCAACCGCTTCAGCTTGAGATCGGCGAGCGTGCAGACGTTGGGCAGCGAGCCGGACAGCTGCGCCATCCCGTCCCGCACGCCCACGAGCCGCCCTACGAGCCGAACGCCCGCGCGGGTGAGCGCGTTGAGGTCGAGCGTGGCGCGTTCGGGAGAGCCGATGAGCTGCATCGAGGGCAGCACCCGGGCGCGGGCCAGGTCCGGGATCTGGTCGTAGCGGTCGTCGAACAGGCCGGTCGCGTCCATCCACCAGAGCACGTCACGGCCCCCGTACGTGCGCGGCATCCGCACGTGCTCGCCGACGGCGAGCGTCACAGGCCGCCCGGAGGCGTGCATCTCCTGGGCGATCTGGATCCCGCTGGCGGACGGCCCGACCACGAGCACCCCGCCGTCGGGCAGATCGTCCGGGTTGCGGTAGCCGGGCACGGTCCGGGCCGAGCCCGCGGGTGCGCGGTGCTCGATCCCTGCGGGCACCGCGTGCCGGACCTCGGGCACCGTGGCGACCGTCGCCGCGCCCGCGGCGATGACGACGGTCCGCGCGCGCCACGTCTCCTGGTCGGTCTCGACGAGGTACCCGCCGTCGGTGGGGCGCACCGCGGTCACCGTGGTGTTCGCCCGAACCGGCGCGGCGATCTCCTTGGCGTAGTTCTCGACGAACGCCGCCACCTGCGGCGCGGTCATGTAGCCGTCGGGGTCGTCGCCCCGGTAGGCGTAGCCGGGCAGCCTGCTGAGCCAGTTGGGAGTGAGCAGGCGCAGCGAGTCCCAGCGCTGCGCACGCCACGAGCTCGCCACCTCGCCGCGTTCGAGCACGACGTGGTCGATGCCGCGCTCGGCGAGGTGACGGCTGATGGCGAGCCCGCTGTGGCCCGCGCCGATGACGACGGTGGTCACCGTCAGCACGGGCCCTCCCCGGCTCTCAGTTGACCTCGACCGCGACCGCGACGGGGTTGGTGAGGATGTCGTAGACGGCCGAGCGCTTCTGCGACTGCGCCACCACCGCGGCGATCTCGTCCGGGGTGGCGTCGGCGTCGATGTCGAAGTGCACCTTGACGCTCGAGAAGCGGTTGGGCACCTCCGGGTCGGCGCCGAGGATGCCCAGGATGTCGTGCTCGCCGCTGACCGTGGCCTTCACCGAACGGAGCTGGATCTCGCGGAGCTGAGCGACCGACGCGATCCCGCCGACGAGGCAGCTGCCCAGCGCGACCAGCACGACCTCCACCGGGGTCGCGCCGTTGTCCTCGGCCGCGAACTGCAGC
Source organism: uncultured Actinomycetota bacterium (assembly GCA_963739465.1). Taxonomy (GTDB): domain Bacteria; phylum Actinomycetota; class Actinomycetes; order Mycobacteriales; family Pseudonocardiaceae; genus Pseudonocardia. The sequence goes on from CAVUAS010000007.1 coordinate 279,208, forward strand.
GGGTGGTCGACGTCGAACGTGAACGACGAGCGGTGCTCCTGCTCCCCGCCGAGCCCGTAGAACGTCTGCACCGTGCCGCGGGAGTGCGTGCCCTTCAGCCACTCGACGTCGGCGCGCCACTGGAACTGGGCGCCCGCCGGGGCGTCGCTCAGCGCGGTGCGCGCCTCCAGTAGCGCGCCGACGTTCACGCCGTTGTCGACCGAGGGGGTCTCGGTGGTCGTCATGTCGTGCTCCTTCTCCGGTTAGGGATGATCGTCATCGGGGCGGTCTGCGGGAGCTGATCACGCCGGTGTTGAACCCGGCCAGGTGCAGTCCGCCGTGGAAACGAGCGTGCTCGATCTTGAGGCAGCGATCCATCACCACGGACAAGCCCGCGGCCTCGGCCTTACGGGCGACCTCGAGCGCGAACAGGCCGAACTGGAGCCAGTACGTCCGCACGCCGACGTCGATCGCGTCGGCGAGCACATCGGGGAGATCAGCCGGTTTGCGGAACACGTCGACGAGGTCCGGGACAACGGGCAGCGCCGCCAGCGTCGGGTACACGGGCCTGCCGAGGATCTCGGTCTCGTTGGGGTTCACGAAGTAGATGTTGTAGTCCGTGCTGGCCAGCAGGTAGGTCGCGACGAAGTTGCTCGCCCGCTGCGGCTTGCCCGACGCGCCCACCACGGCGACGGTCCGCGTCCGACGCAAGATCAACAGACGCTCCAGCGCGCCCGGGTTCACCCACTCGTCGGTCACGACTCGTCCTTCGTCGCCGCGGCGAGCGCCTGGTCGAGGTCCCAGAGGATGTCCTCGACGTCCTCCAGCCCGACGGAGATGCGCACGAGATCCTCCGGCACGCCTGCGTCCTGGAGCTGCGCGGGTGTGAGCTGGCGGTGCGTGGTCGAGGCCGGGTGCAGGACGAGGGTGCGGGCGTCGCCGATGTTGGCGAGGTGGCTGGCGAGCTGCACCGCGCCGATGAAGCGTTCGCCTGCGGCGCGCCCGCCGCGCACCCCGAACGCGAACACCGCGCCGGGCCCGTCGGGGGTGTAGCGCAGCGCGCGCTCGTGGTGCGGGTGGTCGGGCAGGCCCGCCCATCGCACGTACGTGACGCGGGGGTCCGCGGCGAGCCATTCGGCCACCGCGCGCGCGTTCGCGACGTGGGCGGCCATCCGCTGCGGCAGCGTCTCCACGCCCTGCAGCAGCAGGAACGCCGCGAGCGGTGAGAGCGACGGGCCGATGTCCCGCAGCTGCTCGGCGCGCACCTTCGTGAGCCAGCCGAACTCCTGGAAGTTGCCCCACCAGGTCAGGCCGCCGTAGGACGGGACCGGCTCGGTCATGGCCGGGAACCGGCCGTTGCCCCAGTCGAACCGGCCTGCCTCGACGATCACGCCGCCGAGCGTGGTGCCGTGGCCGCCGAGGAACTTCGTGGCCGAGTGCAGGACGATGTCGGCGCCGTGCTCGATCGGACGGCACAGGTACGGGGTGGCCACCGTCGCGTCGATGGCCAGCGGCAGGCCCGCCGCGTGGGCGACGTCGGCGAGCGCTGCGATGTCGGCGATCTCCCCGGACGGGTTGGCGATCACTTCGGCGAAGACGACCTTCGTGCGGTCGGTGATCGCGGCGGCGACCTTCTCCGGGTCGGCCCCCGGCACGAACGTCGTGTCCACACCGAACCGGCGCAGGGTGACGTCGAGCTGCGTGATCGTGCCGCCGTACAGCCCGGCGCCCGCGACGATCTGGTCCCCCGCGCCCGCGAGCGCGGCGAAGGTCAGGAATCCGCGGCCTGCCCGCTGGCGGTGGCGACGGCGCCCAGCCCGCCGTCCAGGCTGGCCAGCCGTTCTTCCAACGCCGCGACGGTGGGATTGCGCGATGCGGCTGTAGATGTTGCCGAACTTCTGCAGCGCGAACAGGGCCGACGCATCGGTCGTGTCGTCGAAGACGAAGCTGGTCGTCTGGTAGATCGGCACGGCCCGGGCTCCGGTCGTGGCGTCGGGTGTGCCGCCCGCGTGCACGGCGCGGGTGGCGAAACCCCAGGTACGGTCGGCCATTGCTCTCGATTCCTGCTCGGTGCCGTCAGGCGGGGTCAGTCGGCGACCAGTGCTCTTCTCGGGTTCTGCTGGAACGGGAAGGTGATCAGCGGGAACCCGGACAGGCACACGTCCGGACCAGGCCGTGGTCGACGTGGCGACGCCGCACGAGGAGGGATCCGGCGGCCATGCGCCCGTTCGTACCACCCCGACCCCGAGCCTGCCAAGAAGATGACCGGATCGGCGGGCACCGATGCGCTCAGTCCCCGCCTGCCGACGGCGTGGCGCCGACGCGGGCGAGCGACCGGTCGGCGACCGTGACGACGACGAACATCGCCGCCACGCTGGCAGGCAACGCGGCAAGATCTACAGCCGCGATCGGTCTGCTCCACCCCGGCCGTCGCCGCTGGCGCCGGAGTCGCCGATCCGGTAATCGGTGACGACCGAACCGACGGCCACGATCACCGCGACGACCGCCAGCCCCGCCGAGACCGCGCGGCCACCCCACCGGGCCTGCGCCTCCGGTCGGTCGAGCCGAGCGCGGCGGTGGGTCGTGCCCGGTCCCGCGCAGACCATCATCGGCTCGGCCCGTTGGCGTGCCCGCGCGGCGACCAACTCGCGGGCCAGCACCGCCAACGCGACCACCGTGAGCCCGATCGCCCACGGCAGCAACGTGTCGCCCAACTCCGTGTGCGTGCGCACGAGCTCGGTCCGGCCGACGCGCCGTTCGAGCCACTTGCCCGCCTCCGTCGTCAACGGCACGCTGACCAACATCACCACGGTCAGTACCGCCGTCGCCATCGTCAGCCGGGCCCGCGCCGCAGGCCATGTCGTCACCAGGACGATCAGGAGCGCGCTCAACGGCACCAGCACCACGACCGCGTGCACCAGCAGGATGTGCGCGGGCAACCCGCCCACTGTGGTCATGACCACCTCGTCGTTCAGAGCTCGTACGGAACATCGGGGCTGCCCGGCGCGCCCGTCGGCCACGCTATCGATCGACGCGGGGCGCGACCGGAGTCGAATGCGGCTCTTACCCGATTCCCACCTTGGCTACGCCGAGATCTCACGGATGTCGCGCACAGTGCTGTCATCCCGCAGGGCCGTCATCCCGCAGGGCCGTCGTCCCGGCAAACGCCGCGACGGCCGCCGGTCCGGCGGTAGAGGAGAACGGGAAGGATCAGGACGCGGCCGCCACGGCGGCCGTGTCGCGGTCCACGGGTGCGCGGAGTAGGCAGACTCCCGGTTGCGCGGGACGACACCGGCGAAGGAGGGCGATGGGCGTCGAGGCGGAGCGGATGGCTGCGGTGGGGTTGACGACCGCGGAAGCGGACGTCCGCCGTCGGCGCGGTGAGGCGAACTCGCCGGTCGCGGGTACCTCGCGCAGCTACGCGGCGATCCTGCGTCGGGGCGTCTTCTCCTTCTTCAACGTGATTCTGTTCGTCATCGGCATCGCGCTGTTGGCGTTGGGCCGTTACAGCGACGCTCTGATCAGTGTCGGCCTCGGCCTGATCAACGCGCTGATCAGTGCCGGGCAGGAGATCCGCGCCAAGCGCAAGCTGGACCGGCTCCAACTGCTCGACGAGGCGCCCGTGCCCGCCCTCCGCGACGGCCGCGAGGTGGAGATCGCGCCGGACATGGTCGTCCGCGGCGACGTGCTGCGGGTGCGCCCCGGCGACCAGATCGTGGTGGACGGGCCGCTGCTGGACGGGGTCGTGGAGGCCGACGAGTCGCTGCTGACCGGCGAGTCCCACCCGGTCGTCAAACGCCCGGGTGACGAGCTGCGCTCGGGCAGCCTGTGCGTCGCGGGGGAAGGCCACATGCAGGCCCGGGACGTGGGGGCCGCCAGCTACGCGGGGCGGTTGACCGCCGAGGCCCGCCGCACCACCACCGACGTCACCCCGCTGCAGCGGCGCATCGCGTTCGTCGTGCGGCTGGTGATGGCGCTCACGGTGCTGATGAGCGGGGCCATCCTGGCCCAGGCCGCCCTGGAGGGCTTCACCCTCCTGCGGGTCGTACAGACCACGGCCGTGCTGTCGGGGCTGGTGCCCTACGGGCTGTTCTTCCTCATCGCCGTCGCCTACACCACGGGCGCGGCCACGATCGCGGGCCGGGGCGCGTTGGTGCAGCAGGTCAACGCGGTCGAGTCGGTGGCGAACGTGGACGTGGTGTGCACCGACAAGACCGGCACGCTGACCACGGGACGGCTCACGCTCGACGAGGTGCTGCCGCTCCCCGGAGGTGACGCCGAGCATGCCCGGGTCGCGCTCGGCGCGCTGGCCCGCTCCGCCACCACGCCCAACCTCACCAGCGCCGCACTGGCCGCGGCGCTGCCCGACGGCCCGACCTGGCGGGTGCGCGACGAGATACCCTTCCGCTCCTCGCTGCGCTGGTCGGGCGTGACGACGGCCGAGGGCACCTGGGTGCTCGGCGCCCCCGACGCCCTCGCCCCCCTGCTGCGCCGAGAGCTGCCCGCGCAGCTGGTCGCCGAGCGGGCCGACCGCGGCCTGCGGGTGCTGGTGCTCGCCCGCGCCACGCAGGCCGGTGCGGGCCTGCGCGACGCCGCGGGCCAACCCGCGCTGCCCCCACTGGACGGTGTCGCGCTCGTCGCGCTCGCCGACGAGCTGCGACCCGAGGTCGTCGAGGCCATTCGGAGTTTCCGCGCCGACGGAGTGACGCTCAAAGTGCTTTCCGGTGACGACCCGCGCACGGTCGCCGCATTGGCCGCCCGCGCGGGACTGGCCGACGGCACACCGGTGTCCGGGTTAGAGCTCGACGGCCTCGACGACGCCGCGCTCGACGCGGTCGTCGCCCGCACGACCGTCTTCGGCCGCGTCGCCCCTGAGCAGAAGGAGCGGGTCGTCGCCGCCCTGCGCCGCCGCGGCCACTACGTCGCCATGATCGGCGACGGCATCAACGACGCGCGGGCGCTCAAGGGCGCCCAGGTCGGCGTGGCCATGTGCAGCGGCAGCGCGGTGACCCGCGACGTCGCCGACATCGTGCTCGTCAACGACTCCTTCGCCGCGCTGCTCCCGGCCCAGCGCGAGGGCCGCCGCATCATCAACGGCATCGCCGTGTCCATGTACGTCTTCCTGACCCGCGTGGCGACCCAGGGCCTTGTCATCCTCGCGGTCACCATGTTGGGGCTGGGCTTTCCCTACTCGCCGACCCAGGTCGGGCTGACGCTGCTCACCGTCGGCATCCCCACGTTCTTCCTCACGTTCTGGGCCCGACCCACCCCACCCGACGAGCATCTGCTGGCCAACCTGGCCCGGTTCGTGATCCCCGCCGCCGTCGTCACCGCCGGGTTCGCCACCGCCGTCTACGCCTTCCTCTACCAGCACGTCTCGCAGTTCCTGAGCGTGGGCCGCACCCCGACCCAGGTGATCAGCGACTTCGAGAGCTACACCGGACTCACCTACACCGACGCCGACTTCACGGCCGCGGCGGCGACCATCGGGGCGCAGACCGGGCTGTCCACGTTCGTCTGCCTGGCCTCGTTCGTGCTCATCCTGTTCCTCGCCCCGCCCGCGCGGTTCTTCGCCGCCTGGACCACGCCGGTCGCGGACCGCCGCCCGACGCTGCTGGTCGTCGGCCTGGTCGTCGTCTTCGCCGCCGTGCTCTTCGTCCCGGCGCTGTCGAACTACTTCGGGCTCACCAGCGCGGCCCCACCGGTGTTCAGGGCCGTGCTACCCGCCCTCGGGCTGTGGTTCATCACGCTCACCGCGGCGTTCCGGCTCCGCGTGCTCGACCGCATGCTCGGGCTGGACGACCTGCCCCGCGCCCCGTCCCCCACCGGAGCCGCACGATGAGCACGCCCGCACCCCGGGTGTTGATCGTCGACGACGACCGGGCCATCCGCGAGTCCCTCGCCAGGGCCCTGGAGCTGGAGGGCTACGTCGTCGACGTCGACGTCGACGGGGTTGAGGCGTTGACCCGGGTGCGGCGGGAAACGTTCGACGCGCTCGTGGTCGACGTCATGATGCCGGGCGTCGACGGCCTGGCGCTGTGTCGGGTGATGCGGGCCGACGGGGACCGCACGCCGGTGCTGATGCTCACGGCCCGCGTCGAGACGCCCGACCGCGTCGCGGGCCTGGACGCAGGCGCCGACGACTACCTCCCCAAACCCTTCGACCTCGACGAGCTGCTGGCCCGGCTGCGGGCGCTGCTGCGCCGGGCGACGCTGTGGGCGGACGGCTCGGACCGCGCGGACGCGCTGGTGCGGGTCGGCTCGCTGCGGGTCGACCCGGCCGCCCGGCGGGCGTGGTGGGCCGATCAGGAACTCACGCTGTCCAAGACCGAGTTCGACCTGCTGGAGCTCATGGCGCGCAACGAGGGGATCGTGTTGGACCACTCGACGATCTACCACCGCATCTGGGGATACGACTTCGGCACCGACTCCAAGAACCTCGCGGTCTACGTCGGCTACCTCCGCCGCAAGCTGGCCGCGGCCGACGCCCCCGCGCTCCTGCACACCGTCCGCGGTGTCGGCTACACGCTGCGCGAGCCATGAGCCTGCGCTCGCGCTTCGCCCTGGCGTTCGCGCTGGTCGCGGCCGTCGTGGCGGGGCTGGTCGGCGTGCTCAGCTACCGCGCCGCGGCCGACCGCATCCTCGGGGAGATCGACCGCACGCTCCAGACCGCCATCACATCGGTGGCGGCGGGCAAGGATGACGTCCTCGCCCCGCTGCCGGGGATCGAGCCGCGCCCCGGCCACGGCGGGGGCCGCGGAGACCAGGGGCAGCTGACCGCGTCGACGGTGGCGCCCGACGGCACCTCGGGCTTCCTCGGCGGCCGCGCGGTCGCGCTGCCGGTGACCGATGTGGACCGCACGCTCGCCGTCGCGGCCGCCGGACAGACGGCGGTGTCCGAGGTCGACGTCGGCCCGGACACCTTCCGCGTCATGACCACCGCGCTCGGCGGCGGCCGGGGCGCCCTGCGTGTGGCCGTCGACGTCGACAACGTCAACATGGTGCTGGCCGACATGGCCATCCAGATCACGTGGGTGAGCGTCGCGATCCTGCTCCTCGCCGCGATGGCCGGATGGCTGCTCGCGCAGCGCATCACCCGCCGCCTGCTCCGGCTCACCCGCCTCGCCGAACAGGTCGACGTCGACGTCCTGCGTGAGGGGCCGATGCCCGTGGAGGGACACGACGAAGTCGCGCGGCTGTCGGCCTCGTTCAACACGATGCTCGGCCGTATCGCGGCCGCCCGCGACGCCCAGGAGCGCCTGGTGCAGGACGCCGCGCACGAGCTGCGCACCCCGCTGACCAGCTTGCGCACCAACGCCAGCGTGCTGCGCCGCTTCGCCGAGCTGTCGCCCGACGCCAGGGCCCGGCTCGTCGACGACGTCCAGGGCGAGACCCGCGAGCTCAGCCACCTGGTCGACGAGCTCGTGGAACTCGCGTTGGCCCGGCGCAACGACGAGGACGAGCAGGCCGTCGACCTGGCCGCGGTCGCCGGGCGCGCCGCCGAACGCGTCCACCGCCGCACCGGCCGGGAGATCCGGGTCGACGCCGACGGCTCCGCGATCCTGGGCAGGCGACAGGCCGTCGAGCGCGCCGTGGGCAACCTCTTGGAGAACGCGGCGAAGTTCGACCGCGACGGCAAGGAGCCCATCGAGATCACCGTCCGGCGGGGGACGGTCACCGTCGCCGACCGCGGCCCCGGCATTGCCGCCGACGACGCCGACCGGGTCTTCGACCGCTTCTACCGGGCCGACACAGCCCGCGGCCTACCCGGATCCGGGCTCGGCCTGAGCATCGTCCGCGACGTCGCGCAGGCACACGGCGGAACCGTGTCGGTGCGCGCGCGGCCGGGCGGCGGCGCCCTCGTCGGGTTCTCTGTCGACCCAGCGCGGCTCTTACCGAGTTCCGACCCGGACCACGTCGAGGTCTCAGGCCAGGCCCCCACAGTGGAAGGGACCTGACCGAACGCCTGTCCGGAGTGCCATGTCCTCGCCACCGAGCCCCGTCGAGCCCCCGCCCACATCCCTCAACGGCGTCCGGGGCTCGGACGCCCAACGGCAGGGCGTGGCGGACCGCCTGCATCGCGCCCTGGCCGAGGGCCGTCTCGACCTGGCCGAGACCGATGCCCGGGTCGTCGCCGGGTACGCCGCGCCGTACCGGGACGACCGCACCCCGCTGCCGGCCGACCTCCCCCGAGACGACGGCGTGGACGACGCGGCACCGACCTGGAGCGCGATCTGGACGTCGACCGTGTGGCGCGCCCGGATGGCCCTCGACGCCACCGCCCGGCACGAACGGCCGACGCCCCGGCAGTGCGGAAGCGCGGATCAGCACTGACCCGCCTCGAATCCATCGAGCCCATCGCACATCGAAGGAGAATCGTGAGCCCCGATACACCGGCGAGCGGATCGCGCTGGGAACCCCCATCCCCACGCGACCCGCTGTTGGCCGACGAGCATGCGGCGATTTCCACACAGCTGACCGACACCCCTCGGCCGCAGGGTGCGACGGCGCCCGGAGCCGCCCCGCGCGGGCGCAAGAAGCTCCTCGCGGGCGCGGCCGTCGTCGTCCTGCTGGCGCTGGGCGGGGTCGGGGGGTACTGGCTCGGACACTCCACGACCGGAAGTGCCGCCACCGCGGGAGCGACCGCGGGACCGACCGGGCACGGGCATCGCCGGGGCGGCGGGTTCTCCGATGACGGTCCCGGCGCGGCCGGTTCCGGCGGCAGCGCCGGGAGTGGCACCGGCGGTAGTGCAGGCGGGAGTGCCGGTGCGGGCCTGCCGGGCAGTGGGTCGGCGCGGACATGAGCGTGGACGCAAGCACCGATGTGATGCCGGTCGTGGAGCGACACCCGGTCGACGCGGGCCCGGCCCGCGCCGACGCCACGGTCCGGAGGGTCGCGGCGACGCTGGTCACGGCGAGCCTGCTGTTCGTCACCTGGCTGTGGATCATCGGCGGTGGCCTAGGGGACCTGGCGAGCTGGGCCGACGGCCTGACCTCGCTGGGGCGATGGACCGGACTCCTCGCCTCGAACCTGCTGCTCGTGCAGGTGCTCCTGATGGCCCGCGTCCCCGCCGTCGAGCGTGCGGTCGGCCAGGACCGCCTGGCCCGCTGGCACCGGCTGACCGGGTTCACCTCGTTCACCATGATGCTCGCGCACATCGGCCTCATCACGTGGGGCTATGCCGCGGGTCGCCTCACGGCCGTACCCGGCGAGCTCTGGGACCTCACCGTCAACTACCCCGGCATGCTGCTCGCGGTCGCGGGCACGGCCTGCCTGGTGATGGTCGTCGTGACGAGCATCCGGGCCGCCCGGGCGCGGCTGCGCTACGAGTCCTGGCACCTCCTGCACCTCTACGCCTACCTCGGCGTGGGCCTCGCCCTCCCCCATCAGCTCTGGACCGGCCAGGAGTTCCTCGGCTCGACCGCCGCGACGCTCTACTGGTGGACGCTGTGGGCCGCGGCCGCCGCGGCGATCCTGGTGTGGCGCGTCGCGCTGCCCCTGGTCCGGACCCTGCGTCACGGCCTGCGGGTCACCTCGGTCGTCGCGGAGGACCACGACGTCGTCTCGGTCTATCTGGCCGGACGTCGCCTCGACCGGCTGCCCGTCACCGCCGGACAGTTCCTGACCTGGCGCTTCCTCACCGGTCCCGGCTGGACCCGCGCCCACCCGTACTCGCTGTCCGCCGCACCCGACGGCCGCTCCCTGCGCATCAGCGTGAAGGACCTCGGCGACGGCAGCAGGCTCCTCCGCAGCCTGCGCCCCGGCACCCGCGCCGTCGTCGAGGGCCCGTACGGACGGCTCACCGCGCGGCCACGCACCCGGGCCAAGATCGCGTTCATCGGGGCGGGCATCGGCATCACCCCGCTGCGGGCGCTGGCCGAGGCTCTGCCGTACGCACCAGGCGACGCCGTGCTGCTGGAGCGCGGCACCGACCGGCCCCTGTTCGCCGACGAGCTCGACGTGCTCGCCGCGGAGCGCGGCCTGCAGGTTCGCTGGCTGCCGGGCCACCGCCGGGCCGCCGACTCGTGGCTCGGCACCGGAACGCCCGACGACTGCGACGACCGCACGGTGCTCCTGCGCTGGGTGCCCGACATCGCCGAGCGCGACGTCTACGTGTGCGGCCCGACCCACTGGACGGACGCCGTCAGCCGCACGCTGCTCGCCACCGGGCTGCCTGCGTCCCGGCTGCACCTCGAGAACTTCGGGTGGTGACCGGCATGCGTCGCATCGCCCTGTGGTTCCTGTCCACGGTTTCCGTCGTCATGCTGCTGTTCGGCTACCACACCTCGACCTCCGGTCCCACCTCCGCGGCCGCGAGCGAGACCGTCGTCGCCGCGCCCGCCCCGGCCGCGACCGGCACGACGACCGCGGGCGCGGGCACCGTCACCGGTGCGGTCGCGCAGACCCGCTGGGGACCGGTGCAGGTCCGCATCACGGTCAGCGCCGGGAAGATCACCAATGTCGACGTCGTGCAGTACCCGAACGGCAACGGCCGCGACCAAGAGATCAACTCCTACGCGCTGCCCGTGCTCGTCCAGGAGACGATGTCCGCGCAGAACGCGAACATCGACATGGTGAGCGGGGCCACCGTCACCTCCGACGGCTACGTCCAGTCCCTGCAGAGCGCGCTGGACCAGGCAGGCCTCAAGTAAGCACCGCTCAACGGCCGGACCGGCTCGGCCCCGCCGAGCGGTGCCGCCGTGCCCACGCGAGGACGCCGAGGCAGGCGAGCGCGATGACCGCGAAGACCACGCCCAGCACGACCGAACCCAGCCAGAAGAAGACGATGGCCACGAAGGCGCACAACACGAACGCGATCACGGCGATCACCGCGTGCAAACGCAGCCCATGCTGCCCTTCCCGCGTGTTCGCCGGAGCGCCGCCCGTCCCCGGCACCGAGGTTTCGTCTTGCGACATGTGCTCACGTTCCATGCACGTCGGATACCCGAACGCCTGCGGTCCAAAGCAGGTGGACATAGGACGACCGGGCGTGGGTAGTCACTAGTCCTCCGCCCCGCGCAAGCGGCGGCGCAACGGTCTTTGCGACCCGAGAGGACGAGCACCATGAGCCTGAACCGGACGACCGATGCCGACCCCGGCGCGTCCGCGAGCCGGGACGAGCGCCATCCCGGCCTGCACGCCCGGAAGCCGACCGACATCCCGGCCCGCGGATGGTGGCAGGTCACGCGGCGGGCGCTGAAGGAGGCGACCGCCGACCACGTGCCGATGCTCGCAGGCGGAGTCGCGTTCTTCGCCTTCCTCGCGATCTTCCCGGCGATCATCGCCGGCGTCACGCTCTACGGGCTCGTCGCCGACCCGGCGACCGTCGCCGCGCAGGCGCAGACCCTCGCGGGGGCCCTGCCCCAGTCGGCGCAGCCCCTGCTGCTGGACCAGCTCGCCCAGGTGACCCGCGGCAGCGGGCGGGCGCTGACCGTCGGGCTGGTGATATCGCTGCTGGCGGCGCTGTGGAGCGCGTCGAGTGGCGTGAGCAACCTGATGCAGGCCATCAACCTGGCCTACGACGAGGAGGAGGGACGCGGCTTCGTCAAGCTGCGCGGCATCGCCTTGCTGCTGACGCTCGGCGCGATCGTGTTCGTCCTGCTGAGCCTCGCCCTGGTGGCCGTCCTACCGCCGCTGCTCGACGCGCTCGCGCTGGGGCCTGCCGGACGGGTGGCGGCGGAAGTCGTGCGCTGGGCACTGCTCGTGCTGGTCCTGGTCGTCGCGCTGGCGGTGATCTACCGGCTCGCGCCCGACCGGGACGCGCCACGCTTCCGGTGGGTCAGCACCGGCGCCGTCGTCGCGTCGGTGCTGTGGATCGTGGGGAGCGTCGTGTTCAGCCTCTACGTCAACAACTTCGGCCGGTACGGCAACACCTACGGCGCCCTGGCGGGTGTCGTGGTGCTGCTGCTGTGGCTCTATCTCACCAGCTACGTCGTCCTGCTCGGCGCGGAGATCAACGCCGAGGCGGAACGGCAGACCGAGAAGGACACGACGCGGGGCGACCCGCAGCCTCGGGGAGAGCGCGGCGCCGCCGCCGCCGACGAGGTGGTCGGCGGGCCACCGCCCGTCCCGCAGGCGACCGCCGACGACCACGGCCGGGGACGCACCGCCTCCTGAGCAGCGACGAACCGCCAGGCCCCGCGCGTCACCGCCGCACCGGCACATGGGCGACCCGACCGGCCCGTCGACGATGCACCGTGGCGGGCGGTGTGAAGGTGGCTGCTCCGCCCGCGGCGACGAAGGCCGATGCGGCGCGCACGGCGGCCTCGACCGCCGCTTCCACCGGTCCGCCCGCGGCGAGCCCGCTCGTGAGCCGGGCGGCGAACGCGTCGCCCGCCCCACACGGGTCGCCGCCTGCCGTGGCCGTCGCCGGGACGGCGTGTGCGGCGCCGTCGCGGCGACCCACCACCGCGCCGCGCTCCCCCACGGTGACGGCCACCGCCCGGCACGCCCAGCGCCGCGCCAAGGCGGCGGCCTGCGCCTCCGGCTCCGATGGGTCCGCGGATCCGAGAGCGCCCGTGGCCTCGGCGGCGTTCGGCGTGACCACGGCGATCCCGGGGATGGGCGGGGTCCCGCGCGGATGGGGATCCCAGACCACGGGCACCGCGGCCGCCGCGCGCGCGAGCGCGTCGCGCACCAGCGGATCGGCGGTGACACCGCGTCCGTAGTCGGAAACCAGGACGGCGTCCGCCCTGGCGAGCACGGCGTGCAGCCTGCCCACGAGCGCGGCGGCGAAGCCGGCGGCGGGGCGTCCTGCACCGCGGTCGACGCGCAGCAGCACGCGGCCGTCCGCGCGATAGCGGGTCTTGACCGCCGTGCCGCCCGTCCCCGGGCCGTCGACCAGCTCGACGCCGCCCAGCCCGCTCCGCAGCCGCATGCCGTCACGGTCGGCCTCCAGCGAGCAGACGAGCGCAACCGGCTCATCCGCGGCCGCCAGGAGCGCGGCGGCCAGCCCGGCACCGCCGGGCCGGGCGCGTTCGGCCGTTACGTCCAGCACCGGTGCGGGCGCGTCCGGGGCGAACCGCTCGGTGCGGCCGTCGATGTCGACGTCGAGCAGGGCGTCGCCCACGACGACGATCACGGTGCCGCCTCGACGACGTCGCCCGCCCGACCCGGGCGGTCGGGCCCGTTCACCGGGTCGTCCCGGCGGGGCCCGCGGTGCGGATGCGGTCGACGATCGCGCTCGTCGAGTGATCGGACAGGTAGTCCAGGATGCGCACCTGCCCGCCGAGCCGTTCGACGACGGGCGTCTCGGGCAGCATCTGCGCGGTGTAGTCGCCGCCCTTGGCGTAGACGTCCGGTCGCACCTGTTCCAACAGCGCGATCGGACTGTTCTCGGCGAACGCGGTGACGAGGTCGACGGCGTCCAGCGCGCCGATGACGCCCGCGCGGTCGGCGAGGGGGTTGACCGGGCGCTCGGGGCCTTTCAGCGCGGCCACGCTGGCGTCCGTGTTGAGCGCGACGATCAGCACGTCGCCCAGCGCCTTCGCCTGGCGCAGATACGCGACGTGGCCCCGGTGGAGCACGTCGAAGCAGCCGTTCGTGAACACGATCCGGTGCCCGGCCCGGCGGTGCTCCGCGACCACCATGGCGAGGTCGTCGGGGTCCAGGACGTGCCCGCGGTCGACCTGCGCCAGGCGTGTGGTCAAGGCAGGCGTGCCGCAGACCGCCGTGCCCGGCCGCCCGACCGCGACATCCGCCGCCGCCTGCGCGATCGCGAGTAGCTCGCCTGCTCCGGCGCCGATGCAGCGGGCGAGGGTGGCGGCTGCGGTGAAGGTGTCGCCCGCCCCGCAGGAGCGTTGGGCTGGCGCCGCCGCCGCGGCCGGGGCGTACCACGCGCCGTCCGCGGCGAGCAGCACCGAACCGTCGAGGTCCACGGTGACGGCCACCTCGGCAGCGCCGAGCCGGTCCGCGAGCAGCGTGTGGCGCTCCACCACCCAGCCGACCCGGCCGTCCGGCGGCGGATCGACCTGGATCGCCGCCGCCGCCTCGGCGAGGCTGGGCGTGACGAGATCGGGGGCGCAGCGGCGCCAGGTGATCAGATCGTGCGCGTCCACGATCAGGGGCACGTTGCCGCGGCGCGCGAGCATGTCGCGCGCCGCCTCCGGCACCCCGCCGAGCCCGTAGTCCGCGACGACGACGGCGTCGACCCCGTCGGCGAGCGCCGCACCCAGCGCGGCGACCAGCATGTCCACGGCGGTAGGTCCGAGACGCGACCGGGTGCCGTCGTCGAAACGGGCGAGCACCTGACCGTCGGCGACGAGCCTGCGCTTCACCGCGGTCGTCCGGTGCGGTTCGCGCGGCGACCGCCCGATGTCGACGCCGACCCCGGCGAGCCCGGCGCACAGCCGGTCGGCGTCCAGGTCGTCGCCGAGGACGGTGAGCAGCTCGGCGCGCGCGCCCAGCGCGGCGAGGTTGGCCGCCACGTTGGCGGCCCCGCCGGGCGCGAACTCCGTGTTGCGCAGCTCGACGACGGGTACGGGCGCCTCGCGGCCGACCCGGCGCGCGGGCCCGGAGAGCCAGATGTCGAGCAGGGCGTCGCCGAGGACCAGCACGCGCGGGGCCGCGTGAACGATCCGGCGGGCCAGCGCGGCCGGTGCGGGCGGGGCGGCGGTCAGCATGCGGCCTCCTGGCGGGTGGCGAGCCGCGGTGCGGCATCGGCGGTGTCGATGGCGCCGTGGATCACGACGCTGGCCTAGCCGGCGCCGAAGTGCCCAAACCCGTGCCGCAGAACTACTACTCTCCGTAATTCCGCTGTGACCTGCTCAGAGCACGAGATGCATGAGGACGCCGCCCCCACCAGGCCGCCGATCAGCCCGTGCGAGGACGACGAGGGCAGCCCCAGCCGCCAGGTGATCAGGTTCCACACGATCGCTCCGACCAGCGCCGCGAGCACCACCGCGAGCCCGCCGGTCCCCCGCGGAGCCGCGATCACCCCGCCGCCCACCGTCGACGCCACCTCGGTGCCGAGGAACGCGCCGAGCAGGTTCATCGCGGCGGCCGACCCCAGTGCGACGGGGGGCGTCAGCGCCCGGGTCGCCACCAAGGTCGCGATGGCGTTGGCGGCGTCGTGGAAGCCGTTGGTCCAGTCGAACACCAGCGCGACGATGATCACCAGCACGATCCCGGCGAGCAGCATGGTCAGGATTCCTTGACCGGTGGCGGTGAGGATGTTCTCCCCCGCCCGGTTGAACAGCGGGTAGAAGCCACGTTCGGCAGGCCGCAGCCGGAAGGCCATCACTCAGTTCTGCCGAAGCGGGAACCGCAGCACCGCGCCCACGCCGTCGGTCAGGGTGTCGCCGCCGAGAAGAGCGGACTCGGGCGAGTCGGATCCGTCGTCGAGCCGGTCGTGGCCGAACACGGCGTCGGGATCGTCAAGCACGACGAGTCCGGCGTCGATGCAGGTCGCGGCGCGGACCAAGGCCGATACGGCGGAGACCTCCCGGGGACGTTCCGCCCCGAGGTCGGTCAGCTCGGCGCGGGTCCGCCCCAGCAGCGTCGGCTCCGCCGATCCCCAGACAGCGGTGTCGACAACGCGCGCCGGGTCGACGAAGAGCGTGTCGATCGCCTGTGCCCGCGCCGCCTCGACGACCGCGGCGAGCCCGGTCACCGCGAACCCTTCGGCGCGGCCTGCCGCCTCGGTGTAGCGCGCGAACGCGGCCCGCCGCTCGCCGTGGAGCAGGAGGTCCACGCTGCGGCCGACCGCCGATCCCACCTCAGCGGGGGCCTCTCCGCCCGAGCGCGGAACCTCGGCGGCGATCCTCGCCGAACGCTCCGCGAGGGCTTCGCGCAGCCGTGCCCGTGCCCGTGTGTCTCCCACGATCACCAGCAGCCGCGCGTCGGTGGCGCGGACCCGCTCGTCCACCAGCGTGGCCACCTGCGCGATGTTCTGCTTCCAGGTTTCCTCGACACGGGACTGCATCGACCGATGCGACCACCCGCCCCCTCGCGCCTTGTGCAGGGGTTTGGTGCGGCCCGTGACGGTCTCGGGCTGCGCGTCGCCGGGCGCGAGCAGCTCACCGCCTTCCTCGTCGACGCGCACCACCACGGTCGAGACCTGCTCCGGGACCGCGACGACGACGGTGAGCAGGTCGGGCAGGGGCGCCCACGACACCTGTTCCGCAGGCGGGGACGCATCCAGTTGCACGTCGACCAGCACCTCCCGCTCATCGACGACCAGCACCCGCCCGGCCTCGCCCACCGGCGGATCGGAAGCGGCCAAGGCCGCGTCGACGCGGTCCACGACGGCCGGGGGCGCACCCTGTGCGGTGAGCCGTTCTTGCACGTCCTTGCGGCGCACCTCGGCCCGGTGGTCGGCGTCCACGGTGTTGTGGGAGACGTCGAGCACCACCGTCGCGAAGGGCCCCTCACTCCTACAGACCGCGCTCAACCAGTCGAGTCGCACGAAATCCTCCGTCCCCTGAGCTCCGAGCCCCGGTCGGCTCGTCGTCCTCCGACGCATCGCCTTACCCGAATCGGACGCTCCGAAACGGCCGCGGCCCGGGTCACCCGGACCCGGGCATCGGCGTCACCCACCGGCTCTGCGCCCGGTCGCTCGGATGCGGGTATGCCCTCGTGCGTGAGCGGTCCCGCACATCGGAACCCCTCCCTTGCGGGACCGCTCACGCCCGGCGGCTTACCCGCCTCGGCGGCACCTATCCCTGCCGATCCGGAAGGGTCGCGACCGCATGCCCGACGCAACCGCGGGTACGCGTCGACCATGCCGACACCGAACCCGAAGCCGGATTCCGACAGCGCCGCCGCCCCGGTGGCCGTCGTGACGGGGGCCAGTCGCGGACTGGGATTCCTCCTGGCCCGCGGCCTCGCCGACCGCGGCCACGACCTGGTCATCAACGCCCGCTCGGCGGACGGCCTCGCGGCCGCCGCCGTCGATCTGCGGTCTCGCGGTGTGCAGGTCGCCGAAGTCGCAGGCGACGTCGGCGATCCCGCGGTGGCCGAACAGCTCGCGACGACCGCGACGCAGCGATACGGACGGCTGGACATCCTCGTCGCCAACGCGGGCGTGATCCAGGTCGGACCTGCGCAGGCGATGCACCCCGATGACTTCGCCACCGCGATCGACGTCATGTACTGGGGCGTCGTGCGCCCGACCCTGGCGGCGTTGCCCGCCTTGCGGGCCTCCCGCGGTCGCGTCCTGGTCGTCACGTCCATCGGCGGCAAGCTGCCCGCCCCGCGCCTGCTGCCCTACGTCGCGGCGAAGCACGCGGCGGTCGGGTTCGCCGAAGGCCTGCGGATCGAGGCGGCGCGCGACGGCGTCTCCGTCACCGTCGGCGTCCCGGGCCTGATGCGCACCGGATCACCGCGCAACGCGCTGTTCACGGGCGACCAGGCCGCCGAATACGCCTGGTTCGCGGGCGCCGACAGCCTTCCGCTCCTGTCGATGAGCGCGGAACGGGCCGCGTCCCGGCTCATTCGCGCGACCCTGCGCGGCACGCCGGAGGTGATCCTGACCCCCGTCGCGTGGCTCGGCGCCCGCCTGCACGGCCTCGCCCCGGCGACCACCCTGCGGCTCCTCACGATCGCCAACCGGCTGCTGCCCGCCGACGCCTCCCCGACCGCGGCCCGGCCCGGGCACGCCGTGGCGGCCGCAGGCCCCGTGCTGCGCACCCTCACCACGCTTACGCGCAGGGCCGCAGCGCGCACCCACGAGCTGACGGACTCGGTCGGCGACCGACCGACGGGCACCGCTTGAGCCTGCGGCGCTTTCCGTGCTCCGCGGTGTGTGATCGCCTCGGAACGGGGTAGAAAGCCGCCATGGGTGACTACGAGCACACCGCCACCGTGTCCGCCGAACCGGAGGCGCTCTTCCGCTACCTCGCCGACGTCCACCACCTCCCGGACTACTTCGCGGCGATGCGCGAAGCCGAACCGACCGGCGAGCACGCGGGCAGCGGCGACGAGGTGCACGTCGTGGCCGAGGTCGAGGGCACCCGACGCGAGGGCGAGGCCTGGATCGACGTCGACGAGGCGCAGCGTACGTTGCGCTGGGGATCCGAGGGCCCCAACGGCTACCACGGCGAACTTCAGGTCTCGCCCGCCGCCCGGGGCTCGGAGGTCGCCGTGCGGCTGCACACCGAGCGGGCCGACGGACCCGGGATCCGCGCGGGCCTCGAGCAGACGCTGGCGTCGATCAAGCAGCAGGTCGAGGGCTCTTCGACCGATCCGGCCTGACGCAGCGGCGGCGGTGGCGCCGCTCACAGGGAGGTGTACCGGTGCGGCCCGGGGGTAGGCCTGCAGTTGTCATGCACCCGTACCCGGAGGGATGAACTCGCCTCATGGCGAACACCACCGCCATCGTGACCGAGCTCCACGCACTGGAGCACCTCACCCGCACCGAGATCGCCGTAGCCAAGGCGCGGACGCCGCAAGCCCGCACCGATGCCATCCGCCACGAGCTGGCCGAAAACGCGAGCGCCGCAGATCGCCGCGCCCGCGACATCGCAGGCACGCTGCGTGATCTGGGCGCGGTCCCGAACGTGTTCGCGCCCGCTCTCGGATGGACCGCCACGCTGCTCCGCGCGAGTGTCGAGCAGACCCAGCCGCTGGCCGAGGCGCTGCTGAGCGACCTGATGCTCGAACACCAGCTCGCCGAGCGCGCCCGACACCTGCTCGTCCTCACCGACGAGCACGGACCGGCCGGGGTGCATCGGCTCGCCGAACGCCTCCTCGCCGCGCACAACGAGACCATCGAGTGGCTGCGCACCGTGCTCGCCGAGCAGGCCCTCGACGGTGCTGCCGCGCTCCGTCCCACGCCGTTCCAGACGGTCGCCGCGGGCGTCACCCGGCTCGCGGTGTTGCCCGCCCGAATGACCGTCAAGGGCCTCAACCGCGCGGCCCAGCAGGTCAGCCGGGCGAGCCGCGACACCCGCCGCCAGGTCACGCAGGCGGGCGAGCGCATCGGCAAGCAGGCCGACGGAGTCCGCGAGATCGTCAGCGCGGGCGCGGAGGCCGCAGCCGACCAGGCGGAGACCGTCGCGCGGCGGCCGGACGTCGACGCAGCCCACCCCAACCCGCGGAACGGGAGCGCGTCGAAGCCCGATGAGCTGCCGATCCCCGACTACGACCGCCTGAACGCGCGTGCCGCCGCTGCCGCCGTGCGCGAGCTCGACGACGCCACCGAGCTCGCCGCCGTCGACCGCTACGAGACGCGGCACAAGAACCGCTCGGGTGTTCGCAACGCGGTACAGGATCGTACGTCCACCGTGGCCCGGGCCGCCGCCGAGCCGAGCTGACCGAACGCTAGATCGCACGTGTGACCGGTCGCCACGGGGGTACTCCGGGCATGGCCGGGATCGTCGAAGTCGCCGCGTGGTGGGTCGTCGGGCTGCTCCTCTGGCTCGCGACGGTCTCCCCGGGCACCGCCGAGGAATTGGTGCTCGCGGCGCTCTGCGCTCTGGCGTGCGCGGCGGCCCGCGAGCGGCGTCGGGATCACGCTTGTCGCCGACGGGATCGGCGCGGGAGCTGCCCTGGTCGCCGCCGTGCTGGTGGTCGCCGCGCTCGTCTACTCCTGGCGCTACTTCAAGGACGCCGAGGCCCACTTCCACGCGCTGGTCCTGCTCTTCCTCGCGGGCATGACCGGCTTCGCGCTCTCGGGCGACCTGTTCGACATGTTCGTGTACTTCGAGCTGATGGGCGCTGTCGCCTACGCGCTCACCGGCTTCCGCATCGAGGAGCCCCAGGCCGTACAGGGTGCCCTCGCGTTCGGCGTGATCAACTCGCTGGGCGCGTACATCACGCTGTTCGGCATCGGGCTGCTCTACGCCCGGACCGGTGCGCTGGGCCTCGCGCCGCTCGCGGTCGCGCTCGCCGCGCACCCGCAGGACGCCCTCGTCGGCGTCGCGGCCGCGCTCGTCACCACCGGGTTTCTGGTCAAAGGCGCGCTCGCGCCCTTCCACTTCTGGTTGGACGACGCCCACGCCGTCGCCCCCACCCCGATCTGCGTGCTGTTCTCCGGGATCATGGTCGAGTTCGGGCTGTACGCGACGGGCCGCGTCGGCGCGGTCGTGTTCGGACCGCTGCTACGGCCGCGCTGATCGGGGCCTGCACCGGTCTGCCGCTCCTGGCGTAGCCCGTTGTCCCTCAGCCCTTCCGATTGTTCGGCCGCAGTTCGGCGAGCACACCGAGGTCTCGGACGAAGGCGGCGATCGCCTCGTCGCGCGAGTCCGGCGGTGTCCGCAGAATCGCCGACGGATGGGTGGTGGCGACCACCGCCCGGCCGGCGTGGTCGAGCACCCGCCCGCGGTCGACGGTCAGCCGGAACCGTTGACCCAGCAATGCCTTCGCTGCCGTGGCGCCGAGCAGACCCACCGCGGACGGCGCCACCGCCGACAGCTCACCGGCCAGCCACGGTCCGCACGCCCGCACCTGCGTCACCGTCGGCGTGCGATGCAGCCGTCGCGACCCGTTGCGCTCGAACCGGAAATGCTTGACGGCGTTGGTCAGGTACACGTCCTCGCGCGCGATGCCGACCTCCGCCAACGCCTCGTTGAGCACCCGCCCCGCGGGACCGACGAACGGGCGGCCTTCCCGGTCCTCCCGGTCACCCGGCTGCTCCCCGACCAGCACCAGCCACGCCGTCGGGGGCCCCTCACCGAACACCGTCTGCGTGGCGGGCTCGTGCAGCTCGCACCGGGTGCAGCTCGCGGCGTCGCGACGGAGATCATCCAGGGAGGTGGACACGCCGACGGGTACCCGGGTGATTCGGCGTGCATGCCGCGCCGCGGCAGGAACTGCGACGGACCCGAATCGAAGATATGTTCGGACCCATGAGCGATCCCGTGCAGAGCAACCCCGAGAAGAACCCCGACGACTGGACCACGGGCGACGAACCGATGACCGGCCCGCAGCGCTCCTACCTGACCACCTTGGCCCAGGAGGCGGGCGAGGAGCCTCCCGGCGACGAGATCACGAAAGCCGCCGCGTCCAAGCGCATCGACGCGCTGCAGGAGCGCACCGGGCGAACCGGCGGCCGCTGACCCGACGCGACGATCGGCGCGCGACGATCCGCTAGCGTGCCGACATGACCGAGAATGTCGTGGTGGTGACCGGCGCGGACCCCCGAGGCGTGCTCGACACGCTCCGTGCCCTCGACGAGGCGGGGGCGCTGGAGCTGCGGGCCGCGGCGATCGTGCACCGTGCCGCGGACGGCAGGCTCTCGCTGGATCACGAGGCAGGCGACGCGGTGGCCTTCGCCGAACGCCACCCCCGGCTCGGCGCCCTCATCACCCTGCTGCTCGGGCCACTCGACACCCTGCTGTTCGGCAACCAGCTGGTGGCCTTGTTCGGCGCCACCGAACACAGTGCCGAAGAGCTCGCGGTCGGCCACCTGGCGCAGGCGGTGCCCGCGGGCGGCCGGGCCACGATCGCCGACATCGACGAGCCGGACCCCGCTCTGCTCGACGCGAAGCTGGCCGGGGCCACCGTCACGCGCCGCCCCTACGCCGAAGTCGAGCGGGAGATCGAGGCGAGCACGGAGAGCTCGGGCGGTCAGCCCAGCGGTTCGGTGTAGCACACGGCGGTGCCGTCCACTGCCACGACGCCGTCGTCGCGCGTCACCCGGACGTCGAGGAACGTGATCGGTTTGTCCGCGCGGGCGGAGGTCACCGCGACGGTGCCGGTGATCACGTCACCGGGCCGGACGGGGGCTCGGAACCGGAGGTCGAGCTGCAGGAACACGCTCCCCGGTCCGGGCAGCTCCTCGGCCACGACGGCGTTGAGCACGGCCGTGGTGACCCCACCCTGCACGACGATGCCGCCGAACCGGCTGGCGGCGGCCAGCTCCTCGTCGTAGTGCAACGGGTTGCGATCCCCGAGATCTCGGTGAACAGCTCGATGTCGCGGCGGCTCACGAGCCGCGAGCGGCTCGCGGTCGCTCGGTCGGGGCAACGGCGCGCACCGGCGTCATGTCGTTCATGGTCACTCCGCACATCGGATACGGGCCTTGGCGCGGTCGGTGTCGACGCGGATAGGGTGCGGTCATCGGGGTCTCCCTGGTTCGGTTCGGTCGACCCGAATGGTTCGCGTCGGGCGCCCCGCTGGCATCGGCATCGGTCACGTATCTCGGGCGGCGGATTGCCCATACCGGCACCGCGTTGCCCTATGTCGAGGGGCTACCGACCGCCGCCTCCCGTCCTCGTGCCTGCCTGCGCCGACCGCGCACGAGGCCGAGCCCGACGTACATGCCCGCCAACGCCACCGCGAGCCCGATCACCGCCCGCACGGTGAGCGGCTCCCCCAGCACCGGCACCGCGACCAGCGCCGTCGTCGCGGGCACGAGGTTCAACAGCGCGCTGACGTGCACCGTCGACCGCCACCGCAGCAGCACGAACATCAACGCGAACGCACCTGCCGAGTTGAGCACCCCCAGCCACACCACCGCGGCCCAGCCGCCCACGTCGCGGGGCAGCCAGTCGGCGCCGAGGAACGGCATCGCGGCGACCGTCACGACCAGCGAGGTCAACATCTGCACGACCACGCTGGTCGTCACCGGCGTCCCGTCGTTGAACCGCTTCTGGTAGAGGGTGCCTGCGGTCAGCGTCAGCATGCCCAGCACCGGAAAGACCACCTGCGGGCCCACGCCGCCGCCGAGCCCGTCGGACAGCACGATGTACACCCCGCAGGTGCCGATGCCCAGCCCGAGCACCGGCGCCACTCCGAGCGGCGTGGCGAGCACCAGCGGCGTGAGCAACCCGACCAGCAACGGGGCCATGCCCAGGATCAGGCTGGACAGACCGGCCGGTACGCCGTGCGCCAGTCCGGTGTAGACGAACGAGAACTGGCCGACCTGCAGCAGCAGCGCGGTGACGGCGAGATGCAGCCAAGCGCCTCCGCGCGGCCGGGCCGGGCGCGCCACGGCCACGACGGCACCCATCACGACCAGCGCGACGATGAACCGCCACAGCAGCACCGTGGGCACCTGCATGTGTCCGGTGGCGATCTTCCCGGCGATGAAGCCCGACGACCACAGTGGCACGAACAGCGCGCTCAGAACCGGCACGACCCAGCGCTTCACGGGTGCGGTGGACCCCGGAGACGCGGCGTGCCGGTCACGGAGCATGGACTCCAGTGCAACGCATTGCTAATGACGTCACAACCGGAAGTGGCGCATCTCGCGATCGCCGATGCCCGGTCAGCGCAGGGCCTCCGAGGTGCTCGCGCCGAGAGCCCGGTGGAAACCGTCCGGGATGATCAGCAGGTCCGGGTGCAGGTCCGCGATCGAGGACAGCCCCATGCCCAGCAGCGCCGAGTCGATGCCGCCGCGCAGGACGTCCAGCACGTTCTCCACCCCGGCCTGCCCATTGGCCGCCAACCCCCACAGGTACGCCCGCCCGATCATCACCGCGCGGGCCCCCAGCGCCAGCGCCTTCACCACGTCCGACCCCCGCCGCACGCCACCGTCCATCAGCACCTCGATCTGGCCACCGACCGCGTCGGCGATCGGCTTCACCATCCGGATCGCCGCCGGGGTGCCGTCCAGGTTGTTGCCGCCGTGGTTGGACACCGAGATCGCGCTGACCCCCGCGTCCACCGCCCGCCGCGCGTCGTCGACCCGACACACCCCCTTCAACAGGAACGGGCCGCCATCCAGCTGCGCCCACTGCTCGCGCATCCACGCCACGTCCTCCCACGACGGCGGCGGCGTGGTCATCCACTCGTAGTACGCCCCGAAGAACGTCGGCGCCTCCCCACCGGGCGGGGCGAGGTTCGGAGCGGTCAGGTCCGGGATGCCCGCCCGGGCGAACTGCAGCGCCCACCGCGGACGCGTGACCACCCCCGGCGCCAACCGGATCTTCGTCTTCAGGTCGATCTTCTCCGGGATCTCTGGGCTGCCCCAGTCCCGACCCATCGAGAACGACCAGTCCAGCGTGGCGATCAACCCCACCGCGCCCGCCGACTTGGCCCGCTGCATACGCTGCACCATCACGTCGCGTTCGCCGGTCCAGTACATCTGGAACACCGTCTGCGGGTTGGCCGCGACGACCTCCTCCACCGACTTGCTGGCGAAGTTGGACAGCCCTATCACCGTGCCCCGGGCGGCGGCGGCGCGCGCCACCGCCACCTCCCCGTCCGGGTGCACCGCCTGCACCCCGGTCGGCGAGATGATCACGGGCAACGAAATGTCCTGCCGCAACACGTTGGTGGCCAGCGCCCGCTCGGCCCGCTGCCCCGCCACGAGCGGGGCGAAACCGATCTCCCGGAACGCCGCCTCGTTGTCCGCGATCGTCTGACCCCGCTCCGATCCCGCCACCAATGCGTCGTATACGGGGGCGGGCAGCCGCTTGCGCGCGCGGCTCTGCGCCACGGCGACGGACTCGAACCAGGGGTTCTGCTTCCAGGGGTTCTGCAGCCAACTCGGCTTTGGCATAGCGGACCTTCCGGTGGGTGAAAGCTGCGTCGATCATTGCACCGATGCGGTTCCGTTGGGAGGCGCAGCGGAGCAAGCTGTAAGAGCCTGTTGGTGAACGGTTTCACGCCGCTTGTGGATCTTTCTGCTGCGGCTTCGGCACGGTGCGTTCAGTACCCCAGCGCGGCTGGGGCGGTTCTCCGCTGCGTTGGTGGGCCAACTGCCGGGTTATGATCATGGTGGTGGCCCACAGCACCATGGCCTCGTGGTGCTGGGGCCGCCGCTCGTAGTCGCGGACCAGACGCCGGTGTCGGCTGAGCCAGCCGAACGTGCGCTCTACCACCCACCTGCGGGGAAGCACGATGAACCCACTGACGGTGTCGGTGCGCTTGACGACGGTGACGGTCAGGGCCAGCACGGCCGCAGCCCAGACGACCAGCCGCCCGGCGTACCCGCCGTCGGCCCACACCAGCGTGATCGTGGAGAACCGTTCCCGCAGCAGCGCCACCAGCCGGTGACCGCCGTCGCGGTCTTGCACACTCGCCGCGGTGACCAAAACGGCTAGCAGCCACCCATTGCTGTCCACCGCGACGTGCCGCTTGCGGCCCTTGATCTTCTTTCCGCCGTCGAATCCGCTGGTGGCGGCCCCGACCGTGTCCGCGGCCTTGACCGACTGGGAATCGATCACTGCCGCGGTCGGCAGTTCGGCCCGGCCCACGCCCATCCGCAGCTGCCCCCGTAGCGCGTCGACCAACCGCTGCGGCAACCCCCGCTCGGCCCACCGTTGGAAGAACGCGTACACCGCCTGTCAGGGCGGGAAATCCGCCGGCAACGCGCGCCACTCCACCCCGTACCGGACCAGGTAGCCGATCGCGTCCACCACGACCCGTAACCGGTGCACCATCGGCCGTCCGCCCGGGCCTCGCCGCAACTCGGCCATTACCGCCCGCGCCTGCGGCTCCAACAACTCCCACTCCGCGTCGGTCATGTCCGAGGGATATCGGGGCACCCGCTGCGCACACACAGCTGGCAACGGGGCAGTTGGCCTTCTCTGCCGAGACAAGGTAGACAGTCATCCCGAGGGCTTCTGGGCGAGGGGTTCGTGGTGATCTCCATCTGCCCAGAAGCCCTTTTCTGCACCCGGCATGACACGCCGGAGACGCCCATGATCTTTTTCATACGCAGCGGGAGCTGCGCCAGCGATCCTTGATCAGTTCGCCAACAGGCTCTAAGCGGCGATCGTTCTCGATGGGCATACCGTTGGAGGAAACGCAATGACGCGCGCGACCCCCGAGTCGACCCGTTGGCTGACCGACCTGCTGTCCACGGAGCACGTCCTGTGGCCGAACCTGGACATGACAGGCACGGCGAAGGCGATGGCCGCGGCGGCAGCACCCTGGACGAAGGCGGTCGCGGAGGTCACGAAGCTGCAGCTGGACACCCTCGCCAAGCTCACGTCCGCGTGGACGGCGATGATTCCCGGCGCGACCACACCGGAACCGGTCGCCGACCGGCGGTTCGCGGACGAGGCGTGGACGAAGGACCCACGCTACGAGGCGGTCGTCCGCACCTACCTCACCCAGACCGACCTGCTGCGCAAGGCCCTGGACATGGCGCCGCTGGACGAGCGGAGCAAGGCCCAGTGGGGATTCGCGCTGGGCCAGGTGATGGACGCGCTCAGCCCCGCGAACATGCTGGCGACGAACCCGGAGGCGATCCAGCTGGCGCTGGAGTCGGGCGGCGCGAGCCTCGTCGACGGGATGCGGCTCTTCACCGAGGACTTCGCGCGGGGCCGGATCGCGATGACCGACGAGTCCGCGTTCGAGGTGGGCCGCAACGTCGCCACCACCCCGGGCACGGTCGTGCTGCAGAACGAGCTGATCCAGCTGATCCAGTACACGCCGACCACCACCCGGGTCTACAAGCGCCCGCTGGTGATCGTTCCGCCGTGTATCAACAAGTACTACATCCTCGACCTGCAGCCGGCGAACTCCTTCGTCGCCCACGCGGTCGCCGAGGGCCACCAGGTGTTCCTGGTGTCCTGGCGCAACGTCACCGCCGCACTGGGCACCCGCACCTGGGACGACTATCTGCAGGACGGCGTGCTGAGCGCGATCGACGCAGCGCTGGCGATCACCAAAGCCGACAAGGCCAACACGCTCGGCTTCTGCATCGGGGGCACCCTGCTGGCGTGTGCGTTGGCCGCGCAGGCCGCGCGCGGTGAGCATCCGGCGGCCAGCATGACCCTGCTGACCTCCCTGCTCGACTACGGCGACACGGGCGACCTCGGGCTGCTCGTCACCCCTGAAGGCGTGGCCGCCCGCGAGGCGGCCATCGGACGCGGCGGCCTGCTCAAGGGCAGCGAACTCGCCCAGGTGTTCGCCGCGCTGCGGTCCAACGACCTGATCTGGCCCTACGTCGTCGACGGCTACCTGAAGGGAAAGCCGCCGCCCGCGTTCGACCTGCTCTATTGGAACAGTGACGGCACCAACCTGCCCGGCCCGATGTTCTGCTGGTACCTGCGCAACACCTATCTCGAGAACAAGCTGCGCGAACCCGGTGCCACCACCCAGCTCGGCGAGCAGATGGACCTGGCGGCCATCGACGTCCCGACGTTCGTGTATGCCTCTCAGCAAGATCACATCGTGCCGTGGAAGGCCGCCTACGAAAGTACGCAACTGCTGGCCGGTGACGTCGTCTTCGTGCTCGGCGCGAGCGGGCACATCGCCGGTGTGATCAACCCGCCGGCGAAGAACAAGCGCAACTACTGGGTCGCCGCCCCGACCGACGATGGGTTCGACGCCGACCCGGACCGCTGGTTGGACGCCGCGGAGGAGGTCGCAGGCAGCTGGTGGCCCGCCTGGTACTCCTGGTTGGCCCCGCACGCGGGCACCAAGGTCAACGCCCGCAAGACCCCCGGCAACGCCCAGTTCACCGCGATCGAGCCCGCCCCCGGCAGCTACGTCAAGGCGAGCGCCGAATAGCAGCGTGACCGCCGCGTCGGCCGCGCGGCGACTACCGATAGCGACGCTCCCCGGCGAGCGCCGCGCCGAAGGCCACCACGATCACGGCGGCCGCGTAGCCGAGCACCGTGGCGCGCAGGCCCACAACCGTCGCGAGGCAGCCCGCGGCCAGGGCGGGAAGGCTGAACGACAGGTAGGCCACGACGTAGGCCACCGCGAAGAGCCCGCTGCGCTCCCCCGCGGCCAGCGGTCGGGCGAGGGTGGCGATCGCCCCGAACGTGGCCAGCCCCGACGCGCCGTACCCGACTCCCGCCACCGCCGTGCCCGCGATGGCCGCCGCCATCGATCCCGTGGTCGTGCCGAGCAGGGTCACCGCGGTGCCCGCAGCGAGGCCGAAGGCGGTGACCGCCCCGACCCCACAGAGCAGGGTGACCACCAGACCGCCGACGAAGTGGTCGGTGACCCCGAAAACCACGGCCACCACCGACGGGCCCAGGGCGAGGTACAGGCCGCCGAGCGCCCAGCTCGCGACGATGACCGGCACCAACGCCGCCACGGCACCGCGGAGGTGCCGCGGCACACCCAGCCGGGGAAGGAGGCGGACGTCCGTCCGGCGGGGCGCCGTCTCGGCGAACGTGAGCGCGGCGAGCGCGGCGACCACGGTCGCGGCAAGCAGCAGCGCCCACACGAGCCGGGTGGGATCGGGCGCGTACTGCGCCAGGACGCCGCAGACGAGTGCGCCGAGCGCGAGCCCGCCGATGGGCACGACGCCGCTCGCCACGCTCGCCCGGCCCTGCGCGTGCGGCGGTGCGGTATCCACGAGCATCGCGCCGAGCGTGGGCAGGACGACCCCCGTCGCGATCCCCTGCACCGCACGCGCCACCAGGAGCGCGCCCACGCTCGCCGCGCCGAGGAAGATCACGAGCGCGACCGCCTCCACCGCGAGCGCGCCGACCAACACCGGCCGCCGACCGAGTTGGTCGGACACCGCGCCCAGCGTCAGCAGCGCGGCCAGCATGCCAAGGACGAACACGGCGAAGACGAGCGTGACCGTCGCCGAGGAGAACCCCCACAGCCGCTGGTAAACCACGAACAGCGGGGTCAGCGCGCTCGACGCCGCCTGGAACAGGACCATGATGGCGACGACCGCCGCGAAGGTCGCGGTGCGCGACAGGCGACGGGCGGCCGTGGCCGATCCGGTCATCTCGCTGATTCCTCCCGAAAGGCATCGCACGCCGTCCCCGGCGAATCGGTTTCACTACGGTGGCGACGGGCGAGGACGGCAGAAGGTGACCGCGGTGGACGAGCTCGACGGCCTTGCGGCGCGCTTCGAGGCGCACCGCGCGCCGTTGGAGCGGCTGGCCTACCGGATGCTCGGTTCCCGCAGCGAGGCCGCGTGTGCCTGGACATGCTGCGCACCCGGGCGGCGCGGCGGGAGGAGCTCGTCTCCGAGCATCTCGCCGACGACGTCGCGGACCGCGGCGCCGACCCGGCGCAGGAGGTGGTGGCCGCCGAGGCGGTGGGCCGCGCGCTCCTCGTGGTGATGGACGCGCTGGGGCCCGTGGAGCGGGTCGCGTTCGTCTTGCACGACATGTTCGCCATGCCGTTCGAGGAGATCGCCCCGATTGTGGGGCGCACGCCCGTCACCACCAAGAAGCTGGCCAGCCGCGCCCGGCACAAGGTGCGCGGCGTGCCCGCCCGCGACGCCGCCGAGATCGCCCGGCACCGCCGGGTGGTCGAGGCGTTTCTTGCCGCATCCCGCGCGGGGGACGTGGGCGCGTTGCTCGCCGTGCTCGACCCGGACGTGGTGCGGCGGGCCGACCCCACGGCCGTGCGCGCGGGCCGGGCCGCCGAGCTGCACGGCGCGCGGGCCGTGGCGGAGGAGATCGCCGCCTTCGGACGGGATGCCAGGTTCGCGGAGCCTGCCCTCGTCGACGGTCACGTCGGCGTCGTCGTGGCGCCGCGGGGGCGCGTGCTGCTCCTGCTCACCTTCACGATCGACAACGGCGCGATCGTCGCCTACGAGCTGGTCGCCCACCCCGTTCGGCTTCGAGACCACCACCTGGCCGTGCTCGACCCGCCTGGCGGACCCGGACGTCCGGAGTAGCATCGCTAAACGTTGAATATTCACCTAATCGAGGGAGTACGACGTGGTCCACGTGAACCTCTCCCATCTCGCCCTGCGCGCCACCGCGGGCGCGTTCATCCTCAACGCAGGCCTCGGCAAGTGGTCCGGCGGCGACGAGACCGCCGCCGGGGTGCACGGGATGGCCGTCGGCACGTACCCGTTCCTGAAATCGATCCCGCCGCGGCGCTTCCTCAAGCTGCTCGCGGGCGCCGAGATCGGCCTCGGCGTCGCGCTGCTGACGCCGGTCGTCCCGGCCGCGGTGGCAGGCGCGGCGCTCACCGGGTTCGCGGGCGGCCTCCTCGGCCTCTACCTGCGCACGCCGGGCATGCACCGGCGGCTGCGCCCCACCCAGCGGGGCACGGCGATCGCGAAGGACGTCTGGCTGCTCGGCATCGGCGCCGGGTTGCTCGCCGACGACCTGGCGGCGCGCAGGTCAGCCACCACATGACCGGCGAACGCCGACGACATCGCCCGATATCGCCAGCTCGGAAGTTACGGCCGCGTGGGGTTGTTGCCCGAAAGGCAACGCCTATCAAGGAGAGTGTCGTGTCTCGAAAGATCCTCCAGCCCGGCCCGCAGCACCCGATCACCGTCGAGCCCGCCTCGGCTCGGGTCACCGTGAAGGCAGGCGACACGGCGGTAGCCGACACCACCGCCGCGCTCGCCCTGCAGGAGGCCCAGTACCCGACGGTGTACTACGTGCCGCTCGCCGACGTCCGACCCGAGGTGTTGCGGCCCAGCGACACCACCACCTACTGCCCCTACAAGGGCGACGCCACGTACTACTCGATCGTCACCCCGGGTGGCGAGCTCGCCGACGCCGTATGGAGCTACGTCGAGCCGTACCCCGCCGTCGCCCCGATCGCCGGACACGTGGCCTTCTACGCCAACCGGGTCGACGTCACGGTCGCATAGCGATCTGGCGGCGCCGCCGCCGTGGCCTCGCTCGTCACTTCCGGTGAGGAGTTGTCTGTCCTACCCGCCGTGCGCGAAGCCGCCGTCGCGGTCCTCGTCGGGCCCTCCGCGCGCCTGTGCCACTCCGTCGAGCGTCACGAACTCGGCCACGACGAGTTCGCTCATCGGCGTGCTCCTTGCCTGGTGGCGATGCGTTCCTGAGTAAGACTGCGTTCCTGGGTAAGACGCCGTCTCGTGTCGAACTCATCGCCTGCGCCGCGATCGACGGCCCCCTCTCGGGGCGATTCGGGGGCTGACCAGCGGCGATATGCCCGATTACACTCCGATCGTGCGGTTGCTGGAGCGCGACCATCCCCTCGAGGTGCTGCAGACCCGGGCGCTTCGAGCGGCCGCGGGTGGCGGTTGCCTCGTCGTGCTGGCGGGCGAGGCGGGCATCGGCAAGACGGTGATGCTGCGCGCCTTCGCCGAGCAGGCCCCGATCCCTGTCCTGTGGGGCATGTGCGACCCCTTGAGCACCCCGCGCCCGCTGGGTCCGCTGCGCGACGTCGCAG
This sequence comes from uncultured Actinomycetota bacterium, assembly GCA_963739465.1. GTDB lineage: Bacteria > Actinomycetota > Actinomycetes > Mycobacteriales > Pseudonocardiaceae > Pseudonocardia. The sequence goes on from CAVUAS010000007.1 coordinate 310,109, forward strand.
GCGCGCTCGGGCCCACGGTGACCACGAGCCTCAGCGGGTCGGCGGCCCAGCACGAGATCTTCGCGGCGGTGCTGGAGGCATTGCGCGCCACCCCGCGCGCGCCGATCGTCGAGGACCTGCACTGGGCCGACGAGGCGACCACCGACCTCGTCCGCTTCCTCGCCCGCCGCATCGGCGCACTGCCGCTGCTGATGATCGTGTCCTATCGGGACACGGGCGGTGCCGATCCCCGACTGAGCCCGGTGCTCGGCGACCTCGTCTCCACGCCGGGTGCGCGGCGGATCGGGTCACGCGGTGACGTGCGTACGAGGCCGCCGAAGATCCGGATGGCCGGTCAGCGCGCGTCCTCGCCGCGGCCCCACGCCGGAGCGACCCGGGCCCAGTCCCGGTCCCACTCCCGCGCGTTGCGCGCGGCCGTGACGCGGCGGACGCCGAACCAGATGCCGACGAGCACGGCGAGGCCGACCACGACGGCGACGACCCCCGCGCCGACACCGACCACGACCGCGTCGCCCGCCGACACCGGAGCCGCGACGACCGCCCCGGACCGATCGACCCACACGGGCACCGACGCGCCCGCCCTGGTGCCCGCTCCGGCCTCGACGATCCCGTTGTGCACGTTCCCGGCCGCGTCCCGCCATGCCGCTGCCGCAGGCATCCCGTCGGTGGTCGGGTTCGCGGCATGGACGGACGGCGCATCCTCGGTCAGCACCGCCACGACCGCCGTCCGATCCGCGGCCTCGACGCGGGCCCGCTCCAGCGTGCCCCCGTAGGCCGAAAGGCCGACGAGCACACCCGCCGCGCCCAGCAGCAGTGCGCAGGCAAACAGCGCCCAGGCCACCAGGTCCTCGATGCGGTCGGTCGTCCGGCGCGGCAGACGGTCCACGGTCGTCGGTCTCATCGGGGATCGCCTCTCCTCGCGGTCTCGGGCGTCGCAGTCAGAGTGCGCGACCGGAGCGGCGGGCGGCAGGCAGCGTCGGTCCCGGGCGTCCGGGCCGAAGGTCCTGCGCTCATGGCCCCGCCGACCGGCGGCGCGGCCCGACGCCGGTACAGTGTGGAGCGGTGATCGTTTATCCGGCAGTCGACATCCGCAACGGTCGGTGTGTGCAGCTGACCCAGGGCCGCCCCGACACCGAGGTCGTGCACCACGACGACCCGGCGGCACAGGCCGCGCTCTGGGCCTCGCTCGGCGCAGGCGCGATCCACGTCGTGAACCTCGACGGCGCGCTCGCCTACGGTGCGGGCACCGCGAGCGCGCTCAACCTGGAGCGGGTGAAGGAGATTCGCCGCGCCGTCGACGTCCCGCTCCAGTTCGCCGGGGGCCTGCGCGACGAGCGCGACGTCGAGACGGCGATCGGCCTCGACGTGGACCGGATCGTGATCGGCACGGCCGCGGTCGTCCGACCCGAGCTCGTCGCCTGGGCACTGCGTCGGTGGGGGCCGGAGCGGGTGGCGGTGGCGCTGGAGGTCAAGGGGGGGCAGGTGGTCACCCACGGGTGGCAGCAGTCAACCCCGCTGACGCCGGTTCCGTTCGGTGGCGAGCTGCACCGGATGGGGGTGCGCACGGCCCTCTACACCGACGTCGACCGGGAAGGGCTGCTCGGCGGCGTCGACGCGGCGGGCGCGGTGGCGTTGGCGGAGGCCACGGGGCTGCGGCTCGTCATCAGCGGCGGCGTCGGCGGCATCGACGACATCCGCGCGCTCGCGGGCGCGGGCGACGCCATCGAGGGCGTCGTCATCGGGCAAGCGCTCTACACGGGCAGGCTCTCGCTTCCGGAGGCCCTCGCGGCGGCCGCGCAACGGGCCTGACCGGGGGGGTGGTCGCCGACCGCGGCGCCCAGTGCCCGGGACGGCCGTGTCAGCTCGGCGCGGGCGTCGTCCAGGCCTCGGCAGGCATGTAGGCGGCGATGTTGTCCATGCGCCGTTGGACGGCGGCGATCTCCCGGACGGCCTCGGCGACCACGCTGCGGTCGATCGGCGACATCCAGTCCCGGCTGATCACGTCGGCGGGCTTCTCGCCGCGTTGGTGCTGGATGAGCTGGTAGCGCAGCCGCAGCCGCTGCAGGACCGTGAACACGTCGATCAGGTTGTGCGCCTGCTCGTCGGGCAGCATCGCCGACCCGGCGGCAGCGTGCAGGCGCTCGGTTGTCGTGAGGGCGGACGAGCCGACGGCCAGGGCTGCCCAGCGAGCGGTGTTGACGATCGGCAGCAAAGCGTGCTTCTTGAGGTCGATGGTGTCGCGGCGGCCGAGCAGATCGCGCAGCGTGCGCGTCTTCGCCCTGGCCGACAACGACGCCTCCAGCAGCAGCCGCATGGTGCCCGGATGACGGCGCAGGTCGCTGAACACCTTCATGACCTCGGGGAGCCCCGGATCGCCGTGGATGGGCCGCCCGTCGACCAGCAACGACGTCATCATCGCGCCCTGGTTGTGCTCGGGCTCCCGGATCCATTGGCGGGCGGCCGCGCGCCACTCGGCGTTGGTGCGCGAGAACGCGGGTCGGCTCGCGGTCGCGCCGTGCTGGTCGACGGTGAGGCCCGCGGTTGCCAGCTCGCGCTGTACCTCGGCGAACGCGGCCCGGTAACGGTCGATCCCGGACGGGTCGCACGTGTCCCGGAAGGCGACCGCGGAGTCGATATCGGAGCTGAGCACGGCCTCCCGGCGACCGTTGCTGCCCAGCGACAGCCACGTGAACGCGTCGAGCGACAGGTCCGGATACCGCGCGAAGCTCAGGTTAATCATCCGGCGCACGATCGTGTCGAGCACCGACGAGTACACCGCGATGACCTTCCCGGAGGCCAGGCCCCAGGACAGCAGGTCGTCGACCATGACGGGCATCCGGCGCGCCCGCCGCCGCAGCTCCTCCACCGTCGTCGCCCGGCGGATCTGCTCGTGGACCGACACGCCCGCGGTGGCAGGTGAGATCGTGAAGTCGCGGGGGGTGATCACGCCGCGGAGCCTGCCGCCCCGGTCGGTCACCACCAGGTACTCCGCGTTGCGGTCGAGCATGAGGATCAGCGCCTCCGCGGCGGACTCGCCGAGCGGCACGGTGGGCACCGAGGCGTCCATCACCTCACGGGCCGGGACGCTCGCCTGCCTGCCCTCGACCAGCACCCGGCTGCGCAACAGCGCGTCGGTGACCAGCCCGAAACGGCCGTCCTCCAGCGGAACGACGGCGTACCCGGTGCCGCGGCGCGTCATCGCGGCCGCGACCTCGCTGACCGGGTCGTCGGCGTCGACCTCCAGCGGATGGGTCTCGATGATCTCGTCGACCAGGCTGTAGGAGGACAGGCCCGCCCGGCCGCGGGCGATGGCCGCCTGCGCGGCCAGGAACCGGGCACCCTGGCGGGAGGCGAAGGCGGGTTCGACGGCCGCCTCCGGGATCGCCGCCACCGTCACCTCGTCGACGGCCACCGCCCGCGGCCCGAGCGAGCGCTCGGTGAGCATGGCGGAGAACCCGAAGACGCCGCCGGGCCCGAGGTGCTGGTCGGCGACATCGCCGAGGGCATCCGCGTCGTGCCAAAGGTCCACCCGGCCGCTCATCACGACGAACACCTCGACGCTGACCTGCGTGAACGCGTCGAGGATGAGCGCGCCCGGCCCGAACCGCCGAACCGTCGCCGCCCGGGTCATGGCCGCGCGGTCGGCGGTGCTCAGTGCGTCGAACGGCGATGTCTCGGACAGGACGCGGTCGAGGACGGCGGATTCGTCGACCGCGTCCTCGACCGTGTCCTGCGCGTCAGGCACCCGCGACCGTGGGTGGGGACGGGATGGAGTAGCCCGAGGGGCGCACGTTGGCGTCCAACGACCTCTTCCACGACCCGTCGTCGATGTAGTGGCGCAACGCCGCGTTGACCTTGTCGACCAGCGCGGTGTTGCCCTTCTTCACCCCGACCCCGTACACCTCGTCGGAGAAGCCCTTGCCCACCACCTTGAGCTTGCCCCGATACTGCGGCTCGGCGGCGAACCCGGCCAGGATCACATCATCGGTGGTGACCGCGTCCACCTCGCTGTTGGCCAACGCCGTCACGCAGTCGGAGAACCGGGGCAACTCGACCAGCTTGATGTTGCCCAGGAAGTGGCTGGTCACATAGGCGGCCGAGGTGGTGCCGGGCACCGAGCACAGGTTCTTGCCGTCCAACGCCTCCGGCCCGGTGATCTCGGTGTCGTTGCGGCGCACCAACAGGTCCTGATGGGCCACGAAGTACGGGCCCGCGAAGTCGACCTCCTTCTTGCGCTCGTCGGTGATCGAGAACGTGGACACGATCAGGTCCGCCTGCCCGGACTCCAGCAGCTGTTGGCGTTGGCCGCTGTTGGCTTCCTTCCAGGTGATGTTCTCCCGCGGCACCCCCAGAGCGGCGGCGATGTAGACCGCGGTGTCCACGTCGAACCCCGAGTAGGTGTCGCCGGTCTTCAAACCGAGGCCGGGCTCGTCGAACGGGATCCCGATGCTCAGCTTCCCGCCCGGCACCGCAGGCACCGGGGCCGGGGTCGGGTTGGGCGCGGGCGACCCGCCGGAGCCGCACGCGGCCAACACCGCCAGCCCCGCCACCAGCGCGGCCGTCCTGCGCAGCGTCGTTGCGCCGATCATGGGACGATGCCCCCTTCGTCATCGTTGGGGTCGAGGTCCTCGGGCTTGACGTCGTCGCCGTAGGTGGGTCCGGTGTCCGACCACACCGCCTTGAGCCGTCCGCCGGTGTTCTCGATGACCTTCGGCTTCACCGCCCGCCAGCCGATGTACAACGCCACCGCCAGCACCGGGATGCCGATCACCACGACCAGGAAGTCGGTCTTGTGCCAGAAATACGGCGAGGACTGCCACCCCGACACCGCCAACCCCACGATCACCAACGCCAAAAACGCCAGCCCGATATAGCTGGTCCACGGATAGCCCGGCGCCTGGAACGGGCTGGCCGGGATCACCCCTTTGTTGACCAGCTTCCGCAGCCGCAACTGGCAGGCGAAGATCGTGCCCCAGGTGAACACCACCCCGATCGCGGCCGCCTCCAGGGCGATCTCGAACGCGTCCGGTTCCAGCGCGTTGAGCACCGCCCCGAACACGAACACCACCGAGGTCATCACGATGCCCGCCCACGGCACCCCCTGGCTGCTCATCATGAGCGTGAACTTCGGTGCCTGCTTGGAGATGCCGAGACTGCGCAGCACGCGACCGGTGGAGTACAGGCCCGAGTTCAGGCTGGACATCGCGGCGATGATCAGCACCACCTGGATCAGGTCGGCCATCCACCCCAGACCCAGCCGGCTGAACACGGTGACGAACGGGCTGGTCCCCGACTTGTACTCGGTGGTGGGCAGCATACAAACCAGCAGCAGGATCGAGCCGCAGTAGAAGATCCCGATCCGGAAGATGACCGCGTTGACCGCCTTCGGCACCTCCCGCGTTGAGTCCTCCATCTCCCCCGCGGCGATCCCGACCATCTCGATGGCCGCGTAGGCGAACACGACCCCGGACATCACCAGGATCGGCCCGTACCAGTAGTAGCCGTCACTGGCAGGCCAGAACCCGCCCGGGTTGCTCCACAGATTGTGGAAGCCTGCTTGGTGCCCGCCGATGTCGAACTGGCCGATCACCACCACCAGGCCCACGACCAGGAACACCACGATCGCGCCGACCTTCGCGATCGCCGCCCAGAACTCGAACTCCCCGAACGCCCGCGCCGACAGCAAGTTGATGATCAGCACCACCGCCAGCGCGATCAACACCGTCGCCCACGTCGGCATCAACGGCCACCAGTACTGCACATACAGCCCGACCGCCGACAACTCGGCGATCCCGGTCAACCCCCAGTTCAGCCAGTACAACCAGCCCGTCACGAACGCCGCGGGCTCGCCGTAGAACTCCCGCATGTAGGACACGAACGCCCCCGACGTGGCCCGGTGCAACACCAACTCACCCAGACACCGCATCAAGAAGTAGGCGATCACACCCACGAACGCGTAGCTCAACAGCAACGCGGGCCCGGTGCTGTGCAACCGGCTGGCCGACCCCAAGAACAAGCCGGTCCCGATCGCACCACCGATCGCGATCATCTGAACGTGGCGGCGACCCAGCGACTGTTTGTAACCAACCTGCTCAGCGTTCAACGAGTCCTGGTGCGTCCCGGTTTGGGTCATGACCTCTTCCCCACGGTAGGCGACGGCCCGACGCACCGCGTTCAGCGATCAACGGCGGACCCGGCATATAGGATGTGCGGCGCGTGCCACCTCGTCCAGTGCACAGTTCGATGAAGATCATGGAACATTTCGGACGACGGCACGGCACACGCCCGGGGAGCCGTGGGAGACGGCGGCGGGCCCTACCGGGCGTCGACCGGTCGGCGGGCATCCGGGCCGTCGTCGGCCGGGCCGAGCATCGCCTCCGCCGCCTCCTCGATGATCGCCTGCATGGCCCGGCGGGGGGCGCCCGCGGGGTCGCCTGCCTGCACGGCCTCGGCCACGTCGGCGTGCAGGCGGACGGCGCCGGGCTCCGGAGTGGCGGGCATGAGGCCGTGGCGAGTGCGACCGGCAAGGACCTGTCGAGTGCGCCGAACATCCCGTTGCCGGAGGCCTGCAGCAGCGTTCGGTGAAACAGCACGTCGGCGGCGAGGTACGCCTCCAAGTCGCTCGAGCGCGCGTGCACGGCCATGTCCATGACCGCGCCGGTGAGCGCGCCGCAGTGCGCCGGTGTGGCACGCCGGGCGGCCAGCGCGGCCGCCACCGGCTCGAACCCGGCGCGCAGCTCGGAGAGTGAACGCAACTGCTCCTCGCGCTCCGCCCCGGCGAGCCGCCACCGGATCACCATCGGGTCGTAGACATTCCAGTGCTCGCGCGGCTCGACCGTGGTCCCGACCCGCCTCCTGCTGCGCACCATGCCCATCGACTCCAGCACGCGGATGGTTTCGCGGACGACCGTGCGGGACACTCCGTAGCGGGCCTCCAGCTCCTCGGCCCGCAGTACCGGGCGTCGAGAGAGGACAGCACCGATGCTCGTCACCGTCATGGGGGTCTCCGGTTCCGGAAAGACCACCGTCGGCGCCGCGCTTGCCCAGCGCCTGCGCGTGCCCTTCGAGGACGCCGACGACCTCCACCCACCCGCGAACGTCGCCAAGATGTCGGCAGGCATCCCACTCGACGACGACGACCGAATCCCCTGGCTGCGAGCGGTCGGCGCCTGGCAGGACAAGCACGCGACCACCGGCGGCGTGACCAGCTGCTCGGCGCTGCGCCGCAGCTACCGCGACGTCCTGCGGGAGGCCGCGCCGGACCAGGTCTTCGTCCACCTGGCAGGCAGCCGCGACGTCGTCGCCCGCCGCGTCGCGGGCAGGCCGGGCCACTTCATGCCCGCCGCGCTCGTCGACTCGCAGTTCGCCACCCTGGAGCCGCTCGGCACGGACGAGCGGGGCGTGACGGTCGATCTCGACCAGCCCATCGACACGCTCGTCGACGCCTGTTTCGCCGCGCTCAAGGTGCAGGAGGCGTCGTCGTGACCGGACTCCTGCTCGCCCAGGCCGCCGCCCCGCGGCGGGTGGCGCCCAACTCGTCATCGCGGCGCTCCTCGGCATCGCCGTCATCGTCGTCCTGATCACCCGGTCTTCCGTGCACCCGTTCCTCGCGCTCACGATCGGCTCGCTGGTAGTCGCCGCGGGTGGCCGGGATGGCGCTCGACGCCGCGATCACCAGCTTCAGCAACGGGTTCGGCTCGACGGCGGCCAGCGTCGGATCGCTGATCGCCCTCGGCGCGATGTTCGGCAAGCTGCTCGCCGACTCCTCGTGTCCCGGCGTTCCGAACTGTCGCTGATGAGGTCGGCATCCCGGCCCTGGCGGGTCTGTCGGCCATGCACGGACTCGTGCCGCCCCACCCGGGCACGCTGTCGCGGTGAGCGCCCTCAAGGCCAACCTCGGCATCACGCTCGGGCTCGTCGTGCTGGTCGCCATTCCCACGGTGATCATCGCCGGGCCGTTGTTCGCCCGGCTGGCGGCCCGCTGGGTGACGTGCAGGCGCCGCACCTGTTCGAAACCGAGGAGGAACCCACCGGCGACGGCGGCGGCGTGGCCACCGCGCAGCGCACCCGGCCGACGTTCGCGGTGACGCTCGCGACCGTCCTGCTGCCGGTGGTGCTGATGCCGGCCGAGGCGCTGGCCGACATCTTCCTGCCCAAGGGGCGGCCCCAAGAGCGTGCTCGACATCATCGGCACCCCGCTGATCGCGCTGCTCGTGGCCGTCGTGGTCGCCATGTTCACCTTCGGCGGCGGCGCCCGCATGGGCCTCAAAGGCGTCGCGACCAGCATCGATCAACGACGCCGGGTTCTGGCTGGTGAAGGAGTACTTCGGGATCACCGCCGGGCAGACGCTGCACACCTGGTCGGTGATGGAGACGCTGATCTCGGTCGTCGGGCTGATCTTCGTGCTGCTGCTGGGGCTGGTGGTCTGGCTCGGCGGGTCGCGCGCGGAAACGGTCGCCGGAGCGGCCGTTTCCGCGCACGGCGGTCAGGTGCCCGGCGCGATGAAGAACTCCAGCGCGATGTTGTCGGGGTCGCGGAACGAGATGCCGCTGCCGTAGTGGGCCTTCTTGATGCCGCCGTGGGCGATGCCAAGCTCGTCGAGGCGGTCGCGCCATTTCTCCAGCTCGGCAGTGCCGGAAAGCCCGAAGCTGATGTGGTCGAGCCCGGTACGGCGCTCGTTGAACGCGTCGCCGGACTCGGCGCCCATGTGCGTGTGCAGGCCGAGGAGCTGGCCGCCGTCGAGCACGAAGACCGTGTGGTGGAACGTCCCCGACTCCTCGTCCTCGTCGAGCACGGGTTCGGCGCCCAGAAGGTGCGAGTACCACTGCGTGCTGCGCTCGAGGTCGGCGACGGTGATCGCGATGTGCTGCAGACCGGGGAAGGCCACCGTGGGCTCCTTTGCGTCGGGGCTCGACCGCGAGGCTCGCGGCCCGCTCCCACGATGCTGCATGATCGGCGACGCGGGAAGCCGTCCGGACGGTCAGGTTCGTCGGAACGGCGCCGTGCAGGCCAGGGGCCCCGCCCCGACACGGGGCCCGCTGGCGCCGAACGGGCTCAGGCGTCCGTCGCCTGCGGGGTGACCTGCGCGGTCGAGCGCGGCGGCAGCGGGCTGTTGCCCAGGATCAGGTCCGCCGCCTTCTCGGCGAGCATCATCGTCGGCGCGTGCGTGGCGCTGTTGGGGCAGAGCGGCATGACGGAGGCGTCGGCCACCGCGAGTCCGTCGATCCCGTGCACCCCCATCGTCAGCGGGTCGACGACGGACTCGCCGTCGGTGCCCAGCCGACACGTCGACGTCGGGTGCATGTTGGACTGCGCGGTGCGGGCGATCCAGTCGAGGACCTCCTCGTCGGTCTCGACGCCCGGACCCGGCCAGGTCTCGCCGCCGTCCACCTCCTTGAACGCGGGCTGGTTGAGCACGTCGCGGGCGATGTGCACCGCGTCGACCCAGAACCGGCGGTCGACGTCGTTGCCCAGGTAGTTGAAGCGCAGCGCGGGCTGCTTCCGCGGATCCGTCGACGTGATCTTCACGGTGCCCCGGGCGGCAGGCCGCATGCTCGCCATCATGAGCTGGTAGCCACGGTCGGGGATGTGCGGGTCGAAGCGCATCGCCAGCGGCGCGAAGCCGAGGAGCAGGTCCGGGTAGGTGATCTCCGAGTGCGTGCGCACCAGCCCGCCACCCTCGTAGATGTTGGTGGCGGCGATCCCCCGGCGGGTCAGGAGCCACTGCAACCCGATGAGCGGCCAGCGCCAGCGGTCGCGGATCGAGTCGATCGTGACCGGCTGGGTGCAGCTGTGCTGGATCTTGGCGACCATGTGGTCCTGCAGGTGCTCGCCCACACCGGGCAGGTCCTGGACCACCGAGATGCCGAGCGCGGCGAGCTCGCCCGCGTTGCCGATGCCCGACAGCTGCAGCAGTTGCGGGGAGTTGAAGGCGCCGCTGGCCAGCACGACCCGGCCCGCCTTCACCTCGACGCGGCGGCGGGCCCGGTCCTCGTAGCGGACACCCGTGACGCGCTTGCCGTCCAGAAGCAGCTTCGTGGTGAAGCAGCCCGTGCGGACCTCCAGGTTGGGGCGCCGCTCGGCCGGGCGCAGGAACGCCCCCGCCACCGAGAGCCGCCGACCACGGTTGATCGTGCGCTCCCAGGCGGTGAAGCCCTCCGGCTGCGTGCCGTTGATGTCCGGGGTGAGCGAGAAGCCCGCCTCCTGCACCGCCTCGAAGAAGGTCTGGAACACGGAGTTGGTGATCGGCCCGCGCTCGAGCAGCTGCGGGCCGTCGTAGCCGCGCACCTCACCGGACTCGCCGATGTCGCTGGTCTCAAGCCTTTGGAAGTACGGGAGGCAGTGCGCGTAGTCCCAGGTCGACATGCCCTCCTCGGCACCCCAACGGTCGTAGTCCGAGGGGTGGCCACGCTGGAAGACCATCGCGTTGATGCTGCTCGACCCGCCGAGCAGCTTGCCCCGCGGATGTGGGATGCGCCGTCCGTGCAGGAAGGGCTCCGGCTCGGACTCGTATCGCCAGTCGTGGAATCGGCTCCCCACCGGGACGCCGAACGCCGCAGGGACCTTGATGGCGAGGTCCCACCAGTAGTCCCGTCGGCCCGCTTCGAGCAGCAACACGCGGTTGGCCGGGTCGGCGCTGAGCCGGTTGGCCAGAACGGATCCCGCCGATCCGGAACCGACGATCACGAAGTCGTACTTGTCCCCCACCACGGGTGAAAACCCTTCTCTCTGCGTCACGATGCGCTACGCCGTCACGGTGTCGTCGCCCCGTATGGGGTACACCACGCGTGCGGCGGCCCGGACATCGGCCTTGATGTCCGGTTCTGCCGGAAATGCCGTGGACCTGCCACGACTGCAAGGTCTCGAAGCCGACCGGCGACGCTCGTTACCCCCCGGTCAATCCTCAGATCGCCTGCGACGTCGGAATCGCTACAAGACCGCGGCCCACACTACGGCGCGCGCGGCACCGGCGAGGGAGGTTCACAGTTCACTCACAGGATGCAGCGCTCAGACCGCGGTGTAGCCGCCGTCGGCGACGAGGATCGAGCCGGTGATGAAGGACGCCGCGTCGCTGGCCAGGAACACCACGCTCGGCGCGATCTCCTCCGGCAGCGCGAAGCGCTCCTGCGGGGCGTCCTCGATCCAGTACCTGCGGAATTCCGGCCGGTCCACCGGCGCCATGTCCGTCTTCACGTAGCCGGGGGCGACCGCGTTGACGCGAATCCCGTAGGCCGCCCACTCGACGGCCAGCGACTTCGTGAGGTGGTGGACGGCGGCCTTCGAGGCGTTGTACGCGGGCTGCCACTGGGGCCGGTTGACGATGATCCCGGACATGCTGCCGATGTTGACGATCGACCCGGACCGCCGCTCGCGCATGATGGCGCCCACAGCCAGCGAGGTCTTCCACAGCGCCCGCACGTTGAGGTCGAACACGTCCGCCCACTGCTCGTCGGTGACGTCGAACGACGGCGCGTGGTAGCAGATGCCCGCGTTGTTGACCAGCACGTCGATGGTGCCGAGCGCGGCCACCGCGGCCTCGGTCATGGCCGCGACCTGGTCGTCGCGGGTGATGTCGGCGGTGAGGGGCACGAGCTCGTGGCCTGCGGCGCGCGCCTCCTCGAAGGCCGCATGGTTGGCGTCCGGGCGCCTGCCTGCGATCGCGACGCGGGCACCCGCCTGCGCCAGGCCCAGCGCGAACGCCTTGCCGAGGCCCTGGTTGCCGCCGGTGACCAGGGCGGTCTTGCCCTCGAGGCTGAACGGAGAGGTCATGCTGTGACGATAGACACGGCCCGGCGACAGCCCACGGACATGATGCGTCACATCAGTGGTCGGAGCCGTACATCGGTGACGAAGTGGGTGTCGTCGTCCGCGTGCTGGTGGTCGTCGGGGTGCCGGGGAGGTTGCCGCCCGCGACCGCGCCCACCACGTCGCCGACGCCCGACGCCGCTGCCGTGGTGGGTCGGACGGCGTTCTCGTTCGGCGCGGGCTGCGTGGCCGTCGCGGCACCGTTGTTGCGCCCCGCCTGCGCCGTCGCGGTGGCGCCGCCGCCCGACGGCGACCGTGTGGCCGAGGGGGTCTCGGATCCGCGCGTGCCCGTTCCGTTCGGGGCGGCAGGCCCGCTGGGCTGCCCGCCGCCCTGTGTCGCGCCCGCCGCGTTGCCGCCCCCGCCGGATCCCGTCGACCCGCCGCCGTTCTGGGTGCCCTGGGCGCCCCCGCCTCCGCCGCCGCCGGTTCCTCGGGCGCTCGTCGGACTGGCAGCGCTCCTGGCCACCGCCGCGTCGGCCCCAGCCCGGCCCACCGAGACACCCGCCAGGAACCCGAGCGCGACCAGCAGGAGCCCCACCAGCACCTTGGTGGCCATGCTCCCCCGGCGGGGTTCGAGCCACTCCTCGTCAAGGAAGTCGGAATCGACGTCCTGTTCGGACTCGTGCTGGGTGGCGACCGGCTCCGTGGCCGGGTCGTCGTGCGGTGTGGTCATTGCGTGCGGCCCCTGGTCCGTCGACCGATCCACGGTAGCCCCGCGCGCCGACATCCTCAGCCGCGACACAGCACCCGGGCGGGTCGGCTGCGGAGGCCGAGCGCCGCGACGGTCGCCCCCAGCGCGGGCAGCGCCGCGATCGGCCCGATCGCGACGAGGCCGAGCCCCGCGGCGAGCACCGCCCCGCCGAGCCCCGCGCCGAGCGCACCCGCTGCCCCCGCGACGGCGATGTTCACCGCCGCGACCAGGCCGGCCGCCGCCCGCCCGACCTGCTCCATGAGCCACGTCTGCAGGAGCGGCACCACGACGAACGCAGCGGCGCCGAGCAGGACGAGACCCACGAGTGCGGCGGGCGGGAAGCGCAGGAGGAGACCCTGCGTCGCGAGGACGAGGGTCAGCACCGCGAGCGGCACCGGCAGCACCCGCAGGACGGCGGCGCGCGGGACGCGTCCGGCGAGGAGGTTCCCCGCGGCCGTGCCGAGGCCGTACCCGACCAGTGCGACGCTGACCCACCCCGGGCTGAGCCCCGACACCGTGGTGAGCATGGGCGCCACGTAGGTGAACACCGCGACGAAGCCCGTGAGCGCCAGCAGTGTGACCGCGAGCCCGGTGAGCACGGACCGGTTGGCAAGCAGCCGGACGACGCCGCCGAGGCCACCGGCGTCGACCGTCGGGATCCGCGGGCAGAAGGCGAGCACCCCGCCGAGCCCGACGCCTGCCAGCACCGCGACGAGGACGAACGTGGCGTGCCACCCGTACGCCCGGCCGACGAGGGAGCCCACCGGCAGCCCGACGACCGTCGCGAGCGCGAACCCGGCGAACACCCGCGCTACGGCCGCGGTCTGGCGCGCGGCGGGCACCGTGGCCATCGCCACCTGGGAGGCGACGGCCATGAAGAGCGCCTGCGCGAGCGCGGATCCGATGCGGGCCACCAGCAGCACGCCGTAGGAGCCCGCCGCCGCGGACAGGACCGCCGCGCCGGTGGCCAGCGCCATCGTGGCCGCCAGCAGGCCGCGCCGGGGCAGCCGCCGGGTGAGGACCGTGGCGGCCGGGCCGCCGACGGTGACGACCAGCATGTACACCGTGACCAGCTGCCCCGCCGCGGGCACCGACACGGTCAGGTCGACCGCGATCTCCGGCAGGAGGCCGACCAGCACGAACTCCGCGGTGGCTACCGCGAACGAACAGAGCATCAGCACGACGATCAACACGGTGCGACGCTAAAGCCTCACACTGACGTTAGGGTCAAGCCGTGCAGATCGGGGAGCTGAGCGGACGGACCGGCGCGAGTGTGCGGATGTTGCGCTACTACGAGGAGCAGGGCCTGCTCGAGCCGCGGCGCACCCGCGCCGGATACCGGGACTACGCGGAGTCCGACGTGGACCGGGTGGCCCGCATCCGCTGCATGCTCTCCGCCGCCCTGCCCGCGGGCGTGGTCGGCAAGGCGCTGCGGTTCCTCCTCGACGGCCGGGCCGTCCTCCCCGAGGAGCCCGCGGAGCGGGCGCACCTCGCCGCGACACTGACGAGCGAGCTGGCGGCGCTGACCGACAAGATCGCGGCGCTGGAGCACAGCCGCGACCTGCTCGCGCAGATCGTCGCCGATGTGCAGGACGCCGTCGTGGGCCCCGGGAGGCCCGGGGATCCCGGCCGCGCGGAGGACTACACCGCGGTGCGCAAGGCGGGTCCGGCGGTGGGCGTCGCCGGGTGACGCGCCACCGCACTGCGCGGACCGGCGCGTCGTCCGGCGGCGCTCGTCGTCCGGGATGCCGTCGGGATCGGTGAGGTACCGGTCGATCCGGCCGCGACGGGCGTCGGCCGCGTCCAGGGGCGCGATGATGAGCCGATGCGGTTGTTCGTCGCGCTCGTCCCGCCCGCCGACGCGCTGGCCGAGCTCGCCGCCGCGGTCGACGCGCTCCCTGCGACACCGGGGGTGCGCTGGACCCGGGCCGAGCAGTGGCACGTCACGCTGGCGTTCCTGGCCGAGGTCGACGACCGAGCGCGGGGCGCGCTCACCGAGCGCCTCGAGCGGGTGGCGCGCAGGCACGCCCCGCCCACGTTGGCGCTGGCAGGCGGCGGACGCTTCGGCAGGCAGGTGCTGTGGACGCGCGTGGACGGCGACCGGGCGGTGCTGCGGCGACTCGTCGATGCGGTGCGGGCCGCCGCCCGCCGGTGTGGGCTGCCGACCGACCAGCGGCCCTACCGTCCCCACCTCACCCTGGCCCGCGCGGGGCACCCGGCCCCGGACCTCGCGCCGCTCGCGGCGGCCCTTGCCTGCTTCGCGGGTCGGGCGTGGACGGCGTCCGATCTGCACCTCGTGCGCAGCGTGCTCGGCGCGGGCCCGGGCGGCACGGCCCGGCACGAGACGGTGGCGACGTGGCCGCTCACCGGTCGACCGCCGTGAGAGTTCACCTGGCGTGGGTTGAACCCGCCGCCGGACGCGACCACGATCCCCGCCCGTGGCCCGGATCGACGAGTACTTCCACAATCCGCATCCACCGCCGGTTCAGGGGCTCGTCGTGGTCACGTACGCGATCGTGCGCGACGACCACGGACACGTTCTACTGGTGCGGCGGGCCGATGACGGGAACTGGGAGCTGCCCGGCGGGCGCGTCGAGGTGGGCGAGACGACCGCTGAGGCCCTCCGGCGGGAGGTCTTCGAGGAGTCCGGGATCACGGTCGCGATCACCGGCGTCTCCGGGATCTACAGCGACCCGGCGCACATCGTCGTGTACCGGGTCGAAGGCGCTCGTCAGCAGGTGGCGCTGTGCCTGCACGCCCGGCCGGACCGGCCGGGACAGCGGCCGCGGCCCGACGGCGACGAGGCCACCGCGGCCGCCTGGTTCACCGCCGCCGAGACGACCGCACTCGCCATGCATCCCGACGTCCGGCGCCGCCTCACGCACGGCCTCACCCATTCCGCGGCCCCACACGTGGACTGATCACGGGCGAGTGGTAGATCATGGTCCACCCGGACGGGCCTTGTCCGACGCCCCGACCGACGGGTATGGACGATTGGTCGCTGCTCACGAGCGACCACGATCGGTGGATGAGGGATGCCATGGTTTCCGCTGGTGACGCCATTCGCGATCGGGTCCGGCTGCGCGATGTGGCCAGGCGGGCGGGGGTGGCGCAGTCGACGGCGTCCGCCGTGCTGAACGGGCGCGCGGCCGAAGCCCGGATCGCGCCGCCGACCCAGGATCGGGTGCGGGCGGCGGCCGCGGAGCTGGGCTATCGGCCGAACCTCGCCGCCCGCAACCTGCGCTCGCACACGAGCCGCATCGTCGGGCTGGTGTCGGACGCGATCGCCGCCGAGCCGTACGCGGGCGAGATGGTGCGCGGGGCCTACGCGTCCGCGCTCACGAACGACCGGTTGCTGGTGATCGCCGAGACCGACGGCAGCCGGTCCGTCGAGGACGACCTCGTGCGCGGCATGCTGGACCGGCAGATCGACGGGCTGGTGTACGGCTGCCTCGCCACCCGGCGGGTGCAGCTGTCGACCGCGGTCACCGAGCTGCCGGTCGTACTCCTCAACTGCCTCACCGACCCGCTGCCCGGGCCTGCCGTGATTCCGGACGAGGTCGAGGGCGGGCGCGAGGCGGCTCGCGGGCTGCTCGCGGCCGGGCACCGCGACGGGATCTACGTGATCGGGCGCCGCCCGCGAAGCGTGCTGGCCGCCACTCGGCGGCTGCGCGGGATCCGCACCGAGCTGGATGCGGCGGGCGTCCGGTTGGCGGGCCTCGTCGACTGCGAATGGACCCCCGAGGGCGGCCGCTCCGCGGTGACCGACCTGCTCGCGCGTACCCGGCCTGCCGCCCTGATCTGCCTCAACGACCGCATCGCCCTCGGCGCCTACCAGGCAGTTCAACAGGCGGGCCTGCAGATCCCCTGCGATGTCTCGGTGGTGGCGTTCGACGACTCGGTGATGGCGGGCTGGCTCCAGCCCGGGCTGAGCTCGGTCGCCTTGCCCCACTTCGAGATGGGTCGCCTCGCCACCGACCTGCTGATCAAGAATGACCGGCACCCGACGGTGCACCTCGTCGGCATGCTGCTGCGGCACCGCGAATCTATCCGGCAGCCCTCATCGCGCTGACCAGCGCCGAATCGAACCAGCAGCGGAATCGCTGAATCGGAGCAGCGTCACCGCTCCGACGGATGGCCGTGCTGCTGCTGTGGCTGCTCGACGCCTCCAACAACACCGCCATGGAGCCCTACCGGGCGTTCCTGGCCGACAAGCTGCCCGACGCTCAGCTCGCCCGCGGCTTTCTCTGCTCGATCGGCTCCGTCCCGATCTCGGTGCTGTCCACTCCGAAGAACCCACCCTCGCCCGACGCGCTGGCCATCCTGCGCGCACAGCCCCGCGGGCTGACGCCATTCGTGCGGGACATCGGCAGCGCAGTGCGCGACATGCCCGCCTCGCTGCCCAAGCTGGGCCTGGTCTACCTGTTCCAGTGGTTCGCCATCGTCATCTACTGGCAGTACGTGTCGCTGGTGGTCGCCAAGTCGGTGTTCAACACCACGCCGAGAACAAGGAGGTGTACTCCCAGGCCGTCGCGCTGACCGGGTTGATGAACGGCTTCTACAACGTCGTCACGTTCTGCTCGGCCTTCTACGTGGTGCGGCTGGCGGGCAAGTACGGGGTCAAGTGGGTGCGCACCGCCTGTCTGTTGCCGGCCGCGGTGTCGCTGATCGCCCTGCCGCACCTCAGCAACCAGATGCTGCTGTTCGCACCGAAGATCGGGCTCGGGGTCGCCTGGGCGTCGATGATGGGCGTGCCGTACCTCATGGTCGTGTCGATGGTTCCCAAGGAGCGCTACGGCGTCTCCATGGGCATCGTCAACATGATGATCGTCGTGCCGATGATCATCGAGTCGGTCGCGTTCGGGTTCATCCTCAAGAACTTCCTCGGCAACGACCCGATCAACGCGATGATGTTCTCCGGCGTCCTCTTCGGCGTCGCCGCCCTCGCCATGACCTGGATCCGGCCGCCCGAGCACCAGTCCACGGTCATCCCGCTCACGTACCGGCAGATCATGGGCTACGAGCGCGTGATCGTCGGTTCGGACGGCTCCGACTCGGCGCTGCGCGGCGTCCACCGCGCCGCGGAGATCGCCGCATCCTCGGAGGCCGAGCTGTTGGTCGTGTGCGCCTACAACCCCGACGCCACACAGGTTCCGGCGGCGGTCGACCCCGCCTCGGCCACCCATCAAGAGGTCCGCGGCGAGGGGCAGGCCCGGGCAACGCTCAAAGATTCGGTCGGCCGCATCAACACCGCGCGCATCCCGGAGGTCCACCAACGCGCCGTCGCCGTCGAGCCCGCCGACGCGCTCCTGGGCGCCGCCGACAACGCGGACACCGACCTCATCGTCGTCGGCCACCGCGGGCTCGGCGCCGAGGGCGAGACCCTGCTCGGCTCGGTGCCGGGCGCGGTCACCCGGCGGGCGACGTGCGACGTGCTGATCGTCCAGACGGTCTCGTTCGGCACCACCGCGCACCCGGCGTCGAGCGCACCACTCGACACCGCCTGACCACCGCCCCGCGCCCGGCCCACCGTCCGGGCGCGGGGCCGTACCCGCGTCGGGGTATCACGCTGTCGCGGTGGCGTCTCCTACCTCACGTGACGGATCCGAACGGGACGGCGTTCAACCCACGGTCGCTCTACGGCCGTGTGCTGGCCGCACCGCTCGGGCCGGGCGACGGGCCGCACAAGGTCGTCATCGACGTCAATCTGCGCTTCCCGGGCGGCCGCGACGCCGCCGTCCGTCGCGTGCGCGAGCTGGTGGGCCAAGCCGTCGCGGCGTCCGACACCGGCGAGGGCGTCGACGCCGCCCGCACCGCCGCGGTCGTCCAGTACGTCATCGCGGACCTGACGGCCGCGTCGATCCGCGAGCTCGCCCGCCTCGACCGCGCCCCGGACGGCCCGGGTCGGGCGATCTACCGGATCTGGCCGGACTTCCCGACGCGCGCGCTGACGAACCGGTCCGCCGCCACGGTCAAGGCCGATGCGGCGCGGGCGGCGTTCGTCGCCCGCGGCGCCGAGATCGTCTGGGCCGTGGTCGACTCGGGGATCGACGCGGGCCATCCCCACTTCCGGCTGCACGAGAACCTCAAGCTCCCCCGCCCGCTGCGCCACCGCGACTACACCGGTGGCGGCTCCCCGCTCACCGACGAGTTCGGCCACGGCACGCACGTCGCCGCCATCATCGCGGGCGAGCGGCACGGCAGCGCCGCGAAGCCGTTGACGGCGGTGCGCGCTGAGCTGGACCACAACGACGACGTCGACTACGTCCCCGAGCCGGTCACCGCGATGAGCGGCATGGCGCCGCTGTGCAAGCTCGTCAGCTACAAGGTCCTCGACGCGGACGGTGACGGGATCACCAGCTCGGTCATCACGGCGCTCCAGGACATCCAGAAGGCCAACGCGTACGGACGGGACCTGCGGATCCACGGCGTGAACCTGTCGGTCGGCTACCCGTTCGACCCCGAGTGGTTCGCCTGCGGCGAGAGCCCGCTCTGCGTCGAGGTGACGCGGCTGGTGCAGTCGGGCGTCGTGGTGGTCGTCGCGGCCGGCAACACCGGGTACGGCTTCGACCAGGACTTCTTCCGGGGCAGCGTGGCCGCCGGCCTGGCGTTGACGATCAACGACCCGGGCAACGCCGACGCCGCGATCACCGTCGGCTCCACCCACCGCGACATGCCCCACCGCTACGGGGTGTCCTACTTCTCCTCCAAGGGGCCGACCGGCGACGGCCGCGCCAAGCCGGACCTTGTCGCGCCCGGCGAGCGCATCCTCTCCGCGGCAGCGGGGAAGGCGTTGGCCGCGATCGTCGCCAAGCGCGATGGCGGCGCGGCGCCCGACTACGTCGAGGACAGCGGCACGAGCATGGCGGCGGCCCACGTGTCCGGGATCGCGGCCGCGTTCCTGTCGATCCGACGCGAGTTCATCGGGCGCCCGGCCGAGCTCAAGGCCATCCTTGCCGGTTCGGCCACCGACCTGGGGCGCACCGCCGCCTTCCAGGGGCACGGGCTCGTCGACCTCATGCGCGCCATCCAGTCCGTCTGACCCCCACGAGGAGCACGATCATGGCCGACCTCTTCGGCTTCCCGAACGCCGAGATCCAGTTCCGAACCGACGGCTCCGTCGACGGGAGCAGTAACGGCGGGGCTGCCGCGGCGCGGGCGCTCGCCGCCGACCCCACCGTCACCGACCTGCTGGTGCTCACCCACGGCTGGAACAACGACATCGCAGGCGGGCGGGAGCTCTTCACGCAGCTCGCCCGGTCGCTGCGCGGCGTGACCGACGACGGCCACGGCCTCCCGCCCGGACGCACGCTCGGCATCCTCGGTGTCATCTGGCCGTCCCGGCAGTTCGCGCTGCCCGACCAGATGGCGGGCGTGGCCGCCGCGGTCGGCCCGCCCGTCACGCCGCAGGACCTGCTCGACGCCCTCGACGGGCTGCGCGCCGTCTTCCCGACCGAAGCGCCGCGGCTGGACATGGCCGCCGCGCTCGTCCCCCACCTCACCGACAAGGCGTCGGCGCGGCGCGCATTCGTCGAGCTGGTGCGCGGGCTCATCACGCCCGACGCCGGAGACCCCGCCGAGGGGCCCCCGGCGCTGTTCACGCTCCCCGGCGACGTCGTGCTCGACCGGCTGGCGGTGCCCGCGCCGGTCGGCGTCCCCGGCGGCGGCGGACACGCGGCCGCGGTCGGCGGGCTGCTCGGCGGGATACTCGGCGCCGGGCTCCACCTGTTGAACTACACCACGTTCTACGCGATGAAGGAGCGCTCGGCCGTTGTCGGCACAGCCGGGCTGGCCCCGCTGCTCACCGCGATCGCCCGGCCGGGGCTCCGGGTGCATCTCGCGGGTCACAGCTTCGGCGCCCGGCTCGTGTCGGCCGCCGTGAAGGCGCTCCCCGCGGGCTCCGCGGTGGCGAGCGTGGCACTCCTGCAGGGCGCGTTCTCCCACTTCGGGTTCTCCGCCGACTGGGACCCGGCCGCGCCGGGCAGGCAGGCGGGCTTCTTCCGCCGCGACGTCGCCGAACCGAAGGTGACGGGCCCCGTGCTGGTCACCCACACCGCGAACGACGTCGCGGTCGGCATCGCCTACGCCGTGGCCTCGCGGCTCGCCAACCAGGTCGCCGCCGGGATCGGCGGGCCCGACGACCGGTACGGCGGCATCGGGCGCAACGGCGCGCAGCGGACCGACGAAGCCGTGCCGGGCACGCTCTTGGCGGTCGGTGGCGCCTACCCGTGGCGGCCGCACCGGCCGCACAACCTGCTGGCCGACGCGTTCGTCGCGAACCACTCCGACGTCAAGGGCCGGGAGGTGGCCTACGCCGTCCTCTCGGCCGCCGCCGCGACCTGACCTCACGCCTCGACCAGGGCGAGGCGCAGGGCGCGCAGGGCGTAGTGGTGGCGCGAGCGCACGGTGCCCGCGGGGATGCCCAGAGCGGTGGCGGCCCGTTCGGCGGGGACGTCGCGGTAGTAGATCTCGAGCAGCACCCGTCGGTGTTCGGGCGAGAGCCGCTGGAGTGCGCGGGTGAGCAGGCGGCGGTCCAGCACGGTCTCGTAGCCGCCGTCGACCTCGGGCTCGACGGCGGTCTCGTCGAGCGGGCTCGTCGGTCGGTTGCGCGCCACGCGGGCCGCGTCGGTCAGCACGTTCCGCAGCACCTGCCGCAGCCAGGGGCGCAGCGGGCGGCCGTCGGCCAGCAGGCGGGACAGGTGCCGCCAGGCGCGCAGGAAGGTCTCCTGCACGGCGTCCTCGGCGGCCTGCCGGTCCTCGGTGAACCAGAGGGCGTACGCGAGCAGGGCGGCGGCGTGGTCGCGGTAGAGCATGCGCAGCGCGAAGTCGGCGTTCATGTCTACTAATAGCGATAGTAGTTACGTGAACGTCCGGTGGGTCGCGTCTCGTGCCAGTGGTCGAACGGCAGGACGCGACCTCTGGAGGAATCACATGAAGCGCACGTACGTCATCGGTGGCATCGTCGCCGCCGCGGTGATCGCGGGCGGTGGCGCCGCGACGGGCGTCGCCCTCGCGGGCAGCGACGGCCCGACGACCGCGGCCTACGGCGCACCCGCCGCGACCGCGGGCCCGGCGGCAAGCGGCGTCGGCACCGCCGACCTGAAGCCCGGCACCGCGCTCGTCGACGGCGCGGGCCGCGCCCTCTACCTGTTCGATGCCGACAACGGCACCACCTCGAACTGCAACGGACAGTGCGCACAGGTCTGGCCGCCGCTGCTCGTCGGCGGGATGGAGCCCAGCCCGAGCGGCGACGTCCACGCCACACTGCTGGGCACGACCACGCGCGCCGACGGCGCGAAGCAGGTCACCTACAACGGCCACCCGCTGTACTACTTCATGGGCGACAAGGCCCCCGGTGACGCCCGCGGGCAGGGCATCAACCGGTTCGGCGGCGGCTGGTACGTCGTCGACCCGGCGGGAAACAAGATCGACCCCGATGACGCCGCCCCCGCACCCGCCCCGGCCCCCGCGCCCGCCCCGGCGGCGGGCAACAGCGGCTACGGCTACTGAGCCCGCCCACCCCGCCCCACCCCCACGGTGAGTCGCCCGTTTCGACACGGCGAGTACGCGCGGACAGCCCGTCCGGGCACGAGCCGCGCTCGAACGGAACACCAGCGGGGTTCGATCATGGCGAAACCCCGCTCACGTCGATGTCGAGCGCGGATCCGTCGCACCCGAGCGAGCCCCGGACGCGGCGGCGTGCCGTCCCGTCACGTCAGCGCGTACGCGATCGGGGCCGCCACGAGCAGGAGCGGCGTCACGGTGAGGGCCGCGATCGCGGTGCGCGCAAGCACCCGGCGCACCGCGGGCAGCCGTGCGGGCGGGTGGAGCAGCCGCTGCACCCGGGCGAGGGCTTCGGAGCCGCCCGGGGAGAGCCCAGCCCCCAGTGCCCGCGCGCCTCTCGCGGGCCGGTTGCCCAAGGCCCGGCGTCGGACCGCGGATCGCGCTGCCGTCCGGCTGTCCGCCGTGGGCGAGGCCGCGGATCCCGCCAAGTCGCCAATTGAGGTGACGCGGGGGGCGACACCCACAAAGCCGGGCGGTCTGGCCGTCGGAACGGCGGGCGAGGCGGCGGACGAGGCGGCGGACGAGGCGGCGGACGAGGCGGCGGACGAGGCGGCGGTCTTGGAGCCGGCCGTGGCGACGGCGACCAGCGCGCTCGCGATCACGCGCGGCTCGTGGTCGGCCGCGGCGAGCTCGTCGGCCTCCATCTCCAGCAGCCTGCCCACGCGGGCCGGGGCGTCCCGGAGCAGCGGGACCATCGGCAGGGCCTGCGCCACGAGCGCAGCCGCGGTCAGCCACCGGTGGTGGCGCGCCGCGAGGTGCGCGTGCTCATGCGCGAGCACGGCCGACAGCTCCGGACCGCTGAGCAGCTCGACGATCCCCCGCGTGACGACGATCGTCCGCCGACGACCCGCGACCGCGTAGGCGGCCGCTTCCGCCTGCTCGAGCACGACGGCGGGCCCGTCGGGCAGGTCGGCGCCCGCCCACCGCAGCAGCAGCCGGTGCCGTCTGCGCTCCGCGCGCCGCCGCCGGACGACCTGGGCCACCGCCCACGCCCCCCGCAGTAGCATTCCGGCCGTCAGCACCTGCCCCGCGGTGGCGATGCCCGCTCCCGCAGGTGTGCCGTACGCCGCACGCAGCCTGCCGAGGCACGCCCCGACCAGGTGCACGACATCGACCGTGAGCCCGCTGGCGGGCAGGAACACCGTCATCCCGGCCAACACCAGCGCCACCGGCACGGACCAGGCCGCCGCCAGCATCGAGGCCGCCCCCAGCCGCGGCGCCCGCAGCGTCCAGGTGGCCCGGCGGAACCCCGCGGGCCCGGCGAATCCCACCACGGCGGCGTAGAGGATGAGGGCGGCACCGACGGTCACGACCCCGCCCCATCACGCCTGCCTCGATCGTCGGAGCCGTCGCCCCGACCGCCGTCCGCGCCGCCACCCGGCGAGCCGACACCCGGGCCGTCCGGGTGTCCGCCCGTGGCCTCGCGCAGCGCCGCCGCAAGCGCCTCGGCGTCGGCCGGGTCGATCTCCTCGACGAATCGGGCCAACACGCCTGCGCGGTCGTCGCTCACCGCGAGCGCCTCGTGCATGAGCTGGGCGGTGTAGGCCTCCCGGGTGAGCGCGGGTGCGTAACGCCACGCCCGGCCGTCCCGCTGCCTGCGCAGCCAGTGCTTGCGGTGCAGGTTGTCCAGCACCGTCATGACGGTGGTGTAGGCGAGCGCGCGGTCGGGGCGCAGCCCCTCCATCGCCTCGCGGACGGAGAGCGGATGCGGAGCGCTCCACAGCAGGTCCATCAGCGTCGCCTCCAGGTCGCCGAATGGGCGGGATCGGCGCGGGAGCGGCATGGTCACCTCCGAGAGCGGCGCGTGGGTCAGCCGAACGGATGCGGGCGGACCCGAGGTCAGTCTCCCCCGCGCCGGATCAGCTGTTGATAGGCAACGGGGTTACGGACGCGACCGCGTCGCCGACCCCCGGGCGGCGACGCGGTCACAGAGGTCCGTCATGAGGCGGGTGGCGCCACCTGTAGTGCACCCAGCACCGCACCTGCGACCTGACGGCCGAGCTGCCTGCCCGCCTGGTCGTCGATGCGGGTGTGCTGGCCCGCCCAGATCCGGCTGAGCGCCGCCTCGTCGGCGACCGCGGCCAGGCTGGTGAATTTGCGGGTCACACCGGGGTCCGCGGACGAGGTGACGGCCACGGTCTGCCGGTCCCCCCACGCGGCGGCGAGCGCGGTCGCCGCGGCGGCGCTCAACGCGCTGTGCGCCCCCGGGTAGGACGGGTCGGCGGCCGTGGGGGTCAGCGGGTTCCAGTTCGGGTCGCCCGCGAGCCCGGGCACGCCCGCCCGGATGGCCGTGACCGGCCGCCACACGTGGTCGGTGTACTTCGCGTCGTACATCCCGATCGTCGTATCGGCCAAGGCGAGGTCCAGCGCCGCGAACGCGCGCGTCGTGTCCGCGAGGCTGCGGTCCCCGACGAGCTGCTGGGCGACCTGGTTCCAGGTGTTCCAGACCGGCGAGGCGCTCCAGAACGTGCCCGCCACGGTCTCGTCCGCGGTGCGGGTGGTGCTCGCGTCGCGCCCGAGGTTCTCGACCTCGGCCAGCGCGGAGGCGTACTCCGCGCCGGTCACCGCGGGGTGTGCGGGCGGGCGGAACCGGCTGCCGCCCGCGAGCACGAACGGCGCGACCGACCCCCAGTTCGGGTACGTCGGGGCGGCCAACTTCGGCGGGGTCGGCCGGTAGTCGCCGGGCTGGGTGCCCGCCGTGAACGGCGCGGGCGCGGCCGTCGCGCCGTCGGCGGCGCGCAGGGTGAGCAACTGCGCCGCGGCGGCCTGGCCGACCACGACGCCGTCCTGCTTGGCCTCGCCGTCGGGCACTCCCGCGAGCTCGGTGCGCAGCAGATCGTCGGCGCCCGTGCGGTTGGCCGGGTAGAGGGCGGCGAGGACGTCGTGCGCCGCCTGGTCGGCCGCGACGTCCGGCCGGGTGTCGGGCGCCGCGGGCACGGTCGCCTTGTACGGCGGCGTCGCCCGCGTGATCGAGACGACCGCGTCGTACTCGGCGGCCTGCAGGATGGCGAAGCTTCGGGTGGGGTGGATCGTGGCGGGTTGGGCGTTCGGGGTGCCGAGGATCGTGATCAACTGGCGATTCCAGTCGATGACGGACTCCCCGGATCCGGGGGCGTCCGCGAGACCGCTCGCCGGGTCGGGTGGTCCGGACGTCGCGAGGGCCGGTACGGCGACGCCGAGGGCGACGGCGGCCGCGGCGAGGGTGACGAGTGCCGATGTTCGGGCGCGCATGGTGCCTTCCTGACGGTGGTGGGGGCGGGGCGGGTGCCCGCCGCCTACCACGGGTCGAGGTGCCGCGTTCGTTCACCGATCCCGATGTAACCTCCGGCCCTATAGGACTCCGGGGACAGGCCTGGAGGTGGTGATGGCGCAGGACGGTGACCGGGCGCGCCGCCCGTCGACGAACGACGCGCCACCGACGGTTCGGCCGCGGGAGCTGCGGGTGGTGTCCGACGACACGTACGCCGACTGGCGTGCTGTCTACGAGGACAACGTCGACCGCATCCACCGGTTGATGTTCGCGAAGGTCGGCAACCGCGCCGACGCCGAGGACCTCACGGCGGAGGTCTTCCTCGCCGCGCTCGGCCCGGTGCAACTGCATCGCAGCGTCGGCGAGGTGCGGGCGTACCTCATCGCGACGGCCCGCACGGTGCTGGCCCGGCATTGGCGGACGACGATGGGTCGGGAGATCACCACGATCGACGAGGAGCAGATCGAGGCGGTCCGGCAGGATGACCCGGTGTCCGACGCCCCGGAGCGCGCCGCCGCCATCCTCGACGAGCTGCCCGAGCGCGACCGGCGCATCCTCTCGCTGCGGTTCCTGCAGGCGTACTCGATCAAGGACGCGGCTGTGGCGCTCGGCGTGACCGTGGCCAACGCGAAGGTCCTGCAGCATCGGGCCCTGCGCCGCGCCGCACAGCTGGGCGGAGGGCAGGCATGAGCGCGCGGGACGTCCGTCGGTTCGTCGAGGATCTGTTGCGCGGCAGGCGGAACCGCAGCGTCCGACCCGACGACGAGGACGCCGCCCAGATGCGCACCGCGATCGAGCTGCGGGCGGCCCGGGCGGGCAGTGGGGCGGCGAGCGAGGAGTTCGTCGCGGACCTGCGGCGGCGCCTGGCCACCGAGCTCGACGAGCCCGGAGACGTGGTGCCGCTGCGCAGCGGCCGCCGCCGGGTGCTGCAGTTCGGCTCCGTGGCGGCCGCGGCCGTCGCGGTGGGGGCGGTCGCCGACCACGTCGCGATGAGCGCGAGCCGTCCCGCCGAGGTGGCCGAGGGCCCGCTCGTCCCGAACGGCGGGGTGTGGACCCGCGTGGCCGCCACCAGCGAGGTGCCCGACGGCGCGGTGCGCGGCTTCGAGGTCGACGGCGTGGCCGGCTTCGTGCGCCGCGACGGCGGGCAGGTCGCCGCCGTGTCGGGCATCTGCACCCACCAGGGCTGCAAGCTGCGGTTGGACGCGCCCGCCCGGGAGCTGCGCTGCCCGTGCCACACGACCGCGTTCGCGGT
Organism: uncultured Actinomycetota bacterium; assembly: GCA_963739465.1. GTDB lineage: Bacteria > Actinomycetota > Actinomycetes > Mycobacteriales > Pseudonocardiaceae > Pseudonocardia. The sequence goes on from CAVUAS010000007.1 coordinate 336,672, forward strand.
GAGCGGCACGCTCGTCAGCCACCAGCTCCCGACCCCACCCCGGGCGCTTCCCGCCCTCTCCGTCCGCGAGGCCGACGGCGCGATCGAGGTGCTCACGCCCCCGTCGTAACCCGGGGCGCTATCTCCTCGGAAGAGGAGGTTGCGATGACGATCGCCATGACGCGTCGGACGACAACGAGAGTGCTGACGGGCGTGGTGTCGGTGATCGGCGGCGGGGTGCTGGTGCCGGTGCTCATCGCCCACCGGCAGGACATCGCGGCGGCGGTGGCGCTGCTCGTCACCGTGTGCCCGGCGTGGCTGTCGGTCGCCGCGCTCGCCGAGGCGGTCTCCTACCTCACCCGCGGTGGCGCGACCAGGGCGGTGCTGCGCGCCGCGGCGCCGACGGTGGGGACGGCCGCGCTGGCCGTGATCACCGTCGTCGGCGACGCCGTGGCCTACGTCTTGCCGTTCGGCTTCGCCGTGGGCGGCGCGGTCGCGGTCGGCCAGACCCATCGCCGCGGCGCGCCCCGGGCCGCGGCGTGGTGGGGCTTCGCGGTCGTCACGCTGGTCTCGGTGGTGGTGCTCGCCGCGCTGGGGATCGTGGCGGCCGGGATCACGCTGGTCGCCGCGGGCCCGGCCGCGCTGCCGCCCGGCCCCGGACTGGCCGTGGGCGTGGCCACCGTGGGCGTGGCCACCGTGGGCGTGGCCACCGTGGGCGTGGCCACCGGTGTGGCAGCGGGGGTGCGCCGATGGGGTATGCCGACGCCCCTGCGCGAGCGGTGGCGCCGCCTCCGAACGCAGCCGCTCGCGCCGGGCTCGCTCGCGGCGGCGGTGGTCGGGATGCTGCTGTCCTGGCTCGCCGACCTGGCCGTGCTGGCGGTGGCGTTCGTCGCGCTCGGCGAGCGACCGCCGTGGGCCGGGCTGGTGCTGGCCTACTGCCTCGGCCAGGCGGCGTCGGCGCTGCCGTTCACGCCCGGTGGGCTGGCCGTCGTGGAAGGGGGCCTGACCGCGGCGCTCGTCGCGTTCGGCGGCTGCCCGGCGGGCACACTGACCGCGGTGCTGCTCTACCGCCTGATCAGCCACTGGGCGGTCGTGCCGGTGGGCGGATTGGCGTGGCTGTGGCTGCGGCGCCGCCCGACCGATGAGTTTCGCGGCCCGCCGCGGTCTGCCCTCCTGGCACGAGAAGGAGATGCGCAATGCCCAATGAGAACCTCAGTGTGACCACCACGATTCCGGCACCGGCCGAGGCCGTGTTCGCCGCGCTCGCCGACCCGGCGAACCACCCGGCGATCGACGGCACGGGCTGGGTCGTGAAATCGCTCGACGACGCGGTGCTGACCGCGCCCGGCCAGATGTTCCGCATGGCCATGTACCACGACAACCACCCGGCGGGCAGCTACGAGATGGCCAACCGGGTCACGGAGTTGGCACCGCCACGCACCATCGCCTGGGAGCCGGGCCAGGACGTCGCGGGCGACGGCGACGTGAAGTACGGCGGCTGGATCTGGCGCTACGACCTCGCCGAGAGATCGTCGGGCACCGACGTCACGCTGTCCTACGACTGGTCGGCCGTACCCGCGTTCCTGCGCGAGCACATCTCGTTCCCGCCGTTCGGGACCGAGCACCTCACGAACTCGCTGTCGCACCTCGCGGAGGTCGTCGCGACCCGGCGATGACGGGCAGGATGTAGGGCGTGCCCGTCTTCGAGGTCGACGCGGTCGTCGTCGGAGGCGGCCATCACGGCCTGGTGGCGGCCGCGGTGCTCGCCGACGCGGGCTGGGAGGTGCTGCTGCTGGAGGCGCAGGACGAGTTGGGTGGAGCGGTCCGGTCCACGCAGTGGCATCCGGGCTTCGTCGCCGACCGGTTCAGCGCGTTCTACCCGCTCGCGGCGGTCTCACCTGCGTTGCGGGCGCTGGAGTTGGAGCGCTACGGCCTGCGCTGGGCGCACGCCCCGGTCGTCCTCGCGCATCCGCTGAACCCGGACGGGAACGCCGCCGCGGTGCTGCACCGCGAGCCGGAACGCACCGCGGCGGCGCTCGAAACCCACCACGCGGGCGACGGCGCGGCCTGGCTCGCGCTCTGCGCACAGTGGCGGGCGGTCGAGGAACCGTTGCTGCGCAGCCTGTTCACCACGTTCCCGCCCGTGCGGGGACCCGCCCAGCTGCTGCGCCGGATCGGCACCGCCGACGCGCTGCGGCTGCTCCGGTTCCTGCTGCTGCCCGCCACGCGAATGGGCGAGGAGCGGTTCGGCGGCGCCGCGGCCCGGCTGCTGCTCGCGGGCAACGCCGCGCACACGGACGTGCCTGTCACCGCGCCGGGCAGCGGGCTGTTCGGCCTGCTGCTCGCGATGGTGGGCCAACACCACGGGTTCCCGACCCCGGTGGGCGGCACGGGCGAGCTGACCGCCGCCCTCGCGCGCCGGGCCGAAGCGGCGGGTGCGGTGCTCCGCACCGGTGAGCGCGTCGAGCGGATCCTGGTCGAGGGCGGCCGGGCCGTGGGCGTCGAGTCCGCCACGGGAGTGCGGGCGCGGATTCGGCGCGCGGTCGTCGCCGACGTCTCCGCCCCCGACCTCTACCTGCGGCTGCTGTCGCCGGACGCGGTGCCCGCCCGCGTGCGCGCGGACCTGAGCCACTTCCTCTGGGACTCGCCAACGCTCAAGCTCGACTGGGCGGTGGGCGAACCGATCCCGTGGCGGGCACCCGAGGTCGCCGGGGCAGGCACCGTGCACCTCGGCGGCGACGTCGACGGCCTCGTCCGTTGGGCGGCCGACCTGGAGACCGGCACGCTGCCGTCGTCGCCGTTCCTGCTGCTCGGCCAGATGACCACCGCCGACCCCACCCGCTCCCCGGCGGGCACCGAATCGGCGTGGGCGTACACCCACGTGCCGCGCGGGTGCGGCGACGCCGCGGTCGACGAGCTCGTTCGCCGCGTCGAGGCGGTCGTCGAGGCACACGCCCCGGGCTTCCGCGACCGGGTGCTGCACCGCGCCGTGCAGGGGCCCGCCGACCTCGCCGCCGCCGACGCGAACCTCGGCCAGGGCGCGGTCGGCGGCGGCACGTCACACCTGTTCCAGCAGTTGGTGTTCCGCCCGGTGCCGGGCCTCGGCAGGCCCGAGACGCCGATCGAGCGCCTCTACCTCGGCAGCGCCGCCGCCCACCCCGGCGGCGGGGTGCACGGCGTGTGCGGGTTCCTCGCCGCGAAGGCCGCGCTGGCCGCCGATGGCCGGCGGGCCTTCCTGCGCAGGCGGGTCACCTCCGCGGCGCTGGCCCTCGTGCACGGCGACTAGATCCGACGGCGCGGCCCGCACACCCCGCACCCGCCGGCGCCGTGCGACGCGGCGGCAGGGGCGCGAAGTGGACCGGGGGCGGGTCGGTAACCCCCAGCTCGGCTGCGGCGATGGACACCGTGCGGGATGTCGTCCGGATCGGGGGTCGCGCGTGTCCGAGGCTTGGCTGGCGGTGCTGGTGCCGGTCGTGCTGATGGTCGCCGCCCTGGGCATGCAGCGCCTCGAACACCACCTGCTCGGGCCTGCCCCGTCAACCGAGGACGACCCTGCCCCGCGGCGCGGCGCCCGGCCGCCGATGACGGCGCCGTCCCGGCCCGCGGCCTCCTGAGGGCCGTCAGCGGATCCGCTGGGCCGCGCAGATCCTCCCGGTGAGCGCGAACGCCGCGGGATGGTCCGCTCGTCCGACGACGGCGACGAGCGCGAGCGGCCGTCGTCGGCCGGACATCACGGCGTCGCGGCCACCGCGTCCCAGTCGTCAGGGACGCCGAGACGCCGGAGCCCGGCGCGGCCCGCGTCGGTGAGGACGACCACGCGCCGCCTGCCGGTGCGGCGGAGCCAGCCGAGCGCGAACAAGCGGTCGGTGATCGCGGTGCCGAGCGGGCCCGCGAGGTGGTGGCGCTGCTCGGACCAGTCCAGGCAGTAGCGCACCGGCGCCCGACGGCCGCGCAGCGCCTGCAGGTCGACACCGAGCCCGTCGAGCGTGGCGGCGCCGTGCGGGGTCAGGCGGTAGGTGACGTCCCGGCCGGGTGCGGAGAGCCGGTCGGCCCCGACGCCCGGATGGTGCACGCCGTCGCCGCCGGTGAGCACCCCGTCCCGCAGGAGCGCGGCCATGAGTGCTGTGCCCAGTCGCCCGGCGAGGTGGTTGTAGCAGGTGCGGGCACGGCGCAGCGCGTGCGCGTGAGTGCCCTGGCGCAGCGACCGCACCGGCTCCGGCGGCGCGATGCGAGCGATGGCCTCCAGCGCCTCCGCGACCGGCGGGCCCGCCAGGCGGTAGTAGCGGGTGCGGCCCTGGCGTTCGACGGCGACGAGGTGCCCGTCGAGCAGCCTGTGGAGGTGCTCGCTGACGGTCGAGGCACCCACGCCCGCCTCGGCCGCGAGCACGCCCGCGGGCAGGGCGCGGCCGTCGGCGAGCGCCATGAGCACCCGCGCGCGGCTCGGGTCGCCGATGAGGGCGCAGATGCGGGCGATGTCGGCGTCACCGGGCATGAGACCGACGATAGCGCCGGAACACTTCGGTCACCGCCGCAGTGATCCCGCCGGAGACTGGGTCGGTGAACTCCTCACGGGCGGTGGTGCTGTCCGTCATGTGCGTGGGCTACTTCCTGGTCCTGCTGGACGTGACGGCGTTGAACGTGGCCGTGCCCGCGATCGGCGCCGGGCTCGGAGTCGGCGTCACCGGGCTGCAATGGGTGGTCAACGGATACGCCCTTGCGCTCGCCGCACTGCTGCTGGTCGGCGGCGCCCTCGGCGACGCCCGTGGGCACCGACGGGTCGTTCTGGCCGGGCTGGCGCTGTTCGGGACGGCATCGGCGGCGTGCGGGCTCGCGCCGACGATCGGTGTCCTCGTCGCGGCCCGCGTGCTGCAGGGGGTGGGCGCCGCCCTGCTGCTCCCGGGCACGCTGGCGATCATCATCCGGGCGTTCCCCGGGCCGGGCGCCCAGGCGCGCGCCATCGGTGTGTGGGCGGGGGTCGGCAGCGTCGCGCTGCCCGCGGGACCGCTGTTGGGCGGGGTGCTCGTGCAGACGCTGAGCTGGCGTTCGGTGTTCCTGGTCAACGTGCCGGTGGTGCTGGTGGCCGTCCTCGTCGCACGCCGGACGGTCCGCCGCGACCGGGGCGGCGGCCGCCCGGACCTGGTCGGGATGGGCCGCGCGGCGCTCGGTCTGCTGCGGCGACCCGCGTTCATGGTGGCCAACGCGGTCGCCGGGGCGATGAACTTCGGCTCGCTCGGCCTGCTGTTCCTGCTCACCCTGTTCCTGCAGACCGTGCAGCAGCGCTCCGCGCCCGCGGCCGGGTTCGAGGTGCTGCCGATGTTCCTGCCGCTGGTCGCGCTGGGCCCGCTCGCCGGTCGGGCGACCGCCCGGTGGGGACCGCGGCCGACGATGCTCATCGGCCTCGGCGTTGCCGCCGTCGGGGTCGCGCTGCTCGCCACCTGGGACGCGGCGACCTCTTACGCCGGGCTGCTGCCCGCGATGCTGGCCTGGGGCGTCGGCCTCGGCGTGCTCACGCCTGCGGTCGTCGCGGCAGCCCTCGCGGCGGTCCCGCCGCCGCGCGCGGGGCTCGCCTCGGGCGTCAACAACACGGCACGGCAGGCGGGCGGCGTCGCCGGGATCGCCCTCTACGGCTCGGTGGCGGGGTCGCCCGCCGACCCCGCGCGGTTCGTGGCCGGGCTGCACCTCACCGGTCTGATCACGGCGGGGCTCTTCGCCGTGGCCGCGGTCGCGACCGCCATCGCGGTGCCCGCGCGGCGGCGGTAGGGCGCCGGGGGCAACATCCGCCCGGACCCGATCAGCTGAGCCCCGAGCGATACGTTGGGGCGCATGAACCGGATCGTGGTCGTCACCGGAGGAAGCCGGGGCATCGGCCGCGCGGTCGCGGCCCGCTTCGCCGAAGACGGCGACGACGTCGTGATCACCGGCCGCGACGAGGAGCGGCTGGCGAAGGCGGCAAGCGAGATCGGCGCCCGCGCGCAGCGGTGCGACGCGACGGTGGCCGCCGACGTCCGGGCGCTGGCCGACACCGTGGGCGACCGGCTGGACGTGCTGGTCACCATGGCGGGCGGGAACCCCGACACGTACGACCCGCTGCCGCTCGACGCCCCGCTGGAGGCGGTCGCCGAGCGGTGGCGCGCCAACCTCGATCTCAACCTGATGAGCACGGTGCTCACCACCACGGTGTTCCGGCCCGTGTTCGCCGAGGGGGCCGCGGTGATCCACGTCAGCTCCATCGGCGCGGAGCACGCCCGGGGCTCGTACGGGGCGGCCAAGGCCGCGGTCGCGGCGTGGACGGTCGGGCTGTCGTCCATCCTCGGCCCGCGCGGCATCACCGTGAACACGGTCTCGCCCGGCCCGATCGTGGACACCGACTTCTTCCGCGGCACGCTCGGCGACGAACGCGCCGCCGCGTTCGTCGCCGAAACCCACAACAAGCGCGCGGGCACGCCGGACGACGTCGCCGCGGCGGTGTACTTCCTCGCCTCACCGGGCGCCCGGCACATCACCGGGCAGAACCTGCACGTCAACGGGGGCGCCTACACCACCCGCTGATCCGCGGCTCATCGGTCAGAGATCGAGGATGAGCCGATCGGAGCAGGAGCGGGAGACGCAGATCAGCATGCAGTCGTTCGTAGCGCGCTCGTCGGCCGTGAGGACCGAGTCGCGGTGGTCGGGAAGGCCGCCGAGGACACCCGTCTCACAGGTGCCGCAGGTGCCTTCGGCGCAGGACGACAGCACGCCCACACCCGCGGCCTCGACGACGTCGAGCACCGAGAGGCTCGGCGGCACGGTCAGCGTGAGCCCGCTGCGGACGAGCTCGATGTCGAACGCCTCGGCGCGGATCGGCGCGCTCATCGGCCGCGCGGCGAACCGCTCGACGTGCAGCGCCCGCGACGGCCACGGTGCGCAGCTCTCCTCGACCGCGGCGAGCAGCGGCTCCGGGCCGCAGCAGTAGACGAGGGTGTCCTCCTGCGGGGCGCCGAGCAGGGTCGCGAGGTCCAGCAGGCCCGTCTCGTCCTGCGGGCGCACGGACACGCGGTCGCCGTAGCCCGCGAGCTCGGGAAGAAACGCCATCGACGCCCGCTGTCGGCCGCCGTAGACAAGGCTCCACGCCGCTCCCGCGGCCTCGGCGGCGGCGATCATCGGCAGGATCGGTGTGATGCCGATGCCGCCCGCGATGAACAGGTAGCGCGGCGACGGGGCCAGCGCGAAGTTGTTGCGCGGCCCCCGCACCCGCACGACGTCGCCGACGGCCAGCCGGTCGTGGACGTACCGCGAGCCGCCGCCGCCCTCCGGGTCGTGGAGGATGCCGAGGCGGTACGCGATGTGGTCGGCCGGGTCGCCGCACAGCGAGTACTGCCGGTTCGGCACGCCGCCGCCGAGGATGAGATCGACGTGCGCGCCAGGCGTCCACGGCGGGAGCGACGCGCTGTCGAGCGGGCGCAGTGTCAGCGCGATGACGCCGTCGGCCACCTCCTCCCTGGCCGCGACGCGCACCTCGGTCTCCAGTTCGCGCGCGACGACCGTGGTGTCGGTGTGGTGGTGAGCGGTCTCGACGTGCGCGAGCGGCGCCTGCGGGGTGGGCGCCGCCGCGACGGGGAACGTCAGGTGCAGGTGCTCCCAGACGTACATGTTGGGCGTGGTGCGGTAGCGCTCCGGGGTCTCGGCGATCGTGTAGTCGCCGAGCAGGGGCAGCGCCTCCTCCAGCGCGACCTTGGCCTCCGGCCGGGCGAGCGGCGCGCCGAGACAGCCGTGCATGCCCTCGCCGAAGCCGAGGTGGCGCTGCTTGCCGCGGGTGACGTCGAAGCGGTCGGGGTCGGTGAAGCGGCGCTCATCGCGGTTGGCGGCGCCGTAGACGAGCACGACCCGGCCGCCCGCGGGGATCGTCACCCCGTGCAGCGTGACCTCCCGGGAGGTGGTGCGCCCGACGAGCTGCAGCGGGGTGGCGATCCGGATGGCCTCCTCGACGGCGTCGGGGATGAGCTCCGGGCGCTCACGCAGGAGCGCCCGCTGCTCGGGGTGCTCGGCGAGCAGCTTGAACAGGGTGCCGGTGAGCCCGGCGGTGCTCTCCACGCCGCCCAGGAACAGCACCATCATCAGGCCCATGACCTCGGACGCGGGCTCGATGTGCTCGTCGGCCCCGAACGCGGTCGGCGCGCTGCGGCGGCGCGGCTACGCGGACACGATGCGCGAGCACGGCCTGGACGGCCACATTCGCGTGGAGACCAGCGACTACACCGACGACGGCGGCTACCGGGCGGCCGTGCGGCTGCTGAGCTCCCCCACGCCGCCGACCGCGATCTTCGCCGTGGACGACGTGGTCTGCCTCGGCGCACGCGCGGCCGCGACCGAACTCGGAATAGCCGTCCCCGATCAACTGTCGCTCGTGGGCTACGACAACTCCCAGCTCGCCCGGCGGCGCTCGATCTCGCTGACGAGCGTCGACAGTGTCGGCGCCGAGGTGGGCAGGCTCGCCGCGCACACGCTGGCCACGCGGATCGACGACCCGGCAGGCGTGGCACAGCTGCGGCTCCTACCGCCGCGGCTTGCGGTGCGCGGGTCGAGCGGGCCCGCGGCGTGATCGGTCAGAAGTCCGTGGTGCCGTCCGACACCACGTTGCCGCTCGCGTCGACCTCGGTCACGTGCTCGGACCCGTGTCCGTCCGCACCTTCGGTACGGGTGACCAGCTGAACGGAGCCGTCCGGGCGTTCGGTCCGAACCGAGTACGAGCTGTTCCCGTCGGTGTCCGCGCCGCCCGTCATCGTGCCGCGGCTGCCGTGACCCAGGAAGCCGTTCGGGTCGAACTCGTCGCCCTCCTCGTGTTCGGCGACATCGGGCCCGGCCGCAGGCAGCACGAACGACACGCTGAGCGTCGAGCCCGCGGACCCGGAGTCGCCGCCGCTCACGCCGCCGCCGCGGTTGGGGCCGCTCCCGGTGATGCGGTCGATGAAGTGGTCCAGGTGGTAGAGAATGGTCTCGTCCGGGTCCGCGCGCTTCACCTTGAGCACTTTCCGATCCAGGGTCATGGCGATTCTCCCGTCTTGTCCACCTCGACTGCTTCGTCGCATCGGAGAGCTCGCGGCGCGGGACGATTGCGTTTCGCCGACCTGAGGGGATGGCCATGAAGAGAATCGCGCTGTTCGGCTGCGGGCGGATCGGCACGGTGCACGCCGAGTCGGTCGCGGCCCACCCGGATGCCGAGCTCGCCTGGGTGTGCGATCCGATGGACGGCGCGGCGAAGGAGGTCGCCGCCCGGCACGGCGCACAGGCCACCGCGGAGGTCGCCGCGGTGTTCGCCGACGACAGCGTCGACGCCGTGATCATCGGATCGCCGACGAGCACCCACGTCGACCTGATGGTGGCCGCCGTGCAGGCGGGCAAGGCCGTGCTGTGCGAGAAGCCGATCGACCTCGACATCACCCGGGTCGACGCGTGCTGGGCGACGATCGCGCCGCTGTCCCCCGTGGTCATGGTGGGGTTCAACCGACGGTTCGACCCGTCGTTCCGGGAGGTGCACGACCGCATCCGGGCGGGCGACATCGGCAGGCTGGAGCACGTCTCGATCACCAGCCGCGACCCGGAGCCGCCGCCCGAGGGCTACCTCCCGACCTCCGGCGGCCTGTTCCGCGACATGACGATCCACGACTTCGACATGGCCCGCTTCCTGCTCGGCGAGATCGTCGAGGTGCACGCCGTCGGCGCCAACCTCGTCGCGCCCTACATCGCGGAGGCGGGCGACATCGACAGCGCGGTCGTCGTGCTCCGCGCGGCCGACGGCGCGCTCGCGCACATCACCAACAGCCGCCGCGCCGTCTTCGGCTACGACCAGCGGATCGAGGCGTTCGGCAGCACCGGCATGCTCAGCGCGGACAACCAGCGGCCGACCAGCGTGCGGTACGCGAACGCCGAGTGCTCCGAGGCGAGCGCGCCGTACCTGAACTTCTTCCGGCAGCGCTACGGCGCCACCTATCCCGCCGAGCTGGACCACTTCCTCACCGCGCTGGAGAATGGCAGCCCGCCCGAGCCGTCATTCGCCGACGGCCGGGCCGCGCTGGTCCTCGCCGACGCCGCGAACGAAAGCCTGCGCACCGGCCGCGGGGTGCGCGTTCAGTCGTAGGCGCCGGGCACGGACCGGTCCGGCGCGCCGCCGCTGAGCGGCTCGACTATGCCGTCGAGCAGGGTCGGGCACACTGGTGCGATGGGGTGGCTGGGGGTTGACGTCGGCACGTCGTCCACCAAGGCCGTCGTCTACTCCGACGCGGGGCAGCCGATCGGATCGGGCCGGGCCACCACTCCTTGGTACACGGGGCGGGACGGCGTCGAGGTGGACCCGATCGCGTTGCGCGACAGCGCCTTCGCGGCCATCGAGGAGGCCATCGCGGCGGCTCCGGGGGTGACCGTCGGCGGCGTCGGGGTCACCAGCATGGGCGAGACGGGCATCCTGGTCGACGGCCGCGGCACTCCGGTGGCTCCCGCCATCGCCTGGCACGATGTGCGCGACGCGGCCGAGGCCGTCCAGCTGGCCCGCGACATCGACCCGGCGGCGTTCACCCGACGCACCGGCAAGCCGCCGACCAACCAGTACGCGCTCACCAAGCACCGCTGGCTCACCACGCACGTGCCTGCGAGCCGGGCCGCGGTGCGCCGGTTCAACGTCGCGGAGTGGGTGGTGCGCGGGCTCGGGGCCGACGAGGTGAGCGAGCGTTCGCTGGCCAGCCGCACGGGCTGGCTCGACCTCGCCCGCGAGGCCTTCGACGTGGAGCTGCTGGCGTGGTCGGGCGCCGCGCCGTCGCTGATGCCGCCGCTGGTGGAGGCCGGTCGACCGGTCGGCACCGCGACGCATCCGCTCCTCGCGGGCGCGGTCATCACGCTCGCGGGCCACGACCACCAGGCCGCGGCCGTCGGCGCCGGGGTCACGGGGGCGGGCGACGTGCTCGACTCCCACGGCTCGGCCGAGGCCGTGCTCCGCATCGTGCCTGCCGGGCTCGCGGCCGTACACATCGAGGCATTGGCCGCGGCGGGCATCACCACCGACCTGGGTGTCCCGGTCGGGTGCTGGTCGCTGCTCGGCGGCACCAAAGGTGGGCTGGCACTCCGGCACACCCTGGACGTGCTCGGGGTCGCCTGGGCCGACCTCGCCGAGCTCGACGCCGACGCGCTCGCCGAGCCTCCACACGGGCACGGCGCGGCGTGGCGGGGGACGATCGAGTCCGAGACCCGGGACGCGGCCGAGCGGATCGCGACGATGGCGCGGACCGTCGGGCCGCACCAGCGGTTGGTCGTCACCGGCGGATGGTGCGCGAGCACCGCCGTGCTGGCCGCCAAGCGGCGGCTGTTCGGCCCGCTGACCGTGGCCGACGCGGCCGAGACCGGCACCCTCGGCGCCGCGACGCTCGCGGCGCGCGCCGCGGGCCACCTGGGTCCCGACGACGCGCTGGCCGGGCCGCCTGCCGCGCTCAGGCGGCCATCGTGAGGACGACCGGCTTCAGGTAGGCCAACGCCATCCAGGGCACCGAGCTGCGCACGCCGAAGTAAGCGCCGAGATCACGGTCGAACTCCGGCGCCCTGCGGTAGCCGAGACGTTCGTAGAGCGCCCGCGCGGTCGTCATGAACCCCGACGTGTGGAAGGCGAAGACCGGGGCGCCGCTCTGCCCGGCGTCGCCGGGCGGCACCAGCCGGTCGCCGACGTCGTCCATGAGCACCATCAGCTGGCCGCCGACCACCGCGACGTCGAGCACGGCGTGCACCACCACATCGGCCGCGTCGCGCAGGAGCCCCGCCGTCCACGCCTTCGCGGTGCGGAAGTCGCGGTCCCCGGTCACGCGCATGACCCAGTCCCGCTCGGGGCACACCCGTTTGCGGAACAGGCGCCGCTCGCCCTGTCGGATCCGCTCGAACACCGCGCCCGAGCGGGCGTCGACGGGACGCACCACCTGCGCGGTCATGCCGCCCGCCGCAGCGCGTAGAGGGAGTTGAACGGGTTGTCGATCTCCAGACGGCACACCTCGGCGAAGCCCGCGCCCTCGGCGAGCGCGCGCAGGCGGCGCTCCGGCAGCCCCAACGTGCCGAGCCCGGCGCCGCCGTCCGCCAGCGACGCGGTCATGCAGTACAGCACGCTGAACCCGTAGAGGAGGGTCGCGATCGGCCCGACGTTGTCCTCGGCGCGGTCGGCACAGTTGATCTCCAAGCAGAGCTGGACGCCGCCCGGGACCAGCGCGTCGTGCACCGCCCGCAACAGCCGCTGCGGGTCGACGACGTCGTGGACCACGTCGAACGTCGTGATCAGTTCGAACCGCTCGGGCAGCCCGTCGGCCGCGTCGCGGGTCTCGAACCGCACGCGGTCGGCGACGCCCGCCGCTGCGGCGTTTCGGCGGGCGCGCTCGACGTTGGGGGCGTGCAGGTCGTAGCCGACGACCGTGCACGCAGGGAAGGCCCGTGCGAGCCGGATCGCCCCGCGGCCCTCGCCCGTGCCGATGTCGGCCACCCGCGCGCCCGCCCGCAGGAGCGCCTCGACGTCCGGGACGAGCGGCAGCCACTGCTGTACCAGGAGGTGCTCGTGCCACGCCGCGGTGAATCGCGCGGTGCCGCGGTAGACGTCCTCGTGCAGGTCGGCAGGTGCGACGCCGCCGCCGCTGCGGAACGCGTCGACGACGCGGTGGTAGGTCTGCAGCGCGCCCAGCAGCTCCTGGTGCACGCCGCCGAAGAAGGCAGGCCCCGCCTCGGTGGCCAGTGCGGCGACGTGCGCCGCGGGCAGCGCGACGCGCCCGTCGACGGCGTCGCGGGTGAGGTAGCCGGTCGCGACCATCCCGGCCGCCCACTCCCGGACGTAGCGCTCGTCGGTGCCGGTGCGGGCGGCGAGCTCGCCGCTGGTGGCGGGGCCGTGTCCGGCGAGGGCGGCGAACAGGCCTAGCCGGTCACCGAGGGCGGCGAGCGTGACCGTGGCCGCGGCGGCGGTGTCGGTGTCGGTGAGGACGCGACCGACGAAGGCCTCGGTGTCGGCGGCGGTGTCGGCGGTGTCGGCGGTGGGGTCGAGCGTGGCGGACATGTGCACTCCTTGTCGGGTGGGTTGTCACCTCCTTGCCGTGCGTTTCGAGGGAACGAATCGTTCCTTTCCGGCCCGCCGGGCGCGGCCTACGATCCGCGAACATGGGACCGGCGCTGGTCGGCCGCAGCGCCGAGCGGGCGGCGCTCGCCGATGCGCTCGCCGCGCCCGCGTCGGGGCGCGGAGCACTGGTCCTGCTCACCGGCCCGGCGGGCATGGGAAAGACCGCGCTGGCGACGGCCGCGGCGGACGCCTCCGAGGTGCCTGCGCTCTGGGGCGGGGCGTGGGAGGGCGGCGGCGCGCCCGCCTACCGGCCGTGGACGCAGATCCTGCGCGCGCTGGTCCGAGCGCGCGGACCCGCCGTCATCGGGGACCGGGCGGACCGGCTCGCGGAGCTGCTGCCCGAGCTCCGGCCGGGGCCCGCGGTCACCGTCGGCCCCTCGGACGGCGCCCGCTACGCGTTGTTCGAGGCCGTCGCCGATGTGCTGCGGGCGGCGGCGCCGCTGCTCGTGGTGCTCGACGACCTGCACGTGGCGGGCCGTCCGTCGGCGTTGCTGCTGCAGTTCGTCGCCCGCGAGCTGCGCGGTGAGCCGCTCGCGCTGGTCGCCACCTACCGCTCGGTGGAGGCGAAGCTCGACGAGGGGGTCGCCGACGTCGTCGCGGCGCTGGAGAAGGACGCGGTGGTGCTGCCGCTCGCGGGTCTCGCGCCGGACGAGGTCGATGAGCTGGTCAGGCACGCCGCGGGGTTCGCGCCCGACGCCGGGCTGGCCGCCGCGATCCGCCTGCGGACCGAGGGCAACCCGCTGTTCGTCGGCGAAGTCGCCCGGCTGATCACGGCGGGCGGCGCCGATGCCGAGCAGTGGCCGGTACCGGTCGGGATCCGGCAAGCCCTGCGGGCGCGCATCGCCCGCTGCGACGCGGCGCTGCTCGGGGCGGCGGCCGTGCTCGGTCGGCGCTTCGACGTCACGACGCTCGCTCGGCTCGTCGACGCCGATGCGCCCGACGTCGCCGCACGACTGGACGATGCCGTGGCCGCCGAGCTCGCCGTGCCCGACGGCCCGGGGCACTTCCGCTTCACCCACGACCTCGTCCGCGAGACCGCCTCCTCCGACCTGCCGCCGCGGGAACGCGCACGGCTGCACACGGCGGCCGTCGTCGCGCTCGGCGAGCGTGCGGGCACCGACCCGGCGGCGCACCTGGCCCTGTTGGCCCACCACGCCCTCGCCGCCGTGCCCGTACTGGACGGCGCGGTCGCCGCCGCGCACGCCCGCAGGGCCGGGGCGCAGGCGATGCGGGTGTACGCGTTCGACGAGGCGGCCCGGGTCCTCGACGGTGCGTTGGCCGCGCTCGACGCCGCGGCCACCGAGGACGGGGCGCTGCGCTGCGCGGTGCTGCTGGACCTCGCCGAGGCCCGGGTCAAGGGCGGCGACCCGCCCGCCGCCCGGCCGCTGCTGGCGCGGGCGGCCGAGCTGGCGCGCCGTCATGGCGATGGCGCCGCACTGGCCCGTGCCGCGCTCATCGCCACCGAGCGGCTCGACTTCAACGACGTCGACGCGGACGCCCTGGCCCTGCTCGACGAAGCCGCCGCTGCGCTCGACGGCGCAGCAGCGACCGACGCCGGTGGCGCGGCATCCGGCACCGGCGCGGGTGCGGCACCGTCCGGCGCGCGTACGGCGTCCGCCGCGGCCCGCGACCTGGCGCGGGTGCTGGCCCGCCTCGCCGTCGCGGGCTACCACGCCTTGCCCGACGAACGCGACGCCCACGCCGCGGCAGCCGTCGACGCCGCCCGTGCGTCGGGTGACCCCGCCACGCTCGCGCATGCGCTGTCGGCGGGCCTGTACGTCGCGTGGGGACGCCGTCGCGCCGAGGAGGTGCTGCCCGTTGCCGACGAGATCGTCGCGCTCGCGGAGCGCTCGGCCGATCTCGAACAGGCCTTCGACGGGCGCATGTGGCGGCTGATCGCCCGGCTGGAGATCGGCGATCTCGACGCCGCGGAACGTGAGCTGCGGGCGATCGAGCAGTTGGCCGAGCGGCTACGCCAGCCGCTGCATCGGCTGATCGCCACGTCCCGCCGCGCGACGCTCGCGCTGCTGCGCGGCCGTGTCGCCGAGTCGATCGACCTCGCCCGCACGGCGCGGGAGATCGGCGAGCGCGGCCGCGAGCCCGACGCCGACGCCGTGTACTGGGGGCAGGTGTTCGCGGCAGGCGAGTTCGTCGACGTGCCCGTCGCGGACGACGAGCGCATGGAGCGCATCCTGCGTGCGCTCGTGGCGGGGTCGCCGCTCTCGACGGCGCACGCCATCGGCCTGGTTCTGCACTGCCTGCGCACCGACCGCCGGGAGGAGGCGCGCAGCCGCTACGCCGGGCTCGTCGCCGCCGATCCGGCCGAGCTGCCGCACGACATGGTGCGGACCTGGACGCTCACCCAGCTCGCGCTCGCCTGTGTCGCCTTCGACGACGCCGCCACCGCGGAGCGCCTGCACGCCGCTCTGGCCCCGCTGGCCGGGCGGTTCGCCGTAGCGGCGGGCGGCACCGCGTGCTCAGGAGCGGTCGACCACTACCTCGGGCTGCTCGACGCGTGCCGCGGGCGCACCGCGGAGGCCGTCGCGCACCTGGAGCGAGCCGCCGCGGCGCACGAACGCGCGGGAACGCCCGCCCTGCTCGCGCTGACCCGGCTGGCGCTGGCGCGCGTCGGCCCGACCGCCCGTCGCGCGGCGCTGCACGACGCGGCGGCCGCGACCGTCGACGCGCTCGGCTTGACCCGGCTGGTCGAGGTGACGGCGTCCGCCCCCCTCCGGCCGGTCTTCGGACGCGAAGGCGGCCTGTGGGCGGTGACGTGGCGCGACAGCACGGCGCGCGTGCCAACAGCAGGGGCATGAGCTACCTCGCCGCGCTCGTCGGCGCGCAGGGCCGCGAAGTGGGTGCGCTCGACCTCGCGCGGGGCGCCGCCGACGACGGACGCACCCGCGGGCGGCGGAGGGACGGCGACAGCGCCGCGCCGCGGTACGACGTGGGAGGCCCCGCACAGGCCGTGCTCGACGACCGCGCCATGGCTGCTTACCGCGCGCGCCTGGCCGAGCTGCGCACCGACCTGGCCGACGCCGAGGCGGACGCCGACCCGGAGCGCGCCACCCGGCTCCGCACCGAGATCGACTTCCTGGCCGACGAGCTGGGCAGCGCACTGGGCCGGGGCGGGCGCCGCCGCGCGCTCCCCACGGACGCCGAACGCGCCCGCATCAGCGTCACCCGGGCGCTGCGGAGCGCGATCACCCGCATCGCAGCGGCCGACCCGGCGCTCGGGCGGCATCTGTCGGCCGCCGTGTCGACCGGCACCTATTGCCGCTACGACCCCCACCGAGCCGGGCCGCCCGGGTGATCACCGCGAGCCCGTCGTTTGCGGGCCGCGAACCCCGACAACGTCGGTCTCGCCGCGGGTTCACTCCAGCGGCGGCACCCGCTCCCCGGGCGGCGGCGGGCCCGGCGGCGTGCCGTCGCCGAACGGGCGGCCGCCCAGCTCCTCCCGGCGGTGCGAGGTGAGCCAGCCGGACAGGTCCGGCCCGGCGGGCCCGATCCCGCTCGGGTTGATCTGGTGGTGCACGCCGTAGTAGTGCTGCTTGATCTGGCCGAAGTCGATCGTGTCGCCGAACCCGGGGGTCTGGAAGAGGTCGCGCGCATAGGCCCACAGCACCGGCATCTCGGTGAGCTTCTGGCGGTTGCACTTGAAGTGGCCGTGATAGGCGGCGTCGAAGCGCGCGAGCGTGACCCACAGCCGCACGTCGGCCTCGGTGATCGTGTCGCCCGCCAGGTAGCGCGGGAGACGTCGGCGTTGAGCTCGTCGATCTCGGCGCGCAGCGGCTCGGGGTACAGGTCGGGCGCGCCGGGGCGGTGGAACGCGGTCCATTGTGTGGAGAAGTCCAGCGTGAGCTGTTGGAAGCCGTTGGTGGCCACGGCGCCGGTCTCGATGTCGATCATGGCGGGCACGGTGATCCCGGCCGAGAAGTCGGGGTCGGCCTTGCGGTAGGCCTCAGCCAGATACGCGATGCCCAGCACCGGGTCGCGGTTGTCCGGGTCGAGATGGAAGCGCCAGCTGCGCTCGTCGTGCAGCGGCCCGGCGATCCCCATCGAGATCGCGTCCTCCAGCCCGAGCAGCCGCCGGACGATCACCGCGCGGTTGGCCCACGGGCACGCCCGTGCCACGACCAGCCGGTACTTGCCTGCGGTCGCCGGCCACCGGGTGGACCCGTCCGCGGTGATGCGCTCGTCGAGGCCGACCGGCTCGCGCTCGAACGCCGTGTCGTTCGTTGTCGGTCATACGCTCGGGTTGCCCCACACGCTGTCCCCGGGAAACGCCCCTCATGCGCGGAAGCGTCGCCGGGCGCCCCGGTACCGGCCTCGACCGCCAGTTCCGCGCTCAGGCCGACGAGGTCGGCGCGCCGCCCGGCCGCCAGCTCCCCCACGTCGGCGAGGCCCAGCGCGCGGGCCGGGTTGGTCGCGGTCATCGCCACCGCCCGGCGCAGCGCCGCAGGCCGCGGCACGGCGGCGTGGCGGACGATGTTGCGGAAGAGCGCGTCGGCGGTGGCGGTGCTGCCCGCGATCGCGCCGCCGCACGCGAGCCGGGCCACCCGGTCGACGACCTCGACGTCGAGGTGTCCGAGCTGGTAGGCGCCGTCGGGCATGCCCGCGGCCGCCATCGCGTCGGTCACGGCGGACTACGGCGTGCTCACCGTCCGGCTGGCGCGGCGCAGCATGGCGGGCGGCGCCGTCAGCGCGAGCAGAGCAGCCGGTCCCCGACCCGCTGCGGCGGCACGACGCCCGGCAGCCGCACGGACAGGGCGACGGCATCGGCGATCGGCCCCCGCCGGTGCACGACCTTCTCGGCCGCGACCAGGTCGACGCTCACGGTGAACAGCGGCGTCCGCTGGTCCTCGATCCGGGCGGCGCCGTACACCCGCCGCAGGCTCGCGGCCAGCCGTATCCCGCGGACCAGCGCGTGCCGCGGCCAGGTGACGTCCCCGAACGGCCGTCGGGTCACCAGCTCCCGCCGGGCGACCGCGACCATGTCCGGCGGGTCGGCGCCGACCGCGACGAGCCCGGCGATGACGGCGCCCATGCTGGTGCCACCGACGCGATCGATCACGATCCCGGCCCGCCGCAGCTCCTCCACGACGCCGATGTGCGCGAGCCCGCGCGCGCCGCCGCCGGAGAGCACGAGCCCGACGGCCCGACCGGCGAGTCGGCGGGCGAGTCGCGCGATGTCGTCCAGCGGCAGGTCGGCGTCGACGAGGTGGTGGGACACCGATGTCGGCCCGGGCCGCTCCACGGCCGATGCGACGGCCCGCAGCCACGGGTCCGGCGCGGCGTCGCCGACGAGCACGAGCTGGGTCGCGGGCGGCAGCGGGCGGGCGGCAGCTGGTTGTCCGGAACGGGCGGCGTCAGCCAGGACGAGCGGACGGTCGGCCTGGCGCAGGCAGAACCGCGCCCACGCGTCGTCGGCATGTTCGGCGACGAGCAGCACCAGCTCATGGGCGGCCTCGGCGGCGTCCAGCCGGGCCGGGCCTGCTCCGCCGTCGGTGGCGTCCCCGTAGAGCAGGGTCAGCCGGGTGTGACGGCCGAGCTCGGCCGCCAGCCGGTCGGCGAGCCGCCGGACCAGCGCAGGCGACGTGCGGCCGTCGAACGGGACGAGGGCGAGCACGGCGCCGGTGCGCACGGGCGCGGGCGCGACGCTGCCGGGGATCCGGGCGGCGAGGTGGCGGACCAGCGCCCGGGCCGAACCGGGGTCGGCCAGGAGGACGTCGAGGTCGGCGCGGCGTACGGCGTACAGCTCGGTGTCGCGGCGGGCGCGAACGGTCGCGGTGCGCGGCTCGCCGGTGAGCAGGGCCAGCTCGCCCACCACCTCTCGGCGGCCCGCCTCCCGAACCACCTCGCCGTCGAGGATCACTTCGAGGCGCCCGTGCCGGATGACGTACAGGGCGTCGCCGGGATCCCCGCGCTCGAACAGCACCGCGCCCGCGGGCAGCGACACCGGGTGGGCGAGCGTCATCAGCTCGTGCAGCCGCGCGTCCGGCAGGCTCGCGAAGAGCGGGACCTCCCGCAGCAACGCGACCTGCTCGGGCACCGACGCGGTCACGGGGCCATCATCGACCCGCCGCGCGCCAGGTCCGCAGCTCCACGCCCACCCCCGGGGTGGCCCGGCGCACCTGCACCCGCCACGGATCCACCCGCGCCAGCACGAACCCCGACGCGGTCGGCCCGTCCCAGCCCGGCACCCCGATGGCCCCCGGGTCGTACCCCAGCGGGGGCGGGGTGGCCCGGAGCAGCTCCCAGATGCGGGTGCGCACGGCGTCGTCGGCGACGGGCTCCACCCGCCCGTCCGCGACGGCCGCGACCGCCCAGCTGTCGTAGTAGGCGCAGCTGACGTACGGGTGGTCGGCGAGCTGACGCAGCTTGGGGCTGGGCGTCGTCGTGAGCCAGCCGGTCAGCCGTTCGCCGTCCCATTCCCAGATGGGGTGCATCACCCGCGAGGTCGGGCGGCCCTGCGCGTCGACGCTGCCGACGGCACAGTAGACGATCGTGTGCGCGGCGGCGACGAAGTCCGGCGCGAGGTCGCGGAGCGGAGCGGTGGTCATGCGCCGAGCCTGGCGCAACGCGAGCAGCGGGGATCGGTAGGGGTGCCCAGTGTGGCGGTCCGAGCCCGCGGGTGCGGTGGCGCGGATGGTAGGCAGGGTCCGTGCGCGCATCCGGACGGTGCCTCTGCGGAGCGGTCTCCTTCGTCGTGACGGGGCCGCTGCGCGACGTGCTCAACTGCCACTGCTACCGCTGTCGCCGGTTCACCGGCCACCACATGGCGGCCACGGCGGCGCAGACCGACGACGTCGAGATCGCCGACCCGGACGGGCATCTGCGCTGGTACGACCCGGTGCCGGAGGCGGGATACGGCTTCTGTGGACAGTGCGGGTCGTCATTGTTCTGGCGCTCGTCGAACGTCCCCGACCGGATCTCGATCTGCGCCGGAACCCTCGAGCCGCCGACGGGCCTCCGGACCGTCGCGGCCTGGTGGATCAGCGAGGCAGGCGACTATCACGGCCGACTTCCGCTGCCGGAACACGCGACCGAATAACGGCGCGCCGGGCCCCGACTGACGTACCGCTCGAGCGCTCGCGCGGGTCGACCTGGCGGGACGGGATAAGGCGCTAGTGTCCTGCGCCGGAAGTTCGTTGCGTATATCGGCGGATCCAGGTGTACGTCGGCAAGGCGCTGGTCCGCGCCTCGTACCGGGTGTACTCGGCCGGACCAGCAACGCCGCTGACGTGCCGCTGGGCCGTCGAGATATGTGGCGAACTTCCGGCGCGGGACACTAGGACGGCGCCTGCGTCGGCGCGGGCTTGCTCTCCGTGGTGATCTTCGTGAAGGTCACGCGGGCGCCGTCGCCTGCCGCGGCGCCGTCCTCGGCCTCGGCCTGCTGGTAGGCGCCGACCTGGAAGCGGACGGTCGCGCCGGTGAAGGCGGGCGGCACGGGCGCGGTCGCGGTCTTCGTCTGCCCGTTCGCGTCGAGGCCGAAGGTGAGGGTGCCGTTGCCGTTGTCGCTGAGGCGGAAGGTGAACGGGGTGTTCAGCGGCACGCTGTCGGCGAGCACGTAATCCTGCGACGCGGAACCGGACTGTGCCTGCTTGACCACGACTTTGATCGCGCCGTCGAAGTAGTGGAGCATCACCCAGGCCACGGACTTGAGGTCCTCGGCGCCGTGGATCTGGCCGAGGATGACGTCGGGGTTCTCGCTCGGCAGTTGGCTGACCGTGGCCGACGCGGTGAGGGTGTGCGGCTCGGAGCCCGCGGCGAAGTTGTCGCGCTGGACGAGTTCGGTGCGCGCGTGGGACGAGTTCTTCGTGGTGGCTCCGTCGACCGGGGCCCAGAAGGTCACGCCGCCGCCGTCGGCCGTCGTCAGCCACGGCGGTGTGACCTTGGCCGGGTTGACGGTGTCGGCATCCCCGGAGTCCGGGTCGGCGACCGGCAGTGTGAGCTGCCAGTTGTCGAGCTTCACGTCGGAGGGCGACGGGGCGGGCCCGGGGGCAGGCGCGGGCGTGCTCGTGCAGGACGCGAGCACCAGGGCCAGCGCGGCGACCAGGCAAGCCATCATGCGGGTGGAGCGGGTTTTCATCGGGGCCTTCCCGATCGCTGGGCGGGCGGTGGTGGCGGCGGTGGCTGTGGCGGTGGCTGTGACGGCGGTGGCTGAGGCGATGATTGTGGCGACCCCAGCTGACCCGGCCCCGATTGACCCCGCATCGGTCGGGCCGGTGCGGGCTGCGGCGGGCCGGGATGCTGCGAACCGGGTTGCTGCGGCCCGCGGTGCGGCGGGCCGGAGTGCTGCGGGCCGGAGTGCTGTGGGCCGGAGTGCTGCGGGCCGGAGTGCTGCGGGCCGGAGTGCTGCGGGCCGGAGTGCTGCGGGCCGGAGTGCTGCGGGCCGGAGTGCTGCGGGCCGGAGTGCTGCGGGCCGGAGTGCTGCGGGCCGGAGTGCTGCGGGCCGGAGTGCTGCGGGCCGACGTAGGGCGGACCCGCATCCGGCGCCCCAGAGCGCGGTGGAACCGCAGGGTGCGGACCGGACTGCTGCGAGGCGACGTGCTGCGGGCCGGCGTGCGGCGGCCCGGCGTGCGGCGGCGCGGAGTGCTGCGGGCCGGAGTGCTGCGAGCCTGCGTGCGGCGGGCCTGCGTGCGGCGGGCCTGCGTGCGGCCGCCCGGGATGCGGCGGACCCCCATTCGGCGCGCCGGGGCGCGGCGGAACCGCAGGGTACGGACCGGATTGCGAGGCGACGTGCGGCGGGCCGGGATGCGGCGGGCCGACGTGTGAGGGGCCGGGATGCGGCGGGCCGACGTGTAAGGGGCCGGGATGCTGAAGCCCGGGGTGCTGGGGACCCGACGGCTCGGAGCCCATCTGCTGCGGAACCGGCTGGTGGGGTGCCGCCGCGTGCGGACCGGTCGCGTGCGGCCTGGACGACCACGCCCCTTCGTCGGCGTGCGGCCCTGTTGCGTGCGGGCCGCGCGCGCCCCTGGCGGCCGCGAGCGGCGGCCCGCCCGCAGACGCCGGGTGCGGGTGGGCCGGGCCACCCACCGGCTGCAATACCGGCTGCCGAGCCTGCTGCCCCGACGACGGCGGACCCATCTGCGTCGGCACCGACACCGGCGACGCCTGCGGCACGGGCGGCCGCGCCCCGGCGGACTTGTCCTTCCGCTTCTTCTTCCGCCCCGAGCGCGGGAGAAGGCCCAGCCGTCGCCGGGCGGCGAGATCCTCCACCCAGCCGACGGCGAGCACGCCCAGCAAGGTGAGCCCGACCGCGGTGAACGTCAGCGTGCGCGCGTCGGTGCCCAGCCCCAGCCGCGCGGCGACGAGCGGCGCGGCAACGATCGCGACCGGGTAGCACAGATAGATCGTCAGGGCGCGGCCGGTGATCAGTCCGAGCAGTCCCCGCAGCACCGGAAGCCGATCCAGCCACGCCATGAGCGGCGACACGCTCAACAGCACGATGACCGCGCCCACCGAGATCAGCGCCGCGCTGAGCGGCGACTCGTCGATCCCCAGGCCGGGGACGTGCAACTTGGTCCACAACGCGCCGCCCGCGAGCGCCGCGATCGCGAGCGCCCCTAGCAGGGCCGGATGGATCCGCCGCAGGGTGCCGTCGCGGTGGGCCATGCCCACCATCCAGCAGGGCGCGTAGATGCAGAAGTCCATCAGCGCGGCCCCGGTGCCACCGCCGGACGACAGGTCCCAGTTCAGCCAGACGTCGAGGCCGACGACGACCAGCGGAACGAGCATCGCCACCAGCGGACTACGCCGCAGGCCCGCCCGCAACAGCGGCGTGAGCAGCACGAACCACAGGCACGCCCGGATGTACCAGAGCCCACCCGTGACGGCGACCGCCGCGGTGCTGCCCGGTGGGTCGAGGAACGGGAAGATCCAGAAGACGAGGTTGGCGACGTAGAACGTGTTCTCGTCGGTGGCCGTGCCCCAGCCCTGCCAGAGCATGAGCGGCACGGCCACGATGCCGAACGCCCAGAGCGGCACCAGCACCCGGCGCAGCCTGTGCCCCATCACGTCGACCTCGGGCTCGTGCTGGGCCGAACGCGCCATCATCGAGCCGCCGATGCCGAACAGCACGCCCCACGCCGGGAACAACGACAGGTACGCGGGTGCGCCGACATCCGAAGCGATCACGCGGGCCAGCGCCGCGACCTTCAGCAGGTCGAGCCAACGCTCGCGGCCGGTCACCGCCGCGACGGGCGCGGTGTCCGACGTCGACCGGCTTCCGCCCCGACGCTGCAGCTCATTGCCGCTGACCAGCGCCAGCGCGGACGTGTGGTCGGTGACCGCCGCGCGGGCGGGCTCGCCTCCGGACTGCTTGGGCAGCAGGTTGTTGAGCACGCCGATGCGGTTCATCCGCTGCCAGCGCACCGCGACGCCGCTCACCGCGCTCGCGACGGAGCGGATCAGCACGGAGTACATGAGCTGCCGGTAGACGATCTGCTGCGCGGGGAACACCCAGAGCACGTCGACCGGCTCACCCTCCAGCCGGAACGCGTACAGCGCCGTCAGCAGCTGCACCCCCAGCATCCCAGCGCCGAGCAGCAGCGTGAGCGCCGGGTCGGCGAACACGAGGCCGTAGAGGAAGAACACGTCGACCAGCGGCGCGGTCATCGGCAGGAGGATGTGGAACGCGGCCACGTGCGCGAGTCCGCGCCTGCCGACCTTGCCCGCCCAGCCCTTCTCGCGGATCGCCCGGCGGTGCTTCCACATCGCCTGCATGGTCCCGTAGCTCCACCGGTAGCGCTGCTTCCACAGCTGCGCCATGGTGGCGGGGGCCTCGGTCCAGGCCCGTGCCCGCTCCTCGAACACCACACGCCACCCGGCCCGGCCCAGGGCGATCGTGAGGTCGGTGTCCTCGGCCAGCGTGTCCGTGGACAGGCCGCCGACCTGCAGCAGCGCCTTGCGGCGGAACGAGCCGCTCGCGCCGGGCACCGTGATGATCGAGCCGGTGACGTCCTGCACGCGGCGGTCGATGTTGAACCCCACCACGTACTCGATGTGCTGCATCCGGCCGATGAGCTCGTCCCGGTTCGCGATCTTGACGTTGCCCGCGACGGCGCCGATCTCCGGGTCCGCGAACGGCTGCGCGAGCAGGCGCACCGTGTCGGGCTCGAACACGGTGTCGCCGTCGATCATGATAATGATCTCGTGCTGGGCCGCCCGGATGCCCGCGTTCAGCGCCTTGGGCTTACCCGAGTTGCGCTGCCGCAGTACGCGGACCCTCGGCAGCCGCAGCGATTCCACGAGGTCGGCGGTGCCGTCGCTGGAGCCGTCGTCGACGACCAGCACTTCCAGCGGGTAGTCGTTGGCCACGATGGACCGGACCGTCGCCTCGATGTTCTTGATCTCGTTGTAGGCGGGCACGATCACCGTGACGGGCTCGTCGACCGGTGGGCCCCAGCGGAAGCCCGGGCGTCGCCTGCGTTTCGCATGGCGGCGGGCGAAGATCACCATGAGCACGAGCCGCACGCCGACGAGCAGGCCGACGATGATCAGCAGGTAGCTCAGCCCGGACACGATCCTGGTGGCCACGATGAGGGTCGCCACGAGCACGCCGCCGGTGAACCGATCGTGCGGCGATGCGGCGACCTCGCCGGTCATGCCCTTCGCGGCGCCCGCCACGGTGGTGAACTTGTAGCCCTTGGCCTGCATCAGGGGGAGCCACTTGTCCAGCGCGGCCACGGTCTCGGACCGGTCGCCGCCCGCGTCGTGCATGAGCACGATCGAGCCCGCCGTCTCGCTCGGCTTGGGCGTCGCGTTGCGGATGATCGCGTCGACGCCCGGCCGCTGCCAGTCCTCGCTGTCGTCGGTGGTGAAAACGCTGATGTAGCCGTCCTCGCCGGCCGCCGTGACGGTCGTCCAGCCGAGGTTGTCGATCGCATCGACGCTCGAGGAGTAGGGCGGCCGCAGCAGGAAGGTCGTGACGCCCGCGGCGCCGGAGATCGCCAGTTGCGTTTCGGCCAGCTCGCGGTCGACGCGCCACCGGGGCTTCGTACCGAGGTCGGGGTGGGAGAACGAATGCACGCCCAGCTCGGAGCCCTGCGCGTGGATCGCGGACACGATTTCCGGGTAGCGGGTGACGTTCGCGCCCACCACGAAGAACGTCGCGGGCACGTTGTGCTTCTTGAGGACGGCCAGCACCTCCGGCGTCCACTTGGGGTCCGGGCCGTCGTCGAACGTGAGCACGATCGTGCCGCGGGGCACCTCGGTGGAGGTCACCCGGCCGCGGGTCGCGTCGACGATGGGACCGCCGTCACTGACCGCCCTCGGGACGGCGCTGGTGTCGCCCTCGGGGCGCTCGCCTGCGGCGTCGTTGCCGCCGCGCGCGTTCGCGATGCCCGCGACCAGGAGAACCAGCACGAACATGCCGACGAACACGGCCGTCAGCACGCGCGACGGGGTGATCCGCCGGACTCGCACGGCCTACGCCACAGGCGCCGCTGGAGGCGCGACGGCGGTCGGCTTCGGCACGGTGGTCTTGGGGGCTTTGGTCTTCTTGGTCGGCTTCGCGGAGGCCGTGGGCGCCACCGAGGCCGACGGGACCGCCGTCGGGACCGTCGTGACGACCGGGAGCTGGCGGGTCACCGGCGCCGGAGCGGGCACGACCGGCCGGGCGCGCGCGAGCGTGGGCGCCGCGCTCGGCTTCTTCGACGGCCGTTCCGGGGTCACCTGCTGCACGGCGGTCTGCTCGGCCCCGGGGGCAGCGCTCGCCGCGGGGCGGGCCGACGGAGACGCGGTCACGCTCACGAGCACCATCGCGAAGTAGGCCACACACGAGGCCGCGGCCAGGTAGCCGCCGCGCACCAGCAGCCGCCGTCGCCGCTCGGAGCCACGCGTGAAGACGGGCCGGACGAGCATCCGCGTCGTCGAGCTGTCACCGCCTAGGCCGTCATCGCCTGGCGGGTCGGGAAACTGCCCAGTGCTCGAATCAGCGCTGACCAGCCTCATACCGGACCTTCCGGGCGTGTTCATCGGCATCGCGTGCCATACGGTCGGGGAGCCGCGTGCGCCATATGGGGGATGGCCACAGAAGCCGACCGTAGCGCAGCCGCACTGGATCACCCCGACGGGTGGACCCGTCGAACAGTGAGCGGTCGATTGCCGTCGACCATCGGCAGCGCTCCGCACCGCACCCAACACGGGCCTCACCTGCCGTTCGGCCGGCGTTCCGCCTGCTCACGTCGAGGCATCTTCGGACTCCCGCAAGCAGGCGTTCTCTGGGTACCGTCGGTTCCGCACCGTCGCTCCGTAACGCCTACCCGAGCGAACGCGCTGCATCCTGCGCGGGTCGGGGCGCGCTGACGGGAGAGGACTGCGTGGACGACGACGCGCCCGCGCCGGATCGGGGCGCCCCGGCCGTGGTGGCGGGCGTCGCGCCGGTCTCGCGGTTGGTCACGGCCGCGCTGCTGCGGACGGGCCGCCATGTCGTCGGACTGGTGGACCCGCTCGACGAGCCGGGGCCGGAAGCCGCCGACGTCGCCGCCGATCTGGACGCCGGGCGCGCCGCGGGTCGCTATCTCCTCACCGACGATCATGCCGCAGCCGCCGGGTTCACGATCGCGCTGGTCACCGAGCCCCCCGACGGCGACGCGGCGCTCTCCCCCGCCGAGCGCTACACCGCCGCGCTCGCCCCCCATCTGCGTCCGGGCGGCCTGCTCGTCACGTCCGGCCCGACCGCCGAGCACACCGGGGGTGTCGTCGCGGCCACGGTCGAGCTGCTCACCGGGCTGCGCGCGGGCGCCGACTACGGCCTCGCACACCTCTTCGGACCCGTCGCGAACGGGCGGTTGATCGTGAGCGGCGTCGACGTCGCATCGGCCACCCGGGCCGAGGAGTGGCTGGCCGATCTGGGTTTCGCCGTCATGCCGGTGCTGCCGGTCGCGGCCGCCGAGGTCGTCGCGAGCCTGCTGGCCCGGGCGGCGCGGCCGGACGACGAGACCGACCCCGGCGATGGGTAGGGTGTAGGAGGGTCCTGGACCACTCCGGCCGTCGCGAGCGGCGCCGCGCAGCAGGTCGGAGTGGTCCAGGGCGCTCCTAAGGAGGCGTGAGGGCGCCTGGTGGCCCCCGCGGTCTTCAAAACCGACGTGGTCGAGCAACTCGGCCAGGCGGGTTCGATTCCCGTCCGCCTCCGCCAGCTCCTCCTGCCGGTCAAGCCGCAGGCTTCGGTGGCCGGAGTGCGCCGCCGCAGGCCTCGACTTCGTCACGTCAGCGTGATCCGGCCCGTCCCGGCGCGCACCCGGCCCACCACGGCCGCGGGCGGCCCCAGCTCGGTCACGGCCGCCGCGGCCCGATCGGGCGCGGCCCCGAACAGCAGCCCGCCGGAGGTCTGCGCATCGGCGAGCAGCAGCCGGTCGATCTCGCCGTAGCCGCCGTCGTCGAGCAGGGGGGCGACCCAGTCGAGGTTGCGCCGCGTGCCGCCCGGCACGACGCCCGCTTCGGCCAGCGCGCGGACACCCGCCAGGAACGGGACCGCCGCGACGTCGATCTCGGCGTCCACGCCCGACGCCGCCGCCATGCGCGCCAGGTGCCCGAGCAGCCCGAACCCGGTGACGTCCGTCGCGCCGGTGGCCCCCGCCGCGACCGCCGCCCGAGCGGCCGGGCCGTTGCCCGCCGTCATCGACGCCACCGCCGCCGCCAGAAGCTCGTCGGACGCCTCGCCCCGCTTGATCGCCGTCGTGGCCACCCCGATGCCGAGCGCCTTGGTCAGCACCAGTGCGTCACCGTCGCGCAGGCCCGTGTTGGTGAGGATCGCGTCCGGCGCCACCTCGCCGACGACGGCCAGGCCGAACTTGGGCTCGGGGTCGTCGACGCTGTGCCCGCCGACCACCACGAAGCCGCTCTCCGACCCGATGTCCGCGCCGCCCGCCAGCACCTCGCCGAGCAGCGTGAGCGGCAGCTCGTCGCGCGGCCACGCCACGAGGTTCAGCGCGAACAGCGGCCGCCCGCCCATCGCGTAGACGTCCGACACCGCGTTCTGTGCCGCGATCCGGCCCCAGGTGCGGGCGTCGTCGACGACGGGGGTGATGAAGTCGGTGGTCACGACCAGCGCGCGCGCAGCATCCAGCCGCCAGACGGCTGCGTCGTCACCGGTGTCGGTGCCGACGATGAGGTCCGGATGGCGGGCCGGGGTCAGCGTGCGCAGGACCTGCGCGAGCTCGTCAGGGGCGAGCTTGCAGGCTCAACCGGCGCCGTGGCTGAACTGGGTGAGGCGGCGGGGCGGGACGGAGTCGACCATGGCTGCACCCTACGGTCGTAGGATCGACGGGTGGATCCGCGGCGGGGTGTCCCTCGCACCGACGTGGTGCTGGGCGATCCCCGGTTGGCCGACGTCACGGCCCGGCTGGGGCGCGTGCGGGTCAAGGCCGCGGTCGCCGCGGCGCAGGAGGCCGTCCGGGAGGGGGCGCTGGCCCCGTCGGAGGTCGTCGACGCCGCGCTCGACGCGCTGCCCGCCACCGCCACGACGCTGCGCCCGGTCCTCAACGCCACCGGCGTGCTGCTGCACACGAACCTGGGGCGGGCGCCGCTGTCGGACGCGGCCCGCGCGGCGCTTGCGGTCGCGGCGGGCACGTGCGACGTGGAACTGGACCTGGCCAGCGGCGAGCGCGGCCCGCGCGGCGCGGGCGCGGTCGCCGCGCTGCTGGCCGCCGTGCCCGCCGCCGCGGCCGCGCACGTGGCGAACAACGGCGCCGCCGCGCTCGCCCTCGTCGCACTGACGCTGGCCCAGGGGCGGGAGATGGTCGTCGCCCGCGGCGAGCTGGTGGAGATCGGCGACGGCTTCCGCATCCCCGCGCTGCTGGAGGCGACCGGGGCCCGGCTGCGCGAGGTCGGCACCACGAACCGGGTCAACCGCGCCGACTACGCGGCGGCCATCGGCGAGGACACCGCGTTCGTGCTCAAGGTGCATCCGTCGAACTTCGTGGTGCGCGGGTTCACCAGCGCCTGCGGAGTCGACGAGCTGGCCGATCTCGGCGTGCCCGTCGTCGCCGATATCGGGTCCGGCCTGCTCGCCCCGCACCCCCTGCTCCCCGACGAGCCCGACGCCGCCACCACCCTCGCCCAGGGCGCGGCCCTCGTCACGGCGTCCGGCGACAAGCTCCTCGGCGGCCCCCAGGCCGGGCTGGTGCTCGGCGGGCCGGGGGCGGGCGTCGAGGCCGTGGCCCGGATCCGCCGCCATCCCCTGGCCCGGGCGATGCGGGTCGACAAGCTCACGCTGGCCGCGCTGGAAGCCACGCTGCGCGGGCCCCACCCACCCGTACGGCGTTTCCTCGACGCCGACGCGGCCGACCTGCGTCGGCGGGCCGAGCGGCTGGCGGCGGCGCTCGCCGACATCGGCGCCGAGGCCCGGGCGACCGAGGCGCGGATCGGCGGCGGCGGCGCACCGGACGTGGTGCTGCCCAGCGCAGCGGTGACCCTTCCCGAGCGCTTCGCCGCCGCATTGCGGGCGGGCGAACCCGCGGTGCTTGGCCGCCTTGAGCACGGGCGCTGCCTGCTCGATCTGCGGGCGATCGCCCCGGAGGACGACGCGGCGCTGGCCGCCGCCGTACGGGCATGCACGTCCTAGCCACCGCCGGGCACGTCGACCACGGCAAGTCGACGCTCGTCAGGGCGCTCACCGGGATGGAGCCCGACCGCTACGCCGAGGAACGGCGCCGCGGCATGACCATCGACCTCGGGTTCGCCTGGACCGACCTGCCGTCCGGACCGGTCGCGTTCGTCGACGTCCCCGGGCATGAGCGGTTCGTCAGCACGATGCTCGCCGGGGTAGGACCGGTGCCCGCCGTGCTGCTCGTCGTCGCCGCGGACGAGGGCTGGATGCAGCAGACCGGCGAGCACGTCGACGCGCTGGTGGCGCTCGGGGTGCGACACGGCCTGCTCGTCGTCACGCGCAGCGACCTGATGGAGCCCGAGCTGGCGGTCGAGGAGGCCCGCGAGCGGCTCGCAGGCACGCCGCTCGTCGGGATCGACGCCGTGGCCGTGTCCGCGGCCACGGGGGCGGGCATGGCCGAGCTGCGCAGCGCGATCGACACGCTCGTCACGGCGCTGCCCGCGGCCGACGACGCGGCCGACGTCCGGCTGTGGGTTGACCGCGCGTTCACGATCCGCGGCGCTGGCACGGTCGTCACCGGCACGCTCGGCGCGGGCCGGATCACGGTCGACGACGAGCTGGATCTCGCCACCGCGACCGGCCGTCGCCGGGTCACCGTGCGGGGTCTGCAGAGCCTCGGGGCGGAGGTGGCGCGGGTCCGTGGGGTGGCGCGGGTCGCGGTCAACCTGCGCGGTGTGCCGCGGGACGCGATCGCGCGCGGCGACGCGCTGCTGACGCCGGACGCCTGGCTCGCCGTCTCGACCCTGGACGGGCGGCTGATCGGGCTGCGCGGCGTCCCCGGCGCCAGCGGCGACGATAACGCTCCTGGTGCAGGGGACGCCGAGGCCATCTGGGGCGTTCCCAGCGTCGGGGGAGGCTGGGGCGCTGAGGGCGGCGCAGGCGGCGCGAACGCCGGGGGCACTGCGGAGGTTGGCGGCGCGGCGGGCTTCGGCGGCGAGGCGGCTCTCGGCGGCCCGGCCGGCGGCGAGGGCGCTGCGGTGGACCCGAGCTCGCTGCCCGCGGAGCTGACGCTGCACGTCGGGTCGGTGGCCACCCCGGTGCGCGTGCGTCCCCTGGGCGCCGACACCGTCCGGCTGCAGCTGAGCCGCCCGCTCCCGCTGCGGATCGGCGACCGAGCGGTGCTGCGCGACCCCGGGCGCCGCGTCGTCGCCGCAGGCCTCGTCGTGCTCGACGTGCGGCCGCCCGAGCTGCGCCGCAGGGGCGCGGCGGCGGCCCGTGCCGCGCTGCTGGCGACGATGACCGGTAAGCCGGACGCCGCAGGCGAGCTCAGCCGCCGCGGTCTGGTGCGGCGCGCCGACCTGCGGGCGATGGGCGTGCCCGCCGCCGACCTCGACGCACTCGGGCCCGCAACCGCAGGCTGGCTGATCGCGCCGGAGATCGCCGCGGAGCGGGCCGCCGCACTCGCGGCCACGCTCGCCGCGCACGACGCGGCCGACCCCATCGACCCCGGCCTGCCCGTCGAGGCCGCCCGCCGGGCCGCGGGCCTGCCCGACACGCGGCTGCTCGAGCCGATGCTGCGCCTCGCCGAACGGGCCGACCTCGTCGTGCGCGACGGGCGGGTCGGCACGGTCCAACCCAAGGGCACGCCCGCCGCCCTACGAGTCGCGCTCGACCGGCTGCGCGCCGACCTTTCCGCGGACCCGTTCGCCGCGCCGGACGCGGGCCGCCTCGCCGAGCTGGGGCTGGGCCCACGCCAGCTCGCGTCGCTCGTGCGGGCCGGTGAGCTTCTGCGTATCGCCGACGGCGTCGTCCTGCTGCCCGGTGCCGACAAGCAGGCCCTCGACGTGCTCGCCGGGCTCGGGCCGGAGTTCACCCTCAGCGAGGCGCGGCAGGCGCTGCGAACCTCCCGCCGGGTCGCCGTGCCGCTGCTGGAGCTGCTCGCACGCACCGGCCGGACCACTCGCACCCCGGACGGCGGCCACCGCGTGATCGCCTGACCCCCTCCCCACGGTGAGTCGCGCGATTCAGCACGGTGAGTTCGGCATTTCAGCACGGCATGCCCGGCAAGACGGCCGCGGTGCGGTCAAGGCGGCGACCACACCGCCGCGAGATCACGCACGGCCGCGATGCGGTCGGGAACGGCCGCAAGCGGGTCGGCGGCGCTACCCGCCGCGAGGCCCACGAGGAACGCCGTGACAGGTGCAGCGGGCCTGCTCACGCCGTGCGCGATGTCCGCCGTGAGGTCGAGGACGGCCGTGATCAGCGCGTCCTGGTCCGTTCCTGTGAGATCGAGGCCGAGCTGCCGCGCTGCCGCCGCGACCCACTCCTGGATGGCCGGTGTCGGGTCGCCCATCCGCAGAACCTAGCCGCTCGCCCGCGCGCCGTCCTACCGTGGATCCGTGCCCAGGACTGCCGAAGCCGACCGGACCCGCCAACTCGCCGAGGCCGAGGACAAGGCGGAGGCGCTCTTCGCCGCGGTCACCGAGCGCGGGCTGGTGACGCCCGGCCTGCGGGAGTCGCAGGTCAGCGACGCCGTACGGGATCTCGGCGCGGAGTTGTTCGGCACGCGCAAGCACTGGCACAAGCGCGTGGTGCGCTCCGGGCCCAACACGCTCCAGCCCTACCGCGAGAACCCGCCCGACCGCACGATCGCCGCGGACGACATCGTCTTCCTCGACTTCGGGCCGATCTTCGTCGAATGGGAGGCCGACTTCGGCCGCACCTACGTGCTCGGCGACGACCCCGTCAAGCACCGCCTCGTCGCCGACCTCCCCAAGGTCTTCGCCGCGGGCCGGGACTTCTTCGACGCCCATCCCGACCTCACGGGCGCGCAGCTCTACGCCCACGTGGTCGGCCTCGCCGAAGCCGCGGGCTGGACGTTCGGCGGCCCGCACAGCGGCCACCTCGTCGGCGAGTTCCCGCACGAGACGATCGACGGCGAGCGCATCGAGAGCTACATCGCTCCCGGCAGCGACGGCCCGATGCGCCGCACCGACCGCGTCGGCAGGCAGTGCCACTGGATCCTGGAGGTGCACCTCGTCGACCGCGAACGCGAGATCGGCGGGTTCTTCGAGCAACTCCTCACGGTGCGCCGTCCGGGTGGCCTCCCGTAACGCTCGTATCAGCGGCCGGGAAACCGACCTCCTCCCCTCGTGGACAACGCAACAGACCGCAAGGGCTTCCGGAAGCTGATCGACGAGCGCGCGCTCGTGTTCACGCGGCTCCCGGCGGGTCCGGCGCGTGACCTCGCCGCCCGGGCCAACGAGGCCGCAGGCCGCGGCGATGGCTCGCTGCACACCTCGGCCGAGTACGACGCGCTGTTCGACCTGCTCGCCGACGGCTCCGCCACCGTGCCGGACGCCGCGCTCGCCCCCTACCAGCCCGTACTCCTCGACAAGGACGCGTTCTTCGCCGAGCCGATGTATGTCGTCGACATCGACGGCTGGCCGGAGGACGCGCCGACGCTGCGCGGCCCGGTGACCGCGCCCGCTGGGGCGCGTCTGGCGCTGTGGCCGACCACGCCGCACGACACCCGGCCGACCACGCCCCCGGACGCCGCGGGCGAGCTGTTCTCGACCACCGCGTTCGCCCTGGGCAACACCGGCAACCGCACGCTCGACGTCCCGAAGCGGTCCTGGCGCGCGACGCTGACCGACCACTTCCTCGGGCTCGCCCGGATCAACCTCAAGGCCATGTACAACGATCCCTCGCAAATGCGCGAGGCGCTGGCGTGGCGCGCCTTCGCCGAGGCCGGGGTGCCCGCGTCCCGGCACACCTACGCCAAGCTCACCATCAACGGGCGGTACCGGGGCCTGTTCAGCGTGGTCGAGGACGTCGACCGGCGCTACCTTTCCGACCGCTTCGGGGACGCCGACGAGGGCAACCTCTACAAGGCGGCCTGCGGCACCCTCGGCTGCGCCACGCTGGAGCGCCGGGTCGGCCCCGACGGCGACGACAGCGGCCGCCAGTACCGCGTCGACGGTGACGATCCGACTTACGACCTCCACGGCGGCTCCGGCACCTACGACGACCTCGCCGCGCTGATCCGCGCCATCGACGGCACCGGCCTCCCCGGCGGCGACGACCGCTTCGCCACCGACGCCTACCGCGCCGGGCTGGAGAAGGTGTTCGACGCCCGCACCTTCCTGCGCTGGGCCGGGGTGAACATCCTGCTCGGCAGCTGGGACAACTACTTCGCGACCCCGTCGAACTACTACCTCTACAACTCGCGCCCCGAGGGCGACCCGTGGTTCACGTTCCTGCCGTGGGACTACGACAACAGCTTCGGCATCGACTACGTCGGCGAGCCGTGGCAGTACGCCGACATCGTTGACTGGCCCGCCGCCACCGAGCGCTACTGCGCCCGCAACCACGCGCCGCACCGGCGCTCCCGGATCCCCCTGGTGACGAACCTCCTCCGCCACCCGGAGCTCTTGCGCTACTACCTCGACCACCTCGAGCACCTGCTCGACACGACGTTCGCGCCCGACACCGTCACCGGGCGGATCGGACCCGACGGTGGCGGCCTGTGGGACCGCGTCCAGGAGGCCGCCTACCTGGAAGCCGACACGCCGCACGGGCCACCGCACACCGGCCGCCAGTTCAGCAACGACGACCTGTTCCTGGCCAACGGCAAGCAGTTCGAACTGCACCGCGGGGAGACGAGCATCCAGGCGGTCACGCACTATGTGCGGATGCGTCACGACCGCGCCCGCGAACAGCTCGCCGTGCTCCGCCGAACCCACCCACGAGGCGCAGGCGACGTCTTCCCGGTGAAGTTCCGCCCGGGTGGGCGGTGAGCGCTCTCACGCTGGTCCGCCGCGCCCGGGTCGCCGACCTGGTGGGCGTCGAGGAACGCCGCGAGGCCAGCGGCGTGCTGGTGCGCGACGGCCTGCTGCTGGTCATCTCCGACAACACGGGCTCGGTGGCCCTACTCGACCCCGGGTTGGCACTCCCCGGGCGCGAGATCCCGCTGCGCGGGGGACGGGGTCACGGCTACGAGGACATCGCCGCCGACCCCGCGACCCGACGGCTGTTCGTGCTGGTCGAGGCGTTGCCGGACGGTCCGCCGTACCACGCGCTCGTCGAGGAGTACGACGACCGCTACCAGTTGGTCGCGGCCAAGATCCTCGACGTGCCGCTGAAGGAGGCGACCAAGGGTGTGGAGGGGCTCGCCGTGGTGCGCCACGACGGCCGCACCCACCTGCTCGGGCTGCGCGAGGCGGGCGGCGATCGCCTCCCCGTCTTCACCGAGGCCGACGATCGGTGGACGCGGATCGCGACCATCCGGCTACCGCTGTCGTTCGCCGACTACTCGGCCGTCGCCGTCGCGGGCGATCGGATCGCGGTCGTCTCTCAGGAGTCCTCGGCGTTGTGGCTCGGCCACCTCGACCCCGAGACGTGGACGGTCGACGGGGGCGTCGTGCACGAGTTCCCCCGCGACCGCGAGGGCAGGCCGCGCTTCACCGCCGTCGAAGGCGTGGCGTTCCTGCGGCCCGGACAGATCGTCGTGGCCACGGACCGGACAAAGGGGCGTCCCCACGACGAAACCGAGCAGTCCGTCGCGGTCTTCGACCTCCCCGCGAGGCAGCCGTTGGCCCGCCCGCCGCGGCAGGCACCGATGGTGCGCGGGCTGTTCCAACAGCGGTTCGGCGGCGACGACGCGCTCCTGCGGCTGGCCCGGCTGCGGTTCGCCCAGCAGGGCATGGCCGCCGAGGTCTACGCCCACTCGCCCGACGCGCTGGAGTCGGTGCTGCGGTTCGCCCCCGACCAGCCGACGGTGCACCTGGACCGGGCGATCGACGTCCGCAGCGCCGCCGGGCAGGCCGCCGTCGAGGCGTTCACGGCGCGGTTCGCCGGGCGGGTGGCGGGCTTCGTCGTGCACGACCAGGCGGGCATGGCGACGGACGTGCCGCATGTCGTGGCGGCGCTGCGCGGGCTCGGGCGCGCGGACCGGCCGACGGTGTACCTCGAGTACGCCGCGGGCATGGACCCCGGGCTGTTCCTGGAGATCGGCGAGAGGCTGCGGGACGCGGACGGCGTGGGGCTCTGCATCGACGTCGGGCACGTCGGCATCCGGCGCGCTCGGGACCGGTTCGCCGCGCTGTTCCCCGACCTGCCACCGCTGGCACTGGACGATCCGCGGCTGCCCGAGTTCGCCGACGCCGTCCAGGAATGTGTGGCCGCCGCCCTGCCCGCGGTGCTGGACCTCGTCCGGGCCGCGGGCGCGCTGGGCCGCACGGTGCACCACCACCTGCACGACGGCCATCCGCTGCTACCGGGCACGCCCGACCACCGCAGCTTCCTCTTCCGCCCGTCGATCCCGTTCGCCCACCGGGGTCGCTTCTCGCTCGACCCGCTGTACGGGCCGGACGGGCTCGCCGCCCT
This sequence comes from uncultured Actinomycetota bacterium, assembly GCA_963739465.1. Taxonomy (GTDB): domain Bacteria; phylum Actinomycetota; class Actinomycetes; order Mycobacteriales; family Pseudonocardiaceae; genus Pseudonocardia. The sequence continues at coordinate 372,695 of CAVUAS010000007.1, forward strand.
CCTGCGCGCCGCCGACGAGACCACCGCGCCCGACGGCCCCTCGCTCGCGCTGGAGATCCACAAGGCCGACGGGCGGCGTCCGCTCGACGACGCCGCGAACCTGTTCGCGCACTGGCGGGACCGGACGAACGCCGAGCGGATGAACCATCTGCTCGCGGTGATCGCGGGCGACCACACGCTCGCCGCCGCGGCGCTGGCCGGGCGGGACTCCTAGTGTCCTGCGCCGGAAGTTCGTTGCGTATATCGGCGGATCCAGGTGTACGTCGGCAAGGCGCTGGTCCGCGCCTCGTACCGGGTGTACTCGGCCGGACCAGCAACGCCGCTGACGTGCGGCTGGGCCGTCGAGATATGTGGCGAACTTCCGGCGCGGGACACTAGGAGCCGGCCGCGACGGGGTGGCGCGGCTCGTACACGCCCAGCGGGCCGCCGCTGGGCAGCCGGATGGTGATCAGACGCCCCCAGCCCTGGTCGCTGATCCCGCCCTCGACGACCACGCCGCGGGCCGTGAGCTCGGCGTACGTGGCCTCGATGTCGTCGCAGAGCAGGTACAGCTCGTGCTGCGGGGGCCCGTCGGTCGGGTGCACGGCCACCTCCGCGGGCGGCAGGGCGAGGATGAGCCAGCCGCCCCCGGCGTCGACCGTCGTCGTGCCGAGCAGGTCCCGGAGGAACGCCCGGTCGGCCTCCGCGTCGGTGCTGTAGAGGATGGCGTGCGCGCCGGTGATCACGACGCCATTCTCCCCCACCACCGTGAGTCTCCCGTCTCACCACGGCGAGTCTCCCGTCTCGCCACGGCGAGTCTCCCGGCTCGCCACCGTGAGTCTCCCGGCTCGCCACCGTGAGTCTCCCGGCTCGCCACGGTGAGTCTCCCGGCTCGCCACGGTGAGTCGCCCGTCTCGCCACGGTGAGTCGCCCGTCTCGCCTCGGTGAGTCGCCCGTCTCGCCACGGTGAGTCGCCCGTCTCGCCTCGGTGAGATCGCGATCCCGACACGCCCACCGGCACCCGAGCGCCCGATCGCCGCAGTCGCCGTGCTCGTTTGCGCGACTCACCGTGCCGGTTTACGCGACTCACCGTGCCGGTTTGCGCGACTCACCGTGCCGGTTTGCGGGACTCACCGTGGCGGTTTGGGGGACTCACCGTGGTGGTTTGCGGGACTCACCGTGGCGGTTTGGGGGACTCACCGTGGTGGTTTGGGGGACTCACGTCAGTGGCCCTTGAACGCTTCGGCCAGCCACCAGGACGGCGCGTCGGCGCGGACCTTCGCGTCCAGCAGCAGCGGGCGGTCCCGGGGACCGGCGAGCCATTCGCGGACGACAGCCAGGTCGCCGGGCGCCCGGACGGTCGCGGCGGCGCAGCCGTAGCCCGCCGCGATCGCGGCGAGGTCCGTCTCGGGAAACCGCACGGTGGCATGGTCGTCGTCCGGGAAGTGGTGGAACTCCGCGCCGTAGCCCGCGTCGTCGTACACCACGATCAGCAGGCCGAGGCCCAGCCGGACGGCGGTCTCCAGCTCGGAGATGCCCATGAGGAAGCCGCCGTCGCCGAGCGCGGCGACCGGCAGCCGGTCGGGCCGGGCGAGCGCCGCCCCGATCGCGGTGGCCAGGCCGAGCCCGATCGACTGGAACGCCTGGGTGAAGCAGAACCCCGCCGCGTCGGGCACCGCGAGGTAGGCGCTCGGATAGCCCATGAAGTTGCCCGAGTCGATGCCCAGCGTGCGCGCCGCGGGCAGCAGGTCGTCCAGCGCGGCGGACAGCACCCGCGGGTCGATCCGGCCGTCGCCTGCACTGTCCGCCTCGTCCGGCAGCGGCAGGTCGTTCCAACGGCCCTCGGCCGCGATCCGCTTGCCGACCTCCTCCGTGCGCTGCCCCGGCCCGCCCGCGACCGCGGCGAGTACGTCCCGCGCGGTCGCCCCGACGTCGCCGAGCACACCCAGGTGCACCGGCCGCTGCGCGCCGAGGGCGGCCGCGTCGTCGTCGACCTGCACGACCGTGGCGTCCGGTCCGATGAGCGCGCCGTGCCGGGTGGTCCACATCGTGAGCGACGCTCCCCAGGCCACGACCAGGTCGGAGCCTGTGATCAGCTCCGCGGCCAGCGGGGTGGCGAACCCGCCGGAGATGCCCAGCGTCCACGCGTCGCCCGCGAAGAGCCCGTTCGCCACCGCCGAGGTGGCGAGCAGCGCGCCGCACCGCTCGGCGAGCGCGGCCACCGCGGGCCCGGCGTGCCGGGCGCCCCGGCCCGCGATGAACACCGGCCGCTGCGCCCCGTCCAGCAGCGCGGCGAGCGCCGCCACTGACGCCGGATCCGCGCGCGGCGCTCCCCACGGCGGCACGGTGATCATCCCGACGGGCGGCGAACCCGGGGCGGCCTGGACGTCGAGCGGGAGGTTGAGCACCACCGTGCGCCGCTGCCGCACACAGGTGCCGTAGGCGCGCACCACGTCGTCGACGGCCGACGCGGCCGTGTGCACCCGCTCCGGCACCGCGCCGACCGCGCGCACCGCAGCGTCCTGGTCGATGCGGAAGTTGGACCGCACCGCCGCGCCCGCCGTGTCCGCGGCCAGCACCAGCAGCGGAGTGCGGCTCTTGGCCGCCTCCGCGATCCCCGTGAGCGCGTTGGTGAGGCCGCAGCCCTGGTGGAGGGAGAGCACCGCCACCGTTCCGGACGTGCGCGCGTAGGCGTCGGCCATCATCGCCGCCCCGGTCTCGTGGCGCGCCGCGACGAACGGCACCCCGCCCTGGCGGAGCGCGTTCGTCACGTGGAAGTTACCGCTGCCCACCACGCCGAACGCGTGCCCGACGCCGAGCCGCGCCAACACCGTGCCGATGACCTCAGCAACCGTGGCCATGGATCCTCCTCGCGGAAACGCCGATGCGCCGAGCATGCCGCACAATGCAGCGATGATCGTGCTCGACGGATGCCACATCGCCACGGTCGACGTGGCGAACACCGAATACGCCACGGGTCACCTGGTGCTCGACGGGCCGCGGATCACGGGGCTCGGCGTGGGGCCCGCCCCCGACCTGCCCGGTGCGGAGCGGATCGACGGCGCAGGCCTGCTCGTGACGCCGGGCCTGGTCAACGTCCACCACCACCTCTACCAGTGGATCACCCGCGGCTACGCCACCGACGACACCCTCTTCGGCTGGCTCACCACGCTCTACCCGGTCTGGGCCCGCCTTTCCGCCGACCTCGTGCACGACGCCGCGGCCGCGAACCTGGCCTGGATGGCGCTCACCGGCACCACCACGAGCACCGACCACCACTACGTCTTCCCCACCGGCGCGGGCGACCTCCTGGAGGCCGAGATCACCGCGGCCCGACGGGTTGGCCTGCGGTTTCACCCCACCCGGGGCTCGATGAACCTCGGCGCGTCACAGGGCGGGCTGCCGCCGGACGCGGTGGTCGAGGACCACGACGCCATCCTCGCCGCCACCGAGGACGCCATCGCCCGCTGGCACGACCCGGCCCCCGACGCGATGGTCCGCATCGCGGTGGCGCCCTGCTCGCCGTTCTCGGTGACGGCCGAGCTGATGCGCGACTCCGCGGCCCTGGCCCGCCGCGCGGGCGTGCGGATGCACACCCACCTGGCCGAGACCGTCGACGAGGAGGAGTTCTGTCGGCAGACGTACGGCGCCACGCCCGTCGAGTACGCCGAGGAGCTGGGCTGGCTCGGCGAGGACGTGTGGCTCGCGCACTGCGTGCACCTGTCCGACGCGGCGATCGCCCGCTTCGCCGCCACGGGCACCGGCGTCGCGCACTGCCCCACCTCCAACGCCCGGCTGGGCTCGGGCATCGCGCGGCTGCGCGACCTGCTCGACGCGGGGGTGCCGGTCGGGCTCGGGGTGGACGGCGCGGCGTCCAACGAGTCGGGCCGGATGGTCGACGAGCTGCACCAGGCACTGCTCGCGGCCCGGTTCCGCGGTGGCCCGCTCGCGCTCACCGCGCGGGAGAGCCTGCGCGCGGCGACGGTCGGCGGCGCGCGCTGCCTCGGCCGGGACGGCGAGCTGGGGACGCTTGAGGTCGGCAAGCTCGCGGACGTGGCGGTTTGGCGGGTCGACGGCCTCGCCGGGAGCGGCATCGCCGACCCCATCTGCACGCTCGTGTTCGGCGCGCCCACGCTGGAGCACCTGTTCGTCGGCGGCGCGGCGGTGGTACGCGACGGCGAGCTGCGCACCGCCGATGCGGAGACGCTCGCCGCCGCGGCCGGCCGGGCCGCTGCCCGAATTGCCCGACCGTGACCCACCTTCGGCACGCGCCCGGCGCCGAGCGGTAACAGCCGAGTGCCAGCGTTTCCTCGACGTTCTCAAGCGAGAGGAAGCGCATGACGTCGACGGACAAGCCCCCGGTGCATCCGGTGGACGAGGTGCTGCCCGCGCCCCGGCTGGTCGTGCTCGGGCTGCAGCACCTGTTCATCATGTACGCGGGCGCGGTCGCGGTACCGCTGATCGTCGGTTCCGCCGTCGGGCTCGACGGCGCGGACATCGCCATCCTGGTCAGCGCCGACCTGCTCGTCTCCGGCATCGCCACGATCATCCAGGCCGTCGGCATCGGCAAGATCATGGGCGTGCGGCTGCCGGTGGTCGCGGGAGCGACGTTCACCGTGCTCAACCCCATGATCATCATCGCCAACCAGTACGGCGGCCGGGACGGTATGCCCTACGTCTACGGGGCGCTGATCATCTCCGGGATCTTCGGGCTGCTGATCGCGAAGCCGTTCTCGATGGTGCTCCGGTTCTTCCCGCCGCTGGTCACCGGCACCGTGATCATGATGATCGGGCTGTCGCTGATCGGCGCGGACGTCGGGCTGATCGCGGGCGACAAGGGCGAGTTCACCCCGACGGTCCCCGTGCTGGACGCGAGCGGCAACCCCGTGATCCAGAACGGCGAGGTCGTCACGACGATGAACCCCGCGGCGGGCCAGGTGTCGCACATCGTGCTCGCCGCCGTCGTCATCCTGCTCATCGTGGTGATCTCGCGGTTCTTCCGCGGCTTCATCGGCCAGACCGCCGTCCTCATCTCGATCATCATCGGCACGCTCATCGCGTGGCCCATGGGCCTGGTCGACTTCTCGTCGGTCGGCGAGGCGGGCTGGGTGGGGATCTCGGCACCGTTCCACTTCGGGCCGCCGAAGTTCGCCGCCGCCGCGATCATCTCGATGTGCATCGTCGTGCTCGTGACCTACACGGAGTCGACGGCCGACATGCTCGCCGTCGCGGAGATGACCGACCGTGACCTCTCGCCCAACGACCTTGCGCGCGGCCTGGCCACCGACGGGCTCTCGGCGCTGCTCGCGGGCTTCATGAACTCGTTCCCGGACACCGCCTACGCCGAGAACGTGGGCCTCGTGAGCATGACAGGCGTGCGCAGCCGGTGGGTGGTGGCCGTGTGCGGCGCGTTCCTGTTCATCCTCGGCGTGATCCCGAAGGTCGGCGCGATCGTCGCGGCGCTGCCCGGGCCGGTGATCGGCGGCGCGGCCACCGTCATGTTCGCGATGGTCACCGCCGTGGGCATCCAGACGTTGCACAAGGTGCACTTCGGCGGCCCGGACAACCACAACCTGCTGATCGTGGCCGTGTCGCTGTCGTTCGGACTCATCCCGACCATCCAGCCCGCCTTCTACCAGCAGTTCCCCGCGGACTTCCAGGTGATCTTCGGGTCCAGCATCACGTCGACCGTGATCGTGGTCTTCGTGCTGAACCTGTTCTTCAACCACTGGTGGCTGAACCTGCACCGCAAGCACGGCGCGGTGGAGACGGCGGTCGAGCACGGCGCGGTGGTGCCGACCACCGACGCGGCGCCGGACCGACCCACCGCGGAGGCCACCCGGGGCTCACACCGCGCCCCCGACGGGCGGTGAGCACGTCTCCGTGCGGACGTAACGCGGCTCAACGAAGCGCTAATCGCCGACGGCGATGCCGGCCGCGATGGCGGAGGTCACGCAGACGCACTGCCCGTACCCGAGCGCGGGTGGCGCTCTACCCGGCGCGGGTGGAGGAGGGCGAGGTGGTCGTCGAAGTCCGACCCGCCCCGCCCCGCCCCGACGCGGTGAGTCGCGCACCCGAGCACGGCGAGTTCGCCATTTCCCCACGCCGACGGAGCGGCCGCCTGCCGTCTCCGGCTCAGCGCCCACGCGAGGCGATGCCGAGGAGCGGGAGCAGCGCGCGGTGGTCGTTGACGACGTGGTCGGGCCGGGTGTCGGGGTAGGACTGCGTGCCCTGACCGGAGGCGAACTGCACCGTGCGCATCCCGGCCTCGCGGGCGCCGTAGATATCGCGGTGCATGTCGTTGCCGACGTAGACGGCGTGCTCGGCGGTCACCCCCAGCGCGGTGAGCGCGCGCTCGAACAGCCGCCGGTCGGGCTTGCGGTACCCGTGGTCGCCGGAGACCACGACCGGGTCGAAGTACCCGTCGAGGCCCATGCTGTACAGCTCACCGCGAGCCCAGGCGCTCTGCGCGTCGGTCACCACCGCGAGCGGGAAGCGGGCCGCCAGGGCGTCGAGCACGGGGCGGACGTGCGGGTAGAGCCGCAGCCGTCGCCGCGACACCGCCCGCTGGGTCTCCGCGAGGTGCAGCGGCAGCCAATCCCGCCTGGCGGCGGGCAGCGCGCGGGTGAACGCCGTGGCGTGCCGGTCGACGAACTGCGCCCAGATCGCCACCACGTCGAACTCCGGATGCGCCTCGGCGCCTGCGGCCCGTTGCTCGGTCAGGAGCGCGTCGTACGCCGCGCGCACGTCCTCGCGGCCCAGCGCGATGCCGGAGTAGGCGAGCACGTGCGCGAGGGCCCGGAAGACCGCGTTGTCCTCCTCGGTGCGGATGTTGACGAGCGTGCCGTTGACGTCGAAGACGACCGCTTTGATCCCGTTCATGCCGCTTGCGAGCCTACGGCGCCCGCAGCAGCTCCTTCGCCTGGGCGACCAGCCGGACGCCGTGCTCGCGCCCGATGTAGTCGTTGCGGGCGACGCGCAGCAGGTTGACCGCCATGTAGTAGGGCAGCCGGGAGGTGATCGACGCGAACGTCGCGTCCCGATCGGGGAAGTGGGCGGCGTACTCCCACAGGAAGTGTCCGATGAACGGCTCCGCGCGGTAGGGAGCGCCCGTGCCCAGCATGAACGCGTGCTGCAGCTCGCCGGCGACCCGCCCGACGTCGAACATGCGGTCGCCGCGCTTCATCCGCTCCAGGTCGATCGCGGCGACGTCCATGCCGTCGCCGAAGAGGAAGTTCGCGGGCGTGGCGTCGCCGTGCAGCCATACCTGCTGGTCGGACCACATCCGTTCGCGCATCCGCCACAGGCCCGAGAGCCAGCGGAGCTCGTCCTCGTCCCACGGGCCGATCCGGCCGATCCCACGGAGGGTGGCCAGCTGGGCGTCGAGGTAGGCGATGTCGTCGGCGAAATCCACGCGCGCGCCGTTGGCGGTGCGGTTGTGTTGGGTGGCGAGGTAGAAGCCGAGCGCGGTGAGCCGGGCGTAGAGCCGCGCGTCGTCGCCGCAGTGGACCGCACCGTCGATGGCCCGGCTGAGCTGCTCGCCGCCGTAGTACTCCAACACGAGCACGCAGTTGATCTCGCGTTCGAGCGCCAGCGGCCGAATCACGTGGTGCGGCGAGCCGACGAGCGCATAGCGGCGCAGCCTCTTGTAGCTGTGGAACTCGCGGTCGGCCGTCCACGCGGCGCGTTGGCGGTCCCAGCCGAAGCGCCTGCCGAAGAACTTGCACACCAGCTTGACGCCGCTGCCGCACTCCTCGTAGCCGTAGACCTCGTTGCTGCCGTTCAGCCGAAACGCGCTGAACGAGCGCGCGTGATCGACTCCCATGCCCTCGTCGACGACGCGGCACAGGATCGGATGCAGGGGGTCGTCGACGGCGACCCGGCCCACGTAGCACCCGTCCACTCGCGGATCCCCTCGCACCGGTGGCCACCCGATGGCGCGGACGCTAGCAGCAGGTCACCGGGTCGACCGGCCGGGTTCACAGGATGTTCACCCCATGCGTTGCCCTACGAAGATCACCCCAGTACGGTCTCGTGCAGATGCACGTGCAGATGCACGATCAAGGCCGCGCCTACATGGGAGGCGAGCAATGGACCTCGACCTCACCGTGTTCGCCCTGGGCGTCCTTGCCCTGACGGTGCTCTCCGCGCTGGTCGGAACGGCAATGAAGACGGGGCAGACCGCGAATCAACGCAGGCGGATCGCCGAGGAACAGCAGGAGCTGGAACTCCAGCGCGGCATGCTGGCGGTCGAACGCGAGATGCTGGCCGCCCGACGAAGAACGGACCGGCGCACGCCACAACAGTGTTGCCCGTGGTGCAGCTGCCCGATCCCACCAGCGCACTGACGCCCCGCCGCCACCCGTGGGTGGCATGATCACGACTCCGCATGGGCGAACGCGGTGGGCGCCGCTGCGCGATGGCGGATCGGCGCGGGGCAGCCGATGATCGGGGTGTGCACCCGGTCACCGACGTCCACACTCACTACGTGCCGCACGGGTGGCCACCGCTGCCCGGCACGGGCGACCGGCCGTCGTTGCGGGTCGACGGGCCGTCCGCGGCGACGATCATGTTGGGCGAGCGGGCGTTCCGCCGTATCACCGACGACGCGTGGAACGCCGACGTGCGGCTCGCGGCGATGGACCGCTGCGGTGTCGACCGGCAGGTGCTCTCCCCCACCCCGGTCTTCTTCTCCTACGACCACCCCGCCGGGGCGGCCGCCGCCACCGCGGCCGTCCTCAACGATCTCGCGCTCGACATCGCCGCCCGGGCCCCGCAGCGGCTCGTCCCGTTCTGCCAGGTGCCGCTGCAGGACACCGACGCCGCCTGTCGCGAGCTGGACCGGGCGCTCGCCGCGGGCCACCGGGGCGTCGAGATCGGCAACCACGTCGGCGACCGCGACCTCGACGACGCGGGCATCGTCACGTTCCTCCAGCACTGCGCCACCCGCGACGTGCCGGTGTTCGTGCACCCGTGGGACATGCCCGACACGCCGCGCACCCGCCGCTGGATGGCGCAGTGGCTCACCGGCATGCCCGCCGAGACCCACCTGTCGATCCTCGCGATGGTCCTCGGCGGGGTGTTCGACCGCGTCGACCCGGGCCCCCGGATCTGCTTCGCCCACGGCGGCGGCTCGTTCGCGTTCTGGCTCGGGCGCGTGGAGAACGCCTGGCACGGCCGCCACGACGTCGTCGGCACCTCGGCCCGGCCGCCGCGGGAGTACGTCGGCCGGTTCAGCGTCGACTCCGCCGTGTTCGACGCGGCCGCGCTGCGGCTGCTCGTCGACACCCTCGGCGCCGACCACGTGCTGCTGGGCAGCGACTACCCGTACCCGCTCGGCGAGGCGGAGGCGGGCGCGCTGATCCGCACGTCGCCGCTGCTCACCGACGACGAACGGGCCAAGCTGCTGGCGGGCAACGCGGCGACGTATCTGGGCGCGGGGGTGCCCGCATGACCAAGCCGGCCAACACCACGGGCCCGATCCCGCCCGCACCCCCGGTCGAGGAGCACTCGGCATGACCGTCGCCGTCGACCTCAGCGAGGCGGGCGCCCGCTTCCTCGACGCCACCGACCCCGCCCCGGCGCGGCGCCTCGACTTCCTCGTCCCGCCCGCGCCCGGCGGCGGGTACCCCGAGGCCGCCTATCTGGCGGGCAACTCGCTGGGCCTGCAGCCGCGCGCGGTACGCGAGATCCTCGACGAGGAGCTCCGGGCGTGGGCCGAGCTGGGCGTGGAGGGGCACGTCGAAGGCGGCCGGCCGTGGAAGCCCTACCACGCGCTCCTGCGCGCGCCGCTGGCCCGGCTGGTCGGCGCGCACCCCGAGGAGACCGTCGCCATGAACTCGCTGACGGTCAACCTGCACCTGCTGATGGTGAGCTTCTACCGGCCGACGCGGGCGCGGCCCGCGATCGTCATCGAGGACAGCGCGTTCCCCTCCGACTCCTACGCCGTGCGCAGCCAGGTCGCGCTGCACGGGCTCGATCCGGACGACGCGGTGATCCGGCTGCGCCCCCGGCCCGGGGAGGACACGCTGCGCACCGCGGACGTGCTCGCCTTCCTCGACGCCCAGGGCCACCGCGTCGCGCTGCTCCTGCTCGGCGGCGTGAACTACCTGACCGGCGAGCTGATGGACATCCCCGCGATCACCGCAGCGGGTCGGCGGGCGGGCGCGGTCGTCGGCTGGGACCTCGCGCACGCCGTCGGCAACGTGCAGCTGTCGCTGTCCGCGTGGGGCGTGGACTGGGCGGCGTGGTGTCACTACAAGTACGTCAACTCGGGGCCCGGCGCGGTGGCGGGCGCGTTCGTGCACCGCCGCCACCTGGCCGACCGCACCCTGCCCAAGCTGCAAGGCTGGTGGAGCAGCGATGAGGCGACGCGGTTCGCGATGGGCCCGCTCGTCGACCCCGTCGACACGGCCGACTCCTGGCAGCTGTCCAACCCACCGATCCTCGCGATGGCCCCGGTGCTGGCCTCGTTGCGGATCTTCGACGAGCTCGGCATGGTGGCGCTGCGCGAACGTAGCGTGCGGCTCACCGGCTACCTGGAGGCGCTGTTGGACGGGATGGTGGAAGCCCGGCCGCTGCGCGTGCTGACCCCGCGCGACCCGCAGCGGCGGGGGGCGCAGCTGTCGGTGCGGATCGGGGCAGGCACCGCCCAGGACGTGTGTGACCGCCTGCGCCGCGAGCACGGGGTCGTCGCGGACGCGCGTGAGCCCGACGTCGTCCGGCTCGCGCCCGCGCCGCTGTACTGCATCCACCACGACGCGTGGCGGGCGGCGAAGGCGCTGGTGACGGTGGTCGGTGGCTGAGTCGAACCCGGGGCGGGTCGGCATTGTCGGCGCCGGGTTGGCCGGGTGTCTGTTGGCGACGCTGCTGGCGCGCCGCGGCGTGGACGTGGACGTCTACGAGCGGCGCGCGGACCCGCGCCGGGCGGGCGCCGAGCGGGGCCGCTCGATCAACCTCGCGATCTCCGCTCGCGGCCTGGACGCGCTGGGCCGGGTGGGGCTCGACGAGCGCACGCTCGCCGACGCGCTGCCGATGCGCGGGCGCACGCTCCATTCGCCGACCGGCGCGTTGGCCTACCAGTCCTACTCCGCCGACGGCAGGCGCGCGATCAACTCGATCAGCCGCGCGGGCCTCAACCACGCGCTGCTGGACCGCGCGGAGGAGTCCCCCGGCGTCCGGCTGCACTTCGGGCACCGCCTCACCGGCGTCGACGCCGACACGGGCGAGCTGACGTTCGACGGGCGTGCCGCGCGCGCCGATGTCGTGCTCGGCGCGGACGGGGCGTACAGCGCGGTACGGCGGTCGATCCAGGGCGGGATGGACCTGCATCAGGACTTCCTGCCACACGGCTACAAGGAGCTGACGATCCCGGCGCGGGACGGCGAGTTCGCGCTCGACCCGGCGTCGCTGCACATCTGGCCGCGGGGCGCGTCGATGATGATCGCCCTGCCGAACACCGACCGCTCGTTCACCTGCACGCTGTTCTGGGCGAAGGCGGACTTCGCCGCCCTCGAAACGCCCGAGAAGGTGGTCGCGGCGTTCCGGGAGCGCTATCCCGACGCCGTCGCGCTGATGCCGACGCTGGCGGCGGACTACCTGGCCAACCCGGTGGGCTCGCTGGTCACCGTGCGGTGCAGACCGTGGGTGCGCGGCCGGGTCGCCCTCGTCGGGGACGCCGCGCACGCGATCGTGCCGTTCTTCGGGCAGGGTGCGAACTGCGCGTTCGAGGACTGCGTCGAGCTGGACCGCAGCCTCACGGCGACCGGCGGCGACTGGCCCGCCGCCTTGGCCCGTTACCAGGAGCGGCGCAAGGCCAACGCCGACGCCATCGCCGATATGGCGCTGGAGAACTTCGTGGAGATGAGCGAGAAGGTCGCCTCACCGGTGTTCCGTGGGCAGACGCGCTTGCGGCATGCGCTGGAGCGCGTGCTGGGCGGCCGCTACGTCTCCCGCTACGAGCTGGTGTCGTTCACGACGATCCCGTACGCCGAGATCGAGGGCCGGATCCGGCGTCAGGACCGGACGGTCGGCGCGGTCGCGGGCGCGGTGCTCGCGGCGGCGGGTGCGGGGGCGCTGCTGCTGAAAAGGATCAGACGGTGACAGGGAGAAGACGGTGACAAGGAGAAGACCGTGACGGAGATCGGGACACCGGTCCGTTTCAACGGCTGGATCGAGGAGAACCGGCATCTGCTGCGGCCGCCGGTGGGCAACAAGCAGCTGAACCCGGGCGCGCAGGACCTGATCGTGATGGTGGTGGGCGGGCCCAACCAACGGCAGGACTACCACGTCGACCCGTACGAGGAGTGGTTCTACCAGATCAAGGGCAACATGCACGTCAACGTGATCGACGACGGCCGCCCGCGCACGGTGCACATCCGGGAGGGCGAGACGTGGCTGCTTCCCGGCGGCATGCCGCACTCGCCGCAGCGGCCGGAGGAGGGCTCCATCGGGCTGGTCGTCGAGCAGGTGCGCAAGCCGGGCACGCTGGAGAAGTTCCAGTGGTACTCGCACACCGCGGACACGGCGACGCTGGTGCACGAGGTGGAGCTGCAGGTCACCGACATCGCCGCGGACCTGCCGCCGGTGTTCGAGGCGTTCTATGCCCAACTGCCGGACCTGCGTCACGCCGACGGCTCGTCGGTCACCCGGGAGGAGCTGTCCCCGCTGAGCTCGTGAGTGGATAACGTTGTTCCAGCGACGCTATCCACTCACGAGCTAGCCCGTTGCGGTGCCGAAGAGCAGGCCGAGGCAGTAGGTGACGGCGGCGGCGCCGAGCCCGATGGCGAGCTGACGCAGCGCCCGACGTAGCGGTGGCCCCCCGGACAGCACACCCACCGTGGCGCCCGTCAGCATCAACGCGAGCCCGACGAGCACCCCGCCGATCACCAGCGCGACCAGCTCGGGCAGCCCGAACAGGAACGGCAGCACGGGAATGGCGGCGCCGGAGGCGAAGAAGCAGAAGCTGGACACCGCCGCGGCCATGCTGGACCCGACCACCTCGTGGCCCGCCTCGACACCCGCCGCGGCCGCCGACGCGGTGCTCGCGGGGTCGTCGCTGCCCAGCACCTCGCGGGCGCGCCGGTCGGCCTCCGCGGGCTCCACCCCGCGGGCGCGGTAGACGAGCGCGAGCTCGTTGGCGTCGACGTCGAGGCGCGGCAGCACGGAGGCGGCGTCGTGGGTGTCGGGCAACGATGCGGCGAGCAGCTCGCGCTGGGAACGCACCGACACGAACTCGCCCGCGCCCATCGACAGCGCACCCGCCAGCAGCCCGGAGAGCCCGGTCAGCAGCACGGTCGTGGTGGTGGCCCCGCCGCCGATGACGCCGAGCACTAGCGCGAGGTTGCTCACGAGGCCGTCGTTGGCCCCGAACACGGCCGCGCGGAACGTGCCCGAGACGCGCGCCCGGCCCCGGGCGGCGAGCCCGCGCACCACCTCCTCGTGGATGCGCTCGTCGGCGGCCATGGCCGGGGTGGCGTCGGCGTCGGCGCTGTAGGGCGAGCGGGTCTCGGCCCGCTGCACGAGGGCGAGCACGAACACCGAGCCGAACCGGCGGGCGAGGAACGCGAGCAGCCGCATCCGCGGGGCGCCGCGGCCGACGTCGCCTGGGTCGTCGCCGAGCAGCCGCGCCCAGTGGGCGGCGTGGCGCTCCTCGGCGACGGCCAGCCCTAGGAGGATTTCGCGCTCCTCGCCGGTGCGCCGCGTCGCGAGGTCGCGGTAGACCCGCGACTCCGCCCGCTCGTCGGCGAGCCTTCGCCGCCACCTGCGCAGCGTGGCCGGGGACGGCATGTCGGTCATGCCGAGATTGTGGCGCCCGCCGGGTGGTGACAGCAGGGTGACACTCCTGTCGTTGAGTGCCTGCAGTGTCACCCTGCTGCAACACCGGCGGCGCCCTTGTGCGGCCGAACCGGCGGCAGGCAATGTGGCGCCATGATCCCTGTGCTGCGGCTCGACCACGCGCGCGCGGCGGACGGCACGTTCGCCCCCGGCTTCCTCGACGACCTGCGCGCGGCCCTGCACGAGGTCGGCTTCCTCCAACTCACCGACTACGGCGCGGCCCCCGGGCAGGTCGCCGAGCTGATGGAGCTCACGCGGCGGTTCTTCGCGCTGCCGCAGGCCGACCGGCTGGCGCTGGACAATCGACGGTCCCCACATTTCCGCGGCTACACCCGGCTGGGCCACGAGATCACGGCGGGCCGCCCGGACGCGCGCGAGCAGCTCGACTTCGGCCCCGAGCAGGAGCCGCGGCCCCGCGCGACGTGGCACGCACCGTTCGACCTGCTGCGCGGGCCCAACCAGTGGCCCGCCGCCCTGCCCGAGCTGTCCGGTGCGGCGCTGGCGTGGGCGGCGTTGCTCGGCCGGGTCGGCACGGAGCTCACCCGCGCGCTCACCGTCGCACTCGGCGGACCCGAAGACCACTTCGACGGCGCGTTCGCGGGTGAGCCGCACTGGTTCGGCAAGCTCATCCGCTACGTCGGCCGGGAGTCCGACGGCCCGGACGCCCAAGGCGTCGGGCCGCACGCCAACTGGGGCTTCCTCACTCTCCTGCTCCAGGACGGCACCGGCGGCTTGCAGGCCCGCCCGCCGCGTTCACCCGACTGGGTCGACATTCCGCCGCTCGACGGGGCGTTGGTGATCAACGTCGGGGAGATGCTGGAGGTCGCGACGGACGGCTACCTGGTGGCCACCGACCACCGGGTGCTGCCGTGCGCGCCGGGCGCCACGCGACACTCTGTCGGGATCTTCTGGTCGCCGCGGCTGGACGCCACCTTGAACGCCTTGCCGCTGCCGCCGGAGCTGGCCGCCGAGGCGCCGGGCGTCTCGCAGCACGAGCACAACGCGCTGCTCCCCCGGTTCGGCGACAACGCGCTCAAGGGCTGGCTCCGTTCGCACCCCGAGGTCGCCGCCCGGCACCACCCCGACCTCGTCGCCGTGGGCTGAGCCGTGCGCGCGCCGCGGTTCTTCGACGACCGCTCCCCCCACGTCGACCGCTTCGGCGCCCTGCTCGCGCTCACCGGGTTCACGCTGGTGACGCTGTCGCTCACCGGGCTGGGGCGCCCGGGCGGCGGCTTCGCCGGGCTGGTGGGCACGGCGCTGACGACGGTGATCGTCGGCACGACGCTGCTGCTCGCGCTGCGGGCCTCCGGGGTGGCGCGCGCATGGCGGCTGGCGGCCGATGTGCTGGTGGGCTTCATGGTGGCCGTCGCGCTGCTCGGCGTTGCGCTCAGCCTCGCGCTCCCCGGCGAGGACGTCGAGGTGACCATCGATCCGGACCTGTGGGTCGTGCTCTCCCTGCTCGCCCCCTTGGTGATCGTGCGACGCCTGCTGCAGCACCGGGAGGTCACCACCCGCACGCTGCAGGGGGCGATCAGCGCCTACCTGCTCATCCCGGTGGCCTTCCAGTTCGTCTTCCACACCGTGGACGCGCTGCTGCCCGGCGGTTTCTTCGGCAGCCCGAAGTCGCCGACGGCGTTCATGTACTTCAGCCTGACGACGGTCACCACGGTGGGCTACGGCGACCTGGCGCCCGCCTCGGACCTGGGCAGGTTGCTCGCCACCGTCGAGGCGCTGCTCGGCCAGGTCTTCCTCGTGACGTTCGTGGCGCTGCTCGTCGGGCTGCTCGGCGAACGCTGGCGGACGAACCGATCGGCGGCCGGGCCGGGCAACGACGGCCGGTGAGCCGCGCGGCGAGTACTTTGACCGACATGAGCCGGAAGCACGGACCGGCGCGAGGAGTGCGCGGGTTCGTCCGACGGTTCCTGCAGCGCCCTGGATCGGCAGATCTCCGAAGGGCCCGCCGCATCGCCGCGGCGGCGGCCGCGAAGGAGCCCACCGACACCGTCCCCGCGGAAGGCACATGGGGCGACGGCGAGCTCGCCACCTACCTCGCACTGGCCCGCGCCGCGGCCGAGAAGACCCTCGGCGAGCGTCCGTTCGACGTCCAGATGCAGGCGGCGGCCGCGCTGCTCCTCGGGCACGTCGTCGAAATGGCGACCGGTGAGGGCAAGACGCTGGTCGGCGCGATCGCCGCGGCGGGCTACGCGCGGCAGGGCCGCACGGTGCACGTGATCTCCGTGAACGACTACCTCGCCCGCCGCGACGCCGAGTGGATGGCCCCGCTGTTCGTCGAGCTGGGCGTCTCGGTCAGCTGGCTCGGCCAGGCGAGCGAGCAGGCGGACCGCCGGGCGGCCTACGCGAACGACGTCGTGTACGTGCCGGTCAACGAGGTCGGCTTCGATGTGCTGCGCGACCGGCTCGTCACCGACCTCGACGACGCGATCGTGCCCGAGCCGGACGTCGCCGTCGTCGACGAGGCCGACTCGGTGCTGGTCGACTCCGCGCGGGTGCCGCTCGTGCTGGCGGGCGGCATCGATGCGGGCGTGGTCGACGCCGAGATCGTGGCCACCGTGCGCCGGCTGCGCGCCGACGTGCACTACGAGACCGACCCGGCGGGCCGCACCGTCCACCTCACCGCGCTCGGGCTGGCCCGGGTGGAGCGCCGTCTCGGCGGCGTCGACCTCTACACCGAAGACCAGGCGCACACCCTCGCGGCGGTCAACGTCGCGCTCTACGCGCATGCGCTGCTGCACCGCGACGTCGACTACCTCGTCCGGGACGGAAGGGTCGAGCTGATCGACGACTCCCGTGGCCGGGTGGCCCACCTGCAGCGCTGGCCGGACGGGCTGCAGGCGGCCGTCGAGGCGATGGAGGGCGTCGAGGCCAGCCCCACCGGCGCGGTGCTCGACCGGATCGTCGTGCAGACCCTGCTCGGGCGCTACCGCAGGCTGTGTGGCATGACCGGCACGGCCGTCGCCGTCGCCGAAGAGCTGCACGAGTTCTACAAGCTGACGGTCGGCGCGGTCGACACCAACGAGCCCTGCATCCGCGAGGACCTGCCCGACCGCATCTACCGCACCGTCGAGCAGAAGGAGCAGGCGATCGTCGCGCACGTGGCGGAGATCCACGCCTCCGGCCAGCCGGTGCTGCTGGGCACGCAGGACGTCGCCGAGTCCGAACGGCTGGCCGGGGCATTGCGCGCGACAGGCGTCGAGTGCGCGGTGCTCAACGCGCGCAACGACGCCGAGGAGGCCGCGATCGTGGCGCGGGCGGGCGGGCGCGACCGCGTCACGATCTCCACCCAGATGGCGGGCCGCGGCACCGACATCCGGCTCGGCGGGGGCGTGGTCGAGCTCGGCGGCCTGCACGTCGTCTGCTCGGGACGACACGCGACCGGACGCCTCGACGACCAGTTGCGCGGGCGGGCGGGCCGCCAGGGCGATCCGGGCTCGTCGGTGATTATCGCGAGCGTCGAGGACGACCTGGTCGCCGAGAACGTGCCCGACACACCCGCGTTCGCCGCCGACGACGGCGCCGACGAAGACGGCCGCATCGACGATCCCGCCGCGGCCGGACTGCTCGCCCACGCCCAGCGCGTCGCCGAAGGGGCCGCGCACGCGATCCGCCGCACGACGTGGCGCTACGGCCTCACCGCGGACACCCAGCGGGCGGCCGTGCTGCGGCACCGCACGCTCGTGCTGCGCACCGATCGGGCCGTCCGGCTGCTGCGGGAGAGCTCACCCGAGCGGTGCGCGGCGATCCAGGAGAAGGTCGGCGAGGAGGCGCTCACGCAGGCCGTACGCCTCATCGTGCTCGCCCACCTCGACGAGGCGTGGTCGGATCACCTGGCCGTCCTCGACGACGTGCGCGAGGGCATCCACCTGCGCGCCTTGGCCCGCGAAAGCCCGCTGGAGGAGTTCCGCAAGATCGCGGGCGAGATGTTCGACCGGTTCTTCGACGTCGTGTACGAGCGCGCGGCGGCCACCCTCGCCGAGGCGGACGTCACCGACACCGCGGTGGTGCACGCCGGGCCGCGGCGCCCGACCTCCACCTGGACCTACCTCGTCACCGACGACCCGTTCGGCAGCGAGGCCGACCGCTTCCTCACCGGCGTGCGCAGCGCCGTCCGCCGCAAGCGGGCCTAGCGTGGCGGGCCGGATCGACGCCGCGGGCGTGGTGCTCGCAGGCGGGCGCTCGTCGCGGATGGGCAGGCCCAAGGCCTGCCTGGAGTGGCACGGCGCCACGCTGCTGTACCGCACGGCGGCGCTCCTCCGGCGCACGGTCAGCGGGCCGGTCGTGGTCGTGGTCGGCGCGGAGCCGCCCGCCCCATTTCGCACCCCTGGCGTCACTTCGCACCCCGCCTGCGGGGTGCGAAGTGCACCGAAAGGGTGCGAAGTGGGCCCTGACGGCGATGGGCAGGCCGGGGCGGCGTGGGAGCTGCCCGCCCTGCCCGACGGGGTCACCGTCACCCGCGACCCCACGCCGGGGCTCGGTCCCTTGCAGGGCATCGGGGCGGGCCTCGCGGCCGTCGGCGACGCGGCGGGCGCCGCCTTCGTCTGCGCCACCGACATGCCGTTCCTGCATCCCGCGTTCGTTCGCCGCGCCCTTGACGGCCTCACGGGCGACGTGGCCCTGCCCTTCGCCCGCGGCCACCGGCAACCGCTGGCCGCCGCCTACCGTGTCGCGCTGGCGGAACCGGTGGCAGCGTTGCTCGCCGCGGGTGGGCGTACGCCGGGCGAGCTGTACGCGCGCTGCCGCGTCACGGTGCTCGACGACGCCGCCCTGCGGGCGGACCCGGCGATCGCCCGGCTCGATCCCGACCTGGAGTCGCTGACGAACGTCAACACGCCCGCCGAGTACGCCGCGGCCCATGCCCGGCCGGCCGAGCCGGTCGTCGTGGAGCATGCAGGCGCCCGGCACGTCGTGCGCGCCGCGACCCTCGCCCGCGCTGCGTCCATGGTCGGCGGGCGCCTCGGCTCCTTCGTCGTCCTCAACGGCGAGCCGGTCGCGTCCGATCCCCACCTTCCGCTCGTCGCCGGGGACACGGTCGTTCTGGGCTGAGACGGTGCCGCAGACGCTCCTGGGCGCCGACGCGGCAGGGCGGTGAGCCACGCTTCGACGTGGTTGGCGACCGCGGCGTGCCGGCCGCTGCGGGTCCCGCGGGCGTGGGTCTGACTGCGGTTCGCGAACGCCCGCCAGCACACCGGACACGGCCACATGGGCGACACCGCGCGCGGATCCTCCCATCCGGATGAACACGTTTACGCGCAAATGACCCTGCGTGACTGCACGTGCATCCGTTCGTGCGAAACTAAGTGTGGGCAACCTGCCCACGTCCGACTAGCGTTACCGCTTGTCGCGGATGACGCGCGGAGAAACCTCCCGGACGTCCGGGGCAAGCACGACGGGGAGGCAGCGTTGGGGAGCGCCCGCCATGCCGTCGGCGGCCGCGCGATAGCGGTCGGGCTGCGCGGTCCCGGCGGCGGTGGCCTGCGCGTCGAGGCCAACGGGATCAACGTGATCGTCGACGCCGAGCGGCGCGGACGGCCTCGGCAGCTGTTCTGGCCGTGGTTCGGCGCCAACGTCTCGGTGCTGGGGCTCTCCTATGGCGCGTTCGCGCTCGGCTTCGGGATCTCGTTCTGGCAGGCGGCGGTCACCGGCCTCGTGGGCATCGTCTTCTCCTTCCTGCTGTGCGGACTCGTTGCGTTGGCGGGCAAGCGCGGGTCGGCCCCGACGATGGTGCTCTCGCGCGCCGCGTTCGGCGTCCGCGGCAACCGGCTGCCCGCGTTGATCTCGTGGCTGATGTCCGTCGGCTGGGAGACCGTCCTCACGGTCACCGCGACGCTCGCCACCGCCACCGTCTTCCAACGCCTCGGCTGGGGCTCGGGCTACGAGGTGCGGGTGGTGGCGCTCGTCGTCGTCGCGGCACTGACCGTCTCGGCGGGCGTGCTCGGCTTCGACGTCATCATGCGGCTGCAGCGCATGATCACGATCGTCACCGCGGTCCTCACGGTAATCTACATCGTCCTCGTGCTGCCACAGATCGACTGGCCCACGGTCGCGGCGCTCCCCGAGGGCTCGACAGCCCAGGTCGTCGGGGCGCTGGTGTTCTTCCTGACCGGGTTCGGCCTGGGCTGGGTCAACGTCGCGGCCGACTACTCGCGGTACCTGCCACGCTCGGCGTCCGCACGGGGCGTCGTCGGATGGACGATCTTCGGCTCGTCGTTGGCGCCGCTCGTGCTCCTGGTGACGGGCCTGCTGTTGGCGGGCTCGTCGCCGCAGTTGGCGTCCGAAATCGCGAGCGATCCGGTGGGCGCGGTCGCGATGACGCTGCCGATCTGGTTCCTGGTGCCGTTCGCGGTCGTCGCGGTGCTCGGCCTGGTGGGCGGCGCGGTGCTGGACATCTACTCGTCCGGGCTGGCCCTGCTCGCGGCGGGCCTGCGCGTGCCGCGCGCGGCGGCTGCGGCGATCGACGGCGTCATCATGGTCGCCGGGACGGTGTACGTCGTGTTCGTCGCGGGCAACTTCCTCGGCGAGTTCATCGGATTCCTCATCACGCTCGGCGTGCCCGCCGCCGCCTGGTGCGGCGTGATCCTCGCCGACGTCCTCGTGCGTCGCAGCGACTACGACAACAACGACCTCTACCGGCCCGCAGGCCGCTACGGCGACGTCCGCATCGGTCCGCTGCTGCTCATCGTCGTCGCGACCGTGCTCGGCTGGGGTCTGGTCACCAACACCGGAGCGGAGTGGCTCCAGTGGCAGGGCTACCTGCTCGGCCCGATCGGCGGCAGGCAGGGCGCGTGGGCGAGCGCCAACCTCGGGGTGCTCGTCGCCCTCGTCGTGCCGTTCGTCGTGACCCTCCTCAGCGATCACGTCCGGACCAACCACGCCCGGACCGATCACGCCCGCAATCACGCCCGGACCGATCACGCCCGGCGGAGCACCGCCGCGCCCCTCCCGCGATTCCGGCAGGCGTGACGACCGAGAAGATCCGGGCCCAGGACAAGCTGGCGGCGCGCTTGTTCCTCATCCTGCACGACCCGTTCAGCGGCCGATGCGCCGTCTCGCCGATGGCACTGCGCTGCGCGCTCGTGGGCGCCGAGCTGGCCGAGCTCATTCTCAACCGGCGGGTCGCGATGACGAACGAGCTGATCGTGCCCGGCGAGGCCAGCGCGCCCGGCACGGACGCGCTCTCCGCGTTCGTGGTGGGCGCGATCAGCAGGCAGCCCGAGCACTACCCGGTGGCGGTCTGGCTCGCGGCGATCGGCGACGCGGTGGCCGAGCTGGTCGCGGCGCGGCTGATGGAGGTCGGCATCATCATGCGGACCAAGTCGATGATTCGACGGCGCGGCCGCTTCCCGGCGATCAACCTGCTGGCCGCGGCCGGGCCGCGCGTGCGGCTGGAGTACATGGTGCGGATGCCCGATGACGCCGACATCGCGAGCGCCACCTGCGCCTCTCTGGTCGACGCGGTCGGCGCGGGGCGCGTGCTGCAGGGCGAGATCAGCCGCCGGGACCTGCGCCGGGGGCTGACCGCCCTCGCGGCGATGCTGTCGGCCGACCTGCGCAGCCTCGTCACGAGCGTCGAGGTGGCGCACGCCTCGGGCGCCCTGCCCCCCTCGCTGCGGCTGCGCCCCCGCGGCGAATGACCGCTCCCTCGCGGGACAGCCGATCAGCTCGACTCCGCGCCGGTCTCACCAAGCAGCCCCGCGCGGGAAATCCCGGCCAACGCCGCTGCCTCATCGTTCAACGACGCATCGCCGGTGACGCCGACCGCGCCGAGCAGCCGCCCCTCGCCGTCGCGGACGAACACCCCGCCGGGAACGGACAGGATCCGGCCGCCCGCGAGCGTCGCGACCGACGTGAAGAACTCCGGCGAGTCCGCGGCCCGCGCTGCGATGGCGCGGTTGGTCATGCCGAGCCCGAGCACCCCCCACGCCTTGGCCACCGCGATGTCCGGGCGCAGATTGCCCGAGCCGTCCTGGCGGCCCAACGCCACGAGCGCGCCGCCGGGGTCCAGCACGGCAACGGTCAGCGGGTTGAAGCCCGCCTCCGTACCGTGCGCGAGGGCGCCGTCGACGATGGTCCGTGCCTGCTCCAGCGTGATCGTCACCCGGGCAGCCTAGTGCGGTGACCACAAACGTCCACCGAGCCGCTCCCCCCGGCAACGTTCGTGGACACCGCACTAGGCCAGGAGGACCCAGCCCGCGGCGAGCACGGCCGCGCCCGCGACCAACCAGAAGAACACCCGCCACACCGCGCCCGGCACGTGCGTGAGCCGGGCGAGCATGTCGGCGTCCGAGGCGCCGCCCCGCCGCGGGCGCAGCTCCCGCGTGGCGCGCAGGCCGCCCAGCAGGAGGAACCAGCACAGGGCCGCCGCGAAGCCGACCTGGATCCGCGCAGGCGCCCAGCCCGCGACGTACCCGACGAGCGCGCCGGTGGCCAGCACCGCCAGCACGCCGTAGCCGTTGCGCACCAGCACGAGCGTGACGGCCAGCAGCCCGACCGCGATCCACAGCATGACGCGGGCGTGGGCATTCGCGACGAGCAGCGCGCCCCCGAGCCCCAAGAGCGATGGCGCCGGGTAGCCCGCGAGGAACGTCAGCACGAGCCCCGGGCCGCGGCGCGCTCCGGTGGACACGGTCACCCCGGATGTGTCGGGGTGCAGCCGGATGCCGGTGAGCCCGCGGCCCGCCAACACGGCGACGAGCGCGTGGCCGCCCTCGTGCGCGATCGTCACGACCGTGCGCGTCCACCGCCAGAGGGGCCGCCAGCCGGTGGTGACGAGCGCGAGCGCGAGGGCGATGAGGACGCCGAGATGCCCGCTGAGGTACGTCATGAGGTGAACGGGCACCTCCCCATTCTGGCCCGCGCTTGACCTTCCAGCGGCTGGAGGGTTCAGGATCGTCCCCGTGACCCTGTTGACCATCGGACAGCTCGCCCGCCGATCCGGTGTCCCGGTGCGCACCCTGCGCTTCTGGTCGGACGCGGGGGTACTGCCCGAGACCGAACGGTCGGGCGGCAACTACCGCCGCTATGACGCCCGCGCTGTGGCCCGGCTCGACCTCGTGCGCACCCTGCGCGAGCTGGGCCTCGGCCTCGACGAGGTGCGCCTCGTGCTGGAGCGACGCCGCAGTGTCGCCGACGTCGCGGCGGCCCACGTGACCGCGATCGACGCCCGTATCCGTGTGTTGCGGACCCAGCGTGCCCTCTGCACGTTGCTCGCCCGCGGCAGCGGCTCAGACCCGGATTCACCCCGAAAGGCCGCACTCATGAACGACCTCACCCGACTCTCCGCCGAGGACCGCCAACGCATGATCGACGAGTTCGTCGACGCGGCGTTCGCAGGCATCGACCCCGACGCGCAGGGCGCGGGCATCGCGCACGCCATGCGGTCGATGCCCGCGCAGCTGCCCGACGACCCGACCACCGAGCAGGTGGAGGCCTGGATCGAGCTCGCCGAGCTGGTGTCCGAGCCGTCCTTCCGCGCCCGTGTGCGTGAGATGGCCACGACGGGCGCCGCGTCCGAGCCCGAAGAGTTCCCGACCGATCCCGCCGCCGTGATCGAGCAGGCCGGGGCGGCGTTGGCCGAGGGCGTCGAGCCCGGCACGCCCGCTGCCGAGGAGGTGGTGGCCCGGCTCGTGCCCGCCGACCTGGACCGAGCCGGGCGGGCCGCGCTGGCCGACCGGCTCGCGACCTTCACCGACCGGCGCGTCGAGCGCTACTGGCAGCTCCTCGGGGTGCTCAACGGCTGGCCGCAGCGGGCGCCGTCGGTGCCCGCGTTCGAGTGGCTGATCGCGGCCCTCCGCTCGTGAGCGGCTACTCGCGGCCGGTCAACGCCAGACCGATGCCGAGCCCGACCATCGTGAGGCCGCCGGTGCCGCCGACGAGCCGCAGCCTGCGTGGGGAGGTCGCGAACCACGCGCGCACCGCGCCCGCCGCGAGCCCCCACGTGCTGTCCAACGTGGCCGCGATGAGCGCGAACAACAGGCCGAGCACGAGCATCTGCGTGGTCGCGCTGCCCGCGCCGAGGTCGACGAACTGCGGGAGCACGGCCGCGAAGAAGATCAGCACCTTCGGGTTGGTGACGCCGACGATCACGCCCTGCCAGTACAGCCTGCGCCGCGCGGGCCCGACCGGCCGGTCGAGCGCGGCCGCCAGGTCGCCGCGCCGACGGAAGGTCTGCACGCCCAGGTAGACGAGGTACGCGGCGCCCGCGAGCTTCAGCACCGTGAACACCTCGATCGAGCGCGCGGCGACGGCGCCGTAGCCCAGCGCCACCACCACGACGACGAGCGAGGCGCCGGTCGTGTTGCCCGCCACGGACAGCAGCGCCGCACGCCGTCCATGGGCCAGCGCGCGGCCCACGATGAAGAGCACGCTCGGGCCGGGGATCGCCACCAGGACTATGCCCGCCAGGGTGAAGGTCAGCAGCGTCGCGGCGGAGGGCATACGGGCACGCTAGCGCGGTCGTGAGTGGAAAACGTCGCTATAACGACGCTTTCCACTCACGACCCCTACCTCCCCTACCAGCCGTAGAACACCCGCTCGACGATGGTGCGGGCGCGCCGGGCGGTGCGGCGGTAGTCGTCGAGGAACACGCCAGGGTCCCCGTCGGCCGGGTAGCCCAGCGCGTACGCGACGGCGGCGAGCTCCCGCCCCGACCGAGGCAGTTGGTCGCCCGGCTTGCCGCGCACGAGCATCACGGCGTTGCGCGCCCGGGTGGCGAGCGTCCAGGCCGCCCCCAGCTCGGACACCTCCTCGGCGCTGAGCAGCCCGGCCTCGCCCGCCTCCCGCAGGCCGTCCAGCGTCGAGGTGGTGCGCAGCTCCGGCAGGTCGCCCGCGTGCTGCAGCTGCAGCAGCTGGATCGTCCATTCGATGTCGGCGAGCCCGCCGAGACCCAGCTTCGTGTGCAGCGTGCGGTCGGCGCCGCGCGGCAGCCGCTCCGCGTCGACGCGCGCCTTGATCCGCCGGATCTCGGTGACGGTCGCCTGGTCGAGGCCCTCGACGGGGTAGCGCACCGGGTCGACCATCGCGACGAACCGCACGCCCAGGTCGGCGTCGCCCGCCACCGGGGACGCCCGCAGCAGCGCTTGCGCCTCCCAGGCCTGCGACCAGCGCGCATAGTAGGCGCGGTAGGACTCCAGCGTGCGCACCAGCGGCCCGTTGCGGCCTTCGGGGCGCAGGTCGGCGTCGACGACGAGGGCCGGGTCCGGGCTCGGCGAGCCGAGGCGGCGCCGGACGGTCTCGGCGACGAGGTTTGCGTACTTCACGGCGTCCGCCTCGTCCGCGCCGTTCGCGGGCTCGCAGACGAAGAGCACGTCGGCATCGCTGCCGTAGCCCAGCTCGGCGCCGCCGAGGCGGCCCATGCCGATCACGGCCAGCCGCGCGACCCGCCCCTTGCCGTCGTCCGCGAGTGCCTGCTGCACCGACTCCAGCGTGGCCGCGAGCACGGCGACCCACACGGATGACAGCGCGGCGCACACCTCCTCCGTGGACAGCAGGCCGAGCAGGTCCGCGCACGCGACGCGCAGCAGCTCGTGACGCCGCAGCGAACGGGCCGTCGCCGCCGCGGACTCGGGGTCGGACTGGCGCGCGACCGTCAGCGCCAGCGAAGACGCGAAGTCCGCCGGGTCCCTGCGCAGCTCGTCGGCCTGTCCCGCGGTGGGTGCGGCGAGCAGGCGCAGCACCTCCGGTGCGCGCACGAGCAGGTCCGGCACCAGCGCCGACGTGCCCAAGAGGTGCATGAGCCGCTGTGCGACCAGCCCCTCGTCGCGCAGCAGCCGCAAGTACCACGGTGTGCTGGCCAGCGCCTCGGACACGCGCCGATAGGCCAGGAGGCCCCGGTCGGGGTCGGGGCTGCGGGCGAGCTCGTCGAGCAGGACGGGCAACAGGGTCTGCTGGATCGACGCGGCGCGCGAGACGCCGCCGGTCAACGCGCGCAGGTGCCCGAGCGCGCCCTCCGGCGACGTCCAGCCCAGGGCGCCGAGCCGCGCGGCGGCCTCCTTCTCCGACAGGCGCGCGGTCTCGGCGGACAACCGCGACACCGCGGTGAGCAGCGGCCGGTAGAACAGCTTCTCGTGCAGCCGCCGCACGCGGCGCGCGTTGCGGGTCCACTCCCCCATGAGCACGCCGACGACGTCGCGGCGCCCGTCGGGCCGCAGCTTCGCCGAGCGGGCGAGCCAGCGCAGCGCGTCGGTGTCGTTCGCGGCGGGCAACAGGTGGGTGCGGCGCAGCCGCTGCAGCTGCAGGCGGTGCTCCAGCAGACGCAGGAAGCGGTAGGACGCCGCGAGGTTCGCCCCGTCGTCGCGCCCGACGTAGCCGCCGTTGGACAACGCCCGCAGCGCGTGGAGCGTCGACCCCGAGCGCAGCGCCTCGTCGGTGCGCCCGTGCACGAGCTGGAGCAGCTGCACCGCGAACTCGACGTCGCGAAGACCGCCCGGGCCGAGCTTGAGCTCCCGGGCCCGCTGGTCGTGGCGGACGTTCTCCTCGACACGCCGCCGCATGGCCTGGACGTCGCCGACGAAATCCGGCCTGCCCGCGGCGCTCCACACCATCGGCGCGACGGCCTCGGCGTACGCCTTGCCCAGCTCCGCGTCGCCCGCGATGGGCCGGGCCTTGAGCAGCGCCTGGAACTCCCAGGTCTTGGCCCACCGCTTGTAGTAGCTGACGTGGCCGTCGAGGGTGCGCACGAGCACCCCTTGGCGGCCCTCGGGGCGCAGGTTGGCGTCCACCTCGAAGCAGGACTCGCCCAGGATGCGCATCACCCGGGCGGCGAGCCGGGCGGTGACGGCGTCGGCGGGCTCCGCGACGAACACGACGTCGACGTCGCTGACGTAGTTGAGTTCGCGGCCACCGCACTTGCCCATCGCGATGATCGCGAGCCTGCCCGGATCGTCCTCGAACTCCGCAACGGCGATGGCCAACGCCGCTTGCAGCGCCGCGGCGGCGAGGTCTGACAGCCGCGCCGCGACGTCCTCCACGTCCAGCACCGGCAGCTCGGGCTCGGACACGGCGGCGAGGTCGGCGGCCGCGAGCACTACCAGCTCGTCGCGGTAGGCCGTGCGCAGCGCCTGGATGGCGGCCGATCCGGTGAGCTCCGCCCTGGCCCCGCCCGGCGCGCCCGCGGCAGGCGCGTCCGGGTCGGCGCCGACGGCCGTGAGCAGGGCCGCCGCGGGATCATCGCCGCCCGCGGCGCGCTCGTCGCGCAGCCGGTGCCAGCGGTCCGGGTGGGTCGCGAGGTGGTCGGCCAGCACCGTCGAGCTCCCGAGCAGGGCCAGCAGCCGCCCCCGCAGGCCCACCTCGGCGCGCAACGCGGCGTCGAACGCCGCTCGCTCGGAGATGGCGGCGACGAGCCGCTCGGCGGCGCGCAGCGCGAGGTCCGGGTCGGGGCTGCGGGCCAGCGCCCACATGATCTGCTCCGCGCCGTCCGACGGCCGGTCCCCGGCCCACCAGCCCAGCTGCGTGAGCGCGTCCTCCGCCCACGGCTCGGTCAGCCCCAGACGGGCGAGAGAGGCACCGGCGCGCGTCACACCATCAGATCCTGCCCCATCCGCGGGTCGACGCGACCCACCCGATGCGACCCGTCGATGACTACGGAGAGTAGTAGTCGAGACGGGCGCGACAGCACGGGGCAGCCTCCTGCGTGTGTCACCCGAACGGGTGCCGTCGATCGCACGTTGTGTACCGGTTACCGGATCGTTGCCGCCCGCAGGCAACCTCCCGTGTGCTCGCGGATTTCTTCCGGCGCAACTTTGCCCAAACGCCCACGGGCACGAGGGCCGCGACCCTAATCTGCTCCGCGTCGACCAGGGGAAACGTCAAAAGCCGCCAGCCGCCAGCCGCCGGAGTGCCGATGCGCCGTTCGTCGTTCGTGGTAGTGCTCGCCGTCGTCGCGTGCACCGTGACCGGGTGGACGGGAGCGTCCGTGCTCGCGCAGCCGGGCGCGCACCACAAGCCCGCGGCGGGTGCCGGGTCGACGGCCGACCACAATCCGTTCCGGTCCGTGGCCCGGGGTGGCTATCGGCCCGGGTCGGCCACGCGCGCCCCGTCCGGGGTGGGCGGCGCGTTGGCCGAGGGCGCGACGCCCGACCGACCGCGACCCGGCTCGGCCACCCGGCCCAGTCAGCTCCTCGACCTGCGCAATTGGTACCTGACGCTGCCCACCGGCAGCGCAGGCAATCCGGACACCGTCCGCCAGCCCGAGCTCGACGGCTACTCGAGCCCCGTTCTTCCAGGTCGACGAGCAGCGCGACGGCGTGGTGTTCACCGCTAACGCGGGCGGCGTCACCACCAAGAACAGCAGTTACCCGCGCTCCGAGCTGCGGGAGATGACCGGCGACCGGCAGGCGTCCTGGACCAACGGCAGCGGCACCCATACGCTCGCGGTGCGCCAGGCCGTCACCCAGCTGCCCACGGCCAAGCCCGAGCTGGTCACGGCCCAGATCCACGACGCGGAGAACGACGTCATGGAGATCCGGCTGGAGGACAAGCGCCTGATCGCCCAGTACGCGGACGGCAAGAAGGAGTTCGTCGTCGACCCGAATTACGCTTTGGGCACGCCCTACGACCTGCGGCTCGTGGCGGCGGGCGGTCGCATCGACGTCTGGTACAACAACAAGCGCGTCGGTGGCATCGCGCAGAGCGGCAGCGGCTGGTACTTCAAGACCGGCAGCTACCTGCAGTCCAACACCGACAAGGGCGACGCCCCGAACGCCGTCGGGAGGGTCGTCCTCTACCGGGTCGACGTGACCCACTCGGGGTGAGATGAGGAGGACCGTGCGCGTCACCGCCCTCGTGCTGGCCCTCGTCGCCTGCTGCGCGAGCGCCTGCTCCTCCGCGGTCGACGGCACTCCTCAGCCCACCCCGCCCCCCGTCGCGCCGAGCCAAGTGCCCGGCCAGGTGCTCGACCTGGCCAACTGGAACCTCACGCTGCCCACAGGCGCGCCGGGCAAGCCCGACACGGTGCAACAGCCTGCGCTGGCCACCTACAGCAGTCCGTTCTTCCAGGTCGACCCGGGCCGCGGCGGAGTCGTGTTCACGTCCGACGCGGGCGGCGTCACCACGAAGGGCAGCAGCTACCCACGCTCCGAGCTGCGCGAGACGAGCGGCGACAAGCTGGCCGAGTGGTCCAACCACGCGGGTACCCACACGCTGGAGGTCCGCCAGTCGGTGATCACCCTCCCGCCGGTCAAGCCCGAGGTCGTCACCGCGCAGATCCACGACGCGGAAGATGACGTCATCGAGATCCGGCTCGAGGACAACCGGCTGATCGCCCAGTACGGCGGCGGCGACTACGGGGACAAGAACGAGTTCGTCATCGATCCCGCCTACGTCCTCGGCACGCCCTACGACCTGCGCGTCATCGCCACCGCGGGACGGATCGACGTCTTCTACAACGGCGGCCACGCAGGCGGGGCGGCGCTCGCGGGTGACGGCTGGTACTTCAAGACCGGCAGCTATCTTCAGTCGAACGTGAGCAGGGGCGACGCTGCCGACGCCGTCGGCCAGGTTGTGCTGTACGCGCTTCGCGTTAGCCATTCCGGCTGACCCTCGGCCGTTGCGCTCCGCTACCTGAGAAGCCTATTCGGCCAATCGGACTACTGCAAAGCCACCCACGGCCCAAACTTATCACTCTTCGGCGCACTATTACGACCTGTGAGCGCGGATCAGGATGTCGCGTTCTCAGACTAGCCGCCCGGGTGAAGATCCGCTCTAGTGTCACGCTCCGTGCGGCACTCCCCCCGGCTACACCGGTCCCCGCGCACTGACGTCCCCGTCGGGGAGGACGTCACCGGGTACCGGTGCCCGGTTCTGCCCGCACAGCTTCCCGTCCGCTCCGGCACACCTGCCGGCGTCAGCCCCGAGGAGATTTCGTGAAGCAGGTCTTCGACCGGCCGTCCATCACACCGTCCGCGATCGTCATCGTCGGGTCCGGAGTGGTCGGCACGGCCACCGGAGAGGGCTTTCTTGAGCTCGGCCATGACGTGACGTTCGTCGACATCTCGGCACGCCGCGTGCGCGAGCTGCAGGACCGCGGCCTCAATGCCAGCACCACCGTCGACCTCCCGGCCGACCGCGAGGCGTTCATCATCCTGACGCTCCCCACCCCGAACGTCGGTCACGCCTACGACCTGAGCGCCTTCACCGAGGGCACCGCCGCGGTCGGGCGCGCCCTGGCCACGTCGGCGCAGGCGCACACCGTCGTCGTCCGCTCGACCGTGCCCCCGGGCACGAGCGACGAGCTGGTCCGCCCCGTCCTCGAACGGGAGTCGGGCAAGACCG
Organism: uncultured Actinomycetota bacterium; assembly: GCA_963739465.1. Taxonomy (GTDB): domain Bacteria; phylum Actinomycetota; class Actinomycetes; order Mycobacteriales; family Pseudonocardiaceae; genus Pseudonocardia. The sequence continues at coordinate 402,794 of CAVUAS010000007.1, forward strand.
TGGGCACGGGCTTCGAGCTCGCGTCCAACCCGGAGTTCCTGCGGGCCGCGTCGGCCGTCGAGGACTTCCGCAACCCGTGGATGACCGTGATCGCCAGCCGCCAGCCGCGCACGATCGCGCGCATGCGTGAGCTGCTCGCGCCCTTCGGCGGTGAGGTCCGCACGTTCAACGAGCCCGCGTCCGCCGAGCTCGTGAAGTGCGCCCACAACATCTACAACGCGGCGAAGATCAGCTTCTGGAACGAGATGTGGCTGGTCGCGCAGGCCTACGGCATCGACGCGGACCCCGTCGCGTCCACCGTCGCGGCCTCGTCCGAGGGCTCGATCAACCCGCTCTACGGCATCCGCGGCGGCGCCCCCTACGGCGGTGTCTGCCTGCCGAAGGACACGCAGGGCTTCCTCGGGTTCGCGGGCAAGATCGGCGTCGACATGCCGCTGCTGCGGGCCGTCGTCGAGGTCAACGACCGGCTGGAGGCGCTTGCCGGGCAGGAGCTGGACTCGGTGGTCGAGCGCGACATGTCCGGCGCCGACGTGGCATGACCCTGCCCCTGTACTACTACGTGTTGGGCACGCCCCTGGGCGTGCTCGGCCTCTTCCGCTGGGCCTGCTGGTTGATCCGGCGGATCCCGGCGGTGCTCTACCGACCGATCGTCAACAACTACCGGTTGTCGATGTCGATCGTGGTTCCGGTCTACCAGGAGGACCCGGTCATCTTCGCCGCGGCCATCGAGTCGTGGCTGCGCAACCGGGTGCACGAGGTCATCCTCGTGATCGACGCCTCCGACGCCCGGTGCCAGGAGATCGCGTCCCGCTACCCGGTCACGGTGCTCATCACCGATGTGCCGGGCAAGCGGGACGCCCTCCGCAAGGGGTGGAACGCCTCGTCGACCGACCTGGTGGCCCTGGTCGACTCGGACACGATCTGGGCCGACGACGTGGCGGCGGAGGTCTGCAAGCCCTTCGCCGACGCCCGCATCGGCGGTGTGGGCACCCGGCAGAGCGTGTACGGGACCAAGGGCTTCCTCGCCCGGATCACCGACATGTTCCTCGACCACCGGTACTTCGACGAGAACGCCAGCCAGAGCCTGCTCGGGCGGGCCGTCTCGTGTCTGTCGGGCCGCACGGCGGTCTACCGGCGCTCGTTGCTCATGGACATCGAGCAGGAGTTCATGCATGAGTCGTTCTGGGGCGTGCCGTGCCTTTCCGGTGACGACAAGCGCCTCACCACGCTCGTCCTCGAGCGCGGCTACCTGACCTACATGCAGCGCAGCGCCGAGGTGTGGTCGACGTTCCCCAACACCTGGCGGATCTTCTTCAAGCAGCGGCTGCGCTGGGCCCGCAACACCTGGCGGTCGGACCTGCGGGCGCTGTCGCGCCCGTGGGTGTACCGCCACCCGTTCCTCGCCTACACGATGATGGACAAGGGGCTCAGCGGCTTCACGCTGCTGCTGGGCCCGGCGTTCATGGTGCACTCGCTGATCAATCAGAACTGGATCTTCGCTGCGGTGCTCGCGGGATGGTGGCAACTGTCCCGCTCGGCCAAGCTGCTCCCGCATCTGCGCAGGCGGCCGTCCTCGTTCCTCTTCATCCCGGGATACGTGTTCGTCTCATGGATCATGGCGATCATCAAGCTGCAGGCGCTGCTGACCATCCGTCGCCAGCGGTGGCTCACCCGACAGGTGGCCGTGGAGAACGGTCAGGTGGTGCGCACGGCCGGAGCGGACCCGGCGGAGGCTCCGACCACGGTCGGGGCGCCGCAGGGCGCACCGGTGCCCGTGGGGGCTCCGCAGGAGCTGCTGTCGGCCACGATGCCGATCCGGCCGTACAACGGGCCGCAGGGCAGGCCGCCGCAGCCGCAGTACCCGCCCGCCGCAGCCCGGTCGGGCCGGGGGCTCGTGCCGCAGCAGGCGCCGCCGAGCGAGCAGCTGACGCAGGTCCGGGCCCGACCTCGCCCGTACGTGGTGGACCAGCCGACGTCGCCGGTCAACCCGGTCGTCCCGCGACAGGCGACCAACAGCGGGCCGGTGCCCATCGCCGCGCCACCACCGCAGCGGGCCGAGGCCAAGCCCGCCGTGGAGTCGGAAACGCAGCCGCATCAGCCCGCGGCCGCTCGCAAGGGCGTCGCGTGAACCGCGCGGGCGGGCGGCTCCTGCTCGCCGGGACGATCGTCGCCGCGATGGCGGTCGTCATCCCCGTGGGGGTCGCCGCCGCCGCACCTGGTGTCTCCGCGATCAGCGCGCAGACTCCCACCGGGTCGAACAACGGCGGTGGGAACAACGGGAGCGGGAACAACCAGCAACAGCAACAACAGCAACAACAACAGCAACAACAACAGCAGCAACAACAGCAACAGCAGCAGCAACAACAGCAGCAACAACAGCAACAGCAGGCGGCGCAGCGAGCCGCGCAGCAGCAGGCGGCCCAACAGCAGGCGGCCCAACAGCAGGCCGCACAGCAAGCAGTGCAACAGGCGGCCGCCCAGGCCGCGGCGCAGCAGGCCGCCGCAGAGGCTGCGGCCAAGAAGAAGGCCGAGGAAGAGGCGGCGGCAGCAGCGAAGGCGCAGGCCGAGGCGCAGGCGAAGGCGCTCGCCGCTGCGCAGGCCCGCGCGGCCAAGGAAGCCGCCCAGCGGGCCGCGGCCGCCCAGCGCGCCGCGATCACCTACAACCACCGCGGCAGGCCGCAGAAGCTCGTCATCGTGCGTGTCACGTCGATCGACTCCGTCTCCGGCGGCAGCCTGGTGCAGCGCGTCGTGCGCAACGGCCGCACGGTCACGCTGGGCGCGCTCGACGCCGCCATCCCCTCGTCCTGGATGGCGATCAACGGCGACAACGCGCGCCTGTCCGCCGCCGTCGTGCTGACGCCGGGCACCCTGCTGGACGTCGAGGGCGTCAAGACCCTGCAGCTCACGGGCGGCCCCGACGCCAACGACGCCGCGTTCCTCTACACCGGCAGCGGCCGCATCCAGCTGCGCAACATCACGGTCACCTCGCTCGACCCGACATCCGGGCAGGCGGTGGGCCCCGACGCGGCGGGCCGCCCCTACATCAAGGTCTCCGACCAGGGCAGGCTCGACGCGACCAACAGCGTGCTGACCGACCTTGGGACCAAGCCCACCGGTGACAACCAGGGCACCCCCGCGATCTCCTTCGGCCGCGGCAGCACCGGCACGCTGAACGGCGTCACGTTCCAGCGCAACGCCACCGGGCTGACGCTCGCCGCGTCGCAGGGCGTGCGCCTGCAGGACGTGTCCGTCAACGACTCGGCGGAGAACGGGATCGTGCTGCGCGGCGACCGGGCCACCGTGCTGAACGGGGTCAAGGCCGAGCACAACGGCGACAACGGCGTGCTCGTGTCGGGCGATCCCGGCAGCCGTCCGATCACCGGGATCAGCACGACCGGCAACAAGTCCTATGGCGTGTCGATCTCCGGCCAGAAGAACCTCGAGATCAGTGACCTGACCTTGGCCGGTGACCAGGCGGGCGGGCTCGAGCTCAACCGCACCACCGACAGCAAGGTCCGGGGCGTCACCACGACCGACGAGCCGAACGGCGTGTTCCTGCACGTCAACTCGGCCAACGTGCTGCTCGACGCGATGACGATCAGCGGCGGCCGCACCGGCATCGTGGTGGAGAAGACGACCAAGAGCCTGCACGTCACCGGCTCGACGATCGACAACGCGCACGTCGTAGGCATAGCGATCGGCGGCCACGACACGCTGCTCGACGGCCTCACCGTGAAGGGCAGCCGCACCGGCGTGCGGGTCGAGCGCGGCGCGGGCGGCGTCACCGCCAACAAGCTGTCGCTGATCGGCGGCGACGACGGGCTGGTCACCTCCGGTGGCACCAGCGGCATCGTGGTCAACGATCTGACGACCGACGGCGTCGACAACGCCCTCCGCAACCTGAGCTCGGGAATGCAGATCACCGGCGGCACCATCCGCGGCGGGCGCACCGGGATGGACCTGCAGGCGGGCACGACCGTCAACGGCATCCAGGTCGGCCTGACCACGACGGGCATCCGCGCCCGGGCGGCCGAACCGATCGCGCTCGACGCCGTGAGCGTCGACGCGGTGTCCGTCGGCGTCGAGTCCCAGCCGGGGAGCGCGGTCACGCTGCGCGACTCGTCGGTGCACGCGCTGGAGGCGGTCCGAGGCGCGGTGACGCTGCTCGGGAAAACCGACCTCAGCCTGCCGCCGCTCAACCTCCTCGGCGCGATCGGCCTGCCGCTGATCTTGCTGGCCGTGTTCCTGGAGGTCATGCACCTCCTGCGGTCGCGGCGCATCGGCCCGACCCGCCGCATGCTGCCGCCCCCGGTCCCGGTGGGTGCGGGATGAGGGCCGCGGGTCGGCTCGGGCGGGTCGCGGCGGCCGCCGTCGCGCTCGGCCTGCTCCTCGCGGGATGCGCGTCGTCGCCCCCACCGGATCTGCAGCGCCGCACGGTGCCCCCGCCGGCCACCTCGGACCCGGCGAAGCCCTGCACCAAGGGCGCGACGGGTGCCGACGCCGCGTCGAGCGCGCCCGGCTCGGGCTCCTCGGGGGTCAGCGCCGCACTGGATCGCGGCACCAACACGATCCGGATCACCGGCGGCACCGGGATCACGCTCGACCGGCTGAGCAAGGCCATCGGCAACCCCGCGGCGCTGCGCGAGCTGCAGCCGGGCGAGTGGCTCGCCGGTGCCAGCATCGAGATCGACAAGGGCGCCTCGCTCACGCTGTCGCCGCCCGACGTGTCGTGGCTCAAGCTGCGCAGCGTCGGCCCGAACTTCGCCACCGTCAAGTCGTTCGGCGGCGGGCTCGCGGTGACCGGCGTCTGCATCTCGTCGTGGGACGACGCCAAGGACCAAGTCGACGCGAACCCGGCGGACGGACGCAGCTTCCTACTCGCCCGCGACGGCGGCCAGATGACCGTCGACAAGTCCCAGCTGGCCTACCTCGGCTTCGGTGACCGCGAGTCGTACGGGCTGTCCTGGCGTACGGAGGGCAGCGGCGGGCACGTCGCCGACAGCGACATCTCACACCTGTACTTCGGCGTGTACTCGTTCGGCGTCGGCGGCCTGTCGATCACGAACAACAACGTGCACGACAGCGTGCTGTACGGCATCGACCCGCACACCGGATCGCACAACCTGAAGATCCAGAACAACGTGGTGCACGACAACGGCAAGCACGGGATCATCCTCGCCGAGGACTGCGTCGACAGCGACATCTCCGGCAACGTCGTGTACCGCAACCAGCACCACGGGATCGTGCTGTACCAGCACTCCGACCGGAACACGATCACCAACAACGAGACGTTCCAGAACGCCTCGCAGGGGATCAACATCAACGAGTCCGGCAACAACGTCATCCAGGGCAACAAGATCTACGACAACGGCGAGTCCGGCATCGGCATCGCGCAGACCGGGCAGGACAACGCCCTGCGCGACAACGACGTCCGCGGCAACAAGCAGGACGGCGTGCGGATCGTGAGCGAGGCGACCACGACCGAGCTGCGCGACAACGTGATCGGCCAGAACGACCGCTACGGCATCTACGTCGACACCGACGGGCCGTTCACGCTGGCCGGGAACACCATCTTCGCCAACCGGACGGGCCTGCTGCTGAAGGGACCGTCCGCGCCGTCGCAGAGTGGCAACTCGATCTTCGGCAACCACGAGGCGGACATCAAGAACGGCTGAACACCCGTGCGCGGTAACGAGTGCTCCCGCACTCGTTACCGCGCACAGCCGTCTAGAGGACCGGCAGGTAGGTTGCCAGCTCGTACGGCGTGACCTGGCGCCGGTAGCCGTCCCACTCGGCGCGCTTGTTGCGCAGGAAGAAGTCGAAGACGTGCTCGCCGAGGATCTCGGCGACCAGCTCGGAGTGCTCCATCGCGCCCAGCGCCTCGGTGAGGTTCTGCGGCAGTGACTCGTAGCCCATCGCCCTGCGCTCGGTCTCGGTGAGCGACCACACGTCGTCCTCGGTGGGAGCGCCCAGCTCGTAGCCCTTCGCGATGCCCTGCAGGCCCGCACCCAGGATCACAGCGAAGGCGAGGTAGGGGTTGCAGGCCGTGTCCAGTGTGCGGATCTCCACGCGGCGCGTCGAGGACTTGCCCGGGGAGTACATCGGCACCCGCGCCAGTGCCGAGCGGTTGGCGTGGCCCCAGCACACGGCCGTGGGCGCCTCGCCGCCGACGATCAGGCGCTTGTAGGAGTTCACCCACTGGTTGGTCACGGCGGTGATCTCGCGCGCGTGCCGCAGCACACCCGCGACGAACGCGCGCCCCGTCTCCGAGAGCGAGTAGGGGTCCTCGGCGTCGTGGAACGCGTTGCGGTCGCCCTCGAAGAGCGAGAAGTGCGTGTGCATCGCCGAGCCGGGGTGCGCGGAGAACGGCTTGGGCATGAAGGACGCATGCACCCCCTGGGTGATCGCCACCTCCTTCACGACGTAGCGGAACGTCATGATGTTGTCCGCCATAGTCAGCGCGTCGGCGTAGCGGAGGTCGATCTCCTGCTGCCCCGGGCCGCCTTCGTGGTGGCTGAACTCGACGGAGATCCCCATCGACTCCAGCGTCTCGATGGCGTTGCGCCGGAAATGCGGCGCCACGTCGTGGCTGGCCTGGTCGAAGTAGCCGCCGGAGTCGGCGGGCGTGGGCGGGGAGCCGTCGGCCGGGAGGTCACGCAGGAGGTAGAACTCGATCTCGGGGTGGACGTAGCAGGTGAACCCGGCCTCGCCCGCCTTGGACAGCGCCCGCCGCAGCACGTGCCGGGGGTCGGCCCACGACGGAGAGCCGTCCGGCATCGCGATGTCGCAGAACATGCGCGCCGAGTAGTGCTCCCCCGCCGCGGTCTCCCACGGCAGCACCTGGAACGTCGACGGATCGGGCCGCGCGACCATGTCCGACTCGTAGATGCGGGCGAAGCCCTCGATCGCCGAGCCGTCGAACCCGATGCCTTCGGCGAACGCCCCTTCGAGCTCCGCCGGGGCCACAGCCACCGACTTGAGGTAGCCGAGCACGTCGGTGAACCACAGCCGCACGAAGCGGATGTCGCGTTCCTCGAGCGTGCGGAGCACGAACTCCTGCTGGCGATCCATAGCGTGAGCCTAGGAACGGTCTGTTACGCGGATGTTTCGGGGTGGGTCACGCCGCGGGGTCGATAATCGAGAGATCGATCTCCGGGTAGACCGGGAACTTCTGGCAGAGTGCCGCCATGCGCGCCCGGGCCTCCGCCTCGGCCTGCGGCTCGGTGACGTACTTGGCCTTGCTCGGCGTGCCGTTCGTCACGACCGGGGTGGTGGCGCGCAGCACGCCCGTCATCACTTCGGCGATCTCCTCGATCTCCGCCGCGCCCATGCCCAGCGTGGTGAGCGCGGGCGTGCCCAGCCGCAGGCCGCTCGTGTACCAGGGCCCGTTCACGTCGAACGGGAGCGAGTTGCGGTTGAGGGTCATGCCCACCGTGCGCAGCGCGCTCTCGGCCTGGCGGCCGGTCAGCCCGTACGACGTGGCCACGTCGGCGAGCACGATGTGGTTGTCCGTGCCGCCCGTAGCGACGGTCATCCCGTGCTTCTGCAGCGCCGCCGCCAGCGTCTGCGCGTTCTCGACGATGCGGGCCGCGTACTCGGCGAAGGCGGGCTGGGCAGCCTCCTGCAGCGCGATCGCCTTGGCCGCCATGATGTGCGGCAGCGGGCCGCCGAGCACGGCCGGGCAGCCCTTGTCGACGGCGTCGGCATACTCCACGCTCGACAGCACGATCCCCCCACGAGGGCCGCGCAGCGTCTTGTGGGTGGTGCTGGTGACGATGTGCGCGTGCGGCACCGGGTCGTACGCGCCGGTGAACACCTTGCCCGCGACCAGCCCCGCGAAGTGCGCCATGTCGACCATGAACGTGGCGCCGACCTCGTCGGCGATCTCCCGCATCCGGGCAAAGTCGATCTTGCGCGGGTAGGCGCTGTACCCGGCGAGCAGGATCAGCGGCCGCACCTCCTGCACCTGCGCGCGCAGCGCGTCCAGGTCGAGGAGGCCGGTTTCCCGGTCGACGGTGTAGCTGCGGGCGTCGAAGAGCCGGGATGAGACGTTGAAGCGGTAGCCGTGGGTCAGGTGGCCGCCGGAGTAATAGTCCATGCCGAGCAGCCGCTGGTTGTTCAGCTCGGCGCGAAGCTCGCCGAACTGCTCGGCGGACAGCGCCGAGACGTTTTTGACCGCAAACCGGTCGAGCAGGCGGCTTTCGACGCGCGTGGCGAGAATGGCCAGGAACGCGACGAGGTTGGCATCGGCGCCCGAGTGCGGCTGCAGGTAGGCGTGCCCCGCGCCGAAGAGGTCGCGCGCGAGCTTGGCGCCGTGCTCCTCGATCGCGTCCACGTTGTCGCAGCCCGCGTAGAAGCGGTGCCACGGGTAGCCCTCGGCGTACTTGTCGGTGAGCAGGTTGCCCATCGCCTGCTGGACGGCCAGCGACGAGTAGTTCTCGCTGGCGATCAGCTTGATGTTCGACCGCTGGTCGGCAAGCTCCTGTACGACGTGCTTCGCGACGAACGGGTCGACGCTGCGCATCGCGTCGATCGCCGCGTAGAACCCGAGCGTCGTCGGCTCCGGCCTGCCGTCGCCGAGGCGCCTCAGGTACCGCTCCACCACGTACTCGGGCTGCTCAATCGCCATGCGAGGAGTCTCGCACAGGCGCGGATCAGCACTGTCGCAAGCTCCGCTCAGAGCGCCGCGCAGCGGGCGCCCTCCGCGGGCAGGGTGCCGTCGACGAGGTAGGCGGTGACGGCGTTGTCGATGCAGCGGTCACCGTGCAGCGACGCGGTGTGCTGGGTGCCCTCGAAGGTCAGCAGCCGCCCACCGAGCTGACGGGCCAGGTCGACCCCGGCCTGGTACGGGGTGGCCGGGTCGCCGGTCGTCGAGACCACCAGCGTCGGCACGAGGCCCGCGACCTGCGGCGTGTGTGCCTCGGTGGTGGGCGGTACCGGCCAGAACGCGCACACGTCCAGCGCTCCGACGGCGCCGCGCCCGGGGTCGGTGAACGGGGCCGCGGCGTTGGCGCGCCGGTTCGTGTCGGCGACGACCGCCCGGTCGGTGGTGCGCTCCTGGTCCTGGCACAGGATCGCGGTGAACGCCTCCTGGGTGTTGTCGTAGTGGCCGTCGGAGCCGCGCTCGTCGTACAGGTCCGCGAGGCTGAGCAGCACCCGGCCGTCGTCGCGGCGCAGCTCGGTGAGCGCGGCCGTGAGCGCGGGCCACATGTCCTGCAGGTAGAGGGCGTAGAGGCTGCCGACGAGGGCGTCGTTGTAGGACAGGGTGCGGTCGCCGACCGCGAGCGGCTTCGCGATCAGCGGCCGGACCAGGCCCTGATAGACCGCGGTCGCCTGCGCGGGGTCGCGGCCGAGCGGGCAGTCCCGGCCCTTCGCGCAGTCGGCGGCGTAGGCGTCGAACGCGTGCTGGAAGCCCGCGTACTGGTCCACGTTGCGGTCCGCGGCCCTCTGGACGGGATCCACCGCGCCGTCGAGCACCATGGCGCGGACGTTGCGGGGGAACTGCTCGGCGTAGAGGGTGCCGAGGAAAGTGCCGTAGGAGTAGCCGAGGAACGTCAGCTTGGGGTCGCCGAGCGCCGCGCGCAGCACGTCCATGTCCCGGGCGGCGTCGCGGGTGCCGACGTTCGCCAGCACCGCGTCGCCGCCGGAACGCTGCTCGCACCGCTGGGCGTACAGCTTGTTCTCCGCCTCGGTCTGCGCCACGCCCGCGGGCGACGGGTCGACATCGAGATCGGCCCGCTCCGCAGTCCATTCGGCGTCGGTGAGGCAGTCGATCGCCGGGGTGCTCGCCCCGACGCCGCGCGGATCGAAGCCGACCAGGTCGAACCGCTGCCCGAGCGGGCTGTCCGCGAGCTGCGGCCCGAGCCCCGCCACCATGCTCATGCCGGACGCGCCGGGTCCGCCGGGGTTGAAGAGCAGCGACCCGATCCGCCTGCCGGTCGCCTTCTGGCGCAGCACGGCGACACCTGCCGCCGGGCCGTCGGGCTTGGCGTAGTCCAGCGGCACCTGCAGCCGCGCGCACTGGAGGGTCTCGGCGGCGAACGCCGCGGCGTCGCCCGCCGTGGTGGCGAACGGCTTGCACGAGCCCCACGACAGCTTCTGGGCGTAGAAGCGCTGCAGCTGCGGCTGCGGGGTGTCGCCCTCGCCCCGCCCGGCGCTGCCTGCGATCGGCGCGGTGGGCAGGGTGCAGGCGGCGAGCAGCGCGACCGCGGTACACAGCACGGTGACCAGACGCGGTCGGGCTTTCACTACACCAGCATGCCGGCGTGCCGCGGTCGACCGGGTGCGGGTTGGGGCAGACTGCGTCCGTGGACGGTTTCCGGTCGGCGTATCGCCACGGTTTCCTGCGGGTCGCCGCCTGCACGCTGCGCACGGCGATCGGCGACCCGCCCGCGAACGCCGCTTCGGTGCTGCGGGTTGCGCGCGAGTGCGGCGACGAGGGCGTCGGGCTCGCGATCTTTCCCGAGCTGACGCTGTCCGGGTACTCGATCGAGGACATCCTCCTGCAGGATCCGCTGCTGGACGCGGCCGAGCGCGCGCTCGCCACCGTGGTCGAGGGATCGGCCGAGCTGCTGCCGGTGCTGGTCGTGGGGCTGCCGATCCGCTACCGGCACCGGATCGTGAATGTCGCGGCCATCGTGCACCGGGGGCGGCTCCTGGGGTTGGCGCCGAAGTCGTACCTGCCGACGTACCGGGAGTTCTACGAACGCCGCCAGGTCGCGCCGGGCGACGACGCGGCGGGCACGGTCCGGGTGGCGGGCTTCGAGGTCCCGATCGGGCCCGACCTGCTGTTCGCGGCCGACGACCTGCCCGGGTTCGTGCTGCACGTCGAGATCTGCGAGGACATGTGGGTGCCGGTGCCGCCGTCGGCGGAGGCGGCGCTGGCCGGGGCGACGGTGCTGGCCAACCTCTCCGGCAGCCCGATCACGATCGGCCGCGCCGAGGACCGTGCGCTGCTGGCCCGCTCGGCGTCATCGCGCTGCCTCGCGGCGTACGTCTACGCGGCGGCGGGCGAGGGCGAGTCGTCCACCGACCTCGCGTGGGACGGCCAGACGATGATCTGGGAGAACGGCGTCCTGCTCGCCGAGTCGGAGCGCTTCCCCAAGGGCGAGCGTCGATCGGTTGCCGACGTCGACCTCGACCTGCTCCGCTCCGAGCGGCTGCGGATGGGCACGTTCGACGACAACCGCCGCCACCACGCGGCCCGACTGGCGGGTTTCCGGCGGATCGGGTTCCGCCTCGCGCCGCCGTCGGACGACACCGGGCTGCGCCGGGAGGTCGAGCGCTTCCCGTTCGTGCCCGACGACCCGGCGCGCCTGGAGCAGGACTGCTTCGAGGCCTACAGCATCCAGGTCGCAGGCCTGGAGCAGCGGCTGCGGGCGCTCGCCCACCCGAAGGTCGTGATCGGGGTCTCGGGTGGGTTGGACTCGACCCACGCGCTGATCGTCGCGGCCAGGGCGATGGACCGGGAGCGGCGCCCGCGTTCGGACATCCTCGCGTTCACGCTGCCGGGCTTCGCGACGGGCGAGCGGACGAAGGGCAACGCGACCCGGCTGGCCAAGGCGCTGGGCGTGACCTTCACCGAGATCGACATCACCGAGACCGCCCGGCTCATGCTGCGCGAACTGGGGCATCCCTTCTCGGCCGGTGAGCCGGTGTACGACGTGACGTTCGAGAACGTGCAGGCCGGGCTACGCACCGACTACCTCTTCCGGGCGGCCAACCAGCGCGGCGGGATCGTGTTGGGCACCGGCGACCTCTCGGAGCTCGCGCTGGGCTGGTGCACCTACGGCGTCGGCGACCAGATGGCGCACTACAACATCAACGCCGGGGTGCCGAAGACGTTGATCCAGCACCTGATCCGGTGGGTGGTGTCCTCGGGCCAATTCGCGCCCGAGGTGGGCGACGTGCTGACCGACGTGCTGGACACGGAGATCACGCCGGAGCTCGTGCCCGGCGGAGCGGACAAGGCGGTGCAGCGCAGCGAGGCGACCGTCGGGCCGTACCCGCTGCAGGACTTCACGCTCTTCCACGTGCTGCGCTACGGGTTCCGCCCGGCGAAGATCGCGTTCCTGGCCGAGCACGCCTGGGCGGACGCGGCGCGCGGCGACTGGCCGTCCGGGTTTCCCTTCGACGAGCGTCGCGGCTACGACCTCGCGGAGATCCGGCACTGGCTCGAGGTGTTCGCCCGCCGGTTCTTCCAGTTCAGCCAGTTCAAGCGCTCGGCCATGCCCAATGGGCCGAAGGTGTCGGCGGGGGGCTCGCTCTCGCCCCGCGGTGACTGGCGCGCCCCCTCGGACCTGTCGGCCCGGATCTGGCTGGACGAGATCGCCCAGATCCCCACCGCCTGACGGTGAGTCCCGCGTTTCGACACGGCGAAATGAGCGTTCCCGCACGGTGAGTCGCGGTTCTTGACACGGCGAGTCCGGTTCTCGGCACGGGACGAGGCGGGCTGAGATCAGGTGGGGGCCAGTACGACGACGGGGCGGGCGCGGCCGTCGCGGTCGCGCACGAGGGCGAGGACGTGTCCGTCCGGGGCGAAGACGCCGTGGATGCCCTCCACCCCCGCCGGGCGCAGCGGGCGGCCGTGCGCGAGGTCGGCCGCCTCGCCCGCGTCGGCGTCGCGGCGGGGGAACGCCACGGCGACGGCCTCGTCCAGCGTGAGCGACAACGACGGCGCGGCGGCCAACGCCTCCAGGCTGCGGGCGTGGGCCAGCGTGAACGGGCCGACCCGCGTGCGTCGCAGCGCCGTGAGATGGCCCCCGACCCCCAGTGCGGCGCCGAGGTCGCGGGCCAGCGCACGCACGTATGTCCCCGATGAGCACTCGACGGCGACATCGAGCTCCGCGCCCCGCCGGGCCAGCACGTCGAACGCCGACACCACGACCGGCCGCGCCGGAAGGGTTACCTCCTCCCCCGCCCGCACGCGCGCATAGGCCCGCCGCCCATCGACCTTGATCGCGCTCACCGAGCTCGGCACCTGCTGGATCGCGCCGGTCAGGGCGGCGACGCTCGCGGCTACCGCCGCGTCGGTGATGCCCGACGGATCGGCGGTGCTGACGACTTCGCCCTCGGCGTCGTCGGTCGTGGTGGCCGCCCCGAGTCGGATCGTCGCGGTGTAGGCCTTCGTGTCGAGTGCTAGATGGCCCAACAGCTTCGTGCCGCGCTCCACGCCGCAGACGAGGACGCCGGTGGCCATCGGATCGAGCGTGCCCGCGTGGCCGATCTTGCGGGTGCGCAGGATCCGCCGCAGCCGGGCGACCACGTCGTGGCTGGTCAGGCCTGCGGGCTTGGCGACGATCACGAGTCCGGCATCCACCCGGCGATTCTCCCAATTCGCTCGACAGCCACGTGCGGGCTCCCCCAGCATCTGCTCTCTGTGGGCCACATCGAGGCGATGGCCGTCGGGCATGTCCTGCCGGACGGCCCCGAGCTGTTCGCCGACGTGAGTTTCCGCGTCGGCGAGGGCACCCGCGTCGCGCTCGTCGGGCCGAACGGGGCGGGCAAGACCACGTTGCTGCGCATGGTCGCGGGCGAGATCGCCCCGGCGTCCGGTTCGATCGCACGCAGCGGCGGGCTCGGGCTGATGAGCCAGTTCGTGGGAGCGCCAACCGCCGACGACCGAACGCTCGCGGATCTCGCCCTTTCGCTGGCGCCACCGCCCGTCCGGGTCGCGGGCGAGCGGCTGCGGGCGTCGACCGAAGCGGCGCTCAACGACGCCGAGCGTACGCAGGTCCGCTACGCCGACGCCCTCGTGGCGTGGGGTGAGGCGGGCGGCTACGCGGCCGAGGTGGCCTTCGACACGGCATCCGTGGCGGTGCTGGGACTGCCGTGGGACCAGGTGCGGCACTGACCCGTCACCACGCTGTCGGGCGGCGAGCGGGTGGCCGTCCTGGGCGCGAACGGCACGGGCAAGTCGCACTTCCTGCGGCTGTTGGCGCGGGGCGGCACCGATCCCGAGCCGGACGCGGTGCCTGCGAGCGGTGCCACCCTCAAGCCGGTCGCGCACACCGGCGTGGCCCGGCTGGGCGCCCGCGTGCGCCCCGGGCACTTCTCCCAGACGCACGACCGTCCGGAGCTGGCCGCGCGCACCCTGCTGGACGTACTGGTGGGCGGCGATGTCGACCGCGCGGACGCCACCCGGGCGGACGCGATGCGCCGACTTGCCCGCTACGAGCTGGCCGCGCAGGCCGACCAGCGCTTCGGCACGCTGTCCGGCGGCCAGCAGGCCCGCTTGCAGATCCTCCTGCTGGAGTGCTCCGGCGCCACGCTCCTGCTGCTCGACGAGCCGACCGACAACCTCGACCTGGCCTCGGCCGAGGCCCTTGAGCGAGCGCTCGACGCGTTCGAGGGCACGGTGCTCGCGGTGACCCACGACCGCTGGTTCACCCGTGGATTCGACCGGTTCGTCGTGTTCACCGGCGACGGCGACGTGCGGGAGACGCCCGAGCCGGTGTGGGAGTAGGACTCAGCCCGGCACGCCGGTGCTCGCCCACCGACCGCCCCGCACCCGGAGTCCGACGGCGACGAGACGCACCAGCATGAACGCCGCGAGCCCCGACCAGATCCCGGCCAGCCCCCACCCGAACGCCAGCGACGCCCAGATCAGCGGCAGGAACCCGATGACGGCGGCGGCCAGCGTCCAGGTGCGGAGGAACGCGGCGTCGCCCGCGCCGAGCAGCACCCCGTCGATGGCGAACACCACGCCCGCGACGGGCTGCAGCGCGGCGAAGAACCACCAGGCGACGGGCACGGCCGCGAGCACCGCGGGGTCGGGCGTGAACACCGGCGGGAGCACGCCGGAGAGCGCCGCGAACAGCACGCCGAACCCGACGCCGAGGACCAGCCCGTAGCGCGTCACCTGGGCCGCGAGCGCCCGAGCGCGGTCGCCATCCCCGCCGCCGAGCGCCGCGCCGACCAGCGACTGCGCCGCGATCGCCACGGCGTCGAGCACGAGCGCCATGAACGCCCAGAGCTGCAGCACGATCTGGTGGGCGGCGGCCACCGGCGCGCCGAACCGGGTGGCGACGGCGGCCGCGGACAGGAAACAGGCCTGGAAGGCGAGGCTGCGGGCGACGAGGTCGCGGCCCATGGCGAGCTGGGCGCGCAGCACCGCCTGCCGGGGGCGCCACGACCCGCGGCCTTCCCGGGCGAGCGCGCCGAGGAAGAGCCCCGCCCCCACGCACTGACCCATGACGTTCGCCCACGCCGAGCCGACGAGCCCGAGCCCGCCGAACGCGCCGATGCCGTGCACGAGCACCACACAGCCGACCGCCGAGACACCATTGCCCGCCAGGACGTACCGCAGCGGCCGGGCGGTGTCCTGTACCCCGCGCATCCAGCCGTTCCCGGCGAGGGTCACCAGCAGCAGCGGGGCACCGAGGAGCGCGACCCGCAGCCAGCTCACGGCCGCCTCGGCGATCGCCCCGCCGTTGCCGATCGCCTCCGCAACGGGTCGGGCGAACAGCTGTCCTACGACGAGAACCACCAGGCCGACGGCGAGCGCGAGCCAGGTCGCCTGCACGCCTTCGGCGACGGCGTCGGGCCGCCGCCCGGAGCCGTACAGCCGGGCGGTGCGGGCCGTCGTGCCGTAGGACAGGAAGTTGAGCTGGCTGGTGACCTGCGCGAACAGCACGGCGCCCACGGCGAGTCCGGCCAGCGGCACCGCCCCCAGCCGTCCGACGACGGCGGTGTCGACCAGGAGGTACAGCGGCTCGGCGGCGAGCACGGGAAGGGCGGGCCCGGCCAGCCGCAGAATCTCCCGCGCCGGGACGCGCGCCCGGCTCACCCGATGGGCCTGCGGCACACGTAGACGAACGCGGGGGGCATGTTGCGCCACACCGGCGCGGTGACGAGCACCTCCTCGAACCGCGCGCGCAACGTGCGGCGGAACCGGCGCGCGGCGGGCAGTGCCATACCGGGCAGATACGCGAAGGTGGTGAAGGCTCCGGTCGGGCCGATCGCGTGCCCCACCTCGGTGAGGACCCGGGCCTGCGTCGGTTCGTCGAACAAGGCCCATGGCAGTCCGCACACCACCGCGTCGACGTGCATGACGCCCCGCTCGGCGAGGAGCTTGCCGAGGTCACGCGCGTCGCCGTGGACGACTTCAAGGCCGGGCCGGGTGCGGCCAAGGAACTCGACCATGCCTGCGTCGAGCTCCACGGCGAGATGGCGGGCACCGGGCCGCAGCCGCTCGTCGATCACGGCGCTGACCGCGCCCGTGCCGGGGCCGAGCTCGACGACGACGGGCGTGCCCACCGTCGGGACGATGGAGGTGAGCACGGCCGACAGCCGCGCCGAGCTGGGCACGACGGCGCCCATCGTGGCGGGCCGCCGCAGGAACGCGGCGAGGAACGCCCGGCGGTGGGCGGCGTCGGTCGGCACAGGGTAATCGGCGCTCACGACGTGCACCGTAACCGCAACGGTGGGGACAAGCTCGGGTGTGGGAGCGCTCGGGCGCTGCTGTGGGCCCGTTAGGAGGCGAGCGGCCGGGCGTGCGCCGCGAGCGCGGAGCGCACCTCGGAGAGCACCTGGCTGACCGTGCCATCGCGGGTGAACCCGGCCGCTGCCTGATGCCCGCCACCGCCGAGCCGGGCGGCCACGCGGGACACGTCGACCGCGCCCTTGGACCGCATAGACGCCGACCAACGCCGCTCGCCCACCTGCTTGAGCACCAGCGCGACCTCGGCCTCCGCCGCGGTGCGGACGGTGTCGACGACGCTGTCGATGTCGGCGACCCGGAAGTGGGCGACGTCGGCGGCGGGCACGGCGGTGTGGACGAGTCCCAACCCACCGGCGGCCTCGGGCTCGAGCACGCAGCCGTCGAGGGCGCGGGCCAATGCGGCGAACCAGGCGAACGGATGGGTGTCGAGGAGCGGCCGCACCAGTGTGGCGGGCTCGACGCCTGCCGCCACGAGCTCGGCCGCCAGCAGGTGGGCCGCCTCGCCCGCCGTGCGGAAGCCCACGGTGTCGGTGACGAGGCCCGCATAGAGGCAGCGGGCGACGTCGACGTCGAGTGGCACACCCAACGCCCTCAGCACCCGATGGGCGACGACGACCGTTGCCTCCGCGGCCGGGTCGAGCAACTGGACGTCACCGAAGCCGGGATTCGAGATGTGGTGGTCGATCATGATCGAGGCACGGGCGGCGTCGAACGCGGCGGCCAGCGTGCCGAGCCGGGCGGGCTCGGCGGCGTCGCAGGCCACCACGACGTCCGGCGCGGCGGGGACGGCCGACGGGGGGACAACCAGGCCGAGCACGTCGAGGGGCGCCAAGGTGTCGGGCATCTCGTCGGGCGTCGCGAAGGCCACGCGGACCGCCGCTCCGCGCCGCCGCAACGCGATGCCGAGGGCAAGCGCGCTGCCGAGGGAATCGGCGTCGGGCTGCACATGCGCGAGGAGCGTGACGTCGGCGGCCTCGACGAGCACATCGGCGGCGGTCCGTATCGGGTCGGCGGCCAACGGCGCTCCTCGGGATGGATCCAGTAGACCGGACGGAGCGTAGCCGCCGACGCCGTCGCGTATCGGCGGAACGGTGAAACTGCCGGTGCTCAGTCCTCGTCCTCCTCGGCCTCGCGCGGCGCGCGATAGGGGTCGGCGTCGCCCGCGGGTTGCGCACCGACGGCGAGGCGGGCCACCTCGGCGTCGGACTCGCGGGTGCGGGCGAGCAGCTCCTCCATCCGCCGCGCCTCGTGGGGCACGGCGTCGGCGACGAACGCCAGCGACGGGGTGTGCCGGATGCCCGTGCCCGCGCCGACCTTGGATCGGAGCACGCCCGTCGCGCTGGCGAGCGCCGCGGCGGCGCCCGCGGCGTCCGGCTCGGCGTCGACCGTCTCGCCCAGGACCGTGTAGTAGACGGTGGCCTCGCGCAGGTCGCCCGTGACCCGCGTGTCCGTGATGGTCACCATCGTCAGCCGTGGGTCTTTGACCTCGTGCTCCAAGGCGTCGGCCACGATGTGCGTGATGCGCTTGGCCAGTCGCCGCGCGCGGGCCTGGTCCACCATTCCCAGGATCTCCTCATCACTTGCCCGGCCAGGCTCCGGCTGCTTGCCGGGTGCCGTTCCGTTCGGTCTGTCTCAGAATTCGTCGTCGGGTCCCAGCATGCGCTGCCGGGCCGAGAGCAGCTCCAGCTCCGGCCGCGCGGCGACGAAGCGCTCGCAGCGGGCGAGCACCGCCGTCACGTGGCCGTGGTCGGCGCCGACACAACTCACGCCGATCAGCGACCGCCGGTGCAGGTCGAGATGACCTGCCTCGGCGACCGCGACCTCGAACTTCCGTCGCAGCTCCGCGACGACCGGCCGCACGAGCGACCGCTTCTCCTTCAAGGAGTGGACATCCCCGAGGAGGACGTCCAACTCCAAGGCGCCGACGTACAGTGTTATCACGCTCCGCGACCAAGGCGCGGAGAGATCTGGCATCTCCCCGCGCCTTCCGGCCCACGCTGCTAGCTACGCGGCTTCTCCCGCATCTCGAAGGTCTCGATGACGTCGCCGTCCTTGATGTCGTTGAAGCTGCCGAGCGTGAGACCACACTCGAAGCCCTCGCGGACCTCGACGACGTCGTCCTTGACCCGCCGCAGCGAGCTGATCGACAGGTTCTCGGCCACCACGACACTGTCGCGGATCAGGCGGGCCTTGGCGTTGCGCCGGATGACCCCGCCCATGACCAGACAGCCCGCGATCGACCCGAAGCGCGAGGACCGGAAGACCTGGCGGACCTCGGCCCGGCCCAGCTCGATCTCCTCGAACTCCGGCTTGAGCAGGCCCTTCAGCGCCGCCTCGATCTCCTCGATGGCCTGGTAGATCACCGTGTAATAGCGGATCTCCACGCCCTCGCGGTTGGCGAGCTCGGTGGCCTTGCCCTCGGCGCGGACGTTGAAGCCCAGCACGATGACGTTGTCGGCGATGGCGAGGTTGATGTCGCCCTCGGTGATGCCACCGACGCCGCGGTGGATCACCCGCAGCTCGACGTCGTCACCCACATCGATCTTCAGGAGCGCGTCCTCGAGGGCCTCGACGGTACCCGAGTTGTCACCCTTGATGATCAGGTTGAGCTGGTTGGTCTCCTTCAGCGCGGCGTCGAGGTCCTCGAGCGACACGCGCTTGCGGCGGCTGGCCAGCTCGGCGTTGCGCTCGCGGGCGCGGCGCCGGTCGGCGATCTGGCGGGCCACCCGGTCCTCGTCGACGACGAGGAATGTGTCCCCTGCACCCGGCACCGACGTGAAGCCGATGACCTGCACCGGCCGCGACGGCAGCGCCGCGGTGACGTCGTCGCCGTACTCATCGAGCATCCGGCGGACGCGCCCGGAGGCGTCGCCCGCGACGATCGAGTCGCCGACGTGCAGCGTGCCGCGCTGGACCAGGACCGTGGCCACCGGGCCCCGGCCGCGGTCGAGGTGCGCCTCGATCGCGACGCCCTGGGCCTCCATGTTCGGGTTGGCCCGCAGGTCCAGCGACGCGTCCGCGGTGAGGAGGACGGCCTCCAGCAGCTGGTCGATGTTCGTGCCCTGCTTCGCCGAGATGTCGACGAACATCGTGTCGCCGCCGTACTCCTCGGCCACCAGGTTGTACTCGGTGAGCTGCTGGCGGATCTTCGCCGGGTTGGCGCCCTCGACATCGATCTTGTTGACCGCGACCACGATCGGCACGTCGGCCGCCTGGGCGTGGTTGATCGCCTCCACCGTCTGCGGCATGACGCCGTCGTCGGCGGCCACCACGATCACCGCGATGTCCGTGGACTTCGCGCCGCGGGCACGCATGGCGGTGAACGCCTCGTGACCCGGGGTGTCGATGAAGGTGATCGGACGCTCTTCGCCCTCCAGCTCCGTGAGGACCTGGTAGGCGCCGATGTGCTGGGTGATGCCGCCTGCCTCGCCCTCGCGGACGTTGGTCTTGCGGATCGTGTCCAGCAGGCGCGTCTTGCCGTGGTCGACGTGGCCCATGATCGTGACGACCGGGGGCCGGAACTCGAGGTCGTCGTCGTCGCCCGCGTTCTCGCCGTAGGAGATGTCGAAGCTGTCGAGCAGCTCGCGGTCCTCCTCCTCCGGGCTGACGACCTGGACGACGTAGTTCATCTCGCTGCCGAGCAGCTCGAGGATCTCGTCGGAGACCGACTGGGTGGAGGTCACCATCTCACCGAGGTGAAACAGCACCTGCACCAGCGACGCCGGGTTGGCGCCGATCTTGTCGGCGAAGTCGGTGAGCGAAGCACCACGGGCGAGCTTGATCGTCTCGCCGGAGCCCTTCGGCAGGCGGACGCCGCCGACCGAGGGGGCCTGCATGGCGTCGTACTCCTGGCGCTTCTGCCGCTTCGACTTGCGGCCCTTGCGCGCCGGACCACCGGGACGGCCGAACGCACCTGCCGCACCACCGCGGCCGCGGCCACCTGCGCCGCCGCCACCGGGACGACCACCGCCGGGACCGCCGCGGAAACCGCCGCCGCCGCCTGCCGGAGCACCACCGCCACCGGGACCGCCACCACCGGGACGGAAGCCGCCGCCACCGGGACGACCACCGGGACCGCCGGGACGACCGCCCGGACCGCCGGGACGACCGCCGGGGGCGCCGCGACCACCCGCGCCACCGGGACCCGAACGGCCTGCGGCAGGCCGGGCGGGCATCATGCCCGGGTTCGGGCGGGGCGGCATGTTGCCGGGCGACGCCGGACGCGGACCGCCCTGACCGGGGCGGGGCCCGCCGGGACGCGGGCCGCCCGGACGGGGTCCGCCGGTCTGGGCCGCGGGTGCCTGGCCGCCCTGCGCAGGACCGCCCTGCGGGGGCGGGCCGGGCCGGGGCGCGGCCGGACGCGGCGGGGCGCCGGAACCGACGCCAAAGGGGTTGTTGCCGACCCGCGGCGTGCGCGGCCCCGGCTTGGGGGCCTGGGTGCGCGGCGGGACGGTGGCCGTGCCGCCGTCGGCAGCGGGCTGGGCCGCGCCGCTCTCCGGGCCCGCGGGCGGTGCCGGACGGGCGCCACCCGGCCGCTGTGCGCCGGATGCGCCGGGCCGGGTTGGGGCCTGTGCCGCCGGACGCTGGGCGGCCGGGCTCGGCGCCTGGGTGGGGCTCGGCGTGACGAGCTCGGCGGCGGGCGCCTGCGAGGGGGTCGGGGCCTGCGCGGCGGCCGGGATCTGCGGCGCATCCGTCGACGGGGCCGTCGACGGAGACTGCGGCTGCGGACGCGCGGCGGGCCCGGGCCGGGGGCCGGGGCGCGGACCGGACGGGGCCGGACGGCCGCCTTCGGCAGCCCCTTGCGCGGGCCGCGCGGGAGCGTCGGCCCTGGCCGCGGGCGCGGCCGGACGGGCGCCGGGACGCTGGCCGGGCGCGGACTGTGCGCCGGGACGCGGACGTCCGCCACCAGGCCGACGGGCGGAACCGTTGTCGGGGCCACCGGCCATGGCATCCCGCAGCTTGCGCACGACGGGGGCCTCGACGGTGGAGGAGGGAGACTTCACGTACTCCCCGAGATCCTGCAACTTGCTGAGGACCTGCTTGCTACTGATGCCGAGCTCTTTGGCGAGCTCATGCACGCGGGCCTTGCCTGCCACTGCACTCCTTGTTACTCGGAGGCCGGCGGCTGGTTTCCGCTCGACCTCGAACCTAGTGTCGAAGCACGTTCATGGTGCGATCTTCACGACTGGCTCATGACGGGTCGACCTTGCTCTCTTCTTCGATGGGCCCGGGCGCTTCCCGGACCCCGCTTGCGACGATCAGATGCTGCCGAACCGGACCGGTGTCCAGCGGACCCGGGACGCGCAGCGCCCGCGGGAACGCCGAGCGCCGCTCGGCACGGTGGAGACATTCCAGGGCGGGATGCAACCACGCACCGCGTCCGGGAAGCCGCCGCCGCGGATCCGGAACCAGAGCCCCGTGCACCGCGACGACCCGCAACAGACCGTCGACCGACGACCGTGTGCGGCACCCCACGCAGGTCCGGATCGGAACCGGACGAGCGGAGGCCGCGCCCAAGTCGTGGGCCGGGCCCGAGTGTAGCGCAGCACCCGTGCGATCTCTGCCCGTGCCGGGGGCTGCAGCGCGCCGAGGGGTCAGCCGACCGACTCCGACTCGGGCGCACCCGACGTCGAGCGCGGATCGGCGTCGCTGCGAATGTCGATGCGCCAGCCGGTGAGGCGGGCGGCCAACCGCGCGTTCTGGCCTTCCTTGCCGATGGCCAGCGATAGCTGGAAGTCCGGGACGACCACGCGCGCCGTACGGTTCTTCGCGTCGAGCACGGTGACCGACACCACCTTCGACGGCGAGAGCGCGTTGCCGACGAACGTCGCCGGATCCTCCGACCAGTCGATGATGTCGATCTTCTCCCCGTTCAGCTCGCTCATCACCCCGCGCACGCGGGCGCCCATCGGTCCGATGCAGGCGCCCTTCGGGTTGACGCCGGGCACCGTCGACCGGACGGCGATCTTGGAACGGTGGCCCGACTCGCGGGCGACGGCGACGATCTCGACCGACCCGTCGACCAACTCCGGCACCTCGAGCGCGAAAAGCTTGCGCACGAGGCCGGGATGCGTTCGGCTCAACGTGATCTGGGTGCCGCGCATTCCCCGGGTGACGCCGACGACGTAGCAGCGGATCCGCTCGCCGTGCACGTAGGTCTCGCCGGGCACCTGCTCGGCCTGCGGCAGCACGCCCTCGATCTGGCCCTGCAGTGCGACTACGACGACGCCGCGGGCGTTGGCGCGCGCGTCGCGCTGGATGACGCCCGAGACGATCTCGCCCTCCTTGGCGGAGAACTCGCCGAACGTGCGCTCGTGTTCGGCGTCGCGCAGCCGCTGCACGATGACCTGCCGCGCGGTGGTGGCGGCAATGCGCCCGAAGCCCACGGGGGTGTCGTCCCACTCGTTGGCGACCGCGCCGTCCTCGGCGAGCTCCTGCGCCATGACCCGCACGAGGCCGGACTTGCGGTCGATGTCGATCCGCGCGTGCGGCTGGTGGCCGTCGGTGTGGCGGTAGGCGGTGAGCAGCGCGGTCTCGATCGCCTCCAGGACGGTGTCGAAGGGGATCTCCTTGTCGCGCTCGATGGCGCGCAGTGCGGCGATGTCGACGTTCACTGGGGATCCTCCGAAAGCAGCGCAACCTCGGACTCGGGCGCGGGCTTGAACTCCACCTCGACGGCGGCGCGATCGACGTCGGCGTAGCGGACGCGCCGCAGGGAGCCGTCGACCAGCATCGTGACCGCGTCCTCGTCCGCCGCCCCGACCCGGCCTGCGAACGGCTTGCCCTCGCGGGGACGCACCGTGACCAGGCGCAGCCGGGCGCGGCGCCAGTGCCGCGGCATCGTGAGGGGCCGGTCAACGCCCGGCGAGGTGACCTCGAGGGTGTAGGAACCCCCGATGAGGTGCTCGTGGCGGTCCAGCTCGGCGGCGGCGGCCCGGGAGAGCTTGGCGATGTCGTCCAACCCGACACCGTCGTCGGAGTCGACGACGACCTTGACGGTGTGTCTGCGGCCCGTCGCGCGCACGTCCAGCTCGTCGAGCTCGAAACCGGCGTTGGCGACGATCGGCTCCAGCAGGCCGTGCAGCTGCCCCGGCGGCGGCCCCGGTGACGGGCGCACAGGTCGGGAAGGGGGCATTGCGCTGGCTCCTGCCGGGCGAGGGAGGGGTGGGTCCGTCAGGGTATCGCGCCCGGCGTTCGGCTCCTCCGGTCGCGCTCCGCCGATCCCCGCGCCGGGGCCCACTGGCAGGATGGTCGACCGCGGACGGCAGGCGGAGGTGTGGATGACGGGGCGTCCCGAGACGCGGACCCTGACGCGGCGTGGGCTGCTCGCCGTGCTGCTGCTGGGGCCTGCGCTGGCGGCGTGCGCCCCGCCCCGATCCCCGCAGGCCGCGGCGCCCGATCCGCTGATCGCGCTGGCCGCCACCGCGCGCGCCGACGCCGCGTTGGCGGCCGCCGTGATCGCCGCGACGCCCGACCTCGCCGGGCGCGTCGCGCCGGTGCGCGACGCGCGCACGCAGCATGCGGTCGCGCTGGAGGCCGAGGTGGCCCGGCAGGCTGGGACGACGGCGCCGGGGCCGCCCCGGCCGACCGCTGCCACGGGCGCCCCCACCGTGGACGCGCTGCGCAGGTCGGTCGATGCGGCTGGGACCGCGGCCGGGAAGGTGGCCATGACCGCGGACGCGCGCCGGGTGGGGCTGGTCGCGTCGGTGGCGGCGTGCTGCACGACGTACGCGGCGGTACTCGCGTGATCTGCGCATTTCCTTCTGTGGAGGCGACATGAGCGAGACGCCGACACCGGTCTCGACGATCGACGGACCGGCCACCCGGGCGCTGCAGGCGACGCTCGGCGCCGAGCACGCCGCGCTCTGGTGCTACTCGCTCGCCGTCGCGTTCCTCCCCCCGCCGCAGCAGATCCAGGCCCGCCGCGACGCGGACGTCCACCGGGTGCTGCGCAGCCGCATCGAGCAGACGCTCACCCAGATCGGGCAGCGGCCGGTCTCGGCGCAGCCCGCCTACGCGACGCCGCAGCCGGTCACCGACCCCGTGTCGGCCGCGCGGCTCGCGGTCGTCGCCGAAACCGACTGCCTGACGTCCTGGCGGGCGCTGCTGGAGCAGACCACCGACCGGGGGCTGCGCGAGGCGGGCCTGGAGGCGCTCATCGACGCCACGGCCCGGTGCGCCCGATGGCGCACCGCCGTCGGTGACACGCCCGCGGTGCCGGTCTTCCCCGGGCGCCCCTGACGCGTGGGCGCCGTCAGTCGCTGAGGGCGGCGACCGCGCGGTCGACGTCGTCCTCGGTGTTGTAGAGGTGGAACGCGAGCCGGGCCGCGCCCGCCCGTGCGCTCGCTACGACGCCCGCCGCGGCGAGCCGCGCCGTCGCGTCCGGGCGCCGCACCGCGACGATCGCCGAGTCCGCGGGCGGCAGGCCCACCCCAGCGCAGAAGGCGTCGGCCAGCCCGACACAGTGCGCCTGCACGGCCGCGCGGTCCAGTCCGGCGAGCCACGGCAGCGCGACGGCGGCGCCCGCCTGGCAGTACCACGCGGGCGAGGTGTCGAGGGCCCGGGCGTCGGGGGCGAGGCGCAGCGGCAGCCCGTAGACGCTGTCCCAGACGTCGGCCCCGGCGTACCACCCGGCGTTGTGGGGCACGACGGGCCAGCCGCGCCGCAGCGCGAGCCAGGCCGTGCCCCGCGGGCTGAGCAGCCATTTGTAGCCTGCCGCCACGACGGCGTCGGCGAAGGTGAGGTCGACGTCGAGCCAGCCGAGGGCCTGGGTGGCGTCCAGCACCACGCGGGTGCCGGTGGTTTGGGCGGCGCGCAGCGCGTCCAGGTCGACGCGGCGCCCATCGGCGGACTGCACGACGCTGACCGTGACCACGTCGCATTCGGCGGCGCGCTCCCCCAGCTCGTCGAGCTCGGCCTCGACCAGCGTGACGCCCCGGCCGGACTGCGCGGCGAACGGCCAGGTGACGCTCGTGAACTCGCCTGCCGCCACGAGCACCCGCGCGCCGTCGGGCACGCTCGCCGCGAGCAGCCCCACCAGCGACGACACCGCCCCGCCGATCGCCACCCGCGCAGGCGGCACCCCGACGAGGTCGGCGAACGCGCGCCGGGCGACCGCTGTGGGCTCGTCGAAGTCGGGCGGGCGGCCCCGGCCGGTGCGCCAGGCGTGCACCGCGGCCGCCACGGCATCGGCGACCGGCGCGGGCGGTATGCCGACGCTCGCGGTGTTGAGGTAGCCGTCGGGGACATCGAACTCGCAACCGAACGCCGTCAGCACGCCTGCGACAGTAGGCCGGTGCAGACCGAAGTGATCGAGATACGCACCGGGACCCATGAGGCCGTCGTCGGGCTCGACCAGGAGATCGACCGGTTCCTCGCCGCGGCGGGTGCGCGGGAAGGGCTGTTGTCCGTCTGGGTGCCGCACGCCACCGCGGGCCTTGCGGTGATCGAGACGGGCGCGGGCAGCGACGCCGACCTGCTCGCCGCGCTGCGCGACCTGCTGCCCGCGCACGACCGGTGGCGCCACCGGCACGGCAGCGCGGGACATGGCCGTGACCATTTGCTTCCCGCGATCGTCTCGCCGTCGCTCGCCGTGCCGGTGCTGGACGGGCGTCCGGCGTTGGGCACGTGGCAGTCGGTGTGCCTTGTCGACACGAACCGGGACAACCCCGTCCGCTCGGTCCGCCTGTCGTTCCTCGCAGGCTAGTGGTCAGCGGACGGTCGAGGACGACTCGAAGACGAACGTCCGGCCGCCGAGCCGCACACGGGTGCCGGGCAGCAGCCGTCGGCTGCGCCGCGGGGGAAGCGCCGTCCACTGGCCTTCGTCGGGGCCGGAGACGTAGGTGCCGTTGCCGGATCCGGTGTCGACGACCATGACGTCCCAGCCACTGACCCGGATCTCGACGTGCGCGTGCGACACGGACTCCGCTTGGTCGTCGATGGCGATAGGGTGCAGCTCGCCGGTGCGCACCCGGTCGTCGGCGTCCGGCATGCTGCCGACGAGGTAGCCGCCGTCGACGAGGTGGGCGGCGCCGTCGTCGAACACGAGCGTGCCCAGCACGGGCCGGAGTCCGGCGACGAGACCGCCGACGCGTTCGTCGATCGGCGCGCCGCACTCGCGGCAGGACGGCGAGCGGGGGTCGTTGAGGTGGCCGTTCTGGCAGCGGTAGCCGCGGATCCGGGGCCCGCGCCGGTGGCTCGGCTCGGGCGTCGGAGTGCTGAGCGGGGGCTCCGGCGGCGCCGCGTGGCCGGGTAGGAACAAGGAGCCGGGCGGCGCGGCGTCCACCTCGGCGCTCGCTCGGCCTGCTGGGCTTGCCTGGTCGTCGAGCGGCGGCGCGGCGCGGCCGGGCGCATCCGGCGGTGACGCGGTGAAACCCCGCAGCGATGCTGCCGGGTCGGTCGGGGGCGCCGCGGCACCGGGCGGCCGTGCCGCGTCGTCAGGCGCCGGTGCCGCGTCGTCAAGCGACGGGGTCGCAGCGTCGGGCGACGGGACCTCGGCGCCGCGTGTTGGCGCGGCGGGCGACGGGGCGTCGGCGCCACTCAGCGGCGCGTCGGGCGAGAACGCGCCGACGTCACGCGACGAAGTGTCGGGCGAGAGGGCGGCACGCCCGGGCGGCGATGCGCTGACGTCGGGGGACGAGGACGCAGCGTCGAGCATCGGGGCGCCGTGGCCGGGCGACAGCAGAGCATGCCCGGGCGACGGTGTGCCGAGGTCGGGCGGCGGGGCCGCGGCGTCGGGCGTCGGGGCGCCGAGGCCGGGCGACAGCGGGGCACCGGGCGACGGCGTGCTGAGGTCGGACGGCGGGGCCGCGGCGTCACGCGTCGGGGCACCGGGCGACGGTGTGCCGAAGTCGGGCGGCGGGGCCGCGGCGTCGGGCGTCGGGGCGCCGAGGCCGGGCGACAGTGGGGCATGCCCGGGCGACGGTGTGCCGAAGTCGGGCGGCGGGGCCGCCGCGTCGCGCGTCGGGGCGCCGAGGCCGGGCGACAGTGGGGCACCGGGCGACGGTGTGCCGAGGTCGGACGGCGGGGCCGCCGCGTCGGGCGTCGGGGCGCCGAGGCCGGGCGACAGTGGGGCACCGGGCGACGGTGTGCCGAGGTCGGGCAGCGGGGCCGCGGCGTCGGGCGTCGGGGCGCCGAGGCCGGGCGACAGTGGGGCACCGGGCGACGGTGTGCCGAAGTCGGGCAGCGGGGCCGCGGCGTCGCGCGTCGGGGCGCCGAGGCCGGGCGACAGTGGGGCACCGGGCGACGGTGTGCCGAAGTCGGACGACGAGGCCGCGGCGTCGGGCGTCGGCGCGGTGCGCTCGGGCGACAGAGGGGAACGGCCCGGCGGGGTTGTGGCGCGCGGCGGTGGGGCGAGCGGCTCCGGGGCGGGCGGTGGTGTCGGTGGCGGGCGGGTGGGGCCGGGTGCCCGGTCGTGCGGTGAGGCGAAACCGCCCGGCGCGACGGGACCGGCGGCCGGGTCGAAGCGGACATCACCGGCCGACCCGTCGGCAGGTTCTTGGTTCGGTTGGCGAACCGGCGCGAACAGCGACGCGGCGGAACTCTGCTCGGCGGCCCCGGACGGAGTGGCGGAGGGCGACCGGACAGGCAAGGCATCTGCGCGCGGGCGATCCGGCGACGACGATTCAGCCAGGCCGGTACCGGCGGCGCCCGCCGGCTCGGCGCCGTTCCCGACCTCATCTCGGGTAGGCGATGGCGCAGGCTCGGCACCGGCGTGCCAGTGGGCGAACGTGGACCCGCGCTCAGTTCCAGCGCGGGGCGAGTGGGACGGCGACGCGTCGGTCTCCTCCAGCTCATGGCGTGCAGGCGCCGCCGGACCCGGGTCGGCGAGCGGCGAAAAGGGATCGACGAACGCCGGGTCCCGGCGCCTCGCGGACGGCCGCGCGCGCCGTTGCTCCTGCGGAGAAGGGGCGTCTTCCGCATCTGTGGAAGCCGACAGCGGCCCGTGAGGCGGGTCGGCGGCGACCGAGCGGGTCTCGGCAGCCGGCGCGCCCGGCGACGAGTCGACCACAAACGAATCCGCGGGTCGGCCATCGGGAAGTGGATCCGCGCCCGCCCCGTCGACGGATCGGGGGTGGAGGGCGTGCAAGCCGCCCGTGTCCCGGTCGGCCCGCTCTGGCGCCGCTACCCGTGGATCACCTCCGCGCGGATGGTCGGCGAGCGGCTCGGCGGCGAGCGGATCAGCGGCGAGCGGATCAGCGGCGAGCGGCTCGGCGGCCGGTGGGTCGGCGGTACGGGCGTCGGCTGGCCCTCGGATCGGCACACGGGAGTCTGGGCGGCGTGGGCTTGGCCCGAGCGGCTCGCCCGCGAACGGACCGGCGACGCCGGTGTCCGGCGTCGCCTGCGCGCCCGGAGGGTCGGTCAGGGCGTCGGTCAGCGGGTTGGCGCGAGTCGTTCCCGGTTGCGCGGGCGAAGCCGGGGCTTCCAGGGCGTGGCGGCCCACGGGGGCGCCGATTGACGGACCGACCGCCCCCCGGCCATCCGGTCGGACGCTCCGACCGACGTCCAGCCCACGATCCGGACCATCGCCCGGCCCTGCGCGGAGGCGCTCGTCCGACCCGCCACTCGGCCCGGTGGCGGGGCCGTCGCCCAAGGCACCGGCCCACACCTCAGCTGGCTCCGCACCCCACCCGGCCGCCGGGCCGCCTGCCCACGCCGGGGGCCCTGCCACCGTCGGGACGTCCTCACCCTCGTCGGCCCCGACGGTGGCTTCCGACCCGGCCGCCCGGGTCGCCCCATTCCGGCCACCCGCCCCCGCCCCAAGCGCCCGCTGCGCAGGCACGCCCGGCGCCCGCGGCGGATCCGCAAAAGGGTCGGATGGCCCCTCACCGGTGTCGAACCACTCGTGGCCGCCCGCCGCGCCCTCCTCGGCACGGTCGAGAGCGTCGAACTCGAAGCCGGCCGGGCGCAGCACCACCCCCGAGCCGGGGACGATGCCCGCCCGCAGGTCGTGGACGTCCGCCGGGTCGGCGCGTACCTCGCCGCCGTCCAGGCTGAGCACGACGGGCGAGGTGGGGCGGGGCAAGAGTCGGTCGGTACCGATCGCAGCGTGCGCCCCGGAGAGGGTCAGCCCACCGACGGTGTCCACCCGGGCGTCGACGTCGCCGACGAGATACACGGCGAGCCGGTCGCCCGCCGCCGAGACCGTCCCGAAGCGCAGCTCCGGGCCGGGCGCATCGGGGCCGCTCATCCAGGTGGCCAGCCTGCGCGCGAGCTCCCTCCCGGGGTCGCGGCCTGCGAGGTCCGCGCACACGCCGAGGAACTCCCGCAGCGGTTCGGGATCAGAGCAGTGCGCCACGCAGACGATGCCGGGGAACCGCCCGACGACGCCGTCGCCCGCCCCCACGACGGCCCGCAAGCCGTCGAAGCCAACTGTGTCGTCCGTGACGCTGGTCGTCACACGCATGGCGGACAGTCTGCCGTCGTGCTAGCAGACAGTGACCCGATTGCCCTCTGTCACGCGCCCACCGGTACGGCAAGAGCGACGGCCAGCCCACCGCCGACGCTGCCGGTGACCGTTCCGAGCTGCCTCGACCATCCGTCGCGGAACACGGCGTCGGTGTTCAGCGCGACGGCGGCGAGGTTGGGCACGCTGGTGCCGTAGCCATCGGTGGCGTACACGGCGTCACAGGCGGCTTTCGGCAGCGCGATCTGCGACGTCGCCAGCGGTCCCGCCCCGGCGGACGCCGCCTGCAGATCCTGGTAGATCTCGAAGTGGATATGCGGCCACCGCCCCGGATAGCAGCCCGGGAAGATGCTGGTGAAGCGCGCCGTGCCGGTCCCGTCCACCACCTGGACGCCGCGCAGGTAGTTCTCCCCCGTCACACCGCGCGAGTACAGGGAGTAGTTGCCTGCGCGGTCGCAGTGCCAGACGTACACAGCCGCCTCGTCGAACGGGGCGCAGTCCGCCGAGGTGTCGGCGACCGTCAACGTGATCGTCAGGGGCACGCCGACCGCAACCGCGGACGCCGTGCCGAAGCTGGACCGGATGTCTCTGCGCACGATGCCTGCCTGGTCGAGGACGTTCACCTCGCCCGAGCCGTCGGCCGGGAACGGGCCCGCGGTCTCCTCGGGGATATCCGTGCAGTTGGCCGCCGGGGGTCTGCTCGGCGGCACACCGGCCACGCTCTCCGGTGGGGCCGCCGTGGTGGCTCCGACGGAGGTGTCGGTGCTCGCGCAGCCCGCCACCACGGCCAGGCCCATCCCGGCGAGCAGGCCCAGCGCGGCGCGGCGGCGCAGCAGCGGAAGGTCGGAGACGAGTCCCCGGTCGTGGTCCTCGGGGTCGGCGCGGCCGTCGGGCGGGCTCACGCTACCCACTGTGCCCGATGGCCACCCGATCGGCGGAGCTACCCCCGTACGAGCCCGGCGAGGTGTTCAACCGCCACGACGAGCGGGATCTCGTCGCGCTCGCCGCTGCGGCGGTCCTTGACCTCGATCTTCCCGTCGGCCAGGCCGCGGCCCACGACGACGATCGTGGGCACGCCGATCAACTCGGCATCGGCGAACTTCACGCCTGGCGAGGCCTTTCGGTCGTCGAGCAGCACCCGGATGCCGACGGCGTCGAGCGCGGCGGCCAGGTCCTCGGCGCCGCCGACGATCTCCTCGCTCTTCCCCGCGACGACGAGGTGCAGGTCGAACGGCGCCACCGAGCGCGGCCACACCAGCCCGTGCTCGTCGGCGCTCTGCTCGGCGATCGCCGCGACCAGTCGCGACACCCCGACGCCGTACGAGCCCATCGTGATGCGGATCGGCTTGTTGTTCGCGTCGAGCGCGTCGAGGCCGAGTGCGTCGGCGTACTTGCGGCCGAGCTGGAACACGTGCCCGATCTCGATGCCGCGCGCCGCTTCCAGGGGGCCGGAGCCGTCGGGCGCGGGGTCGCCGGGGCGCACTTCGGCCGCCTCGATCGTGCCGTCGGGGGCGAAGTCGCGGCCCACCACCAGGTCGACGACGTGGTGGTCGGGTTTGTCGGCGCCGGTCACCCACGCCGTGCCGGTGACGATGCGCGGGTCGACCAGGAATCGCACCCCGTTCGCGGCCAGCGCTACGGGGCCGATGTAGCCCTTGACCAGGAACGGGTGGCGAGCGAAGTCCGCCTCGTCGAGCAGCGCGACCTCCGCGGGGTCGAGCGCGGCCTCCAGGCGCTTCATGTCGACCTCACGGTCGCCCGGCACGCCCACCCCGAGCAGCGTCCACTCGGTGGTGCCCGGTGCGCGCGTCTTGAGCAGCACGTTCTTGAGAGTGTCGGCGGCGGTGAAGGTGCGGCCGAGGTCGGCGGCGTTGAGGAAGTCGACGAGCGTCTCGATCGTGGGGGTGTTCGGCGTGTGGTGCGCCTGGGCCGCGGGCAGGCCCTCGAGCGGCCGCGCGGGCGGCACGGGTGTGGTGACCGCCTCCACGTTGGCCGCGTAGCCACCCGGGCTGCGCACGAACGTGTCCTCGCCGGTCTCGGCGATCGCGAGGAACTCCTCCGACGCCGACCCGCCCATCGCCCCCGAGGTCGCGGCAACGATCACGTACCGCAGCCCGACCCGGTCGAAGATCTTCACGTAGGCGTCG
This sequence comes from uncultured Actinomycetota bacterium, assembly GCA_963739465.1. Lineage (GTDB taxonomy): Bacteria > Actinomycetota > Actinomycetes > Mycobacteriales > Pseudonocardiaceae > Pseudonocardia. The sequence goes on from CAVUAS010000007.1 coordinate 434,787, forward strand.
CGGTGGAGCCGGTAGGACTCGGCGAGGCCGTCGTCGGTGAGGTCGAACGAGTAGGAGTCCTTCATGAGGAACTCGCGCCCGCGAAGGATGCCCGCCCGCGGCCGCGCCTCGTCCCGGTACTTCGTCTGGATCTGGTAGAGGATCACCGGGTAGTCCCGGTACGAGGCGTACTCCCCCTTGACGAGCTGGGTGAACAGCTCCTCGTGGGTGGGACCGAGCAGGTAGTCGCCGCCCTTGCGGTCCTTGAGCCGGAAGATGTTGGGTCCGTACTCGGTCCAGCGCCCGGTGGCCTCGTAGGGCTCGCGGGGAAGGAGCGCGGGCAGGTGGATCTCCTGGGCGCCCATGGCGTCCATCTCCTCCCGCACGACCTCCTCGACGCGCCGCAGCACCTTCAACCCCAGCGGCAGCCACGCGTAGATCCCCGGGGCGACGCGGCGGACGTAACCGGCGCGGACGAGCAGCTTGTGGCTCGGTACCTCCGCGTCGGCCGGGTCGTCGCGGAGGGTGCGCAGGAACAGCGTCGACATCCGGGTGAACACGCTGAGAAGGGTAGTCACGCCCCTCCGGAGCGTCAGACCGGGAGGTGCAGGTTGACGTCGCGGGCCGCGCCCGCGAGCTCGCTGAGCTCGACGACGTCGACCCCGGCCGCGCGCAACCGCTCGGCCCCCTCGCCGTGCACGAACAGCTCCGGCTCCCGCCACGCGAACACGACGCGGGTGATCCCCGCGGTCAGGATCAGCTCGGTGCAGCTGCGTGGCCGGGAAGCGCGGACGCTGCACGGTTCGAGGGAGCTGTAGAGCGTGGCACCCGCGGGGGCCCGCCAGCCCGGCCCGAGCGCGGCGAGCGCGACCTCCTCGGCGTGGTCGCGGGGGTCGTGCTGATGGGTGTAGCCCGCCGCGAGGCGGCCGCCGTGCGCATCGACGATCAGCGCACCGACCGAGAACGCGTACGCCGAGGGCAACGTGTGCTTGGCCAGGGCGATCGCCTCGAGCAGCAGCCCACGGTCGTCCACTCCCCGAGTGTCCTCCGCGGCCGCCTTCCGGGGCCACGGGGGTGATCAGGAGCCCCTGAGCAATCAGTGAGCGAGCAGCCACCGAACGTCACGGCCGAACGACCACGCCAGCGCGACGAGCGCCACAGCGGCCAGCGCGGCGGCGACCGCGTGCGGCCAGATCGGCGCGGCGGCGGCGACCAGCAGGCCGCCCTGCATCGCGGCGACGACCTTCCGCACCCGGCTGAACGGCAACGGCGCCCGCAGCCGCGGCAGGACGAACATCGCGGCGACGAACGCGTAGCGCATGAGGCCGATCGCGAGCACCCACGGCCCCAGGGTGCGGCAGACGAGCACGCTCAGCACGAGGATGAGGAACGCGTCGACCTCCATGTCGAACCGCGCCCCCAGCACCGAGACGGTGTCGTAGCGGCGCGCCAGATAGCCGTCGAGCCCGTCGAGGGCGAGCGCCACCGAGCCGATCGCCACCAGCACGACGAGCTGGGGGCCGTTCGCGCCCGCCGCCACGAGCGCGGTCGCCCCGCCGACGAGGGTGGCCCGCGCGAGCGTCACCTGGTTCGCCGCACCCGCCGCCATCGCCCGTCCCTGCGGATCGTGGCGGGTCAGCAACAGGCCCGTGACCAGCGCGAATACCATTCCGGCCGCCCAGCCGAGCGGGCTCAGCCCGACAGCGGCGGCGACGCCGCCGAGCACGACGAGCTGTCCCGCGCCCGCAACGGCGAGCTCGCGGTCGAACACCGTGCTCGTAGCGGAAATACCGATGGCCATGCCCTCCTCACGGAGCCGACGGATATCCGGTTCACCCTCCATCGTGCGTCCCGCACCGTCGGCGGCTCCGACCGGGGTGCAGGATCGGGCGCATGTCCGGTGTGTCGCGTGCGTTCTGGCTGCGTTCCCCCGGCGTCGGCGAAATACGCACGGCGCCCCTGCCGTCGCCCGGACCGGACGAGGTGCTCGTGCGCACCCGGTACTCCGGGATCAGCCGGGGCACCGAGACGCTGGTCTTCCGCGGCGAGGTGCCTGCCAGCCAGCACGCGCTGATGCGCGCCCCGTTCCAGGACGGCGAGTTCCCCGCGCCGGTCAAGTACGGCTACCTCTCGGTGGGGGTCGTGGAGGAGGGGCCGGACGCGCTCGCGGGGCGGACCGTGTTCTGCCTGTACCCGCACCAGGACCGCTATGTCGTGCCCGCGGGCGCGGTGACGCCCGTCCCCGACACGGTGCCCGCGGGTCGCGCCATATTGGCGGGCACGGTCGAGACCGCCGTCAACGCGCTGTGGGACGCCGCGCCGCTGGTCGGCGACCGGATCGCGGTGGTCGGCGGCGGGATGGTCGGCTGTTGCGTCGCCCGGCTGCTGACCGCTCTTCCCGGCGCACGGGTGGAGCTGGTCGACGCCGACCCGGCGCGGGCGACCGTCGCGGCGGCGCTCGGCGTACCGTTCCGGGCGCCCGCCGACGCGGCGGACGAGTGCGACCTCGTCGTGCACGCCACCGGCCATCCCGACGGCCTCACCCTGGCGCTCGGGCTGCTCGGCGACGAGGGTGAGGTGATCGAGCTCTCCTGGTACGGCGACCGGCCCGTGCCCGTCCCGCTCGGGGAGGCGTTCCACTCCCGGCGGCTCACCGTGCGGGCCAGCCAAGTGGGGGCGATCGCGGCCCGGCGACGCGTGCGGCGCACCCACGCCGACCGCCTGGCGCTCGCGCTCGACCTGCTGGCCGATCCGGCGTTCGACGCACTGATCTCCGACGAGGTGCCCTTCGACCACCTACCGACCGTGCTCGCCGAACTGGCGGAGGGCCACCGTTCGGCGCTGTGCCAGCGCGTGATCTATGACCACGATGGATGACGTGTTTCGGGTGACGGTCCGCGACCACGTCATGGTCGCCCACAGCTTCCGCGGCGAGGTCTTCGGACCCGCCCAGGCCCTGCACGGCGCGACCTTCGTGGTCGACGCCACGTTCCGCCGGGCGGAGCTGGACGCCGACAACATCGTCGTCGACATCGGACTGGCCACCGTCGAACTCGGGAAGGCGCTGGCCGACCTCAACTACACCAATCTCGACGAGCACCCCGACCTGCAGGACATCAACACCACCACCGAGTTCCTGGCCCGGCTGATCGCCGACCGGCTGGCCGACCGGATTCACGCGGGCGCACTCGGCGAGGCCGCGCGGGGGATCGACGGGATCGAGGTCACGCTCCACGAGTCGCACGTCGCGTCGGCGGGCTACGAGCGCAGCCTATGAATCGCGTCCACGTCGTGCTGCCGGGGGACGTCGACAACCCCCGGACCCCCAGCGGCGGCAACACCTACGGGCGGCGGATCGCCCACGAGCTGGCCGCGCTCGGCTGGACGGTCCAGCGACATCGGGTCGCCGGGAGCTGGCCGCGTCCGTCCGCCGCCGAGGCGGCCGGGTTGGTGCGACTGCTCGCGGCCTTACCCGACGGCGAGGCCGTGCTGCTCGACGGGCTGGTGGCGTGCGGCGTGCCGGAGGCCGTCGTCCCGCAGGCGGGACGGATACGCATGGTCGTCGTCGTGCACCTCCCGCTGGCCGACGAGGTGGGCCTGCCTGCCGAGGTGGCCGCCGACCTCGACGCCCGCGAGCGCGCCACCCTGCGCGCCGCCGATGCCGATCGTCGTCAGCAGCGCGGCGGCAGCGCGGCAGCTCGCCAGCGACGGCCGAGGTCGTGAGTGGAAAACGTCGCCAGAACAACGTTATCCGCTCACGACCCTCTGAGCTGCCTCCGGTGTACGTCGCCGAGCCGGGCACCGATCCGGCGCCACGAGCGGTGGGCACGGATGGGGCGTCGGCGCTGCTGTGCGTGGCGGCGGTGACGCCCGTCAAGGGCCACGACGTGCTCGTCGACGCGCTGGCCACCGTCGCCGACCGGCCGTGGACGTGCGTGTGCGCGGGTCCGCTCGACCGCGCGCCCGACCACGTCACCGAGCTACGGCGCCGCATCGCGCGGGCCGGACTGGCCGACCGTGTACGCCTCGTCGGCCCGCTCGACCCGGACGCCCGTGACGCCGCCTACGCGGCGGCCGACCTGGCCGTGCTGACGTCGTGGACCGAGACCTACGGCATGGCCGCCGCCGAAGCGCTCGCCCGTGGCCTGCCGTTGATCGCGACCACCGGCGGCGGCCTGCCCGACACGGTCGGCCACGCCCCCGACGGCACCCGGCCCGGCCTGCTCGTCCCGCCCGGCGACGCGGCCGGGTTCGCCGCCGCCCTCCGCCGGTGGTTCGACGAGCCCGCGCTCCGCGCCCGACTGCGCACCGCGGCCGCCGCGCGGGCCGCCACTCTGCCTCACTGGACGGCAGCGGCCGAGGTCGTCGCGGAGGCGCTCGCCGACCCGCAGCACAGCACGGTTTCCCTGCCACGACCGCGCCGCGGCGAGGAGCCCATCGCGCAGCTCCCCCGAGGCACGGTGTGAGCCCCGCCGCGCCCCTCGGGCCGCCCCTGGCCGCCCCCGACTGGCTCGACCTGCGCGAGGCCGCCGACTGCCGCGCCCGCAGCGCCGAGCTGGCCCGGGAGCTCGCCGCCACATTGCGCCCCGGCCCCGTGCGGATCCTCGACGTCGGATGCGGCAGCGGCGCCACCACCCGCTGGCTCGCCCCGCTCCTGCCGGGCCCCCAGGAATGGGTGCTGCTCGACCGCGACCCCGCATTGCTCGCCTTCGCCCCTGAGCGCACGGCCGCGGTGCGCGACCGCGACGGCGCACCGGTCAGCCGCACCACCCGCCGCGCCGAGATCACCGCGCTCACCGCCCGCGATCTCGCCGCGACCAGCGCAGTCACGGCTTCGGCGCTCGTCGACGTGCTCACCGCCACCGAGGTCGACGGCCTCGCCGCGGTCTGCGCCGTGGCGCGCGTGCCCGCTCTGCTCACCCTCACCGTGACCGGGCGCGTCGATATCAGCCCGTCCGACCCGGTCGACGGCGAGGTCGCCGCCGCGTTCAACGCCCACCAACGCCGTACGGTCGTCGGACGCCCGCTGCTCGGACCCGCCGCCGCAGGGGCCACTGTGGACGCCTTCCGACGACACGGCATGCTGGTCCGGACCGCCGAGACCCCTTGGCGGCTCGACGACGGCGACCGCGCCCTGATCACGCGATGGCTGACCGAGCGGCTGGCCGCCGCCGTCGAGCAACAACCCGAACTGGGGGAACCCGCAGCAGCGGCGCTGCACCGTAGGCTGAACCGCACGCCGGTCCGCGCCGTGATCTATCACGTCGACATACTTGCCATTCCGAACGGAGGCCCCCCATGACGCACGCCGGGCCCCGGCACATCGCCAACCCCGCCGCGGTGCCGACGAAGCACTCCGTGGCCGGGCGCCGGGTGCCGTGGCTGCGCATCATCGGCGGGATCGCGATGCTCGTCGCCCTGGCCTCGGTGCTCGGCACGGGCGCATTCGCCGCCGGGCTGCGGGTCGTCGGCCCCTGGTCGGCCGCGGCCGCGCTCGTGCTCGGGCTGGCGAGCACGGTGTTCACCGCGCTGCGCTGGCGGCTGATCGCCCGCCGGGTCGGGCTGCGACTGGAGGTCGCCGAGGCCGTCGCCGAGAGCTACCGCGCCGTGTTCCTGAACTCGGTGCTGCCGGGCGGGGTGCTCGGCGACGTCGACCGCGCGCGGCGGCACGGCCGGGAGGCGGGCGACGTCGGCCGCTCCACGCGGGTCGTCGTGCTGGAGCGCACCGCGGGCCAGGTCGTGCTCATCGGCGCCGCCCTGCTCGTCCTGCCCACGCACCCGGCGTTGGTGCCGTCGCTGCTCGGCGGGGTGCAGACCAGGCCGGTCGTCCTCATCTGCATCGGCCTCGGCGTCTTGGCCGCGACGGCTGTCGTCCTGCTGCGCGCCCGCCGCAACGGCGCCCACGAGCGCTGGCGGGCCACCGCAGGCAAGGCGATCGCCGACCTCCGTTCCGGTGTGCTGGCCAAGGGCGCATGGCCGGGGATCCTGCTGCTGTCCGCGGGCGCGCTGGCGGGCTACCTGGGGCTCTTCCTCGTCGCCGCGTACGCCGCGGGCACCAACGCCTCCGTGTGGACGCTGCTGCCGCTCCTGCTGCTGGCCCTGATGGCGATGGGCCTTCCGATCAGCGTCGGCGGCTGGGGCCCGCGCGAGGGTGTCGCCGCTGTGTCGTTCTGGATGGCGGGCCTCACCGCGCCGCTCGGCGTCACCGTGGCGGTCGCCTACGGCGTGCTCGCTCTGATCGCGAGCCTTCCTGGCGCGTTCGTCGTGCTGATGGGCCGTCGCCGTGCGGTCGCCGCGCCGCCCGCGCCCCAGGCCACCTAGTGTCCTGCGCCGGAAGTTCGTTGCGTATATCGGCGGATCCAGGTGTACGTCGGCAAGGCGCTGGTCCGCGCCTCGTACCGGGTGTACTCGGCCGGACCAGCAACGCCGCTGACGTGCGGCTGGGCCGTCGAGATATGTGGCGAACTTCCGGCGCGGGACACTAGCCCCGCGCTCTTCGCACGCCCGGGCCACCGACCTCGCGTGCCCGTCGGGCCACCTCGCTCGCCCGGCCCCACCCCGGCTCGCCCGCCCCCGCCGCGCACGCCGTCCGCACCTCGCACCCCATGGTGGCACTGCGCACCCCATCGATGGGGTGCGCAGTGCTGTCGTGGGGTGCGAGGTCAGGGCGACCGACGCGGGCCCCTGCGCGAGCGGTTCGGCAGCGGGTCCCGGGGAGGCCGGGTCCGCGGCGGGCGGGAGTGCGGCGGGCGGGGATCCGCGGCGGACGGCGGTCCACGGCGTGCGGGGCTACGAGAAGTCCAGCACCTCGACCGTCGCGGCGGACTGGGCGTGGGTCGGGCGCTGGGCGCCGCCCACCGCGTAGATCGAGTTCCCGATCGTGGCGAACGCGATGCCGTGCCGCGGCACCGGCAGCGACGGCAGCGTCGACCAGGTGCCGGTCGCGATGTCGTAGGCCTCCACCGTCGGCAGCACGCGGGTGGGCTCCTCGCCGCCCGCGGCGACGATCCGGCCGTCGACGCACGTCGCCGCGACCCCGCCGCGCGGCGTGGGCATGTTCGGCATCGTCTGCCACGCCCCCGTGGCCGGGTCAAACCGCTCGAACGCCGCGGTGTTCTTGTCCGACGACAGGTTGCGCCCGCCGACGGCGTAGACGTACGTGCCGTCGGTGGTCGCCGACATGTGCTCCCGCGGGGTCGGGATCGGCGCCGCGTCGGTCCAGCGGGTGCCGTCGAACACCTCGGTGGGCGTGACGAGCTGGTTGTCGGCCTGGCCACCCATGACGACGATCTTGTCGCCGACCACGGCGGCCCCTTGGGCCACGCGCGGATGGTTCAACGGCGGCAGCTCGACCCACGCCCCGTTCCGCAGCGCGAAGACCTTGCCCGACACCACGCCCGAGAGGTTCCCGTTGGCGGGCGACCAACCCCCGATCACCACGACCTCGTTGTGGTAGGTGACCGCGGCGAGGTGGTGCAGCGGGAGCGGCAGGTCCGGCCCGCGCGTCCAGTTGTCGATCACCGGGTCGTAGCCGTAGACGGCGGGGGTGGCCGCGTCCTGGGTGAGGCCACCCGCGATCCACATCTTCCCGCCCGCCACGGTGGTGCCCGCGAACTGGCGCGCGATCGGCGCGTCCTTCAACGTCCGCCACACCGGCGCTGCCTGGAGCCTTCGCGGCGGCATCTGCAGCGCCTCGCCGACCCCGGTCGACGCGGTGTGGCTGGGCTGGGTGGCGCCGCCGATCGCGAAGACCGTCTTGTCCACCGCGGCCACGGCGAGCCCGTGCCGCGCGGTAGGCATCGGGGGCAGGTCAGACCACGTGTTGGACGCGATGTCGTAGGCGAAGACGCTGTTGTCGACCGCGGTCGGCTCCTCGCCACCCGCCACGACCAGGCGACCGTCGGCCACCGCGGCCCCGAGGCCGCCGCGCGGGGCAGGCAGCGGCGCGAGCGCGGCCCACGAGTCGGTCTTGGGGTCGTAGCGCTCCAGCGCGGCACTGTTCTTGTCCGAGGACAGGTCCCGCCCGCCCGCGACGTACGCGAACGTGCCGTCGGTGGTCATGGCCAGGTGTTCGCGTGGGCTCGGCAGGTCGGCGACCTTCTTCCACCTCGTGCCGTCGAACACCTCGGTGGTGGGGTTGAGCTTCCCGTCGGCCTGGCCGCCGCTGACGATGATCTGGTCGCCGACGACGACCGCGCCGGCCGCGACGTGCGGCGACAGCATCGGCGGCAGCTCGACCCACCCACCGCCGCGCTGGGAGTAGACCTTGTTCGAGCTCACCGCGGTGAGGTTGCCGCCCTGGGCCTCCCATCCGCCGAGCACGATGATCTCGCCGCGATAGGTCACGGCCATCTCGTGGGAGAGCCCGACAGGCAGCGGAATGCCGGTCTTCCACGTGTCGATGGCCGGGTCGTAGCCCTCCATCAGGTTCGACGCGGCGCCTTGGGTGATGCCGCCGATGACCCAGACGGTGCCGTCGGCCACGGTCGTCGCGACCTGCTGGCGCGGGGTCGGGTCGGGCCGCAGGGTGCGCCATGCGCTGGCGGGCACCACAGGGGTGACGGGCGGCGGGCCCGCGGTGGTGGCGGTGTTCGACTTGCCGAAGACCACCACGCCGACCACCGCGAGCGCCGCCAGCAGCACCACGACGGCGCCGAGTGCGATCAGCGGAAGACGGCGGTTGCGGCCGCCAGGGGGCGGCGGCGAGGGCTGGGGTGTGGGTAGCGGAGGCGGCGTCGGCGGGCCGGAGCTGCCACCGGGCCCGTCGGGCCCGCGGCGGCCCGGATGGACCACCGTCTGTGCGGCGCCGGTGTGGTCGAAGTGGCCGGGGCCGGTGTCGCCGGGCCGGTGTCCGGGGCCGGTGGGCCCGGGCCACCCCGTGCTGCCCGGCCTGCCGACGTAGACCGTGGCCCCGTCGACCGCTCCACCCGAGAGCGCCGCCGTGGCCGCGGTGTGCGACCCGGCGGGCCGCTCGGTGAAGCTCGGCCCCCGCCCGGACGTGTTCGCCGACGAGTTCGAGGACGGGTGGTGCGAGCCCGGGGCCACGCCCGCCGTGCCCGCGCCCAACGTGCCCGCCCACGGCCGCTCGACCAGCGGAAGCGGGTTGGAAGTGCGCCGGGGCGAGCGGTCGTCGAGCTGTGTGACCTCCGTGACGTCTTTGTCCGCGGGGCGCCGCCCGACCGGCAGCGCCATCTCGGCGACCGGAATCCCGGCGACGCGCTGCACCTCCTGCAGATCGCGCCCGAACGCCTCGGCGCTGGCCGGACGGTCGGCCGGGTCCTTGCTCATGGCGCGCTCGAGCACCGCGCACAGCTCGTCGGGCACGCCGTGGCCGCGCAGGTCGGGAATGGGCTGGCCGGTGATCCGCAGGAACTGGGCGATGATCTCCTCGCCCTCGCGCCGCTCGAACGCGGCCCGGCCCGCGATGATGGAGAACACGGCGGCGGCGAGGCCGTAGATGTCCGACTGCGGGGTGGGCGGCCGTCCGTTGAGCACTTCGGGCGCCGAGTAGGAGAGCGATCCGGTGAACGCGCCCGTCGCCGTCTCGAAACCGCCCTCGATGCGGGCGATGCCGAAGTCGGTGAGCTGGGCCTCGCCGTAGTCGGAGAGCAGGATGTTCGCGGGCTTGATGTCGCGGTGCAGGGTGCCGACGCGGTGCGCGCACTCCAGGGCGCCGGACAGCCGAACCCCCAGCCGGGTGGCCTCCTGCCACTGGAGCGGGCCCTCGCGCCGCACCCGGACGGCGAGCGAATCCAGCGACTGGAACGGCATCACGATGTAGGGCCGCCCGCTGTGGGTGACGCCCACCTGCAGCACGTCGACGACGTTGGGGTGCCCCGACAACCCGCCCATCGCCCGGCCTTCGCGGAAGAACCGCTCACGGCTGACCGTGTCGAGATCGGTGTGCAGCAGCTTCACCGCCACCGTGCGGTTGAGCGCCTCCTGGGTGCAGCGGAAGACCACCCCGAAACCACCGCGGCCGACCTCGACCGCGTCGGTGAACCCGGCGCGGGCGAGGTCGATGACGATGGCGGGCCGTCCGCCCGCGGTGACACCCGGATCCGTCACCGCGGATCAGCTTTCCTTCGCCGCGGCGCGCACCTCGGCAAGCGTGATCGCACCGCGGCGCAGCGCCTCGTTGGCGAGCTTGGTGCGACGGCGCTCGCCATCGCCCGACACGCCGAACTTGTCGTAGAGCCGCAGCAGGTGCTGCTTGACGGCGGCCTCGCTGACCCACAGCTGCTGCGCGATCGCCTTCGTGGAGGCGGGCTCGGTGAACATCTCCGGTCCGGTCATCGGGGTGAACAGCGCGATGAGGACGTCCTTTTCACGCGGCGTGAGCTGCGGAGGCGGCGCCTGGGCCTCGGTCATCCCGGGATCGTCGGCGGTGCGGTCGGCACGCAGCACGATGCGGGTGCGGCCGATGCGCAGCTCGTCACCCGGCCCGACCCTGGCCTCACCGGACACCCGGTTGCCGTTGACGAACGTGCCGTTGCGGGAGCTGACATCGCGAATGCTCCATCCGCCGCCGAGCCGCTCCAGTACGGCGTGCACGCGGGAGACCTGACCGTCGTCGCCCAACACGATGTCGTTGCCTGCGGCCCGACCCACCGTGATGCGGTCACCGCCCAGCGGGACCAGATCGGCCCCGGCGGGACGCCACACCTCGAGAAACGCCGTCATCACACCCCCCTTCGCGCTGAACGGTAGTCCAACCGGACCCAGCGCCACAGCATCGTTGCTCCTGCTATCGCTCTTACCCCTATGGGAGTTTCACGGCTGCGTCGGCGATACGGTTTCAGTAGTCACGAACAGGTGACGGCCGCCACCCTTCGGGAGGTCCCGTCATAAGGATAGCTTCCCGGGTGTCCCGAGCAGACCGCTCAACAATCGCGACACGGTTGCGGCCTCGATGAGGAACCCGTCGTGGCCGTACGGTGAGTCGATCACCTCGACGTCGGCGGCCCCCGCGATGCCCGCGACCAACTCGCGCTGCTGGTCCAGCGGGTACAGCCGATCAGATGACACGCCCGCGACGAGGGTCTGCGCCGTGACGCGGGCGAGGCCCGCCGCCACGCCGCCACGGTCGCGGCCGACGTCGTGGGCGTTCATCATCTCCGTGAGCCGGACATAGGTGGCCGCGTCGAAGCGGCGCACCAGCTTGGCCGCGTGGTGGTCGAGGTAGGACTCGACGGCGTAGCGGCCGCCCCTCGCCGGGTCCTCCCCGTCCTGCGGGGTGCGGCCGAACCGCGCGCCCAGCTCGTACGGGCTGCGGTAGGACAGGTGCGCCATCCGCCGGGCGATGCCCAGCCCGACGTGCGGGCCCTGCCCGGGCGGCCCGTCGTGGTAGTCGCCGCCGCGCCAGTTCGGGTCGCCCCGGATCGCCGCCAGCTGCGGCGCGCACCAGCCGATCTGCTCCGCCGACGTTGCCGCGGGCTGGCCAACAGCAACATCCGCTCGACCCGGTCGGGCTCGGTCGCCGCCCACTCCAGTGCCCGCATCCCGCCCATCGACCCGCCGACGACACACGCCCAGCGCGCGACCCCCAGGGCGTCGGCGAGCACGGTCTCCGCCCGCACCGTGTCGCGGATCGTGACCAGCGGGAAGCGGCTTCCCCACGGTCGGCCGTCCGGCGCGATGGAGGCCGGGCCCGTGCTGCCCTGACAGCCGCCGACAACGTTGGGGACGACGACGAACCAGCGCGCCGGGTCCAGCGCCCGCCCCGGTCCGACGACCGCGTCCCACCAGCCCGGCGTCGGATGACCCTCGCCCGCGGGACCCGCGACGTGGCTGTCGCCGGTGAGCGCGTGCAGCACGAGGACGGCGTTGGACCCGTCCGGGGCGAGTGTTCCCCACGTCTCGTAGGCGATCGAGACCGCGGGCAGCTCGCCGCCCAACTCGAGCGGCAGCGGGTGTTCGAGCCGCACCCATCGGCGCCTGCCTGCCGGGTCCCCCTCCCGCCACGCGCCGGTGGCGGGAGGGGGCGCCGTCTCGATCAGCGTCACCGCGGTCTCAGACGCCCTTGGCCGCGCGGAACCCAGCGTCGAGGTCGGCCTTGATGTCCTCGATGCCCTCCAGCCCGACGGAGAGCCGCACCAGCCCCGGGGTCACCCCGGTGGCCAGCTGCTCCTCGCCGGAAAGCTGGCTGTGGGTGGTGCTGGCGGGATGGATGACGAGGCTGCGCACGTCGCCGATGTTGGCCAGGTGGCTGTGCAGCTCCAGTGCATCCACGAACCTCTTGCCCGCCTCGACGCCACCCCGCAGATCGAAGGCCACGACCGCGCCGCCGCCCTTCGGCAGGTACTGCTGCTGGAGCGCGTGCCAGGGGCTCGACGGCAGGCCCGGGTAGTCGACCCGCTCGACCTCGTCGCGGCCCTCCAGCCACTCCGCGACCGCATGGGCGTTCTGGACGTGCCGCTCGATGCGCAGCGACAGCGTCTCGATGCCCTGGATGAGCAGGAACGCGTTCTGGGGCGCGATCACCGGTCCGAGGTCGCGCAGCAGCTGGACGCGCAGCTTGATGATGTAGGACTGCGGGCCGAGGGCCTCCCAGTAGTTGAGGCCGTGGTAGCTCGGGTCCGGCGTGGTGAGCCCAGGGAAGCGGTCGGCGTGCTCGCCCCAGGCGAAGTTGCCGGAGTCGATCACGATGCCGCCGATCGCGGTGCCGTGGCCGCCGAGGAACTTCGTGGCCGAGTGCACGACGATGTCGGCGCCGTGCTCGATCGGCCGCAACAGGTACGGCGTCGGCACGGTGTTGTCGACGATCAGCGGCAGGCCCGCCTCGTGCGCGATGTCGGCGACCTTGCGGACGTCGAGCACGTTGCCGCGCGGGTTGCCCAGCGTCTCGGCGAAAAGCAGCTTGGTGTTGGGCCGGATCGCGGCGCGCCACTCGTCGGCGTTGTCGGGGTCGTCGACGAAGCTGACCTCGATCCCCAGCTTCGGGAACGTGTAGTGGAACAGGTTGTAGGTGCCGCCGTAGAGCGAGGCCGAGGAGACGAAGTGGTCGCCCGCCTCGGCGATGTTGAGGATGGCGAGGGTCTCGGCGGCCTGGCCGGAGGCGAACGCGACGGCGGCCAGGCCGCCTTCGAGCGCGGCGACCCGCTGCTCCAGCACGTCCTGGGTGGGGTTCATGATCCGCGTGTAGATGTTGCCGAGCTCGGTGAGCCCGAACAGGGCGGCGGCGTGCTCGGTGTCGCGGAACGTGTAGGACGTGGTCTGGTAGATCGGGGTGGCACGCGCGCCGGTCGTCGGGTCGGACGTGGCGCCCGCGTGCACCTGCTTGGTCTCGAAGGACCAGGATTCGGACACAGCTGTCTCCAGGAGGGGGATACGGGTTCTTCGGTCAGCAGCCGGAACGACAGGCCGCGCTCGCGACCCGCATATGATCCACATGCCTGCGTAGCACCAGACGGATCACGTGCGCGACCGTAATCGGGCGGCGTAGTGCACACAACAACGACACGATGACGGCACCGACGGCGTTCAGGCCCCCGACGCTACCGTGCGGCCGTGCTGGTGCTGCTGCCTCCGTCGGAGACCAAGCTCGACGGCGGCGACGGCCCACCGCTGCGCCTCGACGCTCTCGCCCACCCCGAGTTGACCCCGCTGCGGGCGGAGCTGGTCGACGAGCTCGTGAAGCTCGCGGGCGACCCGGACGCCGCCCGGGCCGCGCTGGGGCTGTCACCCCAGCAGGACCGGGAGATGGCGCGCAACGCCGAGCTGTGGACGTCGCCGACGACGCCCGCGCTGCACCGCTACACCGGGGTGCTCTACGACGCGCTCGATGTCGGCTCGTTGCGGGGCGCTGCGGCGGCCCGCGCCCGTCGCCGCCTGGCCGTGGGCTCGGCGCTGTTCGGGCTGCTCACGGCGGACGACCTGGTGCCCGCCTACCGGCTGTCCGCGGGGTCGGCGCTGCCCGGGCGCGGCACGCTCGCCGCGGCGTGGCGGCCCGCGCTGGAGCCGGTGCTCGCGGCGTTCGCCGCGCGGGAGCTGGTGGTCGACCTGCGCTCGGGGTCGTACGCGGCGCTGGCCCGAGTGCCGAACGCGGTGACGGTGACCGTCCGCACGGCCGCGGGCGCGGTCGTCAGCCACTTCAACAAGGCGCACAAGGGCAGGCTCGCGCGGCTGCTGGCGAGCACGCGCGCGGAGCCGTCGGACGCGGCGGGGGTGGCCGCGCTCGCGCGCCGATCAGGCCTGCGCGTCGAGCGCCGGGGAAGTGCGCTGGAGATCGTGCTGCCCGCCCCACCACGGTGAGTCCCGCATTTCAGCACGGTGAGTCCCGCATTTCAGCACGGTGAGTCCCGCATTTCAGCACGGTGAGTCGCGCATCCCGGCACGCCGAGTTGGCCGTCTCGGCACGGCGAAAGTCGGTTGCGGGCCGCGCGGCGGTCGGTCAGCCTGGCCGGGTTGAGTGCTGGAGCCGTCGAGCTGGAGCCGGGGAGGTGTGCCGCATGTCCATCGCTGTCGTGGACGGCTGCCGTCCGACCCCCGCCCCGCGCGCCTGAACCTGTCCGCGGGGCCCACCTCCAGGAGACCCCGCGTTGCGCGAGTACGAGTTTGCCCCAGAACCCACCCGCAGGCGCCGCCGCCGCTTCGATGACGACGAGCGCCGCCCGACCCGCATCCGTTCCGACCCGACCGCGCTCGACGAGCGTGGTGGCGTCGAGGACGACGGCCCGCCCGCAGGCGACCGCTGGTCGACTTGGGGCGGCGCCGAGCACGGCCCCCTGCCCCGACCCGGCTGGGTGATCACCGACCACGCCGCCGTCGACACCGATCTCGGTGTGCTCAAGACCGGCAAAGAGGCCGACGTCCACCTCGTCGAACGCGCCGTGCCCGGCACCGGCCGGAGCGCGCTGATGGCCGCCAAGCGCTACCGCACCGCTCAGCACCGCATGTTCCACCGCGACGCGGGCTACCTCGAGGGCCGCCGCGTGCGCCGCTCCCGCGAGATGCGCGCGATGGCCACCCGCACGGCGTTCGGCCGCGACCTGCTGTCCGGCCAATGGGCGGCCGCCGAGTTCGGGGCGCTCACCCGGCTCTGGCAGGCAGGTGTGCCGGTGCCCTATCCGGTGCAGCAGTCAGGCACCGAGCTGCTGCTGGAGTACCTCGGCACCGACGACGGGCATGCCGCGCCGCGCCTGGCCCAGCTCCGACCGGACGCCGACGAGCTGTCCGACCTGTGGACCCAGCTCGCCGACGCCCTCGTCGGGCTGGCCCGCCTCGGGCTGGCCCACGGCGATTTGTCGGCGTTCAACCTCCTCGTCCACGACGGGCGGCTGGTCGTCATCGACCTGCCGCAGGTCGTCGACGTCGTCGGCAACCCGAACGGGCCGGACTATCTCGAGCGTGACGTCCGCCGCATCGGCGAGTGGTTCACTGCCCGCGACCTACCGTCTGACGTGGGCGATCCCGTCCGGCTGCTCGACACGCTACGAGCCGAGATCGGGCTGCCACACGGCTCACACGACCGCTGACCGCGGACCGGCCGAGCGCTGCACTACTGTGGGGTCGAGCGCCCGGCCATTCCGCAGGCGCCACCACAAGGACGCGCATGGACGCGTCCGGGCTCGTCCGGTTCTCCGCGTGACGCGCCCGTCCCGGAGGTATTGAGTGACATCCCCGCAAGCCCGCCGCCGTTCCGGCGCGCCGAACCAACGCCGCCGCCCCGGCAGCGCCCAACCCCGATCGGCTGCTCCCCGCGACGCCGACCACCGCTCCGCCCGAAACGTCCGCGGCGGCAACACCGGCCCATCCCACGCACCGGTCCCCGAGGTCCTGTGGACCGCGCCCCCGTCCGGTATGCCCACGTTCGCCGCGCTCGGCCTGCCCGCACCGCTGGTGCGTGCGCTGGCGACCCAGGGCTTCACCGCCCCGTTCCCCATCCAGGCCGCGACCCTGCCCGACGCGCTCGCCGGTCGCGACCTGCTCGGCCGCGGCCAGACCGGCTCGGGCAAGACGCTCGCGTTCGGGCTCGCGCTGTTGGCCCGGCTCGCGGGCAGCAAGGCCCGTCCGCGCCGTCCCCGCGGGCTGGTTCTGGTGCCCACCCGCGAGCTCGCCACCCAGGTCGTCGACGCGCTCCTCCCGTTCGCCAAGGCACTCGGGCTGTCCGCGACGGCCGTGGTCGGCGGCCTGTCCTTCCACCGCCAGTCCGGTGAGCTGCAGCGCGGCGTCGACCTGCTCGTTGCCACGCCGGGGCGCCTCGCCGACCACCTCGACCAGGGCACGTGCGCGCTCGGCGACGTCACGATCACCGCGATCGACGAGGCCGACCGGATGGCGGACATGGGCTTCTTGCCCCAGATCCGGCGCATCCTCGACCAGACGCCCGCCGACGGTCAGCGGCTCCTGTTCTCCGCCACCCTCGACGGCGACGTCGGCGTCCTCGTCCGGCGCTACCTCACCGATCCGGTGACCCGCTCGATCGCGCCACCGACCGGGGCCGTCGCCACGATGGAGCACCATCTGCTGCACGTCGACGAGCTCGCCAAGAACCGGGTCGTCGCGGAGATCGCCGCCCGCGAGGGCCGCACGATCATGTTCGTCCGAACGAAGCACGGCGCCGACCGCCTGGTCAAGCAGCTGCGCCGGGACGGCATCACCGCGGGGGCGCTGCACGGCGGCAAGGCGCAGAACGCCCGCAACCGCGCCATCGCGGCGTTCCGCGACGGCGTCACCCCCGTGCTCGTCGCGACCGACGTCGCGGCGCGCGGCATCCATGTCGACGACGTGAGCCTCGTCGTCCACGTCGACCCGCCCGCCGATCCCAAGAACTACCTGCATCGCGCAGGGCGCACCGCACGGGCAGGGGAGTCCGGGACCGTCGTCACGATGGTCACTACGGCGCAGCGCCGTGAGGTGGACGAGATGACCCGCCTGGCAGGCGTGCGTGCGAGGTCCATCCAGGTGGCGCCGGGCGCCGCCGCGCTGGTCGGCATCACCGGTGCGCGCCCGCCGTCGGGCATGGCGCTCGTCGAGCCCGCGCGGCCGAAGCCGAAGCGCGGCCGCCGGGCGGCCTGAGTTCAGGTCAGCCCGAGCACCGACAGCGCGACCCGCGCCGCCTCGCCGCCCGCCTCCTCGGCGACGGCGAGGGCGCGGGGCACGTCGAGATCGTCGAGCAGGGCGGCGCTGACGTCGCGCGCCGCGGCGGTGCCCGTGTCGAGGGCGCCCCGGGCGGCTGCGCCGTAGAGCCGCTCCAGCCGGGCGGCGGAGGCGTCGAGCGCGACCGGGTCGTACTCCCACGCCTGTGCCCACGGCCGGTCGACGATGAGCAGCCGCAGCGCGCCCGCCGGCTGCTTGGCGAGCACCTCGGACACGAGCACGAGGTTGCCCGTGCTCTTGGCCATCTTCGCGCCGTCGAGCCCGACGGTGCCGACGTGCAGCCAGGCCCGCGCGAACGGCGTGACCCCGGTGACGGCCTCGGCCATCGCCGCCTCGTACGTGTGGTGCGGGTAGCGCAGATCAGCGCCGCCCACGTGCAGGTCGAGGGCCGGGCCCAGGGTGGTGAGCGCCATTGCCGCGCACTCGGCGTGCCACCCGGGCCTGCCCTCACCCCACGGGCTCGGCCACGCCACCTCGCCCGCGAGCGCCCGACGCCAGACGGGGACGTCGGCGGGGTGGTCGGCCTGTGTGGGGGAAGCGTGCCCGAACTCGTCGGCCAGTGCGGCCGCCTCGTCGTCGGTCAGCCCGGCGCGCTCCGCGAGGCCCGCGCCACGGAACCACACGGTGCCGTCGCGTTCGTACGCCGCGCCCACTGCGATCAGCGCCGCCGCGAGCGTGACGACCTGGCCGACGTGCGATCGCGCCCGCGGCTCGTGGGTGGGCCTGCGGACGGCGAGGGCGGTCATGTCGCGGTCGAAGCGGAACTGCTGGACGGCCGCGAAGCTGTCGGACCGCGACCCGGAACGGGCGGCCGCCGCGTCCAGGACGTCGTCCACGTCGGTGACGTTGCGGCATACCTCGACGTCCACCCCCAGGTGGCGCAGGACGCGCGCGGCGACGTCGGCCCAGACGAAGGTGGCGGCGTGGCCGAGGTGGGTGGTGTCGTACGGCGTGATGCCGCAGACGTAAGCGCGCGCCCGTCCGACGATCGGCAGCGGCCGTCCCGCGACCCGCAGCATCACCGGCGTGCGGCCCGGCGCGCCGCTCGGCGCAGCTGCATCATGCGCACGCCGCCCGGGATCGCCACGAGCAGCAGCCCGGCGACCGCGGCCAGCAGGAGCGCCACGCCGATCGGCAGCGAACCGCCGAACCACAGGAACGTGATCCGCACCGAGTCGGGGTTCTGCAGGATGAACACGAGGAGGAAGATCAGCACGATCGCCGAGAGGATGAGCCCCGTCCACAGCCCGCCGAAACGGCTGTGTCGGACGGCAGGCTCGGTCTCGGCGGGCTGTGCGGTGGGCACGGTCGGCGCCTCGGGAGCGGCCTGCACCGTCGGAATCCCGGGGTCGGTGGCCGGTCCGTCGGCGTCGGCCGGGCGCAGCGCCGGATGCGTGGCGGGGTCGGCGTGCGGGTCAGCGGGGCCGACGCGACCGTAGGCGGGGAGCTCCCTGGCCGAGGGGGCAGGCGTGGGCAGCGCCCTGGTCGGATCCTCGCTCATCGTTCTCCCTCGCCCCGCCTCGTGCTGCCTTCTGAAGTATCCCGCACCGGGCGCCGCGACGTGCCTCAGACGCGCTCGCGGCGCATGGGCAGATGGGTGACGCCGTCCCAGTCGTAGGTCGGACCCGCGGGGACGAACCCGTAACCGCGGTAGAGGTCCGCCAGGTGCACCTGGGCGTCCAGGACACACGGCGCGTCCCCCACCTCGGCCAGTGCGGCCTCGATCAGCTGCCGCCCCAGCCCGCGTCCCCGCACCGAGCGCGCCGTGCACACCCGGCCGATGCGAAACACCTCGTCGGGCTCCTGGAGCAGGCGCAGACAGCCGAGTATCGGCGCGCCCCAGCCGCCGCCCGCGAGCCAGTAATGTCGCGCGCTCTCGTCAAGGTCGCGCCCGTCCAGCTCGCTGTACGGGCTGGCCTGCTCGACGACGAACACGTCGACCCGCAGGCGCAGCAGCTCATACAGCAATTGGACGTCCAGATCAGCCGCCCAGGCCCGGTGGACGGTCGCGGACAGCACCTCACCGCTCACGCGCCCTCCTCGCCGGCGCTCGTCAGTCGCATTCGCTGCGCTGCTGTGTCGAATGGTGAGCCCTTGCTACCAGATCAGACGGTGCCGTCCCACCACCGCGGGTCCAGCTCGCCGTGCGCGACCAGCTCGGCGGACCCGTGCAGCGTGGTCATGCCCGTGTCGACCGTGACGCGCAGCGGGCCGCCGGGCGTGTCGACCGCGACCGTGCCGGTGGACCGTCCGGCGTGCCGCAGCGCGGCGACCACCGCCGCCACCGTGCCCGTGCCGCACGAGCGCGTCTCCCCCACCCCGCGCTCGTGCACGCGCATGGCGATGCGGTCGTTCACCATCGGCGTGCCGAACTCGACGTTCACCCCGTGCGGGAACAGCGCCGGGTCGTGGCCGGGCGGGCAGGTGAGATCGAGCGTGGCGAGCGGCACGTCGACGATGCACGCCAGGTGCGGGTTGCCGACGCTCACCATGAGGCCGGGGAACGCCTGCCCGTCGACGCTCGCCTTGGCCTCGCCGTCGACCCGGACGGGCCCCATCTCGACGGCGACCTCGTCGTCCTTGACGTGCACCGTGCGGATCCCGCCCCGGGTGCCCAGCCGCAGCTCGCCGTCGGGGAGCCAACCGCGGTGGGCGAGGTAGGTGGCGTAGACGCGCACGCCGTTGCCGCACATCTCGGCGACGCTGCCGTCGGCGTTGCGGTAGTCCATGAACCACTCGACGTCGTCGGCGGGCATCGGCCCCTCGGCGAGCGCGGCCCACCGCACGACGCGCAGCACCCCGTCCGCGCCGATGCCGCGGTTGCGGTCGCACAGGGCGGCGACGCGACGGGGGGTGAGGTCGAGGGTGCCGTCGGGATCGGGGAGAACGATGAAGGTGTTCTCGGTGCCGTGCCCCTTGCTGAACTGCACGACCTTCAGCGTACCGAGGCCGCGACGGCGGCATGGGCGCGGTCGACCACTTCGGACGTGTCGGCCGCGAGCCAGACGATCCGGCGGTCGCGGCGGAACCACGACCGCTGCCTGCGCACGAACCGCCGGGTCGCGACGACGGTGTCGGCCGCGGCGCCTTCCAGGTCGCCGGGGTCGCCGTCGAGCGCGGCGAGAACCTGCTGGTAGCCCAGCGCCCGCGCGGCCGTGCGCCCGTCGCGCAGGCCCGGGAGCAGGCCGCGGGTCTCGGCGACCAGCCCGGCCGCGAACATCCGGGCCACGCGGCGGGCGATGCGCGCGTCGAGCTCGGCGGTGGGCCGGTCGACCCCCAGCAACACCGCGTCGTAGCGCGGCGCCGCCGCCTCGGGCAGGCGCGCTGCGAACGGACGGCCGGTCAGCGCGACGACTTCGAGCGCCCGCACGATCCGCCGTCCGTTGCTCGGCAACATTGCGGCGGCCGCGGCCGGGTCGACCGCGGCGAGCCGGGCGTGCAGCGCGGTCGGGCCGACCCGGTCCAGCTCGGCCACGAGCTCCGCGCGCAGGTCGGGGTCGGTGCCGGGGAACTCCAGCTCGTCGACGACCGCCTGCACGTACAGCCCGGAGCCGCCCACGAGCACCGGTGTGCGGCCCGCGGCCAGGAGCCGCTCGACGGTCGCGCGAGCGGCGCGCTGGTAGGCGGCGACGGAGGCGGTCTCGGTGACGTCGAGAACGTCGAGCAGGTGGTGGGGCACCTCGGCCCGCTCGGCCGGGGTCGCCTTGGCCGTCCCGACGTCCAGGCCGCGATACAGCTGCATGGCGTCGCCGTTGACGATCTCGCCCTCGTAGGCGCGGGCAAGTGCCATGGCGAGGTCGGACTTGCCCGTCGCCGTCGGGCCGACGACCGCGATCAGCCGCATCGCTGCCACACCGCCACGTGGTAGCCGACCCCGAACGGGCGCGACGAGTGCAGCAGCTCGCCTTTCCACGCCCCGTCGCGAGTCGCGCCCACCAGGACCTGCCACGGCGCACGGCCGGAGGCCCACAGGTCGACAGCCTGCGCCGGGTCGAGGGCCGCGAGGGCGGTGGGGTCGGCGGCGGCCAGGGCCGCGGCGACGGCGTCATCGAACGGACCCGCGCGCTCGTCGAGGTATCCGGGTGCCTTCTCCGTGTGCATGGCGGCGCCGTCGCCGATGACCAGCAGCCCGATGTCCTCGCCTGCGGACGCGGCCTTCTCGGCCGACCCGGCGCCCGCCACCGCACGCTCGGCCGCCGATACGCCTGCCCCCGCCGCCTGCCCGTCGCTCTTCGCAGAAAGCGCGGCGCTCGTCACCGTCGATGCGGCAGCGGCCTCCCGGGCCAGCTCGGCGCCGAGGGCCAGGCAGGCCGCGGCGTCGGCGTCGGGCGCGATCAGCTCGCCCCGGACGGTGACGGGAAGCCCCTCGCGCAGCCAGCCAGCGATGAGCAGCGGCAGCGGCAGGGCAGGATCGACGGGCCCCGCGGCGTGCGGCGACAGCCCTACCACGACGGCGGCGCCCGCATCGGCGCCGAACCCGACGAAGCTCCCCCGGGCGTCCGCCGTGACCGTCCGTCGCCCGCCTGCGTCGGCCCCGACGGCGACCCACGACGTCGCCGCGGCAGCCAGCCTGCGGGCGGCCGTCCGGCAGGCCGCCCGCAGCGCTGCGGTCTCGGCGACCGCGCCCGTGGCCAGTTCGGGCACGAGCAGCGGCGGTTCGGGGACCACCGCGACCATCGACAGCACGGCCGAAGGCTAGTGCCGCACACCCTGCAGCCATGGTCGCCGGTTGCCGGAAGTTGCGCGGGTCAGCACACGTATTGTCCCGCAGCCGACGATCACCAGGTGCGCTTCCCCGGCCCGGTGACGGCTCGGCGATCCACGCGGGCCGCTGGGCCGTGCAGCCCTGTCGGGGCGTTCCGCTGCGCCGCCGGACCTGTTTGAATCGCCGCACGGCAGGCCTCGCCATTCGAGGCGGCCGCTGTGCACGGCTCCGCCCTCGGGCGGGGCGCCTGCCCTCGGGCGGGCCGGATCGTGAGGAGGGCCAGTGTCGGACCAGGAGCAGCGCACCAACCAGGGCGAGGACATCGCGGCAGGCGCCGACGGCGTCACGGGCGAGAGCACCGATACCGCCGCAGGCACCCACGGTCCGGGCGGCGCGGAGGCCCACCCGACCGGTTCCGAAACCACAGCCCCCTCGACTCCCGCGGAGTCGTCGACCACGCCCGAGTACGCGAGGCCCGCGCCTGCGCCCCTCCCGACACCACCTCCCCCCGACGAATTGCGCCCGGTGCCCGGCGCGTCGGCCGACGGTCCGGAGGCGACGGCACCGCGCGCCGAACCCGCCCCCGCCGCACCGGATCCCGCCGCTGCCCACGCGATACCTGCCCCCCGTCCGGCCGCGGACGTGTCGCCCGGCCCTGGCCCGACCGCCCTCGCGATCCCCACCCCACCAGCGGCAGCCGAGCCAGCCGCCGCGCCGGGCCCGGCCGCCGACCCGACGTCCGCGGCCGCATCCGCCGAGGCTCCCGCACCCATCTCGGGCCCAGCCACGCCCACACCAGCCCCCGCTGAGGTTCCCGCACCCGCGCCGAACCCGGCCGCCCACGCGACACCCACCCCACCGCTCGCCGAAGCCCCGACGCCCGCGCCGGGCCCTGCCACTCAACCGACACCCGCACCCGCCGAAGCACCCGCCCCCACGCCGAACCCGGCCGCCCACGCGACACCCGCACCCGCCGAGCCCACAGCGCCCGCACCCGACCGGACCGCGCGTCCGGCGCCCGGCCCGGACGCGGTCGTCTACCCCGTATCCTCGTGGGCCGCCGCCGCGGGGCCTGCTTCGGACGCGACCGAGTCCGCGGTACCAGCTGCGGCCGACTCGGATAGCGTCGAGACCGCCGTACCAGCCACGGCGGCCGCGGCTGAGTCCGCAGCTCCAGCGGCGGGCCTGGCGTCGGCGGCCGCCGAAGCAGGCCCGGGCGGCCCTGCCGCACCCACGTCAGACACCCCAACCCGTCCCACGCCACCGCCGGGCCCCCCGGCCCGTCCCGACGCCCCGCCACGGCCGACGACAGCCCTGCCCGCGCCGCCGCGGCCCCGACCGCCGGGCGCCGGACCGAAGCCGCGGCCCCCGCACCCCGGCGCCCTCCAGGCCCCGCATCCCGGGCGCCCTGGACCGGCGCCCGTCGAACCGGCGCCCGCTGCCGTCCAACCTTCACCGGTCCCGTCGGCCTGTGCGGACCCGTCCCGCTGGGGTCGGGTCGACGCCGAAGGCGTGATCTACGTCCGCACCGGTGACGGCGAGCGGATGGTCGGTTCGTGGCAAGCCGGCGCCCCGGACGAGGGCCTGGCGCATTTCGCCCGCCGGTTCGACGACATGGCCACCGAGGTCGAGCTGCTGTTCCATCGCCTGACCGCGGGCGGGGACCCGAAGCACGCTCTCGGCTCCGCCCGCACGATGCGCGACGGCCTCGCCGACGCGACCGTCGTCGGCGACCTCGTCGGACTGCACGCCCGCCTCGAGGAGCTGATCAGCCACGCGGAGTCCGCGCTCGTCGCAGCGCGGGCCGCGCGCGACGCCCAGCGCGCCGCCGCCGTCACCCGCAAGGAAGAGCTGGCCGCCGAGGCCGAGCACCTCGCCGCCGAGGCCACCCAATGGAAGCAGGCAGGCGACCGTTTCAAGACGATCCTCGACGAATGGCGCACGATCCGCGGGATCGACCGCAAGACCGACGAGCAGCTCTGGAAGCGCTTCTCCCGCGCCCGTGAGGCGTTCAACCGACGCCGGGGATCGCATTTCGCCGACCTCGACCGGCAGCGGGCGGGCGCCAAGCACCGCAAGGAGGAGCTGGCCGAGGAGGCCGAGAAGCTCGCCGACTCCGAGGACTGGGGCCCCACCGCTGCCCGCTTCCGCGACCTCATGGCCGAGTGGAAAGCCGCGGGCCGCGCCCACAAGGACGCCGACGACGCCCTCTGGCAGCGCTTCCGCACCGCTCAGGACGCCTTCTTCGCGCGCAGGTCCGCCTCGTTCGCCGAACGCGACGCCGAGTTCGTCGCCAACGCCGAGGCCAAGCGAGCCCTGCTCGCGGAGGCCGAGAAGATCGACGTGTCGGACCCGACCGGCGCTCGGGCCGCGCTCCGCGCGATCCAGGAGCGCTGGGAACAGATCGGCAAGGTCCCCCGCGACGACATCCGCCCACTGGAGACGCGGCTGCGGGCGGTCGAGGACAAGGTGCGCGACGCCGCCGACCGGCAGTGGCGGCGCACCGACCCCGAGGCCGAAGCCCGGGTCGCCCAGTTCCGCGAGCGCGTCACGACCTTCGAAGCCCAAGCCGCGAAGGCGCGGGCGGCGGGCGACGCCAAGCGCGCCGCCGAGGCCGACGCCCAGGCCGCGCAGTGGAAGGAGTGGCTCGGCACGGCCGAACAGGCCCTGCAACACCGCTGACCTGCGCGCTGGGCCGACGGCGGGGCGCCCCCGTGCGCGCCGGGGGCAGGCGTGGGCGCCTTCTCGTGCCGAGAATCGCGACGCGCGCCGTGTCCGAAACCGCGACTCACCGTGCCGAAATGCGCGACTCACCGGGGCGAAATGCGCGACTCACCGTGGGTGGGGCGGGCGCAGCGGTCAGCCGCGGCGGCCCGCGATCCGCACCCAGCAGGCCGTCAGAACGATCACCGTGACCGCAGCGAGCACCATCCCGACCCCGGGGCCGGTGCCGCCGGTCAACACGCCGGTCTGCCGCGACCAGATGGCCCACAGCCCGTTCACGACCGAGATCCCGCAGCCGACCGCCGAGAGCCACGCCAGCGCCCACCAGCGCGTCGCGAGGGCCAGCGACCCGATGACCAGGCCGAAGCCCAGCGACGTGAACGTGAACAGCCGCGGCAGCGCGCCGAACGTGCGGCTGCCCGCCAGGATCTCCCAGCCCAGCGCGTCGCCGGTCCACGGCAGCACTAGCGACACCATCAGCACGAGCATCGCGAGCGTGACGCCGATCGCGAGGCCACCCGGGTCGATCCGCCGCTCGACCCGGCGCTCCACCCCCGCCAGCTCGCGGTTCAGCTCGGTCAGCTCCTCGGGCACGTCGTGCTCCCCTTCTCCCCCGGACATCTCCCGCACCTTCTTCATCCGGCGATCCCACACGCGGGCGCATGCACGGGCGGGGGCACGCCGAAGCCGGGCAGTCCCAGGCCGGTACCCGTGCTGCGGGGCCGGTCCGCCGCGTCGCCCGATCGCGTGCGCCGATGTGTGACGACCGGGCCGTCGGCGACCAGATGGTGCGGCGCCCCGTAGGTCACCGCGACCTCGACGACATCGCCCGGCCGGATCGCCACGTCACCGGGCGTGAAGTGCACCAGCCGCCCGTCGCGGGCCCGACCGGACAGCCGCCGCGTGGCCCCGTCCTTGCGCCCCTCCCCCGACGACACGAGCACCTCGACCACGCGGCCCTCCAGTGCGCGGTTGCCCGCCCAGGAGACCTCCTCCTGCAGCGCGACCAGCCGCTCGTAGCGCTCCTGGACGACGGCCTTCGGCACCTGGTCGGGCAAGTTTGCCGCGGGCGTACCGGGCCGCGGCGAGTATTGGAACGTGAACGCGCTCGCGAACCGCGCCGCGCGCACCACGTCCAACGTGGCGGCGAAATCGGCCTCGGTCTCGCCGGGGAAGCCGACGATGATGTCCGTGGTGATCGCCGCGTCCGGTAGCGCCGCCCGCACCTCGTCGAGGATGGCGAGGTAGCGCGCCGATCGGTACGAGCGGCGCATCCGGCGCAGCACGTCGTCGGATCCGGACTGCAACGGCATGTGCAGCTGCGGACACACGATCGGCGTCTCAGCCATGGCGGCGATGACGTCGGAGGTGAAGTCGCGCGGATGCGGCGAGGTGAAGCGCACCCGTTCCAGGCCCTCGATCTCGCCGCAGGCGCGCAGCAGCTTCGCGAACGCGCCCCGGTCGCCGAACTCGACCCCGTACGCGTTGACGTTCTGGCCGAGCAGCGTCACCTCCAGCACGCCGTCGGCCGCCAAAGCCGCGACCTCGGCGAGCACGTCGCCGGGGCGCCGGTCGCGCTCGGTGCCGCGCAGCGCGGGCACGATGCAGAACGTGCAGGTGTTGTTGCAGCCCACCGAGATCGACACCCAGCCGGAGTAGGCCGACTCGCGCCGCGCGGGCAGCGCGGACGGGAAGACCTCCAACGCCTCGGCGATCTCGACCTGCGCGGTGGCGTTGTGCCGGGCCCGCTCCAGCAGCACTGGGAGGGCATGCACGTTGTGGGTGCCGAAGACGACGTCGACCCACGGCGCTCGCCGCACGATCTCGGCACGGTCCTTCTGGGCAAGGCAGCCGCCGACCGCGATCTGCATGCCCGGCCGGGCGTCCTTCGCCGGACGCAGGTGACCGAGGTTGCCGTACAACCGGTTGTCGGCGTTCTCCCGCACCGCGCAGGTGTTGAGCACGACGACGTCGGCCTCGTCACCGGTGGCACGCACATAGCCCGCGGCCTCCAGCAGCCCCGCCATCCGCTCGGAGTCGTGCACGTTCATCTGACACCCGTAGGTGCGGACGGTGTAACTGCGGGCCACCCGACGAGGGTAGGCGCCATTCGCTCGACCGCGCCGCCCGGGCAGGGCACGATGCGTGCATGCTGATCTCCCGGCGCTCCGCACTGCGGGCGCTGGGCGGTCTCGGTGTGGCGGTCGGGCTCTCTGCGTGCGCGTCCTCGTACGCCGACCTGCGCCTGTCCGTGGCGACCGGCAGCCGCAACGGCGTCTACTACACGCTGGGCGAGGCGCTCTCCACGGCGTGGCGTGACGCGCTGGGCCTGCGCATGCCGCCCACCGTCACGTCGACCGACGGATCGATCAACAACCTGCAGCTGCTCGCGAACCGCAAGGCCGACGTGGCGTTCAACCAGATCGACACGGCTGCCGACCGCCTGGCCCGCACCGCGCCCGGCGACCCGGCCGCCCTTCGCGCGCTCGCCCGCATCTACGACGACGTCGTGCACGTCGTCGTGCCCGCGGGCTCGCCGCTGACCTCGCTCACGCAGCTGCGCGGTGCCCGCGTGGCGCTCGGCAGCCCCGGTTCCGGGGTGCTGTTCATGGCGCAACGGGTGCTGCGTGCCCTCGGGATCGCGCCCGACAAGGACCTGCAGGCCAGCTACATCGGCCTCGACGCCGCGGTGGTCGCGCTGCGGGAGGGCGGCATCGACGCGTTCTTCTGGTCCGGGGGTCTGCCCACCCGCGGCGTCGCCGACCTCGCCGCGAGCGTGCCGATCCGGCTGCTCACCGTGCAGGATGACCTCACCCGCATCCACGCGGCCTACCCCGAGTACGCGCCCGGCACCGTGCCCGCGGGCACGTACGGGCTCACCCAGCCGGTGACCACGCTCCTGCTGCGCAACGTGCTGCTCGTTCGCGCCGAAATGCCGGACGACGTTGCGTACGCGCTGGTGGCGGCGTTGTTCAGCCGTCAGGAGCAGATCGCGCAATCCAGCCCGAACGCGCTGACCATCGACATGCGCGCCGCCATCGGCACCCAGCCGGTGCCCCTGCACCCCGGCGCCGAGAACTGGTTCCGCCAAGCCCGCAACGCGTGAGCCGTCCGAGCGGCACGGATCGGTCGTCGCGCCGACCAATCGGTGGCTCTCAAAACGCGTCAGGTCGGCGCACGCTCGGGTTTCGGGCCGCTGGAGCGGAGGCTGCCCAGGCGCGACAGGGCGTCGAACCAGAACCGCGCGCCGGGCAGCAGCGTGAGCACCATGAGCACCCAACCCGCGAGGGTGCCGACGAAGAACCACGCGTCGGAGCCCGGGTTGGCGTCGGGTGACGGGTCGAACAGCCCCTTGGCCTGCCCCCAGTTGCACGTGCGCGGCGCGGCGCAGGCCGCGACCGTGCTCCAACCGAGCGGCAGGCCGTCGCCGGTGAACGTCGCCACCTCCGCGCGCAGGTCGGCCATGCACGTGGCCGGATCCTTGCTGCCGCACGTCGCCGCGTCGGCGGCCTGGGAGACAACGGCGCCGCGCAGCGCCTCGTCGGTGTAGAGCGACCGGGCGATGGTCACCGCGTTGAGATTGAACGCCAGCACGAGCAGCACTCCGATGGCCAGCGAGACCCACCGGACGTGCCGCTTGTACCACCCCGACACCCGGTCCATCTGGTCGTCGTACCAGTGCTCGACATCGGCCCGGAACCGCGTGATGTCGTTTTCGCCCTGCGCGGCGAGCTGCACCAACGCCCTCCGCGCGCTGCCCTCCGGAAGGCTCTCCAGGCCCGCGCGGATCTGGCCCATCGTCGTCGAGCCGCTCGCGTCCGGGACCAGCACGGCGATGATGCTCTGCGCGACCGAGCGGGCCGAAAGATAGGAGGGGAGCTTGCGGCGGTCCTTGTTGGACAGCTTCGCGTTGCCCGCGTTCGACGGCATCAGGCCCTTGTCGGCGCAAGCCTTCAACAGTTGGGCGGTCAGCACCCGCGTGACCAGCGGATGGGCAGACTCGCCGGACTTCACGGCGGGATTCTGCGTCGTGCGCTGGAACGGGTTGAGTGCGAACGTGCCGCCGCCGTCGAGCAGCGTCCGCAGGCCGCGCAGCAGGTATTCGCCACGCAGGCCGATGGAGCGCGCGATCACCTCGGTGATCACCGAGACCACGGACGCGAACACGGCGAACACGAACACCAGCCCGATGACCGTCTCGAGCACGAGGCTGTCCACGCCGCCTCCCTTCGACCCACGGGCACACCCATGGACCAGGAGGCGTCCGGACCGGCTGTGATACCGCGCCCGTCGGTTATCGCCGCTACGACCGCGCCCCGGTGTGGAGGGCGTCGAGCTCGTCGGACATCCGACCCATGGCCGCGGCGTAGAACTGCTCCCCGACCTCCCCGAACGGCCACAGGTGGCCCAGGAGCTCCAGCATCACGAGCCCGTGCATGCGTCCGCGCAGCTCGATGAACAAGGCGAGCGCGCCCGCGGGCAGCGCACCGTCCGGGGTGGCCGTGGCGAGGGCTTCGCCGCCGTCGGGCAGCGGGATGGCGGCGAGCTGGGCGGGCGTCCATCCATCGAACATGACGTCGGCGAACGGCGCGGCCAGCCGCAGCGCCGCGCTGCCGCTCTCGGACGCGGGGCCGGGGTCGAAGCCGGGCACCGGGGTGCCGTAGAGCAGCAGGAACGCCGACGTGTTGGCCAGCGCCCAGTCCCGGAACGCCCCGGTGGCGGCCAGCCTGCGCGCCCGCGGCGGCTGCCCCCGCGTGGCGCGTGCTGCGGCCTCCACGGCGTCGGCCAGCGCGTGGTGCGAGTCGGTGACCAGCGCGCTGAGCAGCGCGTCGCGGCTGTCGAAGTAGTGGTAGAGCGACTGGACGGTCATGCCGACCGCCCGGGCCACGCCGCGCAGCGAGAGCCCGCCGGTGCCCGCGGTGGCCAGCTGGTCGAGCGCTGCGGACTTGATCTCGCCGACGGTTTCTGCCCGCCGACGGTCCCGAACCGCCCCCGTAACTGACATCGCCAGACCTCCTTGACAGTGTTAGGCAGATTGGCCACACTGGCACCGCTCGCACAGACTAACACTGTTAGGGAGATCCGATGCGCACCCTGCTTGCCGACGCCCGCCGGGGCCACCCCGGCCTCTACTGGCTCGCCGCGGGCATGGCGGTGCTCGCGCTCGTGACGGCCGGGCTCGCCGCGGTCGACCAGCGGACGTTGGTCGGCGCCCCGCTCTGGTTCAAGCCGCTGAAGTTCTCGATCTCGATCGCGCTGTACTCCCTCGCGCTGGCCTGGATGCTGGGCCGGCTTCGAGAACGGGCGATGCGCCGCACGGGCTGGGCGATCGTCGCGGGCTTGGTGGTGGAGATGGTGATCATCGTGGGTCAGGCGGCCCGCGGCCAGAAGTCGCACTTCAACGACGACGGCGGCCTCGGCTCCCTGCTCTTCCAGATCATGGGAGCCACCATCACCGTCGTGTGGCTGCTCACGCTCGCCATCGCCCTGCGCTTCCTGCGCGAGCCGGGGCAGGACCGGGCGATGACGCTCGCGATCCGGCTCGGCCTGCTGGTCTCGCTGGTCGGGATGGCCGTCGGGTTCGTGCTGGCGGCGCACGGCGGACACTCCGTGGGGGTGCCCGACGGCGGGCCGGGCCTACCTTTCGTCGGCTGGAGCACGACGGGGGGCGACCTGCGGATCGCCCACTTCGTCGGCCTGCACGCCCTGCAAGTGCTGCCGCTGCTGGCGGCCGTCGGCGCGGCCCGTGGCCTGCCCGACGCCCCGCGCTCCCGGATCGTGTGGTCGGTCGGCGCGGGCTACCTCGGGCTCGTGCTGCTGCTCATCTGGCAGGCGCTGCGCGCGCAGCCGCTGCTCGCCCCGGACGGCGCCACGCTGGCCGCGCTCGCGGTCATCGCGCTCGGCACCGGCGCGGGGTTGGCGACGGCGTCCCGCCGTCCGGGTGTGCGGGCATGATCGTGGGCGCCGCCTACCGCACGGTGGCGGGCTGCGCGGCGGCTGCCTGCTCCTCGGCGAGGTTGCGGTACAGCCTGCGCAGCCGCACGACGCCGAGATCATGCTGGTAGAGGTTCTCGGCCTGGTCGGCGTCGGCCGCCATCGCCTCGAGCATCACCCGGTCCTGTTCCAGCACCACCCAGTGCCGCGCCTCGAGCCGGGTCTTGTACAGGAAGCGCCACACGTCGCGCTCCCATCCGGTGACCTTGCGGTAACGCCAGAAGAAGACCGCCGTGCGCCGGGCGTCGATCGGGGTGCCCATGCCCACGATCCCGAACGGGCCGCCGGGGCCCGCCGTCGGCGGGTAGGGGATCTCCAGGTCGACCCAGTCGACGCCGGTGCGGCAGTACTCGACCCAGTCGAAGTTCACCCCGCGCTGGTCGGTCTTCTCGAAGAAGAAGCCACGGTCGGTCTCCCGGATGCGGAACCGGGCGGTGGTCTCGCCCGCGAACATCGAGTGCGACTCGCGGTGCAGGAACGTGCCGTGCATCGGGTCGAGCAGGTTCTCCATCGCGAACCGCCACGGCGCATCCCATTCGGCGTAGCACAGGAAGCTCTCGATGCCGTCGTCGGTGAGCCGCTCGGGCAGCGTCAGCGCGCACGGCTCGGGGTGCTGGTCGTCGCCGACGTAGGCCAGCACGGCCCCCGCCACCTCGACCACGGGCAGGCTCGGCACCAGCCGCTTGCCCTCCAGGTTGCAGCCGGGCATGCCGGGCACCGACAGCACCGTGCCGTCGCCGCCGACCTGGACACCGTGGTACTGGCAGGCCAGCCGGTCGCCGAGGTGCTGGCCGAGCGAAAGCGGGGCGCCGCGGTGCGGACAGCGGTCCTCCAGGATGCGGATCGCGCCGCTGGACTCGCGGAACACCACCCAGTCGACGTCGAGCCTGCGCAGCTTCTGCACCGAGCCGCGGGTGACCGCGGACGACGGGCAGAACGCGTACCACTGGTTGCGCAACCCGGTCGCGAAGATCTCGTCCGCGGTCAGGTGCTTCTTCACCATCGTCATCGGGCTCACGCTCCCAGCTGCTTGATCTCGTCGCCGAAGGACGCCTCGGTCCAGGGCTCGCCGCCCGGCCCGAGCACGCCCATGTCGTTGAGGCCGTCGACCAGGCCCGGCAGGTCGTGGCGGCCCGTGCCGAAGACTTCCTCGATGGCCCCGGCGAGCTTCGTCTCGTAGGCGTTCGGCTCCCGCGTGCCCGCCTGGTGGGGCTGCAGCGGCTGAATCGTGTTCGTCATCGCGTCTTTCTCCAGTTCACAAGTCGAGGACGAGCCGGTCGGACTTGGCGCGCGAGACGCACACCATCATCGTCTTGCCCGCCGCCTGCTCGGCGGCGCTGAGCAGGGAGTCGCGGTGGTCGGGCACCCCGTCGAGCACCCTGGTCTCGCAGGTGCCGCAGATCCCGTCGCGGCAGGAGTTGGGCACACCGATGCCCGCGGCCTCCAGCGCGTCCAGCAGCGAGCAGTTCGGGCGCACCTCGACGGTCCTGCCGGAGCGCTGCGCGACCACCTGCACCGACCGTTCGCCGTCGGCGGGTGCCTCGCGGGTCTTGGCCTTGAACCGCTCGACCTGCAGGCTGCCCGCAGGCCAGCCCGCCGTGTGCTGCTCGACGGCGGCGAGCAGGCCCTCCGGTCCGCAGCAGTACACGAGCACGCCTTCGACCGGCCCGGGGAGGACGGCGGCCAGGTCGAGCCGTCCGACCTCGTCCTCGGGCAGGACGTGCACGCGGTCGCCGAACCCGGCCAGCTCATCGAGGAACGCCATCGACGCCCGGCGCCTGCCGCCGTAGTACAGGT
Source organism: uncultured Actinomycetota bacterium (assembly GCA_963739465.1). Lineage (GTDB taxonomy): Bacteria > Actinomycetota > Actinomycetes > Mycobacteriales > Pseudonocardiaceae > Pseudonocardia. Next base: position 467,086 of record CAVUAS010000007.1, read on the forward strand.
CCCAGTCGGCTCCCCGCGCCTCGGCGGCGCGGATCATCCCCAGGATCGGGGTGATCCCGATGCCGCCCGCGATGAAGACGTAGCGGCGGGCGGGCAGGAATGCGAAGTTGTTGCGCGGCCCGCACACCTGCAGCCGATGCCCGGGACGCAGGCCCTCGTGCACGTACTCCGAGCCGCCCAGCGCGGCCTGATCCCGCAGCACCGCGACCCGGTAGCGGCCGGAGTCGGCCGGGTCGCCGCACAGCGAGTACTGGCGCACCAGGCTGCTCCGCAGGGTCAGGTCGATGTGGGCGCCAGGGGTCCAGCCGGGCAGCGGCTTGCCGTCCGGGTCGACCAGCGCCAGCGAGAGGACGCCGTCGGACTCCCAGGTCATCTGCTTGACCAGCAGCTCCAACCGAGGCTCTGCTTGGGTCATGACTGGCTCCTTCCGGGGACGTGGACGGGCGGGGTGAACGGGGCGGGCATGGGCCCGTAGGCGGCGAGGTCCACCTCGACGAGCACCGGGCCGGACCGCTCGACGGCCGCCGCCAGCACCGGACGGGCGGCCGCCGGGCCGTCGATCCGCAGGTAGGGCAGCCCGACGGCGGCGGCGAGGCCCGCGAAGTCCGGCGTGGCCAGGTCCACCCCGGCGCGCGGGCCGCCGCAGGCGTCCTGCATGTTGCGCAGCACGCCGTAGCCGCGGTCGTTGAAGACCATGAGCACCAGCCACGGCCGCTCCTGGGCCAGCGTGAGCAGCTCGCCGAGGTGCACGGCGAGGCCGCCGTCCCCGGCCATCACCAGTGTCGGGACGTCGGGCCGGGCCAGCGCCGCGCCGATGCCCATGCCGAGGCCCTGGCCGATCCCGCCGCCGCGCGGGAACACGTTGTCGCGCGGGTCGTAGATCGGCAGCAGTCGGTTGCCCCACGCGCTGGACGCGATCGTGACGTCCCGGGCGATCGGGGCCCGGGCGGGCAGAATGTCCCGGACGGCGTCTGCGAGCTCGGCGTGCGCGCCGAGCCCTTCCCGGTGCCGCTCTCGCGCCGCCGACCGGGCCGCCGCGACGCGCTCGCGCCAGTCGCTGCCTGCGCGCGGCGGGACGCGGTCGAGGACGGCCGCGAGGAACGCGGCGGCGTCGGCCACCACGCCGAGCTTCACCGGGTAGGCGCGGCCGGGCGCCGCCGGGTCGCGGTCGACCTGGATGTGCGTGCCGGGCAGGCGCAGCCGGTAGTCGCGGGTCTCGTTCGACCGGAAGTGGGTGCCGATCGACAGCAGCAGGTCGGCCTCGTCGAGCAGCTCCTGACCCGCGGGCGAGGTGGCGTAGTTACCGACGCACAGCGGGTGGTCCTCCGGCACCGCGCCGCGTCCGGAGTTGCTGGTCAGCAGCCCCGCGCCGAGGCGCTCGACCAAGGCCCGCAGCGGCGTGCCCGCCTGCGCGGCGCCCCCGCCTGCCCAGACCAGCGGCCGCTGGGCCTGCGCCAGGAGCGCGGCCGCTTCGGCGACGGCGTCGGGGTCCGGCGACGCCGGAGCCGCCGCGGGCGCCGTGCCGGGCGGGGTCGCCGGGTGCGGCAGGTACTGCAGGTCGATCGGCCATTCGACGCTGACCGGGCCGCAGGCGAGCGCGGCGCGCACCGCGCCCCGCAGCACCGCGTCGGCCCCGGCGACGTCGGTGATCGTGTGCGCCGCCGCGGAGACCGCGGTGAGCATCCCGAGCTGGTCCTTGGTCTCGTGGATGAACCCGCGGCCCGATCCCAGGTAGGCGAGCTCCACCTGGCCGGTGACGTGCAGTACCGACGTCCCCGCCGCGAGCGACTCGACGAGCGAGCCCGCCGCGTTGCCCGCGCCGGTGCCGGTGCTGGTGAGCGCGCAGCCCAGGCCGCCACCGGCCCGCGCGTAGCCGTCCGCGGCGTTGACCGCGCTCGCCTCGTGGCGCACCGGCACGAACCGCAGGTGCCGCGACACCGCCTCGACCAGGGGCAGGTTGTGCACGCTGACCACGCCGAACACGGTGTCGACGCCCGCGTCGCGCAGGACCGCGACGAGCAGGTCACCGCCGGTGGGGTGAGTCATCTGATTCTCCTAGAACACGTAGCGGGAGACGCCGCCGCACACGTCGAGCGACGCGCCGGTCACGTAGGACGCCCGGGGGGACAGCAGGGTGAGGACCATCGCGGCCACCTCGTCGGCCGTGCCGAACCGGCCGAGAACGATGCCGCGGTCGGCGGCGATCTCGCGCTCCCATTCGGCGAACGACTGCCCGGTGTCCGCCGCCTCGTAACGGCGCCGCCACTGCCCCGTGTCGATCAGCCCGAGGCAGACGGAGTTCACGCGGATCCCGTCGGCCGCGTATTCGCTCGCCATCGACTTGGTGAGGTTGAGCAGCCCGGCCCGGGCCGCCGAGGTGGTGACCAGCCGCGGCTCGGGCTGCTTGGCCAGCACCGCGTTGATGGTGACGACGGCGGCCGCGGCCGAACGGCGCAGCAGCGGCAGCGCGTGCGTGGTGGTGTTGAGCACGCCCGCGAACTTCAGGTCGAGCTCGTCGCGGAAGTCCGCGAGCGTGGCCTCGCCCAGCGGCTTCATCCGGGACTGGCCCGCGTTGTTGACCAGTCCGTCGAGTCCGCCGAACCGGTCCTCGGCGGCGTCGACGAGCGCGCGCACGGCGTGTTCGTCGCGGACGTCGCAGGCCTTGGCGAGCACGCGGTCCTCCGGGAGGCCCCGGTCGGCCAGCGTCTTCTCCAGCACGTCGAGCCGCCGTGCGCAGGTGACGACGTTCGCGCCCTCGTCGATCAACCCGGCCACGGTCGCGAGGCCGACTCCGGAGCTGCCGCCGGTGACCAGCACCGTGCGGCCGTTGAGCAGGAGATCCATGGCTGCTTTCCCTCAGTTGAAGACGAACCCGCCGTTGACGACGACCTGCTGGCCGGTGACGTAGCAGGCCTCGGGTCCCATCAGGAACGCGATCACCCCGACGACGTCCGCGGGCACCTGGTCGCGGGCCAGCGCCCGGTGGGCGCGGTAGAGCTCGTGGCGGTGCTCGGGGATCTGCGCGGCGGCCTCGGTGCCGGTGAGCCCGGGCGACACCGTGTTGACGGTGATGCCGGAGTCCCCGAGGTCGCGGGCCATCGCCCGGCTCAGCGCGCTCACCCCGCCCTTGGCGGCGATGTAGTGCGCGAGGTGCGGCGACCCGTAGAGCGCCGCGTCCGAGCCGATGTTCACGATCCGGCCGCGGCCCGCCGCGATCATCGAAGGGAGCACCGCCCGTGCCACGAGCCACGGCCCCCGCAGGTTGACCGCCATGAGCCCGTCCCACTCGGCGGGGGTGATCTCGTGCACGGCCTTGCCGCCCACGCCGTCGGCCCGCGCCGCGTTGTTGACCAGCCCGTAGAGCGGTCCCTCGGCGGTGACCTGCGCGGCGAGCGCCGCCACCGACTCCTCGTCGGCGACGTCGACGGCGGCGGACCGCACGTCGAAGCCCTCCGCGGCGAGCTTCGCGGTGGCGGTCGCGAGCCAGTCGGTGCGGATGTCGGCGAGCCACACGTGCGCGCCGTCCTCGGCGAGGCGCCGGGCCGTGGCCAGCCCGAGGCCCCGGCCCGCGCCGGTCACCAGCACCGACTCCCCCGAGAGGCCCATCAGTCGCGGCTGATCCCGTGCATGGCCGAGGTCTCCGGGTAGGTCGGGACCTGCGGCTTCTGGGCACCGATCACGACGCAGAACAGCGCGTCCTTGTCGCCGTTGTTCTTGAGGCTGCGCGGCACGCCCGCGGGCACGACGATCATGTCGCGGTAGCCGAGGGTGCGCTTGACCACCTGACCGTTGCGGTGGATCCCGACCTCGACCTCGCCCTCGAGGACGAAGAAGGCCTCCTCGGCGTCGTGGTGGGTGTGCTCGGGCCCCTCGGCGCCGGGCGGGAGCAGCATGTTGGAGAAGGTGAAGCCGCCGGACTTGATCGTGCGGTGGTCGCCGTCGTGGTTGCCGGTCGCACCGGACCCGACGTAGCGGATCTGGGCGCGGCGGAACTGGTCGCCCGCCTTGGCCTGGAAGCCCAGGGTGTCCCAGTCCTCGTGGCGCGACTCCTTCGTGAGGATCAGCGAGTCGGTGAACGCGGTGAGGTCGGCGGTGGCGTAGTCGGATGACATGCCGATGTCCCTTTCTGTTAGCGGTAGAGCCGTTCGACGATGTGGATGTAGGAGGAGAGCCAGGCGTTGAACGACGCGGGCGCCTCCTGGTTGGCGAGGTGGCCCGCGCCGCGGATCGTCACGAAGACCGCGTCGGGGATGCCGCCCGCGAGGGCCTGGCTCTCGGCGACGCCGGTGACGGTGTCCTGCGCGCCGCAGAGCACCAGGGTGGGGACCTTGATGTCGGCCAGCGCCGCGGTGAGGTCGGTGTCGGCCATCGAGGCCGCGGCGTAGCCGTAGCCCGGGAGCCGAACCGCCGCGGCCATGGTCGCGGTGACCTGTTCGACGAGCTCCGCGGGCGCCCGCTCGGAGACCAGCCGGTGGCCGCGGCGGCGGCCGAACTCGGCGGCGCCCAGCTCGCTCAGCTCGCCGACGCGCGCCCGCATGGCGGCGGCCTGCCCCGCGTCGCGGCCGGAGCCGCGGCTGGAGTCGGCCAGGATGAGGCTGCGCACCAGGTCGGGACGCCGGATGGCCAGGCGCATGGCGATCACCCCGCCCCAGGACACCCCGAGGACGTGCGCCGGACCGGTGTCGCGCTGTCGCAGCACGTCGGCGGCGGCGTCGGCGAACGCGTCGAGGTCGGGCGGCTCGACGGGATCGGCGGAGCGGGCATAGCCGGGGGCGTCCCAGGCGAGCAGCCGCAGCTCCCCGGCCAGCTCGTCGAGCTGCGGCGCGAACGACGCGGAGCTGGAGCCGATGCCGTGCAGGCACAGCAGGGTCGGGCCGCTTCCGGCGTCGACGACGTGGATCGGGCTCACGGTGACCCCCTAGGCGATGCGGACCGGGCGGCCGACGAGGACCGCGAGCGAACGCAGGACGGCGAACGGCACGACCCCGCTGGTGCGCGGGTTGGCCTGCGAGGGGTGGTTGCGGATCTCGAAGCGGTACTCGCCGGTGGCGCCTTCCGCCTCGATGACGTGCGTGGTGAGGTCGGTGTCCGGGTCGGCGACCAGCACCACCTCGACGGCGTCGAAGCCGCCGGTGGCCAGCGCCACCGTGGCGGCGACGTTCAGCGAGCGCGGGAACGCCGTGGCGGCGTCCCGGGCGGTACCGCGGAACACCTCGACGGGGGCCGTGGCCGTGCGCAGCCGCTCCTCGGCGGCCCGGTCCATCCAGGGCTGCACGAGCGCCGTGGGTCGCTTGGTCGTGGTCACGGCGACCCGGCGCAGTGGCGCGGCGTTCGCGGCGGCCGCCAGCAGGTCGATCCCGCCCACGGCGCCTGCCGTGCACAACATCCGTCCGGGTCCGGCGGCGCGCACGCGGTCGGCGACAGCCGGGTCGGCCAGCGCGCCGACCGAGGTCACCAGCAGGTCGACGCCCGCGTCCAGCATCTCCGCGGCGTACTGCGCCACGACGACCTGGCCTGCGCACTCCACGATCACGTCGCAGGAGGCGACCGCCTCGGCGACCGACATCTGCGGGACCGGGCAGTCCACCACCGGGCGGTTGTCGACGACGCCGACCAGCGCGACACCGTCGAGGGCGCCGTCGGCCAGCGCGCGGATGACGGCCGAGCCGATGGCCCCGCTGCCGATCACGCCGACCCGGACGGTCGCCGCGGACGTCGTCGTGGTGGCGCTCACGACGTGCTCCCGGACAGGACACCGAGCAGCTCGGGGTGCGTGGCGAAGACGCCGGGGTCCGGGGTGCCCGCCATGTGGGTGCGCACGTCCTGCGGCGGTGGCCCTGCGGTGCCCCACAGGTCCGACAGCTCCGGCGTGCGCCGCCAGACCCGGCACAGCCACTGGTCCTCGACCACCTGCGCGACGTCGGAGGTGTACTCGCACACCAGGCCTGCCGGGTCGCCGAAGTAGCCGAAGGTGTTGTTGCCCGGCCCGTGTCGGCCCGGCCCCCACAGCGGCGTGATGCCACGGCGCTTGAGGCCGCCGATGCCGCGCATGAAGTGGTCGATCGAGGGCATCTCGTAGGCGACGTGGTTGATCGACGTCCAGCCCGCCTGGTTGAAGGCGATGCTGTGGTGGTCGGAGTTGCAGCGCAGGAACGCCATCCGGTGCTCGGACCAGTCCGACACCCGCATGCCCAGCACGCTCGTGTAGAACGCGACGGCCCGGTCGATGTCGACCGTGTTCAGCACCACGTGCGTCACGCCGACCGGCCTCGCCACCTCCCGGCTCATCGGGACGACCGACTCCAGCTCGGTGGCGAGCTCGACCAGCCTGCCCTCCGGGTCGACCAGCTGCAGGCCGTAGCCACCGCCCGCCCCGGCGAGCGGGGACGGCTCGCGCAGCAGCGGCACGCCAGCCGCCTGCAGGCCCCGGGCGGCCTCGTCGATCTCCGCGCGGGTCCGCACCGCGAAGCTGACCTTGCCGAGGCCGTTGTGCTCCGCGCGGGTCAGGTGCAGCACGTGGTGGTTCTCCCCCGTGCCGCGCAGCCAGGCGTCGTCGCGGTCGTCCTCGACAACGGAGAGGCCCCACACGTCGGCGTAGAAGTCGCGGGACTCGGCGAGCGTCGGGACGCGCAGCTGCACCGAACGCAGCGAGTGCAGCCGGGCGACGGGCTGGCGCATGTCCACCTCCATAAGTTCGATACAAAGAGTCTAAGTGCTTAATGTTTAAGGGTCAAGAGGCCCAGGGCATCGGCTGCTCGTCCAGGCCCCAGTAGATGCTCTTCTGGCGGGAGTACGCGGCGATGCCCGCGCGCCCCTTCTCCCGGCCGATGCCGCTGGCCTTCATGCCGCCGAACGGCGTCGAGATGCTGAACTGCTTGTAGGTGTTGATCCACACCGTGCCCGCCTCGATCCGGCGGGCGAGCCGCCACGCGGCCCGGTAGTCGCTCGTCCAGATCCCGGCGGCCAGGCCGTACACCGAGTCGTTGGCCTGCGCGACCAGGTCGGCCTCGTCCGTGAACGGCAGCGCGACCAGCACCGGACCGAAGATCTCCTCCTGGCAGGCCGCGGCGGTGGGCGGCAGCCCATCCAGCACGGTCGGCAGGTAGAACGACCCCGCGTCGTAGCCCGGCCCGCGCGGGGCCTCGCCCCCGGCCAGCACCCGGGCGCCCTCCGCGCGGGCGCGCTCCACGTGCTGCGCGACCCGCTCCCGATGCGCGGCGTGGACCAGCGGTGCCACCTGCGTGCACGGGTCGAGCCCGTGGCCCACGCGCAGCGCCCGCGTGCGGGCGACGAGCTCGGCCACGAACCGGTCGTAGAGCGCCTCGGCGACGAACAGGCGCGAGCCCGCGATGCAGCTCTGCCCGGAGGAGGAGAAGATCCCGTAGAGGATGCCCGCGAGGGCGAGCTCGATGTCGGCGTCGGCGAGCACGATCGTCGGCGACTTGCCGCCCAGCTCCAGCGACACCGGCATCAGCTTCTCCGCGGCGACGTGCCCGATGCGCCGACCCGTGCTCGTGCCGCCGGTGAACGACACCTTCCCGACACCGGGATGGGCGACGACCGCCTCGCCGACGACCGCGCCCCGGCCCGGCAGCACCGACAGCAGACCCGGCGGCAGCCCGGCCTCTTCGATGATCCGGGCCAGCGCGAGGGACACCAGCGGGGTCCACTCGGCGGGCTTGAGGACCACGGCGTTGCCCGCGGCCAACGCCGGGGCGATCTTCTGCGCGTCGCTGGCGACCGGGGAGTTCCACGGCGTGATCGCGCCGACCACGCCGATCGGCTCGTGCACGCTCATCGTGAGCGCGGAGCCGCGGCGGGTGGTGAGGTCCTCGTCCGCGGTCTCCAGCACGGCCGCGAAGTAGCGGAACGTCCCCGACGCGCTGGCCACGAGGGCGGTGGTCTCCCGGAGGGTCTTGCCGGTGTCGCGGCTCTGCAGCCTGGCCAGGTACTCGGCCGCGTGCTCGATGCCGTCGGCGATCCGGTGCAGTTGCCGGGCCCGCTCGTGGGCGGGCTGACCCCGCCAGGCCGGGTCGGCCGCGGCCGCGGCGCCGCAGGCCACGGCCTCGTCGACGTCCGCGACGGAGGCCTCGTGGATCTCCTGCAGGACCGACCCGTCGGCCGGGTCGATCGACGGTGTCACCGGGCCCCCGCCGACCCGCCACTCCCCGCCCACGAGGATCCGGTCCGCGGGCGGCGTCACTGGCTCGCTCACCGGGAGATCTCCTCCAGCGAGCGCTCCTTGGTCTCGACGGCGAAGATGCCGGTGCTGATGGCCCCGACCAGCGCCACGGCCCCCATCACGGCGAACACGTGCGCGATCGAAAGGCCGGCCCCGACGATGGCCCCGACGACCAGCGGGCCGACGATGATGCCGAGCCTGCCGAACGCGCCGCCCACACTGCAGCCCAGGGCGCGCATGCGGGTCGGGTACAGCTCGGCGGTGTAGACGTAGAGCGCGAGGTTGACCGCGTAGATGAACACCGCGGAGCCCGCGGACCACAGCAGCACCTGCGTCGCCGTGCCCGCGCCGGTGGCCGCGAGCAGGAACAGCAGCGCCGAGCTGCACACCAGGCTGCCGGTGATCGCGATCCGGCGCCCCAAGTTGTCGATGAGCAGCGCGATGACCAGGCAGCCGACCAGCCCGGCCACGGTGGTGGCGATGCTGTACACCAGCGCGGTGCCGACGTCGAGCTTGAACACGGTGCGGTAGATGGTGGGCAGCCAGGACGCGATGCCGTAGTTGACGAAGTACGCGGTGAGCCAGGCGGTCGCCAGCATCAGGGTGCGGCGGAGGTAGACGCCGCCGAACAGCTCGGCGACGCGGGGGCGGTGCAGCTCGACGGGCGCGGCCGCGGCGACCTGCGGCGCGGGCAGGGGCGCCCCGGTCGTGCGCACGACGTCGGCCTCGATCTCGGCCATCGCGGCCTCGGCCTCGTCGAGGCGACCGCGGGCGGCCAGCCACCGCGGCGACTCGGGAATCCGGCGCAGGAGCGGCACCAGGACGATCGGCAGCGCGCCGAGCGCGAAGAGCACCCGCCAGCCCAGCGTGGGCACCACCCAGGCGGCGACGATCGAGGACATGACGAGGCCCGCTGGGAAGATCAGCTCGTAGAGGAGCACGAAGCGGCCGCGCCGGTGCGCCCGGGTGATCTCGCCGATGTAGGTGGCCGCGACCGGTACCTCGGCGCCGAGCCCGAGGCCCTGTACGAAGCGGAGTACGAGGAAGACCCACAGGGTGCCGGTGAAGGCGGAGGCGACGCTCGCGAGCGCGTAGATCACCAGCGACCACCGCAGCACCCGCAGCCTGCCGACGTGGTCGGCGAACCACCCGCCCGCCAGCGCGCCGATCAGCATCCCGAGCCCGCCGATCGCGATGGTCCAGGCGACCATGCCCGCGTTCATGTGGAAGAGCGGGATGAGCACCGGCAGGGCATAGGCGACCATCAGCTGGTCGAAGCCGTCGAAGAAGGTGACGGCGCCGACCACCACGCGGGTCCGCACGTGCCACCGCGACACCGGCAGTCGCTCCAGCCGTGCGCTCACCTGCTCCGGACTCGTGACCGTCGAGCCCAAGTTTTCGATCATCTGCGGGGACCTTCCTGCGGAGTGGCTGTCGATGAAGATCATTTATACCTTAGTAATTTAGTGCCGAGATAATGCCGTCCGGCGCGGCCCGGTGTCAAGACCCTGAACTACTCAGCCCTAAACTGTTCGGGGTTGAGCAGTCTTGAGGAAGGGCGATTCGGACATGACGAAGCGCGCGAGGGGATCCGCGGCCGGGACGACGACTCGGGCCGACGGTCGGCAGGACGGCGCCGCGTCCGGCGCCGTGGACGAGATCGTCGCGCAGTGGCGGCGGGAACGGCCGGACCTCGACCCGTCCCCCATCGCCCTGTTCGGCCGCGTGCACCGCATCTACCTGCGCTATCAGGCCGTGATCGCCAAAGGGTTCGCCGCCTACGGGCTCAACTCGGCGTCGTTCGACGTCCTGGCCGCCCTGCGCCGCGCGGGCGCGCCGCACCGCAGGACCTCGACCGAGCTCGCCAACGAGTCACTGCTCTCCTCCGCCGGGGTCACCTTCCGGCTCGACCGGCTGGAGGAGGCAGGCCTCATCGAGCGGCAGCGCGACACCGAGGACCGGCGGGTGGTGTACTCCCAGCTCACCGCGAAGGGTCTGGACGTGATCGACCGCGCGATGGCGATCCACCTGACGAACGAGCACCGGCTGCTGACGGGGCTGACCGAGGCGGAGCGCACGCAGCTGGCCCGCCTGCTCGGCAAGCTCGAGGACTCGATCGTGGCCGCCGAGCACAAGGGGCGCTAGGCCGTGTCCCGTGGATCACGGCCGATGGGATTCGTGATCCAGATGGCTCCTCGCAAGGCGGAGGACGGCTCTCGTACCGGGTGTACTCGAGACGTCCGACAACGCAGCGAGGGGCCATCTGGGCGCGAAGACCGCGGCTGCTGATCCACGGGACACGGCCTAGGCCCGCGCCGACTGCGGCTCCTCGTGATGCGCGGCGCGGCGCGGCAGGCGGGCGGTCACCCGCAGCCCACCGCCCTCGGGCGACGACAGCAGGAGCTCGCCGCCCGCCAGCTCGATGGTCCGGGCCGCGATCGCCAAGCCCAGCCCCGATCCGTCCACGCCGCTCTGCGCGGGGCTGCGCCAGAAGCGGTCGGTCGCCCGCTCCAGCTCGTCGGGCGGGATGCCCGGCCCGGTGTCGCACACCGCGATCTCGACGACGTCGGGTTCGGCCTGCACGGTGACCGTGATCGACCCGTCGGGCGGGGTGAACTTGACCGCGTTGTCCAGCACGGCGTCCAACAGCGTCTCGATGGCGCCCGCGGTCGCGGTGACGCGCAGGCCGTGCGGGCCCGCCCGGCGCAACGCGAGCCCGGAGTGCTCGGCCAACGGCCGCCACGCCTCGATCCGGTCGTCGACTCCGGCGTCCACGTCGACCGGAACGAGCGGCGCCGTGCGCTCGGCCCTGGCCAGCGCGAGCAGGCCGTCGAGCAGCGTGGAGAGCCGTTCGGCCTCCTCCAGCGCCGCCACGTGATCCTCCTGGGCGACCGCGTCGACGTGCCCGTCGAGGTTGGACAGCCGCAGCCGGAGCGCGGTGAGCGGGTTGCGCAGCTGGTGGCTGGCGTCCGCGACGAACGCGCGCTGGGCGCCGTAGGCCTGCGCGACCGTCTCGGCCATTCGGTCGAACGACGCCGAGAGCCGCCGCAGCTCGGGCGGCCCGCTGCCGTCCGCGATCGGGTCGGGCGCGCCGCCCGCGAGGACGGCCGACGCGACCCGCCCGGTGCCCTCGTCCAGCCGCCGGACCGGGCGCAGGATCCAGCGCACGATCGGCAGCGCGACGAGGGTGGCCAAGATGAGCGCGAGCAGGGCCGCCGCCAGCACGATGAGCCACACCTGCACCTCGAAGGTCCGCAGGTCGTCGGTCGGTGCGACGGTGACCGCCGCCCCGCGCACCTCGGTGTCCACCAGCACGGGCTCGGCGATCACGAACGGCCGATCGTCCCACGGCCAGCGCAGCGCATAGACGTTCGAGCGCCGGTTGGCCAGGGCCAGCGCCAACCGCTCGTGGCCCGCCGCATCGAGGGTGGGCGGGTCCGACCGCGAGGTGGCGATCAGGTTGCCCTCCCGGTCGAACACCAGCACCGCGACGCCGTAGACCTCGTCGTAGCGCTGCAGCTCGGCGGCCAGCCCCGAGGTGTCGTCCTGTGTGATGGGCCGTTCGGCGAGCGACGCGTAGAAGATCGTGTCGGTGAGCTGCTGGGTGAACAGCTGCGACTGCCGGGCCTGCGAGGTCGACAGGGCCAGCGGCACGCCGAGGCCCGCCGCCAGCAGGCCGACGAGGACCAGCACGATCACCAGCAGCCGTGCGCGCATCAGGGGGCGTCCCCGGGACCGGCGTCGGGAAGGCCGAGCCGGTAGCCGACGCCGCGCACGGTCTGCACCAGATCCGGGCGCCCGAGCTTGGTGCGCAGCGTGGCGACGTGGACGTCCAGGGTCCGGTTCGCGCCCGCCCAGCTGCGGCCCCACACCTCGGCGACGATCCGGCTGCGCGTGCACACCGCCCCGCGCGAGGCCGCGAGCATCCCGAGCACCTGGAACTCCTTGCGGGTGAGGGTGACCGGCCTGCCCGCCACCGTGACGGTGTGGCGTTCCAGGTCGACCGCGACGTCGTCGACCACCACCACGTCGCCCGTCGCCGAACCCGGTCCGGGGCGGCGGCGCCGGTAGACCGCGTGCACCCGGGCCAGGAGCTCGCCGATGTCGTAGGGCTTGACGAGGTAGTCGTCGGCGCCGGAGTGCAGGCCGAGGATCCGGTCGTCGACCTCGCCGCGCGCCGAGACGACGATCACCGGCACCTCGCTGACCTCGCGGATCGCCCGGCAGACGTCGACACCGTCGATGTCGGGCAGGCCGAGGTCGAGGAGCACGACGTCCACGCCGCCCAGGTGGTCGACCGCGCCGCGGCCCTTGGCCAGCCGCGTGGTCGTGATGCCGTGGCGGTGCAGAGCCGGGCGCAGCGCGGCAGCCACCCGGTCGTCGTCCTCCACTAGCAGGATGTGCACCGCGACCCCCGTCGACATCTGTTACCGGAGCGCAACCCTATGGGTAGCTCAAGTCCCTGGACGGACTGTCCGATTGGTCCTAGCTTCCGGGGATGTCCTCCAGGTCCGCCGAGACCGATGCTGCCATGATCCGGATGACGGCCGTCGAGAAGCACTTCGGCGAGCTGCACGTGCTGCGCGACATCAACCTCGAGGTCGACGTCGGTCAGGTCGTAGTCGTGCTGGGGCCGTCGGGGTCGGGGAAGTCCACGCTGTGCCGCACGATCAACCGGCTCGAGCCGATCGACTCCGGCACCATCGAGGTCGACGGCCAACCGCTGCCCGCGGAGGGCAAGGCGCTGGCGGGCCTGCGCGCCGACGTCGGCATGGTGTTCCAGAGCTTCAACCTCTTCGCGCACAAGACGATCCTGCAGAACGTCACGCTCGGGCCGCTCAAGGTGCGCAAGGTGGGCAAGGCGGAGGCGGAGCGCGAGGGGATGGCGCTGCTCGAGCGCGTGGGCATCACCGACCAGCGTGATAAGTACCCGGCCCAGCTCTCCGGCGGCCAGCAGCAACGCGCCGCGATCGCCCGCGCGCTGGCGATGAAGCCCAAGGTCATGTTGTTCGACGAGCCCACCTCCGCGCTCGACCCCGAGATGGTCCAGGAGGTCCTCGACGTGATGACCTCGCTGGCCAAGGAGGGCATGACCATGCTCGTGGTGACCCACGAGATGGGCTTCGCCCGCCGCGCCGCCCACCGGGTGGTGTTCATGTCCGACGGCGAGATCGTCGAGGACGCCCCGCCCGACACGTTCTTCACCCAACCCCGTTCGGACCGCGCGAAGGACTTCCTCGGGAAGATCCTCACGCACTAGGGAGGACCCACGCATGTCGTTCCGCAAGCTCGCCGCCGTGCTCATGGCCGGGGGCCTCGCCCTCGCCGCGTGCGGCCAGCAGACCTCGCTCGGCTCGTCGGGCGCCAGTGCTCCACCCGTGGCCAGCGGCACCTCCTTCCCGGAGGGCTCGACGATGGCCAAGCTCGCCGCGGCGGGCACCGTGCGCGTCGGCACGAAGTTCGACCAGCCGCTGTTCGGGCTCAAGGGCCTCGACGGCAAGCCTCAGGGCTTCGACGTCGAGATCGCCAAGATCATCGCCGCCAAGATGGGGATTCCGGCCGACAAGATCACCTACACCGAGACCCCCTCGAAGATCCGCGAGGACGTGCTGGCCAACAACCAGGTCGACATGGTGGTCGCCACCTACACGATCAACGACGCCCGCAAGCAGAAGGTCTCGTTCGCCGGGCCGTACTACATCGCGGGCCAGGACCTGATGGTCAAGACAGACAACACGGCGATCACCGGGCCGGAGTCGCTCAAGGCCGCCAACGCCCGCGTGTGCTCGGTGAGCGGCTCGACGCCCGCCAAGGAGATCACGAAGTACGTCGACCAGGCCAACATCGTGCTCTTCGACGTCTACTCCAAGTGCGCCGACGCGCTGCGCAACGGCCAGGTGGAGGCGGTCACCACCGACAACGTGATCCTCTCCGGCCTGGTGAGCACCAGCCAGGGCGCGTTCAAGCTGGTCAACAAGCCGTTCACCAAAGAGCCCTACGGCATCGGCATCTCGAAGGGCAACACGGCGTTCTGCCAGTTCATCGACGACACCCTGAAGGCCGCGGACGCCGACGGCACGTACGAGGCCGCATGGAAGTCCACGGTGGGCGCCGTGCAGCCCGAGGTGCCGCAGCTGCCCCCGGCCGACCCCTGTAGCTGACCTGACGCACCGGGCGGGCCGTCGGGGGGCGGCCCGCCCGGTCTCGTTCCCACCCGGGAGGCCGCCCCCTGTGAACGCACTGATCAACGAGTTCCCTCGTTACCTGCAGGGCTTCTTCGGCACGCTCCGGATCAGCCTTTTCGCGGCGATCGGCGCCCTGGCGATCGGCACAGTGCTGGCCGGGTTCCGAGTGTCGCCGCTGCCGCCGCTGCGCTGGATCGGCACGGCGTGGGTCACGGTGTTCCGCAACTCGCCGCTCGTCGTGATGCTGTTCATGTTCGCGTTCGCGCTGCCGCAGGTCGGGGTGCGGTTCCCGACCCTCGGCGGCAACGCGTTCTTCTGGCCCGGGGTCACCGCGCTGGTCTGCTACACTGCGGCCTTCGTCTGCGAGGCCGTGCGCTCGGGCATCAACTCCGTGTCGCCGGGCCAGGCCGAGGCCGCGCGCGCGGTCGGGCTGACGTTCCAGCAGACCCTCGGCGCGGTCGTGCTCCCACAGGCGCTCCGGACGGTCGTGCCGCCGCTCGGCAACGTAATCATCGCAATGATCAAGAACTCCGCGATCGTCGGCGCGTTCGGCGTGACCGGCGAGCTGTTCTCGGTGGACGCGGGCAACACGGCGCTGGGCTACTCGGCGCTCTCCAGCCTCACCGGCGTCGCCATCGCCTACCTGTGCATCACCATCCCCGCCGGGATCGCGCTCGGCGCCATCGAGCGGCGGATCGAGGTCAAGCGATGAGCGAGCTTGCGGGCCAATCACCGGCTCGGCGCCGACCGAGCGTCAGCGAGGGAGAGCGATGACGACGACCGTCCTCTACGACGTCCCGGGCCCCGTCACCCGGCGGCGCACAGCCATCGGCACGGCCATCGCCGGGGTGGCGCTCGCCGGGCTGATCGTGCTGGTGCTGGTGCAGCTCGGCGCCAACGGCCAGCTGGACCCGGAGAAGTGGGGGCCGCTGTTCAACCCGGCCGACCAGTACTTCGTGGCCGTCTGGGCGGCGTTGGGTGGCGGGCTGACCAACACGATCACCGCCGCTGCGCTCACGCTGGTGTTCGCGCTCGCCATCGGCACGCTGCTGGCGGTGCTGCGGTTGTCGAGCACCCGCGCGTACCGGTGGTTCGTGGTCTCGGTGATCGAGCTGCTGCGCGGCCTCCCCGTGGTGATCACGATCTACTTCGCCTCACGCGTGCTGCCCGAGATCGGCATCACGCTGCCGCCGCTGTGGTATCTGGTCATCGGGCTCACCGCGTACAACTGTGTGATCATCGCCGAGATCGTGCGCTCCGGCGTGGCGGCGCTCCCCCGCGGCCAGACCGAGGCCGCCCTCGCTGTCGGGCTCACCCGGCTGCAGACGCTGCGCATGATCCTGCTGCCCCAGGCGTTCCGGATCATGCTCCCGGCACTGATCAGCCAGCTCGTCGTGATCGTGAAGGATACCTCGCTCGGCTTCGTGGTCTTCGGCTTCTCCGAGTTCGTTCGCACCGCGAACACGGTGATCCAGTTCTTTGCCGGGCAGCTGGGCGTCAACCTGGCGCTGCAGATGTACGTGGCGGTGGCGCTGGTGTTCATCCTGATCAACTATGGCCTCGGCAAGCTGGCCGAGCTGGTGCAGCGGCGCCTCGCCCGCGCCCGCCGCACGGCCGCCCCGCCGCAGCGGGAGGTGCCCGCCGAGGCGGAGGTCGGCGCGCCCTGAGCCGCCTCAGAGGTTCTCCACCGGCACCGGTTCGATGCCCTCCTCCGCGGGCAGGTTGAAACCCAGCACCTGCGCGTAGAAGGAGAGCTCGGCGTCCAGTGCCCTGCGGATGTTCTCGGCGCGCCGGAAGCCGTGCTGCTCGCCGTCGAAGAGCAGGTAGGCGACGGGCACCTTCCGGTCGCGCAGCGCGTCGACGATCGTCTCGCTCTGCGCGGGCGGCACGATCTTGTCCTCGCTGCCCTGCAGCACGATCAGGGGCCGCGTGAAGCGGTCGACGTGGTGGATCGGGGACCGCTCGACGTAGACGTCGCGCGCGGCCGGGTAGGGCCCGACGAGCCGGTCGAGGTAGCGGCTCTCGAACTTGTGCGTGTCGCGCGCGAGCGCTTCGAGGTCCGCGACGCCGAAGTGGTCGGCGCCCGCCGCGAACGGCGTGTCGTCGCGGACCAGCGCCGCGAGGACGGTGAACCCGCCCGCCGAGCCGCCGCGGATGGCGAGCCGCTCGCCGTCCACCCGGCCCATGCGGGCGAGGTGGCGGGCGGCGGCGAGGCAGTCGGCGACGTCCACGATCCCCCACTGCCCGAGCAACTCCTCACGGAAGGCCCGGCCGTAGCCGGTGGAGCCGCCGTAGTTGACGTCCACGACGGCGAACCCGCGGCTCGTCCAGTACTGCACGCCCGTCGAGAACACCGGCGACGCAGCGGCCGTCGGGCCACCGTGGATCTCGACGAGCAGCGGCGGCAGTTCGCCTTCCGGCCCGGTCCGCTCGGGGTGCGCGGGCGGGTAGAACAGCGCGAACGCGGTGCGGCCGTCGTCGGTGACGAACGAGATGTGCTCGGGCACGGAGATGAACCCGGCGTCGATGCCCAGGTCACGCGGCGGGCGCAGCGTTTCGGCCACGCCGCCCTTGGGGTCGATCCGGTGCACGCCGGGCTCCTGCGTGGGCGAGCCCGCCGACGACGAGCACCGTGCCGTCGTGGTCGGGGCGGCGTGCACCGCCGTCACCCGCGAGAACGGCGTGTCCAGCTCGGTGACCGTGCCGTCGGAAGTCGCGCCGGGCGAGCCTGTCGTACCCGCGGCGCAGGCGGGCGAACACCACCGAGCCGTCGGCGAAGCATCGCGTAGCGGGCCGACCGCGAACTGCCAGTGCGGCACGCCGATCTCGGCGTCCGTGCGCACGACGGTGGCGATGTCGGTGCCGGGCGTGTACCGGTACAGGTTCCACCAGTCGGTGCGGTCGGACACGAACCACAGCGCGCCGTCGGCGTCCCAGCGCGGCTCCAGCACCGACTCGTCGGGCCCACCCGCGATCACGAGCTCCTCGCCGCTGTCGAGATCGCGCACGACGAGCTCGGTCGCGTCCCACGGCATCGACGGGTGGTTCCACCGCAGCCACGCCAACGTGCCGCCGTCCGGGGACAGGCGCGGGGCCGCCACGAAGTCCGAGCCGGTGACCAGCACCTCCGGCTCGCCGGGCGTGTGCGCGTCCAGCCGGACGATCTCGTTGACGACCTCGTCCGCCGACGGCCCGTGGTGACGCTCACGCACGCAGACGATCGACGCGCCGTCCGGAGCGAGGTCGCCGTCGGCGAAGCGGTCGGCCCGCGCGGTCGCGGGCTCCGGCGTGAGCGGCAGCGGGTCGGCGCCGGGGGCGAGCCGGTAGAGCCGCTGGTCGGCCCAGTTGGCGAACCAGACGACACCGTCGCGCGCCCACCATGCGCCGCCGCCGTACTCGTGGACGGCCGTGCGCGCGTTCGATCCCGGGGGGAGCACGTCCGTACAGGTGCCGTCGGGGCTGCGGCGCACGATCTGGGTGCGGCCGTCCTCCGCAGGGCGCCCCTCGGCCCAGAGGACGTCGTCACCGTCGACGACGAGCTCCCCCAGCCGCACCGCGTCCGCCACGACCGTCGCGGACGTGAACGGGGTTGGCCAAGATCCGTAGGGCGCGCTCGTCACACCTGCGCACGCTAGTCGGCCTCAGCCTGCGCTGCGCCGTTTCAGGGTGGTCAGCAGCAGCGTGGCGGCCTCGCGCAGCCGCCCCGGCCGCACGGCGGGCAGCACGGCCAGCGCCCCGGTGCGCCCGGGCCACCAGCGGGTCGTGCCGTCCGGGCGCACGACGCCGAGCGCGGGCCGGGCACACGCGCGCACGGCGGCCGGGACGTCCGGCGAAAGGTAGGGATCGCGGCACGAGCGCACCGTGACCGGCACGCGCAACGGATCCGGCAGCTCCCGCGCGACCGTCGAGCACGGCGGGCAGTCCACGTCGTAGACGACAACCACTTCGACGATCCGCATGGCCTGGGCAGCGTAGCGTGGCGCCATGCCCGACGAGCCCATCGACGCCGAGATCGTCCCCGAGCCCGTGACGCCGCCGCCCGCCACCGACTACACCGACGGCGGCGTGCCGACCCTCGACTACGTCCGAGACAAGATCGAGGGTCGCTACGCCACGGCGCTGGGCATGGAGGAGCTGGTCGGCGAGACGGAGCAGGCCCGCTCATTCGCCGAGCAGGAGGAGAAGCGGAAGAAGGCCGCCGAGGAGAAGCTGGCCGAGATCCGTCGGTCGCTCCGCTCCTCGTGAGTGGAAAACGTCGCCCTGGCGACGTTTTCCACTCACGAGGGGTCAGCGCTTGAACAGCTTGCTGCCCAGCCACACCAACGGGTCGTACTTGCGGTCGACCGCGCGCTCCTTCAGCGGGATCAACGCGTTGTCGGTGATCTTGATGTGCTCGGGGCAGACCTCGGTGCAGCACTTGGTGATGTTGCAGAAGCCCAGGCCGTGCTCGTCCTGCGCCTCCTTGGCGCGGTCGGGATGCGCGTCCAGCGGATGCATGTCGAGCTCGGTCATCCGCATCAGGTAGCGCGGCCCGGCGAAGGCGGGCTTGTTGTCCTCGTGGTCGCGCACCACGTGACAGGTGTTCTGGCACAGGTAGCACTCGATGCACTTGCGGAACTCCTGGCTCCGCTCGACGTCGATCTGCTGCATACGGTATTCGCCGGGCGCGAGGTCCGGCGGCGGCGCGAACGCCGGGATCTCACGTGCCTTCGTGTAGTTGAACTCCACGTCGGTGACGAGGTCCCGGATCACCGGGAACGTGCGCAGCGGGGTCACGGTGATGATGTCGCGCTCGTCGAACGTCGACATCCGCGTCATGCACATCAGCCGCGGCCGCCCGTTGATCTCGGCGCTGCACGAACCGCACTTGCCCGCCTTGCAGTTCCAGCGAACGGCCAGGTCGTTGGCCTCGGTCTGCTGCAGGCGGTGGATGATGTCGAGGACGACCTCGCCCTCGTTCACCTCCACCGGGTAGTCGACGAGCTCGCCGGACTCACCGTCGCCCCGCCACACCCGGAAATGGGCGTCGTAGCTCATGCTTTCTCCCCCTGGTCGGCGCGGTGGCCACCCAGTTCCTCGCCGGTGTAGTACTTCTTCAGCTCGTCGAGCTCGAACAGGTCGAGCAGCTCGGGCCGCATGGCGATCTGCTCCTGCCGGACCAGCTCCACGTCGTCCTCGCCGAGCGCGCGCAGCACGAGCAGGACGTGCCGCCAGTCGGAGTCCATCACCGGGAAGTCGTCGCGGGTGTGGCCGCCGCGGCTCTCCTGCCGCTCCAGTGCGGCCTTCCCGACGCACAGCGACACCAGCAGCATGTTGCGCAGGTCCAGCGCCAGGTGCCAGCCGGGGTTGAACTCGCGGTGCCCGGTGACCGACACCGTGCGGGTGCGCGTGGCGATGTCCTCGAGCTTCTTCAGCGCGAGGCGCATCTCGTCTTCCTTGCGGATGATGCCGACGAGCTCGTGCATCGTCTTCTGCAGCTCGAGCTGCACCTTGAACGGGTTCTCCCCGCCTTCGGTCGCCGAGGAGAAGGGCAGCAGGGCGCGGTCCTGCGCCGCTTGTACGGCGCCGAGGAGCA
Organism: uncultured Actinomycetota bacterium; assembly: GCA_963739465.1. Lineage (GTDB taxonomy): Bacteria > Actinomycetota > Actinomycetes > Mycobacteriales > Pseudonocardiaceae > Pseudonocardia. Next base: position 487,028 of record CAVUAS010000007.1, read on the forward strand.
CCCCGGGGCGCACACCGCCGAGCCCGTCGACGTACTCGGCCGCTCCGAGGCCCGCCCGCCGCCCGAACACGATCAGGTCCGACAGCGAGTTGCCACCCAGCCGGTTGGAGCCGTGCAGGCCGCCTGCGACCTCGCCCGCGGCGAACAGGCCCGGGACGATGGACATCGTGGTGTCCGCGTCGACCTCCACGCCGCCCATCACGTAGTGGCAGGTCGGGCCGACCTCCATCGGCTCCTTGGTGATGTCGACGTCGGCCAGCTCCTTGAACTGATGGTACATCGACGGCAGCTTCTTGAGGATCTCCTCGGCGGAGCGCCGGGAGGCGATGTCGAGGAACACGCCGCCGTGCGGGCTGCCGCGCCCCGCCTTGACCTCGGCGTTGATGGCGCGGGCTACCTCGTCGCGGGGCAGCAGTTCGGGCGGACGCCGATTATTCTCCTGGTCGGCGTACCAGCGGTCGCCCTCTTCCGGCGTGGTGGCGTACTGGTCTTTGAACACCTGCGGGATGTAGTCGAACATGAATCGCTTGCCCTCGGAGTTCTTGAGGATGCCGCCGTCGCCGCGCACCGACTCCGTGACGAGGATCCCCTTCACCGACGGCGGCCACACCATGCCCGTCGGGTGGAACTGCAGGAACTCCATGTTGATCAGCGTGGCGCCCGCGCGGAGGGCGAGCGCGTGGCCGTCGCCGGTGTACTCCCAGGAGTTCGACGTGACCTGGTAGCTCTTGCCGACGCCACCGGTGGCCAGCACGATCGCGGGCGCGTCGAAGCGGACGAAGGCGCCGTTGCTGCGGTAGTAGCCGAAGCAACCGGCGATCTTTCCGTCCGCCTTGAAGAGGTCGGTGATCGTCGTCTCGTGGAAGACGCGGATGTTGGCTTCGTAGTCGCCGGTCTCGCGGAAGTCCTCCTGCTGCAACGAGACGATCTTCTGCTGCAGGGTGCGGATGAGCTCCAGTCCGGTGCGGTCGCCGATGTGCGCAAGGCGCGGGTAGGTGTGCCCGCCGAAGTTGCGCTGGCTGATCTTGCCGTCGGGCGTGCGGTCGAACAGCGCGCCGTAGGTCTCCAGCTCCCAGACCCGGTCGGGTGCCTCTTTGGCGTGCAGCTCGGCCATCCGCCAATTGTTGAGGAACTTGCCGCCGCGCAGCGTGTCGCGGTAGTGCACCTGCCAGTTGTCGTTGGGGTTGACGTTCCCCATCGACGCCGCGGCGCCGCCCTCCGCCATCACGGTGTGCGCCTTGCCGAACAGCGACTTTGAGATGATCGCCGTCCGCTTGCCGAGCAGCCGTGCCTCGATGGCGGCGCGCAGCCCTGCGCCGCCCGCGCCGATGACGACGACGTCATACTCGTGGATCTCGATGTTCTCGGTCATCGCTTCATCACCCCACAAACCGCAGGTCGGAGATCCATCCGGCGGATACCGCCATGATGTAGAAATCGGTGACGGCCAGCGTGGCCAGTGTCGTCCACGCCAGCTCCTGGTGTTTCCCGTTGAGCCGCGAGATGTAGCCCCACATCTTGTAGCGCGCCGGATGCCTGGAGAAGTGGTTCAGCCGGCCGCCCATGATGCTGCGGCACGAGTGGCACGAAATCGTGTACGCCCAGAGCAGGATCACGTTCGCGAGCAGGATCAGGTTGCCCAGACCGAAGCCGAAGCTGCCGTCGGCCTTGATGAACGCATGGATCGCATCGTAGGTGTTGATCACGGAGATGATCACGGCGATGTAGAAGAAGTAGCGGTGCGCGTTCTGGCCCAGCAGCGGGGCGCGGGTCTCACCCGTGTAGCGGCGGTGCGGCTCCGCCACCGCGCAGGCGGGCGGCGACATCCAGAACGACCGGTAGTAGGCCTTGCGGTAGTAGTAACAGGTGAGCCGGAACAGCAACAGGAACGGCAGTGTGAGCGCCGCGTAGGGCAGCCACCACACGTCGGGCAAGAAGCGGCCGAAATGCGCGGCCGCGGGGTCGCAGCCCAACGAGACGCAGGGCGAGTAGAACGGCGTCAGGTAGTTGTACTCGGCGACGAAGTAGTCCTTCTGCAAGAAGGCGCGCACCGTCGCGTAGAGCACCCACGCCACCAGCCCGACGACGGTGAGCAGCGGCGGGAGCCACCACCGGTCGGTCCGCAGCGTCTTCGCGGTGATCTGCGCGCGGCCGGTGGCCGGGTCGAGTGTGGAGGACACGTCAGCCCCCGTCCTTCATGGTTTCCACTTCAGCAACCTCGCGTTCTGCGCTACCCGGCGCACTGCGAAGGCGGCGGCTCCGGGTCGGAATTGATGCGCGGATGCTACGACGCGCAGCACCGGGCCAGTGATCGGGATCGTTCAATGAGATGGCGCGAACCGATGCACCTAGGCTATAGCGGTGACGTTGCAGCAGCTCAGGTACTTCCTGGCGGTGGCAGACGTGCGCAGTTTCACTCGGGCCGCGGAGCTCGTCGGGGTGGCGCAACCGACGCTGTCGCGACAGCTCAAGGCCCTCGAAGACGAGCTGGGGGCGCCCCTCGTCGACCGCGGAGCGCGCGATGGCCCCATGCTCACCGCGGCGGGTCAAGTGGTGCTGCCGTTCGCGCGTCGGATCCTGGCCGACGCCGACGGCGCGCGGATGGCCGTCGCGGAGATCGTGGGGCTGGCGCGCGGGCGCGTGCGGGTCGGCGCCACCCCGTCGCTGTGCAGCGGTGTGCTGGCCGACGTGCTGCGGGAGTTCCACGAGCAGTACCCGGCCATTGTGCTCGAGCTCGCCGAGAGCGGGTCGCAGCCGCTGGTGCGGTCGCTGGTGCGTGGCGAGCTGGACATCGCGCTGGTCATCGTGCCCGTGTCCGGGGTCGACCCGGCTCTGCACACCGTGCCGCTGCTGCGGGAACGGTTGTCGGTGGCCTCCGCGGCGTCCGGACAGCCGCCGTCGGCGCGTGGCTCGATGGGGCTGCGCGAGCTGGGGCGCCGCTCGCTCGTCGTGCCGCGGGAGGGCTACGACCTGCGGGAGTCCACCCTGCGCGCGTTCGCCGACGCCGGGGTCACGCCCCGGTTCGCCGTACAGGGCGGGGAGATGGACGCCGTGCTGCGGATGGTCGAGACGGGCACCGGTGTGGCGGTGGTGCCCGACCTCGTCTTCGCCGGGCGGCCCGGCCTGCGGCGGACGGTGCTCACGCCCGCGCTCTACCGGACGGTCGCGCTGGCCTCGCGGGCCGACCTGCGGCCGAGCCAGGCCACCGGGGCGTTCCGGGCCACGTTGCTGACGTTCCTGGCCGACCTGCAGGCGGTCGGCGGCTTTCCGGGGGACGTGCAGGTGCTGCGGAGACCGGATTTCTGACCAACCGCCGACACCCCCGGAGCCATACCTCGCGCCCCCACCGACGCACTGCGCACCCCACCGACGCACTGCGCACCCCACCGATGGGGTGCGCAGTCATGACATGGGGTGCGAAGTCGGGCCCTGGGCTCGCCGTCTGGCTCGGGTGTTAGTCGTTCCTGTCAGAGCTCGGGCTCGCCGAGCTCGTCCTGTTCGGCACCGAAGACGGCGAGCGCCTCACGAACGACGCGGTAGGCGATGCCGCCGGGATAGCCCCGGCGGGCCAACATGCCGACGAGCTTGCGCCCCGCCGTGACACGTCGCTCGGGGGTGTCGGCAGGGATGCTGCGCAGCTTCCGGTCGACCAGTTCACGGGCCCGCTGCTCTTCGGCAGCGGTGTCGACCTCGGCGAGCGCCTCTTGCGCCACCTCATCGGCGACGCCCTTCCGGCGGAGCTCAACGGCGATGGCACGACGCGCGAGCCCCCGCTGGGCGTGCCGCGAGCGCACCCACTGACCGGCGAACGCGGCGTCGTCGATCAGCCCGACCTCGTCGAACCGCTCCAGCACGGTGCTCGCCGCCTCGTCGGGCACGTCCCGCTTGCGCAGCGCCTGCGCGAGCTCCTGGCGGGTGCGGGCGCGCTCGGTGAGCAGGCGCAGGCAGATCGCCCGCGCGACCGTCACCGGGTCGGCGTCGGGCTCATCGGGCGACGCCGGCACCTCACCGGCGCCCTGCCGCGCGGCATCGTGTCCGGAGCTCCGCGTTGTCGGACGCACTCGGGGACGGTCGGCGCGACCCGCCGACCCGTTCCGGGCCCCGCCGGTCCGAGCCCCGCCGGTCCGAGCCCCGCCACCCGACCCGGTCTGGCCGGTGGCGCCGGGCTCTGATCCGCCGGGCCGCGCCACTCGGGTCGGGTCACCCGCGCCCGCTGTCCCGGCCGGGCCAGCACCGGCCGAACCTGTGCTGGCGGCGCCGCCCTTGCGGGCCCAGGCGCGCAGGTCGACCACCGACGCGCGGTCGCCATCGGGATCAAGATCGCGCAGCGACGCCACGGGCGCGATCGGGCCGGGCTCGGCGAGATCCGCGAGGCGCATGACCCGGTGGACAGCCTCTTCGGGCCCGGGCGGCGGATCGCGACGCTCGGGCGGGCCTGCGTCCTCGCGGTCGGTCACCGTCAGAAGTCGACCGGCGCGGGCAGCGGCTCGATGTCGGCGTCGAGCACGGCCCCGATGCCGAGCTTCTCCTTGATCCGCTTCTCGATCTCGGCAGCGACATCGGGGTTGTCGCGCAGGAACTTGCGGGCGTTCTCCTTGCCCTGCCCCATCTGGTCGCCCTCGTAGGTGTACCAGGCGCCGGACTTGCGGATGATCCCCTGCTCGACGCCCACGTCGATGAGCGAGCCCTCGCGGCTGATGCCGACGCCGTAGAGGATGTCGAACTCGGCCTGCTTGAACGGCGGCGCGACCTTGTTCTTCACCACCTTGACGCGCGTGCGGTTGCCGACCATGTCGGCCCCGTCCTTCAGCGTCTCGATGCGGCGGATGTCCAGGCGCACCGAGGCGTAGAACTTCAGTGCCTTTCCGCCCGTGGTGGTCTCGGGGGACCCGAACATGACCCCGATCTTCTCCCGGAGCTGGTTGATGAAGACCGCGGTGGTGCCGGAGTTGCTCAGCGCGCCGGTGATCTTGCGCAGCGCCTGGCTCATGAGCCGGGCCTGCAGGCCGACGTGGTTGTCGCCCATCTCGCCCTCGATCTCGGCGCGGGGCACGAGCGCGGCCACCGAGTCGATCACGATGATGTCCAGCGCGCCGGAGCGGATGAGCATGTCGGCGATCTCCAACGCCTGCTCCCCCGTATCGGGCTGGGAGACCAACAGCGCGTCGGTGTCGACCCCCAGCGCCTTGGCGTACTCCGGATCGAGCGCGTGCTCGGCGTCGATGAACGCCGCGATCCCGCCCGCGGCCTGGGCGCTCGCCACGGCGTGCAGCGCGACCGTGGTCTTTCCGCTGCTCTCCGGGCCGTACACCTCAACGACGCGGCCGCGCGGCAGGCCGCCAACCCCCAGCGCGACGTCGAGCGCGATGGAGCCGGTGGGGATCACGCCGATCGGCGGGCGCGTGTCGTCGCCGAGGCGCATCACCGAGCCCTTGCCGTGGTTCTTCTCGATCTGGGCGAGGGCGAGCTGCAGGGCCTTCTCGCGGTCGGGTGCGGTCATCGCCGGATCTCCACCTCGTGCTGTGTCTCAGGACTGCCGTCGACGGTAGGACGCACCACCGACAGTTCGGGAGAAACATCCGCGATCTGTGGACGGCCGCCCGTGATGTGGATAGAGCGTAGCGAACACCCGTTCGATCGCGGGCATCGACACGCCGGACGCGTACCCTGCGTCGCTCAACGGCAACGGCTCGCTCGCAAGCTCGCTCAGCGGCGCGCGGCCGGCACGTCGTACACCTCGCAGACCGCCAGCCACACCTCGCGCGGATCGATGCCCGCCTCGAGCGCCTCCTCCACGGTGCGCCCGCCGAGCTGCGCGAACACGTGGTCGCGGGACAGCGAGGCGGCCCGGACGGCCCCGAACTCGCCCTCCATCAGCTCCCGGAAATAAGTGACTCGCATCCACACCACGGTAGCGTCGCGAACGTGCTCGACTCCGTGTGGGCCGCGCTCGGCGGCGATCCCCGCGAGCTCGCGCGCCTGGAGATCATCGGGCCCCGCACGACACTGGCTTCGACGTTTCCGGTCACGGACGCGGCCACCGCAGCCGTCGGCGCGAGCCTGCTGGCCGCCACGCTCGGCTCCGGGGCGCGCGTCGTGCTCGACACGCGCCAGCTGGCTGTCGCCATGCGCAGCGAGCGGTACGTGCGCCGGGACGGCCGGTCGGGAGGCAGCCCCTTCGACCCGCTCTCCGCGTTCCACCGGACCTCCGACGGGTGGCTGCGGTTGCACGCCAACTACGCCTGGCACCGAGAGGCGGCACAGCGGGTGCTGGGCTGCGCGGAGGGCGACGCCCCGGCCGCGATCGGGCGACGGGAAGCGGTGGAGCTGGAGACGGCGCTCCACGCGGCGTGTGGGGTGGGCGCTGCCGTCCGCACCGAGACGCAGTGGCGAATGGTCGCGGGGCCACCGCCACCGCTCGTCGAGCGGCGCATGCTGGGGCCCGCCACGCCCCGGCCCGTGCGCAGGCTGCGGGTGCTCGACCTCACCCGCGTGATCGCCGGGCCGGTCGCCACCCGCACGCTCGCCGCCCACGGCGCCGACGTGCTCCGCCTCGACGCCCCACACCTTCCGGAGATCCCCCTCCAGGCCTGGGACATGCTCCCCGGCAAGCGCAGCGCGCTCCTCGACCTGGGCGACGCCGAGGTCCGCGAGCAGCTGCTGGCCGGGGCCGACGTCGTCGTCACGGGCTACCGGCCGGGTGCGTTGGACCGGTTCGGCCTCGCCCCCGACGCGCTCGCGGAACGACATCCCGGCCTCGTCGTCGTCACGCTGTCGGCCTGGGGTCACGAGGGTCCGTGGAGCACGCGCCGGGGATTCGACAGCCTTGTGCAGGCGGCGTGCGGGATCGCCGTTGACGAAGGCGGGCCCGACGCGCCCGGCGCCCTTCCGGCCCAGGTGCTCGACCACGCCACCGGCTACCTCGCCGCCGCGGGCGCGCTCCTCGCCGTCGCGCGGCAGCGCCGCGAGGGCGGCTCCCACCACGTCCGCTTCTCGTTGGCGGGCACCGCGGCCTGGCTGCAGGGTCTGCCGCGCGCCGCGCCCGAGGACGTTCCCGACATCGACCCCACGCCCTACCTCGTCGAGAAGGGCCCGTTCACGCTCGCGGCGCCGCCGGGCACCGTCGACGGCACACCTCTGGCCTGGCCCGACCCCGCGCCCGCCTACGGCGCAGGCACCCCGGAGTGGACATGAACGACCCGACGGGCTTCTCCTCGCCGCTCGGCCAGATCATCGTCGGCCTCGCCCTGTTGACGTCACTGATCGTGCTGCTGCGCTGGTTCTGGACCAACCGCCGCCGGTAGCGTCGGGCGCATGCTGCTCGCCCAGCTCAACATCGGCCTGCCCACAGCACCCCTCACCGAGCCGGAGCTGGCCGGGTTCGTCGAGGCGTTGGAGCCGGTCAACGCCCTGGCCGACGCGGCGCCGGGGTTCGTGTGGCGGCTGCAGACCGAGGACGGGGACGCCACCGCGATCCGCCCGTACGACGATGACCGGCTGCTGGTCAACATGAGCGCCTGGACCTCGGTCGAGGCGCTCGCCGCCTTTGTCTACTCCGGCCCGCACCGGGCGATCATGGCGCGGCGCCGCGAGTTCTTCGTGCCCATGCGCGAGGCCTTCCAGGTGCTGTGGTGGACCGCGGACATCCCGACGGTCGAGGAGGCCGTCGCCCGGCTCGAACACCTGCGCGCACACGTCCCGACGCCGCACGCCTTCACCTTCCGCAAGCCGTTCCCGGCGCCCGACGGCGAGCCGGTGCGCCGCGACGACGGCTGGTTCTGCCCGGTGTGAGTCGAACACGCGGCATCTGCGAGGCTGCGTCGATGCGGATGAAGTTCGGCGTGGAGGACGAGCAAGCGTACTTCGCGCAACGCGAAGAGCTGTGCACACGGTTCGCGGAATGGGCGGAGCGGCAACGCCTCGACGTCGACGCGAGCGACGTCGAGCTGCTCCTGGACTGGAAATGGGGATACGCCGACGGCAGGCTCGACCACTGGGACACCGCCGACGTCGAGGAGTTCCTGCTCGGGTGGTGCCCACGGAAGGTCGCCTCTCCGCCCGAGCTGATCAAGAGCATCCCCGGCTCGGTCGGAGCGTACGTCGACTTCCTCGCCCACGAGGACCTGCTCGCACCGGGCTGTTCGCCGTCTGCGGTCCGCCGGGCCTGCGCGGACCTCGGCCCGAGGTTCGACCGCGAGATGGCGGATCCGGCCAACTTCGGGATGGCGAAGTCGCTGTTCGGCGGATTCGGGGACGCCGATCCGAACGCTCTGCTCGAACAGCTCGCCCGGCTCACGGGCACCTCGGCCGACGAGGTGCTGGAGGCCCTCGACGACGGGGAACCGGCCGTGGTCGGGCCGGTCGAGGCGCCGACCGACGACGAGGTCGCGGCGACGATCGCCCAGGCACGCACGTTCACCCAGGTCCGCGGGCTCGCCGCCCGGTGCGGCCCGCCCGGGCTGGCGTTGACCGCGAAGGGCAACCTGCGGCTGGCCGATGCGCGCAGGCTGACCGTGGAACTGGAGACCGGCGAGGAAGCCGACACGCCCTACCGCAAGCTCGGCTCCGCCGCCGAGCTGCCGTACCTGAGCTGGCTGATCGGCACGGCCATCGCGGCCGGGGCGGTGCGCCGCCTGCGCGGACGGCTCGTCGCCGTGGCCCGGTTCGCCGACCGCTCGGACCGCGACGCCTACGAGCGGATCGTCCGCGGTGCCTTGGAGGCCGGTCTCGGTAGCCCGATGTCCTGGGCATGGGCGGCCGCCCCGTCGGACAACGACGGCATTGCCGTCGCCCTCCTGGCCGAACTGCTCGACTCGAGCGCGGCAGGCGCATCGGTGGACGACCTGGCCGAGCGGCTCCGTCCGCTGCTCAGTGGCTACGGTCCGATGGCCGCGATCCTGGGCAGCAGCACGATCGAGCACATGCTGGCTCGGTTGGCCGACCTTGGACTGGTGACGCTCGTCGACGACGCGGCGGCCGTGCTGACCGCGGCCGGGCGGGCCGTCGGCGCGGAGATCGTCACCGAGGCGGGCATCGAGGTGATCTACCGGGCGGACCCGACGACCGCCGACGCCGACGCGCTGATCGCCTCGTTGGTCCTGCTCGACGAGCAGGCCGCTGCCGCCGACCTCGGCGCGTGGGCGGCGGCACATCCGTCCGGCGCCGCGGAGCTGACCACCGCCGCGACGCACGCCGACCTCCCCCCGCTAGCCGTCCTCAACTTGTTGGAGCTGGCGGGATCAACCTTGGGCACCGACATCGACCGGGCCGCCGAGGCGCATCGCGACGGCCCGCACGGGCCACTGGTGACGATGTGGCTGCTGCTGCGCGGCGCGATCGAGCCATCGTCGGTCGATCCCGAGCTGATGCTCGTCGGCACGGTCGAGGTGGCCGCTGCGATGATCGATGACGCGGGCCCGGATGGCGTCGTCGAGTTCTTCGGCTCCGACGTCGATCAGACCGCGGAGGTGCTCGACCACCTCTGGCGCGCCGAGCACGAGCGCACCGTCGAGGTCCTCGAGACGCTCGGCCGCCACCACCCGGACCGGAAGATCGCCAAGGCCGCCCGGCGCAGCCTGATGAAGGCCCGCAGCCGCGGCTGAGCCCGAACCCGTCCAAAACTGTCGGACCCCCGGCGCATGATGGAGCCGTGACCGCACTGGAGGGCTTCTCCCCCGCCACCCGCGACTGGTTCGCGGGCGCCTTCGCCGCGCCCACCGCCGCGCAGGAGGGGGCGTGGGCGGCCGCCCAGGCGGGCAGGCACGCGCTGGTCGTCGCCCCCACCGGATCCGGCAAGACGCTCGCCGCGTTCCTGTGGGCGCTCGATCGGCTGGGGTCGGGGCCGCCTGCCCCCTCCCCGCAGCACCGCTGCCGGGTCCTCTATGTCTCGCCGCTCAAAGCCCTCGCGGTCGACGTCCAGCGCAACCTCCGCTCCCCCCTCGCGGGCATCCGCCAGGCGGCCCAGCGGTTGGGGCTTCCGGTGCCCGACATCGCGGTCGGCATGCGCACCGGCGATACCCCGGCCGACGAGCGGCGCCAGTTCGCCCGCACCCCACCGGACGTGCTGGTCACCACGCCCGAGTCGTTGTTCCTGCTGCTCACGTCGGCTGCGCGCGAGTCGCTGCGCGGCATCACCACCGTGATCCTCGACGAGGTGCACGCCGTCGCGGGCACGAAGCGCGGCGCCCACCTGGCGCTTTCCCTCGAGCGGCTCGACGAGCTGTTGGAGCAGCCCGCGCAGCGCATCGGCCTGTCGGCCACCGTCCGGCCGCTCGACGAGGTGTCCACGTTCCTCGCCGGGGTGCGCCCGGTCGAGATCGTGCAGCCGCGCACGCCGAAGACCGTGCAGGTGTCGGTCGAAGTGCCGGTGCCCGATCTCGCCGCGTTGGACGAGCGGCCCGCGCCCGGCAGCTCCGATGAGGAGGTGGTCGGCTCAGCGGCGGGCACCGCGCAGCGGCCGTCGATCTGGCCCGCCGTGGAGCGGCGGCTGCTGGAGCTGGTGCGCGCCCACCGGTCCACGATCGTGTTCGCCAACTCCCGGCGGCTCGCGGAGCGGCTCACGTCGCGGCTCAACGAGCTGGCCGCCGAGGAAGCCGAGGGCGTCCAGGATCTCGACGCGTTCCCGGCCGAGGCGATCGGGCAGTCCGGCATCGGCGGCGCCGCCGCGGCCACCGTGGCGAAGGCGCACCACGGGTCGATGTCCCGCGAGCAGCGCACGCTCGTGGAAGAGGAGCTGAAGGGCGGGGTGCTGCCCTGCGTCGTGGCGACCTCCAGCCTGGAGCTGGGCATCGACATGGGCGCGGTCGATCTCGTCGTCCAGGTCGAGGCGCCGCCCAGCGTGGCGTCGGGGCTGCAGCGGGTGGGCCGCGCAGGCCACCAGGTCGGCGCCGTGTCCAGCGGTGTGGTGTTCCCGAAGTACCGCGGCGATCTCGTCGCCTGCGCGGTGGTCGCCGAGCGGATGACGGCAGGTGCGATCGAGTCGCTGCGCTACCCACGCAACCCCCTCGACGTGCTCGCCCAACACATCGTGGCCATGGTCGCGCTCCAGGAGTGGTCGCTCGTCGACCTCGCCCGCGTCGTACGCCGGGCGGCGCCGTTCGCCGCGCTGCCCGAGTCGGCATTGCACGCCGTGCTCGACATGCTGGCCGGGCGCTACCCGTCCGAGGAATTCGGCGAGCTGCGCGCGCGGATCACCTGGGACCGGGTCACCGACCAGCTCGGCGGCCGTCCCGGCGCCCAGCGCCTTGCCGTCACCTCGGGCGGCACGATCCCCGATCGCGGCCTGTTCACCGTGATGACGCCCGGCGGGGCCGACGGCATGGGCTCGCGGGTCGGCGAGCTGGACGAGGAGATGGTCTACGAGTCGCGGGTCGGCGACGCGATCATGCTCGGCACGTCGAGCTGGCGGGTCGAGGACATCACCCACGACCGCGTCATCGTCACCCCCGCGCCCGGCGTGCCCGCGCGGCTGCCGTTCTGGAAGGGCGAGCAGGTGGGCAGGCCGCTGGAGCTGGGCCGGGCGGTCGGGGCGTTCGTGCGGGAGATGGCGGCGCTGTCCGACGAGGCGGCCCGCGAGCGGGCCACCGGTGCGGGCCTGGACGCCTGGGCGGCCGACAACCTGCTCGCCTACCTGCGCGAGCAACGCGACGCCACCCGGCACGTGCCCAGCGATCGCGTGATCCTCGTGGAGCGGTTTCGCGACGAGCTGGGCGACTGGCGTCTCGTCGTGCACTCGCCGTTCGGGTCGAAGGTCAACGGGCCGTGGGCACTCGCCATCGCGGCGCGCCTGCGCGAGCGGCGCGGCGTGGAGTGCCACGCCTCGGCCGCCGATGACGGCATCGTCCTACGGCTGCCCGATGCGCTGGACGACTCCGGGGCGGAGGTCGTGCCCACCGCCGAAGACGTGCTGCTCGATCCGGCCGAGGTCGAGCAGGTCGTCGTGGCCGAGCTGGGCGGATCGTCGCTGTACGCGTCGCGGTTCCGGGAGTGCGCCGCCCGTGCCCTGCTCCTGCCCCGGCGCGATCCGCGCAGGCGCACCCCCTTGTGGCAGCAGCGGCAGCGGGCGTCGCAGCTGCTCACCGTGGCCGGGCGCTACGAGCAGTTCCCGGTCACGCTGGAGGCGATGCGCGAATGCGTCCAGGACGTCTACGACCTCCCCGGCCTGCGCACGCTGATGAGCGATGTGCAGGGCCGCGCCGTGCAGGTGATCGAGGTGGCCACGCCATCGCCGTCGCCGTTCGCGCGGAGCCTGCTGTTCGGCTACGTCGGGATGTTCCTCTACGAGGCCGACGCCCCGCTGGCCGAACGGCGCGCTGCGGCGCTCTCGTTGGACTCCACGCTGCTGGCCGAGCTGCTGGGCTCCGAGGCGATCCGCGAGCTGCTCGACCCGGAGGTGCTGGCCGAGGTCGAGGCGTCGCTGCAACGGCTCGCGCCGGAACGGCACGCCCGCGATGTCGAGGGCACGGCCGACCTGCTCAGGTTCGTCGGTGACCTCACCGCCGCCGAGGCGGCGGCCCGCGGCGTCCGCGCGGAGTGGCTGGCGGAGCTGGAGCGGTCGCGGCGGGTCATCCGGGTCCGCATCGGCGGCGAGGAGCGCTATCTGCCCGTCGAGGACGCCGGGCGCGTGCGCGATGCGCTGGGCGCCGCACTGCCGGTCGGCGTGCCCGAGACGTTCACCGAGCCGGTCAACGATCCGCTCGGTGATCTCCTGCTCCGCTACGCGCGCACTCACGGGCCGTTCGCGGCGGCCGGGGCGGCGACCCGGTTCGGGCTGGGCGTGGCCGTCGTGGCGGGCGTGCTCGACCGCTTGGTCGGCATCGGGCGGCTGGTCCGTGGCGAGCTGCGCCCCGCCGGTGAGGGCATCGACTACTGCGACGCCGAGGTGCTGCGCAGGCTCCGGCGGGCGTCGTTGGCGCGGCTGCGGGCCGAGGTCGAGCCCGTCGAACCGCGCGCTCTGGGCCGGTTCCTGCCCGCCTGGCAGGGCGTGCAGACGGCGGCCACGGGCGAGCGTCGAGGCCGGATGCGCCGGGCGCCGGGCGCCGAGGACGTGCTCGGCGTGGTCGAGCAGCTCGCCGGGGCGCCGCTGCCCGCGAGCGCCGTCGAGTCGTTGATCCTGCCCGCGCGGCTGCCCGGCTACACACCCGCGCTGCTGGACGAGCTCACCGCCGCGGGCGAGGTCAGCTGGACCGGCTGTGGGCCGCTGGCCGGGTCGGACGGCTGGCTCGCGCTGGCCCCGGCCGACGTCGCCGACCTGTTGCTGCCCGAGCCGGAGCCGGAGACCGTGGCGACGCCCCTGCATCAGGCCCTGCTCGATGCGCTGGGCGGCGGCGGCGCATTGTTCTTCCGCCAGCTCGCCGATGCGGCGGGCCAGGCACTGGTCACCGCAGGCGAGGCGACGCCCGGCGACGACGCGGTGGTGGCGGCGATGTGGGATCTCGTATGGGCGGGGCTGCTCGCAGGCGACACGCTCGCCCCGCTGCGGGCCCGGCTCGGCGGCTCCGGTGCACGCGGCGGCCCGGCCCACCGCAGCAGACGTCCGGCGGCGCGCGGGCGCTACGCCGCGCTTCGCGCGGGCCGCCCGGCGATGCCCAGCCGGAGCGGGCCACCGTCGGTCGGTGGGCGGTGGGCCCTCGCGCCCGCCCGTGAACCCGATGCCACCCGCCGCGCGCACGCCCGCGCCGAGGCGTTCCTCGAGCGGCATGGCGTGCTCACCCGCGGTGCGCTGTCCACGGAGCGGGTCACCGGCGGGTTCGCGGGCATCTACCGCGTGCTGCGCGCCATGGAGGATTCCGGGCGGGCCCGGCGGGGCTACGTCGTCGAGGGGCTCGGCGCGGCGCAGTTCGCGGTGCCGGGCGCGATCGACCGACTCCGCGCGCTCTCCCGTCCCGACGGCAGCCGCGCTCTCGCCGGCCCCGACGGATCCCCGGCAGGGTTGTCCCGGATCGTGCTGGCCGCCGCCGACCCCGCCCAGCCCTACGGGGCGGCGCTGGCGTGGCCCGCGACGGTCGGCGACACGAAGCACCGCCCGGGACGGAAGGCGGGCGCACTCGTCGTGCTGGTCGAGGGTGCGCCTGCGCTCTACGTCGAGCGCGGCGGACGGTCGCTGCTCTCGTTCACCGCCGACCGCGCGGAGCTGTCGGCGGCCGCGCAGGCGCTGGCCGGCGCGGTGCACGAGGGTTGGCTCGGCACCTTGGCCGTGGAGCGCGCCGACGGGGTGGGATCGCTGGGCTCCGAGCTGGCCGAGGTGCTCACCGAGGCCGGGTTCCGGGTCACGCCGAAGGGGCTGCGGCTGCGCGCCTGAGCGGCGCCTCCGCCGCGGTGGATCACAGCACGCCGTCGCCGGCCGGGCCGACCGCGACCTTCCCGTGATCCACACCGTGAAACGGGTGTGCACCCCTTCGCGGACCCGGAATCGGGGTCAAACCTCGGTACCGCTACGGATCCGCGCGCGCCGCCGCCCGGGGCAGGATCGACGCATGTGCCCAGCGCCTGCCGCGACACTGGGTCTCGTGCGACCGACGGCGAGCGTCCGCCTCCTCGGGCGATTCGCGCTGCGCGTGCACGGCGACGACAGCGAGTCCGAGATCCGGCTGGACGCGGCGCGGGCCGAGCTGCTCGTCGCCTATCTGGTGCTGCACGCCGACGCTCAGCCGCGCAGGCGGTTGGCGGCCGCGCTCTGGCCCGACTCGACCGAGGCCCAGGCGCACACGAACCTGCGCAAGCTGCTGCACACCGTGCGCCGTCGGCTGCCCGCCGCCGACCACCACCTGGAGATCACCCCACGCACCGTGCGCTGGCGCGGCGAGAGCGACGTCGCGGAGTTCGAGCGGCTGCTGACGTCGGACCTGGGTCGGGCGGTCGCGCTCTAACGGCGACCTGCTGGACGGCCACGATGCCGCCTGGCTGGAACCCGAGCGGCAGCGGCTCCGCGGCCAGTGGCTCGACGCGCTGGGCGAGCTCGCCGACCGGCGCGCGGCCGACGGCGAGCTCGCCGAGGCTGTCGAGCACGCCGAACGGCTGCTGCGAGCCGATCCACTGCGCGAGGACAACTACCGCAGGCTCATGCGTCTGCACGCCGAGCGCGGCGACCCGGCCCGCGCGCTCGGCGTCTACCACGAGTGCGCCGCCGTGTGGGAGCGCGAGCTCGGCGTCGGCCCGTCTGCGGCGACCCGGGCCGCCTACGCGGCGCTGCTCCCCCGCGAGACACGACACCGCGAAGCGGTCGCGGCGCCCGCCGCGCTGGTGGGACGGGCCGCCGAACGGCGACGGCTGGTGGATCTCCTCCGGGCCTGCGCAGCGGGCCGCACCCAGTTCGTGCTGCTCACCGGTGAGGCGGGCATCGGAAAGACGCGGCTCGTCGAGGACTTCCGCACGTGGTGTGCGCGCCAAGGCGCGGTCGTCGCGGAGGCGCGGTGCCACTCCGCCGAGGGCCCGCTCGTCTACGGCCCGGTGACGGCGTGGCTCCGGTCTGGCGCGCTGCACCCTCGGCTGGCGCAGCTGGACCCCGAGCGCCGGTCCGAGCTCGCCCGCCTGCTGCCCGAGCTGCTGGTCGAGATGCCGGACACCCGCAAGCCCGCGCCGCTTTCGGCCGACGAGCATCGCCTGCGGCTGCTCGACGCCGTCGCCGACGCCGTGCTCGCCCCACCCGCCGTCCGCGTGTTGGTGCTCGACGACCTGCAGTACGTCGACCGCGAGACCTGCAGGCTCGTGCACTACCTCATGCGCCGCGATCCGACGGCCCGGCTGCTCATCGCCGCGACGGGCCGCCGCGAGGAGATCGATCGCGACCACCCCGCGCAGGAGCTGCTAGCGAGCCTGCACGCGCTCGACCGGTGCGCCGAGATCGAGCTGGGCCGCCTCGACCGGGCCGAGACCGACCAGCTCGCGCGCGAACTCGGCGCCGCGCCGGTCGACGCGGAGCACCTCTACGCCGAGACGGAAGGCAACCCGCTCTTCGTCGTCGAGGCCCTACAGCTGGGGCCGGGCGCCCCGGTCAGCAGGCGCGTGCAGACCGTCCTGGAAGCACGGCTCGCGCAGCTCTCCGCCCCGGCCCGGGCGATCGCCGAAGTGGCGGCGACGATCGGCCGCGAGTTCCGCGTCGACGTGCTGGCCGCGGCGGCAGGCGACACCGACGACGTCCTCCTGGACGGCCTCGACGAGCTCTGGCGGCGGCGAATCCTCCGCGAGCAGGGCGTACGGGCCTACCGGTTCAGCCACGACAAGCTCCGCGAGGTCGCCGCGCTGGGGGTCAGCCCGCCCCGCCGACGGCTGCTGCACCTGCGGATCGCGCCCGCGCTCGAACGGGCCCACGCGGCCGATCCCGGCCCGGTCAGCGCCCAGATCGCCTGGCACTACGCGGAGGGCGGCTCGGCGGTCCACGCCGTGACCTGGTACCGGCGGGCCGCCGAGGCGGCGCAGGAGTTGCACGCGAGCGACGCGGCCGTCGACCTCCTCGAACGCGCGGTGCGCCAGGTCCGCACGCTGCCGCCGTCGCGGAGCCGCGCCGCCGCCGAGCTGGAGCTGCAGAACGCGGTGCTCGGCCCGCTCGCGTCGACCGCGGGCTACGTCGCGCCCGCCATCGCGGCGCACCAGCAGGAGGCGCTGCGGCTGACCGCAGCGCTGGCCGTGCCGGAGGCGCCGCCGCTGCTGCGCTCGCTCGGGATGAGCGCCCTCACCGCGGAGGACTTCCCCGCCACACTGACGATCGGCGCCCAGCTGCAGGCCGCGGGCGAGCGTCTCGGCGAGGACCTCCTCGTCGTCGAGGGCGCCGACCTGCTGGGGACGGCGGCGTTCTGGCAGACCGACTTCCCGGCCGGCCGCATCCACCTGGAGACGGCCGTCGCCCGGTACCGGCCCGCCGACTTCCCGACCCATCTCGTCCGCTACGGCCAGGACCCGAAGGTGGCCTGTCTCAGCAGGCTGGGCAACACGCTGTGGTTCCTGGGCGAGCCCGACGCGGCGCGCCGGGCCGGCGACGCCGCCCTGGCCTGGGCCGAGCGCATCGCGCAGCCGTTCAGCACCGGCATCGCGCTGCTGTTCGGCGCGGTGCTGGCCCTCGACATGGACGACGAACCCGCGCTGCGCGAGCTTGTCGCGCGGCTGGCGGCGACCGCGCCGAAGGCGCCGCCGATCCAGCTGTCCGCCGACGCGTTGGACGGCTACCTTGTTGTGCTCGATGAAGCGGCCCCGGCCGGGCTCGCCGCCATCGAGGCCGCCGTCCACGCGGCCGAGCAGCAGAGCCCCGCGCCCGGTGTGCCCGCGATCCTGGCTCGCATCCGGCTCGCCGCAGCCGTCGCGGCGAGCGACCCGGCGCGGGCGCGCGCCGCGGCGGACGCGCTGCTCGCGATGGGCGGCGCCGCGGCCGTGTGGGCCCCGCACGCCCGCCGGGTCGCCGCGGCGTTCCCGGATGTCGCGCGCTGAGGAACGCTCCGGGAACGCCGCCCGGCGCACCGTGAGCGCCATGCCAACCATCCTTGCCATCGGCGCGACCGGCACCGTCGGCCGCCACCTCGTCCCTCAGCTCGTCGACCGCGGCCTCTCGGTACGGGCGCTCGTCCGCAACCCGGCCGCCGACCTTCCCGCCGCCGTCGAGCGGGTGGTCGGTGACCTCGCCGACCCCGCCACGCTCGGCCCGGCGCTCGACGGCGTCGACGCCGTCTACCTCGCCTGCGGCAACCACCCGGCGCAGGTCACGTGGGAGACCACGCTGATCGACGCCGCGGCCGCCGCGGGCGTGCGGCGCATCGTCAAGCTCTCCGCGTTCGACACGGCGATCGGGTCGCCGGTGGCGTTCGCCGACGCGCACGGCCGCATCGAGTCGCACCTGCGCGCGAGCGGGATCGAGCACACCATGCTGCGCCCCACCTTCCTGATGACCAACCTGCTGGCCGCCGCGGAGGGCGTGCGCCAGGCCGGAGCGATCTTCCTTCCCGGCGCGGGCGCGAAGATCGCCATGATCGACCCGCGGGACGTCGCCGATGTCGCGGCCGTCGCCCTCACCGCGCCCGTCGACCCCGTCCTGGAGCTGACCGGGCCGACCGCGGTGACGTTCGACGACGTGGCGGCCGAGCTGAGCGCGGTCGCCGGACGCCGGGTGGGCTTCGTGCCCGTGCCCGACGACGCCGCGGTGGGCCAGTTGGTCGCGGCGGGGGCGCCGGAATGGTTCGCGACCAACCTCGTCACGCAGTTCGGCCTCCTGCGCCAGGGCACGCAGGCGCAGACCCGCGACACCGTGCGCAACGTCCTCGGGCGGGAGCCCCGCTCGGTCGCCGCGTTCCTGCGCGACCACGCGGCCGTCTTCGCGGGGTCCCGTTGACCGCCGGGCTGGCCGCGCCGCCGCTGCGGTTCGGCGACCCCGGCTACGACGAAGGCCGCGCGGCGTGGAACCGCAATGCCCGCCTGACCCCGGCTGCGGTGGTCATGGCCGAGTCCCCTCGGGACATCCAGGCCGCGGTGCGGCTCGCCCGCGCCGAGGGCCGCGGGGTCGGCGTGATGGCCACGGGGCACGGCGTCGCCGCCGAAGGCGAGGGCGGCGTGCTGGTCAACACGTCCCGCATGCGCGGGGTCGCGATCGACCCGGTCGCCCGCACGGCACGGGTCGCCGCAGGCGCGCGATGGTCGGACGTGATCCCCGGCGCCGCGGCCCACGGCCTGGCCTGCCTGCCCGGCTCGAGCTCGGGCGCCGGCGTGGTGGGCTACACGATGGGCGGTGGCTTCGGCTGGCTGGGGCGCAGGTACGGTCTCGCGGCGGACTCGGTGCGCGCGGCCGACGTCGTCACGGCCGACGGCGCGCTCGTGCGGGCCACGGCCGCCGAGAACCCGGACCTGTTCTGGGGGCTCGCGGGCGGTGGGGGCAACTTCGGCATCGTGACGGCGCTGGAGTTCGCGCTCCACCCGGTGGCGCGGGTGTACGCGGGCAACCTCTTCTACCCGGTCGAGCGGGCCCGCGACGTGCTCGCGTTCTGGGCGGAGTGGACCCGGACGCTGCCGGATGCGATGACGTCGGCGGTGGCGTTCCGCCGCTTCCCGCCGTTGCCGACGGTGCCTGAGCACTTCCGCGGCCGCATCTTCGCCACCCTGCGGGGCTGTTGGTGCGGGCCGGACCTCGCCGAGGGCGCCCGGCTGGTCACGGCGGCGCGCACGGCGCTCGGCGATCCGGAGATCGACGCCTGGCAGGTGCTTCCGGTGTCCGGCCTGGACATCATCAGCATGGACCCGGTCGACCCGATCGCCGCGCACCAGCACTCCGAGCTGTGCCGGACCTGCCCGCCGCGACGATCGACACGCTCGTCGACCTCGGCACCGACTCACCACTGATCATGCTGGAGCTGCGGCAGCTCGGCGGTGCGCTCGGTGGGGTGCGCACCGCCATGAGCCCGCTCGCGCACAGCACGACCCGGTTCAGCATGAACGCCATCGGGGTCACGCCGACACCGGAGGCAGCCGCCGCGTGCGGGGTTACCTCGGGCAGGTGGCGGCGACGATGCGACCGAACGCGACCGGCGCGACGTACCTCAACTTCCTCGACCTGGACGGGGCGACGCCGCAGCGCGTGCGCGCGGCCTACTCGGCCGAGGACTGGGCGCGCCTCGTCGCGCTCAAGGCCCGTCGCGACCCGGACAATCTGTTCCGGTTCAACCGCAACATCCCGCCGGGCCCGTGATGACGCACCTGGTCCAGCCGGTCCTCATCGGGCTGCTGGTGATCGTCGAGGTCGCGGTGTTCCACCTGCGAGTGGCGCTCGCGGCCCGCGGTCACCGCAGCGGGGCGACCGCCCTCGGCGCCGTCAACGCCGTGATCTCGGTCGCCGCGCTGGGCCAGGTGCTCACCAACCTCGACCGTCCCCTGAACGTCGTGGGGTACGCCGTCGGTCTCTCGGTCGGCGTCTACCTGGGCTGCGTCGCCGACGACCGGCTCCGGCGCCCGAGAGTTGACCGGCGGGCGCGGGACACGGTTGGCTGCCCGGTCGATCACGGGGTCGATCAAGGGGGGGTCGGTGGCCAACCTGTCCAAGCCCGGCGGGGACGACGAGCTCGCCGCGGAGGAGCGCAGGCGGCGTCAGGAGCAGGCCGGGGAGTCAGGTGACCCCGCAGCAGACGCCGCCGTCGCCGGTGGGAGCTGGTGCGACGGCTGCGACCTCCCCGACTGCGACCTGCCCGACTGCGACTGCGGCGGCTGCGACTTCCCGCGGCTGCGCGTCTCGACGCTGCTCGCGCGCCTGCGGTCGTGAGTGGAAATAGCGGTCCTGGCCGCTATTTCCACTCACGACTCCCGCCGAGCATCCGGCCGACGATCAGGTCGACGTAGCCGTCGGCCACCTCGTCGAGCGACAGCTCGCCGTCGGGGCGGAACCAGTTGCTCAGGCCGTTGAGCATGTCGCACACCGCGAATGCGGCCAGGCGCGGATCGGGCACGGTCAGCTCGCTCGCCGCCACCCCGGCCGCGATCACCTCGCGCACCCGCCGCTGGTAGTGGCGGCGGTGCTCGTCCACGACGGCGCGGTGCTCGGGCGCGAGCGCGGCCAGCTCGTGCAGCCCGACGATGTGCTCGGTGCGCCGTCGGTGCAGGTGGTGCAGGTGTCCGCGGACCAGCGCCGCCAGCCGCTCCGCGACGGTGCCGGGCGCGTCGAGCAGCGGAAGGTTCTGCGCGTTGGGCTCCTCGGTGACGGTCAGGCAGATCGCGTAGAGGATCTCCTCCTTCGACGCGAAGTGGTGGTAGAGGCTGGCGCCGCGGACACCGACGGCCTCGGCGACGTCGCGCATCCCCACCGCCGCGTACCCGCGCTCCGCGAAGAACCGGGCAGCGGCGGTGACGATCGCGTCCCGCCTGCTCACCGCAGCTCTCGCTTGAGGATCTTGCCCTGGCCGTCGACCGGCAGCTCCGCCACCACGTGCACCGCCTTGGGCACCTTGAAGGCCGCCAGCCGTTCCCGGCAGAACGCGATCACGGCATCCGGGTCGGGCGCGGCGCCGGGGCGCGCGATGACGAACGCGGTGACGGCCTCGGCCCAGTAGGGATCGGGCCGCCCGACCACCGCGGCGCGCAACAGCTCCGGATGGCCGTGCAGCACCCGCTCGACCTCCTGCGACGACACGTTCATGCCGCCCGACTTGATCACGTCGGAGCCTCGGTCGTGGAAGAACAAGTTGCCGTCGGCGTCGATGCGCACGATGTCGCCGGTGCGCAGCCAGCCCGATCCGAGAACGGCCGCCGTGCGCTCCGGGTCGCGGTGGTATCCGTGCATCACCGACGGGGAGCGGCAGATCAGCTCGCCCAGCTCGGCGTCGTTGCCGTCCTCGTCGACGACGCGGGCCTCCAGGTGGCTCACCGGCTTGCCGATCCAGGACGGGTCGCCGCCGCCGGGGATGTCCGACAGGCGCGCGAACCAGCCGACGGTGCCCAGCTGCGACAGCTCGGACTGCCCCCAGTACGTGCCCCAGCGCGCGTCCGGGGCGGCTGCCGACCAGGCCTCGATCGCGGCGGGCGCCACCTGTCCGCCGTAGGTCATGCAGCGGCGCACCGCGCCGACCGTCTCCGGGCCGAACCCGGGCTGGGCGGCCAGGGCGAGGTAGAACGTGGGCGTCTGGGCGAGGACGGTGACGCGCTCGCGGGCGAGGATCGGCAGGATCGCGGCGGGGTCGGCGGTCGCGGGGAGCACGAGGGTCGCGCCCAGGAGCGTCAGCGTGGTCATCGACCCCAGGCCCGCGATGGTGTGGAACGGCATGACGAAGAGCCACGTGTCGTCCGGACCGGTCCCGAGGCCCTGGCTCCAGGCGGGCGCCGTGGAGATCAGGTAGTTGCGGTGGGTGATCAGAACACCCTTGGGGGTGGCGGTGGTGCCCGAGGTGTAGACGAGCATCGCGACGTCGTTCTCGTCGACCTCCGCGTCCGGCTCGGTGGCGGGCCGGGCGGCCAGCTCGGCGTCCAGGTCGGGGCCCAGGAACACGGCGTCGTCGACGAGTGCGGCGAACGCGGGATCGGCGAGCACGACCGTCGGCTCGGCGTGCGCGAGCTGCCATGCCGCCTCGTGCGCCCGGAACGCCGGGTTGACCACGGTGAACGCCGCGCCGAGCCGGAGCGCTCCGTAGTAGGCGGCGACCAACCGGATACCGTTACGGGCCACCATCGCGACGACGTGGCCCCGGCCCACGCCGCGCGCCGCGAGCAGGTGCGCCCAGCGGTTGGCCAGCGCGTCCAGCTCGGCGTAGGTGATCTCAGCGCGTTCGGGGGTGTAGGTCACGAACGCGATCTTGCGCGGCTGGGTGCGGGCGTGGCGGCGCACCTGGTCGCCGATCGTCGCCCGCCCGAGCGCCGTGTGCCGGGCGGCGTTCACGGGAACAGCGGCATGCCGAACGACTCGGCGAAGACGATCTCTTCGACCGGCGAGCGCTTCAGCCGCGTCGGGAAGGGCTTGTCCGGGTAGCCGACCGCGATGTGGCACGCGGTGACGAAGCCCTCCGGGATCGCCAGCATCTCGCGGACCTGCGGCTCGTCGCTGCAGAGCAGCGTCGTGACCGCCGTGGCGACGCCGAGGTCGCGCAACGCGAGGCAGAGGTTCTGCACGGTCGGGTAGATCGACCCGCCGCCGACGACCGACAGCCGCCCCAACTTCGTGTCGGTCGGGTGCAGCCCGGCCAGCTCCGCGCACGCGACGACGAGCACCGGCACCGCCGCGAGGTGCTCGGCGAAGTAGTCGGCGTCCTGCACGGCGCGGGGCAGCGCGCCCACGTTCACGTCGCCGGTGCCGACCGCGCCGAGGTAGGCCTTCCAATGCGGCAGGTAGAGGTCGGCGAGGGCCTGCCGAGTGGCCGCGTCCCGCACGACGATCCAGCGCATCGGCTGCCGGTTGCCGCCCTGCGGGGCGAAGCGCGCGACGTCGAACGCGGCCCGCAGGACGTCGTCGGGCACCGGGTCGGGGCGGAAGTAGCGGCACGTGCCGGTGGTGCGCATCGCCTCGGTCAGCTCCATCGCTGCTCCCCTGTCGTCCGCGGTGTCGGTCCAGCCTAACGGCGGTTAGCCTCGGGGGAATGGAGATGATGGCCGAGCCGCGTCCCGAGACCGTTCCCGAACGGGCGGTGCTCGCCGACGCGATGGAGCACGCCAACCTCCCGTCGCTGGTCGCGGTGCTCTACCAGCTCACCGGCGACCGCCGCTTCCTGGCCGACCCGTACCGGCCCGCCCGCAGCCGGGGCATGGAGGACAACGACCCGGGCGGGTTCGCCCCGGAGATCCAGGCCGAGATCCGGACCGCGGCCGTCGACGCCGTGCTGGCGTGGGCGGACGGGCGCCCGCCCGCCGTGCCCGCGCCGACCGGCGACGCGCTGCTGGAGCTGATCCACCTCGCCGTCGGCGAGCCGGTGCCACCGGAGTACGGGCCGATGACGGCCGAGGACATGGGCTTCCGCATTCCACCCGCCCCGGTGGCGCCGCGGTCGGCCTTCCGGGTGGTCGTGATCGGCGCCGGGGTGTCGGGCATGCTCGCCGCGATCCGGCTCACCGAGGCGGGCATCGACCACGTGGTGCTGGAGAAGAACGCCGACGTCGGGGGCACCTGGCTGGAGAACGCCTATCCCGGCGCGGGCGTCGACACCCCGAGCCACCTCTACTCGTACTCGTTCGCACCGCGGCGCTGGTCGACCCACTTCGGCAAGCGCGACGAGGTGCTCACCTACCTCCACGACGTCGCCGACGCCCACGACCTGCGCAAGGTCATCCGCTTCGACACCGAGGTGACGAGCGCGGTCTACCGCGACCAGCGCTGGACCGTCACGACCACGACCGGCGAGACGTTGACAGCCGACGCCGTGATCACGGCCGTCGGGCAGCTGAACCGGCCGAAGATCCCCGCGTTGCCGGGCATGGACACCTTCCGCGGGCCGCTGTTCCACTCCGCGCGCTGGCCCGCGGACCTGGACGTCACCGGGAAGCGGGTGGCGGTCGTGGGCACCGGGGCGAGCGCGATGCAGATCGTGCCCGCGATCGCCGAGCGCGCCGGGCACGTCACGGTCTTCCAGCGCTCCCCGCAGTGGGCGGCGCCCAACGACGTGTATTTCGCCCCCATCGACGACGCCGCCTCGCTCCTCATGGAGCACGTGCCGTTCTACCGACGCTGGTACCGCACGCGGCTGTCCTGGAACACCGGCGACCGGGTGCACGCCGCCCTGCAGAAGGACCCGGCGTGGGAGCATGGCGACCGCGCGGTCAACGCCGTCAACGACGGCCATCGTCGGGTGTTCACGCGCTATCTGGAGAGCGAGCTGGCCGGGCGCGCCGACCTCGTCGCGAAGGCCCTGCCGGACTATCCGCCGTTCGGGAAGCGGATGCTGCTCGACAACGGCTGGTACGCCGCGATACGCCGGGACGACGTCGACCTCGTCACGGCGCCGGTCGCGGCGGTCACGCCGACCGGGGTGCGGGCAACCGACGGCACCGACGTCCCGGCGGACGTCGTCGTGCTGTGCACCGGATTCGAGACGCAGAAGCTGCTCTGGCCGCTGGAGGTGCGCGGACGGCACGGGCGGACGATCGCCGACGCGTGGGGGCCCGACAACGCGGACGCGCACCTGGGCATCACGGTGAGCGGCTTCCCCAACCTGTTCCTCACCTGCGGGCCGGGCACGGTGCTCGGCCACGGCGGCAGCTACATCACGATCGCCGAGTGCCAGGTGCGCTACATCGTCGAGGCGCTCACCGGGATGATCGAGAACGGGCTCGGCGCGGTGGAGGTGCTGCCCGAGGTGCACGCCGACTACGCCGCCCGGCACGACGCGGCGCACGCAGCGATGGTCTGGACCCATCCCGGGATGCGCAATTGGTACCGCAACGCCGAGGGTCGGGTGGTGTGCGCGCTGCCGTGGCGGATCGTCGACTACTGGACGATGACGCGGCACGTCGACTGGGACGAGTACGGCGTGGAGCCGCGCCGATGACACCGCGCTACGGTCACGAGCGTGCCCGAGGGTGACACCGTCTATCTGGCGGGCAAGCGGCTGCGGGCCGCGCTCGCCGGGCAGCGGCTCGTGCGCGGGGAGCTGCGCCATCCGCGGCTCGTCGACCACGATCTCGCGGGGCTATCCGTCGTCGACGTGGTGTCGGTCGGCAAACACCTCTTCACCCGCTTCGACGACGGCCGCAGCCTGCACAGCCACTTCCGCATGGACGGCTCGTGGCACCTGTACCGGCCGGGGATGGCCTGGCGGCGCCCCGCGCACGAGGCCCGGGCCGTGCTGGCGACCGACGAGCGCGTGGCGGTCGGGTTCGCGCTGCACGACCTGGAGCTGCTGCCGACGGCCGAGGAGCAGCGGCTCGTCGGGCACCTGGGTCCCGACCTGCTCGACCCGGACTGGTCGGACGCGCACGCCGCCGAGGCGCTGCGGCGGCTGACCGCGCGGGCGGCGTCGGAAATCGGGCTCGTGCTGCTGGAGCAGCGGGTGATGGCGGGCGTCGGCAACCTCTACAAGACCGAGGCGTGCTTCCTGCGCGGCGTCTCCCCGTGGACGCTCACCCGCGACGTGCCGGACCCGGCCGGGATGATCGCGGTCGCCCGAAAGCTGCTTCTGCGCAACGCCGACCGGCCGGAGCAGACGACCACCGGCGAGCTGGGCCGGGGCCGCCAACACTGGGTGTTCGAGCGGGCCGGACAGCGCTGCCGTCGCTGCGGCACGCGGATCCGCACGGCGCCGCAGGGCGACGGCGTGTACGCCCGCGTGGCCTACTGGTGTCCGACGTGCCAGCCGGGCCCCGCCCCGGCCCCACGCTGAGCTGGCCCACCCGCCCCGAAGCCGACTGCGCACCCCACCGGCCGACTGCGCACCCCACCAGTGGGGTGCGCACCCGGCCGACTGCGCATCGGCCGACTGCGCACCCCACCAGTGGGGTGCGCAGTGCCGCGGAAGGGTGCGCAGTGCCGCGCAGGGGTGCGCAGTCGCGGGCAGGGGTGCGCACGGGTGCGCAGTCGCGGGCGGGCGGGCGCCTGCGTCAGGCGGTGCCGGGCTGCTTCTGTGTGTTGATCTGCTGGGTGGTGGCGGGGGTGGGGGCGGTGTTGCCCGCCGTGACCTCGCCCGCCACGGGGGTGCCGTGCAGCGACGCGCGGATCTGCTCGAGCCTGCTGGCGCCCGCCATGTCGACCGCGCTGGCCTGCACCTCCATCATCCGGCCCTGCACGGAGTTCTGCGCGAGCTCGGCCGAGCCGATGGCGTTGGCGTAGCGCCGCTCGATCTTGTCGCGCACCTCCTCCAGGGACGGGGTGTTGCCCGGTGCGGCGAGCTCGCTCATCTGGCGCAGCGAGGCGGCGGCCTGCTCCTGCATCTTCGCCTGCTCCAGCTGCGAGAGCAGCTTGGTGCGCTCGGCGATCTTCTGCTGGAGCATCATCGAGTTGCGCTCGACGGCCTGCTTCGCCTGACCCGCCGCCTGGATGGACTGGTCGTGCAGCGTCTTGAGGTCCTCCACCGACTGCTCGGCGGTGACCAGCTGCGTGGCGAACGCCTGCGCGGACTGCTCGTACTGGCCCGCCTTGACCTCGTCACCGGACGCGCGGGCCCGGTCGGCGAGCACGAGCGCCTGTCGGGCCGACGCCTGCAGCTTCTCGATCTCGCCGAGCTGGCGGTTGAGCTTCATCTCGAGCTGGCGCTGGTTGCCGATGACGGCGGCGGCCTGCTGGGAGAGCGCCTGGTGCTGGCGCTGCGCCTCTTCGATGGCCTGCTGGATCTGCACCTTGGGGTCGGCGTACTCGTCGACCTTCGACGAGAACAATGCCATCAGGTACTTCCAGGCCTTCGTGAAACCGTTGGCCATCTGCTCCGCCCTCCGAGTGCGTCACCTGCTACGGACCCCATCGTGGCACCGGTGCGGTCCGGACTTCCACCCGAGGTCGACGATATCGGGGATCATCCGGAGGCCGATGTCGGGGCGACCCGGAGACACGTGACGACGTGCCTCAGGCGGCGGCCCGCACCCCGCGTACCGGCATCGGGGTGACCGGCAGCGTCGCCGGAGCCATGGGGGTGGCCACGGGTTCGGCCTCGGCGAGCCGCAGATCCATGTGCCGGAGCCCGATCGGGCCTCGGCCGGGCATGAGGACCTGGGCGCCGTCGGCGGCCAGCGACCGGGCGATGACCTCAGCAGCCTCGGCGAGGATGTCGGAGAGCGAGACGTCCAGCGCCTCGCAGATCGCGGCAAGCAGCTCGCTTGACGCCTCCTTGCGCCCGCGCTCCACCTCCGACAGGTACCCGAGGCTGACCCGGGCCCGCCGCGACACTTCCCGCAGGGTGCGGCGGCCCTCCGTGCGCGCGCGCCGCAGGCTGCCGCCGATCGCCTCCCGCATCAGCACCGCCATGCGACCCTCCTCGTGCCCCCGGCCGGTGATTCGGCCGTGACACTTACCGTACCGACTCGGACAGCTCGGCGTCGCGGCGCGCGGTGTCCGCCCACGGCGAACGCGCGCGCCGGGCGAATGTCGGCAGGGTGACACCGCAGACGTTCAGCGTCCGGAATGTCACCCCGCTGCCATGTGGCGCGCGGGGCCCTGGCTACACGGTCCGCGAGCGCGGACGCAACGCCTTCAGCAGGTAGTCGAGGCCGGTGACCACGGTCAGCCCGACCGCCACCGCCATCACCGCCCAGCGCAGCCCGTCGACGGCGCCTGACACGCCGTCCAACGGCAGGAGGTACAGCCCGATCGCGATCATCTGCATCAACGTCTTCGCCTTGCCCCCGCGGCTCGCCGCGATGACCCCGTGGCGCAGCACGAGGAAGCGGAGCAGCGTGATGCCCAGCTCGCGCCCCATGATCACGATGGTCACCCACCAGGGCAGCAGCGACAGCGTGGAGAGGCCGAACAGCGCGGCGCCGGTGAGCGCCTTGTCGGCGATGGGATCGGCCAGGGTGCCGAATGCGGTGACGAGGCCGCGGGAGCGGGCGAGCTCCCCGTCGAACCGGTCGGTGATCGCTGCGACCACAAAGATGCCGGTGGCGGCGTAGCGCCAGCCGGTGCTCTGGCCTGCGTCGGCGAAGAGGGCGAGGAGGAAGACGGGGACGAGCAGCAGCCGCACCCCGGTGAGCACGTTGGCGATGTTGAGCAGGGGCGGTGGCGGGCCGGGCGGCGGCACGCCACCGGTCCCTGCGCTCACCCCGCGCCGCCCGGCGGCCGGGGAAGAGCGCTGCGCGGCACGGCCTCGCCCGGCGCGACCGTGAGGTCCGCGCCCTCGCTCCCGACGACGACGGCCCGCACCATGTCCCCCACCTGCAGGCCCGATCTGCGCAAGACGACACACTCCCCGTCGACCTCGGGTGCCTGGTGCGCCGCGCGTCCGGTGCACTCGAAGTCCTCGTCCTCGGCCGCCTCGACCAGCACGGTGACCACGGTGTCGACGCGGTCCTCGGCACGCTGGGCCATCAGCTCCTGGGTGAGCGCCGTGATGCGCTCCACCCGGGCGGCGATCTCCTCGGCCGGGAGCTTGCCGTCGTAGCCCGCGGCCTCGGTGCCGTCCTCGTCGGAGTAGCCGAACACGCCGACCGCGTCCAGCCGGGCGCCTTCGAGGAACGCCTCCAGCTCGGCGAGGTCGTCTTCGGTCTCGCCGGGGAAGCCGACGATCACGTTGCTGCGGATGCCCGCCTCCGGGGCGATCGCGCGGATGCGGGCGCAGAGGTCGAGGAAGTCCTCCCGGGAGCCGAAGCGGCGCATCCGGCGCAGCAGCGACGGGCTGGCGTGCTGGAACGACAGGTCGAAGTACGGGGCGACGCCGGGTGTCGCCGCGATGACCTCGATCAGGTCGGGGCGCATCTCGGCGGGCTGCAGGTACGACACGCGCACGCGGTCGATGCCCGGCACGTGCGTGAGCCGCGGCAGCAGACGCACGAGCGCGCGGGTGCCGCCCGGCAGGTCTTTGCCGTAGGACGTGGAGTTCTCGCTCACCAGCACCAGCTCGCGCACGCCCTGCATACCCAGCCACGCGGCCTCGGCGACGACGTCGTCGGGGGTGCGGGAGACGAACGCGCCGCGGAAGGACGGGATCGCGCAGAACGTGCAACGTCGATCGCAGCCGGAGGCGAGCTTGAGGTTGGCGATCGGCCCGTCCGAGAGGCGCGTGCGGGGGATCCATGCGTGGCCGGGCACGTGCACGTCGGCGGTGGACCGGTCGACCGGGGTGAGCGGCAGCAGGGTGCGCCGGTCCACGGGCGTGTGCGCCGCGGGGGCATGGCCGCCGAGCACGTCCGCGAGCCGCTCGCCGAGCTCGGGGTAGTCGTCGAAGCCGAGCACGGCGTCGGCCTCGGGCAGGTTGTCGGCCAGCTCCTTGCCGTAGCGCTCGGCCAGGCAGCCGACGGCAACGACCTTCGCGCCCTCCACGTCGGACGCCGCGAGCACGGTGTCGATCGAGTCCTTCTTCGCCTGCTCGACGAACCCGCACGTGTTCACGACGATGACGTCCGGCCGCTCGTCGGTGTCGACCAGCTCCCAGCCCGAGCCCGACAGGCGCCCGGCCAGCTCCTCGGAGTCGACCTCGTTACGGGCGCAACCGAGCGTCAGCAGCGCGGCACGTCGCGGAGCGACAGCGGGGCGGCCGTCGACACGCCGCGGAGCGAGGGCGGAGCGGCCATCGACGCTGCGTGGTTCCGGCACACCCCTCAGGGTAACCGGCCGGTCGTGATCTACTTCGATCCGTGGCCGAGGTGTCCGTCCGGCGAGCGAGGACCGCTGACGTGACGACGATCAAGTCACTCGTCGACGGGTACGCCGGGCGCGTCCTGTTGGCCAAGGAGATCGTCACCCTCTACGAGTCGGTGCAGGAGTTCCTCGTGGCCGAGCTCGCGGGCGAGGTCGTCGGCTGCGGCGCGCTGCACGTGCTGTGGGCCGACCTCGGCGAGATCCGCACGGTGGCCGTGCACCCGCGCGCGCTGGGCCGCGGGGTCGGGCACGCCCTCGTCGCCGCGTTGATCGACAACGCCCGCACGCTGGGCCTCGAGCGGCTCTTCGTGCTGACCTTCGAGAAGCATTTCTTCTCACGGCACGGGTTCGTCGAGATCGACGGCACGCCGGTGGAGCCCGACGTGTTCGCGGCGATGCTGCGCAGCTACGACGCAGGCGTCGCGGAGTTCCTCGACCTGGCGCACGTCAAGCCCAACACGCTGGGCAACGCCCGCATGCTCCTGCGGCTCTAGGATCGGACCGTGTCGCTGCTCTGCCCGGAGCTCATCGGGCGCGTCGCCGAGGTGGCGCTGCTGCGGGAGCGGGTCGAGGCAATGGCCGATGGCCGGGGTGGCGTGGTCGTGCTGGTCGCCGAGGCGGGCGCGGGCAAGACCCGACTGGCCGCGGCGGCAGCGGAGGTCGCTGGCGCGCGGGGTTGCGCGGTGGTCACCGGGCGCGCGGTGCCCGGTCCGAACCCGGTGCCCTACCGCGCGCTCGTGGAGGCGTTCCTCGGGGCGTTCCGGTCGGCGCCGGTGCCCGACGCGCCCGAGCTCGCCGGGCTCGGCGCGCACCTCGGGCGGCTCGTGCCGAGCTGGCGGGACGACCGCACCGCCGAGGACTCACCGCTGCTGCTCGCCGAGGCGGTGGTGCGCCTCCTGCGCGCCCACGGCGGTGGGCGGGGCTGCGTCCTCCTGGTGGAGGACCTCCACTGGGCCGACCCGGAGACCCTCGCCGCCCTCGACTACCTCGGCGACGCGCTGCCCGCCGAACCGGTGCTCTGCGTGGCCACCGGCCTGCCCCGAAGGTGCCGCCGCGGAGCTGCTCGAACGGCTGGAGCGGCGCGATCCCGCCGCGATCGTCCGCGTCGCGCCCTTGGCCGACGACGACGTCGACCGCATGGTGGCGGCGTGTCTGGCCACCTCGACCCCGCCGCCGGGACTCACCGGCTTCGTGCGCGCCCACGGCGACGGCACCCCGTTCCTGGTCGAGGAATTGCTCGCGGGCCTGGTCGCGGCGGGCACGCTGCACCGGGAGGACGGGCTGTGGGTGACCGGTGACGAGCTCACCCCCACGGTGCCCGCGAGCCTGCGGGAGTCGATCCGGCGCCGCGTGGGTCTGCTCGACGCGACGGCGCGCCGGGTGGTCGGCGCCGCCGCGATGCTGGGCCGCCGCTTCGACTGGGAGCTCCTGCCCGGCATCGCCGACGTCGACGGGCTGGCGGTCGTCGACGCGCTGCGGGCCGCCGTCGACGCACAGATCGTCGCGGTGGACGGCAGGTCCGGCAGTGGCGGCTTCGTCTTCCGCCACGCGCTCACCCGCGAGGCCGTGTTGGGCGACCTGCTCCCGCCCGAGCGCAGGCGGCTGGCCCAGCAGGCGTGGCCCGCGGTCGAACGGGCCAACCCCGGTCTACCGGGCGCCACGTGCGAGCTGGCCGCGGAGCTGGCGGAGGCGGCGGGCGCGCTCGACGCCGCGGCCGAGCGGCTGGTCGAGAGCGCCCGGCGCGCGCTCGCCACGGGCGCCCTGGCCACCGCGGAGGGCACGGCGCGCCACGCCCGCCGCCTCGCCCCGCCCGACGAGCCGGTGGCCCGCGACGCCGACGAGACGCTCGTACGCGTGCTCGTGGCCGCGGGAAAGCCCGTCGAGGCGCGGGAGCTCGGCCTCGCGGCTGGCTGGCCCCGGTTGGCGCCGCCGACCGGACGGACCTGCTCGTCGAGCCTCGCCGACGCCGCACTGACCGCGGGCGACGTTGCGGCGGCCGAGCGAAGGACGTCACGGCCGCGCGCGCCCTCCCCGGACGGCGCCGGGCCGCGCGTCGACGCGGTCGCCGCCGCGATGGCGCTGGACCAGGTGCGGCTGGACGACGCCGTGCGGCTCGGGCACTCCGCGCTGGCCGCGGCGACCGACCAGCCCGAGGTGCAGTGCGCGGCGCTGGAGAGTGATCGGACGCGCGGAACGGGGCCGCGCGGCGTCCGGGGCGCGCGGCGCTGGTTCGAGCGCGCCGCGGAGCTCGCCGAGCGGCACGGGATAGACCGCGTGGCATCTGCGCGCCCGCCACGAGCTCGCCATCCTCGACTGGGCCGACGGCGAAGCGAGCGCGCGATGCGCGCCACCCGCGATCTCGCGGCCCGCACGGCGCGCTGCTCACCGTGGCCGTGATGGACCTCAGCCTCGCCGACATGGCGCTGATGGCCTTCGACCGGAGACGGCTGCCTCGCATCGGCCCGGGCCTGCGCCGAGGCCAGCCGCCGCTTCGGGCTGGCCACCGAGCCGTGGCGCACCTCTGGATCGCCGGGGCGCACGCGCTCGCGGGTGACGACGCCGGAGATAAGTCCGCGGCCACCGCGAAGGCGCTCGCCCACGACCCCGGCGATCCCCGGATCCTCGGCGACCTGTACGGGCGGGTGCTGGTGACCCGCGCGGTCGTCGCGGGACGACCTCGAAGCGCTGCCGGGCCACCTGGAGACGATGATGGACTACGTGCGGGCCGCGCCGCCGACGACATCGGTCTTCCCCGGCCGGGTGCTCTGGGCCACCCTGCACGCGATCGACGACGACGACCTCGGCGTCACGCAACGCGCCGAGAACGCCGCGTCGGTGGGGCGGATGGGGATGGCCCAGTTCGTGCCTCGGTGTGCGAAGCACATCGAGGCCGTCGTGCTGGGCCGGACCGGTGACCGTGCGGGCGCGACCGCGCTCATGGCCGACGTCGCGCGCGGCTGCGTCGTCTCCAGCACAGCCTGCGGCCCATGCACGTGCAGGAGCTGCTGATCGCGCGGGCGGCGCTGCGCGACGGCTGGGGCGACCCGGTGACCTGGCTGCGCGAGGCGGAAGCGTTCTTCGCCGCGGGCGGCTACGAACGCACACGGCCCGACGCTGCCGCACGATGCTCGGCGCCGCGGGCGCCCCGATGCCGCGGCGGGGCCGGGGCGAGTCGAGCGTCCCGACGGCGCTGCGCGCGCTCGGCGTGACCAGCCGCGAGGTCGACGTGCTCAAGCTGGTTGCGACAGGGCTCTCGAACCGGGAGATCGGCGGGCGGCTGTACCTCGCGACGAAGACCGTCGAGCGGCACGTCGGCAGCCTCCTGGCGCGCACCGGGGCCACCGACCGGGCCGGGCTCGCCGACCTGGCGCGGGCGCACGGCGTCCAAACTGGGTGATCCGCCGCGCTAACCGGGGGTACCGACCTCGATGCGCCCGCAGGAAGGCGCCACCACGATGAACGGCATGCAGACCACCGTCCACGAGATCGCCGACCGCGTGTACCGCCTCTCCACCTGCGTGCCCGAGGTCGGCCCCCGGCGGCTTCACCTTCAACCAGTACCTGCTCGACGGCGACGAGCCGCTGCTCTTCCACACCGGCCCGCGGCGGCATGTTCCCGCTCGTGTCGGAGGCGGTCGCGAAAGTGCTTCCGCTCGACCGGCTGCGCTGGGTCAGCTTCGGCCACGTCGAGTCCGACGAGTGCGGCGCGATGAACCAGTGGCTGGCCACGGCGCCCCTCGGCGGAGATCGCTGTTCAACGCGCTGGGCTGCCAGGTCTCGATCGACGACCTCGCCGACCGCCCACCGGTGCCCGTCACCGACGACGAGCCCCCGCGACCTGGGCGGCCACCGCATGCCGCACGATCGTCACCCCGCACGTCCCGCACGGGTGGGAGGCGCAGGTGATCTACGAGGAGGCCACCGGCACGCTGCTGTGCGGCGACCTGTTCACCCGCACCGGCAATGGCGCCGCGCTCGTGCACGACGCCGACCTCGTCGAGCCCGGCGCTGGCGGCCGACGACCTCTTCGGGGCCACCGTGTCTGACGCCGTCGACGGCCTCCGACGCTGCGGGCGTTGGCGGACCTGGAGCCCCGCACGTTGGCGCTGATGCACGGCCCCGCGTTCGCGGGCGACGGCGCGGCGGCGCTGCGTGGTCTCGCCGACGCCTACGAGGCCCGCTTCGCCGCGGCCGCAGCGGTCGGATGATCACGACCGCCGAGATCGGCCCGATCACCCGCCCGGAGGCGCGGAGCCTCGCGCAGGCCGAGACCGCGGCGATGGTCGTGCTGCTGGCCGACCTGTCCCCCGACGAGTGGGCGCGGCCCACCGACTGCCCGGGTTGGGACGTACGGGCGATGGCCGGGCACGTGCTGGGGATGACCGAGGGCTTCACCGGGCTGCGGCGGATGGCCACGATGTTCCGGGCGGGTGGGAAGCTGGCGGGCGACGGGCCGCTGATCGACGGCGTGACCGCGCACCAGGTCGCGGCGAACACCCGCCTGTCCACCGTGAGCTGGTGGCGCGGATGGCGGCGGCGGGGCCCCGGCAGGCGCGGTGGCGCAGCGAGCGGCCGATCTTGCGGCGGATGCCGATGAAGAACCAGTACCCCGACGGCACCGTCGAGACGTGGACGATGGGCTTCGTCTTCGAGGTCATCCTCACCCGCGACACGTGGATGCACCGAGTCGACGTGGCGCAGGCGACCGGCCGGACGCTCGACCTCACGCCCGCGCACGACGGACGGATCGTCGCGGACGTGGTCGCAGAGTGGGCGCGACGACACGGGCGACCGTTCACGCTGGAGCTCACCGGGCCCGCGGGCGGCACCTACGCCGGCGGGACCGGTGGTGCGCCGCTGACCTGCGACGCGGTCGAGTTCTGCCGCACGCTGGCCGGGCGGGCGCCGGGGACCGGCCTCCTTGCCCAACAGGTCCCGTTCTGACCCGTGAGCGGTGACGAGTGCCGGAGCACTCGTTACCACTCACGGCTAAGGTCTGGTCACTGTGACGCCCGAGGAACGGCTGGCCGAGCGCGGTCTCGCGCTTCCGGAGCTGCGGCGCCCGGCGGGCAACTACCGCGGTTGGATGCGGGCGGGCGACCTGCTCTACCTGTCCGGGCAGGGCGCCGACGGCCACACCGGACGGCTCGGCGCCGATCTCACCGTGATCCAGGGCTACGCCGCGGCCCGTGCGTGCGCGCTCAACCTGCTCGCCCAGGCCCGCGACGCGCTGGGCGCGCTCGACGCGGTGGCGCAGGTCGTGCAGGTGCGCGGGTTCGTCGCGTGCACCCCGGACTTCACCGAGCAGCCCGGCGTGCTCGACGGGGCCTCCGACCTGCTCGCCGCGGTGTTCGGCGAGCGCGGCGCCCATGCGCGCACCGCGATCGGCGTGGCCGCGCTCCCCCGCGGGTTCGCCGTGGAGGTCGACGCCGTCCTGGCTGTGCGCGGATAACAGTGTTCTCGTCGTTTCCGCTCACGACTCGTCGTCGGGCTCCGGCCCGCCACCGCCGCGCATGAGCCAGAGCACGCCCGCCAGCTCGTCGGGCTTGATGAGCACGTCGCGGGCCTTGGAGCCCTCCGACGGCCCGACGACCCCTCGCGATTCGAGGAGGTCCATCAGCCGTCCGGCCTTGGCGAACCCGACCCGCAGCTTGCGCTGCAGCATCGAGGTCGAGCCGAACTGCGAGGTGACGATCAGCTCGGCGGCCTGGCACAGCAGGTCCAGGTCGTCGCCGATGTCCGGGTCGATCTCCTTGGCCTCGCCCGCCTTCTGCGCGGTGACGCCCTCGGTGTAGACCGGCTCGGCCTGGTCCTTGGTGAACGCGACGATCGAGGAGATCTCGTCGTCGTCGACGAACGCGCCCTGCATGCGGACCGGCTTGCTCGCTCCCATCGGCAGGTACAGCCCGTCGCCCATGCCGATCAGCTTCTCGGCGCCGGGCTGGTCGAGGATGACGCGCGAGTCGGTGAGCGAGGACGTGGCGAACGCCAGCCGGGACGGCACGTTGGTCTTGATCAGCCCCGTGACGACGTCGACCGACGGACGCTGCGTGGCCAGCACCAGGTGGATGCCCGCCGCCCGGGCCTTCTGGGTGATGCGCACAACCGCGTCCTCGACGTCGCGTGGCGCGGTCATCATGAGGTCGGCCAGCTCGTCGACGATGCACAGGATGTACGGGTACGGCCGGTACTCCCGCTCGCTCCCGAGCGGCGCGACGATGTCGCCCGAGCGGACCTTGCGGTTGAAGTCGTCGACGTGGCGGACCTTGTTGGCCTGCATGTCCTGGTAGCGCTGCTCCATCTCCTCCACGAGCCAGGCCAGCGCGGCGGCGGCCTTCTTCGGCACGGTGATGATGGGCGTGATCAGGTGCGGGATGCCTTCGTACGGGGTGAGCTCCACCATCTTGGGGTCGATGAGGATCATGCGGACCTCGT
This sequence comes from uncultured Actinomycetota bacterium, assembly GCA_963739465.1. Taxonomy (GTDB): domain Bacteria; phylum Actinomycetota; class Actinomycetes; order Mycobacteriales; family Pseudonocardiaceae; genus Pseudonocardia. The sequence continues at coordinate 523,122 of CAVUAS010000007.1, forward strand.
CGGGCGTGGCCCGCGAGAGCAGCGACACCAGCATGGAGTTGACGAAGCTCGACTTGCCGGAGCCCGTGGAGCCCGCGACGAGCAGGTGCGGCATCTTGGCCAGGTTGGCGCACAGGAAGTGGCCCTCGATGTCCTTGCCCAGCCCGATCACCATCGGGTGCTGCTCGGCGCGGGCGGTGCCGCTGCGCAGCACGTCGCCCAGGCGCACCATCTCCCGGTCGGTGTTGGGCACCTCGATGCCGACCGCGGACTTGCCCGGGATCGGCGCCAGGATCCGCACGTTGTCGGTGGCCACCGCGTAGGAGATGTTCTTCGTGAGCTGGGTGATCTTCTCGACCTTGACGGCGGGGCCGAGCTCGATCTCGTAGCGCGTGACCGTCGGGCCCCGGGTGAAGCCGGTGACCTGGGCGTCGACGGAGAACTGGTCGAGCACCCCGGTGATGGCCTCGATCATCACGTCGTTGGCGCCGCTGCGGCGTTTGGGCACCGGGCCGGTGGGCAGGAGGTCGCTGGGCGGCAGCTGGTAGACGGTGCCGTCCGCGGTGGGCTGCACCGACAGCCGCAGCTGCTCCCCCACCGCGCCCTCGGGCTCCGGCGCCGGAGTGGGCTCCGGGGCGACCTTGGGACGGCGCGGGGGCGCGGTCTCGGCGTCGGGCGCGGCGTCGGCGGCGGGCTCGGCGTCCGGCTCCCGGTAGACGTCCGCGACCGAGGCCTGGCGGCGCCGCGACGGCCGCCGCAGCGCCACGGGCGCGGCCTCGGTGACGGGATCGGTCTCGGGCGCCGCTTCGTCGGCGGCGTCCGCGGCGGGCGCGCGGCCGAGCAGCCGCCGTACCCGGTCCGGCACCTCCCGCACGGGCGTGGCCGTGAGCAGCAGGATCGCGTAGCCCGCCAGCAGCACGAGCACCGGCGCCGCGACCCACGCGGTGAGCCCGGCGGCCAGCGGGGTGGCCGCGACGTAGCCGATCGCGCCGCCGCCGGTGGGCCAGAGCGCGGGTTCGTCGGGCCGGTGGGCGGCGAGGTGCACCAGCCCGAGCACGCCCAGGGCCAGCAGGAATCCGCCGAGCGCGGTCCGGGGCCTGCTGTCCGGGCGCGGCTGGGTGGCCATGAGGACCACGCCCGCGACCGCCAGCAGCACGGGCAGCACCACCGCGCCGCGGCCCACGACGTACCCGATGCCCGCCGAGATGCCGCGCCCGACCGGACCGCCCGCCCCGAACCAGATCCCGGCCGCGCTGACGACCGCGAGCACGAGCAGCGCCACCCCGAGGCCGTCGCGGCGGTGCGCGGGATCGATCTCCCGGGTGCGGCCGAGCGCGCGGCCCGCCGCCTTGCCGAGCCGCGCTGTGCCGCGGCCGACGGCGTCGATCCCGCGGTCGATGAGATCCGGACCCTGCCGGGGCGGCGGCCTGCGCTTACCCGAGGACCGGCGCCGAGCCGGGGCCCGGCGGCTGTTCCGGGGGGCGGGCATGCGCGCCGAAATTCCGCCCGGCTGGGCGGCCATCGCGCGGCCGGTCGCCTGCGCCGCCGACCGTGCCGCGGTGTTCCTGCTCCCGCTCCCCGCGGTCGTCCGTCCTGCCACCGGACCACGGTAGCGGGGATCGATGATCCACTCGGGCACCGACGCACCCGCACGGGCCACCGCGCGGGCGTCGCGCTGCGGCGCCACCCGACGCCGGTGCGGTCAGGTGTAGCGGGTGAGCACCACCCACGTCGTGGTCCGGCGGGTCTCGGCCCAGCCCGCCACGGTGTCGAGCACCCGGTCCAGATCGGCCGCGTCGGGGGCGGTGACCAGCATGATCAGGTCGTACTCGCCCGTCACCGTCTCGACCTCGGTGACGCCGGGGAGCGCCGTGAGCCGCCGCACGTACCCGGCGACGTCGGTGGTGTGGATCACCAGGCCCACGCGGGCGCGGTGCGCGGCGGGCGAAGGACCGGGCAAGGCGACCTCCGCGCGATAGCCGCGGATCACCCCCACCTGCTCCAGCCGCTGGACGCGCGCGAGCACGGCCGTGCGCGACAGGCCGACGGCCCGCCCGAGATCGGACATCGTGGCCCGGCCGTCGACCGTGAGGAGATCGAGCAGCCGGTGGTCCAAAGCGTCCATCTGACGATTCGTCGGGGCCACGAACGACATCGTGGCACTTCGCCTGCCAAGTCCGACGCTGGACGTCGTGACCTGCGCTTTCCCGGCCCGGACACTGGAGTCATGACTGTGACCCCGGACCGCGTTCACGAGACGCTCCGCCGTCACCTGCTCGTCGACGGATTCGACCTCGTGCTGGACACCCACGCCAGCCGTGGGTCCTGGCTCGTCGACGCGCGCGACGGCGCCCGCCACCTCGACCTGTTCAGCTTCTTCGCCTCCGCACCCTTGGGGATGAACCACCCCGCGCTGGCCGACGACCCCGACTTCGTGACCGAGCTGGTCGAGGTCGCCGTCAACAAGCCGTCGAACTCCGACATCTACACCACCTACCTCGCGGACTTCGTCGAGACGTTCACGCGCGTGCTCGGCGATCCCGCGCTGCCGCACCTGTTCTTCGTCGAGGGTGGGGCGCTCGCCGTCGAGAACGCGCTGAAGACCGCGTTCGACTGGAAGCGCCGCCACAACGCCATGCACGGCCGACCGTCCGGCCTCGGTACGAAGGTGCTGCACCTGCGCAAGGCCTTCCACGGCCGCAGCGGCTACACGCTCTCGCTGACCAACACCGACCCGGTGAAGACCGACCTCTACCCGAAGTTCGACTGGCCGCGCATCGACGTGCCCGCGATCCACTTCCCGATCGAGGTCGGCGCCGTCGTCGAGGCGGAGCAGCACGCGCTCGCCCAGGCCAGGGCGGCATTTGCCGCGCACCCGCACGACATCGCGTGCTTCATCGCCGAGCCCATCCAGGGCGAGGGCGGCGACAACCACATGCGCCCGGAGTTCCTGCAGGCGATGCAGGAGCTCTGCCACGCGCACGACGCGCTGTTCGTGCTCGACGAGGTGCAGACCGGCTGCGGCATGACCGGCACCCCCTGGGCCTACCAGCAGCTGGGCCTGCACCCCGACATCGTGGCGTTCGGCAAGAAGGTGCAGGTCTGCGGGATCATGGCGGGCGGGCGCGTCGACGAGGTGCCCGACAACGTCTTCCGGGTGCCGAGCCGGATCAACTCGACGTGGGGCGGCAACCTCACCGACATGGTGCGCTCGCGCCGCCAGCTCGAGGTGATCGTCGAGGAGGGGCTCATCGACCGGGCCGCCGTGCTCGGCAAGCGCCTGCTCGACGACCTGCGCGCCGTGCCCGGCATCGACAACGTCCGCGGGCGCGGCCTGTTCGTGGCGTTCGACCTGCCGACGCCCGAGGACCGCGCCCTGGTGCTGCGGCGCCTGCACGCGGCACGCGTGCTCGTGCTCGGCGGGGGCGAGCGCTCGATCCGCCTGCGCCCGGCGTTGACCATCGAGGAGGACGACCTGGCCCTGGCCGTCCGGGAGATCGCGAAGGCGGTGGCAGGGTGAGCACGCCCGAACGTCAGCAGGGTGACACTCCGGACACTCAACGTCCGCAGGGTGACACTCCTGCCACTGAACGTCAGCAGGGTGACATTCCAGCAACGGGTGGGGTGGGGTCCTTCGTCGGGGGGGTCTGGCGCACCGATGCGCCTGGTGGGCGGCTGACCTCGGTCGACCCGGCCACCGGCGCGCCGGTCGCCGAGGCCCTGCTGACCGACGCGGCCGGGTTCGTCGCGGCCTGCGCCACCGCCCGCGACGCCCAGCGCGGATGGGCGGCCACCCCGGCGCCCGTGCGCGGTCGGGTGATCGAGCGCATCGGCCGGATCGTCGAGGCCAACAAGGACGCCCTCGCCGCGCTGGTCACGCGGGAGATCGGCAAGCCGCTGGCCGAGTCGCGCGGCGAGGTGCAGGAGGTCATCGACACCTGCTCGTTCTTCGCGGGCGAGGGCCGCCGCCTCTACGGGCAGACCGTGCCCAGCGAAATGCGCGACAAGCAGCTCTTCACCTTCCGCATGCCGGTCGGCGTCGCGGCGATCGTCACGGCGGGCAACTTCCCCGTGGCCGTGCCGTCCTGGTACCTCGTGCCCGCGCTGCTGTGCGGCAACACCGTGGTCTGGAAGCCCGCGGAGTACACGCCCGCGATCGCGCGCGCGTTCACCGACCTCTTCGTCGCGGGCGGGCTGCCCGCAGGCGTGCTGAACACCGTGCTCGCCGACGGGCCCGCCACCTACGACGGCTTGTCCGCGGCCCTCGACGACGGCCTCCTGCAGAAGATCGGGTTCACCGGCTCGTCGGCCGTCGGGATGCGCATCGGCGAGCTCGCCGGGCGGCACCTGCAGACGCCGTGTCTGGAGCTGGGCGGGAAGAACCCGCTGGTCGTGATGCCCGACGCCGACCTCGACCTGGCCGTCGAGGGCGCGCTGTTCTCCGGGTTCGGCACCGCGGGTCAACGCTGCACGTCGCTCGGCACCGTGATCGTCCACGAGTCGGTGCACGACGCGTTCCTCGACCGGTTCGACGCCGCTGTGCGCGGCGCGGCGATCGGCGACCCGACCGGCGACGTGCTCTACGGCCCGATGATCTCCGCACGGTTCCTGGAGGCCTTCGAGAAGCACCTCGCGCTCGTCGAGCCGCACCACACCCTGCACGGCTCGACCGGCACCGGACGGATCACGCCCGACAACCCGCGCGACGGCTTCGCAGGCGACCTCGCGGGCCTCTACGCGCACCCCACGATCGTCGACGGCGTGCGCCGCGAGGACGCGCTGTACCGCACGGAGACGTTCGGGCCGATCGTCGGCGTGGCCACGTTCCGCACGTTCGACGAGGCCGTCGAGCTCGCGAACGGGCACGGCTACGGGCTGTCGGCGGCGATCTACACCACCGACCCGGCGCACGCCTTCCGGTTCCGCGAGCGGGTGAGCGCGGGGATGGTGAGCGTCAACAACTCGACGTCCGGGGCGGAGGCGCACCTGCCGTTCGGCGGCAACGGCCGCTCCGGGAACGGCTCGCGGCAGTCCGGCGTCTGGGTGCTCGACCAGTTCACCCGCTGGCAGAGCCTCAACTGGGACTACGCAGGACAGCTGCAGAAGGCGCAGATGGATACCCCTGACCTCCCGGCTGACCTGGACTTCCGACTGGGCTGACGGGCTGACGGCCACCGCCAGGGCGCCTCTGGTGGGCGACGGCCACCGGGGAAGCCGGACGACCACTGGGCTTGCTCCCGATGTAATCAGTCAGGGGTCGGTTGATCATGCTGGCTGGGTTGGCATCCAGGGGTTGGCGGTCAGGGCGTCGCGGATGGCGTCCATGGGTCGGCGTCCGTGGTTGCGGGCGCTGACGAGGTAGGAGCGGATCCGGCAATGGCGTTGCAGGGTGGCCAGGGTGCGCCAGCAGCCTTGGACTTTGGCGGCGAGTTTGAACCCGCGGATCGCCGATTCCGAGCCGTTGTTCGTGGCGGGGACGTCGAGTCGGGTGCTGAACAGCCACACCTGGTGGGCTTTGCGTTTGAGCCGTCGGGCCAGTTGCAGGCCGGGATGGTTGCCCGTGTGCCAGGGCCGGGACAGGTTCGTGGAGATCCCGACGGCCACACCGTTGTCGTAGCGGCGCCGCAGCCGGGTAATCAGGTCGGTGTCGGGGGTGGCCTGGTCGCCGGCGCGGGTGGTGTTGATCTCGTGGATCGCCGCGCGTAGGGCGTCGGCGACTTGGCGGGCCCAGGCCTGGGCGTCGGTGTCGATGGCGTGGGCGTCGTCGAGGTAGCGCAGGATGTGGGCCAGGCATTGCTGGACCCCGGCGAGGTCGGTGTCGTAGCTGGTGTAGCCGCCGTAGTCGTCGCGGACCAGCACCCCGTGGAACTTGTTCACGATCCCGAACGCGTTGATCGAGGTCTTGGTGCGGTCACCGGCCGCGCCGTACCAGGCCAGGTCCGGCCCGCCGCCGGTGTGGGCCTTCAGCGTGCGCACGGTGTAGACGTGCGGGTTGAGGCAGTCCGGTTCGCCGGTGGCGGCGTGGGTCAGCGGGGCGGGGGTTTCGTCGGTGCCCAATACGTCCTGCTCGAGCAGTGCCTGTTTGAGTGCCTGTTCGAACCCGGCGGTGGTCAGCGCGTCGTCCAGGCGGGTCAGGCAGGAGGAGATGAACCCGGTGGACACCGCCACCCCGAGCAGCGCGGACATCAGATCCGCGGTGCGCTCGAGGCTGAGCACGTCCTGGCCGGCCAGCAGGGTCGCTGCGGCGGTCACGTTCGGGCCGTAGCAGGCCGGCCCGCCGCGGATCCCGGCCGGGAGGTCCGCGGTGGTGGCGTGTCCGCAGCCGCACCGGCGGCGCATCATCTGGTACTCGGTGACCGCCAGGGAAAAGGCTGGCAGGTCGAACACCTGCACCCGGGAGCCGACCGTTCCCGGTGCACCGGCCAGGCCTGCGCCGCAGGCCGCGCAGCCTGCCGGTTCGACCGGCTCCCGACGGTCGGGGGTGGCCACCGGGGCCAGACCGCTGCCGGGATGCCCCGGCTGCCCACCCTGCTTGCGGCGGGCCCGGCCCCGACCCGGACCGCCCGCGGCCGGCTGCCCCTCGGACAGCTGCCCCTCCGACGACGACCCGGACGACGACCCGGACGACGACCCGGGCGCTGGCTCGGCCTGCTGCCGGCCCGCCCTGGCCCTGGCCTTGGCCTTCGCGGCCGGCCCGTCCGTGCTCGGCGGTTGCGAGGAGTTCCAGGAGTCCCGGCCCACCTGTCGCCGTAACGCCTCCAGCTCGACCCGCAACGCCTCGATCAACACCGCCTGCTCGGCCAGCCGGGCGGCCTGCTCGACCACCAACGCCGCCAACTCCTCATAGGACGGCGGCGGCTCGGACACGACCGGGAGTCAATCATGATCAAACACCGACACCCGACACCGACACGCCGCAGGTCAGCCGGGGGCCTGACTGGTTACCTCCCGATGGCCTCGACAGACATTCCCGGCCGCCGATAACCTCCATTCTGGGCACCACTGAGGAGCTGTGATGGAGATCGTGCTGTTTCGGGCTCGAACTCGCCCCGACCATGACGCATCCGAGTACGGCAGGCTATTTGAGCAGATGCTCGAAAAGGTGCAGGAGCTGCCGGGGTTCATCGACATCGCGGGGTTCGCTGGCGAGGACGGCAGCGAATTGGCGCTCGTCCGCTTTGACTCGCCCGCCGACGTGGAGCAGTGGCGTGATCATCCGGACCACGTCGAGACACGCAGACGGGGGCGGGAAGAGTTCTTCGACAGCTACGACATCACGATAGCTACGGTCTCCCGGCAGTACGACTGGACACGCTCGACAGTTCAGCAGGCACAGTCCTGACGTCACGATGGACACCGCCTCTGCGATCGAGCTCCTCCGCACCGACGATCTTGATCCCGAGGTCATCGAGGACGTGTATGTCCGCCTGCTGGTACCCAATTTTCCCCCGGCCGAACTGACCGATCAGGCCACCTTCTGCACATGCCACGCGCAGGCAGGTCCGTACTTCCCGGGCATCATCGCCATTCACGAGGGTCTGCCGGTGGGGGCGGTGTTCGGCGAGCGCCATCATCCGAGCGGCATCGTCCTCATCGGCTATCTGGCTGTGTCGGCCGAGTGGCGGCACTTGCACATCGGCAGCAGGCTCCTGGCGAAGGCGACGACGGAATGGTCTGCCGTTCCCGATACGGCGGCGGTGCTTGCCGAGGTCGAGGACCCCGGCCGCCACCGGGATGAAGGACACGGTGACCCCACCGCCCGACTGCGGTTCTACGCGCGCGAGGGTGCACGGATGGTGCCGATCACCTACTTCCAACCGAGCCTGCGACCCGGGTCGCCGCGCGTGCTCGACATGCTGCTTCTCTCTCTCGTCGCCAACCAGCGCTCACTCGCCTCGGCACAGCTGTTGGCGTTCCTTGACGACTACGTGACGGGCTGCGAAGGACCGCCGGCGGAAGACGACCTCGACTACCGCAAGATGCGCGAGTCCGTAACGAGATGGGGCGCGACGGTTCAGCTGAGCGACCTGTCCGTGCACAGCTGACTGGACAGGTCGCAACCCGCCGAGCACCATGGCGCCCGTGCCCGAGGCGCCGACCCCAATAGAACCGTGGCCCGACGACGATGCGCAGCTCGCCGAGGGATTGCGGGCAGGGCGTACCGGGGCGTTAGCGGCCCTGATGGCGCGTGACTACGCGGTCTCGGCCCTGTTCGCGTCTCTCATCTCGCACGATGGATCAGGCGCTCTCATGTCGGGCTGGCGCAGGCATCTCGACGACATCACGAGCGGCAGGCTTCGGGACGGTCTTCGCCGGAATCTGCTGCAGACCGTATGGGAGGCACGCGACGACGAGGAGCCGCGACGGGCCCTACGCGCGCCGCTCGGCACGTTCGCTCCGGAGGGGGATCGGTGGGAAGGTTGGTGGGACAAGGAACCTCCGCCGTGGCCGCCGGGTGTCACGCCAAAGGCCCGGCACGTCGTCGCCGCGCTTCGTCGCTTGCCGTTGCTGCTGCGCGCGGTGCTTCTCCTGCGGGACGTGGCAGGTCTCGGCCCGGCCGATTCTGCAGCCCTGCTCGACAACGATCACCTCGATCAACCTGAGCTCCTGCAGCACGCGCGGGACGCCTACCTCGTCGAACTGGACCGGGAACTCACCAGCCATGACACTGGCCAATGACCGCTGTGACGTCGTATCGGCGCTGATCGGGCGCTGGCATGCGGGCACCATGCGCGACGCCGACCGCTCGGGTTTCGAGCAGCATCTGCTGTGCTGCCCACCCTGCCTCCAGCAGAACGATAAGGCTGCGCTCGGTTTGGCTGCCCTGCGCGGCGCGGCGACCGAGTCGCCTCCCGGCCAGCTTTTCGAGGACCTGCACGTCCTACTCCCAAAGTCCAAGGGCTGAGATGTACTGGAAGTTCTTCCGCGCCGGACCGGTCAGTCCCTTTACCCGCCATCCGTGGTCGATGACTGGGGAATGGGTGGAAACCGAGGCCGCCCACGCCCGTCCGTGCCGGTTCGGTGTCCACGCATGTCGACCAGGCGACCTGCCCTACTGGTTGTCCGAGGAGCTGTGGGCGGTCGAGCTGCGCGACTTGATTGAGGAAGGGGACCACAAGGTCGTCGCCACGGCGGGCAGGCTCGTCGGACGGGTTGCCGGATGGACAGCGGAAACCGCTCGGCGGCTCGCGGTCGCCTGCGTATACCGGATCGCCGACAATGCGGCGGCCGAACTGATGGCGGGCGGCCTCACCGAGCCGGCCGCCCGGTTGGGTGACCGGGACCTGGGTTCGCTCGCGCGATCAGCACAAGACGTGGCTGCGGAGCCTGCTGTGGCCGGGCGACGACGGGCGGCCCGGCTTTGCCTCTACATCGCGGACGCCGCCGAGGGCCTCGACGCATGGCCGGTTGCGACGCTCGCCTACATCGCGGCGCGTACCGCCGGCCAGCGAAGCACGGGCGGCGGATACGACGCCGAACGGGCATGGCAGGCGGACTGGTTACAGGCTGAGCTGAACCTACCCGGATGAACCGGGGTCGGTGTGCTCGGGGCCGTCCGATCCGGCAGGCAGAAGGGAGCGCAGCCGTCCGGTCAAGTCCGCCGCTCGGCTCCAGTTCCTGAGCCATCCGGACATGAACGTGGAGTCCGCTCGGTTGCGGTCTTCAGGCTCGGGGGCGAGCGAAAGCCGCTCCCAGTCACCTGCACCCGTGCGTAGCCGCACGTTGTTCACCACGGCGTCAAGGAAGGCAGGATCACCTTCGCCGCGGGCGCCGCACTCGGCCATCCTTTCCTCGATCCGGCTGACGATCTCCCCGTAGAACTGCACGGTATACGGATCGGGAGGTTGCGGATCACCCAAGAACCAGTAGGCGTGCTCGAGTGCCCTCCCGTAGTTGGCCGCCGAGCCGCCAAGGTCGCCCCGCAGCCAGCTTACGTCGGCGGTTGCTCGGTAGATGTTGGACGCGAGCTCGTGGTCCCAAACGTCGAGCAACTGCCGGGTCGAACGATAGTACTCGATCTTTTTCTTCCCACCGTTCCCTTTTGCCGCCACCAATTGCAGGAGCATGCCAGTCGCCTGCTCCAGGGATGCCGAGGCCTCCTCCAGCCGGCCCGCCTCGACGTGCAGGTCGCCGATTTCGAAGACGATCCAACATGGCAGCCACTCGTCTCCGAGCATCTCAAGGGAGAACAGCGCCTCCTCATAGTATTCAAGGCCTTCCGGGTCCGTAGGATCCCGGTAACGTCGGCTGTGCGCCAAAAAGATGTTCACCAAGGCGTTCGTTCGCGCCGCCCGCTGCTCCTCCCCCTCCGCGGGCTCGCGCAATAGTCCGCAGACGTCCTGGATGTGCAGGAGTTGCTCGAGGATCGTGTCCCATGCCGACTGGGTGGCCTGCTTACGATGTCCGGCCGGATACTTCTCAAGGATCGCGCGCAGCGCCGTAGCCAATTTCTGGTCATTCTTGCGCTCTAGAGAATCGTGCCCGATCCAGGACTGCGCCGCCCGATCCCAGTCTTCGACGAGACGCCAAATGAAATCAAATTCGTGGTAGCAGCCCCACCAATAGAAGGCCTCCAGGAACACGAGCACAAACTGGGCCCGTGTCCGGCTCCGATTCTCCTCCAGCTGACCGGTGTGGTAAAGCCATTGACGTTTGTCGGACTGCCACCGCGCTTGTTCATAGCGTCGCCACTGACCGTAGTCAGGGATGTCGACCTCGGCCGCGTTTTCGTCCAGCTGTGCACGGTAGTACGCGGCAGCCCGCTGGTTCAGCTCCTTCCACTCCTCCTCGTTCGCGGTGATCAGCTCGTTGGCCACGGCAAACCGGATGAACTCCGGCAGCCGATACCCTTCGCCGATGCCCTCGCGACCTCGCTCGGCGCTCACAGGCCGCCCGGCGACCTGGGCTAGGCCATACTGACGCAGCGACCTCAACGCCTTGGCGGCTCCCTCATCCGGCAAGTCCCCCTCGTCCGCGCCGGGCACCTCGGTTCCCAGCATCTGTCGCAGCAGTGGGGTATCGAAAGTGCGTACCACCGCCGCTGCCTGGAGGGCCCGCCGCAGCAGACCACTCTTCGGGACGATGTCCAAGATTGCGTTGATCGTTCGGGCCCAGGCGCGATCCGGGTCATCGGGCGGACGATCGAGAACCTTGCGCAGCTGGACAGCGCTGACCGGGTGCGGCATCTGACTGATCAGCGTGGCTGCCAGGTCCAATCCGCCCGGATGGCCGTCAGTGTAGTCGTGCACGATGACATCGACGCGGTCTTCGAGCGGAACGCCCTTGCGACGCTCAGCGAGGAACTGACGTACCTCGTCGAGAGTGAACGGCGACAGCGGGCGGTGCACAATTCGAGGGTGGGCTGGAAATCGCTCGTTGGGCAGACGGGCCACAACAGTCAGGGTGTCGGGAAGGCGAAGGCACATGCGGATCAACCAGTGTCCGAGTTCGTCCTCGACAAAGTCATCGAAAGGGTCGAGGGTCAGAAGCACCGCGCGCCGGGGCCGTTCGGTCCACGCCTCGACAAACGCGTCGTCAACTCGCTGCTGGAATTCGCGGAGCTGGGTGCGCACAGCGTCGCCATCGAGCCGCGGACCACGGCGCTCGCCTGTGCGCAGATCGTGATCGAGGTCGAACTGACGGGCATTCTGCAGCTCGCGCTCGCATATCCGTCTGAACAGCGCGAACTCGGCTCCGTCGACGTGCTCATCGAAGAAGTCGGCCGCACGCAACATCACCTTGCAGGAGCGTGAGAACGCAGAGCGCAGGGCACCCGCGCTCGCGTCGGGACCGCAGTCGCCTGCCCTGAGGATGTTCTCGGCGTAGCGATCCATCTCCTCCTCGATGACGAGGACCTTGTTGAGGCCGTCGGCATCGCGGCGCAACTGGTGTAGAAGCGTCGACTTGCCGATGCCATGCATCCCTGAGAGGTCCCAAACAACGCCGTTCTCCCCCGCATCGGCACCGGGATCGACGCCGACCATGTCGACGAGGACGTCGAGAGCCCATTTCATTTCGCCTACGCGCCCGATGAAGATCGCCATCATCTTCCTCGCTCAACGGTTGGACTGGCACCGAGATCGGATGCTGATCCGTTCGCCTCGATCTCCGGTGTAGCACCCCGAAAAGGTCGGCGGTAGACCGCCCCCCGGCGCGGACTACCCGCCGCCTCGTGGATCTGTGCTAACGCCTCTCCGGCAGCGACGTCGCCTGCTTTCCACGCTTCCTCGTACCATTCTTTCGCCTGCTGGTGCTGCCTCAGATGATTCTGCGATGATCCGCCGGAATCGCGCGCTTCGAGGCGCGTCAGCACATCAGCGGCCACCTTCATTGCGGTCCGATCCCGCGCATAGGCCGACTTGACAGCGTCCAACTCCCTTCGGGAAATCTCACGCATTCCATCCAGCGCCCTAATCGTGAGCGCGTCCGCATCGCCCGCGTCCGCCGCCTTGGAATACCAGCCGTCCTCTCCAGGCTTCTCGCTCTTGTGCAGGCGCCCGGCGAGCCACATCATTGCCGACGGATCGCCCGTGCCTGCCTGGACGCGGTAGTAGCGCTCCGCAGCGTCGGCACCCTGACTTCGCTCAATTCCGGCCGCGGGCCGATATCTTTCGCCCGCAGCATAGAACAGCCAATCCTCGCGCTCGATGAGAGGTCCTGCCCGCACACCGTCCAGCGCCGGGGATGGCGGAGCGGGCTGCTGAGCCCTGATCGACTCGGCGAGTACGTCGGCTGCTGACACCGCGGCCAGGTGGGCCTGGACGGCGAGGACGCCGGACACCACCAGACCGAAGGTGAACCATGGCGACACCCGAACCACGAGCACGGCGGTCAACGCGACGAGGGGAAGCGCGACCGCGGCGCGAAACTCGGACTCGGCCCGGCGACGGTCGAACTCCCCGAAAAGTTCTTTTCGCTCGCTGTCGTCGATGAGGCGCAGCGGGATCAATGGCAGGTCGGCGACGATGTTGTCGACGTAGCTCTCGATGTCGAGCCGCACGCGAACGAGCGAGGCAAGCACGTCGGGTCCTGGACGGGCGCCTAGGGCGACTCGGGTTTTCTCCAGCATCTTGAGCAAGTCGTCATCGCTCGACGACCGCTGTACCAACTCCCGTACGACCGTCTCTGCCAAGGCGTGTCTGCCGGACCTCGACGGCGGCGAGATGGCCTGCCGGACGGCTCCATGCCACGAACGGCGGCCTCGGATGCGCATGGGCATGGCAGCCAATGCCGTACTGACTTGAACCGAGAGAATGCCGAGCAGGTATGCGATGAATCCCGCTGCGGCCGATATCCCCGCCTCCCCCGCCACTCCGGCGATGTCGAAGACGGCACGAAATACGCCCGAAGCCGTCTCGGGAGAGTGCGGTACAAAGTCCGCAAGGGCGAGCCAGGCGGTGACCAGCCATACGAAGCCCGCGGCTATCGGCGCCCGCAGCTGGCGAAGGCCGGGCAGCAGACTGGCGAGCATAAGGGAATTCAAGCCGAGGGCATCCCGTACGCAAGCGGCCATCTGGCGCAACGAGCGGTTACACTTTGAACACCATCGGCACCCTCATTGGGCGGATCGGTAGGTCTTGCAGAGCACCCGCCGCACCGTCTGGGCGGTAGCAAGTGGTGGTGTGGTTCTTACCTGCCCGACGGGTGAGCTCAACCCCGACCTGCGGGAGCATCCGTCGAACGCCAGTTGGGCCGTCGGATATCCGTCGCCGGACCGCTCCGGCCACGTAACCGCGGTGCGCGCAGGGTGCGCACAAGAACGCCGACATTTCCGACGTGACACGGCTCCTCGTTGCCGACGCCTGGAGGAATGTCGACCTCCTCGGCAGTCCGGTGATTCAACTGAGGCTCGCGCAGGCTTCGATCACACCGCGATGACCGTCGGCACGATCATGGGGCGGCGCCGGTAGGTCTCCCCGACCCACTTGCCGACCACCCGCCGCACCGACTGCGCGATGCGGTGGGTGTCGGTGATCCCTTCCGCTTCCGTGCGCGAGAGCTCCTCCTCGACCAGCGGGAGCACGGCGTTGAGGGCCTTGGGGTCGTCGGAGAACCCGCGCCCGGACAGCTCGGGCCGGGACACGGCCCGGCCGGTGGTGGCGTCGACCGCGACGGTGATCGCGATGAAGCCGCCCTCACCGAGCACGAGCCGGTCGCCGAGCGTGGACTCGCCGATATCGCCGACGGCCAGCCCGTCGACGTACACCCGCCCCACCTCGACCCGGCCGGTGATCGACGCCTTGCCGTCGACGAGGTCGACGACGACGCCGTCCTCGGCCAGCACGACCGCGTCCTCCGGCACCCCGGTCTTCACCGCCAGCGCGGCGTTGGCCCGCAGGTGGCGCCATTCGCCGTGCACCGGCATGACGTTGGACGGGCGCACCGCGTTGTACAGGTACAGCAGCTCGCCCGCGGGGGCGTGGCCCGAGACGTGCACCCGCGCCGTGCCCTGGTGCACCACCTGCGCGCCGAGCCGGGTGAGCCCGTTGATCACCGCGAAGACGGCGGTCTCGTTGCCCGGGATGAGCGAGCTGGCGAGGATCACGGTGTCTTCGGGCTTGATCCGGACGGAGCGGTGGTCGCCCCTCGCCATCCGCGCGAGCGCCGAGAGGGGCTCGCCCTGCGAGCCGGTGGAGACGTAGACGACGCGGTCGTCCGGGAGCATCGCCGCGTCGTCGAGCTCCACCAGCAGGCCTGCCGGGACGGTGAGGTAGCCCATCTCGGTGGCCAGGCCCATGTTGCGCACCATCGAGCGGCCGACGAAGCAGACCTGCCGTCCGTGCGCGGCCGCCGCGTCGAGCACCTGTTGGACGCGGTGCACGTGGCTCGCGAAGCAGGCGACGATGATCCGCGCGGCCGCCCGGTGGAACATGCCGTCGAGGACGGGGCCGATCTCGCCCTCGGAGATCACGAAGCCGGGCTGGTCGGCGTTGGTGGAATCGACCAGGAACAGGTCAACCCCCTCGTCGCCCAGCCGCGTGAAGCCGCCGAGGTCGGTAAGCCGACCGTCGAGGGGCAGCTGGTCGAGCTTGATGTCGCCGGTGTGCAGGATGAGGCCCGCGGGGGTGCGGATCGCGACGGCCAGCGCGTCCGGGATGGAGTGGTTGACCGCGAAGTACTCGCAGTCCCAGATGCCGTGCCGCAGCCGGGTGCCTTCCCGCACCTCCAGCAGGTGCGGGGTGAGCCGATGCTCCTTGCACTTGGCCGCGACCAGCGCCAGGGTGAACCGGGAGCCGACGACGGTGAGGTCCGGTCGCTGCCGCAGCAGGAACGGCACGGCGCCGATGTGATCCTCGTGGCCGTGGGTGAGCACGATCGCGTCGATATCGTCGAGGCGGTCCTCGATGGCCCGGAAATCGGGCAGGATCAGGTCGACGCCGGGCGCGTCGTCGGCGGGGAACAGCACCCCGCAGTCGACGACGAGCAGCCGCCCGGCGTGCTCGAAGACGGTCATGTTGCGGCCGATCTCGCCGATGCCGCCCAGCGCCACCACCCGCAGCGCCCCCTCGGGCAGCTCGGGCGGCGCAGTGGCGGGCAGCTCCGCG
Organism: uncultured Actinomycetota bacterium; assembly: GCA_963739465.1. GTDB lineage: Bacteria > Actinomycetota > Actinomycetes > Mycobacteriales > Pseudonocardiaceae > Pseudonocardia. The sequence goes on from CAVUAS010000007.1 coordinate 538,646, forward strand.
CGGTTCACCTCCTCGGGTGGCGCGGCACTGGGCTGCGGCTGCTGGTCGCGGCGGCGAGGACGACGGTCGGGACGCTCGGGACGAGACAAGTAACTGGGATCCTTCAGCTCGGGAGGGTGACAGGGAGGCCTGCGGCGGCCAGATCGGCGGCGATCGCGCGCATCTGGGCCTCGTCGGCCGGGGGCAGGGGCAGGCGCGGCTCGCCGACATCGATGCCGACGAGGCGCAGCGCGGCCTTGGCGAACACCACCCCGCCGACCCGGTCCATGGCGCGCGACACGGGTAGCAGGGCGGCATTGATCTCGCGGGCGCGGGTGTGCTCGCCCGCCTCGAACGCCGTGAGCAGGGCGCGCAGGCGATCGGCGACGACGTGCCCGGTGACGCTGACGAAGCCCGCCGCGCCGACGGCGAGCCACGGGAGGTTCATCGGGTCGTCGCCCGAGTAGTACGCGAGGTCGGTGGAGGCGAGCACCTTCACCCCGTGCGGCAGGTCGCCGCGCGCGTCCTTCACCGCGACGATGCGCGGGTGCTCGGCGAGCCGTTGCAGGGTGGCCAGCTCGATGGGCACGACGCTGCGCGCCGGGATGTCGTAGAGCATGACGGGTAGGCCGGTGGCGTCGGCGACGGCCGTGAAGTGCCGCCGCAGCCCCTCCTGTGGGGGGCGGGAGTAGTAGGGCGTGACGACGAGCAGCGCGTGCGCGCCCGCCTGCTCGGCCACGCGGGCGAGGTGCACGCTGTGCGCGGTGTCGTACGTGCCCGCCCCGGCGACGACCGTGGCGCGCTCGCCGACCGCGGCCACGACGGCCCGCAGGAGCTCGGCCTTCTCCTCGTCGGACGTGGTGGGGCTCTCGCCGGTGGTGCCGCCGACGACCAGCCCGTCGTTGCCCAGCTCGACCAGATGCGCCGCGAGCTCCTCCGCGCGCTTCAGGTCGAGCGCGCCCTCGGCATCGAACGGCGTGACCATGGCGGTGAGCACGCGCCCGAACGGGCGGCCGGGGTCGGACCTCATATGAAAACGGTACCGCCCGCCCCCGACTTGATTGGGCACGGTCGAACTCACAGTGTGCCGCCGCTCGTCACGCCTCCGGGATGACAGTCCGAAGAGCCCAGGAGGAACCCCATGGCCAGCCCGATCACCACCCGCACCGAGGAGCTCGCCGCCGCCGTCATCCGGTTCATGGAAACCGGTGCGGCCGACCCCGACCTGTTCGCGCCCGACGTCTTCTGCGACCTGTCGCTGCCGACGTGGCGGCTCCAGGGTGCAGGTCGGGCGGCGACGATCGCGCTGCGCACGGGCAACCACCGCTGGGCGAGTCGGGTGACCCGCCACCGGGTCGACCCCACCCCGCGGGGCTTCGTGCTGGAGTTCGAGGCGGAGTGGGTCGACGAGGCGGGCACTCCCTGGTACTGCCGGGCGATGGTGCGCGCCGACGTCGGACCGGAGGGGATCGTTGATCTCGCGGTGTACTGCACCGGCGACTGGGACTCCGCGCAGATCGCCAAGCACGCCGAGGCCGTGGAGCTGATCCGGCGCTGAGCGGAGCATGCGGAGCGAACATCGGCGCTGAGCGGAGCATGCGGAGCGAACATCGGCGCTGAGCGGAGCATGCGGAGCGAACATCGGCGCTGAGCGGAGCATGCGGAGCGAACATCGGCGCTGAGCGGAGCATGCGGAGCGAACATCGGCGCTGAGCGGAGCATGCGGAGCGAACATCGGCGCTGAGCGGAGCATGCGGAGCGAACATCGGCGCTGAGCGGAGCATGCGGAGCGAACATTGGCGGAGACTCTACGATCCGGGCGTGGCGGATCTCGTCCGGACGTGGGAGAGCGCGAAGGCCGCGGGCGATCCCGAGGCCTTGGCCGCCGCCGCGCTTGCGCTCGCCGCCACCCCCACGTTCGGCGGGGTACCCGGCGGAGTGCCCGCGCTGCTGTTCGAGGCCCGCGCCTGGGCCGAGGGAGCCGCGCGCACCCGGCTGGCCGCGGCGCTCGCCCGCGCCTGGGCCTACGCAGGGCACCCCGAGCGCGCGGCCGGGTTCGCCGCGGAGGCGCAGGCCGACGCCGAGCGCCAGGGCGACGCGACGCTGCTCGCCGACGCCCTGGACGCCCAGCTCGCCGTGCACTGGGGTCCCGACCAGCTCGCCGACCGCCTCCGGCTCACCGACCGCCTGGAGGACACGGCGGCGCACCTCACCGAGGTGGAGGCCCGGCTGTCGGCCCACCTGTGGCGGCTCTCGACCGGGCTGGAGACCCTCGACGGGGCGGGCGTCCGGCGTCAGCTGCGCGCGCTCGACCTGCTGGCCGCGGAGTCCGGCTCGGCGCGCGTCGCGTTCTTCGCCGCGTCGCGCCGCGGCATGCACGCGCTCCTGACCGGGGACCTCGACACCGCCCGCGCGGCACTGCGGGAGGCGGGCGCGGCCGGGCGGGCGGCGGATTCCGCCGATGTCGAGGCGGTCGAGCACACGCTGCGCGCGGGCATCGCCCGACAGGCAGGCGACACCGCGACGCTCGTCGCCGAGGCGGGCGGCTTCGAAGGCTTCGGGCTCACGGAGGGCATCCGCTCGATCGCGGCGTGGGGGGCCGTGCTGTGGGTGGCCGCGGGCAGGCCGGACCAGGCTCGCGCGGTGCTCCACCAGCTCGACGACTTCACGGCCGTCCCCCGCGATCTCGACTGGCTGCTCGTGATGTACCTGCTCACCGACGTCGCCACCGCGGTCGGCGAGCGCGCGCAGGCGGAGACCGGGCTCGACCTGCTCACGCCGTACGCGGGCCGCGGCGTGATCGACGCGGGGGGCGTCGCGTTCGCGGGCGTGGTGGACGACGTCCTGGCCCGAGCCTGCGTGCTGCTCGACCGGTCCGCCGACGCCGCGCGGTGGTCGGCGAGCGCGCAGACCGCCTACCGCCGCATGGGCGCCACCTGGTTCTCGGACAACCTCGGGGCTCCGCCGCGGGCCGAAACCGGCGTCGCCCACCTGCGGCCCGGCGCCGACGGGATCTGGTGGGTCGGGCGCGACGGCGAGACGTCCGCCGTGCGCGACATGCGGGGCCTGCACTACCTGCACATGCTCCTGTCGCGGCCCGGCGTCGACGTGTCCGCGCTCGCGCTCTCCGTCGCCGTCGCGGGCAACAGTGGCACCCGGGCCGCCCGGGCCGTCGACGCCGACACGGCCCGATGGTGGACCGCCAGGCCCTCGCGGCCTACCGGCGCAGACTGGCCGAGCTCGACGACGAGCTGGCCGAGGCCCGAGCACACGCCGACCTCGGCCGGGAGGAACGTCTCGACCGGGAGCGCGACGCGCTCCTCTACCAGGTGCGGACGACCACCGGGCCGGGCGGACGCGCCCGGGTCGCGGGCGGCACGCACGAACGCGCCCGCGTCGCCGTCCGCAAGGCCATCGCCGCCGCCATCGACCGGGTCGCGGCGGTCGATCCGTCGCTGGGCAGACTGCTCGGCGACACCGTCACGACCGGCGCCACCTGCCGCTACGACCCGGATCCCGACCGCCCGGTGCGCTGGATGCTCTGAGCCCCGCCGTCAGACGCCGCGCGAGGCCGTGCCGAACGCGGTGACGGCGGCCGGATCGCCGTCGAGCTCGACGCGCGCGGCGTCGCGGCCGAATCCGTGGAGGACCAACTCCCCCGGATCGCCGGTGATCGTCACCGACCGGTCGGCCTGCTTGGCGACGATCCGCTCCCCCGTCGGCCGGGCCAGCACCACGCCGACCGGGCTGCCGCGGTAGAGCATCTTCGCCATGCGCCCGAGCAGTGACCACAGCTCGCCGTCGCGCACCGGGTCGGCAGGCCGGGGCGCCCAGCCGGGCTCGCCGCGTCGCACGTCCTCGTGGTGGACGAAGAGCTCGCCGCCGTTGCCGATCCGGTCGAACGCGGGCACGCGGAACGGCGACCAGAGCGGCGGCCCGTCCCGGAGCAGGTTCACCCGGTCGGCCCAGGGTGTGGTGGCGTAGCCGCGCATTGCGTGCTCGGTGAGGCCTGCGAGCGGCCCGATCACGATCCCGGCCGCGGCCGCCGGTTGCCGCTCGCGCACGAGCAGGTGGGCGAGCAGGTCGGCCGTGGTCCAGCCCGCGCACAGCGTGGGACGGTCCGGGCCGACCGCGTCGAACGTGTCGCAGATGGCCGCCCGCTCGGCGGTGGCGAGGCTCATGAACCCGACAGTAACCGGGTTCGGTTGCGACTACCCCTCGGTCACGAACGGGCTCGACGCGATCTCGGTGCCGTCGTCGAGGGCGGCGATCTCGAAGTCGGCGAACACGTTGGCGACCTCGCGCTGCAGCTGGCGGAGGCACTCCACGGCCAGTGCGCGGATCTCGACGTCGGCGTGCTCGGTGGCCCGCATCGCGATGAAGTGCCGCCACGCGCGGTAGTTGCCGGTGACGACGATGCGGGTTTCGGTCGCGTTCGGCAGGATCGCGCGGGCGGCCTGGCGGGCCTGCTTGCGGCGCAGGGTGGCGTTCGGGACGTCGGCAAATCGCTTCTCCAGCCCCTCCAGCAGCCCCTCGTAGGCCTTGATCGACGCCTCGGCGGCTTCGGCGAACAGCGCGTGCATCTCCGGGTCGGCCGCGATGACCTCGGGTTCGACCATCGCCGCGTTCCGCTCGGGGACGTAGCGCTGCGAGAGCTGGCTGTAGGAGAAGTGTCGGTGGCGGATCAGCTCGTGGGTGAGCGACCGCGACACGCCGGTGAGGTAGAAGCTCACCGAGCCGTGCTCCAGCACCGACAGGTGCCCGACCTCCAGGATGTGGCGCAGGTAACCCGCGTTGGTGGCCGTGCGCGGGTTGGGCTTGCTCCAGGACTGGTAGCAGGCGCGGCCCGCGAACTCGGCGAGCGCCTGGCCGCCGTCGGCGTCGGTGCTCCACGGCACGTCGTCCGGCGCCACGAAATCGGTCTTGGCGACGAGCTGGACGCGCAGAGGGACGATGTCCGGCATGGCCCCGAGCGTAGCCTGACACCATCTGACGGCCGCACCGTGACGCCATTTCTCCTTGACTGGCGTCGGATCTGACGCCAACATGGCGTCATGGACCTCAGCAAGTACGTCAGCCAGCTGCGGGAGGACCTCGCGTCCGCCGCCGCGGCCGGTGACGAGCAGACCCAACGCACCGGCGCGCTCCTCGGCGCGGCCATCGAGCCCGCGGCGCGCCTCGCCATGATGAATGCCCTCTCCGACCTGGCCGCGGAGGTCACCGAGGCGCTCGGGGACCGCGTGGTGGAGGTGCGCCTCGACGGTCGAGACGTGCGCGTCGCGGTGAGCGGGCCTGCCGCCGACGAGCGGGAGCCCGAGCCCGCCGACCCGCCCTTCGCGGGCTTCGGGCCACGCGGCTTCGCGGGCTTCGGCGGCGACGCGGGCGACATCTCCCGCGTCACGCTGCGGCTGGTGGAGCAGATCAAGAACCAGGCCGAGCAGGCCGCGGCGAACCAGGGCATGTCGCTCAACTCCTGGGTGGCGCAGGCCGTGCAGGGCGCGCTCGCGGGCCACCAGCACGGGAAGCCCGGTCGCCGGGACGGCAAAGACGGCAGGCGCGTCAAGGGGTGGGTGCAGGGATGAGCGAGTCGATCGACTTCACGAAGGACGAGAGCCGGGGCCAGGACGCCGCCGACACCGCCGAGATCGTGCGCCGGGAGAGCTGGCCGGTGGGCGGCGTCGCAGAGCTGGAGCTGGCGGTGGACGTCGGGCGCATCGAGGTGCACCTCGACCGGGCCGACGAGCCCGAGGTGCGGGTCGAGGTGCGCCACGACCCGGCCGCGGGCGGCATGTGGGGCCAGGGCATCAGCGGCGTGATCAACTGGATTGGGCAGGCGACGGCCGGGCCGGACGCGGAACCCGCCGACCTCGCCGCCGAGGCGGTACGGGCGGCCGAGATCATCTGGTCGGAGCCGGGGCGGCGGCTGATCGTGCGCTCGTCGCAGGAGCTGCCGCTGCGGGTGGTGCCGCTCGTGGTCACCGTTACCGCGCCCGCCGGATCCCGGCTGGCCGGCCGCACAGGGGCGGGCGACGTGGTGATGACCGGCCGGGCGGGCTGGGCCGCCGTGCGGACCGGCTCCGGCGAGGTGGACGTGGCCGCCGTGGACGGCGACACCGACGTCACCACCGGATCGGGCGACCTCGTGCTCGGCGAGGTGGCGGGCCGGGCGCGGCTGCGCACCGGCTCCGGCACGATCCGGCTCACCGCGGCAGGCGGCCCGACCGAGATCAAGGCGGGCAGCGGCGACGTCGCGCTCGGCCGGGTGTCCGGCGATCTCGGCGTGCGCACCGGCTCGGGCGAGGTGCGCGTCGACGACGCGTGCTCCGGACGGTTCGACCTCACCACCGGCTCGGGTGAGCTGCGGGTGGCGGTGCATCCCGGAGTGCGGGCCGAGCTGGACCTCACCTCGGGCTCGGGCCGCGCGCGCAGCGACCTCACCGTGGACTCCGCGCCGCCCGCCGAGGCCGTGGCCCTGCACGTGCGCGGGCGCACCGGAAGCGGCGACGTGCTGGTGACGCGCGCGACCGTGCCCGTCTGACCCGCCACCCACCCCGGCCATGATCACCCGTTCGGCGCGGAAACGGCCGAATATGGCCGCTCCGCGCGCCCAATCAGCGATCATGGCCGGGCAGGGGAGCCGCTAGGGCATGGCCGCCGCGAGGGGGGCGGCCATGTCTCCCCGGCCCACGACGAACACCCCGGAGAGCCCGAGCCACTCGGCCATCACCGCGAGCTCGGTGGCCAGTTCGGCCGCCACCCGCGCGCGGTCGACCGCCGGTTCGGCGAACGCGCCCTGAACGCGGAGCACGCCCGCGGGCCGGTCGGCCTTGAGATCGACACGGGCCACCAGCTCGCCGTCGAGCAGGAACGGGAACACGTAGTAGCCGTACTCCCGCTTCGGCTCCGGGGTGTAGATCTCGATCCGGTAGCGGAAGCCGAAGATCCGCTCGGTGCGGGCGCGTTCCCAGATCAGCGGGTCGAACGGGCACAACAGCGCCCGGCCGCTGATCCGCCTGGGCATCTGCGCGCCGGGCACTCGGAAGGCGGGCGACCGCCAGCCGCGCACCGCGACCGGCTCCAGCTCCCCCTCCTCGACGAGCTCGGCGACGGCCTGCCTGCTCGCCTCCGGACCAAGCCGGTAGTAGTCGCGCAGGTCCGGCTCGGTGGCCACGCCGAGGGCCACGGCGGCCTGGCGGACCAGCCGCCGCGCGGCCTCCTCGGGCGCCGGTGCGGGCGCCGAAAGGACCTCCGGCGGCAACACCCGCTCGGGCAGGTCGTAGAGCCGCTGGAAATGCACGCGGGTGCCCGTGGTGAGCAGGCCCATCCCGAACATCCACTCGCAGACCCGCTTGACGTGCGAGCGCTCCCACCAGCCCACTCCCGACGGGCGCGGGGCGCTCGTGGCGCCGAGCGCCTTCGACAGCGTGCCCGCGCCGACCGGGCCGAGCTCCTTGACCGCGGCCAGCACGTCGTCCACCAGCGCGGGCTCCTGCTCGACGAGCGCCGCGTAGTGCTTCCACCAGCCGCGGCGCTTGGCCCCCGAGAGCAGCAGCGGCCAATCGGCCACCGGCAGCAGGCTCGCCTCGTGCGCCCAGTACTCGACGAGCATCCGGGGACGGCGGGCCGAGTGCGCCCACGCCGCGTCGTCGACCAGCGCCCGGTCGTACGGCCCGAGGCGGGAGAACACCGGCATATAGTGGGCGCGGACGGCAACGTTCACCGAATCGAGCTGCAGGAGGCGCTGGCGCTCGAGGAGGGCGCCGAGCCTGCGCCGGGTGACCGCGCCGGACGGGCGGCGCCCGCCGAACCCCTGCGCGGCGAGCACGGCCCGCCGGGCCGCGGGCGCCCCGATCGTCTCGACCGGCGGCTCGACCGTTCTCATGCCGAGGATGCTGCCACGGCCCCCCGACATTTTCGGGAGCGACGCTTCGGCCGCTCCGCGGAGACGACCAGCACCACCGCGAGCAGCACCACCGCGGCGCCCGCCAGCTGAACCGCCGTGAACCGCTCCCCCACCACAACCGCGCCCAGCGCCACGGCGATGACCGGGTTGACGTAGGCGTAGGTGGCGACCGTCGACACCGGCAGGCTCGCCAGCGCGAAGGCGTAAGCGCTGAACGCCCCCAGCGTCACGACCACGCTCAAATAGATCCACGCCACCCAGGACGCCGTCGGCACCACCGCCGCGTCCAGGCGCTCACCGATGCCCAACCCGATGCCCGAGAGCACCACCCCGCCGGTCAGCATCTGGACGGCGGCGAGCGCGAACGGGTTCGCGGGGGCGGGCAACCGGGTGGTGGCGAACGTGCCCGTGGCCCAGCCGAGGCTCGCGAGCAGCACGAGCCACGGCCCCCACCACGTGGTGCCCTGCGCCCCGCCCGACGCGGGCCCGGCCAGCACGAGCACGGCCAGCCCGACCATCCCGACGGTGACGCCGCCGATCGTCGCGGCCCGTGGCCGGTCGCCGGTCACCGCCCGCAGGATCACGATCCACAGCGGCACCGCGGCGATCAGCAACGCGGCCAGACCGGAGGACACCCCCTGCTGCGCGATCACCACGAGCCCGTTGCCCCATGCGGGCAGCAGCAGCCCCGACAGCACGGTCGTGCCGAACTGCGCGCGGGTCATGCGGTAGGCCGAGCGGCCTGCCGCCGCCGCAACGATGACGGCCAGCAGGCCGCCGCCGACGAAGAAGCGGAACCCGCTCACGAGCAGTGGAGGGACGGCGCCGAGGATGAGGCGGTTGGCCAGGTAGGTCGACCCCCAGAGGACGTAGACCACACCGAGGGCTATCCAGGGCAACCGGGACCTCGTCGTCACTCCCTATAAGTTGCCATGCCGAACGAATCCTGTCGCGGGCAATGCGGTATCCATGACAGCATGGCCCTCGCCACAGTCCGCCCGGCCCGCGCGGCCGACGTGGACGAGATCACCCGTATCCAGACGGCCACCTGGGCGGCTGCGTACGCCGATCTCGTGCCCGCGGCGGCGATCGAGCACCTCTCGGGCCCCGGGGCGACGGCGGCGTGGATCGCGGCGATCGGGGCGGGCGCCGTGTACGTGGCGACCGAGGGCGACTGGATGGTCGGGTTCGTCGCCGCGGGTCCGGCCGACGTCCCCGCCGAGAGCCCGCTGGGCCCGGCGGCCTGGGGCGAGGTCGGGGCGCTGCTGGTCGAGCCGCGGTGGGGTCGGCGCGGACACGGCGGGCGCCTGCTCGCCGCCGTCGCGGCGGAGCTGCGCGAGCAGGGCGCGCGCTACGGTCTCGCGTGGGTGCCCGAGAAGGACGAGGCGTCGCGCCGGTTCTACACGCGGGCGGGCTGGGAGCCGGACGGCACGGTGCGGGGACTGGACACCGGCGACGGCGTGCTCCGCGAGGTGCGCCTCACCGGCTCGCTGGACCTGAAGCTCACGGAGTAGCGAGCCCGAGCAGCGGCTCGAGGCCGATGGTGAGGCCGGGCCGGCCGAGCACGCCGCGCACGGCCAGCAGCACGCCGGGCATGAAAGACGCGCGGTCGAACGAGTCGTGCCGGATCGTGAGCGCCTCCCCCGGGCCGCCGAGCAGCACCTCCTGATGCGCGACGAGCCCGGGCAGCCGGACGGAATGCACGTGGATGCCGTCGACGACGGCACCGCGGGCCCCGTCGAGCGCGCTCGTCGTCACGTCCGGCACCGGGCCGAGCCCGGCGGCGGCGCGCTCGGCCGCGAGGAGCGAGGCGGTGCGCGCGGCCGTGCCGGACGGCGCGTCGACCTTCCCCGCGTGGTGCAGCTCGACCACCTCGACGGAGTCGAAGAACCGCGCAGCCTGCCGGGCGAACTGCATCATGAGCACCGCACCGACCCCGAAGTTGGGGGCCACCAGCACGTACCCGGGGGTGGCGGCGAGCCATTCGCGCAGGGTTGCGAAGCGGGCGTCGTCGAAGCCGCTGGTGCCCACGACCGCGGCGATGCCCGCGTCCAGGAGGTAGCGCAGGTTGTCGAGCACCGCGCCTGGGTGGGTGAAGTCGACAACCACCTGCGCGCCCGCGCCCGCCAGCTCGCTCAGCGGATCGCCGAGGTCGAGCCGGGCCACGAGGTCGAGGTCGTCGGCGGCGTCCACGGCCCGGCACACCTCGCCGCCCATGCGGCCCTTCGCGCCCAGCACCCCCACCTTGGTCCGCGTCACCCGGGCAGCCTAGGCGAGCACAACCGCACCGACCCAGACGCCCGCCGCGAGCAGGCCGGTGAGGAGTTCGATGGCGATGCTCCAACCGACGGCGCCCAGGGCCTTGCGGGTGGACGCCCACGCCTGTCGGCTGTCCGTCAGGCGCAGGTGCTCGCCCAGGTAGACGCCGAGCACGAAACCGAGGAACAGCCCGACGACCGGCACGACGAAGAACCCCACGATGCCGAGCACCGCACCCAGCGCCAGGGTGCGCCCGGGCACCCCGGCCTCCTTCAGCCGCCTACCGGGCAGCAGGTACTTGACGACCAAGCCCACGACGGCGATCGCGACGGCGATGCCGAGCACGGTCCAGCCGAGCGCGTCGCCGCGCGGGACGGCCCACACCGCGATGCCGATCACGACGAGCACCAGCCCCGGCAGCACCGGCACGACGATGCCGACGAGTCCAACGACGATCAACACCGCCGCCAGGACCACCGTGACGCTCACGCGCGCATCATGCCCGCCCCGGCCTGGCACCGCAGGTCGCGTGGCGAACCCGTCCGCGCACCCCTTCGCACTACCGCGCACCCCATCGGTGGGGTGCGCGGACGACCGGTGGGGTGCGCGGACGATCGGCGGGGTGCGCGGTGGGCGGCGCGACCCTCAGCGCAGGCAGCCGGGCAAGTCGGCCTCGTCGTCGAACGGGCCGACCACCGCCGCCGTGAACGGCTGGGTGAGCAGCTCACGGGCCAGGGCGGCGACGTCCTCGTCGGTGACGGCGGCGATCCGGTCGAGGCTCTCGCCCACTGTGCGCTGGTGGCCGTGGTCGAGCTCGGAACGGCCGATCCGGTTCATCCGCGAAGGCGTGTCCTCCAGACCCAGCACCAGACCACCGCGCAGGTTGCCCTGCGCGCGGGCCACCTCGGCCGGGGTGAGCCCGTCCGCCGCGACCTCGGCGAGGACGGCGCGGATCACCGTGACGACCTCCTCCAGCCGCTCCGGCGCGCACCCGGCGTAGACGCTGAAGGCGCCCGCGTCGGCGTAGGACACCGACGAGGAGTACACCGAGTAGGCGAGCCCCCGCTGCTCGCGGACCTGCTGGAACAGCCGGGAGCTCGGCCCGCCGCCGAGCGCGGTGTTGAGCACCGAGAGCGCGCTGCGCCGCGGGTCGTGCCGCGACAGCCCGGGCACGCCGAGCAGCACGTGCGCCTGCTCGGTGTCGTCCGGGCGCAGCACGAGCCGCGGACTCGGGGACAGGAGCGCGGGCGCAGGCCGCCGCGGGCTCGCGGGCGCAGCGCCGTTCGCCCGTGCCGCCGCCCCGGCGAGCGCCGTGCCGACGAGCTTGACGACCTCGCCGTGCACGAGGTTGCCCGCCGCCGCGACGATCATCCGCGGCGTCGTGTACCGACCCCGCCAGAACTCGTGCAGCGTCTCGCGCCGCATCCCGCGGATCGACTCCTCCGACCCGATCACCGGACGACCCAGCGGATGCCCGCCGAACAGGGCCTCGTCGGCCAGCTCGCCGAGCAGGTCCTCCGGGTCGTCGTCGCGCATCGCGATCTCTTCGAGCACCACGCTGCGTTCGACCTCGACGTCGGACGGGTGCAGTGTCGCGTCCGTGACGACGTCGGCGAGCACCTCCACCGCGAGCGGCAGGTCGGTGTCCAGGACGTGCGCGTAGTAGCAGGTGTGCTCCTTGGCGGTGAACGCGTTGAGGTCGCCGCCGACCGCGTCGAGCTCCTCCGCGATCTCCTTCGCGGTGCGCCGCCGCGTGCCCTTGAACAGCAGGTGTTCCAGGTAGTGCGCGGCACCCGCCTGCTCGGGTGCCTCGTCGCGCGAGCCGATGCCGATCCAGATCCCGAGCGACACCGACCGCACGCCCGCCACCGCCTCGGTGACGACGCGCAGCCCGCCCGGCAGCTCGGAGCGCAGCACCCCGGAAGAATGCGGCCCGGGAGAACCGCCGGGGGCGGAGGCCGCCGAAGCAGCCCCCGCCCCCGCGGTGACGACGTCGGTCACGGGCGTCAGTTCGCCGAGACCTCGACCGGTGCGGGCTCTGAGTCCGGCACCGCCTCGGGGGCGGGCGCGACCTCGGTGGCCTCGTCGACGACCGGGATCAGGCTGATCTTGCCGCGGTTGTCTATGTCGGTGACCTCGACGCGGAGCTTGTCACCGACCTTCACGACGTCCTCGACCTTGCCGATGCGCTTGCCGTTGCCCAGCTTCGAGATGTGCACCAGGCCGTCCTTGCCGGGCACGAGCGAGACGAACGCGCCGAACGCGGCGGTCTTGACCACCGTGCCGAGGAAGCGCTCCCCGATCTTGGGCAGCTGCGGGTTGGCGATCGCGTTGATCATGCCGATCGCGGCCTCGGCCGACTCGCCGTCGGAGGCGCCGACGTAGATGGTGCCGTCGTCCTCGATGGAGATGTCGGCTCCGGTCTGCTCGGTGATCGAGTTGATCATCTTGCCCTTCGGGCCGATCACCTCGCCGATCTTGTCGACCGGCACCTTGATGGCGACGACGCGCGGCGCCCAGCGGCTCATCTCGTCGGGCCGGTCGATGGCCTCGCCGAGCACGTCGAGGATGGTGAGGCGGGCGTCCTTGGCCTGGTTGAGCGCGGCCGCCAGCACCTCGGACGGGATGCCGTCGAGCTTGGTGTCCAGCTGCAGGGCCGTGACGAACTCGGCGGTGCCCGCCACCTTGAAGTCCATGTCGCCGAACGCGTCTTCGGCACCGAGGATGTCGGTGAGGGCGACATATCGGGTGGAGCCCTCGACCTCATCGGACACGAGGCCCATCGCGATGCCCGCCACCGGCGCCCGCAGCGGCACACCCGCGTTGAGCAGCGACATCGTGGACGCGCAGACCGAGCCCATCGACGTCGACCCGTTCGACCCGAGCGCCTCGGACACCTGCCGGATCGCGTACGGGAATTCCTCGCGGGTGGGCAGCACCGGCAGGAGCGCCCGCTCGGCCAGCGCGCCGTGGCCGATCTCGCGGCGCTTCGGCGAGCCCACACGGCCGGTCTCACCGGTCGAGTAGGGCGGGAAGTTGTAGTGGTGCAGGTAGCGCTTGTGCGTCTCCGGGCCGAGCGAGTCGATCTGCTGCTCCATGCGCAGCATGTTCAGCGTGGTGACGCCCATGATCTGGGTCTCGCCGCGCTCGAACAGCGCCGAGCCGTGCGCCCGCGGGACGACCTCCACCTCGGCCGAGAGCGGCCGGATGTCGGTGATGCCGCGCCCGTCGATGCGCACCTGGTCGGTGAGGATCCGACGGCGGACCAGCTTCTTGTTGAGGGAGCGGAACGCGGCGCCGATCTCCTTCTCGCGGCCCTCGAACTGCGGCGCGACCTTCTCCAGCACCGCGGCCTTGACCTCGTCGATGCGGGCCTCGCGCTCCTGCTTGCCCGCGATCGTGAGGGCCTGCGCCAGGTCGTCGGACGCCTGCGCGGTGACCGCGTCGAGCACGTCCGACTGATAGGCCGGGTAGGTCGAGAACTCGCCGGTGGGCTTTGCGGCGACGTCGGCCAGCTGCTGCTGCGCGATGCACAGGCTGCGGATGAACGGCTTGGCCGCCTCCAGGCCCCGCGCGACGACGGCCTCGGTGGGCGCCTGCGCGCCGCCTGCGACCAGCCCGATGGTCTCGGTGGTTGCCTCGGCCTCCACCATCATGATGGCGACGTCATCACCCACGACGCGGCCCGCCACGACCATGTCGAACACGGCCCGCTTCAGGTCCTCGTACTGGGGGAACGCCACCCACTGGCCCTCGATGAGCGCCACGCGCACGCCGCCGATCGGGCCGCTGAACGGCAGACCCGAAAGCTGCGTGGACGCGGACGCGGCGTTGATCGCGAGGGCGTCGTAGGGGTCCTGCGGGTCGAGCGACATCACCGTGACGACGATCTGGATCTCGTTGCGCAGGCCGTCGACGAACGACGGGCGCAGCGGCCGGTCGATCAGGCGACAGGTGAGGACCGCGTCGGTGCCCGGGCGGCCTTCGCGGCGGAAGAACGAGCCGGGGATCTTGCCGATCGCGTACATCCGCTCCTCGACGTCCACCGTGAGCGGGAAGAAGTCGAAGTGCTCCTTGGGCTGCTTGGACGCCGTGGTGGCGGACAGCAGCATGGTGTCGTCGTCGAGGTAGGCGACGACGGATCCGGCGGCCTGGCGCGCGAGGCGCCCGGTCTCGAACCGGACCGTACGGGTGCCGAAGCTGCCGTTGTCGATGACGGCAGTGGTCTCATGCACGTTTTCTTCGGGGTTGGTCATATGTCCTTCTCGTGTGACGCCGCCCCGCCCCGGCCGCGAGCCGGTCTTCGATCGAAGCTCTCGGGGACGTCTCTCCCGGGAGCCACTACCGAGGACCGGCGCATCGCGTGCGCCCGGCGCGGCGGCTTCTCCAGTTGTGGGGCAGGCCCGGCCCGATGTGTGGGCCGGGCCTGCGAGGTCAGCGGCGGATGCCGAGCCGCTCGATGAGGGAGCGGTAACGCGCGACGTCCACCTCGCGCAGGTACTTCAGCAGGCGGCGGCGCCGCCCGACGAGCAGCAGCAGGCCACGACGGCTGTGGTGGTCGTGCTTGTGCATCTTCAGGTGCTCGGTGAGGTCGGAGATGCGCTTGGTGAGCAGCGCGACCTGCGCCTCGGGAGAGCCGGTGTCACCCTCATGGGTGCCGTACTCGTCCAGGATGTTCTTCTTCTGTGCGGCGTCGAGTGCCACGTGCTCCTCTTCCTTCTGCTGTGCCGTGCGACCTCGCCGAGCACTTCCGTGCTGGTATGGCGAGGGGAGACGGTCTCGGCCGCCACGGACTGCAGCCGGACCCGAGACTCCACGTTACCAGCCATGACGCGCCTGCCCGCGTCGCGGGTCAGCCGTCGGAGTGCGCGGAGACGGTGATGGTGCGCGACACGCCGTGCACGCCCGCGGGCCAGACCGTGTAGCTGTGGGTGGTGGTGCCCTGGATGTTGCAGCCGAACGCCAGCGACAGCTTGCCGCTCGCCGGGTAGTCGCTGCCGTAGGCGCCGTAGACGTCGGGGTTGTCGACGGCGATCGCCGCGCCCTTGGCCCCGCTGACCGACCACGCGATCACGACGTCGGTGCCGGGCGTGGAGAACGGGGCGTCCGGTGTGCCGTGCACCGGGCAGGTGGGCTGCTGGACGACACGGAAGCTCGTGATCTTCGGAGCGGGCGCCGACGGCCCGGGCTCGCCGGCGGGTCCACCCGAGCCGCCGCTGTTCGAGCCGCCGGAGACGCTGGCGCCCGATCCGCTGGAGCCTGCGCCATTCGCGGCACCCGTCGCGGCCGGGCCGGGGGTGGGCGTCGGGCCGGACGTGGGCGCGGCCGTCGGGGCGGCCGTGGACCCGGCGGGGGCGACGGCGTGCGCCGAGCCGTCGACAGCGCCGCAGGCGGTGAGGCCCAGGGTCACCAGCGCGGCGAGTCCTACGAGGACGACGGTGGGCGCGCGGCGGGACATCGGGCCTCCGGGGAGCTGATCGAGGTGCGCACAGTCTCCGCCCGAACGGCCTGCACCCGCCGTCGCCGCGCGCAAGGCGCTCCGCGCTCGTGCGCGGAGGTGGTCGCCAGGGCCACCTTTCCGCGCACGAGCCGTCAGGCGGCGGGGGCGGGGCCATCCGCGCGGGCGGCCTGCCGCAGCACCTCTGCCACCTCGGGGAACGCCGACCCCAGGGCCGCGGCGGCCGCCGCCAGCCGCCGGGGCTCGGCGATGCCGCGCAGGACCTCGGCCGCGGTGGGCGGGGCCTCGCCTGCCCGCCTGCCGGTCCAGTGCCACTGCATCCGGGCGATGTCGGCGAGCAGCTTCTCGACGGCCTGCGGATCGCGGGCCGTGACGTGCGCGGCGCGGCCACGGTCGAGCGCGCGCAGGCGCGCCAGCACCGCCGGGTCACCGATCTTGACGCGGCGGGCGCTGACGAGCTGGCTCAGCATGGCCGGGCTGATGCCCAGCACACGCGCCAGCCGGGCCTGCGAGATGCCCAGCCGGGCGGTGAGGTGGCGCACCCGGTCACCCAGGGGGGCGCCGTACAGCTCGCGCTGCCGCGCCCGGTTGGCCCGCACCGCGTCCGACATGCCCCGATGCTGACAGCCGACCACCGACTCCCGTGGGCGATTGCGAAAAGATCATGCAGCGAGCAGCGCGCGGGTTCGCTCCACATCGGTCCGTATCTGGGCCAGCAACGCGTCGATGTCGGTGAAGCGCTCCTGCCCGCGCAGCCAGTGCTCGACGTCCACCCCGACGTCGAAGCCGTAGAAGTCCTCCTCGACGTCGAGGACGTACACCTCGACGGTGCGCTCCCGGCCGGAGAACGTCGGGTTGGTGCCCACCGAGATCGCCGATGGCAGCCGCCGCGCGCCCAGGACGAAATGCCCGGCGTAGACGCCGTCGGCGGGTAGCGCCGTCCACGCCGCGGACGCGACGTTCGCCGTCGGAAAGCCCAGATCGCGGCCGCGGTGGTCACCGTGCACGACCACCCCCTCGATGCGGTGCGGACGACCGAGGGCAGCCGCGGCGGCGGCCACGTCCCCGGCGTCGATGCAGGAGCGGATGTAGGTCGAGGAGACGGTCACCCCGTCGTCGGTCATCAGGTCGAGGCCCTCGACGCCGAACCCGAAGCGGGCGCCCAACTCCGTGAGCATCGGCACGTCGCCCGCGGCCTTGTGGCCGAAGGTGAAGTTCCGCCCGACAACGACCTCCGCGGCGTGCAGCCGTTCCACCAGCACCTCGTGGGCGAACTCGGCGGCCGCCATGCGTTGCAGCTCCGGGGTGAACGGCAGCACGCAGAAGGCGTCGACCCCCAGCTCGGCGACCAGGTCGGCGCGTCTGCGCAGGCTGGTCAGCCGGGCGGGGTGGCTGCCGGGACGGATGATTTCCGCCGGGTGCGGGTCGAACGTGACCACGACCGTCCGCAGGCCGCGGGCACGCCCCCGCTCGATCGCCCGGTTGATCAGCTGCTGGTGCGCGCGGTGCACACCGTCGAAGACGCCGACCGTCACGATGCTGCGGCCCCACCCCGTCGGCACGGCCTCCAGCCCTCGCCAGCGCTGCACGCGGCGCAGCCTACGCACAGGGCCGTCGCCTGCCGCTGCGACCTCTGTGAACCTCGTCCCAGGCCCGTGCCGCGGGCCGCTCCGGGTGTCACGCTGTGCGCGTCAGCACCTGACGACCCGGGGACCCGCGCGGCGGGCCTCGAGGGAGGACGGACAGTGATGTCTGAACAGCGGGCGATGTCTGAAGTTGATGCTCCTTACCGCACGACTGCGAAGCCCAAGCGGACGCGGATCCACCACCTGCGGGAGATGAAGGAGCGCGGGGAGCGGTGGCCGATGCTCACCGCCTACGACATGTACTCCGCACAGATCTTCGACGAGGCAGGCATCCCGGTGCTGCTCGTCGGGGATTCGGCGGGCAACAACGTCTACGGCTACGACAACACGATCCCGGTGACGGTCGACGAGCTGATGCCGCTGGTCAAGGCCGTCGTACGGGGCGCGGCGAAGGCGCTGGTGGTGGCCGATCTGCCGTTCGGCAGCTACCAGGTGAGCCCCGAGCAGGCCCTGACCACCGCCGTGCGGTTCATGAAGGAGGGCGGGGCGCACGCGGTCAAGCTGGAGGGCGGGGCACGGTACGCGCCACACGTCGAGGCGATGGTCGGTGCGGGCATCCCGGTGATGGCGCACCTGGGCTTCACCCCGCAGTCGGAGCACGCGCTGGGCGGGTTCCGCATCCAGGGCCGCGGCGACGCGGGTGAGCGGCTCATCGAGGACGCGCTCGCCATCCAGGCGGCCGGGGCGTTCTCCGTGGTGCTGGAGATGGTGCCCGCCGACGTGGCCAAGCGGGTGACGGCCGAGCTCGTGATCCCGACGATCGGCATCGGCGCGGGCCCGGACACCGACGCGCAGGTGCTGGTGTGGTCGGACATGGCGGGGATGAACCGCGGGCGCAAGCCCCGCTTCGTCAAGCAGTACGCCGACCTCGGCGAGATCCTGCTGGGGGCGGCCCGCGCCTACGCCGACGACGTGCGCGCAGGCTCCTACCCTGACGAGGAGCACTCCTACACGTAGGCGGGCGCCCGCACACACCGTCGGTGGCCGGTACACACTGCCTGCGGTGCGCCCGGGCCCGGCCCACCCCCCACCCCGACTGCGCACCCCTTGAGGGGACCGCGCACCCCGTCGATGGGGTGCGCGGTGCCGCGGTGGGGTGCGCGGTGGGCCGCTGGTGTGTGCGAACCAGGCTTAGGCGCACCGCGCGATCACCTCGGCCAATGTCGCGCCCGCCGCGTGGGCCGCGAGCATCGTCGCCGCGGCGGAGTCCCGGCGGGCCCACCGCTCGCGCAGCGCCGCCAGCCGGGTCCGGTCGGCCGGGCGGTCGGCCAGCGCGCGCTCGGCGGCGGTGAGCAGCGCACCGGTCTCGGCGTGTACCGCGTCGTCGGCGAGGCCCACCACGGCGACGTGCCGGTGCGCCGCCGCGTCCGGAGTGGTGCGCCTGCCGGGCAGCGTGTCGTCGAGCACCAGGCCGGTGAGCAGGCTGAGCAGCTCGCCGTAGAGGGCGAGGTCGCCGATCGCGTCGAACGCCTTGAACTCCAGCCTGCCGACCTCGGCGGGCAGCCGCGCGGGCTGGGTGAGCGACGGGTCGGAGACGACCTGCGGCGCGTCCGGCCCCAGGAACGCCAACGCGGCGGGGCGCGCCCCGGTGCGCAGATGCGTGCGCGCCGACAGCCCGCCCCACGGCTTCCCGTCGCGAAACGGGGAGGAGAACGACAGCGGCACGAGCCACGGGCTGTAGTGGGTGAGCTTGCGGGCGGTATCGATCAAGTCCGGCACGTCGAGGCCGTCGGCCGACAGGTTGAGATCGGGCCCGTAGGTCACCATGTGCAGGTGCGCGGTGCGCTCCTCGGGCGAGCCGATGCGATGCGCGCGTTCCCACTGCCCCAGCGGCGGGTCGATCACGTAGGCCGAGCGCAGCGGGTTGAACCCGATGGCACACGACGCCAACCCGCGCCGTCCGAGCTCGGCGTCGAGCAGGTCGACGTCGGCGGCCAGCGCGCCGACGGCGGCCTCGACAGAGGGGTGGATGCGAGTGCGCACCTCCAGGCCCTTCGGGTCGCAGCGCACGAGCTCGCCGCGGTCGTCGAAGCGCTCGTAGCCCTCGATGTACCAGCGCTTGCGCTTGATGCCCTGGTCGCCGATGCGCAGGTCCGGGTAGTCGGCGGGATCCTCGGGCAGGGTGTCGACCACGGACTGCAACTCGTCGAAGGTGAGGTCGGTGAAGTCGGCGAACACCCCGCCGCGCAGGATCGCGAGCTCGTGCTCGATGCCGTACCGGAACCGCACGCGCCGAGCCTAGGTCGTGCGCGGTAACGGGTGCTGGAGCACTCGTTTCCGCGAACAGAAGGCTATGCGGCCCGTCGCCGGGTCCGCCTCGACCAGGCGCACCCGCACCACCTCGCCCGCGCGCGGCACCCCGGTACCGCGGGCCAGCACCGGCGGGTCGGCGACGAACACCTCGCCGGGTTCGTCGTCCGGCCCGGAGGCGCGCAGCACGACGGCGTCGAACTCGGCCCCGACCCGGGGCGCCAGCAGCGCGGCCTCGGTGCGGTCCACGCACGCCCGCTCCACCTTGCCTGCCAGCGCGTCGGACTCCGCCATGACCGACGGCAGCGCGGGCAGCGCGGCGGCCAGCCACTCCGGCAGCGTGGCGCCCGCGGTGACGGCGAGGCACACCTCGGTGGCGAATCGGTCCACGAGGCGCCGCAGCGGGGCGGTGACGTGCGCGTACGGCGCGCCGATCCCGCCGTGGCCCGGGTCCGCGGGCGGCGCGTTCCCGCCGCGCGGTCGAACGCGGCATAGCCCGCGCCGCGCAGCAACGCGCTGGCCGCCCGGCGCAGTGCGAGCGCCGGGCCGGTGTCGAGCGGCAGGTTGAAGAGCACCTGCGCCGGGCTCGCGCCGTCGGGCCAGGCGATCCCGAGCGTGGACGCCGTGCGCCGCAGCTGGTCCACGGCCGACGGCTCGGGCGCGGCGAGCGTGCGCAGCACCCCGACGCCTGCCGCCAGCATGAGCGACGCCGCCGCCGTGCCCGTGAGCAGCGACATCTCCGCGTTCCACGCCTCGACGGGCGGCCGCTGCCGGATCCGGGTGGTCCACCCGCCCGCGCCGTCGGGCACCACCTCCTGGTCGGGCAGCTCCAGCTCGATGGCTCCGCGCGCGACCGCCCGGGCCCGGCGCAGCGTGCCGAGCTCGGCCAGCGACGCGAGGGCGGGATGGGGGCGGCCCGCGTCGATGTCGGCCTGCACCCCGGCGTAGTCCAGCCGGGCCCGCGACCGCACGGTCGCCCGATGGACCTCGACGGCGGTGCGCTCCCCCGCCGCGTCGAGGTCGATCGTCCACAGCACAGCGGGGCGGGGCCCGTCTGGCAGAAGGCTGGACGCGCCTTCGGAGAGCACGGGCGGGTGCAGCGGCACCGAGCCGTCGGGGAGGTACACGGTCTGCCCGCGCCTGCGCACCTCGGCGTCGAGCGCACCACCGGGCACCACCACGGCGCCGAGGTCGGCGATCGCGTAATGCACCCGGAAGCCGTCGCGGCGGCGGGTGATGCCGAGCGCCTGGTCGAGGTCCCTGGCCCCCGGCGGGTCGATGGTCACCAGCTCGACGGCGGTGGCGTCGACCCGCCGGTCCCTCGCGTTCGGGGCAGCGCGCGCGGCGTCGGCCGCCTCGGCCAGCACCGGGGCCGGGAAGGTCGCGGGCAACGCGAACTCGGCACGGACCGCCGCGAAGTCGGGCGCGGTCACAGCCATCGCGGAAGCGCGGGCAGGTTGCGGGTGCCGTCGGCCCGCAGCGGCTTGCCTTTCGACCGGCCCAGCAGCCACGCCGCCAGCTCCGGCGCGGGGCCGGTCACCACCACCGCGGCGCCGTCGCCGACGTACCAGCTGTGGTCGCCGTCGACGAGGTGCAGCACCGGGCACTCCGGCTTGCGGCCCATCGCCTCGCAGGCGTCGACGAGCAGGGCGTCCACCATCGGCCGGGGCATGTCGGCGAACGCCGCGCCCGCGTCGAGGTCGACGGCGTGGATCCACATCTCGCGGGCGCGAATCCACGGCACCGCCGACGCCCGGATCACCCGCCCCTGCACGTTGGTGATGAGCGCCGCCCACGCCGCCTCCGGCAGGTCGCGCACGACGGTGGCCAGCCGGTCGGAGGAGGCGATGACGTCGTCGCGGATCTCCGTCGGGCTGCGGACCGCACCCTTCTCGATGTCCGCGACCCGCGCCTCGGCGCTGGCGTAGGCGGGGGTCACGATGCCGGTGCGCGCCCACAGCAACAGGTTGATCATGGCGTCGGCGTTGCGGGCGAGATGGCTCAGCACGTGCGCCCGGCTCCACCCGGGCAGCAGGGACGGGGCGCGGAACGCCTCGTCCCCGAGCCGGGTCATCAGGCCGCGCAGGTGGGCGGCACCGTCGGCGGCCCAGGCCAGCGAGTCGGTGACGGCGGGCAGGGTCACCGCTTCTCCGCCCGGCAGGTGTTGCGCAGCTCGCCGACGCCCGCCACGGACGTCACGACCACGGTGCCGTCGGTGAGGTAGCGCGGGGGCTTGCGGGCGTGGCCGACGCCGCCCGGGGTGCCGGTGGCGATGACGTCGCCGGGGTTGAGCGTGACGATCTCCGACAGGTAGACCACGAGCTCGACCGGCCCGAACACGAGCTGGTCGGTCGAGGAGCTCTGCACGGTCTCGCCGTCGAGCGTCGTGCCGATGGCCCAGCCGCCCGCGGGCAGCTCGTCGGGCGTGACGAGGTGCGGCCCGAGCGGCGTCGAGTGCTCGAACGTCTTGCCCTGCAGGAACTGCTTGGTGCGGTTCTGGAAGTCACGCATGCTGACGTCGTTCATGACCGTGTAGCCCGCGATGGCCGCCTCCGCCGCGGCCTCATCGGCATGGCGGACGGGAGCGCCGATGACGACCGTGAGCTCGGCCTCCCAGTCGACCTTGTCCGAGACCGTGGGCAGCACGATGTCGTCGTGCGCACCGATCAATGCGGGGGCGAACTTCGCGAAGACCGTGGGGTATGCGGGCAGCTCGTTGCCCATCTCCAGGACGTGGTCGCGGTAGTTCAACCCGACGCAGATGATCTTTTCGGGGGCCGGGGCGAGCGGGGCGTAGTCCACGGTGTCGAGCGCGTGCGACGGCCCGGCGGCCGCCTCTGCCCTTGCCCGCCAGTCGGGGTGGGTCAGCAGCGCGCGGACGTCCGCGTCACCCGTCTCCACCGCGACCCGGCCGCCAGCACCGTCAGCACCGTCCACCCGGACGGCGCGATGGCCCGCCGCGGTACGGATCGTCGCCAGCCTCATCGGGTCTCCTCACGTGCGGTCACGCTCGCAGTCTTGCGTGACCGCACGTGAGTTTCCATCCCGGGCGGCTCCTGAAGCGCCCTGGACGGCTCCGGTCAGAATCCTTCTAGCGCCGCGTAGAGCGCGCGCTCGTACTCGTTGTAGAGCGCGAAGGCCTCCGGCGTGACGAACGGCAGGAAGTTCGAGTAGATCGACGCGCAGATGCCCGTGGTGCGGTCCACCCAGAAGTGCGTGTTGCAGAGCCCCGCCCACGCGCCGCTGCCCGCGCGCCGCATGCCGGGAAGGTCCTCGGTGTTGAGCAGCAGCCCGTAGCCCCACTTCCAGCCGGGCCCTGCGTTGAACTCGCAGGTCGCCGACGGGTCGTACGTCGGGATCGCCTCCGGGAAGTTCAGCTCGCCGATCTGATTGGTGAACGCGGCGTCGACAGTCTCAGATTGCAGGATGCGGGCCCCGCCCAACTCGCCGCCGCGCAGGAGGGCCTGCTCGAACTTGATGTAGTCGTTGGGCGTGGAGTAGAGCCCGTGGCCACCCGCGTAGTACTCCGGGCTCTGGTTCAGCTCGATGCCGCTGTCCACCCAGGCGCCGTCGACCTTCGCCTGCACCGGGGTCAGCCCGCCGTCCTTCCAGGCGTCGGCGATCTGGAACGCGGTCTCGTTCATGCCCAGCGGACCGGTGATGCCGTCCTTGATCGCGACGTCCAGCCCGACGCCGCCCACGGCCTCGATGACCTTGCCCAGCCAGTCGATGTTGATCCCGTAGATGTAGGTGCTGCCCGGGTCGGCGAGCATCGGCGCCGTGAAGATCACGTTCGCGCCGGAGAGGACGTTCGGGGTGCTGGTGGCGGCCTCCCACTTGGTGAGTTCCTCGCTGAAGAACCAGTACCCCAGCCCCGTGGTGTGGGTGAGGAGCTGCCTGACCGTGGCCCGACTCGCGGGGGCGCGCAGGCGCGGGGTGTCGCCGTCGAAGCCGTCGAGCACCTGCACGTCGGCGAACTCGGGGCAGTAGCTGTCGATGGGCGCGTCCAGATCGAGGCTGCCCTTCTCGACCAGCTGCAGAGCCACGACGGTGGCGACCATCTTCGTCATCGACATGATCCGGAAGTGGGTGTCGGCCGAGATCGGGTCGTCGCCGCCTGCCGTACGGGCGCCCGCGGCGCCGCGGTAGATCACGCCGTCGCGGTCCGCGGCGATCGCGACGACGTTCGGCACGTCACCCCGGTCGACCGCCGCCTGCAGAACCTGGTCGATCGACGCTGCGTCAATGGTCACGATGCTCTCCTCGCCGTCGGGTGTGTCACCAGTCACCCTGGTAATACGCCCTTGGCGGGGCAAAGCGCCCCACCCGACCGGGTAGGTCACCGCCTAGATCTCGCCGCCCTCGGCCGCTTCCGACCCGGCCTCGCGCACCGGCAGCGTCGCGAACACCGCCGGGGGCTCGCGCCACGGGTCCGCCGCGCCGACGTGGATGGCCCGCCAGACCCGCTCCGGCGTGCACGGCAGGTCGACGTGCCGCACCCCGAACGGACGGAGCGCATCCACCACCGCGTTCTGCACCGCGGGTGTGGAGCCGACGGTGGCGGACTCGCCGATCCCCTTGGCGCCCAACGGGTTCATCGGCGTCGGCGTCTCGGTGTTGTGCGGCTCGAACCAGAAGAGATCGGCTGCGGTGGGCATGCGGTAGTCGGCGAGCGTGGCCGTGAGCGGCTGGCCGTCGGCGTCGTAGAGGACCTCCTCGTACAAGGCCTGCGCGACGCCCTGCGCCAGGCCGCCGTGCTGCTGTCCGGCGACGAGCAGCGGGTTGAGGATCCGGCCGCAGTCGTCGACGGCGACGTGCCGCCGTGGCGTGACCCGGCCCGTCTCGGTGTCCACCTCGACCACGGACACGTGCGCGCCGAACGGGAACGTGGCCCCGTCCTGGTGGAAGTCCAGTCCCGCGTGCAGCTCGTCGCCGTGGCTTGCGACCTGCGCCCAGGTGACCGTCGGCGACGGCACGCCGCTCACCCCGAACTCCCCGTCGTCGGTGAGCGCCACGTCGTCCACGGCGGCCTCCAGCAGCTCCGCCGCCCGTCGACGGGCCTGCTCCAGCACGTCGTCGGCGGCGACGAGCACCGCGTTGCCGCCCATCTGCAGCGAGCGTGACCCGCCGGTGCCCGAGCCGCGCGGGACGACCGCCGTGTCGGACTGGACGAACCGGATCTTCTCGAACGGGATGCCGAGGCGGTCGCTCGCGAGCATGGCGAACGCGGTGGCGTGGCCCTGGCCGTGCGCGGACGTGCCCGCGGCGATCGTGGCCGAGCCGTCGGCGTGCACGGTGACCGCGCCGTACTCGCCGCCCCCGCCGCCCGCGGTGATCTCGACGTAGACGCTGATCCCGATCCCGAGCTGGACGGGGTCGCCCGCCTCCCGACGGGTGCGCTGCTCCTCGCGGAGCTTGTCGTAGTCGGCGAGGCGCAGGGCCTCACGCAGCGGCAAGTCGTAGTCGCCGACGTCGTAACGGGCGCCGGGCAATGTCGTGACCGGGAAGGACGCCGGGTCGAGGAAGTTGCGCCGCCGCAGCTCGGCCGGGTCAATGGAAAGCTCCGCGGCGGCGAGGTCGAGCATGCGCTCCAGGTAGGCGGTGGCCTCCGGGCGGCCCGCGCCCCGGAACGCGCCCATCGGGGTGGTGTTGGTGAGCGCCACCGCGCCGTCGTAGGCGATCTTGGGGATGTCGTAGACGCCCTGGCACATGACATAGGTGGGGCCGAGCGTGAGGGCGCCGCCGAAGCCCGCGTACGCGCCCGCGTCGCCGACCACCCGCGCCCGGAGCCCGGTGATCGTGCCGTCGCGGGCGAGGCCCAGCTCGTAGTAGGCGACCTGGCCGCGGCCGTGGGGCATCGAGACGAGGTTCTCCGATCGGGTCTCCACCCAGCTCACCGGCCGCCCGAGCGTCCGGGCGACCCCGACCGCGACGGTGTGCTCGGCCAGCATCCCGGCCTTGCCGCCGAAGCCGCCGCCGACGTGCGGCGCGATCACGCGCACCTGCTCGGTGTCGAGGCCGAACAGCTGCGCGGCCTGGTTGCGAAAGCCGTGCGGCATCTGCGTGGAGACCCAGATCGTCAGCTCGTCGTCGTGTCCGTCGTGCCCGCCCGGCAGCACCGCGATGGCGTTGCCCTCCAGGGAGAGCACAGCCACCCGCTGGTTGACCATCCGCGCACGGACGACGACGTCGGCGTCGGCCAGCACGGCCGCGGCCTCGGCCGGGTCGCTGCGCTGGCCCGCGGCGAGGTTGTCACGCCCGTCGAACTGCGCGGGCGCCCCCTCCTCCAGCGCCGCCTCGGGATCGGCGACGGCGGGCAGCGGGTCGTAGTCCACCTCCACCAGTTCGACCGCATCCACGGCGGCGGCCTTCGTCTCCCCGACGACGACGGCCACCGCCTCGCCCACGAACCGCACCCGATCGGTGGCCAGCGGCGGCCGCGGCAGATCCGGGTTGAGCACGAACAGGCCGTGGTGGGCGGGCAGATCGAGATCCGCGGCCGTGTAGACGGCGACGACCCCCGGCGCGGCGGCGGCCGCGGCGGTGTCGATCCCGACAATCCGGGCGTGCGCCATCGGGGACCGGACAAACGCCAGGTGCAGCAGGCCGGGAAGCGCGAGGTTCCCGACGTACGTGCTCGCCCCGCTGATCAGGTCGCGATCCTCGACCCGGCGCACGGAGGTTCCCAAGATCGATCCAGGCATGGATTCCACCCTACGTCCGCGCGCCGGGGTTTGACGGATGCTCCGGGACCAGGCACCGTCTCCGAATGCGCGCGTCCGCACGCCGGGCGCCTTCCCCGGGGGGTCGGACTGGTCGGGGGCCGGTCCGGCCTCCCGACCGGCGGTAGATTCCTCCCGTGCCCGGCTTCCACCACACCGACCTGCTTCCGCTCGGCCCGGACGAGACCGAGTACCGCCGCCTGCCGCTCCCGCCCGGCACCGTCGTCGAGGCCGCGGGCCGGACGTTCCTCGAGATCGACCCCGCCACGCTCACCGCCCTCGTCCGCGAGGCCATGCACGACATCCAGCATCTGCTGCGGCCCGCGCACCTGGCGCAGTTGCGCGCGATCGTCGACGACCCCGAGGCCTCGCCGAACGACCGGTTCGTCGCCACCGACCTGCTGCGCAACGCCTGCGTCTCCGCGGGCGGTGTGCTGCCGATGTGCCAGGACACCGGCACCGCGATCGTCATCGGCAAGCGCACGGAGACCGTGTTGACCGGCGGCGCAGACGAGGAGGCGATCTCCCGCGGCGTCTTCGAGGCCTACGACCAGCTCAACCTGCGCTACTCGCAGATGGCGCCCACGTCGTTCTGGGAGGAGCGCAACACCGGCACGAACCTGCCCGCGCAGGTCGAGCTGTACTCGGTACCGGGCCAGAGGCCCAGGTACGAGCTGCTCGTGCTGGCCAAGGGCGGCGGCTCGGCCAACAAGACGTTCCTCTACCAGGAGACGAAGGCGCTGCTGTCCCCTCGGCGGCTGGCCGCGTTCCTCGACGAGAAGCTGCGCTCGCTGGGCACCGCCGCATGCCCGCCCTACCACCTGGCGATCGTGGTCGGCGGGATGTCCGCCGAGTACACCCTCAAGATCGCCAAGCTGGCGTCGGCGCGCTACCTGGACACGCTGCCGGAGACCGGTTCCGAGCTGGGCCACGCCTTCCGCGACCGCGACCTCGAACAGCAGGTGCTGGAGCTCACCCGGCAGTTCGGCATCGGCGCCCAGTTCGGCGGGAAGTACTTCTGCCACGACGTGCGGGTGATCCGGCTGCCGCGACACGGCGCGTCGCTGCCGGTGGGCATCGCCGTGTCGTGCTCGGCCGACCGCCAGGCCAAGGCCAAGATCACACCGGACGGCGTCTTCCTGGAGCGGCTGGAGCCCGATCCCGCGCGCTTCCTTCCCGAGACGGCGGCGGACGACCTGCCGGACGACGTCGTCGAGGTGGATCTCAACCGGCCGATGGACGCGATCCGCGCCCAGCTCTCGACGCTGCCGGTCAAGACGCGCGTGTCGCTCTCCGGGCCGCTGGTCGTGGCCCGCGACATCGCCCACGCGAGGATCGCCGAGCGGCTGGAGGCGGGCGAGCCGATGCCCGACTACCTGCGCGATCACCCCGTCTACTACGCGGGGCCCGCCAAGACCCCCGCAGGCTACGCGTCGGGCTCGTTCGGGCCCACCACCGCGGGACGCATGGACTCCTACGTCGAGCAGTTCCAGGCCGTGGGCGGCTCCCTGGTGATGCTCGCGAAGGGCAACCGCGGCACGCAGGTCACCACGTCGTGCGCGGCGCACGGTGGCTTCTACCTCGGCTCCATCGGCGGTCCCGCGGCCCGGCTGGCGCAGGACTGCATCCGCAAGGTCGAGGTGCTGGAGTACCCCGAGCTCGGCATGGAGGCGATCTGGCGGATCGAGGTGGCGGACTTCCCCGCGTTCGTGGTCGTCGACGACAAGGGCAACGACTTCTTCGCCGACGTCAGCCGGCCGACGTTGCAGGTCAGCTTCCGCCGTTGACGTTTGCTTACTCCCTTCGGCGGATAACCCACCTCGTGGACACCAGCAAAAAGATCTCTGCTACCAAGGTCATCGACGCGCCCGCCGAGGCGGTCTTCGCGGTGTTGGCCGACCCGAACCAGCACACCGAGCTCGACGGCGGGGGCATGGTCAAGGGGCCCGAGGGCAAGACACCCCCGCTCGGCGGCATCGGTCAGATCTTCACCATGAACATGCACCAGGACGCTCTCGGTGACTACCGGATGGTCAACACCGTGACGGCCTTCGTACCGGAGGCGCGCATCGGCTGGAGCCCGTCGATGGACCCGTCATGCGACGCGGCCAAGAACTTCGAGGGCGTCGACGTCAGCGGCCACACCTACACCTGGGACCTGCGCGAATCCGACGGACGCACCGAGGTCACCGAGACCTACGAATGGATCGGTGTGAAGGACCCGCAGTTCGAGAAGCTCTTCCCACTGGTGTCGGAGGAGGACCTCGCACACTCCCTCGACAAGCTCGCCGCCGCCGTCAGCTGACGGTTTCCCGCGGCTCCGACACCGGTCAGCGCATCCGGCGCGGGCCGGTGTCGTCGCGTCGTGGAGGCTCGCCGAACACCATGCGCGCGCCCACCACCGACACGCCCTTCGCCGTGGCGAGCACCGGGTCGAGGGCGAGCGAGCGCACCTGCGGCAGGTCCTCCGCGAGCCTGCCGACCCGCCGGACGAGGTCTTCCATCGCGGCGAGGTCGGTGGGCTCGGCGCCGCGATACCCGTCGAGCAGCGGCGCGGCACGCGGGGCCCGCACCAGCGCGGCGGCGTCGCGGTCGGACACCGGGATCACCCGGAACGCGCGGTCGCCGAGCAGCTCGGTCGCCACGCCGGAGAGCCCGAACGAGATCAGCGAACCGAACGACGGGTCCTCGACGATCTCCAGCACGCACGACACGCCCTTCGGTGCCATGCGCTGGACGTCCACCGCGCCCTGTCCGGACAGCCGGGTGAGGTCGGCGTAGGCGCGTCGGGCTCCGATGGGAGTCACCACGTCGAGGCGGAGGCCGGCCTGGTCGGTGCGGTGCCGCCACCGGTCGCCGACCGCCTTGACCGCGACGGGGTAGCCCATCTCCTCGGCGACGGCCACGGTCTCGTCCGCCCCGCTCACCCGGCGGGACTCGACGAGCGTGATGCCGTAGCAGGCCAGCAGCTCCGCCGCGTCCGCGTCGGCCAACACCCGCCGGGCGCCGACATCGCCGTCCGTGGCGCCGACGCCGAGGTTGGCGACCAGCTCGTGGGCGGCGTCGCTGTCGATCCCGGGCGGCGGGGTGAAGTCACCGACGGGTTCGGCGCGCCAACGCGCGTAGCGGCTCACGCGCGCCAGCGCCGCCGCGGCCCGCTCCGGGCTGGCGTAGCTGGGCACCGACCCGCGGACGGGGGTTCCGTCCGGGCCCGGCACGGCCAACGCGGCGGGCACGCCCTCGGCGGCGAAGAACACCGCGACCACCGGCTTGTCGGCAGACTTCTGCACGCCCGCCGCCGTCTCCCGTAACGCCCGCGCGTACGCGTCGCCCGGCGTGGCGACCGGTGGCACGAACACCGCGACCAGCGCGTCGGCCCCACATGTGCCGCCTACACCACCGGAAATGGCCGCGCCGGCGGCATCCAGGGCGACCGGACCGGCTGCACCGTCACCCTCTCCGGTGCCACCGCCGGCTTCTCCGCCCGCGGCACCGAAGACGGCCGAGCCGCCATCGCCACCGCCTGCGCCGTCGGGGGCGCCCGGGCCGCCACCATCAGTGCGTACGCCATCGGGAGCGCCCGCGCCGCCACGGTCACCGCCATCGCCATCGGGAGCGCCCGGGCCGCCACCGTCAGTGCGTACGCCATCGGGAGCGCCCGCGCCGCCACCGTCACCGCCATCGCCATCGGGAGCGCCCGGGCCGCCACCATCAGTGCCTGCGCCTGCGGTACCGCCGTCGAGCCCTCCGGCGGCCGCGCCCGGGCCGCCGTTGGCGGGGCCGAGCGCTGCGGCGATCGCGGCGGCGAACTGCTCCGGTGACGCGGTGACACCGATGTCGACCGGTTCGCCGGCGAGATTCATCCCCTCCCCTACGAGCGCGTCGGCGACGAGCACGCCGAGCGCGCTGGAGTTGCCCACCACCGCCACCCGAGAACCGGCGGGCAGCGGCTGATAGTGCATGAGCAGCGCGGTGTCGAACAGCTCGGCGATCGTGTCGACCCGGATGACGCCTGCCTGCTCGAACAGCGCCTGGACGCCGGCGTCGTCGACCGGCTCGGCGTGGGCGGCGAGCGCCGCGACCGGGCCGGTGTGCCGCCCGCTCTTCACCGCGACGATCGGCTTGGTGCGGGCGAGCCCGCGCGCGACCCGGGCGAACTTGCGCGGGTTGCCGAACGTCTCCAGGTACAGCAGCACCATGTCGGTGGCCGGGTCGGTCTGCCAGTACTGGAGCATGTCGTTGCCCGACACGTCGGCGCGGTTGCCCGCCGAGACAAAGGTCGAGAGGCCGAGGCCGCGCTTGCGCGCCGCGGCGAGGATTGCGATGCCCAGCGCGCCGGACTGGGCGAAGAACCCGATGCGGCCCTGCCCCGGCAGGTCCGGGGCGAGGGTGGCGTTGAGCCGGACGTCCAGCGCGGTGTTGGCCACACCGAGCGCGTTGGGCCCGATCACGCGCATGCCGTGTGCGCGGCCCGCCGTGACGAGTCGCCGCTCGGCCGCGAGGCCGTCCGGCCCCGCTTCCGCGAACCCGGCGCTCACCACGACGAGCGTCCTGACGCCCTTCGCGAAGCACGAGCCGAGTACGTCCTCCACGCCCGCGGCGGGGACGGCGACCACGGCGAGGTCGACCGCGTCGGGGATGTCGGTGACCGTGGCGTAGGCCGGCACGCCGCGCACGGAGCGCGCCTCCGGGTGGACCGGGTAGACCGGGCCGGTGAAGTCGCTGCGCAGCAGGTTAGTCAGGATCGCGTAGCCGATCTTTTTCGGGTCGGTGGAGGCGCCGATCACCGCGACCGACGACGGGTGCAGCGCGTTGTGCACGCTGCGCGCTTCGGCCCGTTGCTCACGGGAGTCCCGCACGGCGAGCGAGCGCTCGGTCGGGTCGATGTCGAACTCGAGGTGCAGAACGCCCTCGGCGAACGCCCGGCTGACTTGGTAGCCCGCATCCCGAAACACGCGCACCATCGCCCGGTTCTCCATGAGCACCTCGGCCTCGAACCGCCGCAGCCCGTTCTCCCGCGCCGCGGCGGCGAGGTGTTCCAGGAGGATCGAGCCCAGGCCCCGGCCCTGGTGGGTGTCGCGGGCGACGAATGCCACCTCGGCCGTCTCGACGTTCCCGTTCGGGCCCGGGATCCCCTCGTATCGGCCGACGGCGACGATCTCGCCGCCGAGGAGACAGATGAACGCCACGCGGTCGTGGTGGTCGACCACCACGAACCGTTCGAGGTCGCGCGGCGAGACGCGCGGGTAGGGCCCGAAGTACCGCAGGTAGCGGGTGCGCTCGGACAGGCTCGCGTGGAAGCGCAGCAGCGCGTCGGCGTCCGAAGGCAGGATCGGACGCAGGTGGACGATGCCGCCGTCGGACGCGACGACGTCGGCCTCCCAATGGGCGGGATAATCCGGTCCGACTCGGTCCGGCGTCGGCGTGCGGTCGGTGCGCGGCTGTGCCTCGGTCATCTCAGTCTCGCGGGTCGTCCGGGTCGAGGCCGTGCAGCGGGAAGACGGCGCGGCGCGTCTCCAGCACGGCGACGTCGACGCGTTCCGCGGCCCCGTCGCCCCACGGCTCGTGCGCGGTGCTCGCGCCGTCGGTCATCGACGTGGGCAGCTCCCGGTTGGTGAGCGTTGCGGTGTGCGCGGTCCAATCCGCGGGAATCGCGGTGTCGCCCGGCAGATCCCGGTCGAGGACGGTGGCGATCAGGTGCGTCCACGACCGCGGCACCACCCGGAACAGCCCGTACCCGCCGCCGCCGGTGGCAAGCCAGCGGCCGTCCGCGGTGTGCGTGGCCAGTTCGCGCAGCCTGCGGTAGATCTCACGGTGTCCGTCGACGGACAGCCCGAGGTCGGCCAGCGGATCCTCCCGGTGGGTGTCGGCGCCGCACTGGCTGACCAGCAGCTGCGGGCGGAACGCCGCAAGCAGGGACGGCACGACCGCGTCGAACGCGCGCAGCCAGCCGGGGTCGCTCGTGCCGGGCGGCAGCGGCAGGTTGACCGCATAGCCCGCCCCCTTCTCCTCGCCGTACTCCCGGGACCACCCGGTGCCGGGCCACAGCGTCATCGGATGCTGGTGCAGCGAGATCGTGAGCACCCGCGGATCGTCGTAGAAGGCCGCCTGCACGCCGTCGCCGTGGTGGACGTCGACGTCGACGTACGCGATGCGCTCGAAGCCGTGGTCGAGCAGCCAGGAGATCGCGACCGCGCAGTCGTTGTAGACGCAGAAGCCGGCAGCCCGGTCGGCCATCGCGTGGTGCAGCCCGCCCGCGATGTTGACGGCCCGCTCGGCCCGTCCCTCGGCGATCTCCCGCGCCGCGGCCAGCGACCCGCCGCAGATCAGCGCGCTTGCCTCGTGCATGCCGAAGAAGATCGGGTTGTCGTCGGTGCCCAGCCCGTGCCCGATCCCGAACGGCATCTCCGGTGCCGACTTGACGGCCGTGAGGTAGGACGGGACATGGATGCGCTGGACCTCCGCGTCCGGCGCGGGCTCCGGCACGATCGGCTCGATCCCCTCCAGCACGCCGAGCTCGCCCGCCAGCCGCATGGTCAGGTCGAGCCGCACCGGGTCGAGCGGGTGGTTGTCGCCCAGGTCGTAGGACAGGAACTGCGGCGTCCACACCACCGCCGCGCGGGGACTCATGAGAGGGACCGTCTCATGGATCGGCGCCCGTGGCGACGGGTCGATTCGGATCGGACGACCACTGCGACCACGACCCGGCGTACAGCGCGACCGGGTGCTCCGGCGGGCGTACCCGAGCGTGCTCCGCGCCGAGCACGAGCGCGGCCGCGTTGATGCCGGATCCGCAGTATGCGGCGATCGGCGTGGCGCCCGTCGCGCCGTGCTCGGCGAACCGCCGCGCGAGCGCGGCGGGCGCGAGCACCCGGCCGTCGGGGCCCGCGATCTCGGTGGCGGGCAGGTTGCGAGCGCTCGGGATGTGGCCCGCCTCGCGGGTCGACGGGCTCCGTCTCGCCGCGGTAGCGCGGCGCGGCGCGGGCGTCGAGCAGCACACCGGAGCGGGCCAGCTCCGCGGCGGCGTCCGCGTCGAGCACCGGCATCGCCCCGGGGCGGACAACCACGTCGCCCTCGTTCGGCCGCGAGGGCTCGGCGGTGGTCGGTCGGCCGTCCGCGACCCACCCCGCCCATCCGCCGTCCAGGACCGCCACCCGGCCCGCGGGAAACCCGGACCACCGCAGCAGCCACCAGGCGCGGGCCGCGACCGCGCCGTTCCCGTCGTCGTAGGCCACCACCACGGAGTCGGCGCGCACCCCGGCGCGCCGCAGCACGGCCTGCAGCCGAGCCGGGTTCGGCAGCGGATGCCGCCCGCCGGGCCCGGGCGGATCCGCCAGCTCCGTGTCGAGGTCGACGAACACGGCGCCCGGGATGTGTGCCGCGTCGTGATCCGGCCGACCGGGCGGACCGCCCAGCCGCCACCGCACGTCGAGGATGATGACCTCGGCCTCGGCACCGGCCCGTCTGTGAGGAGCGCGGCGAGCCGTTCGGCCGATATCAGCGGGGATGTGGGTGCCGGCACGCGGCCATCCTGCCTGCACTCGTGTGCGTTTCGCGCCGCCACACCCGGATAGACTGGAGTCTTGACGGAAGGGCTGCGCGCGTGAACGAGCTCATCGACACCACCGAGATGTATCTCCGCACGATCTACGAGCTGGAGGAAGAGGGCGTCATCCCCCTTCGCGCGCGCATCGCCGAGCGGCTCGCGCAGAGCGGCCCCACCGTCAGCCAGACCGTGGCCAGGATGGAGCGCGACGGGCTCGTGGTCGTGGCGGGCGACCGGCACCTGGAGCTCACCGATGAAGGCCGGGGCCGCGCCGTGGCCGTGATGCGCAAGCACCGGCTGGCCGAGCGCCTGCTCAGCGACGTGATCGGGCTGGAGTGGGAGCTCGTGCACGCCGAGGCGTGCCGCTGGGAGCACGTGATGAGCGACGCCGTGGAGCGCAAGCTCGTGCAACTGCTCGACAACCCCACGATCTCCCCCTACGGCAACCCCATCCCCGGCCTCGACGACCTGGCCCAGCCACCGACCGAGCGCGTGGGAGTAGCGGTGCCGCCTTCGCTGGAGATCGGTCTGCAGCGGCTCGACGAGCTCGCCCGCCGCGGTGGCGGTGTGGTGGAGGTCCGACGGATCGCGGAACACGTGCAGGTGGACGCGGACCTCATGGCCGATCTCAAGGCGGCGGGCGTGGTGCCGGGCAACGCCGTCGAGGTGCGGGCGATCGCGCGGTTCGGCGACCCGGTGCCCGTGGTCGCCGCGGAGGGCACGGCCAGCGTGGCGCCCCTGATCGCGCACGCGGTGCTGGTGCGCGCGCGCTGACGCCGGATCCCGGTCCTCCGGCCACCGCAGGCCTGTGCCACCGTAGGGCCGACCGGCCCAGGAGGAGGACTTGACGTGAAGTTGCTCGTCACCGGCGGCGCCGGATACGTCGGCAGCGTGTGCGCGGCGCACCTGGTGGACGCGGGGCACGACGTGACCGTGCTCGACGACCTCTCCACCGGCCACGCCGATGCGGTGCCCGACGGCGCCCAGTTCGTGAAGGGCGACATCGGCGAGGCTGCGGACGAGCTGCTCGGCGACGGCTTCGACGGCGTGCTGCACTTCGCGGCGCGCTCGCTCGTCGGCGAGTCGGTGCAGCACCCGGAGATGTACTGGCAGGGCAATGTGGTTGCCACGCTGCGGCTGCTCGAAGCCATCCGCCGCCACGCGACGCCGCGCCTGGTGTTCTCCTCCACCGCCGCCACCTACGGCGAGCCGGAACAGGTGCCGATCCGCGAGGACGCCCCGACCCGCCCGACCAACCCCTACGGGGCGAGCAAGCTCGCGATCGACAACATGATCACGTCGTATGCGGTGGCGCACGGGCTGGCCGGGGTGAGCCTGCGCTACTTCAACGTGGCGGGCGCGCACGGCCGGTTCGGCGAGCGGCACGTGGTGGAGACCCACCTCATCCCGATCGTGTTGCAGGTGGCCTCCGGCGACCGGGAGTCGATGCAGATCTACGGCGACGACTGGCCAACCCCGGACGGAACCTGCATCCGCGACTACATCCACGTCGACGACCTGGCCGAGGCCCATCTGCTCGCCTTGGCGAAGGCCGAGCCGGGCAGGCACGCGGTGTACAACCTCGGCTCGGGCACCGGATTCTCGGTGCGCGAGGTGATCGAGGCCTGCCGCGCCGTGACCGGGCACCCGATCCCGACGGTGGTCGCACCCCGCCGCAGTGGGGACCCGGCCGTGCTGGTGGCCTCCAGCGAGGCGGCGGGCGAGGCGTTGGGCTGGCGTCCGACCCGCACCGATCTCGCGACGATCGTCGGCGACGCCTGGCGCTTCACCCAGCAGCGCCAGGGCGCCTGACCGTACGCGGGTCAGGATCGTCTGGAGGACGGCACCGACCCGCTCGATCGCAGGCGCGACCTCCGGCAGAAGGATCCAAGAGACCGGGGACATCATCGGCCTCGGCGGCGTCGTGCTGATCGTGACGCACCCTCCTGCGCGACCGCGGCGCTTGGGCCGCTGCCGACGCACGCCCGGCATGGGCGCGCCCGTCAGGCAGTTGCGCAGCTCGCTCGGCCGGATTCCGACCGCCGCCAGACCTCGCAGGGTCGCCGTGAAACTGTGACCGGGCCACGCGGCCTCGGCCCGCTGCAGGGCGACGTTGGCAAGTGCCCCGTCGCCCTGCAGCAACCCCAGCAACGCGAGCAGCGCGGCGGGCTCGGCCGCCTCCGGGTCGGGGGTGCCCCGCGCCAGCGCCGCCCACAACGCCTCGGCCGCGGCCGGACGGGACCCGGTGCACGCGGCGATGGCCGCTTCGCGCACCACGGGCGCCTGGAGCGCCCGGGTGAGTGCGACCACCCGTTCGTCGTCGAGCCACTCGTCGCCGACGGGCGCAGGCCCGGTGACCGCTGTGTGCGCGGCGTCGAGCGCGGCGTCGAGCGCGGCGATCCCCTCGATCACTTCGGCTCGCGGGTCGTGCCCGCCTGCCGTCGCGCGGCCCGACCGAGGCCCGGCGGAGGCGGTGTCGGCCTCCGCGGCGAACTCGGCGAACACGGCATCGGCCTCCGCGTCGACAGCCGTGTCGAGCAGGGCTTCGCGTCGCCGGAGCACCGCGTCGGCGACCGGGGCCACCAACTGCTCGAGCTCGGCCCGGTCGGCCCGCACCACCCGGCCCTCCGCGTGGGCCACCGCCGCCAACGGGGACGCGCTCGACCGGGGCACGATGCCGGTGCACCCGCACTCGTTGAAACACCGCCACCGACTGCCCGCCGCGGTGCTCTCCGTCCAGAGCGCGTGGCAGGCGTCGACGTCGCGCGCTGCCAGGCCCGCCACGACGCGCTCGACCAACTCCGCGGCGGGTGGGCCGGCGTCGCCGCCCGGCCCGATGACGAGGACGACCACGGCCGACGGATGATCGAGAAGGATCCCGTGCACCACGGACTCGGCCGCTCCGGCGATGTGCTCGGGCGGCGGCAGGTCGATGCGCAACGTGAGACCGAGCCGCCTGCCGGAGGCGCCGCCCAGCGCCATCGCCACGAGCGACGAGCGCGGGATGAAGCCGAGCAGCACCGGTGTGGCGGCGATCAGATCGCCGGGATCGGAGAGGGAGACCGTGGCGGGAGGCTCGGGAGACGACATGCCCCGAGCGTGGACCCGGCGGGAGGCCTCCGGCGTCGCATCACCCGTCCGGCTGTGCACAGGTGGCCCACCGGGACCGCGATGGGGATAACTCCGCCGCCGTGGGGTCGGACCCGTCAATCCTGTCGGACCGGGCGGCTATCGTGATCGGCTTGCCGCGGGTCGGATACCCCCGCGACGCGGTCGGCATGAACGCGGGCAGGCGAGGCGACCTGCGCGCCGCCCAGGCACTGTCATCCCGAGCAAGCTGCGCATTCGCTAATAGCGGATGCCGCGGGCGTCCAACCAGGGCTTCGGGTTGATGTACACGCCGTTCTGCATCACACCGATGTGCAGGTGCGGGCCGGTGGACTGGCCGCGGTTGCCGGTCTCGGCGATGACCTGGCCCGCGGCCACCCGCTGGCCCACCTGCACGAACGAGCGGTTGATGTGGCCGTAGACGGTGATCGTGCCGTCGTTGTGCTGCACCCGCACCCAGAGGCCGAAGCCGCTGGCCGGGCCGGAGCTGATGACGACGCCCGCCATCGGGACGTGGATGGGGGTGCCGATCGGGGCCGCGATGTCCAAGCCCTCGTGCACCGTGCCCCAGCGGCCGCCGAAGCCCGAGGTGACAGGGCCGGACAGGATCCGCACGGCGCCGCCCGACACTGCGGGTGCCGCGGCCGGGACCGACGGCGCTGCGGCAGCGGGCCCCACCACGCGGACGGGAGGAGCGGCGACGGCGGGCGCGGCGGCGGCGGCGGACGCGACTGATCGTGCCCGGGCCCGCGCGGCCGCCTGCTGCAGGTCAGCCGCCTTGACCAGGGATGCGGCGTCGGCGACGGCGGGTTCAGGCGCGACCGGCGTCACCGTCGCCGCCGTCACGGTGAGTCCGATGGCGCGGTCGAGGCCTGCGCGCGCCGCGGTCACGCCGTTGTCGACGGCGGGCAGCGCGGTCGTGAGGGCCTGCTGGGCCGCCGCGGCCAGTGTGCCACCGACGACGACCGCCGCGACGGCGTGCATCGGTGTCGGGAAGACCGACGGGAGCGGTATCGGCCGGTGGGCGCCACCGGACCCCGCTGCCGCCACGAGGGCGGACAGCGGGGGTCCGTGGTGTGCGCGCCGGCCCTCGGGGGAGCGGTGCCGGGACACAACCATTCCTTCTGGATCCCACCCGACCTGGCCCGGACGTCCCGACCGGGGTTGTCGGGCGGACCGCTGGGGGAGCATGGTCCGTGTCCGGTCTGTGACCGGGTCGTGATCGATCCGCGGACAACGCTAGCGGCTCTGTGACGTCGGGTTGAGTCTCCGACCGGGCCGCTGAGACCACCGGGACGTGAGGTGCGCCGAGCGGCCCCGGCGTGTCGAACAGGACACGCCGAGGTAACGGCCACCATTCGGCGCTGTTGCTCCTCCCCTCCCCTTGCCTTTCGTCGCACGTGGCCGATCCAGCGCAGACGGCACCGACGAACGGAGCAGCCGGCGCGCTCCATGCGGACGCCGAACGGAGATCGGGAACAGCGGTGACGCCCGGCGTCAACCCCTCGGAAAGGTCACGGCCTTTCAACTGTGTCGAAATACCGCTTCCGGTCCGTCTGATTCGACAGATTCGTGACGAATCTCCGGGATGATGAGCCCGACCAGGTCCGCGAGGAGGTTCCGGTGACCACGACGAGCCCGCCGAAGGCCCGCCCGACGCTGCCGCCCGCCACCATGGCCCAGCTGGTGCTGGGGGGCGTCCTGCTGGCGCACCTGGTCGTGGTCGAGGCCGCCTTCTTCACCGGCGGCACGGGCAAGAACGCCACGCTCACCGTGGCCAAGTTCTTCGCGCTGCACGCCGCGACGCTGATGATGCTGCAGGTGGTGCTCGTCGCGCGGGTGCCCTGGCTGGATCGCCGCCTCGGCATGGACCGGCTCACCCGGTGGCACCGCTGGGTCGGCTTCACCCTCTTCTGGACGGTGCTGACGCACGCCTCGCTCATCGTGCTCGGCTACGCGCGGCTCGACCAGGCGCCGTTGCTGAAGACCTTCCTCGGGCTGGCCGGGGTGGTCGCCTCGCTGCTCGGCATGCTCGCCGCCACGATCATCGTCGTCATCGCCGCGACGTCCGCCCGGTTCCTGCGGCGCCGGATGTCCTACGAGGCCTGGCACGCCGTGCACATGGCCGTCTACCTCGCGATCCTGGTCGCGCTAGGCCACCAGGCGCTCGAAGGCACGACGTTCGCCGCCCCGTGGGCGCGCGCGTACTGGTGGACCGTGTGGGCGCTGGTGGTCGGCGCGCTGGTCGTCGGCCGCGTGGTCATCCCGCTGCGGCGCAACGCCCGGCACGCGTTCCGGGTGGCGGGCGTCGTCGCGGAGTCCCCGAACGTCACGTCGGTGTACGTCACCGGCCGCGATCTCGACCGGCTGCCCGCCCGGGCAGGCCAGTTCTTCATCTGGCGCTTCCCCGATCGGGGCGGCTGGTGGCAGGCCAATCCGTTCTCGCTCTCGGCGGCGCCCGACGGTCGGCATCTGCGGCTCACCGCCAAGGCCGTCGGCACGACGAGCGCGGGCCTGCGCGGCCTCCAGCCCGGCATGCGCGTGTTCGCCGAAGGCCCCTATGGCGCGTTCACCGCGCTGCACCAGACCACCGGCGGCACGCTGTTGATCGCGGGCGGCGTCGGCGTCACCCCGATCCGGGCGCTGCTTGAGCAGTCGAGCGGTCCGACGGTCGTCCTCTACCGGGTGTCACACCTCGCCGACGCCGTGCTGTTGCGCGAGCTGCAGGACCTGGCCTGGCGACGGGGCGCGCGGCTGCACGTGCTGGTCGGGCGCACCGGCGCCGGGCAACCGCCGCTGCGGCCGTTCGACCCGCCGCAGCTCGCCGCGCTGGTGCCCGACATCACCCGCCGCGACGTCTACGTCTGCGGGCCTTCGGCGATGACGGAGACCGTGCTGGGCAGCCTGCGTGCGCTGAAGGTGCCCCGCGCGCAGATCCACGCCGAGCGCTTCAGCCTCGCCTGAACGGGGTCGTGAGTGGAAAACGTGGCTAGAGCGACGTTTTCCACTCACGAGGCGACAGGCCCAGCTCCGTCAGCCGGGCCCGGTAGCGGCGCACACCGGCGAGCTTGACGTCCTCGTACCCGCGCACCAGGTCGGTGGCCTCGGCGGCGGCGACGGCCGTGGGGTACGACTCGGCGGTGAGCTCCGCGGCGAGCCGCAGCACCAACGCGCGGTACTCGTCCCGCAGCGCCCGCTCCAACTGCCGCATCGGGGCCCGGCCGAACGGGTCGAGCGGAGTGCCGCGCAGCGCCTTTCCTCGGGCCAGGGTCTGTAGCACAGGCCGCATCCACGGGCCGAATGCGATCTTGCGCTGCCTGCCGAGCGCCTTGAGCGTGGGTGGGTGCAGCCGATAGCGCAGCCCGGTGCCGCCCGGCACCTCGGTGGCCAGCCGGGCCTCGAACGCCGGGTCGGTGAGCAGCCGCGCCACCTCGTACTCGTCCTTGTACGCGGTGAGCTTGTGCAGGCCGCGCGCCACGGCCTCGGAGAACGCCGTGCCATCGCCGAGGCGCCGTTCGGCCCGCCAGACCGTCAGGAGGTCGCTCACGTAGCGACGGGCCGTGCGCGCGTCCTGGTAGTCGGCGAGAATCTGCGCCCGGATGCCCGCCAGCCGCCGCGTCTCCCCCGCCAGCTCGCCGAGCTCCGTCCAGGTCGCCGGGGCCGCCACGGCGGGGCCCGACGTCGCGGCGGCGAACGCGGCCGGATCCGCGACCGCGACCCGCCCCCACCGGAACGCGGCGGTGTTGACCGCCACCGCCACCCCGTTCAGCTCGATCGCCCACTCGATGGCGTCCGCCGAGACGGGCAGCGCGCCGGACTGGTAGGCCGCCCCGACGAGCAGCAGATTGGCGGGCATGGCGTCGCCGAACAACGCGTTCGCCGCGGCCTGCGCGTCGAGCGAGACAACGGCACGGCTGCGGCCCGCGATGCGCTCGACCAGCGCGGGCACGTCCGGAGCGGCGACCCCGGGGTCACGCACCATCGAACCGGTCGGCACCGAGCTGGTGGAGACCACGGCAAGGGTGGACTCCGCGTCGGCGTAGCCGAGATGGCGGGCGTCGGCCCCGACCAGCACGTCGAACGCCAGGTAGCAGCTCGCCGTGCCGACGCGGTTGGCGGGCCCCAGCACGCCGGCGTCACGCGCGATGCGCAGGTGCGACGTCACCGGCCCGGCCTTCTGCGACAAGCCGGTCTGGTCGACCCCGTGCACCGCGAACCCGTCACGGACGGCGGCCGAGCCGAGCACCTGGTTGACCGTCACGATGCCGGTGCCGCCGATGCCCGCCAGGAACACGTCGCCCGCGTCGACCCGGTCGACGTCGGGAACGGACGGCGGCTCCGGCCGTTCGGGCCGGGCGGTGGATCCCGACGCCGCCTCGACGGTCACGAACGACGGGCAGTCGCCTGCCAGGCACGAGTAGTCGGTGTTGCAGGAGGTCTGGTCGATGCGGGTCTTGCGGCCCAGCTCGGTCTCGACCGGCTGCACGGACAGGCAGTTGCTCTTGACGCCGCAGTCGCCGCAGCCCTCGCACACCGCCTCGTTGATCACGACGCGGGTGGTGCGCACCGGGATCGCACCCCGTTTGCGCAGCCGTCGCGACTCGGCGGCGCAGCGCTGGTCGTAGACCAGCACGGTGACGCCGGGCGTGGCCGCGAGCGCGTGCTGGGCGTCGGCGAGGCGGTCACGGGGCCACAGGTCGACGCCGTGTGGCAACGGGG
The DNA here is from genome assembly GCA_963739465.1 of uncultured Actinomycetota bacterium. Taxonomy (GTDB): domain Bacteria; phylum Actinomycetota; class Actinomycetes; order Mycobacteriales; family Pseudonocardiaceae; genus Pseudonocardia. The sequence goes on from CAVUAS010000007.1 coordinate 580,236, forward strand.
TGAGGTCACGGAAACGCTCCGGTTCGTCGGCGCAGACGATGATCCGCGCGATGCCCTCGGCGAGCAGTTTCGTGGCGAGCTGCGGCACCTCCAGCCCACCGGCCGCGTCCTGACCGCCGGTCATGGCGACCGCGCGGTTGAACAGCAGCTTGTAGGTGATCGACACCCCGGCGGCCACGCACGCCTGCACGGCGAGCTGCCCCGAGTGGGCGAAGGTGCCGTCGCCCATGTTCTGGAACATGTGCCGCGCGTCGCTGTAGGGCGCCTGCCCGATCCACTGCGCGCCCTCGCCGCCCATCTGCGTGATCGACGAGACCTCGCTCTCCGGTCGACCCGTGAGCGCCACCATGGCGTGGCAGCCGATGCCGCCACCTGCGACGGAGCCCTCGGGCACGACCGTCGAGCGGTTGTGCGGGCAGCCCGAGCAGAAGTAGGGCGTGCGCCCGAGCGAGAGCAGCGGCAGGGCGACGGGCTCGCGCCGCGGCGGGGCGAGCTCCACCCGGTCCGCGAGCACGCGGCGCAGCGGCGCGGCCAGCGCACCCGCGGTGAGATCCCCGGACACGGGTACGAGCGGTGCGCCCGTGGCGTCCGACGACCCGATGACGGCGGGGGCGTCGGCCAGGCCGTACAGCGCGTCGCGGACGGCGCCCTCGACGAACGCCGACTTCTCCTCGACCACGAGCACCGTCTCGACGCCCGTCGCGAACGCGCGCAGCTTGGCGCGCTCGATGGGGTGGATCATGCCGAGGCGGAGCAGCTTGACCCCCGCGCGCCGCAGCCCGTCGTCGTCGAGGCCGAGGTCCCGCAGCGCCTGCCGGACGTCGGTGAACGCCTTGCCGCCCGCCACGATGCCCAGCCACGCCCCGGGCGCGTCGCCCTCGACGCTGTTGATCGGGTTGGCGGCGAGGAACGCCTGGACCATCGCCCAGCGCGGCCCGTACATCTGCGCTTCGGCCTCCAGCGAGCCCGGCGGCACGAGCATCGGGTACTGCCGCAGATGCCAGGGCTCCCCCTCCCATTCGAGGTCCGGCACCGTGACAGCGACGTCGCCGCAGTCGCCGTCGAGCGCGAACACGCCGTCGGCGACGTCCGCGGTGATCTTCATGCCCACCCACATGCCGGACGCACGGGACAGCGCCACGCCGTAGCGGCCCAGGCGGACGATCTCCTCCGCCGTGCCGGGGAAGAGCACCGGGAGGCCGTAGCCCGCGAGCGTGCGCTCGGAGATGCAGGGGATGGTGGAAGACTTGCAGCTCGGGTCATCGCCCGCCAGCACCAGCACCCCGCCGGACGGGTGGGCGCCGCACATGTTGCCGTGGCGCAGCGGGTCGCCCGCGCGGTCGACGCCGGGCGCCTTCCCGTACCAGACGCCGACCACGCCGTCGACGCTGCGACTGTGGCCGGGCACCTCGATCTGGCTGCCCCACACGGCGGTGGCGGCCAACTCCTCGTTGACGGCGGGCACGAGCGTGAGGCCCGCGTTCTCCTGCAGCTCGGTGGCGCGGGCGAGGGTCTGGTCGAGCCCGCCGAGCGGGCTGCCCTGGTAGCCGGACACGAACGACGCGGTCGTGAGGCCCCCACGGGCGTCGGCCGCGTGCTGCTCGACGAGCATCCGCGCGATCGCCTGCACCCCGGTGAGCAGGACCGGCCCGGCGCCCGACCGGTAGCGGGCCGACAGCTCGAACTCGACCGGTGCGTCCTCTTCCGCCAGCGTCATCGCTCGCCTCCTCCGTCGGGTCGTGAGTGGAAAACGTCGCTATGACGACCTTTTCCACTCACGAGGCGCTAGCCGCAGTTCTGCAGCGCTGCGCTCACCGTCGCCGCCGCCCTACGGACACTCTGCACGACCGCGACCTTCCGCGTCCCCAACACCCGCGACGTCGTGCCGACCACCGAGATCGCCGCTACCGCCACCGTCCGCTCGCCGCGGCGCAGCACGACCGGCGCCGCGATCGAGGAGATCCCCAGCGTGTGTTCCTCCCGTGACGCCGCGAACCCATCCACCCGCACCTGACGCAGCACCTGGCGATAGCGGCGCGGGTCCACGATCGTGAACGGCGTGCGCCGCTCGAAGCCCTTCTCCAGGATCGCCCGCGCCATCGTCGGGTTGTAGGCCGCGATCGCCTTCGCCGCGCTGGAGCTGTGGCCCGGCCCGCGCCGGTACAGCTCGGTGTGGAACATCGTGCCCGCGCCGCTGCCCTCCAGCCGGTCGACGTAGAGCACCTCGGTGCCGACGGGCACGGCGAGCTGGGCGGTCTCGCGCAACACGTCCCGCAGCTCACCCAGCACCGGCACGGCCAGCTCGCGCAGCATCAGCCGGTCGACGGCGAGCTGGCCGATCTCGAACAGCCGCAGACGGAGCCGGTACCGCCCGGACGCGGCGCGCTCGAGCATCCCGGACGCGGCGAGCGCCGCCAGCATCCGGCACGCGGTGCTCTTCGCGATGCCCAGCTCGGCGGCCACCGCCGTGGCCCCGAGCTCGGGGGCACGCTCGAAGCAGCCCAGCACCCCCATGGCGATCGAGACCGACCGCAGCGGTGCGTCCTCGCGCTCCTCGACGGCGCCGACCGCACCGACGCCACCGACAGCGCCGACGGGGTCGAGGTCGGCGACGGTCACGATTCCCAGGCCGGGAACTCGTCCGGTGGCGGCACGTTCACCTCGGTCACCCGGTTGCGGTAGGCCACCAAGGCCGTCCGCCCGCCTCCGCGCACCTTCACCACGACCTCCTCGGTGTTGTACGGCTCGCCGGGGTCGTAGCCGTGCGCCCAGGTGGCGAACGCGCGGATCGGGCCGGAGTGCGTCGCGGCGACGATTCGGTGGTTCGGGCTCTCCTCGATCAGCCGGTGGAACCCCCGCCAGAACCGTCGCACGCACATCGCGGGCGGCTCGAAGTACATCAGCGGGATCGTCATCCACATGTGGATCGGGTCGGCCCCGCCGAGCTGGGTGCGGTAGAAGCGGTCGATCTCGACGAGCCAGCGCGGCCGGTCGCCCACCGCCATGCGCTCCAGCTTCTCCATCGTCGCCTGGTACTGGCGGAACGCCGAGGTGACGTCGCGCAGCCCGTCCGGCGTCCAGACGCCGAAGTTGCGCAGCTCGGGGATCGGCTCGGGCTCCGACACGTCCGCCTTGCGCTGCCACTGGTCGAGCCCGTCGAGCATGCCGCGGTGGATCTGCTCGGCCGTCTGGCGGGCGCGGTTGGTGTCGGCGCAGACGATCCGGACCTTCTGCCCCTCCTTGAGCGACTTCGACAGCGAGTGCCCCCGCTGGTGGGCCTGCCAGCCGCCCATCGGTGTGAGGCCTGCGTCGGTGGAATAGCCCTGCGTGATGCCGTGCCGGATGATCCGGATCTCGGCGACGAACTCCTCCGCCGCCTTGCGCTCCGGCGGCGCGACGATCTCCTTCTCCCGCGTGGACGCGGCGTAGTCGCGGGTGAAGCTCTCACCGTCGACGGTCTCAACCGGCACCTCGGCGCCTTTCGCGCGGAATCGCCGCAGGTAAAGCGGTGTGCCGTCATCCTCGGCCGCCGGTGTCGCCTTGCGGTTCTGCCGCTCGCGGTACTTCGCGAGGTAGTTGGGGGCCTCGTAGCGGTCGATGCGGGTCATATGGCGCCTCCGCGGGAAGAAGTGCGTCGGCGCGTCATCAGCTGTGCACCGTGAAGAACCGCTCGTTGACCTCGCGGTGGTAGTAGAAGATCGCCCGACCCATCTCCTCCTCGGTCCAGGTGATCGGCTCGAAGTCCGGGTCGACCCAGTAGCCGCCGGTGAAGAGCTCGTTGCGGTTGCCGACGGGATCGAAGAAGTAGGTGGTGTAGCCGCGGGTGACGCCGTGGCGCGTGGGCGCGACGTCGATCTCCACGCCGTGGTAGGCGAGCGTGTCGGCGGCCTCGCGGATGCCGTTCCAGTCGTCGAGCCAGAACGCGAAGTGGTGCAGCGCGCCGTTGGGGCCGGTGATCACGGCGATGTCGTGCGGGGTGTGGCTGCGCTCCAGGAACGTCGCGAGCTGATGCCCGTCGCCCGAGACGATCTGCTCGGTGAGCCGGAACTCCAGCACGTCGACGAAGAACCGCGTGAACGCCTCGACGTCCTCGGCCATGACGAACACGTGGTCCAGCCGCGGTGGCGCGATCCCGACGAGGTCCTGCGGGCGGGGCGGCGGGTTGGTCATCGGCAGCATGTTGCCGATCCGCTCGGTGCCGTGGGTCAGCTCGACGACGTGGCCGCTCGGGGCGTCGAACCGGATCGCCTCGCCCCAGCCGGGGCCGAGCTCGCGGGCGGCGTAGCGCTTCACGGGCACGCTCGCGGCCTGCAGCTTTTCGGTGAAGAAGTCGAGATCGCCCGCCTCGGCGACCTTGAACGACATGTGGTCGAGCCCGTAGGTGGGGGCCTCGCGCAGGATCACCGAGTGGTGCTCGCGCTCGTCCCAGCACTTGAGGAAGACCTGGTTGTCGGTCCTGGCGGTTTCGATGAGGCCGAGCACCTCGGTGTAGTAGGCGGTGCACAGCTCGAGGTCGGGCACGCGTACCTCGACGTGTTGCAGCCGCAGGATCCGGTCGCTCATGTGTGCATCCTCAGAAAGCGCTGGCTGATGGCGTTCTCGTAGTAGAAGAGGCCCTTTCCGAACTCCTGCTCGGTCCACGTGATGATCTCGGTGTCCGGATCCACCCAGTAGCCGCCGGTGAACACCTCGTTGCGGATGCCGAGGGGGTCGAAGAAGTAGATGGTGTTGCCGCGGGTGACGCCGTGGCGCGTCGGGCCCTGGTCGATTTGCACGCCGTTGAAGGCGAGGGTGTCGGCGGCCTTGCGGATGTGGTCCCAGTCGTCGAGCCAGTAGGCCCAGTGGTGCAGGGCGCCGTTGGGCCCGTTGACGATCGCGATGTCATGCGGCGAGTTCGTGCGGCCCGCCAGCCAGACCCCGAGCTGGTGGCCGTTGCCGTCGAGCACCTGCTCGGTGAGGCGCAGGCCCAGCACGTCCTGGAAGAAGCGGGCGGCCTCGCCCACCTCCTCGGCGTTGACGAGCATGTGGTCCATCCGCGGCGGCGCGATTCCCGGCAGGTCCGGCGGCGGGACGGGCGACGGGTTGCGCTTGCCGAGGAGGTTGCCCGTCTTCTCGATGTCCCAGACCAGCTCCATGACCTGGCCCGACGGCACCTCGAAGCGGATCGACTCGCCCTGCCCCACCGCCTCGCCCTTGCTCACGCGAGCGACCTGGCAGCCGTAGTCGGCCAGCCGCTTCTCGAAGACGTGCAGGTCGTCCTCGCGTTCGACGCGGAACGTGAACGAGTCGAGCCCGGTGCGCGGGTCGTAGCGCATCCGCAACGAGTGGTGGTCCTCCTCGTCCCAGCACTTGAAGTAGACGCGGTCGGCCTCGCGGCCGACCTGCTGGAGGCCCATCACCCCGGTGTAGTAGGCCGTGGCGAGGTCCAGATCGGGTGTGCGGACGTCGATGTGGGCGAGGCGAAGAATCCCCATGTCGCGGCGTTTCCTTCCCGGCCAATGCGCCACGCACCCGCACGAACGGGCGTCCGGTCGTATGCGGCGCGCTGATTGACGGCCGACGCTAACCCGCCTACCGTTCCGCAAGGAAGACATGGGGTTCCGCAAATCGGAACGGAGACGCGGTGGACCCGGAGCGGATGCGCGCGGCGGTGGCCGACTACGTCACCGCGCTGCACCGGGCCTACCTCGCCCAAGCCGACACCTTCCCGCCCGCCGTGCGCGGGGCGATGCCGCTGCTCACCGGCGGACCCCTGGCGGTGGCGGCCGTCGGGGCGCGCAACCTGCACCTGCTCGCGACGCGCGAGGGGCTCGGGCCGCTGCGGGGCCAGGAGGTGGCGGTCGAGGGCTCGCTGCCGGGACTGGACTGGACGCTGCGGTTCTACGACCCCGTGGTCACACCCGCGCTAGGGCTGATATCGGAGGACGACGGGCCCGCGTACGCCGAGGTGCGGGGCGCGTTGGGTGTGAGCACGGTGGTCTACCACGTTGTCGCCCAGCCGGGGTCGGGGCTGACGCCGCACCACGCGGGGCACGTCGGCGCGGGGCTGGCGGCGGGGCACACGACGGCCGCGCGCGACTTCGAGACCATCCGCTCGCGCGTGCGGGGGCGGGAGGGGCTGGTCGACGAGCTGATCGGCGCCGCACACGCGGGCCTCCCCCGGGCCCAGGCCCTGCTGGCGCGCGCGATCGCGCCCCGGGACGCGGCCATCGCCGCGCTGGCCGAATCGGCGCTGGCCGGGGAACCGGGGCCGGATCCCGATGCGGTGCGCAAGGCCCTGCTGGCGTCGGTCGGCGGCCGCCCAGGCTGGACCCCACCCACACCCCATGACGGTGAGTCCCGCATTTGAGCACGCCGAGTCGTGCGTTTCGGCGCGCTCCGAAGCGGCCGGCCGTCGTCGTGATCGCGTCGAACCGGACGTTCGCGGGGTGCGAACCCCGATTTCGTCCGTCTCGCGGCGATCTTGGCGCGTCGGGTGTGCCGAAACGCTCCACACGGCGTGCCCGGACGCGCGACTCACCATCATCGGGGGTGGGGCGGGATGAGTGACGCCGTTCTGTCCACCGTGCGCAACGCCGCCCGACTGCTGAAGGAGTTCCGGTCACGGGAGGCGTCCCTCGGGGTCTCCGAGCTGGCCAGACGGCTGGGGCTGGGCAAGTCGGGAGTTCACCGCCTGCTCACGACCCTCGTCGCCGAGGGCCTGCTGGAGCGCGACCCGAACACCGGGGGCTACCGCCTCGGCATCGTGATGTTCGAGCTGGGCGAGGCCGTCAAGGTGCACCTCGACCTGCACGCCGCGGCCGGACCGGTCCTCGCCCACCTGCGGGAGCAGACCGGCGAGTCGTCGCAGGTCGGGGTGCTCGACGGGGTGGAGGTCGTCTACGTCGACCGGCTGGAGTCGGCCCACTCGCTGCGCCTGTTCACCGAGACCGGACGGCGCGTGCCCGCGCATTGCACCAGCTCCGGCAAGGTGCTGCTCGCCCACCAGCCCGAACACGAGCGCGAGGCGTTCCTCGCCCGCGGCCCGCTCCCCCGCCTGACCCCGCACACGATCGTCGAGCCCGCCGCGCTTCGTGAGGAGCTTGCGACCGTCCGCGCCCGGGGCTGGGCCGAGGCCGTCGACGAACGGGAGATCGGGGTGGCCAGCCTCGCGGCGCCGATCCGGGACGTCCACGACGCCGTCGTGGCCGCCATCAGCATCGGCGCGCCGGTCGCCCGCTTCGGCGCGGTGCCCCGCCGCAGGCACGCCGCCGCGCTCGTCGAGGCGGGCGAGGCGATCAGCCGACGGCTCGGCTGGAACCCGGAGTCAGTGGCGCGGACCCGTGACGCCTGATCGCCCCGCTCCGCCGCCGCCACTTCGTACGGCGCCTGCGGGGCTGCGAAGTGCACGCCCACCCGGCGCAGCGGCGGGGCGGAACCCCGAGTCGACGATGCCCTCCGTTCCGGTCAGCGGAACCGTGAGGGTGACCGCGGGCGCGGGCGCCGCGAGGATCAGCGTCCGACACCCCGAGGAGCCCGCATGCCCGTGACCGACGCGCCCGCCAAGGCGCGAGCGCTGTACGACGCCCGCCGCACGCGGGTGCCGATCCCCCCGTTCACCGACGCCGACCCCACCCTGGGCATGGCCGACGGCTACGCCATCCAGCGCGAGCTGATCGACCTCCTGCTCGCCGACGGCGACCGGATCATCGGCTACAAGGTGGGCCTCACCAGCAAGCCGATGCAGCGGATGGTCGGCGTCGACTCCCCCGACTACGGGCCCGTGCTCGCCTCCACCGTCTACCGCGACGGCGACACCATCCCGGTCAGCCGCTTCATCGCCCCCAAGGTCGAGGCCGAGATCGTGTTCGTGCTCGGCGAGCGGCTGATGGGCCCCGGCGTCACCGTGACGCAGGCGCACGCCGCGATCGCGGGCGCCGTCGCCGCGATGGAGATCGTCGACTCACGCATCGCCGACTGGCGGATCAAGCTCGCCGACACCGTCGCCGACCTCGCCTCCAACGGGGCGATGGCCACCTCCAGCCGGGTCGTCCCGATCACCGACTTCGACTCCCGGCTGGTCGGGATGACGCTGACACGGGGCGGCGAGCTCGTCGACACCGGCGCGGGGGCGGCGGCGCTGGGTGACCCCGTGGCCGTCGTCGCGTGGCTGGCCAACGTCCTCGGCGGGGACGGGGTCGCGCTCGAGCCCGGCCACCTGATCATGACGGGGGCACTGCACGCCGCCGTGCCCATGACACCGGGCGACGTCTTCCGCGCCGAGTTCGACCGGCTCGGCCCGATCACCGTGCGGGTGGGGGAATGAGCACACACGAATACGCCAACCAGCTCCAGAAGGCCGTCGCCGACCGCACCGCGATCGACGCCCTCGGCGTGCCCGACCTCGCCACCGGCTACGCCGTACAGCGGGCGCTGCGCGACGCCGCGGGCCCGCTCGTCGGCTGGAAGCTGGGCGTCACGAGCCGGGCCAAGCAGGCGCAGGTGGGTGTGGACAGCCCCGTCTACGGCTTCCTGGAGGGCGCGAACGCCCTCGACATCGGCGCGCCGCTCGACACGTCCGCGCTGATCCAGCCCCGCTGCGAACCGGAGATCGTGTTCGTGCTCGGCCGCGACCTCGCCGGACCGCACGTCACCGCGGCCGACGTGCTCGCGGCGTCCTCCGGCGTGGCGGTGGGCATCGAGGTGCTCGACTCCCGCTACCGCGACTACAAGTTCACGATGCCCGACGTCGTCGCCGACAACACCTCGGCGGGCCGGTTCCTGGTCGGGGCACCCGTGCCGCCCGCGGGTATCGATCTCCGCCTCGTCGGCGTCGTGCTGGAGAAGAACGGCGAGCTCGTGGCGACGGCGTCGGGCGCGGCCTCACTCGGCCATCCGGCCGCCGCGGTGGCCTGGATGGTCCGCACCATGGCGGCCGACGGGGATGGCCTGCACGCGGGCGACGTGGTGCTCTCCGGCGGACTGACGGCCGCGGTGCCGGTGGCGCCCGGCGACGTCGTCGTCGCGTCGGTCGACCGGCTCGGCACCCTGGAACTGGCCTGTCGTTAGGAGAATCGCGATGCCGCTCGTTCAGATCACGCTGGCCCGGGGCCGCACGCCCGAGCAGCTGCAGGCGCTCGGCGAGGCGGTGACGGCCGCCGTCCACGAGGCGGTCGGCGCGCCGCGAGAGAACGTGCGGGTCGTCATCACGGAGTGCGAGCCGGAGCACTGGTTCGTCGGCGGTGAGTCGCTGTCCGCGCTGCGGGCGTCCGGCAGGCGCTGATGCTGGTGCCGCTCGGCGAGTCCGGCGGCCCGCCGCGGGTCGTGACGGCCGACGACGGGCGCCGGTTTGCCGTCTTCCGGATCGACGACGGGTTCCGCGTGACCGACGCCGCGTGCCCGCACAACGGCGGCCCGCTCGCCGAGGGCCGGGTCGACGGGACGACGCTGGTGTGCCCGTGGCACTGGTACCGCTTCGATCTGGTCTCCGGTCGCTGTCTGACTTCGCACCGCCATCGGCTGGCCGTCCACCCCGTCGTACGGGTGGACGGCGCCTGGTTCGCCGACGTCGGCGAGAAGCCCATCGCGCTTTCCTGGGCCGAGCGGCTGCGCGCGCATGCCCGCGGAATGTCCTGACCTGGGGCTTTCCGGCCGGATTGTCGCAGTGTCAATCACCGGGCGTGACAACGGGCGGACCCGACGGTGACAGATCCGACCCGATGTGGCTAGGCTCCGCCGCACTGTCGCCCGATCTGATCACCCTCTGTGAGGTGAAGCTCCCCGTGAAGTTCGACATGGGCGCCGAGACGCTCACGGCGTTGACGCGCCAAACCCAGGGTTCCAGCGACGACCTCGGCGTGCTGATCAAGCAGCTGATCGCCTCGGTCACCCCGCTGGAAACCACGTTCCAGGGCGCGGGCCGCGCTCAGTTCGACGCCTTCAAGGCCCACGCCGACCAGATCACCGCCGACCTGAACAGCGCACTCGCCGCGATCGTCGGCGGCCAGACCGGGATGAACACGTCGTTCGTCTCCGGTGACACCGAGATGGCGGACAACGCCAGCAGCGCCGCGGGCTCGGCCAACTTCGACGCCGCCCGCTTCGGCGCCCGCGCCTGACCAATCCCACCCGAACCGAACCGTCCGCTCCCCCAGCACCACGCGACGGAGAGAACCCGAGGTGACGTCCCGATGTACCGCCGTGCCTTCGACACGAGCTCGTCCAGCCAGACCCAGTCCGACCTCGCAGGCGTGGTAGCCCGCCTGGAGGCCAACATCTCCCAGCGCAACGTCGACGTGAACGCCGCCATGGCCGACTTCCAGGCCGATGGCGTGTCCGAGGACTACCACGTCGTCGAGCAGCGCTGGCACTCCGCGGCCACCGAGGTCCAGAACATCATCACGCTGGTACGCACCACCCTGCTCAAGAACGACGAGACGGCGACGACGACGCTGAGCCGCGCCCGCGCCGCCGTCCAGTCCATCGGCTGAGCCCCGCCATGCCGGGGTGGAACATCGACCCCGCGGGCGTGTCCTCGGTGCTGCGCCGCACCGAGGGCATCGCCGCGGAGTTCGACGGACAGCTGACCAAGTTGAACACCGGGTTGGAGGGCGCGGCCGGACAGTCCAGCTCGGACATCGTGGCCTCCGCCCTGCAGGGGTACGCCGAGTCCGCGACCGCCGACATCCGGTTCGTCCTCATGCGCACCGGCGCGTGCATGAGCGGCGCGGCCCAGGCCACCAACGCCTACCTGCACGGCGACCTGGAGATGGCCGCCAACGCCCAGGCTTCGGCGACCGCGGCCCCGGACCCATCGGCGACGATGCCCGGCGGACGAAGGTTCGGTCCGCAATGATCAACCCAGGGGCGATCCCCCAGATCCCGGGCGACATGGACGCCCTGCGTGGCCACGCGACCGCCGTCAGCGGGGTGGGGACGGCGTTCCCCGACACCGGCAGGCGGGTCAACGCGACCTGGCAGGGCCTCGCCGCTGTCTACTCGGCGCCCGAGGCGGGCGACCTGCTCGTCGCCACGGTTCCCGTCCAGACGGTCAGCGCGTCGGTCGGCGAGGACCTGACCGCCGTCGGCTCTGCACTGTCCACGTACGCGACCGAGGTCGCGGCGATCCAGACCCGCCTGGAGACGCTCCGCGCCCAGGCGGCCGCCTTCGTGCAGAGCGTGTCCAGCGACGCCGACTGGCGCAAGAGCCAGTCCAAAGTGGACGAGCATAACGGACTGATCAAGAACGTCGACGCGGCCGTCGCGGACTTCATGGACGCCCAGCGCCGCTGCGCCAACACGATTCTCGCGTTGTACTCCGGCAAGCGCTACACCGCGGAGAACGGTGACGGCACCGTCACCGCCACGGAGTTCGGCTACACCGCGGCGCAGCTCGACGCGGCCATGGGCGAGAAGGACGCCCTGCCGTGGGGTACCGCCGAGGAGCACGACCGCGGCTTCTGGGGTGACGTCGGGTCGTTCTTCGGCGGGATGTGGGACGGCGCGAAGGGCTTCGTCAGCGGGCTCGGCGCCCTCATCGGGTACTCCGACGGCCACTGGAGCTGGAGCACCGCGGGCAGCGCCTGGACGGGACTCGGCACGTTCGCGCTGGCCCTCGGGGTCTACTCGATGCCGGGCGGCGCCGTGCTGGACCAGACCTTTGGCGTCCCCGGCTTGAAGAAGGGCCAGCTCGGCGACACCCTGCTCGGCGCGGGGAAGGCCCTCATCGCCTACGACGAGTGGGGCAAGGACAAGTCCCACGCGGCGGGCATGGCGACGTTCAACGTCGTGTCCGCGATCATCGGGACGAAGGGCGCGGGGGCGGGCCTCCGCGCGGGCGGCGCGGCGCTGGAGGCGTCGGAGATCGCCACCGTCGCGCGGGTCGGCGGTGGGCTCGTCCGCGCGGGGGAGTTCGTCGGCAACCTGCCGACCGTCACCGACGTCGTCGGCTCCACGCTGCGCCGCTTCCCCGGCCTGCGGATCCCGCACATCGACGTGCCCGGGGTGGACGTGCCCACGGTCCACGTCGACACGCCGCATCCGCACGTCGGGGCGCCGCACACCGCGGTCGACGGCCCGTCGGTCGGCGACGCGCTCCCCCACGCCCCGCACGTCGACACCCCCCGGGCCCCGGTGCACGTCGGCGACACCGGCGGGACGCCGCACGTCGGCGACACCGGCGGGACACCGCACGTCGGCGACACCGGCGGGACACCGCACGTCGGCGACACCGGCGGGACACCGCACGTCGGCGACACCGGCGGGACACCGCACGTCGGCGACACCGGCGGCCCGCTCCACCCCGAGCCCACAGGTGGCCCGCTCCATCCCGAGCACGCGGGTGGCCCCACCCACGTCGAGCCGGGCGGCGGAATGCACCCCGTGGAGCCGGGCGGCGCCGCTCCCCATCTCGGCGGCACCGTGACATCGCACCTGGAGCCGGGCGCCCCGTCCTCCGTCGAGCCCACGGTCGGGCACCCCGAACCGGTGGGGCACCCCGCGGCCGATCCCACGGCCGCGCACCCGTCGGACCTGCCCGGCGGCCACCACGACGGGCCGCCCGGGGTCGAAGGACCGACCGATCCCCTGTCCGGCGCACACCCGCCCGACGCCGCGCAGGCCAACCCGCTTCCGGACGGGGTGCATCCCGGAATCCAGCCCGACGGGGCGTGGATCGGGGTCGAACACGGTCAACGGCTCGACCTCGACCCCCACGCCAACGCCGCCGCCGACGACGTCCTCCGCCGGGCGACTTCCGCCGAATCGGACATCACCCCGCGCATCCGGTCGGTCGTCGACGGGGTCGACGGGGCACGGTCACAGGGCCTTGAGTTCGCACTCAAGAGCGAGGACTCGCTCAAGCGCAAGATCGCGACCGATCTGGCAGACTTCCCCGGCCTGACGCCCGAGGACGCAGCCGCCCGCATCCGCGACGCGGTCCGGTACACGATGGAGATCCCCGACGGGGGCTACGTCAACGGCATCGAGCACGCGGTGGCCGACCTTCGGGCGCAGGGTTTCGAGCCGGTGACGTTCAAGCCGACCTGGGACGTGCCGGACGCGTACAAGGGCGTCAACTCGACCTGGTTCGACCCCCGCACCGGACAGGTCTTCGAACTTCAGTTCCACACGCCGGAGAGCTTCGCCGCCAAGATGGCGACCCATCCGGTCTACGAGGCGATGCGCGTGCCCGGCGTCAGCCCGGCCGAACTCGATCACCTCCAGGCCCAGCAGGCGGAGACCTTCCGGGTGGTCCCGGTGCCCGACGGCGTCGGAAGGCTCGACGATCTGCGCTCGTCGCTCCTGCCCCATCCGTCGGGACCGGAGTCCGCCGTCCTCCACCCGACCGGATCCGAGACCGCCCTACCGCCGCTGGACGTCGGACCGCTCGACGCCGCGCATCCTCCGGTGGATCACCCATACGGACCGGACATGGGCGGCGCCGACGCGCCGCTACCGTCCGGACCCGCCGGGCCCGACCCGTTCGACCTGCTGGGCCACGACGAGCAACAGACATTGGTCCAGCGCGCGGTCGCCGACTCGAACCCGAAGTTCCCGTTGAACCCGGTCAACGCCGAGGCCATGCTGCGCCACGGGCCGCCGGGGACGACGCCTTCGGTCGGCGGCCCCGGCGCCGCGGGCAGCGACGTCCGCTTCGTCGACCACACCGGCGAGACCGTCCTGCTGCGGGAGAACAAGTCCGTCGGCGGCGGCTTCAACGCCTTCAACTCGGCGCTGCGCACCGCCGCCCAGAAGCAGCTGGGCCTCCACGGCGAGGTCTGGGTCCAGGTCCGGCCCGGCGTCGAGGTCGAGGACTGGATCCGCCGGTGGCAGGGCGCCCGCTCGGCGGAGCGACTTTCCGCCTACCGGGACGTCACCGTCGTCTTCCGGGACTCCGACGGCGCCCCGCTGGGCACCTACACTCTCGGCGACCGACTTCCGCCACGATGACGGCCGCCATGGCACCGCCGAAAGGGCACGCATGAGTATCTCGGCCTATCTGGTCTGCCACCCCCGCAGGCTGATGCTGAACCTCGGCAAGCCGCTGCGCCGTCCCGACGACACCGTGACCGCGTTCGACCAGGGCTTCCTGCAGGGTGCCGAGCGGGCGCAGCTGGACCGGGCACTGTGGAGGTTCCTCGCCGACACCGCCGGGGACACGCTCGTCGTCGCCTACGACGGCGATGACGACTTCGAAACGATCGCGGGGTACCGGGAGATCGGCGGCGACGCCGAGGACGGCGACATCCCCCTCGCCGACTACCTCGGCGAGACGGGCATCCCCGTCGCCGACGCACCCGGGTACGTCTACTACGGGGTGCGCGGACCCGACGCGCGCCGTCCCGACCTGGTCGGCGTCCTGCGGCGCAGCGTCGTCGACGGGCACGCCGTCGACGAGGCCTTCACCCGCAATCGCCGCTGGGAGCCGACCCTGCGGCTGCGGGAGCAGGAGCTCGGCTACGGCGACACCGAAGCCGTCCCGATCAGCGCCGATGCGGCCGCGGAGTTCGTGGCGCGCATCAGCGCGCGCCCCACGGGCTAGTGCGGTGGCCACAAACGTCCGCCGGGTCCTCGCGCGCCCAGACGACGGCTCGCGGCGTTGCCGCCCTCGCGAAGACGCCCGGTATGAGCTTCGGGCGGCGCCTTGCGAGCCGCCGCCTGGATCACGCGATCACCCCGGCAACGTTCGTGGCCACCGCACGAGGGAAGGTTGGTGCGGGAATCGGTGGATCCAGGCGTTCGCGGGCAAGGCGCCGCCCGGTCCTCGTACCGGGCGTACTCGGGCCGAGCGGCAACGCCGCCCGCGGGCGCCTGGGCCGCCGAGTTGCGTGCGGACCCTTCTTGACGGGGCACTAGTGTCCTGCGCCGGAAGTTCGTTGCGTATATCGGCGGATCCAGGTGTACGTCGGCAAGGCGCTGGTCCGCGCCTCGTACCGGGTTGTACTCGGCCGGACCAGCAACGCCGCTGACGTGCGGCTGGGCCGTCGAGATATGTGGCGAACTTCCGGCGCGGGACACTAGCTCAGGCGAAGTGCTCCAGCGTGGCCGCCAGCTGCTCGTAGGGGGCCGCGCCGGGGAAACGGCACCAGGCCGCGCCGTCGACGAGCCGCACCGACCCGGCAGGCGCGCGTTGCGCGTGCTCGCCGCCGCGGCGGGCGACCTCGGCGGACCCGACGAGCAACGCGTAGGGCAGGGCGGGCGGTGACGGTCGGGACGGGCGCAGGCCGCCCACCCGGGTCGGATGCACGTTCACGACCATGCTGCGCGGTGCCGGGGTCAGCGCGGCCAGCGTGGCGGCCAGGCCGTCGAGCGTCGCCTGCGCGACGGTGCGCGCGGCGGGGCCGGACAGGCGCAGCTCCTCGAGCACGCCGGTATCGACGCGCGTCACGCGCAGCCGCCCGAGCACGCCTGCGCCGACGACGGCCAACGTGGTCGGCTGCGGCGCCCGCTCGCGGCACGCCGCGGTCAGCTCGCGGGCCGACCACGGCTGCGTCACCGGCTCGTCCACCCCCCACCCCGCGGGCTCGGCGCCGCTGAGCGCCCGGATCACGGCACCCGTCGCCGCACCCACCTGCAGCTCCGGGTGCGCCGGATGGAGGGTGGTGACCTGCAGCTCCAGGCCGCCCTGGGCGAGGTCGCTCGGGACCACCTCGGGCACCGGGCCGTCGACCGGGGCGAACCGCGCGCCCGTCCACGCCATGGGCACGCCGGTGAACCCCTCTCGGAAGCGGGGCCCGTCCCAGACGATCCACTGCGCCCCGCCGTCGGCGAGGAGCAGCTCCAGCGGGTAGGTCACCGCGGCGTCGGGCGGGGTGAGGATCTGCAGCAGCCGCGCGCTGTCCGCCGCGGTGCGCGCGGCGTCGATGAGCCACCCGGAGAGCGGCACCACCGCCCGGTGCTGCTCGACGACCAGCGCCTCCGCCGTCGCCCGGTCCGCGGCCGGGTGGTCGCTCAGCGGCTCTGCCACGTGGTTCCTCCGGTTTCGGCGACCAGGGCGGCGGCGTAACGCCGCGCCGCCACCGCACCCGCGGGCCGCGCCCGCGCCTCCACCCACCACACCGGGCACGGCAGCGGCTCGGCGATGCCCAACAGCCGCTCGGCCTCGCCTGCGACCTGCACCAACCGCGGGCTCTCGATCGACACGAGCACCGCACCGTCCGCCGCCCGCAGCTGGATGAGCGAGCCGGCTTCGACCGTGTCGACCAGTAGGTCCGGCCCCGCCACCCGGAGTGCGGCCAGCACTGTGCCGGGCTCGGGCATCCGTTCGCACAGCGCGACCACGTCGATCGTCATGCCGCCTCCGCCAACGCCGTCTGCACGATCCGCGGCTCCTCACCCGTCCGAACCAGCCGACCCCGTCCGACGGGCATGGCGGTGGCCCGCACGGTCCCGAGAAGCTGGCCCTCGCTGCGGTCCCCCGAGAGGATCAGCCCGGCACAGCCGGACTCGCGCACGCCCAGCGCGAACGGCTCGTACAGTCCGCGGGAGGCGCCCGCGACCCGGCGGGTCAGCAGCACGTGCAGCCCCAGATCGCGGCCGCCCGCCAGATGCGGGACGAGCGCGGCCAGTGGCTGCGTTCCGGACGCGGCGAGCACGTCGTAGTCGTCCACGACCAGCACGATCCGGGGGTCGGCCGCCGCGCGGCCCGCCTCGCCCCGCGCGGCGAGCTGGGTGGCGACGGCCGCCGCGAGCCGCTGCGCGAGCGCCGGGTTCGTCGCGTACCCGCCGAGGTACGGCTCGGGAACGGCGCTCTGCAGCCCGCGCCGCGGGTCCACGACCGCGAACACCAGCTCCTCGGGCGTGGCTCGGGCCAACAGGCCTGCGATGACGACGCGCAGCAGGTTCGTCCGCCCGGACCCGGTGTCGCCCAGCACGAGGAAATGCTGGTCGCGGCCTGCCAGGTCGAGCGCGGCGGTGGACAGGTCGTGCTCGAAACGGCCGAACGGCACCCCGTCCGCACTCGGGTCGAGGTCGGCGACCGCGACGACGGGCGGCAGCACCCGGATACGCGGCGGCAGCGCGCCGGTCCAGGAGCCGCGCACCAGCGCCGCGGCCTCGGCCAGCGCCGAGCTCGCCGGATCGGGAAGCGCGTCCAATCGCGGCAACGCCACCTGGCCGTACAGCTTCCCGTTGGTCAGCGCCCGGCCGGGCACGTCGACGGGCACACCGCGGGCCAGCTTGCCGTCGATGCCCGACTCCGCGGGCTCGGTCATGCGCAGCTCGATCCGGTTCGCGAACGCCACCTGCTGCGCCGCCCGCACCTCACTCCACCGCCGGGCCGTCGCGACGACGTGCACGCCGTGCCGCGCGCCCCGGGCCACGAGGTCGTGCACGGCAGGCTCCAGGTCCTCGAACTCCACCCCGAGCCGCCCGTAGCCGTCCAGGAGGAGCACCACCTCGTCGCAGCCCAGCTCCGGGAGGCGCGCCGCCGCCCGGGCGGCGCGCAGGTCGGCGACCGTGTCCAGGCCGAGATGGGCGTAGGCGCGCTCCCGCGCATCCAACATCGCGGCCACCTCGTCCACCGTGCGGCGCACGCGCTCGCGCTCGTCCCGCCCGGCGACGCCGCCGACGTGCGGCAACTCGGCAAGCCCGCGCAGGCCGCTGCCGAGGAGGTCGACGCCGTAGATGCCGACCGCGGTGGGGCTGTGCGTGGTCGCGAGGCCCAGCGCGAGCGTGCGCAGCGCCGTCGAGGTACCACTGGCCGGGCCACCCATGATCAGCAGATGACCGCCGCCCGCGTGGAGGTCGGCGAGCCACGGCCCCTGCCACTGCCGGACGGGGTCGTCCAGCACGCCGAGCGGCGCGGCGAGCCCTCCGGATCGGCCGCAGGCCAGCCGCACGCCGTCCGGGCCGAACGCGAGCCCCCCGGCGGCCTGGTCGAGGGTGACGGCGGCGGGCAGCGGCGGAAGCCAGATCGGGGCGACGGGTCGGGCCGCGTCAGCCAGCCGGTTCACCATGGTCGACAGGAGCGTCGGTCCCGCGGTGCGGCGGACGGGGGCTGCGGGCGCGTCGGCCGCGGGCGCGGCGATGTGGCCGAAGCGGGCCATGCGGGTCACGGCGGGGCCGGGCGCGGGCGCCACCTCTTCCGCCGGGCCGCCGAGCGGGCCCGAGACGAACGCCGCCTTGAACCGGTCGTAGGTGGTGACGTCGACCTTGAGATAGCCGTGGCCGGGGAGGGCAGGCAGCCGTGCGGCGTCGGGGGTGTCGAGCACGGTCCGCGACTCGGTGTCCGACAGCGTGCGCAGCCCGATCCGGTAGGACAGGTAGGTGTCCAGGCCGCGCATCTTGCCTTGCTCCACGCGCTGGCTGGACAGCAGCAGGTGCACGCCGATCGAGCGCCCGATCCGGCCCAGCCGCAGGAACAGCTCGACGAACTCGGGCTTCGCCGTGAGCAGCTCACCGAACTCGTCGATGACGACGAACAGATGCGGCAGCTCGGGCAGGTCGGCCGGGAGCAGGCGCTGGGCGCGGTGGTGGCGGTACTCGGTGATGTCGGTGATCCGGCCCGCGTCCGCGAGCAGCTGCTGGCGGCGCAGCACCTCGCCGTCGAGGCTCGTGTAGACGCGCTCCACCAGCGCGGTGTCGCCGGACAGGTTCGTGATCAGGCCTGCGACGTGCGGCAGCGGCGCGAGCGGCGCGAAGGTCGCGCCGCCCTTGTAGTCGACGAGCACGATCGCAAGATCCGACGGCGGGTGGGTGGCAGCCAAGGCGAGCAGGAGAGTGCGCAGCAGCTCGCTCTTGCCCGAGCCGGTGGCGCCCACGCACAGGCCGTGCGGGCCCATGCCCAGCTGCGCGGACTCCTTGAGATCCAGCAGGGTCGCCCGCCCGGCCTCGTCGACGCCGATGGGGACGCGCAGGAAGTCGCGCTCGCCGCGGGGCTGCCACAGCCGGGCCGGGTCGATGGCGGCGGGGTCGCCGATGCCGAGCAGCTCGACGAAGTCGGCGGGCGGTGTGCCGGTGCCGTCGTCGTAGGAGTCGGGAGCCAGCCGCAGCGGGGCCAGCCTGCGCGCCAGCGCCTCGATGAGCGGGGCCGGGGCATCGTCCAGGGTGCCCGCGACGACGACGGGCGGCGTCGCCGCCAGGTCCTCCAGCGTGACGTCCGCCCCCTCGACCAGGACGCGACGGGTGACCTCGCTCGGCTCGTGCAGGCGGTCGGCGACCAGGTGCAGCACGGTCACGCCCATCGCGGCGAGCCCGATGGCGGTGTCCGGGCCGGTGAAGGGGCGGGCGACCCGGCCGTGCGCGTCGTCGATGACGACCAGCCGGGAACGGGCCCGGGACTCGGTGCTGCCGCCCCCGTGGCGGTGGGCGGTCGCCGCGGCGTGCGCCCGTTCGGCCAGGTCGTCGGCGAGCATCGCCTGCAGCGTCACCATGTCGGGGACGAGCCGGGGCACGGGCCCGGTCCGGCCGATCCGTTCCCGGTCGAGCAGGTGCGGCAGCCAGCGGGCCCACGCCCAGTCCGGCTCCGCCGCGGGGTCGGCGACGATCGCCAGCGTGACGTCGTCGGGTGCGTGCAGGGCGGCGAGCTGGGCCACGAGCGCCCTGGTGAACCGGAGCACGTCCGCGCGGTCGCGGCCGACCACGCTGACATCTCCCGCGCGGTCGAGGCCGATCCGCAGCGGCAGGCCCGGGGTGCGGCCGAACCGGCGTACCAGCGCGCGGGCCTCGGAGCGCATGAACGGGTCCGTGGGGCTGGTGACCGAGCCCTCGTCGCGCAGCGTGAGCTCCCGGACCGGCAGCGCGCCCGCGCCTGCCCGCAGGCGGAGGAAGTCGTTGTCGGGACGGCGGCGTTCCCAGAGCCGGGCGGGGTCGGCCACGACGTCGAGCAGGTGCGTGGCGGGCGGGTCCCGGTGCAGGCTGTCGCGGCGGAACGCTCGCTCGGCGGAGCGCAGGTCGTCGCGCAGTCCTTCGAGATAGGTGACGTACAGCTCGCGCTGGGCGCGCCGTTTGCGCCCGGCCTGGCCGCGCTGGGTGACGTAGAGGCCCGCCGCGGCCCCGAGCGACACGACGAGAATGATCGCGCCGAGCGCGGCGAAGCCCGAGCCGCGCAGGAACATCATCATGCTCATCGCCACGCCGGACCCGGCCAGCGGCACGAGCGAGGCGAGCCCGTGGCCCGCCCGGCCCTCGGGCAGGACGGGCGGCGCGCTGATGACGACCGGATCGACCGCGCCCAGCGGCGGCAGGGTGCGGGCGGGGCGGTGGACGAGCCGGGTGGTCATCGCCCACCCTCCGGCCCGGCCGCCGCGCACGCGGTTGGCGCCGTGCACCGGGCGGCGACGATGACGGGGGAACGACCGGCGCTCACCGTCCGCCCCCGATCGCGGCCGCGAGGGCGAGCCCGGCCAGCCGGGTGGCCTCGCGGTGGGTCGTGGCGCGGAGGCGGTCGGGCCGGATCGGCGCGCCCGCCGCGAGGTGGCGGTCGTAGGGCAGGACCACCACCGGAACCCCGTACCGGCCGAGCGCGGGGTCGGGATCGAGACGGGCGCGGTCCCGGTCGACGAGCGCGACCACCACGGGTCCTCCGGTCCACGCATCGAGGGCCGCGCACGTGCTGCGCAGCCCGTCGGGCGTCGTGGGGGTGACGAGGACCGCGACATGCGCGTCGGGCGAGGGCGTCCGGGCTCCGTCGACGACGGTGATCGCGAAGTACCGGGACAGCCCCTGGGTCAGCTCGGCGGGCAGGTCGGCCCCGCCGGGGAGCACGCGCAGCCCCATCGCTGTGGCGGGGAGCACGGCCTCGACGTCCGCGAGCGTTCCCCCGCGGGTCGCGAGCAGGCGGTGGCCGAGTGCGGTCGGGTCGTCGGTGGGCGGCACGCCGAGTCGCCAGGCGAGCGAGCCGACCCCCGGGTCCGCGTCGACGACGAGGGTGTGGTCGGCCCGGCGGGCGGCGAAGACGCAGGCGAGCACGGCGGCGACGCTCGTGCGGCCCGCGCCCCCGCGTGGCGAGACGACCGCGATGCGGCGTCCGGTCGTCACGGGAAGCTGGGCGTTCGCGGCGAGATCGGCCAGCTCCCGCGCCGCCGCGGCGCCGGTGACCAGATCGAGCATGGCCCGGCCGAGCCTGCGCGGCAGCGGGTCGCCGCCGGGGGCCGGTCGGGGCCTGCGGGCGCGGTGCGGCGCCTTCCCGGGGGCCGCGACCTCCGTTGCGCGACCGGAAGCCGCACCCGACCCCGGGAATGCGCGCCCTCCTGACTGCGCCGCCTGGGGCACGCCGGATGCGGTGATCGCGCCGTGCCCGTCGACCGGGCCCGCCCAGTCCGTGGGCGGAGCTTCCGAACGACCGGCGGGCGACGGCGCGAACATCGGGTTCGGGCCGGTGGTCGACCTCGGCCGAGCGCCGTCGGTCCACGGACGGCGTCCGGCCGCGGGGAACGACCCGGACGAGCTCGATGGTCTCGATGGTGATGCCGGAGCGAGCCGGGGTGCAGGCACGGGTGCTACGGCAGGCGGCCACGTGCCCTCCGGGTGGGGCACCACGGCCTCGGCCGCCCAATGTTGCGGCCGGGCCCCGGCGGCGAGCCAGGCCGGGGAGGCGGCCGCGGAGTCGGGAGGCGAAGCCGCGTCGCCCTCGCCTGCGGCGTCGGCGAGCCGATGCCGCGCGGCTCCGGGGCGGTGAACCGGACTGGGACGGGGAGCGTCAGTGGTCATGGCGGTTCAGAAGGTGGCCAATAGTCGTTCGTACAACCCGAAGACCCCGACCGCGACCGGCACCGACGCGACGACGGCCAGTGCCTCCAGGCGATCGCCCAGCTGTCGGGCCCGGGCCCGGACGTGCGGGCGCGGACGGTAGGCCAGCACCAAGAGGGCGACGGCGGACCCGGCGAGCGCCGCCGCGGCGACCGCCCACCAGTGCCCCGGATCGAGCCGGACCCAGAGCCGCAGCAACCCGACGAGCGTGCCCGCCGCGGCGGCGACCACGGCCACGACCTCGACCGTCAGGGGAAACGCGCGCAGCCGCAGCAGCAGTACGACGGCCAGCACCCCGGCCAGCGCCCGCGCCCATCCGTCGTCGGCGCCCGCCAAGAGCCATCCGGCCAGTGCGCCCGAGACGGCCGTCGCCATGGTGGCCAGCGCCAACCCGCGATGCGCCGCGTTGACCGCGGCATGGGCGGCGAGCCGTGTGACGGGCTCGTCGGCGGCCTGCCGGTCGTCGAGCGCCGCGAGCCCCGAGACCGTGATGGCCACGCGGGGCAGCACACCGAGCAGCCCGATGACGACGACCGCCACCACCGCGGCGACCCGGGCAAGCGGCAGTGCGGCGAGGCGCAACGTCCACCACAGCACCAGATGCCCGATGAGCATGCCCGCGCCGAGCAGGGCGGCCCTGCGGTGCCCGGTGGCCGCCCCGACCAGGGCCACTACGGCGGCGGTAACGCTCACCGCGAGCGCAAGCCGTCCACTCGGGCCCGTCCCGCTGAACGCGCAGCCGACAAACGCCACCGCAGCCCCGACCAGCGCCAACGCCACGCCGACGGCCTGCAGGCGATCCGGCACCGACCCGTCGCCCGCATTGGGCAGGCCCGCCGACACCGGCGTAGCGACGCGGCGGGGCTCATCCCCCGCGGCGGCCCGTGTGCCCGCCTGTCCGGTCGATCCCCGGCCGCCTGCGGCCACGGCCGCACCCGCGATGAGGAGCACCGCGCCCGCCGGGATCAGCGTCAGGCGCGCGGCCGCGCTCACCAGCAATGCCGCGGTGACCCCGCCCGCGACGGCGACCGCGGTCGCCGTCCACCGCAGCGCGGTCGCGTCCCAGCGGCCCCGTCGGCTGTCGGCGTCGTCGGACACGTGGTCGGTGACGTCATGCAGGATCGGCACCGGCGGCGCCTCGGCCACGGTGTCCAGCCGGATCACCGTGCCGTCCGGCACGCCCGCGTCGTGCAGGGACACCCCGGAGTCGAGGACGGTGCCGTCCGGCGTCGAGAGCTGGTAGGCGCCCGGGCCCTCGACCGTGGCCGCCCCGACCAGCGCGACGAGATCGGGCACAAGCAGCCCGACCGGGTCGTCGGAGGGCAGCACGAGATCGGCCCGCCGCACCGCTCCGCTCACCGTGATGCGCGTGAGCCGTCCCCCGACGGTGGCGGTCATCGCGACACCGTGATCCCGGCGGGCGCTCGCGTCTGGGCCGCGAGGAGATGGGTGACGAACGACCACCCCACGCATCCCGCCGCGACAACGGCGGCCAGTACGACGCCCGCCGCCAGCCTGCGGAGGTTGTCACCGGTGGCCCGGACCCGGCGGTCGCGGCCCCAGAGCAGGGCTTCGCGGAGCCTGCCGCGGCGTACCGCGACGGACTCGAGCAGTTGTGCGTCGAGGTCCCGGGACATCGGCGCGATGCTAGCGAGCGCCTCCCGGATACCCGCAGGCCGGTCACGCAGCGCAAACCGGTCACCCATCCGGTCGATCAGCCGGTCCGTCCGCTCCCGGGAGATGGCCGACGTACGAGTACGGTAGGGCGGAGCGAGACGGGAGGGGCGTTGTTTCGGCGGTCCGAACGGCGTGACGACGCCCCCGACGAGGCCACCCGCGCCGCGCGCGCCGCCGCCAGCCAGGCTTTCCTCGCCCTCGACGACGAGCAGCGCGCCGCCGCGGATGCCGTGCACGTCGCCGACCAGCTGGGTGAAGCCCGCCCGCTCGGCCCGGAGTGGGCGCAGGTCGCGCGGGCGGGCGACCGCGCGACGGAGGCCTACCTCGCCACCACCGCACAGTTCCCCCTCGACGGCACCAGTCCCGTCGCGGGTGCCCGGCAGGCTGACGAGCGCGCGCTGCGGGAGATCGAGGCGGCGCGGGAGACGATCCGCCGGTTCCGGTCGGCGCACGCCCGCACGCTCGACGAGGCCGCGCACGTGCTGCGCGCGCTGCCCGTGGCGCTGCAGGAGGCGCGCACCGCGCTGGTCACGGCGCGCACGGCGGTGCAGTCCGCCGACGCCTCGGGCACCCGGTCGCGGCGGGCGGCCGAGCGGCTCGCCGAGGCCGAGCGCTCCGCCGCGGCCCTCGACACCGGCGGACAGGGCATCCGCGAACGGCGGGCGACGGCGGCGCGCACGCTCGAGTTGGCCCGGTCGGCGGCCGCGCTCGCGGGTGAGGCGCCGCGCACCGCGGCCGGGGTGCGGTCGGCGTTCAGCAGCGTCGCCACCCGGCGCGCCGCCGCGGCCACCAAGGCCGACCGGATCCCGCCCGCGCTGTCGGCGTTGCGACGGGAGTTCTCCGAGCCGTGCTCGGTGGACCTCGTCGACGCCGAGGCGAAGGCGCGGGCGGCGCTCGGCGCCGTCGACCGGGCGATCGCGCACGCCCACGAGCGCGCAGACGCGGGCGAATGGGACGACGCCGCGGACGCGATCGCCGAGGCCCGGTCCCGGCTGGGCGCGGCCGAACGGGCCTCCGACGCCGTCACCAGGCGGCTTGCCGACCTCCGCGAGGTACGCGCCGACCCGGCCAAGCTCGCCGCCGCCGCCCGGTTCGTGCTCCGCGACGCGCAGCGGCTCGTCGTCGACCGCGGCCTGGTCAAGCGCTTCGGCCCGATCCTCGACGCCCAGTCCGTGCGGCTGCAGAACGCGCAGGACCGGCTCACCGGCGTCCACCCCGACTACTGGCTCTACCTCAGCGAGTTGCAGGGGGTGCGGGCCCGCGCCCAAGAGGTGGTGGCCGATGCCCGCCGGTCGTGAGCCCGCCTCATGGTGGCAGCAGGGTGACACCGCAGGCACCCAGTGTCCGCAGGGTGACATTGCTGCCACTCGGGGGTGGGCGCGGGCTCAGTGGTCGGGCTCGTGGCCCATCGCTACGGCGCCGGTCGGGGTGATCTCGCCGGTCCACCCGCACCCGGTGCAGGAGCAGTAGAAGCGCCGGTCGTCGGCCTCCCAGAACTCGGTGGCGATCGCCAGCCCGCCGCCGCACGCCGGGCAGAAGCGCGGCGCGTCCCGCCGATGCGCCTCGGCGTCGGCGGCGAACCGGCGGTCCACCGGCGTGCTCAGCGCCGACGGTTCGCTCGCAAGCTCGCTCACGCCCCCGACGCGATCTTCTCGGCCGCCGAGATGTGGATCTTCTTGATGGTGTCGAGCACCGGTGAGAACCGCGTCGAGCCCATGTCGCAGAAATCGAGCGCGAACTGGGCGCCGCCCGCGTTGAACTTGTCCTTCTCGCACGGCAGGTCGATGCGCTCGTGCGCCTCGCGGATCGTGCCGAGCGGGTCCTCGCCGCGCGCGACCGCGTCCATCTGGTCGCGGAACATCTTGCGCAGCATCGCCACACCGATGTCCGAGCGTCCCAGGTGCTCGGTGGTGCGGTCGGTGATCGCGCCCTGCGTCACCCAGGCCATGATGTCCTGGCCCTCGACGTAGTTGGTGACGTGCCTGCCGTGCTCATCGAGCACCGGGATCCGGTAGTCCGGGATCTGCGGCTGGTCGACGTGCTCGTATCCGTCCGGGCTGTGCACCGTGTAGAGCATGAACCGGGTGGTGGTCCGGTTGATCGGCACCCGGATCTGCATCTGGTGGACGCCCCCGCCGCCGACCCGCATGTTGTACGGGAACACCAGCGGGTGCCCGACCTTCCAGTCGTCGTTCTCCTCGCTGGCGCCCCTGAGCACGCGGCGCTTGATGATGCCCCACTCGAACGGCGTGAAGCCGATCTTGATGTGCTCCTTGCCGAACGACGCGGGGGCGGTGAAGCCCTCGTGGCGGCCCATGAACTCGAAGTAGCGCCCGTGCAGCCACTCGACGTGGTGCGGGTCGACGGCGTTCTCCATGATCTGGACGTAGTTGCACGGCAGGTCGGCCCAGCCGATGTCGCGGAAGCCGTCCATGACGTAGGTGTCGAAGCGCGGCAGCAACGGCGCCGGATCCGGTCCGACGTAGGCCCAGATGAGGCCGCCGAGCTCCGCGACCTTCCCGGCGGTGGCCCGCACCCGGTCGGCGAAGTTGGTGTTGTCGCGCTCGGCGGGCTGGTCGATGCATGCGCCCTCCGGGTCGAACTTCCAGCCGTGGTACGGGCAGCGCAGGCCGTCGGCCTCGACCACGCCGTAGGCCATCGACGCCTTCCGGTGCGGACACGGCTCCGGCACGATCCCGTAGCGACCCGACGGCTGGCGCCACAGCGCGAAGAACTCGCCGAGCAGCTCGACCCGCTTGACCGGGAACTCGGCCAGCTCGCGGGCGAAGGCGACGGGGTACCAGTAGCGGCGCAGCACCTCGCCCATGCGCGTCCCGGGCTCGACCTCGGTCAGCTCGTCGTTCTGCTCCGCCGTCAGCATGAGGGTGACGGTAGGTAGCGCAACGGCCCCCGACAAGGAAGCCTTCCCGTATGCAGGGAAGACCCTCATGGGAACTGACGTCCGTGCGCAACGCCGCGCGGCTGCTCAAGGAGTTTTCCCACACCGACCGTGAGCTCGGCGTCTCCGAGCTGGCTCGGCGGCTGGGCCTCGCCACCTCCACCGTGCACCGGATGCTCGCCACCCTCGCCGCCGAGAAGCTGGTGGAGCGCACGGCGGGCGGCTACCGGCTGGGGTTGGCCGTGTTCGACCTCGGAGCAAGCGTCGCGCCCCGGCTGGACCTGCACGAGGCGGCGCTGCCGGTGATGGCGATGCTCCGCGCGTCGAACGGCGAGACCGTGCAGCTCGCGGTGCTCGACGGGTTGGAGTCGGTCTACGTCGACCGACTGGAGAGCCCGCACACCGTGCGGATCTTCGCGCGCGTCGGCACCCGGCTGCCCGCGCCCACCACGAGCACGGGCAAGGTGCTGCTCGCCGCGCTGCCGCCCGACGAGCTCGACACCCGGCTGCGGGCGTGGGCACCGCGGCGGATCACGCCGTACACGATCATCGACGAGCCCGCGCTGCGCGCCCGCCTCCGCGAGATCGCCGCACGCGGGTGGGCGGAAAACCGCGAGGAGAGCCGGATCGGCGTGGTGTCGGTGGGCGCACCGGTGCGCGGCGGGGATGACACGGTGATCGCCGCCGTGTCCGTCGCCGCGCCCGCCGACCGGGCGGGCCCCGCGCCCCTGCACCGCATCCGCTCCGCCGTGATCGAGGCGGCCCGGGTGATCAGCCGCCGCCTCGGCGCTCCATGAGCATGCGCGAGGCGCCGTTCGTCGCACCCACCGGCAGGCCGTAGAACCAGTCGACGACGCCCTGCGCCGCAGGCTCGCCCGCCACCTCCCACAGCACGCGGTCATCCACCACCGTGACGGAGATGGTCAGGAACGCGCAACACGCCGCCTCCCGGGCCGCGAGATCGCGGGCCCGATCCGCGACGCCCGGTCCGGCGCGCAGCCACCACCGCATCCCCGCGGCCATGCGTTCCCGCCCGGCTAAGGCCGCCACGAACAGGTCGCTGGCGCGCCAGCTCCAGGGCCTCGGCATGACCCTGGAGGAGATCGCCGCCACCCTGCGGGCCCACGACGAGGGCGGCGACTGCGCCACCGAGCGGTGGCGGCTCGAGGCGGCCCGCGACCGGGTGGCGGCCGACGTGACACGGCTCGCCCGCATCGGGGCCGAGCTGGACACGGTGCTTGCCCACTGCGCCGCGGGGCGTTGCGACCTGCTCCCGAACCCCGCCGGGTGACCCGATCAGCGGCCGCAGATCCGTGCCGCCTCAGACCGTGAGCACGAGCTTGCCGGTCGTGTGCCCCAGCTCCCCCGCCCGGTGCGCGTGGCTCGCGCGTTCCAGGGGGAACGTCTCGGCCACCAACACCCGCAGCCGGCGGTCGTCGACGAGATGGGCGAGCTCCTCCAGCCCGTCGCCGTCCGGCTCGACGAGCATGCCGGTGGCCCGCAGCCCCCGGTCGGCCGCTGCGGCCATCGCCTCGGCCGCCGACGCCGACGGCAGGCAGATCAGCCTGCCGTCCGGGTGCAGGACGTCGAGTGACCGCTTGGCGACGTCGCCGCCGATGAGGTCGTACACCACGTCCACCGGCTCGATCGCCCGTTCGAACGCCTCCGCGCGGTAGTCGATCGCCTCGTCGATGCCGAGGTCGTGCAGCAGGTCGTGTTTGCCGCGCGACGCCGTGCCGATCACGTACGCCCCGCGGGCCTTCGCGATCTGCACGGCGAGATGGCCGACGCCGCCCGCCGCGGCGTGGATGAGAACCCGCTGCCCGGAGCGGATGTCGGCGATGTCGACGAGGCACTGCCACGCGGTCAGCCCGGCGAGCGGCAGCCCGGCCGCCTCGACCTCCGACAGCCCGGCGGGCCGGTGCGCGAAGTGCCGCGACGGCGCCGTGACGAACTCGCCGTAGCCCCCCGCCGCCCGCGGGAACCACGGCATGCCGAACACCGTGTCGCCCACGGCGAACCGGGTGACGCCCACGCCGACGGCGTCGACCGTGCCCGCGACGTCCCATCCCACCGTGAACGGCGGCGGCCCGATCACCGCGGCGAAGCCGCCACCTGCCCGCGTCTTCCAGTCGACCGGGTTGACCCCGGCCGCGGCCACCTGCACGCGGATCTCGGTCGGCAGGGGCTCGGGCACGGGTGCCCGCCCGATCTCGAGTACCTCGGGCCCACCCGTCGTGCGCTGCGTGACGATCCGCATGCTCTCCACGGGCCCGGATGCTATGGGGTCGTGAGTGGAAACATCGGCTCTGGCCACCGTTTCCACTCACGGGCGCGTCAGCGACCGGGCAAACCCTTCCCGCTGAACACGTACTTGTGGGCCACCGCCACCGGGTCGTACGCGGCAGGGGCCGCGGTCGTCGTGACGACGGTGACCGGCCGGGACTGCACGATGCAGATCGGGTCGCCCGCCCGGCGGTGCCGCCCGATCACCCATTCGACGTCGACGGCGTAGCCGTAGTGCTCCTCGATGGAGGTGACGGCGGCGGTGACGGCGGCGATCTGCTCGTCGTCGAGCACGCGGCGGTCGGCCAGCTTGGCGGGCATCTCGATCTCGGTGACCCGGCCGTCGGCGAAGTCGAACGCCGACACCACCTTCTTGTGCGCCACGTCGTACTTGAGCACCCGCCCGTCGGACTTGCCGACCTCGATGTGGTCGGGGTCGACCAGCCCCTGCACGATCGCCTCGCCCCACCCCCACGACGTCTCGATGACGACCCGGTCCGGCTTCCCGGTGACCGGGTGCACCGAGAACGCGACGCCGGACGCCCGCGCGTGGATCAGCTCGATCACGCCGACGGCGATGGGCATGTCGTGGTGGCTGATTCCCTTGCGCAACCGGTAGGCCAGCGCACGGGCGGTGAACAGCGAGCCCCAGCACGCACGGATGGCGTCCAGCACCCGCTGCGGCCCCGACACGCCCAGATAGGTGTCGAATATGCCCGCGAACGAGGCGTCGGCCGCGTCCTCGCCGGTGGCCGAGGAACGCACCGCGGTGGGCACGTTGACGTCCACGCACCGCAGGCACAGCTCTTCGTACGCCTCGACGATCGTCTTCGTGAGCGCCTCCGACATCGGGGTCTCCACGAAGAGGTCGCGGATCTGCGCCGACGCCTTGTCGACGGCGTCTGGGTCGCATCCGGCGAGCACCTCATCGATGCGCGCGTCAAGACCGGACCCCGCGCAGTGGCGCCGGTAGGTGTCCACGGTGACGGCGAACCCCTGGGGCACCTGCACTCCCGCGCGCTGGAGCGCGGCGAGCCTGCCCATCTTGGATCCGGCGACCGCGATCGCGGCCTCCGGCTCGACGTCGTCGACCCACACCACCGCCGCGGCGCGCAAGTCCCCCGTCATGCGTTCGCCAACTCCGCCGCCCGCTTGAGGATCGTGACCTTGCCGTTGCTGCCGTCGACCTCGATCTCGTCGCCGTCCCCGATGGCCAGTGTCGCGACGCCCGCCGCGGTGACCGTCGGCACGCCGTACTCGCGGCCGACGATGGCGGCGTGGCTCAGCATGCCACCGCCGTCGCACACCGCCGCCGCGATCTTGCCGAAGGCCGGGGTCCAGTTCGGCGACGTCGACTCGCACACGAGGATTTCGCCGGGCGCGAGCCGGTGCAGCTCGTCTGAGCTCTGCAGCACACGCGCGATGCCGGTGACGACGCCCTTGGCCGCGGGGACGCCGGTCAGCGTCGTCTGGTTCGCCGCGTCCGGGTTCTGCACGGCCCGCAGCGAGCCGGGGTTGATGCCGAAGATCTCGATGAGCACCGGGTCCTCGACCGACTCCGGCACGGCGCCCAGCACCTTGGGCATCTCGCTGCGCTTGGCGTGCCAGTGGTCGAAGTACTGGCGACGGTCGGCGACCAGGCTCGCAAGCTCTCCCGCGTAGGGCTTGCCCGCGGCGACGTCGAGCACCTCCGGCCAGAACAGGTAGAGCATGTCGTCCTTGTGGTCGGCGTCCACGCGGCGGGCCAGCTCCTGGCACGCCCGCCGCAGCGGCAGCATGACCTTGAGGTCGATGTAGAAGTTGTGGTCGTCCTGCCACCACGGGAAGTTCGCGGCCTGGTTGGCGGCGAGGCCGCCGTCGAACACGGCCTGCTCCTCCTTGGTGAGGCCGGAGCGGGCGATCTCGATGGACTCGTCGCGCTCGGCCAGCGCGTTGCGGGCGGCGGCGTCGAAGTCGTGGTCCTCTTCCTTCAGGAGGACGGTCTTGATGTTGCCTAACGCGTTGGAGTTGTCCTCGATCCAGCTCGGCAGCCCGACGTCACAGGTGGCGTCCTGGCGGTGGCCGTAGACGGCGAGGAAGTCGTCGAAGTCGGTGAGCCACTGCGACGCTGAGCCGCCGTGCGCCGACAGGGCGGCGCGCAGCTCGCCGGGCTCGTGGTCGGCGAAGACCTGCGCGAGCCCGGCCCGGCGGGCCTTGGCCGCGAGCCCGTACAGCTCCCGGTCCAGCTCCATGATCTTGGTGTCCTCGCCCTGGAGGAACTTGCCGACGAGGTTGGTGTCGATCCCCAGCTCGGCGCAGGCGCCATAGAAGCCGAGGAAGTTCACCAGCATCGGGTACATGACGTCGAAGTGGATCTCCATCGACCGCTTGTGGTAGCGGCGGCCCTGCTGGATGAGGCCGCCGAGGTCGGCCGTGGGGACCGAGCCCCAGTCAACGCCCTGGAAGTAGTCCCAGGTGGCCTCCAGCTCGTCGCGGCCCGCCTCCCAGATGGACCGGTAGTTCTGGAGGAAGTACGGCAGGTTGACGCCGAGCCGGTTCGCCCGGGCGCCGATCTCGCGTGGGTCGGTCTCGGGGATCGGGGAGCCGTAGAGGTGGGTGCCCGCGAACCGGCACGTGATGCCGCGGCCGGGTGGGAGCGGCAGCTTCTCCGACGCGCTCTGCGTGCCCCAGCAGTAGCCGTCGGCGCTCCAGAGGGTGGCGGCGAGCGGGGTGAGGCCGCGCGACCAGTGGAAGTCGAGGAACCAGAAGGCGTTCTCGTCGCCCTGCTGGAACGGCTTGGGCCCGTCGACCCAGTACGGGAAGTCGAAGTGCTCGGGCTTGTAGCCGGGGTACCACTCGCCTGTGAACTCGTCGACGGGGACGACGTTGCCCATGTGCACTCCTCGGTGAGATCGCGTTCGGAGGAAGGTGACAGTGCACACAGTGCCCCGGCAAGCCGGCCGTTCGCGAGGCACGAACGCCCCCGTCCGCGTTCTGCGGTGCGCAACAGCGGGCTTCCCGCAGGTCACGGGGCGTTCCTAGGGTGCGGCCATGCTCAGCGCAGAGAAGAACGAGCGGCTGACCCGGGTCGGGCCGGGCACTCCGATGGGTGAGCTGCTGCGCCGCTACTGGTGGCCGGTCGCCACCCACGACATGGCGACCAGGGTGCCGGTCAGGCGCAGGCTGCTGGGCGAGGACCTGGTGCTCTACCGCGACGGGTCCGGCACGGTCGGGTTGCTGGCGCAAGCCTGTCCGCACCGGCGGGCGGCGCTGTGGCTGGGCTGCACCGAGGAGGTCGGGCTGCGCTGCGGCTACCACGGCTGGCGCTTCGACGCCGACGGCCGCTGCCTCGAGCAGCCCGGCGAGCCCGCGGACTCGACGTTCAAGGACCGGATCCGGGCCACCGCCTACCCCGTGCGGGAGCTGGGCGGGCTGGTTTTCGCCTACCTCGGGCCGCAGCCCGCGCCCGAGCTGCCGCGCTACGACCTGTTCGTCTGGGACGACGCGTGGCGCGACATCGGGCACGCCGAGCTGCCGTGCAACTTCGTCCAGATCATGGAGAACTCCGTCGACCCGTACCACGTCGAGTGGCTGCACGGGCGGTACGGGTCGTTCCTGCGCGGGGAGTCGGTGCCCGTGGTCACGAAGAAGCACGTCAAGGTGGCGTTCGAGGTCTTCGAGCACGGCATCCTCAAGCGGCGCGTGCTGGAGGGCCACACCGAGGAGGACGACGACTGGAAGGTCGGCCACCCCCTGGTGTTCCCGCACATGCTGCGCGTGGGGGCTGCGGGGCTCGCGACGTTCCAGATCCGGGTGCCGATCGACGACGAGAACACCTGGCACGTGTGGTACCAGACCTACCGGCCCGAGGGCGGGGCGCCCGCGCAGCCCGAGATCCCGGTGTACGAGGTGCCGCTCACCGACGAGAAGGGCGAGTGGCTGCGTGACTACGTCGACGGGCAGGACATCGTCGCGTGGATCACCCAGGGACGGATCTCCGACCGGTCGCGCGAGCACCTCGGGCGCTCGGACCTCGGCGTGATCCTCCTGCGCAAGCTCTACGCGCAGCAGATGGAGCGCGCGGCGCGCGGCGAGGACCCGCTGTGCACCTACCGCACCCCGCACGACGTGATCGACCTGCCGATGGAGCGCGACAAGTTCGGCTCGGCCGTGGAGTTCCGGCAGATGTGGACGCGGGAGAGCTCGATCCGCTACTCCCCCATCCGCGCAGACGTCCTCCGGCTGTTCGGCGACCCGGTGCCCGCATGGAGCTAGTGCGGTTCTGCCCGGTCTGCGGGGCGGAGCCCGCGTTCGTACAGGAGTACTGGATGGCGGCGGATCGACACGTCGTGTGCTGGTGCGCGGCCTGCGACCGGATGTGCACGGTCGTGCTCGGCGCGCTGGCCGGGACGGAGCCGGAGCATTGAGCGGGCGGGTGCACCAGGATTCAGGCGTGAGCGGGCGAGGGTTGCTCCTGGACCTGGGTGGGACGGCCTTCGGCTCCGGCCTGGAACGGTTGGCGCTGCTGGGCGAGCGCGAGCCCGCCGTGCGCTCGATCGCGGCCCGCCGCGGGCCGCTCGGGCCCGAGCCGGACCCGCTCTGGGACGCCATGTTGCGCGAGGAGATCACGGAGCGGGGGTACTGGCACGCGCGGTCCGACGAGGTCGGCACGGCGCTGGGACAGCCCGGCTGGCCGATCACCGCATTCATGCACCTGCTGTACGGCCTGGTCGAGGACGCGCTGCGGCCGGAGGCGGCGGCGCTGGTGGCGGACGCGCAGGCGGCGGGGATGCGGGTCGGGGCCCTGACCAACGACCTCACGGCGTTCCACGGCGACGACGGCATGGCCGACGACCCGTTCATCGCGGGTCTGGACGCGCTGGTGGACGGGTCGGTGACCGGCGTGCTGAAGCCCGATCCGCGGGCGTACGCGATAGCCGCCGAGGCGCTCGGTCTGCCGCCGTCGGCGATCGTGTTCGTCGACGACATGCCCTGGAACGCCGCCGCCGCGCGGGAGGCAGGCATGATCGGCCTGCTCCTCGACCTCGCCGACCCCGCCGAGGTGTTCGAGCGCGCGCGGAAGGAGCTGGGCCTGTGAACGGACGCGACGATGGCTCGCCCGCGCTGCGGCCGGGCGACCTCGCCGGGATGTGCGGACGTCCGGGCCACCTCGGCGGGCCGGGATGAGCGGGATCGAGGTCGCCGTCGTGGTCGGCGCGTCCGGCGCGCTCGGGGGCGCCATCGCGAAGCGGTTGCTGGCCGAGGGGCTGACGGTCGTCGGCGTCGGCCGGAGCGCGACGGGCGAGTCCACGAAAGGGTGGGAGGGGTGCCCCGCCGACATCGGGTCGGACGACGCCGTGGCGGCTATCGCGGCGGCGGTCGGCGACCGGCCGGTGCGGATCGTCGTCCAGGCGGCGGGGCTGCCCGCCGCGGGCCCGCTCGCCACGATCGAGCCGGACGCGCTGGGCCGGGCGGTGGCGCTGAAGTGCGGCGGGCTGCTGCGGCTGGTGCGGGCGATCGAGGACAACCTGCGGCCCGGCGGCCGGATCGTCGCGCTCGGTGGCCACTACGGCATCGAGCCCGCCCCGCACGCGTGCGCGGCGGGGGTGACGAACGCCGCCCTGGCCAACCTTGTGCGCCAGCTCGCGACCGCGTACGGCGCGCGCGGCGTGACCGCGCACCTGGTCGCGCCGGGCCCCGCGGACACGCCCCGGCTGCGGGCGCTGTGCCTGCAGACCGCCGAGAGCCGGGGCGTGCCCGTCGACACCGTGCTGGCCGAACGCGCCGCCGAGTCACCTCTCGGGCGGCTGGTGACGCCCGACGAGGTGGCGTGGGCGGTGGCCACCCTGCTCGCCCCCGAGGCGGCTGCGCTCGACGGCTCGGCCCTGGCGCTCGATGTCGGCGCCCGCCGCGGCATCTTCTGACACCCGCAGGCCCCGACGGATCCGCACCCGCATGGGCCCGGATCGGCCTCTGTGGTGCGGCGGGTGCGGTTCCGAGGCCGTCAGGAGGAACCTGCGCGCGCGGCGATCTCCGCGCTGCGGGCCACGCCTGCCGGGACGCCGCCGATCGCCCAGTCGTCCGGCGCCACCTGGATGATCCGGCCGCGGACCGCGCGCCGGTCGACCCCCAGGGTGTCGACGAGGATGTCGGTGAACGCCCCCAGCAGCCTGCGTCGCTGCTCGGCGGGACGGCCCTCCAGCACGATCGCCGTGAAGTAGGGCGCCTCGACGCCCGCGACGCCGCCGGTGGCCCAGTGCTCGCGCCGGTGCAGCGTGACGTAGGCGCGCACGCGCTCGAGCGGCGACTCCAGCACCTCCGCGTAGCGCGCGCTCATTTTCGTGAGCAGCTCGGCGTGCTGGGCGGTGCTGTGCTCGCCCTCGACGAGGTGCACCTCGAGGATGGGCATGGCACCACGCTAGTGATCGCCGAGGAACCCGCCAAGGGCTCGGGAGTGCTCCCACGACAGATAGCGCTCGGTCTCGACGACGAACGCCCCGGCCAGCCAAGCCGCGACCAGCGCGTCGTCCCCCAAACCGAGCGGGCCGAGCACCGCCTCGGGCACGAGATCGACAGGTGAGACGAGGTAGGCGACGGCCAGCACGAGCAAGGCGAGCCTGCCGCGGCTCAGCACGGGGTAACGACCGGTGAGCGCGCCGCCCATCATGCGCGGTAGGGCGCGAAACCGATCGCCGAACGCGGGCGCGCCAGGTCGGCGGCCTTCGGCCAGCGCACGCCAGAGCGCGCGCAGGGCCATCATGCGACGGACAGGAATCCCGGACACATCCGACACAACGACCAGGCCGCCGCGCGCGTTCCCCGCCCCACCGCGCGACGCCCGACCAGGTGGGCGGGATACCGTTACGCAAGGCCCACCGGTTGTCCCCGCGGAGTGGTGATGGATCTCGGGTCACGCTGCCCCCGCCGGTGGATCGCCGTGTCCGCCGCGCTGTTCCTGGGGCTGCTCCTGGGTGTGGCGGCCTGCGGCGGCTCGGTGGCCGACGCCGATCGCCCCCTCCCGGCCACGGCGACCGCGACCGCGCTCACGCCGTTCTGCGCCGCCGCTCGGGACAACGCCGACGCGCTGCGGCCGTTGAACGGGTTCGCCCAGCGCGGCTCCGTGCCGCCCGACCAGTTGCAGAGCACCGTCGACGCGGTGCGGCACAGCGGCATCGCGCTGATCACGGCGGCGCCGTCGGAGATCCGCGCCGACGTCCAGATCGTCGTCGATGCGCTCGACGCCCAGCTCGACGCGCTGGTGCGGGCGAAAGGCGACATCGCGGCGGTCGCGCGGGATCCGGCCGCCTCGGCGACGGCCGCCGCTACCGGTGCCACCGCCGCCTCGCAACGGGTGAGCGCCTACATCACCCGCACCTGCCAGGGATATGGCGGGCCCTGAGGGCGCGCCTAGTGTTCGAGGTAGCTCTCCCAGGCGTCGATGTCGACGGTCAGCGTCGGGTCGGCGCCCTCGCCCCACAGCTCCCGCCCGCTGAACCGCACGGTGTAGAGCCACTCGGGCCGCTCCCCGTTGCCGTGGGCGTTGCTGTCGGGGAGCACGTATGCGCCGTGCACCCGCTTGACCGTCCCGGCCTTGCCGCGCGCGTAGCGGGGCAGCCGGGTGTGCCCGGTGGGGTGCAGCACGCGGGTGCGCACGGCGTCGCCGACCGCGAACCGGGCCGGGCCGGGCGCGGGCCGCGTGTACGGGCTGCCCGCCGCGAACGCCGCCCTCGCCTGATCGGGGCTCCAAGCGCGGACGTCGGCGCCGGGCGTGCGCGCCCGCCCCTCGGCCAGCTCGTCTGCCTCCACGAGACCTGCCGCGACCAGCAGCCGTTCCAGCCCGAGCGTCCAGATCGCGTAGTAGGACGACGTGAGGTAGACCGGCGGCGGAAGGCTCTCGCGCGCATAGCGGCTCGCGTCGATGCTCCACCGCCCGGCGGCGCCCATGGCGAGCACGAGCGCGAGCACCCGACGCTCCCACTCGGCGTGGAAGCGCTCGCTCTCCGGCTCCGGGACGACGGGCCCGAAGCCCATCATCCCGCCGAGGTCCGCCGCGCCGTTCACACCAGCGCCGTCCCGATCATCCCGTCGCGGGTGACGAGCGCCGCCAACGCCTCCTCGTCCAGGTCCTCGGTGCCCGCGGGCCGCATCGGTACGACCAGGTAGCGCACCTCGGCCGTCGAGTCGTGCACCACGATGCGCGTGGTGGCGGGCAGGGTGACGCCGAAGTCGGCGAGCACCCCGCGGGGGTCGAGCACGGCCCGCGAGCGGTAGGCCGGGGACTTGTACCAGGTGGGCGGCAGGCCCAGCACCGGCCACGGGTAGCAGGAGCACAGCGTGCACACGATGAGGTGGTGTTCCTCGGTGGTGTTCGCCACCGCCACCATGTGCTCGCCCTGGCGGCCGCCGTACCCCAGCTCGGCGATGGCGGCGGTAGCGTCGGCGGCCAGGCGTGCCCGGTAGGCCGGGTCGACCCAGGACCGGGCGACGACCCGTGCCCCGTTGCGCGGACCGACATCATCCTCGTACGTGGTGACGATCGCGTCGAGCGTCTCGGGATGGACGTAGCCCTTCTCGACCAGCACCGACTCCAGCGCCGCGACCTTCTCCGGGATCCCGGCGTCGCTCATGACACCACCAGCCGTCCCGCGTGCGCCCGCTCGTCGGGCCGCACCGCGTCGGCGCCGCTGCTCCGGACGTCCCACGCGGCGAGGGCCCGGCCGATGCGCGTACGCACCTCGGCCTCGTGCTCGGGCTCGGTCGCGAACAGGATCCGCAGGTGCGCGTCCTGGCCCCGGCGCTGCGCGGCCGTGTGGTGCGGAGCCAGCGGGCACGGCGGGGCGTGCTCCCAGTGCCCGCACAGCGCCGTGGTGATCGCTCCCCCGGGCGCGGCCAGGTCGGCGTCGGGCGCAAGCTCAAGAACCGCGTCATGGGCGTAGGCGTGCCGCATGCCGCCAGTCTTGCGCGTCGGCGCCTACGCCACGAGTCCCAGCTGGCGAAACAGCGTGAGGTCGTCGCGCACGGCGTGGTGCTCGCGGATCACGCCGTCTTCCACGCGGTAGCGGTGCATCGCCTCGAACGCCAACTCCCGGCCGGTCGGCGGGATTCCGGCGAACTCCCCCACGTGCGTGCCCGTGCACCGCACCCACGCCATCACCGACTCGCCCTCGGCGACGACGTCGAGCACCGTGTAGTCGATCAGCAGGGCGCTCTTGAGCATGCGGAAGATCGTCCGGTAGCCCTCGGGGCCGGGCGGCACCATCCCGGGCGGCGCGCCGTGGTCGACGAAGTCGAGCGAGACGAGGTCGTCGATGCGGCCGAGGTCACCGGTCTGCACGGCGTCGAACAGGGCGATGACAGGCGTCCGGTTGTCGACCGGCGGGCGCCCGTGGGCGGCGCGGAAGTCCTCGGTGGCCGCGACGGCCTCCCGCGGGTGCGCGATGAGCTGCACGTGCCTACGGCCGCGGCCCGAGCGATCGCCACCGACGGGACCAGCTCGGTGAGCCGGTCGAGGTCGGCCATCTGCCCGGCGTCGACGTACAGCAGCGGCGCGCGGAGCGCCCGCAACGCTGCCTCGGCGTCCCACTCCAGGAACTGTTCGGGGACGGCCGCGACGACGTGCTGCGGCATCCGGTCGATTGCCGCGAGCTCGGTAGGGAGCAACGCGGGGTCGTCGGTGGGCAGGTAGCACTGCTGCAGGAAGCCGCGCAGTGCGTCGCGCCACGCGGGCGTGCGCAACGCGGCGAGCAGCGGCTCGACGGCCGCCAGCACCTCCTTGCGGAACAACATGGTGCCGTCGAGCGCCACGACGGCCGCCGCGAGCTCCGGCCGCCGCGCGGCGAGCTCGACGCCCACAGCACCCCCCGCGCTGTGGCCGACCACCATCGCGTCGCGGACCCCGAGCCGGTCGCAGAGCGCGGCGACGTCCGCGGCCTGGGCCGGGATCGCCAGGCGCTCGGCCGCGGTGTCCCGTCCGGGTATAGCGCTCTCGCCGTGGCCCGGCGCGTCGAGTGTGATCACCCGGTAGGTCGGGGCGAGCGCCGCGCCGAGCGCGCGCAGGTCCGCCCGCGTCGAGAGCCAGCCGTGGATGAGCACGGCCACCGCCCGATCGCCGCGGACTCCGGTGTCCTCGTAGAAGCCGCAGACCGGCCCGCTCGATGTGGTGTGTCATGATCCCCGCGCGGTACTTTGATACCGTAATACGTATTGAATACTGGAGAAGGTAATCAATGTCGGCACGAGGTGTCAACACGCGGAGCTACGACAACAGCAGGCGGGCCGAGCAGGCCAAGGCCACCCGACGCCGGATCGTGGAGGCGGCGCGGGAACTGCTGCTCGCCCAGGGATACGGGGCGACGACGATCGCCCAGGTCGCCACGGCGGCCGGGGTGTCGTCCGAGACCGTACAGAAGGGGTTCGGCACGAAGGCGGCGCTGGCCAAGGCGGTGTATGACGTCACGCTGGTCGGCGACGACGAGCCGGTGCCGCTGCGCGATCGCCCCGAGTTCGCGGCGATCGCTTCCGAGCCGGACCCGGCCCGGAAGCTGTCTCGCTACGCGGCGGTCGGGCGGGCGCTGTGGGAGCGGCTCGGCCCGCTGCTCGACGTGCTGATGCAGGGCGCGCAGGCCGGGGAGCCCGACCTGGTCGCCTTCGTGGCGACGATTCGCCGGGAGTCCTACGTGGGCGCGTCCGGCGTCGTGGACGACCTCGCGGCGCACGGCGCGCTGCGGCCGAACCTTTCGATCGAGCAGGCGCGCGACGAGCTGTGGCTGCTCATCCAGCCCGAGATGTACCGGCTGCTCGTCGGCGAACGCGGATGGTCGCTGGACGCCGTGCAGACCTGGCTCACCCGCACGGCGACCGCGGCGCTACTGGGGTCGTGAGTGGAAATAGTGGCTATAGCAGCAACAACCACTCACGACCGGATGGCCATGACGACGGCCTTGGGCTCGGTGAAGAACTCCCGGCTGAAGTTGCCGCCCTCGCGGCCCCAGCCGGAGTCGCCGAAGCCGCCGAACGGGGCGCGCAGGTCCCGGATGAAGAAGCAGTTCGTCCAGATCGTGCCCGCCCGCAGCCGCGCCGCCACGCGGTGCGCCCGCGACAGGTTCTCCGTGAAGATCATGGCGTTGAGCCCGAACGGGGTGCCGTTCGCGGCGCGGACCGCCTCGTCCTCGGCGTCGAACGCGGTGACCGTGACGACCGGGCCGAACACCTCCTCGCACTGGATCGGGGCGTCGGCCGGGACGTCGACGACCACCGTCGGCTTCACGATCCAGCCCTCGCCGAGCCCGCCGGTCAGGACCTTCCCGCCCGGGTTGTCGACGTAGCCGCGGACCTTCCGCCAGTGCGCCTCGGACGCGAGTGGCCCCACCTCGGTGGCCGGGTCCTTGGGGTCGCCGATCCGCAGTGCCTCGGCCGCGGCGACGAACCGGGCGAGGAACTCGTCCAGCACCGGCCGCTCGACGTAGAGGCGCGAGCCCGCCAGGCACACCTGGCCCGCGTTGGAGAAGATCGCCTTGATCGACCACTCGACGGCGGTGTCCAGGTCGGCGTCGGCGAACACCAGGTTGGCGCCCTTCCCGCCGAGCTCGAGGCTCACGGGGGTGAGGTTGCGGGCCGCCGCGCCGGTGATCGCGCGCCCGGTGTTCGACTCGCCGGTGAACGTGATCCGGTCGACCCGGCGGTCCTCGGTGAGCGCGGAGCCCGCCGACTCCGGCCCGTAGCCGTGCAGCACGTTGAACACGCCCGGCGGGATGCCCGCCTCCAGCGCCAGCCGGGCCATGATCGTCGCCGACGCCGGGGTGTCCTCGGCGGGCTTGAGCACGACGGTGTTGCCCCACGCCAGCGCGGGCGCCACCTTCCAGCTCTCCAGCATCAGCGGGAAGTTCCACGGCGCGATCGCCGCGACGACGCCCGCGGGCTCGTAGCGCGTGTACGCGTGGTGGCCGGTGTCCATCGGCAGGGTCTCGGCCATGGCCAGGCGCGCGTGGTCGGCGAAGAACCGGAAGTTCTGGGCCGCACGCGGGACGTCCTTGCCACGCGCGTCGCTGATCGGCTTGCCCATGTCGCGGGTGTCGGCGACGGCGAGCCACTCGAGGTGCTCGACGAGCAGGTCGGCGAAGCGGTGGATCAGCGCGCCGCGCTCGACGAAGCCCATCCGTGGCCAGGGACCCTCGTCGAACGCCGTGCGCGCCGCGGTGACGGCCCGCTCGGCCTCCGCCGCGCCGCCCAACGCGACCGTCGCCCACGGCTCACGGGTCCAGGGATCCACCGACGCGAAGGTGGCTCCATCCGCCTCTTCGCGGCCGTCGATGATGTGCCCGAACGTCTCCATCAGCCTCTTCTCCTCGGCCAGGCCTCGGCATCGTCGATGCCCGGGCGTTCCGTCATCTGGTCACTTCGTCCGTTGACGCTGTGCCAGCTCGATCGCCACGTCGATGATCATGTCCTCCTGGCCGCCGACGTAGCCCAGCTCGCCCACCTTCGCGAGGATCTCGTAGCCGGGCACGTCGTAGCGCTCCGCCGCCCGCTCGGCGTGCAGCAGGAACGACGAGTAGACCCCGGCCCAGCCCTGCACGATCGCGTTGCGGTCCATCGAGGGCCAGCGCCGCAGGAACGGCTTGACGACGTCCTCGGCCGCCGCGAGCACCCCGCCCACGTCCACACCGGTGGCGATGTCGAGCCGGTCGAACGTCGCGGCCAGCACCTCGGTGGGCGAGTTGCCCGCGCCCGCGCCGAGCGCGCACAGCGCCCCGTCGATCTGCCGGGCGCCGTTCTGGTAGGCGAGCACCGAGTTGGCCACGCCCATCGACAGGTTCTGGTGGCCGTGGAAGCCGACCTGGGCCTGCTCCCC
Organism: uncultured Actinomycetota bacterium; assembly: GCA_963739465.1. GTDB lineage: Bacteria > Actinomycetota > Actinomycetes > Mycobacteriales > Pseudonocardiaceae > Pseudonocardia. The sequence continues at coordinate 621,596 of CAVUAS010000007.1, forward strand.
GATCTCGCGCACGATCGCCTCGACGCGCGCCTGGGCGGTGTCGAGCACGAGCGCGCCCGCGGAGTCGACGCAGTAGACGCACTGCGCGCCCGCGTCGACCATGATCCGCGCCTGGCGGGCCAGCTCCTCGGGGGTGGTCTTGTGCGCCATCATGAGGAAGCCGACGGTCTCCATACCGAGGCTGCGGGCCAGCCCGAAGTGCTGCACGGACACGTCGGCCTCGGTGCAGTGGGTGGCCACCCGGGCCACCCGGGCACCCGCGTCGTGCGCGCGCTGCAGGTCTTTCATCGTGCCGATGCCGGGCACGAGCAGCACCGCGATCTGTGCCTGGGTCGCCTCGTCCACAGCCGCCGAGATCAGCTTGATCTCGTCCTCGGCGGAGAAGCCGTAGTTGAACGAGCTGCCGCCCAGGCCGTCGCCGTGGGTGACCTCGATGACCTCGACACCGGCCCCGTCGAGGGCGTGCACGGTGGTCCGCACCTGCTCCTCGGTGAACTGGTGGGCCATCGCGTGGCTGCCGTCGCGCAACGTCGTGTCGGTGATCCGGACATCGTGGCGGATCTGCGGCATGTCGCTCACGCCGGAACTCCCAACGTGGCCGACGCCATCAGCTCGCCCACCCGGGCGGCCGCGGCCGTCATGATGTCGAGGTTGCCCGCGTACGGGGGCAGGTAGTCGCCGTTGCCCTTGACCTCGAGGAACATCGCCACGCGGCCGTTGCCCTGCCACTGCGGGCGCGGCTCGTCGAACTGCGGCTCGGCGCGCAGCGTGTATCCGGGCACGTACTGCTGGACCTCGGCGATCATCTCGTGGATGGACGCCGTGATCGCGGCCGGGTCGACGTCGGCGCCGATCATGCAGAACACCGTGTCGCGCATGATCATCGGCGGGTCGACGGGGTTCAGGATGATGATCGCCTTGCCGCGGGCGGCCCCGCCCACCTCGGCCACGGCCTGCGAGGTCGTGTGCGTGAACTCGTCGATGTTGGCGCGGGTGCCGGGGCCCGCCGAACGCGAGGCCACCGAGGCGACGATCTCCGCGTACGGCACGGGCGTGACCCGCGACACCGCATGCACCATCGGGATCGTCGCCTGCCCGCCGCAGGTGATCATCGAGACGTTGGACGCCGCGATGTGCTCGTGCAGGTTCACCGGCGGGCAGACCATCGGCCCGAGGTGCGCCGGGGTGAGGTCCACGGCCTGGATGTCGGCCTCGGCGTAGCGCGGGGCGTTGGCCAGATGCGCGGCGGCGGACGTGGCCTCGAAGACGATCTGCGGGAGCGGGTCCTGGCGCAGCAGCCAGTCGACGCCCTCCGCCGACGCGTCGATGCCCGCGGCACGGGCGCGGGCGAGGCCGTCGGACTCGACGACGCCCACCATGTACGCGACCTCGACCACGGCACTTCGCTTGAGCTTGGCCAGCAGGTCGGTGCCGATGTTGCCCGGCCCGACGATGGCGGCGGTGACTTTCTCAGACACCTTCTCGGGACTCATGCCCGCGAGGGTGCCGCGCGGCACATCGTTCGCTCTACGCCGATGTTCCACTCAGAGAAACACTAGGCTCATCGGCGTGCGCCCGACCGAGCCGCCGAAGTCCGTTTTGGGCCGCGCCCTCACTCTGCTCACGGCCTTTCGGCCCGGGGACGCCGAGCTGACGTTGGCCGAGCTGGCCCGGCGCACCGGCCTCCCCAAGCCGACGGCGCACCGGATGCTGGCCGAGCTCGCGCAGTGGAACGTCGTGGAGCGCACCCCCGACGGCATCCGGCTCGGCATGCGGCTCTTCGAGCTCGGCCAGCTCGCCCCGCTGCAGCGCGGCCTGCGCGAGGCGGCCACCCCGTTCCTCTCCGACCTGTTCGAGGCGACGCACGAGACGGTGCACCTGGCGATCCCCGACGGGTTGGACGTCGTCTACGTGCAGAAGCTCGCCGGGCGCAACGGGCCGCGGATCCCGTCGCGGATCGGCGGCCGGATGCCCGCGTACTGCACCGGGGTCGGCAAGGCCCTGCTGGCGTTCGCGCCACCGGAGCGCCTGGCCGCGGTCGTGGCGGGCGGGCTGGTGCGCCGCACGCCGCGCACGGTGGTGGCGCCCGGGTTGCTGGCCGAGGAGTTGGCCCGGGTGCGGGAGCGCGGGGTGGCGGAGGAGCACGAGGAGTCGGCGGTCGGGATCGCCTGCGTTGCCGCACCGGTCCGCGACGGCGGCCCGCACGCGGTCGCCGCGATCTCGATCACCGGATGGGCCAACCGGCTCGACACCGCCCGCCTCGCCCCCGCGGTGCGCACCGCCGCGCTTGGCCTGTCCCGCGCGCTCCGCGCGGGCGCCTGACCCCGGCCCGGCCCACCGGCCCGCATCACCCACCGCGCACCCCATGGGGTCACCGCGCACCCCACCGGTGGGGTGCGCGGTGACCCCATGGGGTGCGCGGTGGCCTCGTGAAGTGCGCGGCCAGGTGCGGGCGAGCGGGATGACCCACGGCGGGCAGCGCGCGGCTACGCTCGGACTCGTGGGGAGCGTGGCGCGGTCGATCATCGAGGCCGTGGCGGTCCATGGCGCCACCACCGTGTTCGGGCTCCCCGGGGTGCACAACCTCGCGTTCTGGAAGGTCCCCGAAGGGGCGCCGACGGTCGTACGGCACGAGCAGGCCGCCGTCTACGCCGCCGACGGCTGGGCCCGCGCCACCGGGCGGCTCGGCGCCGCCGTCGTGACGACCGGGCCGGGCGCCGCCAACGCGCTCGCCGCGTTCGGGGAGGCGGCGGCCGCGCGCTCGCCGGTGCTGCTGGTGGCGTCGGAGATCCCGCAGGCGCTGCGCCGGGCCGGGAGGCTCCGCGGCGTGCTGCACGAGTCGCGCGACCAGGCGGCCATGTTCCGGCCGTTGGCGAAGGCCGTGTTCACGCCGCGCTCGGCCGTCGAGGTCGCCGCCACGCTGGATGCCGCCGTCGCCGAGGCGATGCGACACCCGCGCGGGCCGGTCTACATGGACGTCCCCGCCGACGTGCTCGGCCACGACGCGGCCACGCCCGCGGCGGCGGCGCCCTGGTTCGAGCCCCTGCCTACCGCCGCCGACCTCGACACGGCCGCGGCCGTGCTCGCAGGTGCGCGCGTCGTCATCTGGGCGGGCGGCGGGGCGACGGACGCCGAGCCGTCGCTGGCCGTGCTGGCCGAGCACCTGGGCGCGCCCGTGGTGGCGAGCTTCGGCGGGCGCGGTGTGCCACCCACCGCGCACCCGCTCGCCGTGGGGCTGCCCCCACACGAGCCGGAGGTGGCGGAACTGATCGGGCGCGCCGACGTGTTGCTCGCCGTCGGCGGCGACCTCGACGGCATGAACACCCGCAACTGGACGATGCCGCGCCCACCCAAGCTGGTCACGCTCGATCCGACGCCCCCGGCGGACGCCCCGGAGTGGGCGCCCGACGCGCCCGTGGCCGGGCGGCTGGGCGACGCGCTGCGCGGCCTGCGCGACCGGCTCCCCGCCCGCTCGCCGTGGGCGCCCCCGGAACTGGCGGCGCAGGTTCGCGCCCGGCTCGCCGCCGACCCGGTGAGCGCCGAGGCGATGGCGCTCGTCGCCGCCGTCGAGGCCGCCCGCACGGACGAGACGGTGCTGGTGTGCGACATGGCCGTCGCGGGCTACTGGGTGGGCGGCTACGCGCGCGCACCCGGCCCGCGCAGGCTGGCGTACCCGGTCGGCTGGGGCACGCTCGGCTTCGGTCTGCCCGCCGCGATCGGGCCCGCCGCCGCGGGCCATCCGGTGATCGCGGTCTGCGGCGACGGCGGCCTCGCCATGGGGCTGGGCGAGCTCGCCACGCTGGTGCAGGAACGGCTGCCGGTCACCGTGCTCGTCGTCGACGACGGTGGCTACGGGATGTTGCGCTACGACCAGGCCCGCGTCGGCGACCCGGAGGTGGGCGTCGATCTGCTCACCCCGAACTTCCGCGCCCTCGCCGCGGCGTTCGGCCTGCCCACCACGGGCGTGCCCGCCATCCGTGACGGCCTGGCCGTCGCGCTGACCAAGGCGGTCGCGTCGGGCGGGCCGCACCTGGTGCACGTGCCCGCCCGGCTCATCCCGCCGCGCACGACGTCCCCGCGCTGGCACGAGGACTGACGTCCAGCTTGTATGACACAGATCACGTCGTCTTCTGGCGTATCGCGATATATCGTGATGGCACACGAGCTGATTCGGGCTATCGGAGCCCGGAAGCTCCGTCACAAAGGAGACATCACCATGACTGCCACCAATCCTCGTTTCGGTCCTCGCCAGGGCCAGTGGCGCAGGCACGGCCACCGGCCGCCGTTCGGCCCGGACGTCATGCACGGCACCGACGGCCCTCCGCCGCCCCCGCCGTTCGACGGCCCGGTCGACGACGAGCAGCCCGGCCCCCGTGGCCGCGGCAGGCGTCCACGCCGCGGCGGACCGCCCTTCGGCCCGGGCTTCGGCCCCGGCATGGGCCCCGGTTTCGCCCGGCGCTTCGGCGGCCCGCGTGGCCGCGGACGCCGCACCGCCCGCGGTGACATCCGCGCCGCCGTGCTCGCGCTGGTCGCCGAGCAGCCCCGACACGGCTACGAGATCATCCAGGAGATCGCCGAGCGCACGGGTGGGGACTGGCGGCCCAGCCCCGGCTCGGTCTATCCCACGCTCTCGCAGCTGCAGGACGAAGGCCTCGTCCGCGTCGAGCAGGCCGACGGCCGCCGGGTCGTCCACCTCACCGACGACGGCACCCGTTACGTCGAAGAGCACCGCGCCGAGATCGACGCGGTGTGGGAATCGGCCGACCGGGGCGACGACGACGCCACCCCACTGATCGAGCAGCTGGGCCAGCTGCACGCGGCCGCCCACCAGGTGATCAGCGCGGGCACTCCCGCCCAGATCACCGCGGCGACCGAGGCGCTCACCGAGGCCCGCAAGACGATCTACCGCCTGCTCGCCGAGTAGGCAGGCTCCACCACAGCAGGGTGGCCCGACACCGGGCCACCCTGCTGCGCGTTCTGGGGGCGGCGAGCGTCAAGAGCGGCGCGCACTGCGACCAGCGCCGCCGTGTTGCCCGGCTCCAGCCCGCCGACCGACCCGCCTGTACCGCGCTCGGCGGCCCGAATCCACGCCGAGTGCGATCCGCATCGCGTGACGATAAGGCGCCCTCACCAACGGGTGATCATGACGGGTCGATCATCGCCGTCGGCGCGCCAGCACCTCCCGCAGCGGCGGGATCCGGACGCCCTCGGCCGCCAGCTTGCGCCGCGCCCTCCGCCGGGCCGCGAGCACGCCGACCAGTGCCAACGCCCACACGACGTATTGGATGCACCAGGCGATCCGGAACCCCTCGGGCGTGTAGCCGCCGGGCCCGAGCAGCACCCCGACACCGAACGACACGAGCAGCGACGCGACGAACCCGCCGATGTTGACGATGCCGACGGCCGTGCCCTGCCGATGGTGGGGGTTGAAGGTGCGCGCGTAGTCGAATCCGATCATCGATCCCGGTGCGCCGAGCGCGAGCACGACGACCAGCAGCACGAGCAGCCACCGGGGCGCGGGCGGCGGAGTGGCGAGCACGACCGTCCACGCCGCCGCGGTGACGACGATCACCGTGAGCACCAGCCATGAGCGGCGCAGCGGATGCCGCGCGGTGAACTCGCCGAACAGCGGCCCCGCCATGATCCCGACGACAACGAACAGCGTGAGCAGCACGCTCGCGCCCGCGGGCGTCATCCCCTGCCCGGCGACCAGGTACGGCACCCCCCACAGCAGCGCGAACACCGTGCCGGAGAACTGCGTGCCGGTGTGTGTCCAGAGCCCGAGGCGGGTGCCGGGCTCCCGCCAGGCGTGCCCGAGGCCGTGGAGCACCTCGCGCGGCGTCGCGGCCCGCGGCGGGGCGGGCGCGCCGGGCGGTCGGTCGCGCAGCACCGCCAACACCGCCACCGCGACGGCCACCCCGAGCGCCGCCGCCGACCCGAAGGCCGTCGCCCAGCCGGGCCCGTGCAGCAACGCGGCGAACGGGATGGCCGAGAGCACCTGTCCCAGCTGCCCGATCAGCCCGGTGAGCTGGGTCATCAGCGGTACCCGCCGGGCCGGGAACCAGGCCGCGACCACCGAGAGCACGCTGATGAACGTCAACGCGTCACCCGCGCCGACGAGCACCCGTGCGGTGATCGCCAACGGCAGCCCGCTCGCCTCCGCCAGCAGGAGCTGCCCGGCCGCCATGATCAGCGCGCCCGCCACGACCAACTTGCGCGCCCCGAAGCGGTCGAGCAACACGCCTGCGGGTATCTGCAGGCTCGCATAGACCAGCAGCTGCAGCACCACGAACCCGGACAGCACCGCAGGCGTGGCGTCGAAACGGGCCGCGGCGTCCAGCCCGGCGATGCCGAACGACGTGCGCTGCATCACGCCGACCATGTACGCCGCCAGTCCGACGACCCAGATCACCCACAGGCGGATTCGGGGCACGGCGAGAGCGGTCATTGCGCACCCTATGGTGCGCCATGGGGGCCGGAAACGGGATGCTGTGCGGGCAGACTCACGTTGGTGCTCACGAAAGGACGGAGGTGCGCGATGCTGGAACCCGCTGAGCTGTACGAGCTGACGGACGCAGACGTCCCGGCGGCCGCGCCGGTGCTGATCGTGGCGCTGGAAGGTTTTGTGGACGCCGGGAACGCCGCCCGGCAGGCCATCGAGGCGATGCGCGCGGGGCGGGAGGGACGCACGCTGGCGCGCTTCGACGTGGACCAGCTCATCGACTACCGGTCCCGCCGCCCCCCGCTGCGGTTCGACACCGACCACTGGGCGTCGTACGCGGCCCCCGACCTGGACGTCGTGGCGCTCACCGACACGGCCGAAACCGAGTTCCTCCTGCTGGCCGGGCCCGAGCCGGACTCGCAGTGGGAGCGATTCGCCGCCGCGGTCGGGCAGCTCGTCGAGCGGTTCGGCGTGCGCCTGGTGATCAACATGTCGGCGATCCCGATGGCCGTCCCGCACACCCGCCCGATCGGCGTCACCGCGCACGGCACCCGCCGGGAGCTCACCGAGGGCCACGAGGCCTGGTTCACCGCGGCCGACGTGCCCGGCAGCGCCGTCGGCCTGATGGAGCTGCGGCTGGGCGAGGCGGGCCACGACGCGATGGGCTTCGCCGTGCACGTGCCGCATTACCTCGCGCGCGCGGAGTACCCGCAGGCCGCGCGCGTGCTCGTCGACCACGTCGGGATCGCCGCGGGGCTCTACCTGTCCACCGAGTCGCTCTCGGTGGCGGCCGAGCGGGCCGAAAAGGAGATCGGCGATCAGGTGTCGGCGTCGGAGGAGGTGAAGGAGGTCGTCGAGGCGCTCGAACGCCAGTACGACGCGGTGACGGCGGGACGCGCCTCCGGTCTGTCCGACCAGCTGCCCAGCGCCGACGAGCTGGGCGCCGAGGTCGAGAAGTTCCTCGCGCGCCACGACGAGGACGACGCGCCAGGATCTTGAGCCTTCAATTAGTCTTTCGGCATGACGCCTGTCGACTTCTTCTTCGACCCCACCTGTCCCTTCACGTGGCGCACCTCCCGCTGGATCGCGGGGGTGGCCGATGCGGGCGCGGCCTCCGTGACGTGGCGGCTGATCAGCCTCGGGCTGCTCAACGAGGGCAAGGAGATCCCCGAGGAGTGGCGGCCGGTGATGGAGCAGAGCGCCCGCGCCATGCGCGCGCTCGCGGCCGTCGACGACAACGACGCCCGCGGACGGCTCTACGCAGCGCTCGGCACCCGTAAGCACGAGAAGGGGCTGGCCTACACCGACGAGGAGATCGCGGCGGCCGTCGCGGAGGCGGGCCTGCCCGATTCGGTCGCTGCCGCCGTCGACGACGCCTCGCTCGACGCGGCCGTGCGCGCGTCCCACGACGAGGCGCAAGCCGCCGTCGGCCAGGAGACGGGCAGCCCCGTGCTGCGGATCGGCGAGCGCGCGTGGTTCGGCCCGGTCGTCGCGCCGGTCCCGACGGGCGACGAGGCGCTGCGGCTGTTCGAAGCGGTGCGCCTGCTCGCCGACGTGTCTTCGTTCAGCGAGCTGAAGACACGGCGCAACCCGCTCTGAACAGCCCCAGCCGACACCCCGCTACACGGCCCGGCGGTGCGGACCACGACCTCCCAACGACGCAACCGGTCAGCGACGCCACGGTCGCGAGTGGCTTGGGCTCGCTCGCCGACAGGGCCGAGCGTCCACCACGACGGGTCTCAGGACGTCAGGATGATCTTCCCGAGCACCCGGCGCTCGTCGATCTGAGCCAGCGCCTCGGCCGCCTTCTCCAGCGGGTAGCGCGCCGCGATCGGCGGGTCGAGCGCACCCGACCGCAGATGGGGCAGCAGCTCTTCCCATTCGCCCGCCGCGTAGCCCTGCCTGCCGAGGGCGTAGGCGCCCCAGCCGACGCCCACGACGTCGATGTTGTTGAGCAACAGGCGGTTGACCTTCACCGTCGGGATCTCCCCCGCGGTGAAGCCGACCACCAGCAGCCGCCCGAGGGGGCGCAGGCAGCGCAGGGAGTCGGTGAACCGGTCGCCGCCGACGGGATCGACGACGAGGTCAACCCCGCCCAGCTCCTTCACGGCGTCGCGGAAGCCCTCGACGGGTACGGCGTGCGCGGCGCCCGCGGCCCGGGCGACCTCGGCCTTGGCGTCGCTCGACACGACGGCGATCACGGTGGCGCCGAGCGCCTTGGCCAGCTGCACGCACGCCGTGCCGACGCCGCCCGCCCCGCCGTGGACGAGCACGGCCTGGCCCGCCTCCAGGTGCCCCCGCACGACCAACGCGAAGTGCGCGGTGAGGTAGTTCATCGGCAGGCCCGCGCCCGCGTCGAAGGCCACGTTGTCCGGCAGCGGGAGGACGTGGTCGGCGTCGACCGCGGCGACCTCGGCGAACCCGCCGCTGCTCGTAAACGCCACCACCCGGTCGCCCGGCGCGAGCGGCGAACCGTCCGGCGCCTCCCGCACCGTGCCCGCGATCTCCGAACCCAGCGTGTAGGGCAGCTCGGGTCGGTACTGGTAGAGACCCTTGGTCTGCAGGACGTCCGGGAAGTTCACGCCGGCCGCGGCGACGTCGACGAGCACCTGCTGCGGCGTGCGCGTCGGCTCCGGCAGGTCCCCCATCTCGACCGCGGCGGGCCCGTCCAGCCGCACCACCTGCACCGCACGCATGCCGTCTCCCTTCGAAGGTCGAATGTGACGGTACCGCCGATACCATCACCGCGATCACCTTTCGGGCGACCCCCCGCGCTGGCGGCGCCGGTGCGCGGCCGGCAGGGTGCCCCGGTGCAACTCGTCTTCGGCCCCGACGACCTGGAGGCGTACGCCCTCGTCCGGGACCGGCTGCGGTTGCACATCGTGGCGTGGGCCCGCCGCCGCGGCCTCCTGGTGGAGCCATCGCTGGTCGCGGCCGCGTTGGACCACAAGTACAGCGTCGACGGACGGTTGGGGCACTGGACACGCACCCACGTGGCGGACGCCCTCGCGGTGTGGTTCCCCCGCACGGTGGCACTGCTCCCCGACGACCGCGACGCCGTCCCGGCCGCCCTGCACGCCTTGATCGGCTTCCTCGCGGAGCGTGACTGGCTCGACTCCTGCTCCGACCCGGCCGAGGGACTGCACACCCAGATCGAGGACTCCACCCCGGCCCTGCACGACGCCCTCGACGACGAGCGCAACCACGACCTTGGCACGTTCTGGGCCGTCCAGATGCTGCGCCACGGCGTCCCGACCGCCGACCCGGCGGCGGTCGCCCGCTTCATCGAACGGGTGCACGCGGGCGAGCTCGACATCGATCGCGCGGCGCTGCGCGACATCACCCGTCGCGAGCGCCGGGCCACCCCGGAGCCGCCCGCCCGCCCCCTGCCCCCGGTGCTGCTGCCCGGTGCGGCGGCCATGCTCGCCGCGGCGGATTCTTCGGTCGCACTCGCCCGGCTGCGCGGGTTCACCCGCTGGGTGCGCGCAGGCCGCTCGCTGACCCGCGACGGCAGGCTGCGGCTCGGTGACGCCCGCGCCGTCGCCGAGGCCCTCGACCTCGACCACTTCGCCCGCAACCGGGCCCGCGCGGGCGACGACCTTCCCGAGATCATGCTGCTGTTCAGCTGGGCCCGGCAAGCGCGGTTCGTCCGGGTCGTGCGCGGACGGCTGGTGCAGGTCAAGAACGCGGCACCGCTGCTGTCGCGGCCGATCGAGATGTGGAAGCGGGCGTTCGAAGCCATCGGCGGCATCGGCGAGCACTTCGGCGGATCGAACGTGTTCGGCGCACCCTCGCTCTTCGGGATGAGCCTCGGCGAGGCCTTCCCGATGCTGCTCACCCTGCTCTACGCGGCGGGCGGCGACCCGATCCCGGTCGAACGCTTCCACCGGAGCGTGCGCGAGGCCGTCAACGTCCGGATGGGCTGCGTCGTCGACGATCTCGCGGGTGACGTGGAGCAGCGGCTGTGGCGCCGCGACGTCACCGCGCTGCTCGACGCGCTGGAGTTGCTCGGCGCCGTGCATCTGGAGGAGAGCCACGCCGACGAGGGCGACGCCCACCAGGAGCTCGTCGCGCTGGCGGGGCGCGACGACCCCGATCCGACGTTGGTCGGGCTCACCCCCATCGGGCTGTGGGCGGTGCGGGAGATGCTCGTCGAGTCCGGGGTGCACGCGCCACTTGTCGGCGAGCTTGCCGACGAAGACATCGAATACGTGTGCATGCGCTGCGCGGGGGTGCGCCGCGAGGTGGCGGAGGCCGAGCTCACGGCCTGGGCGGCGGCCCGCCCGCGCCGCGCGGCCCACGAAGTGCTGCGCTACCTGCAGCGGGCCGAGGACCCGACGCACCGCAAGCTCGCCCTCTACGCGCTGGCCCAGACCGGCACCGGTGCGCCCAGCCGCGACATCCCCCGCCCGCGTCGGACCCAGCACCGCGCCGCGACCACCACCCGGTTGGCCGCGGAATGCGACGCCCGCGGGCCGCGCCGTCATCAATTCTGACGAACTCTTAGTTGCAGAAGCAACGCTTTGCCGGGTGGTGGCGATTTCCCCGGTGAGTCGGCGGTGCCCCGTCGGCCGCGCGAGGCGCTCGTGCGCGGAAAGCGTTGCCCCCGCACCACTTTCCGCGTACGAGCACTCAGTCCCCCAGGGCTGATTGCACGACGCCCTGTGCCTCCTCCTGGATGCGCGCGAGGTGCTCGGGCCCGCGGAAGCTCTCGGCGTACACCTTGTACACGTCCTCCGTGCCCGAGGGGCGCGCGGCGAACCAGCCGCCCTCGGTCACCACCTTCAGGCCGCCCAGCGGCGCCTTGTTGCCCGGCGCCTCGGTCAGCCGCGCGATGATCGGCTCCCCGGCCAGCTCGGAGGCGGTCACGTCGCTCGCCGAGAGCTCGCCCAGCTTCGCCTTCGCCTCCGGCGTGGTCGCGACGTCGATCCGTGCGTAGGCGGGCGCGCCGAACCGCTCCGTCAGCTCCACGTAGCGCTCCGAGGGCGACTGCCCCGTCACGGCCAGGATCTCCGAGGCCAGCAGGGCCAGGATGATGCCATCCTTGTCGGTGCTCCACACCCCGCCGTCGCGGCGCAGGAACGACGCACCCGCGCTCTCCTCGCCACCGAAGCCCAGCGAGCCGTCGATCAGTCCCGGCACGAACCACTTGAACCCGACGGGCGTCTCGACCAGCGTGCGTCCGAGGTCCGCGGCCACCCGGTCGATCATCGACGAGCTGACGGCCGTCTTGCCGACCCCCGCCGTGGCGGGCCAACCCGGCCGGTTCGCGTAGAGGTAGCCGATCGCGACGGCCAGGAAGTGGTTGGGGTTCATCAGCCCGGCGTCGGCGGTGACGATGCCGTGCCGGTCGGCGTCGGCGTCGTTGCCCGTCGAGATCGGGAACCGGTCGCGCGCCGCCACCAGCGACGCCATCGCGTACGGCGACGAGCAGTCCATCCGGATCTTGCCGTCCCAGTCGAGCGTCATGAACGCGAACTGCGGGTCGACGACCGGGTTCACCACCGTCAGGTCGATCTTGTGCCGCTCGGCGATGGCGCCCCAGTAGGCGACGCTCGCCCCGCCGAGCGGGTCCGCGCCGATCCGCACGGCCGCCGACCGGATCGCGTCGAGGTCCACGACGTTCGGCAGGTCGTTGACGTACTCGCCGAGGAAGTCGAACCGGCCCAGCGCGGCGCGGGAAAGCGGGCGCCGTCGGACGCCGTCGAGCTTGGCGAACAGGAGCTCGTTGGCGCGGTCCGCGATCCAGCTGGTGGCGTCGGTGTCGGCGGGGCCGCCGTGCGGGGGGTTGTACTTGAAGCCGCCGTCGCGGGGCGGGTTGTGGCTGGGTGTGATGACGACGCCGTCGGCCAGCCCGTCGGACCGGCCCCGGTTGGCGCCGATGATCGCCGTCGAGACGGCGGGGGTGGGGGTGTAGCCGTCGGCGGCGTCCACGAGCACGTCCACGTCGTTGGCCAGGAACACCTCGCACGCGGTGACCCACGCGGGCTCGGACAGCGCATGGGTGTCGCGGCCGATGAACAGCGGGCCCGTGGTGCCCTGCGCCGCCCGGTACTCGACGATCGCCTGGCTGGTCGCCGCGATGTGGTCGTCGTTGAACGTGGTGGCCAGCGACGAGCCGCGGTGCCCGGAGGTGCCGAACGCCACCCGCTCGCCGGGGATGGCCGGATCGGGATGCCGGTCGTGATAGGCCGCGAGCAGCGCGTCGACGTCGACGAGGTCCTCGGGCTGGGCGGGCTGACCTGCGCGGGGGCTGTTCGGCATGGGCGACAGCCTGCCATCCCGCGCGCGCATCCACAGCTTCTTCCTAGATTCGGCGTGGACTCTGGAGAAGGGGGAGCACGCGCCATCGGGGAGGCCGCCATGACCACCGCACGCCCGACCACGGGCTCGGCAGGCGATCGGGGGCGACGGCGCTACAACGCGGACGCGCTCGCGGTCCGGGCGCGCGGTGGCGGGCTCGGGGTCGCGGTGGCCGACGGCATCGGCGACACCGCCGACGCGTACGGGGCCGCCCACGTCGCGGCGGATACGGCGGCGCGGATCGCCGCCACCGACAGCGCGCTCGACGCGCTGCTGGGCGCGCGGGCGGCGCTCACCGGCAGGGGCGACGCCGTGCTCGTCGTCGCCGCGCTGCGGGCCGGTCGGGGCGAGATCGCGTGGGTCGGCGACTGCCGCGCCTACTTCTACGACGGCGCGGCGCCCCGACAGCTCACGGCGGACCAGACCATGGCTGCCGCGGTGCGGCACGCCGGGGTGCCGACGCCGCCGCCCCGGTGGGAGCACATCGTCACGCAGAGCGTGCGCAGCGCGTCCGCCGAGACGGCCGGGCGGGCGCCGATCCCGGCCGGGGTGGGCAGGCTCGCGCTGGTCACCGACGGGGTGCATCGTGAGCTGTTGCCCGAGGAGATCGCGGCGGTGCTGGCTTACGCCCACGACCCGGCCATGGCCGCGCGGGAGCTCACCGACCTCGCGCTCCTGGCGGGCGGCGGCGACAACGCGAGCGCCACGGTCGTCGAGGTGCCGCTGGTGCCCGTGCTGCCCGCCCAGCGCAGCGATACGGGCCCCGCGTTCCCCGAGGCGCAGAGGCCCGCTGAGACCGCCTGACAACGGTGAGTCCCGCATTCCCACACGGTGAGTCCCGCATTTCGACACGGTGAGTCCGGCGTTTCGACACGGTGAGTCCAGCGTTTCGACACGGTGAGTCCAGTGTTTCGGCGCGGTGAGTCCGGCGTTTCGGCGCGGCGGGCTCCGCGCCGGTGATCAGGCGGAGAGGCGCTGCTGGGGAATCCGCAGGTGCAACGGGAGGTGCGCGCGCGGGGTCGTGTCGGTCGTGAGGTGGAAGTGCCCGCGCCGGGAGCGGCTGCAGCGGTAGGCACGCAGCGCGCGGGCGCCGAGCGCCTCCAGCTCGCGGGCGGCGGCTTCGGCGGCCTCGCGGGTGGGGTAGATGACCTTGCCGTCGGTGCCGCGCCCGGCCCGCGGCGCCACCAGGCCCGCAAGCTCCGCGCGGCTGGGCGTGCAGAAGACCGGCTTCCCGCTCGAAGCGAGCCGGGCGTGGCGCAGCAGCACGTCGCCGCGGGCCGCGTCGCGCACCCCGCGCTGGACGGGCACGACCGGCCCCGCGACTGCGCGGAGCGCCTCGAAATCCGCCCCGAACTCCGAGCTGGATCCTGCGTCGTGCATCTTCCCGGCCTCCTGGGTGGGTCGCTCACGCTGCACTGCTGCGTTCGATGGTTCGCTCGCAAGCTCGCTCACCGGCTGATCGCGTGCCGACCACCCTGCCGTTATCCGGCGTGTCACGGGATAGCACGATCGTGTCGTTTCGCCAGGCCACTCACATTCGGTGATCATCGGGGCCACCGGCGGTACTGTCGGTGGGTGCCCCTACCGTGACGGCATGACCACCGCGGGCGTCCACGTGCACCGGGCCGAGCGGGCCGATGTGCTCGCCGACGCCCTGGCCGAGGTGCTCGCCCGGCCGCTGTGCGATCCGTTCGCCGCCGAGGTGGTGGCGGTCCCGGCGAAGGGCGTCGAGCGGTGGCTGGCCCAGCGTCTGTCGCACCGGCTCGGCGCGCCCGGCGGCGACGGCATCTGCGCGGGCGTGGCCTTCTGCTCCCCCGCCGCGCTGGTGGCCGACGCGATCGGCGGGGCGCCCGACGTCGACCCGTGGCACCCGGAGCGGGCGGTGTGGCCGCTGCTGGAGGTGCTCGACGCGGCCGCCGACGAACCGTGGTGCACCCCGCTTTCCGCCCACCGCGACCGGCGGCACACCCTGGCGCGCCGGGTGGCCGAGCTGTTCAGCAGCTATGCCACCCACCGGCCCGAGCTGCTGCGGAGCTGGCAGACGGGGGCGTCCGGCGACATCGACCCCGACCTGGCGTGGCAGCCCGAGCTGTGGCGGCGGCTGCGCGCGCGGATCGGCGGCCTGGATCCCATCGAGCGGGTCGATACGGCGTGTGCGGCCCTGCGCGCCGACCCGGCCGCCGCCGGGCTCCCCGAGCGGCTGTCCCTGTTCGGGCCTACCCGCCTGGCCGCCCAGGAGCTCGCGGTCCTTGCGGCGTTGGGCGAGCACCGGGCGGTCCACCTCTGGCTCCCGCACCCGTCGCCCGCACTCTGGGCGAAGATGCCGCCGTGCGGGGTACCACCGCGCGCCACCGACCCGAGCGCGCACACCGCGGCCAACCCGCTGCTGTCCTCCCTCGGGCGCGATGTGCGAGAGCTCCAGGTGCGGCTCACGGCGGCCGTGCCCGATCTCGTCGACCACCACCACCGGTGCCCGGAGCCGCCCCCCACGCTGCTGGGCAGGCTCCAGCGCGAGCTGCGCGACGACCGTCTGCCGGACAGCCCCTTCGTGCCCGTCGACACCTCCGTGCAGGTGCACTCCTGCCACGGGCCGGACCGCCAGGTGGAGGTGCTGCGGGAGGTCGTGCTGGGCCTGCTGGAGGCCGACCCCACGCTGGAGCCGCGCGACGTCCTCGTCATGTGCCCCGACATCGAGACCTTCGCGCCGCTGATCACCGCGGCGTTCGGGCCGGGGGCGCACCCCGCGCAGGCGTTGCCGGTGCGGCTGGCCGATCGCGCGTTGCGGCAGGTCAACCCGCTGCTCGACGTCGTCGCCCGGCTCCTGGAGCTGGCCGCGGCACGGCTCACTGCCGCCGAGGTGCTCGACCTGCTCGCAGCCGCCCCCGTGCGCAGGCGCTTCGATCTCGACGACGGCGATCTCGACCGGCTGCGCGAGCTCGCCGTCGGCTCCGGTGTGCGCTGGGGACTCGACGCCGCGCACCGGCGGCCGTTCAAGCTGGAGGCGTTCGGCCAGAACACGTGGGCGGGGGGGCTGGATCGGCTGCTGCTGGGCGTCGCGATGCCGGGCGACGCCTGGCTGGGCACGGCGCTGCCCGCGGCGGTCGAGCCGGGCGACACCGTGCGCGTCGGGCGGCTGGCCGAGTTCGTCGAGCGCCTCGCGAGTGTGCTCGGGCAGCTGTCGGGCGGGCGACCACTTCAGGAATGGACGGCCACCCTCGCCACCGCCCTGGACCTGCTCACCGCCACCACAGGCACCGACGCCTGGCAGGCGGTCCAGGCGCGGGCCGAGTTGGCCGAGGCGGCCCACGCCGCGGGCCCGCTCGCCGCGTCGGTGCCGCTCGGCCTGGCCGACATCCGCAGCCTCCTCGCCGAGCGGCTCCGCGGGCGGCCCACCCGCGCGGGCTTCCGCACCGGCACGCTCACCGTGGCCACGCTCGTGCCGATGCGCTCGGTGCCGCACCGCGTCGTCTGTCTCCTCGGGCTCGACGACGGCGTGTTCCCGCGCGCGGGTGAGATCGACGGTGACGACGTGCTGGCCCGGCGCCCGCTGGTCGGCGAGCGCGACGCGCGCAGCGAAGACCGGCAGCTCCTCCTCGACGCGATCATGGCGGCCACCGACACGCTCGTCGTCGTCCACTCGGGGGCCGACGAGCGTTCCGGGCTGCGTCGGCCGCCCGCGGTGCCGCTCGGCGAGCTGCTCGACGCCGTCACCGCCACCGCGCCGGAGGCCGACGTCGTCGTCCGGCACCCGCTGCAGCCGTTCGACGCGCGCAACTTCGCCGCCCCCGCACCGTTCAGCTTCGACCGGGCCGAGCTGGCCGGGGCCCGCGCGGCCGCCGGGCCGCGGCTGGCGCCGCCCGCGTTCCTGCCCGCTCCGCTCCCCCGGCCCGCACCCGGCACCGTGGCGCTCGACGAGCTGGTCGCGTTCCTGGAGCACCCGGTCAAGGGGTTCCTCACCCAGCGGGTGGGGTTGTCGTTGTTCGCGGGGGACGAGGCGCCCGCCGATGCGCTGCCCGTGGCGCCCGACGGCCTCGCCACCTGGGCGATCGGGCACCGGCTGCTGGGCGACCGGCTCGCGGGCCGCGACCTGGATCGCTGTCGACAGGCCGAATGGCGCCGTGGCGACCTGCCGCCCGGCGCGCTCGGCGACCGGCTGCTCGCCCATGTGTTGGAGGACGTCGAGCCTCTGGTGGCGGCGGCCGCCGAGTATCGCGTAGGCGAGCCGACCGACCGGGACGTCGATGTGGAGCTGCCCGACGGCAGCCGCGTCGTCGGCACCGTCGGCGGGCTGTACGGGCACACCGCCCTGCGCGTCGAATACTCGCGGCTCACCCCGAAGCAGCGGATCCGGTCCTGGGCGCGGCTGGTGGCGCTCACGGCGGCCACCGGCGAGCCGTGGCAGGCGGTCACGGTCGGGCGGGGCGAGCGGTTCGGCATCGCCCGGGCCACGGTCGGCCCGCTGCCACCGGACAAAGCGCGCGCGGTGCTGGCGGAGCTGGTGGCGCTGCGGGCGGCGGGGCTGTGCGCGCCGCTGCCGCTGTCCACCGTCACCGGGCACGTGTACGCCCGCGTCCATCAGGGCGGAGCCTCGTCGGCCGACGCGCTGGCCGAGGCCGGCCGGGCGTGGACCAACGGCGCCGGGGCGGAACGCGCCGACCCGGCCCACGAACGGGTGTGGGGCCGGGGCGCATCCGCTTCCGCACTGACGGCCGAACCCGGGCCCCCGGGTGGCGAGCCCACCCGATTCGGCACGCTCGCCCTCGCGCTGTGGAAACCGTTGCTGCAGGTGGAGGACGTGGTGCGCCGATGACGGCCGTTCTCGCGCCCGCCGCGTTCGACGTGTGCGGGCCGCTCCCCACCGGCACCACGGTGCTCGAGGCCAGCGCGGGCACCGGCAAGACGTACACGATCGCCGCGCTCGCCGCCCGCTACGTCGCCGAGGGCGTGGCGACACTGCCCGAGCTGATGCTCGTCACGTTCGGCCGCGAGGCCACCACCGAGCTGCGGGAGCGGGTGCGGGCTCGGCTGCTGGCCGCGCAGCGCGCCCTCGCCGAGCCCGCCACCGCCCGGGTGGGCGACGACGCCGTGCACGCCATGCTCGCCGACGCCCCGGACACCGAGGTCGCCCGGCGCCGGGCCCGGCTGGTCCACGCGCTCGCCACGTTCGACGCCGCGACGATCGCCACCACCCACCAGTTCTGTCAGCAGATGCTGGCCGGGTTGGGGGTGGCAGCGGGCGCCGATCCGGACGCGGTGTTCGTCGAGTCGATCGAGGACCTGCTCACCGAGGTGGTCGACGACTTCTACGTGCGCAAGTACGGCGACCGCGCCGGGGGCCCGCCGCCGTTCGACCGCGCGGCCGCGCTGGAGCTGGCCCGGGCGGCGGTGCACGACGGGCAGGCCAGGTTGGAGCCGTGCGCCGCGGAACCCGGTTCGGTCGCGGCCACCCGCTACCGGTTCGCCGCCGCGGTGCGCGCCGAGGTCGCGCGGCGCAA
Source organism: uncultured Actinomycetota bacterium (assembly GCA_963739465.1). GTDB lineage: Bacteria > Actinomycetota > Actinomycetes > Mycobacteriales > Pseudonocardiaceae > Pseudonocardia. Next base: position 639,836 of record CAVUAS010000007.1, read on the forward strand.
GCGTGATCGGCGCGTCTTCACCTACGACGACATGCTCACCCGCCTCGACGACGCGCTCGGCCGCTCCCCCGACGCCGCGGCAAGGCTGCGGTCGCGCTACCGGGTCGTGCTGGTCGACGAGTTCCAGGACACCGACCCGGTGCAGTGGTCGATCCTGCGCCGGGCCTTCCACGGGCACACCGCGCTCGTGCTGATCGGCGACCCCAAGCAGGCGATCTACGCGTTTCGGGGCGCCGACGTCGTCACCTACCTGGAGGCCACCCGCGCGGCCGACCGTCACGCCACGCTCGCGGTCAACCACCGCAGCGACGCGCCCCTGCTCGTCGCGCTGGAAACGGTGTTCGGCGGCGCCGCGCTCGGCGACGAGCGGATCGTCGTGCACCCCGTGGCGGCCGCGCGGGCCGGACGGCGGCTGCACGGCGCGCCCGGCGACGCGCCGGTGCGCGTGCGGGTCGCCGGGCGGGCGCGTCTGCCCACCCCACCCCGGCGCGACGTGGCGGTCGTCGGCCCGGCGCGTGAGCTGGTCGTCGCCGACCTGGCCGCCGATGTGACCCGGCTGCTCGGCAGCGCGGCGACGATCGACGGCGCACCCGTGCGGCCGGGCGATGTCGCGGTGCTCGTGCGCACCAACGACCAGGGCGCCGCGGTGCGCGCGGCGCTGGCGTCCGTGGGCGTACCCGCGGTGGTGACGGGCACCGCGAGCGTGTTCGGCACCCCGGTCGCGGCCGACTGGCTCACGCTGCTCGAGGCGCTGGAACAGCCCCGGCTGGCGCGGCTGCGGGCCGTCGCGCTCACGTGTTTCCTCGGGCGCACGGTCGAGGAGCTGTGCGGGCCGCACGCGGACACGCTGCTCGACGAGCTGGGCGCCACGGTCCGGAGCTGGGCCGGTGTGCTGCACGAGCGGGGGGTGGCGGCGCTGCTGGAAGCGGTCACGGCCGACACCGAGCTGCCCGCCCGCCTGCTCGCCCGCAACGACGGTGAGCGGTGGCTCACCGACCTGCGTCACGTCGCGCAGGCGCTGCACGCGGTCGCCGCCGCCGCGCACTTCGGGCCGGGCGCGCTCGTGGAGTGGCTGCGGCGGCGCATCGGCGAGGCCGGAACCGATGTCGGGATGGAGCGCAGCAGGCGGCTGGAGTCCGACGCCGCCGCCGTGCAGATCATCACGATCCACCGCAGCAAGGGTCTGGAGTTCCCGGTCGTCTACGTGCCGTTCGGGTGGGACCGCAACGTGCGCGACGCGGACGTGCCGCTGCTGCACGACGGCATCGACCGGGTGCGTGACGTCGGCGGAGAGACCGGCGAGGGCTTTCGCGAGCGCTGTGCGGCGCACCGGGCCGAGGAGGCGGGCGAGGATCTCCGGCTGCTCTACGTCGCGCTGACCAGGGCGAAGTGCCAGGTCGTCACGTGGTGGGTGCCGTCCACCACCACCGCCACGTCGCCGGTGCACCGCCTGCTCCTCGGACGGCCCACGGCGGGCACCGAGCCCGCGGCGAGCTACCGCGTGCCGTCCGACGAGGCGGCGTGGGCGGCGCTCGCGGGTCTCGCCTCGCCGGTGCTGGCGGTCGAGCGGGTCGGCGAGGAGCCGGTGCGCGAGGTCCGGTACACCCCGCCGGCGCTGCCCGTGGGCGAGTTCGCGGCGGCCACGTTCACGCGCTCCCTCGATCGGCTGTGGCGGCGTACCTCTTACTCGGCGCTCACCGCGGGCGCGGGCCACCACGCGGGCGGCGTGACCAGCGAGCCGGAAGCGCCGGGCGTGCAGGACGAGCCCGAGCCCGCCCCCGACGACGGTGAGTCGCGCATTCCGACACGGCGAGTCCGCGTTTTCGACACGGCGAGTCTCGATTTCGAGCACAACGGGTCGACCTCGTCGGACGGCAGCGCCGGCGAGCCCTGCGGCGCCGGTGGGCCACACGGGCCCGCCGCAGGCGCGGGCGCCGAGCCGGGCGCGGCCACCGAGCCGGGCGCGGCCACCGAGCCGGGCACGGCCACCGAGCCGGGCGCGGGCGCCGAGCCGGGCACGGCCACCGAGCCGGGCGCAGGCGCCGCGCCGGGCGCAGGCGCCGCGCCGGGCGCAGGCGCCGCGCCGGGCTCGGCCGCCGGGCCGGTCGGGGCCACGGGCGTCCCCTCGCCACTGGCCGACCTACCGCCGGGCACGGCGTTCGGCACGCTCGTGCACGCCGTGCTGGAGGTCGCCGACCTCACCGCGGCCGACCTCACCGGCGAGCTCACCGCCCGCTGCGCCGAGCAGCTCGTCCACCATCCCTTGCCCGGCGTCGCCGCCGACGCACTGGCCGAGGCGCTGGCACCCGTCGCGCTCACCCCGCTGGGCCCGGTCGCAGACGGCTTGCGGCTGGCCGACGTCGCTCCGGCCGACCGGCTCGCCGAGCTCGAGTTCGAGCTGCCGCTCGGCGGCGGCGACCGCCCCACCCCCACCACCGCACAGCTCGGCGAGATCGCCCCGCTGCTGCGCGCCCACCTCTCCGCCGACGACCCCCTGGCGCGCTACCCCGACCTCCTCGCGTCCCCGGCGCTCGCCGACCAGCCCCTGCGCGGCTACCTCACCGGCAGCATCGACGCGGTGCTGCGAGTGCCCGGGCCGCGCTTCGTCGTCGTGGACTACAAGACCAACTGGCTCGGCCCGATCGGCGAGCCGCTCACGTCCGCGCACTACGCCCCCGATCACCTCGCCGCGGCGATGATCGACGCCCACTACCCGCTCCAGGCGCTGCTCTACGGCGTGGCCTTGCATCGCTTCCTGCGCTGGCGGCTGCCCGACTACGCACCCGAGCGCCACCTGGGCGGCACCCTCTACCTCTTCGTGCGCGGCATGTGCGGGCCCGCCACGCCCGTTGTCGACGGGGTGCCGTCGGGTGTGTTCGGGTGGGCCCCGCCTGCCGCGCTCATCGTTGCGCTGTCCGACCTGCTGCACGGGGAGCCGACGACGTGATCACCGAGATCGGGGACCCGCGGCGCGCCCACACCGCCGTGGGCCTGCTCGCCGTGTTCAACGAGGCGGGCGTGCTCGACGCGGCCGACGTGCACGTCGCGCACCGGGTCGGCCGTCTCGGCGGTGAGCCCGACGAGCGGGTGCTGCTGGCCGCGGCCCTCGCCGTGCGGGCGGCGCGACTGGGTTCGGTGTGCGTCGATCTCGCCGCGGTCCACCACACCGTGCTCGGCGAAGGCGACGAGCCGGTGGACGTCTCGGCCCTGCCGTGGCCATCGCCGACCGGGTGGCTCGCGGCGTGCCGGGCAGGCCCGGTGGTCGCCGACGGCAGGGGCGCGCCGTCCGGGCGCCCGCTACGGCTCGTCGACGACCTGCTCTACCTGGAGCGCTTCTGGGGCGAGGAGGAGCTGGTCCGTCGGTCGCTGGCGGAGCGGGCGGCGGTTCCCCCGCCGGTCGTCGACCTCGACCGGCTGCGCGCGGGGCTGGCCGCGCACTTCCCGGAGGAGGCCGCCGCCCGCCAGCGGCTCGCGGCGGCCGTGGGCGTGCTGCGCCACGTCACGGTGCTGGCGGGCGGACCCGGCACGGGCAAGACCACCACGGTGGCGCGCCTGCTGGCCCTGCTCGCCGAGCAGCCCGGCCCACTGCCCCGGATCGCGCTGGCCGCCCCCACGGGCAAGGCCGCCGCCCGGCTGCAGGAGGCGGTGACGGCCGAGCTGCCCACGGGCTCCGCGGCGCGGGTGGCCGACGCCGCGACCCTGCACCGGCTGCTGGGCTGGCGACGCAGCGGCACGTTCCGCTACGGCCGCGCGGAACGGCTGCCCTATGACGTCGTGGTGGTGGACGAGACGTCGATGGTCTCCCTGCCGATGATGGCCCGCCTGCTGGACGCGGTGCGCCCAGAGGCCCGGCTCGTGCTGGTGGGCGACCCCGACCAGTTGGCGTCGGTCGAGGCCGGAGCGGTGTTGGGCGACCTCGCGCGGGCAGGCGGCCACCCCGAACGCGCCCTCGACACCGCGCTTGCCGCCGTGGGCCTGCCCACCGGCGTGGTCAACGGCGTCGTCACCCTCGACCACGTCTGGCGCTTCGACGGCTCGATCGCCGCATTCGCGCGGGCCGTGCAGAGGGGCGACGCCGACACCGCGCTGGAGCTGCTGCACGCGGGCGCGCACGACCTCGAGCTGGACGCGCCGGACGCGGTCGCCGCACTGCGGGCCGACGTCGTCGCGGCGGGGTCCGCGCTCGCCGAGGCCGCCGCGGCGGGGCGGCCCGAGGCGGCGCTGGCCGCGTTGGAGCGGCACCGGGTGCTGTGCGCGCACCGGCGCGGCCCGTTCGGGGTCACCCGGTGGGGCGCGGAGATCGACCACTGGCTCGCACCGACCCGGAGCGTCGCCGACCCCTGGTACCCGGGCCGGGCCGTGCTCGTCACGGCCAACGATTACGACACCGGGCTGTTCAACGGCGACTCCGGCGTCGTCGTCGCCACCGCGGACGGGCCACGGGTCGCGTTCGCCCGCGGAGGCCCGCCGACGCTCTACCCACCGTCCCGGCTGGGCGAGGTCGCGGGCGTGCACGTGATGACCGTGCATCGGGCCCAGGGCAGCCAGGTGCGCCGGGTGGCGGTCGTGCTGCCGCCGCCGGAGTCGCCGCTGCTCACCCGCGAGCTGCTCTACACGGCGGTGACGCGCGCCCGCGAGCACGTGCGGATCCTGGGCACGGCGGAGTCGGTGCGGGCGGCCGTCACCCGTCCGGTCGCGCGGGCGAGCGGGCTGTAGCTCAGGTCCGGTGGAGGAGCCCCGCGTGGCGTCCCACCCGCCGGTGTCGGGGCGATCGTGCGGCGCCGGCCGGGGCGCGGCGCACCAGGCGGTGTGCACGTAGCTGTGGATCCACGCGATCGAGCCGTCGGGACGGGCCCGGTCGATGTGCGCGTAGCGAACCACCGGCTCGCGGTCGGTGATGGGCGCGCAGCAGCGCTCGCAAAGCATGATCATTTTGTCGTCTCCTACCGAGTCGGACGGTCGGTCGACGGCACTGTCGTCACCCCATTCTCCCCGACCGGCAGGGATCGTTCACGTGGGCTGGCCCACGCCGCGCAGGTCACACTGGGTCCACGCCACGTCGTGCCAGCGGCCGAGCTTCCAGCCGACCCGACGGAACGTGCCGACCGGCGCAAACCCGAGCGCCCGGTGCAGCCCGACGCTCGCCTCGTTCGGCAGCGCCGTCCCCGCCGCCGCCGTGCGGTAGCCCCGCTCGGCGAGGCGCGGCAGCAGTGCCGAGTACAGGGCGCGGCCGCCGCCCGAGCGCCGCAGCCCGCGCTCCAGGTAGACGCTCACCTCGCAGGCGAAGCGATACGCGGCCCGCTCCTTGAACGGGCCGCCGTACGCGTATCCGGTGACCCGCCCGTCGTCCTCCAGCACGAGCCACGCATACCGCGCCGACGCCGCGCCGATGCGCCGCGCGAACTCGGCGGCGTCCGGCGTCTCGGTCTCGAAGGTGATGGCGGTGTCGCGGACGTAGGGCGCGTAGATGGCCGCGCAGGCGGCAGCGTCGTCGAGCGTTGCGTCGCGCACAGTCCTCGTCACGGTCACCGACGGTAGGACAGCCTGTCGGGTGGTGACGGATACCCCGCCGAGGGCATACGGTCGCCGGACCATGACGGTCGGTTGGTCCACGGCGTTCCGCCGCTCTCCCCTCGGCACGGCGGTGTTCGACGTCGCGACGGACTATCGCTACACGGTGCTCGCCTGGGCGTCGATCCAGGATGTGCCGACCGTGCGCCAGCATGCGCTGCACGTGCCCGCGGTCGAGGCGTGGGCGGTGCTCGACGGCGGCGTCACGAGCCTGGAGGGGTACGGGGTGACGTCGCTGCCGTGCGGGGTGCGCGTCGTCGGGTTTCAGGCGCTGCGGCTGCTGATCGCCGATCTGGGCATCGTCGGGCCTGCGCGGCCGTTCGACGGCGAGACCGTGCTCGCCCCCGAGGAGCTGCGGTCGGCGCATCGGACGATCGGGCGGAGCTCCGCAGCCGTCGAGCAAGCCGAGCTGCTGGCGAGCTGCCACGACGCGGTGCTACTGCGGTGGGTGGCGGCGACACTCGCGGGCTCGGGTCAGGCCGCCGCGGCCCGCAGCGCCCGGTAGAGGAGGGCGGGCTCGCCCAGGCGCCGACGCAGCCCGCGCTCCAGGCCCGCGATCGGGTAGAGGTTCTGCGGGGCGCGGGAATCCTTGTACTCGGCCGAGGCGTAGTGCACGAGCGTGACCTGAGCGAGGTCGGCGAGCGCCACCGCCGCCGCGGGGGCGAGCTCGCCGCCGCACTCCACCCGCGCGACCCCCGCCCACGGCGCGGCCGATACGCCCGGCAGCCGCAGATACCAGCTGTAGACCGGGAAGGGGCGCTCGATCCGGAAGACGGGCGTGCGCTCGCCCGCGGCGAGGCCACCGACGACCGCGCCGAGCCGACTGTCGAGATAGGTCTTGTTGTGGCTCTTGACGAACCCGATCGCCCGCGGCAACGGATGCGGACCCTGCAGCTGCCCGTCCAGCACGAGCAGGTCGTCCGGGCCCGCGCCCTCCCCACGAGCCCGCGCGGCCACCTCGGCCTCGAACTTGGCGAGGTCGCCCTGCAGGGCCGCCGACAGGAACTGTGCGGGCGCGGCCCCTTCGCGCGGAACACGCGCGCCGACGATGTCGTAGGTGCCCGCCCAGGTGACGATCTTCTCGGCGTCTCGCGCGGCCGTGACGAGGCTGCGCCGCACCGCGAACGCCGCCAGGTGCGCCCCGTCGCTCGGGCAGCAGCACACGACGCCCGCCGCGTAGGAGGCGCAGAGCCCCGGCGCGACCAACCCGTCGCCCTCGTGCACCCAGACCTGCGCTTCGACGCGGCGGACGCCGTCGACGAATAGCACCATGCCCGGCGGCTGAAGGCCCGGCTGGGCCGGGATCGGCGCCCACTGCTCCTCGGGCACCTCGACGGCGGCGTCGGTTTCGGCGCGCGAGGCGCCGAGTCCGGCGTCGACGCTGGACCCGTAAGCCGGGTCCCACGGATCCACGGTGAACCTCATGCCCCCTCCCGGACAATCCATGAGCTGCGCTGGTCGCGTCGAACGGCGAAGCGCACCGGCACCCGTTCGGCGAGCGCAGGCACGTGCGTGATCACACCGACCACGCGGTCGCCATGCGACGCGAGGTTCTCCAGGGTGCCCGCGACGGTCTCCAGGTTGGCCTCGTCGAGGGTGCCGAACCCCTCGTCAAGGAAGATCGACTCCAGTCGGGCGGCACCGTGCGCGGCCAGGCCTGCCATCTGCGCCGACAACGCCAAAGCCAACGCGAGGCTGGCCTGGAACGTCTCGCCACCCGAGAGCGTCTTCACCGGCCTGCGAGCGTCGGCGTCGGTGTGGTCGATGACGAGGAACTCCCCGTTCTCGTGGGTGAGCTCGAACTGGCCGCCGGAGAGCTCGGCGAGGCTGACCGAGGCGTCGGCGACCAGCGCGTCGAGCGCCGATGCGACGAGCCAGCGCGGGAAGCCGTCGGAGCGCAGGAGGTGGCCGAGCATCTTCGCGACCTGCTGCGCCTCCACCGCCGCGTCCCGGTCGGCGGTGAGCCGCGCCGCCGTGGCCCGACGCTCGACGACCCGCGCGTGCGCCCCCCGTGCCCGCTCCAGCGCTGTGGCGACCGCCATGGCCGCCGCCCCCGACGCGACCTCGACCTCGGCGGCAGCGGGGCCCGACGTGGCTCCATCACGGATCGGTGGGGGGACGTCCAGCGGTATGTCGTGGGCGGCGAGGTCGTCCAGGATCCGCCGAGCGACGTCGCCCCGGCGCGCCGCGGCGGCCGCTCGTTTCTGCTCGGCCTCATGCACCTCTGCGGCGCGCGCCGCAGCCGCGGCCTGGGCCCAGGAGACGAGCTCCGCCCAGGCGGCGACCACGTCGTCGTCCCGGAGCGCCGGGGCGTGCAGCGCGACCACCGGATCGCGCGCGGCCCGCAGCTCCGCCCACGCCGCGGCGACCTCGCGCTCGACGGCCGTGGCCACGTCCTCCGCGACCCGCACGGCCGCCCGCGCCGTGCGCAGCGCGGCATCGGCGACCCGGACGGCCTCCTCCAGCTCGTCGATCTGCGCCAACGCCGCGGCCGCCTCGTCGTCCGCAGGGGCTTCGCGCAGCGCGGCCGCGAGCTCGCGGTCTCGCCGTTCGAGCTGCTCGACGAGCCCGGTGGCCTCCTGCTCGGCCCGTGCGGCCGCGGTCTCCTCACGGCGCCGCCGCTCCGCCACCTCATCCGCCGACCGGAGCGCCTGCTCGGCCGCGCCGTGCGCGTCCTGCGCCTCGGCGTAGCGCGTGCGGGCCGCGGGGAGCGCCGCCTCCCGCGCGTCGGCCTCGCCGCCCGCCCATACGACGAGTGTGGACCATCCCGCGACCGGGTCCTCGTCGTCGACGGCGGGTGCGCCGAGCCCCACGAGCGGGTCGCGGGCGGCCCGCAGCGCGGTCGCCGCCGCCGTGGCCGCGGCGCGCACGGCCTCGACCTCGGCCGTGGCGGTGTCGCGCTCCGCACGGGCGAGCCGCACCGCCTCGTCCGCTGCTCGCCCGGCCGCCGCCAGCTCGTCGAGGTGCGCAAGCGCGGCCTCGATCACCGCGGCCGACGGCACGCCCCGCGTCCCGGACCCGCCCACCCCGGTGATCATCGGTTGGGCGCCTGGGGCGGCCATTGCCGCCGGGCTTCGCCCGGAGTCGGTGATCACCGGAAGCGCCGCTGATCCGGCAGACCCGCGGCCGCCCGCGCCGGTGGCGGCAGCCGCGGCAGGGCCACCGGTCGGGAGGGTGACCGCGGCCAGGGCGGCCGTCAGCCGCTCGACCGTGTCGGTCGCCGTCTGCTGCGCAGCGGAGGCCCGCGCGTGCTCGGCGGTCGCCGCTGCCTCCGCGCGCCGGGCTTGGTCGAGGGCGGCTTCGGCGGTGGCGAGCGCGCGGTTCGCCGCGGCCAGATCGCCTTCCGGGAGCGGCGGGGGCAGCACGGCCACCGGCTGCGCGCAGACCGGGCATTCCGCTCCCTCGACCAGGTCCGGCCGCAGCGCGGCGGCGAGATCGGCCCGCCGACCCGCCGCCCGCAGAGCCCGAGCGTGCTCGACGTGCGCGCCTGCCTGCTCGACCCCGGCGCTCGCAGCGGCGGCAGCGACCCGGGCTTCGTCGGCCGCCTCCCGCGCGGTGCGATGAACGGCGTGAGCGTCGACGAGCGCCCAATGGTCGCGCCTCGCCTGCTCCAGCGGCGCCCGGTCGGGTGCGCCGGACAGCGCGCTCCGGGCGTCGGCATCCGCGCGCTCCGCGACAGCCAGCGTGTCCGATGCCCGATCGCGAGCGGCGACGGCGCGCGCCCGGCGCCCCTCGAGCGCGTCCAACCCGGCGGGCGCGACGACCGCCCGGAGGGCATCCCGTTCGGCCGCGAGCCTGCTGCCCCCGTCCCGCGCCTCCGTCAAGGCGGCCGCCGCGGACTCCCGTGTGGTGCGGGCCTGGTCGACCGCGGCGCGAGCCTTGGCCGCGTCCGACCCGGCGGTCGCCTCGGACGCCCTGGCCTTGGCCTGCCGTTCACGGGCTCCCGGCAACTCAGCCGCGACGCTCGCGCGCTCGGCGTGGTGGCGTCGGGCCTGCTCCAGCGGGCCACGCGCCGGGGCGGCGCGGACGGCCTCACGCGCCGCCGTGTCGTCGGCCTCGGCGGCACCGAGCGTGTCTCTGGCCGCGGTCAGCGCGGCCGCCGAAGACGCGCGGCGGGTCGCCAACGCGTCCAGCCCGGCGGGCGGGTTGAGGCCGCTGAGCCGCGACCGCTCCGCGGACAGCCGTCCGACCGTTTGCTCCGCTTCGACCAGCTCCGCCGCGGCGACGGTGAGCGCAGGCGTCGCCACATCGACCCGCGCCCGCACCCCGGCCAGCGCCGTGATCCGCTCGGCCGCGGCCCGCTCGGCGGCCTGCGTGTCGTCGGCATAGCCCGCGAGCTGTTCGGTGAGCACCTGCGCCCGCTGCTCCTGGCTGCGCGCATCGGCGTTCGCCTCCTTCGCGATGACGTCGTAGACGCCGAGCCCGAGCAGGCGGACCAGCGTCTCCTGCCGTTTGCGGGGCTCGGTGTGCAGGAACTCCGCGAACTCGCCCTGCGGCAGCACCACGCAGGTGGTGAAGTCGCCGAACGGCAGCCCGACCAGCGCCTCGACGGCCTTCGTCGTGGCAGGCGCGCCGTCGGCGACCGGCTCGGTTTCCTCCGCCACTGCGCCGGTGCCCGCGGGATCCCGCAGCCGCTCCAGTCGGGCCGTGCGCACCGAGACGCCGCCGCTCGCGGCCCGCCGCAGCTCGCGGGCCACGACGTACCGCTCGGTGCCCCCGGCACGGCCGGTGACGTCGAACACGAACCGCACCGTGCCGCGGGCGACGGTGGGCGCCAGCGCCAGTGCCACCGTGCGCGCGTTGTCCCACCGCGGCACCGAGCCGTACAGCGCGAACGTGATGGCGTCGATCACCGTGGACTTGCCGGAGCCGGTGGGCCCGACCAGGGCGAAGTACTCCGCTCCGGTGAAGTCGACGGTGGTGGGCTCGCGGAAGGACCCGAACCCGGCCATCTCCAGCAGCACGGGGCGCATCAGCCGGTGACCCGCTCGTGCAAGGTGCGGAACAGCTCGGCCACCCGGGAATCGGCCACGCCCCGGGTGCCGAGGTACTCGCCGAACAGCTCGACCGGCGTGCGGCCCGGCTCGGGCGAGGGCCGGGCCACGGCGGTGGGCGCCGCGAACTCAGGATCGATGCGCACCTCCAATGCGTTGGGCAGCAGGGCCGTGACCTCCTCCCGCAGCCCGGCCCGGGCGGGCTCGCGCACCCAGACCCGGAGGAAGTCATCGCCGACCATCTCACCGAGCACCGACAGTTCCGCGACGGTGCCGCGCAGGGTGCGCAGGCGTCGTCCGGCCTGGATCGGCACATCGGTCACGGCGGCGGGGGTGCTCGGAGCGGCCTCGACGACGCAGACGACCGGCGCGTTCTCCTGCTCCCCGAAGTCGACGGCCAGCGGCGCGCCGCTGTAAAGCACGGGACACGACGCGGCCATCGTCTGCCGCCGGTGCAGGTGGCCCAACGCGACGTAGTGCGCCTCGACCGGGAAGATCCCGGCGGGCACCGCGTACTCGAAGATCGACTGCGCGGCGCGCTCGCCGCCGCCCATCTTCCCGTCCAGCACGGTGAGGTGCGCCAGCACGAGGTTCACGGCGTCGTCCCGGAAGCCCGCGGTGAGATTGCCGAGGATGTCCCGCAGGTGCTGGTCGTAGGCGCTGGTGTGCTCGGCGGGCGTGCCGGACACGAGCTCGGCGGCCCGCACGGCGTAGCGGGTGGACAGGAACGGCAGCACGGCGAGCGTCGCGCGCTCGCCCGTCGATCGGGCGGTGAACGCGACGAGGCCGCCGTTGTCGGCCGTGCGGACCGTGCCGACCAGCGTGATCCCGGCCGCCTTGGCGAAGCCGCGGTAGGCGTCGATCGTGGCGGCGTGGTCGTGGTTGCCCGCGATCGCGATCACCTCGACGCCGTCGCGCGCCAGCCCGAGCAGCGTGCGGTTGACGAGCTTCTGGGCCTCGGCCGAGGGCGCGGCGGTGTCGTAGAGGTCGCCCGCCACCAGCACCGCGTCCACCTCGTGGGCCCGCGCGATCCCGACGATCTCGCGCAGCACCTGCTCCTGCTCGTCCAGGCGGGAGCGCCCCTTGAGCGTCTTGCCGACATGCCAGTCGGCGGTGTGCAGGAACCGCATCGGCTGGTCATCGTAGAGCGGCGACAGACCGCAACCCCGCACGGCACGCCGCGAAGCGCGTCGCACAAGCGTTGCGGACTCCGCACAGGCGTCCGGACGCCGGTGCGGCGACGGCAATCCCTGTGCGGTGCCGTCAGAAGGGGGCGTCGTCGTCCTCGGTCGACGTCGCCAGCCTGGCGAAGGGGTCGCGCGGGCGGGCCCCGTTGGTCGGCGCCGCCTCGCCCGCTGACTCCGAGAGCCGCGTCGCCCACGCCGGGAACGGGAACTCGACGGCCAGCGGCACCGGGATCTCCGGCTGGGAGACGAACATCGTGCCCGGCTTGGCCAAGGTCGCGCGGGTGCGCTGCGACGGCGGCAAGAACCCGTACTCCGGGCGCCCCGCCTCGGCCGGGTCCAGCCGCCCCACCACCTTGATCGACGAGTTGGCGACGATCCGCCGCTCGACCTCCGACGCCGTCTGCTGCGCGCCGATGAGGATGATGCCCAGCGAGCGGCCGCGCTCGGCGATGTCGAGCAGCACCTCCTTGATCGGGCTCGACCCCTCCCGCGGCGCGTACTTGTTGAGCTCGTCGATCATCGTGAAGAGCAGCCCGCTAGCACCCGCCGCCTCCTTGCGCGCTGTCTCGGCCGCGAGCACGACGCCGACGACGAAACGTTGGGCGCGCTCCGGGAGATTGTGCAGGTCGACGACCGTGACCTGCGTGCCCTCGGTGGTCACCCGCCGTCTCGGGGTGTCGGGCAGGTCGCCGCGCACGATTCCCCGCAGCGGCTTCAACGACGAGCGCAGCCGCCGCAGGAACGCGTTGACCGTGCCGGTGCCGGTGACGGGGCCTGCCCACTCCCTGCGGGTCTCCTCGTCGCTCAGGCGGTCCGAGACGAACTCGACGAGGGCGTCGTAGGTACGCAGGACCTGCCCCTCGACCGACACCGCCCCGTCGCCGACGGCCGTCGCCTCCCGGCGCAGCCGCGCCGCCACTGTGTGGATCACCATCGTGTACTGGTTGCGCTCGTCCTCGGCGTCGGCGAAGACGTAGGGCAGCATCTCGCCCGCGCAGAACTCGGCGAGCGTCCACCAGAACGCGGCGACGCCGGACGTCCGGCCGGTGACGAACGGGCGACCGCTCGGGTCGTCCGGCGTCGGCGGCGCATAGAAGCCCGCCGACCCGAACGCCCCCGCGGGCAGGCCCAGCTCCGCATAGTCCGCGGTGATGTTGCCGTCGAGGCGGCGGTTGCGATGGTCGAGGAACAGCAGGTCCTCGCCTTTCACGCTGAACACGAGCGCCTTCGCGTTCACCGACCGCTTGCCGAGCACCCCCGACTGGAAGATCGAGTAGAGCAGGAACAGCGCGAAGCTCGTCTTCGTCGCAACGCCGGAGATCCCGCTGATCGACACGTGGCCGCCGCGGGTGCCGTCGAGAAACTCCAGGTTGAGGTAGATCGGAGCGCCGTCGCGGCCCTTTCCGACCGGCACCTTGCGGTGCATCTGGTCGAAGTACAGCGCCTGGGCGCGCTCCTCGCCGGTCGCCCGCCGCACCTCCGCGCCCGGGGTCGGTGGCACGTAGCACTCCGGCTCGACGCGGGTGGTGGTGATCTCGGCGATCTCCTGCACCTGCGCGGGCAGCACCCCCTCGGCGACGAGGAAGACGTCGGAGCCATAGCTGGTGCCCTCGTGGCGCGCGACGACCTGGGTGACCACGCCGGACGTGCGCACCTCGCCGATGCCCGGCACCGACCGTGCGGTGGTGACGACGTCGTCGAGCTGCAGGTACTGCTGCGGCGCGAGGGCAACCGAGAACTGCAGCGGGGTGGCGTCCTCGGTGCCGGTGACGCGTCCGACGGGCTGGCCGGGCATCCGCCAGACGATAGCCGCTCGCCGATACCCGGCCGCAGACTGTCGGTGGTCGGTGGGAGGCTCGGCTCCTCAGGCAGAAGGGAGCATCACAATGTCCATCCGCGACACCACATGGCCCGCAGGCACCCCGTGCTGGGCCGACCTGTCGGTCCCCGACCTTCCCACGGCCGTCGAGTTCTACTCCGCCGTGCTCGGCTGGTCGCTCGTCGACAGCGGTGAGGACTTCGGGCACTACCACATCGCCCAGGTCAAGGGCCACGCTGCGGCGGGCATCGGGCCCGTCATGGCCGAGGGGCAGCCGTCGTTCTGGACCCTCTACATCGCCAGCGACGACGCCGACGCCACCGCCAAGCTGATCGGCGACAACGGCGGCAGCCTGATCATGCCGCCGATGGACGTCCCCGAGACCGGTCGCATGTGCATCGCCACCGACCCCACGGGTGCCGCGTTCGGCGTTTGGCAGTCGCTCGGCATGCCGGGCGCCGGGATCGTCAACGAGCCCGGCGGCATTGCGTGGGAGGACGCGCGGCTCAGCGACGTCGAGGCGGGCCGCGCGTTCTACACAGCGGTGTTCGGCTGGTCCTACGGGGAGATCCCGGGCATGGATCTGGCGGAGTACGGCGTCTTCACCAGCGGGGGCGATCCGCTCGGTGGACTCGGCAGCATGATGGGCGCGCCGGAGGGCACCCCGTCGCACTGGGTCGTGTACTTCGGCACCGCGGACATCGACACCGCCGTGGCCGCGGTCGAGCGGCTCGGCGGCGGCGTCATGCAGCCGGCGACCGACACGCCGTACGGCCGCATGGCGTTCGTCACCGATCCCTTCGGGGCACCCTTCGCCTTGCACCAGGCACCCGAGGGCTGAGCCCGCGCGCAGGTCGCGGCCCGGGGTGGCGGCGCGGTGCCGCGCCACCGCGCGGAGGCGGCCCGGGCCGGCGCGCCACGCCGCGCCGCCGGGCCGGGCCGGGCCGGGCCACCAGGTCGGGCCGGGCCGGGCCGCGCCACCGCAGGCGGCGCCGCCGGGTCGGGCGCACTTCGCACCCTCAAGCGCACTTCGCACCCCGCCGGCGCCGTGCGGAGTGGACGTCCGGGGTGCGAAGTGGGGCCGCCCGCCGCGCCTGCACCACCCACCGCATTGGCGCCCCTGCGTGGCGCGCGTCAGGCGTGGGTCAGCGCGCTGATGCGGGCGCGCGCCGACGGCCAGCGCTCGAGCAGCTCGGCGCGCACACCCAACCGGAAGCCCGACCACGCGAAAGGCGGCGCCGTCGTCGTGCCCACCAACGACCACGCCCCCGCCGGGATCGAGCCCTGCCACGTCCCGGCGGGCACGACGAGCTGCGGCCGCTCTCCGGCGTCGAGGTCCGGGCCGAGGGTCGGCTCGTCCACGCGGCCGTCGTCGTGGAGTAGCAGCAGCCGCAGGGGCGAGCCCCCGTACCAGTGATAGGTCTCGGTGGCGCTCAAGGTGTGCAGCGCGGAGAAGTCCGGCGCGAGAAGCAGGTAGTAGATCGCCGACGAGTGCGCGTCGGCGAACGTCCGTCGGTAGAGCCCGCCCTCATCGGGCAAGGGCTGTAGACCGAGCACGCGGGCCACCCGCTCGCCTTCGGCGCGCTCGCCGACCCCGGCCACGGGCGCGACGATAGCCGCCGGTCGGCGGCGCCGTCAGTCATCGCGCATGTGCAGCCCGACGCCCCACGGCGATCAGCGGTTGACGACTTCGCACGGTGGCGGATCCGCTACCGTCGAGCGCAGGAATAGGCACAGCCACCGCTCCTCGGCGCCGAGCCTCTCCCAAAGACGAGCCTCGCGAGTAATGTCTCCGTCACCGTGAGTGATAGGAGGAGCTGGCCATGATCGGCAAGCGACTCGCCGTACAAGGGCTCGAAGCCCTCTGCAGGATGATGTGGGGCTTCCCACCCACGATCGTCGCGCTGATCGTCGAGGACATGGGACCCGTACGGGCGATCGGCTGGTTCGCGGCGCACATGCCCCGCTTCCTGGCGTCACGCATGGCGCTCGGGCCCGCCCGCGTGCACCTGGCATGCATTGTCGTGTCCCTGCGCAATGGCTGCGCCTACTGCGCGCATGGCCATGTCTATGCGCTCGAGCTCCTCTATCTGCGTCAGCACGGGCGCCTCTTCCCGCTAGACGCGAAGGCACTCGACGAGTGGTATCGGCTCGACGCTCGCACGCTGCGCAACCGCCTGCACACCGTGCTGGCCGGGGCCGGGATGCACACCGAGGCGATCTGGGTCGACCGCATGATCGCGCTGGCCGACGGCGCCCAGACCCCGGTCGACGCCGCCGAGGCCAAGCTCGCCCACGTCATGCGGATGGCCGACACCGCGAGCCGGATCGCGGCCGCCTGGAACGCCGCGCCCGACGAGGCGCACGACCCGGTCAACAAGGACGCCGCCGTCAAGGCCCGCCATGCCGCGCTGCGGTCGGCGACCCCGATCTGAACCCGCGGCTGGACAGGAGCCGCGCCGCGAGTCACGCTTGGCCCACGTTCGAGACACTCTCCGGGGGAGGCACCCATGCAACTGGGCCGGAAGCTCGCCGAGGGATACGCCGCGGACCCAGAAGTCGACGAAGGCGCGCCGCCGCTCGCCGAGGTCCCTGCCGAGCCACGGGTCGAGGTCGAAACCCCCGTCGAGCCGGTACGGGCCTGACCCATGGCCTGGCGGTCTGCCCGCCGCGCGCCCGAGCACTCGGAACAGCCCCTCGCAGGCTTCAAGTTGGCGCATCCGATGCTGTCGGCCGACGGCAGCCGCGCGGGCTTCTGCGGGGTGACCGTCGGACGCGGACACGTCTACCTCGCGGTCGACGACGCGATCTGCGTGCAGGGCAGCCGTCACGCCAGCCCCTCGAAGTGGTGCGACTGCGGCTTCTACTGCTTCCACGACATCGGCTCCGCCCGCGACCTGGCCTGCGAGCCCGAGCATCGCAACGCCGTGCTGCTCGAGGTCGCCGCGTCCGGGCGCTACCGCCGCTACGAACGCGGGCTGCGCTACTCCCGTCAACGGGTGCGGTCCGTGCGGGTCAGCCGCTGTGACTGTGGCCAGTCCGCCACCGTGCTCGTCGACACCGGAGCGGGCAGCACCGGATGGCGTCAGCTCCTGCCGACGTGCGTGGCCTGTGTCGGCGCCCGGCCACGACTGGAGCTGCAGGCGTTCGCGCGGCTGGCGGGCCACGGGGTGACCATCAGCGGCGAGGCGGCGCCGGTCGACGCCGATCTCTCCGGCGCCGGGCAGGTCGCGCTCCTGCACGCCGAGATGGCGTTGCTACAGGCGCGGCTCGACGATCTCCAGGCGCGTCTCGACGCGCTCACCCGCGGCGGCGACGGCTAAGAGACTGTTGCGTAACCGCGTTGTCGCGGTGCGTGATGTCGTGGCCGGGATCGGCGTGGCGGCTCGACGTGAAGATCATCCCCGCCAAGATCGCGCTGTGTGTGGAACTGCAACCCTGGCGGGGATGACGCCGCGCGATGCTACCCGTCGAGCCTCACCGACGAGGTGTGGTCGGTGATCGAACCCCTGCTTCCGGTCCGTGACCAGCGCAAAGGCGGACGACCTCGGAAGTATGGGGATCGGCTGGTACTGGATTCGATCTTCTACGTGCTGCGGGCGGGCTGCCAGTGGCGGATGGTCCCGCACGATCTGGCGCCGTGGTGGGTGGCCTACCGCCGGCATCGTGGCTGGGCTGCGGACGGCACGTGGGACACCGTTCATGACCGGCTGCGGGTGCAGGTCCGGGTGGCCGCGGGTCGGAACCCGGACCCGTCGGCGGCGGTCCTGGACGCCCAGTCGATCAAGAGCAGTGAGGGCGGCGAGGCGCGCGGGTTCGACATGGGCAAGAAGACGACCGGCCGCAAGCGGCATCTGGTGGTGGACACGCTCGGGCTGCTGCTGGTCGTCATGGTCACCTCCGCGGCCGTGCAGGATCGCCGGGGTGGGCGGGCGATCCTGGAGTTGCTGGCCGCCCGGTTCCCGGGTGTGGCGCTGGTGTGGGCCGACGGCGGCTACGCCAACAAGATCGACTCCGGCATTCTGGCCTGGGCGAAGGAGAAACTCGGCCTCCTGATGGAGATCGTCAAGCGCAGCGACGACGTCCAGGGCTTCCAGGTCCTGCCGCGCCGGTGGGTGGTCGAGCGGACATTCGGCTGGTTGGTCCGCAACCGCCGGCTGGCCCGGGACTACGAGCGCCTGACCGCCACCTCCGAAGCGATGGTCAAGGTGGCGATGATCCGGTTGATGGCGACCCGCCTGGCCGGACAGAGCGTCACCTGGGCCAATGCCACCGAGCGTGAGGCCCTTCGCCGGATGAAGATCGAAACCCAACTCGCAGCGTAAATGATCAGTTACGCAACAGTCTCTAAGGCACCATTTCCGACCCGATGGCGTCGAGCAGCACCGGCAGTACCGCCTCCTCGTGCACGGCCACCCCGCCGTGCCGCATGGCCGCACCCAGCTCGGGATCCCATGCGGGATCGACCGGCGCACCGGTCAACGGGACGCCACCGGTGGCGAGGCCCACGAGGTAGTCGGCCGCGCCCATGCGCCACGGAACCACCCCGACCTGCGCCACCAGCTGGTTGGCGATCGCGACGCCGGGCCAGTCGAAGTCGCCGTGATAGCGCAGGCAGGCGCCGTCGAGCGCACGAAGGACATCCAGCACCACCAAGGTGGGGCGACCGCTCGTACAGACGACCGGATACCGGGCACCGTGCCGCTCGGCGACCGCCTCCAGGACCCGGGGATTCTCCGCCACCAACACGGTGTCCGGGACGACGAGCGCACAACGACCCAGGTCCCACGCTGTGACGTGCATCGGATCGCCCGAATCGGCGGCCGCGCCGAGCCGGGCGACGGCGCTTCCCGGGCCGGTAGCGCGCAGGCCGAGGGTCAAGCACGTGCTGGACACCCGGTCGACGCGCACCCCGGCGCTCTCCCACAGCGCGCGCCTGCCCGATGCGGTGGTGGGCGGGGCATCACCGCGCTGCGCCGCGAGAGCGCGCAAGACGAGCGCGGCGACGGTGCGGCCGTCGTCGAGCGCATGCGCATCCGCTCCGACGGCCGCCGCGAGCTCCGTACGCGAGAGCGCCGCAGGCAGCCGGGCGAGAACGGCCGCCGCCGACCGCACCGCGCCCTCGGGATCAGTGGCGCGCCGCAGCAGCCCCACCCGGCGCACACCGTCGAGCCACTCTTCGCGCCAGCCGTCCTCGGCCAGCAGTGCGCGCGCCAGTGTGAACGGAGCATCGCGATCGGCCGCGCGGCGGGCCCGCTCCCCCGGCCGGTCGCGCGGCGCCTCGCCGCTGACGCTGGCCAGCACGGCGACGAGACCACCGATCCCCGAGCGCGCCGCCAGTGTGGCATCCAGCGCGGCGAGGTCGACGCGGCAGCGGGGACTCGTGACCGGCCGACCGACCAGCCCCGCAACGGCGAGTCGCTCCTCCGGGCCCAGATCGGTGAGCACGACGTGACCCTCTGCCCGCAGGCCGCGCTGCTCCAGCCGGGCCCGCAACGACGCCCAGATCCGCCGCAGCGCGGGATCATCGACCCATCCCATGTCAGGCGCCGACCGCCTGCAGCCGGTGCCCGTCCCAGAGGTGGCGGTATTGGGCGATGCCGCGCTCGGTCGGATCCCGCAACGCCTCATAGATCGCCAGGGCGGGGACCGTGTCGTGGTCGCCCCACAAGCGTTCGCTGGTGATCACGAAATCGAGATCGAGCTGGACGAGCAGGCCGAACAGCAAGGGATGCGTCCGGACGTCGATCTTCGGGAAGGCGTCGTCGAGCAGGATGAACCGAGGCGAGTGCGGTGCGGCCCCGGCCAGCGAGCTGAAGTGCGCCGCGGCCGCCGCGAACAGCGGCAGATAGCACACGACCTTCTGTTCGCCCTGTGACAATGCCGACCTGCGGTGCAGGTCGTGCCAGGTGCCCGCGGTCTCGGGGCGCGTGTAGCGGACCCGGAACGCAAACCAGCGGCGGTAATCCAGCGCGCGGGCGAGGTGCTCGGCGTAGGCGTCCTCCGGCGCGTCGGCGCGGGACGCTTCGATCAGCCGATGCAGGGCGTCGCGCAGCTCGCGACGCTCGTCGGGCAGCAGCGCACCGACGGGGCGCCCGAGAAGCTCGACCGATCGGCGGGCGTCGGCGGCGACGTCGTCGCGCAGCGACCAGCGCAGCGCCACCGCGATGCCCTGGCTCGTGGTGACCCCGCGGAGGAGGGTGTTCATCTCCGCGACGAGTTCCTCGGCCTCCTGCCTGCGTGCGCGCAGCGACTCCCCGAGGTCACCGAGGATGTGCTCCTCGAACAGCCGCCGCTCGCGCTCGGTGAGCAGCTCGGCGTCGCGGGCCACGGCGGCGGCAAGCCGCTGGGCGAGTGCGCCGATCGGATGCTCCCCCGTCTCGTCGCGACCGACGACCGCGAGGGCATCGCCGACCTCGACCACCCGCGGATCGACGTCGGCCGTCGGGCCGCTCGCGGCGTCCTGCCAGGCCGCGAACACAGCGGTCTCGGTGCCGCCCCGCTCGGCCGCCGGGAGCGCGGCCAGATCACGGGCGAAGGCCAGGACGATCGCGGCCACCGGCTGCCCGGGCGCGAAGGAGCGGGCGAGGTCGAGCGCGTGCCGGTGGGTCGGGTCGCCTACGGAAGCGTTCCCGGCCTCCGGGCCGCCGGACTCCAGCAGGCCAGGTGGCTCGGCCAGGGCTGCGACCGCCGCAACCGCCGCCGCCAGCACAGGCTCGTGCTCGGCCAGCCGCGATGCCGCCTCCTGCGCAGCCTGCCGGGCTGCGCCCGCGGCGCCGAGGAGCCCGGCGATCGTGCGCTCCAGCTCGGTGGCAGCGCGCTCCAACTCGGCCTGGAGTTCCTCGGCCACCTCGATGCGGCGCCGGATCTCGGCGACCGACGCCCCGATGGTCTCCTCCATCTCGTCCGCCGTCGCGCGGGCCGCCGCCGCGCGGTCGCGGGCCGCCAACGCGGCCCCCGCCGCGTCCTGCGCCTCGACGAGATCGCCCTCCGCCGCGGTCGCGTCCTCGGCCCAGCGCTGCACCCGCGCGATCATCTGGAGGCCGCGCTCGGCGTGACTCGCGAGGGCGGCATCCAGGTCACGCAATGCCTCGCGACGCGCGGCCAGCGGCTCGGCCGCCATGGGCAACGCGTGGGTGGCCGCGAGCGCAACGAGCTCTGCCCGCCGGGCGGCCTCCGCCGCGCGGGCGTCCGCGGCCACCTGCTCGGCGGTGGCCGCCCGGCGGTCGGACCGCTCGACGACCAGTGCTCGCTCCTCCAGGCGGGCCCACGCCGCGACGACCGCCGCGCTCGGCGGCGTCGCCGCCAACCACTCCTCGATCGCGCCCGCGGCCTCCCGCGCGGCGCTCTCGGCCGTGGCGGCGGCCTCCCGAACGGTGACGAGCGTGGCGATCTGCTCCTCCAGCTCGGCGAGCCTGCGGGCGCGCTCGGCCGCGCGGGCGGTGGCGCCGACGTACTGCGCCCGCGCCTTGGTGGCCCGCCCGGTGAGCGGACCCAGCCGCCAGCGGCCGTCGGCGGCGACCCAGGCGGAGGGCGCGGGAGCACCGTCCTCGCCCGGTGCGGGCCCTGCCCCGATACGGGCGAGCACCGCCCGCACCACCTCGGGCGCAACGGCGGCGTCCCCGGATCCGTCGGGCACCAGGACGTGCTCGAGGGCCGCGCCCTCGACCGATGCCCCGGCGGGCAGCACCGTGTCGTGGCGCCCGATCTCCAGCACCCCGCCGTCGGGCCGCACCCAGGCGTCGAGCAGACCCGACGCCTCCAGCGCCGCCTCGAGCCCCGCTCGGTCGTCCTGCGCGACATCCGGCGCGAAGTCGACGAGCCGCCACAGCGGAGCACCGGACCGTCCCGCGCGGGTGTCGCGGGACCATGCGGGCGCGGGCGGCGCGGGATCCGTCTCGGCGGCGACGGCGGCGCGCAGCTCGCGAGCCACGCGGAGATCCTGCTCGGCGGCGGTTCGTCGGGCCGCGGCGACCTTCTCCTCCTCCCGCCGGGCCACGAGGACGGGTTCGGCGGCGGTGCGCGCGAGGGTGGGCAGGCTCGCCAGCACCTCGGACGTGAGCGCCTCCGGCATGGGCAACGGCACCGCACGCGGATCGACCGACCACGCGTCGAGCGCCGCGGTGAACGCGCCCTCGGCCGCGCGGGCCGCCCCGACCGCATCGGAGTGCAGACCACGGGCCTCCTCCGCGTGCCGTTCGGCCTCGGCGGCCGCCTTCTCCGCCTGTGCGCGCCGCGTCGCCGCCGCTTCCTCCTCGCGCCGAGCCCCGTCGACGACCTCGACGGCGGCCCGCAGCTCGCCGAGCACCGGCCGGGCGGCCCGCATGCCCTCGGTCTGGTCCTGCAACGCCGACGCGACGGCCTCGGCGTCGCCGGGCGTCTCCAGCCGGGGCTCCTGCAGACAATGCGGCGCGGGCACGGCCACGCGCGCGCCTTGCTCAGCCAGCTCGACCGCGCAGTGCCGGGCCTCGGTGCCGTGCGCGACCAGGCCCGCCGCCAACGACACCGCGTCGCGGCGCACCCGCTCGGCCGACCGGCCTGCCCGCGTTTGCGCACTCCGGGCGGTGCCCTGCGCCGCCTCTGCGCTCCGCTCCCGCTCGGCAGCGAGCTCTCGCGCGGCCAGGAGCGCCCGCTCGTTGCGCAGCACCGGATCGGCCCGTAGCTGCACCAGCCGGGCATCCACCAGGCTGCGCTCGGTCACGACCGTGCGGCGTCGGTTCTCGGCGTGCTCGTGCTCGTCGCGCACGCGCTCGACCTCGGCCCGGCAGCGCGCGACCTCGCCGTGCCGCCGTGTGCGCTCCCGATGCGACTCCAGAAGCGCCGCGCCCCGGGTGCGCACAACCTCGCGCGCATAGGCGGCGTAAGCCCGCGCGAACGCCGCCACCCCATCGGCACACCGCCGCTGCCGGTCGAGCTGCTCGCCGAATGCGGCCAGCTCGTCGAACGTGTCGCCTGCCGCACGGACCGCGTCATCGTCCAGCGCGGGCAGCGCGTTGGCGAGTTGCTCGGCCAGCCGGGCGGGCTCGATGTCCTCACCCACCTGCGGCTGGCGCAACCAGTACAGCAGCCGCAGCAGCTCGTCGTACCGCCCGGCGTCAAGGCCGAATAGCGTGCGCCCGACGTGCTGCTTGTAGGCGCGCGCCGCCTCGAAGTAGTGCCCACCCGCGGCCTCGACCGCCGCCTTCAGCCGTTCCCGTGCGAGCGGGCCCGCATCGTCCTCCAGGTACAGCTCGCGGCCGATACGGCCCGGGACGGTGAAGTACCACGGTGTGGCCGACCGCGTTGACTGGGAGGCCCGGATGCCGACCCCGCACGTGATCGTCTCCTCCGACCGCTCCAGCTCGACCCACAGATACCCCGCACGGTTCTGCCCCTGATATCCGTCGAGCATCAGCCAGAGCAGGCTCGTGTGATGCCGACCGGAGGCGGTCATGCGCGCACGGTCGCCGTCCAACACGAACGGCAGCAGCATCTCCAGCGTCTTGGACTTGCCCGCGCCATTGGAACCGCGCAGCAGGAGCCGCCCCTCGGCGAACTCGAAGATCTGGTCGTCGTACTGCCAGACGTTGAGCACGCCCGCCCGCGCGAGTCGGAACCGGTCGCTCACGGCTGGTCCTCCGCGAAGAGTGACGGCTGTCCGTCGGCTGCGGGTTCGGCGATCGACGGGCGGGCCGTGTAGCGGGCGGCGGCGGCGTGCATCAGCCAGGCCCCGTCCGGCTCAACCCGGACGAGCCCGGCCCCGACCAGCACGGCGCGCGCCTCGGCGAGCGCCACGGCGTGGTCCTCGCGATGTTCCTTGCGCAGCCCGGCGCCCCACTCCGCGAGGACGGCCTCGGCGGTGGCCGCGACCATCGAGGGATCCGCCCGGCGCCAGATCCGCGCGGCGGGCTCGGCCGCGCGCGCGTCGGCCCGGAGCTCGTGCGCCAGTGCCTCGACGAGCAACAGCGCGAGCTGGCGCCCAGAGCCGCTGCCCGGGAACTCCACGTCGGTGAGCTGACCGTCGGCGTCGACGGCGAGTGCACCTTCCGCACGCAGCTCCACCTGCAGTCCGAACCGGTCGGCGAACCACTCGCGCTCCCGGTTGCGCCCTCGGCGCCACCACTCGGCCTGCTCCTCGGTGAGGGTGTCGGCGGAGAGCACCGGCGACTCGACCAGCCGACGGCGTACCGCCACCCGGGCCCCGCCCGCCGCAGACGGCAGCGCCGCGGCGTCGAGCAGGTCGGCGGGGCTCTCCACGCCGCCGAGCGGGGCCGCGACAAGTAGGGCGAGCCGATCGCGTCGGACATCGAGCAGCGACGCGGTGCGCTGCTCGGCCCAGTGCTCGAGGTCACCGTCGCGCTCGTGCAGCACGCCCACCTCGACCAGCGCCGTGAGCGCCGCATACAGGGCGCGGCGGTCGGCCAGCGTGTCGAGATCGACGTCCAGCCCGGCGTCCACGGCTGCCGACCGGACCTGGGCGACCAGCTCGTCGACGAGCAGTTGCGCCTTGCCCCGGCTCAACGCAGCGATCGCCAGGCAGAGCAGCGCGTAGGCCCGCGGGGTGAACGGCTTGCCGTTGCGGCGCAGCAGCGGGCGCGTGGCGTCGCGACCAAGGCCGGCCTTGTAGAGCCGGGCGGCGCCCGGCTCGACGACGAGCCGGTAGCCCAGCCCGTCGGCGAACAGCCGCTCCAGGTCGGCCCGGTGCCGCCGGACGATCCGCAGCTCGTCGGCGCCCGGCCCATCGGCGTGCAGCAGCGGATGCCGCAGCAGCGCGCGGGCGGCTCGGCGCCGCTCCGCCACGACCTGGACATCCTCGGCGGGCGCGGGCCGCTCGACCCATTTCATCCGGTGGCCTCCCGCTCCTGCGCGTCTTCCACGAAGAGGCTGAGGTCGACCAGCTCCAGCCGCCCGGCCGGGCTGCTGATCACGGTGCTCGCCCCCGGTGTGCGCCGCACGACCAAGCGCCAGCCCTCCGCCATGACCTCCGCGCGGTCGCCCGCACCGAGCGGGCGGCCGCGACCGACCAACGCACGCGCGTAAAGGTCGAGGAGTGCACCCCGGGCGTCATCGGAAAGCCGCACCGCGCCCAGCCGTCCGACGTGTCGTCCGATCTCGGCCAGCGCCGCGCGCCTGCGGCGCTCGGCGGCCTCGCGCTCGACGAGCCGGGCCGCCTTCGCGGCGCTGTAGTCGTCGCACCTGCCCGCCCGGCCCCGGATGGTGCGAGCGCCGTATCGGCGCAGCGCCACCGGCACCTCCGCCGACGGTGTGCGCCACCACGATGCCGTCGGCGGCACGGGTTCGGCGTCGTCGTCCGCCGGAAAGGCCAGGTGCCGACAGGAGTAGAGGCCGAACGCGGCCACCCACAGCGCGTGCGCCGTCGCGTCGTCCGCGTCGGCGAACCATCGGGCCAGCGTGAGCAGATCGCCGTAGCGGCTCTGCTCACGGCGGCCGGTGGCGATCCGGCGCAGGTTGACCAGGAGTGCCCGCATCGCGTCGGTGGCCAGCCTGCGCACCCCCGCGGCGTCGGAATCCCGCCCCGCGCCGCCGACGAACCAGGCGTGCAGCCCGACCCAATCGGCCGCATCGAGCCCCGACGACCGCCTCGCTGTGCCGCCGTCGACCCCGAGCAGCCGCTGGCCGATGTTGGCCCGCTCGCACAGCGCAGGCACCCGCGGCTCGACGACGCGCAGTGCGTCGGCCAGCTGCGGCATATGCCGTGCGATCTCGTCGACGAACCGCTGGAGGTAATCCAGGAGGGCGGTCTTGAAGGCCTGGAACTCGACGCGGTCCAGGTCGTAGCGCACGAGCACCTGCGACAGGTAGGTGTAGAAGTCCCGTGTGGACGAGACGAGCCGCTCGAACTGCGCGAACAGGGTGCCGATATCGCGAGCGAGACCGTCGGGATCGGCGGCGGCAACGGCCGCGTCGTCGAGCCGCCCGAGCGCCAGCAGGCCTGCGAGGATGCCGCCGAGCATCTCCGTGGACACCTCGCGGGCCGCCTCGGTGTGGCCGAGCAGCTCCTCGACGAAGCGGTGCACCAGCTCACCGCGCTGGGTGAGCTGATAGCGGGCGCGGTTCTGCAGGTACTCGCGCAGGCTGCGGGCCTCGGTCTCCCGGGGGCTCCGTGCGAGGTTGCCGTGCTCCACGAGGTAGGACAACCGGTCGTCGACGGTCTCGGCGTCCAGCTCGATGCCCTGCTCGGCCAGGCGCGCCGCCACCTCGGCCGCCGACTGGTCCGACAGCAGTCCCGCGATCTCCCCCGTGAACGTTCGCATGATCGCGACATACGTCGGCGACTCGTCGCCGCCACCGGCGTAGCGCAACGCCGCCAGCCGAACCCGGTCCACGACAGGCGGAGCGCCGCGCAGGTCACCCGGTCCGGTCATGAGCGTCACCGTAGCGACGGCCACCGACAATTCAGCGGACGGCCGCGACGTAGCCCACCGCGCCCGCGGCCACGGCGAGGAGCACCAGTAGCAGGGTCATGATCGCGAAGGGCCACGCCGCCCGTCGGCGGGTGAGGCGCACAATCGTCACGGCCAGGCCCGCAAGGCCGAAGACCACGGCCGCGACCAGGGCGGACCCGACCGCGATCCACGCGGCGCCCGCGCGGCACGTCGGGGGCGAACAGCCGTCGAGGAACGCGACCGAGAAGACGCCGACGAAGACGCCCATCGCGGCGATGACGCCCGCGACGACGAGCAGCAGCGTCGAGAGCACCACATCCCACGTGCGCGATCGGACGGGCGGCGGGCCGGGGTGCATCGCCGCACGCTACCGCGCCGGATGTCCGGCCGACCGGCCCAAAGGTCACGCCGCGTGCCAGCCTGCTGCGAGCGCCGCCTTGGCGTCCCGTCTGCCCGCCTCGACCAGCCGCTGCGCGTAATCCCGCCGAAAGAGGATCATGCTGAGCAGCTCGTCGCGACCCGTTCCGGAGCCGAGGGCGTCCAACAGCCGTCCGATCGGCCAGTACGCGTCGGCGGGTGTCTTCGGGTCGAAGGACTCGGCGGCGAGGTGGGCCAGCTCGCCGTCCTGCGGGGCGACCAGCAGGTGCGGCACCACCCGGTGGCCCGCGCCCCTGCGGGCGTTCTTGCGCCGCAGGGACCGCAGGTCGTCGCCCAGCGCGTCGGCGAGCACGGCGCGCATCGCGAGCGCGGACGTGGTGGCCAGGTCCGAAGGGTGCTCCCGTGGCATGGGCGGGACCGGAGTGGGCTCCAGCGAGTGCCCGGAGATGACGACGAGCCGCTCGACGCCCGTGGCCAGCGCGGCGCCGAGCGGGGCGTTGAGCCGCACCCCGCCGTCGACGTACCAGCCCGCGACGGATGCCGGAGCGGCGACATACACGGGCGGGAAGACCATCGGGATCGCCGCCGAGGCGAGCAGGTGGTCCACCGTGATCGCGGCCGGGACGACGTCCAGGTAGCCGTCCTTCACCGCGCCCGGCTGTTGGCCCTGGACGAACAGCCGGGTGCGGGCGGCGGATCCGGCCTGCGGACAGACGGTGGCCGCAACCGCAACGGTGTCGACGTGCCGGGCGGCCAGGTTCGCTGCGAGGCGGTCCGGCGTGAACAGCGCCGTGGCCCGGGTGCGCAGCGGAGTGACGTCCAGCAGCGCGCTGACCGGCCCGACGAACGGGTCGACCCAGCCTCCGGCGAGCCGCGTCAGCAGCGCCAGCGCGGGCCCTGGCGCGAGCAGCGGGTTGATGAAGACTTGCCCGAAGTCCACCCACGTCGCCGCGACCTGCTCGCCTGCCTCCCCCGGCGGGAGGTCGGCGAACTGGGCCGCGAGCGCCGCGGTGATCGCGCCCGAGCTCGTGCCGAGCAGCACAGTGGGTCGCCTGCCCTCGGCCGCCAGGACCGGAAGCAGCTCGGCGAGAGCGCCCGCCTCGTAGGGCCCGCGGGCCGCCGCGCCCGCGAGCACCAGCCCCACTCGCCCGTCGCTCGTCATGGGGGCAGTGTGTCCCACGGCTCGCGGGCGCCGCGCGGGTCACCCATCAGTAGAAATAGAGCTTGGACCCGGCGGTGTCCTGGTAAACCCTCGGCCGACCCCCGGGCGTGGGGTCCGGCCCATATGTCGCCTTGAGCCCGGTCCGGACGCTGGCGAGTTGGAAATAGCCGGTATAGGTGAACTCGTCCGGTGAGTCGACGGGAACGACCGAAAACTCCTCGGCGTGGTCGGTGTCGTTGGCCGCGCACGTGTAGAGGTATTTGTGGCCCTGGTCCGTGACGAATGTGTTGCTGGCGTGGAGCAGGCGACCATAGGCCAGGCTGGTGATCGACTTCCCGCCGCCGAGATCGGTGACGGACCACAGATCGGCTTTGTCCTCGACGTCGGGAAGGGGCCGGTGATAAACCTCGAAGTTCAGCGGAGTGGGCGCACCCGCCGGAATCCCCTCGGTATTGCTGGCGTGCAAGCATTCGCCGCTGCCATCCTCGCGCACGTAGACCGCGCCGGCGCCGGACACGCCGCCGCAGAGGTAGCCGACCGACTCGGCCAACCGCAACTGCTGACGCACGACCGCAATTTGCGATACCACATCGGGCACGCCCAGCCCCACGAGCAGCGCCTCGAGTTTATCGATCATCGGGCTCAGTGTGGCCTGTTGCACCGCGCGGCTGAAGACGGTATCCCGATAGGTTCGAATCTGGTTGATCAGCTGCGCACGCCGTGCGACGTCGTTGCGTACGAGCTTCGCGATCAGCCCATCGGTGCCCATCTTGAAGGGCCTCTGGGGCTGCAGGATCTGGTCGATGCCCCAGTGGATCATCTTGAACTTGACATTGCCCGAGCCGGGCGCCGCCACGGCATCCACGTCGTTGTAGATGTAGGTGTTATTGGTGTTGTCGGAGTAGCCGTCCCAGTGCTTGAGCAGGAACTCCATCGCATAGACCTTGATGAACTGGTCCAGATCGATCACCTGGGCCGCACCGGCCAGCCCGTGCGCCGCAATCTGCTCGTCGGCGAACTTCAGGTCCGCCTGGGTGTCGAACTTGGAGAGCGATTCCGTGGCGATGAACGGCAACCTGGCGGCGAGGAAGTCGTCGTGATGCTCGAGTTCGTACAGATTCCCCTTCATATTGCCTTTGAAGTTTCTTTCGATATAGCGCTTCATGATCGGTTCGGCATTGACGTAGATGCCCGGAGCGTTGACCCCGGCCACCCCCTGACCGACCAAATTGCCGTTGACGAACACCCGGGCATAATTGCAGCGCGAGTGCGGCAAACCGGCCATCGACAGCAATGTGTAGCCCAGCGGTTGCCGAATGTAAGACCGGTCCTGCACGGAGTTGTTGAGCGTCAGATAGCGCGATCCGACCAGGGACTCGGCCGTCGCCGCGGTGGCGTCACTGAACTTGCCGAAGTCGAGGTGCAGGCACGGTTTGTCGCTTCTGTACGAGCCGCAGAACGACTTCTTCTTGACCCCCACATTGGTGAACGTGGTGCGCGCCGGGAAGTTCGTCCCCGATATCTCGACCGAGGTTGCCTTGCGCCACGTGAACCGACTGCCACCGGTCCATTCGAAGTTGCACACGCCACCGGCAGGCGCCTCATTGCGCACCGCATCCCAATCACCTTGCGGCATCGTTATGCGGATGGTGAGCACATTGTCGATTGCATAAAGGGTGTCAAGGGCCTGTTGCTGTTGAGCGCTCATTAGCGATCTCCCATTATGTTTGGATCGGGGCCGAGGCCCGGAGGGGCACGCCGCCCGGCGTATCGGCATTCGGAAGCAAGTAGGTGACGACGGCCTGCACTACCGCGCCGATCAGCGCGATCCAGACCACAGACGTGAATCCGCCCGCCTGCACCACCATGGTCGCGATCGCGCCCAGCGCCGTGGTCGTGGCCGCCCACCACTTGCGCGTTGGCCAGGCACTCTTCTGCCGGACGGCAAGGGGACCGACGATGGACATGGCGTACTCCTTACCTCAGGTCAGACATAGATTGGAGGCGCCCTGCACCGCGGGTGATACACACCGTGGCGGCGGAACGGTCGAGTTCTCGATACGGCCCGCAGGAGGGGGCCGCGCCGCCGCGTGTGCCAGGCTGACCACCGTGATTTCCGACGACGAGCGCATCGCGCTGTTCCTCGACTACGAGAACCTCGCGATCGGCGCCCGCGACGGCCTCGGCGTCAGCCCCTTCGACTTCGGGCCGGTCGCGGACGCACTCGCCGAGCGCGGACGGGTCGTCGCGCGGCGGGCGTACGCCGATTGGTCGGCGTTCGACGAGGATCGACGGCTGCTCGCCCGTGCCCAGGTCGAGCTCATCGAGATCCCGCAGCGGCTCGGTGGGTCCCGCAAGAACGCCGCGGACATCAAGATGGCGGTCGACGCGATCGAGATGGCATACGAGCGCAGCTTCATCACGACCTTCGCGATCGGCACCGGCGACTCCGACTTCACCCCGCTCGTTCACAAGCTGCGGGAGCTGGACAAGCGCGTGATCGGTATCGGGGTGCAGTCATCCACGTCGCAGCTGCTGCCTCCCGCCTGCGACGAGTTCCTGTTCTACGACCGGCTGCCCGGCGTCGAGAAGGCGCCCGTGGAGACCGCCCCCGCGGCCGCGCCGACCGTGACCGAGGATCAGGACGTCGCGCCGTTGGTCACCACGACGCTCGCGGGGCTAGCCCGGCACACCGACGGTCCCGTGCTCGCCTCCCGCCTCAAGCGCGCCGTGCTGCGCAAGGACCCCACCTTCGACGAGGCCGACCACGGGTTCCGCGGTTTCGGCGAGCTCCTGCGCACGCTGGAGGGCCGCGGCGTCGTGACGCTGCGGCCGGGCAGCGCCCAGGGCGATCCCGAGGTCGCCTTTCCCGAGGACGACGCGGCCGACGACGACGCGTTCGCGCTGCTCGTGAACGTCGTTCGCCAGCTGGGTCGACCGCAGCTGTCGGGCCTGAAGAACCAGCTACGCAAGCGCGAGCCCGAGTTCAGCGAAAAGCGCTACGGGTTCAACACCTTCCTGTCATTCGTCAAGGCCGCCCGCACCCGCGGGCTGCTCGCGATGGACTGGGACGACACGATCGACGACTACCGCCTGCACGTCATGTGACGTCCGGGCCGCCGTGGCGGGCGCGGGCCTCGGCCAGGCGCTCACCGACCGTGGGGCCGCCGATTTTCACGATGTGGGCGGCCAGCGTGTCCGCGGCCGACGAAGTGCCCGTCGCGACGAGGAACGCGACGTAGCCCAACGTGTGCGGGCGCGGGTCGCGGTGCACGATCTCCATCGCCAGCGCGAGCGCCGTCGGCTCATCCACCTCGACCAGCGGCTCGAGGATGTCGACGAGCTGGCACGGCAGGTCGAACGGCGGCCAGGGCTGCTGGTCCAACCCTCGCAGACCCCGCCGGGCCGCAACGACCACATCCGCCGCCACCGCGGCCGGGGGACCTGTGAAGATCGCGGCGCCGAGCTGGTCGCCGAAGTCCACCCGATCGGCGATGCCGATGAGGGCGCGGAGCGCGACGATCCTGGCGGCCTCGGTGCCCTTGCGTTCGGCCATCGCATCGCTCCGCCCCACTTGTGCCGCGACCAGGCCGAACGGGGTGTCCGTCGGACGGATCCCGGCGCGGGACAAGCCGTGCCACGGCGCCCGCGCCGAGGACGCTGCCACGACGACGGCCCGGTAGCCGCTCCCCTCACCCCATGCCGTGAGCGCCAGGCAGGCGAAGAGCCGGTCGAGCGGGTCCGCGGCGGGATCGTCGACTACGGCGACGAGGCCCGGCACGCGCTCGCTGTGCCGGTCGTCGACGAGGCCGCGGCCGATGAGCGGCTCCGGGTTGGCCAGCGCGTTCCCGTCGAGGTCGGTGTAGAGCAGGCGGCCGGTGTCAGGCATGGCTCCCTCCGGTGTGCGGACCGACGATGTACCGGCCGGGCACGACGCCGCGGATCATCCACTCGTGGTGGCGCTGCGCGTTGGCCATGTCGATCATCCGCTGCCGCAGCGCAGCCGTCGCCTCGGCGTCGAGACCATACGACCTCGCCGCCGCCGGAATGCGACCCTTCCGCACGTAGAGATCGACCGGACGGCCCGCGATGCGGTCGGCGTCGGCTTGGATGGCCGCCTGGACGCGGTGCGGCGGGAGGATCTCGACGCCGGGCACGCGGCCCGCGTCGATGTCGGCCTGCAGCCGGACGACGTCGACCTCGATGATCGACTCGCCGAAGTCGACGGCGGCACGGGCGCCCGGCGCGGTGAACGACGAGTACGGGCTGTTGTCCTTGGCGCGGGAGCGCCGTCCGACGACGTGCTCCACGACCGACGCGGCGCCCGCCGGGTCCGCGGGCACGAGGTGTCCGTGCTCGTCGAGGTGGGACTTGGGGTTGCCGCGGCTGGCTCGTGTGTTGCTGAAGTTCTTGTCGGCCCTGGTCACGCGGGCGCGACGAGCGCGTTCCGGATCGTGGTGGGGGCCCGGCGGAAGTGGGCCGCTCGGTGCGGCGACCTCCTTCGGCGTCAGCCTCATCGGGTCCGACGGCAGGCGTCGGCCGATCCCCTCCAGCCGCTCGGCCGCCGCGCGATCGGCCGCGAGGACCGCATCGCCCGCCGACCCCGCACGCCCGGCGTTGCCTGCAGGCGGCGGGGTGGGTGTGGGCGCGGGCGTCGAGGCGGGTTCGGCTGCGGGCGGCGCGGGGACCTGACCCGCGGGCGACGCAGGGGTCGAGCCCGCGGACGACTCGGGGGCTGCGGCGGCAGGCGACTCCGGGACCGCGACGGCAGGCGACTCCGGGACCGCGACGGCAGGCGACTCCGGGACCGCGACGGCAGGAGACGCGGGGGCGGCGGCGGTGGACGACTCCGGGACCGCGGCGGCGGGAGACGCGGGGGCCGCGGCGGTGGACGACTCCGGGACCGCGACGGCGGGAGACGCGGGGGCGGCGGCGGTGGACGACTCCGGGGCAGCGGCGGCGGGAGACGCGGGGGCCGGGCCAGACTGCCGCGGCGCGGGCTCGAAAGGGCGCGCGGTCGGGCGGGGATCGGCCCACAGCGGCACCGGCCGAGCGGGCCCTGCCGCGCCGGGCACCGATCGGCCCGCGACCGCCTCACCGGCCTCCTGGCCCGGACCCGGCACGCCGACACCCGAGCGGCCGGCGCCCAGCACGCCCGCCAGCAGCACGGTGGGCAGCAGATGGCCGTACGCCCTCGCCGGATCAGAGCCCCAGCCCGACCCGACGTACTCTGCCACCTGGCGCAGCGGATGCACGACGTCGTCGACGACACCGGCCAGCGCCGTGGAGGCGTTCGCGACGAAGCGGCCGGGGTGGTTGAGGTTGTAGGGGTCGGCCGGGTTCGCGATCCGGGCGAGCCGCAGCGCATCCTCCACGCCCTCGCCGAAACCCTCGCCGACGTGCGCGAGCTCGCTGCCGCGCGCCCGCACCCAATCGGCGCCCTCGGTGACCCGGCGGTCCCCGCCCGACGGCGGGTCCGGTGCCAACCCGGCCGCCGCGGCGATCTCCCGCGCCGCAGCCTCGGCGGAGCGATCGCGGCGGGCACGGGCGTCCATGAGCAGCCGGCGGGCCGCCGCCCGCTCGACCGCTCCCCCGACCGCCGCCTGCTCGACCGCTTCCCCGACCGCCTGCGCAACAGCGGGCGCCCCCGTCCCGCCACCCCCCGTCCCGCCCGTCGTCGGAGCGGCCGACGCGACGGTCGCCGCCCGGAAGCGCGCCGCCGCGACGGTCGCCTGCTCCTGCGCCGCGACCAGCTCGCTCCCGAACCTCTCCCACGCCTGCGCGGCCGACCGGAAGGCCGCCGCCGCCCGCGACCATCGACCCGGACCTTCGCCGAACCGCGCGCGAAACGCGGCGGCCGCGGCACCGCTCCACCCGCCCATCCCGATCGCGTCCAGCCCGTGCGCCGTGGCCGCGCACCCGACGGCGAGCTCGGTGAGGTGTTCGACCGTCGCCTGCACGGCCGCGGGATCACCGCGCACCAGCGCCCGTGGGTCGGCGCTCCCCTCCAGCTCCGGCTCGGCGGGCATCCGTCACTCCGCGATCGAGCGCAGGTCGTCGACCTGACCGGCATAGGGGTCCTCGCCTCGCAACGCCCGCGCGATCATCCCCGGCCACGAATGGTCGGCGAGATCGCCCACGGTGTCGGACCATCGCTCACCCAGCTCCTCCCACTCCGGCATCCCGCGGTCGGGCTCGGCCGCGGCGACCACGTCGGCCCATGTGTTCCCGATCCCGCCCGGATCGCCAACGACGTCGAAGGCGAGCCTGGCCAGCAGGTTCTGACCGTCGCCATCGGAGTGCCCGTAGGCCGCCGCAGCCGTACGCAGGTCCTCGGCCAGGCCTTCGCCGAGGTGTACGGCGTCGCGCACGCCCCACTCCCAGCGGTCGCAGAACACGAGGAACGCCGAGGACAGCCCCGCATGCGCGACGTCGCCCGGCAGCGCGCCCAGCATCGCCACGCCGCGGCCCAGCTCCGCCGCCCCGGGCGGCCCGAGCGCGCGCAGCCCGTCGATCACCGCCTCGATCCCGGCCGCGGTCTCGGCGAGCGCGGTGGGCGACACCTCGTAGTCCGGACCCGTCATGCGCGGCACGCTAGGACGACCGGTCCCGGCCGCGCGGGCGTTTGGCGAAACCCGTACCCATCGACGGCGAATGGCCGACCGCCGCGGCCGCCAGGCAGGATGGACCGGTGACGCTCTCGGCGAACCCGACCCGCACCGGCATCGACCTCACGTGGGTCGAAGCGGACGTGCGCCCCCAGGACGACCTCTTCACGCACGTCAACGGTCGCTGGCTGGCCACCCACGAGATCCCCGAAGACCGCGCGCAGGACGGCACGTTCGTGATGCTCCGCGACCGGGCGGAAGCCGACGTGCGCGCCATCGTCGAGGGCGCGGCCGATCAGGCTGACGACGACGCCCGCCGCATTGCCGCGCTCTACGCCTCCTTCATGGACGTCGAGCGGGTCGATGCGCTCGGCGTCGAGCCGCTGCGCCCGCTGCTGGACGAGATCGCCGCCGCACCCGACCACATCACGCTCGCCCGCGTGCTGGGCCGCCGCCAGCGGGAGGGTCGCGCGTCGCTCGTCGGCTCGTTCGTCTCCACGGACGCGAAGGACCCGAACCGCTACCTCGTGCACCTGAACCAGTCCGGCCTCGGCCTGCCGGACGAGTCGTACTACCGCGAGGAGTCCTACGCCGAGATCCGCACCGCGTATCTGGCGCACCTGGAACGGCTGGCTGAGCTGGTGGGCGTTCCCGAGCCCGCCCGGATCGCGGAAGCCGTGATGGACCTGGAGACGGCGCTGGCCGCGGTGTCCTGGGACCGGGTCAGCAACCGCGACGCCGAAAAGACCTACACCCTCATGACGGCCGCCGAGCTGCGCGAGCGGGCCCCCGCGTTCGCCTGGGACGCCTGGCTCGACGGTCTCGGCGCGCCGGAAGGGGCGTTCGCGGAGGTCGTGGTGCGCCAGCCGGGCTTCGTGGAGGCTGCGGCGACGCTCTGGCAGGAGCGCCCACTCGCGCAGTGGCAGGCGTGGCTCCAGCTGCGCACCGCGTCGGCCTGCGCCGACTTCCTGTCCGACGCCGTCGTGCAGCAGGACTTCGCCTTCTACGGCCGCACGCTCTCGGGCACCCCGCAGATCAAGGACCGGTGGAAGCGCGGGGTCGCGTTCGTCGAGGCGTCGGTCGGCGAGGCCGTCGGGCGGCTGTACGTGCAGCGGCACTTCCCGGCGTCGTCCAAGGAGCGGATGACCGCGCTCGTCGCAAATCTCGTCGAGGCCTACCGGCAGAGCATCGCTACGCTGGACTGGATGGGCCCCGCCACCCGCGAGCGGGCACTGGAGAAGCTCGCCCAGTTCACTCCCAAGATCGGCTACCCGGACAAGTGGGAGGACTACTCTGCGCTCGACGTCCGCGCCGACGACCTGCTGGGCAACGTGCTGCGCGCGGGCGCTTGGCTCACCGACCACGAGCTCGACAAGATCGGCAAGCCGGTCGACCGCGCCGAGTGGTTCATGACGCCGCAGACCGTGAACGCCTACTACCACCCGCGGCTCAACGAGATCGTGTTCCCGGCCGCGATCCTGCAGCCGCCGTTCTTCGATCCCGACGCCGACGACGCGGCCAACTACGGCGGTATCGGCGCGGTGATCGGGCACGAGATCGGCCACGGCTTCGACGACCAGGGCAGCAAGTACGACGGCGGCGGCGCCATGACCGACTGGTGGGACACCGCCGACCGCGCCGAGTTCGACCGCCGCGCCCAGGTCCTCATCGACCAGTACTCGGCGCTCTCGCCCGCGGGCCTGCCCGACCACAAGGTCAACGGCGCGCTGACCGTCGGTGAGAACATCGGCGACCTCGGCGGGCTCACGATCGCCCTCAAGGCGTACAAGATCGCGTTGGGCGACGACGAGGCTCCGGTGATCGACGGTCTCACCGGGTACCAGCGGGTCTTCTTCGGCTGGGCGCAGATCTGGCGCATCGTCACCCGCCGGGCCGAGGCCATACGCAGGCTCACCATCGATCCGCACAGCCCACCCGACCTGCGCTGCAACGCCGTCGTCACCAACCTCGACACGTTCCACGAGGCGTTCGACGTCCATCCCGGCGATGCGCTGTACACCGCGCCCGAACAGCGCGTGCGGATCTGGTGACCACCGTGACCAGGGTGGCGGTGCTCGGCACCGGGATCATGGGCGCGGGCATGGCGCGCAGCCTCGCGCGGGCGGGCCTGGACGTCGTCGCGTGGAACCGCAGCCCGGACAAGGCGCGGCCGCTCGCCACCGACGGCATCGCGGTCGCCGAAACACCCGGGAAGGCGGTGGCGGGCGCGTCGGTCGTGGTGACGATGCTGTTCGACGCCGCGTCCGTCGCCGCCATCATCACGGAAGTGCTCCGGGCGATGTCCGACGGCGCCGTGTGGGCCCAGATGAGCACCGTCGGCATCGATGGCACCGCCGAGCTGGCCTCGCTCGCGCGCGCCCACGGCGTGGGGTTCGTCGACGCGCCCGTGCTGGGCACCCGACAGCCCGCCGAGGAGGGCAAGCTCACCGTGCTGGCGGCGGGCCCGGACGAGCTGCGCGCCGCGGTGGCGCCCGTGTTCGACGCGGTCGGCGCCAAGACCGTCTGGGTGGGCGAGGAGCCGGGGGCGGCGCACCGGCTCAAGCTGGTCGTCAACGCCTGGGTGCTGTCCGTGGTGGCGGGCACCGCCCAGAGCATCGCGCTCGCGGAGGGGCTCGGGCTGGACCCGCAGCTCTTCCTCGATACGATCGCGGGCGGCGCGATGGACGCGCCGTACGTCCAGCTCAAGGGGCGCGCGATGATCGCGGGCGACTACCCGCCCGCGTTCGCGGTGGACGGCGCGCACAAGGACAGCGGGCTCATCCGCGAGGCGCTGCGCGCCACGGGCACCGACGACCGGCTCATGGCCACGCTGAACGCCCTGTTCGCCGATGCGGCCCGCGCGGGCCGCGCGGGCGACGACATGGCCGCCGTGGCGGACGTCATCCGGCGGTGAGTCGTCCGCCTGCCCACGGTGAGTCCTCCGTTTCGGCGCGCCGCGTTGGCCGATCGTGCACGGCCGGTCGTGTGCCGATCCGCGGAAATCGACGTCCAGGCCGGAGCCTGTCCGGGCCGGTCACGGCGATACCGCCGCACGCGCGTGCTCAGATGGCCAACTCGCCGTGTCGAGACGCGGGACTCACCGCAGGGAGGGGTCAGACGTTGACGCCGTAGTCCAACGCGATCCCCCGCAGGCCTGACGCGTAGCCCTGGCCGACGGCCCGGAACTTCCACTCCCCCGCGCGGCGGTACAGCTCGCCGAACACCATGGCGGTCTCCGTGGAGGCGTCCTCGGTGAGGTCGAACCGGGTGAGCTCGGCTTCGTTGTCGGCGTTGACGACGCGGATGTAGGCGTTGGCCACCTGGCCGAAGCTCTGCCGCCGGGCGTCGGCGTCGTAGATGCTGACCGGGAAGACGACCCGCTCGACGTCGGGCGACATCGCCGACAGGTTCACCTTGATGATTTCGTCGTCGCCCTCGCCCTCGCCGGTGAGGTTGTCGCCGGTGTGCTCCACGGTGCCATCGGGGCTCACGAGGTTGTTGAAGAAGACGAAGTGCTGGTCGGAGATGACCTTGCCCGTGGCGTTGAGCATGATCGCCGACGCGTCGAGGTCGTAGTCGGCACCGGTCGTCGTCCGCACGTCCCAGCCGAGCCCGACCAGAACGCTCGTGAGGCCGGGGGCCTCCTTGGTCAGGCTGACGTTGCCGCCCTTGGCGAGGCTGACACCCACGTGATGCTCCCTTTCGAGTCGGGCCTTCGCGGGCTACCCTAGACCGGCGCCGCGGGAGGTCTCCCATTCGTGTCGGCGCCGGGCTTCGAGGTGACCGAACGCCGCCCGCCACCGTCGCCCGTGTGAGTGAGCGGCGGTGGGACTTCTTCATCAGCTACACCGCCGCCGACCGCCCGTGGGCCTGCTGGATCGCCGAGCAGCTGACGGCTGCGGGATTCAGCACGGTCGTCCAAGATCAGGACTTCGGGCCGGGGACGACTTCGTCCACAAGATGAACGAGGCCGTCGCGCGATCCGACCGGCTTGTCGCGGTCTTGTCGCCCGCGGACGCGGGATCGCCGTTCGCCGAG
>CAVUAS010000008.1:0-356418 GCA_963739465.1 uncultured Actinomycetota bacterium
CTTGCTCGAAGAAGATCCGCCCGGAGACCGGGCGGTCGAGCATCTGGGTCAGCGAGAACTCCGCCTGCAGGACCGACAGCTCATACCGGTAGCCGGCCGTCTCGTCGGCGTCGGTGAACGGGTTGGGCAGGATCCGCAGCCACTTGCGCAGCAGCGCATCGATCTGGGTCGGGCCGAGGCTGTCGCAGATCGCCTGCACTGCGGGCACGTCCTGGCAGGAGGCGAACCCGTTGTCCAGCGGCGTGAACCCGATTCCGGCCTTCGCGGCCTGGCGCTTGGCCCACTCATTGCCGTTGATGCACAATTTGGCCGTGTAAGGAAAATAGGTGCTGAATTTGAGGAAGAACGGCCCGAAGTCGGCGTCCACGCAGTAGAAGTAGAAGAAGTTGATGAACGCCGTCGAGCGCACCAGCCAGGCGTAACTGCCGCCGGTCACCCGGTTGTAGCGGCGCTGGGTGTGCCACACCCCGGCCTTCTCCTGGGCGCGGCCGACGAACAGCACCCCCTCGGGCTCGGTGAACTTGGCCAGGAACTCCTGAGCGAGGTCGTCCTTGCGTTGACCCTTCGCGAAGCTGATCAGCTCCAGCCCGCGGGCGGCGACGAAGCCGTGGATGTCGGCCACGAACGCCTTGGTCATCGGGTCCATCAACGCCGTGGAGGCGTAGTGATAGCCGCGGTGGCCGACGAAGAAGCCCGCCACCCCACCGCCGTAGGCCAATCGGGGCTGCCACACGTTCAGATACATCCGGTCGATCGATTCCACCTCGAACACGACGTGATCGTCGAGGACGTCGGCGACGCTGCGCGCTACGGTCATCGTGGGCTCCGGTCGACGGGCGGCCAGCAGGCCCACCAACCGCTCCGAGCGGTTCATACACCGGACCGGTGCGCCGGTCACGGTCTAGATCCCGCCGGCCGGAGCCCCGACCACGACGCAACCAGCCGATGCACGCCTTCGGGCATGGGGCGAAGCCCGGCTAGCGGATGTTTCGCGAGTGCGTCGCGCAGGTCGGTGGAGAGTTGGTCTTCGGCAGTGAGATCTGCTGGCCTGCGCCAGCACCTCCTCACCGCCGAGGATCCACTGCCCGACGACCTCCGCCAAGCCCTCGCGTTGATCACTGGGCCCGACGGAGCACACCAATTTGAGCCAAGTCGGGTAACAAAGTACTACCAGCTGTGCGGGAGATCCTCGAGGCACTCGACGAAGTCGCTCTGCACGGCGTGGCCGACGACCTTCGAGCGCTGGGCGGCCGCGATGCACGGCAGCTGGCGAGACGGTCACCGCCACGATGAGGCCGTCCCAAGAGCACCTAAAGGCGATCGCTTCGTACGCCCTCCGAGCGCTCCGACCCGCCTCGCCGGGCAGAGCCGGGGTGTGAAGCGGTTGCGACCTCGCCACACTGCGGCTCTGCGCCCATCGTGGTTGTTGCCTATGATCCTAAGTATTGCCTTCTGTTGCCGCCCGCGGCATTAGCGGCTCCTAATTATTCGCCGCGAAACACCGGCGTGCGTTTCTCCTTGAGCGCCCGAATGCCTTCGGTGTAGTCCAGGCTGTCGTAGACGACCCGCCGCAGCCCCTGGATGCGCTCGTAGCCCTGCGGTGACATCGGCTTGGCAGCCGCCAGAATGCGCAATTGCTCCTTCATCACCGCGATGCTCAGCGGAGCGTTGGCCGCGATGTCGCTTGCCAGGGCCATGGTGAAGGACTCGAGCTCGTCCTTCGGCACAACATTGTTGATCATGCCGAGGCGCTCGGCTCGCTCGGCCGATATCGGCTTGGCCGTGAAGGCCATCTCGCGCACAATGCGCGGCGTGGCAGCATTGAGGAAGGTCATCATGCCGCTGAGGTTGTAGGGCACGCCCAGCTTGGCCGGGGTGACGGTGAACGTGACATCCGGCGCGGCGACGATCAGGTCGCAGGCGAACACCGTCTCGCAGGCGCCGCCCCAGACGCCGCCTTCGAGCATGGCGATCACCGGGGCGGGAAAGTTCTCGATTTCGCGGATCAGGTAGCGCAGCGGGTCGTCCCAGCCGAGCGGGTCGCGATGCGATTCGGGCAGTTCCTCCACGTCGTGACCGGCGGAAAACACCTTGGCGCCGGGCGGCGCGCGCAGGACCGCCACGCGAAGCTTGCGGCGGGCGAAATCCGCCAACGCCGTCATGATTTCATCCACCAGCTGCTTGCTCAACGCATTGCGCCTGGCCGGATTGTTGAGGACCACGATGCCGACGGGGCCTCTGACTTCGGTGAGCGTGTAGGTCAAGGTGATTTTCCTCTCCCCGGTTCGAGGCGACGGCCTCGAAGCCGATTTCCGGAGTGCAGCACCTCGATCTTCCCGCATCGGGTGAAGCCCGACCACGTGGCGTTTCCTACTCGAGGACCTCAGCAAGCCCCACCGCGGCCAGGAATCGCCCGTGCTCGCCGACGAGCACCAACGGCACGCCTGACCAAAGTCCCCCGACCAGGCTCGAAGGCGCGCCTCCCCCGGGCCCGCTCATCCCGATCAGAGCACCCGACACGGCACCCCAGCCGCCCGCCGTCGACGTCCTGCTCGACGTCCGCGAGGCCCTCGACGCCGTCACCGACGCCATCGCGGACACCCGCACCGGCGCCACCGTGACCAGCGTCCAGGCCACCCGTTACCGGTCGCACCGCGCACCGGGCCGCGACCTGCACGGCACCCTCGACCATCTCGAACACGAACGCGGCAACAGTGTCTGGAGTGTCCCCGATTTTATTGACACCGATTTAGGCTGCCAGGTCGGTGAGTTTCCTGAATCCTAGCTCGTATTCGTTGGGTGTCAAGTAGGCGAGTGTCGAGTGTCGCCGCCGGCGATTGTAGTAACCCTCGATCCACAGGAATGTGTGTTGCCGAACCTCGGCGAGATCATTCCATGGCCGGGTGTGGATGAGCTCCTTCTTGTAGGTTGCGAAGAACGACTCGGCGACCGCGTTATCGAAGCAGGTCGCGCGCCGTCCCATCGACCGGACAACACCGTTCTCGGTGCAGAAATCGGCGAATTCCCGAGAGGTGTACTGGCAGCCGCGGTCACTGTGGAAGATCACACCGTTCGGCGGGCGACGGGTCACCAGCGCGGCCGCGAGCGCCTCGACGATCAGGCTGGTGCGCAGGTGGTCGGCCACGGCGTAGCCCACGACCTTGCGCGAGTACAGGTCGATCACGGTCGCGGTGTAGACCCAGCCGTCGACGGTCTGCACGTAGGTGATGTCCCCGCACCAGCGGGTGTCGGGTTGCTCGGCGGTGAAGTCCTGCCCGATCAGGTCCGGGGCATCGATGGGCCGCAGACCTGCGACGGTGGTCTTCTTCCAGGCCCGGGGGTGACGTCCCTGCAGGCCCGCGGCCTGCATCAGCCGCCAGACTCGCTTGCGGGCGACACGCACGCCGCGCACGACCAGCTCAGCCCAGACCCGCCGCACACCGGGGTGACCGTGCAGCTCGGCGTGGATCTGTCGGATCGTGGCGGTGAGCTCGGCGTCGCAGCGCTCGCGCTCGCTGGGCCCGCCGGCGAGCCATCGGTAGTAGCCCTGGCGGGCCACGCCGAGTTGGGCGCACATGAACGTGACCGGGTACTGCTT
Source organism: uncultured Actinomycetota bacterium (assembly GCA_963739465.1). Lineage (GTDB taxonomy): Bacteria > Actinomycetota > Actinomycetes > Mycobacteriales > Pseudonocardiaceae > Pseudonocardia. Next base: position 3,599 of record CAVUAS010000008.1, read on the forward strand.
GTCGGTCGCCCAGTCCGCGATCGCCGCGTATTTCACGGCTGTTCCTTCGCGAACCAGGTCGCCACTTTTTTTGCGAAATCCCGCTCCATCCGCAGGACCGCGTTCTCCTTGCGGAGTCGTTCCAGCTCGGCCCGTTCGGGCTCGGACAGATCCGAGTCGGGAACCCGGCCGGCTTCTCGTGCTTTCTTCACCCATTTACCCAACGTCATCTCGTGGACGCCGATACTCTTCGCTACTTCGGCGATGGTCCGGCCCGAATCGAGGACGAGGCTAACGGCCTGATCCTTGTATTCCTGGGTGAAGTGACGGCGTGTCGCCACGCGATTTCCTCCGCTGCGTTCAGCGGCAGTCTACGACCGAGTGTCTACAAGATCGGGAACGGTCCAGTCCGCACCCGCAACGCCCGCCTGGCCGCGATCCACTCCCTGTTCCGCTCGCCGCCCTCGCCCATCCCGAACATGCCGCCAGCATCGCCCGGGTGCTCGCGATCCCACTCAAACGCTTCCACCGGGCGCTGATCAGCTACCTCACCGAACCCGAGATCGACGCGCTGCTCATCTGCTGCGACCAGACCACCTGGACCCGCGCCGCGATCACGCGCTGCTGCTGCTGCTCGCCGTCCAGACTGGGCTACGGATCTCCGAACTGAGGGTCAGCCCCTTGGCCGACAACGAGATGACCAACTCGTCGACACCAGACAGGCGCCGCTTACGTTTGGCGACGATCTTCGGCTCGAAGGTGGCATCACGGTCACGAGGGACATCGATCTCGACCGGTCCGACCTCCGTCAGCACGGTCTTGGCGCGGTGCCCATTGCGGGAGTTGCGGCCGTCACGGCCGCCGCGTCGTGGCGGTCGTAGCCCAGGTGATCGGTGATCTCTCCCTCGAGCGCGGACTCGAGCAGGCGCTTGGTGAGCTGCGCGAGGAGCCCGCCCTCACCGGTGAGCTGCAGCCCGCCCGCACGGGCCCGACCGGCCAGGCGGGCAATCAGCTGCTCATCGACCCCATCCAGACCGTCACTGCGCGCAGGCCGGCCACCGTCGAGCTCGTCCAGGTCCACGGCCTGCTCGGGCGGGCCAATCGGCGCTGTCCGGGGTGTGGTGCCGCGATGATCACAAGGACGAGCGACGTCTGCCTGAGTACCTCGCCATGAACACGCCTCGCCAGGAGGGCGGCGGATGGCCCGGCCAGATGATCGCAACTCTCACTTTCAAGCGACGATGCGGGATCCGAAGGCAGATTTCTCGCGTTTGCGGTTAGGGGCTTTCCCGGTCGTGGATGGAGATGAGCGCGTCCAGAGCTAGTTCGAGTGTCGCGGTTTGCCGCCGTCGTGGGAGCCAACCGCCGGAGCTGACTGCGTGCAGCGCGAGCCCGTCGGCGGTGGCGATCGCGGCGTGCGCCGCCAGCGCGCAAGCGGCCCGCGAGCAACGAGGGCCCCAAGCGGTGGCGAATGTCTGGGTGACGGCCTCGTGGATCTCGGCGAGGGCGACGCGCTGAGTGTGGGCGAGTTGCGGCAAGGTGGCCGCGCGGGCGGCGAATGCGAGGTGGATACGGCATTCGACCACCCGCTGCTCATCGAGGGGTAGCAACTCGGCGAGCACGGCGGACAGGTTTTGTCGCATGCCGGCGCCGAGCTCCACCGCCTCAAGCCGTGACCGGATCCGCCGTACCACCTCCTCGTAGGCGGCCGCCAGCATCCTGTCCTTGGTCGGGAAGTAGTGCTGGACGGTTCCGATGGACACCTTCGCGCCCGCGGCGACCTCGCGAACGCTCACCTGGTCCAGGCCACGCTCGGCGACGATGTGCAGCAGCGCGTCGGTGACCGCCGCCGCTTTGCGTAGCGGGCTTGACTTTCCCGTCATGAGTGGCACCATACAGCCGTATGAATCAATACGATCGTATGACAATCCCGCGTGGGCTCGTCGCCGGGACGCTTGCAGCCATGGCCGTGGTCTGGGGACTGTTCGCGATCGACCCCGGGCGAAACGTCGTGTCCTCGGCCGTGCAGACCGCCGTCTATGCCGGGCTGCTCGTTCTCACCGCCCGCAGCCGGCGGGTCAAGGTCCTGTTCGTCCGCACCGTGCAGCGGTGGACCATCAACCCGCTGATGCGGGCACTGCTCGCGATCGGTGTCAACCCATTGGGCCTGGCGATCCTGGAGACCCGCGGACGCACATCAGGCAAGCCCAGGCGGGTACCGATCGGCAACGGCCGCACGGGTGACGCGTTCTGGATCATCGCTGAACACGGCCTACGTGCCGGTTACGTGCGCAACATCCAGCAAGACCCCCGCGTGCGGGTGCGGCTGCGTATCGGCCTGCGCTACCGCTGGGTCTCCGGCCTCGCCACCATCCTCCCCGACGACGACCCGCTGGCCCGCCAACGACGCATCATCCGCTGGCACCCCCTCCGCGCCTTCAACGCCATCAATGTGCGCGTGCTCGGTGCCGACCTGCTCACTGTCCACGTGCAACTGATGCTCAACGGGTCAACCGATCCGACCGCGACCAGCACCGGACAGGCACAGCAGACACTGATCGGCGACACGATCCCTGCCCCCACCGGCGGGCTCGGTACCGCGGCCTGACGATCGTCGCCCGGCAAACGGGGTTGGCGACCTCGTCCGGGGCAGACTGATCGGTGGCCGATCCCCGCGATCCCTGGCTGGTCGGCCCTCAGCTCTGGCCGCTGCGCCCGCACGGCGTTAGACTGGCGGTCGAACCACAAGTCGTATATCGGCCCCGGGGAGGTCGCAGCATGCGGGTGTTGGTCGTCGGTGCGGGGATCGCCGGTCCCACACTGGCCTACTGGTTGCAGCGTCTGGGGCATGAGCCCACGCTGGTCGAGTGCGCGCCCGAGCTGCGCCGCGGGGGTTACCTGGTGGACTTCTGGGGGGCGGGCTTCGACGTCGCCGAGCGGATGGGCATCGTCCCCGAGCTGAGCCGCCGCGGCTACCACTTCATCGAGGCCAGGGCGGTCGGGCGCGACGGGCGCCGGATCGCCTCGTTCGAGCCGAAGGCGTTCATCGGGTCGGGAGACCGTTATGTGACCATCGCCCGCTCCGACCTGGCCTCGATCATCTTCGAAGCGTTGGACGGGCGCGTCGAGACCGTCTTTGCCGACACGGTCGAGGCGATCGACGACAGCGAAGATGATGGCACCGACGGCGACGGCGTGCACGTCACGTTCCGCAGCGGGATGCGGCGAGAGTTCGACCTCGTGGTGGGCGCCGACGGCCTGCACTCGCGGGTGCGCGCGCTGGCCTTCGGTCCCCAGGAACGGTTCGAGCACCATCTCGGGATCGTCGTGGCCGCCTTCGACGTCGCCGGCTACCGGCCACGCGACGAGCTCGTCGCCGTGATGCACGCCGAGGTGGGGTTCCAGCTGCTGCGCCTGTCGCTGCGCGAGGACGTCACGATGTTCTGTCTCACGCTCCGCGACAGCGGCCACGTGCCATTGGACAGTCCCGGTGCGCAGCAGGCCCTGCTGCGGCGCAAGCTCGCCGGCGCGGGCTGGGAAACCGCGGCGGCCCTCGACGCTATGGGGCAGGCCAGCACGTTCTACTTCGACCGCGTCAGCCAGATCCGCATGCCCGCCTGGAGCCGGGGCCGGGTGGCCCTGGTCGGTGACGCCGCGGCCTGTCCGTCGCTGCTGGCCGGGCAGGGCTCCGCGTTGGCGATGGTCGAGGCCTACGTGCTGGCCGCCGAGCTCGCCCAAGCACACGGCGATCACCTCACCGCGTTCACCCGCTACCACACCCGGCTGGCGGCGCTGCTGCGCTCCAAACAGGACGCGGCCAAGGGGCTCGGTCTGGCGTTCGCGCCACGGAATCAGGTCCAGCTCGCGGTCCGCAACACGGTGATGCGGCTGCTGGGCCTGCCGCGGATCCCGGACCTGGTGATGGGCCGCAGCCTGCGCGACGCCGTCGAGCTGCCCGCCATCCCGGCCGCCTAAGCCGGCCGCGGTCACATGGTCCGACCCCGTTTCGCCAAGCTCCCCCCGGCCCAACAACAGGCGATCCTGAGCGCCGCGCTGGACGAGTTCGCCGCCCACGGCTTCCACGACGCCTCGCTGAACCGCATCATCGACGCCGCCGGTATCTCCAAAGGCTCGATGTACTACTACTTCGACGGCAAAGACGACCTGTTCGCCCACGTCGTGCGGGTCGAGTTCGAGCGGCTGTTCACCGCGCTCGGACCCGTCAACCTCCCGGCCGACCCGGGCCCGGACACCTTCTGGTCGGCCGTGCACACCTACTACCTCGACACCACGACCAGACTGGTCACCCGACCACAGCTGGCCGCGCTGATACGCGCATGGTTCGCAGCCTCCGACAACCCCGCGCTCCAGCGCGCGCAGCACGACATGGAGCAGGAGATCCTGCCCTGGATCGACCGCGTACTCACCACCGGACAAGCCGTCGGCGCCATTCGCACCGACCTACCACCCGGGCTGCTGATCGCCGTCACCCTCGGCATGGGCCGGGCGATGGACATGTGGCTGATGACCCAGCCACCCGACCACGACGCCCTACCGCCGCTGATCAGCACGCTCGTCGAGATGCTCCGCCGAGCCCTGCGGCCCTGACCTGCGACGGCGAGCAGGCCCGTCCTCGCCGAGCTCTCCGACAACCACGACGGAAGGGCGCTGTGGCAGAGCGTGACGTCCGTACACGGACCTGAGGGCAAGCGCCGACGGGGCCGCGGCGGGCATCCCCGTCGCACAACTGTCGAGAAGACCGGTCGACGCGTCGTCGCCTGTTCCGGGACAGCCCTTCGCGGATCCAAACTCCCCTACCGGTCGACGTATGCGGCGCTCACCATCGCGATCGCAGCCGTGATCACGCCGGCGTCGGTGAGGCAGTGGGTCGTGTCACGATCGCGGCATCGCGGCAATTCGACTTCGTCGGTGAACTACCCGGCGCCATACCGCGGCTGCACGACCCACCGGGCGCCGACGCCGTACTGGTCGACCCGCCGCGCCGCGGCCGCGCGGCCGCGGCGCACGACGCCGCAGCCGCGCGCCGACTTCGCCGACGTGATCGCCACGCTGTCGGCGGACGGACGCACCGATCACTCCCCGAGTTGCGCAGTCCATAGCACCTATACATCAAACGCTCCTGCGCCCGCCGTCACCGCCGGACCTCTACTCGGCTTCTTCAAAGCCGACCCACCTGACGCCCAATCACGCGTCGACGCGTCGAAATCGCCCGACTTCTCTTCATGAGCAAGATTCCGAAACACGCACCGCGCTGGTCGCCGAGGGTGAGCAGCCGGGGCTGGCCCGCGGCCTGGTCCTCGTGGACGTCACGCCCCGGGTCGCGCGCGCCGGGGTCGAGCAGATCATGGGTTTCCTGCGCAGCGGGCTGGCGGGCTTCGCGTCGCTCGACGACGCTGCCGACGCTGCCGACGCGATCGCCGCGTTCGACCCGAGCAGGCCGCGGCCGCGGTCGACCGACGGGCTGCGCAAGGACCTCCGGTTCCGAAGCGGCCGCTGGTACTGGCATTGGGACCCGCGATTCGTCGGGGCCGAGACGCCGGGCCGGGATTGCCCCGGGGCCGCGGACCTGCGGCGCGCGGAGAACGCGGCTCGCAACATCACCCGTCCCGACGTTGCTCGTGCGCGGGTGGTCAGCGCCGAGGTCGCCGACGAGCTGCGGCGGCTCATCCCGTACGCCGAGCAGTTCGACGTGGTCGACGCGGGCCACATGGTCACCGGGGACGACAACGACGTGTTCACCACCGGGCTTCTGGCGTTCCTCGCGACCTCGCCGTGAGCGCCCGGTCAGAGCCAGGCGGGCCGGGCCGCCGTCAACGCCGCGCGGTGGTCCGGGTGGGCCACCGCGATCAGCCGCTCCACCCGCTCCGACATCGAGCACGCCCGGATGTCGGCGATCCCCCACTCGGTCACCACCACGTCCACGTCGCTCTTGAGCGAGGTGACAGGACCGTCCACGATCTGCGGGACGATCCGGCTCACCCCGCGCGCCGTCGACGCCAGTCCGACGACGGCCGCACCGTCGGCGCGGCGATGCGCGGCCCGGAAGAAGTCGACCTGTCCCCCGACACCCCCGACCAGGCGGCCGCCCGCGTACTCCGCGCCGAGCTGGCCGAGCAGGTCGACCTCCACCGCGGAGTTGATCGCCACGAAGGGCGTGAGCGTGGCCGCGGCGAGCTCGGCGGTCAGGTCGGCGTTCGTGGCGAACTCCACGTTCGCGGCGCCGTCCAGGAATGCGTAGAGCGCCGGGCTGCCCAGCGACATGTTCGCGACCACGCTGCCCGGACCGGCCGCGAGGGCACCGGCGGCGGACAGATCGACCAACCAGTCGCCGACGAGGCCCGAGCGCACCCGGAGCCCCCGTCGGGTGCGCAATGCCGCGCCGACGGCGTCGGGCAGCGAGCCCAGGCCCAGCTGGAGCACGGCGCCGTCGGGGACCAGCGTCGCGATGTTCGCCGCGACCGCCCGCTCGACCTCGCTCGGCGGCCGCGCCGGGGACCCGACCAGCGGCGCCGCGGTATTCAGCGCCGCGGTGACGTGGGAGCGGTGCAACCGTCGCGACGACCGCGTGCGCGGCATGTTCTCGTTGACCTCGACCAGCACGACGCGCGCCCGTTCGGCGGCCACGACGCAGTAGTCGACCGACCCGCCGAGGTCGTAGAACCCGTCGGTGTCGGGCGGCCCGACCTGCAGAAGGACCACGTCGACGGGCAATCGCCCGGAGGTGACGTGATCCTGGACCCGGCTCGCGTGCAGGGGTAGGTAATCCAGCACGCCCGGCACCAGGTTGCGCATCGCGCCGCCGCCGACGTAGGCCACCACCCGCGGATGCCCGGGCACAGCGAGGGCCCACGCGTCGGCCACGCAGTAGCCGCAGAGGGCCGTCACCGCATCCACCGACCGCGCCGCCGCGACCAGCTGGGCGACCAGCGTCGGTGGTTCCGCCACCGTCTGGCCGACGACGACCGTGTCCCCCGGCTTCAGGAAGTCGGCGACGTCGAGGACAACCCGGTCAGCCATCGGCACGCACCGCCCAGTCGGCGAGGACCTCGTCGACGGGGACGGGGTCCTGAAGCGGTCCAGGCAGCGCGGCAGGCGTGGCCGAGAGCCGGGGCGCAGGCGCGGCCTGGTACGCGCCGTGGGCGTGGACGATGCTGCCGCGCTCGGCGAACTGCGGATGTTGCGGCGCCTCGCCACAGGGCAGGACCGGCGTCGTGCAGGTGAAGATCTTTGCCCACTCGTCGTGCGGTCGGGTCAGGAAGGCCTGCTTGAGCCGGGCGGCGAGCTCCGGCCACGCGCGCTTGTCGGATCGGTCCGGCAACGGCTCCTCGGCCAGGCCCAGGCGCACGAGCTGTTCCCCGCCCGGCCGGTCGATGCGCACGACATCGGCCCCGAGGTCGGCGAAGAACATGGCGGCGTGTGGCCCCGGCCCGACGGCGGCCAGCTCGACGACCTTCAGCCCGGCGAGGGGGCCCTGCGGGTGGTCCATCGATGCTCCTTGCAACTCATCGAACACTCGCTGCACATCGAACGACGTGGTGGACGCGTCGAGGACCGCGCCGCCACCGTCGGCGACCAGCATGTGCCCGGTCACCATCGACGCGTCACCGGAGGCCACGAACGCGGAGCACGCCACGATCTCCTCGGGCTCGGCGACGCGGCGCAGCGGCGCGTGCTCCGCGGTCAGGGCGTATGCCTCGTCGACGGTAATGCCTCCCGCTGGGCCAGGTAGCTCATCGCCCCTCCCCGCGCGGGGTACGCACCCAGCCGGGGCGGACCGCGTTGACGCGGACGACCAGGACGGCGTCGAGCACATCGGGATGCCCGATCAGCACCTTCTCCACGTCGGCCGGGTACACCTTGTCCCCCGCCGCTGCGGATCATGTCCTTCGCCCGGCCTGCGACGGTGCCGTCGGCGTTGACGAACCCGAGGTCGCCGGTGTGGCACCAGCCGTCGACGAAAGTCGCCGCGATGTTCGCCGGGCGCCGCCGCACCTCGCCGACCGTCCAGGGCATCATCGCGTCGCCCCGAGGATGAGGTGGGTCAACGACGGCGGGATGCGCTCCTCGAGGTCGGCCCGGCGCAGCAGGTCGCGTGTCTGGGTCGGGAGACGTTCATGCCTCTCCTCTCACAGCGGGTCGATCCCGCCCCGCTTCACCAGCTGGGCGGCGATGACGTTGCGCTGAATCTCGTTGGTGCCCTCGCCGACGATCATCAGCGGGGCGTCGCGGAAGTAGCGCTCCACGTCGTACTCGGTGGAGTAGCCGTAGCCGCCGTGGACGCGCACGGCGTTAAGCGCGATCTCCATGGCGACCTCGCTGGTGAACAGCTTGGCCATCCCGGCCTCCATGTCGCAGCGCTCGCCCGCGTCGAACTTCTCGGCCGCGTAGAGGATCAGCTGGCGGGCGGCGACGAGCTTGGTCGCCATGTCGGCGAGGTAGTTGCCGATCGACTGGTGCTGCCAGATCGGCTTGCCGAAGCTCTCCCGCTCCTGGGCGTAGCGCAGCGCGTCGTCCAGCGCGGCCTGCCCGACGCCCAGTGCCCGCGAGGCGACCTGGATGCGGCCGGTCTCCAGGCCCTTCATCATCTGCCCGAAGCCCTTGCCGGGGGTGCTGCCGAGTACGGCGTCGGCGGGCACCCGCATGTTGTCGAACACCAGCTCACAGCTCTCGACGCCCTTGTACCCGAGCTTCGGCAGGTCCTTGGAGACGGTCAGGCCAGGCCCGTGCTCGACCAGCAGCACCGAGATGCCCTTGTGCTTGGGCCGGGCGGCGGGGTCGGTCTTGCACAGCAACGCCACCAACCCGGAGCGCCGCGCGTTCGAGATCCACGTCTTCGACCCGTTGACGACGTACGCGTCGCCGTCGAGGCGGGCGGTCGTCGTCATGTTCTGCAGGTCCGAGCCGCCGCCGGGCTCGGTGAGCGCCATCGTGGCGCGTAGCTCGCCGGTGGCCATACGGGGCAGGTAGCGGTCCTTCTGCTCCGCGGTGCCGAAAGTGAGCAGCAGCTTGGCGACGACGGTGTGCCCGCCCATGGCTCCGGCCAGGCTCATCCAGCCACGGGCCAGCTCCGCGGTGACCATCGCGTAGCAGGGCATCGACACCGGCGCCTCACCCCACGGCTCGGGGATGGCCAGGCCGTAGATACCGAGCTGCTTCATCTGCTCGATGAGCTTCTCCGGGTAGGTGTTGGCGTGCTCGAGCTCCTGGACGACCGGCTTCACGTCCCGGTCGACGAACTCGCGCACGAGCGCAACGACCTCCCGCTCCTCGGTACTGAGCGCGTTCATGGCTGCTCCTCCTTCGCCGTGGGCCCGCTCGCCGAGCACGGTGTGCGTCGTTGAGGAAGTCACGATCCTCCTTCGGCCGGACCCACGCTGGACCCCACAAAGGGGATTCTGGAGCGAGCGCGAGTCCGCCTCCTGACCGCTCATCCCCACAGTCGGGGTCAGCCTTCCCACGTCGCCAGCACGTCGCCGAGTTCGCGGACCTCACCGGTCGGCGTCGCGGGCGGCCTGGCCTGGGTCCGGGCGAACCGTGGCGCAGGCGCCGGGGGGGTGCACCCGCAGCCGTGGCCACTCGTTGCGGTCGTCCTGCCGGACGCCGCCGGGGTCGACGCCGGGGTCGACGCCGTGCTGCGGCTCGTCGTGTCCGCCGACGTCCCGCCAGCATCCCGGCGAACGGCGTCGGGCCCATCCCGGCCGGCCCGACCACCCGCACGCCCGCGAGCGGGCCGGTCGCCTCCATCAGTACGCCCTCGGCAGCTTGAGCACGTTGTTCGAGACGTAGTTGAGCACCATCTCCTGCGAGAACGGGGCGTTGCGCAGCAGCCGGACCTCTCGCCAGAGCCGCTCGATGTGGTACTCCTTCGCGTAGGCGTAGCCGCCCAGCGTGGACATCGCCCGGTCGCAGGCCTCGAACCCGGCCTCGGCACCCAGGAACTTGGCTGCGGCGGCCAACTCGCCGCATGGCTGGACCGCGTCGAACTGCTCGGCCGCCTTCATGGCTACCGCCTCCGCGGCCTGCAACCGGATCCACGAGTCGGCCAAGGGGTGCGCGACCGCTTGGTTCTGCCCGATCGGCCGGTTGAACACCACCCGCTCCTTGGCGTACTTGGTGGCGATACCCAGCGCCGCGCGGCCGAGCCCGATCCCCTCCAGCGCGACCATGATGCGCTCCGGGTTGAGGCCGTCGAGCAGGTGGTAGAAGCCCTTGTCGATTTCGCCGACCACGTCCTCGGCACGCACCTCGAGCTTGTCGATGAACAGCTCGTTGGAGTCGATCGCCGCCCGGCCGAGCTTCTCGATCTCTCGGACGGTGACCCGGTCCCGGTCCATGTCGGCGAAGAACAGGGTCATCCCGTGCAACGGCTTCTCGTCGCGCCGTGGCGAGGTCCGGGCCAGCAGCAGGATCTTGTGCGCGTTCTGCGCGTTGGTGATCCACACCTTCTGCCCGGTGATCGACCAGCCGCCGTCGATCTTGGTGGCCTTGGTCGTGATGCGCGAGGTGTCCACGCCCGCCCCGGGTTCGGTGACGCCGAAGGCCATCAGCAGATCCCCGGCCGCCAGCTTCGGCAGCCACTCCCGCTTCATCTCCTCCGAGCCGTAGCGCACGATCGGGGCGGGCGGGAACAGGTAGAAGTGGATCGCGGAGCCGCCGCTCATGCCCGCTCCCGAGCCCGCGATCTCCCCCATCATCACGCAGGCCTCGACCAGCCCGAGCCCGAGGCCGCCGTACTCCTCGGGGATCATCGCGCCCAACCAGCCGCCGTCGGCGAACGCCTTGACGAACTCCCAGGGATACTCGTGCTTGGCGTCCTTCTTCCGCCAGTAATCGAAGTCGAACTTGTCGGCCAGACCGCGCACCGTCGTGCGGATCAGCTCCAGGTCGCTCGGTTCGGTGCTCACTTCGTCCCTCCGGCTTCGTCGAGGACCAGGATGTCCTGCAATGAGGTGGCGGCGTCGAGGGAGGACATGTCCCCCCGTCGGCACACCCAGGTGCCGGGAGCGGATCGCCCGGCGCATGATTAGCCCCGGCACCACGTGCAGGGTCGGGGCAAAACGACCGCCCGACGTCGCGCACGGCTGTGGCCTGACGTCCGCCAGGTCGCTCGCTCCGGGGTCGCACAGGACGACGAACGCCGAGATCCGCTGACCGCGCCGCTCGTCGGGCACGCCGATCGCGGCGGCCTCGATGAGGCGCGGGTCCTTGAGGATCGCGGCCTCGATCTCGGCGGGGCCGACCCCGTGGCCCGGACACTCTTGATCGTGTCGTCGGACCGGCCGTGCACCCGCCAGGTGCCCTCCTGATCGACGGCGGCCAGGTCGCCGTGCAGCCACACGGCGATCAGCGCCCGTCGCGCGTCGGGTCCGTCGCGCCGGCGACCTCGGCGCGGACCGCCGCCGTGTCGGCGCCGAGGGCCGGGACGCTCCCCTCCCGCACCTTCCAGCCCGTGGCCAGCGCGGGCGGCAACAGGGCGGGGACCGGTCCGACCGGGGTGGCCACCTCTCGCCACCGGCCGCGCTCGGCCAGCTGCGGATGCCCGGCGAGATCGCCGACCGTGTTCAGCCGGGCGTTGCCGATCCCGGCCGCATCGGCCAGCCGCTGGATGTCGGCGAGGTCGCGCTCGGCGCACCAGGCCCCGACGACCGCGTCGAGCTCGCCGCGGGCCGCGACCCGGTCCACGTTGCGCGCGTAGCGGGGGTCCGCCGCCAGGTCCGGGCGCCGCAGGAGGTCGCCCGCCAGCCGTCGCCACTCGCGGTCGCTGGTCGTGCCCAGCACGACCGTCTGGCCGTCGCGGGCGCCGTAGGCGCCGTACGGGGCCACCATGGGCGAGCCCATGCCGACCGGCACCGGCTCGGCCCCGCCGTGCACCACCGTGTTCAGCGCGAAACCCATCATCTCGGCCACCACGTCCAGCATGGCGACCGCAATCACGGCGCCGCGCCCGGTTCGCTCGCGGTCGTAAAGCGCCGCCAACACCGCGGAGTAGGCGTAGAGCGCCGTGCCGATGTCCGCGACCGGGACCCCCGGCTTGACGGGCGCCCCGGGCAGGCCGGTGATCGAACAGGACCCACCCTCGGCCTGCACGAGCAGGTCGTAGGCGCGCTTGTGGTCGAGCGGGCCACCGGTGCCGTACCCGGAGATGTCAACCACGATCAGCCGCGGATGCTTCTCGGCCAGCTCCGACGGGGCCAGACCGAGGCGCCCCAGCGCTCCCGGCGCCAGGTTGCTGACCAGCACGTCGGCCCGTTCGAGCAGCCGGGCGAAGACGGCCGTGTCCGCCGCGTCGGTCAGGTTCAGCTCGACCGACTCCTTGCCGTGGTTCAGCCACACGAAGTGCGCGGCGAGGCCGCGCACCGCGCCGTCGTAGTGCCGGGCCGTGTCCCCGACGCCGGGGTTCTCGACCTTGATCACCCGGGCGCCGAGGTCGGCGAGATGCCGCGTGCACAGCGGGGCCGAGATGGCCTGCTCGATCGACAGGACCGTGACTCCCTCGAGCGGCGCGTGCACGTCGCGTCTCCTTTCCGCCGAACGACGGTCAGTTCGTTCCGATCGCCGCGGCGAGCGCGACGATGCCCTCGGCCGTCTCCACGTGCGCGAGGTCGATGTGCCGGCCTTCGAAGTCGACCGCGGCACTGCCCTGTGCCTCGGCCGTACCGAACGCGTCGATGATGCGCCCGGCGTGGTCGACCGTCTTCGGGGAGGGGGTGAACACGTCGTTCGCGACCTCGACGTGCGACGGATGGATGCAGACCAGGCGGCGGGAGTCTCAGCGACGGCGAAGTCCTCAAGACCGTGCTGCGCGAGCGGTACGCCGCGCTCGGCGACCCGAGCTGAGACGCGCCGACAGACGGCCCGGCTCGCTCCTGGTGCGGCTGCCTTCGCTCGTGCTGTCCAGGTGGCGCCGCCGAGCACCCTAAGCCAGACTGACCCAGTCGGTGAGCCGACGATCACCGACGGTGTCGGCGCGGTGTTGCGACGGATCCGGAGGAGCGATGGACGCTACCGACAGCGCGTCCGCGCAGCCTGCGTTGTCGTCGCAGACGACCCGGGGTCAATCCGATGTCGCCGATCGTGTCGGGTCGACGGTGCTGCGAATGACCGTGGGCGCGCAGTTGCGCAAACGTCGCGAAGCGGCGGGAGTCAGTCGTGATGAAGCGGCGCATCTGATCCGGTCGTCCGGGGCGAAGGTCAGTCGGATGGAGTTGGGGCGCCACCGCTTCAAGCAGCGTGACCTGGTCGATCTGCTTGCCCTCTACGGCGCGGACGAGACCGAACGGGACGAGTTCCTCGATCTGGCCCGGCAGGCCAACGCGCCCGGTTGGTGGCAGCGCTACGGGGACCTGTTGCCGTCGTGGTTCGAGACGTACGTGGCGATGGAGCAGGCGGCGTCGGTGATCCGCACCTATGAGGTGCAGTTGGTGCCCGGACTGCTGCAGACGAACGAGTACGCCCGCACGGTGGTCCGGCTCGCGCACAGCGACCCGGAGGAGGTGGAGCGGCGTGTCGACCTCCGTCGCCGCCGTCAGGAAATTCTGACCTCGTCGAACGCTCCGCAGCTGTGGGTCGTGATCGACGAGGCGGCGCTGCATCGGCCGCCGGGCGGCGGCGACCTGTGCCGGGCGCAGCTGGAACACCTGCTCGAACTGAACGAGCTGCCCAACGTGTCCCTGCAGATCGCCACCTTCGCCCGGGGGGTTCATCCGGCGACCGGGGGTCCTTTCACGATCTTGCGCTTCGCCGTGCAGGACCTGCCGGATGTGGTCTACCTCGAGCACCTCAACGGCGCGCTGTATCTGGACAAGGCCGCAGACGTGGAGGACTACGTCGACGTGTGGCACCGGCTCTGCACCCAGATCGACCCACCCGAACAGAGTCGGTCCACACTGGAGAGGATCCGAGCGGAGGTATGCGGACTGGGTTGATCCGCACCGACGTTACTCACCGTGGTGGCGACCCGAGGGACGACATGGCCATGACAGAGGTTGCGACGGGCATCGACCGGACGGTTCCGCACTCCGCCCGGATGTGGAACTACTGGCTGGGCGGCAAGGACAACTATCAGGTCGACCGTGACACCGCCGACGCGATGCTCGCGATCTACCCCACGTATGCCATCAAGGCGCGCGCCTGCCGCTACTTCCTGCTTCGTGCGGTCCGTTTCCTCACCGTCGAGGCGGGCATGCGGCAGTTCCTGGACATCGGAACGGGTCTGCCGACCGCCGAGAACACCCACGAGGTGGCGCAGCGGTTCGCCCCGGAGTCACGCATCGTCTACGTCGACAACGACCCGCTCGTTCTGGCGCACGCCCGATCGCTGTTGACCAGCTCGCCGGAAGGCATGACCCGCTACGTCGACGCCGATCTGCGTGACCCCGATCGCATCCTCGCCGAAGCTCGCCGGTCGCTGGACTTCCAGGCGCCGATCGCGCTGTTGCTGCTGGGCGTGCTCGGCCACATCGCCGACTACGATCAGGCCTGCATGATCGTCCGGCGGCTCCTCGATGCCCTGCCACCGGGGAGCTATCTGGTGCAGTGCGACGGAACGACGACCGACGAGTACTACCTCAAGGCCTTGGAGGACTACAAGGACACGGGCGGAATTCCCTACATCCCGCGTGGACACGAGCAGATCGCCGCGTACTTCGGGGGGCTCGACCTTGTCGAGCCGGGCGTGGTCCCCATCCATCAATGGCGGCCGGACCCCGGTGTCGTCGGCGTTCCTGCCGCGGTCGACGAGTCCGGCGGAATCGGCCGCAAGTCCTGATCCCGCCGGAGACCGTTGCCGAGGCCGAACAAGCGCCATGTGCGGCCCCGGACTCCGGCGGCAGGGCCCGCGTGTACGCGACGTATGCACGTGCATCCGAACTTGCGGGGGCCGCGGGGTGGGCCTATGGTCGCCCGCGTCGGGGAGTGGGCCCATCGTGGATTCCGGTCAGGATGGCGGCCACAGCGCGGTTCCGTTGGTCGAACGTTGTCGAGCTCGTGGAGTGCGGATGGCGCGACACCGCGGGTCTGCTCGACCACGGCTGCACACCGAATCGGTCGGGCTGGGCGTCGGGCCTCGGATCGCGCTGACGATCCTGGCGGGATCCGTCACGGCCTTTGCCGTGCTTCTCATCTTGCCGTCGATCGGGCCGGCGAGATTGGTTCGAGATCTCGTCCTGTTCAACCTGGCCCACCTGGCGACGGCATACCTGTGCTGGTGGCCACGCGGGGAAACCGCCCGGGGTCGTCGGGCCTGGCGACTGCTGGCCATCGCCATTCTCCTGTCCACCGCAGGCAGCGCCTGCTTCACGTTGATCCCCGGCGCGACCCTCACACCCACGCAGAGTTCGCCGCCGATCAGCGACCTGCTCTACCTCAGCGCCTACCCCGTCATGAGCGTCGCCGCGGTGCTGCTGGTCCGCGCACGCGGGCGCCACATCGCGCCTGCCGTCTGGCTTGACGGGCTGGTCATCGGCCTCGGCGCCGCCGCGGTCGTCGCGGCATTGGTCCTGGCCCCGCTGCTGCGGCCCGATCCGCCGGTGGCGGCGCAGGCCGTCGCCGATCTGGCCTATCCGGTGGCCGATCTGACCCTGCTGATCGTTCTGGCCGCAGTCGGGAGCATTACCCGGTTCCGGCTCGACCCGCGGTTCGCGCTGCTCGGGCTGGGGCTCGGCCTCACGCTGGTGACCGACCTCGCCTACCTCGTGCTCAACCTGGCCCGGAGCTACCACGAAGGCGATCCCGTCGACCTCGGCTGGCTCCTGGCCCTACCACCCATCGCAGGGGCGGCCTGCCTGCGGGGGCCTGCCCGTCAGCCCGACACCAACCTGCAGACCGGGCCGATCGAACGCACGGCGATCGCCGCCCCCACGGTGGCGGGGCTCGCCGCCTTGGCGGTACTGACAGGCGCGGTGCTGATCGGTGAATACCACCTTGCCCTGCCCCCGGCCGCGGGCGCACTCGCGGCCGCCTGCATCCTCGTCGCGCTGCTGCGCGCCGCCTTCACCCTGCACCAACTCGAGGCGTTGCCCGAAGCCCGCCGCGAGGCCCGTACCGACCCGCTCACCGCCCTGGCCAACCGGCGACACCTGCAGGAGTCGTGCGCCCGTCTGCTCGCTCGACCCGACGCGGCGCCGCTGACCCTCCTGTTGATCGACCTCGACGGCTTCAAGCTCGTGAACGACCATCACGGACACCCCATGGGCGACGCACTGCTCGTCGAGGTGGCCAACCGCTTCGCCGCGACCATGCGGCACGACGACCTGCTCGGCAGGCTCGGCGGCGACGAGTTCGCGGCGGTTCTGCCCCGAACGACACCACCCCAGGCCTGGTTGGTGGCGCAGCGGATGCACGCGGCGCTGGCCAAGCCGATCGTCGTGGCAGGCCGCGCGTTCGAGGTGGACGCCAGTGTGGGCATCAGCGCAGCCGGACGACCCGGCATGAACACGGCCATGTTGTTCCGCGAGGCCGACGTCGCCATGTACCGGGCCAAGAAGACCCGGGCAGGAACGGCCGTCGCCGCTCGCGACTGGCCACCGGCGGACCGCCACGCCCACCGTGACGACCTCGCCAGACGCCGCGCCTAGATCATGCGGTACCGCACGCGCTCCACAGGATGACCTCCTCCGACGAACCGACACCGCCGATGACCGAGGCCGCGGCGCTCGCAGCGCTGGAGCCACGCTGCCGCCCGATCAGGTCCTCGCCCTCTTCGACACGCTGCCCACTGTGTCGGCCGGGGACATCCGGGGCCGATGGAAGGGGCGAGAGCTGGCAACGGGCCACCCCTGGGATCGGCCTGCTGACCACCTCGGGCTGGTACGGCAAGCAGTTCGACAGCGCCGAGTCCGTCCATCCCCTCCTGTTCCGGACGCCGAAGGGCGCGCTCTTCCCGCTCGATCCCGCTCGCATCCCACTGCGGCTGGCCGGACGCGTGCCCGCGACCGTCGTCTCCGCCGCGTACCACCAACTCGACCTGCTCATGCCACTGCT
This sequence comes from uncultured Actinomycetota bacterium, assembly GCA_963739465.1. Classification (GTDB taxonomy): domain Bacteria; phylum Actinomycetota; class Actinomycetes; order Mycobacteriales; family Pseudonocardiaceae; genus Pseudonocardia. Next base: position 20,579 of record CAVUAS010000008.1, read on the forward strand.
GCGGGCACGGGGCCCGAAAGCGCGCCTGCGCAGCCTCGAGTACCGCGGCAAGGTCAGCGCGGCGATGGTCTACGACCGGCTACCCATCATCGACGTCTTCCGTCGGGTCGATGCCACGACGCTGCTGGGCGTGATGGACATGCGCTCCGCTCCGCAGCCCTACTTCTTCATCCTGAGCCGAGCGTACAAAGCACAGCCACTATTTTTTTTAAAACTAGATCATGCGGTACCCGACGCGCTCCACAGGATGACCTCCTCCGACGAACGGACACCGCTGATGACCGAGGCCGCGGCGCTCGCAGCGCTGGAGCCACGCTGCCGCCCCGATCAAGTCCTCGACCTCTTCGACACGCTGCCCACTGTGGCGGCCGGGGGGCATCCGGGGCCGATGGAAGGGGCGCGAGCTGGCTTCTTCATCCTGAGCCGAGCGGACACAGCGCAGCCGATACCCCAAACGCTGCTACGCTAAACATCACTCGATGTGATGCCCGCCACTCTGGCGGCGTCCGGGAGAGGTGCCCGATGACCAGTAACGATGATCTTCCCGATGGCCAGGCCGCTTCCGTCACCGGCCGGGTCGGCACCCCCTTGTCCGTCGGCAGCGCGCTGCGGTACGGCTGGCACCGCTTCCGAGCCAACCCGTGGACGTGGATCGGCGCCATCGTCATCGCGGCAATCATCCAAAGTGTGCTGAACTCCCTGTTCGGCAACCGCAGCGCTTTCCGCGTCGACACCTTCGGCCAGTCCCTCTGGACGATCAGCTGGATCATCGGATCCATCGTGACCACCGTCGTCGGCTACCTCATCAACGCTGCCCTCGTCCGCGGCGCCCTGCACGAGGTGGACGGGCAGCGCCCGAGCCTCGCGTCCTTCTTCCGCTTCAGCAACGTCGGCAACGTGATCCTGGCCAGCATCCTGGTCGGGGTGTTGACCGCCATCGGGCTGATCCTGCTCGTGATCCCCGGACTGATCGTGGCCTTCCTCAGCTGGTGGACTCTGCAGTTCGTCATCGACCGAGGCGATTCCGCCATCGACGGCCTCCGCTCCAGCTTCCGCGCGATCTCCGCGCAGGCCGGTCCGGTGTTCCTCCTGGCCCTCGCACTGATCGGCATCAACATCCTCGGCGCGATCCTGCTCGGACTCGGCCTGCTCATCACCATCCCGGTCAGCACCATCGCGTCGACCTACGCGTACCGCCTTGTGAGCGGGCAGACCGTCACCCCGGATCACGCCGACCACCCGATGTGAGTCGCCGGACGCGCTCGCGCCTGCGCGCCGCTCAGGTGAGGCCGAGCCCGCGACGTCCGATGGTGTTGAGGTCGTCGAGGCTGAACCGGTCGTCCCACGTCCGCTCGTAGTGCTCGGCGGGGAAGTCGCCGGGGCTGGCGCCGGTGCGCAGGGCCTCCCGCACCTGGACGGCGTAGGCGGCGTTGCGCGGGCACCACGGGGCGGCGGGGATGTACATGACATTGCCCCAGCCCTTCTGGTCGGTGACCGGGGCGACGCCGTGGACCATGTCGCAGTGCCACCACACGGAGTCGCCTGCGCGCACGTCCGGGATACCGGTGACGGCCTGCATCAGCAGGGGGTGCCACGTGTCGTTGGCCGGGAAGACCTTGCCGACGGTGACGCCGCACATGTCGTCCTCGGGCACGTCGGCCAGCAACGGCCGCAGCATCAGGTAGGCCATCGCTTCGGGGATCGGCACGGTGTGCAGCACGCCCTGGTCGTGATCCATGTCCGACAGCGCCGTCCAGCCCTGGAAGGTGCGGAACACCGAGGTCATCGTCGAGCCGGGGTACTGCGGCCCGGCGGTGCGGTGCGCGGCGTCCCACGGGTCGTACTGCTCGACCGTGCCGTCGAACAGGTGCCGGAACGTGTGTTGGTTCGCCGTGGTCATCCAGAGGTCGAGGGTGCCGGGATCGAGGTGGGTGCCCAGACCGGCGGAGTCCGCGCCCGGTGGCCTGCGGCGGATCCGGTCCGGGTAGAGGCAGTCGCGGTCGGGCTCGAACCACACCACACCGTCGGACTCGTGGCGCCAGCGGCTGTTGAGGAACGCCTGCACCCGGGCCATGCGCTCGCTCTGGCGGGCCTGCATCTGGGCGGGCGACCAGTAGATCGGGTAGATCTCGGGCTTCGACCCGACGGTGCCGAAGAAGTCATCCCCCGGGCCGCGGTAGGTCTCGAAGAACCGGTTGCGCTCCACATAGTCGACGATGGCGGCATCCCACGCCAGCGCCTGCTCGCGCGGGAAGTGCCCGCGGATCACCGCGCAGCCACGCCGCTGCAGCTTGGCCAGCATCTCCGGGGCGACGGTGCCCGCCGCGATGTCGGCGTAGTCGATCACCGGCCAGACTGATTCTCCGCGCTGCTTCTCGGCGGCGATCTCGGCGACCCGCGCCGCGACCCGCTCCTCGACGACGGCGAAGACCTCCTCGACCGTGCGGCCGGAGGCGGCGATGCGCGCCCGCAGCGCGGTCTTGGCCTCTCGGACCGCCACCCGCAGGTCGTCCGGGGTGGCCTCCCAGTGTGGCAGCGCGGGCAGGACAGCGGTGGGGACGCTCACGACGATCCTTTCAGTCAGGACTCCTTACTTGTATGACACGGTAGGCCCCGCGGCGCGATTAGGCAACACTCCTTACTAGAATGTGCGGGTGACCCCCGCGAAGCCGTCGTTGGAGCTGCTGCGGTCGCTGACCGACGAGCACGTCCTGCGCGCGCTGATGGACCATCCGCGTCTGACCCGCGCCGAGATCGCCGCCCACACCGGCCTGTCCAAGCCGACCGCCTCGGAGAGCGCGCGCAGGCTCGCCGAGGTCGGGCTGCTGCGTGACACCGGCGAACGCACCACCGGACGCGGGCGCATCGGCAACTACTACGCGCTGGCCGCCGATCTGGGCTCCGCGCTGGCCGTCGACATCTCGCCGACGGCCGTGGTCGTCGAAGCCGTGGACGTGTACGGGCACACGGTGGCGCGGGTCAAGCGGGCACTCCCCCGACCCACCGACCCGACGCACGTCGCCGATGCGCTGCGCGCCTGCGCGCATGACGCCGCCACAGGGCGCGTCCACCTCGCCGTCGTCAGCGCCGCCGACCCCGTCGACCGCGCCACCGGACGGCTCGTCCACCTGCCCGACGCGCCCTTCCTGGTCGGCGAGCTCTCCCCCGCCGACATCCTCGCCCCCCTCGTCGACGGCCCCGTTGAGACCGACAACGACGTGAACTGGGCCGCCCGTGCCGAACAGGCCCTCGCCGGGGACGGCGCCCTCGCCGACTTCGCCTACCTGTACCTCGGGGAAGGCCTCGGCTGCGCCGTCGTCAGCGACGGCGAGGTCCGCCGCGGCCACCACGGCCTGTCCGGCGAGATCGCCCACCTCCTCACCACCGGCCCCGACGACCGGGCCATGCCCTTCACGCACGTCTTCGCCGAGCTCGGCCTGCGCCGACCCGGTACCACCGCCATCGACGACCGCCGTCTCGTCAGCGTCCTCGACGAGGAGGAGGCCACCCGCGACCGGCTCGCCCGCGCCATCGCAGGCATCGTCGCGGCGCTGATCGCGCTCACCGATCCCGAGGTCGTCATCCTCGGCGGCACATGGGGAACCCATCCCGTCCTCCGGCGAGCGCTCGACACCCACCTCGCCCGCCTGCCCCGCTCGGCAAGGCTGCGGCCCGCCGCCGTTCTCGACCAGCCCGCCCTCGCCGGCGCCCGACGGCGGGCCATCCACCACCTGCGCGACACGATCATCAGCCGCCGTTCGACCCGTTGATCGACCGCCCGCGTTGGGCGTTGATCCACCGGCGGAGGCTCAGAGGCGGGTCGCGGTCATGACCAGCCCGGCGAGCGCCCGGGACCGGCTGTGCGGCGGCCACGCGATCACGGTCGTCACGGTGGGAGCGTCCAGCAGCGGCACGGCGGCGAGGTCGTCGCGCAGCTGAGAACGGACCGACTCGGGCAGCACCGCCGACGCCCGGCCCAGCGCGATCAGCTGCAGCAGCTGCGCGTGGTCGCGCACCTGCGGACCGGGGCCGTCCGGGTACGTTCCGTCCGGGCACGGCCAGCGCGGCAGGGGCAGGCCGGGCAACGCGGCGATGTCGGCCGTCCGCAGCTGCGTCCGAGCGGTGAGCGGGTGGCCTGCGGGCAGGACCACGACCTGCCCCTCGGTGTGCAGCTCCTCGACGTCCAACCCGATGGTCGAGTCGAACGGCCGGTGCAGCAGCGCCACGTCGGCCCGCCCGTCACGCAGTAGCCGCTCCTGCTCGCCCGGTCCACACAGCAGCACATCGACCGTGACCGCGTCGGGTTCGGCGGCGTAGGCGTCGAGCAGCTTCGCCAGTAGCTCGCTCGACGCCGCGGCCTTCGTGACCAGGACCAGGCCGGGCTCGCCTGCCGCGGAGAGGGCGGCACGGCGGGCGCGACGACCCGCGGCGTCAACCGCGTCGAGGGCCGCCCGACCCTCGACCAGCAGCACCGACCCCGCGTCCGTCAACGTGACGGCGCGGCTGCTGCGTTCCAGCAGCGCCACCCCGAGCCTTCGCTCGAGCTGCCGGATCGCCCGCGACAGCGGCGGCTGGGCGATGCCGAGCCGCTGCGCCGCCCGCCCGAAGTGCAGCTCCTCGGCGACGACGACGAAGTACCGCAGCTCCCGCGTCTCCATAACGCCACGGTACCGACGGCCCGGCACGGTGAACTCGATCGATACCCCGCAGGTATCGCTGCCCACCCATACGGTGTTGGCCGCTCGGCCGGGACGCGCGCAGCATCGAGGCCATGAACGAACGCACAACCGCGCTGGTCACCGGCGCGAACAAGGGCATCGGTTACGAGATCGCCGCGGGCCTGGGCGCCCTGGGCTGGAGCGTCGGCGTCGGCGCCCGCGACGAGCAGCGTCGCGACGCCGCCGTGGAGAAGCTCCGCGCGAACGGCGTCGACGCCTTCGGTGTGCCGCTCGACGTGACCGACGACGCGAGCGTGACGGCTGCCGCACGACTGATCGAGGAGCACGCGGGTCGCCTCGACGTTCTGGTGAACAACGCGGGCGTGACCGGCGGAATGCCCCAGCAGCCCACGCTGGTGCACCCCGACACCGTGCGGACCGCCGTCGAGACCAACGTGATCGGCGTCATCCGCGTCACCAACGCCATGTTGCCGCTGCTGCGCCGCTCGACGTCGCCGCGGATCGTGAACATGTCCAGCCGGGTCGGCTCACTCACGCTGCAGACCATCCCCGGCGCCGAGACGGGCCCGATTTCCGCCGCGTACTCGGCGTCGAAGACGTTCCTCAACGCCGTCACGATCCAGTACGCCAAAGAGCTGCACGACACGAACATCCTGATCAACGCAGGTTGCCCCGGCTTCACCGCGACCGACCTCAACGGCTTCCGCGGCATCCGGACCCCCGAACAGGGCGCGGCGATCGCGATCCGGCTCGCGACCCTGCCCGACGGCGGGTCGACGGGCGGCTTCTTCGACGACGACGGCGTGCTGCCCTGGTAGATCGACGGCTCAGCGCGGCCCGGGGGCTCCTACGCGGGCGAGCCAGGCCGACAGACCCTCCGGCGCGCCGCGGTAGCCAAGGTGGCCGTCGGGCCGGACGGCGACGACGTCCGTGCCTCCCACGTCGGCCAGTCGGTGCACGTGCAGGAGGGGTTGGTCGGGCATCGATCCACCCGGCACCGACCGCCGGCCGGGAAGCAGCAGGTGGACGCCGGGGCGGGCGAGCAGCTCGTGCAGCCGCGTCCGCTCTCCCTCGGCCGTCGTGACCGAACGGTCGGGCAGGCGGTCGCCTGCCCGCAGCCGCCGCAAGCGCGTGGAGAGCCGTCGACGGAGAGCGGGCTGGCCCGGTAGTCCTCGCGGAACCGGGCGAGCAGCCGCACCACCTCGGTGACCAGGCGTTTTCGGCCCAGGACCAACGGCAGGAGCGGCGCGGCGAGTGGGGCGAGCCCACCGCGGACGAGCATGGCCAGCGGATCCGTGGCGGACTCGCCCCAGAACACGGCGTGGGTCAGCGCGAGCACATGGCGCGCGACCGGTCGGCGTTCGAGGTCGTAGGAGTCGAGCAACTGCTCCGGGTGCGCGCTCGTGGCGGCGAAGGCGAGCTTCCAGCCCAGGTTGGCGGCGTCCTGGATCCCGGTGTTCATGCCCTGTGCCGCCGCAGGCGAGTGCGTGTGCGCGGCGTCGCCCACGAGGAACAGGTGCCGCCACCGGTAGGCGGCCGCCAGCCGGTGCTGCACACGCACCCGGCTCGACCAGCCGACCCGGGTGATCCGGGCCACGAGACCTGAGTCGTCGAGCAGTCGCTGCAATTCGGTCTCGGAGACCGGCGGCCCGGCGCGCCCGAACGGAAGCTGCGTGTCGACACACGGCCGGGTGGCGAGCAGGCGCCAGGTCGCGCACTCGCCGAGCGCGAACACGAACAGCAGACCGGAGCGCCCGGCGACCACGTGGACGACACCCGGAGCGAGGTCGGCGTCCAGCTCGACGTCGGCCAGCACGATCTCGCGGCGGTAGCCGCCGCCGTGCCACCCGATGCCCGCGACCCGCCGGACCAGGCTCTCTGCGCCATCGCAGCCCGCCACCCACCCACAGCGCAGCCGTTCGAGCCGGTCCGGACCGCGTAGCGTGGCCTGCGGGCCGGACAACGGGCCGTCCTCGAGCCCGACCAGCTCGGTGCCCCGCTCGACCGGTACTCCACGCTCGTGGAGCGCCGCGGCGAGCACGGCCTCCACATCCGCCTGGCGGAGCATGGTCAGATGGGGATAGGCGGTCTCCGGGAGGTCGAACCCGGCGAGCCGCACCGCAACGACGCGCCTGCCCAGGTGGACGCGGGCGGCCGGGGCGGTGTCCGCCCGCTCCAGAAGCGCGTCGACGACACCGAGCGGGCGCAGCACCTCCAACGTGCGCGCGTGCACGATCAACGCCCGGGATGGCCGAAACACGGCGGGGCGGCGCTCCACCACCCGGACGCGCGCACCGTGCGCGTGGGCCTGCAGCGCCAACGCCAACCCTGTCGGGCCCGCACCGACGACCAGGACGTCCGGCGAGGAGCTCACGCGACTGCGACCGGCCGCCACCACTGCGCGGTGCGCTCCCCTGCTTCGGCTTGCGCCGCGTTGTGCAGCAGCTCGCCGCGCCGCAGCTCGGGAAGCACGGCGTAGTGAATGGAACGGCGAACGCACACCAGCGCGAGCACCCACCACAGCGCGCGAACGTAGGCCTCGGCGAGGGCCGGGCCGTCCCATTCGTAGAGGCCGCGGTAGACGCCCTGCTCGTCGTGCGTCAGCCACAGCTTCGACACGTAGCCGGGGAACCCGACGAACAGCGGGGTGTTGAGGAGGCTCTCCATCCGGAACGCGGCGTGGCCTCGACCGCGAACGCCGCGCAGCCGGAACTCCACAACGAGCACGCACGGGTCCCGCGGCGGTGTGCGGTCCACCACGGTCTCCCGGTAGATCCGGGCCGACGTCCCGTCCGCGAACCGTATTGTGGTGCCCACGTAGGCCCGGGGAAGGTGGATGCGGCGCCGGGCGAGCAGCACCGCGGTGGTCGCGGCGCACCGGGCGAGAGCGCGCAGCGCCGACAGGATGGGCAGGAGTGGTTGTTCTCGGGTCGCACCACTGGTGATCTCCATGATCCCTCCCGGGCCGCTCGTCTTGCCGGACTTGAGCGTCCCTCCGGCGCTGTTCCCGCGGCCACGGCCATGCGACCGGGAACCGTGGGCTCTGTGGCGGCTCGTGGCCGGGCCGGACGGCCGCACCTGCTGATGCCGAAGGGCTTCAGCGCGCACCCCCGCCCACAGGCCCCGTTCGGGGCCTCGGCGTCGATCTGCCCCGCGGGGCGGGTCCATCGCACCTACCTGCCGCCGCCCGCGGCGAGGAGGATCGAGGACGGAGGTGAGATCGACTGCCTCGCGGGAGGTGAAGGACGATGCTCTTCGACCATCACAGGACGTTCACCGATCGCCTGCAGGCAGGCAGACGGCTCGCCGAGTATCTGACCCACCTGGCGGGACCGGACCTCGTGGTGCTCGGCCTGCCCCGCGGCGGCGTGCCCGTGGCGTTCGCGGTCGCCGAAGCCCTCCGGGCGCCGCTGGATGTCGTCGTCGTCCGCAAGCTGGGCGTGCCCTTCCAACCCGAGCTCGCGATGGGCGCCGTCGGCGAGGACGACACGCTCGTGTTCAACGAACGCCTCATCCAGGCCACCCACGTCAGCGAAGCCGAGCTCGCCGAGAGCGTGCGCCGTGCGCGCGAGGAGGTGGCGCGCTACGCCGAGCGATTCCGCGGGCCCCGGCCACGCACGGCGCTCGCAGGCGGAACCGCGCTCATCGTTGACGACGGGATCGCGACCGGGGCGACCGCCCGGGCGGCCTGCCAGGTGGTACGGGCGCAGGGCGCGGCCACGGTCGTCCTGGCCACTCCGGTGTGCTCACCGAGCGCGGCGACCAGCATGGAGGAGCACCTCGACCAGCTCGTCTGTTTGCACGTGCCCGCCGACTTCGCGGCCGTAGGGCAGTTCTACGACGACTTCCGTCCGGTTCCCGACGCCACCGTGGTCGAGTTGCTCCTCCGCGCGGAGCACCGGGACACCGGGGCGCAGGCCGCGGCCGATCCGCCGCCGTCCGAGCCCGTCATCGACGCGGAAGTCGAGATCCCGGCCGCCCCAGCACCCCTCCGTGGCAGGCTCACGGTGCCGCCGCGGGCGCCGGGGCTCGTCCTGTTCGCCCACGGCAGCGGCAGCAGCAGGCACAGCCCCCGCAATCAGTACGTCGCGTCCGCACTGCGCCGCATCGGGCTCGGCACGCTCCTGTTCGATCTGCTCACCCCGGACGAGGAACGCCATCGAGACGCGGTCTTCGACGTCGAGTTGCTCGCGTCGCGGCTGGTGACGGCCACCCGATGGGTGCGCGGACTTCCCGAGCTGCGCACGCTGCCGATCGGCTACTTCGGTGCGAGCACCGGCGCCGCGGCGGCGCTGTGGGCCGCGGCCGGTGACGCGGACATCGCCGCCGTGGTCAGCCGGGGAGGCCGCCCCGACCTCGCCGCGCCGCGGCTGGCCGAGGTGAAGGCGCCCACCCTGCTCATCGTCGGGGGCCGCGACGAGACCGTCGTCGAGCTCAATCGCCGCGCGCTGAGCGCCCTGCGAGGGGAAAGCCGCTTGGCGATCGTTCCCGGCGCAACCCACCTCTTCGAGGAGCCCGGCGCGCTGGACCGGGTTGCGGCGCTGGCGGCGGAATGGTTCCGCGACCATTTCGCCGCGCCTGTCCGCGGGAGCGCGTAGCGGCGGAAGAGTCCGGCCTACCGCAGCGCGGCCCAGGCCAGCACGACGAGCGCGAGCACCTTGACGACCTCCAGCCCGATGTAGGCGTGGTGGGCCCGGGAGCGGCCGCCGACCTCGCCCTCGAGCACCCGGTTCGAGCGACGCACCAGCACGGGCCGGACCAGTGCGAGCTGGACCACGAGCACGACGACCGCGACGACCCCGGCCGCGACCAGCCCGAGCGGGTGTGGCCCGAGCGCGGCGGCGAGCACGACCGCGGCCGCCAGCACCACCTCGACCCGGTTGAGTGCCGCGAAGACGACCCGGCCGATGCCGAGGCCCAGCACGAGCGTGACACCCGGGGCCCGGAACTTCAGCGGGGCCTCCAAGAACGAGATCGCAAGGACCATCCCGAGCCACACGCAGGCGACGGCGCTAACGACGGCGTTCACGACTCCGCCTCTCGACGGCCGACGGTGGCCGCCGACATCACATCCCGAGCCCGAGCATCCGGGCGGCATTCTCCTTGAGGATCAATGGTCGCACCTCCTCCTTGATGTCCAGCACGGCGAAGTCGGCGAGCCAGCGGTCGGGCGCGATGACCGGGTAGTCCGAGCCGAAGAGCACCTTGCGCTTGAGCAGCCCGTTCGCGGCGCGCACGAGCTGCGGCGGGAAGTACGTGGGCGACCAGCCGGACAGGTCGATGTAGACGTTGGCCTTGTGGGTGGCGATGGAGATGGCCTCGTCCTGCCACGGCACGGACGGGTGCGCCAGCACGATCGTCAGGTGCGGGAAGTCGGCGGCGACGTCGTCGAGCAGCATCGGCGCGGAGTACCGGAGCTTGATGCCGCGCCCGCCGGGCAGGCCCGCGCCGATGCCGGTCTGCCCGGTGTGGAACAGCGCGGGTACGCCCAGCTCCTGCAGGGCCTCGTAGAGCGGGTAGTAGGCGGGGTCGTTGGGCTCGAAGGCCTGCATGCTGGGGTGGAACTTGAACCCGCGCACCCCGTGCTCGGTGACCAGCCGCCGTGCCCGGGTGACCGCGGCCTTGCCCGCGTGCGGGTCGACCGAGCCGAACGGGATGAGGATGTCCGGGTAGTCGGCGGCCTGGTCGGCGATCTCCTCGGAGGACAGCGGCGGGTGCCCGGTGCCCGCGGGGGCGTCCACGGTGAACACCACCGCGACCATTCGCCGGGCGCGGTAGTACTCCGCGATCGACGGCAGCGTCGGCGTGCGGTCCTGGTCGGCGCGGAAATACTTCGCGGAAGCGTCCAGCAGTTCCTGGTCGAGCGCGAAGCAGCCGTGGCCGTCCTGCTCGACGTGCACGTGGACATCGATGGCGGCCAACGCGGCGAGATCCATGGTTCTCCTACAGTCCGATGCGGGCTTTGGCGGCGAGCGGGGTGGCCAGGACGGCGTCGCGGCGGGCGACCAGAATCCCTCGAGATCCTTCACCGACCAGCCGTGCAGGGCGGCGTAGCCGTCGAAGGTCAGCCCGCGCGCGCTCCCGTTCCAGCCAGCCCAGGAACCGGCCGATCTCGGTGGTCTCGCGGACGTCGGCCGCGACCGGACGCAGCAGCGCGGGCGCACCCGTCGCCGTCATCGCTCGACCTTGCCGCCGCGGCCCGAAAGGAACGCCTGCATGCGGGCCTGGGCCTGCTCGCTGCTGCTCGCCAACGCGGCCACGAGCGACTCCAGCAGGTAGCCCTCCGCGGGGTTGGCCTCGGCGATCCGCGGCAACGCCTGCAGCACCGCGAAGTTGGTGACCGCGGAGTTGCCGGCGATCTTCCGCGCGAGCTCCACCGCCCGCGGGAGCCCTTCGCCCGGTTCGGTGAGGTAGTGCGACAGCCCGAGGTCCTGCCCGGTATGCGCATCCAGTACGCGGCCGGTGAGCATCATGTCGGCCATCCGGTGGGTCCCGATCAGCCGCGGTATCCGCACCGAGCCGCCGCCGCCGACGAACAGCCCGTGCTGCCCCTCCGGCAACGCGTAGAACGCGCTCGGCTCCGCCACCCGCAGGTGCGTGGCCGAGGCCAGCTCCAGGCCGCCGCCGATCACCGCGCCCTTGAGGACCGCGACGACCGGGATCCGCCCGCGCTCCATCCGCTCGAACGCCCAATGCCACATGCGGGAGTGTTCCAGGCCCTCGAACGCGTCGCGCTCGGTGAGCTCCGACAGGTCGAGGCCCGCGCAGAAATGCTCGCCCTCCGCGTCGAGCACGACGGCCTTGACGCCCGCGGGCGGGGTGGCGAAGAAGGCCTCGATCCCCAGCACGGTGGGATCGTCGAGGGCGTTGCGCTTCGCGGCGCGGGCCAGCCGCAACACCGCGACCTCTCCGTGCCGCTCGATCTGAAGCGACGGCGGCAGCAGTGCCTCGATCCCGTCAGCGGCAGCCCCGGGCCGCTCCGCGGCGCTGCTCACGAGCCTCCCTCCGGCCGCGCTCGTTCGGTCGAATGTTGGGCGGCCGCCCGGCGCCGCAGCTCCACCCGGCGGACCTTGCCGGTGGCACTCACCGGCAGCTCGTCCACGAACTCCAGGAATTTGGGGATCTTGTAGCGGGCGACGTGCGCCGCGAAGTGGGCGCGCAGCTCGGGCTCGGTCAGCGTCGTTCCCGCCCGCACCTGCACATAGGCGACGCCGACCTCGCCCCAACGGGTGTCGGGCACGCCGACGACCGCGCAGGCCGCGACCGCGTCCAAGCCGGCCGCGACGGCCTCCACCTCGGCGGGGTAGACGTTCTCCCCTCCGGAGATGTAGACGTCCTTCACCCGGTCCACGACCTGCGCCCACCCGTCCTCATCGACCCGAAGCACGTCGCCGGTGCGAAACCACCGGTCCTCGACGAACGCGGCCTCTGTCTCCTCCGGACGGTTCCAGTAGCCGTCGAACACATGCGGCCCGCGCACCACCAGCTCCGCCGGTTCGCCACCGACCGGCTCAAGGCGGTCCTCACGCAGCAGCGCGACGTCGGTGAAGAAGTGCGGCACGCCCACCGCGGTGGGGTGGGCCGCCGTGCCCTCGTGCGTGCTCATGTACACGCCGGGCGCCGCCTCGGTCATGCCGTAGCCCTGCAGCAGTCGTACACCGCGCGCCAGCCACGCGTTCGCCACCCGCTCCTGTACGGGCGAACCCCCGTACTGGACGAGCGTGAGCGAGCTCAGGTCGGCGCCCGCCCAGGACGGGTGCTCGCACATCATCTGCAGCATCGTCGGGACCGCCGAGAAGCCGGTGATCCGCGCGGCGGACACCCGCTCCAAGATCAGACCGGGATCGGGCTCGGGCAGCAGCTCCACGCGACCGCCCTTGAACAGGGTGGGCAGCGTGACCTGGCCGATGCCGACGCAGTGGAACAGCGGGGCGATGCACAGCGCCCGATCCGTGCTGAGCACATCGACGTGGGCCAAGAAGTCGACGGTGTTCCACGTCATGTTGCCGTGGGTCAGCACGGCGCCCTTCGGCCTGCCGGTCGTGCCCGAGGTGTAGAGGATCAAGGCCGGGTCGTCGAGTGCGACCGGCGGCTCCGCCTCGAGAGCGGGCCCCGCCGCGACCTCCGCCGCATAGTCCCGCCCGCCCGCAGGACAGCTCGCCGGGTGCACCGCCAGGACGTGCCGCAGCGTGGGCGGCAGCGGCCGGGCGGCGGCGACCAGCGCGTCGGTGTCGGCGCTGTGCACGAGGACGGACGCGCCCGCGTCGTCGAGCATGTACCGGATCTCGGCGCCGGAGAGGCGGTAGTTCAGCGGAACCGCGATGGCGCCGAGCAACCAGGTGGCGAAGAACGTCTCGAACACCTCGACGGCATTGACGCCCAGGTAGGCCACCCGGTCGCCGGGGCCCACCCCGAGTCGCCTCAGTGCGCCTGCGTACCGGGCCGTGCGCTCGGCCAGCTCGGCGTAGGTGAGCGCCCGATGGGCATCGACCAGCGCCATCCGGTCGGGCGAGATCCGGGCCCGACGGGCGGGCCAGGTGCCCAGCCCCGGGCTCGGGCCTGCCATGAGCCGCATACCGCCTCCCGTTCCCTGTTTCAGGAATCTTGGTGCCCGAGAACGGACGGGCCGGGTCACGATGCGGTCACGGTCTGCCCGGTCGGCAATCCCCGACCGACGTCGCGCCGTAACACCTGCACCGCCACGTCTGATCGCCGAGGAGGCCCGATGACCCGCTCGTCCACCGTAGCGACCGCGGCCACGACAGCAGGCTCCGGCGTGCTGCGGGCGCTGCGCGTCGTCGCGACGGCGTCCGTGCTGTTCATCGTCCTGCAGGGGCTCTCGGCGGGCGAGATCCTGTCCCGCAGTCGGATGGCCGTGTCGCTGCACTTCGGCGGGGCGATCGTGGTGCACGTGCTCACCGGGCTCACCGCCGTGGCCGCCTTCCTGGTCACGCGGCAGCGGCAGACCCCGCGGTGGCCGACGGCCGTCGCGGCAGCGGTCTTCGTCATAGGATTCGTCCAGGCCGCGATCGGCGAGGCGGGAATACTTGCGGTGCACGTGCCGCTGGCCATGTTGTTGCTGATCGGGGCGGTCATGGTGATGGGATGGTCGTTCGCGCAGACGCGACCCTGAGACCTCCGGGGGGTCGGGCGGTGCGCGGGCGGCAGGTCGATCGGATGTCCGACGACCTGCTGCTCGCGGGCCTGACCGAGGGTGACGCCGAGCTGTCGGTCGCCTTCGTGCGACGCTTCCAGGGATCGGTGTTCGGCGTGGCGCTGACGGTGCTGGGCGACCCGACCCTTGCCGAGGACGTGGCGCAGCAGGCGTTCGAGCGGGCGTGGCGGCACGCGGCCTTGTTCGATCCGCGACGCGGCGCCGTGCGCACCTGGTTGACGACGATCACCCACAACCTGGCCGTCGACGCGGCCCGCACCCGACGGGCGGTCCCGGTGGACCCACTGGAGCTGGAGGACGTGCTGGCAGGCGACACACCCGAGGGCTCGGTCATCGCCGCGGAGACCGCCGAGGAGCTGCGGGCAGCCATCCGGGCGCTGCCCGCCGAGCAGGGCCGGGCCCTGGTGCTCGCCGCACTCCGCGGAATGACCGCCCGCGAGGTCGCCGAGAGCGAGGGGATCCCGCTCGGCACGGCCAAGACCCGAATCCGCACGGCGATGCTGCGGCTGGCCACGACGCTCGAGAACCGGCAGGACCGGCCATGACGACGTCGGACCCCACCGCGAACTGCGGCCGATTCCGGGAGCTGGCCCCGGAGATCGCGCTCGGTTTGGTGGCGGGCCACGAGCGCGCGGAGGCGTTGGCCCATCTGCAGAGCTGCCCCACCTGTCGGCAGCACACGACCGAGCTCGGCGTCGTGCACGACCGGCTGCGCGCGCTCATCCCACCCGCCGAGCCGCCGCTCGGCTTCGAGCAACGGGTGCTGGATCGGCTCGGCGTCACCCGGTCGCCGCTGCGGCCGCCCCGGCGGTCGCGCTGGATCAGCGGGGCGGCGGCCGCAGCGGTGGTCGCGGCGGCGTTCGCGGGCGGCTGGGCGACGGGCACCGCGAACCGGCCGTCCACGCCCGCGCTCGCCCCTGCCGTGGCGAGCCCGCTGGTGGCGGGCACTCGGCACGTGGGCGATGTCGTGGTCAGCCTCAACCGCCCCGATTTCCTGTCGGTGTACCTGGACGTCGCCCGCCCCGGGCGGCTGAAGTGCGAGCTGCTGCGCACCGACGGTTCGGTCGCCGCCACCGAGACCTACGAGGCGGCAGGCGGCACCGGCTGGTGGGGCATCGACCGGCCCAGCGGGGACGTGGCGGCGATCCGGGTCAGCGACGCCGGGGGCGACGTCGTGGCCTTCGGCGGCCTGCCCCGACCCTGACGTCTGCAACCGGATGCGCGCGGTCGGGGTTCTGCACCACATGATGACCACCGCGATCCGCACCCACGACACGCCCCACGGACCGCTCACCCTCGTCGCGAGCGACCACGGCCTGACCCGGGTCACCTTCCGCGCCGTCCGCCGGGCCGTCCCCACTGCAGGCCCGGCCGCGCAGGCCTGGCTCGATCTCGCCCGCCGCGAGCTCAACGCCTACTTCGCGGGCGAGCTGCGCGGGTTCACCGTGCCCGTCGACCTGCGTCGGGTCGAGGACGGGCACCGGCGCATCCTCGATGCCCTCACCGACGTCGGCTACGGCCAGACCACCACCTACGGTGCCCTGGCCACCCGCCTCGGGCTGGTCGACGACGGGCCACGCCAGGTCGGCGCGGCCATGGCCCGCAACCCCGTCCTGATCGTCGTGCCCTGCCACCGCGTGCTCGGCGCCGGCGACACCCTCACCGGCTACGCGGGCGGGCTCGCCGTCAAGCAGGCCCTGCTCGACCTCGAACGCCGCGACCGGCCCGGGCAGCTCAAGCTCGCCATGTGACCGGGGCGGATTCACTCGTGGCCGGGACCGGAAGGGCGGCGCTGCTCCACGGCACCCGGAACGTCTCGACGATGCGCGGATGCGGCACGACGTCACGCAGGTCGGTCCCGTGCCGGGCCTGCGGCGTGACGTCGATGCCGATCACCTGGACCACCAGCTCGTCGGCGCTGACGCGCAGGCGCAGATGCGACTTCCAGTCCTCGATCCGCAGCCCGGAGAACGCCTCGAGCGTGTGGCAGCCGAAGCGGTCGGCGACGTGCAGGTACGTCACGAAGACGACCGTGCCGACCACCACGAGCAGCATGATCGCGAGCAGGTAGCCGTACCAGGGCGGCCGGGCCGGGTCGGCGACGAGCGCGGCGACCAGCGCCGCCACGGCTCCGGCCGCGACGAGATGGGCGAGCGTGTGGCCGGTCAGCAGCAAACCGATGGCCCACTGTCGTCGGCGCCGGGGCCGCACGGCATGGGCGCCGGACGCGGCGTAGAAGCCGAGCAACACCGCGACGATGCCCGTGGTCACCCAGAACTGCCATGCGCGCGGCCATCCGAACGGCCAGTGCAGGAGGAAGGTCAGGAACAGCGCGACGTCGGCCGCCCCGATCAGGGCAGGCAGGGACGGCCCATTGCGCCAGGCCGCCGAGAGGAACCGGGACCGGCCGATCGCCCGGGACGTCGCAACGCCGGGATAGGCCGTGGCGCGCTCGTAGCCGACGGTCGCGCCGGACCCGCTGGGCCACGGCCGCAGCGCGATGGACAGGTGCTGCGGCAGGTGATGGGTGGAGGCGAGGAACGCGCCACCGCCGCCGCAGGTCACCAACTCGGGCGCGAAGGGCTCGGCGGTGGGCGGGGCGGTGTCGGGTGACGGGGTCGGCGTGGTGCAGGTGTAGCGGGCGTAATGGTGCTGGTCACCGGTCAGCACAAGCCGGATCCGATGCCGTTCGTCGTGGCCGAGCACGCGATCGACGAACCACAGCAGGGTGTAGAGCGGGCTGTCGGCCTCGGCGGAGTAGGTGCCCTTGCCCGCGCGCGCGGCCTCCAGCCAGCTGGGCGTCGCCGTGCAGAGGATGACCTTCGCGTCACCCAGCTGCCTGCGGGCGTCGCGGAAGTAGGACAGCTGCTCGGCGTCGATCGGAGCGTCGAGCTGGCTGTCGACGGCCCACAACCACCAGCGCGGGGACAGCTGCACGGCGAAGTAGCTGCGGGATTGGAACGCGCCCCAGCCGCCGACGTCGTCGCGCCGGTTCGGCCCGGGCACCGCGATGAGCTCCTCGCCCGGCGGGGCGTCGCGCTGCACCCAGGACTCGCAGAAGTTGCGCCGGAACGAGGCCAGGCCGTCGTACCAGTCGTGGTTGCCGGGCAGCGCCATCACAGCCGGGAGATCGACCACCCCGTCGAAGCCCGCGGCGGTCCGCAGCACCTCGTTGAGCCGCTGCTCGTACTGCAGCGCCGACGCGACCGGATAGACCTCGTCCCCGCCGAACACGAGCAGATCGGCCTGGGCGCCGCGGCCCGCGAACTCGGGGTCCGGCGGGATCGCGGCGGCTCCGGACAGGCAGCGGGCGGTGGCGAAGGTCGGGTTGAAGCCGTCGCCGGTGTCGGCGACGTAGTCGACGAAGACCACCTCGCGCGGCTCCTGGCCCTCCGCGGGCAGCCGGTAGAACTCCCGTGGGCTGGTGGCCATCGTCTCGCGCTTGTCGGCGTACTTGGCGAACGACGAGGCCTGCAGCACATCCAGCGCGGTGCGCACGAGCTGGGGCACCGACAGCCACCGGACGGCCGGGGTCTGGTGGACCGCGGGGACGTCGCGCTGCACGGCGTCGAGCACGCGGGCGAGCGGTGCGGGCAGGCCCATCGGTCCTCACCTCTCGGCTGGTTGATGACGCGGCGTCGGTGCGGCGCCATCACACCATCTCAGAGCGGCATGGCGAATATTCGCTCGAGGTGACCATGCAAGGCCGCGGCCGTCAGCGGCGCGGCGCGGAAGCCCAGGTACCCGTCGGGCCGGATCAGGTAGCCGCCGCCCGGGGTCGCGCCGTAGGCGCCGCGGAACTCGTCGGCCGCGTCCACGATCACCGGCACGCCTGCGACCTGGAGCTCGGCGTCGCGGGTGACGACGTACGTCCGCGCCCGCCCACCGAGGACCTTGTCGATCTCATCGAGGTCGGGCAGCGACGCTGTGCCGTCGGCGTAGAGCAGGAGCGTGTGACCCGGATCGGCGAACAGCTCGAACAGCCGCAGGGGGAAGTTGACCTCGGCGCGGCGCAGACCCCGGCAGTCGGGGGCGCGCTCTCCGGGCCGCGGGCCGTGGCCGGGACCACCGTTCTCCGCGGCGCCGACGATCGGGCTGTCGCGGTAGTTCACCAGCAGCTGCGCCTCACGCCGGATGACGATCGCGGGGTCGTCCGGATCGGCCTCGATGCCCTGCCGGGCGTGGCGCACCGTGCGGCCGACGACCTCCTCCCCGACCGGACGGCGCTCGGCGTCGTAGCAGGCGAGCAGCCCGTCGGCCGCGGCGCCCTGCACGGCCAGCGCGAGCTTCCACGCCAGGTTGACCCCGTCCTGGATGCCCGTGTTCATGCCCTGCGCACCGGTCGGCGGGTGGATGTGGGCCGCGTCCCCGGCGAGGAACACCCGCCCCACGCCGTACCGGTCGACCAGCCGGTGGCTGATCCGGAACACCGAGGACCAGCGCAGATCGTGCGCGCGGGTCGGCTCGGGGGCAAGCCGATCGAGCACCGCCTGGATGTGGTGCAGGCCCGGTGCGCGGCCGCCCTCGATCCCGTGCTGCACCTCCCCGGTCGCCGGGGTGGCCAGCTCGTCGGGGACCAGCATCGACATCCGGTACCGCCCGACGCCGGGCAGCGGGATGCACACCAGCGCGTCGTCGACCCGGCCGTCGGTCTGGTGCATCGACCGGACGCCATACCCCGCGGGCAGGGACCAGTCCACCTCGACGTCGCCGAGCATGTACTCCTCGGGAAACGCGTCGCCGGTGAACGCGAGCCCGAGACCTTTCCGGACCAGGCTGTGCGCTCCGTCGGCGCCCACGAGATGGGCCACCCGCGTCGTCTGCTCCCCGTCCGCGCCCGCGAGCCGCACCGTGACGCCGTCCGCGTCCTGGTCGAAGCCGACGAGCTCGACCTCCCGCTCGACGTGCCCGCCGAGCTGCCGCAACCGCGCGGTGAGCAGACCTTCGGTGACGTTCTGCGGCAGCGCGACGAACCCGAACGGCACGTCCGGCGGAACGGTCAGGTCGAGGCGCGAGACCTGCTTGCCGTTGACGTACACGAGCTGGCCCCGCAGCGGTGTCGCCGCATCCAGCACGTCGCGCAGCAGCCCCTGCTGCTCCCACACCTCCAGCGTCCGCGGCTGGATGCCGACCGCCTTGGCGTACGGCGCCGCCCGCGGAAGCCGGTCGATGACCCGGCATTCCACGCCGCGCCGCCGCAGCTCGAGGGCCACCGTCAGCCCGACCGGTCCGGCCCCGACGACGAGCACATCGCTGGACACGCGCCCCGCCTCCCCCTGCTCCGTTGCTGATCAACCACACCCTGCCAACGCCGCCGTCGAGTCCACAATGTCCGCGTAGTGTTGAGCAACGATCGGGTGTGCCAGTGGGCGCCGCGGGATCGGCCGCCGCCCCTGCCGACGTCCTGATCACACCGGCGGCAGGGCGCCCGCCCACGGCCGTGCCTCCTCCAGTTGGGCGGCCAGCCGGAAGAGCGTGGCCTCGTCGCCGAAGCGGCCGAGGAAGTGCACGCCGAGCGGTATGCCGTCCGAGGCTCTGGCGAGCGGAACGGACATCGCCGGGTTGCCGGTGATGTTCGCGACGACCAGCGGGTAGGCCACCGTCGGCGCGCCTTTCGTCAGCGCCCGCAGCGGCTCCGCGTCCGTCGAGGTGATCTCGCCGATCCGCGCGGGCGGCGCGGACATGGTCGGGGTGAGCCACAGGTCCACGTCGCCCAGGAAGCCTGCCACGCCGCGGGAGAACATCTGCAGGTCGCCGACGGCGAGCAGGTAGTCGGCGGCGGTGACGCGACGCCCGGCCTCCCGGTAGGCGCGGGTGAGGGGGTCCAACTCGTCCGGCTCGGGCTCCCGGCCCCGATGGCGGACCCAGTAGGCGACGATCCACGCCGTCGCCGCGTTGAAGACCGTCCCGATCGCGGCGCCTACGCGGCCGTCGAGGCCGGGGAGGTCGGCCTCCACCAGGTCGTGGCCGAGGCTTGCGCAGAGCGCCGCCGCCTCGTCGAGCGCCCGGACGCAGTCGGGGTGCCCCAGCCCGCCGTCGGGCAGGCGGGCCGTGTAGGCGATGCGCAGTCGACCGGGGTCGGCGCCGACCTCCGCCGCGAAGGGTCGGGCCGGTGGCGGGGCCGGGTAGGGGTCGCCCGGCGCCGGGCCCGCGGTGGCATCGAGCAGCGCGGCGCTGTCACGCACCGAGACGGTCAGCGCGTGCTCCACCGCCCAGCCGCCGACGGCGTCGCCGTACTCCGGGCCGAGTGGGTTGCGCGCCCGGGTTGGCTTCAGCCCGAACAGACCGCACGCCGACGCGGGGTAGCGCAGGGAGCCGCCGAGGTCGTTGCCGTGCGCCATGGGCACCATGCGCGACGCGACGGCGGCGGCGGACCCGCCGCTCGATCCGCTGGTCGAGCGCTGCGGGTCCCACGGGTTGCGGGTGGGGCCGTACAGGCGCGGCTCGCAGGCGGGCACCATGCCGAACTCGGGCGAGTTGGTGCGTCCGAGGATCACCAGCCCCGCACGGCGCAACCGGTGGACCAGTTCGGAGGTGTAGGTGGACACGTTGTCGCGCAGGAACTCCGAGCCCTCGCGGAACGGGGTGCCCTCGACCTCGACGACCAGGTCCTTGAGGAGGTAGGGCACGCCGCCGAACGGGCCCGACGGCGTGCCGCGCGCGACCAGGGGCCGGGCCTGGTCGTAGAGCGTCGTCACCACGGCGCCCAGCCGCGGGTTCTGCCGATCGATCCGCTCGATGGCGCCCTCGACGAGCTCGGCGGCCGACGCCTCACCGCCGCGCACGAGCGCGGCCTGGGCCATCGCGTCGAGGGTCGCGATCACCGCTGCCGTGGTCATGGGCATCTCCTCGGTCGTCGGCACCCGGAAGGCGCGAGATCGCACCTCGCGAATCGCGAGCCGGAACCTCGCGCCGAAGAGACGAGGGTCCACACCGCGGGCCTCGATCCTTCCGGAGGTGCACGATGACCTTGACCGCTGCCGTCCCCGCGCGGACGCCGGACGACGTGATCGGCGGGCTCGTCACCGAGCTCGGCGGCTCCCTCGGCGTGCTGCTCATCGCGCTGGGCAACCGCTGCGGGCTGTGGACGGCGCTCGACGGGGCGGGTCCGCTCACCCCGGCCGCGCTGGCCGCCCGTACGGGCGTCGCGGAACCGCTCGTCCGCGAGTGGTGCCGGGCGCAGGCCGCGGGCGGGTACCTGACCTACGCCCCGGAGGACGGTACGTTCGCGCTCCCCGACGGTGTCGCGGCCGCGCTGCTGCGCGGTCCGGGCGGTGGGTTGGTCGACGCCTGCACGGCGATGTTCCGCTCGCTCGCCGCGGAGTTCGACGACTTCACGGCCGCGTTCCGCGCAGGCGAGGGCTTCGGCTGGCACCGCCACGACGACCGGTTCTGGCACGGCAGCGACGCGCTGACCCGCGTCGCCCTTCCCGACGTGCTGATCGGCGCCATCCTCGACGGGCTCGGCCCTGTGGCCGATGCGGTCGCGGGGGGCGGCTCCGTGCTCGACGTCGGCTGCGGCTACGGCTCGCCGACGCTCGCGATGGCCCGCCACTTCCCGGCCGCCCGACTGCTCGGCGTCGACTACAACGACGCGTCGGTCGCGGCCGCGCGCCGGGCCGCGGCGGACGCGGGCCTTTCCGGCCGGGTGCGGTTCGAGCAGGGCTCGGCCACCGACCTGCCCGGCACGGGGTACGCCCTGGTGACGTTCTTCGACGCGCTGCACGACCTCGGCGACCCGGTGGGCGCGTTGCTGCAGGCCAGGGATGTGATCACATCTGAAGGCGGTGTGCTGCTCGTCGAGCCGCTCGCGGCCGACCGCGTGGAGGACAACCTCACGCCGCCGGGCCGGATGTTCTACGCGGTGTCCACGTTGATCTGCACCCCGAACGCCGTGTCGCAGATCGCCGGGGCGGGTGGCACGTCCCCGCTGGGCACGCAGGCCGGTGAGGCGCTGCTCCGGTCGACCGCGGCGGCGGCGGGCTTCACGCGGATCCGGCGGGTGCCCGCGCAGGCCCCGCTCAACCTGGTGATGGAGCTGCGGCCCTGACCGGTCGATGATGTGTCCCTGATGACCGGGGTTCGGGCAGCCGGACGGCTCGTCGGCCGAGACGCGGCGCTGGCGATGACGGACGCCGCGCTCGCCGACGCGGTCGCGGGCGGCGGCGGGCTGCTGCTCGTCTCCGGTGAGCCCGGGATCGGCAAGTCGGCGCTGCTGGCCGAGCAGGTGCGGCGGGCAGCAGCGGCCGGGGTGCGCGTGCTGCGCGGCGCCGGATGGGCCGAGGCGGGTGCCCCGCCCTACTGGCTCTGGACGCAGGTGCTGCGGGGGCTCGACCCCGCCGAGATCCCCGCCGCGGCCCGGACCCCCGACGGTCCCGACGGCGCACGGCACGGGCCGCGGGACCGGTTCCTGTTCTTCGACGCCGTCCGCGGCGCGCTCGCCGCGGCCGCTCCGCTGCTCGTCGCGCTCGACGACCTGCAGTGGGCCGACACCGAGTCCGTGCGGCTGCTGGAGTTCCTGCACCGGACGCTCGCCGCCGAGCGGGTTCTGCTGCTGGCCGCCTACCGCGACGACGAGGCCGACCCGACGCTGCAGACGCTCGCGGCGAGGGCACCGGGACTGCCCCTGTCCGGCCTCCCGGTCGACGGGGTCGCCGCGCTGATGGCGGCCATCGCGGGCCCGGCGCCCGCCCCGGAGCTGGCCGAGGCGGTGCGCTCGCGCTGCGGCGGGAACCCGTTGTTCGTGCGCGAGCTGACCCGGCTCATGGTGGCCCGCGGTGACCTGTCCGCCGCCGCCCCCGCGCTGCCCGACGGCGTCCGCGACACCCTGCGCCTGCGCCTGGACCGGCTTTCGCCACCGTGTCGGGAGCTCCTGGAGGTGGCCGCCGTCGCGGGACCGGCCGTCGCCCCCGCGCTGCTCGCGGCGGTCGGTCCCGACGACGAGCCTGCCGTCGCCGATCTGGCGGGCGAGGCCGAGCGGGCCCGGGTCCTCGTCGCGACGGCGGGCGGGCTGCGGTTCAGCCACGACCTCTACCGGGAGAGCGTGCTGGCGTCGCTTCCGGCCGAGCGGCGGGCCCGGCTGCACGCCGCGGTCGGACACGCGCTGGTCCGGATGTCCGGTGACGGCGCCGACCCGGCCGCGGTGGGCGGCGCCGCCCGGCTCGCGGCGCAGTTCGTCGCGGGCGGCCCGGAGGTCGCCGCCGAGGCGTTGAGCTGGACCATCCGCGCCGCCGAGGAGGCGACGAGCCGGCTCGGCCACGAGGACGCCGCGGGCCACTACGAGACCGCATTGCGCCTGCTGCCCGACGACCCGCGCAGGCGGATCCCGCTGCTGTTGAGTCTCGGGGCGGCGTGGCAGCGTGCGGGAGAGACGCCTGCCGCCCGCGCGGCCTACCTGCGCGCCGCGGAAATGGCCCGCCGCCTGGCCGACCTGCGGGCGTTGGTCGAGGCGGCGCTGGGGCTCGCGGCGCTCGGGGCGCGCTCGGGCACGGACGACCCGGTCGGGACCGCTCTCCTGGAGGAAGCGGTCGCGCTCCCGCCCGACGCCGTCCCGGCCGCGCTGCGCTGCCGCGCGCACGCCGCCCTGGCCCTCGCCCTGCGGCACGGCACCTACTACGGCCTCGACGCCCGGGCCGCGCCGATCGCCGCACAGGCCGTGGCGCTGGCGCGCGAGTCCGGGGATCCGCGGGCGCTCGCGCAGGCCCTGCACGCCGAGCACGACGTGAGCTGGCGCCCGGGCACCACGGGCCCCCGGCTGGCCGTGCTGGACGAGATGGCCACCGCGGCGCACGCCTGCGGCGACGCCGAGCTCGCGGCCGAGGCGGTGCTCCTGCAGGCGGCGGCGCTGATCGAGCGCGGCGATCCCGACGGCCTCGACCGACTGGGCCGCTACGTCCGGCTCGCCGAACGGCTCGGCACCGCGAGCGGGCGGTGGGGGGCGATGAGCAGGCGGGCCACACTCGCCCAGATGACCGGGCGGGTCGAGGCGGCCGTCACGCTCGCGGAGCAGGCGCGGGAGCTGGGCGAGGCCATCGGGCTGCCGGATGCGGACGGGGTGTACGCCACGCTCCGCTCGTCGCTGTGCGCGATCGGTGGCCCGCCGCCGGTCGACGCGGCGGTGCCCACCGACGACCCGATGTGGCCCTTGCAGCCGCTGTTGTGTGCGTGGCTGCAGGTGCAGGCGGGCGACCACGCCGCCGCGGCGGCGTCGATGCGCGGCTTCTCCGTGCAGACCATCCCGGTCAAGTACGACCTGGAGATGGTCGCGATCACGGCCACGGTGCTGGTCGCCGTCGGGACGCCGGAGCAGCGCGCCTGGGCCTACGCCACGTTCCTTCCGTTCGCGGGCCTGCACGCGGTCGTCGGTGGCTGTGCGGCCTACCACGGCGTGGTCGACCACTCCCTCGGGGTGCTCGCCGCGGCGCTCGGGCGCGCCGACAACGCGGTCCGGCACCTGACGGCCGCGGTCGCCCTCCAGGAGCGGCTCGGGACCACCGCATGGGCGCGGCGGAGCCGCGACGCGCTCGACCGGCTGACGGATACGGGACGCGACCCGGTCTTCCGGCTCACGGACGGGCGATGGCTCCTGGAGTTCGACGGCCGCCGGGCCCAGGTGCCCGACGCCAAGGGCATGCACGACATCGCCCTGCTGCTCGGCGCGCCGGGTCGGCCGGTGCACGTCTTCACGCTGCTCGGCCGCGCGACACCGGCGGCGGGTGCCGATCCCGTGCTGGACCGCAGCGCGGCCGCGGCGTTCCGCGCGCGGCTGGCCACGCTGGCCGACGAGATCGCGGACGCGGAGAACGCCGGGGACACCCGCAGGCTCGACCGGGCGCGGAGTGAGCGCGACGCCATCGCCGGGGAGCTGCGCACCGCCACCGGCATGGGCGGACGCGCCCGCAGGCTCGGCGACGAGACGGAACGGGCCCGCAAGACCGTCTCGGCGCGGGTGCGCGACGCGCTCCGCCGGATCGAGAGCGCGCATCCCGCCCTGGCGGGCCATCTGGCGAGAACGCTCCGCACGGGCACGCACTGCGTCTACCTGCCCGACCCGCCGGTGCGGTGGCGCCTCTGAACCGAGCACGCCTGACGTCATCGATCGGTAAGGCGCGCAGCACTGCCCTCGCCCCTGCGCCATGCCGATGATCGATGTGTGGAACGCGTGCTGATCGTGCTGGCGAAAGCGCCGGTGCCGGGCCGGGTCAAGACCCGCTTGTGCCCACCCGCCACCCCGCGGCAGGCGGCTGACCTGGCCGCCGCGGCGTTGGCCGACACCCTGGCGACGGCGCAACGGGTGCGTGGCGCCCGGGTCGTCGTCGCGCTCGACGGCGAACCGGACGCGGCTTTGCACGCCGCTTTGGCAGGCACGACGGTCATCGCGCAGCGCGGCGGCCCGCTGGGCGAGCGGATCGCCGCGGCGCACGCCGACGTCGCCCGGATGGCCCCGGGCGCGTGCACCGTGCAGATCGGAATGGACACCCCGCAGTGCGACCCGGCCGTCCTGGCGGGGTGCCTCGACGCGGTGGCCCGCCCGGGCGGCCCGGACGCCGTGCTCGGCCCCGCCGCCGACGGCGGGTGGTGGGCGCTGGGCCTGCGCGAACCCCGTCTTGCCGACCTGATCCGACACGTTCCGACCTCGCGCGCCGACACCGGCGCCCGTACCCGCGCCGCGCTGGCGGCGGCCGGGCTGCGGGTGGCGACGCTGCCGCAGCTCACCGACGTGGACACGATGGCCGACGCCCGAGCCGTGGCGCGCGCCGTCCCCGGATCCCGGTTCGCCGCCGCGCTGCGCACGGCCGTCGGCGCATGACCGAGCTCGCCTTCGACGCCGCGCTGGTCGGTGGGGGCGCGACGCTCCTCGACAGCGACGGCGAGCAGGCCGACCTGCCGGTGCGGCGGTGGAGCGGCCCGGCCGACGGCGACGATGCCTGGCTCCTCGACCGGTGCACGGGCCCGACGGTCGACCTCGGATGCGGGCCCGGCCGGCTGCTGGTCGGGCTGACGCGACGCGGTGTCCCGGCCCTCGGCGTGGATCACTCGGCGGTCGCGCAGGCGCAGTGCCGGGCCCGCGGGGTGCCGATGGTGCGCCGGGACGTCTTCGCCCGCGTCCCCGGCGAAGGCCGATGGGGGCACGTGCTGCTCGCCGACGGGAACATCGGGATCGGCGGCGACCCGGCGCGGCTGCTCATCCGAGCCACGGCGCTGCTGGCCGCCGGGGGGACGCTGCTCGTGGAGACCGACCCGGAACCGGAGCGGGACTGGTTGGGAGCGGTCCGCGTGCGCACCGCCGCCGGGTTCGGACCGTCGACGCGGTGGGCGCGGGTGGGCGCCGCGGTGCTCGGCCGCCTGGCCATGCCGCTGGGTCTCGCCGTCGTCGCGGAACGGCCGGGCCCGCGCGCCTTCGTCGAGCTGCGGCGCTGATGTCAGGGCGCCGCGGTCACCCGCGCCGGACGGGCCGCGACGGCGAGCGTGATCTCGGCGCGGCAGCCCGCGCCGTGATTGACCACGGATATCCCGCCTCCCTGGGCGGCCATCAGGCCCTGCGCGATCGACAGGCCCAGCCCGGCGCCGGTGTGCTCGGTCGGGGTGCGCGCACCGCTGCCGCGGTAGCCGACGTCGAACAGGAACGGCAGATCCGCCTCGGGGATGCCGCCGCAGCCGTCGTCGACGTGCAACCACGCCTCGCCGCCCCGGGTGCCCGCCGAAAGCCGCACGGTGCCGCCGGTCGCGGTGTGCCGCACGGCGTTGGCGAGCACGTTGCGCAGAACCCGCGTGAGGTCGGTGTCGCTGCCCAGCACCGTCGGCCAGGTCTCGGGCGCCTCCGCGACCACGGCGACGTCGGCGTGCGTTTCCGCGGCGACGGCGTCGGACGCGATCTCGGTCAGCGCCAAGGGCTCCAGGGTGAGCTGCAGGGTGCCGGAGGTGGCCCGGGAGAGCTGGAACAGGTCCTCGACCATCGCGGTCATCCGGGTGGCCTCGCGGCGGATCCGGGCGAGGTAGTCGCGCACCTCGACGGGATCGCGCACCACCCCGTCGGCCAGAGCGTCGGCCATTCCGCAGATCCCGGCGAGCGGTGAGCGGAGGTCGTGGCTCATGCCCGCGACGAGCCTGCGTCGCGAGTCCTCCGAGCGCCGCTCGGCCTCCACCGCCTCGCGCTGCCACATCGCCTCGCGCGCCACCCGGCGGCCGAGCAGGAGCCCGGCGGGCACGGTGACCGCGCCGACGACCAGGCACACGACCACGGTCCCGACCAGCTGCGGGGTGTACATGAACCCGCTCACCCCGAGCACCCCGACCAGCGCGGCGACGAGCGGGACGAGCACGAGCGCCACCATCGTGGCGGTGAGCGAGCGGCGGCGCAGCCGGAGCAGCACGAGGCCGCCGACCACCGCGACGGGCAGGGAGAACACGAGGGCCAGCGGCGCGGCCTGCAGCAGCTCGGCGATCATCCGGCGATCCAGGGGTCGTACCGGTAGCCGGTGCCCCAGACGGTGGCGATCCGGCGTGGCCGGGTGGGGTCGGGCTCGATCTTCTCGCGCAGCCTGCGCACGTGCACGGTGACCGTGGACTGGTCGCCGAACTCCCAACCCCAGACCTCGGCAAGGAGCTCGGCGCGGGTGTAGGCGCGGCCGGGGTGGGCGAGCAGGAACGCGAGCAGGTCGAACTCGCGGCCGGTGAGCGGGAGCGCTGCCCCGCCCCGACGCGCCGCCCGCCCTCCCGGGTCGACGACGAGGTCGCCGTCGACGAGCGGACCGGACGTGGCCGCCGTCGCCCGGCGCAGCACCGCGGCGACCCGCAGCACCAGCTCGCGGGCGCTGAACGGCTTCGTGACGTAGTCGTCGGCGCCGAGCTGCAGGCCCGCCACCCGGTCGTTCTCGTCGCCGAGCGCGGACAACATCACGATCGGCAGCCGCGGGTGGCTGTCGCGCAGTGCCCGGCACACCTCCAGGCCGTTCAACCCGGGCAGCATCACGTCGAGCACGACGGCGTCCGGTGGGTCGGCTCGGGCGGCGCGCAGTCCCGACGGGCCGTCGGCCGCCTCGTCGACGGCGTAGCCCGCGTCGCCGAGGTAGCGGCGGGTGATCTCGCGGACCGTCGTGTCGTCCTCGACGACCAGCACCCGGGGTGTCACACCCATCAGGCTAGATCTCCGGGCGGCCCGGGGCCTTAGGGCTTTCTTACCGCTCACACCGATCGCCCCCCGCCGCCGTCGCCCGCTCCTACCGTCTCCGTGTATGAAGTTCCGCAGCCCGTTACGCGGGCCGTGGCTGACCTCGGTCCTCGGCGTCGTCCTGCTCGCCGCGCTGCCCTTGGTGATCGTCACCGGCCTGCTGGACTACGTCGCCTACGGGCCGGGCCAGTCGATCCCCGGCGACGTCGGGCTGTTGCACCTGCCCGCCCTCGACTGGCCGACGCGCCCCTCGTGGCTGTTCCGGCTGACCCAGGGCCTGCACGTCGGGCTCGGGCTCGTCCTCGTGCCCGTCGTGCTGGCCAAGCTGTGGTCGGTGATCCCGCGGCTGTTCACGTGGCCGCCCGCGCGGTCGCCAGCGCACGCGCTGGAGCGGGCGACGCTGCTGCTGCTCGTCGGCGGGATCCTGTTCGAGATCGTCACCGGGCTGATGAACATCCAGTACGACTACGCGTTCGGGTTCAGCTTCTACACCGCGCACTACATCGGGGCGTGGGTGTTCCTCGCCGGGTTCGTCGCGCACGTCGCGCTGAAGCTGCCCACCGCGCGGCGGGCGCTGCGGACGCGATCGCTGCGCGCCGAGCTGCGGGTGCCGACGTTCGCTCCGGAGCCGGTCGACGACGAGCTCGTCGCCACCGAACCCGGCCCCGCCGACGATGAGTCGCAGGGGGCGCGTTGGCGCTGGTCGGCGGGGGTGCGCTGTTCGTCGCGACGATCACGGCGGGTCAGACGGTCGGCGGCCCGCTGCGCGACCTCGCGGTGCTGTTGCCCCGCGGCCGCGACGACTTCCCGATCAACCGGACAGCCGCCGCGGCGGAGATCTCCCCGGCCGCCACGGCCGCGGCGTGGCGGCTGTCGCTCGGCCCCCGAACGCTCGAGTCGGGCCGACCTCCTCCGCCTGCCCCAGCACACCGCGCGGCTGCCGATCGCGTGCGTCGAGGGCTGGTCGACCGTGCAGGACTGGACCGGGGTGCGGCTGCGCGACCTGGCCGCGCTCGCCGGGGTGCCCTCGCCCGCGTCGGCGTTCGTCGAGTCGCTGGACGCCGGGCCGTTCGGGCGGGCGACGCTGTCGGCGGGCCAGGTGCTCGACCCGGACGCCCTGCTCGCCCTGCGGGTCAACGGGGCCGACCTGAGCCCGGACCACGGCTACCCGGCCCGGGTGATCGTGCCCGCGCTGCCCGGGGTGCACTGCACGAAGTGGGTCCGCTCGATCACCTTCCGGGCGCCGTGATGATCACCCTGACCCGGCGGGTGGGCGCCGCGCCCACCCAGCTCGCCGTGCTCGTGGTCTGCCTCGGGCTCGCCGCGTACGCCGCGTTCTTCCTGCTCGGCGACCCGGCGCTGCTGCGGATGCTCGTGTGGTTCGCCGGTGCGGCGGTCGTGCACGATTTCGTGCTCTTCCCGCTGTACGCGGCGGCCGACCGGGCGCTGGTCGCGGCGGCCCGCGGTCGGGTGCCGCTGATCAATCATGTCCGGGTGCCCGCGTTGGGGGCCGGGCTCGCGCTGCTGATGTTCTGGCCCGGCATCGTCCGGCAGGGCGAGGCCACGCACCTGGCCGCCACGGGCCTGGACCAGGCGCCCTATCTCGGTCGGTGGCTGGCGTTGTCGGCGCTGTTGTTCGGCGCGTCCGCGGTGCTCTACGGGGCGCGGGTCGCGCTCCGCAGGATCCGGGCGTGATCGCCGGGTTCGGTGCGCGAGGTGCATCAGCGCACCCCGTGCACCGATCCCGGCGATCATGGGCGGACGACGCCGGCCGGGCAGCCGGGTCACCGCGGGAAGGGGTCGGCCGGGCAGCCGGGTCAGGGCGGGCTGGGGCGAGGCGCGCCGTCGCGTCGGGGTGGCGGGCGGACCTGGTGGCCGTCGCCGCGGCGGCCGGGCTCGTCGTGGCCGCGGCGCTCGTGGGGCAGCGGCTGCTCGCCGACGGCGCGCGCCTCGTGCTGCCGTTCCCGCCGTTGCTGGCGCAGTGGCTGCCCCATGTCGGCCCGGGCACGCCGCTGGCTGTTGCCGTCGCGGCGACGGTGGTGGCTCGCGGCCCCGCGTGGGCCGAGCGGCTGGCGTGGCGGCCCCTGCTGATGTCGGTGTGGGCCGCGACGAGCGCCTGGACGCTGGGCCTCGCGCTCGTCGACGGCTGGCAGCGCGGCGTCGTCGACCGGCTCACCTCGACCGACGAGTACCTGCACGACGTGCCCCGCGCCCCCGGCCTCGCCGTGCTGTTGCGCGAGTTCGCCGCGCACATCCTCACCCCGGCCGTCGACCCGGGCCAGACGTGGTTCTGGACCACCCATGTCGGGGCCCACCCGCCGGGCGCGTTCTTGATCTTCGTGCTGCTCGACCGGATCGGGCTCGGCGGAGGTGGCGCGGCCGGGCTGCTGGTCATCGCGGTCGGGGCGTCGTCGGCCGCCGCGATCCTCGTGGCGGCGCGGGCGTTGGGCGACGAAGCCCTGGCCCGGCGCGCGGCGCCGTACGCCGTGCTGTTCCCGGGTGCGGTGTGGGTGGGGGTGTCGGCGGACGGGCTGTTCGCGGGGGCGCTGGCGTGGACGGTCGCGCTGCTCGCGCTCGCGGTGGGCACGACGGGGCGGCGCTCTGCCGTCGCCGCCGTCGTGGGCGGCCTGCTCCTGGGCGGAGCGGTGTACCTGTCCTACGGGCTCGCGCTCGGCGGCCTGCTCGCGGCCGCGGTGCTCCTCGGACGGCCAGGCGCGATTGGCACCGGGCGGCGCTTCCTCGTCGCGCGGGGGGACGCAGGAGGCGGCAGCGCTACCGTCGCGTCACGGGCAGGTCACCAGGGTGGACGGGGCGGCGGCCTCGCCGCACCTCCCCGGTGGCGCATAGCGGGGCTCGCGGCGGCGGGCGCGGCGCTGGTCGTCGTCGCGTTCACGCTGGCCGGGTTCTCGTGGCTCGGGGGCTACGCGAACGTCCGGGTGATCTATGCGGCCAGCATCGCCGCCGCTCGGCCGTACGCGTATTTCGTGTGGGCGAACCTGGCCGCGGCGGTGTTCGCGATCGGGCCCGCGGGGGTGGCGGGCCTGCGCCGCGTCGCGGCCCGGCCGGCCGGTCCGTACCTGGTGGTCGCCGCCGCGGTGGCCGCCATGCTGGTGGCCGATCTCTCCGGCATGTCGAAGGCCGAGGTCGAGCGGATCTGGCTGCCGTTCGCCGTCTGGACCTGTCTGGCCTGCGCGGAGCTGCCACATCCGCGCCGGTGGCTGGCCGCGCAGGCCGCGCTGGCGCTGGTGGTGAACCACCTGCTGCTCACGGTCTGGTGAGCAGCAGCGCGCCCATGTCCCGCACGGCGCGGGCGGTGCCGACCACCGAGCCGCTCACCTTGGACCGACCGCCGGCCCGGCGGGTGTAGCGCACGGGCACCTCCTCGATCCGCCAACCCGCCCGGCCCGCGCGCAGCAGCAGCTCGAGCGGGTAGCCGAACGCCCGGTCGGCGACGCCCAGCCGCAGCAGCGCCTCCCGGCGCGCGACCCGGATCGGGGCGATGTCGTGCACCGGCACGCCCCGGCCGCGCAGCAGTCCCGCGACGACGGCGTTCCCGGCCCGCGCGTGCCAGGGCCACACCCCGGGCTCGGTCGGGACGCGCCTGCCGACGGCGAGATCGGCCCGGCCCGTGCGCACCGCCTCGGCGAGGGCGGGCAGGACGGCGGCGTCGAGGGAGCCGTCGCCGTCGAGCACCGCCACCAGGTCGGCCCGCGCCTGCCGCAGCCCGGCGTGCACGGCGGCCCCATAGCCGCGTCGCGGCTCGGCCACCACGCGCGCACCCGCGGCCCGGGCCACCCCGGCGGTGTCGTCGGTCGAGCCGTTGTCCACGACGAGCACCGGCCAGCCCGGGGGCAGCGCCGCCAGCACCGACGGCAGCGCGGCGGCCTCGTCCAGGCAGGGCAGCACGATCTCGACGTCCACCCGTCGAGCATCTCTCGGCCGGGGCGCCGCCGACCCTTACGGTTCCGTGGCGACCGGGGCGCGCAGCGGGTCGGTCGCGAACGCGCGCATGCCCTCGGCGAAGCTCGTCTGCGCGGTGAACCCCAGCAGCGCGGCGGCGCGGGCCGGGTCGGCGACCACGTGCCGCACATCGCCTGCCCGCGCGCCGCCGACGATCGTCGGAGCCGGGCCCCGCATCGCGCGCGCCAACTCCGCCGCCATCTCGCCGACCGTATGCGGCTCGCCGGAGCACACGTTCACCGCCGTGAACCCGGGTCGGGACGACGCCAGGGCGAGGACGTTGGCCGCGGCGACGTCGCTCACGTGCACGAAGTCGCGCCGCTGCCTGCCGTCCTCCATCACGCGCGGCGGCTCGCCGCGCTCCAGCGCCGACCGGAACACCGACGCCACCCCCGAGTAGGGGGTGTCGCGCGGCATCCGCGGGCCGTACACGTTGTGGTAGCGCAACGACCACACCGCTCCCCCGGTCTGGCGCGCCCACGCCCCGGCGAGATGCTCCTGGGCCAGCTTGGTGGCGGCGTACGTGCTGCGCGGGTCGAGCGGCGCATCCTCGGGCACCAGGCCGGGGCCGAGGTCCCGGCCACAGCGCGGGCAGGGCGGCTCGAACCGTCCGGCGGCGACGTCGGCGGCCGCGCGCGGCCCGGGCCGGACGACACCGTGCTCAGGGCAGGTGTACCGGCCCTCCCCGTAGACGACCATCGAACCGGCCAGCACGAGCCGGGTGACGCCCGCCTGATACATCGCGGCGAGCAGCACGGCCGTGCCGAGGTCGTTGTGGGCGGCGTAGGCCGGGGCGTCCGCCGCGTCCACGCCGTGGCCCACCATGGCGGCCTGATGGCAGACGGCGTCGACCCCGCGCAGGGCCGCGCGCAGCGCATCGGGGTCGCGGACGTCGGCGTGGACGAACTCCCCCACCCACGGCGGGGCGCCGCCGCTGTGCGCCTGCGGGATCAGCGCGTCGAGGACGACGGGCTCGTGTCCCGCGGCCGCGAGCTGGTCCGCGACGTGCGAACCGATGAAGCCCGCCCCACCGGTCACCAGAACCCGCACGGCCGGAGCGTATCCGGCGGGCCGCTACCCAAGGGCCGCGGCGTGGCGGGACAGCGCAGCCTCGGCCCGCTCGACCCACCAGGCCAGCTCGGCGGCGGCCGCGGCCCGGTGCGCCGGGTCCGTGTGGGTGCCTGCGTCGAGCGCCTTGTTCCAGCCCAGCTCGCACAGCGCCCAGAACACCGTGGCGTCCCACACCGTGTCGTCGACGAGCGGGCGGCAGGCGGCGCGGGCGGCGGCGAACACGTCGGCGCGGGGAAGGTCCACGTGCGACGCGCAGCCGACGGTGAACTCGATCAGGTCGAGCGACGCCGGGCCCGCGGTGGCGAGCGCCCAGTCGAGCAGGACGACCCGGTCGTCGGTGAGCGCGATGTTGACCAGCCAGGCGTCCCCGTGGCAGAGCGTCGGCGGAGCGGTGTTCAGCGTCGCGACGAGCCTGGCCGGATCGCGGAGCGTGTCGAACACCGCGTCGGCGACGGGGCCCGGGACGAGCCCGGCGAAGCGCTCCCAGCCGTGCTGCACCGCGCCCACGAGCGCGAACCGGTCGGCGAAGGGCCCGAGGCGTTCGGGCGCGAAGAGGGTGAGCCGGGTCGTGAGGTCACACAGCGCGGCCGGTGGTCGGCCAGCGAACGCGTTGTGGATGGCCGAGAGCCCGCTGAAGAGCCGGTCCAGCTCGGCGGCCCCGAGTCGCCGCTCCCAGGTGAGGACGGCGGCGCCGAGATCGTGCATCACGGTGACCAGGCGGGTGCCGGTCCAGCCCGCGGCGATCACGGCGTGGCCGGTGCCCGTGGGCAGCCGGTCGAGCACGCCGTCGGCCCACAGGCGCCGCTCGCGCCCGCTCGGGTCGCCGCCGACCAGCAGCGACAGGTCGCCCTCCGGCTCGACGGTCTTCACCACCACCGGCCTGCCGTCCAGGACGCCGCGTTCCAGGTGCGCGCCGGAGCGGCCGTCGTGGCCGTCGATTCCGACCCGCCCGGTCACCCGCTCCACCAGCGCGGCGATGTCGTTCATGGCCGCACCATCGGGGCCTCGGCGTCCTGCGCGGCGATCGTGGCGGCGTCCTGGTGACCCGAGCAGTACGTGACGTGCTCGGCCACCTTCCCGTCCCGCACGCGCAACACGTGCACTGCCCGCCATTGCACGGTGTCGTCGCCGCGGCGGGCGCGGACCTCGACCTCGACGAGGCATCCGTCGGCGGTCGGCAGAGCCCGGAACGACCGCAGGCGCTGATCGGGAAGGCCGAACTCGTCGCGGTCGATCACCTCTTCGACGGCCGCGCGTCCGGTGAGTTGGAACCGCCACGACGGGACGTTCACGTCGGCGAGCACGTCGTCGTGATAGTGCGGCCGCAGCGGCGCGAAGCGGCATTCGCGGTAGGCGGCGAGCACCGCGGCTGCGAGGGGTCGGGCGGCGCCGAGCCCGTCGGTCGCGGCGAACTCGTGCCCGTCGGCCCGCGGCGCGGCGACCAGCACGAGCTCGGTGGCTCCGCCGTCGGCGGCCTGCTGCCGGTGGACGTCGCCCGGCGGGTCGAGCCACGACACCACGTCGCCCGGCTCCAGCCAGAAGGTCGTGTCGAGCACGGCGCGGCTGTCGCGGAGCGCGAAGCGCTCGTACCGGTCGTGGCCGTCGACCACCACCGCGGCACCCCACGAGCCGTGGTCGTGGATGGTGGTCGCGATCCCGGGGGCGAACCAGCGCACGGCCAGCGCGGCGCGGCCGTCGGTCGCGACGACGACGCCGCGCCCGTCGCGCTGCGAGGCCGCCCGGGCCGCGGCGAGATCGAGCCTTGGCGCCAGGTCGCGCAGCCGCCGGGCCGCGTCCCACGGCGAGCCCGCGTCGAGGGTCGCGGCGAGGACGTCGCGTGCGCCGTCGACGGTGACGAAGGATCGATCGGTCAAAGCACGAACCATTGCTGCCTCCCGGTGGGCGAGCCGTCAACCGGAAGGCGTGGGATCGGATCTGACGGTGTCAGGAGGGCGGGGCCACGTCCCACGTCGTGGCCGGATCCGGGTCGTAGCTGCAGAAGGTGCCGGTGCGCAGCGAGCGCCGCAGGTGCCGCGCCGCCTCGGGATGGGCGGTGTCGAGCCGTCGCAAGGCGTCTTTGACCCGGGTCGTGACGGTGGTGCGGGCGCGCTCCGCGCTCGATCCGGTGGGTCGCGCGCGGCCGCCGAGGCCGACCCCACCGGCCAGCTCGGCGACGAGCCGGGCGCGCTCGGCGGTCAGGCTCGTGGACCGGTCGGAGTCCCCGGTCGCGTCGGCGGCGTCGAGGGCCGTGTCGAGCTCGACGAGGCGGCGGCGATAGGCGGTGCGCGCGACGTCGTCGACGACGGGGCCGAGGTCGTGCTCGACGACGGCGGCACCGACGAGGTCGAGCGCCGCGACGGCCACGCCGGGCCGCGCGACGAGCCGCGCGATGTCGCGCATGCCCTTGCTGTCCTTGACCCGGCGGGCCGCGCCGCCGAAGTCGACGAGCCAGGTTCCCGCGTCGAAGGCGAGCCGGGCGGCCGCGTTGCGCGGCATGGGGTCACCGAGCGCCCGCGACACCGGGCCGCGCAGCGCAGCGCCGATCCCTTCGACCGCCCACAGACCGCGATAGGGCAACAGCGCCTGGTGGGCCCAGCGGTTGAGCGGGTGCCCGCCGGTGTACCGGGCGATGTCCGCAAGCTGGACGAGCGCGGGCAGCCACTCAGCGTCGCGTGGCATCGCCCGGATCTCGGGATCCCAGTGCGCGAGCAACTCCTGCGCCTGCGCGACGCGGCCCGTCGCCGCCAGGACGAGCGCTTCGGTGATGGCGAGCGCGGGCGGCAGGCCGCCACGGCCGACCCCGACGGCCTCGGCGAAGCGCCGGGCCGCCATGGCGGCGTCACCGTCGACGTCGAGGAGGTGGAACAGGTCCTGGACGCGGCCGAGCAGCCTGCCGTCGCTGTCGGCGGGCAACGCCGCGAGGATGGCGTCGAGCGCGGCGCGTTCCCGCCGGTACGCGGCGTCGTCGCCGTCGACGGTGGCGAGCGTGGCCCGCCAGAGCGGCACGAGGTACGTGTAGCGCGGGTCGCGAACGAGCGCGGCGCGCCCCGCGTACTCCTCGACCGCCGTCCGCAGCTCGCCAAGGCGGCCGCGTTCGAACAGCGCCTCGATGTACAGCCGCCTGCCGAGCAGCTCCAGGCGGGTCTGACGAAAGGCCCTTGCGTGCCGGATCACCGTGGCGGCGTCGTCGAGGCGCTGGTCGACCGCGTCCGGGCCCGCGTGCAGGTGGCAGCGCGCCACGGCCGCGTCGGCCAGGGCGAGCAGGTCGTGCGCCGTCGCGGCGAGCGCGCCCGCCTCAGCGACC
This sequence comes from uncultured Actinomycetota bacterium, assembly GCA_963739465.1. GTDB lineage: Bacteria > Actinomycetota > Actinomycetes > Mycobacteriales > Pseudonocardiaceae > Pseudonocardia. Next base: position 56,938 of record CAVUAS010000008.1, read on the forward strand.
ATCCCGGCGCGCTGTTCCGGCGGTGCCGTGGCGGCGACGACGACCGAGAGCCGCGCGAGGAGCCGGGCCCGGAGCGCGGGTGCGCGGTTGTCGACCGTAGCGAGCGCCCGCCCGAGCAGCGTGCGCGACGTCTCGTCCGGCGCGACCTCCATGCCCGCGCCGCCGCTGCGCCCAAGCGCGGCGCGCGCCAGCTCCGGAGAGCGACCCGCCGCGGCGGCCTGCTCGGCGGCCGCCTCGTACGCGGCCCATGCCGCCGCGTCGCGACCCGCCGCGGCGTCGGCGTCGGCCTGCCGCAGCAACAGGTCGATGCGGTCGACCGTGCCCGGGTCGAGGTCGAGGGCCCGGCCGTAGTGTCGGGCCGCGGTCTCGTAGGCCAGGCAGGCCATCGCCGCGTCGCCCGCCGCGATCGCGTACCGCGCCGCGGTGTGCGCGTGGCCGAGCGGCGCGCTCAGGCCGAAGTGGTGGGCAAGCACCGAGGGATCGGCGGCCCGTCCGGCTTCGAGGACCGCGGCGATGCGGGCGTGCGCCGCGGCCCGGTCCGCCGCGCCGACGCTGTCGTAGAGGGCTGCCTGGAACAGCGGATGGCGAAACGTGAATCGGCCGGGGCCGCGCTCCTCCATGATCGCCGCGTCAACGGCCTCCCCGAGGTGGCCGAGGGTGGTCGTGACGTCCTGGTCGGCCACGGCCGCGAGTGTCACGGCGTCGATGTCGGTGCCGAGCGCGGACGCCAGGCCGAGCAGGTCGCGGCAGCCCGCGGGCAGGCGGGCCACCCGTTCGCCGATCGTCGCCGTGATCGCGGGCGGCGTCCGCAATGCGGCGAGCGCACGACCGTCGAGGAGCCGCACGGTCTCGGTGACGAACAGGGGGTTGCCGCGGGTGCGCTCGACCAGGACGTCGACGTCGGAGTCGGCGAGCTCGCCCGTCCCGCAGTCGGCGGCGAGGGCCACGACATCGGCGCGGGCGAGCGGTTCGAGCACCACCTCGGTGCCGAGCCTGCGCAGCTCGGCCAGAGCGGCACCGAGCGGCGCGGACGGTGGCGCGTCCTCCGGTCGGTAGGTCACCAGCAGGCAGGCCCGGCCTTGCCGGGCCGTGGCTGCGTAGTGCACCAGCATCGCCACGGTGGCCGGGTCGGTCCAATGGGCGTCGTCGAGCACGGCGAGCACCGGCGCGGTCGTCGCGACATCGCGGACACGCCGTACGACGGCGTCGAACTGGGCCACCCGCTCCGCGGCGGGGTCGCCCGGGTCCGAGAACGATCCGGGGACGTCGACGCCGTCGAGCGCGCCGAGTAGCTGCCGCCACGGCCACAGCCCTGGCAGGATCGGCGCCTGGGTGGCGGCCGCCCAGGCGACCTGCCACCCGTCCCGTTTCGCCTCGACGAGCACGGCGTCGCACAGCGCCGTCTTGCCCATCCCCGCCTCGCCCGCGATGAGCACGACCCCGCCGACGCCCTTTGCGGTGCGGCGGCGCAGTTCGGCGATCCGCCGCAGGGCGCGCTCCCGCCCGTGCAGCCGCGGGCCGCCTTCGATCACGGCTGCCGAGTCTGGCGGCCCGAGCGCCGCAGCGGTAGCCGTCTGCGGTGCGGGGCACCGATTGTGCTCGGCCCCATGTCATCGGGCGATCGGGCAGCTGACCGGCGCCGCCGTCGAGGGGTCGCGCAAGGCGCCCTACGACGGCGGTACCGGGTTCGGCAGGCCCTGGATCAGGTTCGCCCGTAGGGTGGCGGATCGGCCGGGGGCAGAACGACACCCGGCGGGCTCTGCCGCACAGTGCCCGCGTTGCCTGAGTTGCTCGTGGCGGCCTCGCGCGTGTTGGCCTGCGCGTCCTCGGCGGCCGACCGCCCCTCCTCGGCGACCGTGCGTCCTGCGTCGCTCGCGGTGCTCTTGACCGACTCGACGGCCTGCTGCGCGGGCTCCTGCAGGTTGTCCTTGACCTCCGTCGCGGCCTGCTTGGCCGCCTCGGCCACCGGGCGGCCCAGCTCACCTGCCTTCTCCGTGGCCTGCTGGGCCACCTGCTGCTCTTGGCGGCTCGCGGGCAGCAGAGACGAGATCAGCCACCCCGCGCCGAAGGCGATCACGCCGGCGGCCAGCGGATTGCCCTGGGTCTGCCGACGGACGGCCTGAGGCGCGTCCTGTACCGCGGCGGCTGCGGACGACGCCGTGTCGGAGATCGTCGACGCCGCCGACGAGGCCGCGTCGGAGACGTTCGCCGACGCCGATCGCGCCGTTTCCGCCACCGCGTGGCGGGACGATCCGGTGGAGGTCTCGCCGTAGTGACCGCGGTACGGGTCGTAGGGGTCGCGGTAGGCCCCGGGGAAGGTGGATGAGGGCTCGCTGCTGCCCATCACCCGGTCGGTCAACCGGCGTCCGGCCGCCTTCGCGCGGTCGACCCGGCGCGCGACGATGCGGCCCGGGGTGACCTTCTCGGTCAGCGCGTTGACGTCCGAACTGAGGTGCGCCTGGGTGCGCTCGATCTCGCGGCGAATCTGGTCCGGGTCATCAGTGCTGGTCATGCGTGTCCTCCTCGGGAGCCCTTGAGGGCATCGGGCACCTGACTGAGAGTTTCGACGGTGCGTTCGGGGGTGGGCCGAACCCGACGAAGCCGGGAGCGGCCGGTGATGAACAGGACAGCGGCGATGCCCGCCCAGATCAGGGCGACGATCAGCGCGGCCCACCCGGCGTCCATGACGTTGGACAGGCCGGCCCACAGCGCGACGGAGAGGAACAGGAGGACGAAGAACGCGGCGAGCGCGGCGCCTGCCATCGCGCCACCGCCCTTGGCCGTCTTCGTCGCCTCCTGCTTGAGCTCGGCCTGCGCCAACGCCAGCTCCTGGCGCATGAGCGTCGAGAGGTCGCGGGTGACGTTTCCGACCAGGTCGCCGAGCGACACGTCCCGGACGTCCTCGGGAGCGCCTGCGGGCGGCGGGACCGCCACCGGATCCCCTGGCGGGTAGTCCCTCGCGGAGGGCGTACCGGGTGCCGAGGTGTACGGATCCGCCGCCGGTCGATGCGATGGCGTCGGAACAGTCATCGGAGTCCCTCCGAACGGCCCTCACCCCGGTGCAGGTCGTCGACGTACTCGCCCACGGTCTGATCACCCAGAGGCGGCGGTGCGGCGGGGTCCCGCACGTCCGGTCGGACGGGGATGTCCGGCTGCGTGGGCGGGTCCTGGGCCGTCGGCGGCACGCCACCCGGCGCGTTCGGATATGGGTTGTCGCCCGCATGCGGTGGCGGCACCACCACCGAGGCCGGGGAACCGGCGGGAGAAGGAGGTACAGCCGCTTGCGGAACCGCAGCGGGCGGCGGCATCGGGGCGGACGCCGGGAACGAGCCCGCGGGAGGCGGCATCGGGGCCGCTGCGACGGACGCCGGTGCCGTGCCCGCGAAGCCCGCGCGCTCGCCTGCGTCGTCGTAGCCGGTGGGGGTCTCGCCGGTGTCGCGCTTGGCGTCGACGGTGCCGCGGGTCAGTCGGCCGGCGAGCACCCCGGCGGCTGCCGCGCCGACGAGGAAGGCCCCGGGACGGCGCCGGGCCAGCCTGCGCACCTCCTCGACGAGCTCGCCGGGCTCACGACGGCCGAGCCAGTCCGCCAGTCCGCCGAGCCGGTCGGCGGCCGCCGCGGCCAGGTCCGACGCCGGGCCCTGGCGATCACCGCTTTCGGCCATCTCGTGGAGCTCTCCGGCGAGCGAACGCAGCCCTTCGGCGGCGTTCTTCTGCGTGGAGCGTGCTTGTTCGGTGACCTGTTCGCGGGCTTGCCCGAACAGATCGCGGGCCTGTACGCGGGCCTCGCGGGTTACGCGGTTCGCCTGATCGGATGCTGTGTCCGCCACGCGTTGTCCGGCTGCACCGGCTTGCTCACGCGCTACATGAGTCGGAGGTTCATTGCGGGTGGCCGCCGAAGCGGGGGGATCACCGATGTGCTGGGTCATGCCGCAGAGCTACCCCAGCGCTTCGCGGCCAAATCGCCAAAGAGCAAGGAATTCAGCCGAATTCAATTGATCATTGATGGACAGCGCAAAAGCGCACGCCAAACACACGTGCAGTGATCGATAAACAAATCGAGGCGACGCAGGCGGATCGGCATTCCTCGGGCGCCAACCCGCCTGCGCCCGTCGTCACCTGGCTTGTGCGACGTCCTCCGTGCCCGCCGGCTCACGCAGGAGCTCGTGGCATCGTGCCGCGCGCTGCGAGTCCTCCTTCATGGCCTGCTCGAAGAACGTGGCTACGTCACCGTATCCGGCGTTGCGGGCGTCGCGCACGTACTGCCCGTAGTCGTGGCCCGGTTTCTCCTGTTGCCATCATTGCCCCCAGAATTGGACGGAGGGATAGGCCAGCCCTGCGGGATCGGTGACATCGGCGCGGCGATGTTGGCCGCGCTGCCCGCGCAGCGGGCCGCGGCCCTGTGCGCCGAGGTGACCATCGATCTGGACACCACCGACGTGGAGGTGTACGGGCGGCACAAGCGTGGGGTGGCGTTCAACCACCAGGGGCAGCGGTGTGGGCGTCCGCATGTGGCCACCTGGGCGCAGACGGCGACGGTGCTGGCCGCGGACTTGATGGCCGGCAACGAGGACCCCCGCCCGCATGCCGCCGAGTTGCTGGGGCGGGCGCTCGCGGCGCTGCCCGCCCCGGCGCGGGCCGGGAAGATCCGGCTGCGTGCCGACGCCGGCTACTTCGCCGGCCGGCTGGCCCGCGCGGCGCTGTTGGCCGGGGTCGAGTTCGCCATCGGCGCCAAACGGATCGCGCCGTTGTGGCGGCTGCTGGACGGCGTCGCCGAGGACGCGTGGACCGACGCGGTCGACATGGACGGCGCGCAGGTCGCGGTCGCCGAGTACTGCCCGGACTGGTGGCCCGCGGCCACCCGGCTGCTGATCCGCCGGGTCCGGCTCGACGTGACCGCCGGGCAGGTCTCCGCCGACCCCCGAGCCCGGCGGCGCCGTACCCTGCACCCCGACCAGCGCGCTCTGCCGATCACCGAGCTCGCCGGCGCCGACGCGGTGTACGGCTATTCGTTCATCGTGACCGACCTCGACGTCTCTACCGGCGAGCGAGCAGCCGCGGTCGAGCACTGGTACCGGCACCGCACCCAGGTCGAGAACGTGTTCCGCGATGCCAAGCTCGGAGCGGCGCTTCGCCATCTCCCCTCGGGATATCCGCAGGTCAACACCGCGTGGATGTGGGGTGCGCTGCTCGCGGCCAGCATCGCGGGCTGGCTGCATCAGCTCACCGCCACCCCAGGACCCGGCGCGCGGCTGTTCGGGCACGGCCTCCGCGGCGGCCAAGCCATGATCGCCACCTTGCGGCACCGGTTGATCCGCGTCCCGGCCAGGCTGATCCGCCACGCCGGCGGGCTCACCCTGCGCCCACCACCGGGACATCACCTGCTCAACGAGGTCCTCGCTCGCATCCGCGCACTCCCCGCAACGTCCTGACCAGGCCGAACCGGCCCCGAACACCCCGGAACCCCGCTCACCCGAGGCGTCATTCGGGGCCTCGTCCTGCCCGAACCCGAAATGCACCCGGGAAAGATCCACAAATCGAGGCATAGATCAACTCACTACTACTCGCGAATCGGGTCTGAAGCGCCGACGGAGACGGGCTACCCCGTCGCGGCCGGTTGATGCACGTGAATTTCGAGCCGATGCGGTCAGCGGAGCCGCGGTAGGGATCCGTCGGGCTCCCGTCCGGAATGAGAGCGAGCCAAGATCGTGTTCTTGCCGGGCGATCCTGCATGGGGCGGGCGCAATCGGGTAGCACCGGGATCCCGACGAGCGCCGCGAGCTGCATCGGCAGCGGATGCAGGCCGTGCCCGACGACCGGCAGCGGCCCTGAGATGCCCTGTGTCAACCCCCATGTCGGAGATGGCGGGTGCATGGCGGGATCGGCCCTTGTGCGCAGGTGTAGGCAGGTCCGATGAGCAGCATCGCTGAGAACAAGGCCGTGGTCGCTGAGATGGACGCCATCGGCAACGGTTCCGGGGACCTGTCCAGGCTGGACGCGTTATGCGCAGCGGACATGGTCAACCATGCTTTTGCCCCTGGCCGTCCGCAGGGGATCGAAGGCACCCGTCAGTTCCTCGTCGCTGCGCGTCGGAATGAGCACCCTGGTCGGTGGACCGAGTCGATCGTCGTCGCCGAGGGCGACATGGTGGTCCAGTTCGGTCGACGCGAGCTGCAGTGGCCTGGCGGCCCGTTCCGCGGGTTTGACCTGGCCGCCGGGATCTGTACCCGCGACGTCGCGTTCGCCTACCGCCTGCGCGACTCGCGCATCACCGAACGGTGGGCCATCCGTGATGACCTCGCCGTGCTCAAGCAACTGGGCGCCATCACGTAGGTGACAATCCCGACTCCGGCGCGGCGCGGAGACGTTGAACCGCCGTACGACGCATCGGCTCGCCGCGCTCGACGTGCCCGTCCCGTCGTGGATGCGGGCGCCGGGCGAGTGCCCGGGGATGTTCGGGCCCGAGGTCGCGATGGACGAGCCGGCCCAGCTACTCGACGTCGACCCGATCGAGCTGCGCGTCCGCAACGAGCCGGACGTCGATCCGGAGTCGGGCAAGTTTCGAGGGCCTGAACCCGACGCTGACCGGCGCTGTGCTGACCACCGAAGTGGTGGGCATGGTCGTCGCCGTCTGGCTGATCATGCTCACGGTGGCGACAGGGCCGCCCGCGGTGGCGTCCTCCGCGGCCACCGTTGCGGCGCAGGCGACCGCGGGGACGCTGCTGCTCACCGTCGTGCTCTTGCTCGGCGGGACCCGCCTGCATGCGCCCGACCTCGACGGTTGGGTCGCGAGCGACGGCCCCGCCTATCACGCACCGCCGCTGCTGGGTGTGCTGCGCCGCAGGCGGCCGAAGCCCCGGTTGTCACGCGAGCTCCGACGCACGAGGACGAGCGCGGCCGCGGCCAGCGCCAGTGCGACCGGCACGACGCCGAGCGCGGCGGTCAGCGACGTCGCATCCGCGAGCGTGCCGACGGTGAGGGGCGCGAACAGCACCGCGAGCGAGGTCATCCCCACCGCACGTCCACTGGCCAACCCCGCCCGCTCCGGTGCGAGCGCGACGGTCACCGACAGCCCCATCGGGAAGAGATTGCCGAGCCCTATCCCGAGCAATGACAGGCCGACCAGCGCCTGCGCGGGTCCCGACGACGGCCACAGGATGGCGAACCCCGCGGCGGTCACGACGAGCGCGAGCGCGAGCAGCCGCGCCGAGTCGTAGCGGCGCGCCAGCCTGCTGCCGAGCGTGCGGCCAACCAATACCCCGGCGAAGTAGCCCGCCATCAGCGCTATCGCGGTGTCGGACGACACGTCGGCGGCGTCTTCGACGAAGCTCGCGCCCCACGCGTTGATGCACCACTCGGCGGCCGTCAAGCAGAAGAGCATCGTGGCCGCGATCCAGAATGCGCCGGGCAACCTGCCCTGCGCCACACCCGATGGCGGCGGCGGCGCGTCGATCGCCAGCCGACGGTTGGTCCACCAGGTCACCGCCGGGACGACGAGCGAGATCAGCAGGGCGACCCGCCAGTCGGCGTGCAGCACCGCGGTGAGCGACAGCACGCCGATCAGCACGACGTAGGCGATGCTGGCCCCCACATTCGCCTCGGCCAGCGCGATGGCGGTGCGCCCGCGATGGTGGTCGGCCAGCGCGGCCTGGATCGTGGCGAGCAGCAGCCCGCCGCCGAGGCCCATGATCAGAACCGAGCCGACGGTCACCTCGGCGATGCGCCCCGCCGTCAGCCCGACCATGCCCGCGCCCATCAGCGCGGCCGCCGACCAGAACAGCGTGCGGCGCCCCAGCGCGCGTTCGAGCCGCACGGAGATCAGGCCTGCGGTCAGGCTCCCGGCCGCGAAGGCGGCAACGTGCAGACCGCCCGTCGAGTAGCTCAGGTCGAGCTCGTCGCGCAGGTGCACGATGACGAGCCCCGGCGCTGCCTGCAGGTAGGCGAACCAGGCGAGCATGAGGTAAGCGATCCAGGTGAGCCGATCGCGACGGAACGCGGTCGCTGTTGGTTCAGCCACTGTCTTAACGTTACACAGCTAGAGTGTCGGTATGCCAGGGCAGGGCCGCGCGACGATGTCCCACGTTGCCCGGGAGGCCGGGGTTTCGGCCATGACGGTCTCCTACACCTTCAACCGGCCCGACCGCGTCGCCGACGCCACTCGGCGACGGGTGTTGGCGGCCGCCGAGCGGCTGGGCTATCCGGGGCCCGACCCCAGCGCCCGCTCGCTGCGGCGCGGGCGCACGGCGACGCTCGGCGTCGTGCTCGGCGAGCACCTGACGTATGCCTTCGACGATCCCCAGGCCACCCAGTTCCTGGCGGGCATCTCCACGGTCTGTGTCGAGCACGGGCTCGGTCTGACCCTGATTCCCATCACGGGCGGCACGGAGGACGCCGACAGGGTCCGGGAGGCGGCCGTGGACGCCATGGTGCTGTGGACCACCGTCGACGACGACCCGGTGCTCGACGCGGTGCTCCAGCGCGGCCTGCCCACCGTCGTGCACGGTGGCCCGGGCCGACCGGGCATCGGCCTCGTCGCCATCGACGATCGCGCCGCGGCCAGGGCGGTAGGCACGGCCGCCTTCACCGGTGCGCACTCCCCCGCCGTGCTGTCCTTCCCGCTCGACCGCGCCCGGCAACCCACCGTTCTGCTCGGGCCCAGGCCCGCGGCGGCGCGCTTCAGCGTCACCCGGCATCGTCTGCAGGGCTATGCGGAGGCGGCCGCCGACCGCGATCTCGACTGGACGGGCATTCCGGTGGCGGTGCTGTCCAGGAACGACCGTGGCGAGGCCGAGGCGGCCGCGCTGCGCCTCCTGCGAGAGAGCGACAACCGCGTCGACGCGATCGCCGCGATGAGCGACGAGCTCGCCCTGGGCGTGCTCCAGGCCGCCCGGCGCCTCGGTATCGACGTGCCCGCCCAGTTGGCCGTCACCGGCTGGGACGACGGCGCGGCTGCCGCATCAGCGGACTTGACGACCATCGCCCAGTCGCTGCGGGAACAGGGCGAACTCTGCGCCCGCGCCGTCATCGAACCCGAAACCGCGACATCCCGGACCGCACCCGGCTGGCGACTCGTCGTCCGGGAAAGCACGCTTACCGCCCATCCAGGACGAGGGTGACGCGGTAGCCCGCCGACAGCAGACCGGCCCCGCCGCCCGCTCCCATCAACCCGCAGATATGACCTTCGCTCGGTCACGCCTTGCGCGTGGCCGCGTCCGCCGGGCAGAAGAGGCCGTACGCGGCAAAGTCCAATGCGACGACGATCAGCAGGGCCGTGCCGGGCCCGGTGTCACCACGTGCGCGGCAGGGTTGTACCCGTCGAAACCTCACGTGATCGGCGAACCTCCGGTGACCCCCAGCACCTCGGACGTCATGTAGCTCGACTCCTGCGACGCGAGGAACACGTAGAACGGGGCCAGCTCCGCGGGCTGCGCCGCCCGACCCATGGGCGCCTGCGCCCCGAACGACTCCAGCTTCTTCTCATCCATCGTCGACGGGATCAGCGGGGTCCACACCGGTCCGGGCGCCACCGAGTTCGCCCGGATCCCCCGGTCGGCGAGATTGCTGCCCAGGCCCTTGGTGAAGTTGACGATGGCGGCCTTCGAGGTCGCGTAGTCGAGCAGGTGCGGGGACGGCTGGAAGCCCTGCACGGACGACGTGGTGATCACCGTCGAGCCCGGCCCCATGTGCGGCACGGCGGCTTTGCACAGCCAGAACAGCGCGTAGACGTTGGTCTTCATCACCCGGTCGAACTGCTCCGTGGTGATGTCGTCGATCCCGCCGTCCTGCGACATCTGGTAGGCGGCGTTGCTCACCAGCACGTCGATGCCGCCGAGCTCGCGCAGCGCCCGGTCCACGACCTCCCGGCAGTTCTGCTCCTCGGTGAGGTCGGTCGCCATCGTCACCACCGACCGCCCCGCTTCGCGCACCCAGCGCGCGGTCTCCTCGGCGTCGTCCTTCTCCGCCTCGAGGTGGGTGATGAGCACGTCGGCGCCCTCGCGGGCGAACGCGATCGCGACGGCGCGCCCGATGCCGGAGTCACCCCCGGTGATGACCGCCTTCTTCCCCTCCAGGCGCCCGCTGCCCCGGTAGCTCTGCTCGCCGTGGTCGGGCCGGACGTCCATCTCCCCGGTACGTCCAGGGTGCTCGATCGTCTGATTGCCGCTGCCGGGCGCGGCGTGCTGCTCGGTCGGGTCCTGCTGGGCGAACTGGTCCTGGCTCATGACCGGGTGGTACCCCACTTCGCCGCGTGGACACGCACGAAAGCGCCCCGGTCGGCCGAAGTGCGCCGCCCGCGGTCATCGCCCAGATTAGTTCGCTTACCTTGCTGACGACCGAACGCCTGCGGCCCCTGCAATTACCCAGCCAGGATGCCGAACCAGGCGAACGGGTACTGGCGGAAGGAGTCCGTGCGCACCGCATGCTGCGGCATCAGGAAGCGGGTGAAGGTGCGGGACCCGTCGCAGCCCGCCACGAAGTCGCACTCCAGGGTCTGCTGCTCGCCCTCGTAGCCGAACCGGATCGTCGGCCGGTCCGCGGTGATGTCGTCCACCGTCGTGTCGGTCACCCCGAAACGGATGTCGCTGCCGTCGGCGAGCCGCCTGGCGATGAGGTCCTTGAGCACCTCGTGCTGGGCGTAGGCGGTGACGGCCCGCCCGCCGGAGGCCTCGAACAGGTTGAGCCGGTGCATCTCGCCGTTGAAGGCCAGGTTGATGCCGTGGTGGACGAACCCGTCCCGGCGCATCCGGTCCCCCACTCCGGTCTGCGCCTGAGGTCGACGGTGCCCTGCTCGGGGACACCCGCCTTGATGGTCTGCTCGATGTCGTCGCGGCTGCGGAGGTCGATGACGACCGAGTCGACCCCGCGCAGGTGCAGCAGGTGCGACAGCTTCAGCCCGGCAGGGCCCGCCCCGATGATCCCGACCTGTGTGCGCATTGCCGTTCTCCTCTCCGGGCGGTGCCTCGCGCGGTCTCAGGGCGCGACGGTGAAGGGCACCATCGCGCGGGAGATGCCCGCGGCCGCGATCCGGACCGCGGGCCGCGGGTGGCCTCCGGCTGATGGGATGGCTGACGGGATCGGAGACCTACCCGCTGGCGGTACGGCCCGCAGGGACCGCCGTGCAGTCGGCCGCCCTGTGGGGCACCAACCTGCTCATCACCCCGACCCTGCTCAGCCTGATCAGCGCCATCGGCGTCGGGCCCGCGATGTGGCTCTACGCCGCGTTCAACGTCGCGGCATCGCTCTTCGTGTTCTTCCGCATGCCCGATCTGACCGGCGCAAGCCTCGAGGAGATCGAGGGCAAGCTCGCCGACGGCCGGTTCCGCCCCGCCGACTTCCAGCGCACGCCGGTGTCGACCTCCACGTAGCGCACCGCGACGTGCTCCTACGCGCCAAGTTGTCTAAAACTAACCGGTCGGTAGTATTCTTGCCTCCATGGCCTCATCCCGCAGGCGGTCCGCCCACGTGCGGATCCTGGACGCCGCCGACCGGCTGTTCTACGAACACGGTGTGCGTGCGGTCGGCGTCGAGGCGATCGTCGCGGCCGCCGACACGGCGAAGACCACGTTGTACGGCCACTTCGGGTCGAAGGACGCGCTGGTGGTGGCCTACCTCGAACGCCGGGCGGCGACCGCGCGGGCACGCCTCGAACGCGGGCTCACGGCGCATGATGGACCGCCGGTCGAGCGGCTCCTGCACGTGTACGACCTTCTGGCCGACGAGCTCGCCGAGCCCGGCTACCGCGGCTCCCCGTTCGTCAACGCCTGCGTCGAACTCGGCAACGACCACCCGGCGACGGCCGTCGCTCAGGCGCATCGGCGGTGGCTGCGCGACACCTTCGCGGGTCTGGCCATTGCGGCCTGCGCGCCCGAGCCGGAAGCGCTTTCGGCGCTGTTGCTGCAGCTCTACGAGGCCGCGATGGTCGCCGCGCAGATCGACGGGGACGCCGCCGCGGCCCGGACGGCTCGGGCGACCGCCGCGGCGCTGCTGGCCCCTCCATCGCCCGGCCCCGACACCAGCGCGGGCTCGCCGCCCCTGGTGGCGGCCGCCACGAGCGCACTGCCCGCCGCAGACACCTCTGCGCTCCCATCGCCCAGCGTCGACACCAGCGCGGGACCACCGCCCGCCGCGGTCACCCCTGCGGACTCGCAACCCGCCGCATACACCCCCGATGGCCCACCGCCCACCGTCGACACGACCGCGGGTCGCAGGCCCGGCGGCAGCGTCGAGGCGCACCGGCTGGTGGCCTTCCTCAACACCGCCCACCTCCCCGACGGCGACGACCAGCTGGCCGACGACCGCGCAGGCCTTTGGCTCGCGGCGTGGCTCGCCGACGCCCGCGCCCTGCCCCCCGGCGAGACCCGGGCGCGCCCCGCGGCCCCCGGCGCGTGCCCCCGGCGGTCCCCCCCGCACCCGCGCGGCCCCCGGCGGTGTCCCCGGCAGCACCCGCGCCGCCCCCGGCGGTGTCCCCGCATCCGCCCCCGGCGGTCCCCCCGGCGGCACCCGCGCGGCCCCCGGCGGTGTCCCCGGCAGCACCCGCGCCGCCCCCGGCGGTGTCCCCGCATCCGCCCCCGGCGGGCTCGCGGCCATCACCGCGGCACCGGCGGAGCTGCTGCGCCTGCGTGAGGGCCTGCGCCAGCTCGCTGTCGTCAACTGCGGCGGGCAGGCGGATCCCCACCTCGTGGCGGAGGCGGCGGCAGTGCTGGGCAGCACGCCGCTGCTCGTCGACCTCGCGGGCGGCGGCGAGCCGCGCCTGACCGGCACCCACGGCTCCGACATGGCTCGACGCGCCATTGCCGTCGCGGCGCACGCCTACCTCGCCGTGCGGGCACGCGGCGAGTGGCCCCGGCTCAAGGTGTGTGCCTCCCCTGACTGCCGGTGGGCCTTCCTCGACACCACCCGCAACCGCTCACGCCGCTGGTGCGACATGGCCGGATGTGGCAACCGGGCCAAGAACCGCACGTGGCGCGAACGTCACGACCCCGTAACCAGCAAAATGATTTGAACGGTTATCCGATGGCTCATAGTGTTGATGACTGGCAAACGTCAAACGACGGTCATCACCTGGAGGAGCCATGGACGGGCAGGCATCCCGCCGCGGTCAGCTGGCGATCGCCGCGGCTGCCGTGGGATACGGGGTGGACACCGCGCTCTCCGTCGTCGCCCTCCACGGACTACGACCCGCCGACCTGCTGACGATCGAGCTCGGCGGCTCCGCGGCCGTGCTGCTCGCGGTGGCGGCGGGCACCGGGCGGCTGCGTCGGCGCGGCGCCGGGCGCGCGCTGGCGCAGGGTGCCGTCCTACCGGGATTGAGCTTCCTCCTCGGCAACCTGGGGCTCGCCCGCACCACCGCTACGAGCGGAGCGCTGCTCCTGAGCGTCGACACGATCGCCACCGTGCTGCTCGCCGCCCTCATCCTGCGGGAACGCATCGGCGCTGCCGTCGCCGCAGCCCTCGTCCTGGGCACGGCAGGCACCGCTCTCGTCGCCTTGTACGCCCCCGGCGCCGCATCTTCGGGCGCTGCGGGCTCACCGACGGTCGGCAATCTGCTGATCCTGGCGTCGGTGATCGGCGGCGCGGGCTACGTCGTCTGGTCGCGCCGCACCGCCCAGCCCGCGGAAGAGGGCCCCGACGACAGCATCGGCCGCACCGCCTGGCAGTTCGTCGGCGCCGCCCTCGCGGTATCGCCCTTCGTCGTCGGCTCCTGGTGGACCGGCGGGAGCGGGATCGGCACGGCCGAACCCCATGAGCTCGCCGCCGCGGCCGCCGTGCTGCTGTGCGGCCTGGGCGCACTCCTCGCGTTCAACATCGGGATCGGCGCGGTCAGCGCCTCCCGCGCGGGCCTGATCTTCACCCTGCAACCGCTCGCCGGAGCGGTGACCGCGGTCGCCGTTCTCGGTGAACCCCTCGTGGCGGGGCAGGCCGCAGGCGGCACACTCATCCTGGCCTGCCTGCTCCTGCTCACCAAGGAGGAGCCACCCCACCAGCCCCCCGAAGAACCCGGGGCCCTACCGATGGCCACCACCAGGACGAGATGAGGCAGCTATGGGCATCCTGTTTTGCGACACCGCACTCGCCCAGCGGATCGAACGGGCCGAGACCCGGCTCATCGCCGACGCAGGCCGCGCCGCGCAGGCCCGCTCGGGAACCGACGGCTTCCAAATCCCCGTCGCGGGCGGGATGGCGAGCTTCGCCGAGCCGGATTCGCCGTTCAACAAGGTCGTCGGCCTCGGCTTCGACGGCGTGCCGAGTGCCGACGAGCTGGACGTGGTCGAGAAGGCCTTCGCGGCTCACGGCGCACCGACCCAGGTCGAGCTCGCGCATCTCGCCGAATCCGCAGTCGGTGAGCTGCTCAGCGACCGGGGCTACCGGCTCGAGTCCTTCGAGAACGTGCTCGGCCTGGCCCTCGACCGCGACCCGGAACTGGTCACCCCGCCCGGCATCGAAGTACGCCTCAGCACCGACGACGAGCTCGACGCCTGGATCGCGGTGGTGACCGACGGCGCCGTCCACCCCGACACCCAGGGCCTGCCTTGGCACGACGAGTTCCCGCGCGAAGCGATCGAGAACGCCGAACGGGACTTCGCCGCCGCGGGCGGCACCCGCTACGTCGCGCTGCGCGACGGCGTCTTCGCGGGCGGCGCCGACTTCCGCATCACCGACGGCATCGCCCAGCTCGCGGGCGCCGCCACCGCGCCTGCGCACCGCCGCCGCGGCGTCCAGAGCGCGCTGGTCGCCGCCCGGCTCGCCGACGCCAGGGCCGCGGGATGCGACGTCGCCGTCATCGTCACCCAGCCGGGCTCCAAGTCGCAGCAGAACGCGCAGCGCCGCGGCTTCGACCTGCTCTACACCCGCGCGACGCTGGTGAAGCACCCGTAAGGCGTCAGCGCCGCTGGCGGAAGGCGTCCAGCAGTGAGTTGATCGTCTGCTCGGAGAGCGTCTCGGTGACCTGCTCGGCGGGCACCATGCCCAGTGCGGCGACGGTCGCGCGCATCTGGCGCAGGTAGTGCAGGCAGGCGTCGCAGTCGATCAGGTGCTGGTCGATCGCGGCGACCTCGTCGGGAGGAAGGGCGTCCTCGAAGTATTCGGTGACGAGCTCGACGAGTTCCTGGCAGGCGATGTCCCGCGGCGTCATGAGGCGGCCGTCTCCCACGCGGCCCGTAGCCGGGCCCGGCCGCGGTGCAGGAGGACGCGCTGGTTGGCCGGAGTGAGGTCGAGCAGCTGGCACACCTCCTGCGCATCGAGGCCGTGGACGTCGCGCAACTCGACGACGGCCCGCTGTCGCTCGGGCAGACCCCCGAGCGCTGCCGCCAGCACATCACGAAACTCGCGCGCCAGCAGCGCGGGCTCGGGATCGGTGTCGATGGGGACGGCTTCGTCACGCCAGTGCCGCGGCCACTCGGGATCGTCGTCGCCCCGAAACCGGGCGGGATCGACCGTGGGTCCCGCCAGCTCGGCGTTCATCCGGGCCTCGCGCTTGCCGTGGCGGCGGGCCGTGTTGACGAGGATGCGGAACACCCAGGTCCGCAGGTGGGCGCGACCCTCGAACCCGTCGAGCGCGCGCACCACCCCCAACCAGGTCTCCTGGACGACCTCCTCGGCCGTGGCGTGGCTGTGCACGTGGGCCCGCGCGACCCGCAGCATCGCGGGCGACCATGCCCGCACGATCTCGGCGAACGCGGCCTGGTCGCCCGCGCGCAGGCGGGCGACGAGGTCGGTGTCCGCGACGCGCACGTGCGCACAGTAGACCGGTTCACGACGACACCGACTCCGCGACCCGGGGCAGGAGTCCAACCGCGACCGCCGGGAACACGAGCACCGACACGAGCCCGGCCGTGACGAGCCCCGCGGCGGTCGCCGGGTCGAGCAGCCCCATCTCCCGGCCGATGGCGGTGGCGGCGATGAGGAACGGCAGCGAGGTCGCCTGCAGCAGGGCCAGCACCAGCTGCTCGCGCCGGGGCAGCTCCCGGTGGAAGGCCAGCGCCGGTAGACCACGGACGGACAGCAGAGCCAACAGGAACGCGGGCACGGTGGCCAGCGCCGCCGGGTGCTCGACGAGCCCCCGCAGGTCGAGGGTGACTCCGCTGGTCACGAAGAAGACGGGCACCAGCAGGCCGTAGCCGACAGCATCGAGCTTGACCGGGTAGAGCGGGTGGGTGCGCTCCGGGTCCGGATCGAGGGCGCGCACCAGCATGCCCGCCAGGAACGCGCCGAGGATGGCCTCGAAGCCCAGGGCCTGTGCCGCCAGCGCCAGGCCCGCGACGAGCAGCACGGTCCAGCGCACCCGGATCTGCGCGCTCGTGTCCGCCAGCCGCGCCACGAGCGCGGTCAACGGCATCGAGTGCTCCACGCCCGCGACGGCGAGACCGATCGCGACCAGACCGGCCAGCAGGAGCACGAGCAGCAGGATCCGGCCCGCGAGTGGAGTGTCGCTTTCGGCCAGCCCGACCGACAGCAGCACGACCGCGGCGACCTCGCCCGCCGACGCGCCGGCCACCGCGATCCGGCCGATCGGACGGGTCAGCGCGCCCGCGTCCGCCAGCACCGGCACGACGAGACCCAGCGACGTGGCCAGCAGGGCCACCCCGATCACGACGGCCCCGCCGACGCCGAGCGCGGCCAGCACCGCGACCACGCACGCCGAGGCCACCAGGGAGATCGCGAGCGAGACGGCGACCCGCCTGGCGAGGGTGCCGCGGAACCGTCGCAGGTCAACCTCGGATCCGGCCAGGAACAGGAGGAACGACAGGCCGAGCAGCGCGAACGCGCCCAGGGTCGCGTCGGGTCGGACGAGTCCGAGCACGGACGGGCCCAGCACGATTCCGGCGACGATCTCCAACAGCGCG
This sequence comes from uncultured Actinomycetota bacterium, assembly GCA_963739465.1. GTDB lineage: Bacteria > Actinomycetota > Actinomycetes > Mycobacteriales > Pseudonocardiaceae > Pseudonocardia. The sequence goes on from CAVUAS010000008.1 coordinate 73,776, forward strand.
CCCGGCAGCCGCAGCCGCACGGCGACCAGCGGCGCCACCGCGGCCACCACGAACACGAGAACGAGCGCGACGCTCATGGCGCGCCCCCGCCCCGCGGGCCGTTCACACCAGTTCCCCGTCCGCGTGGACGTGCAGGAGCGCCGGTCCGTCGGCCGCGAAGAGCTCCTTCATCCCGTCGTCCAGCTCGTCGGCGCGGTGCACAGGGATGCCGGTGGCTCCGCACAGCCGGGCGTACGCGGTGAAGTCGGGGTTGACCAGCGAGGTCTGCCACACCGGGTACTGCCCGGCCAGCTGCTCCTTGCTGATCTTGCCGAGCGCCCCGTTGTCGAGCAGCACATGCTTCACGGGCAGGCCGTACTTGACGGCCGTGGTCAGCTCGGCGAGGTACTGGCCGAAGCCGCCGTCGCCGGTCACCGCGACAACCGGCCGCTCCGGGTGGGCGAGGGCGGCACCCATCGCGGCCGGGAAGCCGAAGCCGATCGAGCCGAGGTAGCCCGACATGAGCACGGGCTGTCCCGCGCTCTCGAAGTAGCGCCCGAACGAGTAGGCGTGGTTGCCGACGTCCACGGCGATCACGGCGTCGGCCGGGCAGTGGTCGGTGAGCGCGGCGAAGACCGCGGCGCTCGCGACGCCCCGGCCGCGGTCATCGACGGCACGGCGGCCCTTCTCGGCTCGCCAGATCGCCCAGCGCGCGGCGACGTCCGGCCGCTGGTCGACCGCGTTGAACGGCCCCGTCTCCCCCAACCCCGCGAGCAGCGCCCGCAGCGTGACGTCCGCGTCGCCGAGCACGCCGACGTCGACGGCGTGGAAGCGGCCGATCGCCGACGCGACGTCGTCGACCTGCACGATCGGCTTGTACGCCGCGATGCCCGTGTGGTTGGAGAACGAGGCGCCGACGACGAGCAGCAGGTCCGACTCGTTCATCAGCCAGGACGCCACCGGCGTACCCGAGCGGCCCAGCACCCCCGCGCCGAGCGGGTGGGTGTCGGGTATCAGGCCCTTGGCGCGGAACGTGGTGAGCACGGGGGCACCGAGCCGCTCGGCGAGCGCGCGCACCGCGTCCGTCGCCCCGCGTGCGCCCTGCCCGACGATGATCACCGGACGGCGGGCGGCGCGGAGCCGGACCAGGGCGGCGTCGAGCGGCGGGGGTGCGATGCGCAGGTCGGCCCGCCGTCCCGCGGGCAGCGCGGCGGGCGCGTCCGCGGGGAGGTCCTGCACCTCGTCGGGAAGGACGAGATGGGCGACGCCGCGCCCGTCCAGCGCGTGCTTGACGGCGGTCGCGGCGAGCTCGGCGTGGTCGGAGCCGGCGTGCACGGTCACCGTGGACAGCGCGACGTCGCGGAAGACGGCCGAGAGGTCGAGGTCCTGGAACGCGCCGCGGCCGAGCACCTTCGACGGCACCTGCCCGGAGATCGCGATCACCGGCGCGCCGTCGAGCTTGGCGTCGTACAGCCCGGTGAGCAGGTTGGTCGAGCCGGGCCCGGCGATCGCGAAGCAGGCCGCGGGGCGCCCGGTGAGCTTGCCGTAGGCCGAAGCGGCGAACGCGGCGGCGCCCTCGTGCCGAATGCCGACATAGCGCAGCTCGCCACGGGCTTCGGCGCGCCGCAGCGCATCGGCGAACCCGAGGTTGGAGTGCCCGACCATGCCGAAGACCGTGTCGACCCCCCACGCGACGAGCGTCTCCACCAGCACGTCGGACACCGATCGCGGGCGGTCGGGGACCGCGGGCAGCTCGACGTAGGTGCCGTCGGCGCGCTCCTCGACCGGGTACGCCACGGGGGCGTCGGAGAAGCCCGCGGGTGGGCGTCCGGTGGTGGGGCTGTAGTCGTAGCCGTGCCACGGGCAGCGCAGCCACCCGTTCTCGATCGAGCCCTCGCCGAGCGGGCCGCCCTGGTGCGGGCAGTGGTTGTCCAGCGCCCCGACGCGCCCGCCGCAGCGGGTGAGGGCCACCGAGCGGCCGTCCACGATCGCGGTGCGGACCCGGCCCTCGTCGGGGACCTCGTCGACCCGGTGCCAATGGGTGCCTGAATCGTGCGTGGTCATGCGGGTCCAGTGCATCGAACGGCACCGCCCGTTACACCCTCCGGACGATCACCGATCGGGTCGATGCGCCTACGCTGTGAAGTCGGCAGTGGACAGCGGTGGCTACTGGCAAGAGGACGTGATGGCGGCAACCGACAGGGAACCGAGCCCGGGCTACGCGCTGGCGGCCGAGGTGCTCGGGCAACTGGCTCCCGACGAGCTTCCCGACCTGCCCGAGCTATGGGCGGAGCGGCCGGCCAAGCCGGTCGAGCCGGACAATGACAGTCGGGAAGATCGGATCCTCGGATCTGGGCTGGCCGACGCGCTGGTCGAATGGGGCCCGCTGGTGGTGGCCTTCGTGGGCACCGAGGTCGTCGGCGGCGCGGCCGTCGACGCGGCGAAGGACGGATTGCGCGACGCGAGCGGCAAGACCGTCCACCGACTGGTGGCCTGGCGCCGCCGACACCGGACGATGTCCGCAGGCGCCCCGATCCCCGCGTACACGCCCGAGCAGATCAGCGAGATCGGACGCGCCGCGGAGCGCGCCGCCGTGGCGTTGGGATACCCACCCGCGGACGCGAAGACCTTCGGGGATCTCGTCGTAGGCGGCCTGCTCCGCCGACGGCCCCATCGATGATGGCCGCAGGCGGCCCCGCGGAGGTCGGCGACCGAGTCACCGCCGCCCATGTGTTCGAGCTGCCGCCGCCCACCGCGTCCCGGCTCACACTCGCCCAGCTGGCCCTCGCCGCGGCGGCACTCTTCGCGGCCGCCTGGTTTCTGGTCTTCCGCTCCGGTGGGGCGGGCGTCGCGGACTGCACGGCACCGAGCACGACGACCGACCGGTACCTGGCGTGCGCCGCGGGTACGATCGCCGGTGACGGGTGGCGGCTGCTGACGGGTCCGGCCGTGCTGGCGATCCTCGCGCTCGCGGGCTGGGTCGCCGCCCCGGCCGTGCTGACCCGGCGGCGCATGGTGACACCGATCCCCGAGGGGCCTGTGCGCTCGGCGCTGGACGGGCTCGCGCACGAGAGCCGCGTGCCATACCCGCCGCAGTGGTGTGCGGGCTCGGGCGCCGACGCCTGGACCTTCGGCCGCCGTCCCCGCTACCGGGTGGTGCTCGCGCGCGCGATGGTGCGCCGGATCCGCCGCGAGGGGCCCGCACCGCTGCGCGCCGTGGTCTTGCACGAGCTGGGCCACCTGCGCAACCGCGACGTCGACCAGACCTACCTGACGCTCTGCGGCATCGTCGCGTTCGGCGTCTTCATCGCCGTCCCACTCGCGGTCGACGCCGTAGTCATGGGATGGTCGCTGGGGTTGGCGCTCGGGCTGCGGCTGCTGGCGCTCGTCGCGCTGGTGCTGCTCACCGGTGGCGCGGTGCTGCGTTCTCGTGAGCAGGACGCCGACCTGCGCGCTGCGGTCACCGACCGCGCGGCCGTCGTCGCGGCGATCCGGGGCTCGGCAGCCCGCCCGTCGCGGCAGAGGAGGTGGCGCTCGCCGCTGCGGTTGCACCCGGATGACACGCAGCGCCTGGCGGCCGTCGAGGATCCCGGTCGGGCCATGGCCGTCTCGTGGCCGGAGTTCCTGGCGGCGGGTGTCGCCGCAGGAGTCGTCCTCGTCGAGCTTTCCTTCGTCGTGGAGGACCTCTTCGCCGCCGGCCCGGTCACGAGATGCGCCGTGGTGGGCTGGCTGACCGCCGTGCCGCTGGCCCGTGTGGTGGGCCTCGGCGCGTGGCGGGCCGCCGCGACGGCGGCCCGGCCGCGGCTGGCCCTGCCCGGCGTCGCCCTCGGCGCGGGCCTCGTGCTGGGCAGCCAGCTCGCGCCGCACTCGTCGGCGACCTGGCAGGCGATCTTCGCATCGGCCCCCAACAGTGAGTATTCACCCGCGCTCGGCGATATGGTGCCCACGACCGCGGCGTGGCTCGTGGGGCTCGCGCTGCTGATGGGCCTCCTGTGGACACTGTGGGCAGGCGCGTTCGGTGCGCGCGTCTCCGGTCGCGGTCGAGCCGTCGTTACCGCGGTACTGCTCGTCGAGGCGACCGTCCTGGCCCTGCCGTTGGGCGGCTGGCTCCTGGCGCTGCGGTTGGCGGCGGACAGCGCGGTGAGCGTCGCCGGTCTCGCCGGGGTGCTCGCAGGCAGCGGCGCTGTACCGGCCACGGCCCTCGTCGTGGCCTGCGCGGCCGCGCTGCTCCTCCGGCGCAGTACCCGAACCGCACCTGCCGGGCTGCTGGTCGGGCTGGTGGGCGCCGTCGTGCTGGTCGGTGCCGTCGCCGTGCCTGCGACGTACGCGCCATCGCCGCAGGAGGCGCTGACGGGCACCTCGTCGCCTGCGTCCGTGCCGTTTCCCACCAGCACCCAACCGCCCCACGCGTGTCAGTGGCTGATGTCGATCGGCAGCGCGTGGCTGCTGGCCATCGACGCCGCCGACCAGCGCCGCCTGGCCGACTACCTTGTGCGCGTCGAAGACCCATTGGTTCGGCGGTTCGGCGCCGAGCTGCGCGACTCGTCGAACGACCCCGGTGGCCGGGACGCCATGCGGGCCCGTTCCGCCCTCGACCTCCGCTGCCACGACTTCGGTCGCACCGGGCACTGAACACCGCTCAACAGACTGCGAGGCACCGTGTCGCTCACCCACATCGCCGCCGTGCTCGCCCTCGTCGTGGTCTGCGCGGGCTGCGGCCAGAGCGCCGCCGCACGGACGCCGTCGGACCTCCTGATCACGGCCGATGACCTGCCTGCCGGGTACACCCTCTCCACGCCTGAGCCCGCATCGGCCATCGAGTCCGAACGCCAGGACTGCGTGGACACCCTCGATGCGCTCGAGACCCGTCCGGCCGACGACACCGGCGTCGTCGAGCAGCGGGTCCTATACCGCAACGCGTTGCTCAACGGCGTTCAGGAAGTGGTGCGCCGCTACGCGGACGCCAGCGCGGCCGACGCTGTGTTCGGACAGGCCACGGCCGTGCTGGCATGCTGCTCGGGGCCCTTCAGCCTGCGTTACCGCGACAACGGCATCACGCTCATCGAGACGGTCACGCCTGCCGACCCCGGCCGCACCCGCAACCGGGCATGGGCCGCCGACATCACGGCGACCGCGCAAAACTTCCCGAACGCGGACCGGCTCACCCTGCTGCTGCGGGGCCCGACATTGGCGATCGTGTCGGTCGTCACCTCGTACGGCCCCGATCCGGATGCGGTCGCTGACGCCGTCAGTGCCGCCGACCAGAGGCTGGCCGCGGCAGACCCGGGCACCACCGACCGTGCGGGCTCCCCCGCACCGGGCCCGGGCTGCGCCGGTGGCTCGGTACGGGCATGAGCTACCTCGCCACCCCCGCGTAGCTCACGCCGACGAGGTCGGCGACCTCGCGTTTCCAGCTCGTCAGGTCTCTCGGGGTGAAGTGCGACAACGAGTCGTGCCCGCAGGCGCGGGCCAGCACCACCATCAGCTCGGTGATCGCGCCGAGGTAGCGGGTGAGCTGCTCGGCCGCCCGCTGCACCGGCAGGCGGGCGCGCAGGTGCGGCTTCTGGGTGGCGATGCCCATCGGGCAGTTGTCGGTGTGGCAGGCGCGCATCCCGACGCAGCCGATGGCCTGCAGCGCCACGTTGGACACCGCGATGGCGTCGGCGCCCAGCGCCAGCGCCTTGACCATGTCCTGTGCGCGCCGGAAGCCGCCGGTCGCCACGAGCGTGACGTCGCGGGCGCCCGCCAGGTCGAGGTGGCGCCGCGCGCGGGCGAGCGCGGCCATCGTCGGCACGCTGATCGTGTCGCGGAAGATCGTCGGCGCGGCGCCCGTGCCACCTCCGCGGCCGTCGAGGATCACGTAGTCGACACCGAGGTCCAGCGCCGCGTCCAGGTCCTCCTCGATGTGCTGGGCCGACATCTTCACCCCGACCGGGATGCCACCCGAGCGCTCGCGGATCCGGTCGACGAGGGCGCGCGCGTCCAGCAGCGTCGTCCAGTCGACGAACCGCGCGGGCGACACCGCGGGCGTGCCCTCCGGGAGCCCCCGGACCTCGGCGATCCGGCCCACCACCTTGGGCCCGGGCAGGTGGCCGCCGGTGCCGGTCTTCGCGCCCTGGCCGAGCTTGAGGTGCAGCGCCTGCACCCGGTCCAGGTGCATCTCGTCCCACCCGAACCGTCCGGACGCCAGCTCGTAGAGGTAGCGGGAGCACTCGGCCTGCTCCTCGGGCAGCATGCCGCCCTCGCCGGAGCAGATGGCCGTGCCCGCCCCCTCGGCGCCGCGCCCGAGGGCAACCTTCGCCTCCGCCGACAGCGCGCCGAAGCTCATGTCGGAGACGAACACGGGGATGTCGAGGCGCAGCGGACGGGCGGCGGCCGGGCCGATCGTCACGGACGTGTCGACGCCCTCGCCGTCCAGCCGTGGGAAGCGGTGCAGCTGGGCGGTGAGGATCTGCAGGTCGTCCCAGCTGGGGAGTTGGTCGCGCGGCACGCCCATGGCGGCGACCGCGCCGTGCGCCCCGGTCAGGCCGTTCTTGGCCAGCCGGTGGATCTCCGCGACGTAGGGCTCCTCGGGGGTGTCCTGGTGGGGGTCGTCGAACAGCCGGTCGTAGGTGGACGTGACGCGCCGCTCGGGCCGCATCGACCGGTACCCGACCAGCTCGTCCTTGTCGAGCAGCACCTCGCCGTCGACGACGTGGCAGCTGAACTTGTAGATCCGCTCGGCCGGGTTGTAGGCCGAGACCCCGGTGTCGAGCCGGTAGTCCCAGCCGTGCACGCCGCAGATCAGGTTGGGGCCCTCCACGCGGCCGTCGGCGAGCAGCGCGCCCCGATGCGGACAGCGGCCCTCGAACACGTGCACGGCGCCGCCGCGGCGCACCAGCACGAGATCGATGCCGTCGGCCTCGGCGTGCGCGGGGGTATCGTCGGTCAGCGTGTCGAGGCGGGCGATCGGGAGAAGGCTCGCGTTCATCTGTAACGCTCCGGGGGTTGAGGAACACGGTTCGTCGACTTGAGTGCCGTACGACCCGCCGGCCGTTACACGCAGGAGGACAGATGGACGAGCAGGTGCTGACCGCCACCCGCCGGTCGCTGCACGCCGTGGCCGAGCAGTTGCTCGCCGGGCCACAGCACCGCACCCAGGGCACCATCCGGCTGCGGATCACCCCGGGTGGGTTCGGGCAGGTCGCGGGGCCGTGGCGGGTCGAAGGCGGCGAGCTGGTGGGGCCCGACCTGCGGGTGCCGCTCACCGGCACCATCGCCGAGGTCGCGCGGGCCTCCGGGGTCGAGGCGGGCCCGCCGACGATCTACGCCGACCACGCCGACCTGGCCGACGACGCGCCGCTGGCGGTGGACCCGGCCGCCGCGGCGGAGCTGGCCGACTGGTTCGCCCGTGGCGAGGCGGGGATGCGCGCGTTCGTGCCCGACGAGCAGCCGGTGCTCTGGCCGGAGCACTTCGATCTGGGCATCGCGGTCGACGAGGTCAACTACGGGATCTCGCCGGGCGACGCGGGCCACGCCGCCCCGTACGCCTACGTGGGGCCGTGGACGAAGCGCGAGGGCCCGTTCTGGAACGCCTCGTTCGGGTCCCAGTGCCCCGCCGACCAGCTGCCCGACGCCGAGGCGGTGGCCGCCTACTTCGGGGCGGGCCGGGCCGCCGCGGCGGACGACGCCTGACGCCTATGCGGCCACCGGGACGCTCACCGCGCTCCCGACGGCCAGGGGGCGGGCGAACGGCGGTGCGCCCGGCAGCTCGGTGCGCACGACCTCGCTGATCGCGAAGCCCGCTGCCTGCAGGGTGTCCAGCGTCGGGCGGTTGCAGTCGCAGCACACGATCAGGCGGTTGAGCCAGTTCATGCGGTCCTGCATGCGCGCCACCCGCTCGTCGTCCGCCCGCAGGTGCTCGACGAACAGCAGCCGCCCGCCGGGTCGGAGCACCCGACGCAGCTCGCCGACGGCACGGCGCTGGTCGTCGACGGAGCAGAGGGTCAGCGTCGAGACCACGGTGTCGAACGCCGCGTCGTCGAAGGGAAGGTCCTCCGCGGGCGCGCGGAGCACCGTGGTGGTCGGCGCGACCTCCCGGACCCGCCGCCGGAGCCGTTTGAGCATCGCGGGCTCCGGCTCGGTGACGGTGAGGCTCTCGACGGCAGGCCCGTAGTGGGCGAGGTTCGCGCCGGTGCCGCCCCCGATCTCGAGGATCCGGCCGGTCGCGCCCGCGAGCAGGCCCGCTCGGTGCGCGGCCAGGCCCGCGCTCTCCGTCTTGGCGATGAAGCGGTCGTAGGTGGCCGCGAAGATGACGGCGCGGATGCTCATGTCCACCTCCTGTGGGGATCTGCCCCGACGACGGTAGGCGGGTGGGGCCCTCGGCCGCGTGGGGCGGATGCCCCATCTACACGTACTCGTCGGGGGGAAGCAGGCCGTGCTGCATGGCGAAGAGGCTCGCCTGCGCCCGGCTGGACAGGCCGGTCTTGGCGTAGATGTGTTCGACGTGGTTGCGCGCGGTCTTCGGCGAGATGACGAGCCGGGCGGCGATCTGGTTGCCGGACAGGCCCAACGCGAGCAACCGCAGCACCTCGACCTCGCGCGCGGTGAGCCCGGCGGGCCGCGCCACCCGGCGACGAACGGCATGCCCTGCCGCGGCGAGCACGGCCTCGACGGTGTCCGGGTCGAATCGGCCCGCACGGGCCTCATCCCGCAGCTGGCCCGCTGCGGCTTCCGCCGACAGTGCGGCCCGGTGGGGCCGCGGCTCCCGCATCGAACGGTAGGCGTCGGCGGCGCCGAGCAACCGGGCGAACCGCGAGATCGCGCCACCCGCCAGGCCCGCGGGGTAGCCGGAGCCGTCGAGCCGTTCCCGGTGCTGTGCGGCGATGGCCCCCAACGGCGCCAGCACAGGCGACTGCCGCAGCATGCGCTCGGTCAGGTACGGGTGCAGGCGAACGCGCTCCCACTCCCCCGTGCCGAGCGGGCCCGGCTTGTCCCAGATCGCGTTCGAGATGCCGAGGCGCCCGAGGTCGTGCACCAGCCCGGCGCGCCGCACGGTCGTGATGTCCTGTGCGTTCCAGCCCGCCCGGGCGGCCGCCGCGCGCGCCAGCTCGGCCACCGCCCGCGCGTGCCCGAGCGTGTAGGGCGACTTCAGGTCCACGAAGTTCGCCACGCCCACCAGCGCGGCGTCCAACGCGTCGCCCGAGACGGTCACGGCCAGCGCGGGCTCGGCGGCGATGACCGCGTCCCAGGTCCGCGTGCGATCCAGGCGGCCGAGCACGTCGTCGGCGTGGCGCTCGAGGAGCGTGCACAGCGTCGGGTCGAACTGGCCTCCTGCCCGTTCCCGAGCCAGGGCCACCGCCGCGCCCACCCCGCCGACCCGATGGGCGACCTCGACGAACTCGGCGAGCTGGGCCAGCCGCGCCGCGACCGGGACCGCGGCCCCCCGCAGCGCACCGGGCCAGCCCCGCCCGTCCCACTGCTCGTAGGACGCCCCGACCGCCGCCTGCACCGCCGCCTGAAGGCCGAGCTCGCAGGCCAACGAGCGCGCGACGGCGGCGTGCCTGCCGATCATGCCGTCGAGGTCGCGCACTCCGGACACCGCGAACTCCAGCCCGACCTTGAATCGGTGCAGCAACGGCTGTCCACGCCCGACGAGCCGCAGCATCCCGACGGCGCCCGCGACGCTGCGCAGCGGATGGTCGTACTTGCGGGACTTCATCGCGATGTCGTCGCCGAACCACTTCGCCTGCTCGTGCGCGTCCGAATGGCAGCCGACGTTGACCAGCAGCGCGGTGTAGTAGACGACCGAGCGCTGCCCGTCGTCGAGCCCGGCCAGCTCGGCCAGCCGCAACGCGATCCGGCACTGCCGCAGCACATGCTCCATCGGCTGTCCGAACCCGAGGTCGACCCCCAGCGACAGGGCCGCCACCAGCTCGGCCAACCGCAGCGACCCGCCCGGAGCATGCTCGGCCATCGCGCACCCGCCTCGTCCTGCGCGGACGCTACACCTCTTGCCGCGTAACGAGACCCGGGCCGCGAGGCTCTGAATACGCATCCAACAAGGAGGCGAGCCCGTGACTACCCAACTGATCACCCAGCCCTACCACCTTGCGCGCGACGCCGGACCCGCCCTCTGGCATCTCGGCGCGCTGCTGACGTTCAAGGCCACCAGCGAGCAGACCGCGGGCCGGATGTGGGCCAAGGAGCTGTTGGCGCCCCGCGGGATGGCCTCACCGGTGCACCGGCACAGCCGCGAGGACGAGGCGTTCTACGTCATCGACGGCGAGGTGAGCGTGTACGTCGGCGACGAGGTCGTGCGGGCGCGCCACGGGGACTTCCTCTGGGCGCCACGGGACATCCCGCACGCCTTCTGCGTCGAGTCGCAGCAGGCGCGGGTGCTCGTGGTCAGCACACCCGGCGGATTCGAACGGTTCTTCTTCGACACCGGCGAGCCCGCCGCAGCCCTGACGCCGCCGCCGCCCGCGACCGAGCCGCCCGATCTCGACGCGCTGGTCGCCGCGCTGGCCGATTACGGCGTCAGCGTCGTCGGTCCCCCACCCGCCCCGACGGCGGCGTAACGCCATGCGCGAGCACACCTACCTGGTCGTCACCACCAGCTCGGCGGCACCCGGGCAGGTATTCGATCTGCTCGCCGACGCGCCGCGCTGGCGGGAATGGGCGGGATCGTCGATCAGGGAGTCCGGATGGGTCTCCGCCACGACCGGCGCGGTCGGTGCGGTGCGCAGGCTCGGCCGCAGGCCGATCTACACCCTGGAGACGATCACCGAGTTCCAGCGGCCACGCCGGATGAGCTACACGGTGGCAGGCCTGCCGGTGCGCGCCTACCGTTGCTCGGTCGAGCTGACCCCCGTCGGGGACGGCACCGAGATCCGCTGGTCGGGACGGTTCGCCGCGCCCCGCGTCGTCGCGGGTCTGCTGCGGGTGCTGCTCCGCCGCACGGTGCGGGGGTTCGCGACGGCCACTGCGGCCGCGGCGGCCACCCGGAACCACGCTCACCGCGGGGTGTAGCCGCTGTCGACGGTCCCGTGTCCACCGTGGCCGGGTCCCGCACCCGTTACACCTACACCGCCACGGAGGCGTCGACGTGCGGCGTCAGCAGCTCCCGCATCCGCACCCGGCCCCGGTGCAGGAGCACCCGTTGGTTGCCCGGCGAGATCAACAGCGCCGCGCTCACCTCCTCCGCGGTCCAGCCCTCGACGTCGCGCAGCACCACGACCGTGCGCTGTCGGTCGGGAAGCGACTCCAGCGCGGCCCCCACGACCCTCCAGAGCTCGCTCGCGAGCATGCTCCCCTCCGGCCCCGGCCGCGTGTCCGCGACGGGGGCGTCCGTGGGCAGCGCCGTCCACCGCGCCGTCCGGCGCTCCCGCGCGCGGCGGGAGCAGGCCGTGGTGACGAGGATCCGCATGAGCCACGTCTTGAACAGCGCGCGGTGGCCGAAGCCGTCGATGCCGCGCAGGACGGCGATCCAGGCCTCCTGCACGACGTCTTCCGCGAGGTCGGGCCCGACGTAGCTGCGCGCGACCCGCAGCATCAGCGGGCTGTGCCTGCGCACGAGCGCGAGGAAGGCCCGCTCGTCGCGGCGACGCAGCGCATCGACCAGATCGGTGTCCGGATCGTCCCGACGGACGTCCCGGTGTGGTGCGGGTACCGGTCGACATGGGGCCTCCGTTCGGCGACGGGGACCACGGTGCCCTCCCGCGGGAGGGTGCAAGCGGATTCCGGCGCCGCTCACCCGGGTGAGAATCAGGTACCGGGCCAGCACCGCCCCCCTGCGTAGAGCGGCCTGGGGTCGACGGGCAGGTTGGTCGGCGGATTCACGATGATCGTGTCCGGGTCGTCGGGAGTGAGGGCCGCCTCGCAGTCGCGGACGGCGGGGTCGGTCGTGTTGGCCATCCAGAGGTCGACGTGCGGTGTCCGGTTCTCGTTCCACTGGTCGATGCACGGAGCACAGTCGTCCTCCATGACGAAGTACTTCTTGATCGGCGGGTAGTAGACGAGCACCCCCGGCCGGATCTCGCGGGGATCGGTCGCCAGCGAGAGCGGGTCACCCGGGGTGCCGGTGCCGCCCGCCGCCGGATGCCGGGAGTTGGGGTAGGCGATGTCGGCACTGCCGGGCGGGTCGTTGTCGGCCGCGGCGTAGAAGGTCACCTCGACCCGCTGCTGTATCCCCTGCTGCGGCGGCGCGGACGGGGCGGCGATCGGCGACGCCGACACCATGGGCGTCGTCGGCGCCTGCGCCGGACCCGCGCAGGCCGCGATGACGAGCGCCCCGACGGCGAGGACGGCCGCGAGGGCGGCGCGGACGGTCATGACGCGGACCGCGCGGTCGGCACCCCGCTGAAGTCGCCGACGCGCGGGATCTTCTGCCAGCGCAGGGCGATCCCGGCGGCCGCCGTGGCGATGGACTGGATGAGCACCGCGTACATGAGCTGCCGGTACACCAGCTGTTGCGCGGGCAGCAGCCACAAGGCCCGCACCGGCTCCCGCTCGAGCCGGAACGCGACCGCGCCCAGCAGCATCTGCACGAACAGCACGCCACCCCAGGTGATCGCCGTGACGACGGGGTCGAGGAACACCAGCCCGTAGACGAGGTAGATGTCGACCAGCGGCGCCAGCAGCGGAAGGATGATCTGGAACAGGGCGGTCAGGCCGAGGCCCACCCGGCCGACGTGGCCGGAGACCCCCCGTTCGACCACGGCATGCCGGTGCTTCCACAGTGACTGCATGATTCCGTAACTCCACCGGTAGCGCTGCCGCCAGAGCTGCCCGAGCGTCGCAGGCGCTTCGGTCCACCCCCGCGCGTCGGGCTCGTAGACCACCCGCCACCCCGCCCGGCCCAGCGTGATCGCCAGGTCCGTGTCCTCGGCGAGCGTGTCGGCGCTGATCCCGCCGACCGCGCGTAGTGCGCGGGTCCGGTAGGCGCCCACCGCGCCGGGCACGGTCGTCACGACGCCCCACATGTCCTGCACCCGCCGGTCGATGTTGAACCCGACGACGTACTCGATGTTCTGCAGCCGCGACAGCAGGCCCTTGCGGTTCGCGACGCGCGCATTGCCCGCCACCGCACCGATCGCCGGGTCGGCGAACGGTGCGATGAGCGCGGCCACGGTGCCCGGCTCGAACACGGTGTCGCCGTCGATCAGCACCACGATCTCGTTCCGCGCCGTCGCGATGCCGGCGTTGAGCGCGGTGGCCTTGCCCGCGTTGGCCTGCCGGATCACCCGAACGTTCGGCAACGCGAGGTTCTCGACGAGGTCGGCGGTGCCGTCGGTCGACCCGTCGTCGACGACGACGATCTCGACCGGATGGGTCGACGCGGCGAGCGACCGCACGGTGGACTCGATGGTCTCCCGCTCGTTGTAGGCGGGCACCACCACCGTGACCGGGCCCGGCGGCGGCCTGCGCAGCGAGCTCGCGTGTGCGACGGCGTGGCGCGCCCGGCGCGTGCGCCGCCCGTGCCGCAGCGCTACCACCATCACCAGCAGCGTCCGCAGCACCACCAGCCCGCCGACGAGCAGCAGGCTCCATTCCAACGCGGTGACCATGTGGTCGGCGATCGCGACCGCGACGAGCATGATCCGGCCGAGCGTGAGGTCCACCGGGCCTGCCGGGAAGTTCGCGGGCGGGAGCCCCGCGCCACCGCTCACGGTGGTGAAGGTTAGCCCGTCGCGCTGCATCTCCGGGATCAGCCGGTCGAGCGCCGCGACGGTCTCGCTCCGGTCGCCGCCCGCGTCGTGCAGCAGCACCACACCGCCGTGGCCGTCCTCGGGGACGGCGTTGTGCACGATCGCGGCGACGCCGGGCCGTTCCCAGTCCAGGCTGTCGACGTCCACCAGCGCGGTCACATACCCCTGCTGTCCCAGCCGGGAGATCACACCGAACCGGAGGTTGTCGAGGGCGTCGGGCTCGGACGAGTACGGCGGCCGCACCAGGTAGCTCAGCTCACCGGTGGCCCCAGCCAACGCGTACTGCGTCTCGGTCATCTCCCGGTCCACCCGGTCCGGCGACACCTCGGCCAGGTCGGGGTGGGTGAAGGTGTGGATGCCGATCTCCGAGCCCTGCGCGCGGATCTGGCGGATCAGCTCCGGGTCGCGGGCCGCCGACGACCCGACCACGAAGAACGTGCCGGGCACGTGGTACTTCGCGAGCACCGCGAGGATCTGCGGCGTCCACGTCGGATCCGGACCGTCGTCGAAGGTCAACGCCACGGTGCGCGGCGGAAGGGCGATGCTCTGCCGACGTCCGTGGGTCAGGTCGATCACCGGCCCGCCCTCGCTCACCGACGCGGGCACCGCCGAGTCGTCGCCGTCGTTCCCCGCTCCCCGCGCGTCGATCCCGATCTGTGACCGCACCAGGCCGTTCAGCAGCAGGACGCTGCAGAACATCGCGACGACCAGGACGATCAGCAGCCATTTCGGGCGCGCTCTCCGGCGGCGGTGGACGGCGGCGGTGACGGTATCGCGGTGTCCCACCAACCGCAGCGTCATGGCGATGTGCCCCCCGTCTGCACGGACGACGCGAGGCTGCGGACGGCAGGCGGTTCGACCGCTCCCTGCGGCGCAGGCGCGCCGTACTGAGCCTCCAGCACGCCCTGCGGGAGGTCCGCGACCTCCGACCCGAACACCACCGACCGCGACGGGACGCTCGGCAGGTTGGGCAGCGGCCCGACCGAGGTGCCCGTCAAGCTGACGCCGATCACGGCGAGGTAGGCCACACAGGACAGTGCGACCAACCAGCCCAGAGCGATCACCCAGCGGCGTCGGCGCCCGGTGGCGTCCACGAAGACCGGGACGACCGGGCCGACGGTCAAGGCTTCGTCGGCCGGTTCGTCCCTCACTGCTGTTGCCAGCTGTTGATTCATTTTTCCCCCCATGCCACGGCGACGGGACCCGGCTCTGCGCTCGGTCCCGGCGTCGCGCAATTCATGGACCGCCGAGGCGGTCGTGCTCCTCCCCCCGAAGGGCACGAATTCGACGCTACTCGCCTCGGGCCCGGCGCCGCCGTCAATAAACGTGTGGTCTGGACTACGCCATCGCCCGCAGACTTACCGAGTCGACAGGGTTTCCTGCTTGCCGCGAACACGTTCCTGATCCCGGCGATGAGTCCGCGCAGCGGTCCCGGTCTACAGACTGAACGTGTCACAAACCACAGATCCCGCCTCGCACCTTCGGAGACCGCCATGACCACCACCAGCACCCTCAGCGGACGCGACCGGGCCATCCTGCGCGCCGTGGCGGCGGGCGGGGCGGAGCTTCAGCTGGGCACCGAGCCCGACCTGTTCCTCGACGGCCGCTGCTGCTGTGACCAGTCCGCCGCCCACCACCTCGTCCGCGCGGGCCTCATCGCCGCCGCCACGCTGGGCCTGGTCGGCCAGCGCGTCGCCGCCACCCTCACCCCCGCCGGGCACCAGGAGCTGGGCGCCTTCGCCCTCGCGGCGTAGCCCGCGCCCGCTTCGTGTGCGGCGGCGACCAACGGCGTATCACGGCGTCCGCGACCGCGCTCTTCTCGGTATGTCGAAGCCTGTCCCGGCGCTCGTCCCCACCCTGGCGGGGGCCATCGCGGCCGTCGCGGTGCTGCTGCTGATCGGCTGGCCGGGCCGTCCACCGCTGACGGGCACCGCCGCCGTCACCGCGGCCGCGGCGGTGGTCGTCATTTCGGTCCTGCTCGTCGCGCGCGTCGCCGCGGCGGGTCGCCGGCCCGTCGTCCGATCCGAACGCGCCTCCGCGCTTCCGTCCGCCACCGTGCGCATCCCGATCCCGCCTGCCGTGCCGCCGTCGAGCATGCTGGCGGCGTAGGGGCGCTCAGCCGCCCGTCAGCACCGCGTCGAGGATCTCGCCGAACCGGGCGGTGATCGAGATGTGGCCCACGCCCGCGAGCCTGTGCAGGCGCCCCAGGCCCTCCGGCAGCCGGGCGACGAAGTCCTCGGCGTGGTGCATCGGCACGAACCCGTCCGCGTCGCCCTGGAAGATCTCGACGGGCAGCACGACGTCCGACCACGCGACACCCCACGGGCGCGCGTACAGCCGGTAATCGGCGACGACGCCCCCACTGCCCTGCCGCACCGCCTCGGCGAACGACCGCATCATCGCCCGGCCGGTGCCGTCGGCCAGCGCCGCCCGATCGGTCTCCGTCACCTCCCCGGCGACCGACCGCAGCGCCACAGCGGGCGCGATCCGGGTGACCAGCCCCTGTATCCGCAGCAGCCGCGCCGCGCGCCGGGGGTTCTGCACGCTCAGATCCATGAGCTTCAGGTCCGACGCGGCCATCCCGGCCCGGGCGCCCTCGCGGTCGTCGATCGGGCCCGCACCCGCCATGAGGCCCACCCCGCGCACGCGGACGCCTGCGCCCGCGGCGACCGCGATCGCGTACGGCGCGCCCCCGGAATAGCCGACGACCGCGAACCGGTCGATCCCGAGCACGTCGGCCAGCGCCGTCACCTCGCCCGCGTAGCCGCCGATCGTCCGGCCGGGCAACGGATCCGAGACGCCGATCGCCGCCCGGTCCGGGACGATCACGCGTGCCCCCCGCTCCCGGGCGGGTCGATCGGTGAACCCGTGGCCCAACCGGCTGGCCGGGACGCCGTGGAACAGGAACAGCGGCGTGCCCGTCGGGTCGCCGTGCTCGACCATCGCCACCCGTCGGCCTGCGACCGTCAGCACCGCCGTCTCGGCATCGGACACGTCTTCACCGTACGACCTTCGGACGGCAGGCAACTGGAAGGTCAACTGGAAGGTTCTGTCGTGTCGGGACGGCGCCGGGCCTGCCACTGTTGAGGCGTCGAGGGGAGGCGCTGTGCACCTGACGGTCGAGCTCCTCCGCACCGCCGATGGACGACTGGAGGGCGTCGTGACCACCGAGTCCGGCAGGCAACAGCAGTTCTCCGGCACGCTCGACCTGCTGCGGCTCCTGGAGGAGCTCGATCCGCCCACCGATCCGTCTCTCGGCTACGCGGTGCCGCGATGACCACGGGGTCGAGCCCGGGTCCGGGCACGGGCGCCGCCGCGCGGATCGCGGCGATCAGCGGCTTCGTCTTCGCGGTGCTGTTCGTCGTCGCGCTGGTGTTGGTGCACCGGGCGCCGACGCTCGGCGACCCGGACTCGGCCTACGCGGCGTTTTACGCCGACGGCGGCGACCAGCTCTTCGTCGCCATCGGGCTCTACCTCGTCCCCTTCGCGGGCATCGCGTTCCTTTGGCACATGACCGCGATGCGCAATGTGCTCGACACGCTCACGCCTGCGCCGTCGGCCATGGCGCACGGGCTCAACCTGCTGGCCGGGATCATCTTCGTGATCCTGATGTTCGCGGGCACGGCCGCGGTCGGCGCGGTGGCGTTCGGCGTCTACTTCGGCCACGCGCCCGCCGAGGACCCGGCGGTGGCGCGGGCGCTTACCGCGCTCGGCTATGGGCTGGCGTTCGTCTTCGCGGTCCGCGGGGCAGGCATGTTTGCCCTCACCACGACCACGCTGCTGCGCAATGCCAAGGTGCTGCCGACGATCCCCGCCGTGGTGGCCTACCTCCTCGCCGCCTTCCTGCTCCTCGCCGTGACCAAGAACCCCGCCGCCGTCCTCGTCTTCCCGGCGTGGGTCGTGCTGATCTCCGCCTTCCTGCTGCGGCACGCGGCAGGCTCCCGATCGCTCCCCAACCCCACTCCCGACACCACCCCCACCGTCCCTCGGAGGAGCGACCCGTCATGACCGCCACCACCCCCGCCGCGTCGAGGTCCCTCGACGACATCCCCGGCCCCAAGGGCGTGCCGGTGCTTGGCAACATGCTCGAGATCAAGCAGGCCACCCTCATCCAGGACCTCATGAAGGTCGCCCGCGAGTGGGGGCCGATCTTCAAGATGACCACCCCCAGGGGCCCGATCTACGTCACGTACGGCCTGGAGATGGTCGACGACCTCTGTGACGACACCCGCTTCGACAAGCTCGTCGGGCTGAGCCAGCGGGAGTTCCGCAAGACCCACAAGAGCGCGGGGCTGTTCACCGCGGACACCGACGACCCGCTGTGGAAGTCCGCGCACGACATCCTGCTGCCCAGCTTCAGCACGTGGGCGATGAAGGGCTACCTCGACCCGATGATCGACATCGCCGAGCAGCTGTGCCTCAAGTGGGAGCGGCTGAACCCGGACGAGCCGATCGACGTCACCGCCGACATGACCCGGCTGACCCTGGACACGATCGCGCTGTGCGGGTTCAGCTACCGGTTCAACTCGTTCTACCGCGACAGCCAGCACCCCTTCATCGAGGCGATGATGGGCGCGCTGCACGAGACCCAGGCCCGGCAGCGCCTGCTCCCGGTCGCGGTCAAGCTGCGCCGCGGCGCCCAGCGGAAGCTGATGGCCGACAGCAAGTACATGGACGACACGGTCGGCGAGATCCTCGCCGAGCGGAAGGCCGGCGGCGATCCGGGCACCGATCTGCTGGGGCACATGCTCGTCGGCACGGACAAGCAGGGCCACTCGCTGCCCGACCACAACATCATCGCCCAGTGCGTGACGTTCCTCGTCGCGGGCCACGAGACCACCAGCGGCCTGCTGTCCTTCACCATCTCCTACCTGCTCAAGCACCCCGAGGTCGTCGCCCGCGCGCAGGAGGAGGTGGACCGGGTGCTGGGCACCGACCCGTCGGTGCCGCCCACGGTCGCGCAGGTCCAGAAGCTCGGCTACATCCGGCAGATCCTGGACGAGACACTGCGCCTGTGGCCGACCGCGCCCGCGTTCACCCGCCAGGCGCGAGCGACGACGACCGTCGGCGGCTGGGGCCCGTTCGCCCCCGGCCAGTCCATCATCGCCTTGACGCCGATGCTGCACCGGCTGCCCGAGGTGTGGGGCGCGGACGCCGAGGAGTTCAACCCGGACCACTTCGCCCCGGAGCGCCGCGACGCCTTGCCCCCCAACGCGTTCCGGCCGTTCGGGTCGGGTCAGCGGGCCTGCATCGGACGCCAGTTCGCCCTCCAGGAGGCGACGTTGGTGCTGGGCATGCTCCTTCAGCGCTTCGAGTTCATCGACCACGCGAACTACCAGCTCAAGATCAAGGAGTCGCTCACCCTCAAGCCCGACGGGCTGACGATCAAGATCCGCCCCCGCGCCGGGCGCACCTGGGGCGCGTCGCCACGGCCGGTGGCGGCCGCGGCCAACCCGCGCACCCCCGCGCTCGCCGTGGCGCCCGCCGACCGGCACGGCACCCCGCTGCTCGTGCTCTTCGGCTCGAACCTCGGCGCGTCGGAGGACATCGCCTCGCGGATCGCGCGGGATGCCACCGACCGCGGCTACACGGCCCGCACCGCCGGTCTCGACGACGCGGTCGGCGAGCTGCCGACCGAGGGCGCCGTCGTGGTCGTCACGTCCTCCTACAACGGGCAGCCGCCGGACAACGCGGCCCGTTTCGCCGCGTGGGTCGACGACGCCGCGACCTCGGCGGCCGGGGTGCGCTACACGGTCTTCGGCTGCGGCAACCGGGACTGGTCCGCGACCTACCAGGCGGTGCCGACGCGGATCGACACGGCGCTGGAGGCGCGCGGCGCGACGCGGGTGTACCCGCGCGGCGAAGGCGACGCGCGTGGTGACTTCGACGCCCAGTTCGAGGCCTGGTACGCCGGGCTGTGGAACGCGCTGGCCGCGGGGCTGGGGCTGTCCGCGGGCGCGACTGAGGCGGCCGGGAGCGGCCCGCGGCTGGCCGTGGAGCTGGAGCAGCGCCGCACCGCGAGCCCGATCCTGCAGTCCTACCGCGGCCAGGCCGCGACCGTGCGCGTCAACCGCGAGCTCACCGCGCGGGCGGGCACCCCGGGCGGCCGTTCGGTGCGGCACGTGGAGATCACGCTGCCCACCGGCACGTCCTACGCCGCGGGTGACCATCTCGGGGTGCTGCCCCGCAACGACGTGTCGGTCATCAACCGGGTGATCGCCCGTTTCGGCCTGGACGCGGGACAGTACGTCACGATCACGGCGACCGGCAGCACCCCGACCCACCTGCCCGTCGGCGAGCCGTACCCGCTGCTGGGCGTCCTGGCGGGCTGCGTCGAGCTGCAGGACGTCGCGAGTCGCGCGGGCCTCGCGGCGATGGCGGCCCACATGCCCGAGGGCGCCGCGCGCGACGAGGTCGCGGGCCTGGCGGGCACCGACGACGAGGCGAAGGCGCGCTACCGGGAGCAGATCGCCATCCCGCGGCGCACCCTGCTCGACGTGCTCGAAGAGCACCCCGAGTGCGACCTGCCCTTCGCGGAGTTCCTCGACCTCCTGGCGCCGTTGCGGCCGCGCTTCTACTCGATCTCCTCGTCGCCGACGGCGAGCGCCGATGTCGCCGTGACCGTCGGCGTCCTCGAAGGCCCGGCCCGCTCCGGCGACGGCTCGACGTACCGCGGCGTGTGCTCGGGGCACCTCAGCGAGGTCCCCGACGGCGGCACCGTGTTCACGTTCGTCCGGCAGCCGAGCATCGCGTTCCGGCCCCCGGAGAACCCGCACGTTCCGATGATCATGGTAGGTGCGGGCACCGGGATGGCCCCGTTCCGCGGGTTCCTCCAGGAGCGGGAGTCGCTGCGGGCGCAGGGCGTCCCGATCGCCACATCGCTGCTGTTCCTGGGCTGCCGCGACCCGGAGGACGACCTGCTCTACGCCGACGAGCTGAAGGCGTTCGAGGCCGACGGGGTGGCGACGCTGATCCCGGCGTTCTCCCGGGTCAAGGGCTACCCGCACCGCTATGTCCAGCACGCCCTCGAGGCGTCGGCCGACCAGGTGTGGGAGGCGATGCAGAAGGACGCCGTGGTCTTCGTGTGCGGCAACGCCTCGACCATGGCCCCCGGGGTGCGGGCCGCCCTGGTCGCGGTGTTCCGCGCCAAGACCGGCGCGGGCGAGTCCGACGGCGAGGCCTGGCTCGCGGGCCTGCGCACCGCGGACCGCTACCTCGAGGACATCTGGGGCGAGAAGGCGGTGGTGTAGGGCTGGTGTTCCACGCGGGCAGGGACCGCGGCGAGGAGGCCGGGCATGGCGCGCACCCGCGTCACAGCCCCAGGTCGCGGCCGATGACCTCCTTCATGATCTCGGTGGTGCCGCCGTAGATGCGGGTGATGCGGGCGTCGGCGAAGGCGCGGGCGATCGGGTACTCGTTCATGTAGCCGTAGCCGCCGTGCAGCTGCAGGCACCGGTCCACCGCGCGGCCTTGCAGCTCGGTGCACCACCACTTGGCCTTGGCCGCGTCGACGGCGGTGAGCTCGCCCGCGTTGAGCGCCAGGACGCAGTCGTCGATGTAGCGCTGGGCGACGTCGACCTCGGTGGCGAGCTCGGCCAGCACGAAGCGCGAGTTCTGGAACGACCCGATGGGTTGCCCGAACGCCTTGCGCTCCTTGACGTACGCGAGCGTCCACTCCAGAGCCGCGCGGGCCGCGGCAACCGCGCCGATGGCGATCGACAGCCGCTCTCGCGGCAGGTTCGTCACGAGCTGGGTGAAGCCACGTCCCTCGGTGGGCCCGAGCAGGTTCTCGACGGGCACGCGCACGTCGGTGAACGCCAGCTCGGCGGTGTCCTGGGCGTGCTGGCCGAGCTTGTCCAGGTTGCGCCCGCGGGTGAAGCCGGGCATCCCACGTTCGATCACCACGAGCGACATCCCCGCGTGCCGCGCGGTGGGGTCGGTCTTCACGGCCGTGACGACCAGATCGGCGTTGATTCCGTTGGTGATGAACGTCTTCGCGCCGTTTACGACGTACGCGTCGCCATCGCGGCGGGCCGTCGTCGCGATCGCGGCGAGGTCGGACCCGGTGCCGGGCTCGGTCATCGCGATGGCCGTGATCAGCTCGCCGGAGGCGATGCCGGGCAGCCACCGGGCCTTCTGCTCCTCGGAGCAGAAGGCGAGGAAGTAGGGCAGGCAGACGTCGTTGTGCAGCGTGATGCCCAGCGCGGCGGCGGCCGCGCCGACGCGCATGATCTCCTCCATGATCACGGCGTTGAACCGGAAGTCGGGCACGCCGCCGCCACCGAACTCCTCGGGCGCGTCGATGGCGAGGAAGCCCGCCTTCCCCGCGGCGGTGTAGAGCTCGCGGGGGACGATCCCGGCCGCGTCCCACTCGTCGAGGTGCGGGACGAGCTCGGCCGCGAGGAACCGCCGGAACGACTCCCGGAACGCCTCGTGCTCGGACTCATACAGCGTGCGGCGCATGGAAGGGACGGTGCCACACAATCGGCTCACCCGGGTGATCGAACCTGCGCCGTCTGCGCCCAGAACTCCCGCATGACCGCGGGCGCCGCCGGGCTCTCCAACGCCACCGTGGTCAGCAGGATCGTGATCGCGTGGCCCACGGGGTCGACATGCGCCGCCGTGCCGGAGCCGCCGACCCAGCCGTAGCGGCCCGGCACATTCCACGGCGCGGTCCGCGTGACGTCCACGCTGCCGCCGAACCCCCAACCCTGCCCGTCGAGGAACAGGGTGCTCGCGGCGCGCTCGGTCGCCGTCAGGTGGTTGGTGGTCATCAGCGCCACGGACTCCGGGGAAAGCACCCCTGCGCCTGCCGCCAGCAGCACGCGTTGGAACGCCAGGAGGTCGTCGACGGTGGAGACCAGGCCGCCCGCGCCCGAGCAGAAGGCGGGTGCGACGCTCCACTGGCCGTCTGGCGGATCGGTGACCACCAGCTCGGATCCGTCGCGCCGGTACGCCGTCGTGAACCGGTCGAGGTCCACATCGGGCACGTGGAAGCCGGTGTCGCGCATGCCGAGCGGTTCGAAGATCCGCTCCGCCAGGAACTCGGCGAACGGCCGATCGGCGACGCGGGCGATCAGCACGCCGAGGATGTCGGCGCCGGTGTTGTAGAGCCATCCGTCGCCGGGGTGGTGCAGCAGCGGGATCGTGGCCAGGGTGCGCATCCACTCGTCCGGTGGGGCCACCTCCGCGGGCGCGGGCGGCCCTTGCCGCAGCTCGCTGAACAACAGTCCGACCGCCGGGAGCGAGAAGTCGGCCGGGAAGCCGTGGCCGTTGCGGAACGTCAGCAGGTCGCGCACGGTGATCGCCCGGCGGGCGGGCACCACGTCGTCGACCGGCGACTCCGGTGTGCGCACCACCATCGGGGAGGCCAGCTCGGGAAGCCAGCGCGCCACCGGGTCGTCCAGCCCGAGCCTGCCCTCGTCGACGAGCACCATCGCGGCCGCGGCGGTGACCGGCTTGCCGACCGACGCGATCCGGAAGATCGTGTCGCGGGTCATCGGCGGCCCGTCGATGCTGCGGGCGCCGAGGACGGCGACCTCCACGTCGTCGCCGGTGGCGACCGCGGCCACCGCGCCGGGGAGCGTTCCGGCCTGCACGTGCCGGTCGAGCATTTCGGTCATCGTCACCGCGGTCATCGCCACCTCACTCGTCGGGTATCAGTGAGACCGGCGGCGCACCGCCGAATCATCGGTCCATGTGCCGGGTTCAGGCAGGCAGGTGCGGCGCGACCTCGTCGGCGCACCGGCGCAGCTGGTGGGCGCCGTCCCGGATCGGCCAGAGCAGCACGCGACGGGCGCCCGCCGCGGCGTACTCCGAGAGCACCCGGATGCAGTGCTCGGGCGGTCCGACGGGCAGATGGCCGAGAGTCCGGGGATCGCGGGCGAGCGCGGGCCCGAGGACGTCGTGGAGCAACCGGGCCCCGTCGGCAACGCTGTCGGTGATCTGCAGCCACGTCGTAGCGATCATGTCGGGGAACCCGGCCGGGTCGCGGCCCGCGACGCGCAAGTGCCGGTCCAGCGCGGCGCGGGTCGCCGCGTAGTGCGACGGGCAGGCGTTGTAAGCGGAGGCGATCCAGCCGTCGGCTTCGTCGGCGAGCGCCCGCAGCCGGGTTCATCGAGCCTGCGACCGCTGCGATGGCGGCGAGCGCGGCGGGTCCATCGAGCCAGGGGCGCCGCCACCGCAGGTGGTCATTGGCGGCCGCGGTGTCGAAGCCCGCGTCCCGGGCGGTGAACACGTAGTCCCGCAATGTGGCGGCCGAGGGGCACCCGTCCCCGAAGTCGACCACCGGCAGGTGCACGCCCAGCCGCATGCGGACCTCCCTCGGTCAGGCTCGCGCCTCCAGCACCATGTTGAACGGAGTCTCGGCCACCCGGCGGACCGTGGCGAACCCGGCGTCGGCGAGGATGGCGCGCAGCTGGGCCGCACCCGCCTGGGCGCCGAGCGCCGTGGTGCTCTGGGCGAGCGCGTTGGGGGTGCACAGGAAGGTCGAGAAGCCGTAGTACGCGGCGCCGACGGGGTTGAGGTTGTCCTCGACGCGATCCCCCGCCACCGGTTCGACGATCATGAGGCGGCCGCCGGGTCGCAGCGCGGCGCGCGCGTGCCGGACGGCGCCTGCGGGGTCGCCCATGTCGTGCAGGCTGTCGCAGAAGGCGATCAGGTCGTACCGGCCCGGGTAGTCCGCCGCTGCGGCGACCTCGAACCGCGTCCGCTCGGCGAGGCCCGCGTCGGCGGCACGCTTGCGCGCGGTCTCGATCGAGTCCGGGTGCGGGTCGAAGCCGGTGACCGCGGACGCCGGGTACGCCCGGACCATCAGCATCGTCGACGCCCCGTGCCCGCAGCCGACGTCGGCGACGGCGGCGCCCGCGCGCAGTGCGGACTCGGCGCCGTCCAGGGCCGGGATCCACGACGCGACCAGGTGGTTGCGGTAGCTGGGCGCGAAAAACCGCTCACAGCCCGGGAACAGCTCGCGGTGGTGCTCGCCCCAGCCGATCCCCGCGCCGGTCCGGAAGGCCTCGGCCAGCCGGTCGGTCGACTGCACCGCCGCTGCGGCGAGCTGGAACGCGCCGATCAGGCACACCGGGCTGTTCTCGTCCGTCAGCACGACGGCCTGCTCGACCGGAAGGACGTAGCGGCCGTCGCCGACGTAGCTCAGGAACCCGCTCGCCGCCTGCGCGGCCAGCCACTCGCGGACGTATCGCTCGGCGGTGTCGGTCCGCCGGGCGAGCTCCTCGGCGGTGAGCGGTCCGGCGTCCCGCATCGCCGCGTACAGGCCGAGTCGATCGCCCAACGCCACGAGCGCGCCGTTGACCATCGCCGCGACGTCCCCGACCCCCTTGCCCACAAACGCCATCAGTTGCTGCTCGTTCATGTTCGGCTCCTTCCCACGCCGTTGTGCCGGGAAGGGTTCGCCGCGCCAACATCATTCACAAGTATGGATCCGCAACGTGCATAATCACTGCTTATGCTCGATCTCCGCCGCCTCCAGGTGCTGGCCGAGATCGACCGCTGCGGATCCTTCTCCGCCGCCGCGCTCGCCCTCGGCATGAGCCAGCCCGCGGCAAGCCAGCACATCGCAGCACTGGAACAGGCCGTCGGCCTGCCGTTGGTCGAACGCGGCACCCGCCCGGTCGGACTCACGGAGGCAGGCCATGCGCTGGTCCGCCACACGCGGGGTGTCCTCGCCCGGCTGGACGCGGCCGAGCACGAGCTGGCCGAGCTCGCGGGCCGCCGCAACACGCGGCTGCGCCTCGGCGGCTTCCCCACCGCCCTCGCGACGCTCATCCCCGACGTGCTCACCGAGTACCGACGCGTGCGGCCCGACGTCAACCTCTCCGTCGTCGGCGACCACATGCAGCGTCTCCTCCGGCGGCTGCACGGCGGAGAGCTGGACCTCGCGTTGGTCTACGACGATCCCGTCGCGCCTGCCACCCACCCGCCCGGCTTCGCCAGCATCCCGCTGTTCGACGACCCGTTCACCGTCGTCCTGCCACCGGGCCATCCGCTCGTCCGACGCAGAACTCTCACCCTGCGCGATCTTGCCGACGAGACCTGGATCGGCGGCACCCCGACCGGCACCTGGTTCCACATCGTCCGACGGGCCTGCCACGCCGTCGGGGTCGAACCGCACGTCCGCTTCAGCACCGACGACTACGTCGCGGTACAGGCCCTGGTCGCCGCCGATCTCGGGATCGCCGTCATCCCGTCGTTGGCCGTCGGCCCCGCCGCGCACCGGGTGCACGCCCGCGCCCTGCCACACCCCGCGCCGACCCGACGCATCGCCGTCGCGCTGCCTCCGGACGGGCAACGGCACGCCGCGGCCCAGACCATGATCGACATCATGCGTGGCGCCTGCCGTCGCCATCGTGCTCCCATTGACGGCGCGTCGGCACTCGACTTCGATCGGTGATCCGCCGACCCAATCCGAACCCCGCACGGGAGCGCCATGGCCCGCCGTCAGAACCCCACTCCGGTTCCGGGCGGAGAGGCGTACGCCCGGCGCGACCGCGACGCCCAACTGAGCCAGGCGGCGATCGTCCTCTCGCTGGGGGCGGCCGCCGCGGGGGACGCCGAGTGCGTAGACCGCCCCACCGAGATCGGGCTCCCCGCCGACCTCACTCCGCTCGGCCAACCGGAGCCGATCCCGCTCGCCGAAGCGGTGGCCCCGTTGGGCATCACCGTCGACGAGCAGCGGGAGCGGCGCGGGCCCGAGGTGTCGGCGAGCACCCGCGCCGCGCTCATGGATCAGCTCGTGGCCGAGCCCAACCCGACCAATGCGGCGGCGCTCGTCGAGGCCTGCCTGCGCAGCGAGAACCGGCTGGTGCGCACCTCCGCGGCGGTCGCCGCGCTCGACACCACCGGGCCCCGCGACGACGTGCTGGCCCAGCTCGTGGACGGCGCCTCCCGGGGCCGCGGGATGGCCAAGGACATCGGTCGGATCGGCTTGGCCAGGGTTGACCCGAGCCATCCCGCGCTCCGCCGGGCCGTCGGCCGCCCGTCGCGCCTCGACGGGACCGACCGGCCCTCCCACACCGCCTTCCTCACCCACGGGACGTTCGCGGCGCTGACCACGTGGTGGCAGCCCGGCGGGGACTTCTACACCTACCTCGACGCGCTCACCCCGCCCTTGCACCTGCACAACCCGAGCTTCAAGTGGAGCGGCCTGTACTCCGACGGCGCGCGCAGGCTCGCCGCGCAGCAGATGCTCAAGTGGGTCGTCGACCAGGGACTCCACCAACCGGACCTGTTCGCGCACAGCCACGGTGGCACGGTGGCGAACCTCGCAACCGGGCTCGGCCTGCAGCTCGACCGGCTCGTCCTGCTGAGCTGGCCGGTCCACCCGGAGTGGTTCCCGAACTTCGACCGCGTGCAGCGGATCATCGACATACGGGTCCACCTCGACCTGGTGATCCTCGCCGACCGCGGCGGCCAGACGTTCACGCCGCCGCCCGCCGCGGCGGGCAAGGTGACCTCGCACGTCAACGGCTGGTTCCAGCACTCGGACACGCACGACCCGGACTACTGGAACCGGTACGGCCTCGCCGCCGCACTCGGATCCGGCCTGACGGTATGAGCGCCGCCGGGGCCGCCCGACTGCTCGCCGCGGGCGCGGCGTGGCGGCTTGCCGGTGCCGCGCCCGCGGGCCGCGCCCTGGTCGGCGCGCTCGCCGACGGCGACGAGACCGAGCGGACCGTCGCGGGGATGCAGCTCACCCGCGCGGGCGACCGCTCGGTGCCGCTGCTCACCGAGGCTCTCCTCGCGGGCGGCGCCCCCGGCCTCGCCGTCGACGTCCTGGCAGGCATCGGCACCCACGAGGCCAGAAACGCGCTGCACCGGGTGGCCCGGGGCACCGATCCCGACGTGGACGCCGCCACCCGGGAGTCGGCCGAGCGAGCGCTGCGCACCCTCGACGAGATCGACCGCCACGACCGTCCCTGACGACGAGCCCCCGCTTGCGGCGAGCAGCGTTCGGGTATCGCATGGGTGGCCTCGACAGCGTCCGAGAGGAACCTGCCATGACGTCCGACGCCGCGGTCGGCACGGAGGACCAACTGGTCCGGGCGGGGGTGCGTCGAGCGGGCCGACGCCTCGTCCCCCTGCTGATCCTTCTCTATTTCGTCAACTACCTGGACCGGGTGAACATCGGGTTCGCCGGGCCCAACGGGATGAACGCCGAGCTGGGCCTCTCGGCCACGCTGTTCGGCATCGCGGCGGGCGTGTTCTTCATCGGCTATCTGCTCCTCGAAGTGCCCAGCAACCTCATGCTGCACCGGTTCGGCGCCCGTCGCTGGATCGCCCGCATTCTGGTGACGTGGGGCATCGTCGCGACGATCATGGCGTTCGTCCCGAACGCGACCGTGCTCATCGTGCTGAGGTTCCTGCTCGGAGTGGCCGAGGCGGGCTTCTTCCCCGGGATCATCCTGTACCTGACGTACTGGTTCCCGGCCGGGCAGCGGGCCCGGATGACGGCCTGGTTCATGACCGCCATCCCGATCTCGACGGCGTTCGGCGCGGTGATCTCGTCGCTGATCATCCAGAACGGCGACGGACTGTTCGGCCTGTCCGGGTGGCGGGTGATGTTCCTGATCGAGGGCATCCCGTCGGTGCTGCTGGCCGTCGTCGTCTGGTTCCTGCTGACCGATCGGCCCTCCGCGGCCGGATGGATGCCCCAGCCGGAGCGGGAAGCGCTGGAGGCCCGGCTCGCGGCGGAGGCCACGGAGGTCTCCGCAACCGGCCCGACGTCGGTGCTCGGGGCACTGCGGAGTCCGCGTGTGCTGGCGCTGTCCTGGGTGTACTTCGGGGTGGTCTACGGCGTCTACGCGCTCGGGTTCTTCCTCCCGACGATCATCAAGGGCTTCGCCGCCCAGTACGGCACCAACTTCTCCACGGTTCAGCAGGGCCTGATCACCGCGATCCCGTACGTGGTCGGGTTGATCGCCATGGTCGTCTGGACGCACCGCGCGGCGAGCCCGACCATCCGGGTGGCCGTGCCCGCGCTGGTCGGCGGCCTCGCGATCCCCGTGGCCCTCTACCTGGCGAACCCGTGGCTCGCAATCGTCGCGGTCACGATCTGCGCGTGCGGCGTGCTCGCCGCGTTGCCCGGCTTCTGGGCGCTGCCCACCGCCTACCTGACCGGGGTCGCCGCGGCGGCCGGGATCGGGCTGGTCAACTCGCTGGGCAACATCTCCGGCTTCGTGGCGCCCTACGTCACCGGGGCCTTGTCCGACGCGACCGGCAACAACCGACTCGGGCTGTGGGTCGTCGGGATCTGCATGGTGTCGGCCGCCGTGGTGACCTGGATGCTGCGCCGCACGCGGAATCGCCCGGGCGCGCAGGTACTAGACGAATGACGCGTCGGCGGGGCGCGCGATAATGACGACCCACCACGACGACGGGAGCACACATGGCCGGCTACGACGACGAGACCGTCAACGCGGATCCTCGCGGCGTCGAGCCTCCCGGGCGGCGGATCGACGCGGGCAGATTGTGGGCGGGCGGGGCCGCGTGCGCCGTGGTCGCGGCGCTGATCGGCCTCGTCGGCGTGCTCGTCATCCGCGCGGTGTTCAACGTGGCGTTCGCGGGCTCGCGCGAGGCCGGGGTGTTCGGTGACTCCAGCACCGCGGTGCTCTGCGCCCTCGCCGCGCTGGCCGCGATCGCCGCCACGGGCCTCGCCCACCTGCTGGTGCTCAGCACGCCACGCCCGCTCGCCTACCTCGGCTGGATCATCGGTCTGGTGACGGCGGCAGCCGTCGTCACGCCGTTCCTGTCCAACAGGCCGCTCGGGGTGTCGCTGGCCCAGGCCCTGATCTACCTCGTCATCGGCCTGGCCATCGGCAGCCTGGTGCCCGGCGCCGCCGCGAGCGCGATGCGGTCGAGCAGGCGGCGGTACGAGGCCCGGCCCGGCCCCACGGGTACCTGGCCGGAGTGACGCTCGTCGCCTCAGACCGCGGTTCGCGCCGCGTCCCGGTGGATGACGCGCGCGATGGCGGTGGCGCAGGTGAGCAGGGTGTCGGCGCCGTCGAAGAGTGCCGCCTCGAGCACCGCGTGATCGCCCTCGCGGTGCTTCACGCGACCGCGGGCCACGATCCGCCCGGGGCGGGTCGGGCGCAGGAAGTCGACGTTCATCTGCAGCGTGGACTGGAACTCGTCCGGCGCGAGCGTGGCGAGCAGCGCGGGCCCGACGGTGTCGTAGAGCATCGCGGCGAGGAACGCGCCGAGCACGTTGCCCGCGGGGTTCGTGAACTCCTCCCCCGCCGTGAACGCCAGCTCGATCGTGCCTGCCTGCTCGTCGGCGGAGACGAACGCGAACCCCAGTGTGCGCGCGGCCGGGGGCACCGGCGCCCGGCCTTCCACGCCGTCCCAGAACGGACCCGTTCTCATCGTGGACTCACGCTGCCTCGGTCCGGTCCCGCCACCAGCGCAGGTTCTGCGCGGCGTGCGCGTCGCGGTAGACCAGGGCGTCGGCGTCGGGAAGCGCGTAGTGCTCATAGAACGCGACGATCTGTGCGGCGTGGTGGGCGACCACGGCGTGGGCGGGGTCGCCCGGCGGGTGCGGCAGCTGTTCGACCAGTTCCCGCACCCGGCGAGCGCGGTCGAGCCGGGCCTGCTTGTCCGGCGCCGCCATCACCTGCTGGACGAACCCGAACATGTCGGCAGTGTCGGGCCGCAGCGGTCGCAGGTCGGCGCGCAGCTCGGCCAGCCGGGACGGGGCGTTCGCGGCCACGTAGGCGTCGACCGCGTCGTACGTGGACGCGCGCGTCAGGTAGTACTCCAGCCCGACGAACCGCACGGGGTCGGAGCGCCCGGTGTTGAACGCGCCGGCCTGCGGGGCGACGCCGCGCAGCACCACGGCGTTCGCCGTGACCCAGGCCGCCACCGGGGCGTCGGTCTGCGGGGCGCTACAGCCGACCAGAAGACCGAGCCCGATCAGCAGTGTGAGTGGCCGCGTCGACCAGGGCATATGCCGCTCTCCTCCGTCGGATATCACCGTTCTGACCGTCGACAGCGGTCCCACGGGCGGGCCTCCGATCAGCCTGCGCCTGCCGGATAGGCCCGGCCATCCCAGGATCCTGGGGTCATACTCGGGCGATGGCGGTCGCATCACCGGAACGCGTGCGCCGGGACCTCGTCCGGCTCGCGCACCGCGGCCTGGGCATGCGGGAGTTCGCCCGGCGGGCGGCGCGGGTCGTCGCGGGCGCGGTGCCCTTCGACGGCGTCTGCGTGCTGACGATGGACCCGGCCACGCACATCCCGACCGGTGAGGTGGTGGAGAACGGGCTCCCCGACGCGGCGATGGCCCGGATGACGGAGATCGAGCTGTCGGGCGCGGACGTCAACGCGTTCGCCGCGCTCGCCCGCGCCGAGCAGCACACGGCAGGCCTCAGCGCGGTGACCGGCGGCGACCTCGACCGCAGCCGCCGCCACCGCGAGCTCCGGCGCCCGCACGGGCTCGGCGACGAGCTGCGTGCCGCCCTGGTCAGCGACGGCACCACCTGGGGCGCGCTCACCCTCCTGCGCGGCCGCGCGCGGCCCGACTTCACGCCGTCCGAGACGGAGCTCGTGGCCGCCGTGGCAGGCACGGTCGCCGACGGCCTGCAGCGCGCCACCCTGCTCGACGCCTGCGCGGCGGCGCGCGCCGAACGGGGCGTCGGCCTGGTCGTGCTCGCCGCCGACGGCGCGCTCGTCACCGCCGACCCCCTCGCCGAACGGTGGCTGGCCCAGCTGCGGGAGGGTGCCCCGCGCGGCGCGCTTCCGCTTGCCGTCACCGCCGTCGCCTGCCAGGCACGGCGCATCGCCGCAGGCGGGGCGGCCGAGGGGACGGTCGCTCGCGCCCGGGTCCGTACCGCCGCCGGGCGGTGGCTCGTGCTGCACGCCTGCACCCTGGCGGGCCGGGACGCGACCACGACCGTCGTCGTCGAGCCTGCCCCGATGCACGAGATCGCGCCCCTCGTCGCGAGCGCCTACGGGCTCACCGAGCGGGAGCGGGCCGTGACCGGGCTCGTGGCGCGCGGGCTCGCCACCAAGGAGATCGGCGCGGAGCTGCACCTGTCGTCCTGGACCGTGCAGGACCACCTGAAATCGATCTTCGCCAAGGTCGGGGTGCGCAGCCGGGGCGAGCTCGTTGCGCGGCTGTTCTTCCCCACCGACGCGCCGGAGCTCAGCGGCTGACGATCAGCCCGAGCACACCGAACACCGCGACGCCCACGGCGACGACCGTGAGGCCGAGCAAAAGGGCGCCCCCCGGCAAGGGGCCCGGCGCCACGACGAGGGCGACGTAGGCGCGACGCCCTCGCAGGCCGCGAGCCGCCACAGCACACCCCGCCCCAGGAGCCCGAGCCCGAGGGACCACCCGCCGAGCGTGGCCGGGAGGAACCGCAGCGCGACCAGCGCCCCGATGGCCAGGGTGAGCAGGGTGAGCAGGGTGAGCAGGGTGAGCAGGGTGCGGCGCCAAGCGAGCCGGGTGCGTTCGGGCTGCAGGCCGGGGTCGTACTGCGGCGGCGGGCTCACCGCAGCACCAGCCCGAGCAGCACGAGCACACCCACCACCGCCGTGCCGACGGCCAGGACCGGCGCGACCGGCGACGACGGCAGCGGCT
This sequence comes from uncultured Actinomycetota bacterium, assembly GCA_963739465.1. Taxonomy (GTDB): domain Bacteria; phylum Actinomycetota; class Actinomycetes; order Mycobacteriales; family Pseudonocardiaceae; genus Pseudonocardia. The sequence continues at coordinate 106,038 of CAVUAS010000008.1, forward strand.
CGCCGCGGCGCAGCGCGCGTTCGGCGGCGCCCCAGCCCGCCCAGGCCAGCACCGGAGTGACCAGCCCGAGCCCGAGCAGCAGCAGCGAGGCCGCCAGCAGGGGCCCGGCAGCAGGGGCGTGGCGAGCGCTTCCAAGGCGCCGCCGCCCGCCGTCAGCGCGAGCGCGGTACGGATCCACGCGAGGAACGTGCGCTCGTTGGCCAGGGTGAACCGCGGATCGGGCTCGCTGCCCTGGCCGTACGCCCAGCGGGAAAGCGCGCGGCGCACATCGCGTCATCGTGCAGCGTCCCGGCGGCGGAGCGCCGTGCCGCACCGTCAGCCGGGCTGTCGCCGGGCCTCGGTGGGGGTCATGCCGTACCGACGGCGGAACGTCCGGTTGAAGTACGACAGGTCGCCGAAGCCTGCGGCGCCTGCGATGGCGCTGACCGTCTGGGTGGTGGCGCGCAGCTCCCGCAGGGCCCGCTCCAGGCGGGCGTCGAGCACGACCCGGCTGTAGGTGCGGCCGTCGTCCTCGAACAGCTTGTGCACGTAGCGCGGGCTGATGCCGTGCCGGGCGGCGAGGGCGGCGACGCCGAGGGCAGGGTCGCCGAGGTGGCGGGCGATGTCGGCCTTCAACGCGGCGAGCCGCGCGGCCCGCACGGCACGGGCTGCGGCGGACGAGGGGTCCCGCGGCGGCGGGCGCAGGCTGAGCGCGACGAGCTCGAGCAGGTGGCCGACCACCGCGTCGACGAGCTCGGGGCCGTCCGGCGCGGGGCCTGCGCCCAGGGCGGTCAGGTAGCCCGTCAGCAGTCGCAGCGCCGGGGCGTGGCCCGGCACGAGCTGTGGCGTCTGGTCGTGGCGGCCCGCGCCGAGCGGCAGGGCTCGGCGCGGCGCGCGGACGCCGATCAGCGCGCTCGGGGTGGGTCGCAGGACACTGAACGGGCCCTCGGCGAGGCGCAGAACCACCGCGTCGCCCGGACTCGACCGGGGCCGCGCAGCCACGTTGACGGGCCAGGCCCGCGCCCGCGACGTTGATCCCGAAGAACAGGTCGTCGGCCGCCCCGGGCTCGGCGCGCTGGCGGACCTGTTCGAAGCGCCCCCAGAGGATCGAGGCGCCGGGCAACCGCCACTTCACCAGCTCGACACGCGGCGCCGCCGACAGCGGCTCGATCGGGAGCAACCCCTTGTCCGCCAGGGTGTGCAGGACCCGGCGGCGCTCGGGCATCGCGACGCCGCGGGTGGTGAAGGTCAGGGCGTCCGCCAAGGCTGCTCCTCGTGGACCGGCGGAGCTGTTCACGATAGTCCGGAACACCGTTCCGCGGGGTCCGTGCCGTCCGGGCGGCCTGCTCCTACCGTGCGGACATGGTGACCGTGCCACGGATCTTGGTGGTGGGTGGCGGCATCGCGGGGCTGTCCACCGCGATCGCGCTGCGGCAGCGCGGGTTCACGCCCGAACTCGTGGAGGCCCACCCCGGTCCGTCCGCGGAAGGGGCGGCGATCACGCTGCACGGGAACGGGGTTCGAGCGCTACGGGCACTCGGCGTCGGTCCGGCGCTCGACGCGGCGGCCGCCGTGGTGCCGCGGTGGGCCTGTCACGACCGGCGCGGCGACCTCCTCTGCCAGACCGACCTCACCGCGCTCTGGGACGGCGTCGCGCCCTGCCTCGGAATCACCCGGACCCTGCTGATGGGGATCCTCCTGAGCGGCGCCGCCGACGTGCCGCTGCGGTTCGGTCGCGCCGTCACCGGCCTGCGGCAGGACGACCGGAAGGTGCGCGTCGCGTTCGCCGACGGGTCGTGCGGCGATTACGACCTGGTGGTGGGCGCCGACGGCATCGGGTCCACCGTCCGGCGGCTCGCCGTGAGCGACGTCGCGCCGACGCCCACGCCGACGGTCGGGTGGCGCGCCGTCGTGGCCGGACGGCCTGTGGGCGTCGAACACCTCGTGCTGCTGCTGGGCGAGGGTTGCTTTCTGGGCCTCGTCCCGGTGGGCGGCGGACACACCTACGGCTTCGCCGGAACGGGCGTCGGGCAGAAGCCATTCCCCCACGCCTTCGCCGGGTTCGGGGGGCCTGCGCCGGACTTCCTCGCCCGCCTCGACGCCACGATCCCGCCGCACGTCGCCCCGGTCGGCTGCGTCACGCTCGATCGGTGGCACGACCGGCGGGTGGTGCTGGTCGGCGACGCCGCGCACGCGACGTACCCGCACATGGGCCAGGGCGGCAGCCTCGCCGTCGAGGACGCGCTCGTGCTCGCCGACGAGCTCGCCCGCGGCGAGACGCTCTCCGCCGCGTTGCACGCCCACGCCCGGCGCCGCCGTCCCCGCGTGGCGGGGGTCCACGAGCACAGCCGCCGCGCCGCGGCCGCCTGGATGCTCCCTGCGGCCGCCCGTGACGCGGCCCTGCGCGGGAGCGGCGACCGCCTCCTCCAGGAGCGCTACCGACCCCTGCGAGACCTGCCGTAGTCGCGCACCGCGTCGCATTCGGTCTTACCCAAGAGGTAATCGCCGCGCTTACCTGCCGGGCCTAGCGTCGGGGCATGGCCTACTTCACGAACACCGACGGCATCCGCTTCTACTACCAGGACCACGGCCCCGCGGACGGACCTGCCGTGCTGCTGGTCTCCTCGTGGTCGCTCGACTCCACGATGTGGGAGTACCAGGTGCCCGCGCTCGTCGACGCCGGGTACCGGTGCGTGGCGATGGACCGGCGCGGGCACGGCCGGTCGGACGAGCCGGGTGTCGGCTACGACCTCGACACCCTCGCCGACGACCTCGTCCGCCTGGTCGCCCACCTGGGCCTGACCGAGCTCGCCGTGGTCGCGCACAGCATGGGCTGCTGCGAGACGGTCCGCGCACTGCACCGGCACGGAACCGCGGGCGTGCGGCGGGCCGTGCTGGTCGGCACGGTCTCGCCGCACATCTGCAGTGTGGTCGGCGCCGAGGCCTACGCCGCGGCGCTCGCCGAGCTGCGCGCCGACCGCCCTGCATGGTTCGCCACCCGCCGCGACGGCTACTTCGCGCGGCCGCAGTCGGGCGTCAGCAGCGCGCTGGCCGACGAGGTGATCGGCGCGGCGCTGCGGGTGCCGATGGAGGTGTTGATCGCCTGTCAGCGCGCGGGCACCGCCACCGACGTCAGCGCCGACCTCACCACTCTCGACATCCCGACCCTGTTCATCCACGGCGACGCCGACGAGTCCGCGCCACTGCCGATCACCGGCAAGCCGTCGGCCGAGCTCGTGCCGGGGGCCGAGTTGGTGGTCTACCCGGGCGGCCCGCACGGGCTGTACGTCTCCCATCGGGAGCGGTTCACCGAAGACCTGCTGCGCTTCCTCGCCGCATGATCACCGTGATCACGCTGTGTGGTGCACCTCCTGGAGTGCGTAGACCGGCGTCGGGATCCCCTCGGCGCGGGCCTTGAGCTGCAGCGCCAGGTAGAGGGAGTAGTAGCGCGACTGGTGCAGGTTGCCGCCGTGGAACCACAGCCCCTCCTGCTGGGTGGGCTTCCACATGTTGCGCTCCTCGCCCTCCCAGGGTCCGGGGTCCTTGGTGGTGTCCGAGCCGAGGCCCCAGACCTTGCCGACCTTGTCGGCCATGTCCGTGCCGACGATGTCGGCGGCCAGCCCGTTCATCGAGCCGTAGCCGGTGGCGTACACGACGAGGTCGGCGGGCAGCTCCTCGCCGGTGTCGAGCTGCACGCCGGTTTCGGTGAGGGCGGTGACCTGGCCGTGCTCGACCGGAATGTCGCCGTTCGCCACCAGGTCGCCCACGCCGACGTCGATGTAGTAGCCCGAGCCTCGGCGCAGGTACTTCATGAACAGGCCCGACCCGTCCTCGCCCCAGTCGTGGCGGAAGCCCGACGCCTCCAGGCGGTCGTAGAACTCCTTGTCATGCTCGGCGATCGCCGCGTAGACGGGGATCTGGAGCTCGTGCAGGATCCGGTACGGCAGCGACGCGAAGATCGTGTCGGCCTTGAACGTGGTGACCCCGGCGGCGACCGCGCGCTCCGAGTACAGATCGCCGAGGGCGATGTCCATCAGCGTGTCGGACTTGACGATGTGGGTGGAGCTGCGCTGCACCATCGTCACGTCCGTGCCGACCTCCCACAGGGCACCACAGATGTCGAAGGCCGAGTTGTTCGAGCCGATGACGACGACCCGCTTGTCCTTGTAGTCGTCCGGGCCCGGGTGCTGCGAGCTGTGTTGCTGCTCGCCGCGGAAGATGTCCTGGCCGGGGAACGACGGGATGTTCGGCTTGCCCGACACCCCGAGCGCGAAGACGAGCTGCTTGGGGTGCAGCACGACCTCCTCGCCCGCCCGGTCGACGGTGACCGTCCACTCCGTCTTCTCGTCGTCCCATGTGGCGGTGCGCGCGGTCGTGGCGCCCCAGTAGTTGATCTCCATGACGCGGGTGTACATCTCGAGCCAGTCGCCGATCTTGTCCTTCGGCGCGAAGATCGGCCAGTTGGGCGGGAACGGCAGGTAGGGCAGGTGGTCGTACCAGACGGGGTCGTGCAGGCACAGCGACTTGTACCGGCTGCGCCACTGGTCGCCGGGCCGCTCGTGGCGGTCCACGACGAGGTGGTCGACGCCGAGCTGGCGCAGCCGGGCGCCCAGCGCGATGCCGCCCTGGCCGCCGCCGATCACGAGGACGTAGGGGTCGCGGTCGCGGCCGAGGCCGTCGATCTCGGCGGTGCGCCGCTCCTTCCAGGTGACGCGGTCTTTGTAAGCGCCGTGCTGCACGCCCTTGGGCCTGCTCGTGCCCTGCAGCTCCTCGTGACCCTTGAGCTCGTCCAGCGTGGTGAGCAGCGTCCAGGCGCCCTCGTCGGCGAGGCGCAACAGGCCCGATCCGCGACCGAGGGCCGTGTCGAACCTGATCCACGCCGTGACGATGCCGTCGGCCTCGTCGGGCTCTTCGCCCTCGGTGATCCGGAAGTTGGTGGCGTCGGTGGCCGCCATCGTGTGCCGGAGGAGGTCGGCGACGCCCTCGCGGCCTTCGACGGTCGTGATGTTCCACGTGAACGCGATGATGTCCCGCCAGAACGACGTCGTGGCGAACAGGCCCGCGGCGCGGTCGGCGTCCCGCGCGGCGAGCGCGGCGGAGAAGTCCGACAGCCACTTGTCGACACGCTGCCGCGCGGGCGACGCCGTGCCTGCCTCCGGCTCGATGGTCTGGGTCATGGGCGCTCCTTCGATCCCGTGCCGCCGCGGTGCGGCACCGGCGTCCAGACAACTCGATCTCGGCCGCCGTCGGAAGAGGCACCGAGGCGAATGGTCAGGGCGTCCCGACCGGGGCCCACGGCACCGTGTCCGGGGCGCGTGAGAGCCGGGTCGCCGCGCGGGTGAGCATCGCCGCGACGACCGCCGGGTGGATCCGGCGGACGAGGGCGAAGTAGGCGCGCCCGCGCCGGTTGTACAGCCGCACGACGGTGGTCAGCACGACCCGGGTGGGCTCGACCGTCACCACCGCCCGAAAGTCCAGGTGCCGCGCGTCTGTGCCCGCCACGGCCTCGGTCGCGGTACGGGACCGGACGGCGAACGCCGAGCGCCCCGCACGATCGATGCCGATCAGCCCGACCACGGCTTCGCGCGCCGCGACGAGGCCCCGCACCCAGCCCGGCGGGTCGGCTGAGAACGCCGACACCCAGGCCTGCGGATCGGTCGGCATGCCCGGCCGCAGCCGAACGGCGAAGGCGTCGGCGAAGTCGGCCCGGGGCAACACCGACAGGGCCCCGGCAGGCGGCTCCGACGCGCGGGCCCGCGGCCCGGACGTCCACCGGGCGAGCCGGGCGATCGAGGAGAGCCGGGTCGCCGGGTCCGGACCGGTGCCGAGGGCGACTTCGGCCCGATCGAGGATCTGCTCGACGATCCCGTCGTGGACCGGCCGCAGCACCCACCGCCATACCACCCGCATCCGGCCGTGCGCCCGCCCGTCCACGATGTGCCGCAGGAGAGTGCGCTCCGGCCCGAGCGGCACAACCTCGAACCCGTGCCACCCGGAGAGCCCCTGCCCGGGCTCCAGCGTGAACACGATCCGCCTGCCGGGCGCATAGGCGCTGACCCGGTAGCGCAGCACGCCGTGGCCGTCCGCGGTGCCGATCGCGGGCGGTCCGACGAGCCACATCGGCGGCCACTCCGGCGACGGCCACAGCGCGTCGTGGGGGCCGCCGATGCCGTCGAGCAGCGGCGCCACCGCCGCGGCCGGGGCGCCGAGGACCCGTTCGTGGACGTTGTGCACACGCATTCCCGACCTCCATACGCCACCGTATGGTCAAACCACCGAGGACGTCATCCGCGATCGAGGGCGCGGTCGTGGCGGTCCTCGCCGCGCCTGCCAGCTAGGCCGTGTCGTACCCGCAACGTCGTGCGGGCCGCCCTGGATTGGCGCGGGCGGCCCGGGTCAGGCCGCGCGGATCACCTCGGAGAGCACGTCGAGGGCCTCCAGCAGCAGGTCGTCGCCGATCGCGAGCGGCGGGAGCAGCCGCACCACGTTGCCCCAGCTGCCGCACGTCAGCACGATGAGCCCGGCCTGATGCGCCGCCGCGGCCACGGCCTTCGTCGTCGCCGGGTCCGGCTCGATCGTGCCGGGGCGCACGAACTCGACGGCCAGCATGGCGCCCCGGCCGCGGACGTCGCCGATCCGTGGGTCGTCGGCCTGAAGCGCGCGCAGCCGCGGGAGCGCCGTCTCGCCGATCGCGGCGGCCCGCGCGACGAGACCCTCGGAGCGGATCGTCGCCAGCGTGGCCAGGGCAGCGGCACAGGAGACGGGGTTGCCGCCGAAGGTGCCGCCGAGCCCGCTCGCGTGCGGGGCGTCCATCAGCTCGGCCCGCCCGGTGACGGCGGCGAGCGGCATCCCGCCCGCGATGCCCTTGGCGGTGGCGATGAGGTCGGGGACGACGCCCTCGTGCTCGCACGCGAACAGCTGCCCGGTGCGGGCGAAGCCGGTCTGCACCTCGTCGGCGACGAACACGATCCCGTTGGCGCGCGCCCACTCGGCCAGCGCAGGCAGGTAGCCGGGCGCGGGCACGACGAAGCCGCCCTCACCCTGGATCGGCTCGATCACCAGCGCGGCGAGGTTCGCCGCGCCGACGTGCCGCTCCAGGTATTCGATGCTGCGTGCCGCCGCAGCGGGCCCGTCGAGGCCGTCGCGGAACGGGTACGACATCGGCGCCCGGTAGATCTCGGGCGCGAAGGGCCCGAACCCGTTCTTGTAGGGCATGTTCTTGGCGGTCATCGCCATCGTCAGCGACGTGCGGCCGTGGTAGGCGTGCTCGAACACCGCGACGGCCGGGCGGCGGGTGGCCAGCCGCGCGACCTTGACCGCGTTCTCCACCGCCTCCGCGCCGGAGTTGAACAGCGCCGAGCGCTTCTCGTGACGGCCCGGCGTGATCGCGTTGAGCTCCTCGGCGACGGCGACGTAGCCGTCATAGGGCGTGACCATGAAGCAGGTATGGGTGAACACCGCCACCTGCGCACGCACGGCGTCGACCACCGCGGGCGCGCTGTTGCCGACCGTGGTGACCGCGATGCCCGAGCCCAGGTCGATGAACGAGTTGCCGTCGACGTCGACCACCACGCCGCCGCCTGCTGCCGCCGCGTACACCGGCATGACGCTGCTGACGCCAACCGCCACGGCAGCCGAGCGGCGCGCGGCCAGCTCCCGCGAACGCGGCCCCGGCACCTCGGTGACCAGGCGGCGCACCTGGGGCAGCGTCGGTCCGCCGAGATCGGCGGCGGTGGTGGCGGTCATGGTAACCCCTCAGACATCAGTGGTGGACCCACGCCGACCGTAGGGAGCGCGGCCGCCGTCGGGAAGGGCAGCTCTGCACCACGAATGCCACTCGGCAGTGCAAACTGGCGCCATGCCCACGCTCGGCCAGGTCTCGGCACGGCGAGTCTCGGATTCCGACACGGCGAGACACGGCGCAGAGGCTCGGTCGGGGGTCGACGACCCCAAGGCCGAGGCGCCTACCGGGCCGAAGCGCTGGGCCGCCGACGCCCGCGTGCCACCCGACCCCGCCGAGGCCCTCACCGCGCTGGAGCGCTGGGCCGCCGACGACCCGGCCAGCCGCCTCGCGGTCACCGACCCGGACGGGCAGATCGTCGTCGTGCTGGCCGACGGCACCGATCCGGCAGGCACCGTGGCCGCGGTCGGGACCGGCGGCCGGGCGGGCTCGGCGCCGCCCACCCCCTCGCGGAGCTCGGCGCCGCCGACGCCACCGCCCCTGCCGCACTCACGCGGGCGACCGCCCATCTCGACCGTGATCGCCGGTTGGTTGCGCCGACCGGCCAGATTCGGCCGCCTTCGCGCCCAACCGGCGATCTTGGGGTGGCGCTGGCCTGCTGGGACGACCTGCTCGACGACGGGCTCCCGGCGCTGCTCCCCGAGGCGGCGGCGGCCGGGTTCGCCCGGCGTGTGCTGGGCCCGCTCGCCACGTCATCGCCGGAGACCGATTCGCTGCTGGCCACGGTGGACGCCTACCACGAGCACCACGGCAGGCTCGCGGCCGTCGCCGCCGCGCTCGGCGCGCACCGCAACACCGTGCGACGGCGGCTGCGCCGCATCGAGGACCTCACCGGCCGCTCACCCGCCACCCAGCGCGGACGGGCCGAGCTGTGGGTGGCCGCGGAGATCGCCCGCCGCGACCGCTGATCGCCGCACCGGCGTTGCCGTGCTCGCAGCGGCGTCGCGACGGGGGTGCGAGCGCGGGAACGCCGGTGTCGGCTACTCGTAGACCAGCTTCTGCGGCCCGGGGTAGATCCAGGCCAACGCGTCGCGGAGGCTGTCGCGCCAGTTCTCCCAGCTGTGACCGTCACGGGTCTGGAGGAACCGCACCGTCATGCCCGTCGCCTCGAACGTGGGCACCATCGACCGGTTGGGCGTGATCAGCGGCTCGAACACACCACAGCTGACGAAGAGCCGGTCGGCCACCCGCCGGGGCCGGGCCCGATAGCGGTTGACGAACTTCACGACCGGGTCGAACACGGGACCGCCGCCGTGGTCGGCCCCGGCGATGTCGGTGAACACGAACGAGCCCGACATGAGCGCGAGCGCGCCGTAGGTGTCGGGCGAGCGGTACGCAGCCGAGAGCGCCGCGACCGCGCCGAAGCTGGACCCGAGCAGGCACCGGCCGGACCGCTGCCCGACCAGCGGCAGCTCCGACTCCAGCCGCGGCAGCAGCTCGCGGGTGAGGAACCGGGCGTGCGCGGGCGAGTCGGCGTACTCGACGATCCGATCGCCGGGGTGCACGAACGCCGCGACGAGCTCGGCGACGTCGAGCCGGTGCACGAGGTTGTCGAGCACGGTTTTGGCCGCCGCGTACTGCAGGAAGTCGCCGCCGTCGTGCACGACGAGCAGCGGGTACGCGACGCTGCGGCGAAACCGCGCAGGCAGGTACAGGGTGACCGCGCAGTCGCGGCGCAACGCACGGCTGGGCACCACGATGTCGGTGAGGGTGCCCGGCCGGGCGTCCGGGTCGAACTCGGTCCAGTCGGGCGTCGCGTAGCCGTGCGCGAAGCACACCGACGACGTGCCGACCGGACCGTAGGAGACCTTCGGGTTGAGCGGGTCGTTCCCGGTCTCGACGTGCTCGCCCCGGCGGACCTCGATCTGGTAGTTCACCCGCGAGCCCGCGGGTAGCTCCAGCACGACCGACCACAGGTCGGTGCCCCGGATCCGGCGCAGCGGCGGCCGGTCCGGCAACCCGGTGATGCGGTGCACGAGGTGCACGGCGTCGGCGTCGCCACGCCACAGGAACGTGCACCGGTCGCCCTCCACGATCGGCACCTCGTGCCGGGCCAGGAACCGGTCGACCGCCGTGTCGTCCGGCCGCCGCTCCTTGAGGCGGTTGATGGCGAGCTTCATGGCGCTCCGCCACGGCCGAGTGAGCCGTCGGGGTGGACGATCAGGGCGTCCGGGGGGAGCTGACCGTCTGGGCCGAGGTCGAGGCGCACGCCGTCGTCGAGGATCACGCAGCGCGCGGGCGCGGCCCGCACGGCCAGCTCCGCCATCCGGGCGGAGTCGTCGACGCGTAGCCGCCGCCGCGCGTGCGGCAACAGCACCGCTTCGGGTATCCAGCCGAGCCCGACGTCGGCGAACTCGGCGTGCGTCGGTCCGTGCGCGGCACGGTCGTGGAAGAGCAACACCCGGTCGGTGAGCGCCATCGCCCCGGCCGACCACGCGACGACGATCGGCGGGGCCGACACGGCGAACAGCCGCAACACGTGCCCCAGCACCCCGACGTGCCCACCCGCGACGGCGAGCGCCGTCGCCGAGGCCAACACCTCGGCGACCGCGGCCCGGTGCCCCGCCACCATCGGGCGCTCCGCGGGCCGCCACCGCTCCGCGAACGCGGCGCGCTCCTGCGCCACCCGGGCCAGGTGCCGGTCGTCGACGAGCCGGACGACGGCCTCGGCGTCCGCGCGGGCCTCCTCCCGCAGCCGCGGGCCGCCACCGCCACGCCGGGCGACCTCGCGCAACGCGCCCAGCACCCCGTCCAGCTGCACCAGGTGCAGCTCCTGCTGTTCGGCGAGCGCGGCCCGGTGCGCGCGCTCGGCCGCGGCGTACTCCGGGTCCCGCTCCAGCACGTCATGCCAACGGGTGTACAGGGCCAGGTTGACGCTGCGGCCGTCGAGCAGCGCGTCCAGCTCGGCGTCGTCGGGCTCGCGCTCCTGCCATCCCGCCGTGATCGTCGCGACCGGCCCTTCGAGGCCGATGGCGTCCAGTGTCGGCCGCCGCTGCGGGCCCAAGAGAACGATCATGAAGCGAGCACGTGCACCGTCCGGCCCACGTCGTCGAGCATCCCGCGCAGCACGTCGTAGTCGGGGTGGCGCATGCGGACGTAGGCGTTGGCCCAGTAGCCCGCCTCGACCGGCTGCGTGGGGGTGCCGGGCTCGGGCAGGTGCGCGTCGATCACCCATTCGCCGAGCCGGGCCTGGGCCTCGTCGACGCCGGAGTAGCCGCTGATGTGGCCGTCGCGGTCGGGCCGCAGTGCGACGATCCCGGTGGCGAACCGGCGGGAGGGTCGCGCCGCGATGTGCCCGTGCACGACGGCCTCCGCCCAGGCGCGGTAGAGGTCGAGGTCGTTGCCCGCCGAGTAGAGGTCCCACGCCCCGACGCCGGGCGGCCTGCAGCCGATCTCGGAGAACCGCAGGCCCTTCGGCCCGAAGAACCACTCCATGTGGGTGGCGCTGGTACCGATGCCCAGCGCGGCGTTGACGCGGGCGCCGAGCTCGCGCAGCTCCTGGTAGTCGGCGGCGGTGTCGATCCGGTTGGTCGAGACGAACTGCGGGGAGATCCAGCGGGTGCGCATCGCCTCCAGCACGTTCGGGTAGTAGTGCGACACGAAGTCCAATGCGGAATGGCCGTCGATCGAGACGGTGTCGTAGAAGCCCTCGTGGCCCTCCACGAACTCCTCGACGGCGATCGACTCGACGCCCTGGCCGCCGAACCGGCCCAGCGCATCGTCGAGCTGCCCGGCGTCGTCGACCCGCACGGTGTCCAGCGCGCCCGCGCCGGTGCGCGGCTTGAGGATCACCGGGAAGCCGATGTCGGCGACGAAGGCGTGCACGTCGGCCGCGGAGGTGACGGGCGCCGACGCAGCGGTCGGGATCCCGGCCGCGCGCAAGGCCTCCTTCATGGACGGCTTGTCGCGGCACAGCCAAGCCGTGCGCACGGACGTGCCGGGGATCGTGCACGCCTCGCGGGCCTGTGCGGCGGCCATCGTGTGGGCCTCGATCGTCGACTCCAGTCGGTCGACCCAGACCTTGTCCTGCACCCAGCGGACGGCGTCGGTCAGCACGCCGGCGTCGACCACCGTGGACACCTGGTGGTAGTGCGTCATCCAGCCCTTGAGCTCGTCGTCGAGGTGATCGACCGGCCGTTCGCCGATGCCGATCACGGAGGCGCCGACCTCGGCGAGAGCCCGCACGAAATGCCGTTGGGTCGGCGGGAAGGCGGGCTCGACGAAGACGATGTTCACACCCCGGGACTGTAGCGTCACCGGGCATGGTGAACGCCGCGTTCGTCGCCCCGTTCCTGATGCCCGCCACGGTCCGGTTCGTGGCCACCGCGGCCCGGATTCCCGGCGTGCAGTTGGGTCTGGTCACGACCGTGCCCGCCGAGCAGGTGCCCGCCGACCTGGCCCGGGATCTGGCCGGGCACCGGCGGGTCGACGACGCGCTGGATCCCCGTCAGATCGCCGACGCCGTGGTGGGCCTGTCGCGGCAGCTGGGGCCGATCGAGCGGCTGGTGGGCGCCCTGGAGCAGCTGCAGGTGCCGCTCGCGCACGTCCGCGAGGCGCTGGGCATCCCCGGCATGGACGCGGAGACTGCGCGCAACGTGCGGGACAAGTCGCGGATGAAGGAAGTGCTCACCGCGGCGGGGGTGCCGTGCGCGCGCCACCAGCTCGTCCGCGCTCCGGACGAGGCGTTGGCGTTCGCGGCGGCGGTCGGGTTTCCGCTGGTCGCGAAGCCGCCCGCGGGCGCGGGGGCGCAGGCGACCTACCGTCTCGACGACGCCGACGCCCTGCGCAGCTGGCTGTCGGCGATCCCGCCCCGCCCGGAGGCGCCGGGCCTGCTGGAGGAGTTCCTCGTCGGCGACGAGTTCACGTTCGACAGCGTGCAGATCGGCGACGCCACGGTGTGGGCGTCCATCTCGGACTACCGGCCGCCGCCGCTCACGGTGCTGCGCAACCCGTGGATCCAGTGGACGGTGCTGCTCCCCCGCGAGCTTTCCGACCCGCGCTACCGGGAGATCTTCGATGTCGGGCCCGCCGCGGTGCGGGCGCTGGGCGTGCGGGACGGCCTCACGCACATGGAGTGGTTCCGCCGCCAGGACGGCTCGGTCGCGGTCTCGGAGGTCGGTGCCCGCCCACCCGGCGCGCAGATCGCCACGATGCTCGGGTACGTGCACGACGTCGACTTCTTCCGGATGTGGTGCGAGCTGGTGATCCTCGACCGGTTCACGCCGCCGGAACGGAAGTACGCCGCGGGCTGCGCGTACCTGCGCGGGCAGGGCCGCGGCCGGGTGCGGGCCGTGCACGGCGTCGACGAGCTGCAGCGACAGCTCGGGCACCTCGTCGTGGAGGCGAAGCTACCCGAGCCGGGGCAACCCGCCTCGACGGGCTACGAGGGCGAGGGCTACGTGATCGTCCGCGACCCGGACACCGGGGTCGTCGCCGACGCCCTCGACGCGATCGTGAACGGCATCCGGGTCGAGCTGGTGGAAGCGCAGTGACGGTCGTGAGTGGATAACGTTGTTCCGACCACTATTTCCACTCACGACCGGCGGAGCCCATGAGCACCGTGGTGATGTTGTCCCCCGGCTACCCGGCCGAGATGCCGTACTTCACGCGGGGGCTGGCCACCGTGGGCGCGCAGGTGATCGGCGTCGGCGACCAGCCGCCGCACGAGCTGCCCGCCGTGGCCCGCGACGCGCTCGCCCACTACGAGCACGTGTCCCTTGCCGACGAGGGCGCGGTGCTCGCCGCCCTCCGCGGGCTCGCCGCGCACGTGCGGTTCGACCAGGTGGAATGCCTGTGGGAGCCCTACATGATCTTGGCCGCACGGATCCGGCAGGAGTTCGGCCTTCCCGGCATGACGGTGACCGAGACCGTGCCGTTCCGCGACAAGGAGAAGATGAAGCAGGTGCTCGACGCCGCGGGCGTCCGCACCCCGCGGCACGCGAGCACCACCACGGTCGCGGGCGTGTGGGAGGCCGTCGAGCGCATCGGCTACCCGATCATCCTGAAGCCCATCGCGGGCGCCGGGTCGGCCGACACCTATCGCGTCGACTCCTCGGCCGAGCTGTCCGACGTGCTCCCCCTGCTGCGGCACGTGCCGGAGGTGAGCGTCGAGGAGTTCGTCGACGCCGAGGAGCTGACGTTCGACACGGTCTGCGCGGGCGGCGAGCTCCTCTTCGAGAACGTGATGTGGTACCGGCCGCGGCCACTGCAGATGCGGCTGCACGAGTGGGTCAGCCCGGTGTCCATCGTGCTGCGCGACCTGTCCGTGCCCGAGCTCGCGGGCGGCCGGGCGATGGGTCACGCGGTGCTGACCGCGCTCGGCTTCCGCACCGGGTTCACGCACATGGAGTGGTACCGCACGGCATCCGGCGAGGCGGTGTTCGGTGAGATCGCCGCCCGCCCGCCCGGCGCGCGGGTGGTCGAGCTGATGAACTACTCCTGCGACGCCGACCTCTACGTCGGCTGGGCGGAGGCGGTGCTGCTCGGGCACCTCCGCACGCCGATCGGGCAGCGCTTCAACACCGGCAACGTGTTCAAGCGCGCCCACGGCCAGGGCCGGATCACCGCGATCGAGGGCCTGGACGCGCTGCTCGCGGCGTACGGCGAGCACGTCGTCAACGTCGACCTGCTCCCGATCGGCGCGGCGCGCCGCGACTGGCGCACCACCACCGTCGGCGACGGCGGCGTGGTCGTGCGGCACTACGAGCTGCAGAAGGTCATCGAGATGACCGACGCCTTCGCCCGCGACCTCCAGCTCTACGCGGGCTGACCGTAGACCGAGACGTGCCGCAGGCTGCGCCCGTCGAACGGCTCGCCGGACCAGCCGCCCCACCGGCTGCGCAGCCGCAGCCCGGCGAGCCGGGCCATGAGGTCCAGCTCGCTGGGCCAGATGTAGCGCAGCGCCAGCGGGTCGACGGCGACACCGCCCGAACCGAGCCGGACGTGGCACTTGTCGACCCGTTGGGTGGCCCGGTCGAAGCGTCCGACCTCGACGGTCACCCCGTCCGGGCCGATCGCTTCGGCATCGACGTACTGGTCGACGCCCTCGCGGTCACGGCGCAGCCCGTACATCGGGTCGGGCACCACGTTCTCGACGACGAAAACGCCGTCGTCGGTCAGGTGCTCGGCGGCCTTGGCGACGCAGCGCACCTGCTCGTCCTGGGTGAGCAGGTTCATCAGCGAGTTGAACACGACGTAGACCAGCCGGTAGCGCTCGGGCATCGTGACGGTCGCCATGTCGCCGCAGACCACGGTGAGCGCGTCGCCGCCGGGCTTCGCCCGGAGGCGGTCGATCATGGCCGCCGACAGCTCGACCCCGTCCACAGGCACGCCGGTCGCCGCGAGCGGCAGCGCGATCCGGCCGGTGCCGATCGCCAGCTCGAGCGCGCGGCCCGCGCCCGCCAGCTCGGCGAGCCGGGCGACGGCCGCTTCCTCGTCGCCCCGCGGCGCGTCGTCGTAGGTCGCGGCGACCTCCGGGCCGAAGCTGGTGCGCGGGTCGAAGGACATGGTGTGGAACGGCATCGCGCCATTCGAACGCCGCGGGCCCGGCCTCGGCAACTCAGTTCGGGACCGCCGCGGCCTTGGCGTCCCGCACCCAGAGGCCGACCAGGCCGCGGAAGTGCGCGACGAACCGGTCGTGCTCGTGGGTCGGGTAGGTGGCCTTCACCGTCTCGACGAGCAGGGCGTCGAAATCCGCGCCGTCCACCCACTCCAGCACCACCTCGTCGAGGTGGGCGAGGCGACTGGCGCAGAAATCCAGGTAGCGGTCGGTCTCGAAGTAGTCGTCGGCCAGGCGCCGGTAGGCGGCGAGCTTCTCGCGGTAGGAGAGGTCCTCGCGGTCGGCGACCTCGAAGTACTTCGCCGATTCCAGGTGCAGGTAGTACTTGCGGCCGGTCACGAGCGTGAACACGCTCCAGCGCACCAGCGCGGCCATGGCCCACGGGAAGTAGTAGTGCAGGGAGGTGAGCGCGACGTCCGGGCAGGCGTTGGCGTAGTCGATCGGGTGCACGTCGGTGCCCGCGACGAGGTTCTCGCAGGAGTTGAACTCCCACTTGAAGAACGCGTTGACCAGTCGGGAGATCGTGACGACCTCGTCGCCCACCTCGGGCGTGAGGAACTCGTGGGCCACCTCGTAGCGGTCGTGCATGGGCAGCTCGGGCCGGAACTTCATCACCATCGTCTCGGCGCCGATCGACAGCGACCGGGCGAACACGTCGTAGTTCTCGACGGCCTTCTGCAGGTGCATGAGCCGCTGGCCGGAGTCGTCGTAGGCGATGTGCAGGTCGTCGGGGTTCTTGATGCGAGTGACGCCCACCCACGCCCCGCCGTCGTAGGGCTTCATGAAGAGCGGGTAGCCCATGCGGTCGGCGATCGCGTCCAGGTCGAACGGCTGGTTGTAGCGCCGCGCCGTGTACGCCCACTTGGCGTGGTCCGGCGGGTTCTTGTAGGGCACGAGCACGGTCTCGGGCACCTTGAGGCCCAGGCGCATCATCGCGCAGTACGCGGCGTGCTTCTCCATGCTCTGGAACGTGAACGGGCTGTTGAGCAGGTACACGTCGTCCATGAGCGCGACCTTCTTCAACCACTCGCGCGGCACGTAGTACCAGTACGCGAGCCGGTCGATCACCAGTTCGTAGCGGGGCTTGGCGCGCAGGTCGAACGGCTCGATGGTGATCCGCTCGACGTCGAAGGCGTGCTCGTCACCCGCGCCGGAGCGCACGGGGCCCAGGCGCCGCATGAGCGTCTCGAACGCCGCGGGCCAGTCCTCCTCGGTGCCCAGCAGCAGCCCGACCAGGTGTCGGTCCACGGGTCCCCCTTAGGTCATCCGAGAGAGGTGATGGGTCAGCTGGCGGCGCCACCACGGCCAGTCGTGCGCGACGTCGTGGCCCCAGACGTCCAGCTCGTGCGGGATGTCCTTCGCCGCGAGCAGGCCCGCGAGCGCCCGGGTACCTGCCAGCGCGCCGGTGGTGTCCTCCCACATGCCCTGCCCGCAGACCAGCGTGAGGTACACGTTGTGGCGCAGCCAGGCCAGGTGGTCGCCGTGCAGGTTCGCTACGTACGCGGTGGGGTTCTGGAAGTAGAGCGCGTCACCCTGCTCGCCCCAGCCGTGCCACGTCGTCGGGTCGTAGTTGCCGGAGAGGCACAGCGCCTGCGGGAAGGTGTCGGCGTGGCGGAGGGCGAAGTTCGCCGCGTGGTAGGCGCCCATGCTCGCGCCGAGGGTGAGGATCGGCAGCGGACCGCCGCAGTCGTCGCAGATCCACGGCGCGACCTGGTCGAGGATCCACGACTCGAACGCCCCGTGCCGCCGCGCGCGCTCCTCCAGCGGGATGCTGCGGTCCGACCAGGACGCGGAGTCGTAGCTGTCGACGCAGTAGAGCTTGACCCGGCCCGCGTCGAGCAGGTCGGCGACGGTCTCGATCATCCCGTTGGCCTCGAAGTCGCCCGCGTGCCCCGCCTCGGTCGGGAAGACGAGCACCGGTCGGCCCCAGTAGCCGTAGGCGAGCACTGTGCCGTTCGCGCCGACCGCGGGCGACCAGAGATCGAGAGCCCGCCGTGTCATGGTCGCACCGTAGCCGGACGAAAGGCGGTTTCCCACCGCGTGGCGTTAACGTACCATCAGGTACATGATTACCGATAGCAGCGTGGAGGTCGCGGCGCCCGCGGCCACGGTCTGGGCGGTTTACGCCGACGTCGAGCGCTGGCCGGAGTGGACGGCGTCGATGACGCGGATCGAGGCGCTCGACGGCCCGGACCTCGCGGTCGGGAAGCGCTTCGCGATCAAGCAGCCTCGGCTGCCCCGGCTCGTGTGGACGGTCTCGGCGCTGGATCCCGGTGCCGCGTGGACCTGGCAGCAGGGTGCGCCGGGCGGCCTGACCCTCGCCGTCCACGAGGTGGTGGCGCTCGGTCCGGAGCGGACCTTGGTGCGGCAGCGGATCGACCAGCGCGGCCCGGTCGGCACCCTCGTCGGGGTGCTCATGCGCGGGATGACCCGGCGCTACCTGGCGCTGGAGGCCGAGGGGCTGAAGGCGCGCTGCGAGCGGCAAGTTGCCCCGCCCGCGTGACGACGCACGGCGCCGGGAGCTGCTCGACGCCGTGATCGACGCGTTCGCGGGCGGCGGCATCGGCAGGCGGCCGCTCCGCGCGATCGCCGAAGAGGTCGGCACGAGCCACCGGATGCTGTTGCACCACTTCGGGTCGCGCGACGAGCTGCTCGTCGCCGTGGTCGAGGAGGTGGAGCGGCGGCAGGCGGCGGTGCTCGACGTGTTGCCCGACGACCCCGCGGCCGCCTTCGCGGCCATGTGGGCCGACCTGCGGCGCCCCGAGCTGCGCGCGCTGGAGCGGCTATTCTTCGAGTGCTACGCGCGGGCGGCGCAGGGCGAGGTCCCGTTCACCCGGCTGCTCCCCGCGGCCATAGGCGGCTGGCTCGACGCGGCCGACCGGCACACCGGCGGCGCGGTGGACCCGGCGCTGGCCCGCCTGGGCCTCGCCGTCACCCGGGGCCTGTTGCTCGACCTGGTGGCGACCGGCGACGAGGCAGGCGTCGACGCCGCGGCCGCGGCCTTCACCGCCCTCCTGCGCGCAGGCCGCCCGCTGACCAGGTCCGCGCCGCCGGCGTCATGATCGCCGGTTCGGTGCACAAACCGGTCAGAAGCGGCCGCTTCTGCACCGAAACGGCGATCATGGCCGGGCTCAGGTGACGCGGCCGCCCCACGACCAGCGCGGGAGCGGAAGGCCGTCGGGCACCTGCTCCGCCGACTCGTGGTACACGGCCATCTCGTGGGTGGTCGCCCAGGCGAAGTAGTCCGACAGCGTCGCCCGCGTGCGAGCGTCGAGGCCGACGTCGAGCAGCGCCTGGTCGAAGCACGCCACCGCGCGCCGGTCCATCTCCTCGTGCGGGCCGTTGCCGCTGTGCATCCGCACGACAGCGGTCTCGTCGCCGTACGCGCCGGTGTACAGCGGCGGGCCGCCGAGGGCCTCCGACCAGTAGGCCGCCAGCCGCTCGGAGTGGTCGGCCCGGTAGCCGTGGCTGAACGCGTGGCTCACGATCTCGTCGGCCAGCACCCTGGTGTGCCACGCTTCGGCCAGCCGCAGGAGTCCGTCGAGGCCGCCCGCCGCCTCGTACACCGTCGCCATCGAGCCAGGATTTCATCCCCTCCCGGGGACGGCGCGGCCGAGGAGCGCCAGCACGGTGGTCCAGGGGTCTTCCCCATCGATGGCACGAACCGGCCCGAACGCCGCGCCGGGGACCGTGCGAGCCGGGCCTGCCGGAACCAGCCGCGCCTGCACGAGCACCGCGTCGACCAGCGGTGGGTCCGGACGCCACACGCGCCCGAGCGCTGTCGCGACGTCCCAGCCGTGCACCACCGTGTCGAGCAAGTGGAAGCCGATCACGACGGGAACCGGGAACCGCTGTGCGGTCGTGATCTCCGGCAGCAGCACGGCGTCGGTGCCCGGGTGTGCCACGGCGTCGAGCAGATCGGCCACCGAGGCGGCCCACGCGGCCACACCGGGCACCGGGGCGTACGCGGCGACGTCTGTGCCGCCGCGCAGCGCGTCGGCGAACCCGTGGTTCTGCCCCGTCATGTGGGCGAGCAGGGCGGCGAGATCCCAACCCGCGCAGGGAGTGGGGCGCCCCAGGTCGGCGGGCCGAACGGCGCGGACCAGCTCCGAGGTGCGGTCGAGGGCCTGATGGTGAAGCGTAATCGTCTGCATGTGTATATGGTCTACTTATGTAGACGATATGTCCAGCGCTATTGTCCCGCCGTGGCTGATCCCGAGCTCGCCGCCGCGTTCGACCGGCTCACGCGGCGCGCGGTCGGGATCGAGCTGCCCGTCCTGGCCGCACATGACCTCACCATGTGGGAGTACGTCGTGCTCTCCGGTCTCGTGGACGGACCGGCGCAGACGCAAGCCCGGCTCGCGGAGGCGGTCGGGCGCGACAAGACCCGCCTGATCCCGATCCTGGACGCGCTGGAGGCCCGCGGGCTGCTGGTCCGCGCGCCCGACCCGGACGATCGCCGCAACAAGATAGTGACGCTGACCGACCCGGGCCGCGCGCTGCGGGCGGCCGTGGCGAGCGCCATCCGCGCCGCCGAGGAGGAGGTGCTCCGCCCGCTCGACACCGCGGAGCGCCGGACGTTCCGGGCCCTGCTCGGACGGCTCTACGACGACGCGCGGTGATCGCCGCGTTCGGTGCAAGAGGTGTGCTGCGCACCACGGGCACCGAACTCGGCGATCATGGCCGACCCGCGCAGGCACCGGTGCGGGCCCTACGCTGCCTGCCGTGGAGTTGCACCTGCGCATGGACGGTCGCGGTGACCGCACCCGGCAGGTGTACCAGCAAGTGCGGGCCGCCATCGCGGATGGGCTGCTGCGGCCGGGTGAGGCCGTGCCGTCGAGCCGCGAGCTCGCGCAGCGGCTGGGGGTGGCGCGCAACACCGTCACGCTCGCCTACGACCGGCTCGCCGCGGAGGGCTTCCTGCGGTCGCGGGTCGGGGCGGGCACGTACGTCTGCGTGGAGGGGGTGTCGCCACTGTCGCGGCCGCCCGCGGACTCCCCCCTGCGTCCGCGGCCGGTGTGGGACGCCATCGACGGCGGCCCCGACATGTCGGCGGTCGCGGCCGAGTACGACTTCCGCACCGGTATCCCGGACGCGAGCCGCTTTCCGTTCGCGACGTGGCGGGCGCTGCTGTCCGAGCAGATCCGGTCGACCGCCGTCGGCCGCGGCGCCCACATCGGCGCGGCGGGCGTACCCGCGCTGCAGGCGGCGATCGCGCGCCACGTCGGGGTCTCGCGCGGGGTGCGGGCGGACACCGAGGACGTGCTCGTCACGAGCGGCAGCCAGCAGGCGATCGACCTGGTGGCGCGGGTGTTGCTGGCGCCGGGTGACGTCGTCGCCGTGGAGAACCCCGGGTATCCGCCGCCGCGGGGCGCGTTCACCGTACTCGGCTGCCGGGTGGTCGGGGTGCCCGTCGACGCGGAGGGCCTGGTCGTCGACGCGCTCCCCGCGGACGCGCGGCTAGTCTACGTCTGCCCGTCGCACCAGTTCCCGCTCGGGATGGTGATGTCGCTGCGCAGGCGCCGGGCGCTGCTGGACTGGGCCGAGCGGGTCGACGCCGCGATCATCGAGGACGACTACGACAGCGAGTTCCGCTTCGGTGGGCGGCCGCTGGAGACTCTGCACCGCCTCGACAGCACCGGGCGCGTGCTCTACGTCGGCTCGCTGTCGAAGGTGCTGCTGCCGACATTGCGGCTGGGGTTCGTAATCGCGCCGCCGCCACTGCACGAGGCGCTGCGCAAGGCCAAGCACGTGGCCGACTGGCACACTTCCGTGCCGCTGCAGGGCGCGGCGGCCGCGTTCATCGAGCAGGGTCACCTCGCCCGCCACATCCGGCGCATGCGCGGCATCTACACCGCGCGCCACGTGGCCATCCAGGAGGGGCTCGCGGGCCCGCTCGGCGAGCATCTCGAGGCGATCCCCTCGGCGGCCGGGCTGCACATCGCGGCCCGGCTGCGGACACCCACCGACGACTCCGCCGACGTCGCGGTCGTGGCGCGTGCGCAACGGTGCGGGGTGGCCCTGCAGCCCCTCTCGAGTTTCCGGGTGGCGGGCACCGCGACGCCGCCCGGATTCATGCTCGGCTACGGGGCCATCGACGTCGCCGCCATCCCGGAAGGGCTGCGCAGGCTGCGCACCTGCCTGGCGGTCTGACCCACCACAGCCGATCAGGCCTGCCCGTGCGACGCGCGGGACCGCCGGGCGAGTGCGTCGACCGCGACGGCCAGGGCCAGCACCAGTCCGGTGATCATGAACCGGAACGAGGAGTCGAGGTTCAGCAGCGTCAGCCCCGACGAGATGGACTGGATGACGATGATCCCGAGCAGCGCCGACCAGGCGTTGCCGCGCCCGCCGAAGAGGCTCGTGCCGCCGATGACGGCGGCCGCGATCGCGTTGAGGTTGACGTCGCCGGTGCCGCTCGACTGGTTGGCCGACGCCAGCCGGGCCGCGGCGAGGATGCCGCCGACCGCGGCCAGGCCGGAGCACGCGACGAACACCGACGTGTAGATCAGGCGGACGTTGATGCCGACGCGCCGGGCGGCCTCGGCGCTGCCGCCGACCGCGAACACCGACCGGCCCCACTGTGTGCGGGTGAGCAGGTAGTTGAGGACGACGACCAGCGCGGCGAAGAACACGAACATCCAGCCCACCCCGCGGCTGCGGTTGAGGTACCACGCCACCAGCTCCAGTCCGACCAGCACGGCGACGCTGCGGACCGCGAGCACCCTCAGCGACTGCGCGGACAGGCCCGCGGCGCGCCGCCGCGCGGCCAGCCGGTACCCGTAGGCAAAGGTGACGGCCGCGGCGAGCGCGGCGAGCACATAGGACGCCACCGGCGGCAGGAACCACAGCTGCGCGAACGACACCAGGCCGGACGTGAACGGGATGTTGATCGATCCGGCGGCGCCCAGGATGTAGAGCTGCAGCCCGAGGAAGGCCAACAACCCGGCCAGCGTCGACACGAACGAGGGCATGGAGAGCCGGTTGAACAGCTGGCCGTAGACCCAGCCGATCACGCAGGCCGCCACCACGGCGACGGCGATCGCGACCACGAGCGGCAGGCCCTCGTTCACGAACAGCACGGCGACCACCGCACCGGACAGGCCGCTGACCGAGCCGACGGACAGGTCGATCTGGCCGGTGAGCAGCACGCAGACGATCCCGAGCGAGATCACCCCGACCGAGCAGCACTCCAGCGTGAGGTTCACCAGGTTGTCCGGCGAGAGGAACACCGGGTTGAGGATCTCGAAGACGGTCCAGATCACCACCAGCCCGACGATCACGGGCAGCGCACCGAGATCACCGGAGCGCAGGCGGCGGCCGAACGCCCGAAGCGCTCCCGCCATGCCTGCGGCGTGCTCGACCCGCACGTCCTGGCGGTCCAGCGCGACCGGCGGACCGGTCCGCATCTCGGTCATTCCTCGACCTCCTTCGCGATGGTGGGGCCTGCCCGGCGGGCGGAGCGGCGGGTGACCGCGTTGTCGGACGCCCCGGTGATCGCCGTGACGATCTGCTCGTGGCTGGTGTCCGCGCTGAAGACGCCGTTGTTGCGGCCCAGGCGCAGCACGACGATGCGGTCGGCCACCGCGCGCACGTCGTCCATGTTGTGGCTGACCATGATCACGCCGAGGCCGCGCTCGCGGAGGCGCTCGATGAGGTCGAGCACCTCGGCGGTCTGCGCGACGCCGAGCGCGGCCGTCGGCTCGTCCAAGATGATGATCTTCGGGTCGCCGAGCAGCGAACGGGCGATGGCGACGGTCTGGCGCTGCCCGCCGGACAGGGCCGCGACGGGCGTGCGCACGCTGGGGATGCGCGCGGACAGCTCGCCGAGCAGCCCCCATGCGCGCACCTCCATCTCCACCTCGTCGAGGTGCAGCGGCGCGAGCTCGTGGCCGAGGAACAGGTCTCGGCGAGCGTGTGGCCCTCGGCGATCCCGAACCCGACCTCGCGCAGGTCCGCGACGATCTCGACGGGCACGCCCGCGGCCGCCGCGGCGGGCTCGGCCGTCTCGCGCGCCCGGCGGACCGGCGAGCTGACGACAGCGTCGACGCCGCGGGTCCGCACCCAGTCGGCGAGCCGCTGCGCCTGCCGCAGCCCGGCGGGGTTGAGGTCGACGTCGCTCTCCGCCCCGGCGTAGCGGTTCTCCGCGTGCCAGACGGTCTCGGCGTGCCGGGTGAGCAGGAGCGCGGACGTGGGCGTGGGCGGGGTCATCGGCGCGCCGTTCCAGCGGCCACCGCGGGGGTCGCGGCGTGCAGGGGCGGCTCGCCGCGACGCCAGCGGGCCGCCTCGATCGCGACCATCCGGCTCGCGCGCTGGGCCACCTGCCTGCTCGCGCCTGCCAGGTGCGGCGTGGTCACCACGGTGGGCAGGCCGCGCAGGGGGTGTTCGGCGGGCAGCGGCTCGACGTCGAACACGTCGAGCCCCGCCGCGGCGAGGTGCCCGTCGCGAAGGGCGGCGGCGAGCGCGGTGTGGTCGACCAGAGCGCCCCGCGCGCAGTTGACCAGCACGGCCCCCGGCAGCATGGCGGCGAGCTGTGCCGCGCCGATCATGCCGGTGGTCTCCGCGGTGACCCGCGCGTGCAGCGACACCACCTGCGCCGCGGCCAGCAGCTCGGGCAGGTCGACCAGGGCGACGTCGGCGGGCAGCGACCCGGGCGTGGCGTACGGGTCGTGCACCAGCACCCGTGCCCCGAACCCGAGCAGGATCCGCGCCACCCGCGAGCCGACGGCGCCCGCCCCGACCAGCCCGACGGTGGCGCCTTCCAGCTCCGATCCGACGACGCCGTAGTCGAACCGGTCGCTGTCCCAGCGGCCCGTCGTCACGCCGGTGTGGGAGACGGCGATGCCGCGCATGGCGGCGAGCATCAGCCCGACCGCGTACTCGGCGGTCGCGACGGCGTTGCGGCCCGGCGCGAACGTGACCGTGACGCCGTGCTCGGCGGCGGCCGCGAGGTTCGCGTTGACCGGACCGCCGCGGGAGACGGCGAAGAGCGCGAGGTCGGGGCAGGCGTCGAGGATGCGCGCGGTGAGCGGGGCCATCTGGGTGAGGCACACCCGTACCCCGCGGAGGGCCTCGATCATCTGCTCTTCGGTGCCCGACGCCTCGTCCACCTCGGCCACGCGCCCGAAGGGCGTGTGCGGCCACGGCAGCTCCAACTCGCGCATCGCCCAGGCGGCCGGGTCGTCGACGGCGCCGAGGTCGGCGGCGAGCAGGTCGCCCGTGACGAAGCCGTCCCCGGCGAGCAGCAACGGGATCGGTTCGGTCATGTCGCGCACCTCTTGGTCGGGGGTCATGCCGCCACGCGTCCGCGGGCGTGGTCGGCGACGTGCGGGTCGAGCCAGCCGCGGTCGGCCAGCGCGTCCACGAAGGCGTGGTAGCCGGGCGCGAGCGCCGCGGTGCGGGCCGGGTCGGGCTCCAGCACGGTGCGCAGGTGCACGAGCCGCCGCGCGGCGGCGACGAGGTCGCCCTGCGCGGCCCCCGTGGCGAGAGGTAGGGCAGCACGGTCAGCCCGTCGGCGCCCGCGGGTGCGGCCGTGGCCAGCGCGGTGACGGCGGCGGCGTCGGCCAGCCCGAGGAGCGCAGCCACCCAGTCGAGCACGCCGGTGCCCGCCAGGGTCGGGAACGCGCGCAGGTACAGCCCGCCCGCCCCGACGTCGAGGCCGAGGTCGAGCGTCAGCCCGACCGGCACCGCGTCCGGCCCGGGCACGACCTCGGCGGGCGCGAGGATGGTCTCGGTGCAGAGCGTGGTGCCCAGGATGGCCACGGCCTGGCCGGGCGCGGTCGCGCCCGCACCGAGGGCGGTCGCGGCGATGTCGTAAGGGGCCAGGATGACGGGCAGGCCGACCGGCAGCCCGAGCTCCGCGGCGGCCGAGGCCGTGAGGGGCTGCACCCGGTCGCCGCCCTCCAGCAGCGGCGGCACCAGTCCGGCGAGGTCGGCGAGGCCGTACAGCTCCGGAAGCGGCGGGACGGCGGGCTGCAGGTCGAGCCACGGCGCGGACGCCTCCGACCGGTCGAGCCCGCACACGCCGGTCATCCGCAGGAAGAGCCATCCGCCGCAGGTCAGCGCGGCCCGCGACCGCGCGAGGACGTCCGGCTCCGCGTGCCGCAACACCGTGAGCACGGCGTGTGGCAGCCCGGCGTTGCCGAGCGATCCGGTGCGGCGGAACGCCGCGTCCAGCACGCCGTCGCGCCGCCACACCTCGACCACCGCCACGACCCGCGCGTCGTTCCACAGCACGGCAGGCCGGGTCGGGCGCCCGTCCGCGTCGACGAGCCAGGCGCCGTCGCCCTGCGCGGTCATCGCAAGCGCGCGCACCGGGCCCGGCAGGGCGGTCACCAACGATCGGACGGTCGTTGCGACCGCGGCCCAGACCTCGTCGGGATCCTGCTCGGAGCGGTCGGGCGCGGGCCGGTGCACGGCCGCATCCGCTTGCGTCACCGCGACCTCGCGGCCCGCCGCGTCGAACGCCACCGCCTTGATCACCGTGGTGCCCGCGTCCACGCACACGATCACGCCGTCCGTCATCCGGCCTCCTCACCGTCCGGGAGTGACTGGGATTACAGACGACCCCTCAGAACATCGCAACTCTTAACATCTGAGCATGGCAGAGGCTCGGGAGAACTCGTCGTTTGAACTGTTCAGATCGGGTGAATTGATCCGGATGAAGCCGCCGCGATCGGCGTAAACATCACATGCGAAATCAAACCGTTATGCGGATGCGGGAGCCACCTCGACGGCCACGGAGCGCGCCCGCAGGTCCCGCAGCACCTGCTCGTCGGTGCCGGAGTCCACGATGACGCGGTCGACGTCGGCCAGGTCGACGAGCCGGTGCAGCGCGCGGCGGCCGAACTTGGTGTGATCGATCAGGGCGACCGTGCGCGCCGAGCTGGCAATCAGGGCCCGCCGCGTGATCACGGTGTCCTGGGACTGGATGTAGCAGACGCCGTCGGTCACCGCGGTCGTCGACATCACCAGCACGTCGGCCTGCAGGTCCGCCGCCGCAGCCGCCGTCGCCTGCCCGAGAAAGGAGTCGTAGGCGGGCACGAACCGGCCGCCGAGCCCGATCAGCTCCACGCCGGGCTGGTCGGCGAGCGCCCGCAGTACCGGCAGGAAGTGGGTGACCACCGTCAGGGGTGCCGCCTGGGGCAGCAGCCGGGCCAGCGCCAGCGCGGTGGTGCTGTCGTCGAGCACGACCACCTGCCCGGGCACGATCTCCCGCCGCAGCGCGTGCGCGGCCAGCTCCTGCTTCTCCCGCACCTCGGCCTGCATGCGGTGGGCGAGGTCGCCGTGGAAGGTGCGGGTCGGCGCGCTCGTCGCCCCGCCGCGCACCTTGCGCAGGAAACCGCGGCCTTCCAGCTCGTCCAGGTCGCGGTGCATCGTCATGAGGCTGACGCCGCACTCGCGGGCCAGCTGGTCGACCCGCACGAACCCCAGCTCCGCCACCCGCCGCCGCACCGCCTCCCGCCGCAGCTCGGGCGCGCCGTGCGTCGGAGTCGGATCGCCGGAGCCGCGCACGGTCGAAGCCACGGCCACAGCTTCGCACCTTCGCACCGCCGGAGGCGGGATGCGAGGATGGCCGGGTGGCGTCGCCTCGCGCATGGCTGGAACGACACGATCCCGGACTCGCGGTCGTCCGACGGGCCGCGCGCGTCACCCTCGTCGCCTGCGTGGCCTTCTACCTGTGCCGCTACGTGCTGGAAAACGTCACGATGGCCCCGTACGCGCTGTTCGGCGTGGTGGCGATGGGCGCGCTGTCGCAGATCCCGGGCAGTCCGGGCCAGCGCGCCCGGACCCTCCTGGCCGTGCTGCCGGTGGGCTGGCTCCTGGTCACCCTCGGCACCTTGCTGTCGGTGAGCACGGCGTCGGCCGTCGCGGGCATGTTCGTGCTCGGGTTCGCCGTCGCCTACGTGGGGATCGGTGGCCCGCGCCTCGTCGGCCTCGCGACGGGCACCCAGCTGCTGTACATCCTCCCGTGCTTCCCGCCGTTCGACCCCGGCTCGCTCGGCCTCCGGTTGGCAGGCCTGACGCTCGGCGTGCTGCTGCTGGCCGCGGCGGAGGTCACGCTGTGGCCCGACGCGGTGCCGACGCCGTACACCGCGAAGCTCGCCGACGCCGTCGCCGCGCTCGCGCGCTGCCTGGACGCGGTGGCCGACATGTGGTCCGGGCGGGCCGAGGGTCGGGAGCGGTTCGCGGCCGCGCTGCCCGAGGCGACCGCCACCGCCGAGGCGCTGCGGCCGTCGCGCCTGCCCCCGGGGCAACGGCCCGCCTCCGCGGGGCGCCGGGACCGGGCGCTCGCGTCCGCCGCGGGCTCCGCCCGGCTGCTGCTGGGCCGCACGGTGGACCTCTCGCTCGTCGACGACCACTGCGCCGTCACGCTCCCGGCGGCCGCCGCCCTGCTGCGCCAGACCGCGTCGTGCGCCGCCGCGGCAGCCGACTGGCTGCGCGGCGCCGAAGACGAGGTGCCCGACACGGACCGGATCGCGGCCGCGCTCGTCGAGTTCCGCGCCGCCCGCGACACCATCTCGCCCGACGGCGTGCCCCCCGGCCGGCTGCAGCTCGGCTCACTCGCGCTGAGCCTCGGCGAATGGACCAAGTCGATGGTGGCCGCCATCCGGATCGCGGCGGGCGCGCCGATCCCGCCGGACAGCACGCCGCCGTCGGCCCAGCCCGGCCCGTTCTGGTACGCCTACCGCAGCACCCCGTGGCTGTGGTGGCACCGGCTGCGCGAGCACCTCACGCCGCGCTCCGTCTACTTCCAGGGCGCGCTGCGGCTGGCGCTGGCGCTCGCGGTGGCCCGGCTTCTGGCGGGCGTGTTCGACGTGTCGCACGGCTTCTGGGTGCTGCTCACCGTGCTCACCCTCCTGCGCACATCGGCCGCCGACACACGCTCGGCGCTGCGCCCGGCGCTGGTCGGCACAAGCGCAGGCGCGCTCGTCGCCGCCGTGCTGCTCGTGGTCGGCCTGCCCCCGACGGCGTACGCGATCGCGCTGCCCGTCGTGATGCTGATCGGCTTCGCCGCCGGGCCGCTGCTCGGCCCCGGATGGGCGCAGGCGCTGTTCACGCTGGTCATCGCGTTCGTCTTCGCCCAGGTCTCGCCGGTGGACTGGCGGCTGGCGGAGGCGCGGATCGTGGACGTCGTCATCGGAGCCGGGGTCGGGGTGTTGATCGGTCTCCTCGCGTGGCCACGCGGCGGATCGGGCGAGCTGCACCGCGCCACCGGCACGTTCCTCGGGGCCGCCGCGCGGGTGGTGCGGGACACCGTGGCGGTGCTCGCGGAGGACTCCGCCCAGGGTGGGGCGCTGCCCCGGGCCCGCGAGACGGGCATGCTCGCCGACGCCTCCTATGCGCTCTACCAGACCGAGCGGCACCCGAACTCCCGGGTCGACTGGCAGGCCACGCTGGTGGCGGGCCACCACGCCGTGCGGGGTGCGGAGGCGCTGCTGCGCGGCTGCCCAACGGGCTGCCTGCTGGCCTGCCTCGACCCGCTGACGGCGGCCGCCGAGGACGTCGCCCGGTGCTACGAGCGGGTGGCGTCCGGCCTGATCGCCCGCGATATCAGCGCAGCGACCGACCTTCCGGCCCGGCCGACACTCGACTGGCCGACCGATCTCGGCCAGGACCTCTACCGGCTCGCCGACCTGCGGGTCTGGCTCGACGGCCTCCGCGACGACCTCGGCCGGATAGCGGGAGCGCCGCGGGACGAGGCGGATCTGCGCACCCGGGTCGCCCATCTGGCCGACGGCGCCGCAGGCTAGGCGCCCTGCACGCGGGCGATGTAGCGCTCGGCGGAGCGGCGGACCGCGCCCGGGCCGTCGGTGAGCACCACCCGTCCCCACCAGCCCCCGTAGATGCGGTCGAACCGGAACGGGGCGACGCGGTCGACGATGGTGCGCACCGTGTCGGGATCCAGCGGGATGAGGTTGGGGTAGCTCCACATGAAGCTCACCCATTCGCGGTCCTGGACGACCGTGATGGTGTCGCCGGTCAGCAGCGCACCGCGGCCGTCGGAACCCGCGGCCCAGTGCAGCACCGCGGCCCCGTCGAAGTGGCCGCCGATGCGGGCGAGCGTGACGCCGGGCAGGACGTCGACGCGGTCGTCGAAGAGCTCGACGCGGTCCGACCGGCGCTGGATCCACTGCTCATCGGCCCACGGGAGCAGCACGCGCGCGTCGAAGGCGTCGGCGAAGTCGCCGTAGGCGGCGTAGAAGTGCGGGTGCGAGATGCAGATCGTGTCGATGCCGCCCGCCGCGGTGATCGCCTCCCGTGCGGCGTCGTCGAGCAGCGGGATCGCGTCCCAGAGCACGTTGCCGTGCGGGGTGCGGACGAGCAGGGCGCGCTGCCCGATCCCGATCGCGGGCGCGACGCCGATCCCGAGCAGGCCCGGCTCCTCTTCCCGGATGTCGGTGGCGTGGTCGCGGGCGAGCTCCGCGGCGGTCGTGAAGCGCTGCCCGTCCCAGCCGACGTACTGGCGCTCGTCCTCGCAGATCGGGCAGCGCGCCGGGGGCTCGGCCGTGTCGGGGTACTGCACGGCGCAGGTGGCGCAGATCCAGGCGGGCACACCCGATCCTGGCTCACGCGCCGACGGCGCGCAGCACCGACACGTTGGTCGAGCCCTGCCCGACCACGTAGACCAGGCCGTCCTTGGGGCCGACAGCGACGGCGACCGGGGCGTCCGCGACCGCGAACGGCTTGCCCGCTTGCAGTGTGGCGGTGTCGAACCGCACGACGGTGTCGGCCTCTTTGCTGGTGACGTAGAGACGGCTGCCGGTCGCGTCGAGCGCGGCCGCGGTGGGGGCGGGATCGACCCGCGCGGCCGTCACGTCGGACGTCTTCGCCACCGTGTTGATCACGGAGATCGTGCTGCTGCGCTGGTTGACGACGAACAGCCGCGCGCCGTCAGGGCTGATGACGATGCCGATCGGACCGTCGTCGACGACGGCGCGGGCGATCGGGGTCGCCGTGGCCGTATCGATGAGCGTGACGTCGTTGGAATCGAAGCCCGCGACGTACAGCCGCTTGCCGTCGGGGCTGATCACCATGGCGCGGGGGCGTTTACCTGCGGGGATGGGCGACCCGACGGGCTTCCCGGAGGCGGTGTCGACGACGGTGACCGTGCCGTCGTCGCCGCTCGCGACGTACAGGAGCTTGCCGTCCGGGCTGATCGCCAGGCCGTCCGGCGAGCGCCCCACGGGGATCGTCGCGGTCGCCGCGTTCGTGGCCGTGTCGAGCACGGTGACCTCACTCGCCGCCGAGTCGGCGACGAACACCCGACGCCCGTCCGGGGCGACGACCACGGCGTCGGGCCCGGCGCCTGCCTGCGGTTGCCCGTCGAGCGCGCGCCGGGTGGTGGTGTTGATCACCGATACCGTGCCGGCGTCGTGGTTGGTCACGTAGGCCCGGTTCCCGTCCGGGGACAGATCGATCTGGGTGGGCCCGCCGCCGACGGGGATGGTCCCCACCAGCTCAAACGCGGGTGTCCCCGCGAGCACGCGGGGAAGCAGGATCGCGGCGGCGGCGACCACCGCGGCGATCGCGACCAGCGGGACGAACCAGCGGCGCCTGCGGGCTGAGCGTTGCGGAACGGAAGGGGCGGACGCAGGCGATGCCGCGACGTCGTCGACGGACGGCGCCTGCGGCTGGGGTCTGCGCTCGGCAGGCGCCGAGAACTGAGGTGGACCAGGCCACATCACGGGCTCGGGCCGGGCCGCGGGCTCGGGCCGGGCCGCGGGCTGGGCGACCGTCGCCGCGTCGACCGGCCGCCGCGGGCCGGGGGCCGTGGCCGGTCGGTCGGTCGTATGCGGTCGAGGCATGGATCGCAGGGATTCCCACCGGTTGGGGGTGGCGGCCCGCCCGGCCGGGCCGGGCGTCGGCCGGCCGGTGCGCTCAGAGCCTGCGCTGGGGGTCTGATCGAGCGGCTCCGGTGCCAGTCGAGGGCGCGGCGGCTGACCGCTCACCCGCGCGCCGGGCACCACGGGGCTGGTGCGCCTCGTCGCCTCGGAGCCGCCGGTGGCCGGACGACCGCCCGCCGAGCCGGAGTCGGCGCCTTCCCGCGGCGGGGCGGCTCCGTCGGGCGATGCCGACCCAGCCGAGGTGGCCGAGGTGGCGGGAGTGGCTGACGTGCCGGGGGTGGCCGTGGCAGGGGTGGCCCTGGCGGGGGTGGCCGTGGCAGGGGTGGCCGTGGCAGCGGCGGCGGGGGTGACGCGGCGAGGAAGACGGCGAGGACGACGGCGACACGTACGACTTCACCAACGATGGCGACCGCGGTCCCACCGGCGACGAGCCGGGGTCCTCGACGACTGCGGGCGTCGGCCCCGAGGCCGCCGCCCGCTCGGCGCCGGGCGATCCGGCGCCGGTCGACCGGCCCGTCCCCCCGTACGGGGCCGCGGGCGGTTCGTCCGGCCCGGCATCGCGGTCGTCCGAAATCGCGGTGCCAGGTGCCGATGCCGCCGCGGCCGAAGCGACGACGGGCAACGCCTGCTCCGTCTCCGTCACGCGGACGGCCTCGGGCGCCGCCTCCGGGGTGGCCGTGGAAGCGCTCGCGACGAGGGCGGCCCTGGCGGCCTCGGCGAGGTCACCCGCTGTGGAGTACCGCTCGTCCGGGTTCTTCGCCATACCGCGCGTCACGACGTCATCGAGGGCGGGTGGGATGACCGCGCCGTGTTCCGACGGCCGCGGCCGCGGAAGCGTGAGGTGCGCACGCAACGCCTGCAGCAGGTCGGAGGCCGGGAACGGACGGTGCCCGGTGAGGCACTCGAAGAACATGCAGGCCATGGAGTAGACGTCGGCCCGCGCGTCGGCCCTTTCGCCGCTCATCCGCTCCGGCGCCATGTAGGCCGCGGTGCCTATCGCGAGGCCCGGTCTGCTGAGCGTGGAGCCGCCTGCGAGGGTGCTGGCGATTCCGAAGTCGGCGAGATAGGCGAAGCCCCGCACCGCCGCGCGCTCGGGCGGCCCGACCAAGAGGATGTTCGACGGCTTCACGTCGCGGTGGATCAGGCCTTCGGCGTGCGCGGCGTCGAGGGCGTCGGCGACCTGGGACATGACGTCGACGGCGCGCTCGGGCCCGAGCTTGCCCACCTTCAGCACCTTCGCCAGGTCGGTGCCTTCGACGAGACGCATGTCGATGTACAGCAGACCGTCGATCTCGCCGTAGTCGTGGATCGGGATGATGTGCGGCTCGCGCAACTTCGCCGCCAGCGCGGACTCCCGCTGGAACCGCGCGCGGAACTCACGGTCCTGCGCCATCTGTCGCGGCAGCCGCTTGAGGGCGACGACGCGGTTGCGCCGCTCGTCCCAGGCGCGGAAGACCTCGCCCATGCCGCCGCGGCCGATCAGGCTCTCGAACCGGTAGGGTCCGAACCGTTCGGGGTTCATCGGCTCATCCGCGGGTCATGCGGACGACGACGCGATCGACCGCGCGGTCGCGGAGCACGGCGCCCCACGCCTCCCCCGTCGGTCCCACATCACTCGTCCCGTCGCGTCGGCCCGGACCCGCGTTGCGCGGGCTTCCGCGCTCGATCATCCCACCGACCTTTCCACTCTAGTGTGCGCCCGCCGACCTCGACCACAGCGCCGCCGCCGGGCGGGTTGCCATGAGGTAAGAAAAGCCTGTCCCCTCCGCATGGTCCACGCGTCCCTCAGGGCAATGGTTCGACCGTCCGCTCCCGAGAAGACTTGGCGCACTGCGGAGCCGAGGAGTTTGAGCGAGATGTACCAGAACTACGGCGAGAACGAACCACTTCGGGCCTACCCGGAGAACGCGCCTGTCCCGGCCCCGAGCGAGCAGCCGTCCGCGGCCCCGGCGCGCCGGTTCCGGCCCGCCGTGCTGGCCAGCGGCGCAGCGGTGCTGACGATCGGCCTCGTGCTGGCGGCCGTCCTGTTCGCCGAGCCGTCGTCCGCTCTCGACGGCATACCCCGCGTGGTGGTCCCCTTCGCGGTGACCGAGCCTGAAGCCCCGGCCCCGGCCCCGCCCCCGCCCCCCGCGCCGGAGCCCCCGGCGCCGCCTGCGCCCGCAAACCCCGCGCCGCAGCGACCGATCGTGCGGCAAGACCCGGCTTACGCCGCGCCGGTGCAGCACCCTTCGTCGTCGTCGGGCTCGTCGAACTCCGGTGATTGGGGCCACAAGGACAAGGATCACGGTTCGGGCTCGTCGAACTGTGACTGGAGCTCGGACCACTCCAGCAGCTCCAACTGCGGAAACGGTTCGGACTCGTCGAACTGCGGGTCGGGCTCAGAGCACTCCGGTAGCTCCAACTGCGGCGGCTCCGGCTCCACCTCCGGCTCTGGGTCCGGCTCGGGTAGCGGCTCGGGTAGCGGCTCGGGTAGCGGCTCCGGCTCTGGCAGCGGGTCGGGCTCGGGTAGTGGCAGCGGCTCTGGCAGCGGCTCGGGCTCCGCCAGCGGCTCCGGCTCCGGCAGCGGCTCCGGCTCCGGCAGCGGCTCCGGCTCCGGCAGCGGCTCCGGCTCCGGCAGCGGCTCCGGCTCCGGCAGCGGCTCCGGCTCCGGCGCGGCGGCTCCAGCTCCGGCTCCGGCAGCGGCTCCAGCAAGTGACCGAACCCGCGGGCTCAGCCGCGCAGCGCTGCGCCGGCATCGTCGGACGTCGTAGGGTCGGCGCATGGAGTATCGGCACCTCGGACGATCAGGCCTGCGCATCTCGACGATCACCCTGGGCACCATGGGCTACGGGGGCCGGGGCTGGGCGAAAGCCGTCGGCGAGCTCGACGTCGACGCGGCGCAGCAGCAGATCGGTATGGCCCGCGACGCAGGCGTCAATCTGATCGACACGGCCGACGTCTACTCCGAGGGACTGTGCGAGGAGATCGTCGGCAAGGCGCTGGGCGCAGCCCGTGACGACGTTCTGCTCGCCACGAAGGTGCGCCTGCCGATGGGCGACGGGCCCAACGACGCAGGCCTCTCACGCCACCACGTCATCCGCAGCGCGGAGGCCAGCCTGCGCAGGCTCGGCACCGACTGGATCGACCTCTACCAGATCCACGAGTGGGACGGGGCGACCCCGCTGGAGGAGACCCTCTCCGCGCTCGACCATCTCGTGCAGTCGGGCAAGGTCCGCTACATCGGTGTCTCGAACTACACCGCGTGGCAGGTCATGAAGTCGCTCGGCGTCTCCGAGCGACTCGGCCTCGCCCGCTTCGTCAGCCAGCAGGTCCACTACTCGCTGCAGGCCCGCGACATCGAGCCCGAGCTGGTGCCCGTCGCGATCGACCAAGGCTTGGGCATCCTCGTGTGGAGCCCCATCGCGGGCGGGCTGCTCTCGGGCAAGTACCGCCGCGGGGTCGACGCTCCCGAGGGCAGCAGGCACCTCGGCGAGTGGGACGAGCCGCCGGTCTACGATCAGGACAAGCTCTACGACATCGTCGACGTGCTGGTCGAGGTGGGCGAAGCGCACGGCGTCTCGGCGGCGCGGGTGGCGCTTGCGTGGCTCCTGGCCCGGCCCGGGGTCACGTCACTGATCGTCGGGGCGCGCACCGAGGAGCAGCTGGCCGACAACCTCGCCGCCGCCGAACTCACCCTCACCGCCGACGATATCGCCCGCCTCGACCGGGTGAGCGCCGATCCGCTGCGCTACCCGTTCTGGCACCAGGCGAAGACGTCAGGCGGCCGTCTCAGCCCGGCCGACCGGAGCATCCTGGGCCCTCATCTGCCCGAATGATCCGAAGGCGCGGCGGCGGGTGAGCACGCACAGGGTGGTCACGCACACCGCCAGCCACGCGCCGCCGAGGAACCAGCCGGTCACCACGTCGGTGAGCCAGTGCACGCCGAGGTAGAGCCTGCTGACCCCGATCACCATGACGCCCAACGTCGCCGTGGCCACCGCGCCAGCCCGCACGGCCGCCCGCTGGGTGACCAGCACGACCACCGCGGCCAACACACCGAGCACCACGATCGACCCGAGGGCGTGCCCGGACGGAAGGGCCGGGTTGGTCTCGGTCATCAACCGCTCGGCCGCCGGGGGGCGGACGCGGCCGTAGAGCCGTTTGAAGCCGTCGATGAGCAGGGCTGCGCCGATCGTGGCCGCGAGCACGACGGCGGCCTCGGGGCGGCGTCTGCTCCGCCATAGCAGCACGGCGGCGACGATCGCGAGCACCGCCATGCCCGGGACGTCACACAGGATGCTGACCGTCTTCATCACGACGGTGACCGGCTCGGCGCGATGGTCGACGAACCACGCCCACACGTCGCGGTCCGCGATCCCGGGGGTGCGGAGATCGGCCACGTGATCGACCACGGCCGCCTGCGCGACGAGCAGCAGGGCCGTGGTGCCCGCGCCGACCAGCACCGGCATGCGCACCGCCGCCGGGACGAGGCCACCCAACGCGGTGCGGCGCGTGGCCAGCACGACCGTGGCCACCAGGGCCCACATGGCCGCGACCGACCAGGCGATCCTCTCCCCGATGTCCGCGAACCACATGACCCTATAGTGGCGGCGTGTCGCTGTGACGTCGATGAGAGTGCAGGTCAGACGGAGTGTCGCGCGCGGATAGCGTCGTGATCACGACGTTATCAGGGCCAGCCGGGTGTCGTCCGAGGCTTGTACCGCGGCGTCGAACCGCGTTCCCGTCGCCTCCCGGACGGGGCCGCTGTTCTCATCCTGTTCTCCATTCGTCCGCATCGATGCGAATCAGTACCACCTGGTCGGGGTGGACGATCGGGGCAGCGACCCCGACGTGCTCCAGGGCGGCGCCGGTGAAGACTGCGCCGGGGAAGTCGGCGTCGAGTGGCACTCGGGGCGTGTACGGCCGGTCCGGCGGGGGCGTCGGGGCAGGCGTCGCGGGTTCACCCCACCACCGGGGCGGCTTCAGTCCCGACGGCGCCGAGCCGACGAGGACGGGCCGCACCCGGTAGGCCCGCTCGGGGTCGAGGCCGCGGAACCGCAGACGCGGCGCGGGGTC
This sequence comes from uncultured Actinomycetota bacterium, assembly GCA_963739465.1. Classification (GTDB taxonomy): domain Bacteria; phylum Actinomycetota; class Actinomycetes; order Mycobacteriales; family Pseudonocardiaceae; genus Pseudonocardia. The sequence continues at coordinate 142,219 of CAVUAS010000008.1, forward strand.
GGGGTAGAGGCTGTCGGCGGGCGCGAAGGCGAAGAGCGCTCGCGACCGGTCCGGCGCGACCACACCGTGCAGGTGGACCCGGTCCCCCACCCCGTCCATCCGGACGAGGTCACCGCTGAGCAGGAACCCGCGGTGCTCCTTGTAGAACGCGATCCACGCCTTGAGCTCGGCCGCGTCCCGCTCGTCGGCCTCCGCGAGGTCCCACTCGATGCCCAGGTGCCCGAAGAGCGCCGTGCCCGCGCGGAATCCGAGATCGTGATTGCGGCCCGTCACGTGCGAGCGGCCGGAGGCGATGTGCGAGCCGAGGTACTCCGGCGGCAGGAGCTGGCCGGTCCAGCGCAGCATCCGCTGGCGGTCGTGCGGGTCGATGTTGTCCGACACCCACACCCGGTCGGTCCGCTCCAACACCGCCAGGTCGATCCGGGCCCCACCCGACGAGCAGGACTCGATCTCCAGGTCGGGGTGTGCCGCTCGCAGTTCGTCGAGCAGGCGGTAGAACGCCACCGTCTGGGCGTGCACGCCGGGCCGTCCGCCGTCGGTCTGGGTGCCCGCCTCGATCAGGTCGCGGTTGTGGTCCCATTTGATGTAGCCGATGTCGTACTCGTCGAGCAGCGCCATGATCTGGCCCTTGACGTGCGCGTACGCCCCAGGGATGCCGAGGTTGAACACCTGCTGGTGGCGCGCCTCGACCGGCCACTCGGGCCGCGCCGACATGATCCACTCCGGGTGCGCACGGGCCACGTCGGAGTCGGCGTTGATCATCTCCGGCTCGAACCACAGGCCGAACTGCATGCCCAGTTTGCGCACCCGGTCCACGAGCGGGTGCAAGCCCGCCGGCCAGACCTCGTTCGAGACCACCCAGTCGCCGAGGCCCGCGCGATCGTGGCGGCGCGCACCGAACCAGCCGTCGTCGAGGACGAACCGCTCGACGCCGACCTCGGCCGCCCGATCGGCCAGGTCGAGCAGCCGGTCGCGGTCCTGGGCGAAGTACACCGCCTCCCAGACGTTGAGCGTCACCGGTCGATCCCGGGACACCGGCCGAGGTCGGGCCCGCAAGTGGCGGTGGAAGCGCCGAGCAACCTCGTCCAGGCCCGCACCGAACGCGCCGTAGAGCCACGGGCTCGTGTAGGTCTCGTCGGCGGCGAGCCGGATCTCGCCGGGCAGCAGCAGCTCGCCGCCGCCGAGCAGGCACTCGCCGGTGAGGGCGCGCTCGGCGTAGTGGACATGGTTCCCGCTCCACGCCGTGTGCACCGCGTGGACGCGGCCCGCGGCGAACCCGAAGCCCGCCGGACCCGCGTGCAGAACGTAGGCGCTGTCGGCGCCGGTCCGCCCCCGGCGGTTCTCCCGTAGGTGCACGCCCGTGTGAAACGCCGCGCGCTGCGGCACGCGCTCCTGGTTGTGCCTGCCCGCGAAGTCGAGCAGCTCGTCGGCGTCGGCGGGCACCGGGAGGGCGGGCGTGAGGCCGTCGACCGTGTAGGGCGCGTCCGCGAGGTTCGTCACGGCCGCCCACACCCGCACCAGCCCCGTCTCGAGCAGTGCCACGACCAGGGTGAGCCGCAGCTCGGCCGCTTCGTCGATCGCGCGGAACTCCACGCTCGCGGCGCCCGCGGTGGCGTACCCGGTGACGGGCACGCCGTCCATGAGAATTTCCGTCACCGCGAACGCTGGCGACCACTGCCGTCCGCCGCGCGAGCCCGCGAGCCCCGGCCGCCCTGTCCATCCGGTGTGGTGCTCGGGCAGCACGGCTAGCCGTGGCGCAACGTCCACGTTGTTCGAGCCGATCACCGGAACCGCGGCGGCGGCCAGTGCGGCGGCCTGCTCGGCGGCCATCGGCCCGAGCGCCGGTCCCCAGTGGACGACCGCGGGCAGCCGCCCACCCGTAGCGTCGAGAACGAGGCCGACACCGTCCGCCATGAGAACGATCAGAGCACCGGAACCCACGTCATCGAGCGTCATGCCCCGAGCTCACTCCTCGTCGAGAGGTCACGCACATGCTAGGCAACAGCGATGAGTCTGTGACCGCGCCCACACCCCGTCAAAACGACATGCGCATCTCCAGCGCCACCGAGGATCCACCGGCCGACTGCCGGCAGAAGATCTCGGCGGGCTGACCGCGCACAACCAGACCGTCCGAATCCCCCGACCGGGCGAAAGGTCGCAGTGCTATCCGCTCATAGGGGGCAGAGAGCATCAACGGGGTAGCGAAGGTTCGCTCGGGCGGGTGGCTTCTGGCCAGCGGTGCCCGAATGCGCCCCGTGTGCGTCGCCCGTCCGGGCGTCGCTCGTTGGACGCAGCGTGGACCGACCGGAGAGTCGCAGCGCGGACGGCATCGTCGTTCTCGCCGTGGACGACGAGGAGCCCGCGTTGGCAACGCTGACCGACCTGCTGCGTGATCACCCCTGCGTGGCCGAGGTGCACCAGGCCAGGGACGCGGCGGGCGCGCTGCGGCTCCTGCGGTCCGGCCCCGTCCCGCAGGCGGTCTTCACCGACATCGCCATGCCGGACATGACGGGGATGGAGCTGGCGCGGGCCGCGGCGGAGCTGGCGACGCCACCGCCGGTGGTGTTCGTGACCGACCACGACGACCGCGCCGTCGACGCCTATGAGATCGGCGCCGTCGACTACGTGCTCAAACCGCTGCGCCCGGAGCGGCTGGACATGGCGCTGGTGCGGGTGCTGGCCCGGCGGGCGAGGATGCCGGTCGCGTTCGCGCCGCCGGAGGAGATCGTCCCGGTCGAGCTGGCGGGCCGCACGACGCTGGTGTCGCGCTCGGACGTCCGGTACGTGGAGGCCCGCGGTGACTACGCGCGGCTGCACACCGACGACACCACCCATCTCGTGCGGATCTCCCTCGCGACGCTCGCGGACCGATGGCGAGACGCGGGCTGGGTGCGGATCCACCGCTCTTACCTCGTCGCCGCCGACCGGGTGACGGCGCTGGAGCCCGGCGGCGTCGGGCACGTGGTGCGGCTCGGCCGCGGCCGTGAGGCCGTCGAGCTGCCGGTGAGCCGTCGCCACCTGCGCGAGGTCAGGGACGCGTTGGCGCGCTGACCGCGGTCGCTTCGGCGGGCACCGGCACGGTGAACTCCATGGTCCTGGCGATGTCGCCGAGGTCCATCTCGTAACGGTCGAGCAGGTAGTTCTGCCGCAACACCCACGGCGGGCGGGTGCCCTGGCCCGGCAGGGCGGAAAGTGACCGCCGGACGTAGCCCGAGGACAGGTCGAGCAGGGGCCGGGTGGCCATCCCGGACGGCGACCGCGGCGTCGCGACCGCGTAGCCGCGCGCGTCCATGTAGGCGAGCAGCCGGGTGACGTAGCGCGCCACGAGATCGGCCCGCAGCGTCCAGGACGCGTTGACGTAACCGATGCAGAACGCCAGGTTCGGCACGCCGGAGACGAGGCAGCCGCGGTACGCGACCGTTGCGCCCGGCTCGACCACGGCGCCGTCGACCGCGACCGCGATACCGCCCCACGCCACCAGGCGCAGCCCGGTGGCGGTGACGAGCACGTCGGCGGGCAGCTCCCGGCCGGACGCGCACGTGATCCCGGTGGGTGTGACGGTGGCGATCCGGTCGGTCACGACCTGCGCCACGCCGTTCTTCATCGCCCGGAAGAAGTCGGCGTCGGGTACGACGCACAGCCGCTGGTCCCACGGGTCGTAGCGGGGGGCGAAGTCGGTGGAAAGCGCCGCGGGATCGGGTAGCACGCGCGCCAGGCCCGCACGCAGCATCCGCTTGCCGAGGCGCGGCGCGTGGTGGCAGATCTGGAAGAAGGCCTGCGTGGTCAGGATGTTCTTCCAGCGGGCCGCGGCGTTGCCGAGCCGCGGGGGCAGCCGTCGCCGCAGCGCGTCGGACACGGGATCGCTGCCGGGCAGCGCGATCATCCAGGTGGGCGAGCGCTGAAGCATCGTCACGTGCGCGCCGCGCTCGGCCAGCGCGGGCACGAGCGTGACCGCCGTGGCGCCGCTCCCGATCACGACCACCCGGCGGCCCGCGACGTCGAGATCCGCAGGCCACTCCTGGGGGTGCACGACCGGCCCCTGGAACGCGGCGAGGCCGGGGATGTCGGGCGTGTAGCCGTGGTCGTAGCGGTAGTAGCCGCAGCACAGGTACAGGAACGCGCAGGTCCAGTGTTCGGTCGCCCCGTCGGCGGTGCGCACCTCGACCGTCCAGCGCTGCCGGGCCGACGACCACGCCGCCGCCACGGCCCGGCGCCCGAGCCGGATGTGCCGGTCGATCCCGAGCTCGGCGGCGGTCTCCCGCAGGTAGCGCAGGATCGACTCGCCGTCGGCGATGGCCTTGGCCTCCGACCACGGGCGGAACGGGTAGCCGAGGGTGAACATGTCCGAGTCCGAGCGGATGCCCGGGAAGCGGAAGAGGTCCCACGTGCCCCCGAGCGCCTCGCGGGCCTCCAGGATCGCGAACGTGCGGCGCGGGTGCGCGGTTTGCAGGCGATGGGCCGCCCCGATGCCCGAGAGACCCGCTCCGACGATCAGGACGTCCACATCGTGCATGCCCGCCACGGTAATCCGCGGCGGGCCGAACCCCTTCTAGAACTCGTGGGCGTGGTCGTAACCGAAGTCACCATCGGGGTCGATCTCACGACCGATGCCGTGGGGTCCGAGGTGGGGGCGCCGCGCGGCCCGGCGGGCGGGCGTGTCCAGCGCCGCACGTACCTCGTCGAGCATGTCGTAGCCGTAGTCCCCGGAATGCTCGTGCTCCGCCACTGAGGCTCCCCTCACCGACCCGAACACCGAAGTTACGCTGCGTGCTCGCTGCGCCACTCTCCGGTGCCAGATCATCATCACCCGGCGGCGAGCCGCGGGCAAGACCGTTCCCCCTCCGTGAAACGGCGGACACCCGGTTGGGTTCGGGGCAGGATGACGCCATGGAGATCGCCGATCTGTTGGTCGACGCGTTCGACCGCATCCACTCGACGGTGCTCCGCGCTGTCGAAGGGCTCACCGAGGAGCAGCTCACCGCCCGGCTGGACCCCGACGCCAACTCGATCGCCTGGCTGGTCTGGCACCTCACGCGTGTGCAGGACGACCATGTCGCCGACGTCGCAGGCGTCGAGCAGGCCTACACCGCCCGAGGGTGGGCAAAGCGGTTCGGGCTCCCCTTCGACGCGTCCGCGATCGGGTACGGCCACCGCAGCGCCGACGTCGCGGCCGTCCGCGTCGCCGACCCCGCGCTGCTGACCGGTTACCACGAGGATGTCCACCAACAGACCCTGCAGTACGTGCGTGGGCTCACCGCCGCCGATCTGGACCGCGTCGTGGACGGGGCCTGGGATCCCCCGGTGACCCTCGGCGTCCGGCTGGTGTCGGTCGTCAACGACGACCTGCAGCACGCAGGCCAGGCCGCGTTCGTGCGCGGGTTCCTGGAACGACGCTGACGGGACCCGAACGCTCGCACGGCGCACCCCGATGCGGCACCCTCATGCGTGTGGCCCGGGTCGTGCTCGCTGTCGACGGCAACGCGATCGTGCACCGGGCCTACCACGCGCAGGCCGTCACCGGCTTCCGCTGCCCCGACGGACGTCCGCGCTGGGCGGTCCGCGGGCTGCTGACCCAGCTCGTCGCGGCCGTCGAACGGGTGGGCCCCGACGTGGTCGTGGTGGGCTTCGACGACCCGGACGCCAGCGTGCGGCGCGCGCGGTGGCCGGGCTACAAGGCGCACCGCGTCGCCAAGCTCGACACACTCGTCGACCAGCTCGCCGCGGCGGCCGACGCGCTGCGCGAACTCGGCGTGGCCGTCGTCGTGCCGACCGGGCTGGAGGCCGACGACGTGCTCGCGTCGGTCGCGCGGCAGGCGCCCGCCGCGGGTGCCACCACCGTTGTCGTGACCTCCGACCGCGACGCCTTCGGCCTCATCGACGCCCACACGCGCGTCCTGCGGATCATCAACGGCGGCGTCGAGGCGTCGCCGGTGCTCACCTCGGAGCGGCTGGTGACGCTGCTCGGGGTGCGGCCCGAGCAGTACCGGGACTTCGCCGCGCTGCGCGGCGACCCGTCGGACAACCTTCCCGGCGTGCGCGGCATCGGCCCGAAAACGGCCGCGCGGCTGTTGGCCGTCTTCGGCGACGCCCGGGCCGCGTTCGACGATCTCACCGCGGTCGCCGAGGCTCTCGGGCCCGGGGTGGCGGCGCGGCTGGCCGCGCCCGGAGCCCGGGCGACGTGGGAGCTGAACTGCCAGGTCATGACGATGCGTGCGGACGTGGCCGTCGACCTGTCGGGAACGGCCGGGGCCCTGCCACTTCCGCCCGCGGCGGTGCACGCGGCCTACGGGCCGCTGGAGCTGCCCTGGACGGCGGCCACCGCGCTGCGGGTGCTGGCCGGTGACCTGTCGGTGTCTGCGCCGCCCGCGCCCGTCGAGCCGGACTGGAACCCGCCACCCCGGCGCGGCCGGTCCCTTCCGCCCTTACGGAAACGCCCCGCCGCAGACCAGCTCGCCCTCTTCTGAGGCGCTCCGCTATCGGGCCCGCGGCGAGGTGCCCGTCGGAGCGGGGACCCGGCGGAGCCAGGGCGGAAGCTCCCCCGAGGGTGGTCGCGGCCGCCGGATGTCGCGGGTGCTGCCGAGCAGGGCGCGCATGTCCGCCGCGGTCGCCGCCGGACGCGCGAGTTCCACCGCGATGACGGGCGCGACCCGCCACAGGGCCCCGACCAGGCGCTTGTCCACGAGGTCGGGCACCCGGTCGACCGCGCCGATGACGATCACATCCGGGCGCAGGGCGGCGACCGCCGCCGGGTCCGGCGCGCGCGGCGGGCCGACCGGCTCGATCCCGTCCAGCGTTCCGGCGCATCCGACGATCACCGCTCCGAGACCGAGCAGCAACGTAGCGACCTCGACGTCGGTGGCGACGAGGCGGCGCACCGCGGGCGGCAGCGGCACCGAGGCGCCGGTCGCGTCCACGAACGTTCGCCGCATGCTTCCCGCGGCGCTGACGAGTCCGGTGAGGGCGGAGGTGCGCCCGGCGTTGCGGCGGGGGTCCTCCGGAGGGGGCATGGTCGGCAGCGTAAGCGGCGCCGCGGCGCCGCGCGCGTGATCGGCCAGGGCGCGACACGTGGCGCGACACGGCGCAAATACTGGCGTTGGCCTGCAACGTCGTTGAGCATCCGACCGAGTAACAGGCGAATGCGGGGCTGGCAGCGGCGGCGGGAGCGAATGGATGACGGTGCAGGAGTGGTTCCGTCGCCGGCGCGGCATCGGTTTCTCCACTGTCAAGGTCGGCGGCGCCGCAGGGCGATTCGCCCGCCGTCCGTCGATATCGGTGTCCCTGCCGCCCGGTGAATTGCTGGTGGCGGTCGTCGCCGTCGCGGTGCTGGTCGCGGTCGCATTGTTGGCGTCGACCGGGATGCTGGAAGTCACGTTCTTGGCCGTCGGCGTCGGCGCATCGGTGTGGGGATGGCAGCGCGTGCGCATGCGCCGCACCGGGGACCTCGGGCACGACGAGCTCGTTCATCTGTGGTCTCCGCTCGCCGCGCCATCGGAGGTGTCGCCTGCGCAGCGGACACTGCCGACGCTGCTGGCCCCGGAAGCCGGGCTGACCAAGCTGGAAGGGCACGACGAGGAGCGGGCCGAACTGCTGCGGTGGTGCACCGACCCGGCCGCCGTCCCGGTGCGCGTGCTGGCCGGGGTCAGCGGCGTGGGCAAGTCCCGACTGGCCATCGACGTGGCCCGCGCGCTCCCGACGGGATGGACGGCCGGAATCGCCCTACCCGGAATGACGGTACCGATCATCCCCGCCGCGGCGGCCGTGAGCGCCGGGACGGCGGTGCTGATCGTGGTCGATGACGCGGACACCGAACCCGCTGCCGACATCGCCGCGCTGGTCCGGCACGCCGCCGGACAGGATCGCCGGGTTCAGGTGCGGGTGCTGTTGGTCGTGCGGGACGCGGACACGTTCGGCACCGTGCTCGACGAACACATGCCCCCCGGAACGTGGGAATCCACCACGCTGCAGGTGCTCGGTGGGGATGCGGATCGACGCCGGTTCTTCGCCCAGGCCGCGCGAGACTTCAGCGGGCTTTCCGACGAGGAGCCGTTGCCCGCGTGGGCGATGCCGGAATGCGGCCCGGTCGGTGCGGACGACGAACCGATGGCCGTCACGCAGACGCGGGCCGCCCTCGCCGTGCTCACCGACGACCCGGACCGCGCCCCGGCGATGCGCACCGTCGACCGCGAACAGCTGGCCGACGCGATCCACACGGTCGAAAAGCAGCGGTGGAGCACCGACGCACTCGAACCCGAAGCGCAAGAGGAGGCCGTGGTGACGCTCCTGCTGGGCGGTCCGCGGCGCATGGAGGACGCGGTCAGCACGTTGCGGACGCTGCCCCGCTTCCGTGACGAGGACGAGGACGACGTCCGCGCGGTCGCGACCTGGGCCCGCCTCCTGTATCCCGCCGTCGCCGACGACGAGAACGTCGAAGGGCCGTGGCTGGACCCGCGGCCCGCGCTGCTGCGCGGAGCGCTCCTCGCGTTGGCGACCGACCGGCACCGGTCGCGCGTGGCCGCCGCCCTTGACGCTGATCCGCAAGCGTTCCTGCGCATCGCGCGTGAGGTCGCCGATTACCCGCGCACCGCGGCACTGCTGCGCACGCTGTTGACCGACGCCCGGTTGGTCGCGGTGATCGAAGTCGCCGTGCTCACCAAGGCTTTGAGCCTGCGCGACGACCTCGTCGAGGCGCTCACCGACCGTTCGCTGCCCGGTGACGACGTCGAACGGCTGCTCCCGATCACAGAGGCAAGGATGTGGTCCCCGGTTCGGGTCGCGCTGCGGCGGGCAGAGGTGCGGCACCTGCGGGAGCAGGCCCCGGACGGTCCCGCCGACGAGCATCGCCCCCGGCTGGCCTGCGCTCTCACCGGCCTCGCCTGCACGCTGCGGGACGCCGGTGCGCACGACGACGCCCTCGTCCCGATCCGCGAAGCCGTCGAGCTCTGCCGGGATCTCGCCGCCGCCCACCCGGACCGGCACACCCCCGACCTCGCCGCCGCCCTCACCGACCTCGGCGTGAGTCTGCGGGAGCTCCGCGCGCACGACGAGGCCCTCACCGTCACCCGCGAAGCCGTTCGGCTCTGCCGGGATCTCGCCGCCGTCCACCCCGACCGCCACCTCCCCGACCTCGCCCGCTCCCTCATCGACCTCGGCGCCGTTCTGCGGGCGGCCGGGATGCACGACGAGGCCCTCACCGCAGGCCGTGAGGCCGTGCAGCGGTGCCGCGAGCTGGCCGCTACAGGCCCCGCGCGGCACCTCACCGACCTCGCCGCCGCCCTCGCGGGCGTGGGCGCGTGCCTGCGGGAAATCGCGGCGCACGACGAGGCCCTCACCGTCACCCGCGAAGCCGTCCAGCTCTACCGGGACGTGTTTGCCAACGCCGCCGACCGCCACAGCCCCGACCTCGCCCGCGCGCTCACCGATCTCGGGGCCGTTCTGCTGGCGGTCGGGGCCCACGAGGACGCCCTCGCCGCCGGCCGCGAGGCGATCCAGCGCTACCGCGACCTCATCCCGGCCCACCGCGACCGGCACATCCCCGACGTCGCCCGCGCCCTCGCCGTCCTCGGAGCAGGCCTGCGGGAAACCGGGGCGCACCGCGCGGCCCTCGCCGCCGGACACGACGCCGTCCGGCTACACCGGGAGCTGGCCGCCGCCGACCCGGCCCGCCACACCCCCGACCTCGCCCGCTCCCTCGCCGACCTCGGGATCGGCCTGCGGGGGGTGGGGTCCCCCGACGAAGGCCTCGCCCCCGGCATCGAAGCCGTCCAGCTGGGCCGGGAGCTGGCCGCCGCCGACCCCGCACGCCACACCCCCGACCTGGCCCGCTCCCTCACCGACCTCGGCATCAGCCTGCGGGCGTGGGCGGCGCACCACGACGCTCACGCCGCCACCAGCGAGGCCGTCGAGCTGGGCCGGGAGCTGGCCGTCGCCGACCCCGCACGCCACACCGCCGAGCTGGTCCGTTCCCTCATCAGCCTCGGCGCAGGCTTGCGAGCGCTCGGCCGGCGACCGGAGGCGGTGCTGCACGAGGGCGAAGCCGTCGCGTGGTGGTGGCAGCTCACCCAACGCCGCCCCGGCGAGTTCGACGACCACTACCGGGATGCGCAACGGCGGTACTTCCGCACCTTCAGCCTGTATGACCACGAGGCCAACGACCTGCTGACCGCCGAGCTCATCGCGCGCAGCCGAGTGCTGAGCTACCTCGAAGGCACAGGATCCGCAATGGAGGAGGCGTCGACCGGCACCTGAGCGAGGCGGCTACCGAGCCCGCGCCGGGACCGTCGCCTCGTGCGCAGGAGGTGGACTTATCCGAACCGACCCGAACGGCCACCGGTAAACGACGCAGCGGATCGGCAGCGGCCAGCGCCGCGAACTCGCGCAGCTTCCGCATCAAGATCGGCATACTCACTCGGCGGGGCGTGCGCCGATGCCGCAGCCGTGAGGACCGTGTCTCCGGGAGCATGCATCGCTCGGCCTCGGTGAATGCTCGGATGGCGGCGAGCCCCGTCACAAGGTCGACGGGGCTCGCACTCCTACCGGGGCGGCAGGGGCGTCCCTGCCGCGGGCGATGCTCCGGGGCGGCATCGGAGGTTGGCTGAGCCGCCCCCCCAGATATCTGCCATCGTTACTACAGAGTTTCTGGTGCGCAAGACCAGAAAGTGAAGATTGGAGAGTGCACACTCGTGAGGGTTCGACGGGCCGGGCGCAGGCGCTCGGCGCGCCGACGGCCGAGCCAGGAACCGGATGCCAGGAGGGTCGTGAGCCTGGGCAACGTGTGGATTCAGACAGCGGCCGACGGGCTGGTCCGGGCCGATCAGGTTACCGGGATCGAGGCCCCGGCAACGACCGCGGCCAGCGAGCAACTGGTCGAGGCGTCCGGGCGATCCGGTTCCGCTCACGCCCTTCCCCAGCCCCGACCTCGGCCGCCACACCGGCGCGGAAACCCCTGAACAAGCGAGCCCCCACCCGACAATGGACACCACAACATCGGGCCGATTCCCTGCGACACCAGATCATCTGTGGTGGTCGCTTGACACCATCTGCATCATCCGCAGTACAATTTGGGGCAGCAGCACGCAGCGGAAACGCCACCGGGACGGCGACGGTCCAGACGAGCGGAGGGCGACCATCAGGACAACCCCCAACCATCTGAATCATCACTGAGATGTCCGAGCGGGGCCCGGCCGATGCGGCCGGGCCCCCTGACGTTGCCCGCAGGCATGCGACGAGACAGTCGAAAGCGAGGCGCCGATGGGCCTAGGACAGCTTGACGATGACGACTATCCCGCGCTCACCATGGGACAGGCTGCCCAACTGCTCGAGGTTCAACCGGCCTTCCTGCGCAGCCTCGACGCCGCCGGGGTGCTCAAACCACAGCGCTCAGGCGGCGGGCATCGACGCTACTCGCGGCGCCAACTCCGGCTCGCAGCCCGAATGCGAGAGCTGTTCGACCAAGGAATGACCCTCGACGCGGCCGTCCGGATCGTCGGCCTGCAAGACGAGCTGAACACCGCCCGAGCCCGCATCAGCGAACTCGAGACGCAAGACCCCTAGCAACGCAGCTGACCCCTGGACCGCAACCCCACGACCTGTTGGCGATCGCGACCCGGCGTTGCTGCTCCGTGTCGGAACGAGGGCACGGACGGGTCCAGCGCGTCGCGCTTGTGCGGCCCTGGCCCCCTTAGATCCAGGATCTGTGCACGCCGAGGAAAGTGGGGCATGTGGTACCGCTGGCGCAAGGTCGCGCGGACCGTTAAGCACAGGAGCCCCGATGACGGCCGTCGACAACGCCACCTACATCGAACATCCCGTCGTCGTGCAGATGCGGCAACACCGTGCCGCAGACTTCCGGCTACGGGTCGCGGACATGATCACGAAGTTCGCAGGCTCGATGACGTTCGTCTACCTGCACGTCGTCGTGTTCGCCGCCTGGATGGTGTTCGTCGAGTCCAGCCCGTGGCCGACGCTGACGCTCGTGGTCTCGCTGGAGGCGATCTTCCTCTCGACATTCGTGATGATCGGCCAGAACCGGGCCGCAGCGTTCCAGCAGGCCAAGGCAGACCACGACTTCGTCGAGCAAGAGGCCGAATTGAAGACCAACACCCAGCTGACCAGGGAGATCCACGTCCTCACCACCGAGCTGCACCGCCGCGTCGTCGGTTCCGGCTGATCAGAGGCCAGCTCGCACCTGTAAGGGACGCGGGCCCCGATGTGGGCGCAGGCGCCGGTGCCTCGTCCTCCGTCGGGACCTTCAGTACTGGTTACACCACGTTTCCGCGGGCGACGCCGGCGCCGTGATCGGGGCGTCCCGAAGGCAGAGCCAGCCGGATGGACGGGCCCGCTGGCGGTTGTCGCCGCCACTGCAGAAGCCGCTCGACCTCGACCTGATCCGCTGTACGAGCCCCGATCGGCACCACGTTTCTCGGCTCTAGCGGATCTTCTCCGGGATGTGGTCCAAGGCGTACAGCACGTGCTGAGCGAGCTCCAACGCGACCGATCGGTCGAGTGTCGAATGCTCGACGATGGCGTCGGCGACGAGCCTGACGCGCTGTTCGTGGATGGAGACATGGACGGGGTGTTCGTGCTGTCCATGATCGGATTCCTATCTTGGTGGACGCCTTGGGTGTTGCCTTACGCCGTGCGTGCCGCGGTTGTCATGCGCTGCCCAAGCGCTGCTGACACGCATCTGGCGCGAGGTCAGAGACTCGATCGCGGCGTGATAACGCCAACATCGGCCGTCGACGTCACCCGCCAAAGTCGATGATCCTTCGGCAGGGGACGCGGATGGCAGGGGCGAAAGTTCCCCCGCCCCGGTCCGGGAGTCCGAAGAACGAGCCCACAGCAATCGGGTGAGCGGTGACACGTATCCGCGGAGTGCCTCTGCGGAGTTGTAGTGTCGGTTCCACATCGGCTAGTAGTCGTCCTGGACCCCGGCGAGAACCAACCCGTGCTGTACCGGCACGGATACGGGTACTTCCTCCGTGGAAGGACGATTGATGGGTACCGGCAGCGGACGACCCGATCCACAACCCGGTTCGGTCTCCCCGCAGCGAAACGACAGGGTGTACGGGGTCCGCAGACCTCATGAGATGTTGACGTTCCCGCAGCTGCGGCGGTCGGAGCTCGACGAGCTGTTGGGACAGCTGGTCGAGCGCGCGCAGGAGGTGGTGGGCACCCAAGGCAGGCTGCGGGGCCTGCTGCGGGCCAACCAGCTCATCGCCCGCGATCTGGGGATGCCCACGGTGCTGCGGCACGTGGTCGAAGCGGCCCGGGAACTGGTCGGTTCCCGCTACGCCGCGCTAGGGGTGATCGCCCCGAGCGGCGGGCTGTCGCAGTTCATCCACGTCGGCATTCCCGCCGAGGTCGCGGCCGCGATCGGGAACCTGCCCCAGGGCAAGGGCCTACTCGGGGCACTGATCGATAACCCGGCCCCGATCCGGTTACCCACACTGGCCGAGGACACCCGCTCGTCGGGGTTCCCACCCGGACACCCGCCGATGCGGAACTTCCTCGGGGTCCCGATCCGGATCGGGGAGATCGTGTTCGGCAACCTCTACCTCACCGACAGCACCCGCGGCGGGTTCAGCGCCGAGGACGAACAACTGGCCCAAGCCCTGGCCGCGACGGCCGGGAACGCGATCGACAACGCCCGCCTGTACGAGGTGGCCCGGTCACGGCAGCAGTGGTGGCAGGCCACCGCGGCGCTCACCCGCCGCATGCTGAGTGACGAGACCGGCGATCCGCTGGAGTTCATCGCCGCCCGCACCCGCGAGCTCGCTGACGCGGACCTGGTCACCGTCGTCCTCCCCGCCGACGCACCGCAGGAACCGGAGCGCACGGGTCTGCGCGTGCAGGTCGCGGTCGGCGTCGGCGGCCAGGACCTGATCGGCCTGACCGTGCCCCTCGTGGGATCGCTGGCCGGGCGGGTCTACGCCACCGGACAGGCGTTGCGCGTGTCCCACCCGCGCGAGCAGACAGGCCTGGACTCGATCGCCTCGGAAACCGTGGACGTCGGACCGGTGCTGGTCGTCCCGCTGACCGGCGCCCAGAAGGTCATCGGCGTGCTGACCGTGGCCCGGCTGGCCGGGCGGGCCGCGTTCACCACCGACGAGCTGGACATGACGGCGGGGTTCGCCAGACAGGCCTCGGTCGCGATCGAACTCGCCGACGCGCGCGCCGAGCAGCAACGCTGCGCGATGGACGACGAACGCGACCGGATCGCCGCGGACCTGCACGATCACGTCATCCAACGGCTGTTCGCCACCGGGCTGGTGCTGCAGAGCATCGCGGCCACCCTCCCCTCCGACACCGGGGGATCCGGAGCAGGCGCCACCGCGGCCGCACGCATCACCGGCACCATCCAGGACCTGGACGACACGATCCGCCAGATCCGCTCCACCATCTTCGCCCTGCACCACCTGGTTCAACCCGCCGCCAGCGGGCTGCGCGGCCTGATCCTGGACGTCATCACCGAGGTGACCCCGGCGCTGGGTTTCACCCCCGCCTTCCGGGTCGACGGCCCGGTTGACACCCTCACCCCCGCCGAGGTGGGTGAAGATCTGCTCGCCGTGCTGCGCGAGGCGCTGTCCAACATCGCCCGCCACGCCCACGCCCACACCACCGACATCGCGCTCACCGCCAGATCAGGCAAGCTCACCCTCGACGTCCACGACGACGGCACCGGCGTCGACCCCACCAACCAGCGGCGCAGCGGCCTGGCCAACCTGCGCCACCGCGCTGAACACCACGGCGGCACATTCACCCTCACCCCACACCACCCCCACGGAACAGATCTGTGCTGGACCGTCCCCACCTGACCGCCGCCACGAGGCCGACCCGAGGAGACCTGTCCGCGGTTGGGCAAATGAACACGCAGCTGAATCCCGGGGCCGGCCCCACTCCGTCGTGGGCGCCTTGGAGACCGGGCACACGTCGTGGGCCGCGGTGATTGGACGCAGTCCGGCTCGGACCGGCCGATGACGCCACCGCGAACGCCGCCGCCCTTGCTGCGCGCGGTGATCGACCGGCCGATCATCGCCGAACACTGGACGTCGGGCGAGCCCGAACATCGGCGGTCACTGGGATTGCAGTGAATGCGTGCGCGACCAGCGGCGCCGAGGCTCAGTTCGCCGATGGCACGGGCGGCGTGCCGTTGCCCGTCGGCACGTGCACGGCGGGTGCCTGCATCGGGTAGGCGACGGGAGCCGGACCTTGCTGCAAGTTCGCGGCGGTGGTCTCGCGGGCCAGGAACGACCCGAGCTCACCGATCGTGCTCATCAGCGGGGCCGGGAACACGACAGTGGTGTTCTTGTCCACGCCGATCTCCACCAGGCTCTGCAGATTGCGCAGCTGCAGCGCCAGCGGGTGCTCCATCATGATGTCCGACGCATCACCCAACGCGGCAGCGGCCAGCGACTCACCTTCCGCATTAATGATCTTGGCGCGCTTCTCCCGCTCCGCCTCGGCCTGCCGCGCCATCGCCCGCTTCATGCTCTCGGGCAGCTGGATGTCCTTGAGCTCCACCAACGTCACCTCCACACCCCAGTCGAGCGTGGTGACGTCGAGGATCTCGCGGATGTCCTTGTTGATCCGGTCGGTCTCCGACAGCGTCTCGTCGAGCGTGTGCTGGCCCACGACCTTCCGCAGCGTGGTCTGGGCGATCTGATCGATCGCGACGTGGACGTTCTCGATCGCCACCACCGACTTGACGGCGTCGACCACCCGGAAGTAGGCGACGGCGGAGACGTCGACACTGACGTTGTCCCGGGTGATGATCCCCTGTGACTGGATCGGCATTGTCACGATCCGCAGCGACACCCGGCGCAGCACGTCGACGATCGGGATGATCAAACGCAGTCCGGGCGTGCGGGAGCCGACCACGCGGCCGAACCGGAAGAGCACCCCCCGCTCGTACTGCTTGACGATCCGCACCGCCAGCCCCAGAACGATCAGGAGGGCGACGACGATGACAACCGCGGTGAGCGTGGTGCTCATGATGCTGCTCCTCGGATGGGGACGTGCGGTGTCGAACGGCGGCCGACGACCAGCCGGTCGTGAAGGGTCCAGACAGCGGGCAGGGTCCAGCAGGTGAGCTCGACCTCGCGGCGCAGTGCCTGAGTGGCGACGGTGCCGGTCAGGGTCACCAGGCCCTCCGGGCCGGCCGTGACGGTGATGTGGTCTCCGCGCAGTCGGGGGTTGCGCGCGAGCGCCGCACCGACGGCCGCCTCCACGTCCAGCGCCGCACGGCGCGGATCACGCCCCGCCGTGGGGTCGTAGCGGGTATCCGGTCGCATGACCCCACAGTGCGCGCCCGCACCGCATCGAAGCAGGGCACAACGACCCGAACGTGGCCGCGTAGTGCCCGCGCGGTCGGTCACTACGTTCTTCAGGTCTCGATTGGGCGAAGATCCGAACAACGGCCCGAATGCCGTCTATGTTGATCGATCGTCCCGGTCCCCATCGGTCAAGTGACGGGTCGCTGCCCGTCGACCTTGCCGGTGACCATCCCTGTCCCGGGCGTGTGCTTCAAACAGAACAGCTCGCGAATGCCCCGGGGGCCCAACGCCGCGCTGGGTCGGGACCTGTGGCCGTGGGCAGGCCACGGTGGCGAACGCCAGGCTCGGCCGAGGCCGTCGTGTCGCCGGAAACCGAAGGCTTAAGGAGTGCCGTGTTCCGCATGCTCGCGGGGCTGTCGATCTGCATCCGGATCGAGGTCGGGCGCGGTGAGTACGGCGAGACCGCGGTCGTGTCGGTCTGCTCTGCGACGGCAACGGCGATGCCGACAGCCTCGTGACGCGCACCGTCGACAGGCCTGCCGCAGGCCGACCCGACGACGGCGAGCACTCCAACCAGCGCCGTCCACTGGCCGAGCTCTTCCGCGACCTGCGGACGTCGCCCGATGGCCTGACCGGGCGGGGGGCTGCGCGCAGGCTGATCATCTACGGGCCGAAGCAGCTGACCCGCCGGGGTGGCCCGAGCTGGCCCCGTGATCTGCTGGAGCAGTTCACCCAGCCGCTGGTGGTGCTGCTGGGTGTGGCCGCCGTGCTGGCGTGGGTGGGCGGGACGCCCGCGCTGTCGCTCGCGGTGCTCGCCGTGATCCTGCTCAACGCCGCGTTCGCGTTCGTACAAGAGCGCCAGGCCGAACGCGCCGTCGACGCGCTGGCCGCGTTTCTCCCCCGACCGCCCGGGTGGTGCGCGACGGGGTGCGGCGTGAGATCGAGGCCGCCGATCTCGTTCCGGGCGACGTCCTGGTCCTCGCCGAGGGCGACCGCGTCTGCGCCGACGCCCGGATCATTGACGGCGCGCTCGTGCTCGACCTCTCGGCGCTGACCGGCGAGTCGCTGCCCACCAACCGCTCCGCGGAGCCAACGGCGATGATCGGGCCGTTGCTCGAGGCGCAGGATCTCGTGTTCAGCGGCACCACCTGCACCGCCGGCGAGGCGGCCACGGTGGTCACCCGCACCGGCATGCACACCGAGCTTGGTCGCATCGCGGCGCTGTCGCAGCGCGGGCGTACCCGCCCGAGTCCGCTGGAACGGCAGGTGCGGGGCGTCACCTGGATCATCGCGGCCGTCGCGGTCGCCGCCGGGCCCGCGTTCGTGCCACCTTCTCGATCGGGTTGATCGTGGCGAACGTCCCGGAGGGCCTGCTGCCCACCATCACCCTCGCGCTGGTCTCGGGCGTGCGGCAGCTCGCCCGCCGGGACGCGCCATCGACGCCCTGTGGACTCTCAACGACCCAACTCATTACGCGTGCCTCGTCCTCGCGCGGCGCTGGCCCGAACCCGACTACGAGCGCTGGCTGGTACGCCGTCAAGATCGTCGGAGCCGCCCAGGGCCATCAAGCAGCCGCAGGCCGCGACCAGTAGCAACAGGTGCGACGATGACCACTCATCCCGCGGTGTAGACCCTACCGCCTCAAACGATCTCGACACCGCCGTTTGCGCTGGTCAAGCTGGCGGGCGCGGCAGGGTTCGAACCTGCGACCTATCGGGTGTAAGGCCAGCACTCCAGGCCGCACGACGCCTCTACCAGCGCCGCCAGACCGCAGACCAGCCTCTCCCGTCGCCGCACGCCTCGCCGCTCATCACGATTTCGCACCACGTTTGATTCCATGCACATGATCGATTGAGCCGACCGCCCTACTCCGTCACCTTCGGATGTGCCGGGCTAGCCGCGACGAGCCAGACGATCCGCCGGTCCGGATCGGGGCAGTACCAGATCCGCCCCGCCGCGGTCACCTCGTACTGCCACTGGTCGAACAGGCGCCCGCCGATCTGGCGTTGCGACAGCTGCCCCCGCAGTCGATGCTGCCGCCCAGGATTCTCCGGCCGAGTCGGCCGCTCGGTCAGCACGATCCAGGCCTCCCACGTGTTGGCCTGAGCGACCCGACATAGTTCCTCCCAGCCCTTCGCCGCCTCCGACGTCGCAAACCGCGCCTCCCACCCATCCGGACGAGCAGGCGGCGCGACCCGATCACCGCGCTTGGCCGGCAAGGATCACGGCCCGTCGGGCGCTGGCACCGGCCCCAGGTCGGCCTCCAGGGGCCGCGTCAACTCCTCGACCAGAGCCGGGTCGGCATACACCGCCGCGGTGGCCTTCCACTCGACCAGCACCTGAGCAAGCACCGACCACCGACCGAGCTCCGCCGACGCCCCCACCGCGCGCACGAAGTCGACGGCGAAGGCCCGTCGCTCCGTGTCCGGCAGCAGGTCGACCCATGGGAACTCCTCCCGCAGAACTTCGGCTGCACTCCCCGCTGGCAGGTGGGCCAGAGCGTTCCGCAGAGCCCGCGCGGCACTCATCGCCCCGTCGGCGCCAGCGTTGGCGCTGTCCTCGCGCACCAACAGCAACGGCACCCCGTCGCGACGGCGAACGCGCACGTCGCCTTGGTCGGCGAGCGCAGCCACGCCTTTGGGATCACGCTGCAGCTCGCTCCATTGCACCTCGGTCGTCACGCCACCATCCTGAACATATTCAGAAGTTGACGCAAGACTACCACCGCTGATCCGTCCGAGCTGTCTCACTCGATCTTCGCGTGGTGCGAACTCGCGTCCCGCCGAGTCAACCGGAGTGACGATCCACAGAAGACCAAGCTCGTTTCCGCAGGTCAAGCGTGGGCGCGGCAGGGATCGAACCTGCGACCACTCGGGTGTAAGGCCAGCACTCCACGCCGCACGACGCCTCTACCAGCGCCGCCAGACCGCAGACCAGCCTCTCCCGTCGCCGCACGCCTCGCCGCTCCTCACGATTTCGCACCACGTTTGATCCATGCCCATGATCAACCAAAGGGTCGGCCAGCCGACCACGACGGCGGACGGACATGGGACGTCAGGCCACGTGCAGCCAAGCCCGGAGCGCCTGACGGATGACGTCGCTGACGCTGGTGTCGTCGGCGTCCGCGCGGGCGGCCAGTGCGGTGCGCAATTCCGGATCGAGACGAACCGGAACGACCTCTGCCGGGGCCACACCCATCGGTCGCCGACCGCCCCTGCGCCGCATCGCCGCCACGTCGTAGCCTGCCGCGGCCTCGGCGGCCAGCCGGTCGACCAACTCCTCGGTCACCGGCACGCCCCCGGACGTCCGGTTCTCTTCTTCTCGCTCAGCTGTCATGTCGGCTCACTTGTGTCATGGCAAGAGTCCTCGGTACTTGGGCCTCATGCGCATCGCGTGAATGACCAGTTCATCTCCGTCGTCGAGCAGCAACACGACGATCTCCAGGAGATTGCCCGCACGATCCGGCCCCAGCCGCAACTCACGGCGTGGGCCCTCCTGATCATCGTCCGACAGCGGGTAGGCGACCAGGTACCCCTCCGCCGCGTGGATCGCGTCCTCATCGGCCACGCCATGCTTGCGCGCCGAGCGGTGGACATCCACCGAGCAATCGTAATACGAAACTAGGTCGTCGCCAAGCTCACGGCAAAACCCGCACGATCACGAGCCAGCGCAGGGATAGCGCCACAGGAGTCACCCACGGTCTGCGAGGCGGTTGGGATCGAGAGCAACGCGCAGCCACTCGGGATGCGCCCTGTTCCGATGAGCGCTCGTCCCGTGGTGCGAAAACAGTGTTTCCCCGACCAGGAAGAACGATCTACACGGCGCCATCGTCCCTGGTCAGGCTGGTGGGCGCGGCAGGGATCGAACCTGCGACCGCTCGGGTGTAAGAGGAGCCGACGATCGCGCACGACGCCTCTACCAGCGACAACAGTACTCCGCCTGGCGTCTCGAGACGCCGTCGGCACCACCCGTCACCACGAGTTCGTGTCACACGGCGTGTCATGACCCCGGGATCGATCATGAGTTGGCAGTGCGGGTCAAGAGCGGACGTCACGGAATTAGCGAAGCCGATCGCGCAGCGACCCTAGACCGCGAACCCGGTGCGGAAGGCCGAGGGCCGACATGTCGCGCCGCGGACGAGTCCCGGGCTATGAACGCGCCAATAAGGAGACGTAATGAAATAACTAATCCAAAGCGTTGGGGAATCAGGCCTTTGCCGTCCGGCGTGTCATCGCGAGACGTACGCATTCCGACGATATTGTTTCAGGCGTGGTCGATGACGACAAGTTTCGGCGGATGCAGTCAAGACTGGCGGATCTGTTGCCTCGCCTGAATGAACGTGATCGGCGTTTGGCGTTGGCGACCGAGGCGAAGTCGTGGGGTCGTGGTGGTATTTCCGCGGTGTATCGAGCCACCAATGCCAGGGAGATGAGGTAGTTCGCGGAGCGGCGGACCCCTGTGATGATCTTCGAGGTGATGTACGGAGAGTGACGACTGGCTGGGCGCATGGCGGCGGCCCGGCTGTCTGGCCGGGTGCGCCGGGTTCCGTGCCCGGGGTGATGTCCTGCTCGGGGGACGCGACTGTGCCGTGTCAGGCCGCGGTGCCGCAGACGTGCACGTGGGCGGGGGCGGTGCGGGTGGTGATGTCGCGCGGGGCATGAGGAAACGCCCGCCTGGTTTTGAGCTTGTGGTCGCGGTGACGATGTCGATCGGTGGTGACGCGGGCGGTGGCGATCACGGCCAGGGCCGTGTGGTGGGCGGCGGCCCGAGCAGGTGCGGGCAGCGAGGCAGTGGCGGCACCGGTCCGCACGGTGGCGATCAGGGTGCGGCGGGCGGTGGTGAACGACAGGTGCCGGGCTGCGACCGGCTGGCCGGTGCGGGGGCCCTTCCGGAAAGGCTGGGCGATGGCGGCGGCCGAGCGGGTGGCGGCGTGGACGAGTTCGGTAGCTGTGGTCCAGGCGGCGTGCTCTTGCCGGATCAGCTCCGGGGTGGCCGAGCGCAGGATCGCCCCGGTGGCCGGGCCGGCGTCGTGGATGGCCGATTTGGCCTCCCGCAGCGCGGTTTCGGAGCCGTCCCACCGCCACCGGTAGGCCTCGGCGAGTTGGTGGGCGGGCTGGGTGTGGTGGTCGAGCAGGTCGGTGACCAGGCAAAACAACTCGGGCGTGGTTTGCCCGTCGATGTCGATGTGGTACTCGATAACCCGCATGGTCAGGGTGGTCCCTCCGCCGGACACGGTGGCCAGGTAGGACCCGTCGGTGGCGAACGAGCCGATGCGGGGCAGCCCGATGTCGGACTTGACGCGGATCAACACGTGGGTGCCGGTGGCCAGCATGGCCTTGATCCGCGGCACGCCGGGAAAGTTCCGATCCATGATCCACAACCGGGTGGGGTCGAACACATCGGGGTGCTCGTCCAGCATCCGGTCCAGCAGTGCCTGTTCGGCCTCCCCCTTGGTCCCGGCCTTGTCCCCACCGGCCGGGCCCCACACCACGCCCAGGGTGGCGCGGGTGAGCGCGTCGGAGGCGTGCAGGTGACGGATCTGCGGGTAGCCGGTCTCGGCCTGCCCGGCGGTGCCGAACGCGGCCCGGTTGGCCTTGGTGTCGGGCATCCGGGTCACCGTCCCGTCGATCGCGCCCAGCCGCAGCCCGCCGCCCACCTCCACCCGGGGCAGCGCCGGGTCCCGGTGCTCGGCTGTGACCGCGGCCAGCAGCTGCCGCTGCAACTGCTGCAGCGGCGCCTCGCCGATCGCGGCCCGCCAACTCGACAGCACCGTGCCCGACGGTATGGCGTGCGGTCGCTGCCACGGCACCGCGGTCAGCTCGCCCAGCAACGTGGTGAGCACCTCGCGGGAGTCGGCGTCCGGCATCACGGTCATCAGCAGCACCGCGCGGATGGTGGCAGCGACGCTCATCTCCCGCCGCGCCACGGCCTTGATCTTCCCGGCCGGACAGACCCCGGCGGCGATCCGGTCGATCGTCCCCGGCCCACAGCGGCGGTCCAACTCCTGCTCGCCGACCCCGAGCCGGGCGTGATCACACGGCCGGCCCGCAGCCTGGACCCGCCCGTCCCGGCGCAGCAGGGCTGGGGCTGTCACCACCACCTTGCACCAGGCCACCAGGTCGCCCGCCGCGATCGGTGAGGGCCCCGCGACCACCAACGCCGACCGCCCGTCCCTGCCCGATCCCGCCCGCACCGGCCAGACCAGCGCCGACACCGGCACGGCCACGATCACCGCCTGGGCGGCCGCCTGATCCCCACCGGGAAACTCCACACCGGGGACCACGGGCCGGGACAAGACCGGGTAGAAACACACGCGGAGGCTCCAGAGAAGAAGATCGGCTTAGACACCGGGTCTTCTACCGGGAGCCTCCACCCATCCCGGGCACGCCACGCCGAACACGCCCGATCACATCGGGCGACCGCACCGGACCTACCTCACTCAACGTGATCGTGACGAGCAGGCCCCGGACACAGGCCGAAACCACTCATCTCCCTGGCATTGATCGAGCCACGGGTGCGTCGCGGTCCACGATTCGCCGCGGTATCACCGAGTTGGATGGCGACGACCAGGTCGATTCTCATCGAGTGCGCCAGCCGGGCGGTGGCCGCAAGAAGGCCGAGCTGACCAACCCCGAACTGCTGGAAAATTTGGATTCGCTCATCGCGCCGGAAACCCGCGGGGATCCCGAGTCGCCGCTGCGGTGGACCACGAAGTCGACCCGGCACCTGGCCCGGGAGCTGACCGCGATGGGCACCGCGATCAGCCACTCGGCGGTGGCGGCGATCCTGCGCTCGGGCGGGTACAGCCTGCAGGGCACCCGCAAGACCCTCGAAGGCGCCCAGCACCCCGACCGGGACGCCCAGTTCCGCTACCTCAACACCCTGGCCCGCCGGTACCTGGACGCCGGCGACCCGGTGATCAGCGTGGACACCAAGAAACGCGAGCTGGTCGGACGCTTCACGCAGGCCGGCAAGGAGTGGCAACCGGTCGGCGTGCCCGAGCAGGTGTCCACCTACGACTTCCCCCACCTGGCCGAGGGCAAGGCCATCCCCTACGGCGTCTACGACCTGGCCGACGACAGCGGCTGGGTGTCGGTCGGCGTCGACCACGACACGTCGGTCTTCGCGGTCGCGACCATCGAACAATGGTGGCTGCAGAGGGGCCTACAGAAATACCCGAACGCGCGGCAACTGCTCATCACCGCCGACGGCGGCGGATCCAACGGACACCGCCCGTGGCTGTGGAAATACGAACTTGCCCGACTCGCTCAAGCCACCGGACTCGACATCACCGTCTGCCACTACCCACCGGGCACCAGCAAATGGAACAAGATCGAGCACCGGCTCTTTTCCAGAATCACCGCGAATTGGCGTGGTCGTCCCCTGGAAACCTACCAGACCATCGTCAGCCTCATCGCCAACACCGCCACGACAACCGGGCTCACCGTCCGCACCGACCTCGATCTCAACGAATACCCCACAAAGATCAAACTCACGAAACAGCAGAAGGCGGCAATCCCGATCAGGAGACACGAGTTCCACGGAGATTGGAATTACACGATCGGACGGGCAGGTGGATAAGTAACTTCATTACGGCTTCTAAGGCGTCTGCTGCGCTATCGCGAGTAGCACGGCGGACGCGGGCACAGCTCAAGAGGCACGATCTGTGCAACTCTCTTCAATCGAGTGGGAGAGAACATTAACCAAATAAAGAAGGTGCGCTCACACGAACGCAACGGCATAAAGTCGAGATGCGCACGCGGTGGGCTGATTATTCGCCGCTGGGTACTCTCACCCCTGCAGGGGTTCGCCGCCAAGCACCGCACTCATGCTGCAGCCAGCCCAGCAGTGCGGCATCTCCGCGATCCAGGCCAGCAGGTGGTGGGACCGGGCGGGGCCAACCCGGAACCCCGATCCCGCCAACTGGACCGGCTCGTAAACAGGCTGGCGTCTGCCGACGTCAGCTACTCGCAGCCACTTTGCCTTACGTAGCAGGCCCAACAGCGCTATCGCCGCTGTGCAGAAGGGGTGGACCCGACGTTACAGCATAAGAACCGCGCGGAGATCCTGGTCGACGGCCCGGAAATCGTTGTTCGGTCCGTGGCCACGCGGCAGGCTTAATCCGCGGCGTCCTTCGCGCTGGCTTCCCGTGGGCCCCCGGAGGTCGAGGCCGGCACCTGCGGATCAAAGATGGGGGTCTGACGCTCGCTGCGTCGTCGACAACCGCCGGACCAGGCATTGGCGCTGGCATGTGTATCCGACCTGCGTGGCAACGGCTGGCGCTCAATGACAGAGTCATTTGACATGCAATCAGGGCCGGTGATCAACCGGAGGACTGACCCGCTGGCTCGGCACCAGCATCCCCGATGGCACGCTAATCCCGGCGGGCCGGAGGCTGTCCCGGCTCGCATGGAACGGATGAGGTGAAACGCCCAGCCGTGCGTAGCCTCGTGCAAGGGCTGGCCCAAGCCGCGTGAGCTGCACAGCGGGCTTCAAGAGCCCTGCGGATGCGGGCTCGCTGCCGCTTATGAGGCGGCGAAGTAGCGCGTAGTGTCCCTAAAGACGCTGCTGAACAGCAAGTCGTACACAGGTCCGCCTGCCTTGCCGATGGGGGTGGGAGCCAGTGCAATCTTCCACGTGAATGTACAGCGATTCGGGCCGTCATGTTCCACGATGTAGTCCTCGGCGACGCGATGAAACAATGGCAGGTTCGCCTCGGTCGCATAGAACGTATAGCGTCGACCCTCCTCCCATGCGAAGAAAAGCTCCTTGACCTTCAGCACGCCAAGGATCTTGGCACGGCGAGTCGTCTCGACGGAGAAGGGACGCGGCGAGGTCCAATTGACCGTCAAGCCACGGCACCAGTGCAGCGGCCGATCACCGACCAGCTCCGCCCACACCTCCGGGGGGGACGGCTGATCGACCAGCGATGCGAGTAGCGGGTAGCTGACTCGAAGAAGCTCTGGTCGACGGGCTGGAGAGCTGCCACGAGCAAGTCCCTTCGGATTGGAACGGGTTCTGATCCTGAGGCTAGACCTCCCTCAGCGCGATCCGCGGTCCACAGCGCGGGTGTCGGTCGTCCCGCCGCCGACCAATGGTTCCTATTCGCGATCGACGTCAGCGGCGGTCCTGGTGCATGGCGAACCGCCCATGTCAAGGCAGTGCTGCTGAACTTCCTGGAGGAGGCTGTAACAGCTCATCACGGAGTAACCCATGAGACTGACTGGCCGGGCGGATGGAGGTGACGATCTTGTTCAGTGCGGTCTGCGCTGCCACGCGCGCCCGGGCCTGGGCGATGTGCTCCATCGGCGCGGTCGTCGCTCCGAGTCGGATGCACGGTGCTGTGCGGCCGCGGATACACAGCGCATCCACAACGTGCGCGGGCGGCGCCCCGTGTTCTTTACCCGTCGCAACTTGTCATCAAATGCCGCACGCGTGGCTATGGCGAATGTTCGCCAATCCCTGACCGGACTTCCGCAGATGATGGGCACACGATCATGCCGAAACCGGGCGTTGAGCTGCGGGAACACCGGATCTGGCCGGTGGGGGTCGTGTTACTACACGCCCCCGGTTGCGCGTGCGGAGGCGATCAGTCGCTGCTGGTGGTGAAGTCGAAGTAGCGGGCGGGTTCGGGCAGTCCGAGCGCGACGAAGATGCTCTTGTGGCCCGCGGAGAGCGTGGAGCGTTGCGCGACCCGCCCGTGGTCGGTGGCCAGGGTGACCAGTGCTATGCGGTCGAGTTCGTGGCGGACGTTGCGCCAGGTGTCGCCGGTGGCGTTCTCGACCACGCGGATGAGCAGCAGCGCCAGCCAGCACAGTTGTACGTGTGCGCGGATGCGGTCCTCGCGGTGGTGGAACACCGGGCGCAGCCCCAGCGCGCCCTTCATGTCCCGCCAGCCGCGTTCGATGTGGGTCAGCTGCTTGTAGGCGGCGGCGAGATCGTCGGGGGTCAGGGTGAGGTCGGAGGTGCGCAGCAGCCACTTGCCGTCCAGGTGCTGCTCCCGCTTGATCGCGGCGTGGTCGATGCGCAACAGCCCCGCCGGGGTGCGGCGCAGGTAGCGGCGCAGCCCCGGCTTGGCGCGCAGCGAGCCGACCAGCTCGTCACGACGCCGCGGCGTCCAGGTGTCGGAGCCGTCGATGAGCTGCTGTAGGTGCGCGACCAGGTTGGTGCGCACCGCCGCGTCGCGATCGGCGGCCTCGGGGTTGTGGCAGACCACGAACCGCTGGGCCCGCACCCCGTCCGCGCCGTCCCCGTCGCCGCCGGGGGCGACGTGGACCTCCTTGACCCGCAGATTGTCCGCGACGGTGCGGTAGCGGCCCGGTCGGGCCAGGGCGGCGGCGGCCTCGGTATTGGTGTGGCGCAGCTTCTCGGCGTGGATGTAGTGCCCGCCCCCGCGGGTCAGGTAGGCGCGGTTGGCCGTGGAGGCGAACCCGCGATCGGCCACCCACACCAACCGGCGCAACCCCCACCCGCCCAGGTCGTCCTTGAGGGTGCGGATGATCGCGGTGTCGGCGGTGTCCCCAGGGAAGGTCCAACAGCGCACCGGGATGCCGTCCCGGGTGACCGCCATGGCGATCACCACCTGGGGCAGGTCGTCGCGGTGGTCCTTGGAGTGCCCGAACGCGCGGGTTCCCGCCTCGGTCGGGCTGGTGAGCTCGTCGTGGCCGGGCTCGTCGGCCAGCTCTGGGTCGCTATCAGGGTCACCGTCGGCGGTCTCGACCTCCCAGTACGTGGAGGTCGTGTCCACGAACAGGATGTCCAGATCGAGGTTGAGCAGGTGCGCCACCGAGCCGAAGATCTCGCGGGCGATCTCCTCCAGCGCCTCCAACAGGAAATCCATCCCCCGATACACCTGATCGTCGCCGAACCCGGGGCAGCCCTCGATGGCCACCCGCTCGGCCACCCACCGGGTGGCGGCCAGCTTCGACCCTGGTTCCAGGGCGCGTTGCGCGACCAGCGCGAACACCAGCCGCTCGACGGACTCCCCGTCCAGCCGCCGCCCGGCCGCGACCTGCCGGATGGCCGCGCCGATCCCGAGCCGTTCCCACAGCCTATCCAGGGTCCACGCTCCGCCCAGGCGGCGGGAGTCCAGCACCTCGACCTGCCCGCCCCCGGCCGCCGCCGCGGCCTGCTCCGGCGTCAGATAGCGGGAGATCGAGGCGACCAGCCGGGCCAGCGCCTCGCGGTCGACATGGTCGGCCCGCCCGAAGTTGTGGATCACCTTGGCGGTTGAGGTCCCGGTCTGCGGGTGCCGCTGGTTGTGCGCCAGCTGCAGGTAGGTCACCACCGAGCCGTCCCGGTTGGTCCGCCGACTCTCCCGGAGGTACATGACCACAGGCTAACAGCGTCAGCGCAGCTCACCCAGCGCGACACGCAGCAAGTCGTGTGCCTACAGGTTTTCAGGGTTTGCGGCCCACCCGCAAGACCCTGACCAGGGCAGATCCTATCGATCAAGGCCGAATGTGCCTACCAACTGCGGAAGTCCGGCCTGATGCACATTGGGAATGCTGACCAGCTGCGACTACGTTGGCCCGCAGAGGCGGAGAGGTTGCAGCTTGCACGCCTGACTGACCCCTCCCGGAGCGGTCTTGCCTACCGACCTGGCCATAGCGGCCTGGCTCGTGCCGCCCGCCGCTGCTGCGCGCATCTCAATCGTCGTGTGAGGTCGCGCCCGGCCCTGTGGCTGGCGGTCCGCTTCCGCACCTATCTCGCCCATCATCCGATTCTTCCTTCGCGACTCGCTCCCGACGGGTGGCTCGATCACCATCGACCTCCGTCCGTGAAGGCCTCGCACGGTCAGCCGAGCCCAAGACTGGCGGGCCTCGGTATGACCATCGGCCCCGCAACTTCCCCGACACTCACCCCAAGCAGGTGACGCGGTCCGCCGCGTGCCCGTCCGAGACTTAGCCACGGTGTGGTAGGGGCGTTCGGCCGGTGATCGCGACGCCGACGTCCGGTCGAGGAATTCCGGACCTTCGGTCTGGCCCGGCACGTCTGACTACCATCGGTGAGGAGAACAAGCATGACCGTTCACATCGACGAACTCGGCCCGGTGGACTGGTTCGTGGTGGAGTTCCCTGGAAGCAAGTTCCACGGCGAGATCGCACCCGCGCTTGACGACCTCATCGACCGCGGCATCATCCGGCTTCTGGATCTGGTCATCCTGAAGAAGGACACGGACGGTTCGCTGGAGGCCTTCGAACTCGCCGACCTGGACGAGAGCGAGATCGGCCGGCTGCGGACGTATGAAGCCAAGCTGGCGACGCTGCTCGGCGAGGACGACGTGGCTGCCGTCGCCGAGGCCATAGAGCCCGGGAGCACGGCCGCGTGCCTCGTCTACGAAAACACGTGGGCTGCACCGTTCGCCTCGGCCATGCGCCGAGCGGGTGGGCAGCTGGTGGCCGACGGACGAATTCCCATTCAGGCGCTGCTGGCCGCAAGCGCGACGCAGGACGCAGGAGGTGCATGATATGCCACTCGGACGCAGGAGGCTCCGTCGTGCCGGGCTGATCGCCGGAGGGGCGGCCGTTATCGCACACCGACGCCGAGGCAAGCGGGACGACCGGCGAGACGACCGCGAGGACCGGCAAGACGACCGCGACGACCGGCAAGATGACCGCGAGGACCAGCCTCGCTTCCCGCGCTTGCGCCGCTGAACCGCCAGGGCCCATCGACGGACGTGCCCCGAGCCAGGTCCCAGGGTGGTTGAGTCGGGCGCGTGCGCACCGGGTCGGGGTCGACCGCCGGTCTCGGCTGATCCTCCGGTTCGCGCCGCCTCAGTCACTGTGGTGGTGGCGCGGGGTCGCCCGGCGGGACGACTTAGACTTAGAGCGCCCGGCAATTGATGGTCAGCGGAGGCGGCGGGTGGTGGGGCGAGTTGGCCAGCGGTAGAGGCTGCGGGCGCGGTTGATGAGGCGGCGGATCACGGTGAGCGCGGCGGCCAGGTTGAGGTAGAACTCGATGATGACCTTGCGCTTGTCGGTGCAGCGGCGCAGTTTGCCGTAGCGGTTCATCCAGGAGTGCAGCCGCTCGACCGGCCAACGTCGCCCGGCCTGGATGGGGCCGGGACGCCCTTGACCGCGATCTCGCCGTGAAATCCCAGGACATCGAGCAGGTCGCGGGTCTTGCCCGAGTCGTAGCCGCGGTCCAGGTGCACGGTCGGGAACTCGTCGCCGCCGTGCAGATCGCGGTACTGCGGTAGCGGGCCGATCAGGTCGACGATCCCGGCCAGGGTCGGCTCGAGCAGCGGTGAGTCGTGGTCGTTGGCCCGGGCGGCGACCAGGTGCAGCAGCAGCCCTCCGCCGTCGCTGGCCACGGACCGCTTCATGCCTTGTTTGCCCCGGTCAACGGGGCTGCGTCCGGCCACCTCGCCGTCGCAAGGGGCCTTGGTGATGCATCCGTCTACGGCCAGCTCGTGCAGGTCCAGCCCGATCATGCGGTCGTAGGCGGCCAGGCAGATCCGCAACAGCGCGGGCCCGTGACCGGCGTGGGCCCATTCGCGCAGCCTGCGGCGCAGGGTGCGGTCCGAGCAGCCGGTGGTGGCGATGCGTTCGTAGCCGCTGCCGTGCACCAGGGCGGCGATCAGATGCTCGAACACGACCCGGTCGTGGATGCGGCGTCGGTGGCAACCCCACGGGTGGGTGTCGACGAACTCGGGGCGTTCATCGGTACCGATCAGGGCGGCGAACTCGACCCACAACGGCTCGATGAGGGATGCTGGCAACAGAGGCACGGACTCTCCAGGTGATCGTTAGGACTTCAGCAATCCCATGATCACGTGGAGGTCCGTGCCTCTACCTGCTACGACACGCAGCCACCCTCATTTGCCGGCCGCTCTTATCCCTCCTGGCCGATCAACTGAGCCGCTCCGGGCCACCGATCTCTTCGCGTTTGGGGCGCTGACCGTCGGCCATCGCCCCCATACCGGCGCCGCGCGGCTCGACGGCGGCGAGAGTCGGAGCTTGTCACCCGCCTTCCGTCATCACTGTCGGGCGGTGGATCAGATCGCCAGGGAGCGGCGAATCCCGTCTGGAGCCAGCACAGATGATCACAATGTGTGGTGGCATCACCGCGATCGCCTCGAAACCTCGCCCGCTCCCAGCGGTACCAGTCGTCCTCGTCGTCCTCGGTCCGGTCGCCCGCCACCGCTGCGGGCGCGGGCGCCTCATCAGCCGGGTCGCACGCCACCGGCATCACCAACCTCCACCGGCGCACCCGCTCACCACACACGACTTGGTGTGGTATCACCCGGATGCTGCTCCTGACCCGGCCGTGTGGCGCTCGACGACCTCACACTTGCTTGAGGGCATCCCCACCTTGCGGCTGGCACCACCTGGACCGCGACAGCCCGGCTAGCGGTCTTGTGTGTCGGATTCAGGCGTTCCCCCGGGGTCACGACGGCGCGGCAGCCCGCGAACGGGCAGGTCGGCCACCGAGTCGTCGGGCTCGGGTTCGCGGGCGCCGACTGCCCTGCCGTACCGCGCAGCCAGGGGTGCAGCGCTGAGCCCGTGCGCGAGCACACTGAGAAACACGGTTATCGCAATGGCGACCACGGCTGGGTCTGCCCGCGACCCGAGCTCTTCCACGGCGAGCAGGGCAAACACCAGAGACGCCAGGCCTCGAGGGCCGAACCAGCCGATGAACAGCACCGTCTTGCGGTCAAGGCCCGCGCCGACCAGGACGAGTGCAACCGGAAGCATTCGCACGAGGGTGAGGCTGAGCACGGCATACAGCACGGTGGCCAGGTCCACACCGTTGAGCACGATGGGTACGGCTATTACGCCAAACACGATCCACACGAGCAGGGAGACCAAGCCGCTCGCCTGCTCGAGGAACACGACCTCCGCGGGGCCACGCCGACCAGCCGCCGCGCCGAAGGCCAACCCCCCACAGAACGCGGCGACGAAGCCGTTCCCGCCCACCACGATTGCGCCCGCATAGGAGCCGAGGGCGAGCGCGAGGACGGCGATACCCGCGAACTCCTCAGCGGACCAGCCCCTGTGACGCGCCCACCGCAGCAATCCACCGCCGACGAAACCCACAGCTACGCCCACGACCACACCCAGCGCCAGCTCGACCAGCGCCTCCCCCAAGCCCGGCGCCTCGGCGTGGCCCTCAGCGGAGGCCGCCCCGGCGATCGCGAGCACCACAAGGGGGGTGGCGATCCCATCGTTGAGGCCACTCTCCACCGTGATAAGCCGACGGACCTGCGACGGCACCAACCGATTCGTCACGACCGGAACACCCAATGCCGCGTCGGTGGGTGCCAGAGCCGCCGCAACCAACAGGGCGAGCCACACGTCCAGCCCGGGGACGAGCCAGAACGCCAGCACCCACCCGAAGGCGACCGTCAGCGGCAGACCGATCCCGAGCAACCGCACATAGCGCCCCAGGTCATGACGGAGGTCGGGAACTCGGACCCGCGCGGCATCAGAGAAGAGCACCCATACGAGGGTGATCTCCACCAGCGGCTTGAAGTTTTCCGGAGCCGACGAGATATCGACCAGGCCCAGCGCCGCCAAGATCGCACCGACCGCCACGAAGACGATCGGGGCCGTCAGGTCCGCCCGCTCGAGCCGTGCTGAGACCAGCCCCCACGCGAAGATCGTCGCGGCGACCAGAACCACCGCCGTCACGTCCACATCCGGCCCCCGAACTTTGCTGGCGCTGCATTTCCAAGCCGATGCATCGAGTCATAGTCCGAAACGTGTACTGGGCGGCGGACATTGGAATGGAGTGTCCCCGATTTTATTGACACCGATTTAGGCTGCCAGGTCGGTGAGTTTCCTGAATCCTAGCTCGTATTCGTTGGGTGTCAAGTAGGCGAGTGTCGAGTGTCGCCGCCGGCGATTGTAGTAACCCTCGATCCACAGGAATGTGTGTTGCCGAACCTCGGCGAGATCATTCCATGGCCGGGTGTGGATGAGCTCCTTCTTGTAGGTTGCGAAGAACGACTCGGCGACCGCGTTATCGAAGCAGGTCGCGCGCCGTCCCATCGACCGGACAACACCGTTCTCGGTGCAGAAATCGGCGAATTCCCGAGAGGTGTACTGGCAGCCGCGGTCACTGTGGAAGATCACACCGTTCGGCGGGCGACGGGTCACCAGCGCGGCCGCGAGCGCCTCGACGATCAGGCTGGTGCGCAGGTGGTCGGCCACGGCGTAGCCCACGACCTTGCGCGAGTACAGGTCGATCACGGTCGCGGTGTAGACCCAGCCGTCGACGGTCTGCACGTAGGTGATGTCCCCGCACCAGCGGGTGTCGGGTTGCTCGGCGGTGAAGTCCTGCCCGATCAGGTCCGGGGCATCGATGGGCCGCAGACCTGCGACGGTGGTCTTCTTCCAGGCCCGGGGGTGACGTCCCTGCAGGCCCGCGGCCTGCATCAGCCGCCAGACTCGCTTGCGGGCGACACGCACGCCGCGCACGACCAGCTCAGCCCAGACCCGCCGCACACCGGGGTGACCGTGCAGCTCGGCGTGGATCTGTCGGATCGTGGCGGTGAGCTCGGCGTCGCAGCGCTCGCGCTCGCTGGGCCCGCCGGCGAGCCATCGGTAGTAGCCCTGGCGGGCCACGCCGAGTTGGGCGCACATGAACGTGACCGGGTACTGCTTGTCGGTCGCCCAGTCCGCGATCGCCGCGTATTTCACGGCTGTTCCTTCGCGAACCAGGTCGCCACTGAGGTGTGAATCAGGCGACCACGCCGGGCACGGCAGTGCCGCCGGGGCGAAGCCCCGGATCGGTGTCTGCAATTGTGCGGGGCGGACTGGTCGTGCCTGGTGTTACGCGGTCGGTTCGATCGTGACGTTGAGTCCGAGTCGTTCGAGTTGCCGGACGAGTCGTCGGGTTTGCTGCTCGGTCGTGTGGCGGCGGGTATTCCAGTCCGGGCCCAGGTCCTGATAAGACACCTTATCTCGGACGATGTGGTAGTAGGCGATGAGGATGTCGTGGCGGGTTGCGCCGATCGCTTTCTGGGTGCCGCG
This sequence comes from uncultured Actinomycetota bacterium, assembly GCA_963739465.1. GTDB lineage: Bacteria > Actinomycetota > Actinomycetes > Mycobacteriales > Pseudonocardiaceae > Pseudonocardia. The sequence goes on from CAVUAS010000008.1 coordinate 175,469, forward strand.
CCGTCCGCGGATCTGGGCGTGGTGCGCGGCCAGGTAGGTGCCGCTGCCGCGGGCGGCGGCCTGCGCGGCCTCGGTGAGCGCGATCCGTAGCCACATCGAGCCGTGCCGGGTGCGCCCGGCCCGGCGTTTCCCACCGGAGGCGTTATTGCCCGGGCAGATCCCGGCCCACGACGCGAGGTGCGCCGCGGTCGGGAAGGCGGTCATGTCGAGCCCGACCTCGGCGATCAACACCTCGGCGACCCGACGCCCGACCCCGGGGATGCTCATCACCAACTCCACGACGTCGACGACCGGGCGCAGTAGCACCTCGACCTGGCCGTAGGTGTCGCCGATCGAGGACTCCAGGAAATCGACGTGGGCGAGCATCTGCGCGACCAGCAGGCCGTGGTGCTCGAGCCGGAACCGGTGGGTCAGCGCTTCCCGCAAGGCCGGGATCTTCGGTCGCAGCTGGCCCTTGGCCAACTCGGCCAACACGGCGGGATCCTCTTCGCCGGCCAACAGCGCCGCCAGGATCGCCCGGCCGGTCTTCCTCAGGATCGTCGAGGCGACCGAAGTGAGTTTGATCCCGGCGTCTTGGAGCACCTTCTCCAGGCGTTGGATCGTGCGGGTCCGTTCCTCGGTGAGCCGGCGCCCGTGGCGGGTGAGATCGCGGAATAGGCGAACATGGCGTGGTGGCACGAAACTCGGTGACACCAATCCGTGTTCGATCAACTGTGCAATCCACATCGAGTCCGCGACATCGGTCTTGCGGCCCGGAACGTTCCGCAGATGTTCGGCGTTGATCACCCAGACCGGGAAATGGTCCTCCAAGACGTAATAGACCGGTTTCCAATAAATACCGGTTGATTCCATCCCGACCAGCGTCACCTTCTCGGCGGCCAACCAGTCCGAGAGCGTTCGAGTCGACCGGTCATCGTGGCGAATGTCCGGGTCTCCGAGCGACGGACACCACCAGGCCCGGGGCGGCGCACCGTGGCCACCACCGTGTCGCGGTGCACGTCCAAGCCGGCGCACCGCTCGATCAACACATCCATCCCCGTACCCCTTCTTGTCGACGGTAGGGGCCGCCCGGAATGGGGAACCTGTCGATCAAGAAACTGAGGTACGCGCTCGAAGCAGCAGGTCAGGGTGCCTCAGATCCCCCGCGTCACACTTTTTTACGGGCTCACGGCACCAAGAAGCACCGACGTCGGGACCGGACGGCCACGCGGATTCTCATGCGGCCAGGGTGCCGGCGCCAGCTGGCATGATCACTTTTTTTGCGAAATCCCGCTCCATCCGCAGGACCGCGTTCTCCTTGCGGAGTCGTTCCAGCTCGGCCCGTTCGGGCTCGGACAGATCCGAGTCGGGAACCCGGCCGGCTTCTCGTGCTTTCTTCACCCATTTACCCAACGTCATCTCGTGGACGCCGATACTCTTCGCTACTTCGGCGATGGTCCGGCCCGAATCGAGGACGAGGCTAACGGCCTGATCCTTGTATTCCTGGGTGAAGTGACGGCGTGTCGCCACGCGATTTCCTCCGCTGCGTTCAGCGGCAGTCTACGACCGAGTGTCTACAAGATCGGGAACGGTCCAGAATGAGGTGGGCCGACCAACCCCACTGCGGCCGTTGTTACGGTCCTAGGTTAACGCCATCAGTGGCGCCAAGGGGTTGGCTGTTTAGACAGCGAGTGATTGATCCTGTGGTGAGAGCAGGAGAAGTCGCCGAATAGCCGAGTCGCCCGGAGCTGCATTCCCACTGCCGCGAGGGTCACCCCGAGCACGGGCACCGGCAACATCCAGATCATCAGGCAGCCCGCCAGAACGACACACCAGAAGGTGCGGTTCGGGTCCCGACCACCGCTGCAGGATCGTCGTTGGTCATCGGTTCCTCCTGGTCAGGGAAACAGCACCGTTCGAAAACTAGGCCCGGCGCGGCATGGCGGCGTCACCCCTGGCAGGTGAGGTTCGGACCGACCTCCCACACAGCCTGATCTACCGTCGCTGTGCCGAGCTGCGGTTGGGGATCGTCAAAGAGTCGCGGCGGTATCGGCATGGTCGATCCCCCAGGGACCCGGTCGTCGGATACCTCTCGTTCGCCTCGGCCTCGATGAACAGGCCGAAGAACGCGGACAGGACTCACGGTGCGAGACGAGCTTGGGTCGTCGCACGCGGTGGTCGGGTCGAAGCGTCATCCGGCCACGATGTTCACGTCGGCCGCCATCCGGAAGCCGATGTTTCCGGCGCTGCTGTCGGGGGAGTTCGCGCTGCGCGCGGCGCAGCGATAACGCCAGCAGTAGGACTCATGGCAGAGGTAGGAGCCCCCGCGCATGTTCCGCTCACCAGGCCGGGTGGGCCCGAACCGGTCGGCGCACCACTCCCACACGTTCCCGGTCGTGTTGTGTAGCCCATAGCCGTTCGCTGGGAACGCGTCGACCGGCGCGGTGCCGACGAATCCGTCCGCGCCGGTGTTATGCCCGGGGAACCGGCCCTGGAACACGTTCATCCGGTGCTCGCCGCTCGGGGTCAGGTCGTCGCCCCAGGGGTAGCGGGCCCCGTCGAGCCCGCCGCGTGCCGCGTACTCCCATTCGGCCTCGGTGGGCAGTCGCCCCCCTGCCCACCGGCAATACTCGCGTGCGTCCAGCCACGACACGTGGACGACCGGATGGTCCTCCCGGCCGACGACATCCGAGGTGCCGCCTTCGGGTCGATGCCAGCAGGCGCCCGGCACCTGTCGCCACCAAGGCGCGGCGGCGACCGCCCCCGTCGGGGGGAAGTCGTCGGGCAAGAGACCGCCGAACACGAACGACCAGCCCGTCCGCTCCGCGGTGGTGAAGTAGCCGGTCGCCCTGACGAAGGCCGCGAAGTCGTTGTTACTGACCGCGTATGCGGCGATCCGGAAGGCCTCGATACGGACGTTCCGCGGCGGGCCTTCGTCGTCGGCCGGATAGCGCTGCTCGCTCGATCCCATCCGGAACACACCCCCGGGCAACGCCAGTAGCGGGTCAGCGAGCGACGTCGCCGTGGCGGCAACGGTCCAGCGTTCCTCCTGCGCCATCGCGTCGTTGGTGCTGTTGGATCTCGCTCCGCAGCACGCGGCTGCCCTGCCGCCCGTTGCGCTGTCCCGCACGTCGTCCGGCACCGGCATTCCCCGATCATTCTGACGCCGCTGGACGTCGGCATCACCCTTCTGGGGTGACGCGACCCACTGCGTGGCGGTGCACCCACCGTCGCCGGAGTAGTGCTTCGCGCCGCCGTCGCCAGCCCCCGCCGCGGCGTGCTCGGCCCGCATGCGGCGCGGGAAATCCGCGACATCGTCGACGCGGAGCGGAACCCACTGCGCCGATCCGGTTCTCGAGCTCTATCCCCGGTACACGCAGCGTGCTACGAAGCCCAGCCAACACCGACGCACGACTCTCCCCTTGAACTGGTCCACGTGCTCATGGAGTGCCTCGGCCCGTCACGTCGATCTCGAGACCGAGCCGGGTCGCGACTCCGCATGGGCCAGGCGGAACCGACGGCGCGGCCCCCACACTGCCCTGACCTCCGCGGTCGGTCACACTCAATGTGTGGGCGCCGGGGTCGCCTACCAAGGGAGGTCGCGGATGGAAATTGTCCCGCGCGACGATCCGCGTGTCGTCGCGCTATCGGCAGTACTGGAGCCCTACGCCTGGACCCAGGCCACCCCCGAGATGCTGGCCCGGCGTGTGGTCGGGATCCTGGACCGGTACTGGCTCCTCGGTGAGTTGCCCGGTCCGCGGCCCGCCGTGCGGCTGGTCGACGTCGAGCCTGCGGACCCGGGCGACGAGCGCGTCGGGGTGCTCGTGGCGATGCTGCGGACGCTGCGCTGGCGGATGCTGACCCGTACGGCGCTGTGCCGCCAGCTCGTCAGCGCACTGGAGTCGTGGTCGGTGCGCCGCGAGCTCGCCGACATCGAGCTCGCCTGGTTGCTCGACGGCGACATCTAATACCGATGCCGGCTCATTGCCGGGACATCGCCATCCGCATCTCCGCCTCGCTGTCGATGATGAGCTCGCCACTCACGTCCACGGTTACCTTGCGCAGCAGCCCGGTGAACCGGAACGGTGACTGGTAGTCGGCCACGATCGGCGCCCCGGGGTTGGATCCGCACGACAGGCCGCCCGGGTTGAACATGATCGCGACGGTCACCGGGAACTCAGCCTGTGCGACGAGCTGGTCATCGACATAGAGCTGGGCCCGTCCCGGCGCCCCCCGGCCGAGGGCGAAGTCCGGCTCGCCGGTCGGCTCGAACTCGAACCGCAACCGGTGACTCCCCTCGGGCAACGGATCCGACGTCGACACATGGTAGATCGCGCGGCTGAGGTAGTTGTGGGCGTAGTGCAGCCGCTGCTGCTGCACGTAGAAGGTGAACCCGCCGGTGTTGGCGCCTTGGCAGAGCAGCACACCCTCGGCGCCTCCCGCCGGGATCTCGACGTCGGCGGTGATGCTGTGCGGTCGGTTGAGCACCCGCGGGGCGACCGCGCCGGGCACGACTGCGGTGTCCGGCCAGAACGCGTAGCTCGTCCGCGCCTCGGTGAGCTGCGGGCGCTCGGTCATCAGCCGGATCACGGCGGTGCCGTCGATGGGGAGCACGTTGTAACGGCCTGCCTCGACATACCACTGGGCGATCAGCTCGATGACCTTGCCGCGGTTCTCGGCGGCGACGTCGTAGTTCTCCGAGAAGTCCTCGGCCGCGTTGTAGAGCTCCCAGCGTTCGGCGTCGAGCATCGCCAGGGTGTCGGCGGTGATCGGGGTACCGAACGGGACATCGGCCTCGGCGAACGAGGGCCCCGGCCACGGGCAGACCGCCCGCCAACCGTTGTGGTCAATCGCCCGGTGACCGAACATCTCGAAGTACTGCGTGTAGTGCCGCGTCGCGGCGTCGGCGTCGGCGAACGTGTACGCGAAGCTCACCCCGTGCAGCGGTGCCTGCGTGACACCGCGGATGGTGGTGGGCGGTTCGAGCCCGAGCACGTCGAGCACCGTGGGGACCATGTCGATGATATGCGCATACTGCTGGCGGACCTCGCCGCGCGCGGCGATGCCGGCGGGCCAGTGCACCAGGAACGGGTCGCTCGCGCCGCCACGGTAGGTTTCCCGCTTCCAGCGGCGGAAGGGGGTGTTGCCGGCCCACGTCCAGCCCCACGGGTAGTGGTTGAAGGTGGTCGGCCCGCCGATCTCGTCGAGCTTGGCCAGACTGTCCTCCAGCGACTCGGGGGCGTTGTTGAAGAACTGTGTCTCGTTGGTGGTGCCGGTGACCCCGCCCTCCGCGCTGGCGCCGTTGTCGGAGATCACCATGATCAGCGTGTTGTCCAACTCGCCGGTCTCGCGCAGGAAGTCCAGCAGCCGCCCGATCTGGGCGTCGGTGTGGGACAGGAAGCCCGCGTAGACCTCCATCAACCGGGAGGCGAGTTTGCGGGCGTCGGGTGAGAGCGACTCCCACTCGGGCACGTCCGGATCGTGCCGGGACAGCTCGGCGTCCGCCGGGATGACCCCCAGCTCCTTCTGGCGGGTGAACACCTCCCGGCGGTAGGCGTCCCAGCCCTCGTCGAAACGCCCCGCGTAGCGGTCGGCCCACTGCTTCGCGACATGGTGCGGTGCGTGCGTCGCCCCGGGGCAGAAATGCAGGTAGAACGGCTTGTCCGGGGCCACCTGCTTCGCGTCGGCGATGAACGAGATGGCGTGATCGGCCAGGTCCTCGGTCAGGTGGTAGCCCTCCTGCGGGCTGCGCGGCGGCTCCACCTGATGGTTGTCATAAACAAGCTCGGGATACCACTGGCTGGTGTCGCCGCCCAGGAACCCGTAGAAGCGGTCGAAGCCGCGCCCCAGAGGCCAGCGATCGTAGGGCCCGGCGGCAGACTCCTGCTCGGACGGCATCAGATGCCACTTGCCGACCATGTAGGTGTTGTAGCCGTGCTGCTGCAGCATCTCGGACAGGAACCCGTTCTCGAACGGGATGTTGCCGTCATAGCCCGGGTAGCCGGTCGCGAGTTCGGTGATCGCGGCCATCCCGTTGGAGTGGTGGTTGCGGCCGGTGATCACGCAGGATCGCGACGGCGAGCACAGCGCCGTGGTGTGCATGCGGTTGTAGCGCAGCCCGCCCGCCGCGAGCGAGTCCAAGTGCGGGGTGGCGATCGGACTTCCGTAGCAGCCCAGCTGGCCGAACCCGGTGTCATCCAGAACGATGAACAGGACGTTGGGGGACCCAGGGACCGCACGGACCGGTTGCGGCCAGGCCGGGGTCGACTCGTCGGTGGTCCGACCGATCCGGCCCGGGAACGTCGTGCCCGGCTGGTACTCGCTGAACGCCATGGCTCGGGTCCTCCCGTTCGTGAAGCCGTGATCGGCTCGCTCCTGCACCGAGCGAACACCGCCTTCAGGTTCCGGGTCTCACCCGCGTGAGGTGGTTGTCCGATGGCCAAGGACTGGTGTGCACCGCAAAGCGAGCCGCACCAGGCTCGAGTTCGACGTCGTCGTGATCGTCGACCCGGAGCGGATCTGGGCACACAACCCCGCCGATCTCTACATCGCGATGACCCGCGCTACCCAGCGGCTCGGGCTGCTGCACATCGAGCGCTGAGGCGCCACGACCACGCAGACGTATGGGGCTTCGCAGGGCGCACACAATGCGAGCCCCACGAGGTCTGCGAAGCACTCGAAAGGGCCCTCGGCACCCTCCGAAGTTGCAGGACTCCAGGCGCCGCGTCGCCAATTTCAGCCACAGCCACAACACCGAATACACAGCCATTTGCCGCCGCGACTACGTCGCAATCCTTCCATTGCGAGCGACAGCCGGAATAATAGGACCGAACACAAGAACCGCCGAAAGCGAGGGCGTGCCGAGCCGGGTTGGTAATGGTGCGGGCAGTGGTCAGCGCGTGTTCGGTGTCAGGGCGACGCGCAAAGTCGTTCTTGCTGGTCAGCGGCTGCTTAACTGACTCGCGGCTGGTCGGGCCTGGTGAGCGTGCGGCCTGGTGTGCTGGTTGATCAGCCGCATCCGGGTGTGACGTTGAGTAGTCGGCGGCCGACCTGGACGAGGTTCGACCTGAGGTGGACGGACCGGGAATCGGTCACCGTTGGTGATGATCACAGAGTGGTCGCGGTCGGCGTGTCCACGGGAAATGGGCAACAGAGCCCCGTAGGACGAGGACTTCCTAAAGATCTTCGTCTTATCGGTGGCCCCGTTGCACGTGCAGTCTGTCCTTCCCGCCCAGTCCGCCGCGCCGGTGGCGTCAACCCCGCCGGCGCGGGCTGCGGTGGAGGTTCTGGTTGAGCAGGCTGCGGTGCTGGCACAGGCCGGTGCGGGCGGGTTGCTGGGGTGTTTCGCAGCGATCGACGATCCGCGCGACCGGCGCGGGATCCGACACTCGCTGCCGACGATCCTGGGTTTGTGCACCGCAGCGGCGACATCGGGGCAGGTGTTGTTGGCCGACATCACCGCCTGGATCAGCGCCGCAAACCAGGAAGTGTTGGCCGCGTTCGGGTGCCGCCGAGACAGCACGGGCCGTTTCACCCCGCCGCACCCGGACACCGTGGATCGGTTGTTGGCGCTGCTGAAGGCCCAACAGGTGGCCGATGAGGCCGGGGCGTGGCTGGCCGAGCGGGCCGGGGTTGGCCCGGTGGGCGCGCCGATCGCCGGCCCGGGCTGGTTGCCGGCGATCGCGGTGGACGGAAAGGCGGTGCGCGGCGCGGTCGACCAGGACGGACAGGTGCCCTACCTGTTGGCCGCGGCCACCCACGACCGGTCGGTCGTGCTGGCCGAACGGCTGATCGGGGCCAAGACCAACGAGGTGCCCGAGTTCGCGCCGCTGCTGCGCGGCCTGGCCAAGCGGATCGGCGGGGTCAGCGGGTGCGTGTTCACCATGGACGCCGCGCACACCGTCCGCTCCCACGCCACGCTGATCACCTCGCAGTTGTACGCGCACTACGTGATGATCGTGAAGCAGAACACGCGCAAGCTCCACGACAAGATCGACGCCCTGGACTGGGCGAACGCCCCGATCGCCCACGAAACCCTCGATGTCGGGCACGGCCGGCGCGACAAGCGCACCATCCGGGTCCTGGACGCCCCCGAAGACCTCGGATTCCCCGGTGCGGCGCAGGTGTTCCTCATCGAGCGCTACACCACCCGCACCATCCGCAAACGCCCAAAAGGCTCCCGCCGCTACAAGAAGATGCAGGTCCGCAGCGCGGTGGCCGTCCTCGGCGTGACCAGCCTCTCGGCCCGCGAGGCCGCACCCGAGCACCTGGCCGGCTACGTCCGCGGACAGTGGACCATCGAAAACAAGATCCACTGGGTGCGTGATGTCACGTTCCGTGAAGATGCCTCGCAGGTCCGGAAAGGCCTCAGATTTCGAGTGATGACGACGCTCCGTAACTTGACGATCGGTCTCCTCCGACAAGCCGGCTACACCCGCATCGCCGCCACCCTACGGAAGATCCGTAACGACCCGCTCCTCCTACTCACCATCCTCGGCCTGCAGCAACGCCCCGAAACCCGCTCATGACCAGCAGAAACGACTTTGCGCCTCGCCCTGGTTCGGTGTCGCCGGTGGCGGCCAGCGCCTGCGTAACCTGAGCGAGTGCTCGGGCTTGCCGAGTCGGGTTGGTGATGCTGCGGGCGGTGCTCAGCTTGATCTTTAACCTGTGTGTTGGTGTCGTGCGGTAATGGTTCGGTCGCGTTTGACGGTCTTGCCGAAGTCGTGACTGGGTGCGGGGTGTCGGTTGCGGGAACTGAGCGAGCGCCCCGGACCGGGCCGAGCCCGGATAGCAGCCGCGGCATCGCAGGAAGGGGACGGGAGCATCTCAGACCCGATTCGGCGAGTAGTAGGTGAGTTGATCTATGCCTCGATTTGTGGATCTTTCCCGGGTGCATTTCGGGTTCGGGCAGGACGAGGCCCCGAATGACGCCTCGGGTGAGCGGGGTTCCGGGGTGTTCGGGGCCGGTTCGGCCTGGTCAGGACGTTGCGGGGAGTGCGCGGATGCGAGCGAGGACCTCGTTGAGCAGGTGATGTCCCGGTGGTGGGCGCAGGGTGAGCCCGCCGGCGTGGCGGATCAGCCTGGCCGGGACGCGGATCAACCGGTGCCGCAAGGTGGCGATCATGGCTTGGCCGCCGCGGAGGCCGTGCCCGAACAGCCGCGCGCCGGGTCCTGGGGTGGCGGTGAGCTGATGCAGCCAGCCCGCGATGCTGGCCGCGAGCAGCGCACCCCACATCCACGCGGTGTTGACCTGCGGATATCCCGAGGGGAGATGGCGAAGCGCCGCTCCGAGCTTGGCATCGCGGAACACGTTCTCGACCTGGGTGCGGTGCCGGTACCAGTGCTCGACCGCGGCTGCTCGCTCGCCGGTAGAGACGTCGAGGTCGGTCACGATGAACGAATAGCCGTACACCGCGTCGGCGCCGGCGAGCTCGGTGATCGGCAGAGCGCGCTGGTCGGGGTGCAGGGTACGGCGCCGCCGGGCTCGGGGGTCGGCGGAGACCTGCCCGGCGGTCACGTCGAGCCGGACCCGGCGGATCAGCAGCCGGGTGGCCGCGGGCCACCAGTCCGGGCAGTACTCGGCGACCGCGACCTGCGCGCCGTCCATGTCGACCGCGTCGGTCCACGCGTCCTCGGCGACGCCGTCCAGCAGCCGCCACAACGGCGCGATCCGTTTGGCGCCGATGGCGAACTCGACCCCGGCCAACAGCGCCGCGCGGGCCAGCCGGCCGGCGAAGTAGCCGGCGTCGGCACGCAGCCGGATCTTCCCGGCCCGCGCCGGGGCGGGCAGCGCCGCGAGCGCCCGCCCCAGCAACTCGGCGGCATGCGGGCGGGGGTCCTCGTTGCCGGCCATCAAGTCCGCGGCCAGCACCGTCGCCGTCTGCGCTCAGGTGGCCACATGCGGACGCCCACACCGCTGCCCCTGGTGGTTGAACGCCACCCCACGCTTGTGCCGCCCGTACACCTCCACGTCGGTGGTGTCCAGATCGATGGTCACCTCGGCGCACAGGGCCGCGGCCCGCTGCGCGGGCAGCGCGGCCAACATCGCCGCGCCGATGTCACCGATCCCGGTCTCCACCGCATGCCACTGCCCGTCGGTGAACCTGCGGGCCAGCCCGGCCGCGGTCGTGGAACTCAACCCGGGCACCGGCGCGAGCTGCTGCCCGGCGACATCGTCACGTTGGCGATCCAGCCCGACCAAGAAGTCCTCCCCGGCCAGCTGCGCCGCAGCCATGCCGACCAGCACCTCACCGCCCGAGAAGCCCCGATCCCGCTTCTTGATCGGCCCGATCGCCGCGTCCAACCGGTCGATCACCCCGAGCCGATCGACCAACTCGGTCACCGCGAGCATGCCGGAGAACCCCGTCAACGACCCGTCCGGCGCGCCGATCCGCACCCGCCGCCGCAACCCACGTTGCCGTCGTATCCTGCCCACCAGATAGGTGCCCTCCCGACCCCGACGATATTGGCTCAACAACCTCATCATCGCAGGTCACAGGGCACCTATCCCCAACTCGCCGCACGTGTCGCACCGCTACTCGCGGATTCGGGTCAGAGGAGACGCAGCTCCTTCGCGCGCCGTACAGCGTCGCGCCGGCCATCGGCACCAAGCTTGCGGTATACCATTCGCTGGTGGGTCTTGACAGTGTTCACCGATAGATACAGTGCTGAGGCGATCTCCCTGTTGGACATCGTGCTTGCGAGATAGCGCAGGACGAGTTGCTCGCGATTAGTCAATGCGGTGGCCTGAATAGTCGGCGGGGGGCTGGGCTGCCCCGCCATCCGGCGCACCAGATCCACCGCGTAGGCAGCCGCCGCAGTACCGGCTTCGATCCTCGCGCTGAGCAGGTCCTGCAGCTCCGCGCCGTGAACGAGGAAGGGCCGCCGCATCATGACCGAAGCAGCCGCGATCAGCGCGCCCTCCAGCCGGGACAGCCCGGCCGCGTGGTCGTGGCGGGCGGCGATCAAGCTGCGCAGCAGGGCGCCTTCGACCCGCCCGCGCACCGTCGCGCCGTCGTCCGGGAAGGGAACAAGCGTCTCATCCGCGGCGGCGAGATCACCCTCGCAGAGATGCAGGTGCGCGACGGCACGGGCCGCCGCCGCGGTGGCGGGCTGACGCAGACCGGCCAGGACCGCGCGCGCGCGCTCGAGGTCACCCGCCCGGCACAGCAGCTCGGCCTCCACCTGCAGCAGCCGGTCGACGAGCGCAGGTGGCGCGATGCCGCCCAGCCTCGTCGTCATGAGCCGAAGAGTGGCGAGCGCGCCTTCCAGGTCGCCTGCGTCCGCCCGGCGCAGCGCGGCCACCGCGGCCGCGGCGAGCTGCATATGGGGTTCGGGGATCAACGTCTCGACCTCGGCCACCCGGGCGAGCCAGTCGTCGACCTCGGAGGTTTCATCCCGGTCGAGCGCCACTCGGGCCAGGGCCAGATAGGCTGCGGCGACCTGCGCCGACACGGTCCAGCCGAGGGTTGTCGCGCGCTCGATCGCTCCATGCGCCTCGTCGTGCGCCGCGTGGAGATCTCCCCGCTCGCAGCCCAGGAGGGCGAGGTGGGCGGCCGCGTTGAGGTGCGGCCGCAGCACGCGCCCGGACGGGTCGATGTCCATCGCGGCGCGCAGGTGTTTCTCCGCGGAGACATCGTCACCGGTCCAGAGCTCGGCCGTACCGGCGTTGGACAGGACAAGCGGCGGTACCACATCCCATGCGGCGAGGCCCAGCGCGGCGAGGGCGCTGGGATCCTCGGGGATCCGACGGCAGGCGGCGGCGACTTCGACGAGGTCCCCCCTCACCCGGGCATGTACCACCTCGACCAGGTGCAGGACGACGCGGAGCCGGTCCGCGCGCGGCGCAGGAAGACGCCCCCCACCCGCGTGGGCCGCGCCTACCAGCTCCCCGACCTCCGCGGGCGGGCCATGGACCATGCGGGCCGCGGCGAGCGCGGCCGCGAGCTCCGGATGCGCGAGCAGCGCGTCGCGGGGCACCGCGGACAGCAGCAACTCGACATCGCGTGAACTGCCGCGGATCACGAGAGCCAGGACGTACCTGCCGAGGACTTCCGCGGCGAGCGGCCAGAGTCCGCCGCGCAGGGCGTAGCGGACGGCGTCGAGCGGCATCGCCTGGCCCAGGTACCACTGGGCCGCCCGCCGGTGCAGGTCGCGCAACGTGCGGGGCTGGGAGATTCGGGTGCGCAGCACGTCGGCCATCAGCCGGTGGAGCCGGTACCACCGGCCGCCCGCGCCGACGGCGTGCACGAACAGGTTCGACGCGGCGAGTTCGGTGAGCATTGCGGCACCGCTCCGGTCACCGGTGAGGGCGTCGGCGAGATCGGGCGACACGACGTCGAGGATGCTGACCCGCACGAGGAAGTCGAGCAGTTCCGGGGCCAGCCGGTCGATCACTTCGTCCAGCAGGTACGCGGCCACCGCGTGGTCATCGCCGGAGAATGCGCCGATGAAGCCGCCCGGATCCGGCACGCCCTGCAGTTCGAGGGCCGCCAGCCGCAGACCGGCGGCCCACCCCTCCGTCCGCTCCACGAGCAGGCCCACGTGCGCGGCGTCGAGGTCGATCCCGAGCCGTTCGAGCATCGTGGTGGTCTCGTCCGGCCGGAAGGCGAGGTCCGATGCCCGGATCTCGGAGATCACACCGGCAAGCCTCAGCCGGTGCAGCGGCCAGGGCGGGTCGCGGCGCGTAGTGATGACGAACCGGAGTCGAGGCGGTGGGCGCTGGACGAGCCGCAGCAGGCTTTCATGCACCGCAAGCGCGGTGACCTCGTGCAGGTTGTCGAGGACCAGGACCACGGGGGTCTCGTCGGCGGCGAGTGCCGCGGCGAACTGCCCCGGCGCCTGCTCCAGATCGTCGGCGGCCGCAGCGTTGCGCAGGTAACCTGCGGTGCGTTCGCCGACCGCGGGGACGAGCGCGTCTGCAACGCATGTCCAGAAGGTCCGCAGGTCGTCCTCGGCCTCACTGAGCGAGATCCACGCGGCCGCCTGCCCGGCGCGCTCCCCCAGCCAGGAACTGGCGAGCAATGTCTTGCCCCAGCCCGCGGGCGCGGCGATCAGGACGCACGGCGCCGCGAGGCCCGCGGTCAGCTGGACGTGCAGACGCGGTCGGACCACCACGTGGGTGGCGCGCGGAACGGCGAACCGGGCGTCCATCGAGTGGGTGCGATTGGGTACGGACCAACCGTCCTCGTGGTCTCTCATGCTGGCAGGAGGGGACGCGCTCACTCCGTTTCTCCGATGATGTCGTCAGAGACCCCACCAGACTGGAGAGCATCGTGAGCGCTGAGTACGCCTTCCGGGTCGCCGGGCGGCTGACGCCCGGAATACTCGGGGCGCTCGACCCACTCCACGCGAGCGCGGCGACTACCGAGACCACGTTGATCGGTCTGGTGGTCGACGGCGCCGCACTGCACGGCTTCATCGCGCGAATCGAGGCACTCGGATTGAAGCTGGTTGAGCTGCGGCGACTTCCTCACCATCCCGCGGACGGCGCCCCGACAAGCCGCTGCCCCGAGTGGGGTTGCGGCGACGAAGACGGCAGACGCGGAGCCGCAGCGGCCGTGGCGAGCCGAAGGACCCAGCGAACTTGATCGGGCGGTTGACCGGGCGCGACGGTCCTCGCGCTGACGGTCTCCGCGCTCAACAGTCGCCATCGATGCACCTCAATGCCCAGCGTCGTCGAGTCAACCCGACCCACGTCCGGCTGGACAGGGCTATCCGCACACACCCTTTGGACTCCTCCGTTCAGCATAGTGCCCGCGCGAACTGATGTGTTGATCGTGGACGTTGTGCCGGTCGGGTGTTTCAAACGGTGCGTGATCATGCCTGGCGCGTCGAATACGCACGGTGATGATAGCTTCGACCGGGTCGACAAACATGTCGATCACGTCTCGCGGCGTTCGTAGCGGCATGGGAGCCGGTTGAACCCGCGTCCTGGGCTGCTCGCACGGATTGTCGCTCGCCACGGCGGTTGATGCCTGGCCACCCTCCCGGGGTGAGACCGGCCATGTCTTGTGCGGCACGATCCGCAGCCTGGCGTGATCGAGGCTGCGCAGAGAGGGCTGTGAGGCGGCTCAGGCTGCTGATAGGAACAATGCAACCAGGGTCCTTGGCACCTACTGGTCGGCGTAGACGACGCCCTGGCCGAAGCCCGCGGCCACCGCATCAGCCTCGTGCTCGCACACCAACACCTCGCCTCCAGCACATCGACGGCGGCGTGGGCGCGTCCAGCGGGTCGGCGCGTGGGGCGGCGAGGTCGGCCTCGTCCAGGCCCCACAGGTGCGCCGACGCGCCGACGCGTTCGGACACGTCGTCGAGGTAGTCGCGGACCAGGGCGCGGGCCTCGTCGAGGGGGCGGCATCATCAGCACTGGATTGGCGCCCACCCAGTGCCACCGCACGCCCTTCTCGTAGGCGGCCCGCAGGATGAAGTGGATATGGCGAATCGTCGTCGACGACAGTGGGTTGCAGCGGTGCGGGCGGCAGCGCCCGTCGCACTCGTGCGGCCGCGGGGTGCGGTGGTCCACGCCACGAGCGTCGGTGCAGTGGAGGCGGCAGCGCCGCAGCTCGGCGTAGAGCGAGTCCAGCACCTCGACCCCGACCGCACCCGCCTTCAACCGGCCGACGAACGGCCGAACGTGCTTCTGAAGGTACTTCGTGTACATCGCGTGCGTGGTGCGGCCGACGTCGAGCGTCTCCAGGTAGCGGTCGAGCAGCTGGTCAAGCGTGGCGCTCGTGCGTGGATTCCGTCGTTCGTCGACCTGTCCGAGCATCCGCACCCGCGCGGCCTCGGCGAGCGCGGCGGCCTTCGGGCCCGGCGGGATGACTTCGATCAAGTTGTGCCGTTTGCCGGTCAGTGGGTCCGCACCGGCGTAGACGCGCACGCGAAGGGCGCCGCTGGGCAGCTCGTCGATGGCACCGCGGGTACGCCGACGCCGCGGCTGGGACCGGGCCATGACGCGAGCATAGGACACGTTCGTGTCACGAACCGTGTCATGGGCTGTCGGCAGCGGACCAACCCACACCGAAAACCGCTGGTCAAGCTGGTGGGCGCGGCAGGGATCGAACCTGCGACCGCTCGGGTGTAAGCCGAGTGCTCTCCCGCTGAGCTACGCGCCCGCGAACGCCGGGCAAAGCCCGGCGCACGCTTTCAGACGGCCGCGAGGGCCTTCTTCCACGCCTCCTGGTCCCGCGCCTCGCCGGGACCGTTGACCTCCGCGAAGCGGACGGTACCGGTCTTGTCCACCAGGAACGTGCCGCGGAGGGCGAAGCCCGCGTTCGCGTTGAACACCCCGTAGTCCTGCGCGACCTTGCCGTGCGGCCAGAAGTCCGCGAGCAGCGGGAACGCGTAGCCCTGCGCGTCGGCCCATGCCTTCAGCGCGAAGGGATGGTCCACGGAGACCGCGAGGATCTGCACCTCGGAGTTCTGGAACGACGCGAGATCGTCGCGCACCGCGGTCAGCTCGCCGGTGCAGATCCCGGAGAACGCGAACGGGTAGAACACCACCAGCACGCTGCGGTCGCCGCGGAACGACGACAGCGTGATCTCCTCGTTGTTCTGATCCTTCAGGGTGAAGTCAGGGGCTTCGCTTCCCACCTCGGGGGCCATCGTCACTACTCCTCATCGGCCGGGACAGGCGCCGCCGCCCAGCCTAGTGTCCACCTCGTGCACATCGCGGACTGGTTCCTGACCGCGGGCGAGATGGGCAACCCTGCCCGCGGGCTCGCGCCCTGGACGACGGGGAATGCCGTAACGCCGCTGGTCGACGGCAGCACGTACTTCGCCCGCCTGGTTACGGAGGTGCGCAGGCTTCGGCCGGGCGACTGTCTGTACTTCACCGACTGGCAGGGCGACGCCGACGAGCGCCTCTGCCCGGAGGGACCGACGGCGGCGCAGCTGCTAGGCGACGCGGCGCGGCGCGGCGTCGTCGTCAAAGGGCTGATGTGGCGGTCGCACTCGCGGAAGCTGTCCTACAGCGAAGAGGCGAACCGACAGCTCGGCGACGACGTCAACGACGCAGGCGGTGAGGTGCTGCTCGACCAGCGTGTCCGCCGCGCGGGCTCACACCACCAGAAGCTGGTCGTGCTGCGCGGTCCGGGTCGCGACATCGCGTTCGTCGGCGGCATCGACCTCTGCCACGGCCGCCGCGACGACGCCCGGCACCTGGGCGATCCGCAGGCCCAGCCGATGGCGGCGGAATATGGCCCGAACCCGCCGTGGCACGACGCCCAGCTCGAGGTCCGCGGCCCGGCCGTGGACGCGCTCGACGCGACCTTCCGGCAACGCTGGACCGACCCGCGCTCCGTCGATACCGACAACCCGCTGTCCAGGCTGAAGGACCGGCTGCGCCGCGTCGACATCAGCCCCGACCCGCTGCCCGCGCCGCCGCCTGCGCCCGATCCGGCCGGGTCGTGCGCGGTGCAGGTGCTCCGCACCTATCCCGCGATCCGGCCGCGCACACCGTACGCACCGCACGGCGAGCGCACGGTGGCCCGCGGGTTCGTCAAGGCGCTGGCCCGGGCCCGACGGCTCGTGTACCTCCAGGACCAGTACCTGTGGTCCCCGCACATCGCCCGTGTGCTGGCCGGGGCCCTGCGCGCGGAACCCGACCTGCACCTCGTGGTGGTCATCCCGCGGCACCCCGATGTCGACGGCCGCTTCGCGCTGCCGCCCAACCAGATCGGCCGTGTGCAGGCGATCTGGGCCTGCCGCGACGCGGCGCCGGACCGGGTGCACGTGTTCGACCTGGAGAACGAGCACGGCACCCCGGTGTACGTCCACGCCAAAGTCGCGCTGTTCGACGACGTGTGGGCAGCCGTGGGCAGCGCCAACCTCAACCGACGCTCGTGGAGCCACGACAGCGAGCTGACCGCGGCGGTCCTGGACGAGCAACGCGACGAGCGCGACCCCGTCGATCCGGCGGGGCGCGGCGACGGCGCCCGCGTCTTCGCCCGCAACCTGCGGCTGGAACTCATGCGCCAGCACCTCGACCGCCCGCCGGGCGAAGATGCCGACCTCATGGACCCGCACACCGCGGTTGCCACCATGGAGGCCGCGGCGGGCGCCCTCGACGCATGGCACCGCGGAGGCAGGCGCGGCCCGCGGCCGCCGGGCAGGCTTCGGGTTCACCACCCCGAGCGGATGTCGCCCCTGACCCGCCTCTGGGCAACGCCGCTCTACCGACTCGTCTACGACCCCGACGGGCGCTCGGTGCCCGACCGGTGGCGCGGACGATGGTGACTCCGAGGTCAGCGGCGAGACTTGCCCGCCTTCGGCGCGACAAGCCGGGAACCCACCCAGCCGTCGCTCACGGTGGTGTTGGACGTCTGTGAGAACCCGGCCGTCGAAGCGGCCTCGGCGATCTCGCTGGGCTCTACGTGACCGGGTCGGCCGGTCTTCGGCGTGAGCACCCAGATGACGCCGTTGTCGGCCAGCGGACCGATGGCGTCCATCAGTGCGTCGGCGAGGTCGCCATCCCCCTCCCGCCACCACAGCAGGACAAACTCGATGACGTCGTCGGCGTCCTCGTCGAGCAGTTCGTCGCCGCAGCGCTCCTCGACGGCGTCCCGTACGGCCTCGTCGACATCCTCGTCCCAGCCGAGCTCCTGAACGACCATCCCCGGCTCTACGCCGAGCTTGCCCGCGATGTCGGGCGCTCGCCCGCCATCCCCCGCGGCGACCACGCTGCTCGTACCCCACTCCCTGTTGACCGTATTCGGATGCGGAATCCGAACACGGGACTCGTCCGGGCGCAACCAGTCGTTACGAGTTGGGCCCGTGAGGGGCACGATAGGGGACACCAACCTCTCGACCCGAGCACGAGCCACGCAGGGAGAACTCTTGACCGGCCAGTCAGGCGCCGACACGCCTCCGCGGCGCGTCCACGTCATCCGCGACGGGCTCGCCGCCCACCTGCCCGACATCGACCCGGAGGAGACGGCTGAGTGGCTGGACTCCTTCGACGCCGTGCTCGACGCGGCCGGGCAACAGCGCGCCCGGTACCTCATGCTGCGCATGCTGCAGCGGGCCCGGGAACGGCACGTCGGCGTTCCGTCGCTCACCAGCACCGACTACGTCAACACGATCCCCACCGACCGGGAGCCGTGGTTCCCCGGCGATGAGGACGCCGAGCGGACCTACCGCCGCTTCATCCGGTGGAACGCGGCGATGACGGTGCATCGCGCGCAGCGGCCCGGGATCGGCGTCGGCGGCCACATCTCGTCGTATGCGTCGTCGGCCACGCTGTACGAGGTCGGGTTCAACCACTTCTTCCGCGGCAAGGACCACCACGGCGGCGGCGACCAGGTCTACATCCAGGGCCACGCCTCCCCCGGGATCTACGCTCGTGCCTACCTGGAGGGCCGCCTGTCGGAGGACCGGCTCGACGGCTTCCGCCAGGAGCTGTCGCACGGCGGCCCGGGCGCGGGGCTGCCCTCGTACCCGCACCCGAGACTCATGCCGGACTTCTGGGAGTTCCCCACTGTCTCGATGGGGCTCGGCCCGATGAACGCGATCATGCAGGCGCGCTTCAACCGCTACCTGGCCGACCGCGGCTTCAAGGACACGTCCGACCAGCACGTCTGGGCGTTCCTGGGCGACGGCGAGATGGACGAGCCGGAGTCCCGCGGGCTGATCCACATCGCCGCCACGGAGAGCCTGGACAACCTCACGTTCGTCGTCA
The DNA here is from genome assembly GCA_963739465.1 of uncultured Actinomycetota bacterium. GTDB lineage: Bacteria > Actinomycetota > Actinomycetes > Mycobacteriales > Pseudonocardiaceae > Pseudonocardia. Next base: position 194,127 of record CAVUAS010000008.1, read on the forward strand.
ACTGCAACCTGCAGCGGCTCGACGGTCCGGTCCGCGGCAACGGCAAGATCATCCAGGAGCTGGAGGCGTTCTTCCGCGGCGCGGGCTGGAACGTCATCAAGGTGATCTGGGGCCGCGAGTGGGATGCCCTGCTCGCCGCCGACCGGGACGGCGCGCTGATCAACCTCATGAACGTCACCCCGGACGGTGACTACCAGACCTACAAGGCCAACGACGGCGGCTACGTCCGCGAGCACTTCTTCGGTCGCGATCCGCGCACGAAGGCGCTGGTCGAGCCGATGAGCGACGCGGAGATCTGGGGCCTGCGCCGCGGCGGGCACGACTACCGCAAGGTCTACGCCGCCTACGCCGCCGCGCTGGAGCACCACGGCCAGCCGACGGTCATCCTGGCCAAGACGATCAAGGGGTACGGCCTCGGCGCACACTTCGCGGGCCGCAACGCCACCCACCAGATGAAGAAGCTGTCCCTGGTCGACCTCAAGCAGTTCCGCGACGAGCAGCGCATCCCGATCAGCGACGCCACGCTCGAAGCCGACCCCTACCTGCCGCCCTACTACCACCCCGGGATGGACGCACCGGAGATCCGCTACATGGCCGAGCGACGGGCCCGTCTCGGCGGCGCGCTGCCCTCGCGACGTGTGGTCGCCAAGCCGCTCGTGTTCCCCGGCGACAAGGCCTACGACGTGGTGCGGCGCGGATCGGGCAAGCAGGAGGTCGCCACCACCATGGCGTTCGTCCGGCTGCTCCGCGAGCTGATCAAGGACAAGGAGATCGGCGGCCGGTTCGTGCCCGTCATCCCGGACGAGGCGCGCACGTTCGGCATGGACTCGATGTTCCCGACGCAGAAGATCTACAACCCGCACGGCCAGCAGTACACGTCGGTGGACGCCACGCTGATGCTGGCCTACCGGGAGTCCGAGCAGGGCCAGCTCCTGCACGAAGGGATCAACGAGGCGGGCTCGGTCGGGTCGTTCACCGCGGCGGGCACCTCGTACGCGACGCACGGCGTGCCGATGATCCCGGTCTACGTCTTCTACTCGATGTTCGGCTTCCAGCGCACCGGTGACTCGATCTGGGCGGCCGCCGATCAGATGGCGCGCGGGTTCCTGGTCGGTGCCACCGCGGGCCGCACCACGCTCACCGGCGAGGGCCTGCAGCACAACGACGGGCACTCGCTGCTGCTGGCCGCGACCAACCCCGCCGTCGTGTGCTACGACCCGGCGTTCTCCTTCGAGATCGCCCATATCGTCCGCGACGGGCTGCGGCGCATGTACGGCGGTGAGGGCAACGGGTCGGAGCTGTCCGGCGAGAACATCATGTACTACCTGACGGTCTACAACGAGCCGTACGTCCAGCCCGCCGAACCGGAGGACCTCGACGTCGATGGCCTGCTGCGCGGCCTCTACCGCTACGTCGGGTCGCCACGGGCCGAGGGTCCCCAGGTGCGGCTCGCCGCCTCCGGCGTCGCGCTGCCGTGGGCGCTCACCGCCCGCGACATGCTTGCCGACGAATGGGGTGTCGGCGCCGAGGTGTGGTCGGTGACGAGCTGGGGCGAGCTGCGCCGCGACGGCGTCGAGGCCGAGCGGCACAACCTCGTGCACCCGGGCGAGGAGCAGCGGGTGCCCTACGTGACGCAGGCGCTCGGGTCGGCCGACGACGCGGGCGTGCCGGTCGTCGCGGTGTCGGACTGGATGCGGGCGCTCCCGGACCTGATCCGGTCGTGGGTGCCCGCGCCGTTCGTCTCGCTCGGCACGGACGGGTTCGGCCTGTCCGATACCCGGCCTGCGGTCCGCCGCCACTTCAACGTGGACGCGGAGTCGATCACCGTGGCGGCGTTGCGGGTGCTGGCCGACCGCGGCGAAGTCGACCGTTCGGCGGTCACCGACGCGGCCGCGAAGTACCGGATCGACGACCCGCAGGCCGCCGGGCCACAGACCAGCGACAGCGGCGTGGCCTGAGCCTGCGACGGGTTGGCGACGAATCAGCGACGAGTCAGCGCCCGCCGAGCCCCGATACCGGGCAAATCCACAGGTCATTGGGGCTCGGCAAGGCCGCGATTAGGCGATACGCTCCGCGCGACGCCGACCACGTGTGATCGTGGCGGCGCCGCAGAACCGGGTTTGCAGACGCCCGGCGCAGGAGTACGAGGAGAGCAAGAATGGCAGAAGGCACCGTCAAGTGGTTCAACAGCGAGAAGGGCTACGGCTTCCTCGCGCCCGACGGTGGCGGCGCGGATGTGTTCGTGCACTACTCCGCGATCCAGAAGAACGGGTACAAGAGCCTCGACGAGGGCGAGCGCGTTTCGTTCGACGTCGAGCAGGGGCAGAAGGGGCCGCAGGCTAGCAACGTCGCTCCGCTCGGCTGACCGCCGGGGGCCGTGGCGTCGACGCTCGGGGCCTGTGGTTCGCTCCGCAAGCTCCGCTCAGGAGTTTGCGATTCGCTCCGCAAGCTCCGCTCAGCCGAGCGTCGCGTGCATTTCCCAGATCAGCACCTCGGCCCCGTCCGGGCCCGCCGTCACCCGCCGTCCGTCCGCACCGGTGATCCGCGCCGCGTCCCCGGTGCCGAGCACCCCTGTGCCTTCCAGCTCCACGGAGCCGCGGGCGACGAAGAGGTGGGTCAGCGGGGCCACGGGCGAGGTCGTGGACGCGCCGGGCGCGAGGCGCGCGGCGTAGAGGGCGGCGTGCTCCTGGCGGATCGAGATCGCGCTCTCGTGCTTGTGTCGAGGCATTCCGGACGCCACGACGACCAGCTCACCGGCGTCCAAAGTCGGTCCGATGTCGAGCTGCTCGTAGCCGGGCGTGACCTTCTCCGTGTCGGGCACCACCCACATCTGGACGAAATGCACGTCGTCGACCGCGGCGTGCGCGTCGTTCTTCTCCGAGTGCAGGATCCCGGTGCCCGCGCTCATGCGCTGCGCCAGCCCGGGATGGATCACGCCGGAGTGCCCGGTGGAATCCTGGTGGACGAGCGAGCCCGAGAGCACCCAGGTGACGATCTCCATGTCCCGATGGGGGTGGGTCTCGAAGCCCGTGCCCGCTTTCACGATGTCGTCGTTGCTCACCATCAGCACGCCGAAATGCGTGTTGACGGGGTCGTAGTGCGGGCCGAAGGAGAAGCTGTGGCGCGAGTCCAACCAATCGATGTTCGTGTGGAATCGCCGGTCGGCACGGCGGATGTCAACCGTCATCGGACCCCTTTCCGGTGTGGAGTGGTTGCCGATGCAACAGTCGTGACGGGCGTGCTGTTCCCATGTTGCCCCACGTGACGACGCTCTCGGCCGCCACCCTCCGGCGTATCGAGCTGGCCTCCGGAGAGCTCGCCGCCACGTGCCTCGCCGAGATGGAGCGCCGCCAGCCGTGGTTCGGGCAGCTGCCGGCCGACCAGCGCGCGGGCGTGCTGCTGGTGACCCAGACGGGCGTGGCGAACTTCGTCGCGTGGCTGGGCGAGCGCGGCGAATCGATACGGCTCACCGCCGAGGCGTTCCGCATCGCGCCGCACGACCTGGCGCAGCGGCTGTCGCTGCGCCAGACCGTCGACCTCGTCCGCATCGCCACGGACGTCTTCGAGCACCACCTGCCGTCGCTGGCCGCGGACGAGGCCGAGCGGCATGCGCTCGTCGAAGGCATCCTGCGATTCGGCCGCGAGATCGCCTTTGCGGCCGCCACCGTCTACGCGGGCGCCGCCGAGACCCGCGGCGCCTGGGACGCCCGCCAGGAGGCGCTGGTCGTCGACGCCGTCGTTCGCGGCGAGACCGACCACGCACTGGTCTCCCGGGCCTCGGCGCTGGGCTGGGACGCCGCGGCCGCGCTGCGCGTCGTCGTCGGAAGCCCGGCGAGCGGGCCACGGGAGGGCCCCGGCACGCTGCGCCGCGAGGCAGGCCGCGCGGGCCGCTCGGTGCTCGTGGGTGTGCAGGGCAGCAGGCAGGTCGTGCTCGTCTCGGAGCCAACGAAGCAGGCGGCACCCGACCGGCCCGCGCCTGCTGCCGTCCCGGAGCGGTTGGCCATCGGGTTCGGGCCCGGCCCGGTCGTCGTCGGCCCGGTGGCGCCCGACCTGGCGCGTGCGCACGCCAGCGCCCGCGACGCGCTCTCCGGCCTGCGCGCCGCGCCGGGATGGCCCGCCGCCCCGCGGCCGGTGGCCGCCGACGATCTCCTGCCCGAACGCGCGCTCGCGGGCGACACCATGGCCCGCGCACGGCTCGGCACGGTCATCGCGCCGCTGGCGGCGAGCGAGGAGCTGCGCCACACGCTGGAGGTCTACCTGGAGGGCGGCGGCGCACTGGAGGCGAGCGCACGCTCACTCTTCGTGCACCCCAATACCGTGCGCTACCGGCTGCGGCGGGTGAGTGAGATCACCCAGCTGGACCCGACCGACTCGCGCGATGCGCTCGTGCTGCGGGCCGCCGTGATCGTCGGCCGTCTGGACGACCACTGAGCTGCGGAGTTCCTACAATTGACAGCCCCGTCATCCGGGCTGAACCGGTGCCGAGTTGGAGGAAACCTCCAATCAGCGCCCGTCGACTTGGTACCTGCCGCTATCCCGCGCAGGCGCCGCACGGTGTTCGCTTCATGCTGTGATCGCGCTCCTCGCGCCGGGCCAGGGATCGCAGTCCCCCGGCATGCTCACCCCGTGGCTCGACGACCCGGACGCGGAGGCCACGCTCACGAGGTGGTCCGCTGCGATCGATCTCGACCTGCTCCGGCTCGGCACGACGGCGGGCGCGGAAGAGATCAAGGACACGGCGGTGACGCAACCGCTGGTCGTGGCCGCCGCGCTGTTGGCCGCGCGCAGGCTCGACGTGCCACCGGGTGCGCCCGTGGCCGGGCACTCCGTCGGTGAGCTGGCGGCTGCCGCCATCGCCGGTGTGCTCGATCCGGACGCCGCGGTCGCGCTGGCCGCCGTCCGCGGCCGGGAGATGGCCGCCGCGTGTGCCCTGGAGCCCACGGGCATGAGCGCGGTGCTCGGCGGGGACCCCGACGACGTGCTCGCCACGCTCGAGCGGCTCGGGCTCGACGCGGCCAACCGCAACGGCGCCGTTCAGACCGTCGCCGCGGGGCCGCTGCCCGCGCTCGCCCAGCTCGCCGAGCAGAAGCCGGACAAGACGCGCGTGATGCCGCTGGCCGTCGCGGGCGCGTTCCACACCCGGTTCATGGCCCCGGCCGAGGAGGCGCTGCGCGCCCACGCCGCGTCGATCGTCCCGGCCGACCCCACCCGCCCCCTGCTTTCCAACGCCGACGGCAGCGTCGTCGACACCGGGGAGGAGGCGCTGCGCAGGCTCGTCACGCAGGTCACCCATCCGGTGCGCTGGGACGCCTGCATGGCGATGCTCGGCGACCTCGGCGTGACCGCGGTGATCGAGCTGCCCCCGGCGGGCGCGCTGGTCGGGCTCGTCAAGCGGGAGCTGAAGGGCATCGCCACTGTGGCGCTGAGGACCCCCGACGACCTGGAGAAGGCGGCCGTTTTGATCAAGGAACACGCATGAGTACCCGGCTGCGGCTCGCCCCGGCCGTCGCGGGCGCGCGGATCCTCGGCCTGGGCAGCGTCCAGCCCGACAACGTCGTCACCAACGACGACATCGCCGAGCGCATGGACACCAACGACCAGTGGATCCGCGACCGGGTCGGCATCCAGGCACGGCGCATCGCCGATCCCGAGACGAAGCTCGTCGACCTGGCCGCGGGGGCGGGCGAGCTCGCCGTGAAGGACGCCGGGCTCACCCCCGCCGACGTCGACACCGTGATCGTGGCCAGCTGCACGATGCCCAACCCGATCCCCAACGCCGCGGCACAGACCGCCCACAAGATCGGGATGACGGCGCCCGCCGCGTTCGATCTCAACGCCGCGTGCGCGGGCTTCTGCTACGCGATGGGCACGGCGGCGGACCTGATCCGGGCGGGCTCCGCCCGGCACGCGCTGGTGATCGGCGCCGAGAAGCTGTCGGACTGGCTGGACTGGAACGACCGCTCCACCGCGATCATCTTCGCGGACGCGGCAGGCGCCGCCGTGCTCGGTCCCGCGGCCGACGAGGACACGGTCGGGGTCGGCCCGGTGGCCTGGGGCAGCGCGGGCGACATGGCCAACACCATCCTCATCCGGGACGACACCACCTCCCGCGCGGGGGGTGGCCTGCACCAGGAGGGCCAGGCCGTCTTCCGGTGGGCCACCACGCAGATCGCGCCGATCGCGCTGCGGGCCATCGAGCTGGCCGGGCTCACCCCTGCCGACATCGACGTGTTCGTGCCGCACCAGGCCAACCTGCGCATCGTCGAGGCGGTCGCCAAGCGCCTGCGGGCCAAGGGCGCGCGCCAGGACATGGTCGTCGCCGACGACATCGTGCACTCGGGCAACACCTCGTCGGCCTCGATCCCGATGGCGCTCGACCACCTGCGGGCGGCGGGCCGGGCGAAGTCCGGAGACGTCGTGCTGCTCGTCGGATTCGGCGCGGGCCTGTCCTATGCGGGCCAGGTCGTCGTCCTTCCTTAAGATCCCCACCAGACCCCGTGAAGAAGGAGAAACACCGTGGCTGACAACGCCGAGATCCTCGCAGGCCTCGCCGAGATCGTCGAGGAGGTCGCGGGCATCGACACCGCCGAGGTGACTGCCGACAAGACCTTCGTCGACGACCTCGACATCGACTCGCTCTCCATGGTCGAGATCGCGGTGCAGGCCGAGGACAAGTTCGGCGTCAAGATCCCCGACGAGCAGCTCGCCGAGCTGAAGACCGTCGGCGACGCCGTGGACTACATCGCGACGCACCAGTGACGAGAGCCCACACCGAAGACATCGTCGTCACCGGGCTGGGCGCCACCACCCCGCTCGGCGGGGACGTCGCGTCCACCTGGGAGGCGATGCTCGAGGGCCGTTCCGGCGTCCGGAGCATCGACGACGAGGAGCACGAGTGGGTGCGTCGCTATGACCTGCCGGTGCGCATCGCCGCGCCGCTGGCGGTGTCCCCGCTCGAGGTGATCCCGCGCGTGCAGGCACGCCGACTCGACCGCTGTGAGCAGGTCGCGCTCGTCGCCGCCAAGGAGGCGTGGGCGCACGCGGGGCTCGGCGAGCCCGGCGAAGCGGTCGATCCGGAACGACTCGCCGTCGTGATCGGCACCGGCATCGGCGGCGCGGTCACCCTGCTCGACCAGGACGACCTCCTCGAGGGCCCCGGCCTGCGCAAGGTCTCGCCGCTGACCGTCCCGATGCTCATGCCCAACGGGCCCGCCGCGTGGGTGGGCCTGGAGTTCAGGGCCCGGGCGAGCGTGCACGCGCCCGTGTCAGCGTGCGCGTCCGGGGCGGAGGCGCTGGCCTGGGCGGTGCGGATGCTGCGCGCGGGCGAGGTCGACGTCGTGATCGCGGGCGGGGCCGAGGCGTGCATCACCGGCATCACCGTCGCCGGGTTCGTGCAGGCCCGCACGCTCTCGCAGCGCAACGACGAGCCGGAGCGCGCGTCGCGGCCGTTCGACAAGGAGCGCGACGGGTTCGTGCTCGGCGAGGGCGCGGGCGTCATGATCCTGGAGCGGGCCGAGCACGCCGCCGCCCGCGGCGCCACGGTGCACGGGCGCATCGCGGGCTACGGCATCACCGCCGACGCTTACCACATCACCGGGCCCGATCCCGAGGGCAAGGGGCAGAAGCGGGCGATGGCCAAGGCGGTGGCCGACGCGGGCCTCACGGCCGCCGACATCGACCACGTCAACTGCCACGCGACGTCCACGGTCGCGGGCGACCCAGGTGAGGCGCGGGCCGTGGCGCAGGCGCTGGGCGACCGGGTCGTGCTCACCGCGCCGAAGTCGGCGCTCGGGCACATGGTCGGCGCCGCGGGCGCGGTGGAGAGCATCGTCACCCTGCTGTCGATCCGCGAGGGAGTCATCCCCGCCACGCTCAACCTGGAGAAGCTCGATCCGGGCGTCGAGCTGGACGTCGTGGCCGGTGAGCCCCGCAAGGCCGACATCGACGCCGCGCTGTGCAACTCGTTCGGCTTCGGCGGCCACAACGTGGCGGTGGCGTTCACCAAGGCCTGACCGCGGGCGTGGGCTCCCCTGGGCCCACGCCGCGGTCAGCGCCCGCCGCTCAGCCGACCTGGTAGAGCCAGGTGACGGGCGCGCCGTCGCCCGCGAGCCGGTACTGCTCCAGCGCCTCGTCCCAGGCTTCGCCGAGCAGCTCGCGCATCCGCGGCGGCACCTGCGGCAACGGGGTGTCGGCGAGCAGGGTGCGCAGCTGGTCCTCGCCCACCACGATGTCGCCGTTGGCGCTGGTGCGCCCGCGCCACAGGCCCAACGTGGGCACGTGGCAGAACCGCTCGCCGTCAACACCCGGCGTGGGCTCCTCCGTGACCTCGAAGCGCAGCATCGTCCACGCCCGCAGGGCCCCGGCGATCGCGCCGCCGCTGCCGACCGGACCGGCCCACGTGCACTCGGCGCGCATCTGCCCCGGCGCCCCGGGCTGCGGGGTCCAGTGCAGGGACACATTGGTGCCGAGCACGCCGGATATCGCCCACTCGACGTGCGGGCACACCGCAGTCGGCGACGAGTGGACGAAGACCACGCCGCGTGCTTCCACTGCAGACCTCCATCACAGACGAGGATCGTCTTCCCCTACGCCCTCGCTCCGTGGCGGCCTGCCCCGGTTGTGAGATCAGTTTGCCGGGCGTCGCGCGCCATACCAAACCCGACACGCCCGAAATCGACTAATCAGGGTGCATAGTGCGCCACCCCGTCGCGCTCTGTCCTCGTCGCGATGCCGCGTTCGACCAGCACCTCGAGGTGCGCCATCGTCTCCAGCGTCGCGAGCATCTCGTTGAACGGGTCGAGCTCGGACAGCGTGCGCTCCCGGCGGGTCCAGGTCAGCACGCCCGCGACGGCATACGCGGTGGTGCGGCCCTCGGCGAGCGCGGCGAGGGTGGCGTCGAGGCGCTTCGCGTGGTGCGCGATCAGCTCGTCGATGCGTTCATGCACCCGCATCCCGACCGGGCCGTGCGCAGGGAGCATCCGCGCGTCCGGCCGCTTGCGAATCAGCTCCAGCGAGGAGAGGAAGTCGGCCAGCGGGCTCACCTTCGGGTCCGGCTCCAGGCCGATCGACGGCGTGATCCGGGGCAGCACGTGGTCGCCGCAGAACATGATGTCGGCATCCTCGTCGGCGAAGACCACGTGGCCGCGGGTGTGGCCGGGGGTCTCGACGGCGACGAGAGTGCGGTCGCCGACCGTCAGCCGTTCCCCGTCGGCGATCCACTCGTCCGGCGCCGCCCAGTCGGCCATCTCGAGGTGCGGCGACCGGAGCCCCTTGAGCTTCGCCAGCACCGCGTCTCCGCCCGCGCGCCGCAGCCGGGTCGACATGATCGGCGCTTCGGGCCGGTCCGGATCGTTGATCGTCTCCAGGCCGCGCCGCTCACCCGCGCCGAGCGCCACCCGCGTTCCGAACGCGCGGCGGACGGCGACGGCCTGGGTGTAGTGGTCGCGGTGGATGTGGGTGACGAGGAAGCGGCGCACGTCCGGGAACCCGGCGTCCAGTTCGGCGAGCCCGCGGGCCAACAGCTCCCGCGCCTGCGGGATCGCCCAGCCCGCGTCGATCAGGGTGACTTCGGCGTCGTGCCGGACGGCGTACACGTTCACGGCGCGCAGGCCGTCCATCGGGAGCGGCAGCGGGATCCGGTAGACGTCGGGAGCGCAGCGGTACACACCGGGACGGGTCCAGTCACCCGCGCCGGACAGGTCGTCGTCCTCGATCACCAACCGACCCTACGTCCGTTGCGACGACGCGGCCGAGCGGATGTGGCGATCAGCGCACCCGGCCCCGCGGGACGAGCCGGGCGGGCGGCAGCTCCGGCGCGTCGAGGGCAGGGCCCGCATCGGGCACCGCGGCAAATTCGCCCTCCTGCCAACGCTTCCGGGCCGCGGCCACCTCCTCGCCGGTGCGGGCCACGAAGTTCCACCACATCACGATCTGCTCCGCGAACGGCTCGCCGCCGAGCACGAGCAGGCGGGCGGGCGCGTCGGAGGAAAGGCGCAACGACGACCGGCCGGAGCCGAGATAGCCCAGCGACCCGGGGGGCAGCGGTCCCCCGTCGACCTCCGGTTTGCCGGAGACGGTGAGCACGGCATGCTCGAACTCGGGCGTCAGCGGGAGCAGCGCGGGCCCGTCCAGCTCGACGTCCACACCGACGATGGGGGTGTACGCGCGTCCCGGCGAGCGGGCACCGTCGACGTCACCGAGCAGCACGGTGGCGCGCAGGCCGGGAGCCGTGAGGACGGGGAGGCTCGCGTGGTGGTCGAACGCGGGCGCGACCGCCCGGTCGGCGTCGGGCAACGCCACCCACAGCTGGGCTCCGTGCAGGAGCGGGCCGTGGTTGTTCGGCGACACCTCGGAATGCGCGATCCCGCCCCCCGCCGTCATCAGGCCCAGGTCGCCGGGGTGGATCACGAGGTCGCTGCCAAGGCTGTCGCGGTGGTGCACCTCGCCCTGCAGGATCCAGCTCACGGTCTGCAGCCCGATGTGGGGATGCGGCGGCACCTGCATGCCCGGGCGGGCGGCGATCTCGTCCGGCCCGTAGTGGTCGACGAAGCACCACGCGCCGACCATCCGTCGCCCGAGGGTGGGCAGAAGCCTGCGCACGACCGTGCCCGCGCCCAGCGGCACCGCACGGGCGGGCAGCAGCTCACGAACCGGGCCCGCCGTCGCGGCGGCGGCGCACACCTCGACCGGCGTGTCGACTGCGGTGTTGCTCACGCAACCACCGTAGATCTCCGTGTGCACGAGAGTCACGGATCGGTCGTGCGGGCGACCGATCCGTGACTCTTTGCGGAGGTCAGCTGCAGCCGCTGGTGGAGCCGCAGCCCTCGCAGAGGTAGCAGCTGCCCGCGGGACGCATCTTCGTGCCGCAGGTCATGCACAGCGGCGCGTCGGCGGCCTTGCCGAGGCGCAGCTCCAGCAGCTCGGTGGAGCTGCCGACCTCGACGGGGGCAGGCGCCACACCGCCCACCGCATGTGGCGCCTGCTCGACGTCGACGCCCGTGCGCAGCCCCTCGACGTCCACCTCGTAGGTGTCGGCGACCTGCGCCGAACGCTCCTCCGCCGAGAAGATGCCCAGCTGGGCGCGCTTCTCGTAAGGCAGGTAATCGAGAGCGAGCCTGCGGAAGAGGTAGTCGAGCACGCTGGTGGCGATGCGCAGGTCGGGGTCGTCGGTCATGCCCGCGGGCTCGAAGCGCAGGTTGGAGAACTTCGAGACGTAGAACTCCAGCGGGATGCCGTACTGGAGGCCGACCGAGATCGACATCGAGAACGCGTCCATCACGCCCGACAGCGTGGAGCCCTGCTTGCCGAGCTTGACGAAGATCTCGCCGAGCCCGTCGTCGGGGTAGGAGCCTGCCGTGAGGTAGCCCTCGGCCCCGCCGACGGTGAACGACACAGTCTGGCTGGGCCGCTTCTTGGGCAGCCGTCGCCGCACGGGACGCGCCTCGACCGGCTTCTCGGCCTTCTCTTCGCCCTTCGCCGTCCTGCCCACCGAGAGGGGCTGGCCGACCTTGCAGTTGTCCCGGTAGATCGCGAGCGCCTTGAGGCCGAGCTTCCAACCCTCGCGGTAGATGCCCTCGACCTCCTCGACGGTGGCCGACTCGGGCATGTTCACCGTCTTGGAGATCGCCCCGGAGAGGAACGGCTGTACCGCGGCCATCATCCGCACGTGCCCCATCGGCGCGATCGAGCGGGTGCCCATCGCGCAGTCGAACACGTCGTAGTGCTCGGGCCGCAGCCCGGGGGCGTCGACGACGTGCCCGTGCTCGCCGACGTACTCGACGATCGCCTCGACCTGCTCGGGCTGGTAGCCGAGGCGGTCGAGCGCACGCGGCACGGTCTGGTTGACGATCTGCATCGACCCGCCGCCGACCAGCTTCTTGAACTTCACCAGCGCCAGGTCGGGCTCGATGCCGGTGGTGTCGCAGTCCATGGCCAGCCCGATGGTGCCGGTGGGCGCCAGCACGGAGGCCTGCGCGTTGCGCCAGCCGTTGCGGGCGCCGACCTGCAGGCATTCCTGCCAGGCGATCGTCGCGAGTCGGTGCACCGGGGCGCTGGCCGGGAACGTGCGCACGTCGTCGTTGGCGGCGGCGTGCTTGCGCATCACGCGCTGATGCGACTCGGCGTTGCGGGCGAAGCCGTCGTACGGCCCGACCACCCCGGCGAGCTCGGCGGAGCGCATGTAGGCCGCGCCGGTCATCAGCGAGGTGATGGCGGCGGCGAGCGAGCGGCCACCCTCCGAGTCGTAGGCGTGGCCGGTGGCCATGAGCAGGGCCCCGAGGTTGGCGTAGCCGATCCCGAGCTGCCGGAACTTCCGCGTGGTGTCCCCGATCGGGTCGGTCGGGAAGTCGGCGAAGCAGATCGAGATGTCCATCGCCGTGATGATCAGCTCGACGCACTTCTGGAAGCGCGTCCCGTCGAACTGGCCGTCGGAGCCGAGGAAGGCGAGGAGGTTCAGCGAGGCCAGGTTGCAGGAGCTGTTGTCCAGGTGCATGTACTCCGAGCAGGGGTTGGACGCGGAGATCCGGCCCGACTCGGGACAGGTGTGCCAGTCGTTGATCGTGCCGTCGTACTGGATTCCGGGGTCGGCGCACTCCCAGGCGGCCTGCGCGATCGTGCGGAACAGCTTGCGGGCCTCGACCGTCTCGATGACGTCGCCGGTCAGCCGCGCCCGCAGGCCGAACGGGCCGTCGGCCTCGACCGCGCGCATGAACTCGTCGGTGACGCGCACCGAGTTGTTGGCGTTCTGGTACTGCACCGAGGTGATGTCGGAGCCGCCGAGGTCCATGTCGAAGCCCGCGTCGCGCAGCACGCGGATCTTCTGCTCCTCCTTGGCCTTGGTGAGCACGAACTCCTCGATGTCGGGGTGGTCGACGTCGAGCACGACCATCTTCGCGGCCCGGCGGGTGGCACCGCCGGACTTGATCGTGCCCGCGCTGGCGTCGGCGCCGCGCATGAACGAGACCGGCCCGGAGGCGGTGCCGCCCGAGGAGAGCAACTCCTTCGACGACCGGATGCGCGAGAGGTTGAGGCCCGACCCCGAGCCGCCTTTGAAGATCAGCCCTTCTTCCCGGTACCAGTTGAGGATCGACTCCATCGTGTCGTCGACGGCGAGGATGAAGCAGGCCGAGACCTGCTGCGGGCTCGACGTGCCGACGTTGAACCAGACCGGCGAGTTGAAGCTGAACACCTGGTGCAGCAGCATCCAGGTGAGCTCGTGGGCGAACACCTCGGCGTCGAGCTCGGTGGCGAGGTAGCCGTGCTGGACGCCCGCGCGGACGTAGACCGCGACCACCCGGTCGATCAGCTGCCGGAGGCTCGACTCGCGGTGCGGCGAACCGACGGCCCCGCGGAAGTACTTGCTGGTGACGATGTTGGTGGCGTTGATCGACCAGAAGTCCGGGAACTCGACGCCTCGCTGCTCGAAGTTGACCGAGCCGTCGCGCCAGTTGGTCATGACGACGTCGCGGCGCTCCCAGGTGACCTCGTCGTACGGGTGCACGCCGGGCGTGGTGTGGATGCGCTCGATCGTGAGCCCGGTGGACCGCTTGGCCGCGGCGGCCGCTGCGTTCTTCTTGCCGCGCCCGCTGGACCCCGGTGCGCCCGATCCGTGCGTGGTCCCGACGATCTCGGTCATGCTGTTCCTCTTCCTGCGGCGCGACGACTGGGGTTCGGCGCGCCGGGTCGGCGATGGCGTGCTGGTGGAGCAGGCAGTGCTGGGACGGGGATGGGTGCCCGACGGCGGTGGCGGGCAGGGGTCGGCCCGCCGGATGACCGAGTGTGGGGCACCCGGGCACGGGCGGGATTCAAGAGTCGGGATCTGCGCCGGGGCGGCGGAGGTCGGCGATCTCTTTCTCGAAGTCCTCTATCGAGGAGAACGAGCGATAGACGCTGGCGAAGCGGAGGTAAGCCACCTCGTCGAGCTCGCGCAGCGGGCCGAGGATGGCGAGCCCGACCTCGTGGCTGGGGACCTCGGCGGCGCCCCCGGCGCGGACTGTCTCTTCGACGCGATGGGCAAGTTGGGCGAGCGCGTCCTCGTCGACGGGCCTGCCCTGGCAGGCCCGCCGGACGCCGCGGACGACCTTCTCGCGGCTGAACGGCTCGGTGACGCCGCTGCGCTTGACGACGGCGAGCACGGCCTCCTCGACCGTGGTGAACCGACGCCCGCAGGAGGCGCAGGAGCGGCGACGACGGGTGGCCTGCCCGTCATCGACCTCTCGGGAGTCGATCACGCGGCAGTCCGAGTGCCGACAGAACGGACACCGCACAGCTACGCACCCCCTCCCCCGGGCCGGCGGAGCGAACCCCACCGGTAGTCGAACAACACGAGTGTAACCACAAGATGTGGGGGTAGTGGTAGCCAGTGGCCCCATTGTGATGGTGAGTCGCCCGAATGGGGGCACCGGCCTTCGTGCCGTTCGCGAGGCGCTGTCGAGCCTGCGCGCACCGTCATCACCACCCCGGCTACAGCGGCACCCGCAACACCTCCCCCGGCCACACCCGCACGGAGGTGAGGGAGTTCGTGGCGACGATCCGGTCGACCAAGGCCGCCCGCTGGGGGCCGGACGCTCCGGGCGCGACGCCATCGGCGACGTCCCACACCGTGCCGGGCGCGGCGACCGTGACGGTGACCTCCGCGGCTTGCGCGACCGCGGGTGCATCAGCCCCCCTGGCCTGCGCCGTGAGATCCGCGATGCGACCGAGGCCGACGACCACCGCCGCGGCGGCGAGCGCCAGCGCGAGCCCCGCCATGACCCGACGGACCCGATAGCCTCGGCGCAGCGCCTGCGGGCGCGGGTGGCGGACCAGGAGCCGCGGCCCGGCCGCCGCCGACCGCGGCCGGGCAGGCCGGGCGTGTCCCTGACGACGCGCGACCGACCCGCGACCGCCTGCCGGATCGAGCGCCGCCTCCCGAACTGCCGCTGCGCCGCGCCCGTCGCCCGGCGCCGCCGCGCGGTCGTGCCCTCTGCGCTCCGCCGAACCGGCGCCCACCTCATCGAGGACGCCCGCCCCGCCGACGGCAGGCCGCCGGTCGACCGCGCTCGGTGCGCCCGGCACGCGGCCGCCGCCACGCTCGGCGCCGCTGGTCTCGCCCGCCGGACGGCGGGCGGCGGAGCCCGCATCGGGACGTGGAGCGGCCTGCGGGGCGGGCGGGCGCACCGGGCGCGGCCCGGACGCCGCCCGCCGCGACGGCCGGGCGGCGCGCCCGCAACTCCCGCTCCCCCGACACCGGAAGGTCGATCCCGTTGTGGCCGTGCTCCCTCATCCTCGCCACCCTCTTCCGACCGCTCTCGTCTCAAACACGCGTTCGAACGAACGCCTGCGGGGGTGTCTACCACCCGACACCGACAAAGTTGGAGAAAAGTGTGCGTGTCGTTCGAACATGTGTTTGGCGATCATCGTGCGGAGGGCTACGGTCATCCGCGAAGGCGGCGCAGACGTCCGTTCCGACCAGCTCGGACACCGGTCCACACCGGCCGGGAGCGGCACGCGCGCCGTGCGATCACCGGCAGTACGCCCGAGGAGGAGCACACGACATGGCAGCCGACGAGCCCGGAACAGGCGACACCGCCCACGGGACCGCGGAGGTCCGCCCCTTCCCCGATCCTCGGCTGACGGCCCGGCAGCGCAAGGTGTTGCGCGTCATCCGCGAGTGGGTCGACGAATACGGCTATCCGCCCAGCGTCCGCGAGATCGGCGACGCGGTCGGGCTGCAGTCCACCTCGTCGGTGCACCACCAACTCCGCACCCTGGAGCGGAAGGGCTACCTGCGCCGCGACCCCAACCGCACCCGCGCTGTCGACGTGCGCCTTCCCGAGGAGCAGCCCCACCCGCCCGCGGACGACATGGCCGAGACGGCGGGCGGCCTGGCCACGGGCGACCTCCACCCGCAACCCGCGTTCGTCCCCCTGCTTGGCAACATCGCGGCAGGCGGGCCGATCCTCGCCGAGCAGGCCGTGGAGAGCGTGTTCCCGCTGCCGCGCGAGATCGTCGGGGAGGGCACCCTGTTCCTGTTGCACGTCCGCGGGGACTCAATGATCGAGGCCGCGATCACCGACGGGGACTGGGTGGTCGTGCGCCAGCAGCCGGTGGCCGAGAACGGCGAGATCGTGGCCGCCATGATCGACGGCGAGGCCACGGTGAAGACGTTCCGGCGCCGCGACGGGCACAACTGGCTGATGCCCGCCAACCCGGCCTACGAGCCGATTCCGGGCGATGACGCCACCGTGCTGGGTCGGGTGGTCGCGGTGCTGCGGCGCCTGTAGTCAGTCCGGGCCGGGCACGATCACCACGGGGTAGCGGGCTCTCCGCACCAACGCGCCCGCCACGCCGCCGAGCAACAGCCGCCGCATGAACCGATAGCCGCGCGAGCCGATCACCAGGAGGTCGGCACGCTCGGGCAGGTCGGCCAGCATGCGCGCCACCGGGCCGACCAGCACGTCGGCCAACGCGTCGATCTCCAACGGCGTCGCGGCCACACCCTTGTGCGCCAGCACCCGCGCGGCGGGCTCGTGCTCCGGCGTCGGCGCGACCGTCACGAACCGCAGCACCGCGCCTGTGCGGCTGGCGAGGTGAACGGCCGTCGCCAGGGCCCGGTCGGCCGCAGGCGAGCCGTCGTAGGCCACGGCGACGGAGAGGAGGCGTGCGCCCGCCGTGTGCCGATATCCCCGCGGCGCGATCGCCACCGGGCAACGGCTCATGGGCAGCAGCCGCTGCACCGTCCCGCCCGGGGCGATACGGCCCAACAGCCCGTGCCCCGTCGAACCGGCGACCAGCACCGCGGCACCGACCTCGTCCGCGAAGTCGGTGAGTACCGCCGCGACCGGGCCGGGCCCGAGCGCGATGAACTGCGGCTCGTCGGTGCCCCAGCCATCGCCGATGAACTCGCGGGCGCGCGCGAACCGGGCGAGCGCGAGCCTGCGCGCCCGGGGCAGCCATCGCGGATCGTTGGCGACGACGGCCAGGCCGCGCCCGTCGGCGGGGTACACGGTGGCGACGATCGCGCCCAACCCGGTGAGGCGCGTCAGCCGGGCCCCCAACACGAGGGCGTCATGCCCGCCGGGCGTGTCCTCGTACCCGGTGACGATCGGCACGCGCTCTCCTCCCGGCCGTCCGTCACGCTAGCCGCCGCCGTCCACCCGAGACACCGCACCGGGCAATCGGTAACGCAGCCGTCACGTCACCCATGATCACCGGTTCGGTGCGCAGACCGGCCAAATCTGACCGGAAACGCGCCCAACCGGCGATCATCGGCGGCAGGGTGGGGCGGGCGCGTCAGGGGCGGGAGGGCTCGGTGACGTAGGGCAGGACGAGCGAGGCCAACTCGGGGCCGACGCGGGCGCGCAGCAGGGTGCCCTCCGGTGTGTGCTCCTCCGCGAGCACCTCGGCCTCGCCGTGGACCCGGGCGACCAGCGAGCCCTGCGGGTACGGCAGCAGCAGCTCCAGCTCGACCTCGGGCCGGGGCAGCAGCTCGGCGATCCGCTCCCGCAGACGCGCGAGCCCGTCGCCGCGGCGAGCCGAGACGAAGACCGCGTCGGGCAGCAGGTGCCGCAGGCGGGCGAGCTGGAGGTCGCCCGCGGCGTCGATCTTGTTGACGACCAGGAGCTCACGCGGCATCGCGCCGTGCTCGGCGCCGATCTCGGCGAGCACCTCGCGGACGGCCGTGATCTGCTCCTCCGGCAGGGCGTCGGCGGCGTCGACGACGTGCACGAGCAGGTCGGCCGCGGCCGTCTCCTCGAGCGTCGATCGGAAGGCCTCGACGAGCTGGTGGGGCAGATGGCGGACGAAGCCGACGGTGTCGGTGAGCGTGTAGGTGCGCCCGTCGTCCGTGGTGGCCCGGCGCGTGGTGGGGTCGAGCGTGGCGAAGAGCGCGTCCTCGACCAGCACTCCGGCGCCGGTGAGCCCGTTGAGCAGGCTGGACTTGCCCGCGTTGGTATAGCCGACGATCGCTACCGACGGCACTTCGTGGCGGCGGCGGGCGCCGCGCTGGGTGTCGCGCACCTGCTTCATGGCGCCGATCTCGCGCCTCAGCTTCGCCATCCGGGTGCGGATGCGGCGGCGGTCCAGCTCGATCTTCGTCTCACCGGGCCCGCGACCGCCGATGCCGACGCCGCCCGCGGCGCGGCCACCGACCTGCCGGGAGAGCGCCTCACCCCAGCCGCGCAAGCGCGGCAGCAGGTAGGACAGCTGCGCGAGCTCGACCTGCGCCTTGCCGTCGCGGGAGCGGGCGTGCTGGGCGAAGATGTCGAGGATCAAGGCCGTGCGGTCGATCACCTTGACCTTGAGCTTGTCCTCCAGCTGCCGCAGCTGGCCGGGCGAGAGCTCGCCGTCGCAAATGACGGTGTCGGCCTCGGCGGACTCCACCGCGGCCCGCAGCTCGTCGACCTTTCCGGAGCCGATGAAGGTGGCCGGATCGGGCTGCGGACGGCGCTGGATCAGCCCGTCGAGCACCTGCGAGCCCGCGGTCTCGGCGAGCCGCGCCAGCTCGTGCAGCGAAGCGTTGGCCTGTGTGGATGTGCCCGACGTCCACACCCCGACGAGCACTACGCGCTCCAGTCGGAGCCTGCGGTACTCGACCTCGGTGACGTCGGTGAGCTCGGTGGACAGGCCCACGACCCGGCGGAGCGAGGAGCGCTCCTCCAGATCGAGATCGCCTGTGGTGAATACGGGTTCAGTCATCGTGGTAGTCATGCTCCCACGTCAACGCAGACGGCGTCGCCGTTGTTTCCGGGCGCTAACGTGGCACCGTGCGCCATCACGATCTCGTGATCATCGGCAGCGGATCGGGGAACTCGATCGTCGACCACCGCTTCGCCGATCTCGACGTCGCCATCGTCGAGCACGGGGTCTTCGGCGGCACCTGCCTCAACGTCGGCTGCATCCCCACCAAGATGTACGTCTACCCGGCCGACATCGCCCGGCACATCCGGCACGCGGACCGCTACGGCATCGACGCCACGCTGGACAAGGTGCGCTGGCGCGACATCCGGGACCGGATCTTCGGCCGCATCGACCCCATCTCCGCCGCAGGCCACGCGTACCGCGCGCTGCGCAGCCCGAACGTCACCCTCTACGACGGCCACGCCCGGTTCGCCGGGCCGAAGCAGATCGTCGTCGACGGGCAGGCGGAGTTCACCGCCGACCGCATCGTGATCGCGACGGGCAGCAGGCCGGTGATCCCCGATCAGGTCCGGCACGTGCCGCACCACACCTCCGACACGATCATGCGCATCGACGAGGTGCCCGAGCGGCTCGTCATCCTCGGCAGTGGGTACATCGCGGCCGAGTTCGCGCACGTGTTCTCCGCGTTCGGCTCGCGGGTGTCGATGATCGGCCGCAGCGGGCTGCTGCTGCGCAACCAGGACGAGACGATCGCCGAGCGCTTCACCGGCCTGGCGTGCGATCGCTGGGACGTGCACCTCGGCCAGGAGGTCACGGCCGCCCGGCACGACGAGTCGGGGGTCACGCTGACGCTCGTCGACGGCACGACGGTCCGCGGGGACGTGCTGCTGGTGGCCACGGGCCGCATCCCCAACGGCGACCTGCTCGATCTGGACAAGGCGGGCGTCGACGCCGACCGGGAGGGCCGCGTGCTCGTCGACGACCAGCAGCGCACCTCCGTCGACGGGATCTTCGCGCTCGGCGACGCGAGCTCGCCGTTCCAGCTCAAGCACGTCGCCAACCACGAAGCCCAGATCGTGCAGCACAACCTTCTGCATCCCGACACGCCACGGCGCACCGACCACCGGTTCGTACCGTCAGCGGTGTTCACCGACCCGCAGATCGCCGCCGTCGGCCGCACCGAGGGGCAGTGCCGAGCGATGGGCCTCGATTACGTCGTGAAGGTCCAGGAGTACGGCGATGTCGCCTACGGATGGGCGATGGCGGACACCACCGGCTTCTGCAAGCTGATCGCCGACCGCGGCACCGGGAAGCTGCTCGGCGCGCACGTCATGGGCCCGCAGGCGGCAACCGTCATCCAACCTGTGATCCAGGCCATGTCGTTCGGCTTGGGCGCCAAGGACATGGCGTCCGGCCAGTACTGGATCCACCCTGGACTGCCGGAAGTGGTGGAGAACGCACTCCTGGGGCTCGATCTTTGACCGATCCGCGGTGTCACGCGAGCCCGAATGCCTGTAGACAGGAGAGGAAGGTTGCCCTTACCCCCGAGAGGAATCCATGACCGTCACTGAGAGCCCGACTCGATCGCCGGGCCCCCAGCCCATCCTCGATGGCACCCGTGGCATCCCACAGCAAATCGGTGTGTACGTGTTCGTGGTGGTCCCCCTGCTCGCGTTGATCGCGGCGGTCCCGTTCGCCTGGGGCTGGGGCCTCGGCTGGGCCGACGTGGCCATCGCCGCGGTGTTCTACATGATCAGCGGCCTGGGCGTCACCGTGGGCTTCCACCGCTACTTCACCCACGGCTCGTTCAAGGCTGCGCGCCCGCTGCGCATCGCGCTGGCGGTGGCGGGCAGCCTGGCGATGCAGGGTCCGGTGATCGACTGGGTGGCCGACCATCGCCGCCACCACGCGTTCTCCGACAAGGAGGGCGACCCGCACTCGCCGTGGCTCTTCGGTACGAGCGCAGGTGCGGTGGCCAAGGGCTTCTGGCACTCGCACACCGGCTGGTTGTTCAACCGCGACCAGACCAACGCGCAGCGGTTCACCCCTGACCTGCTCGCCGATGGCGACGTCATGCGCGTGAACCGGCTCTTCGTGCTGCTGTCGGCGGCCACGCTCGTGGTGCCCGCGCTGCTCGGCGGCCTGCTGACCTGGTCGTTGTGGGGCGCGGTCACCGCGCTCTTCTGGGCCGGGCTGGTACGCGTCGCGCTGCTGCACCACGTGACGTGGTCGATCAACTCGATCTGCCACATGATCGGGAACGCGCCGTTCGCCGCGCGCGACCACTCGCGCAACGTGTGGCCGCTGGCGATCCTGTCGTTCGGGGAGTCGTGGCACAACCTGCACCACGCCGACCCCACGTGTGCGCGGCACGGCGTACAGCGCGGCCAGGTCGACATCTCCGCCCGGGTGATCCAGGCGTTCGAGAAGCTCGGCTGGGTCACCTCCGTGCGCTGGCCGACGCCGCGGCGGCTGGAGCGCCTCGCCGCGAAGGCCTGACCGGGCGCGACGTTCAGGCGGCCGGGTCGAACGGCTGGGCGGGGGGCGTCTGACCGCGGATCTCCCCCACCAGCCGCGTGACCTCCGTCATGATCGCCGCCGTCACACCGTTGAGCGCGGTGCGTGTGCGCGGCCCGCCTTCCCAGGCCGACAGGTCGACCGGCGGGCCCGCCACGATCGACACCCGCCTGCGCGGGATGAGCCGGGGCAGCGGCGTGCCCGGCGGCAGCACGTCCTGCGTTCCCCAGTTCGCCAAGGGGATCACCGGCGCGCCCGTGACCAGCGCGATCTGCCCGATCCCGTTCTTCGCCTTCATGGGCCAGCCGTCCGGGTCGGCGGTGTAGGTGGCCTCGGGGTAGAACACGACGATCTCGCCGCGCTGGATGGCCGCGATGGCCTCGCGGTACGCGTCGCCCGCGCGGGCGGACTCGCGGTACACCGGGATGTGGCCGCCTTTGGCGAGCACCGAGCGCACCACCGGGATCTGCCACAGCTCCGCTTTGGCGAGGAAGCGCGGCATGCGCCCGTGGCAGATGCAGAACGCCACGTTGAAGATCGGGTCGGTCAGCGAGACGTGGTTCGCGGCCAGCAACGCGCCGCCGGTGCGGGGCAGGTGCTCGCCACCGCGCCACCCCACCCGGGTGCCGAACATCGTGAACGGCCACAGCAGCGTGATCGCCAGCCCGAACCAGAAACCTGCCGTGCGCCACTTACGGGTGAACGACAGCCGAAGCTTCGCCCCGGTCGTCAGCGGGGTCACCGTGTTCATGCGCGCTCCTGTCGGACCTTGGTCATCTCGCGGATCATCCCGTGTGGAGGCACGATCGTCCTCGGGCCCCCGCGTCCCGGCGGGGTGTGACGTCGCTCTCAGACGTCGACCGCGTTCGGGGCCGGGGCAGAACACGGCTTGAGAGAAATGAGGTCGCGTGCCTGACACCCTCCCCCGTCTCGAGCCGGTCAGCGAGCCACCAGCCCAGCCGCCCGCCGTCGTGCTCGTCCTGCACGGTGGACGGGCCCGCAGCACGGAGAGCGGCGAGCGCAAGCGGCTGACCTACCTCCGGATGCTGCCGTTCGCCTGGATGCTCGCCCGGCGCGGCCTGGCCGTCTACGTCCTGCGGTACCGGGTGCGCGGCTGGAACGCGCCCGCGCGCGACGCCATGGTCGACGCCCGCTGGGCGACGACGGCGCTGGCCGAGCGCCACCCGGGCGTCCCGCTCGTGCTGCTCGGGCACTCGATGGGTGGGCGTGCCGCGCTCGGGGCCGCGGACGCGGCGAACGTCGCGGCGGTGTGCGGGCTGGCGCCGTGGCTGGACGAGAGCGATCCGGTCGCGCAGCTCGCCGGGCGCACCGTGCTCATCGCCCACGGCGACCGGGAACGCTTCACCGACCCCGCCGCGTCGTTCGCCTACGCGATGCGGGCGAAGACCGCGGGGGTGGCGATCTGCCGGTTCGAGCTGCCGGGCGCGGGCCATTTCATGCTCACCCGGGTGGGCGACTGGAACGCGCTCGTGCGGCGGTTCGTGTTGGGCGTCGCCGGCCTCGAACCCCTCGCCCCGGAAATTGCGAACGCACTGGCGCAGCCCGCCCCGCACGGCCTCGCCGCCCAGCTCAGGGAGATGGAGTCCGCCCGATGACCCGTCCGACGGCCGCCGTGATCGGCTCCGGTGTCGCCGGGCTCACCACCGCCTACCTCTTGCAGCGCCACTACGACGTCACGCTCTTCGAGGCGGACGGCCGGTTGGGCGGGCACGCCCACACCCATGAGCTGCCGACCTCCGACCGCGGCACCGTCGATGTCGACACCGGCTTCATCGTGCACAACCGCCGCACCTACCCGAACCTCCTGCGGCTCTTCGGCGAGCTGGACGTGGCGACGCAGGAGTCGGACATGTCGATGAGCGTCCGCTGCGCGGGCTGTGGCCTGGAGTACGCGGGCGCCCAGGGGCTCGGCGGCCTGTTCCCGCAGGTGTCCAACCTCGCGCGGCCCGCCTACCTCCGGATGCTCGCCGAGGTGCGGCGCTTCCACCGGCATGCCCGCCGGGTGCTGGCCGATGACCGGGCGGGCGACGTCACGCTCGGCGCGTTCGTCGCCGTCGGCGGCTACTCGCGCTACTTCGTCGAACACTTCCTGCTGCCCGTCGTCTCCGCGGTGTGGTCGGCGGGCGAGACGGTCTCGCTGGCCTACCCGGCCCGCTACCTGTTCGCGTTCCTGCACCACCACGGGATGCTCGCGGTATCCGGGTCGCCGCGCTGGCGAACGGTCGTCGGCGGGTCGCGGCGCTACGTCGAGGCCGCCGTGAAGGGGCTCACCGCCGTCGCGGTGTCGACGCCGGTGCGGGCGCTCAGGCGCACCGGCGCGGGCGTGGAGATCCGCGACGACGCCGACACCGCTCACCACGCCGACGTCGCCGTGGTCGCGACCCATCCGGACCAGGCGCTCGCGCTGCTCGCCGCGCCCACCGCCGCCGAGCGCGAGCTGCTGGGCGCCTTTCGCTACTCGCGCAACGTCACCCAGCTACACCACGACACGTCGGTGCTGCCGCGGCGGCCGGGCGCGCGGGCGTCGTGGAACTACCTCAAGACCACCTGCGGGGTCCGCGACGCGCCGGTGCTCGTGAGCTACGACCTCAACCGCCTCCAGCGGCTCGCCGAACCCGACGACTACGTCGTGACCCTGAACGGCGCCGACCGCGTCGACCCGCGCCGGGTGATCGCCACGATGCACTACGAGCACCCGATCTACACGCCGGAGTCGGTCGCGGCGGGTCGGCGGCTGCAAGAGCTCAACGACGGCACGCTCGCGTACGCCGGGGCATACCACGGCTGGGGGTTCCACGAGGACGGCTGCGCGGCCGGGGTCCGCGCGGCGGCGGCGCTGGGAGTGGCGTGGTGACCGAGGTCGCCGCCTCGCCCGCCGACGTGCTGACGGCACCGGCGCTCTACGACGTCGAGGTGCGCCACATCCGGCAGGCCGCGCTGCACCGCGACTTCCGCCACCGCGTCTACCTGTGGCTGGTCGACCTGGACGCGCTGCCCCGGCTCCCGCTGTGGCTGCGGCCGTTCGCCCGATTCGGCGCGCGCGATCACCTCGGCGACCCGCGCGGCACGATCCGCGGCAACCTCGACCGCTACCTCGCCACCCACGGGATCGACCTGCGCGGCGGCCGGGTGCTGATGCTCGCCAACGCCCGCGTCCTCGGGTACGTCTTCAACCCGCTGACGGTCTACTGGTGCCATCGGCCCGACGGGGAGCTCGCGTGCGTCGTCGCCGAGGTCCACAACACCTACGGCGAGCGGCACTGCTACCTTCTGCGCACCGATGGCGCCGGGCGGGCGCGGGCCGCCAAGGCCTTCTACGTATCGCCGTTCCTCTCCGTCGACGGCGAGTACCGCATGCACCTCCCGGTGCCCGACGAGCGGCTGGCGCTCGCGATCACGCTGCGGCAGAACGGCTCTGCGGCACTCGTCGCCACCATGGCAGGAGTGCGCAGGCCTGCCGACCCCCGCTCGCTCGTGGGCATGCTCGCCCGCCGCCCGCTGGTGACGCTCCGCACGTCGGCGCTCATCCGCAGGCACGGCATCGCCCTGTGGCTGCGCCGCCTGCCCGTCATCCCCCGACCGCGCCACGCACCGCAGGAGAGCGTCCAATGACCACGTCCCCCGTCGCCAGACGCTCGAATAACCACCTCGTGCCGCGACCGAGCGAGGGCGTCTGGCCCGGCCTCGCCTGCCCGCCGCACTCCGTCCCGCGCGCCCGCATCGCGGAGGCCCTCTTCCGACGGGCGGTGGGCGCGCTGCCCGTGCGTGTCGTGTTCGCGGGCGGGGAGCGCATCGGCCGCGGCGGGCCGCATTCCCCCGTGATGCGGATCGTGCGGCCCGCGGCGTTCTTCCACCGGCTCGGCTGCAACTCCAAGATCGGCTTTGGCGAGTCGTACATGGTGGGCGACTGGACCGCCACCGAGCTGGCCGACCTGCTGACGCCGTTCGCGGCCCGGCTCTCGACGCTCATCCCCCCGCTGCTGCAACGGATCGGGCGCCGCTTCGCCGAGGCCCGCCAGCCGCGGGAGGAGCGCAACACGGTGGAGGGCTCACGGGAGAACATCCACCGACACTACGACCTGTCCAACGAGCTGTTCGCGACGTTCCTCGACGAGACCATGAGCTACTCGTCGGCCTTGTTCTCCCGCCCGGGTGAACGGCTCGCCGACGCGCAGCGCCGCAAGATCGACGGCATCTTGGACATGGCGCGGGTCGGTCGCGACATGCACGTGCTGGAGATCGGCACGGGCTGGGGCGAACTGGCCGCGCGGGCGGCACAGCGGGGTGCCCGGGTGACCACGCTGACCCTCTCCGCGGAGCAGGCGCGACTCGCCGAGCAGCGGCTGGCCGCGGCGGGCGTTGCCGACCGGGTTCACGTGCTCCTGCGGGACTACCGCGAGGCGCAGGGGGCCTACGACGCCGTCGTCAGCGTCGAGATGATCGAGGCGGTCGGCGAGCGCTACTGGCCGACGTACTTCACCGCGTTGGACCGGCTGCTCAAGCCCGGCGGCCGGGTCGGCCTGCAGTCGATCACGATGCCGCACGACCGGATGCTCGCCTCACGGGGCGACTACTCGTGGATGCACAAGTACGTGTTCCCCGGCGGGCTCATCCCGTCGGTGCAGGCGATCGAGCGGCACCTGGCGCGGGACACGACGCTGCGGGTCGCCGAGCGGCACAGCTTCGGAGATCACTACGCGCGGACGCTCGCGCACTGGCGGGAGAACTTCCTGTCCCGCTGGGAGACCGTCGCCGCGCTCGGGTTCGACAGCACCTTCCGGCGGATGTGGGAGTTCTACCTCGCCTACTGCGAGGCGGGGTTCCGCGTCGGCTACCTCGACGTCTTCCAGTTCTCCCTCGCCCGTGCGCGGTAACGAGTGCCCGAGCACTCGTTACCGCGCACGGCCTTCCGGAGGTTCCGTGCCCCAGCCTGTCGCCCCGCAGCTCGTCGAGCTCGTCGAGCGCCTCCTCCGCGCGCCGCTGCCCGTTCGGATCCGCGCGTGGGACGGGTCCGAGGCGGGCGCGGCCACCGGTCCCGTCGTCGTGATCCGGCACCGGCGGGCCCTGCGGCGCCTGCTGTGGAACCCCGGCGAGCTGGGGCTCGCGCGGGCGTTCGTGGCCGGCGACATCGAGGTCGAGGGCGACGTCGCCGATGGCCTCTCCCGGTTCTGGACGCTGGCGAAGGCGCAGCACCTCGCAGGCCTGCGCCCGACCGCAGGTGAGCTGCTCGCGGCCGCCCGGCTGGCGCTGCGCCTCGGCGCGGTCGGCCCGCGGCCGCGACCGCCGTCGTCGGAGGCCCGGCTCTCCGGCGGCCTGCACACGCGCCGCCGTGACCGGGCCGCGATCGCCCACCACTACGACCTCTCCAACGACTTCTACGCGTTCCTCCTCGACCCGCAGATGGCCTACTCCTGCGGCTACTGGACCCAGGAGGAATCGGCGTCCTACGGCCTCGTCGACGCCCAGCGCGACAAGCTGGACCTGATCTGCCGCAAGCTCGCGCTGCGGCCGGGCATGCGGCTGCTGGACGTCGGCTGCGGGTGGGCGTCGCTGCTCGTGCACGCCGCGCAGCACTACGGCGTCCGGGCCACCGGCGTGACGCTGTCGGCCCAACAGCGCGCCTACGGGCTGGCCCGGGTCGAGGCGCTGGGCCTCGCCGACCGTGTCGAGATCCGGCTGCAGGACTACCGGGAGCTCACCGACGAGCCCTTCGACGCGGTCGCGTCGATCGAGATGGGTGAGCACGTCGGCGAGCACAACTACCCCGAGTACGCCGCACGGCTGCACCGACTGCTGCTCCCGCACGGCAGGCTGCTGCTGCAGCAGATGTCGCGCGGCGCGGCGGGGGTGAACACCGCTCCCGGCGGCGGCCCGTTCATGGAGCGCTACGTCGCGCCCGACATGCACATGCGCCCGCTCGGCGCCACGCTCGGGCTGCTGGAGGGGGCGGGCCTAGAGGTCGTCGACGTCCACTCGCTGCGCGAGCACTACGTGTGGACGGTGCAGCCCTGGCTCAACACCCTCCAACAGCGGAAGGCCGAGGCCGTCGCGCTGATCGGCCAGGAGCAGTGGCGGGTGTGGCTGCTCTACCTCGCGGGCGGGCTGCTGGCGTTCCGGGAGAACCGGATGGGCGTGCACCAGATCCTCATGGTGCGCCCCGACGACCGGGGCCGCTCCTGCCTGCCGCGGGGCCGGACGTCGACGCTGGGGCGCGACCCGGAGCTCGACCACTCGGCGAGCGCCGAACTCGCCCAGCCGACACGATGAGCGTCATGCAGGCCTACCCGTGGGGCGCCGCGCTCACCAACCTGTGGGTCACGGCGCTCGTCGTCGTGGCGACGTTCGGCGTCACCTTGTTCGTCGCGGTCCGCGTGCGGGGCGGACGGCACGACGGGATCGACGTGGTGTGGGGGCTGGGCTTCGCCGTCGTCGCGCTCGTCACGCTGCTCCTCGCCCGGGGCGCGGGCGACCTCTGGCGGCAAGTGCTGATCACGGTGCTGACGTGCGTGTGGGGCCTGCGGCTGGCCATCCACATCGCGCGGCGCAACCGGGGCAAGCCCGAGGACCCGCGCTACGTCGCGATCATCGAGCAGGCGAAGGGGAACCCGGTCGCCCATCTGGTCCGCAAGGTCTACGTGCCACAGGCGGTGATCCTCTGGGTGGTGTCGTGGCCGGTGCAGCTGGGTCAGTACGGGTTCGCCGCAGGCGTGCTGTCGACCGTGGTGACCGTGCTCGGTGTGCTGTCGTGGGCGATCGGGATCTTCTTCGAGACGGTCGGCGACGCCCAGCTCGCCGCGTTCCGCGCCGACCCGGCCAACAAGGGCAAGGTGATGGATCGCGGCCTGTGGCGCTACACCCGCCACCCCAACTACTTCGGCGACGCCGCCGTCTGGTGGGGGCTCACGCTGCTCGCGCTGCACCACGCCGCCGGGCTGATCGGCCTGGTCAGCGCCGCGCTGATGACGTGGCTGCTGGCCAAGGGCACCGGCGCCGCCCTCCTGGAGCGCTCGATCGGGCGGCGACGACCCGGCTACGCGGAGTACGTCCGGCGCACGAGCGGGTTCATCCCGCTGCCGCCGAAGAAGGTGACATCCTGACCCCGTCAGGCGGGGGGAGTGCCGGGAGGCCGTCCAACGACGTGGCGTTGCGGGTGGCCCGGTACTCGACGAGCTTCTCGGGGCCGCGGGTGCGCGCCCAGGAATCGAGCACGTCCCGCTCCTCCACCAGCGCCATCTTCGGCACGGCGTAGCCGCACGAGTCGGACACGCGCGCGACGTCCACCACGATCACCGCACGAGCCTGCGGCCGCCGCGCCGCGCCCGCCGCGCCGAACACGGCGATCGCGGCGTCGAACCCGGGGTCGTCGCGGAGCACGACCCGGCCGGTGCCGTGCAGGCGCACGATGTTCGGGCCGCCCTCGAACGCGCAGAACATCACGCAGATCCGGCCGTTCTCGCGCAGGTGGGCCACGGTCTCGATCCCGCTGCCGGTCAGGTCGAGGTAGGTGAACGTGTGCGCGTCGAGCACCTTAAACGTGCCACGGGTGCCCTTGGGCGAGACGTTGACGAGCCCGTCCCCGGCCAACGGCGCCGTGCCGACGAAGAACAGCGGCTGCGCCTCGATGAAGGACCTGAGCTTGGCGTCGATACCGTCGTAGACCTTGGCCATGCCTCTACGGTGGCACGAAATCAGGGCAGCGTGAGGATCTCCGACCCGTCCGCGGTGACCAGCACGGTGTGCTCGAACTGCGCGGTGCGCGAGCCGTCGGTGGTGACAACCGTCCAGTCGTCGGCCCACTTCTCGTTCTCGCTGGACCCCAAGGTGATCATCGGCTCGATCGTGAACGTCATCCCCGGCTCCAGCGGGATGCGCACGGACGGGTCGTCGTAGTGCAGCACCACGAGGCCGCCGTGGAAGCTGCGGCCGATGCCGTGGCCGGTGTACTCGCGCACCACGCCGTAGCCGAACCGCTTCGCGTAGGACTCGATCACCCGGCCCACGATGGAGAGCTCGCGCCCCGGCCGGACCGCCTTGATCGCCCGCATCGTCGCCTCGCGGGTGCGCTCGATGAGGAGGAGTGACTCCTCGTCGACGTCACCCGCGAGGAACGTCGCGTTGGTGTCGCCGTGCACGCCGCCGATGAACGCGGTGACGTCGATGTTGACGATGTCGCCGTTCTCGATCACCGTGGTGTCCGGGATGCCGTGGCAGACCACCTCGTTGAGGCTCGTGCAGCACGACTTCGGGAATCCCTTGTAGCCCAACGTCGACGGGTAGGCGTCGTGGTCGATCAGGAACTCGTGCACCACTCGGTCGATCTCATCGGTGGTGACGCCGGGCGCCACGGCGGCGCCGCCCGCGGCCAGCGCCTGCGCGGCGATCCGGCCCGCCACCCGCATCGCCTCGATCACCTCGGGCGGCTGGACGTCGGGCCAGGTGTCGGGCGTGGGGCCGGCCTTGCCGACGTACTCCGGGCGGGGAATGTGGGCGGGCACCCGACGCCCTGGCGTGGGGGTGCCGGGGATGAGCAGGGCGCGGGTGGGCATGACTACCAGTGTAGGAGCGCCTACCGGACCCGGTGGGCTACCCGGTGCGCCACGAGCGCGGACAGGCCACGCCAGCCCAAGAGCAGCACGCCGAGCGCGCACGTGGCGACGATCACGAAGGAGAGCGGCAGCCTGCCGAGGAACGCGAAACGCACCAGGAGCCCGATGACCGCGGTGCCCGCCAGTACGGCGAGCCCCGCGCGCAGCCCGGCCGGGCGGGCGCGCACGAGCGGCGTGGCCCACGCGGCGGCGAGCCCCACGCCGAACGGGGCGGCCGTGGCCAGCAGCCCGAGCACGTCGGCCGACTCGTCGTGGCTCGCCCGGCCCACCGCCGCGAAGACGATCACCGCGACGACGTCGGCGGTGAGCGCGAGCGCAGGGATCCGGCTGCGGGACACGCGCCACAGCGTATGTCAACCTCCGCCGTTCAACTAAGTCTAAGGCCGCGAGAAACCGGTCGGCCACCTGCACGGCCGGGCCCGACGTCCCGCCATCGACGATCAACACGGCGAACGCCAGGTCGCCGCGGTAGCCGACGAACCAGCCGTGGGCGCGGCCGTCGTTGGTGTATTCGGCGGTTCCGGTCTTGCCGAAGACCTCCCCACGGCGGGTGAGCAGCTTCGCCGTGCCCTCGGTGACGACCGCGCGCATCATCGGCCGGAGCTGGTCGAGCGCGGCCGAGTCGGGCGGCGTGGCGGGCGTGAGCACCTCGGTCGGGCGGCCGTGGATGAGCTGCGGCACGACCGTCGCCCCGTGCGCCACGGTGGCCGCGGCCAACGCCATCCCCAGGGGCGTGGCGATGACCTGGCCCTGGCCGAAGCCGTTCTCGGCGCGCTGCACGGTGTCGGTCGACGGCGGCACCGCGCCGGTGACCGTCGTCAGGCCCGGCACGTGGTAGTCCGCGCCCAGCCCCAGCCGCAGGGCCGCGCTGGGTAGCGCGTCAGGTGGCAGTTGTGCGCCCAGCTGCGCGAACGTCGTGTTGCAGGACCGCGCAAAGGCGGTGCGCAACGGCACGGTGCCCAGGTCGAACTCACCCTCGTTGGGCACCGGCCGACCGCCGATGACGGTGACGCCGGGGCACGGCTCCGGAGAGTCGACGGTCAGGTGCAGGCCCGCGACCGCCGCCGTGGCCGTGACCATCTTGAACGTCGACCCCGGCGGGTAGCGCCCGGTCAGCGAGATCGCGCCCGCGGCGTCGGCCGGGCCGTTCTGGGCGACCGCAAGCAGGTCGCCGGTCGATGGCGCGACCGCCACGATGACGGTCGGCTGGGGCACCGGCTCGACGGCGTCCTCGGCGGCGGTCTGGACAGCCAGGTCGAGGCCGGTGGCGACGGTGGTGCCCGCCCTCGGGGGCGTTTCGACGAGCGTCGTGATCGGGTTGCCGGTGCCGTCCACGGCGAGCACCGACCAGCCCGGTGTGCCGTCCAGCTGCTGCGCGGCCTCGCGGCGGACGGCGGGCAGCACCTGGCTCGCGAACCCGGCGTTCGGCGCGAGGAGCCGCTGCGCGCTGGTGAACCGCACTCCGGGCAGGTCGTGGATGGCGTTCTTGACGCGCGCGTAGTCGGTCTGCCGCAGCACGGCGACGGTGAAGCTCTGTCCGTCGGGGGTCTTCGTCGCCCCGTCGGTGATCGACGCCTGGGTGATCTCCGGGTCGATCGGGCCGAGCGCGCTCGCGAGCGTGCCCGCCACGGGGGCCAGGTTGCCTGCGGCCCGCCGGTCCAACAGCACGGTGACCACCGGCGTCGCGGTGAGCAGCGCCGCGCCGCCGCGGTCGACGACGGGCCCGGGCTGGGCGTCCTCGGTGCGCAGCGCCACCCGTTGCCCCGCGCCGAGCTGGGGGTGCAGCACCGACGGCGACCATTGGACGAGCCAGCCGTGGGGGGCGTCGTCCCTCGGCCGCAGGTCGAGCTCGTTCAGGTATTGCCAGTGCCGGTCCTGGCCGAGGTCCCAGTTGACGTCGACGGAGGCCGTCGCGCGGTCGGTCGCCTGGCGCAGCTGACCCACCGTGGCCGTGAGCCCGACGGGCGCGAGCGCCGTCCGGGCCGCCGTGAGCAGCTCGGATGCGGCTTTGGGATCGTCGGTGGCGGCTGCCGCGGCCGGGATGTCCCCCGCCGACCACGCGGTGAGGAAGGCGGCGACGGCCTTGTCCGGCCCGTTCGCCGAGAAGACGCCGCACCCCGACAGCAGCAGGGTCAGCGCGGCGACGAGGGAGAGGCAACGGACGCGGCGCACGGGCGCGAGTATGCCGAGGAATCCGCGGCCCGGGGCGAAACCCCGAATATGCCTTGTCTCGTATATACGCGCTCAGGTATGTTCACGCGCCATGAGCACGTGGGCGGCGTTGGTCGATCCGCAACGGCGGGCGTTGCTCGACGAGCTGCGCGGCGGCGCGCGGTCGGTCGGCCAGCTCGTGGAAGCGCTCGGGTGCAGCCAGCCGACCGCGTCGAAGCACCTGCGGGTGCTGCGCACGGCCGGGCTCGTCGACGTCCGCAAGGACGCCCAACGCCGCATCTACGCATTGCGCCCCGCACCGATCGCGGAAGTCGACGCCTGGCTCGCGCCGTACCGACGGCTGTGGAACGAGCGGCTCGACGCGCTGGGCACTTACCTCGACACCCATCCCGAAGGGACATCCCGATGACCGATCGCGGCACCTACGTCGAGCACGAGGGACGGCCCGCCGTCCGCTTCACGCGCCGCTACCCGCACCCGGCCGAACGGGTGTGGGCGGCGGTGAGCGAGCCCGCGGGGCTGCGGCACTGGTTCCCGTCGCGGGTCGAGCTGGAGCCGCGGGCAGGCGGGCGCATCGCGTTCCGCGACGACCCGAACCTCCCGGTCGAGACCAGCGGCACCGTGCTCGCCTACGACCCGCCGCGGCGGCTCGCGTTCACGTGGGGCGGCGACGAGCTGCACCTCACCGTCGAGCCGGACGGCGACCGGGCCTGCACGCTCACGCTGCTCAACGTGCTGGAGGCGCGCGACACGGCGGCCCGCAACGCGGCCGGTTGGGCGGTCTGCCTGGCCGAGCTGGACAAGTACGTCCGCGACGGCGCCGCCGACGGCCCGCACAGCGCCAAGGCCGAGCCGTGGAAGGAGCACTACGCGGCCTACCTGGCGGCGGGCGTGCCCTCCGGCGCCCCGATCCCGGGCTGATGCGGCCCCACCCGGCATCGAGGCCCACGACGACCCGGCGCGGCCCACCCTCCGACCGCGCACTCCTCCGCCTGACTGCGCACCCTACCGGCCCACCGCGCACCCCACCGGTGGGGTGCGCGGTGCCGCGGCGGGGTGCGCAGTCTGGCGGAGGAGCTAGAACAGGACCGTTGCGAAGCTTGCGATCTGGGTGAAGCCGACCTTGTCGTACGCCCGGCGGGCCGGGTGGTTGAACCCGTTGACGTACAGGCTCGACCCTCGCCCCATGACGGCAAGTCGCTCGACCACGGCGGCGGTGCCCGCCGTGCCCAGCCCGCGGCCGCGGTAGGCCGGGTGTACCCAGACGCCCTGGATCTGCCCCACCCGCGACGACAGCGCACCGATCTCGGCCTTGAAGACGACCTGGTCACCTTCGAACCGGGCGAAGGCGCGGCCCGCCGAGACCAGCTCGGAGACGCGCGAGCGATAGCCCGCGCCGCCGTCGCCCGCGCGCGGGTCGATGCCGACCTCTTCGGTGAACATCGCGATGGCGGCGGGGAGGTAGCGCTCCAGCTCGATCGGACGTACCGGGCGCACCAGCGGGTCGGGCGCCACCGCGGCCGGTCCCGCCAGGACCATCAACGGCTGGTCGGCGCGCACCTCGCGGCACGGCGCCCAGTGCACGGCCAGGTTGTCCCACATCGGCAGCACCAGCTCGGCGCGCCCGACGATCGACGAGCAGCTGCGCCCGCCGCGCCGGGCCCGGTCGGCGAACTGGCGCAGCGTGGCCCGGTCGCCGCGGATGGGCACGAGGTTGGCCCCGGAGAAGCACAGCCCGGACAGGTGCGAGCCCGCCGACCACAGCTCGCCGCCGAGCCGCCACGGATCCAGCCCGGCCACCTCGACGCGCGCTGCGACCATGCAGGCGGCCACCGGATCCTCGTCCAGAGCCGCGCGTACTCCGGCGCGGTCCCGGTCGTCGAGGAGCCGCGCTCCGGCGACACGAAGCACGTGTCTACGTTGCCATACCGCCGCACGGCTGACGAGATCGGCCACCGTTCAGCCGACCGTGACCTGGGGCTCGCCCGCGCCGTCCATGCCCTCGGCGAGCTTCATGGCCTCCTCGATCAGCGTCTCGACGATCGCGTGCTCGGGCACGGTCTTGATGACCTCGCCCTTGACGAAGATCTGCCCCTTGCCGTTGCCGGAAGCGACGCCGAGGTCGGCCTCCCGCGCCTCGCCCGGCCCGTTCACCACGCAGCCCATCACCGCGACGCGCAGGGGCACCTCCATGCCGGTGAGCCCGGCGGTGACCTCGTCGGCGAGCTTGTAGACGTCGACCTGCGCCCGCCCGCACGACGGGCACGAGACGATCTCCAGCTTGCGCGGGCGCAGGCCGAGCGACTGCAGGATCTGCGCGCCGACCTTCACCTCCTCGACCGGTGGCGCGGACAGCGAGACGCGGATCGTGTCGCCGATGCCCTGGCGCAGCAGCGCCCCGAACGCCACCGCCGACTTGATCGTGCCCTGGAACGCGGGGCCTGCCTCGGTGACGCCCAGGTGCAGCGGGTAGTCGCACTGCTCGGCGAGCAGCTCGTAGGCGCGGATCATCACGACCGGGTCGTGGTGCTTCACCGAGATCTTGACGTCGTGGAAGTCGTGCTCGGCGAAGAGCGAGGCCTCCCACAGCGCCGACTCGGCGAGCGCCTCCGGGGTGGCCTTGCCGTACTTGTCCATCAGCCGCTTGTCGAGGCTGCCCGCGTTGACGCCGATGCGGATCGGGGTGCCGTGGTCGCGCGCGGCGGCCGCGATCTCGCGCACCTGGTCGTCGAACTTGCGGATGTTGCCCGGGTTGACGCGCACGGCCGCGCAGCCCGCCTCGATCGCGGCGAACACGTACCTGGGCTGGAAGTGGATGTCCGCGATGACCGGGATCTGCGACTTGCGGGCGATCGCGGGCAGCGCGTCGGCGTCGTCCTGGCTCGGGCAGGCGACCCGGACGATGTCGCAGCCCGCGGCCGTGAGCTCGGCGATCTGCTGGAGGGTCGCGTTGATGTCGGCGGTCAGGGTGGTGGTCATGGACTGCACGGAGATCGGGTGCTCCGAGCCGACACCGACCGGTCCGACCTGCAACTGCCGGGTAGGGCGGCGCGGGGCCAGGGGCGCGGCGGGCGGGGCGGGCATGCCCAGGGAGACGCTCACGACCTCCAGTATCCGCGCCCGCGCGGAAACGCGTGGTGAGACTCCCGCTACTGGTCGATCCTATTGGGGCAGTACGACCGGGTTGACGATGTCGGCGACGAACAGCAGCCCGCTCCACGCGATGAACACCAGCGCCACCACGTAGGCCACCGGCATCAGCTTCGCCACGTCCACCGGGCCGGGGTCCGGGCGCCCGAGCATCCGCGCGCCCCGCTTCTTGATGGCCTCCCAGATCGCCGGGAAGATCTGCCCGCCGTCCAAGGGTGGGATGGGCAGCAGGTTGAACAGGAAGAGCGAGATGTTCACCGCGGCCAGGAGCTGCAGGAAGAACGACAGCTCCGCGGCGGCGGGCGCGTCGAGCGCGAGGATCTGCCCGCCGATCCGGGACGCGCCGACGATGCCGACCGGCCCGTTCTGGTCGCGCTTCTCCCCCAGGAACACCGAACCGAACAGGCCCGGCACCCGCGACGGCAGCTGGATGAGCGCCTCGCCGGTGCGCCCGACGATGTCGCCGATCTGTACGAAGACCGCGCCGAGGCTCTGCCGGGCGTAGATGCCGACCAGCCCGACGCCCAGGAAGCTCGCCCGCACCGTCTGGCCGGGGTGGGCGGCGTCCTCGACCTGGTTGTCGATGAGCGTGGGATTGAGCGTGACGAGCTTGCCGCCGCGGTCGACGACCACGGTCACCGTGCCCTTGGCCCCCTGGATCGCCGCGCGGAGGCCGTCGCCGTCCTCGGGGTCGAGTGGCTTGCCGTTGAAGGAGACGATCCGGTCGCCCGGCTGGAAGCCCGCGGCGGCGGCGGGGGTCTTCGGGGCGCCCGCGGGGCAATTGTCGGACGCGGCGGACGCGGGCACCACGCAGGCGCTGACCGTGCCGATGGTGGTGCCGCTCGACGGCACGCCGATCCCCATCAGCACGATCGCGAAGAGCACCACCGCCAGAATGAGGTTCATGAACGGCCCGGCGAACATCACGATGATCCGCTTCCAGGGCGCGCGCATCCAGAACTGGCGGTCCTCGTCCTCGGGCAGGACGTCCTGCGCGGACTGCTGCCGCGCGTCGTCGATCAAACCCTGGAACGGGCCGGTGCGCCTGCTGCGCCCGAGCGTGCTGCCCTTGGCGGGCGGGATCATGCCGATCATGCGGATGTAGCCGCCGAGCGGGACGGCCTTGAGCCCGAACTCGGTTTCGCCGACCTTCCGCGACCAGATGGTGCGGCCGAACCCGACCATGAACTCGGGCACCTTGATGCCGAACCACCGCGCGGTGGTGAAGTGGCCCAGCTCGTGCCAGGCGATCGAGAACAGGATGCCGAGGAAGAACAGCACGATCCCGAGGACGGTCATCATCGGGCGACTCCTGGGCGGTGGGCGAGCTCACGGGCGCGGGCGCGGGCCCAGTCCTGGGCGGCCAGCACATCCGCCACGGTAGCGGGGTCGGCGCTCCATTCGTCGGCAGCGTCGAGCACACGGGCAAGCGTGTCGGTGATCCCGACGAACGGGCAGGCGCCCGCGAGGAAGGCGCCGACGGCCTCCTCGTTCGCCGCGTTGAGCACCGCGGGTACGCAGCCACCGAGTGTTCCCGCGGCGCGGGCGAGCCGCACACCGGGGAACGCGTCGTCGTCGAGCGGTTCGAAGGTCCAGCTCTGCGCGGTGTCCCACCGGCACGACGGCGCCGCGCCCGACAGCCGCTCCGGCCAGGCCAGCGCGAGCCCGATCGGCAGGCGCATGTCCGGGGGACTCGCCTGGGCGAGCGTGGCGCCGTCGCGGAAGGTGACCATCGAGTGGACGATCGACTGCGGGTGCACGACGACGTCGATCCGGTCGTAGGGCACCCCGAACAGCAGGTGGGCCTCGATCAGCTCCAGACCCTTGTTGATCAGCGTGGCCGAGTTGAGCGTGACCATCGGTCCCATGTCCCACGTCGGATGGGCCAGCGCCTCGGCGACGGTGACGTCGGAGAGCTCCGCGCGCCGCCGTCCGCGGAACGGGCCGCCGGACGCCGTGAGCACGAGGCGATCCACCTCGGCGGCCCGTCCGCCGCGCAGGCACTGGGCCAGCGCGGAGTGTTCGGAGTCGACCGGAACGATCTGCCCGGGCGCAGCGGCCGCCGTCACGAGCGCACCGCCCGCGACCAGGGACTCCTTGTTGGCCAGCGCCAGGGTGGCCCCGGCGGCGAGCGCAGCCAGGGTGGGGCCGAGGCCGACGGCGCCGGTGATGCCGTTGAGCACCATGTCGACGGTGGTGGTGGCGGTGAGCTCGGTCGCGGCATCCGATCCCGCGAGCACCTCGACGCCCGGCAACAGATCGCGCAGCGGGCGCGCCGCGTCCTCGGCGGCCACGGCCACCCGCGGCACCCCGTGCGCGCGAGCCTGCCGCGCGAGCAGCTCGACATCGCCGCCGCCCGCGGCCAGCCCGGCGACGGTGAAGCGCTCGGGATGCCGGGCGATCAGCTCGAGCGCCTGCGTGCCGATCGAGCCGGTGGAGCCCAGCACGAGCACAGATCGATTACCAGTCATCGACTCCCATCATCCTCGGCCGGGTGTTGTGCGACGATACGGCCGTGGCGAGCAACTCCCGTGAGGTGGCGAAGTCCTCTCCGATCTCTCCCGACGACGAGCTGTCGGGAGAGTGGGGCTGGCACGGCGGTTTCCCCAAAGGCACGATCATCGGCGGCGTGATCACGATCATCCTGTGCATCGCGTTCATCCCCGGGCCGTACCAGAGCCATACCCAGGACATCTGGCTCATCGCGATCGCTGTGGGCATCGCCGCGGCGATCGTCGGGCACGTGATCCGGCGGCGGAACTCCTGGCGGCGCTGAGCCGGTGTCGGGCAGCGGTTCGGCGGTCGAGCTCGCGGTCGACGGCCGCACCGTGCGGATCTCCAACCCCGACCGCGTCTACTTCCCCGCCCGCGGCGAGACGAAGCTCGACCTCGCGCGGTACTACATCGCCGTCGGCGAGGGCGCTGTGCGGGCGCTGCGGAACCGGCCGTGCATGCTGCACCGCTTCCCCACCGGGGTGACCGGCGAGAAGGTGCACCAGAAGCGCCTCCCGCGCGGCGCGCCCGACTGGATCGAGACGGTGCGCGTGCACTTCCCGCGGTGGAACCGCACGGCCGATGAGCTGTGCGTCCAGCGGGTGGCCGATCTCGTGTGGGCGGTACAGATGTCGACGGTCGAGTTCCACCCCTGGAATTCCCGCCGCGGGCACGTCGAGCAGCCCGACGAATGGCGCATCGACCTCGATCCCATGCCGCGCGCGTCGTACGCCGACGTGCGACGGGTCGCCCATGTCGCCCAGGAGGTGCTCGCCGAGATCGGCGCGGTCGGCTGGCCGAAGACCTCCGGCGGCAAGGGGATGCACGTCTACGTGCGGATCGAGCCGCGGTGGGGCTTCCAGGACGTCCGCCGGGCGGCGCACGCATTCGCGCGCGAGGTCGGGCGGCGCTGCGACCTGGTCGACCTCACGTGGTGGCGCAAGGACCGCGACCCGGCGTCGATCTTCGTCGACTACAACCAGAACACCCGCGACCACACGATCCGCTGCGCCTACTCGGTGCGCGGGGTCGCGGAGGCGCTGGTATCGGCGCCGATCCGCTGGGACGAGGTCGACGACGCCGATCCCGGCGACTTCACGATCGCCACGATGCCGAAGCGGTTCGCCGAGCTGGGCGACCTGCACGCGGGCATCGACGACGCCGTCTACGCGCTGGACGAGCTGCTGGAGTGGGCCGATCGCGACGCCCGCGACGACGACGAACCCCTCCCCGAGCTCGACTGACTCGTGAGTGGATAACACTGTTCCCGCAACGTTTTCCACTCACGACCGGGGGGCGGCCTCGCGCAGGGCGGCGTACGCGGCCGTCAGCTCCGGCAGCTGGTAGTGGGCGTTCAGGCCGCTCGGGTTGGGCAGCACCCACACCCGCGTGTCATCGAGCTGCGCGTCCTGGTGCCCCACGACCGCGGCGGGCGCGGCGAACGCCGTCCGGTAGGCCGTGATCCCGACGACGGCGAGCCAGGCGGGCCGTACCCGCGCCACCAGCTCCCGCAGCCGCGCCGCGCCCGCGACCAGCTCGGCGACGGTCAGCTCGTCGGCCCGCGCGGTCGCCCGGGCTGCCAGGTTGGTGATGCCCAGGCCCAGCCCGGCCAGCTCACCCTGCTCCGCGGGCCGCAGCAGGCGCGGGGTGAACCGGGCGGCGTACAGCACCGGCCAGAACCGGTTGCCGGGCGCGCGAAGTGGTGCCCGGTGGCCGCGGACACCAGCCCCGGGTTGATCCCGCAGAACAGCACCGACAGCGGCGGGTCCCCCGGGCCCGGCAGCACGTCGGCGATCGTCCGGTCGCGCGCGGCGGCGAGCTCGGCGGGCCCGATCTTGTTGGTGCTGAGGCGGGCCACCCGGGCAGCCTAGGCTGAGCCCGTGGACCTGCCCGTGATGCCGCCCGTCAAGCCGATGCTGGCCAAGCCACAGCCGAAGATCCCGACCGGGAAGCTGTACGAGCCGAAGTGGGACGGCTTCCGCTCCATCATCTTCCGCGACGGCGACGACGTGGAGATCGGCAGCCGCAACGAGCGGCCGATGACCCGCTACTTCCCCGAGGTCGTGGACGCGGTGAAGCACAACTTCCCGGAGCGGGCGGTGATCGACGGCGAGATCGTGGTGCTCGACCGCGACCGCAACTGCCTGGAGTTCGAGGTGCTCCAGCAGCGCATCCACCCCGCCGCGAGCCGGGTGAACCTCCTGGCGGTGGAGACGCCCGCCAGCTTCGTCGCGTTCGACCTGCTGGCGCTGGGCGACGAGGACCTCATGGGCCTGCCGTTCCGGGAGCGCCGGGCCCGCCTGGAGGACGCGCTGGCCAAGGCCGGTCCCCCGGTGCACCTGACGCCGATCACCGACGACCACGCCGTCGCCACCGAATGGTTCGACCAGTTCGAGGGCGCCGGGCTCGACGGGTTGATCGCCAAGGACCCGGAGGGCACCTACCAGCCCGACAAGCGGGTGATGACCAAAGTGAAGCACGAGCGCACCGCCGACTGCGTGGTCGCGGGCTACCGGGTGCACAAGTCCGGGCCGGACGCGATCGGGTCGCTGCTGCTCGGGCTCTACCAGGACGACGGGCACCTCGCCTCGGTCGGCGTGATCGGCGCGTTCCCGATGCCGCAGCGCCGGGCGCTGTTCCAGGAGATGCAGCCGCTGGTCACGACGTTCGACGACCACCCGTGGGCGTGGGCGCGCCAGGAGCAGGGCGACCGCACACCGCGCAAAGCCGAGGCGAGTCGGTGGAACGCGAACAAGGACCTCTCGTTCACGCCGCTGCGGCCCGAGCGGGTGGTCGAGGTGCGTTACGACTACATGGAGGGCGTGCGCTTCCGCCACACCGCCCAGTTCGTGCGGTGGCGCCCCGACCGCGAGCCCTCCTCGTGCACGTATGCGCAGCTGGAGCAGCCGGTGACGTTCGACCTGGCTGAGGTGCTGGGCCTGCCGTGATCAGGTGGCGGCGAGCTGGCCGCAGGCGGCGGCGATCTCCCGGCCGCGGGTGTCGCGCACGGTGCAGGCGATCCCGGCGGCCTCCACCCGTCGGACGAACTCGTCCTGGCGCTTGCGCGGCGACGCGTCCCATTCGCTGCCCGGTGTGGGGTTGAGCGGGATGAGGTTGACGTGCACCCGCTTGGCCCCGATCTGCTGCCGCAGCACCTTGCCCAGCAGTTCGGCGCGCCACGGCTGGTCGTTGACGTCGCGGATGAGCGCGTACTCGATCGACACCCGCCGTCCGCTGGCCTGCGCGTAACGACGCGCCGCGGCGAGCACCTCCGCGACCTTCCATCGCGTGTTGACCGGCACGAGCGTGTCGCGCAGCTCGTCGTCGGGCGTGTGCAGGGAGACGGCGAGGGTCACCGGGAGCCCCTCGGCGGCGAGCTTGTCGATGGCGGGCACGAGACCCACCGTGGAGACGGTGACGCCGCGCGCCGAGATCCCGAGCCCGTCCGGCGCGGGTGCGGTGATCCGGCGGACGGCGGCGGCGACCCGGTTGTAGTTGGCCAGCGGCTCCCCCATGCCCATGAACACGACGTTGGACAGCCGTGCGGGGGCGCCGAGCGCGCCGTCGCGGGCGGCGGCCGCGGCCTGACGCACCTGCTCGACGATCTCCGCGGTGGACAGGTTGCGCTGCAGGCCGCCCTGGCCGGTGGCGCAGAACGGGCAGGCCATCCCGCATCCGGCCTGGCTGGACACGCAGACCGTGGCCCGGTCGGGATAGCGCATCAACACGGTCTCGGCGCGGGTGCCGTCGTGCGCGGCCCAGAGCGTCTTGCGGGTGGCGCCGTCGTCGCAGGCCAGCTCCTTCACCGGCGTGACGAGCGGCGGCAGGAGCGTCGCGAGCGGGTCTCGCGCGGCCGCGGGCACGTCGGTCATCGCGGTGAGGTCGGCGGTGAGGTGGCCGAAGTAGTGGCGGGCGAGCTGGTCGGCCCTGAACGCGGGCAGGCCGAGCGCGGCGACGGCGGCGCGCCGCTCCGCGGGCTCCAGATCGGCGAGGTGGCGGGGCGGGAGCGCACGCTTGGGCGCGTCGAACACCAGGGGAAGGGCGGTCATGACCCCTCGATTGTGCCTTATCGAGCGGCGGTGACCCGGATGCACCGGGCGTGATCATCGGTCAGGCCACAGCGGGGGCCTCCGGCCGGGCGGGCACCGAGCCGGCGATCACCGCGACTCTTCACGGCGGGCGCGGGCCTCGGCGAACAGGCCGCTGCGCTGGGCGCCCGCGAGCCAGAGCACAATCCCGGCCGCCATGCCGACCAGGCCCTGGGGCAGCAGCGTGCCTGCGGAGTCCAAGGCGAAGAGCGCACCGGTCGCCGCCAGCACGAGCAGCAGGCCGCCCGCGGCGAACAGCGCCCGCTCGTCGAGCGTCGAGGCGAGGGGGAACAGCGCGGCGCCGGTGACGGCGCAGGCCACGGGCACGCCGAGCTCACCGAGGTCGACCATCCCGAGCAGCGGGCCCGCGGCCACGCCGAGCACGACGGCCACGAACGCGATGCGCAGCAGCCGGGCGCGGCCGCCCGGCGGGAGCGGCGCACCGCCGCCACGGCGGCGCAGGGCGGCGATCAGGCCGCCCGTCACGCCGAGGCCTGCGGCGAGTACGACGGTGCCCAGGCCCGCCGAGAGCGCGACGGCGCCGACGGTCCACCACAGCCCGCCCAGGAGCGGCTCGAGGAAGGGCACGACGGGAGAGCGCATGGCTTCCACGGTAGCGAGCGGGGATGGGACCCCTCCCCGGGTGGGGGGCGCCCCTACCGGGTGAGCCGCTTGTGTCGCACGTGCAGGCGGTAGCCGACCGGGATCGTCGCGCCCGTGCACTGCGCGAGCGCGCAGGCGGCCACGGCGGGCGAGAACTCGATGCGCAGCACGGCCTCGCAGGTCGCACGGTCGGGGAAGCGCCAGATCGTCGGGATTCGCCGCAGCGAGAAGCCCTGGCGGGTGAAGAAGCGCTCCGCGGCGACCGGGTCGTAGTGCGGGATGTCGGCGCGCATCCAATCGCCGTAGGGCGAGACGGTGGCATCGAGGTCGACGATCGCGAGCGCACCCGCGGGCCGCAGCACCCGCCACGCCTCGGCCAGCCCGGGCTCGCAGCCCTTGCCGAAGAAGTACGCGGTGCGCGCGTGGACGAGGTCGACCGAGGCGTCGGCGAGCGGGAGCCGCGCCGCCTCGCCCCGCACCACAGGCAACCCCCTGGCCTGCGCGCGCTCCACGAGCGGGGCGTAGGGCTCGACGCCGAGGACGGACCGGGCGCCGTCGAAGAAGTGCAGGTGGAAGCCGTCGCCGCAGCCGACGTCGAGCACGTCGCGGCCCGTCCACGGCACGGCGGCGCGCAGCGCGGCCCAGACGGCGCCCTCGACGTCCTGCGCGGCGTTCTCCTGCGCGTAGACCTCGGGCCAGTGCCAGATGTTGGGGCTGGGGATGCTCACCCGGGAACGAGCAGGCTGAGCGCCGCCCAGGCGACGAGCGCCGTGGGCAAGAGGGAGTCGAGCCGGTCCAGCAGCCCGCCGTGGCCAGGCAGGAGGTGGCCCATGTCCTTGATGCCGAGATCGCGTTTGACGAGCGACTCGATGAGGTCCCCGAGCGTCGCTGAGATGACGAGCAGCGCGCCGACGAGCACGCCCGCCCACCACGGCCCACGCAGCAGGAACACGATGCTGAGCGCGCCCGCGAGCATCCCCGCGACCTGTGAGCCCGCGAAGCCCTCCCACGACTTCTTGGGGCTGATCGTGGGCGCCATCGGATGCTTGCCCGCCAGCACCCCGGCCGTGTAGCCGCCGACGTCCGACGCGACCACGCAGATCACGAACGTGAGAACGCGTGCGGCGCCATCCGGCGCAACGGTCATCAGCGTGGCGAACGAGCAGAACAGCGGCACGTACGCGGCGGCGAACAGGCCGGCCGTGACGTCGCGGACGTAGTGCTCGGCCCCCGCGGGCATCCGCCACAGGAGCACCCCGAGTGCGGTGACCGCGAACGCGATCGCGACGGCCGTCGCGCCGAACGGCCAGGCCAGCCACACCATCGCCTGGCCGCCGACGAGCAGCACCGGCAGCGGCACCCGGATGTCGGCGCCGCGGCCAAGGGCCCCGGCCAACTCCCACGTGCCCACGGCGGCGGCCAGCGCCACCACCGCGATGAACCAATGCCGCTCGATCAGCAGCGACGCCAGCACGACGGCGCCGAGCCCGAGGCCGACCCCGATCGCCGCAACGAGGTTGCGGCCCGCACGCCCGAAGGCCCGGTCCTTGCCGCGCGGCGGTGCGGACACGGCGGGCGTCTCGGGATGGCTTGCTGTCATCAGACCTC
Source organism: uncultured Actinomycetota bacterium (assembly GCA_963739465.1). GTDB lineage: Bacteria > Actinomycetota > Actinomycetes > Mycobacteriales > Pseudonocardiaceae > Pseudonocardia. Next base: position 238,003 of record CAVUAS010000008.1, read on the forward strand.
GAGCAGCTCGGCTTCCTTGTGCTTCACCAGCTCGTCGACCTGGTGGACGTACTTGTCGACGGTGTGCTGGAGCTCCTTCTCGGCGCGGCCGACCTCGTCCTCGCCCGCCTCGCCGTCGCGCGCGATGCGGTGCAGCTCCTCCATCGCCTTGCGGCGCAGGCTGCGGATCGTGACGCGGGCGTCCTCACCCTTGCCCCGGGCGACCTTGACCATCTCGCGGCGCCGCTCCTCGGACAGCTGCGGCACGACGATGCGGATGATCTGACCGTCGTTGGACGGGTTGACGCCGAGGTCGGAGTCGCGGATCGCCTTCTCCAGCGACCTGAGCGAACTCGCGTCGTACGGCTTGATGATCACCATGCGGGCCTCGGGGATGTTGATCGAGGCGAGCTGGTTGATCGGGGTCATCGCGCCGTAGTAGTCGACAGCGACGCGGGAGAACATGTTCGGCGTGGCGCGGCCCGTGCGGACACTGGCCAGGTCGTCCTTGGCCACCGAGACCGCCCGCTCCATCTTCTCCTCGGCGTCGAAGAGCGTCTCTTCGATCATGGCGTGACCCCACTTTCCACGCGCTCGGGTGTGCTGACCAGCGTGCCGATCCTCTCACCTCGGACCGCTCGTGCGATGTTGCCCTCGGTGAGGAGATTGAAGACGATGATCGGCATCAGGTTGTCCATACAGAGGCTGAACGCCGTGGCGTCGGCGACCTTGAGCCCCTGCTCGAGGACCTCGCGATGGGTGATCTCGTCGTAGAGCTTGGCGTCCGGGTCGACCCGTGGGTCGGCGGTGAACACCCCATCGACGCTCTTGGCCAGCAGCAACGCCTCCGCGCCGATCTCCAGCGCGCGCTGGGCGCCCGCCGTGTCGGTGGAGAAGAACGGCATGCCGACGCCCGCACCGAAGATCACGACGCGGCCCTTCTCGAGGTGGCGGATGGCGCGACGCGGGATGTAGGCCTCGGCGACCTGGCCCATGGTGATGGCCGTCTGCACCCGGGTGTCGACGCCGTGCTCGCGCTCCAGGAAGTCCTGCAGCGCAAGGCAGTTCATGACGGTGCCGAGCATGCCCATGTAGTCGGCGCGGGCCCGGTCCATGCCGCGGTCGTGCAGCTCGGCGCCGCGGAAGAAGTTGCCACCGCCGATGACCACAGCCATCTGCGCGCCGGACTTCACCACCGCGGCGATCTGCCGGGCCACCGCCTCGACCACGTCGGGATCGACCCCGACCCCACCGCCGCCGAACATCTCGCCGCCGAGCTTGAGCAGTACGCGGCTGAATCCGGTGCGGGCGCCGGGGTCGATCCTGAGGTCGGTCATCCGCTCAGGCCTGGCCGACCTCGAAGCGGGCGAACTCCTTGACGGTGACGCCCGCGGCGTCCAGCAGGGCCTTCACGGTCTTCTTGGGCTCCTGGACCGACGGCTGCTCCAGCAGCACGACGTCCTTGTAGAAGCCGTTGATCCGGCCCTCCACGATGCGCGGGAGCACCTGATCGGGCTTGCCCTCCTCACGCGCGGTGGCCTCGGCGATGCGCCGCTCGTTCTCCAGCACGTCGCCCGGGACGTCCTCGCGCGTGCGGTACTGGGGCCGGGCGGCGGCGATGTGCATCGCGACACCCTTGGCGAGCTCGTCGTCGGAGCCGTCGTAGGCCACGATCGCACCGATGGCGGGCGGCAGGTCGGACGAGCGACGGTGCAGGTAGAGCGCGACCGGGCCGTCCACGTGGATGTAACGCTTGAGCTCCAGCTTCTCGCCGATCCGCGCCGAGAGCGCCAGCACGGCCTCCTCGACGGTGCCACCGTCGAGCGGCGCAGCCTTGAGCGCCTCCAGGTCGGCGGGCTGCTGGTCGACCGCGACCCGCAGGATCTTGTCGGCCAGCGCCTGGAAGTCGGCGCTCTTCGCGACGAAGTCGGTCTCGCAGTTCAGCTCGACCATCGTGCCGCCCTCGGCCGCGACAAGCCCGTTGGCCGTGTCACGGCCCGCGCGCTTGCCCACGTCCTTTGCGCCCTTGATGCGCAGCAGCTCGACGGCCTTGTCCAGATCGCCGTCGGACTCTTCGAGAGCCTTCTTGCAGTCCATCATCCCGGACCCGGTGAGGTCACGGAGCTTCTTGACGTCGGCGGCGGTGTAGTTCGCCATCTCGATTGCCTCTTCGTTCCTTTCGCGTCAGCTCGCGCTGGCGCCGTTGCTGGTGGAGACCGGGGCCGACGAGGTCGCCGCGCCGGGCGCGTCAACGGTGCCCGCGTCGGTGAGGCTCGCGCCGTCCGAACCCGCGCCGGTGGGCAGCAGGTCGCGCTCCCATTCGGCGAGCGGCTCGTCGGCGGCCACGCCCTCCGGCTTGTCGTCACCGCCGCCGCTGCGGGCGGAACGCGCCATGAGGCCGTCGGCGGCGGCGCGGGCGATCACCTTGGTGAGCAGCGCGGCCGAGCGGATCGCGTCGTCGTTGCCCGGGATCGGGTAGTCGACCTCGTCGGGGTCGCAGTTGGTGTCGAGGATCGACACGACCGGGATGCCCAGCTTGCGGGCCTCGCCGACGGCGATGTGCTCCTTCTTGGTGTCGACCACCCAGATGGCGCTCGGGACCTTGGTCATGTCCCGGATCCCGCCGAGGGTCTTCTCCAGCTTCGTCTTCTCGCGGGTGAGCATGAGGATCTCCTTCTTGGTGCGACCCTCGAAGCCCCCCGTCTGCTCCATCGTCTCCAGCTCCTTCATGCGCTGGAGGCGCTTGTGCACGGTCTGGAAGTTGGTGAGCATCCCGCCCAGCCAGCGCTGGTTGACGAACGGCATGTTGACCCGGCCCGCCTCGTCGGCGATGGCCTCCTGGGCCTGCTTCTTGGTGCCGACGAACATGATCGTGCCGCCGTGGGCGACGGTCTCGCGCACGAACTCGTACGCGCGATCGATGTAGGACAGCGTCTGCTGCAGGTCGATGATGTAGATGCCGTTGCGCTCGGTGAGGATGTAGCGCTTCATCTTCGGGTTCCAGCGGCGGGTCTGATGCCCGAAATGCACGCCGGAATCCAGCAGTTGCTTCATGGTGACGACGGCCATCGCCGGTGACACCCTCTCCTTCGGGGCACGACCGCCGGAACGGGCGCGCGCGGTTGGCTGCGGCGCGCCGGTCGGCGGCGCCGCCCTGGCGTTCGCGTCGGCGCCCGGACCCGTCGAGACGGGACCGCCCGGCCGCCGTTCCGGCACCGCCTCGGCCGGGCCGGGGACGTGTCGGTTACGCGAGCGCGCGAAGTCACCCCGCTGGACTGCGGGGCGCATGACGAGTGTACGCGCGACGGCCGACCGGCCTCGCGCCGCGTCGGCCATCTGTCCCCCGGTGTCCACATCGCGCGCAGCCATCCACAGATCACGCGAGCCGACCCCGAGCGGGGGCCGCGTGCGCGAGGCTCGGCCCATGGGGATTCGGTCGAGTCAGGCGGCGTGGCGAACGGTGATGTGGGCGGTGATGCTGATGGTCGTCGCGGCCGCGCCCGCCGCTGCACCAGTTGGCGCCTTGGCCGACCCGTCGGCGCCAACACCGCGCACGACCGGCGCTGGGCCGCCGTCCGCGCCCGCCGCCCGGGCTGACCCGGCCGGGCCGAGGCCGGGCACGACCGGCGCGAGGCCGCCCTCCGCATCCCTCGCCCCGGCGGGCTTAGCCGAGCCGGCGCCGGACTTGACCGGCGGCGGGCCACCCTCGACACCCGTTGGCGCCACGGCGGACCCAGCCGGGCCGAGGCCGGGCACGACCGGCGCAAGGCCACCCGCCGCGTCCGTCACCCCGGCTGAGCCGGCCACGCCGACGCCCGGCACAGCCGGCGCCGGACCACCGCTCGGCGCCGAGGGATCGGTCGACGCCCGGTACGCGTGGCCGTTGCGTCCACCGCCCGCCGTGCTCACGCCGTTCGGGGCGCCCGAGGACCCGTTCGGGCCGGGCCATCGCGGTGTCGACCTCGCCGGGACCGTCGGCCAGCCGGTGCTGGCGGCGCGCGGCGGCACCGTGGTCTTCGCAGGCCCCGTCGCGGGGCATGGCGTGGTGTCGGTCCAGCACGACGACGGCCTGCGCACCACCTACGAGCCGCTCGTGCCCGCTGTTCAACCGGGCGCGGTCGTGGCGACCGGCGACCTGCTCGGCGCCCTCAGCGCGGGCCACCGCGGTTGCTCGGCGGTGTGCCTGCACTGGGGCGTGCGCCGCGACCGGCTCGAGTACCTCGATCCGCTCGTCCTGCTCCGTCCGCCGCGAGTGCGGCTGCTCCCCGTGCCCGAGCCGTGGCCGGACCCGTGAGGTCAGATCCGCGCCAGCGCGTCGAGCCGACCGCGCAGGCGCCCGACAAGGCGGGCGTGCAGCTGACACACCCGCGATTCGGTCACCCCGAGCATCCGGCCGATCTCGGCGAGCGTGCGGTTCTCCAGGTAGTAGAGCTGGATCACCGTCCGGTCTCGCTCACCGAGTCCGGCCACGGCTGCGTTGAGTTGGCGCATCGTCTCCCGCGCCTGGACGACGGCCATCGGATCGGGCGACGCGTCGGCGAAGAGCTCCGACACTCCGCCGCCGATCTCGTCGAGCGCCTCCACGCTGAGCACCTGCACCTGCCGGATCAGGCTCTGCACCTCGCGGAGCGGCAGGTGCATCTCAGCGGCGATCTCGCGGTCGGTCGCCGCCCGCTGGAGCCGCCGCTCCAGCCGCTCCCGGGCCCGCTCCAGTTCACGGACCCGTCCCCGCACGGTGCGGGGCACCCAGTCCTGTGCGCGCAGCTCATCCAGGATCGCGCCGCGGATCCGTTGCACGGCAAACGTCTCGAAGCGCGGGCAACGCTTCGGGTCGAAGCGCTCGATCGCGTCGATGAGGCCGAAGATGCCGCTTTGGGTGAGGTCGGCGTGGTCCACATGGGCGGGCAGCCCCACCATCACCCGGTGGGCCACCACCCGCACAAGCGGGGTGTACCGCACGACGAGCCGGTCGCGCGCTTCGCGGGTGGGCGCCGCGAGATACTCCGTCCATTGCTCGTCGAGCGGCTCGGCGACGACGCCGTTCGGCGTCGCGGCGTTTGCGGGCGTGGGCAGCGCGCGCGCCGGGGTCGACACGACCGTGCCCCGCCAGGCCCTGAGCTGCACAGACCCGGAATGCCAGGGCTCACGCCCGGGGATGCGCCTGCTCATGAACCACCTTCAGCCGCTCGACCGTCACGTGTGTGTAGAGCTGTGTGGTTGCTAGCTTAGCGTGACCGAGCAACTCCTGTACGTAACGGAGGTCCGCGCCGCCCTCCATCATGTGCGTTGCGGCGGCGTGCCGGAGTCCGTGCGGCGCGATGTCCGGAACGCCGGGGACAGCGGTGGCGGCGCGATGCACCACCTCGCGCGCCACGCGCGGGTCCAGGCGCTTTCCGCGGGCCCCGAGCAGCAGCGCCGGGGGCGAGCCGGGCTTCACCAGCCGGGGACGACCGGCCGTCAGCCAGCGGTCGAGGGCCGCCGCGGCGGGTGCGCCATAGACGACCGTGCGCTCCCGGGCTCCCTTGCCGAGCACGCGCACCGCCCGCCGGCCCGTGTCGACGTCGTCCAGGTCGATACCGCACAGCTCCGCCACTCGCACACCCGTGGCGTAGAGCAGCTCGAGCACCGCGAGGTCACGCAACGCCAATGGCGCGCCCTCCTCTGCTCCGACGCCTGCGGCGTCGAGCACGGCTGCGGCTTGCTCCGGAGCGAGCACGGTCGGCAGCACAGGGCGCGGCCGCGGCGAGACCAGCCGCACACCCGGGTCGACCGCAAGATGCCCGGTGCGGTGGGCCCAGGCGGTGAACGTGCGGGCCGCGGCCGCCCGTCGCGCGAGCGTGGACCGGCTCGCCCGAGCGGCGTGCCCCGCGGCGAGCCAGCGGCGCAGCGCCGTCAAGTCGAGCGCCGCGATGTCGTCGAGCTCCGCCAGCAGCGGTGTGAGGTCGGCGCGGTAGGCCCGCACGGTGTGCGCCGACCGGCCCCGTTCCAGCGCGAGATACCGGAGGAATTCCGCCAGCAGCACAGCGACGGCGGGTCTGAGCTGCGGCGCGGGGGGCATCGCCAGACAGTCGGGCGTCGACGGTCCCGGGTCAAGCACCGCCACGCCCCAAAGCGCCGCTGACCGCGGTCCTGCCCGCCCCCCGCTGCACCACCTGCCGGCCGCTCTCCCCTCCGCGCGCCCTGCCGCCGCGCCGTCTTGCCCGCGACCGCACCACCGGGCCCCACAGAGCGACTTCGCACCCCGTGGTGTCACTTCGCACCCCGTCTGCGCCGTGCGAAGTGACCGACGGGGTGCGAAGTGGTGTGCGAGTGGCGGCGGAGGGCGAGCAGTCGCGGCGGGTCGGCAGTGATCATCGATGACGATCAGTCGCGGCGCGGCGGCGATCATGGGGTTCTTGCGCCGCTCGGTCGCTGCCACCGGCCGCCGACGTGCTCGACCAGCTCCCGACTGACCAGCTCGTCCAGCGCCGCCCGGACGGCGTTCGGCGGCACGCCTGCCTCGGTCGCGAGCCATGCCACGCACTGCGCGGCCCGCCTGGGAAGGGCGTCGTGAACGAGGACAGCCAAAGCGCTGAGCCCGTCGGTAGGCCGCGCGCCTTCGGCGACGGGTTCCTCGGCGAGGTGCTGGCCGATCCGGCCAACCTCCTCCAGCACCTCCTCGACCCGGGTGACCAGCACCGCGCCGTCGCGGATCATCCGATGACAGCCCGCGGATCGGCCGGATGTGACCGGTCCCGGTACGGCCATGACCGGTCGGCCGAGCGCGCGAGCGTCGGCGGCGGTGCGCCGGGCGCCGCTGCGGAGCCCGGCCTCCACCACGACCGTTCCGCCCGCCAGACCCGCGATGAGTCGGTTGCGAACGAGGAAGCGGTGCCGGGCGGGCACAGATCCGGGCGGGTACTCCGACACCACCAGGCCTGTGGCGGCGATCCGGTCGAGCAATGCCTCGTGCGCGGCCGGATAGCTCCGGTCGACACCGCAGGCCAGCACGGCGATGGTCGGGCCGCCCGCGGCCAGGGCTCCTCGGTGGGCGGCGCCGTCGACACCGATCGCGGCCCCGGAGACCACCGTGAACCCCGCGGCTGCCAAGCCGGCGCCGAGCTCGCCCGCCATGTGCAGGCCGTAACCCGTGGCCGCCCGCGCCCCCACGATCGCTGCGGCCTGGTCGCAGAGGCCGTCGAGCGCGTCCGCTCCGCGGATCCACAACGCGATGGGCGGCGCGAGGTCGCCTCGCGTCGGCGAGGTGTCCGCCCCTAACCGGCCCCGATGTGGCCAGCCGGATTCACCCGCGCCGTGACCGCCGGCCTCGACGCGGCGGGCTTGCGACGCGTTGGCGCCCGACCCATCGTCGTCAGCTGCGCCGTGGGATGCGCCATTGCCGGCTGCACCGTGCAGGGCCGGGTCGACGCGCGAGCCGTGGGCCGCGTTCTCCAATGCGGTGAGGGCCCAGTGCGGCCACGCCGCATGCTCCGGGGTGAGCAGCTGCCCGCCGCAGGCCCGGACGAGGGCCAGGTGCTCGTCGACCCGGTCGACGCCGCGGCGGGCCGCGGTCTCCCGCGCGACGCGCTCCGACACGGCTCCCGCTCGCACCCGGGCGGCCGCCTCCACAGCTCCCACGGCCGCGACGAAGCGGACCAGGGCGGGCGCGGGAGGCTCGGCCACGCGCGACAGGTACGCCCGAGCCCGCAACACCTCTTCCGCGGGCCCGGGCGCCGGGCTCACGCCGCCCTCCGGTCGCGGAAGTACAGCGCGGTCTCCACGAGCTCGCGGTCCGGGCGATCCCGACCGACGAGGTCGGCCAACGTCCACGCGACCCGCAGCGCGCGGTCGGCGCCGCGCGCGGTGATCTCACCGGCCCGCAGCGCGGAATCCAGCGGCCGGACGACCCCGGCGGGCAGCGCGAACCGGGTGCGCAAGACGGGGCCCGGCACCTCGGCGTTGGTGGCCCAGCCGTGCCCGGCCCAGCGCGCCGCGGCCGCCTCCCGCGCCGCGATAACGCGCCCACGTACCGCCGTGGTGGTCTCGGTGGGCTCCGCGATCGTCGCCAACGTGGTGATCGGCAGCATCCGCGCCCGCAGGTCGACCCGATCGAGCAGCGGCCCGGACAACCGGCCGAGGTAGCGGCGCCGCACGAGCGAGGGACACACGCAGTCGCGGTCGTGCGCGGGCGCGCAGGGACACGGGTTGGCCGCGAGCACGAGCTGGAACCGCGCCGGGTACTCGACCGTGCCCTCGGCCCGCGACAGCCGGACCGTGCCGTCCTCGAGCGGCGTGCGCAGCGCGTCGAGAAGGTGCGGCGCCCATTCCGGCGCCTCGTCGAGGAACAACACCCCCCGGTGGGCCATCGAGACAGCGCCGGGGCGAGGCAGGCCGCTGCCGCCGCCGATCAGCGCCGCCATGGACGTGGAGTGGTGCGGCGCGATCAGCGGAGGCACGGTGGTGAGCGCTCCGGAGTCGGGCAGCCGTCCGGCGGCGGACCGGATCGAGGCGAGCGCCAGCGCCGCCGCCGCATCGAGACGGGGCAGCAGCCCGACGAAGCGCTGGGCCAGCATCGTCTTGCCCGTGCCCGGTGGCCCGACGAGCAGCACATGGTGCCCGCCCGCGGCCGCGATCTCGCACGCCTGCCGCGCGTCGTCCTGCCCGATGACGTCGGCGAGATCGGGCGGCGGCGCGCCATCGACCGGCGCCGGATGGGCGCCGGGCCGCCGCAGCTCCAGCTCCCCCGAAAGCCAATGCAGCACCTCGGCCAGGCTGGCGGCGCCGTAGATCTCCAACCCGTCGACGAGTGACGCCTCGGCCAGCGCGGCCGCGGGCACGACCACCCGGTCGACACCCGCGGCGCGCGCAGCCAGCACGCAGGGCAGCACCCCGCGGACCGGCCGCAGCCGCCCGTCGAGCGCCAGCTCGCCCAGCAGAACGGCGCCATTCAACGCAGGCTGGGGCAGGATCCCGTGTGCGGCGAGAACGGCGCACGCCAGCGCGAGATCGAACCCGCTCCCGGCCTTGCGCAGCATGGCGGGCGAGAGCGCCAGCACGATCCGCTCGTTCGGCCACGACCAGCCGGAGTTGACCACGGCCGCCCTGACCCGGTCCTTCGCCTCGTGCAGCGCGGTGTCCGGCAACCCGACGAGGTGAATGCCGGGCAGCCCGCCCCCGACGTCAGACTCGATCTCCACGAGATGCCCGACCACCCCGTGCAGGGCCACCGACCACGTGCGCGCCAGCCCCATCAGAAAGCCGCTTCGTAGTGGTGCACACGAACCGGTGCGCCGGGCTCGGCGAGCACGGCGAGCACGTCGTAGCGCACCTCCACCCACGGGACGTGGTGCGCGGCCAGCCAGGCGCCTGCGAGCTGCCGGATGCGGCGGGCCTTCCGCGCGTCGACCGCCTCGGCGGGCAGGCCATAGCGGGTGCTCGACCGCGTCTTGACCTCACACACGATCAGCCGTCTGGTGTCCGTGGCCACGATGTCGAGCTCGCCCAGCCGACACCGCCAGTTGCGGTCGAGCACCACGAGGCCCTGCTCGGTGAGGTACGCCGCCGCGAGATCCTCACCCCGTCTGCCGAGGGCGTCCTTCGCTGCCATGTCCCCACGATGGCGCGCTGCCGCCCGCCCCGGGCCGGGTTGTCACATCCTGTGGACAGCCGACGGCGATGTGGACAACTCAGCGCCCATCTTCGCTCCGCACGCTCCGCTCATGAGCCGAACTGGTTGCCCTCGGGCAGCCGCAGGTCGGGCTTGTCCAGCTCCTCGATGTTGACATCCTTGAACGTCAGCACCCGCACGTTCTTGACGAACCGAGCCGGCCGGTACATGTCCCAGACCCATGCGTCGGACATCCGGACCTCGAAGTAGATCTCCCCGTCCGGGTTGCGGGGAGTGACGTCGACCGAGTTCGCGAGGTAGAAGCGGCGCTCCGTCTCCACGACGTAGGAGAACTGGGACACGATGTCCCGGTACTCCTTGTAGAGCGTGAGCTCCATCTCGGTCTCGTACTTCTCGAGATCCTCGGCGCTCACGGTTCCAACCCTCCCTCTCCCGCGTCGGACGGCCCGACCGGCAGCAGCTCATTGTGGACCAGTGCGCTCGGTAACCCGAACCGGGAGGCCCACGCACCGCGCACGTTCACGAACGAGTATCGGTGCACCGGGCTGGGGCCGTGCTCGGTCAGCGCGGCGTCATGGACGGGCGTGCAGTAGCCCTTGTGCTCGGCGAACCGGTACTGCGGCAGCTCGGCGTCGAGCGCGACCATGATGCGGTCCCTGGTGACCTTGGCCAGTACCGAGGCGGCCGCGACGCAGGCCGCCACCTGATCACCCTTCGGCACGGCGAGCGTCGGACGGCCGAACCCGCGCACCGGGAAGCCATCGGTGAGCACGTAACCCGGTGGATCGGCCAGCCCGGCGACCGCGCGCCGCATGCCCTCGATGTTCGCGACGTGCACGCCGCGCCGGTCGACCTCATCGACCGGGATGACGACCACGCAGAGGTCGGCCGCCCACCGCGTGATCAGCGCGAAGTACTCCTCGCGCGCCGCGGGCGTGAGCAGCTTGGAGTCGGTGAGGCCGTCCAGCCGTCGCGCGTCGCCGGGCCGCAGGACACAGGCGGCGACCACGAGCGGACCCGCGCAGGCCCCCCGGCCCGCCTCGTCGACGCCCGCGACGGGGCCGAGCCCGTGCCGATGCAGCGTGGTCTGCAGCGTCCAGCTCCCGGCGGAGCGCCGGACGATGGCGCGCGCGGGTCGCAGCTCCGCGGGCAACAGCACCCGGGGCCTGCGGGACGGACGGGGTCGGCCCGCGGTCACGTCCGGCGCCGGGGCAAGAACTCGCCCAGCTCACGCTCCCGCCTGCGCAGGGCGACGAGCGGCAGCAGGCCGATCATGCCGAGCGCGGCCGGGGCGCCCGCGTCTCCGCCGCCCAACGCCGCGACCGTCGCCTGCGGGTTGGGCGCGGGAATCGCGCCGACGCGGGCGAACGGCAGCACGATGAAACGCGCCCGGCCGATCACGTTGGCGATCGGGACTGGCCCGTGGCCGGGAACCCGGGAGTCCGCCGAGTTGTTCCTGCTGTCGCCCATCATCCACAGCTCGCCCGCAGGCACCGTGACCGGCCCGAACGCGTCCTGCCGGGCCGTGCCGGCCTCGGGGAGGAAGTAGATGTACGGCTCGTCGAGCGGTTTGCCGTTGACGAGCACCCGGTTGCGCGAGTCACAGCACTGCACGGTCTGCCCGCCGACCGCGATGACGCGCTTGATGAAGTCCTTCTCGTCGGGCGGGGCGAGGCCGATCAGCGAGCCGAGGCCCTGCAGCGCGCGCACGACGACGTTGCTCGGCTCCTCGGCGGTGAACTCGCTGGTCCAGCCGTCCGGGCCGCGGAAGACGACGACATCGCCCGGCTGCGGGTCGGAGAACCGATAAGTGATCTTGTCGACGAGCACGCGGTCGTTGTTGCAGCCGGTGCAGCCGTGCAGCGTGGTCTCCATCGACCCGGAGGGGATCACGTAGACCTTCGCGACGAACGTCTGGATGAGAAACGTCAGGAGCAGCGCGACGACGACGAGGATCGGCAGTTCCTTCCAGAACGTCGACCGGCGTCGCTTGCCGCCCCGGCTCTTGCGACCTTCCGCGGCGGCCTGCTCGCGGTAGGCCGAGGCGGGACGCTCATCGGGCGACTCGCCCGCCCTCCGGCGGTGTCGCCCCGGAATCCCGGCGGCCCCGTCCTCGACGAATTCCTCCGCGACCGGCTCGGCCGCTCTGGCCAGACCGTCGGGCACGGTCGGCTGCTCCACCGGCTCAGGCGGGCCCGCGCCGAAGCCTGCCGGTGCCGGGTGCGCGTCGGCGGTCCACGCCTGGCGCTGCGGCCCGGGCCCGTCGACCGGACCGGTACGGCGGGGCGGGGGGACGTCACTGTGGATGCGGCGAGGCACATCGGGCGGCGGCACGGGATGGCGGCCGCTGTGCTGCGGACCGGGCTCTACCGGGAAGGGACCGGTCGGCGGGCGCCCGGTCCACGTGCTCGGACCGGCGGGCGGAGCGCCTGCGGGGCGGCCCGGGCCGTCGGGGACGGCGAAGCGGGCGATGTCCCGCCCGTTGGTCGCCGTGGGCCTGCCGCCTTGGGCCGGAGCGTGACCGTTGCGCGGAAGGGCGTGGCCGTTCGTGCCCGGATGCGTGGGGGCAACGCCGCCGACCGGCCACGGTGTGGACGGCAACCGGACCGGGTCGGAATGATCGGGCACACCGGTCGGCCCCGGCGCTCCCGGGGGATCCCAGCCCGAGGGCACGTTGTCATTGCCGTGCCGCGGCGGCTGGGCCCACCGGTCGTCGGGGAGCTCGGGGAGGGCCACGCTCACGAAGGCTACGCCGAACCGCGCCCGCGCGGTCAGGACGCCGAGGGAGTCTGGCGCTTCTCCTTGATCTTGGCGGCCTTGCCGCGCAGGTCACGCAGGTAGTACAGCTTCGCGCGGCGGACGTCGCCGCGGGTGGCGACCTCGATCCGGTCGATGTTCGGCGAGTGCACCGGGAACGTGCGCTCGACGCCGACCCCGAACGAGATCTTGCGGACGGTGAAGGTCTCGCGGGCGCCCGCGCCGTGCCTGCGGATCACGACACCCTGGAACACCTGGATGCGCGACCGGGTGCCCTCGATGACCTTGACGTGCACCTTCAGCGTGTCACCCGGGCGGAAGGCGGGGATGTCGGAGCGCAGCATCTGCGCGTCCAGTGCGTCCAGGGTGTTCATCGCGAATTTCCGTTCGGTGTCAAGTTCAGGGGCATGCTCGGAAGCGCCCGACGGGCGCGAGCTCGACCACCATGATGCCAGACGCCACGCTCACCTTCCCTTCCGGGCCAAGTCGATGGCATCGTCGGGCAATGGACCGCCCGTTCGATCACCGCTCCGCAGGCCCGGTGACCCCCGCCAGGAACGCCCGGTCGGCGGCGTCGAGGGCGTCGGGCGGCAGGGCGGCGAGCAGGTCGGGCCTGCGTGCGCCGGTGCGCTCGAGCGCGCGGTCGCGCCGCCACCGGGCGATGGCGGCGTGGTTGCCGCTGCGCAGCACCTCCGGCACGGCGAGGCCGCGCCAGATTTCCGGGCGGGTATAGGCCGGGCCTTCGAGCAGCCCGTCGGAGAAGGAGTCCTGTGCCGCGGACTGCGGGTTGCCGAGCACGCCGGGCAGCAGCCGGACGACCGCCTCGACCATCACCAGCACCGCGACCTCGCCCCCGACCAGCACGTAGTCGCCGATGCTGACCTCCTCGACCGGTGCGAAGTGCTCCATCACGCGCTGGTCGATCCCCTCGTAGCGACCGCAGGCGAACACGAGCCGGTCCGCCTTGGCCCACTCCTGCGCGGTGGCCTGCGTGAACGGCCGCCCGGCTGGCGTGGGCACCACCAGCCTGCCGGGCGCCCCCGCGGCGAGCACGGCGTCGAGCGCCTCGCCCCACACCTGCGGGCGCATGACCATGCCCGGGCCGCCGCCGTACGGGGCGTCGTCGACCGCCTGGTGCACGTCGTGGGTCCAGGACCGCAGGTCGTGCACGGCGAGGTCGACGAGCCCGGTCTCGATCGCCCGGCCCGGGAGCGCCTCGCGCAAGGGCGCCAGGTAGCCCGGGAAGATCGTCACGACGTCGATGCGCACCGAAGGGATCCTGGTCTACCCCGCCTGGCGCTTGCGCACGAGCTCCTCGACCAACGCACGGGTGCCGTCGAGCCCGATCCCCCGCGCGACCAGCATGTCGCGCGCCCGACCGTCGTGCAGCAGCCCGAGCAGCAGGTGCTCGGTGCCGATGAAGCCGTGCCCGAGGCGCACGGCCTCGCGCAGCGCCAGCTCCAGTGCCTTCTTGACGTCGCGGTCGAACGGGAGGTGCCCGCCGCGCCACCGGCCCTGAGCGGCGCGCGTGCGGTCGAGAGCGCCAGGGCCGAACGTCTCCTCGGCCTGGCGGCGCACTTCGTCCAGGTCGATGCCCAGTACCGCGAGCCCCTCGGCGTCGAACGGGGCGCCGCGGTCGAGATCGGCTTCGATGTCGGCCCGGTCGACCTGCAACCGGGCGAGGATCGTCGCGGCCAACCCGTCGGGCACCGCGAACAACCCCAGGAGCAGGTGCTCGGACCCGACCGTCGGCGAGTGCCGCTCGCGGGCGATCTCCTGCGCGTGTACGAGGACGACCCGCGCCCGCTTCGTGAACCTCTCGAACATCTCCCCCGCCCCTCAGAGCCCGAACCGGCGGTACTTCTTGTGCACCGCCTGCCTGCTCACCCGCAGCGCGTGCGCGATCTGCTGCCAGGACCAGCCCTGGGCGCGCGCGTTGCCCACCTGCAACTCCTCCAGCGACTCCAGCAGCCCCCGCAGGGACGCCACGGCCGCCAGCCCGACGGCCGGGTCCCTGCTGGACGCCGCCGCCGCCACCTTTGTCGCATCGGTCATGCCGTCAACCTACGTTGACACCTTGCCAGCGTCAACCACGGTTGACAGTGCGATGCTGGTGGGATGATCGTCACCGTCGGCCGGTTCGAGATCGACGACGATCCGGCGCGGGTCGACCGCGACGCCGTCTGGCGGTTCCTCTCGACCGAGGCCTATTGGGGACGCGACCGCCGCCGGGCCGACGTCGACGCGCAGATCGACGCCGCGTGGCGGATCGTGGGCGCCTACGACGGCGAGGGCGCAACCGTCGGCTTCGCGCGGGCGGTGTCGGATGGCGTGGCGTTCGCCTACCTCGCCGACGTCTACGTGGAGGCCACCGCGCGCGGCACCGGGCTCGGCACGGCGCTCGTCCGCACGATGATCGACGACGGTCCGGGCCGCGACTTCCGCTGGATCCTGTTCACCCAGGACGCGCACGGCCTGTACAGACGCTTCGGCTTCGGCGCGCCCGACGCGACGGCGATGGTGCGGCAGGCCACACAGGAATGAGCCGGGCGCCGTCAATCCAGAAGGCCCTCGGGGGGCGTGAGGACCACACGACCGCCCGCCAGGTCGACCGTCGGAACGATCGCGCGCACGAACGGGACGAGCGCCTCGGCTGCGCCCGAGCGGTGCAATACGAGCAGCTCGCCTGCGGGGCCGTGGACGACGTCCGCGACCGTGCCGACCACGGTGCCGTCCGCCAGCTCGGCGCGCAGGCCTTCGAGCTGGTGGACGTGGAACTCGTCGGGATCGTCGGGCGGCGGGAGCGTCGCGGCGGCGACGAGCAACCGCGTACCGCGCAGGGCGTCGGCGGCGTTCCGGTCGGGCGCCTCGACGAAGCGCACGAGCAGCCGACCGGAGTGTGGACGGGTCGACGCGACGGTCAGCACGCCGTCCGGCGCGCCCGGCCGCCGCGCCACCAGCACGGCGCCGTCGGCGAACCGGGCGTCGGGCGCGTCGGTGTGCACGTCGAGGACGACCTCGCCGCGCAAGCCGTGGGCCCGTAGGACGACGCCCGCGAGGAGGAGCTCTCCGCTACCGGTCGGTGTCGACGACATCGACCCGCACACCCCGGCCGCCGATGCCGCCCACGACCGTGCGCAGCGCCGTCGCCGTGCGACCGCCGCGGCCGATCACCTTGCCGAGGTCGTCGGGGTGAACCCGGACCTCGAGGGTGCGGCCGCGGCGGGTGGTGACGAGGTCGACCCGCACCTCGTCGGGGTGGTCGACGATGCCCCGGACGAGGTGCTCCAGCGCGTCGGCAAGCACAGCGCTCACGATGCCTCCGCAAGAAGGATGCGGCCGAGCCTCACGACTCGGCGGGCACGTCAGCCGACGATTCGGGGGCTGCTTCGGGGGCGTCCTCGGCCTTCGGACGGCGTTCGGCCTTCTTCCGCGGCGTGGTGGCCTCGGTGGTCGGCTCCTCGCCCGCGGCGGACAGGGCCGCGTTGAACAGCGCGAGCTTGTCGCGCTTGGCGGGCTGCGGCTTGAGGGTGCCCTCGGCGCCGGGAAGACCCTTGAACTTCTGCCAGTCGCCGGTGATCTCCAGCAGGTGCTGGACCGGCTCGGTGGGCTGGGCGCCGACGCCCAGCCAGTACTGGGCCCGCTCCGAGTCGATCTCGATGAGGCTCGGCTCCAGCTTCGGGTGGTACTTGCCGATGGTCTCGATCGCCCGCCCGCTGCGCCGGGTGCGCGCGTCGGCGACGACAACGCGGTAGTACGGCTGACGGATCTTGCCCAACCGCATCAACTTGATCTTTACGGCCACGCTTCTTGCTGCTCCTCGCGAATACGAACTTCTCCGATGAGGCCGCGATGACCGCGTGGGGTTACGGCTGCGCGTCTCGACGTCTGCTGGCCGCGGCACGGTAGAGGGCCAGCCGCGGGACCGATTCGCCATTGTAGGGGATGGATGGCCGACGAAGGAGGCACGGGGTCGGTAGATCAGAGACGCCGATTCAGGTCATCGGGACGACGCCGAGCAGGCCCAGCATGAGCACGAGCCCCGGGAGCAAGTTGTTGATCTGGTGGGCGATGACGCCCGCGGGCAGCCGCCCGGTGATCACGCGGGCGATGCCGATCGGGACCGCCACCACCAGCAGCAGCGGCGTGCGGGAGAACTCGAAGTGGGCGAGCGCGAACACGAAGGTCGTCACGCCGAGCGCCCACCAGCGGTTGGCGCCGAGCCGCTCAACCGCGCCCCAGAGCAGCCCACGGTAGACGATCTCCTCGCAGAGCGGTGCGACGAACACGACGATGACGAAGATCGTCACGGCGAGGACGGGACCTGCCCGCACGGCGCCGAGAGCCTCCCCGACCGCCGACGTGGCGTCGGCGCCGACGATCGCGACGTACAGCACGGACGCCGGGATGGTGATCACGAGCCCGGCGAAGCCACACGCCACGCCGACGACGACGTCGCGGCGCGTCATCGAGAGGCCGAAATCGATGCGGGGCCCGTTGCCCCGGATCTGCGTGATCAACGCCGCCAGCGCTGCCGCGCAGACCGTCGGCACCGACAGCGCCAGGGCGACCGCTCCCGCCGACGCGGTGAGCCGGCCGTCGAGCGCGTACGCCAGCAACGCGGAGACCAGCAGAAACACGGCCTCGACGAGGAAGTAGGCGCCGAGCCCCCACCGATGCGGCGCCCGCGGTGGGAGCGGCGGGCCGAAGATCCCGGCGTGACCCGCGGGAGTGGGTGACGGGCCCCAACCGGGCGAGCTGAACCCTTGCCCGCCGGGCGGGTTGTGCGCCGGGTCACCGGCCTCGTAGCGCTGCTGCGGCCCCGCTCCGTTCGACCGCTCCGGCCCGATGGGGCCCGGGACTCCCCATGGCGCCGTCACGGGCAACGCCTCGGACGACGCCGCGGCGGTCAGACCGTCCGACGGGGCGGAGGGGGCCTCAGGGGACGCCGCGGCCGCGGTAACCGGTGAGCTTTCCGCCTGCCGGAGGTCGGGCGGCGGGGCATGCGGCTGCCATGCATCGGAGGTGGCGGGGATGTCGGCGGCTGAGGGATGCCGCGGCAGCGTCGCCTCGACGTCCGAGGCGTGGCCCTCGTGCTCGCCGGTGCCCGTGTCCTCCGCGCCCGTCACACGCTCGACGCTACCGGCCGCGCGCCCGGGGCGTGGCGGGCGGGACCGCCTGCTGCGCGGGGGACACACGACCAGGCGCCCGTCCAACGGCCATTCGCCCAGGTGCGGAGCCATCCGCGCCGCCGCCGAGGTGGTGTCGGCGGCCCTCCGCCCTATGGTCGGGCGCGGCCACCGCGAACCGCTGCGTCGGGCTGTCGGGTCAGCGCGAGCGGACGGGGCGACCGTGGCGCATCACCAGCACCGGGTCCCGGAGGGTCGCCGGGTCGGCGCGTGGGTCGGCGCGGTAGACAGCCAGGTCGGCCGGGTGGCCCGCGCGCAGGGACGGGCGGCCCAGCCATTCCCGCGCCGCCCAGCTGGCCGCGCCGACGGCATCCGGGTGGCCCGCGGCGTGCAGTGCGGCCACCTCGTCGACGATCCGGCCGTGCGCGAGCGACCCGCCCGCGTCGGTGCCCGCGAACACCGGCACCCCCGCCTCGACCGCCCGCCGGACGACGTCGGCCGCCCCGGCGTGCAGCGCCCGCACGTGCGCGGCGTAGGCCGGGAAGCGCGACGCGGAGTCGGCGATCCCGCGGAACGTCTCCTCGACGTTGAGCAGCGTGGGGACGAGCGCGGTGCCGCGGCGGCCCATCTCGGCGATCAGGTCGTCGGTGAGCCCGGTGCCGTGCTCGATGCAGTCGATGCCCGCGCCGATCAGGCCGGGCAGCGCGGTGGTGCCGAACACGTGCGCGGTGACCCGGGCGCCCGCGGCGTGCGCGGCGTCCATGGCGGCGACCAGCACGTCGTCGGGCCAGAGCGGCGCGAGGTCGCCCTCCGTGCGGTCGATCCAGTCACCCACGAGCTTGACCCAGCCGTCGCCCGCCGCGGCCTGCTCGGCGACGAGCTCCGGCAGCAGCCCCGCGTCGTCCAGGTCGATGGACACCCCGCGGATGTAGCGCTTGGGCCGGGCCAGGTGCCTGCCCGCGCGGATGATCTCCGGGAGGTCCTCCCGGGCCTGCAGCGGCGTGGTGTCCAGCGGCGAGCCGCAGTCGCGCAAGAGGAGCGCGCCCGCGTCGCGGTCGACGCAAGCCTGCGCGTCGGCCTCGTCGAGCGTGACCGCGCCGTCGGGGCCGAGCCCGATGTGGCAGTGCGCGTCGACGAGCCCTGGCAGGATCCACCCGCCGTCGACCAGCAGCTCGGCACCCGTGATCGGCTCGTCGGACAGGAGCCCGGAGGCGTCGACCCAGAGGGACACCGACTCCTCGGACGGCAGCGCCACACCGCGCAGCCGATACACCTACTTCCCCTTCGGGAACTTCAGCTTCGACAGGTCGAAGTCCGGGGGCAGCTGGTCGAGCCCCGGCGGCAGCTGCTGCAACGACGGCGGCAGCGCGGTGAGGTCCGGCGTGCGGGCGGGACCCGGCCGTCCGCCCCGCGCCTTCTGCTGCGGCTTCTTGCCCTTGCGCGACTTGGCCTGCCGCCGCGTGGCGCTGCGCCCACCGAAGCCGAACTGCCCGGCCATCTGCTTCATCATCTTGCGGGCCTCGAAGAACCGGTTGACCAGGTCGTTGACCTCGCCGACGGAGACGCCCGAGCCGTTGGCGATGCGCAGCCGCCGGGACCCGTTGATGATCTTGGGATCGGCCCGCTCGGCGGGGGTCATGCCGCGGATGATGGCCTGGAGGCGATCGAGCTGGCTGTCGTCGACCTGGGCGAGCGCTTCCTTCATCTGGCCCGCGTTCGCCCCGGGGAGCATGCCGAGGATGTTGCCGATCGGACCCATCTTGCGGATGGCGAGCATCTGGCCGAGGAAGTCCTCCAGCGTGAGCTCGCCCGAGCCCATCTTGGCCGCGGTCGCCGCGGCCTGCTCGGCGTCGAACGCCTGCTCGGCCTGCTCGATGAGCGTGAGCAGATCGCCCATGCCGAGGATGCGCGAGGCCATCCGGTCGGGGTGGAAGATGTCGAAGTCGGCGAGCTTCTCGCCGTTGGACGCGAAGAGGATCGGCACGCCGGTGACCTCGCGCACGGAGAGCGCCGCGCCGCCGCGGGCGTCGCCGTCGAGCTTGGTGAGCACCACGCCGGTGAAGCCCACCCCGTCGCGGAACGCCTCGGCGGTGGTGACGGCGTCCTGACCGACCATGGCGTCGAGGACGAACAGCGTCTCGTCGGGGCGCACGGCATCGCGGATGTCCGACGCCTGCCGCATCAGCTCGCTGTCGACGCCGAGACGGCCCGCGGTGTCGACGACGACGATGTCGTAGTGCTTGTCGCGGGCGTGCGCGAGGCCGCGCCGCGCGACGTCGACCGGGTCGCCCACCCCGTTGCCCGGCTCGGGAGCGAAGGTGGGCACCCCGGCCCGCTCGCCGACGATCTGCAGCTGGTTGACCGCGTTGGGCCGCTGCAGGTCACACGCCACCAGCAAGGGCGTGTGGCCCTGCCCCTTCAGCCACGCGCCGAGCTTGCCCGCGAGCGTGGTCTTGCCGGAGCCCTGCAGGCCCGCGAGCATGATCACGCTCGGCGGCTCCTTGGCCAGCCGCAACCGCCGCGTCTCGCCGCCGAGGATCCCGATGAGCTCCTCGTTGACGATCTTGACGACCTGCTGCGCCGGATTCAGCGCGCCGGAGACCTCGGCACCCTTGGCCCGCTCTTTGATCCGCGCGATGAACGCGCGGACCACCGGCAACGCGACGTCGGCCTCCAGTAGCGCGATGCGGATCTCGCGCGCGGTGGCGTCGATATCGGCATCGGAGAGCCTGCCCTTGCCGCGCAGGTTGGCCAGCGCGCCGGAGAGGCGCTCCGAGAGGCTGTCGAACACATGACGAGCCTACCGGGACGGTGTGACGAAGCAGGCGTCCGCCGTTTACATAACCCTCTTATACTTTGTCTATGTTCACCATCGACCGCCTGGAGCTGGCCGGGGAACTCGACCGGCTGGTCACCCTGCTGCCGCGGCTCACCCCGCGCGGCGGGCTGAGCATGGTGGCCGCCTCGACCCTCGCCGACCTGGAGCGCCGCGGTCCCCGGCGGATCACGGAGCTCGCCGAGGCCCAGGGCGTCACGCAGCCCGCGATGACCGGGCTCGTCGGCAGGCTGGTGGCGGCCGAGCTGGTCGAGCGGGCCCCCGACCCCGCCGACCGGCGCGGCGTGCTCGTCACCGTCACCGACGACGGCCGCGCGGTGCTCGCCGCGCGCCGCCAGGCCCGCGCCACCGCCCTCGCGACCCTGCTCGACGACCTCGACGCCGACGACTACGCCGCACTGGCAGCCGCGATGGGCGCCATCAGCCGACTCGTCTCGAAAGGACTCCACGCGTGACCGCCCCGGCCAGCCCCTTCCGCCAACCCCGGGCGGTGTGGGCCGTCGCCTTCGCCTGCGTGATCTCGTTCATGGGCATCGGGCTCGTCGACCCGATCCTGCCCGCGCTCTCCACGCAGCTGCATGCCACGCCCAGCCAGGTGACCCTGCTGTTCACGAGCTACCTCGTCGTCACCGCGGTCGCGATGCTCGTGACCGGCTGGGTCTCCAGCCGGATCGGCGCCAAGAACACCCTCATCGCGGGGCTCGTCCTGATCGTCGTGTTCGCGGGCCTCGCGGGCGCGTCCGACACGATCGGCGGCATCGTCGGCTTCCGCGCGGGCTGGGGCCTCGGCAACGCGCTCTTCATCGCGACCTCGCTCGCGGTGATCGTCGGATCCGCCACGAGCGGCTTCGCAGGCGCGATCGTCCTCTACGAGACAGCGCTGGGCATCGGCATCGCCTGCGGGCCGCTGCTGGGCGCCGCGCTGGGCAACATCAGCTGGCGCGGCCCGTTCTTCGGCGTCTCGGTGCTCATGGCGATCGCGCTGGTCGCCACCCTGCTGTTCGTGCCCCGCACGCCCCGCCCGGCCGCGCCCGCCCCGTTGTCCGCGCCGCTCAAGGCTCTTCGCCACCGCGGGCTGCTGACCATGGGCCTCACCGCTCTGCCCGCACCCGGGCGGGCCTGACCGCTCAGCGCCCGCACGCCGGTCCGGTCGTGAGTGGATATGGTCGCCAGAACAACGTTATTCACTCACGACCGGCTACAGTGCGTCCGCGCCGCGCTCGCCCGTGCGGACCCGAATGATCTGCTCGACGCGGGTGGTCCACACCTTGCCGTCGCCGATCTTGCCCGTGCGCGCGACCTCGACGACGGCATCGACGACCTTGTCCACGCTCTCGTCGTCGATCACGACCTCGACGCGGACCTTGGGCACGAAGTCGACGGTGTACTCCGCGCCCCGGTAGACCTCGGTGTGCCCCTTCTGCCGTCCGTAGCCCTGCACCTCGCTGACGGTCATGCCCAGCACGCCGAGCCGCTCCAGTGCGGTGCGGATGTCGCCGAGCGCGAAGGGCTTGACGATGGCGGTCACGAGGATCACGGGAGGGTCCTTTCGGTCCTGTACACGGCAGGGATCCTCACACACGCCGTGAGCGGTAACGAGTGCTCTGGCACTCGTTACCGCTCACGGGCTACCTCGCCGCGGCGAGCACCGCCTGCTCCACCGTCCGCCGCCAGGCGGGCGGGACCGTGCCGTCGCCGACGTCGAGGCAGAACGCGTCGACGACCGACGCCCCGAGCGTCGAGACCCGCGCCCATCGCAGGCCGATGTCGCACTTGGCCAGCGCGGCCGCGACCCGGTGCAGCAGCCCGATCCGGTCGGTGCCGCGCAGCTCCATCACGACCGCGCCGGTGGCCTCGTCGTCGAACCAGAGCACGCGAGCCGGGGCGGGCGGTTCGCCGGGCGACGCCGCGGGGGCGTAGTCGCGCTCCTTGCGGGCGAGCGCCTCGTCGAGGGCGAGGCTCCCGTCCAGCACGCGCGCCAGGTCCGAGCGCAGCAGCGCCGGGTCCGGGAAGCCGCCGAAGCGCGGCGTGACGGTGAAGCGGAACACGGTCACGGCCGGGCAGGCGACGTCCGAGGACAGCACGGCCGCGTGCACCACCAGCGAGTGCAGGGCGAGCACCCCCGCGGCCGCCGCGAGCCCGCCGGTCCGGTGCTTCGGGAGCGCGACGGTGACCGTCGCCGGATCCCCGGTCTCCAGGCGCAGCTGCGGCCGTCCCTCGGCCGCGACGACGGCCGCCATCTCGATCTCCGCGGTGGACGGCGCGGCCGGAGCGGGCAGGGCCTCGCCCGCCAGCAGTGCGCGGCAGCGGGCGACGAGCTCGCCGATCAGCACCCGCTTCCAGGGGCTCCAGACACCGGGGCCGGTGGCGAGCGAGTCGGCTTCGGCGAGCGCGCCGAGCAGGTCCAACAGGAGCGCGCCGCCGCCGGGGACGGCCCGCTCCAGGGTCTCGACCACGCGCACGACCGTCGCCTGGTCCTCCAGGTCGCGCCGAGTGGCGGTGTGCGGCAGCAAGAGGTGGTGGCGCACCACGGCCCCGAGGACGGTCGACGTCGGTCTCGGCGAAGCCGAGCCTGCGCCCGATCTGCACGGCCAGCGACTCCCCCACCACCGAGTGGTCGCCGCCGCGGCCCTTGCCGATGTCGTGCAGCAGGGTGCCGACCAGCAGCAGGTCCGGCCGGGCGACCTGGGTGGTGAGTCGGGCGGAGTGCGCACAGGCCTCGACCAGGTGCCGGTCGACGGTCCAGACGTGCGCGCGGTCCCGCGGGGGGAGGTCGCGCACGGCGCCCCACTCCGGGAATAGCCGTCCCCATAGGCCGGTGCGGTCCAGCGACTCCGCGACGTCCACCAGCGGACGTCCGGTGCCCAGCAGCGAGAGCAGCTCACCCAGCGCCGACCGAGGCCATGGTTCCCGCAGCTCGGGCGCGGTGTCGGCGAGCCGGTGCAGGGTGCCCGCGGCCACCGGGAGCCCGGTGCGCGCGGCGGTCGCGGCGACGCGCAGCACCAGCGCCGGATCACGGGCCGCGGTGGCGTCGCGCGCCAGGACGACCTCGCCCGCGTGCTCGACGACGCCGCTGTCGAGCGGACGGCGCACCGGCGGGCGGCGCAGCGCGGCCAGTCCCCGCCGTGGCAGGGCGTTGCGCGCCTGACGCAGGCCGACCTCCGCGGCGAACGCCACGGAGCGCGCGGCCCCGGACAGGGCCCTGGCCAGCTCGAAGCGGTCGGCGATGTCGAGGCTCGCCGCCACCTCATCGGCGTCCTGCGCGCGCAGCACGTCCCGGGCGCGCCCGGCCATGCGGTGCAGCTCCGTGCGGACGTTCAGCAGCAGGTCGCGCCCGTCCAGCACGTCGCGCGAGGGACGGTCGACGAGCTGGGCCGCGGCCAGCGCGTCGATCAGTTGGACGTCCCGGAGGCCGCCGTGCCCGCTCTTGAGATCCGGCTCGACGCGGTGTGCGACGTCGCCGGTCTTGCGCCACCGCTCGTGGGCGCCGTCGACGATCTCGTCGAAGCGGCCCCGGATGCCCGCCCGCCACGCCTGCCGAACCGCGGCCTTGACCTTGTCCGACAGCTCCGGGTCGCCCGCGAGGTGCCGGGCCTCCAGGAGCCCGAACGCCGCGCGCAGGTCGGTCGCCGCGACCTGGACGGCCTGCCCGGGCGTGCGGACGGAGTGGTCGAGCCCGATCCCCGAGTTCCACAGCGGGTACCACAGCTCCTCGGCCAGCCGGTCGACGTCCTTGCGGCCGTCGTGCAGCAACACGAGATCCAGATCCGAGTAGGGCGCGAGCTCGCGCCGCCCGAGCGCACCGACGGCGACCAGCGCGGCCCGCTCCGTCAGCCCGATCGCCGCGCACCGCGAGGCGAGCCAGAAGTCATGCAGGTCGACCAAGGCCGTCCGCAGCGCTTCCGGCCCGAGGCGCCGTTTGCCGGGCCCCGGGTTGAGCAGCACCGCCTTCGCACGGACGAGGTCCGCCGCCGACTCGGAGCCCACCATGGTCATGGGATCGCGGGTCACAGCGCGTCGGCACCCCGCTCTCCGGTGCGGACCCGGACGAGCGTCGCGACCGGCGTCACCCACACCTTGCCATCCCCGATCTTGCCTGTGCGCGCCGCCTGGATCACGGCGTCGATGACCTTCTCGACGAGCTCGTCGGGCACGACCAGCTCGATGCGCACCTTGGGGACGAAGTCGACTTGGTAGTCCGCGCCCCGATACACCTCGGTGTGGCCGCGCTGACGACCGTAGCCCGACACCTCGCACACCGTCATGCCCGCGATGTCGATCCGTTCGAGGGCCGCTCGCACGTCGCCGAGGGCGAACGGCTTCACGATCGCCGTGACCAGCATCATTGCCCCTGTCCCCCTGTCGCCTGAGTGCGGACGACCAGGGGCCCACCGCTAGGAACTTCGCGGCAGGCCCCTGGTCCAGGTCGTCGTCCTAGACGGCGTCCGCTCCGCGCTCTCCGGTGCGAACCCTGACCACGCTCTCGACCGGGGTGACCCAGACCTTCCCGTCACCGATCTTGCCGGTGCGGGCGGCCTCGACGACCGCGTCGACCACCTTGTCCGCGAGGGCGTCGTCGGCGACGACCTCCACGCGAACCTTCGGCACGAAGTCCACGGAGTACTCCGCACCCCGGTAGACCTCGGTGTGGCCCTTCTGCCTGCCGTAGCCCTGGACCTCGCTGACCGTCATGCCGAGGACGCCGATCTGCTCCAGCGCACCCTTCACGTCCTCGAGGACGAACGGCTTGACGATGGCCGTGACGAGCTTCATGGCTCAGCTCTCCTTTCCGGCGCCCGCCGTGACCTGCACGGAGGGCGGCTCGGGGATGCGGGCCGCGGAACTGTGGGACAGCCCGGCACCCCCGCGCAGGGTCGAGAAGTCGTAGGCCGACTCGGCGTGCTCGGTCTCGTCGACGCCCGTGACCTCGTCCTCGTCGCTGACGCGGAAGCCGATCGTCTTGTTGATGATCAAGGCGAGGATCGCCGCGACGACGAAGGAGTAGACCATGACGGCGCCCGCTGCCACGGCCTGCTTCCCCAGCTGGGTGAAGCCACCGCCGTAGAACAGGCCGTCGGCGGACAGGGAGTTGACCGCCGTGCTGCCGAACAGGCCGACCATCAGGGTGCCGACGAGGCCACCGACGAGGTGGACACCGACGACGTCGAGCGAGTCGTCGAAGCGGAACCGGAACTTCAGCGCCACTGCGAGGGCGCAGATGGCGCCCGCGACGAAGCCGATGATGACCCCGCCGAGCAGGCTGACGTACCCGGCCGCAGGCGTGATGGCGACGAGGCCCGCGACCGCGCCGGACGCGGCACCCAGCGTGGTGGGCTTGCCGTCGCGGATCTGCTCGACGACCAACCAGCCCAGGACGGCGGTACAGGTGGCGAGCATCGTGTTGGTGAAGGCGACGCCCGCGAGGTCACCCGCCGTGAGCGCGGAGCCCGCGTTGAACCCGAACCAGCCGAACCACAGCAGGCTCGCGCCGAGCAGCACGTGCGGCACGTTGTGCGGCCGCATCGGCTCCTTCGGCCAGCCGCGGCGCTTGCCGAGCACGATCGCGAGCGCGAGGCCCGCCGCACCGGCGTTGATGTGCACCGCGGTGCCACCGGCGAAGTCCAGTGCGCCGAGCTTGTTGATGTTGGCGATCCAGCCGCCGACCGCGTCGGCGCCGACGAACCCGTCGAACGAGAACACCCAGTGCGCGACCGGGAAGTAGACGATCGTCACCCAGAGCGCGACGAACAGCGTCCAGCTCCAGAACTTGAGGCGGTCGGCGACCGCGCCCGAGATCAGCGCGGGCGTGATGACCGCGAACATGAGCTGGAACATGCAGAACGCGAGCACCGGGATGGCGTCGGGACCCGGCCAGGCCACGGCCTGTGTGCCGGTGTCGGGGTTGGCCGCCACGGCGAACCCGGCGAGCTTGCCGGTGGTGTTCGCGAGGCCGACGAAATCGAAGTTGCCGATCAGGCCTCCGCCGGCATCGTTGGCGAAGGCGAAGCTGAAGCCGTAGAAGAACCACAGCGTGCCGACGACGGCGAGCGCGATGAAGTTCATCATGAGCATGTTGAGGACGCTCTT
Source organism: uncultured Actinomycetota bacterium (assembly GCA_963739465.1). Lineage (GTDB taxonomy): Bacteria > Actinomycetota > Actinomycetes > Mycobacteriales > Pseudonocardiaceae > Pseudonocardia. Next base: position 264,398 of record CAVUAS010000008.1, read on the forward strand.
GCTACGGACCATGCCTCCGTAGAAGAACGCCAGACCCGGGGTCATGAGCATCACGAGCGCAGCGCTCGCGAGTACCCATGCGGTGTCACCCGAATTGAGCACGGTTTCCCTCCTGCTGGTCGGCCAGGCTGGTGGGAATACTCGGGGTGACGTGTTTCGGCGAAGGTCGCGTCGTGTTGCGGCGGGGTGAACGGGTCGCCCGAGCGGGTTACGGCCGCGTTACCGCGCACGGTGAACGCCGAGGTGAGAGACCGCCGTCACTCCCCGGTCAGTCCAGGAGGGCGTCCACGAACGCCGCGGGCTCGAACGGCGCCAGGTCGTCCGGGCCCTCGCCGAGACCGACCAGCTTCACCGGCACCCCCAGCTCGCGCTGCACGCGGAACACGATGCCGCCCTTGGCGGTGCCGTCGAGCTTGGTGAGGACGATGCCGGTGACGTCCACGACGTCGCCGAACACCCGGGCCTGGGTGAGGCCGTTCTGGCCGGTGGTGGCGTCGAGCACGAGCAGCACCTCGTCGACGAGGGCCTGGCGGGAGACGACCCGCTTCACCTTGCCCAGCTCGTCCATCAGCCCGGTCTTGGTGTGCAGGCGCCCGGCCGTGTCGAGGAGCACGGCGTCGGCGCCCTCCTCATCGCCCTGCTTGACGGCGTCGAACGCGACGCTGGCCGGGTCGGCGCCCTCCGGGCCGCGCACGACGGTGGCGCCTGCCCGCTCGCCCCAGGTGGCGAGCTGCTCGGCGGCGGCGGCGCGGAAGGTGTCGGCGGCGCCCAGCACGACGTGGCGCCCGCTGGCGACGAGCACGCGGGCGAGCTTGCCGGTCGTGGTGGTCTTGCCGGTGCCGTTGACGCCGACGACGAGCAGCACCGCGGGCCTGCCGTCGTGGGGCAGGGCGCGCACGGAACGGTCGAGGTCGGTGCGCAGGGCGTCGGTGAGGACGTCGCGGAGCAGTGCGCGGGCCTGGTCGGTGGTGCGGACGCCGCGGCGGGCCAGCTCGGTGCGGAGGGTCTCGACGAGCTCGACCGTCATCTCGGGGCCGAGATCGGCCTGCAGCAGGGTGGCCTCGACGTCCTCCCAGGACTCCTCGTCCAGCTCCCCGGCGCCCAGCAGGCCGAGCAGGCCCTGCCCGAAGCCGCTGCGGGAGCGGGCCAGCCGCCCGCGCAGGCGCTCCAGCCTGCCCTCGGCGGGGGCGATGTCCGCGGCGGGAGCGGCCACGCCGTTGCCCGCCGGAGCAGCGGGAGTGGGTGCGGGGACGGTGGCCGGTGGCGCTGCGATGGGGGTGGTCGGGAGGGACGGCGCGGCGGGCGCGTCGTCCTGAGGCGCAGGTTGCGGCGGCGCGACGGGGGCAGCCTCCGGCGGCGCGGCGGGCGCGGACTCCCGCGGCGCGGCGGGCGCGGACTCCCGCGGCGCGGCGGGCGCGGACTCCCGCGGCGCGGCGGGCGCGGACTCCCGCGGCGCGGCGGGCGCCGACTCCCGCGGCGCGGCGGGCGCCGATTCCCGCGGCGAGGCGGGCGCCGACTCCCGCGGCGCGGCGGGCGCCGACTCCCGCGGCGCGGCGGGCGCGGACTCCGGCGGCGCGGCGGGCGCGGACTCCCGCGGCGCGGCGGGCGCGGTGGGTCCGGCATCAGCCGGGGCAGCGGCGGGCGCGGGAGGCGCGGGAGGCGCGGCAGGTGCGGGAGGCGCGGCGGGCGCGGGAGGCGCGGCGGGCGCGGCAGGTGCGGAAGGCGCGGCGGGCCCGGACTGCGACGGTCCGGCGGGGGGCGCGGCAGGCGCTGCGGGCCCGGACTGCGGCGGTCCGGCGGGGGGCGCGGCGGGCGCGGTGGGTCCGGCAGCGGCCGGGGCAGCGTCGGCGGTGGGCGCCCCCGCCGATCGAGAATCACCGATCTGCGCCGGGCGCGGCGAATCCGTGGGTTTCGTCGGTGCGGAGGGGCCCGCGGGCGTGTCGGTGCCCGCCGTGAAGTTGAACCCGCTCTCCGCCTTATAGGTGCCGCCGCGGCGGGGCGGCAGCTCTTCGCGCTTTTCGGGCTCGTGCAGGCTGATCCGACGGCTGCGGCGTAGGACGAGCCCCAGCACCACAGCCAGGACGATGAGCACCGCGACGACCACGATGACGATCCACAGGGTCTGCGTCACCCGTCCACCCTGTCACGCCGCGCGTCGCGAGGTGCGGAGCACCCGTCAGCTCGCGGGGCGCAGGCGCTGGCTGATCACCGTGGTGATGCCGTCGCCGCGCATCGATACTCCGTACAGCGCGTCCGCGACCTCCATCGTCGGTTTCTGGTGGGTGATCACGATGAGCTGGCTGGTCTCACGCAGCTCCTCCATGAGCGAGATCAGCCTGCGCAGGTTGACGTCGTCGAGTGCGGCCTCGATCTCATCGAGCACGTAGAACGGCGACGGGCGGGCCCGGAAGATCGCCACGAGCAACGCCATCGCGGTGAGCGAGCGCTCGCCGCCGGACAGCAATGACAGCCGCTTGACCTTCTTTCCCGGCGGTCGGGCCTCGACCTCGATGCCGGTGGTGAGCAGGTCGTCGGGGTCGGTGAGCACCAGCCTGCCCTCGCCGCCCGGGAACAGCGTGGCGAAGACGGTGACGAACTCGCGTGCGACGTCGCCGAACGCCTGCGTGAACACCTCGAGGATCTTGTCGTCGACCTCGCGCACGACCGTGAGCAGGTCGCGCCGGGTGTTCTTGAGGTCCTCCAACTGCGTGGAAAGGAACCGGTAGCGCTCCTCCAGCGCCGCGAACTCCTCCAGCGCGAGCGGGTTCACCTTGCCCAGCAGCGCGAGATCCTTCTCGGCGCGCTCGGCGCGCCGCTGCTGGGTGGCCCGCTCGTAGGGCATCGGCGGCGGCGGGGTGACGTCCTCGCCGCGCTCGCGCGCCGCCTCGTACTCCGCCATCTCGGCGGCCGAGGCGGGCACCGGCACATCGGGCCCGTACTCGGCGACGAGGTCCGCCGCGCCGAGACCGTGGTCGGCGAGCACCTTCTCGGTGAGCTGCTCCAGACGCAGGCGATTCTGGGCGCGGAGCACCTCGTCGCGATGGACGGCGTCGGTGAGCTTCTCCATCAGCGCCGCGAGCCTGCCACCGACCAGCCGTGCCTCGCCGAGCTCGCGCTCGCGGGAGTCGCGGGCGGCCGCGGCGGCGTCGCGCTCCTCGGCGGCGGCCGAGAGCGATAGGGCGATCCGCCCGCACGCCGTCTCCCCGGCCTCGACGACCAGCGCGGCGGTACGGGCGCCGCGCTCCCGGGCCGCGCGCGCCGCGGCGGCGCGGCTGCGGGCCTGACGTTCGGCGCTCGCCTGGCGGCGCAACGCGTCGGCGCGGCCTGCGATCGCCCGGGCGCGCTCCTCGGCAGTCCGCAGCGCCAGTCGGGCCTCGACCTCGGCGGAGCGGGCGGTCTCGACGGCCTCGGCGGCGGCGTCGCGGACCTCGGTGTCGGGCTCGTCGGCCACCGGCTCGTCCTCGGCGACCGCGAGCTGGCGTTCCGCGGCCTCCAGGGCGAGCAGGGCGTCGGAGCGGCGGGCCTCGACCTCGTCGCGGCGGGTGCGCAAACGCTGGGCTTCGGCCGCCGCCGACCGGACGGCCTGCTCGTACGCGCCGAGCCGCGCCGCGGCACCCGCGCGCCGCTGTTCGGCGGCGGCCTGCTCGCGCCCGGCCGCCTCGAGGTCGGCCTGGCGCGCGGCCTCCTCGGCGCGGGCGCCGTCGAGGGCGGGGCGCAGGCCTGCGATCTCCTCCTCGACTTTCGCAAGTGCGGCCGTGGCGTCGTCGACGGCGGCCTGGACGTCGAGCGCGCTCCCCCCGCCCCCGGACCCGCCGGAGGCCCGGTGCGGCCCGAGGACGTCACCGGCGGTGGTGACGGCGGTGAGCCCCGTCGCGACGACCCGTTGTGCGGCGGCGGGATCGCCGACCAGCACGATCCCATGCAACACCGCCCGCACCGCTTCCGCGACGGGCCCGTCCCCGGCCACCGCGGACGCCGCCCAGCGCGCCCCCGCCACGTCGGGTAGACGATCGATCGGGTGATCGCTCGCTCGGCGCATTTCCGGCCATTCCCGGCCGCTTCCCGCACCGAACTGACGATCACGGCTTGCGGGGTCCCGATGGGGATCAGAGGACATGGTCGGGTGGAGGTCATTGCCCGCGGCAACGACGAGGGACGCTCGCCCCGCGTCGCCCGCCCGGAGCGCGGCGAGAGCCATCAGGGCGGTGTCGTGATCGGCCACGGCGAGGCCGTCGGCCAGTTCGCCCAGCGCCGCGGCGACCGCCGTGCGCGCTCCGGGCTCGACCGCGACCAGCGCCGAGACGGTGCCCAGCACGCCGTCGGCCCCGGCGAGCGCCGCCGAGCCGTCGCGGCGCGCCAGCCCGACCGAGAGCGCCTCCACCCGCGCGCGCCAGTGCGCCCGCTGCCGCTCGGCCTCCCGCTCCCGCGCGACGAGCTCGGCCACGCGGCCCCGCGCGCCCTCGTGGGCCGAGCCGGCGTGCGCGCAACGCTCCTCCAGCGAGGCGTCACCGTCGGCGAGCGCGCCGAGCTCCTCGCGGGCGGTGGCCAGCTCGGCCTCGGCGGCTGCGGTGCGCTCCTGAGCTTCGACGAGCGCGTCGGACAGCCGCTCGATCTCCTCCGCCGTGGCCGCGGCCCCGCTGCGCAGCGCCTCAGCACGGCCCGCGAGCGTCGCGAGCCCGGCGCGCCGGTCGGCCAGCGCCCGGACGGCGGCCAGGTGCGCCCGCTCGGCCGCGGCCAGCGTGCGCTCGTGCTCCGTTCGCGCCTCGGTGATCTCCGACAGCGCGCGCCGCGCCTCCACGACCGCCGCGATCAGCCCCTCCTCCTGCTCTGCGACGACGTCGGCCTCGGCGTCGAGCTCGTCGGGGTCGCGGCCGGGGGCGCGGGTCTCCGCCGTCGCCGCGAGATGCCGCGCCCGCTCCTGGGCGAGGCGCACGGTGCCCGCGAGCCGCTCGGCCAGCGCGGACAGGCGGTACCAGGTGTCCTGCGCCGCGGCCAGGCGCGGCGCGTCCTCGGCGAGGGCGGCCTCCAGGCGCTCCTGCTCGACGCGGGCGGCCGAAAGCTGGGTCTCCACCTCCGCCCGTCGGGCCCGCGCGCTCGCCTCGTCGGCCTCCTCCTTGGCGAGCTCGTCGCGCAGCGTGACGAGGTCGTCGGCGGCGAGGCGAAGCCGGGCGTCGCGCAGCTCGGACTGCACGGCCTGCGCCCGGCGCGCGATCTCGGCCTGCCGCCCGAGCGGCTTGAGCTGGCGCCGCAGCTCCGCGGTGAGGTCGGTGAGCCGCGTGAGGTTGGCCTGCATCGCGTCGAGCTTGCGGAGCGCCTTCTCCTTGCGCTTGCGGTGTTTGAGGACGCCCGCGGCCTCCTCGATGTAGGCGCGGCGGTCCTCCGGCTTGGACGAGAGCACCGAGTCGAGCTGGCCCTGCCCGACGATGACGTGCATCTCGCGGCCGATGCCGGAGTCGGAGAGCAGCTCTTGGATGTCGAGCAGACGGCAGTGGCTGCCGTTGATCTCGTACTCGCCCGCGCCGTCACGGAACATGCGCCGTGTGATCGACACCTCGGCGTAGTCGATGGGCAGGGCGCCGTCGCCGTTGTCGATCGTGAGCGTCACCTCGGCCCGGCCGAGCGGCGCCCGCCCCGACGTGCCCGCGAAGATGACGTCCTCCATCTTCCCGCCGCGCAGGGCCTTCGCCCCCTGCTCGCCGAGCACCCAGCTGATGGCGTCGACGACGTTGGACTTCCCCGAGCCGTTGGGGCCGACGACGCAGGTGATGCCCGGCTCGAGGCGCAGCGTCGTGGCCGAGGCGAAGGACTTGAAGCCCTTCAGCGTCAGGCTCTTGAGGTGCACGGGGAGGCTCCGGGGGAAATCGGTTTGCCGCGAGCGTACCGGCCGGTCGCCGGGCGACCGGGGAGGTCGGGCCGGGCGCAGGCTCCGGATCAGGCTTCCGCGAAGCCGTTCAGCCCGCCGCGGGCCTCCCCCCAGCGTTCGACAACGCTGTCGACCCGGCCGGGCGCGTCGCCGCCGCGCAACGCGTCGAGCAGCTCTTCACAGGCACGCCGATTACCCTCCGCAACCACCGCCACTCGGCGGTCCGGGAGGTTGCGCGCTTCGCCGACGAGGCCGAGCTCCAGGGCTCGACAGCGCGTCCACCAGCGGAAACCGACGCCCTGCACGCGTCCGTGCACCCAAGCGGTCAGTCGGACCGTCGTTTCGGCCATGCGCTACGGTAGCGCACCGTGATCGCCCCTCGGCGTCGTGGCGCAGCTCTGGTGACCGGGCTCGCCGTCGGTGCTCTGCTCATCGGTGCCACCGTGGTCGTCGCGAGGGCGACCAGCGGGCCACCCCGCGAGAACGCCGACATCACGCTCCCGATCCTCCCCGTGCCGACGTTGCCGATGCCGATCGTCCCGCTCCCACCGGTGCCGTCGCCGCCCTCGCTGCCCGCCAAGCCGCGACCGGTCGCCCCCGCGCGGAACATGGGGCCGGAGCTCGACGTCGTCGCCCGCACCAACGCCGAGCGGATCCGGGCGGGCTGCGGCGCGCTGCGCGTCGACGGCAGGCTGGCGGCCGCGGCCCGGGCGCACAGCACGGACATGGTCGACCGGCGCTACTTCGAGCACGAGAGCCCGGACGGCGACACCCCCGCCGACCGCACGGCCGCCGCGGGCTACGCCGACTACGGCGGGGAGAACATCGCCTACGGTCAGCGCTCGGCCGCGGAGGTGATGTCCGACTGGATGGGCTCCCCCGATCACCGGCGCAACATCCTGGACTGCGAGTTCACCACGGTCGGCGTCGGGCTCGACCCGCGCGGGATGTACTGGACGCAGGACTTCGGGTACTGAGCCCTACGCATCGAAGCGGTAGCCCATCCCCGGTTCGGTGATCAGGTGCTTCGGACTGCCCGGCTCCCGCTCCAGCTTGCGGCGCAGCTGCGCGACGTACACCCGCAGGTAGTTCGACTCGGTGCCGTAGCCGGGCCCCCATACGGCCTTGAGCAGCTCCCGCTGCCCGACGAGCTTGCCGCGGTGGCGCACGAGCATCTCCAGGATCCCCCACTCGGTCGGGGTGAGGTGCACCTCGCCGCCGTCGGCGCGCGTCACCTTCTTGGTGGCGAGGTCGACGGTGAAGTCGCCCGCGTCAACGCTCGCCTCCCCGGCCACGGTGGCCACCGCCGCTCTTCGCACCGCGGCCCGCAGCCGGGCCAGCAGCTCGGCCATGCCGAACGGCTTCGTGACGTAGTCGTCGGCGCCCGCGTCCAGCGCGCGAACGGTCTCGGCGCCGCCCACCCGCGCGGACAGCACGATGATCGGCACGCTCGTCCAGCCCCGGAGCCCCACGATGACCTCGGTGCCGTCCATGTCGGGCAGCCCGAGGTCGAGCACGACGACGTCGGGACGACCGTCGGCGGCCGCGCGGAGCGCCGCGGCGCCGTCCGGGGCGAGCAGGACGTGGTAGCCGTGGGCGGTCAAGTTGATCCGCAGGGCGCGCAGGATCTGCGGGTCATCGTCGACGACGAGTACGCGGCTGCGCCGGTCGGGCGCGGAAATCGCGGCCGGAACAGTGTTATCCACGCACGACCTCCGGCAGCGCGATCACCACGGTGAGGCCCCCGCCGGGCGTGTCCTCGGCCGTGAGCGTGCCGCCCATGACCTCGGTGAACCCCCGGGCCACCGACAGCCCCAGCCCGACGCCCGACGCGCCGTCCCGGTCGCTGGGGTCGGCGCCGCCGAGCCGTCGGAACGGCGCGAACAGCGCTTCGCGGTCGCGGCGCGGCACACCGGGGCCGGAGTCGACGACCCGCAGCTCCACCCGCCCGCCGTAGGCGCTGGCCCGCAGCACGACCGGAGCACCCCGGGCATGGCGGAGCGCGTTGTCCACCACGTTGGCCACCACCCGTTCCAGGAGGCCCGCGTCCGCGATGACGTCGGGCAGGGTCTCGTTGATGTCGACCTTCACCCGGGTGGCCCCCTCCAGCCCGGCCAACGCGCGCAGCGCGACCTCGTCGTAACCGACCGGGGCCAGGAGCGGGGTGACCGCGCCCGCGGCGAGCCGGGAGGAGTCGAGGAGATTGTCGACCAGCGCGGCGAGGCGGTCGGCGGACTCCTCGATCGTGGCCGTCAGCTCCTGCTGGTCGGCGGAGGAGAGCCGCAGGTCCGGGTCGCGCAGGCTGCCGGCGGCGGCCTTGATCGAAGTCAGCGGGCTGCGCAGGTCGTGGCCGACGGCCGAGAGCAGCGCGCTGCGGATCTCGGTGGCCTGGGCGCGGCGGCGGGACTCCTCGGCCTGCGCCGCGGCCCGCTGGCTGCGCAACGCCAGCAGCGCTTGGCCGCCCACCACCTCGAGGAGCCGCCGGTCCGCCGCGTCCAGCGACCGGCCGCTGCCGATGAGGTGCAGGTCCTCCTCCACGGCGACGTCGACGTCGGCGTCGTCCGGGGTGGCGCAGCCCAGCGGGCCCGACGACGCCACACAGACCGACTCGTCGCCCGCCACCCGCTCCAGAAGGGCCACCGACGCGAGCCCGAACCCCTCACGCACCTTCTCCAGCAGGCGGGGCAGTGGATCGGTGCGCGTCAACACCGTGCGCGCGAACGACGCCAGCAGCGCGCCCTCCGCCCGGGCCCGTGCCGCCTGTTGGGCCCGCCGCGCCGCGCGGTCGACGACCAGCGCCACGAGCACCGCGACGAGGATCATGGCCGCCACCGTGATGACGTTCTCCGGCTCCGCGATTGTGAGGGAGTAGAGCGGCGGCGTGAGGAAGAAGTTGAGGAGCAACCCGCCGAACGCCGCGGCGATGAGCGCGGGCCCGAGCCCGCCGACGAGCGCAACAACCACGGTGGCGAGGAAGTACACGACGACGTCGGTCGAGAGCCCGAGCCACCCGCGCAGGCCGACCCCCATGCCGGTGGCCATCAGCGGCAGTGCCACCGCGAGCCCCCAGCCCAGCCCTCGACGGGCCACCGAGAGGCTGGTGTGCAGCGCGGGCAGCCGCAGCCCGCGACCGGCCTCGTCGTGGGTGACCATGTGCACGTCGATCGTTCCGGAATGCTGCACGACCCGGGCACCGACGCCCTCGACGAACGTCCGGGCCAGCCGCGACCGGCGCGACGTGCCCACCACCAGCTGCGTGGCGTTGGCCCCACGGGCGAACTCCAGGAGCGCGGCGGGCACGTCCTCGCCGCCGACGACGGTGTGGAAGCTCGCGCCGACGTCCTCGGCGATCCGCCGCAGCTTCGGTATCGCCCCGACCGGCGCCCCGGCGAGCCCGTCGCCGCGCAGGACGTGGACGGCGAGCAGGTCGGCGGAGTTCGAGCGCTTGGCGATGCGCGCGGCCCGCCGCAGCACGGTCTCGCTCTCCTTGCCCCCGGTCAGCGCCACGACGACGCGCTCGCGGGTCTCCCACGTTTCGGTGACGTTCTTCTCCGTGCGGTAGCGCTGCAGCGCCATGTCGACCTCGTCGGCCACCCAGAGCAGCGCCAGCTCGCGCAGCGCGGTGAGGTTGCCCGGCTGGAAGTAGTTGGCCAGCGCGGCGTCGACCTTCTCGGCCGCGTAGACGTTGCCGTGCGCGAGCCGCCGCCGGAGCGCCTCCGGGGTGATGTCGACGAGCTCGATCTGCTCGGCCCGGCGCACCACCTCGTCGGGCACGGTCTCCCTCTGCCGCACCCCGGTGATCCGCTCGATGACGTCGTTCAGCGACTCGAGGTGCTGCACGTTCACCGTGGTCAGGACGTCGACGCCCGCGTCGAGCAGGTCCTCGACGTCCTGCCAGCGCTTGGCGTGGCGGGATCCCGTGGCGTTGGTGTGGGCCAGCTCGTCGACCAGGACGACCTCGGGGTGCCTCGCCAGCACCGCGTCGAGGTCCATCTCGTCGAGCCCGGGATGGCCCCCGACCGGCCGTCGCGCCACGACCTCCAGCCCGTCGATGAGCTCCGCGGTCTTCGCCCGGCCGTGCGTCTCGACGAAGCCGACGACGACGTCGGTGCCCCGCTCCTTGCGGCGGCGGGCCTCGCCGAGCATGGCGAACGTCTTGCCGACGCCCGGGGCCATCCCGAGGTAGATGCGCAGCTCGCCCCTCCTGGTCACGTCCGCCATCGTGCTCCTACCCCGACCACGACTCAGCGTCGCGCGGCCGCCACGGCCAGGTTCAGCTCGGTGACGTTGACCGTCGGCTCGCCGAGGAAGCCGAGGATCCGCCCGGACGACGCCTGCGCGACCAACGCGCGGACCTGCGCCTCGGGCAGGCCGGTCACCCGCGCGACCCGTGCGACTTGCAGCGCGGCGTAGGCCGGGCTGATGTCCGGGTCGAGGCCGGAGGCCGACGCCGTTACCGCGTCCGGCGGCACGGCGACGGGGGCCACGCCCTCGCGCGCCGCGATCGCGGCCCGGCGCTGGTTGATCGTGTCGGTGAGCTTCGCGTCGAAGGTGCCCTTGTTCGAGCCGCCCGACGTGCTGGTGTCGGCCGGGCCCAGGATGTCCTTCGCCGACGCCGCGGGGCGGGTGTGGAACCACGGGTCGGCGTTCGGGTCCTCGGCCGCCGGGTCGATCCCGATCAGCGCCGATCCCGCGGGCGTGCCGTCCCGGCTGTCGACGATCGACCCGTTGGCCTGCCGGGACAGGCCGGGCACCTGCACGACGGCCAGCGTGACGAGCGGATAGACCACCCCGGTGAGCACCGCGAGGAGGATCAGCACCCGCAGGCCGGAACCGGCCTGGCGCAGCAGTGTGGCGAACATGGCTAGATCCCCGGAATCAGTCGGACGAGAAGGTCGATGAGGAAGATCCCCACGAACGGGGTAACGACGCCGCCGAGCCCGTAGATCGCGAGGTTGCGGCGCAGCATGCTCGCCGCGCTCGTGGGCCGGTAGCGAACACCGCGCAGCGCGAGCGGGATCAGCGCCACGATGATGAGCGCGTTGAAGATCACCGCGGACAGGATCGCCGATTCGGGCGTGGCCAGACCCATGATGTTCAGCGCCCCCAGCGGCGGGTAGATCGTCACGAACATCGCGGGCAGGATCGCGAAGTACTTGGCGAGGTCGTTGGCCACGGAGAACGTGGTGAGCGCGCCGCGGGTGATGAGCAGCTGCTTGCCGATCTCGACGATCTCGATCAGCTTGGTCGGGTCGGAGTCGAGGTCGACCATGTTGCCCGCCTCTTTCGCGGCGGACGTGCCGGTGTTCATCGCGACGCCGACGTCGGCCTGTGCGAGCGCGGGCGCGTCGTTCGTCCCGTCACCGGTCATGGCGACCAGCCGTCCGCCCTCCTGCTCCGTGCGGATGAGGGACATCTTGTCCTCGGGTGTGGCCTCGGCGAGGTGGTCGTCGACCCCGGCCTGCGCGGCGATCACCTTGGCCGTGCGCGGGTTGTCGCCGGTGATCATCACGGTGCGGATGCCCATGGCGCGCAGCTCGGCGAACCGGGCGGCGATGCCCGGCTTCACGACGTCGGAGAGCCGGATGACGCCCAGCACCCGGGTGGTGTCCCCCTCCCGCACGGCGACGGCCAGCGGTGTGCCGCCCTCGTCGCCGATCTGGTCGACCACGCGGGTCACCTCGGCGGAGGAGACCTTGGCCCATGCGGCGACCGATCCGGCGGCGCCCTTGCGGATCTGCCTGCCGCCGATGTCCAGGCCGGACATGCGGGTCTGCGCGGTGAACGGCACGAATTCCGCCATCGCCTCGGCGGCGGTCGCCTCGGGGGCCAGGCCGTGCTCGGCAGCGCACAGCGCCACCACGCTCCGGCCTTCCGGGGTCTGGTCGGCCAGCGAGGACAGGCGCGCGGCGGCGGCGAGCTCGGCGATGGCCACACCGGTCACCGGGATCAGCTCGGTGGCCTGCCGGTTGCCGAACGTGATGGTGCCGGTCTTGTCGAGCAGCAGCGTGTCGATGTCGCCCGCGGCCTCGACCGCGCGGCCGGAGGTCGCCAGCACGTTGCGCTGCACGAGCCGGTCCATCCCGGCGATGCCGATGGCCGAGAGCAGCGCGCCGATCGTGGTCGGGATGAGGCACACGAGCAGGGCGGTGAGGACGATCAGCGACTGCTCGCCGCCCGCGTAGCCGCTCATCGGCTGCAGCGCGACGACGGACAGCAGGAAGATGATCGTCAGTGCGGCGAGCAGGATGGTCAGCGCGATCTCGTTGGGCGTCTTCTGTCGCGAAGCGCCCTCGACCAGTGCGATCATGCGGTCGACGAACGACTCGCCGGGCTTGGTCGTGATCTTGACGACGATCCGGTCGGAGAGGACGGTCGTGCCGCCCGTCACCGAGCTGCGGTCCCCGCCCGCCTCGCGCACGACGGGGGCGGACTCGCCGATGATCGCCGACTCGTCCACCGTCGCAATGCCCTCGACGACGTCGCCGTCGCCCGGGATGGTCTCCCCCGCCTCGACGACGACGAGGTCGCCGACGCGCAGCTCGGTGCCGGGCACGGCGGACTCCATGCCGTCGCGGCTCAGCTTCCGCGCGATCGTCTCGCGTTTGGTGCGACGCAGCGTCTCGGCCTGCGCCTTGCCCCGACCCTCCGCGACGGCCTCGGCGAGGTTGGCGAAGAGCACGGTGAACCACAGCCAGATCGCGATGAGGATCGCGAACACGCTCGGTGCGGCGATGGCCGACACCGTGACGACGACGGACCCGACCCACACGACGAACATCACCGGGTTGCGCAGCTGGGTGCGCGGGTCGAACTTGCGCAGCGCCTCGGGCAGCGCCTGCAACAGCTGGCGCGGGGCGAACGCGCCCGCCTGCACCGCGCTGTGGGCGCCGACCGCGGGGCGGTCCTGGACGGTGGTCATGAGAGCGCCTCCACGACGGGCCCGAGGGCCAAAGCTGGGAAGAACGTGAGCGCCGCCACCAGCAGCACCGTCCCGCCGACCAGCACGGCGAACAGGGGCCCGTTGGTCGGCAGCGTCCCGGCGCCCGCCGCGACCCGCTTCTGGCGGGCCAGTGAACCGGCGAGCGCGAGCGTGGCCAGGATCGGGACGAACCGGCCGAGGAGCATGCAGAACCCGAGCGTCGTCTCGAAGAAGTCGCTCGTCACCGTGATGCCCGCGAACGCGCTGCCGTTGTTGTTCGACGCCGACGTGTAGGCGTAGAGCACCTCGGAGAAGCCGTGCGCGCCGTCGTTGTTCAGCGCGCTGAGCGTCGACGGCAGGGCGATGGCCAGGCCCGCGCCGACCAGCACCAGCGTCGGCATCGTGAGGATGGAGACCGCGGCGGCGGTGACCTCCACCCGGCCGAGCTTCTTGCCCAGGTACTCCGGGGTGCGCCCGACCATGAGCCCGGCGAGGAACACCGCGATGACCGCGATGACCAGGATCCCGTACAGGCCGGTGCCGACGCCGCCGGGCGCGACCTCACCGAGCAGTATGTTGAGCAGCACAACGCCGCCCGCGCCGCCGGTGTAGCTGTCGTGCAGTGAGTTGATCGCGCCGGTGGACGTGCCCGTGGTGGACACCCCGAACAGCACCGAGGCCGGGATGCCGAACCGCACCTCCTTGCCCTCCATCGCGGCGCCCGCGGCGATCGCGGCAGGCCCGTTGGGGTGGGTCTCGGCGAGCCAGGCGATCGCGACGAACGCGCCCCAGATCGCCCCCATCACCGCGACGAGCACCAGGCCCTGCCTGCGTTCGCGCACCATGGTGCCGAACGTCCGGGTCAGGCTCACCGGGATGACCAGCAGGAGGAAGATCTCCAGCAGGTTCGACAGCGCGTTCGGGTTCTCGAACGGGTGCGCGGAGTTGGCGTTGAAGACACCGCCACCGTTGGTCCCCAGTTCCTTGATCGCCTCCTGGGAGCCCGTGGGCGCCAGCGGGAGCGTGTACGGCGTGCCGTCGACGTTGGTGACGTCGACGCCCGACCGCAGCGTCATCACCACGCCGGTGGCGACGAGCACGGTCGCGGCCACGAACCCGACCGGCAGCAGGATCCGGATCACGCCCCGGGTGAGGTCGACCCAGAAGTTGCCGAGCCGGTTGGTCCCGGCGCGGACGAACCCCCGGATCAGCGCGACGGCGACGGCCAGGCCGACCGCCGCGGACAGGAGGTTCTGGACGGTGAACCCGACCATCTGCACGGTGTTGCCGACGACCTGCTCGGGCGCGTACGACTGCCAGTTCGTGTTCGTGACGAACGAGACCGCGTTGTTGAACGCCATCGCGGGCGGGATCTGGTCGCCGTCAACGCCCCGCCCGAAGCCCATTGGGAGCAGCGGCTGGAACCGCTGGAGGAGGTACAGCAGCACCACGCTGAAGAAGGAGAACGCGAGCAGCGCGGCGGCATAGGTGGGCCATCGCTGCCCGGTGTCGGCGTCCACCCGGGCGAGGCGGTAGATCGCCCGTTCCGCCCGCAGGTGCTTCTCGCCGGTGAACACCCCGGCCATGTAGTCACCGAGCGGCACATAGACGACGGCGAGCAGCACCAGCAGCGCACCGACCTGCAACAGGCCTGCCACGGTGTCGGACATCAGAAGCGCTCCGGACGGAGCAGTGCGACCACGAGATAGACGAGCAGGCCCAGCGCGATGAGCCCACCGATGAGATCGGCGATCACAGCCGCTCCAGCCCCCTCAGCGTCAGCGCGAGCAGCGCGAAGCCGACGATGATCAGCAACGCATAGGCCAGGTCGGCCACGGGTTCCTCCTCATGACGCCCGCCGGGATGGCGGACCTCTTGAGCATCGCCGCGCAACACCCGGCCGCTGGCCCGCTCGAACGCGGCGTTGACGCCGGAACCAGGAGGTCTTGACGCGTTACTAACGGTCCCCCTCCCGGCTACCCTCCCCTGGCAAGCGAGCTGAGGAGTGGCGCATGTCGGTGGTCGACAACGCGATCTACGTCGACGGGAAGCGCGCCATCGAGCCCGACTCGCTCGACCACACCTTCGAGGCGCTGCGCTCCTGCCCACCCGACGGGCAGAGCTTCGGCTGGATCGGCATGCTGCGCCCGGACGAGACCGAGATCCGGGCGGTCGCGGAGGAGTTCGGCCTGCACGCCCTCGCCGTCGAGGACACGGTCAACGCCCACCAACGGCCGAAGCTGGAGCGGTACGGCGACGTGTTGTTCGTGGCCCTTCGACCTGCGCGCTACGTCGACCCGCACGAGGTCGTCGACATCGGCGAGATCCACCTGTTCCTCGGCCCCGACTTCGTGATCACCGTCCGCCACGCGGAGGAGCCCGATCTCGGGGCGGTGCGGGCGCGGCTGGAGGCGGACCCGGAGCTGCTGCGCCAGGGGCCGAACGCGGTGCTGTACGCGGTGCTGGACAAGGTCGTCGACGACTACGGGCCGGTCCTCGAAGGCCTCCAGAACGACATCGACGAGATCGAGGTGCAGGTCTTCGACGGCGACCCGCAGGTGTCACGGCGGATCTACCAGCTGTCCCGCGAGGTGATCGACTTCCAGCGAGCGGCCGACCCGCTCGCCGACCTCTTCGACGCGATGCGCGCCACGCTCAAGCAGCGCGCGGAGGGCAGCGACCTGGAGCTGCGGCGCAACCTGCGCGACGTCGCCGACCACGCCACGCGGGTGATGGAGCGACTGGCCGGGTTCCGTGAGCTGCTGGCGAACATCCTGCAGGTCAACGCGACCCTGGTCGGCCAGCGGCAGAACGAGGAGATGACGCGGATGACCGAGGCGGGCTTCGAGCAGAACGAGCAGGTCAAGCGCATCTCGTCGTGGGCGGCGATCTTCTTCGCGCCCTCGTTCGTCGCCTCGGTGTACGGCATGAACTTCGATGTGATGCCCGAGCTGCGCTGGCCGTTCGGCTACCCCTTCGCGCTCGGCCTCATGCTGCTGCTGTCCGGGGCGCTGTATCTGGCGTTCAAGCGGAAGGGCTGGCTCTGAGCGCGCCTGCCGAGCGGGGCCGCGGCTGGCAGCGCGGGCAGCTGAAGCTGCCACGGTTCATGAACGCCTCACGCCGGATCGGGGTGCCGCAGCGGGCGCAGGGCCGGTCGGCCTGGCCGTAGGCGTTGAGCGACCGGTCGAAGTAGCCCGAGGCGCCGTTCACGTTGACGTAGAGCGTGTCGAACGACGTGCCCCCCGCGGCCAGGGCGGCGTCCATCACCTCGGCCGCGGCGGTGAGCACGGCACGGCCCTGCGCGCGGGTGAGCTTCTCGGTCGGCCGGGCGCCGTGCAGGCGGGCCAGCCACAGCGCCTCGTCGGCGTAGATGTTGCCGATGCCGGACACGACCGTCTGGTCGAGCAGGGCCCGTTTGAGTTCGGTGCGGCGACGGCGGATGCCCGCCACAGCGGCGTCGAGGTCGAACGCGGGATCCATCGGGTCGCGCGCGATGTGCGCGATCGGGGCGGGCAGCAGGCCCCCGCCGACGGCCGCGACGAGCGGGTGCACCGACAGGCCGCCGAACGTGCGCTGGTCGACGAACCGCAGCTCCGACCCGTCGTCGGCGAACCGCACGCGGATGCGCAGGTGCTTCTCGTCGGGCGTGCCCGGGTCGGCGATGAGCATCTGGCCGCTCATGCCGAGATGGGCGAGCACCGCATCGTCCCCCGCGGTACCGCCGTCGAGCTCCAGCCAGAGGTACTTGCCACGGCGCCGCGCCTCGGTGATCGTCCGACCGGCCAGGCGGGCGGCGAAGTCGGCGTCCCCGGCGAGATGGCGCCGCACCGCACGCGGGTGCGCCACCGTGATGTCGGCGATCGTGCGCTTCCGCACGTGCTCGGCGAGGCCGCGCCGGACGACCTCGACCTCCGGCAGCTCGGGCACGCTCGACCGCCCTACGAACCCGCGGCGCTGGAGGTGGCGGCCTCCTTGGTGAGCGCGTGCCAGGCCAGCTCGGCCGCCTTCTGCTCGGCTTCCTTCTTGGTGCGCCCCACGCCCGACCCCAGGTCCCGACCCCCGACGACGGCCGTGGCCGTGAACATCTTCAGGTGGTCGGGCCCTTCCTCGGCGATGCGGTATTCCGGCACCCCGAGGTCGGTCGCGGCCGTGAGCTCCTGCAGGCTGGTCTTCCAGTCCAGGCCCGCGCCGAGCAGCGGCGCGTTGCGCAGCAGCGAGGCGAACAGGCGGTGCACGAGCTCGCGGGCGGTCTCCAGCCCGTGCTCGAGGTAGACCGCGCCGATCAGCGCCTCCGTGGCGTCGGCGAGGATGCTGGGCTTGGTGCGCCCGCCCGTCAGGTCTTCGCCGCGGCCCAGGTAGAGGTAGGCGCCGAGCCCGGCGGAGCCGCCGAGGGTGGCGGCCACCCCGGCCAGCGCGTGCATGTTGACCACGCTGGAGCGCAGCTTCGCCAGCTGCCCCTCCGGCCGCTCGGGGTGGTCGAGGTAGAGCCGCTCGGTGACGACGATGGACAGCACCGAATCGCCGAGGAACTCCAGGCGCTCGTTGGTCGGCAGGTGGCCGTTCTCATACGCGTACGAGCGGTGGGTGAGCGCCAGGGTGAGCAGGTCGTCCGACAGCTCGACGCCCAGCGACGCGAGAAGGGGCCCACGATCACGCGCGGGTCGCGCTGCACCGCGTTCCGGCATAGGCCTGTGCGCGGCGTCAGGCCGGGGTGACGACCGGGCGGCCGTTGTAGGTGCCGCAGACCGGGCAGGCGACGTGCGGGGGCTTGGTGGCCCGGCAGGCGCGGTTCGAGCAGGTGACGAGCGTGGGGGCAGTGGCCTTCCACTGCGACCGACGGGATCGCGTGTTCGAGCGCGACATCCGGCGCTTCGGAACGGCCACGGTGAATCTCCTAGCAGTCGTGCTCAAGGGTCATTCGGCGGGCAGACGCTCACGCAGAGCGGCCCACCGTGGATCCAGTGTCTCATGCCCGTGGTCCGGCGCGAGGTCGGCCCACTTCTCCCCGCACTCGGCGCACAGCCCGCGGCACTCGGGCGCGCACAGCGGGGCGAGCGGCAGGTCGAGCACGAGCGCGTCGCGAACGGTCTGCTCCAGGTCGACGTGGTCGTCCACGACGCGGGGCAGTTCGTCCTCGTCGGTGGTCTCGTCGGTGACGCTGTCGGGGTAGGCGAACAGCTCCCCGATGTCGACCGTGATCTCGTCGACGAGCGGGTCCAGGCAGCGCGCGCACTCGCCTTCGAGCCGGGCGTGCGCGGTGCCGGAGACGTAGACGCCCTCCGCGGCCGACTCCAGCCGCAGGTCCAAGGCGACCGGCGCGCCGGGCGGCACCCCGATCGTCGGCAGGCCCATCCCGTCCTGCGGCGCGGGAACGACGCCGGTGTAGGTGCGCATGGCACCGGGCCGTCGGCCCAGCTCCCGAACGGAGATGGCCCACGGTCCGGCGGCGGGGCGGTGCGTGCTCACGCCTCCAGGGTAAGCCGCACCGCGGCCGAGGGTCGCCGCAGGCGGTCGGGCGTCAGTCGAAGAGATCCATGCCCGTGCCGGTGCGCCCGCGCGGCGCGCCCGCCGGGGTGCCGTGCCAGAGCTGGCTGCGGCCCCTGGTCACGGTGGCGAGCGCCTTGCCCAGCGCGTCCTCCAGCTCGGCGAGCTTGCCGTCGATGTAGGCGTCGCACTCGCGGCGCAGGCGGTCGGCCTCGGTCTCGGCGGCGTCGACGACGCGGGCCGCCTCGGCGTTCGCCGCCCGCACCACCTCCGTCTGCGACACCAGCCTGCCCTGCTCGGCCCGGGCCTCGGCCACGTAGCGGTCGTGGGTCGCGCGGCCCGACTGCACGGACTGCTCGGCCTCCTTGCGAGCCCGGTCGGTGAGCTCGGTGTACTGCCTGCGGGCGTCAGCGACCGTGCGCTCGGCCTCGTGGCGGGCGGTCGCGAGGGTCTGCTCGGCTTCCGCGCGGGCGTCGGCGAGGAGCCGGTCGGCCTCCGTGTGCGCGGCGGCGAGCGCGGCCGCGGCGTCGGCCTTCGCGCCCGACCGGGTCTGCTCGGCCTCCTGGGTGGCGTCGTCGACGAGCTCGTCGCGGCGGTCCAGCACGTCCTGCGCGTCGTCCAGCTCGCCGGGGAGCGCCTCGCGGATGTCGTCGAGCAGCTCCAGCACATCGCCGCGGGGGACGACGCAGTTGGCCGTCATCGGGACCCCTCGCGCCTCCTCGACCACGGTGACCAGCGCGTCGAGGGATTCGAAGACCCGGTACACGCAGCGATCCTCTCATCGGACGACGCCCGGACGGCGGATTGACGCCGCGCAGGCGTGTCTCAGGCCCGCTCGGCGATGCGCTCCATGAGGCGCCGGTGCACGGTGGCGGGCAGCAGGTGCGCGACGTCGCCGCCGTAGGTCGCGATCTCCTTGACCAACGAGCTCGCCACGAAGCTCCACTCCGGGCTGGTCGACATGAACAGCGTGTCGACGCCGGACAGCTGCTGGTTCATCTGGGCCATCTGCAGCTCGTAGTCGAAGTCCGTGACCGCGCGCAGACCCTTGACGATCGCGCGGACGTCGTGGGCGCGGCAGTAGTCGACGAGCAGCCCGTCGAACGAGTCGACCGAGACGTTCGGGTACGGCGCGACGATCTCGCCGAGCATCGCGATCCGCTCCTCGACGGTGAACAGGCCCTTCTTGGTCTTGTTCACCAGCACGGCCACGACGATCTCGTCGAACAGCGACGCCGAGCGCCCGATGATGTCCAGGTGCCCGTTGGTGGGCGGGTCGAAGGAGCCGGGACAGACGGCGCGCCTCATGAGCAGGGACCGTAGCAGCGCCCGAGGTGCAGCATGGTCTCTCCGTAACGTCGCTCACGGAACGGTTTCAACGGCGCGGGCCAGGGGAACGGGCCGCCGCGGGTGGGGCGCTCGACCACGACCGTGGCGTCGTCGGCGAGCCACCCGTGCGCGGCGGCGGCGGCGATCCACCCGGCCACCTCGGCATCCGGGGTGGCGTAGGGCGGGTCGACGAGCAGCAGGTCGTAGGCCCGATCGGGCGGTCCCCCGAGGACGGCTGCCGCGGGCGCGGTCCGCACCTGCGCGCCGGGCAGGTCGACCGCCGCGACGTTGCGCCGCAGCACGGCGGCCGCGCGCCGGTCGCATTCCACGAGCAGCACGTGCGCGGCGCCCCGGGAGAGCGCCTCCAGGCCGAGCGCGCCCGAGCCCGCGCACAGGTCGAGCACCGCGGCACCGGAGAGCCCGGGGTCGTGCGCGAGCGCGGAGAAGAGCGCCTCCCGCACCCGGTCGGACGTGGGCCGGGTACCGGAGGGCGGCACGGCCAGCCGCCGCCCGCCCGCCACGCCCGCCACGATGCGCGTCACGGCCGCATTGTGCCCGCCGCCGCACACGGCCGGGCCGCCGCCACGTGTGCCGTCTCAGGCGGCTCCGCCCCGCGCGCGCCCGTCCGCCCGACCACCCCCGTGTCGGCCGCCCCCGCGTGCGCCAGCCGCCACGTGCGCGGCCCACGCAGGCCGCCCGGGTGCGTATCCCCGGGCCCGCCGCAGCGGGGCCACCCGTGCACGGCCCGCACGCGCCCGGCCCCACGACTGCGCACCCCATCTGCTCACGTCGCACCCCATCGGTGGGGTGCGCAGTTGCCGGAGGGGTGCGCAGTCCGCGGAGGGGTGCGCAGTCCGCCGGAGGGGTGCGCAGTCCGCCGGAGGGGTGCGCAGTGGCCTCGAAGGCTCGCGGGCATCGAGCCCGACGCACGCCGCCCACTCGGGCCGGACCCGCGCGGGCCACCCCATGCGCTGCCGCCCACGCGACTGCGCACCCCATCGGCCCACCTCGCACCCCACCGGTGGGGTGCGCAGTGGCCCGATGGGGTGCGCAGTGGCCCGGTGGGGTGCGCAATCGCGCAGCGGGTGCGGAGTCGCCAGGGGGCGGGCCATCGCCCCGGAAGGCTCGCGTGCACCGGACCCACGCGCGCCGCCTCACGCCGGCCGGACTCACGAAGGCAGCCCCCACGCGCCCACGCCCACAACTGCGCACCCCTCCTGCCCACCTCGCACCCCATCGGTGGGGTGCGCAGTCCGGCCGCAGGGGTGCGCGGTGGCCCGGTGAGGTGCGCGGTCGGCCGCAGGGGTGCGCACTGGCCCGGTCGAGTGTTCCGCCGCGCGCGGGGGGCTTCAGTCGTCCCGGAGGCTCGGTAGGTCAGGCCGCGGCTACTCCAGCTCCAGGAGGAGGTCGCCGCCCTCGACCTGCTGCACCTTGCCGATGGCCGGCCGCGCGACCGTTCCTTCCTGCTGCACGGTGATGCTCGCCTCCATCTTCATCGCCTCGATCGTCGCCACGGTCTGGCCCGCGGAGACCTGATCGCCCTCGTCCACTTGCAGCGTTACCACGCCCGCGAACGGGGCGGCGACGTGCCGCGGGTTGCCCCGCTCGGCCTTCTCCGCGGCCTTCACGTCCGTGGCGACCTCCATGTCGCGCACCGACACCGGCCGCAACTGCCCGTTCATCGACGTCATCACCGTCCGGTAGCCCCGCTCGTCCGGCTCGGAGATCGCCTCCAGCTCGATGATCAGCGTGACGCCCGGCTCCAGCTCGACCGTGTGCTCGACCTCGGGCTCGAGGCCGTAGAGGAAATCCTTCGTGGACAGCACCGACGTGTTGCCGTACGACTCGCGATGCGCCAGGTACTCCTTGGTCGGGCCGGGGAAGAGCAGCCGGTTGAGCGTCGGGCGGCGGCACTGCGCGAGGCCCTCCCGGTCCTCGTCCGAGAGCTCGGCCTGCTCGCGTTCGGGCGGACGGCCTTCCAGGGCCCGAGTGCGGAACGGCTCCGGCCAGCCGCCGGGCGGGTCGCCGAGCTCGCCGCGCAAGAAGCCGATCACGGAGTCGGGCACGTCGTAGTGGCCCGGGTCGGCCTCGAAGTCCTTGGCCTCGACACCTGCGCCCACCAGGTGCAGGGCCAGGTCGCCCACCACCTTCGACGACGGCGTCACCTTCACCAGCCGTCCGAGCATGCGGTCGGCGGCGGCGTAGAGGTCCTCGATCAGCTCGAACCGGTCGGCCAGCCCCAGTGCGATGGCCTGCTGGCGCAGGTTGGACAGCTGCCCGCCGGGGATCTCGTGGTGGTAGACGCGGCCGGTGGGGGCGGCGAGCCCGGACTCGAACGGCCGGTAGACCTTCCGGACGGCCTCCCAGTACGGCTCGAGATCACCCACCGCGGCCAGCGAGAGGCCGGTGGCCCGCTCCGTGTGGTCGGTGGCCGCGATCAGGGCCGAGAGTGAGGGCTGCGACGTCGTCCCCGCCATCGACGCCACCGCCCCGTCGACGGCGTCCACCCCGGCGTCGATCGCCGTGACGAGCGTGGCGAGCTGGCCGCCCGCGGTGTCGTGCGTGTGCAGGTGCACCGGGAGGTCGAAGCGCGCACGCAGGGCCGTGACCAGCGTGCGGGCCGCTGGCGGGCGCAGCAACCCGGCCATGTCCTTGATCGCGAGCACGTGCGCGCCCGCCGCGACGATCTGCTCGGCGAGGTGCAGGTAGTAGTCGAGCGTGTAGAGGTTTTCGCCGGGGTCGGAGAGATCGCCGGTGTAGCAGAGCGCCACCTCGGCGACGGCCGTGCCCGTTGCGCGCACCGCGTCGATCGCGGGCCGCATCTGCGCGACGTCGTTGAGCGCGTCGAAGATCCGGAAGATGTCCATGCCGGTGGCGGCGGCCTCGTGCACGAACGCGTCGGTGACCTCGGTCGGGTACGGCGTGTAGCCGACGGTGTTGCGCCCGCGCAGCAGCATCTGCAGACAGATGTTGGGCACGGCCTCGGACAGGGCGGCGAGCCGGTCCCAGGGATCCTCGGCGAGGAACCGGAGCGCGACGTCGTAGGTCGCGCCGCCCCAGCACTCCAGCGACAGCAGCTGCGGCGCTGTGCGCGCGACGTGCGGCGCGACGGCGAGCAGGTCACGGCTCCGCACGCGCGTGGCCAGCAGCGACTGGTGCGCGTCGCGGAACGTCGTGTCCGTGACGGCCACCGGAGTCTGTTCCCGCAGCCGCCGCGCGAACCCCTCGGGCCCCAGCTCGCGCAGGAGTTGCCGTGACCCGGACGCGGGTGCCGCCCCGTTGGCCGACCGGGGCAGCTTGTCGACCGGCTCGACGACCTGCGAACGACGCCCGTGCGGCCGGTTGACCGTGGTCTCGGCCAGGTAGGTGAGGATGCGGGTGCCGCGGTCGGCGGGTTTGCGGGTTCGCAGCAGCTCGGGGCGCTCGTCGATGAAGGACGTGGTGATGCGGCCCGCCTGGAAGTCGGGGTCGTCGAGAACGGCGCCCAGGAACGGCAGGTTCGTGGCCACCCCGCGGATGCGGAACTCCGCGATCGCCCGTCGGGCCCGGCGGACGGCCTGCTCGAAGCTGTGCCCGTAGCACGTGAGCTTGACCAGCATCGAGTCGAAGTGGGCGCTGACCTCGGCGCCGGTATGCGTCGTGCCGCCGTCGAGGCGAACGCCGGGACCGCCGGGCGAGCGGTAGTTGCTGATCAGGCCGGTGTCGGGGCGGAACCCGTTGGCCGGGTCCTCGGTGGTGACGCGGCACTGGAGGGCGGCGCCGGAGAGCATCACCTCGTCCTGGGTGAGGTTCAGCTCCGGCAAGGTGCGGCCTGCGGCGATGCGCAGCTGTGCGATGACCAGGTCGCGGTCGGTGACCTGCTCGGTCACCGTGTGCTCGACCTGGATGCGCGGGTTCATCTCGATGAAGACGTGGTTGCCGCGCTCGTCGAGGAGGAACTCGACGGTGCCCGCGTTGACGTAGCCGATGGCCTTGGCGAACGCGACGGCGTCGGCGCAGATCCGGTCCCGGAGCGCGGGGTCCAGGTTCGGCGCGGGCGCGATCTCGATGACCTTCTGGTGCCGCCGCTGCAGCGAACAGTCCCGCTCGTAGAGGTGTACGACGTTGCCCTCGGCGTCCGCGAGGATCTGCACCTCGATGTGCCGCGGGTTGACCACGGCCTGCTCGAGGAACACCGTGGCATCGCCGAACGCGGACTCGGCCTCCCGCATGGCCGCGTCGACGGCGTCCCGCAGGTCCTCGGCCCGCTCGACCCGGCGCATGCCGCGCCCGCCCCCACCTGCGACGGCCTTGACGAACACCGGGAACCCGATGTCGTCGGCCGCGGCGACCAGGGCGTCGACGTCGCTGGAGGGCTCGCTGGAGCGCAGCACCGCGACGCCCGCCTGCCGGGCGGCGGCGATCGCGCGGGCCTTGTTGCCGGTGAGGTGCAGCACATCGGCGGGTGGGCCGACGAACGTGATGCCCGCGTCGGCGCACGCCTGGGCGAGATCGGGGTTCTCGGAGAGGAAGCCGTAGCCCGGGTAGACCGCGTCGGCGCCCGCGCGGCGCGCGGCCTTGACCACCTCGTCGACCGAGAGGTACGCGCGGACCGGATGGCCCACCTCGCCGATCTGGTAGGACTCGTCGGCCTTGGCGCGGTGCAGCGAGTTGCGGTCCTCGTGCGGGAAGATCGCCACGGTCGCGATGCCCAGCTCGTACGCGGCCCGGAACGCGCGGATCGCGATCTCACCGCGGTTGGCGACCAGCGCCTTGCGGAACACGGCGGGCTCCTCGGGTCGTCTCGACGATGTCGGTATCGATGATCTCGGCGGAACGGTACCGGGCGCGGCACTCGATCGGACCCGTGCGAACACCACCCGGGTGGGGTACCAAGGAGACGTGCGCCACCATCGTCACCCGGCGGGGATGCCGCCGTTCCCTCCGGCCTACGCCGCCGCGTTCGCCGATGGGCGGCGGCTGCGGGACGAGTCGTACGCCCGGCGGCGCCGCGTGGCCGGGCGGCCGTACGACCACCATCACCACGCGAAGGCCCGCGCGGTGTTCGCGATCGTCGCCGTGTTCGTCGCGTTGACGATCGCCTCCGACGGCGGCGTCCTGGTGATCGGGGGCGGCATGCTGCTCGGGTTGGTTACCGTCGCGTGGATCCTGGTGCTGCTGGCGTCACCGATGCTGGTGGTCGCCGGGGCCGTGGTCGCGATCACCCGGTCGCAGCGCCGGGCCCGATTGCGTCGCGGTGGCGCCGCGGGCACCGCCCCGCTGCCCGCCCGGCCCGCCGCGCCGCCCCGGCCGGATCTGGTCTGGGGCCACGCCCGGCGTCGGTTCGACGGGCTGCGCAGCGCCTACGCCGCCTACGAGTGCGACCCGATGGCGGTACTGCGGCTGCCCGCACTAGCCGACGTGTCGGTGCCGAGCACAGCACGGTTCGTCGACGCGTTCGCCGAGGCCCAGGCCCTCGACACCGACGCGTTCCCGGGCGGCAACCACGCTCCCGCGTTCGTCGCGGCGGTCGACCGCGCCGAGCGGGCCTGGCACGCGGCCCGGCAGGCGGCCGAGCGGATCCGGCTGTCCACCCTGTCGCCCGCCGAGCGCGCCACCGTCGAGCGCGTGATCAAGCTCCTCACCACGGCGCGCGAGTCCGACAACGACGCCGAGCGCCTCGCCGCCTACACCCGCGCCCGCTCCGAGCTCGCGAAGCTCGACCGGGCGGGCGTCATCCACGTGCCGCTGCCCGCCGCGGCCGCCCTCGACGCCGCGAGCCGGGGCGCCCTCCCCGCCTGACGAGCCGGGCGTCTCCGCTGCGGGGCCCGTCCGTTTGGGGCCGCGGCGTCCACCGGCACACGCGCGCCCGCCGGGTGCCACCCGGGCGCCTCCGCGACTCGGCGGCCGTGGCGCACGGTTTGTGCTACACGCGGTCGAGCCAGGCCGCGCGCTCCTCGTCGCCTACCGTCTGGCCGACGAGCGCGGCGAGGCCACCGTGCTCGCTCAGGGTGGGGTCGTGCTCGACGATGTCCATCGCGTACACCCGGGCCTTGGCGATGATCTCCTCGTGCTTGAGCAGGGAGAGCAGCCGCAGGCCGGAACGCCTGCCCGACTGCAGGGCGCCGAGCACGTCGCCCTCACGCCGCAGCTCAAGGTCCAGTTGGGCGAGCGCGAAGCCGTCGGTGGTGTCCGCGATCGCGTCCAGGCGGGCGCGCGCGGCCGTGGCGGCGGGCATCTCGGTGACCAGCAGGCACACCCCTACCGCCGAGCCGCGGCCCACCCGACCGCGCAGCTGGTGCAGCTGGGAGAGTCCGAACCGCTCGGCGTCGAGGATCACCATGGCGGTGGCGTTGGGCACGTCCACCCCGACCTCGATGACGGTCGTGGCCACCAGCACGTCCAGCTCGCCCCGCTCGAACGCGCGCATCACCGCGTCCTTCTCGTCGGCGGGCAGCTTGCCGTGCAGCAGCCCGAGCCGCAGCCCGGCGAGCTGATCTTCCATCAGCTTCGTGATCACGTCGAGCACCGCAAGCGGCGGGCGGCGGGCCTCCGACTCCCCGTCGGTGTCCGGAGGCTCGCTTTCGGCCTCCTCGGCGAGCTTCGGGTCGCCCACCCGCGGACACACGACGTACGCCTGGTGCCCGGCCGCGACCTCCTCCCGCACCCGCCGCCACACCGACTGGAACCAGGACGGGCGCTCCGCCAACGGCACGACCGTGGTGGCGACCGGCGACCGCCCCGCAGGCAGCTCGCGCAGCGCGGACACCTCCAGATCGCCGTAGACGGTCATCGCCACCGTGCGCGGGATCGGCGTGGCCGTCATCACCAGCATGTGCGGCACCATGTGCGCGCCCCGGGCGCGAAGCGCGTCGCGCTGCTCGACGCCGAACCGGTGCTGCTCGTCGACCACGACCAGGCCCAGCTCGGCGAAGCCCACCCGGTCCTGGATCAGCGCGTGGGTGCCGACGACGATGCCTGCCTCGCCGGACTGCGCGTCCAGCAGCGCTTTTCGCTTCGCCTTCGCTCCCAAGGATCCCGTGAGCAGCGTGACCCGGGTGGCGATCTCCGGTGCGCCCAGCTCGCCGGCCTCACCCAGTGGGCCGAGCAACGCGCGCAGCGAACGGGCGTGCTGCGCGGCCAACACCTCGGTGGGCGCGAGCAGCGCAGCCTGCCTGCCCGCATCCACCGCCTGCAACATCGCCCGCAGCGCCACTACGGTCTTGCCCGCGCCGACGTCGCCCTGCACGAGCCGGTTCATGGGATGCCGCCCGGAGAGGTCGGCGGCGATCTCCTCCCCCACCGCGCGCTGCCCGGCCGTGAGCGCGAACGGCAGGCGGGCGTCGAACGCCTCCAGCAGACGACCCGGCCGGGGCGGACAGGCCGCGGCGGGCCGGATGGCCGTGGCCCGGCGACGCAGCGCGAGCGCGAGCTGCACCCCCATCGCCTCGTCCCACACCAGCCGGTGGCGCGCGGCGTGGATGTCGGCCTGGCTCTCGGGCACGTGGATGCGCCGCAGCGCTCGTCCGAGCTCGGCCAGGCTCTCGCCCGCGCGCACGGACGGCAGCGGATCGGCAATCGCGACCCGGCCGCCGTCGTCGAGCAGATCGAGCACCTGTCGCACCGACCGCGCGATCGCCTGCGACCCGAGCTTGGCGGTGGCCGGGTAGACCGAGATGAACGGACGGATCTCGTCGTCCTCATCGAGCGTCTCGAACTGGGGGTGGGTGAGCTGCAGCTTCCGGTTGAACACGCCGACCTTGCCGGAGAACACCGCCCGCACGCCCGGCTTGACCAGGGACTTCAGCCGGTGGCCGTTGAAGAAGGTGCAATCGAGCTCGGCGCCCTTCTCGTCGCGGATGACGACGGCGAGCAGCTTGCCGTTGCGCGAGCGCATGTCGCGCAGCGTGGCCTTCTCGACCTGCGCGACCACGGTGATGTGCTCACCGATCTCCAGGCCTGCGATGTCGGTGAGGCGCCCGCGGTCGACGTAGCGGCGCGGGTAGTGGCGGAGCAGATCGCCGACCGTGTGCAGGGAAAGCTGCTGGCCCAGCCCGTCGGCCGCGCGCTTGCCCAGCGCGGTGACCAGCGGTGTGTCCAGATCCATCGCTCCGCTCACTCCACCCCCAACACCAGCGGGTAGTCGGTGTGGCCCCCCTGGTGGACGACGACGTCGACCTCCGGATGGCTGCGATGCAGGTCGGCCTGAATCCCCTCGGCAAGGGCGGTGTCGGTGCCCGCGCCGAGCAGTGCCGTGACGATCTCGCCGCCGCCCAGGAGCATGCGGTGAGCCAACCACAGGGCACCGACAGAAAGGTCGGGGGCGATCAGCACGACCTCGCCGTCCGCGATCCCGAGCACGTCGCCCGGTTCACAGCGGCCCACCCAGGTCAGGGCCTCGGTCTCGGCCACGAGCAACGCGGCGGTGCGGGTGCCTGCGGCCGCTTCGGCCATCGCGACGACGTCCTCTCCCGCACGCCGCGCCGGATCGTGCACGGCCAGCGCGGACAGGCTCTGGAGCACGGACGCCGTGGGCAGGACGAGCACGTCCTGGCCGTCGCGGCGCACGACCGACGCGGCGCGTTCGGCCACCGGCACAAGGTCGGGGTCGCCGGGCATGAGCACGACCGCGCGGGCGCGGGTGGCCGCGAGCGCCGTCACGATCTCGGCCTCGACGACCGGCGTGTCGGGCGCGCGCTGCAGCACCGCCGCGCCTGCGTCGCGGGCCAACCGGACCAGGTCCGCGCCAACGACGATCATGAGCACGGCCCGCTCGCGGACGAATCGACCGGGCGCGGGCTGGTCAGCGAAGCGGACCACCGTGACCTGATGGGGGCGGCCCGCGGCGATCCCGGCCTCGATGGCGGCGCCGATGTCGTTGCAGTGCAGGTGGACGCGCCAGAGGTCGTGGCCGTCGCCGATCACCGCGACGCTGTCGCCCAGCTCGGTCAGCCGCGTACGGAGGCCGCCGACAGCGCCTGGGCATGCGTCGAGGAGGTACATCACCTCGTAGTCGTAGTCCGTCGAGCCCGTCTCGCGCGGGGCGGTCAGTGCGGACCGGTCCCGCGCGCTCGGCCGGGGCGGCGGCGCAGGCGGGCGGTTGCCGAGCAGCGCGGCCAATGCGTCGAGGAGGAGGTAGACGCCCATGCCGCCCGCGTCGACGACCCCGGCCCGGCCGAGTTCTGGGAGCTGCGCCGTCGTGGCGCGCAGGGCGGTCGCCGCGGCGTCGGCAGCCGCTGTCGCCGCCGCGGCCAGCGCGGCGAAGCCATCGGCGGCAACGTCTGACGCCGACGCACCCACGGCGGCCGATGGGCGAGACGCGGGGGTCGCCGCGGCGGCAGGCGGCTGAGCCGCAGGCGCGGCAGCAGGCGGCTGAGCCGCAGGCCCGGCGGCAAGCGGCTGAGCCCCAGGCCCGGCGGCCGGGTGGGCTGCGGCAGCGGCGGCCGCGAGCACCGTGAGGGCGGTGCCCTCCCGCGGGTCTGTGAGCGCCGCGGAGGCCAGTGCGGCGCCGCGGGCCAGTGCGTCGGCGAGCACGGCAGCGCCCACGGTGCCGACGCGCGCCGCGGCAGCACCCGGCGCGGCCACGGCCGCATCGGCCACAGCTAGGGCGAACCCCCGCAGCACCTGCGCGAGGATCACCCCCGAGTTGCCGCGCGCGCCGAGCAAGGCTCCACGGGCGAGGGCGGTCGTGATCGCAACGGTGTCCGGGTCGGCGCCGACGACCGCCTCCTCCGCCGCCTCGACGGCCGAGCGCATCGTCAGCAACAAGTTCGTTCCCGTGTCGGCGTCGGCGACCGGGAAGACGTTGATGCGGTCCAGTTCGGGCCGTCGGCGCTCCAGCACCTCGACCGACGCCCTCGCCCACGCGAGAACCAGGGCGGGGTCGAGCAGGGCGGGCACGGGGTCCCAGCCTATCCGCCCCTGCTGGGGCGGACCGCGGCGGCGCGGGTAGTCTGGTGTCTCGCGACCGGGGCTGCCCCGGCTTCACCGACACCGATTTCGAGGAGTTCGACGTGGCTGCCGTCTGCGACGTCTGTGGAAAGGGTCCGGGCTTCGGCATGTCCGTCTCGCACTCGCACCGCCGTACCCACCGCCGCTGGAACCCCAACATCCAGACCGTGCGCACGCGGATCAACGGCGGCAACCGCAAGCGGTTGAACGTATGCACGTCCTGCCTGAAGGCAGGCAAGGTCACCCGCGGCTGACCGAACCGAACCGCCGCCCCCGTCCCGCATCGGGTCGGGGGCGCTCTTCTGCGCTCACCGCACCCCGCGGCGGTGTGGCCGCGCCGGAGTCCGAACGTCTGCGCCGCCATCACGACACCGGTGCGCCACTACGACACCGGCGCCGTCACCACGACACCGGCGCCGTCACCACGACGCCAAATCACCGCGTCGAGACGCGCGACTCACCGTGTCAGGACGCGCGACTCACCGTGTCGAGACGAGCGACTCACCGAGGCGGGACGCCGGCGCGGCGCTACGGCAGCTTCCAGTCCACCGGATCGCCGCCCAGCTCCTCCAGCAGCGCGTTGGCCCGGCTGAACGGGCGCGAGCCGAAGAAGCCTCGATCGGCGGACATGGGGCTCGGGTGCGCGGACTCGATCAACGGCACGTCCCCGAGGAGCGGCGCGAGGTTGCGGGCGTCGCGGCCCCACAGGATCGCCACGAGCGGCTCGTCGTCCCGGGCGACGAGCGCGCGGATCGCCTGTTCCGTGACCGCCTCCCAGCCCTTGTCGCGGTGCGAGCCCGGCTCCCCCGGCGCGACGGTGAGCACCCTGTTGAGCAGGAGCACCCCCTGTTCGGCCCAGGGAGTGAGGTCGCCGGTCGACGGCGTCGGGTGGCCGAGGTCGGCGGTGTACTCACGGAAGATGTTGGCCAGCGACCGCGGCACCGGCCGCGTCGTCGGCGACACCGAGAACGACAGCCCCACCGCGTGCCCCGGCGTCGGATACGGGTCCTGGCCCACGATCAGCACCCGCACCGCATGGAACGGCTGGGTGAACGCGCGCAGCACGTTCGCGCCCGCGGGTAGGTAGCGGCGGCCTGCGGCGAGCTCGGCGCGCAGGAAGTCGCCCATGTCCGCGATCCGCTGCGCCACCGGCGCGAGCGCCTGGGCCCACCCGGCCTCGACGACCTCCGCCAACGGCTTGCGCCGACTGTCGCCTCGTCCCTCGGCGTGGTCCCCCATCAGCCGAGCCTCCTGAGCTCGGCGCGGAACCGTTTGCCGCGCTCGACGTAGCTGGTGACGGCGTGGGCGTACGCCTCCTCGGGCACCTCGTAGCCCTGGCGCACCCGCGCGGGCACCCCCAACGCCATGGCCCGCGGCGGGATCTCCGCGTTCGGCGCGACGACCGCGCCCGCCCCGACGATCGCGCCCGCGCCGACCGTCGCCCCGTTCAGCACGACCGAGCCGGACGAGATGAGCGCCCGGTGCCCGATCGTCGCGGCCTCGATGTGCACGTTGTGCCCGACGGTGACCTCGTCGCCGATCACCGTCGGCCGCACGGTCGTGGTGTGGATGATCGAGCCGTCCTGGATGCTCGAGCGCACCCCGACCTCGATCCACCCGTCGTCGCCCCGCAGCACCGCGGTCGGCCACACCGACGACTCCGCGCCGATCGTCACGTTGCCGATCACGACGGCGTCGGGATGGACGTAGGCGTCGGGATGGATGTCGGGCTCGGCGGCGCCGAGGGCGTAGAGCGGCACGAGCGGGAGCCTAATCCCCCGCCCGTGAGCTGTTTCACCTGATCTTCTGGAACGATTCAGGAGGCCGATTCGATGTACCAGATGTGATCGCAGAGAACAGGAGGAACGCCATGATCATCACCATCCGACGCGCGCTGCGCCGCCTCGACGATTGGACGCTCGAGGTGTTCAACCCGCGTTACCCGTTCGGTCACCGCTGACCTGACACGCCGACGGGCCGCAGCCGAGGGGGCTGCGGCCCATCTCCGGCTAGTGGTGGCTGGGCCGGTCCTCGGCGTCCGGCGGCGGCGCATCGGCGCCCAACGGCTTCATCCGCGCCCACACGATGAACACGGCGGCGAGGACGAGCATGCCGATCCCGGTCCACAGGTTGAGGTCGATACCGCCGGATTTGGCGGTGTTCTCCGGGGTCGCCGTGACGATGCCCATGATCGTCAGGACGATGCCGTAGAACGCGAACAGCACCGCGATGACCGTGCGCAGGTCGAACAGCGAGGACGCCGCGCTCGACACCTTGTCGCTCATCTGGATCTCTCCCTAGACCACGATGTAGAGGATGATGGTCAGCACGATCACACCCGCGCCGAGCACGACGGGCGAGCGGTACCAGCCGCTGTCCGCCCCCTCGGCGCCGTGACTGCGGTCCTCCTTGGACGTCAGCGACCACGTGAGCCCGACCAGTTCGGCGTCGGGCTTCGGCTGCGTCACCGTCGACACGATGATCGCCACGAGCACGCCGACGACGAACGCCGCACTCGCCCCGACGAAGCTGCCCGCCTGGCTGGACAGGGAAAGCACGCCCGTGCGGACCAGTACGTCGATGATCACCGCCGCGATCGTGCCGGAAATCAGCCCGGTCCAGCCCGCGGGGCCGGTCATCCGCTTCCAGAACAGGCCCAGGATGAAGATCGCGAACAGCGGCGCGTTGAAGAAGCTGAACAGCGACTGGATGTAGTCCATCAGGTTCGAATAGCTGCCTGCGATCGCCGCCGTGCCGATCGCCAGCACGCACCCGATCACCGTGACCGCCCGGCCGACGTGCAGGTAGTACCGGTCGTCCTTGCCAGGACGCAGCCAGTCCTGCCAGATGTCGTAGGTGAACACCGTGTTGAGCGAGCTGACGTTGGCCGCCATGCCCGCCATGAACGCGGCCAGCAGACCGGCCAGCGCGACACCGAGGACGCCGTTGGGCAGCACCTCGTTCATCAGCAGCGAGAGCGCGTTGTTGTACGTGACGTCCGACGGCTGGCCCGCCTTCGCGGCGGCAAGTGCGGGCACCAGCACCGCGGCGATCATGCCGGGGATCACGATGACGAGCGGGATGAGCGCCTTCGGGTAGGCGGCGATGATCGGTGTGCGGCGGGCGGCCGACATGTCCTTGGCCGACAGGGCGCGCTGGACCTCGGCGAAGTTCGTGGTCCAGTAGCCGAAGGACAGCACGAAGCCGAGCCCGAACACGATGCCGACGACGGACCAGAACGGGTTCTCGATCCCGGTGAGCGGGGTGCCCGGCCACGCGGCGAGCTCGGCCCCGTTGCCCGCCGCGCTGATCTTCTCCTTCAGCCCGTCCCAGCCGCCGACCCGCGCGAGGCCCCCGACGGTAAGCGGAACGAGCAGCGCGAGGATCACGAAGAACTGCAGCACCTCATTGTAGATCGCCGCCGAGAGCCCGCCGAGGAATGTGTAGCTCAGCACCACCAGCGCGGCCACCGGGATCGCCACCACGAGCGACCAGCCCAGCAGCGCCTCGAGCACCAGCCCGAGCGAGAACAGGTTCACGCCCGCGATCAGCACCGACGACAGCGCGAACGTGACGGCGTTGACCCGCTGTGTCGTGTGGTTGAACCGCTTCTGCAGGAACTCGGGGACGCTGCGCGCCTTGCTGCCGTAGTAGAACGGCATCATCACGATCCCGAGGAACACCATCGCTGGGACGGCGCCGATCCAGTAGTAGTGCACGGTCGGCAGGCCGTACTGCGCGCCGTTGGCCGTCATGCCGATGAGCTCGATCGCGCCGAGGTTGGCCGAGATGAACGCCAGGCCGGTCACCCACGCAGGCAGCGAGCGTCCGGAGAGCAGGAAGTCCAAACTCGACGACACCGATCTGCGCGCCATGACCCCGATCCCCAGGACCAGCACGAAGTAGAAGACCACGAGCACGTAGTCGATCCACGTCGTGTCCAGTCGGAGATTGGTCGCCGCAACAATCATTGCCCGGCCCCCTCCTCGTCGTGTGTGATGCGGATCATCCGGCATCCCGGGCGATCTCGCCAGGCAGCGATTTGGAGTAGTAGCGACTGCCTTCGGCGTCGCGATAGGTGCCGAACGGCGCCATCGGCGCGTAGCCGGCGCCGACGTAGAGGTTGATCGCCGCGGGCTGGCGCACGCCGGTCTCCAGCACCATCCGCCGCCTGCCCGCGGACGCCGCGGTGATCTCCAGGTCGGCCAACACGGCACGGGCGATGCCGCGGCCGCGGTGCGTCGGACGCACGAACATCCGCTTGATCTCGGCGTCGCCCGGCCGCAATGGGTCGGCACCGTCGCGGGCCCGCCATCCCCCGCACGCGACCGCCACACCGTCGGCGTAGCCGATCACGAAGTAGCCCGCGGGCGGGACGAACTGGGCCGCGGCGAACGGCGTCTCGTCCTGGCCGCCGTAGATCTCCTGGTAGTGCGCCTGCAGGAGGACGATCAGTGCCGCCGCGTCGGGATGGTCGAGCGGCGTGGGGCGGAGCTCGATCAACGTTCGGTTCGCAAGCTCCGCTCAGCCGCGCTGCTTCGCCCGGCGGCGCCAGTGCGTGAGGGCACGCTCGGTGTAGCCGTTCGCCTCGGTGCGCCCGGAGAACACCAGGTCCAGCGCGGCCTGGAACGACTCGCTGCGGTCCAGGTCGGCGGCCATCGCCCGGTAGCCCGCCTCCTTGGCGTTCTGCTCGTCCACGACGGCGGCCATGCGCTCGAACGTCAGCCGCACGTCGCGCTCGTCGACCAGCTGGTGGTAGAGCCAGTTGGCGATGAGCTGGCTGGAGATGCGCAGGGTGGCGCGGTCCTCCATCAGGCCGACGCCCTCGAGGTCGGGCACGGTGGAGCAGCCGATGCCCAGCCCCACCCAGCGGACCACGTAGCCGAGGATGGACTGCGCGTTGGTCTCCAGCTCGTGCCGCTTCTCCTCGTCGGAAAGCGGGCCGGGCAGCACCGGCACCTCCAGCAGGCCGCGCCGGTCGGTCGTGCGCCCGGCGAGCTCCTTCTGCCGCGCCTGGACGTCGGTGCGCAGGTAGTGCAGCGCGTGCAGGGTGGCGGCCGTCGGCGATGGCACCCACGCGCAGTTGGCGCCCGCCTCCGGCTGCGCCCCCTTCTGCGCCAGCATGTCGGCCATCGCCGCGGGCTTCGCCCACATGCCCTTGCCGATCTGTGCTGTGCCCGCGAAGCCCGCCGCGAGCGCGACGTCGACGTTGCGGTCCTCGTAGGTGGTGAGCCACGCCGTGGACTTCATGTCGTCCTTGCGCACGACCGGGCCCGCATCCATGTCGGTGTGGATCTCGTCGCCGGTGCGGTCGAGGAAGCCGGTGTTCACGAAGATCACCCGATCGGCGGCGGCGGCGATGCAGGCCCCGAGGTTGAGCGACGTGCGCTTCTCCTCGTCCATGATCCCGATCTTCAGGGTGCCCGCGGGCAGGCCGAGGTGCTCCTCGACGGCGGCGAACAGCTCGACGGTGAGCGCGACCTCGTCGGGCCCGTGCTGCTTGGGCTTGACGATGTAGACGCTGCCCGCGCGCGAGTTGGAGAACCGGCCGAGGCCGCGCAGGTCGTGCAGCGCCGCCGTGGCCGTGACCAACGCGTCGAGGACGCCTTCCGCCACCTCGGCGCCGTCGATCACCACGGCGTCGGTCGTCATGTGGTGCCCGCAGTTGCGCACGAGGAGCAGCGACCGGCCCGGCAGCGCGAGCGGCGCGCCGTCCGGGGCGGTGTACGTGCGGTCGCCGTGCACGACGCGCTCGACCGTGCGGCCGCCCTTCTCGAACGTCGCCGAGAGCGTGCCGGTCATGAGGCCCAGCCAGGTGCGGTAGGCGCCCGCCTTGTCCTCGCCGTCGACCGTCGCGACCGAGTCCTCCAGGTCGACGATCGTGGTGACCGCCGACTCCAGCACGACGTCGGCCACGCCTGCGTGGTGCTGGCCGCCGACCCGGGACTCCGGGTTGATCGTCAGCTCGACGTGCAAGCCGTTGCGGCGCAGCAGGATCACGTCGTCGCCCGAGCCCGCGAACTGGGCGGGATCGGCCAGGGCGGGGACCAGCGCGCCGTTGTCGACGCGGTACGCCGTGACGTCGGCGTGACTGCCTTCGGCGAGCGGGAACAGCTCGTCGAGCAGCGCGTCGGCGGCCGCGATCACCTGGGCGCCGCGCTGCTCGTCGTACCCCGGCGCGAGATCGTGATCCTGCGGGAGCGCGTCGGTGCCGTAGAACGCGTCGTAGAGCGAGCCCCACCGGGCGTTGGCGGCGTTGAGCGCGTAGCGCGGCACGGTGGCGGGCACGACCAGCTGCGGGCCTGCCACCTCGGCGATCTCCGGGTCCACACCCGTGACGGACAGGTGCGCGGTCGTGTCCGGAACCAGGTAGCCGATCTCGGTGAGGAACGCGGCGTAGGCGTCCGGGTCACCCGGGCCGTGCTCGCGGTGCCAGGCGTCGATCTGCTCCTGCAGCTCGTCGCGGCGGGCGAGCAACGTGGCGATGCGGCCCGCGAACCGGCTCTGAAGATCGACGAGCGCGGCCCAGAACCGCTCGGGTGCGATGTCGAGCCCGGTGAGCAGCTCGTCGACGACGAAGGAACGCAGGGCGGGGTCGATGCGCAGGTCGCTGGTCACGCCCGAACTTTAGGCCGGACCGACCACTCCCGACAGCGCGAGCGCCAGCGTCGCGAGCGCGGTGAGGACAAGCAGGAGCTGGAGCGTCCGCCGTGGGCCCACGCGCGCCTCCCGAGTGCCGGTCATGTTGCCTGCGCAAATGGTGGCACGCCGCCACGGACGGAGCAGTGCGGGGGGCCCCCGCAGTGATCATGGCTGGAACGAGCGCCGCGTCGTACTGTCGGCGAAGCTGTCGTCGGAAGCTCGGCGGGGAGGAGACGCGATGGCGCTCGACAATGCGGTGCGGCAGGCGTTCGAGCGGGCGCTCGCGCCCGCGGACGTGATCTCCGACCCGGTGCAGTGCCGCGCGTACGAGTGCGACGGGCTCACCGGCTACCGCGTCGTCCCGGAGCTGGTGCTGCTGCCCCGCGACGCCGACCAGGTGGCGGCGGCGGTGCGGGTGTGCCACGAACACAAGGTGCCGTTCGTCGCGCGCGGTGCGGGCACCGGCCTGTCCGGCGGCGCGCTGCCGGTCGCGGACGGCGTGGTGATCGGCCTGGCGCGCCTCAACAAGATCCTGGAGGTCGACCCGGTCGACCGGCGGGCGGTGGTCGAGCCCGGCGTCACCAACCTCGCGATCACGAAGGCGGTCGCGTCGCACGGGCTGTACTACGCGCCCGACCCGTCCAGCCAGCAGGTGTGCACGATCGGCGGCAACGTCGCGGAGAACTCCGGCGGCGCGCACTGCCTCAAGTACGGGTTCACCACCCACCACGTGCTGTCCGCGCGGCTCGTGCTGGCGGACGGCACCGTGGTGACGGTCGGCACCGACACCGGCGAGCAGGCCGGGCCGGACCTGCGGGGCGTCGTGCTCGGCTCGGAGGGCACGCTCGGCATCGTCACGCAGGTCACGGTGCGGCTCATGCGCGTGCCCGAATCGGTGCAGACCCTGCTGGCCGACTTCCCGTCGATCGCCGCCGCGGGCGACGTGGTGTCCGACGTCGTCGCGGCCGGGATCGTGCCCGCCGCCATCGAGATGATGGACACGCTCGCGATCGAGGCCGCCGAGGAGGCCGTGCACGCGGGCTACACGGTCGGGGTGCCCGCCGCGCTCATCGTCGAGCTGGACGGCCCCGCCGAGGAGTGCGGCGCCCAGTTCGACCAGGTCAAGGCGATCTGCGAGAAGCACGGTTGCACCCGCCTGCACATCGCGGGCTCGCCCGACGAGCGGGCGGCGATCTGGCGCGGGCGCAAGGCGGCGTTCGCGGCCGTCGGACGGATCTCCCCCGACTACTTCGTGCAGGACGGCGTCGTGCCCCGGACGCGGCTCGCCGAGGTGCTCGACCGGATCGCGGAGATGGGCGCCGAGGCCGGGCTCCGGGTGGCCAACGTGTTCCACGCGGGCGACGGCAACCTGCATCCCCTGGTGCTCTACAACGCGGACGCGGGCGAGACCGAGCAGGCCGAGCACCTGTCCGGGGGAATCGCGGAGCTGTGTGTCGAGATGGGCGGCTCGCTGTCGGGCGAGCACGGGATCGGCACCGACAAGGCGTGCTCGATGCCGAAGATGTTCTCCGAGGACGATCTGGCCGTGATGCAGCGCGTGCGCGCGGCGTTCGACCCGGACGGGATCTGCAACCCGGGCAAGGTGTTCCCCACCCCGCGCCTGTGCGGTGAGCGGCCCGGGAAGTACCAGCCGCACCCCTTGGAGGCGTCCGGCAAGGTCGAGCGGATCTAGGAGGCCACGATGACCAGCGGCACGACGACGCCGGTGCTGCGGCCCGCCGACCTCGACGAGGTCCGCAGCGCGCTCCTCGATTCGACGGGCCCGCTCGCCGTCGCGGGCGCGGGTACGGCCGCCGCATGGGCCGGGCCGCTCGGGCCGGTCGACGCGGTGCTCGACACCACCGCGCTCACCGGCATCGTCGCCCACAACCCCGGCGACATGACGGTGTCCGTGCGTGCAGGCACCCCGTTGCGCGCGCTGCAGGAGGAGCTGGGCGGGCACGCGCAGCACGTGTCGCTGGACGCGGCGCGGATCGCCGACGGCGCCACCGTCGGCGGCCTGCTCGCCACCGGCGACGCCGGGCCCGCCGCACTCGTGTACGGCTCGCTGCGCGACCTCGTCATCGGCATCACGCTCGTGTTGGCCGACGGCACGATCGCACGCTCCGGCGGCCACGTGATCAAGAACGTGGCCGGGTACGACATGGCCAAGGTCGTGCACGGCTCCTACGGCACGCTCGCCGTGGTGGCCGAGGTGGTGCTGCGGCTGCACCCCCGGCCGAAGGCCGCCGTCACCGTGGAGTTGCCCTGCGCGGCGGCCGAGGCGGCCGAGGTGGCGGCCCGGGTGCTCGGCGGACCCACCGAGCCCGCGGCACTGGAATGGACGAGCGACGGCCTGCTCCTGCTCCGCCTGGAAGGCACCGACCGGGCGCTGGGCGCCCGCGCCGACCGGGTGCGCGAGCTGCTCGGCGGGAGGGCCCGGCTCGCCGACGGCGACCCGTGGCCGCGGCACGCCGAAATCACCCGCGGTGGTAGCGACGCGGCGGTGCTGCGGGTGGGCGTGCGGCCGTCCCGGTTGCCCGGCCTGCTCGCCTCGCTCCCCGCGACGGCGGCCACCGCCGGGCTGGGCACGGGCGTCGCGACGGTCACGGTGCCCGCGGGCGCGGTCGCCGACGCGCACGCCGTCGTCCACTCCGCGGGCGGCACCTCGGTGCTGCGGGCCCGCCCGGCCGGGGCGCATCTGCCCGCGTGGGGGCCGCCGCCGTCGGCGGTGGCCGTGCTGCGCGCGGTCAAGCACGCCTTCGATCCCGACAACCGCCTCGGCCCCGGCCGCTTCGACCCCTGGATGTGACTCCCGTGCCCGGCGCCTTCGACACCCACCGTCCGCCCTCGCGCGAGCTGCTCGACGACTGCGTGCACTGCGGGTTCTGCCTGCCCACCTGCCCGACCTACCAGCTGTGGGGCGAGGAGATGGACTCCCCGCGCGGCCGGATCTACCTGATCGGCCTCGCGGAGAAGGGCGAGATCGGCCTGGAAGGCCCGTTCGCCACGCACATCGACCGCTGCCTCGGCTGCATGGCCTGTGTCACGGCGTGCCCGTCCGGCGTGCAGTACGACCGGCTGCTGGAGGCGACCCGGCCGCAGCTGGAGCGCGGGGTCCGGCGCGACAAGGACGACAAGCTGTTCCGCGACGCGATCTTCGCGCTGTTCCCGTACAAGCGGCGGCTGCGCGCGGCCGCCGTGCCGGGCGGGCTCTACCAGGCGATGCGCAAGATCCCGGCGATCCGGGCGCTCGCCGAGCGGCTGCCGGGCCGCCTCGCCGCCGTGGAGTCGCTGCTGCCGCCCGTCTCGGTGCGCGACGCGTTCGCCCGTCTCCCCGTGCACACGCCCGCCGTCGGTGAGCGCCGCGGCCGGGTCGCGCTGCTCACCGGCTGCGTGCAGGACGTGTTCTTCCACCGCGTCAACGCGGCCACCGTGCGGGTGCTCGCCGCCGAGGGCTGGGACGTGCTCGTGCCGCGCGACCAGCAGTGCTGCGGGGCGCTGGAGTTCCACTCCGGCCGCGAGGAGCCCGCCCTGGCCCGGGCCCGGCGCGAGATCGGCGTCTACAGCGACCTCGCCGTCGACTACGTCGTGACCAACGTGGCGGGCTGCGGCTCGTCGATGAAGGAGTACGGGCACCTGCTCGACGACGACGCCGAGTGGGCGGACCGGGCCAAGGCGTTCAGCGCACGGGTCCGCGACGTGCATGAGGTGCTGGCCGACGGCGAACCCCGCGCGCCGCGCCACCCGGTGCGCGCCCGCGTGGCCTACCACGACGCCTGCCACCTCGGGCACGCGCAGAAGGTGCGGGCGCAACCCCGCAACGTGCTGCGCTCGATCCCCGGCGTCGAGCTGCTCGACCTGCCCGAGGCCGAGCTGTGCTGCGGCTCCGCGGGGATCTACAACCTGGTGGCGCCCGAGGCGGCGGGCGATCTCGGCAGGCGGAAGGCCGAGAACATCGCCGCGACCCGGCCGGACATCGTCGTCACCGCCAACCCGGGCTGCCTGCTGCAGATCGGCAAACACCTCGGCATCGACGTGCCGCTGCTGCACCCGGTGCAGCTGCTCGACGCGAGCATCCGCGGGGTACCGGTGCCGCGCAGCTAGCCGTTGCTTGATCGTGTGACGGGGCGCACACTGCCCGACATGCCGGGGTTGACGCTCGCTGCCTACCAACAGCAACCGAACGCGATCGGTGGCTCGCTGGTCCTGTCCGCGCTTGTTTCGCTGCTGCCGCTGGCGGTGGTACTGGTCCTGCTCGGCGGCTTCAAGCTGCGCGCGCAGTGGGCCGCGCTGGCCGGGCTGCTGACCGCACTGCTGGTCGCGATCTTCGGCTTCGCCATGCCCGTCGGGATGGCGGTCCTGGCCGGATTGCACGGCGCGTTCTACGGCCTGTTCCCGATCATGTGGATCGTGGTCAACGCGCTGTGGATCTTCAACATGACCGTGGCGACCGGGCACTTCGACGTGCTGCGGCGCAGCTTCGGCGCGTTCTCGGCGGACCAGCGCACGCAGGCCATCCTCATCGCGTTCTGCTTCGGCGCCCTCCTGGAGGCACTCGCAGGCTTCGGCGCGCCGGTCGCGGTCACCTCGGTGATGCTCGTCGCGCTGGGCTTCGCGCCGATGCGGGCGGCCGTCGTTGCGCTCGTGGCCAACACCGCGCCCGTCGCGTTCGGGGCCATGGCCGTGCCGATCATCACGCTGGCCCAGGTGAGCGGCCTGCCCCTGAACCAGGTGGCGTCGATGGTCGGACGCCAGACGCCGTTGCTCGCGGTGTTCGTTCCCCTCGTGCTGGTGTTCATCGTCGACGGCAAGCGCGGGCTGCGCGAGGCGTGGATGCCCGCCCTGGGCTGCGGCATCGTGTTCGCGTTGGCCCAGTTCGCCACCTCGAACTACCTCTCGGTGCCGCTCACCGACATCGTAGCGTCGCTGCTCGGGGCCGTGGCCGTGATCGTGCTGGCTCGCATGCGTCCCCACGCGGTGTGGGCCAAGCGCGAGCCCGCGATCGCCGCCGGTGGGGGTCCCGGCACCGCGCCCCGGCCCGACTCGCCCGCCGACGTCCGGCTGGCCTACGTGCCCTACGTGATCATCATCGTGGTGTTCGCGATCGTGCAGCTGCCGGGCATCAAGCCGCTCGCCGACAGCCTCAAGGTCGCGTTCCGCTGGCCGTTCCTCGACGTGGTGGGTACGAACGGCAAGCCGCACTCCACCACGATGTACTCGCTCACCTGGCTGTCGACGGCGGGCACCCTGCTGCTGATCTCCGGCGTGATCGTGGCGCTGGTGCTGAGGGTCGGCGTGCGCCGGGCCGTGGTCGCCTACGGGAAGACGCTCTACGACCTGCGCTGGGCGATCCTCACCGTGGCCGCGGTGCTGGGGCTGGCCTACGTCATGAACGCCTCGGCGCAGACCACCGCGATCGGGCTGACCATCGCGAGCGCAGGCGGCGCGCTGGCGTTCCTCTCGCCGGTGATCGGCTGGCTGGGCGTGGCCGTCACGGGCTCGGACACGTCCTCCAACGCGCTGTTCGGATCGCTGCAGGTGACGGCGGCGAACGCGGTCGGGCTGCCGCCGCAGCTGCTCGCGGCGGCGAACTCGTCCGGCGGCGTGCTGGGCAAGATGCTCTCGCCGCAGAACCTGACGATCGCCGCCGCCGCGGTGCGGCTGGAGGGCGAGGAAGGCGCCATCCTCCGCAAGGTGCTGGGCTGGAGCCTGGGGCTGTTGCTGGTGCTGGCCATCCTCATCGCGCTGCAGGCCACGCCGGTGCTCGGTTGGATGCTGGCCACGTAACACCGGGTGCTCGCGCGGCGACGGCATGACCGTGCGGGACGAACCGTGACGGCGTTTCTGGAGGTGCGCGGGCCCTCCGGCGTGGAGCTGGTGCCCCTGACGACGGCACCGACCACGCTCGGACGGGCGCCTGGTAACACCGTCGTCCTCGCGGGCGACCTGCAGGTCTCCTCGCTGCACGCGATCGTCGAGCCGGTCGGGGGCGGATGGTGCGTGCGGGATCTCGGCAGCCGCAACGGCACCCTGATCGGCGGCGAGCCCATCCTGGGAGCCCGCGCGCTGCGCCACGGCGACGTGCTCGTGCTGGGCCAGACCCGCGTCACGTTCCGGGCGGCGGCCCAGGCCAACCTGCCCCGCACCCTGGGCGGCGAACCGTCGCCCGAGCTGACCCGCCGCGAGCGCGACGTCCTCGTGGCCCTGTGCCGCCCGCTGTTCTCCGACCACGCCTTCGCCGAGCCCGGGTCGACGCGGGCGATCGCGGCCGAACTGGTCGTCACCGAGGCCGCCGTACAGCAGCACCTGCTGCGCCTCTACACGAAGTTCGGCCTGCACGACGGGCCGCGCAGGCGCGTGCTGCTCGCGAACGAGGCGATCCGACGCAACGCGGTGACCTTGGGCGACCTGCGCCCGAAGACCTGAGCGCAGCGGTTCCTCGGCCGAGTCGATCGTTTGCCGGGGGATCGCATCAGCGACGGCCTCTCGCTGCTCTTCTCCTCGAACCCAGCCGAGGAGGACGCAGAATGACCCCGAAGAGGCGAGGCCCCACCCATCCCCAGCGCAAGGAGATCGCCCGCTACCTCCTCTCCCGCGGCTTGGATGCGATCGACCAGGCCCCCGACCCGGAGCGCATGGCCGAGCTCGCCGCACCGATGGACGCGTCGATCGCCAGGGCGGCCGCCGCCGGGTTCGCGTTCCCGATGGACCTCGAGCCCACGCCCGCTCCGCTCACCCCCGCACCGTCGGCCGACGACCCGCTACCCCGCGCCGACGTCGTCGTCATCACCTGGACCGTGGACGAGCTCGTCGGGCTGGCCCGCGTGCTCACCCCGGACGTCGCGCCCGCTCGCTGGCACCGCTACGCCCGCAAGTTCGCCGAGTACGAACCGAAGATCCGCAAGGGCGCCCCCGCCGCGACCTCGCGCAGGCTCGCCAGCTATATGCCGACCCGCATCGGGAACACCAGCGTGCTCTGCATGAAGTCCGAGCTGCACCTCAACCAGGACGGCGTGAAGACGGGCACCGGCACGGCGACACTGCCGGTGAAGGACCTCTTCAAGCAGATCATCGAGGAGACCGGCGCGCGCCTGGTGCTCACCATCGGCACCGCGGGCAGCGTCTTCACCGACTTCGGGCTCGGCGACGTCGTCATCACCCGAGCTGCGAAGTTCCGGCTCCAGAACGAGTTCCGCAACGAGCCGTTCAACGGCCAGGTCTTCCGTAGCG
Organism: uncultured Actinomycetota bacterium; assembly: GCA_963739465.1. GTDB lineage: Bacteria > Actinomycetota > Actinomycetes > Mycobacteriales > Pseudonocardiaceae > Pseudonocardia. Next base: position 307,801 of record CAVUAS010000008.1, read on the forward strand.
ACTGGGCCCTGCCCACCACCCACCTCGCCACGGCCGAGACCCTGATGAGGACCCTCGCCGGACAGTTGGCCGAACCTGGCTTCGGGCCGCCGCACCCCGGCTTCACCTTTGCGGGCCCACTCCTGGAGGCAGCCTCGAACGACCCGGACATCAAGCTGGAGCTGGGCGGCCGCGACATGCCCGAGTTCCACCCGATTCTCACCACCGACTACTTCGAGTACGGCACCACGACCAACCATCTCGATGCCGAGGGCGCCGCGGTCGAGATGGGCGACGCCGCGCTCGGCCTGGCCTGCTCCGAGCTTGCCGACCCACCGCACTTCGCGGTTGTGCGCAACATGTCCGACCCGGTGATCAACGGCGACCTGCCTGCCAAGCAGTTCCACCTCAACGAGCAGACCACCTGGGCGGTCGGTTACTACACGGGCTACGGCGTGTGGACGAGCACGATCGGCGCGCTGGCCACGTGGGGTGTCATCGCAGGCATGAACCAGCCTGCGTGATCCAGGGAGGGCCCCTTCTCGACCGGGTCAGGAGAAGTGGACCCAGCCGGGGTCGCCGTCGTACGGCCTGCCCTCGACGAGCACGACGGGGTCGCCTGCCCGCACCTCCCCGATGGGCACGAAGCCCGTCGGGAGCGCGACGTCGGGCGGGAAGGTAGCGGCCAGCGCGTGGTCCTCACCGCCGGTGAGCAGGAACGACATCGGGTCGACGCCCAGCGCCGCGCCCACCTCGACGAGCTTCTGCGGCACTTCGGGGTGGCGCAGGTCGATCACGACGCCCGAGGCCGCCGCGACATGCCCGAGGTCGGCGAGCAGCCCGTCCGAGACGTCGATCATCGCCGTAGCGCCTGCCGTCGCGGCCGCCGGGCCCGCGGCGTACGGCGGCTCGGGCACCCGGTGCGCCGCCACCACCGCGCCCGGCGACCGGAACCCGCGCTGCAGCACCGCGAGCCCCGCGGCGGCCCAGCCGACGCGACCGGCGAGCGCTACGACGTCCCCCGGCCGGGCCCCGGAGCGGGTGACCGGCGCACGCCCCTCGAGCGACCCAAGCGCGGTCACCGCGAGCGTGAGCGACGCCGACGCCACCACGTCGCCGCCGACCAGGCCCGCCCCGACCTCGCCTGCCTCGGCCCACAGTCCGTCCGCCAGCCCGGTGAGCGTCGCGACGGGGGTGTCGGGCGGCGCGGCCAGCCCGACGAGCAGCGCGGTCGGCACCGCGCCCATCGCGGCGATGTCGGCCAGGTTGGCCGCGGCGGCCTTGCGGCCGACCTGCTCGGGCGTCGACCAGTCCAGCCGGAAATGCACGCCCGCGACGAGCACGTCGGTCGTGGCCACCACCCGACCGTCCGGCGCGGCCACGACGGCAGCGTCGTCACCCGGCCCGAGCACGGTGCCGGGGGGCTGGACCCGGTCCCGGGTGACCTGGGCGATCAGTGCGAACTCGCCGAGCGCCGCGATCGTGGGTCGATCATCCGACAACGCGTCCTCCTCGGGTACGTTCGGCCTCCGACGATCTCACGTCCATCGACAGCTGAGAGGGGCACGCCGTGGTGCAGGCCTACATCCTGGTGCAGACCGAGGTCGGAAAGGCCGCCGCCGTGGCCGCCGAGATCGCGGGCATCGCGGGGGTGATCTCCGCCGAGGATGTCACCGGGCCCTACGACGTGATCGTGCGGGCGGAGGCGGAGGACGTCGACCGGCTGGGCCAGCTCGTGGTCGCCCGCGTGCAGGGTGTCGGCGGGATCACCCGCACGCTCACCTGCCCGGTCGTGCACCTGGGCTGAGCCGCATGCACCGCCCGTCGGCCTCGGTCGCGATCGCCGTCGCGCTGCCGCTCCTGCTCGCCGTCGTGGTGGCGGGAATCGGGATCGCGGCGCGGCTGCGCGGGCCCGACGCGCCGTCCCCCGAGACGGGTCCGCTGGCCGTCGCGACCGTCGAGGCGCCCGCGGCGGGCTCGCCGTCCTGCACCGCCTTGCTTGCCGGGCTCGACGGAGACCTCCCCGCGGGCACGGCAACGCTCCCCCGCCGCGCGCTCGCCCCGCCCGCGCCCGCAGGGGTGCGCGCGTGGGCGGCCGACCCCGTGCCCGTCGTGTTGCGGTGCGGGCTCCCCCGGCCCGCCGAACTGACGCCGACGTCCGAGCTGCTGGAGGTCAACGGGGTGCGCTGGCTCACGCTCACCGACGTCGGGCTCGTCACCGCGGTGGCGGTCGACCGGCCCGTCTACGTCGCGCTCACCACACCGGCTGGCGTCGGCAGCGGCCCCCTGCAGGCCGTGTCGGACGTGGTCCGCACGACGCTGCCCGCGCAGCCGGTGGCCGTGCGGTAGCGGTCTCACTCTGAGACATGGCTTCACCAAATCGGTAGAGGTATCTACATTGCGGCCATGGCTGGCCTGTCGGGCGCGAGCGAGGATTACCTCAAGGCGATGTACCACATTGCCCATCGGGGCGAGGCGGTCACCACCGGGCTCCTCGCGGCTGAGCTGGGCGTCGCGTCGCCCTCCGTGACAGCGATGATCAAGCGCCTGCAGGAGAGCGAGCTCGTCGACCGCGCGGGCCCTCGCGAACTGCGCCTCACCGGCGCGGGCGAGCGTGCCGCGCTGCGGGTCGTTCGTCGGCACCGGCTGCTGGAGACGTTCCTCGCGCAGGTGCTCGACGTGCCGTGGGACGAAGTGCACGCCGAGGCCGAGGTGCTGGAGCACGTGCTGTCCGAGCGGCTGGAGGAGCGCATCGACGCCGCACTCGGCCACCCGACCCACGATCCGCACGGCGACCCGATCCCGCCACGGCACGGCGCGCACGACGAGCGGTGGGGCGTCGGCCTGGACGCCGTGCCTGCCGGTGCGCGCTTCCGGGTTCGGCGGGTCTCCGACCGGGACAGCGCGGCGCTGCGCCACCTCGGCGAGTTGGGCGTGCGGCCTGGCGTCGTCGTGACCGTCGAGCGGCAGGACCCGTTCGGCGGCCCGCTGTGGGTCCGTGTCGCGGACCGGAACTGCGCGCTCGGCGTACCCCTTACCCGGCTCGTACACGGTGATCTGCTCGACGAGGAGACAGCATGACGGCAGCCGACACCCCGCTGACGGTCAGCGAGATCCGGCAGCGGGGCGGTCTGCGGGGAACGGTCACGTTTCTCGGTCCGGCCTTCGTCGCCGCCATCGCCTACGTCGACCCCGGCAACTTCGCCACCAACTTCTCCGCGGGTTCGAGCTACGGGTTCCTGCTGCTGTGGGTGATCGTCGCGGCGAACCTCATCGCGATGCTCATCCAGACCCTCACCGCGAAGCTGGGCCTCGCCACCGGCCGCGACCTGCCCGAAATGTGCCGCGACACCTTCCCGCGCCCGGTGTCGCGCCTCATGTGGGTGCAGGCCGAGCTGGTGGCCATCGCCACCGACCTTGCCGAGGTGATCGGCGGCGCGATCGCGCTGAACCTGCTCTTCGGCATCCCGCTGTTCACCGGCGGTGTGATCACGGGCGTCGTGGCGTTCGGGCTGCTCGCCTTGCAGCGCCGCGGCTACCGCCCGTTCGAGCTGGCCATCGCCGGGCTGCTCGGCGTCATCCTGCTCGGCTTCTTCACAACCGTGCTGCGCATCGCGGTGCCCGTCGGGCCGCTCGCCGCGGGCCTCGTGCCCCGCTTCGACGGCACCCAGAGCCTGCTGCTCGCCACCGGCATCCTCGGCGCCACGGTGATGCCGCACGTCATCTACCTGCACTCGGCGCTGACGAAGCAGCGCATCCCGCCGCGCACCGCCGAGGAGCGGCACTTCCTGCTGCGCCGCCAGCAGATCGACGTCGTGCTCGGCATGGGGCTCGCCGGGCTCGTCAACGCCTCGATGCTCGTCATCGCCGCGACGTTGTTCTTCGGCTCCGCCGTGCCCGACACCGACACGCTGGAGGGCGTGCACGCGGGGCTGGCCGCCGTGCTGGACCAGCCCGCGGCGTTCACGTTCGCGCTGGCGCTGCTCGCGTCGGGGTTCGCGTCCTCGGGTGTGGGCACCTACGCGGGGCAGGTGGTGATGCAGGGGTTCATCCGGCGCAGCATCCCGCTCTTCCTGCGCCGGGCGCTGACCCTGGCGCCCGCGTTGGTGGTGCTGGCCATGGGGATCAACCCCACCCAGGCGTTGGTGCTCTCCCAGGTGGTGCTGTCGTTCGGGATCCCGTTCGCGCTGGTGCCGCTGGTGCTGCTGACCCGGCGCCGGGACCTCATGGCCGAGCTCGTGAACCGGCGCATCACCACCGTCGCGGCGGCCGTGGCCGCCGCCTTGATCATCGCACTGAACGGCTTCCTGATCTGGCAGACGATCACCGGGAGCTAGCCGACCGTCAGGTCGAGCGAGGATGTGCCCGCGGAGTTCGGCGGCTCGCCCAGCGGGCTCGTCAGCAGGTAGCGCCCCGCGGTCGGCGCCGTGGTGCCGTAGGCAGGACCGGCGCCCGTCGGCTGCGCGGCCCCGACGACCTCGGCCACCTTGTCGAAGTCGGCCCGGCCCGCGTCGACGTCGGCCGCGGTGGCCCGTAGGCCGTCCTTGACCCGCGCCGGCAGCGCCACGAACGCGGCCGGGCTCCCCGTGCTGCTGAACTTGATCGAGACCGGGCCGGGCCGGAGCGGGGGGGTGGACGCGCGGCTGTACCCGTTGCGGCAGGCCGTGCGGGCGGAGCTGGCCCGGTTGCACACCCGGATCGACGACGGCCGCGCCCGGCCCGAGGACCCGGAGGCCACCCTGCGTCGGGCGCTGCGCGACCCCGACCTGCGGTTGGGCTACGTGCTGCCGGGCAGGCCCGGTCTGGTCGGCCTGACCTCGGCGCCGCTCCCGGTCGGCGACGGGCGGCAGGTGCCGGTGCACGTCGGCGACACCCCCGTCGGCGTGCTCCTGCCCGTGCGCACCGAGGCCTCCCGGGAGCTGCTGCGGGAGGTCGCGGCCGACGTCGGGCTGATCGTCGAGGTGATCCGCTCCCGGCTGGAGCTCACCGAGGCGCTGCGCGAGGTGGCCGACAGCCGTGCCCGGATCCTGCACGCGGGCTACCGGGAACGCCGACGGCTGGAGCGCGACCTGCACGACGGCGCCCAGCAACGGCTCGTCTCGCTCGGCATGGCCGTGCGGCTGGCGCAGCGCCACCTGGACGATCCCGGGTTCGACGTGAACGGGCTGCTCGACCAGGCCGTCGCCGAGCTGAGCACGGCGGTGGCCGAGCTGCGCGCCATCGCCCGCGGCCTGCGCCCGCTCGACCTCTACTCGGGGCTCGGCCCGGCCATACGGTCGCTGACGACGGGGCTGCCGATCCCGGTCGCGCTCGAGATCGACGCCGATGCCGACGGGTGCCCGACGACGTCGCCACAACGGCTTACTACGTCGCGAGTAGGCACTGGCCAACGTGATCATGCACGCGGACGCCGAGAGCGTGGCGGTGTGGGTGGCGCGTCAGGACGGCCACGTCCACGTGCGGATCAGCGACGACGGACGCGGCGGCGCACAGGCCCGCCCGGGATCGGGGCTCGCGGGGCTGGTCGACCGGGTTGCGGCCGCGGGCGGACGGCTGTCGGTGTGCACCGTCGGGACGACGGCCGGGCGCGGCACCCTGGTCGAGGCGCCCCGCGACCTGCGCGCCGACCACCCGGATCTCGGGATCGTGCTGTTGTCGCAGCACATCGAGACCCGGGCGACGCTCGACCTGATCGCCTCCGGCGGGTTCGGCTACCTGCTCAAGGACCGGGTCTTCGACGTCGACGAGTTCCTCGATGCGCTGCGCCGGGTCGCCGGGGGTGGCTCGGCGCTCGACCCCGAGGTCGTCACGGAGCTCATCGGGCACCAGCGGCGGGCCGATCCGCTGACCCGGCTCACCACCCGGGAGCGCGAGGTGCTGGCGCTCATGGCCGAGGGCCGCACCAACCGCGGTGTGGCGCGGCGGCTGTTCCTCACCGAGCGCACCGTCGAGACGCACGTGGCGGGCATCATGACCAAGCTCGGCCTCGCGACCGGCGAGGAGGACCACCGCCGGGTCCTCGCCGTGATCACCTACCTGGGCGCGCGGGGCTAGCGCCGGGTTAGCGCAGGCCGGTGCCGCGGGCGAGCGCCGTCTCGACGAGCGTGGTGAGCAGGCTCGGGTAGTCGAGGCCGGTGACCGCCCATGCCCGCGGGTACAGGGAGATCGGCGTGAACCCGGGCATGGTGTTGATCTCGTTCAGCGTGATCGCACCGTCCGGGCCGACGAAGAAGTCAATTCGGGCGAGCCCCTGCCCGTCGAGGGCCCGGAACGCCGCCACCGCCATCTCGCGCAGCTGCTCGGCCACGTCGTCGTCGAGCTTCGCGGGGATGTCGAACTCGCAGACGTCGTCGAGGTACTTGGCGTCGAAGTCGTAGAACGCGGCATCGCCGACGATGCGGATCTCGGCGGGCACCGAGGAGCGCACCGCGCCGTCGGGAAACTCCAACACCGCGCATTCGACCTCGCGGCCGACGATCGCGGCCTCGACGAGCACCTTCGGGTCGTGGGCGCGGGCCGCGGTGATCGCGGGGCTGAGGTCGTCCCACGCGGTGACCCGGGTGATGCCCAGCGAGGACCCGGCGCGGGCGGGCTTGACGAACACGGGGAGGCCGAGCCGGTCGCGCTCGGCCGCGGTGAGCGTGGTGACGCCGGGGCGCAGCACCGCGTGGTCGCCCACCGGCAGGCCGTCGGCTGCCAACAGCTTCTTGGTGAACTCCTTGTCCATGCCCGCGGCGCTGGCCAGCACGCCCGCCCCGACGTAGGGCACGCCCGCCAGCTCGAGGAGGCCCTGGATCGTCCCGTCCTCGCCGTAGGGGCCGTGGAGCACGGGGAAGACGACGTCGACGCCCGCGAACACCTCCCCCGCCCGGCCGGGATCCAGCACGAGCAACCCACCGCGGGTCGGGTCGGCGGGCAGCGCGAGTGCGGGGCGTGAACCGTCGACCGACGGCAGGGCGCGCTCGTGGATGGCGAGCTCACGGGGGTCGTCGGCGCCGACGACCCAGGCGCCCTCGCGGGTGATGCCGACCGGGACGACGTCGAAGCGCTCCCGGTCGAGGTGGGCCAGCACGCTCCCGGCGGACACGCACGAGATCGCGTGCTCACCGCTGCGTCCGCCGAACACCACCGCGACCCGCGCCCGTCCCGCCATGGTCCGCGAGGGTAGGCGATCGCCCGCCACCCCCCACACGTGAGTCGCGCGAATCGCCACGGTGAGTCGCGCATCTGAGCACGGCGAGTGCGGCGTTTCACCACGCCGCGTCCCATCTGCCCTGTCGTCGGAGCCCGGCGCGGGGGCGAGCGAGTCGACGTCAGGACGCCGGCGCTCGTCCTTGGTCGGCGCGCGAACGATCATGATGGGCGTTGGAGCGAACGACCACTCGCCGCGGCAGTTCGTGCGACTCACCGTGTCGGGGTGCGCGACTCACCATGTCGGAGCGCGCGACTCACCGTGGCAAGTCGTCGACTCGACGTGTCGAAATGCGCGACTCACCGTGGCAATGCGGGCGACTCACCGGGGTGGGATGCGCGACTCACGGGTCGGCGGCGAAGCGGGACTCCAGCTCGCGGATCTCGGGCAAGCCGATCAGGTCGGTGAAGCCGTCGAAGGTCGGCAGGTCGGGCATCGCCGCGCTCGGCACGCCGTCGGCCCGCAGCGTGTCGAGCAGCCTGCGGATGCCCGCCGTGGCTGCCAGGAGCGTGCCGATCGGGAACAGCACCAGCGCGAAGCCCAGCTCGGCGATCCGGGCCAGCGGGATCGGCGGGGTACGCCCACCCTCGGCCCAGTTGAACACCAGCGGCGCCACGCCGCGGAGCTCCGCCGCGACGCGCGCGATGTCGTCCTCACTCGTCGGCGCCTCGACGAACAGCACGTCGGCACCCGCTTCGGCGTAGGCGCGGGCCCGGTCGAGCGCGGCGGACAAGCCCTCCACGGCGGCGGCGTCGGTGCGCGCGATCAGCAGGAACTCCGGGTCACGCCGGGCCGCGACGGCCGCGCGGAGCTTCCCAACCATCTCGTCGGCCGGGATCACCGCCTTGCCGCTCATGTGGCCACACTTCTTGGGTAGCACCTGGTCTTCGAGATGGATGCCCGCCACCCCAGCCTGCTCGTAGGCCTGCACTGTGCGCACCACGTTGATCGCGTTGCCGTAGCCGGTGTCCGCATCGGCGATCACCGGTAGATCGACGGCCGCCGCGATGCGGCGCGCGTTGTCGACCATCTCCGTGCCGGTGAGCAGCCCCACGTCCGGACGGCCGACGAGCGAGGCCGTGCTGCCGAACCCGGTCATATAAACGACGTCGAACCCCGCCTGCTCGACCAGCCGCGCCGACAGCGCGTCGTAGGCGCCGGGAGCCACAAGCGGCTCGGGCCGCGCGAGCAGCTCGCGAAGCCGGGGACGCGCCGCGGCCGGTCGACTCAGCAGGTTCCCCACAAGCACTCCCATGTATGCAAACACCGCACCAAGGTCTTGCCGAGACTACCTGGGAGCCCTACTTTGCACACAATGTTGCGGGCAGAGACCTCGGCGGGTCGGACGGTCGCCGCCGTCCGCGAGCTGATCCTGCGCGGGGAGTTCCCGGCGGGCGCGCGGCTCGGCGAGGTCGAGCTGGCCGAGCGGCTCGGGGTGAGCCGCACCCCCGTGCGCGAGGCGCTGGGCCGCCTCGCCGCCGAGGGCCTCGTCGAGATCGTCCCGAACCGGGGCGCTCGGGTGACGAGCTGGACGGTCGCCGAGCTGGAGGGCGTGTTCGACCTGCGGACCGCCCTCGAACCCCGCCTCACCGCGCTCGCCGTCCCCCACGCCACCGAGGCCGACATCGCCGCGCTCGGCGAGTTGGCGCAGGCCATGGTCGACGTCGGCACCCCCGGCCCCGACCAGGACCTCGACGCGATCGTGCCGCTCAACCGAGAGTTCCACGGGCGCCTCGTCGCGCTCGCCGACCAGCCCGCGATGGCGAGCGTACTGGCGGGCGCGATCCACGCGCCCATCGTGCTGCGCAACTTCCACACCTACGACGAGGCGTCGCTGCGCCGCAGCCTCGCCCACCACGTCGAGATCGTGGCCGCCGTCCGCGCGGGCGACCCGGCCTGGGCCCAGGCCGTCATGACCGCCCACATCCGCAACGCCCGCGCCGTGATGGTGTGGGCCGCAGGAGCCAACACAGCCGCCCAGGAGGAAACGTGACGTATCGGCTCGGCGTCGACGTCGGCGGGACGTTCACCGACGTCCTTCTCGTGGAGGAGGCAAGCGGGGTGACGTGGCGCGCGAAGACCGCGTCCACCCCGTCCGACCAGGCCGTGGGGGTGCAGGCAGGCATCGCCAAGGTCTGCGACGATGCGGGCATCGCGCTGTCGGACGTCGCGCAGGTGCTGCACGGCACGACGGTCGCGACGAACGCGATCCTGGAGGGCAAGGGCGCCACCGTCGGGCTCGTCACGACCAAGGGCTTCCGCCAGGTGCTGCAGATCGCCCGCCCCTTCGTGCCGGGCGGCCTCGCGGGCTGGATCATCTGGCCCAAGCCGGAGCCCTTGGCCGCGTTGGAGAACACGGTGGAGGTCGACGAGCGCCTCGCCTCCGACGGCACGGTCATCCGCGACCTCGACGACGCCGACGTCCGCGCGCAGCTCGCGAAGCTGGAAGGGATCGACGCGCTCGCCGTCTCGCTGATCAACTCCTTCGCCGACCCCGCCCACGAGCGCCGCATCGGCGCGCTCGCCGCCGAGGTACTGCCCGGGGTGCCGGTTTCGCTGTCCTCGGACGTGCTCCCGGAGCTGCGCGAGTACGAGCGCACGGTCACGACCGTCGCGAACGGCTACGTCCAGCCCCAGGTCAAGCGGTATGTCGAGGCGCTCGCGGGCGCGTTGCGCAAGGGCGGCGTGGCGGGCGAGCTGGCCATCCTGCGCTCAGACGGCGGGCTGTCGGCGGCCGAGGCCGCGGTGGCCGCGCCGGTCACGATGCTGCTGTCCGGCCCGGCGGGCGGCGTGACGGGCGCGGTGTGGACCGCCGAGCAGTGCGGCTATTCCGACCTCATCACGTTCGACATGGGCGGCACGTCCACCGATGTCGCGCTGGTGCAGGGACTCGCACCCCGGATCGGGCGGGAGACGAAGGTGGGCGACCTCACCGTGCGCGCGTCTAGTGTGGACGTCCGCACGGTCGGCGCCGGCGGCGGGTCGATCGCGCACGTGCCCGAGCTGACGAAGGCGCTGCGCGTCGGCCCCCAGTCCGCGGGCGCCGACCCCGGCCCGGCGGCGTACGGCAAAGGCGGCACGGAGCCGACCGTCACCGACGCCAACGTGGTACTCGGCTACCTCCCGCCGTCGCTGGCGGGCGGTGAGATCGCGCTCGACGTCGACGCCGCGCGGACCGCCGTCGCGACGGTCGCCGACGCCATGGGCCTGGAGTCCACCGAGGCCGCGGCGGCGGGCATCGTCGACATCGTCAACGAGAACATGCTCGGCGGCCTCCGCCTCGTCTCGGTGCAGCAGGGCTTCGACCCGCGCGACTTCGCCCTCGTCGCGTTCGGCGGCGCGGGCCCGCTGCACGCCAACGCCCTGGGCAAGCTCACGGGCGCGTGGCCGGTGATCGTGCCCCCGTCACCGGGGGTGCTGTGCGCGCTGGGCGATGCGACGACGTCCGCGCGCAGCGAGTCGGCCCGCACCGTGCTGCGCCGCTTCGCCGACCTCGACGCCGACGACCTGCGCCGCATCCTCGACGAGCTTGCCGCCGAGGCGGGCGGGGCACTCTCCGAGCAAGGTGTGCCCGCAGACGAGCAGACGACGGCATTCCAGGTGGACGTGCGCTATCACGGGCAGGGCTTCGAGATCCCGATCGATGTGGACACGCCGGACCTCGCGGCGCTCGCCGCGGCGTTCGACGCCGAGCACGAGCGGCTGTTCTCGTTCCTGCTCACCGTGGACCACGAGTTGGTCAACGCCCGGGCGACGGTGACGGGACCGCGGCCATCCGTCTCGCCGATCACCCTCGAACCCGGCGACGGACCACCGACGCCGAGCGACACGCACCCGATCTTCGTCGAGGGGCGGTGGGTGGACGCCGCCGTCTACGACCGCGCCACCCTGCGCGCCGAGCAGGTGATCACCGGTCCGGCGGTCGTCACCGAGATGGACTCGACGACCTTGATCCTGCCCGGCCACGCCGCCACCGTGCACGCGTCCGGGTCCCTCCTCATCCGTCCGGAGGCGTGAGATGGCGACGATCGTGGAGACCGCGACCGGCCGCGTCGACAAGACCGACGTGGACCCGGTCACCCTGGACCTGATCGAGAACAGCCTGCGCAACGCCCGCTACGAGATGGACGAGGTGCTGTTCCGCACCGCGCTCTCCCCGGGCATCCGCGAGCAGCACGACGAGTTCCCGCTGATCGGCGACCCGAGCGGGAAGATGGTGGTCGGCCAGTTCGGGCTCTCGGTGCCCGACTTCCTCGCGGGCTTCGACGGGACCATCGAGGAGGGCGACGTGCTGCTCACCTCCGACCCCTACGCCTGCGGGGCCGCGATCAGCCACGCCAACGACTGGCTGATCGTGATGCCGATCTTCCACGAGGGTCGGGTCGTAGGGTGGGCGTCGATGTTCGGGCACATGTCCGACGTCGGCGGCAAGACCCCGTCGTCCATGCCCACCGACGCCCGCACGATTTACGAGGAGGGCGTCGTCATCCCGCCCTTCAAGCTGTTCGCGAAGGGCGTGCTCAACGAGGACGCGCTGCGGATCGTGCTCAACCAGGTGCGTAAGCCCGACTGGAACCGCGCCGACCTCAACGGCCTCGTCGCCGCCTGCCGCACCGCCGCCCGTCGCGTCGTGGAGATGTGCGAGCGGTTCGGCACCGGCACCTACCTCGCCGCGCTCGACGCTCTGCTGCAGCGCAACTACGACGCGATGAAGGTGCTGCTGTCGGTGGTGTTCGAGGAGGGCCGCACGCTCTCATTCACCGACTACATCTGCGACGACGGCGTCGGCAACGGCCCGTATGAGCTCAAGCTCTCCCTCACCCGCACCGGCGAGAAGGTGCACCTGGACTTCACCGGCTCGTCTCCACAGGCCGCGGGCCCGGTGAACTACTACCTGAACGAGAACCTGGCCCGGATGTTCTTCGGCATCTACATGATCACCGTGGCCGATCCGCAGATCCTGTGGAACGACGGCTTCTACCCGCTGGTGGACGTGACGATCCCGGAGGGCTCCTACTGGAAGCCGCGCCACCCGGCGGCGCTGTCGGGCCGCAACCACGGCATCGGGCGCGTCTTCGACCTCTTCGGCGGCCTGCTGGGGCAGACGAACCCGGCGCTGCTCAACGCGGCGGGGTTCTCGTCGTCGCCGCATTTCATGTACTCGGGGCACTACACGTCGGGCGACCGGGCGGGCGAGTGGTTCCAGCTGTACTCGATCGGCTTCGGCGGCATCCCGGGGCGGCCGCTCGGCGACGGGCCGGACGGGCATTCGCTGTGGCCGAGCTTCGTGAACATCCCGTGCGAGTACCTCGAGTCGTACTACCCGCTGCGCATCGAGAAGTGGGAGACGGTGGCCGACACCGGCGGGGCCGGGCTGCACCGCGGCGGCAACGGCGTCGACGTGGCGTACGTGTTCGAGGAGCCCGGCGAGATCGCGATCCACGACGACCGGTGGCTGACCTACCCGTGGGGCGTCAACGGCGGCACGCCCGGTGCGCGGGGCACGAAGTGGATCGAGCGCGCGACCGGCGGACGTGAGGTGCTGCCGTCGAAGTGCCACGACGTGAAGGTGTTCCCGGGCGACGTGCTGCACTTCGTCACGTGGGGCGGCGGTGGGTGGGGCGACCCGCTGGAGCGCGACCCCGCGCTGGTGGAGCTGGAGGTGCGCCGCGGCTTGGTCACGGAAGCGGGCGCCCGTCGCTACGGCGTGGTGGTGGGCGACGCCGCGGCCACCGAGGCGCTGCGGGCCGAGATGCGGGCAGCCCGGCCCGCGGTGCTGCCGGTGTTCGACATGGGCCCGCCCCTGGACGAGCTTCTGGAGCGCTGCGAGGAGGAGACCGGCCTGCCCGCCCCGAAGCGGCCGCAGTGGGCTCGCCGGTAATGCGGCAGACGGGCGTGAGCGGGCCGCATGGGGCCGCGTTCTCCGGGCGCGTCGGGTGGGGCGCCGCCCCGGCGCTGCTGGTCGTCGACCTCGTCCGCGCCTACACCGACCCCGGCGGCCCGTTCCTGCTGCCCGAGCCCGGTCCCGCCGTCGCGGCGACCGCCTCGCTCGTGGAGGCCGCGCGAGCGGCGGGCCACCCGGTGTTGTGGACGGTCGTGCGCTACACCGCAGGCCTCGCGGACGGTGGCCTGTTCGTGCGCAAGGTGCCCGCGCTGGCCGCGTTCGCCGAGGACGCCGACGGCGGATGGGGCGAGCTGGTGCTGGAGCCCGCGCCGGGTGAGCCGGTGATCGTCAAGCAGTACGCCAGCGCGTTCTTCGGCACCTCGCTGGCCGCGACGCTGCACGCGGCGGGGGTCGACACGGTCGTCGTCGCGGGCGTGTCGACGTCGGGCTGCATCCGCGCGACCGCCACCGACGCCCTGAACCACGGCTTCCGGCCCCAGGTCGTGCGGGACGCCTGCGCGGACCGCACGCCGGAGCTGCACGAGCAGAACCTCCGCGACCTCGACGCGAAGTACGCCGACGTCGTATCGGTGGCGGACGCGGTCGCCCACTTGCGGTAGCCCGTGGCGGTGGTTGTCTCGCTGTGTGACGTGGGACACGATCAGGTCATGACGGCGGTCGAGACGGTCCGGGGCCCAGTGGACGTGAACGCGCTGGGGCCCACATTGATGCACGAGCACGTCTTCGTGCTCACCCCCGATGTCATGCAGAACTACGGCGACCAGTGGTGGGACGAGGAGGAGCGGGTCGCCGATGCGATCGAGAAGCTGCGCGCGGTCAAGGCGCTGGGCATCGACACGATCGTCGACCCGACGGTCGTCGGGCTGGGCCGCGACATCCCCCGCGTCGCGCGGATCAACGCCGAGGTCGATCTCAACATCGTCGTCGCGACCGGGCTCTACACGTTCGACGAGATCCCGCACTTCTTCCACTACCGCGGGCCGGACACCCTGCTCGGCGGCCCGGAACTGATGACCGACATGTTCGTGCACGACATCCGCGAGGGCATCGGCGACACCGGCGTCAAGGCCGCCTTCCTCAAGGGGGTGGTGGAAGAGCGCGGCCTCACGCCCGACCAGACGCGGGTGCAGCGGGCGATCGCCGCGACCCACCGCGAGACCGGAGTGCCGATCACCGTGCACACCAACGCGGCGCACCAGACCGGCCGCGCGGCCGTCGAGTTCTACGCGAAGGAAGGCGTGGACCTCACCAAGGTCGTCGTCGGCCACGCGGGTGACAGCAACGACCTCGACTACCTCATGTGGATCATGGATCAGGGCGCGACGATCGGTTGCGACCGCTTCGGCATCGACCTGTTCAACCCGACCGACGACCGGGTCGCGACGATCGTCGCCCTGTGCGGGCGGGGCTACGCCGATCGCATCGTGCTGTCTCACGACGCGGCCTGCTACATGGACTTCTTTTCCGGCGAGGCGGGCCAGCAGGCGCTGGCGACCGTTACGCCGAACTGGCACTTCCGGCACATCAGCGAGGACGTGCTGCCCGCGCTGCGCGAGCGAGGGGTCAGCGAGGAGCAGATCACCACGATGATGGTGGACAACCCGCGGCGGTACTTCTCGTGAACCCGCAGCCCCGCGGCAACGCCCCGTTCGCCACGTCCGGCATCGTGCGCGACGACCAAGGGGTCGCGCACTACACCGACTTGCCCCCCTCGCTGGTCGAACTGCTGCGCACCGCCGTGGACGCGCACCCGGGCGGCGAGGCGCTCATGGAGGTCGGCGGGGAGCGGCTGACCTACCGGCAGTTGTGGGACCGGGCGGCCCGGGTCGCGGGCGGCCTTGCGGCCGGTGGCGTCGCGCGCGGCGACCGCGTGGCGATCCTGCTCCCCGCGGGTGTCGGCTGGGTGCTCGCCTTCTTCGGCATCCAGCTCGCTGGCGCGGTCGCGGTGCCGGTGAACACCCGGTTCGCCGCGCCCGAGGTCGAGTACGTGCTCGCCGACTCCGGTTCGGACGCCGTCCTGCGCCCCGGCGACCCCCTGCCCGACGGACCGCCGCTCGCCGTGGACGACCTCAGCCGCGGCGACCTGGCCGCCATCTTCTACACGAGCGGCACCACCGGCTTCCCGAAGGGGGCGATGACCAGCCACGAGAACTTCCTGTCCAACGTCGAGACCGCCATCCGCGTGGTCGACATCGACCGGGCGACGGGCGCGGCCACGCGCAACCTCGTGTCGGTCCCGCTGTTCCACGTGACGGGCTGCAACAGCCAACTGCTGCTGCAGGTCGGGCTGCACGGCACCACGGTCGTGCTGCCCGCCTTCGACGTGCGGGCGTTCCTGCGGACGGTTGTCGATGAGCGCATCGACCTGCTCACCAGCGTGCCCGCGATCTACGCGCTCGCGCTCGCCCAGCCCGACTTCGCCTCGTTCGACGTGAAGTCGGTGAGCCGTATCGCCTACGGCGGCGCGCCGATCGCCCCCACGCTCGTCCGCCGCATCCAGGAGGCCTTTCCGAACGCCCGGGTCGGCAACGGCTTCGGCCTCACGGAGACCTCCTCCATCGCCACCTTCCTTCCGCACGAGTGGGCGGCCGAACACGCCGATTCCGTGGGCTTCGCCGCCCCCGTCGTCGACCTCGCGCTGGACGAGCCCATCGGCGGCGTCGGGGAACTGCTGGTGCGCGGGCCCAACGTCGTCGGCGGCTACTGGAACAAGCCGGAGGCCACGGCGGCCGCGTTCGTCGACGGGTGGCTGCACACGGGGGATCTCGCGCGGGTGGACGACGGCCTCGTCCGGATCGTCGACCGCGCCAAAGACATGATCAACCGCGGCGGCGAGAACGTGTACAGCGTCGAGGTGGAGAACGCCCTGGCGGGAGCGCCGGGCGTCGGCGAGGCCGCGGTCGTCGGCGTGCCGGACGACGTCCTCGGTGAGAAGGTCGGCGCGGTGATCGTCCCGCTGCCGGGGCAGCCGTTCGCGGTCGCGCCCGTGCTCGACTACCTGGCCGAGCGCCTCGCGGACTTCAAGGTCCCGCAGTACGTCGCGGTGCGCGCCGAGGCCCTGCCCCGCAACCCGAGCGGCAAGATCCTCAAGCGGAGGCTGCGCGACGGCACGGATTGGGGCGCGCCGCTGCGCTGAGCTATCCCCATCGCGGTGGGTTGTCCACAGATTCACCGAACGCCCCCCGCGCCGCGGCGGGCCGCGCGACCCTGCGGACATGACCACCCCACCCGTCGACCTCCCGCCCCTGACCACCGAGGAGGAGGTACTCGCCCGCGTCCGCACGCTCGTCGGTCCGGCCCGTGCGCAGCGGCTCTGGGTCCTGTTCGTCGACGGCGACGGCCGCCAGGCCCGGGCGGTCGTGCCGATCTCCGGACTGCCGCGCCGTCCGGAGCACGCCCGCCTCGCGGGGCTCACGCGCGTCCTCGGCGGCCTGCGGGGCGAGCTCCGCACCGAGCGCGGCGGGGGCGCGGTGATCCTCGCGTGGGAGCGCGCGGGCGGCGATTCGGTGCTCCCGGCCGACCGCGAATGGGCCGAGGAGCTCGCGGGCGTCTGCCACGTCGCCGAGGTGGCGCTGCGCGGCGTCTACCTCAGCACGCCCGGCGGCGTGCAGCGGCTGGGTTGACCGGTGGCCACCGTCGACGTCGCGGCGCGGCGCTGGGAGCACGGCTGGGAGCTCTCCGTGTCCGACGGGCGGGGGCCGCTGGTCGTTCTCCCGGCCCGGCGCCTCTCGGTCGCGGAGCGCGCGGTACGCGACTACGTGGCCTGCCACGACGACGTCGATCCGCGGTCGGTGCAGGTCCGGATCACCGTCGCGTTCGGCACCGCCCTCGACGATGAGATCACGGCCGTCCGGGCCGCCATCGAGGGCGCGGAGCGCGCCCAGCGGGAGGCGGCGGCCCGGTCGCGGGGCCTGGCCCTGCTGCTTCGGGAGGCAGGGCTGTCCGGCGCGGACATCGCCGTCGTCCTGCGGGTGTCGCCGCAGCGGGTGTCGCAGCTGATACGGACGACGGGATGCTGACAGACTCACCGACGTGCCCCTCGATCTCGATCCGATCCGCCGCATCGTCGCGCAGGACCACGGCCTCGCGAGCGTCGCCGTGGTGCGCGCCGACGGCACACCGCACACGTCTCTGGTCAACGCGGGCGTGCTCGACCATCCGCGCACCGCCGCACCCGTCGCGGGCTACGTCACCTACGGCAAGGTGAAGCTGCGCAACCTGCGCGAACGGCCGGCCACGTCGATCCTCTGGCGGGCGGGGTGGCAGTGGGCGGGTGTCGAGGGGCCCAGCGAGCTGATCGGCCCCGGCGACACCGACGCCGAGTCGCTGCGCCTCCTGCTGCGCGCGGTGTTCACCGCCTGCGGCGGCACCCACGACGACTGGGACACCTTCGACCGCGTCATGCGCGAGGAGGGCCGGGTCGCCGTGCTCGTCACGCCGGAGCGGGTCCACGGCAACGCCTGAGCGGCTCAGAGCCCGTGGCGGCGGTCGCCCGCGGTCTGCTCGCACAGCCGCGCCTCCGAGGCGCCGGAGAACACGTCGCGGTAGGCGGTCACGGCGTTTCGGGTCTCCTCGGCCACCAGGTCGGCGTTGATGCGCGCGCCCGCCAGCGCCCCGGCCGCGGCGGCCGCGCCGACCTGGGCGGATACGTCCGTGACGTTGCCCGCCACCCAGACGCCCGGCACCGACGTGGCGCCGGTCGGGTCGGCGGGCACGTGCTCGCCCACCCCGCTCGGGTGCTCGACCGCCTGCAGCCCGAGGTCGGCGAGGAAGCCTGCCCGCGCGACCATCCGTGGTGCGACGACCAGCGCAGCCCGCGCGACCGTGCGGCCGTCGTGCAGACGCACCCCCGTCAGGCGGTCGTCGACGGTCGCGAGACCCACCACGTCGTCGTCCACGACGGCGATGCCCCGCGCGGCGAGCTGCTCAGCCTGGTCATCGTCGAGAGGCGTGCCGCGGCGGAAGTAGACGACGTCGGAGCTCAGCTGGCGGAAGAGCAGCGCCTGGTGGATCGACATCGGGCCGCTCGCGAGCACGCCGATGGCCTGGTCGCGCACCTCCCAGCCGTGGCAGTACGGGCAGTGCAGCACATCGCGGCCCCACCCTTCGCGCAGGCCGGGCACGTCCGGCAGCTCGTCGACGAGTCCGGTCGTCACCAGTAGGCGACGGGCCCGCAGCCGCCGCCCATCGGCCAGGGTGACCGTGAACCCATCGTCGGTCCGTGCCGCCGCCGTCACCTCACCCTCGTCGATCCGGCCGCCGTAGCTCCAGCACCTCCGCGCGCCCCTTCGCGAGCAGCTCGGCGGGCGGGATGCCGTCGTGCCCCAGCAGGCCGTGCACCCCGGACGCAGGCGCGTTGCGCGGGGCCCCCGCGTCGACCACGAGCACCGACCGCCGGGCCCGGGCGAGCATGAGCGCCCCGTTCAGCCCCGCGGCGCCACCGCCGATCACCACCACGTCATAGCCGTCGTTCATGACGATCACCTCCTGCGGCCACAGTGCGCCGCGCACCGAGCCCGTGGCAAACAACGTTGCCGTTCCGGCAAAATCGAGGGATGGACGAGCTCGACCAGACGATCGCGGCGGCAGGCCCCCGGTTGCGCGCGCTGCGCCGCCGACAGGAGATCACGCTGACCGACCTGTCCGTGGCCACGGGCATCTCGGTGAGCACGCTGTCGCGGCTGGAGTCCGGCGCCCGCCGCCCCACGCTGGAGCTGCTGCTCCCGCTGGCCAGGACGTTCGGTGTCACGCTCGACGAGCTCGTCGACGCCCCACCGACCGGTGATCCGCGGGTCTACCTGCGCCCGGTCCGGCGGGGCGGCATGACCCTCTTGCCGCTCTCGCGTCGGGCGGGCGGCGTCCAGGCCTACAAGATCATCATGGCGGCGACCGACCGCCCCGCGGAGCCCGACCCGAAGACGCACGAGGGCTACGAATGGCTCTACGTCCTCGACGGGCGACTGCGGGTCGTCCTCGGCGAACACGACCTCGTGCTCGCGCCGGGCGAAGCCGCCGAGTTCGACACCCGCACCCCGCACTGGTTCGGCCCCGTGGACGGCAAGGGCGTCGAGTTCCTCAGTCTGTTCGGCAAGCAGGGCGAGCGCGCCCATCTGCGCGCCCGACCCAAGTGAAGCTAGCCGCGGGTGAGGAGCGAGCGCGCGAAGAAGGCCAGGTTGGCCGGGCGCTCGGCCAGGCGGCGCATGAAGTAGCCGAACCACTCGGTGCCGTAGGGCAGGTAGACGCGCACGACCTCGCCCTCCGCGGCGAGCGCCCGCTGCGCCGCCGGGCGCACGCCGTGCAGCATCTGCAGCTCGTAGGGGCGGTCCCGGCCCAGTGTGCGGGCCAGCTCGATCAGGCGCGGGTCGTGCGTCGCCACCATCGGCAGCCCTTCGCCCGCCATGAGCACCCGCAGGCAGCGTACGAACGCGGCGTCGACGTCCGCCCGGTCGCGATAGGCCACCAACGCGGGCTCGTCGTAGGCGCCCTTGCACAGCCGCACCCGCGAGCCCGGCCCGGCGAGGTCGCGGCAGTCCGCCTCCGTCCGCCGCAGGTGCGCCTGCACCACCGCGCCCACCCAGGGGTGATCCACCCGCAGCTCGCGCACAGTGTCCAGCGTGCGGTCGGTGGTGGTGTGGTCCTCCATGTCGACGGTGACGGTCGTCCCGACGGCCGCGGCCGCCGCGCACACCCGGCGCGCCCCCTCCAACGCGACCTTGTCACCGTCCACCGCGAGGCTCTGCCCGAACGCCGAGAGCTTCACCGACACCTCGACCCGGGCGGCCAGGCCCGCGTCCCCCAGCAGCGCGAGGAAGCGCTCGTAGGCGGCCACGTTGGTGTCCGCCTGGGCGCGCTCGGTGGTGTCCTCGCCGAGGTGGTCGACCGTGACGAGCCGGTCGGCCGTCAACCGGCGGGCGACGGCGAGCGCGTCGGCATCGGTGGCTCCGGCCACGAAGCGGTTCACGAGCGGGTCGAACGGGCCCGACTCGACGATGGCCCGCATCCGGGGCGACCGGGCCGCGGCGAGCAACGTGGACCTCAGCATGCGGCAACGGTAAGCCGGTACAGCCGTCGAGGGCTTGTCCGATCGGCTAACGTTGAGCGAAATCGAATCGTGGGAGGGGACGAGGTCACCGGGGGCATGAGCACGCTGCGCCACCTCCTCGCGGCCGTCGGCGAACCGCTGGTCACAGTGCTGGCCGCGCCCGCGGGCCTGGACGTGCCGATCAGTGGTCTGGCCATCGTCGATCCCGACGACGAGCCCGACGAGCATCACGGCGGGCTCGTCCTCGTCGTGGGCGCCCGGGGCCGCGATGCCGTGCCGCTCGTGCGTACCGCAGGCGCCGCCGGGGCGGCGGCCGTCGCGGTGAAGGACGCGGAGGCCTGCCGGACGGCCGCCGTCGAGGCGGGGGTCGCGCTGCTCGCCGTGCCACCGGACGTGCGCTGGGAGCGCCTGGAGTCGCTCGCCGCGGGCGTGCTCGACGCGGGCGAGAGCGCGGGGCCCGACGACCTGTTCGCCCTCGCCCAGACCGTCGCCCTGCTGACCCACGGCATCGTGTGCATCGAGGACACGGCCAGCCGGGTGCTCGCTTACTCCCGCTCCGACGGCGACGACGGCCAGATCGACGAGCTGCGCAGGCTGTCCATCCTGGGCTGGCAAGGGCCCGCGGACTACCTGCGCCACCTGCGTGAGTGGGGTGTGTTCGACCGGTTGCGCGCGGGCGAGGAGGTCGTGCTGATCGACGAGCACGCCGAGCTCGGCG
The DNA here is from genome assembly GCA_963739465.1 of uncultured Actinomycetota bacterium. Classification (GTDB taxonomy): domain Bacteria; phylum Actinomycetota; class Actinomycetes; order Mycobacteriales; family Pseudonocardiaceae; genus Pseudonocardia. The sequence goes on from CAVUAS010000008.1 coordinate 328,637, forward strand.
TCCGGCGCAGGCTGGCGATCGGCATCCACGCGGGCCCGCGCGCACTGGGCACGATCTGGGTGCAGGAGGGCGCGCAGCCGTTCTCGCCGCGCGCGAACGACGTGCTGGTCGGCGCGGCCCGTGTCGCGGCCGGGCATCTCGTGCGGCGCCGCCGGGCGGCCCCCACCTGGCATCGGGACCTGGTGGAGGGCCTGCTCGACGGCCGGACGAGCGCCGACCTCGTGGCGCGCACGTTCGGGCTGGACGAGCATGCGCCCGCGGTCGTCGTCGGGTTCGCGGTGCGGGCGGGCGAGGGCGTCACGCGTGAGCTGTCGGTGGCCGAGCTGGCCGACGTGGTCGCCGTGCACGCGGCCGGGTATCGGCGGGCGGCGCTCACGGCGTGGCGCGGCGACACCGTCTACGCGGTGCTCCCGGACGTCGCGGAGGTCGACGCGGCGCTGCGCGCGATGTGCGCGGAGGTCGTGGCGGTCACCCACCGCCGCACCGGCGTACGGGTGCAGGCGGGTCTGAGCGGCAGCGCGCCCGTGAGCGGAAAAGATGGCTATAGCACCAGTTTCCGCTCACGACCCGCTCCCGCATCATCCGACGGGCTCGCGGGCGTAGCTGCCTCGCGCGCCGAGGTCGACCGGGTGCTCGCCACGATGCCCACCGACGTCGACGTCGCCGCGTTCGACGACCTGCGCGCCGAGGTGCTGCTCGGCCAGACCCTCTCGGTGCTGCGCGAGCGGCCCGACCTGCGCGACCCGGCCGTCGACGCGCTGGTGGCCTATGACCGCGCGCACGGCGGCGACCTCGCGGGCTCGGTGCTCGCCTGGCTCGATGCCCTCGGAGACGTGCGCGCGGCGGCGGACCAGCTCACCGTGCACCCCAACACACTGCGCTACCGGGTGCGGCGGGCCGTCGCGGTGGCGGGTCTGCGGCTCGGCGACCCCCGCGCGCGGCTCGTGCACCACCTCCACCTCTTGGCTGTCCGATCGGACAACTCCACGCCATCAGCCTGATCGACGGGGACGAATCGCGGCGCGCCGCACCTTCCTACGCTGGCCTGCATGGACGCCGTCACCTCGACCCCGCTGCCCCGCAACGAGCCCGTCCGCGACTACGCCCCCGGCAGCCCCGAACGGGCGAGCCTCCAGGCCGTCCTCGCCGAGCTCGGCGGCGTCCACCACGAGCTGCCGGTGACTATCGACGGGGCGCGGCACCTCGCGGGCGGCGCCCCGTTCGAGGTCGTCGCCCCGCACGACCACGCGCACGTCCTCGGCACCGGCGCCAACGCCACCCGGGAGGACGCGAAAGGCGCGGTCGAGGCAGCCCTGCGGGCGGCTCCGGCCTGGCGGGACCTGCCGTTCGACGAGCGCGCCGCGGTGATGCTGCGTGCGGCCGACCTGCTCACCGGCCCGTGGCGGGACCGGATCAACGCGGCGACCATGCTGGGCCAATCCAAGACCTGCACCCAGGCTGAGATCGACGCGGCGTGCGAGCTCGCCGACTTCTGGCGGTTCAACGTCGCGTTCGCCAAGCACATCCACGGCGAGCAGCCCGTGAGTTCCCCCGGCGTCTGGAACCGGGTGGACTACCGCCCGCTGGAGGGCTTCGTCTATGCGATCACGCCGTTCAACTTCACCGCGATCGCCGGGAACCTGCCCACCGCCCCGGCGCTGATGGGCAACACGGTCATCTGGAAGCCCTCCCCCACCCAGACGCTCGCCGCGGTGCTCACCATGCAGCTCCTCGAAGAGGCCGGCCTGCCGCCGGGTGTGGTCAACCTGCTGACCGGCGATGGGCGCGACGTCTCCGAGGTGCTGCTCGCCGACCCGGCCCTCGCCGGGATCCACTTCACCGGGTCGACCGCGACCTTCCAGCACCTGTGGTCGACGGTCGGCGCGAACATCGGCGGCTACGCGACCTACCCGCGGCTCGTCGGCGAGACCGGCGGCAAGGACTTCGTGGTCGGCCATCCCTCCGCCGACGTCGATGTGCTGCGGACGGCGCTCATCCGGGGCGCGTTCGAATACCAGGGCCAGAAGTGCTCCGCGGCGTCGCGGGCGTTCGTGGCCCGGTCGGTGTGGACGCGGATGCGCGACGACCTCGTAGCCGAGACCGAAGCGCTCGCCATGGGCGACGTCGCCGACTTCCACAACTTCCTCGGCGCGGTGATCGACCGGCGGGCCTACGCGAAGCTCACCGCCGCGCAGGAGATGGCACGGGCCGAGCTGGACGTGATCGCGGGCGGCACGGCGTCGGACGAGCTCGGGTTCTTCGTGCGGCCGACGATCGCGGTCGGCACCGACCCCACCCACCGGGTGTTCTCCACCGAGTACTTCGGCCCGTTCCTGGCCGTGCACGTCTACGACGACGGAGACTTCGACCGCGTCCTCACCCAGGTCGACCGCGGCGCGCCCTACGGCCTCACCGGTTCGGTGATCGCCCGCGACCGCGCGGCCGTGGCCCGCGCGGCGGAGGCCCTGCGGTTCGCGGCAGGCAACTTCTACGTCAACGACAAGCCCACCGGCGCGGTGGTCGGCCAGCAGCCCTTCGGCGGCGGCCGGGCGAGCGGCACCAACGACAAGGCAGGCTCGATCCTCAACCTGCTGCGCTGGACGAGCCCGCGCACGCTCAAGGAGACCCTCGTCCCGCCGACCAGCTCCGCCTACCCCCACCAAGGCTGACCAACCGGTCCGCCCCACCGCCCGACGCGACTGCGCACCCCCCACGCGACTGCGCACCCCATGCGCCGACCACGCACCCCACCGATGGGGTGCGCAGTGCACCCAAGGGGTGCGCAGTCGGGGTGGGGCGGTGGGCCGGCCAAGCTCACCCGCAGTCGGGGGGCGTATAGCGGCACGCTTCAAGCCTTCGGCCGCCACTGGTTCGCGCGCACATTCACCTGCGCCTTCTCGGCGGTCTCGGCGATGCGCTTGGCCCGTGTCTCGGCGCGCTTGGCCTGCACGATCCACTCCAGGAGCGCGCGGCGCACCGAGCGGGGGAAGGCGTCCCAGTGCTCGCGGGCAGGCGGGCGGGCGGCCAACGCGGCGGCGAGGTCGTCGGGCACGACGAGGTTCTCGACGTCGTCGAGCAGGGTCCACGACCCGTCGGCCCTGGCCGCCTTGATCACGGCGAGGCCTGCGGGTGCCATCAACCCGGCCGCGGTGAGCCGCTCGATGCGCTCCTTGTTGATTCGGGCCCAGCCGCTGCCGCGCTTGCGGGGCGCGAACCACAGCATCGTGCGCTCCGCGTCCAGCGAACGGCCCTTGCTGTCCACCCAGCCGAAGCACAGCGCCTGCTCGACGGACTCCTCGTAGCCGATCTGCGGCCCGCCCGAGCCCGCCCGCCAGGTCACCAGCCACACGCCCGTGCCCCGGCCGTGGTGGCGCTCCAGCCACTCGCGCCACTCCGCCAACGACGTTGGCTGCACCTGATCGTCGCTCACCGGCTCAGTGTGGCGGGCACCGCGTTGCCCCCACCACCGCGTTCAATTAGCATAAGTCAACTAAATGAGCGGGAGGCAGCCGATGGCGGTCGGCGACAAGACGGGCATGCACTACAAGTGGATCGCGCTGTCCAACACGACACTGGGCCTGCTGATGGCCACGATCAACTCCTCCATCGTGCTCATCGCCCTTCCCGACATCTTCCGCGGCATCGGCATCGACCCGCTCGGCCCCGGCAACACCAGCTACCTGCTCTGGATGATCATGGGGTTCCTGGTCGTCACGGCGGTGCTGGTGGTCGGCTTCGGCCGCCTCGGCGACATGTACGGCCGCGTGCGGATGTACAACCTCGGCTTCGTCGTGTTCACCGTGGCGTCGATCCTGCTCGCCGTCACCTGGCAGAGCGGCGAGGCAGCCGCGCTGTGGCTGATCGGCTGGCGCATCGTGCAGGGCATCGGCGGCGCGTTCATCATGGCCAACTCCACCGCGATCCTCACCGACGCCTTCCCCGCCGACCAGCGCGGCACAGCACTCGGGATCAACGGCGTCGCGGCGATCGCGGGCTCGTTCCTCGGCCTGGTGATCGGCGGCCTGCTCGGCCCGCTCAACTGGCACCTGGTGTTCCTCGTGTCGGTGCCCTTCGGCGTCTTCGGCACGATCTGGGCCTACCTCAAGCTGCGCGACACCGGCGAGCGAAGGCCCGCGAAGATGGACTGGTGGGGCAACATCACGTTCGCCGTCGGCCTCATCGCGCTGCTCATCGGCATCACCTACGGCATCCAGCCGTACGGCGACAGCACCATGGGCTGGGGCAGCCCGCTCGTGCTGAGCTGCGTCATCGGCGGCCTCGTCATGCTGGTGCTCTTCGCCGTGATCGAGAGCAAGGTGGCGAACCCGCTGTTCACGCTCTCGCTTTTCCGGATCCGCGCCTTCACCCTCGGCAACATCGCGATCCTGCTCTCGTCGCTCGGCCGCGGCGGGCTGCAGTTCATCCTGATCATCTGGCTGCAGGGCGTCTGGCTGCCCCAGCACGGCTACAGCTTCGAGCAGACCCCGCTGTGGGCAGGCATCTACATGTTGCCGCTCACGCTCGGGTTCCTGCTGGCCGCGCCCGCGTCGGGCTACCTGTCCGACCGGTTCGGGGCGCGCTGGTTCGCAAGCGGCGGCATGGTCCTCACCGCGGTCAGCTTCGTCCTGCTCGAGGCGCTGCCGATCGACTTCGACTACTGGGCGTTCGCGGCGGTCCTGCTGGTCTCCGGCATCGGCATGGGCCTGTTCACCTCGCCGAACCGGGCGGAGATCATGAACAGCCTGCCCGCGACGTCGCGGGGCGCCGGGGCGGGCATGAACGCCACGTTCCAGAACGCGGCCATGGTGCTGTCGATCGGCGTCTTCTTCAGCCTCATGATCGCCGGGCTGTCCCAGAACCTGCCGTCGGTGATGGAGCAGGGCCTCGCGGCGCACGGGGTGCCCGCGGCCGACGCGGCCCGCGTCGCCGGGCTGCCGCCGGTCGGCGTGCTGTTCGCGGCGTTCCTCGGCTACAACCCGATCCAGCAGCTGCTCGGCCCGATCCTGTCCGGGCTCCCCGCCGACCAGGCGACGTTCCTCACCGGCCGCAGCTTCTTCCCGCAGCTGATCTCCGGCCCGTTCGCCGACGGCTTGACGGCCGCCTTCTGGTTCGCCACGGTCGCGTGCCTCATCGCCGCGATCGCTTCGTGGTTCGCCTCCGGCCGCATGCGGCGCGAAGGGCACGAGTCGGTGGGCGGCGAGCTGGCCGCGAGCAGCGGCGAGCTGGTGATCGACGAGACACCCGGCGAGCCCGCCCCCGGTGAGCTCATGGGCTCGCTGCACACCGTCAGCGGCGCGACCGTGCTGGACTCGGTCATCACCGTGACCGACACCCAGGGCAGACAGCGCGGCCGCACGGTCGCGTGCCCCAACGGCCGGTACACGGTGAGCGGCCTCGCCCCGGGCGACTACACGGTGGTGGCCAGCTCGCCGGGCTTCCGGCCGGATGTCGCGACCGTCAACCTCAACGGCCGGGGCGCCACCCACGACTTCGCGCTCGACGGGCACGGCGGGGTCCGCGGTGCGGTCGACAACGGCGCCGAACCGGTCCCCGACGCCGTGGTGATCATCACCGACGCGCAGGGCCGCGTCGTCGGCCGCACCCGCTCGGTCACCGACGGCACGTTCCTGCTGAGCGGCCTCCCGCTCGGCCCCGCGACGGTCGCCACGAGCAAGCCCCAGCACCAGCCCGCCGCCACCGCCGTGACGATCGGGCCGGGCGATCCGGTCCCGGTCACCCTGCGGCTGTTGCCGTCGATCGGTGGGCTCGTCGGCACGGTCCTGGCGCCCGACGGTTCGGTCGTCGCCGAGGCGACGGTGACGGCGAGCGACGCCCGCGGCGACATCGTCGGGTCAACCCGCAGCGACCTCGACGGCCGCTACCGGCTGGCGGACCTCCCGCCGGGCCGCTACATGGTGGTCGCGACCACTTACGCGCCCGCCGCCGTCCAGGTGCACGTGCCCGCGGGGGCGGCCGCCCGGGTGGATTTGCGGCTGGGCACCCTCACCACCGCGCGGGCCGAATCGTGACCAGCACCGTGACCGCCGCCGCACCCCCGGCCCCGGTGGAGTTCGCGGGCAGGCTGCGCATCGCGGCGGGCCGGATCGCCCGCGCCGGGCTGGGCCAGAAGCGGGTCGACGGCATGACGCCGAGCCGGATGACCGCGCTTGCCGTGCTGGCCGCCGAGGAGCCGCTGCGGATGGGTGAGCTGGCGGCCCGGCTGGGGATCAGCGCGCCGACGGTGTCGCGGCTGGTCGAGCACCTCGCCGAGCGCGGGTTCCTGGAGCGCGTCACCGACCAGGACGACCATCGCGCCACCCGCGTGCGCCTGTCGGCCGAGGGCCACCGCGGCCTCGCCGCCGTCCGCGAGCACGGCGCGGGCCTGCTGGCCGAACGGATCGCCGCGCTCGACGACGCGGAGCGCGCCGCGCTGGAGATCGCCCTGCCCGTGCTGGAACGCCTGGGCGGCCTCGCTTGACCTCAAGTCGGGTTGAGCATGCAGGGTCGAGGCATGACCAGCGAGACGATCGCCGAGACCCGGCTCGGACGGGCCGATCTGCCCGACCTGATGACCCTCATGACGGGCGACGAGAAGCACGGCCCGAGCGCGACGTCCACCCTCGACGTGCTCTGGGTGCTCTACGACCGCGTGTTGCACGTCGACCCCCGCCATCCCGACGACCCCGATCGCGACCGGTTCCTGCTCTCCAAGGGGCACGGGCCGATGGCCTACTACGCGGTGCTCGCGGCCAAGGGCTTCCTCACCCCCGATGACCTGCGCGGCTTCGGCGGTCCCGAGTCGATCCTCGGCTACCACCCCGACCGCACGCTCGTCCCGGGCGTCGAGATCTCCTCCGGCTCGCTGGGCCACGGGCTGGGCCTGGCCGTCGGCACCGCGCTCGGCTTGCGGATCACGGGCCGCGCCGCCCGCGTCGTCGTGCTCGTCGGCGACGCGGAGCTGGAGGAGGGCTCCAACATGGAGGCGATCCAGTACGCCGGACGGGCCGGGCTGGGCAACCTGACCGCCGTCGTCATCGACAACTCGTCCGCGTCGTTGGGTTGGCCCGGCGGCATCGGGCGGCGCTTTACCGCCGAAGGCTGGTCGGGCGTCGACGTCGACGGCCGCGACCACGACGCGCTGGAACAAGCCTTCGCCGCGGGCACCGGCACCGTGCCGCACGCGGTGATCGCCCACGTCGAGCCGAAGGAGGCGTGATGACCACCACCGTCACCGAGGACCTGCGCACCCGCTTCTACCGGCTGCTGCCGGAACTCCTCGCCGAGGACCCGCGCGCCGTCGCCGTATTCGGCGAGGTCGGGGTCGGCTACCTGCAAGCGGCTGCGGTTGCCCCGCTCGCCGAGCGGTGATCAACCTCGGGATCCGGGAGCAGCTCGTGATCGGCGTGACCGGTGGGCTCGCGCTCGCCGGGCTGCGGCCCATCGCGCACACATTCGCCCCGTTCCTCGTCGAGCGGCCCTTCGAGCAGGTCAAACTGGATCTCGGGCACCAGGACGTCGGCGCCGTGCTCGTCAGCGCGGGCGGGTCGTACGACTGGCCGCAGGGCGGCGAGACCCACTTCGGCTACCGCGACGTCGCCGTCCTCGACACGCTCGACGGCTGGACCGTGCACGTGCCGGGGCACCCCGACGAGGCCGAGGCCCTGCTGCGCGCCGCCGTCCGCGACGAGGGGCGGGTCTACCTACGGCTGGGCGCCGACGCCAATACCGAGGCCCGCCCGACCGGGCCGATGGCGGTGCTGCGCCGGGGCCGCCGGGGCACGGTCGTCGCCGTGGGGCCGATGGGCGACCGCACGCTGGCCGCCACCGGGGACCTCGACGTCACCGTTCTCTACGCCACGACCGTGCGGCCCTTCGACGCCGCGACGTTGCGCGCCACGCTGGACGCTCCGGCCGTGGTGCTCGTCGAGCCGTACCTGCGCGACACGTCGACCGCCGCCGTCGCCCGCGCGCTCGCCGACCGGCCGCACCGGGTGCTCGGCCTGGGCGTCGGGCCCGCGGAGCTGCGCGCCTACGGCAGCCGCGCCGACCACGACGCCCGCCACGGGCTCGACGAGCGCGGCCTGCGGTCCCGGATCGCGGAATTCCTGCGCTGACCGGCGTATCCACCTGTCACGCTGGCCGGGTGCGCCTCTCCCCCACCCGCCGCTCGACGCCCACCCGGCTGCGTGAACGGGCCCGCACCGACCGCGACGACCTCTACGCCGCGCTCGATGAGGGCCTGGTGTGCCACGTCGGCGTCGTCCGCGACGGCGCGCCCGTCGTGCTGCCGACCGGCTATGGCCGCATCGACGACACCGTCTACGTCCACGGCTCGACCGGCGCGGGCTGGCTGCGGGTCGCCGACGGGGCGCCGCTCTGCCTCACGGTGACCCACGTGGATGGTGTCGTGTACGCCCGCTCGGTGTTCCACCACTCGATGAACTACCGCAGCGCGGTCGTGCACGGGGCGGCCCGGCACGTCACCGACGCGGCGGAGCGGCTGGCGGCGCTGCGCGCGATCTCCGAGCAGCTGTCCCCCGGCTCCTGGGAGCACGCGCGGCAGCCCAACTCCAAAGAGCTCGCGGCGACGGTCGTCGTCGCGCTCGACCTGGCCGAGGCGAGCGTCAAGATGCGCAGCGGCCCGCCCGGCGACGAGGACGTCGACATCACCGCAGGTGGCCGGTGGGCAGGCGTGCTGCCCGTCGTCACGACGTTCGGTGCGCCGGAGCCCGACCCGACCCTGGACGACACCACCACACCCCCGCACGTCCAGGTGAGGACAGGTGCGAAGGCACCGGACCGGGTGAACTAACCTCGGCCCGCGTGAGGAAGACCGACGTCTATCCCGCCGCCCAACGACTCGACATCGTCGACGTCTTGCACGGCCATCGCGTCGCGGACCCCTACCGTTGGCTGGAGGATCCGGCCGACGAGCGCACGGTCGCCTGGTCACGCGCCCAGGACGAGCTGGCGGCGGCCCACCTGGCCGCACTCCCCGGCCGCGACGCGCTCGCCACCCGCATGCACGCCCTGCTCGACGCCGGATCCGTGGCCGCGCCGCTGTGGCGGGCCGGTCGCCGCTTCTGGACGCGCCGCGAGCCCGGGCAGGAGCACGCCGTCGTGCTCGTGCGCGGCACGTACGGCGACGAACGTGTGCTGATCGACCCAATGACGCTCGACCCCTCCGGCCTCACCACGCTCGACGCCTGGCTACCCGACCTGGAGGGCAGGCTGTTGGCCTACCAGTTGTCCGCGGGCGGCGACGAACACTCGGTGCTGCACGTCATCAACGTCGACACCGGGGCGGCCGTCGAGCCCCCGATCGACCGGTGCCGCTACTCGTCGGTGGCATGGCTGCCGGGCGGAGCCGAGTTCATCTACGTGCGGATGGTCGCCGCCGACGACGTGCCGCCGGGCGAGCAGGCCTTCCACCGCCGCGTGTGGCGCCACCGCGTCGGCACCCCGCCGAGCGAGGACCGGCTGATCGACGGGCCCGGCCTCTACGTCGACCACACGTACTACTCCGTGCACGTCTCGCGCGACGGCCGGTGGCTGGTGGTGACGGGAAACGTCGGCACAGCCCGCCGCGACAGCGTCTGGATCGGCGACCTGCACGGAGGCGCGCCGTTGCACCCGCTGCTCACGCAGGCCGACGACGTCCAGTGCTCGGCTTGGGTCGAGCGCGACGGACTGCTCTACCTGCGCACCACCGACGGCGCACCGCGGTGGCGCCTGGCCGTCACCGACCCGCGCACCCCTGGGCGCGAGCACTGGCGCGAGCTCGTCGCCGAGGAGCCCGACTCCGTGCTCGACGGCGTCCGCCGCCTCGAGCCGCCCGACGGTCCGCCACTGCTCGTCCTGGCCCGCAGCCGCCACGCTGTCGCCGAGCTGGCCCTGCACGACGCCGCCGAGGGCACCCTGCTCGGAACGGTGCCGCTTCCCGGACCGGGCTCGCTGACCGGCCTGTCGGTGGCCGACCGTGACACCCCCGCCGAGGCCGGGAGGCTGTGGATCGGCTGGACCGACTTCGTCACCCCGAGCCAGGTGCACCGCTACGAGAACGGCGAGACGGTGCTGGAGGCCGCGGCGCCGGGCGCGGTCGCCGTTCCCGCCGTCCGCAGCACCCAGCGCACGTTCACCTCGGCGGACGGCACGACGATCCGCATGTTCGTGCTCACGCCTGCGACGAACTCAGGCCCGCGGCCCACGCTCGTCACCGGCTACGGCGGCTTCGGCATCTCCCGCGAGCCCGCCTACAGCGCGGCCGCGCTGGCCTGGGTCGAGGCGGGTGGCTGCTACGCGGTGGTCTCGCTGCGCGGCGGCGGCGAGGAGGGCGACGCCTGGCACCTCGCGGGCAACCGCGCCCACAAGCAGAACGTGTTCGACGACTTCCACGCCGCCTGCGACGCCCTGGTCTCCGCGGGCACGACCACCACGAACCAGCTGTCGATCATGGGCGGGTCCAACGGCGGGCTGCTCGTCGGCGCGGCGTTGACCCAGCAGCCCAGCGCCTACCGGGCGGTGGTCTGCTCGGCGCCGCTGCTGGACATGGTGCGCTACGAGGAGTTCTCGCTGGGCCGCACCTGGAACGACGAGTACGGCACGGCCGCCGATCCCGCGGAGCTCGGCTGGCTCCTGTCCTACTCCCCCTACCACCACGTGGAGCCGGGCACGATCTACCCGGCGGTGCTGTTCACCGTGTTCGAATCGGACACGCGGGTCGACCCGCTGCACGCCCGAAAGATGTGCGCCGCCCTGCAGTGGGCCACGAAGGGCCACTTCGACACGCATCCGATCCTGCTGCGCCGCGAGACCGACGTGGGGCACGGGGCGCGGTCGGTCACTCGGACGGTCCGGCTTGCGGTGGACCAGTTGGCGTTCCTGGCCGCCCACACGGGGCTGGTGTTGCCCGCATGAGCAATTCGCTGTTCCCCAGCCAGCCGGAGTGCGCCGCCGACGCGGGCAGCTGGTGTGCCCAGATCTACCAGTGGACCGACAGCGACTTCCTCGCCCGGTCCGCCGACACGATCTTCGCTGCCGCTTCGAAGATCCTCTTCATCCTCGTCCTCGCCCTGGTCGTGCGCTGGTTCCTGCACCGGCTGATCAACCGTTTCGTCGCCGGGGCCACGAGCAACCGGGTCACGAAGCTGATGAACCGCGGCGCGGCCGCGGCGGCCGCCGACCGGAGCGGCCAGCGGGCCCGCACCCTCGGCTCGGTGCTGCGCTCGCTCTGCTCCGCGGTCGTCGGGATCATCGCCATGATCATGGTGCTGGGCGAGTTCGGCGTGGACCTGGCCCCGATCCTCGCCTCGGCGGGCATCGTCGGCATCGCGGTCGGCTTCGGCGCCCAGAACCTCGTCAAGGACTTTCTCTCCGGGATGTTCATGCTGCTGGAGGACCAGTACGGCGTGGGCGACATCGTCGACGTCGGCCAGGCCAGCGGCACCGTCGAGACCGTCGGGCTGCGCATCACGACCTTGCGCGACGTCAACGGCACCCTCTGGTACGTGCGCAACGGCGAGGTCCTCAGGGTGGGCAACAAGAGCCAGGGCTTCGCCGTGGCGGTCGTGGACGTCCCGATCGCGCACGGCAGCGACGCCGCCGAGGCTTCCGCGACCGCGGCCCGGGTCGCGCAAGACCGGGTGGAGCAGCCTGACCTCGCCGAGGACGTGCTGGAACCGGTGCAAACGCTCGGCATCGAGTCCGTCACCACCGAGAAGCTCACGCTGCGGCTGACCGTGCGCGTGCAGCCCGGCAGGCAGTTCGCGGTGCAGCGGGCGCTCAACGCCACGCTGTCCGACGCGTTGGGCTACACGCCCACGCACATCCCGCCCCCGGGCGCGGGATGATGTCACCGTGAGCGATCCCCAGAGCTTCTATGCGGAGGTCGGCGGCGCACCGGTCTTCGACAAGATCGTCTCCCGCTTCTACGAGCAGGTGGCCGAGGACGAGGTACTGCGCCCGATCTATCCGGAGGAGGACCTCGGCCCGGCGGAGCAGCGGCTGCGGATGTTCCTCGAGCAGTACTGGGGCGGCCCGCGCACCTACTCCGACCAACGCGGGCATCCGCGGCTGCGGATGCGCCACGCTCCGTTCCGGATCGGGCCGATCGAGCGGGACGCCTGGCTGCGCTGTATGCGGATCGCCGTGGACGAGGCCGGGCTCGACGACGAACACAGAGCGCAGCTATGGCAGTACCTGCAGTATGCGGCCATCAGCATGATGAACTCCGACTTCTGAACCGATTCCTGTCAGGATCGGTGGGTGCAGTGGTGGCGGGGCGCCCTGGTCTACGAGCTGGACGTGCGGAGCTTCGGCGATTCCGACGGCGACGGCATCGGTGACCTCGACGGACTGCGCGCCCGCCTCGGCTATCTGGAACTGCTCGGGGTCGACGTCCTCTGGCTGGAGCCGACCCCCATCGCCGACCGGCGTACCGTCGACCCGCTGTTCGGCGATCTGGTGGCGTTCGACGCGCTCGCGGAGGCCGCGGTGGAGCTGCGGCTGCGGCTGGTCGCCGACCTCGTCAGCGACCACAGCCCGCCGATGCACCACCGACCGGACCGGCTGCGCCTCGCCCTCGATCCGGTTCTGCACACGACGCCGTTTGACGCCGTCGCCGTGCAGGAGGCGGTACAGCACTCGCTCGACTCGCGGGCGGAGACGGCCTGGTCGCTGGCCCACCACGACGTGCCGCGCGCCGTCACCCGGTTCGGCGGCGGCGGCGGCGGGCTCGCCAGGGCCCGGTCGATGGCGCTCACGATGTTGGCGCTGCCCGGCACCGTGCACGTGTATCAGGGCGAGGAGCTGGGCCTTCCCGACGCCGACCTGCGGTCCGAGGCGCGGGCCCGGGTGCCGCTGCCGTGGGAGGGCGGGCCGCCCGGCTACGGCTTCACCACCGGCGAGCCGTGGTTGCCCATGCCCGCCGAATACGGCGCGCAGACCGTGGCCCGCCAGTTGGAGGACACGACGTCCACGCTGTCGCTGTACCGGCGCGCGATCGAGCTGCGGCGCGCGCACGTGCCCGACCCGGCCGCCCCGCTGGAGTGGTACGGCGCCCCGCCGGGCTGCCTGGCGTTTCGACCCGAGGGCTCGGCGCTGGTGTGCGCGCTGAACACGTCCGACGTGCCGGTGCCGCTGCCGCCCGGCGACGTCCTCCTGGCCAGCGGGGCGTCCGACGGCGACGTCCTCGCGCCCGACACGGCGGTCTGGCTCGCTTAGGTCGTGAGTGGAAACAGTGGCTATAGCCACTGTTTCCACTCACGACCTACACCAGCAGGGGCAGGGCCAGCGTGCGGCGGCGCACGACCGCGCCGTAACGGGCGTCCAGGCGCAGCCACGCGCCGGTGGCCGAGACGCGCACCGAGCCGTCGTCGGCTTCCGTGCCGCCGTCGCCGAGGAAGCCCATCCCGGAGAGGGCGAAGAGGCAGCGCAGCGGCACCTTGACGGTCGGGCCCGCCGCCGCGCTCACCGTGAGCACGGTCTGGTCCAACAGCGACGCGGGCGGGCCGAGCGGCCCGGCGTTCTCCCGCGCGAGGGCCAGCCCGCGCTCGGCCAGCGCGTCGATCTCGGCCGCGGGCACGACGTCGACGGGCGACCAGCCGGTCTCGGGAGGCAGGTCGCCTACCCAGATGCCGCCCACGCCGGGATCGACGGTCGCCGAACGCTCCACGGCCAGTGCCGTGAGCAACGCGTTGGCGGGCACCGTGACGTCGGGCGGGTCGACCTGGCCGTGCACGGTGCGGGTCGCGAGCACGTCGAACGGGGTGGACGCCCACGCCGTAACGGTCTCGGCGCCCATGCTCGTGCCCGCCCGCAGACGGGCCGTCGCCGCCGGGTCCAGCCGCACTACGCGGGCGACGAACGCGCCGAGGTCGCCGCGCTCGTCGGCGTCGGGGACGTGCAGCGCGGTCACGGCGCCCACCGGGCCAGGAACGCCCGTTCCGGCGCGTCGAGCCTGCGTGGGCGCTCCGCGACCAGGTCGTAGATCGCCATCCGGGTCCACGCCTCGATCGCAACCGGGTCGTCGTCGTTCGGCCCGTCGTGCAGCGCGTACCGGATCCGGAACGACGCGGCGCGCATCTCGTCGACCGTTATCGCGACCCGCAACGGCGTGGAGCGGTAGGCGACTTGCCGCCGGTAGGCCACGTTGAGCTCGGCCACCAGCAGACCTGTGGCGAACCCGCGCAGACCGTCCTCGGCGGCCCGGTCGAAGAACAGGTCGATGCGCGCCTCCTCCAGCACCGTCACCGCGCGGGCGTGGTTGAGGTGCTCGTAGGCGTCCTGATCGGTCCAGCGCAGCGGCACCTGCGTGACGAAACAGCTCACTAGCGCGCTAGCCCCCGCAGCTGCCGAGAAACCACGGACAAGGTTGCCAAATCCAGCTGCCCCGCGGTGCCCACCTCGTGCAGCGCCGCCCGCGCCCGCACCAGCCGCGACGCGTTGGCCTGCTCCCACTGCCCGATGGCATCCGACACCGGCGTGCCGGGCGTGGCTTCGCGCAGCGCGTCGAGCGTGATCGCACGCAGGGACCCGTAGAGGTCGTCGCGGAGGGCCAGCCGAGCCAGCGCGTGCCAGCGGTCGCCGCGCTCCAGCGCGCTGACCGAGGTCAGCGCGAGGTCGATGCCGAGGTGTTCGGACAGGCCGTAGTACAGGGCGGCGACTTCCACCGGCTCGCGGACCTCGCGATCGCGCTCGGACAGCTCGGTGAGCTCGACGACGTCCAGCAGCGAGTAGCCGTAGTTCATCGCCGCGGCGCGCATCGCCCACTCGGCGTCGACACCCGCCTCCCGCAGCTCGTCGGCGTGCTCCAGCACCGTCTGCCGTTCGCGGCCCTGCAGCAGCTCGGGCAGCTGCGTGGTCATCGCGCGGACCGGCCCGCTGAACCGCGCTACGGCCGACCCGACGGCAAGCGGCTGCGGCCGGTTGGTGAGCAGCCACCGCGACGCGCGGTCCAGCAGCCTGCGCGATTCCAGGACGATCGCGTCCGACACCGCCGTCGGGATCGCCGGATCGCGCATCCGCTCCCACATGGCGGGCAGCTCGAACACCACCGTCGCAACGGTGTAGGCGCGCACGGCGTCGGCCGCGCCCGCCGACAGCTCCTCGCCGAGCCGGAACGCGTAGGTGATCCCGCCACCGTCGACCATCTCGTTGACGAGCATCGTCGTCACGATCTCGCGGCGCAGCGGGTGGCTCGTGATCGCCGTGGGGAACCGCTCGCGCACCGCGCGCGGGAAGTACCCCGGCAGGCGGCCCGCGAAGGCGGGCGCGTCGGGCAGGTCGGAGGCGAGCATCTGCGAGGTGAGGTCGAGCTTCGTGTGCGCGAGCAGCGTGGCCAGCTCCGGGCTCGACAACCCTTCGCCTGCCGCCTCCATCTCCGTGAACCGCGCCGCGCTCGGCAGCACGTCCAGCTCCCGTTCCAGCTGGTGGCGGCCCTCCAGCTCGGTGATGAGGCGGGCGTGGACATTCGCCATCTGCGCGGCGTGCGCCCGCGCGACGCCGAGCACCACGTTCTGGTCGCGGTTGTCGTCGAGCGTCAGCTCGGCCACGTCGTCGGTCATCTCCGCGAGGAGCTCGTTGCGCGCCTCGCGGTCCAGGTGGTCCGCCGCAACCAGCCGGTCGAGCAGGATCTTGATGTTGACCTCGTGGTCGGAGCAGTCGACGCCCGCCGAGTTGTCGATCGCATCGGTGTTGATCTTGCCGCCCGCGCGGGCGAACTCGATCCGGCCGCGCTGGGTGAGGCCGAGGTTGCCGCCCTCCCCCACGACCTTGACGCGCAGCTCGTTGCCGTCCGCCCGCACGGGGTCGTTGGTCTTGTCGCCCGCATCGGCGTGCGACTCGGTCGACGCCTTCACGTAGGTGCCGATGCCGCCGTTCCACAGCAGGTCGGCCGGAGCGCGCAGGATGGCCGCGATCAGCTCGGGCGGGCTCAGCTCGGTGACGTCCTCGGCGATCCCCAGCGCTGCGCGCATCTCCGGGCCGACCGGCACCGCCTTCGCCGTGCGCGGCCACACGCCGCCGCCTGCGCTGATCAGCGAGCGGTCGTAGTCGTCCCATGAGGAGCGGGGCAGCGCGAACATCCGCTCGCGCTCGGCGAAGCTCGTCGCGACGTCCGGGTCGGGGTCGACGAAAACATGGCGGTGGTCGAACGCCGCGAGCAGCCGAATGTGCCGGGAGAGCAGCATGCCATTGCCGAACACGTCGCCGGACATGTCGCCGACGCCGACGACCGTGAACTCCTCGCGCTGTGTGTCGACGCCCAGCTCTCGGAAGTGCCGCTTGACGCTCTCCCACGCGCCCCTCGCGGTGATCCCCATCGCCTTGTGGTCGTAGCCGACGGAGCCGCCCGACGCGAACGCATCGCCCAGCCAGAACCCGTAGGACATCGCGACCTCGTTGGCGATGTCGGAGAACTTCGCGGTGCCCTTGTCGGCCGCGACGACCAGGTAGGAGTCGTCGCCGTCGTGGCGAACGACGTCGGGCGGCGGCACGGTCTCGCCGCCGACCCGGTTGTCGGTCACGTCGAGCAGCCCCGAAATGAATGTCCGGTAACAGGCCTCGACCTCCGCGGGCCCGGGCGCGGCCGTGCGCACGACGAAGCCACCCTTCGCGCCGACCGGCACGATCACGGCGTTCTTGACCGCCTGCGCCTTGACCAGCCCGAGTATCTCGGTGCGGTAGTCCTGCGGCCGGTCCGACCAGCGCAGACCGCCCCGGGCGACCGCGCCGTACCGCAGGTGCACGCCCTCCACCCGGGGCGAGTAGACGAAGATCTCGAACCGCGGGCGCGGCGCGGGCATGCCCGGCACCTGCGACGGATCGATCTTGAACGAGAAGAACGGCCGATCGCGGAACCAGTTGGTGCGCAACGTCGCCATGATCATCGCCAGGAAGCTGCGCAGGATCCGATCGGCGTCCAGGCCTGCGACGGCGTCGATCCGGGTGCGCAGGTCGGCCACGGCCGCCTCGACGGACTCGTCGCGGTGCGGCAGCGCCGGGTCGAACCGGGCCCGGAAGAGCGCCAGCAGCCCGCGCGTGACCTCGGGGTGCGCAAGCAGCGTGTCGGCCATGTACTGCGGCCCGTACAGCGCGCCGATCTGGCGGGCGTAGCGGGCGTAGGCGCGTATCACCGCCACCTCGCGCCACGGCAGGCCCGCGCGCAGCACGAGCGCGGAGAACCGGTCGGTCTCGACGTCACCGCGCCACGCCGCTCCGAACGCCGCGCAGAACTCCCGCTCGATGTCGGCCTCGGGTCGCGCCTCGAGCGCGGTGCGGGTGGCGTCGTCGAGGCGGATGCTGAAGTCGTAGACGTACACGCGCAGGCCGTCCGCGCGGACGAACTCCGAGGGCCGCTCGTCGAGGACGTCGAGCCCGAGCTGCTGGAGCAGCGGGAGGACGTCGGTGAGTGTGGCCGGGGTGCTCGCGAGGTAGAGCGTGAAGCGCCGGTCGGCGGGCCTCTCGGCCGGGCAGAGCCGCACCGAGAAGTCGACCGGACCGGCCAGCGCGACGATCCGCGTGATGTCCTCCACCGCCTGTGCGGGCGGCGTGATGGCCTTGTACGCCTCCGGCACCCCGGCGAGCTGGTCTACGAGTGCCGCCCCGCCCGGTTCGGACAGCAGCCGGTCGTCCCAGGTGCGGACGGCCTCGGTGAGCTCGTCCTGCAGGCCCGCGACGTCCACCCCGGCGTAGCCGACGGCGTCGGCGGTGGTCTGCACCGTGAAGTGCACCATCGCCAGCCGCGACTCCGAGACCCGCGCCGTGTACTCGGTCGAGCTGCCGCCGAGGCGACGCTGGAGGAGGTCGGACATCGCGAGCCGGGAGGAGGTCGTGTACTGGTCGCGCGGGAGGTAAACCAGGCAGGACAGGAAGCGGCGGAACGGGTCGGGGCGCAGGAAGAGGCGCACCGCGCGCCGGTCGGCCACCGCGAGCACGCCGACCGCCGTGTCGTGCAGGCGCTCCTCCGTGGCGCTGAACAGCTCCTCGCGCGGAAGGCCGGAGATCACCTCCAGCATCTGCTGACCGGAGTAGGACTCCAGCGGGAACCCGGCGCGGTGGATGGCCCCGCGCACCCGACGCTCCACCACCGGGATATCCAGCACACTTTCGTACAACGCGGGCACCGTGAGCGTGCCGAGGAAGCGATGCTCGCCGTTGCGGCGGCCCTCGCCGTCGAAGGTGGGCACGGCGAGGTAGTAGGGGTGCACGGGCTTCAGTGGGCTGGGCGCGTTGGCCCGGGTGATCACCAGGGGCTCACGGCGGCCGCCCGGCTCGTCGGGCACGGACCCGATCTCGGCGCCGCGGGTGCTGTCGCGCAGCATGCCGAGCCCGGACGCGGTGTCGGGGCGCAGGGTGCCGTCGGGCCCCGGGACGTGGTGCCGGTAGCCGAGGAACGTGAGGTGGCCGTCGGCCAGCCAGCGCAGGAGAGACCCGACGTCGCTCTGCGGCGTTCCGCCGATGGTCGCCGGTTGGGCGACGAGCATGTCGGCGATCTCGCAGGCGCGCCTGCGCATCGGCTCGGCGTCGGCGACGATCTCCCGCACGTCGCGCAGCACCGCGGTGAGCTTCTTCTCCAGCTCTCCGGGCGAGACGCTGAGCGGGGCCAGCTCCAGACGCGTCCATGATTCGGCCAGCGCGTCCGGCGGGGGCGAGTCGGGGTCGGCGCGGATCAGCACGTCGGCGAGCTTGCCGTCGGGCCCACGGCGGACGACCACGATCGGATGCAGCACGCGGCGGACCTCGCCACCCGACCGCGCGATGGCGGCCAGCAACGCGGCGACGAGGAACGGCATGTCGTCGGTGATGATCTCGACGACCGGACCGCCGTCGGCCGCCGTCTCGACCCGCACCACCGGTTCACCCGAGGCGCGTCGCTCCGCCAACCCCAGGTGGGCCCGCGCGGCGACCTCCATCTCGCTCCCGCTACCGCCACCGAGCGGACCGATGAGGTCCGGCGCATGGCGCGCGTACAAGGCGGTGAGCGCAGCCAGGTCGGGATCGGACGCGGGCAGGGATTCCGGGGACCGGCTCGTCACATGCAGCTCCGGGTTAGGGCGGTGTTCGTCGCGCTACGGCGACAGACCACCCTAACCCCGCAGGAGGCGCCCACCTGCTACCCGTCGCGACCGGCTCAGATGGCGCGGTAGGCGGCCAATGCTCCGGCGAGGAGGTCGGCAAGGCCCAGCCCTTCGACCGAGAGCTCGCGTTCCGCACGCGCCGCGCCGTCGCGCGAGGCGGCCGCGTCGACCGGCCCGGCGGCGCCCGCCGATGCCGGCCGCGAATGGTCTGCCCTCACGGTCGGACCGCCGACGTCCTCCGGGTCGGAAACGACGACGGATCCCGGGCGCCTTTCGCCTGCCGACAACGCCGACATCGCGATCACGTCACCGGCCTGCGCCCGGGCACCCTTGCCTCGCCGGTGTCGACCCCGCCTCGCAGCTCGACGGCCGTCACCTTCCGCGAGCGCGTCGGCAGGTGCGCCACTCGGCCGCTCGTGTGCGCCCTTGGGATCACCACCACCCGGCCGCTCGGGCACGCCCTCGGGGTCCGCACCAGCCGCCCGCTCATGCACGCCCTCGGGATCCGGGTCACTCGGCCGCTCGTGTGCGCCCTTGGGATCACCACCACCCGGCCGCTCGGGCACGCCCTCGCGGTCCGCACCAGCCGCCCGCTTATGCACGCCCTCGGGATCCGGGTCACTCGGCCGCGCGTGTGCGCCCTCGGAATCCGCGCCACCCGACGGCTCGGGCACGCCCTCGGGATGCGCATCGTCCGGCCGGTGGTGCACGCCGTCCCCCATGGCTGCTTCGGCATGCGGCGCATCCGATCTCGAGTGCGCGCCATCGCCCGCCGAGGGCGTCTCGGCGGGAGGATGACCCGACCGCTCCTCGGCAGGCAGGCCGGGGGCTTTCCCGCCGTCCCCATCGGCGGGCACCGCACCGCCGACATCCGGCCGCCTGCGCCGCCCACCGCTGCCCGGCGCGATCGGCACACCCCACGGGACAGGGACCGGCCGTGTATCGCCGCGACCCCAGTGAACCCGGTCGAGCCGCTGCAGCAGCTGGGCACCCACCGGGCCGTTCGTGTCGTGCAGTGTTGCGCGGAGGGCCGTTCCGAGGGGCAACAGCACGACGCCTGCGCAATCGGCCGCGTCGTGGAACACGGCAGGCAGCGTGCGGTGCATCCAGTCCGCGGCGATGCTCCGCTCCTGCCCGGGCAGGACGACGGACAGCGCCGCCTCGGCGTCGTCGAGCCGCAGCCGCGCCCCCGCCGGGATGCGATCCGCAAGCCGTTCCCGGACGTGGCGTAGCAGCGGCGCGGCCCCCTCGGTCAGCTGCGCGCTTGTGCAGACGAGATCCACGGTCACCACGCAACCCACGGCCTCCGGGCGGGGCGTGACGCTGATGCCGGGTGTGCCGAGTACGTCGCCGACGCCGCGTGGAGCAGCCGCCTTACCCGCGGCCTTCGGCGGAGCGCCGTCCTGCTCGCCGCCCAGGTCCTCGACATCCCGATGGCGCGCACGTCTGCCGGCACCTTCCGGTTGCCCGGAGGGTGCCGGACGCGCATCGTGCTCATCCGTCCAGCCTGCCCAGGGACTCACGGACTGCTCGTCGAGGTCGTCTACGCCGGGGCGGTCGTCGAGACCGTCTGCGGCGCGGTCCTCGGGGCGGTCGCGCCGGGGAGCCGGAAGGTCGACAACAGCACCCGGATCAGCCGCAGGCTCATCCGCCGACGACGCGGCGTCGGCGGCAACGCTCACGCCGATCCTCGGCGCTGCCGGTTCGCCCGATCGATACGACGCGAGGCCGAGGTCGGGCAGCGGGGTGCCCAAGGCCCGATCCAGCTCGGCGAGCGCGGTCGACAGCCAGCTCGCGCCGTCGTAAGTCGGCCGCTCGGCCACCTCCGCGGCCGGCTCCTGGGTCCCCGTCGCCTCGCCGTCGGCGCCCAGCTGCGCAATCCCGTCCAACGGCCCGAACAGAGGATCGAACGTGACCCTCTCTTCCGACGCCCGGTCGGGCCGCGCCAGCTCGTCGATGCTCGACGGGGCGCCTGTTCCGCCGACGTCGTCGACGGCCCGGGCATGGGCGTCCAGGAGACCAAGCGCGATACCGCCCCCGGAGGTAGCGACGATTGCGGGCCGCCCCGGGCGCTCCGCGTCCGAGGTGGCCGCGTAACTCCAGCGTCCGGTCGTCCAGGGATCCGACAACCAGCTGAGCGCCTGCGGATGCGGCTCGCGCAGACGGTCCGCCGCCCGACGCGATTGCCCCCGGACGGCCTGGGACGGCACAGGGGCCACTAGTCGATCAAGCGGCCCCGCCACGGTCGGTGAACCGGGCGACCGCAGAGGCAGCGCCCGCAAAGCGGCGCGGAAGCGCTCCGAGCGAGCCCGGTCGCGCCGCTGGGCGGCGAGCCCGCGGCGCATCGACTCCAACGCCGCGTCCAACCGTCCGGCCTGCTCACGCAGGGTGCCGAGGGTCGAAAGGCACAGACCTTCGAGATCAGGCGTGTCGCAGCGGGACGCATCCGTCGCCGCCCGTTCGAGCGCCTCGAATGCGCCCGCCGACGCCGACGCCGCCAGCGCTCGCGCCACGGTGAGCCGCAGCAGCGCCGTCTGCCGGGTGGGCCGCGCCGTCACCCCGAGGTGCTTGGCCATCATCTCGCAGCCGGTGCGCGCCGCGTCGGCCCGGCCCGCCTCGACCAGGGCCGTGATCCACTCCGCGGCCAGCGCGGTGGCCAGCTGCGGCGCGGACGCGCCTGGCTGGAGGTCGTCCAGCCTCGCCAATCCCTCTGCGGCATGATCAACGGCCGCGTCCGGATGCCCGGCTCGGCGCGCCGCCGCTGCCGACACCAGCGTCAGCGCAGCCACCGCGATCTCGGCGTCGACCCCGCCGACCGCCGCCCACGCAGCCGCTGCCCGGCGGGTCGTCTCGCCGACGGCGGCGGGCCGATCCTCGAACGCGCAGCGGGCCAGCACACCGAGGGCGTCAGCCCGAACCTCCGCAGGGCGGTCGTTGCTCAGCGGCTCGACGAGCAGCCGGGCTACCGCGGGCTCACACTGCGCTGCCGCGAGCGTCGCCACCTCGATGCGGAGCCGGTCGGCCGCCGGGTCGTCCAGCAGCGCAGGGTCGCGCCCTGCGAGCTCGGCCAACGTGTCCGATGCGCACTCCCGCCCGTCGCCGACGGCTGCCCGACCGTGCACCAGCCAGGCCGCCGCCGCGACCCAGGTGCGGTCGTCGGCCGTCCACGTGGTGGCCACATGCTCGGCGACGGCGGCCGTCAGGTCGGGCCGCGCCCAGCGCAGCGCGACCGCCGACACCAGCAGATCCGCGTCCGCCGTCGTGCCGGAAGGCGCCCGCATCACGCCCACCTAACCTCCCCGAGCAAGGGCTTCCCCCGAGGGAGCCTGTGATAGACAGCGACCGGGCTAGTCGCTCTCAGTCACGCGTGAGCTTACGGTGCGTGACCCGGTGCGGCCGCGCCGCCTCCGCCCCGAGTCGCTCGATCTTGTTCTTCTCGTAGGCCTCGAAGTTGCCCTCGAACCAGAACCAGTCGGCCGGGTTCTCCTCGGTGCCCTCCCACGCCAGGATGTGCGTGACGACGCGGTCCAGGAACCAGCGGTCGTGCGAGATCACGACGGCGCAGCCGGGGAACTGCTCCAGCGCGTTCTCCAGCGACCCCAACGTCTCGACGTCCAGGTCGTTCGTCGGCTCGTCGAGCAGGATGAGGTTGCCACCCTGCTTGAGCGTCATCGCCAGGTTGAGCCGGTTGCGCTCGCCACCGGACAGCACGCCCGCAGGCTTCTGCTGATCCGGCCCCTTGAACCCGAACGCCGAGACATACGCTCGGGATGGCATCTCGGACTGTCCGACCTTGATGTGGTCGAGTCCATCGGACACGGTCTCCCACACGGTCTTCTTCGGGTCGAGCCCGGCCCGGTTCTGGTCGACGTAGGACAGCTTCACCGTGTCGCCGACCCGCACGGTGCCGGAGTCGGGCTTCTCCAGACCGACGATCGTCTTGAAGAGCGTGGTCTTGCCGACCCCGTTCGGCCCGATCACACCCACGATCCCGTTGCGCGGCAACGAGAACGACAGATCCTTGATCAGGACGCGACCGTCGAACCCCTTGTCGAGGTGATCGACCTCGACGACGACGTTGCCCAGCCGCGGCCCCGTCGGGATCTGGATCTCCTCGAAGTCGAGCTTGCGGTGCCGCTCGGCCTCCGTTGCCATCTCCTCGTAGCGCTGCAGCCGCGCGCGGCTCTTCGCCTGCCGTGCCTTCGCACCCGACCGCACCCACGCCAGCTCCTCGGTGAGGCGCTTCTGCAGCTTCGCGTCCTTGCGCCCCTGCACGGCGAGGCGCTCGGCCTTCTTCTCGAGGTACGTCGAATAGTTGCCCTCGTACGGGTAGGTCCGCCCACGGTCGATCTCGAGGATCCACTGCGCCACGTTGTCGAGGAAGTAGCGGTCGTGGGTGACGGCGAGGACCGCGCCGGGATACGCGGCGAGATGCTGCTCCAACCACAAGACGCTCTCCGCGTCGAGGTGGTTCGTGGGCTCGTCCAAGAGCAACAGGTCAGGCCTGCTGAGCAGCAGCTTGCAGAGAGCGACGCGGCGCCGCTCACCACCGGACAATGTGGTGACCGGAGAGTCAGGCGGCGGACAACGCAGCGCGTCCATCGCCTGCTCCAGCTGCGAATCCAACTCCCACGCGTCGTTGTGGTCGAGAATCTCCTGTAGCTGCCCCATCTCCTCCATCAACTCATCGGAGTAGTCGGTGGCCATCAGCTCGGCGATCTCGTTGTAGCGGTCGAGCTGCTGCTTGATCTCACCCAACCCGTCCTGCACGTTGCCCAGAACGGTCTTTGTCTCATCGAGGGCAGGCTCCTGCTGGAGGATGCCGACTGTCGCGCCCGGCTTCAGGTAAGCATCCCCGTTGTTCGGCTGATCCAGGCCCGCCATGATCTTCAGGACGCTGGACTTGCCTGCCCCGTTCGGCCCAACCACACCGATCTTCGCCCCAGGCAGGAAGTTCAGCGTGACATTCTCGAGGATGACCTTGTCCCCATGGGCCTTCCGGACCCGCTGCATGCTGTAGATGAACTCTGCCACGACATCGATGGTAGTTCTGCGCGACTCAAGCCCCGACGGCCGCCTCGGCCCGGCTCCCGAGCCCCGCTTGATCCAGCCCCCCGGGCTCCTCTCCGGAGATCTGCACTCGACTGCCATCGCTCTCACCTGCGGGTTCACCATCCCGCCGCAACACCATGGCCGAGCAGCGCGCCAGATCCGGCCCGATCGACGTCGCCTCGACCTCCGCGATCCGGTGCACCTGGCCGTCCTTCTCGTACTCACGGGTGCGCAATCTCCCACGCACGATCACCGGATCGCCCACCCGCAACGTCGCTACGACCCGATCGGCGAGGCTGCGCCAACAGACCACACCCAGGAACAGCTGCGCGCCGTCGACCCACGTCTGCTGTCCACGGTCGAACCGCCGCTCCGTGCTCGCGATGCGAAAACTCGCCTTCAGGCCGCCGTCGTTGAACGTCACCTGCGTGACCGTGGTGGCCAGCCTGCCCTGCAGCGTCACCGTCGTCTCGTACATGCCGCGCTCCTCGTCTCAGGCGACACCATGCCGCCCGGCTTCCAGAGTTCCGACGCAGGCGGGGGGCAGCAACGAGGAGTCGCGATCTGTGGACAGTCAAACGCGATGTGGACAACTCGACCGCTCGCGGACACAAAAATGGGGGAGAGGCGTGAGCCTCTCCCCCATTTGTTTCGGGTTTGATGTCGGCGGTGTCCTACTCTCCCACACCCTGTCGAGTGCAGTACCATCGGCGCTGGAGGGCTTAGCTTCCGGGTTCGGGATGGGACCGGGCGTTCCCCACTCCGCCAAAACCACCGACAACACTATTCACTTCATCAACCCGCTGCACCACCCCCGCACAAAGCGTGCGGGTGGGGTGGTGTGCTCAGGGTCACACAGTGGATGCGAACAACACGTCACGCCACAGATTTGTGGGGTGTGTTTATGGTAAGTCCTCGGCCTATTAGTACCGGTCAACTCCACACCTCACGGTGCTTCCATCTCCGGCCTATCAACCCCGTCGTCTCCAGGGGGCCTTACCCCACACAAAGGGGGTGGGAGACCTCATCTTGGAACGAGCTTCCCGCTTAGATGCCTTCAGCGGTTATCCCTTCCGAACATAGCCAACCAGCCGTGCCCCTGGCGGGACAACTGGCACACCAGAGGTCCGTCCGTCCCGGTCCTCTCGTACTAGGGACAGCCTTCCTCAAGTCTCCAACGCGCACGGCGGATAGGGACCGAACTGTCTCACGACGTTCTAAACCCAGCTCGCGTACCGCTTTAATGGGCGAACAGCCCAACCCTTGGGACCTACTCCAGCCCCAGGATGCGACGAGCCGACATCGAGGTGCCAAACCATGCCGTCGATATGGACTCTTGGGCAAGATCAGCCTGTTATCCCCGGGGTACCTTTTATCCGTTGAGCGACACCCCTTCCACCAGGAGATGCCGGATCACTAGTCCCGACTTTCGTCCCTGCTCGACCCGTCGGTCTCACAGTCAAGCCCCCTTGTGCACTTACACTCACCACCTGATTGCCAACCAGGCTGAGGGAACCTTTGGGCGCCTCCGTTACCTTTTAGGAGGCAACCGCCCCAGTTAAACTACCCACCAGGCACTGTCCCTGAACCCGATCAGGGCCCGAGGTTCAGACACCCCATCCGACCAGAGTGGTATTTCAACAACGACTCCACAACCACTGGCGTGGCCGCTTCCCAGTCTCCCACCTATCCTACACAAACCGAACCGAGCACCAATACCAAGCTGTAGTAAAGGTCCCGGGGTCTTTCCGTCCTGCCGCGCGTAACGAGCATCTTTACTCGTAATGCAATTTCGCCGAGTCTGTGGTCGAGACAGCGCCCAAGTCGTTACGCCATTCGTGCAGGTCGGAACTTACCCGACAAGGAATTTCGCTACCTTAGGATGGTTATAGTTACCACCGCCGTTTACTGGCGCTTCAATTCTCCGCTTCACCCCCGAAAGGGCTGACAGGTCCTCTTAACGTTCCAGCACCGGGCAGGCGTCAGTCCGTATACCTCGTCTTACGACTTCGCACGGACCTGTGTTTTTAGTAAACAGTCGCTTGGGCCTGGTCTCTGCGACCACCACCAGCCAGCCCGCAAGGGGCTTCACCAGCAGCGGTCCTCCTTCTCCCGAAGTTACGGAGGTATTTTGCCGAGTTCCTTGACCACAGTTCACTCGATCGCCTCGGTATTCTCTACCCGACCACCTGTGTCGGTTTAGGGTACGGGCCATAATGGCACTCGCTAGAGGCTTTTCTCGACAGCATGGGATCACCCTACTTCGCCACACACGGCTACGCATCACCCCTCACCCCCGTCATCCAAGACAGCCACCCGGATTTACCTGGGCGACGGGCCACGGGCTTACACCAGGACAACCAACGCCTGGCGGGACTACCCTCCTGCGTCACCCCATCGCTTGCCTACTACCGGATCGGGTCCCACGCTCCCCCCACCCCCCACCCCGAAGGGCAGAAAAGACAGGGTTCGGATGGTCAGCATCACCGGCCTCGACACGGACGCACCACCACGGGCACGGGAATATCAACCCGTCCTCCATCGACTACGCCTGACGGCCTCGCCTTAGGTCCCGGCTCACCCTGGGCGGAACAACCTGGCCCAGGAACCCTTGGTCATTCGGCGGCAGAGATTCTCACTCTGCATTCGCTACTCATGCCTGCATTCTCACTCCCACACCCTCCACCCCTGGGTCACCCCGGAGCTTCACCGGACGCAGGACGCTCCCCTACCCAACACCACCCCACACCCAGGACAAACCCAGGCAGGACACGTGTTGCCGCGGCTTCGGCGGTGTGCTTGAGCCCCGCTACATTGTCGGCGCAGGACCACTTGACCAGTGAGCTATTACGCACTCTTTCAAGGGTGGCTGCTTCTAAGCCAACCTCCTGGTTGTCTCGGCGATCCCACATCCTTTCCCACTGAGCACACACTTAGGGGCCTTAGCCGGCGATCTGGGCTGTTTCCCTCTCGACCACGAAGCTTATCCCCCGCAGTCTCACTGCCACGCTTCACAAGTACCGGCATTCGGAGTTTGGTTGAGTTCAGTAAGCTTGTCGGCCCCCTAGCCCATCCAGTGCTCTACCTCCGGCACCCACACGCAACGCTGCACCTAAATGCATTTCGGGGAGAACCAGCTATCACGGAGTCTGATTGGCCTTTCACCCCTACCCACAACTCATCCCCCGGGTTTTCAACCCCGGTGGGTTCGGGCCTCCACGACCTCTTACAGCCGCTTCACCCTGGCCATGGGTAGATCACTCCGCTTCGGGTCCACACCCCGCGACTACACCACCCCACAAGGAGACGGCAACGCCCTCTTCGGACTCGCTTTCGCTACGGCTACCCCACACACGGGTTAACCTCGCCACGGAACATGACTCGCAGGCTCATTCTTCAAAAGGCACGCCATCACCACCCCCACCCACCCCGAAAGGCAGACGGAAGCATCGGCTCTGACGGCTTGTAGGCACACGGTTTCAGGTACTCTTTCACTCCCCTCCCGGGGTACTTTTCATCATTCCCTCACGGTACTATCCGCTATCGGTCACCAGGGAGTATTCAGGCTTACCGGGTGGTCCCGGCAGATTCACAGCACATTCCACGAGCGCGCTGCTACTCGGGAATCGCAACCACAACCGGTGTGATGTTTTC
>CAVUAS010000009.1:0-551196 GCA_963739465.1 uncultured Actinomycetota bacterium
GACGCGGCGCTGCGCAACGCCGTGCGGGCCGTCGCCGCGGTGGGCGGCTCGACCAACGCCGCGGTGCACCTGCTCGCGATCGCCCGCCGGGTAGGCGCGCCCGTCACGCTCGAGAACGAATCGACACCGCGGGCCGCGGCATCCCGCTGCTGGCCGACATCCAGCCCGCCGGGGCCTATCTGATGGAGGACTTCCACCGCGCGGGCGGCCTGGACGCCGTGCTGGGCCAGATCCGCGATCACCTGGAACCGAGCCGGACGGTGGCGGGCGGCCTGCTCACCGAACAGGTCTCGGGCCTCCCGCCGACCGATCTCGCGGTCATCCGCACCGCCGACGCGCCGATCTCTCCGGAGGCCGGGCTCGCGGTGCTGCGCGGCAACCTCGCCCCGGACGGTGCGGTGATCAAGCCCGCCGCCGCGACACCGGACCTGATGCGCCATCGCGGCCGGGCCGTGGTGTTCGACGGCGTCGAGGACCTGCACGCCCGGCTGGACGATCCCGCGCTCGACGTCATCGCCGACGACGTGCTGGTGCTGCGCGGCTGCGGCCCGCGCGGCTATCCGGGGCTGCCCGAGGTCGGGAACATGCCGCTGCCACGCAAGCTGCTGGAGAACGGCGTACGTGACATGGTCCGCATCAGCGACGCCCGGATGAGCGGCACCGCGTTCGGGACGGTCGTGCTGCACGTCGCCCCCGAGTCCGCGGCGGGCGGTCCGCTCGGGCTGGTGCGCACCGGCGACCCGATCGCCCTCGACGTCGCGGTCCGCACCCTGCATCTCGACGTCCCCGACGCGGATCTCGCCCGACGGGAGCCCGTCACGGCGGCTGCCCCGCCCGCGACCGGCGGCTGGGAGCAGCTCTACCGCGAGCACGTCGAGCAGGCCGACCGCGGCGCGGGACTCGATTTCCTGGCGGGGATCCGTGGCTCGGCCGTGGCACGCGAGTCCCACTGACCCGTTACCTTTCGCCGCGCCGCGCCGTCAGTGCTGTGACACACGCGAAGGGAACGACCATGACCGGCACCGACCAGCACGCTCACACCCTTGCCTTCCAGGGCGCCGCGAACCGCGTGGTGCGCGCCCTCCTCCGCACGCCGCTGCTCGCCCGCGTCGTCGGCACCCGGCTGCTCACCGTCTACGTCGTAGGCCGCAAGACCGGCAAGCGCTACGCCGTCCCCATCGCGTACAGCCGCCACGAGGGTGTCCTGCTCTTCGGGACCGAGTTCCGCTGGGCGCGCAACCTGCGGACCGGCGAGCCCGTCGAGATCCGCCTCAAGGGCCGACGGCGGACGGTGGACGTCACCGTCACCACCGACGAAACGGGCGTGGTGGCCGACTACGGCATCCTCGCCCGCGACAACCACCAGTTCGCCCGGTTCAACCGCATCGCGCTCGACGCCGCGGGCGAGCCCGACGCGGCCGACCTGCACCGCTGCTGGGCGGCAGGCGCCCGGAGCGTCCGGCTCGCCCCCCGGTGACGGTGCTACCTGGACGTGACCACCGCATTCGGCACGGGGCCGGTCCGGCTCGCCTGCGGCAGCGGGCTCTCGGCGCCGCAGCAGGACATGGACCTGTCCCGCACTGCGCTCACCGACCTGGGCCGGGGCGCCGACGGTCTGCTGCGGATGCACCGCCCGCGGCCGACCGCCGCGTTCAGTAGGCGCGACTCGCTCGCCCCCGGCTTCTCCGACGCTTCGTCCGCGGCTTCCGATCACGGGTTCGCGCCCGTGATACGGCCCTCGGGCGGGCGGCTCGCGGCCTACCACCGGGAGGCGCTGGTGCTGGACCTCGTCGCCGCCCATCCCGCGCCGCACGCCGCGCACCGCGAGCGGTTCGCGGTGGCGGCCTCGGCGTTGGCCGACGGGCTGCGCACGCTGGGGGTGGACGCCCGCCCGGGCCCGGTGCCCGGCGAGTACTGCCCCGGCGAGTTCAGCGTGAACGCCCGCGGCGCAACGAAGCTGATCGGCACCGCCCAGCGGCTCACCCGGCACGGCTACCTGTTCAGCGCGGTCGTGCTGGTCCGCGACCCCGAACCGGTGCGGGCGGTACTCGCGGCGACCTACCCGCTGCTGGGCCTGGACTGGGACCCGGCGACGGTGGGGTCGGTCGCCGACGAGGTCCCGGGCATCACGGTGGCGGAGGTGGCAGAGGTGCTGGTCCCCCGCATGCTTGGCTGACCAACCGGGCCACCCGGGCCCACACCGCCGACACGCGGCGGCGGGCCGGGCCCCGGTCGAGCAGCGCGAGGACATCGGCGCGCAGCCGTGCCGCGTCGGTCGTCGGCGGCGCCCGGGGCGCGCCGAACCGCACCTCCATCGGCGCGGACCGCACCCGGCCGCCGTGCTTGGGCAGAACGTCGCGGGTGCCCAGCACCGCGACCGGCACCAACGCCACCCCGCAGTCGGCGGCCAACCGCACCGCCCCGGAGTGGAACTCCCCGACCCGTCCGTCGGTCCTGCGGGTGCCCTCGGGGTAGACCACCACCGTGCGGCCTGCCTCGAGGGCCGGTCGCGCCGCCGCCAGCAGCGCC
This sequence comes from uncultured Actinomycetota bacterium, assembly GCA_963739465.1. Lineage (GTDB taxonomy): Bacteria > Actinomycetota > Actinomycetes > Mycobacteriales > Pseudonocardiaceae > Pseudonocardia. The sequence goes on from CAVUAS010000009.1 coordinate 2,530, forward strand.
CCGTACGCGCCGTGCTCACCCCGACGGACCGGCCCGGACAGCACTGGCGGCAGGGCGCAGAGCAGCGCGGCGAGCGGGGCCAGGCGGGCGACGCGGTGGCCACCACGACCAGCGCGCACCGCTCGGTCTTGCCCACCGGGCCGCCGTTGCGCCGCGCGCCGCCCGCCCCCGCCGCCGCCGCCAGCGACGCGAACGTCGGCAGCGTCGCCGCCACGGCCGCTCCGGCCACCAGCACGACCGACCCGCCCGTGCCCGCGGCCAGACAGGCGAGACCGGCGAAGACGATCAGGTCCGACGCCCGGTCGCCCACCTCGTTGAGCACGAACCCCCACGGCCGCGCGACACCGCGGGCCCGGGCCACCGCGCCGTCGAGGTTGGCCCCGGCCAACCGGGCGGCCAGCGCGACCAGCGCGCCGAGCCACCAGCCCCGCGCGACGCACACCGCGGCGATCCCGGCGGCGGCCACGCCGACGAGCGTGAACACGTCCGGCGAGATCCGCCGCGCCACCGCCAGGCGAGGGGGTCAATGCGCGAGGGTCTTGAGCAGGACCACCAGCGCGCCCAGGCCGAGCAGCGCCGCCACGTTCTCCTGCGCCGCCTCCCGGAGGTCCCGGGTCCTTGGTCACGGGCACACTCTGGCGCAGCCATCGGAAGGAGTGCAGCATGCCCGCCGTCGACGTGGTGTTCGCCGGAGTGCCCGTCCGGGATTTCGACGCGGCCCACACCTGGTACTCCACCTTCTTCGGCAGGCCGCCCGACGTCATGGCGCACGAGCGCGAGGTGATGTGGCGCTGCGCGGACCCGGCGTGGCTCTACGTCGTCCACGACGAGCCACGCGCGGGGAACGCACTTGTCGCGCTGCTGGTGGCCGACCTCGACGCCGCGGTCGCCGAGATCGCCGAGCGCGGGATCACCGGCGGGCAGGCCACACGGGAGGGCGACTCGGCCCGCAAGGTCTCGTTCACCGATCCGGACGGCAACGAGATCAGCCTGATCACGGTATCCACATAGTGGAATCACTATCTCAACTTCTGGTACCGCGGCGTACCGTCGCCGCATGGCCGTCACCGCACAGCAGACATCCGGCCGCCGCTGGGTGGTGCTCGCGATCGGCGTGCTCGCCCAGACCTCCGCCTGTGCCTTCGTCTACGGAGTGCCGTTCCTGGTCCCGGATCTGCGCGACACGCTCGGCCTCTCGCTGGCCGCGGTCGGCGCCTACGTCGCCGCGCCGACCACGGGGCTGCTCGCGACGCTGATCGCCTGGGGCGCGGCGGCCGACCGGTTCGGCGAGCGGAAGGTCATGGCGTCGGGCCTGCTGCTGGCGGCGGTCGCGGTCGGCGTCGTGGCGCTCACCCCCGGCCTCGGGCACGGCGCCGTGCTCGCCCTGCTCGCCGCGGGCGGCGCCGCGGCGGCCAGTGTGTTCGCCGCGAGCGGCCGAATGATCATGGGCTGGTTCGCACGGACCGAGCGCGGGCTCGCGATGGGGATCCGGCAGACCGCACAGCCGCTCGGCGTTGCGGTCGCCGGGCTGGTGCTGCCCGGACTGGCCCAGCGGACCGGGGCGTTCGGCGCGTTGCTGGTGCCCGCGGCGCTCTGCCTGCTCGCGGCGTTGCTGGTGATCGGCTTCGCGCCCGACCCGGTGCGGCCGCCGCGGGCCGCGGGCGCGCACACCGGATCGCCGTACCGCACCTCGGTGCTGTGGCGGGTGCACGCGGCCAGCGCCATGCTCGTGGTGCCGCAGTTCGCGGTCAGCGCGTTCGCCACCGAGTACCTCGTCCGCCAGCAGGGGTGGAGCACCACGGCGGCGGGCGCGTTCGTCGCGGTGATCCAGATCGCGGGAGCGGTGTCGCGCATCGGCTCCGGGGTGTGGTCGGACCGGGTCGGCTCACGGCTGCGCCCGATGCGCCAGCTCGCGGTCGGTGCCGCGCTGGTGCTGCTCGCCTTCGCCCTCGGCGACGCCGTCGCGCCGTGGCTCGCGATCACCGCGCTGGCCGTCGGCGGGATCGTGACCGTGGCCGACAACGGGTTGGCGTTCACCGCCGTCGCCGAGATCGCCGGGCCCGCCTGGTCGGGGCGGGCGCTGGGGGTGCAGAACACCGGCCAGAACGTCGTCGCGTCGCTCACCCCGATCGCGCTCGGCGCCCTCGTGGGGGCCGCGGGCTACGCGATCGGGTTCGCCGTGGCCGCCGTTGCGCCGGTCGCCGCGATCGGCCTCACTCCGGTCCGTGACGAGCCGGAAGCGAGCTGGTAGTCGCCCAGGCCGCGATCCTCAAGGCGGGCCACTTCCGCGTCAACATCCTCGCCGACGGCCAGCAGGACCTCGCCTACCAGTTCGCGGGCAAGGGTGACAAGTTCGCGGGCACCGCCTTCGAGCAGGGCATCGAGGGCATCCCGGTGCTGGGCGGCACGCTGGCGCACCTGGAGTGCCGGGTCGCGGAGACCGTCACCGGGGGCACGCACACCGTCTTCCTCGCCCACGTCGCCGTCGCCGCGGGCCACGAGGGCGCGCCGCTCACCTACTTCCGCGGCCGCTTCGGCAGGCTGGAGAGCGTCCGCGAGGAGGAGGCGTACGGTCACGATCGACCGCATCTCGGGCGGACGCTTCGGGCTCAACCTCGTGATGGGCTGGTTCAGCCCCGAGATGGACATGTTCCACGGCGAGCAGCGCCAGCACGGCGACTGGGACGCGGCGGGCAACGTCATGAAGGTCGCGGGCACGGAGAGCCAGTCGTTCAACGAGCAGATCAAGCAGTTCCAGGAGCGGTTCATCGCCGGATGGGCGGGCTACCCGGTGGTCGGCACGCCCGAGCAGGTCGTCGAGGAGATGGGGCGGCTCCACGAGGCGGGCATGCAAGGCATGATCATGGGATTCGTTGACTACAACGAGGAGATGAAGTACTTCGGTGAGAAGGTCATGCCGTTGATGAAGGAAGCCGGGCTGCGTCACTAACGGAGGTACTCGTGCTCGTTGTCGGGGTGGTGGGGTCGCCGAACGCCGGTGGGCGCACCCGGGTGGCGGTGGACGCCGTGCTGGCCGGGGCGGTCGCGGAGGGCGCCGACGCCAGGGTGCACGAGCTGGCCGACACCGCCGTGCCCGACGTGGTCGCGGCGATGGGCGAGGCGGACGCCGTGGTGTTCGGCTCGCCCACCTACCGCGCCGACATCGCCGCGCAGCTCAAGGGCCTGCTCGACCAGACGCCGCGGGGCGCGGCGTACGAGTCGGGCGACCCGCTGCGCGGCACGGTCTGCGCGACCGTGCTCACCGGCGCAAGCGACCACCACTTCCTCGCGGTCGAGAAGGTCCGGGGGATCCTCGGCGGCTTCTTCGGCGTCCAGGTCCTCTCGCCCGGCCTCTATTTCCCGTCGACGGCCTTCACCGAGGACCGCACGGGCCTGGTCGACGAGATGCGGCAGCTCGCGGAGCTGCACGGGCGCGCGTTGGTTGAGCTGACGGCCGCGGTCCGGTCGTCGAAGTGGCTCCGCGACCTCCGGCCGCTGATCTGATGAGCGACATCACGATCGTCGAGGTCAGCCCGCGCGACGGGCTGCAGAACGAGTCGGAGATCCTCTCGACCGACGCGAAGGTCGACCTGATCACCCGGCTGGTCGACGCGGGCGCACGGCGCGTCGAGGCCGTCTCGTTCGCCCATCCGAAGCTCGTGCCGACGATGGCCGACGCCGAGGCCGTGATGGAGCGGGTCCCGCGCCGCGAGGGCGTCTCCTACGCCGGGCTGATCCTCAACCGGAAGGGCCTCGACCGGGCGATCGGCACGGGCGTCGACGAGGTCAACGTCGTCGTGTGCGTGAGCGACACCTTCTCGGACCGCAACCAGAACGCCACCGCCGACGAGGCGATGCGGATGGCGGCGGATGTGGTCTCCGCAGCGCGGTCGAAGGGCATCTACACCACGATCACGCTGGCGACCTCGTTCGGCTGTCCGTTCGAGGGCGAGGTCGACCCGGCGCGCGTGGTGGAGTTCGTCCGCCGATCCGCCGACTCCGGCGTGCAGGAGCTGTGCCTCGCCGACACGGTCGGGGTCGGGGCGCCGGGCCAGGTCGTCGACCTGACGACACGGGTGCGCGACCTGCTCGGGGACGCGGCGCCGCGGCTGCGCTTCCACTTCCACAACACCCGCAACACCGGGTTCGCCAACGCCTACGCCGCGGTCGTCGAGGGCGTCGACGTGCTCGACGCCAGCGCGGGCGGCATCGGCGGCTGCCCGTTCGCGCCGAAGGCGACGGGCAACATCGCCACCGACGATCTCGTCTACATGCTCGAGCGGATGGGGCACCGGACGGGGATCGACCTCACGACACTCCTGCCCACGGCGGCGTTCCTTGGCGAGCAGCTCGGCCACGAGGTGCCCGCACTGCTGCCGCGGGCGGGCGTGTTCCCCTGACCCCTGTAGAGAGGAGATCCTGGTGGCCGAGCACATCTACCGCATCGCCGAGATCGTGGGCACGTCGCCCGACGGTGTCGACGACGCGATCCGCAACGCGGTGAGCCGGGCGAATCAGACGCTGCGCAACATCGACTGGTTCGAGATGACCGAGATCCGCGGTCATCTGGCCGACGGCAACGTCGCCGACTGGCAGGTCACCGTCAAGATCGGCTTCCGGCTCGACGACGGCGAGTAGCCCTGGACCGAACCGCCGGACGGCCCCCATGGGTCGTCCGGCGGTTCTCGCACTGGACGAGCAGGACCCGGCGGTGGCCGCGCCTGCGCAGTGCAACGACGACTTCCACGCCGCCGTCCTCGCTGCGTCGGGCAGCACCCGGCTGCCGATGCTGGTGGCGATGGTGTCGAGCGCGCCGCTCGTCCGCCACGTGCTGCAGTCCTACGGCAGCTACGTGGGGTCCACCCAGATCGGCGACGACCAGGCCAGCTCGCCGTCCACCTGGAACGCCCGCGCGTAGTAGAAGGCGGGGGCGCCGAGCGGCTCGTCGTCGGTGAAGGCGACGTCGAGCGCGCGGGTGCCCAGCCCGAGCAGCGCCCCGACGGCGGGCTGTAGCTGCAGCACGCCCGGCCCATCGCCGTCGGCCACGAACGGGCCCTCGGCGAGGCGCGCGGCCATCTCGCCCAGCCCGATCCGGATCTCCCGGCCCCCGCACACGAGGTCGAGCCGCGCGTCGTCCGGGCCGCAGACGCTCACCTCCACCCCGCCGCGCTGCGCCCCGTAGGGCTCGCCGAAACTGTGCGTCACGTGCCGCCACTCCACGGCCCGCTCGTCCATCGACCCGACCTCGGGGCCGACGTAGTCGGGCAGCACGAGAGCGCCCCCCGCGACCGACAGCCGCCCATCCCAGCGGGTCGTGGTGTCCGCCTGCCCCCACTCCACCCGGACGTCGACGCGGCGGTGGCCCGGCGGCAGCGGCGGCTGCCCGCCGACCGTGTGCACGATCCGGCCGTCGCGCACGATGTCGACCCGGGCCAGCTCGGTGTAGCCGCTCGCGTGCACGGTCAGCGGCCGGGGGCCCGACCACGCCGTCTCGCTGCCCATCAGGTGCGGTCCGAGCCGCAGCACGGCGAGCACCCCGCGGGTGGTGGCGGCGCAGGTGCGGCGCGCGTACAGGCCGTCGAACACGTCGGCGCGGGAGAGGGAGCGGGCGAGCACGGCGACGTAGCTCGCGCCGTGCCCGTGGTCCGAGGAGGCGATCAGGCCGAAGCGGTGCCCGCGCACCAGCCCGTCGAGCATGAAGGTGCCGGTGGCGGTGCCGTCGGAGTACTGGCGGAAGCACACCTGCGACTCGTAGTTGCCCCGGCAGGCCTGAAACACCTCGACGAGCCGCGAGTAGCGGGGGTCGTGGTAGTCCCAGTCGTTGTGCACCATGGCCGATCCCGGGTGGTGCGGGATCGTGATCGCCGGGAACGCCGGATGCGCCGCGAGCCCCTGCCACAGGCCGTCCGGGGTGGTGCTGCCCTCGGCGAAGGCGGAGAAGATCGGGGCACCGCGGGCGACGTCGCCGTAGATGACGTTCTGGTGGCCGTGTTCGGCGGAGGTCCACTCGAACCCGTAGAGGGGCACGAACCGGCCGGGCACGTGCAGCAGGTCAGCGATCTTCTGGATGCTCCACCACTGGTAGGCGGTGGAGTTCTCGGCGTGGTCGGTGACGGCCCAGAAGTCGTACTCGTTGACGTCCCAGGCGTACCGGTAGAAGTCTTCGAGCGAGGGCTCGTCGCCGGAGGTGCAGCGGCTGACGAGCGAGTGCCGGTGCAGATCGCCCCAGTAGAGCCGGTATCCGTCGAGCTCGACGGGGGCCCGGTCCGCGGCGGCCCACCGCCGGGCCTCCCGGCGCTCCGCGGAGTGCACCACGGGTGTGCGGCGGCCGTCGTGGGTGGCCGGGCCCGTAGACGCGAGGGTCGCCGTCACCACCTGGCCCGCGCCGTGCACGCCGTGCCAGATGACGGCGCCGTGGTGGTCGGCGAGGTAGGGGCACTCGCGGCCGCCGAAGCCCTCGGTCCAGTGCAGGGCGCGCTCCAGGCGCCCGTCGGACTGGGTGGCCAGCACCACCCCGTCGGCGTCGGCGGCGAGCGACGGCTCTTCCAGCGTGGCGTCCGTGCCGCCGAACGTGACCGGCGCGCCCCACCCGTCGGGTCCGAGCACCTGCGCGGCCGCCTCCCAGTAGTAGGTCATCAGCGGCAGCTGGCGGTGGACCCGGTAGCCGACGACCAGCCCACCGTCGGCCGTGGCGGCGAGGCGCGGCAGCGCCGACGGCACCACGTTCAGCCCGGGCGCCAGCGCACCGGGCGGTTCCACCACCGCGTCCTCCTCGACGCCGACCACCCGCAGCGAGGCGCTCACCTCGGGCAGCAGCTCGGGCGGCACGCTGCGACCGGGCTCCCGCATGCCCTCGGGCTCCTCGGCGTGCGTGCGACGGGGGCGCAGGTGGGTGGGCCCACTGCCGCCGTGGCCCTGCACGGTGACGACGTCGAACGCGCACCACAGCCGCCCGTCGGCGGTCGTGGCCAGGCTGGGGTGCAGCGCGTAGTCGCTGCCGCCGGTGAGCCGCCGGACGGCGCCCCCGCGCCGCACCGCCACCGCGTAGCGGCCATCGACGTACTCGGTCCAGGCGTACGCCACGCCGTCGGGGAAGAGCGCGAGGGTCGGGTCCCACACGTTGCCCGCGGCCCCGTCGCTCACCCGCTCGGTCGGCGCCCACCCGTCGTCGAAGCGGCGTGCAAAGATCGCGAACCGGCCGCCGTCGCGGCCCTGCCAACACACGTGCAGGCCGCTGCCGGTCGCGACCACCTCCTGGTTGAACGATGGGCCTTCGGTGTCGCTGACCGGCTCCGGTCCGCTCCACCGGCCGCCCACGAAGCGGGTCGCCCACACCCCGACCGACCCGCCGACCGACCGGCCGAAGAGCAGCCACGGGACCCCGTCGGCGGTGACCGCCGCCGTCGGGCGGAACAGGTCCGCAGGCCCCGCGACGACGACCGCGGCCCGGCCGTCCACTTCGGCCACCAGCCGGTCGCCGCGGCCTTCCTGCCACTCCAGCCATGCGAGCACCGTCGTGTCGCGGTGGACGGCGATGGTCGGCCGCGCCGCCGTGTGGCTCTCCGGCCGGACCCGGGCGGGCACGCGGCGCTGCCCGGTGAGGTGCGGTGCGCCGTCGAGCACCGCCGCCGCCTTGGCGAGCTGGGCGGGGATCTGGCCGTCGCCCTCGTCCACCCACATGTAGCGCAAGGGGTCGGGGTCGAGCGCGGCGATGGTGTCGGTGACGTCGAGGTTGTCCCCGATCGCCGCCGCGAGCCGGTGGTTGAACGCCAGCACGAGGTCGAGATCGGCCCGCTGTCGGTCGGTGTACTCGCCACGGTGGTGGTCGGCCGCGCACCCGTGCCCGTGCCCGTGCATCGCCTACTCCCCCTTCCAGACCGGCGGTCGCTTCTCGGCGAACGCCAGCGCGCCTTCGCGTTGGTCGGCCGACGCGTACAGCGCGGCGACGGCCGGGAACCCGCCGGTCGCGATTCGCCGCATCGCCTCGGCGAAGGTCAGAAGCCGGCTCTCGCGCTGCACCTCCTTGATCGCCGCGAACACCAGCGGCGGGCCCTCGGCCAGGCGCGCCGCCACTTGCAGCACCCGTTCGGCGAGCCAGGCCGACGGGTGCACCTCGTTGACCAACCCCCAGCGGTGGGCCTCTGCGGCGTCCATCCACCGGCCGGTGAGCAGCAGCTCCATCGCGACGTGGTGGGGCATCCGGGTGGGCAAGCGCAGGGTGGCCGCGTCGGCGAGCGTCCCGGCGTTGATCTCGGGAAGGGCGAACGTCGCCGTGTCCGACGCGTAGATCAGGTCGCAGGACAGCGCCAGCTCGAACCCGCCGCCGACCGCCATGCCCTCGACGAGCGCGATGACCGGCTTGTTCAGCCCCGGCAGCTCCTGGATGCCGCCGAACCCGCCGACTCCGTAGTCGCCGTCGACGGCGTCGCCCGCCGCGGCCGCCTTGAGGTCCCACCCGGCGCAGAAGAACCGCTCGCCCGCAGTACGCAGCACGGCGACCCGCAGCGAACGGTCGTCGCGGAAGGCGGCGAAGACCTCCCCCATCGCCCGCGACGTGGCGAGGTCGATCGCGTTGGCGGGCGGCCGGTCGAGTGTGACCTCCAGAACGGCGCCAAGCCGCCGCGTGCGCACCGGGCTCATGACGTGATCACCAGCGCGTCGCAGGCCCAGGCCCCGTCGGCCGTGACGATCAGCGGGTTGATCTCCAGCTCGACCACCTCGGGCGTCGCCAGCACCAGGGCCGCCACCCGCTCGACGACGGCGACGGTGCCGTCCAGGTCGGCGGCGGGCCCGCCCCGGTAGCCGGTGAGCAGTGGGCCGCAACGCAGCCCGAGGAGGGCGTGGCGGATCTCGGCCGCGTCGACGGGCAGCAGCAGGTGGGCGACGTCGCGCACCAGCTCGGTCAGCACACCGCCGACGCCCAGGCTGAGCACCGGCCCGAACACCGGGTCGCTCCGCACCCCGACCAGCAGCTCGACGATGCCGTCCGGCACCAGTCGCTCGACCAGGACCGCCGGGCACGTGACCAACAGCTCGGCGGCGGCCGCGCGCACGTGCTCGGGGTCGAGCAGGCCGAGGCGGACGGCGTGCTGGTCGGTCTTGTGCGCGACGCCGAGCGCCTTCACCGCGACCGGGCCGCCCAGGTCGGCCGCCGCGACCACCGCGGCGCCCGGGCTCGCGCACACCGCCCCGGCCGGAACCGGTACCCCGTGCCCGCGGAGCAGCCGCTTTCCCGTCGCCTCGTTGAGCGTCGTCTCGCCGGGTCCGCGCCCGTCCGGTCCGGCGACGGGCGGCGCCACCGGACCGGCCCACGCCCGCCCGACGCCCGCCGCCGCCTCGACCGCCGCCATCGCGACCTCGGGCGGCGCGAGCACCGCGAGCCCACGCCGCACCCATGCGGCCGCCCGCTCGCCGGTCAGGTTCGCGGCCATCGCCGCGACCAGCGCCCCCCGAGCGCCCGCCACGGCGCAGGCGCGGGCGAACGCCTCGACGGCCAGCGCCCAGTCGTCGTCGGCGCAGCGGTCGGCGCGCGGCAGGTCGGCGAAGAGCAGATGCAGGTCCGCCGGGCCGCGGACCATCGCGGTGAACGCCGCGGCCATCGCGTCCGGCGCGCCCCAGACGTAGGTGTGGTAGTCGAGCGGGTTGGCCAGCGGCACCCGCTCGCCCAGCGCCGCGCGCAGCTCCGCCCGCTGGGTGGCGGTCAGCTCCGCGAACCGCACCGCCGCGCCGTGGGCGGCATCCGCGATCAATGCGGCCTCGCCGCCCGAGCTCGACAGGGAGGTCAGCCGGGTGTCGGGCAACGGGCCGCCGCAGTGCAGGAGACACAGCGCGCCGAGCAGCGCGTCGATGGACCCGACCTGGCCGATCCCGTTGCGCCGCAAGAACTGTGCCGCCGTCGCGGCGTCGCCCGCCAGCGAGGCGGTGTGCGTGACGATGGCCGCCCGGGCCGCGACGCTGCGGCCCAGTACGAGCGCGACCAGCCCGACCCGACGGTGCCGGGCGCGAAGCGCAAGGCCCTCCCACGCGCGCAGGTCCGCGAGCGACTCCACGATCATCCCGACGGCCGAGACCCGCTCCGACTCCAGGAGGGCGGCGGCCACCGCCGCCACGCCGAGCCGGGCGGCGTTGCCGACCGTGACGACGGCGGCGAGGGGCAGCCCGCTGTCGGCCATCGTCACGCTGATGGCGATCGACGACGACTGGGACACCACGGCGACGCCGCGCTCACCGGCGGCCAATCCGACCCCGCCGTGCTGGTCGGGCCAGATCAGCACGTGCTCGGCGTAGTTGACCAGCCCGTAGCAGTTCGGGCCGAGGAGCGGCATCACCCCCGCCGCCGCGACGAGCGCTCGCTGCCGCTCGGCACCGTACGGGCCGGTCTCCGCGAAACCCGAGCTGTAGACGACGGCCCCGCCGCAGCCGAGCGCCGCCAGCTCGGCCACCACCGGAGCACACGCGGGCGCGGGCACCGCGACGAACGCCGCGTCCGGCACCCCGGGAAGCTCAGCCAGGCGGGGGACGGCGGGCTCCCCGGCCACCGTCGCGTGGCTCGGGTGCACCGGCCACAGCGCCCCCGCGAAGCCCAGCGCCCGGTTCTGCGCGACCACCCGTCCGCACTCGCGCGCGCTCCCGACCACGGCGATCGCCTTCGGGGCGAGCAGCCGCGCCAGCTCAGCCACCGTGGGCCCGCAACATCGAGCGCGACAGGATGTGCCGCTGGATCTCCGAAGTGCCGTCCCAGATCCGCTCGACCCGGGCGTCGCGCCAGATCCGCTCCAGCACCAGCTCGTCCATGAGGCCCATGCCGCCGTGGACCTGCAGCGCCTGGTCGGCGACCATCGCCAGCATCTCGGTGGCGGCGAGCTTGGCCATCGCGATCGCCGGGTCCGCCCCGGGCCGCCCCGCGTCGACGAGCCAGGCCGCGCGCCAGGTCAGCCACGTCGCCGACTCCAGCGCCGTCGCCATGTCGGCGAGCTTGAACGCCACCCCCTGGTTGCGGCCGATCGTCCGGCCGAACTGGCGCCGCGTGGCGGCGTGTCGCACGGCCAGGTCCAGCGCGCGGCGAGCCCGGCCCAAGCAGCTCGCGGCCACCTGCAGCCGCGTGGTGCCGAGCCAGGTGTTCGCCACGTCGAAGCCGCGCCCGACCTCGCCGAGCACCGCCGAGCCCGGCACCCGGCAGCCGTCGAACGCCAGCACGGCGTTGCCGTAGCCCCGGTGCGACACGCTGCGGTAGCCGGGCAGCACGGTGAGCCCGGGCGCGTCGACGTCGACGAGGAACGCCGTGAGCTCCTGCTCCCCCGTGGCGGCGAACAGGATCACGAAGTCGGCCGCGTCGGCGTGCGAGATGAAATGCTTCGTGCCGGTGATCACCCAGTCGCCGCCGTCGCGGACGGCGCGCGTGCGCATCCCGCGCAGGTCCGAGCCCGCCTCCGGCTCGGTCATCGCCAGGCACTCCGTGCGCTCCCCCGTCACCACCGGCAGCAGGTAGGTCGCGCGCTGGTCGCCGACGCAGGCCAACAGGATCCGCGACGGCCGGGCGACGGCCAGCATCTGCAGCGCGTAGCCGGTGTGCCCGAGCTCGCGCTCCATGAGCATCCAGGTCAACGTGTCGAGCCCGCCGCCGCCGATGTCCTCGGGCATGTTGGCGGCGTAGAGCCCGGCGCGCAGGGCGGTGTCGCGCAGCTTGCGCAGCAGCCCCGGGTCGAGCACGCCGCTCTGCTCCACCGCGTCCTCGTGCGGCACCAGCTCGCGCTGCACGAACGCCCGCGTCGTCTCCACCACGGCCTGCTGCTCGACCGTCAGTTCAAGATCCACTGATCACCCCACGGCGATGCGGCGGGACGCGTGCTCCGGCGGCGGCTCCCGCAGCGCCTCGGCGCGCGCCCGCAGGTCGTCCGGGAACGGGCTCGCCCGCCCCGCGGTCGTTTCGACGTGCACCATGAGCACCTCCTCGGTCGCCCGCAGCCGGTCGTCGCACCACATCTCGTGCCAGAGCCACAGCAGCTTGCCGGTCACGCCGATCACGGACGTCCGTACCGACAGGTGCGCCTCCGGCGGGATCTGGTCGAGGTAGCGCACGTGCGCCTCCAGCGTGAAGAGCGACGTGCTCGTGTCGACCAGGTACGCGGGCGTCATGCCGAGCGCGCCCATCGCCGCGTCCGTGGCGTGGCCGAACACCAGCACGTAGTAGGCCTCCGACAGGTGGCCGTTGTAGTCGATCCACTCCGGACGGACGTCCTCCGCCCACTCCAGCTCAGGCATGCGCCGCGCCTTGCCGAGCACCCGCAGCAGGTCGACGAGCGCGCGGTCGCGCTCGCGCACCAGGTCGGCGAAGTCGCGCGACCCGGCCGCCTCGGCGCAGCCGCGCACCACCCGTTCGCGCAGCTCGACCGTGAGGTCGGGAGCGGCCAGCCGGGTCCACGGCGCGAGCAACGACGGTCCGAAGTGGTCGAGCATGTGCGCCATGCCGCCCGGCCCGCCCGCGAGGTGGAACGTGAGCATCGGGCCGTGGAACGCCCACCGCAGCCCCGGGCCCTCGGTGATCGAGGCGTCGATCTCCTCGACGGTCGCCTCCCCGTTCGCCACCATGTGCAGCGCCTCCCGCCACAGCGCCTCCTGCAGCCGGTTGGCGACGAACCCGGGCACCTCACGGGCGAGGGTGATCACCGACTTGCCGATGTGGCGGAAGAACTCGGCGGTCCACTTCACCACGTCGGCGGTGGTCTGCTCGCCGCCGACGACCTCGACCAGCGGGATGAGGTAGGGCGGGTTGAACGGGTGTGCCACCACCAGCCGATGCGGCGCCTGCGCCTCGACCGCCATCTCCGTCATGCCGAAGCCCGACGTGGACGACGCGACGACGACGTGCTCCGGCGTCGCGGCGTCGATCGCGGCGAGCAGGTCCCGCTTGAGGTCGAGCTGCTCGGGCGCGCTCTCCTGCACGACGTCGGCGTCGGCGACCGCGGCGGCGAGCTCGGGCGCGACGGTCAGGTTGTCCACGCTCGCGCCCGGCGCCAGCCCCAGCTCGGTGAGCGCGGGCCAGGCCGCGTCGACGAGGCCGCGCAGCCGCCGCTCGGCGTCCGGCGCCGGGTCCCAGGCCCGCACGGTGAACCCGCGGGCCAGGAAGTACGCCACCCAGCCGCCGCCGATGACCCCGGCCCCGACGCAGGCGACGGTGTGCACCCGGTCGGGGGCGACCCGCTCGTTCACCGACGGGGCCGCAGCGCGAGGATCTCGCGCGCTTCGTCCGGCGTGGCGACCTCGGCGCCCATCGCGGTGATGATCGTGACGGCATTCGCGACGAGCTCCGCGTTGGTGACCTTGTTGCCGCGCCCGAGGTAGAGGTTGTCCTCCAGGCCGACCCGCACGTGCCCGCCCAGCAGCACCGACTGCGCCACCCACGGCATCTGCATGCGTCCGATGGCGAACGACGTCCACACCACGCCCGGTGGAACCTGCGCCACCATCGCGGCGAGGAGGACGGGATCGGGCGGTGCGCCGTACGGGATGCCCATGCACAGCTGGTACATCGGCGGGTCATCGACGAGGCCCTCGGCGACGAGCTTGTTCGCGAACCACAGGTGCCCGGTGTCGAAGATCTCCAGCTCGGGCCGCACGCCCAGCTCCTGGATCCGCTTGGCGCCCGCCCGCAGCATGTCCGGGGTGCTCACGTAGACGAGGCTGCCCTCGCCGAAGTTCAGGCTGCCGCAGTCGAGCGTGCAGATGTCCGGGAGCAGCTCCTCGACGTGTGCGAGGCGGTCGATGCCGCTGACCAGGTCGGTGCCTTCGGCGAAGCCGGACGGGTCGTCCGGGTCGAGGTAGAGGTCGCCGCCCATGCCCGCGGTCGTGTTGATCACGACGTCGACGCCGCTGTCGCGGATCCGCTCGACGACCTCGCGATAGAGCGCGACCTCCCGCGAGCCGTCGCCGCTGCGCGGATCCCGCACGTGCACGTGCACGATGGCCGCGCCCGCCCGGGCCGCCGCGATGCCCGACTCGGCGATCTGCTCCGGCGTCACGGGCACGTGCTCGGACTTGGCGACCGTTTCCCCGGCGCCGGTCAGCGCGCACGTGATGATGACCTTGCTATTCACCCTGGACCCTTTCCCGTGAAGCGGCGGTGGCAGCGATCGCGGGGAGCGTCCGGTCGGTCAGGTCGGGCAACTACTTCACCGCGGGCGAGCTGGCCAGCAACCGCTTGGTGTAGTCCTGCTTGGGCGTGTCGAGCACCTCCACCACGAAGCCGGACTCCACCAGCTCGCCCGCGTTGAGCACCTGCACCCGCGCGGCGATGGAGCGCACCAGCGCCAGGTTGTGGGTGACGAAGAGCATGCTGATCTGCCGCGTCTTCCGCAGGTCCTCCAGCAGCGCGACGATCGAGCCCTGCACGGAGACGTCCAGCGCCGACGTGATCTCGTCGCAGACCAGGAGGTCGGGCTCGGCGGCCAGCGCGCGGGCGATGGCCACGCGCTGCCGCTCGCCGCCGGAGAGCCGGTTGGTCTGCAGGTCCAGCACGGTCGGGCCGAGCGCCACCGCGTCCAGCAGCTCCACCACGCGGTCGCGAACGGCCTTGCCCTTCGCGATGCCGAAGAGCTCCATCGGCCTGCTGACGATCTGTTGGATGGTCAGCCGCGGGTTCAGGGACAGGTACGGGTTCTGGAAGATGTACTGGATGCGCTTGCGGTCCTCGGCCGAGCGCGACCGGGAGCCCTTGCCCAGCGGGCTGCCGTCGAAGGTCAGCTCGCCGGTCCACTGCTTGTGCAGGCCGCCGACGCAGCGCGAGATCGTGGTCTTGCCGCTGCCGGACTCACCGACCAGCGCGACCACCTCGGCCTTGGCCACGTCGAACGTGACGCCGTGCACGACCTCCGAGCGGCCGTAGAAGACCTTGAGGTCCTCGATGGTCAGGATGATGTCGCGCACGGTGTTCGGGTCGGCGTCGGTGGTGTTGCCGCGGTTGATGTCCCAGCTGCCGATCTCGCCGACGCGCAGGCACTTCGCGGTGTGGTCCGGGCCGACCTGGACGTCGTCCGGTTCGACCTCCCGGCAGCGGTCCTCGACGTACTCGCAGCGGGTGTTGAACCGGCAGGCGGTCGGGCGCCGCCCCGGCCCGGGCGTCGAACCCGGGATGCCGGTGAGCGCGCGAGCTTGGGACAGGTGCGGGATCGCGTCGAGCAGCGCCCGCGTGTAGGGGTGCGCAGGCTGGTAGAACATCGCGTCGCGCGGCCCGAACTCGATGATCTGGCCCGCGTACATGACCGCGACCCGATCGGCGATGTTGGCGACCACGGCGAGGTCGTGCGTCACGTAGAGGGCCGCGACGTGGTGGGTGCGGCACAGTTCGCTCATGGTCTGCAGCACCATGCCCTGGGTGGTGACGTCCAGGCCGGTCGTGGGTTCGTCCAGCACCAGCACCTTGGGCCGGGGCAGGAACGACATGGCCAGCGCGACGCGCTGCACCTGGCCGCCGGAGAGCTGGTGCGGGTAGCGGGCGAGGAACTCGTCGTCGTCGGGGAGGCCGACCTCGCGCAGCCCCGCGCGGGCGCCGTCGAGGCGCTCCTCGGCGGTGCCGATGTCGTGCAGCTCCAGCAGCTCCACGATCTGACGGCCGATCCGGATGGCCGGGTTGAGCGCGGCGCCGGGGTCCTGCGGCACGTAGGCGATCTTCATGCCGCGGATCTCGCGGATCTGCTCCCACGGCATGGTGAGCACGTCATGGCCCTCGAACATGACCGTGCCGTGCTCGATGAACGCCCCGCGCCGGGAGTAGGCGAGCAATGCCGTGCCCGCGGTGGTCTTGCCGGAGCCGGACTCGCCGACCAGCCCGACGACCTCGCCGGGCCGCAGTTCGATGTTGATCTCGTCGATGACGTCGAGACCGCTTCCGGTGAGCGCCACCCGCAGGTCGGAGACCGTGCAGCCCGCCTCGGTGTCGGGCGTGTCCTTCTCGAGCACCGTCACCTCAGTCACCCCTACCTGCGAGCTGCGCAATTCCATCGGCCATCAGGTTGGTGCCGATGGTGAAGATACCGATGATGATCACTGGGGCCAGGACGCCCCAGGGCTGGACCAGCAGCGCGAGCCGGTTCTCGTTGATCATCAGTCCCCAGTCGGCCGCGCCCGGGTTGGTGGCGAAGCCCAAGAAGCCGACGGCTGCGACGAGGCCGATCGAGTAGGTGAGCCGTAGCCCCGCCTCGGCCAGCAGGGGCGCGTTCATGTTGGGCAGGACCTCGGCCATGATCACCCGGAGCCTGCTCTCCCCGAGCGCCTCGGCCGACGTGATGTAGTCGCGGGAGACGATGCCCAGCGCCACACCGCGGGCGAGGCGAGCCACGCGCGGCGCGTGCGAGGCGCCGACCAGCAGCACGATCATCCACCAGGAGGGCTGGTCCACCGCGGTGAGCACGAGCAGCGCGAGCAGGATCTGCGGGAAGGCCAGCGCGACGTCGTTCAGCCGCATGATCGCCTCGTCCGGCCAGCCGCCCGCGTAGGCGGCAACCACGCCGATGATGATCCCCAGGACCATGCCGAGCGCGGTGGCCAGCAGCGAGATGATCAGGATCGAGCCGCCGCCGTCCAGCAGACGGGTCCATACGTCCTGGCCGAGGTAGTCGGTGCCGAGGAACGAGCCCTCATGCGTGAACGGCTTGCCGACGATCTCGTTCTCGCCGTAAGGCGCCAGTAGCGGACCGAAGATCGCCACCAGCGTGATGACCACGGTGATCACCAGGCCGGTGACGAGCCTGCGCTGCTGGGCGATCCGCCGCAGGTTGGCGGGGCTCAGAACACTCATGACGCGATCGCCGTCCTCGCTCGCGGGGTGAAGAGGATGGACAGGACGTCGGCGATCAGGTTGACCCCCACGTAGACCGTGGCGATCACCATGGCGAGCACCTGGACCATCGGGAAGTCGCTGTTGCGCACCGAGTCGACGAGGCTGGCGCCGATGCCGGGGTACGAGAACAGGTACTCGACGAGTACCACGCCGCCCGCCAGCCAGGCCAGCTGCAGGGCGATCACCTGGATGCCGGGGACGATGGCGTTCAGCAGCGCGTGCTTGCGCAGCACCACCCGTTCCGGCACACCCTTGAGCCGGGCCAGCTCGACGTAGTCGCTGTCGAGCACTTCGAGGAGGCTGGAGCGCACGATCCGGGCCACGTACGGCGCCACCGCGATCACGAGCGTGAGCACCGGAAGGATCATCGATGCGGGTTTCGACCAGGGTGGCGCACCGCCGCCTGCGATGGTGACCGCAGGCAGCACGTGGAACACGGTGGTGGAGAACAGCGCCACCAGCAGGATGCCGACGACGAACTCGGGCAGGCCCGCCAGTGCGATCATGATGATCTGGATGACGCCGTCGGTGCGCTTGCCCCGGTAGTTGGCCGAGATCATCGCGATGCCGAACGCGACCGGGATCATCACGATCGCCGAGATGATGACCAGCACCGCGGAGTTCACGATGCGGTCGCCGACCAGCTCGCCGACCGGCAGCCCGTTGGCGATGGAGTTGCCGAGGTGGCCGGTGAGCAGGCCGCCGAGCCAGTCGAAGTAGCGCACGATCACCGGCTGGTCGAGCTTGAGCTCCGCGGTGATCGCGGCCACCCGTTCCGGGCTGGACGCGTAATCCTTGCCGAGGATGGCGCGCACCGGGTCGCCCAGCGCGGCCGTGGCGAAGAAGACCAGCACCGAGCACAGCCACAGGGTCAAGATCGCCAGGCCGAGGCGGCGGGCCAGCCACTTCAGCCAGGCCGAGCCCGCCGAGCCCCCGCGGATGGGAGTGGCCGGGGCGAGGGCCTCCGTGGCCGGGGTCGCCAGATCGGTCATGCCTGCCTCACCTCACGTCAGCGTTCATGGTCGCGTTCATGTTGGTGGCGTGACGAAGGACGCGCGCTTGAACCCGAAGTTCGAGCACGGCAGATAGCGGTGCGGCTGCAGACCCTGCACCAGGTTCGAGTACGCGTCGAGCTGGCGCTTGAAGCCCCAGATGATGAAGCCGCCGGTGTCGTACTCGATCTTCTGCGCGTCGTGCAGCAGCTGGTTGCGCTTGGCTTCGTCGGGCTCGCGCTTGGCCTGCTCGATCAGCGCGTTGAACGTCGGGTCGTCGAAGTGGGTTTCGTTGTAGACCCCGCCTTTCACCGACGACGTCGCCACCTGCGGGAGGTAGTTACGGGTGTTCCAGAAGTCCTGGGCGAAGTTCCAGGACAGGTAGCGGTCGCCGTAGAAGACGTTGGCGTCGGCCTTGGTCAGCCGGACCGCGACCCCCGCCTTCTTCGCCTGCTCGACGAACAGGTTCGCCGACTCCACCGCGCCCGCGCCCACGGCACTGGAGGTGACCAGCTCGACGTCGAGGTTCTCCTGCCCCGCCTGCTTGAGCAGCGACTTGGCCTGGTCGATGTCCTGCATGCGCTGCGGCAGATCTTTGGCGTAGGCCGGGTCGAACGGGGAGTACATGTCGTTGCCGAGGATGCCGAACCCGTTGAGCGCCTGGTCGATCATCTGCTGCCGGTCGACGATCAGCCGCAGCGCCTGGCGCACGCGCACGTCGGAGAAGGGCGCGACGTCGACGCGCATCGTGAACGGCACCCAGGCGCCCGAGTCGGAGATCAGCGGCGAGGCGCCCTGCTGCTCGATCGTGCCCGCGAGGTAGTTGGGCAGGTTGTCCACGCTCTGGACCTGGCCCGCGAGCAGCGCGTTGACCTTGGCGGCGTCGTCGGCGAAGTCGTAGATGATCAGCTGGTCGACGAACGCGGGCCCGTCCCAGTAGTTGGCGAACCGGTCGAACTGGGACAGCTGGCCGGGTACGAACCGGTTGTGGCTGAACGGGCCGGTGCCGACCGGCTTGCTGACGTCGAAGTCCGTCGGGAGGATGCCGACGGTGTACTCGGCCAGGAGCTGGTCGAGCACGGCGTAGGGCTGGTTGAGCTGCAGCAGGATCGTCTTCGGGTCGACGATCTTCGAGTTCTTCAGCTCCAGGATCTTGGCCAGCTCGGTGCCGCCGGACCCGGGCTTCTTCGGGTCGGTGACCTTGGCCAGGCTGAACATGACGTCCTCGGCCGTCAGCGTCTTGCCGTGGTGGAACTCCACGCCGTCGCGCAGCCGGATCGTCCACTGGGTGTTGTCGCCGTTCGGCGTGGCCGACTCGGCCACCGACGGCTCGATCTTGTACTCCGCGTTCCACCGCAGCAGGGGCTCGTAGAGCTGCAGGCACCGCGCGATGTCGGGGTTGGTCACCGGGAAGTACGGCTCCAGGGTGTCCTTCAGCCCGCCGCCGGTGGCGCCGTGGCTGTAGACGCCGCCGCGCAGCTGCGGCTTGCTCTGGTCCGGCTTCTCGGGCACCGCGCCACAGCCCGCGAGCCCGGTGAGGCCTGCCACGCCCGCGGCCATGCTGAGCTTCAGGACGTCGCGGCGCGATGGCCGCCATGGGTCAACCTGTCGCATGATGCGAACCCTTTCGGAATGATGTGAACGTAGAGATGTGCGTCACAACCCGTCAAGGAGGTCGGGGTGACAGAACGGATTCAATCGGTCGACCGCGCGATCGATCTCCTGTTGGCCGTGGCGGCGGCCGCGCCCGTCGATGCGGGCGTGCCCGCGCTGGCCAAGGCGTGCGGGCTCAACCGGGCCACCGCCTGGCGCCTGCTCAAGACCCTCCAGGCGCGCGGGATGGTGGCCGTCGACGGCGTGGGCCGTTACACGCTCGGGCTGACGGCGGTCGAGCTGGGCGGGGCCGCGGGGCCGGATGCGCTGATCGCGGCGGCACATCCGCTGCTGGAGCGCATGTGTGCGCAGACGGGCGAGACCGCTTCGCTGGCCATGCCGGGGGTCGGCGGGCTCGCCTACGTCGACGAGGTCACGCCCATCGCGGTGCTGACGGCGAGCTGGCTGGGTCGCACCGTGCCGCTGCACGCGACGTCGACCGGGAAGGCGTTGCTCGCGTTCCTGCCCCCGACCGAGCTGCGGCGGGTGCTGCCCGCCGCGCTGCCTGCGTTCACCGAGACCACGATCAGCTCGCCCACCGAGCTCGCCGCCGAGCTGGCCGCCACCCGGGCCCGCGGTTACGGAACGTGCGCAGGCGAGCTCGAGTCGGCGCTCTACGGCGTGTCCGCCCCGGTGCTCGACCGCACCGGCCGCCCGCTGGCGGTGCTCAGCATCTGGGGGCCGAAGGACCGGGTGCCCGAGGAGCGGTTCGCGGAGCTGGGCCCGATCGTCGTCGCGGCCGCGCGGGAGGCGGGCACCGCGGGCCCCACCGGGCGGTGGCCGGGCGCGCCGCCGGTGGTGGTGGCCTGAGCGCGGCCTGCCGCCTACCCGGCGGGGTCGTCGAGCACCTGCACCGCCAGCAGCGGCAGCCCCAGGTCGCGGATCCGCGCCAGCAGGCCGTGCAACGCGGCCTGGTCGTCGACCGGGCCGACGATGACGGTCTCGCCGCCGTCGGTTCGGATGGAGTGGCCCGCGAACCAGCACGACCACCGCGGCGTGAGCTCGCCCTGCACGCGGATCTCGTAGATCCTCGCGTCCGGTCGATCGCCCATGGAAGGGACGTTAAGGCGCGGCGGACGCGCGGCCATCCCACCGGCGTGGGAGGGAAGATGTCCACCCGCGCATCCCACCTTGGTGGGACGTCCCAGAAGGCCTATACCAATACCGTGGCGGCATGAATCGCAACCAGGTCCGCCTGGGCGGGGGGATGCTCGACCAATCGATCGACGACCAACTTGCGCTGCCGTGCCGGGTCCACGGGCCCGACCTGTGGTTCGCGGACACACCGGCCGGTGTGGATCACGCGAAGCGGCTGTGCGGGCTGTGCCCGGTCCGGGTCAAGTGCCTCGCAGGGGCGCTGCTGCGCGGGGAGCCGTGCGGCGTGTGGGGTGGGGAAATCTTCGAGAACGGGGAGATCATCCCGTTCAAGCGGCCGCGGGGGCGACCGCCACGCACGCGCCACGGGCGCGACATCGAGCGCGTCGCGTAACAGGCAGGGGCGGGCGATCCGTTGTCGAGGGGTGGATCGCCCGCAGGGCGGGGCGACAACTCGTCCGTGAAGCGGTTCCCGGGTCGTCGGGGGGACGACCTACGATGGAGGCGCGCACGGTCGAGTGTCTCCGCCCGCCGAGGGGGTTTCCTGATGGCGCCGTCACAGGCACCGTCACCCTCGGTCGCATCCGCCCAGGATGCGCTGCTGGCAACCAAGTTGCGCGCACCACACCCGCGGGCGGGCTGGGTGCCGCGTCCCCGGCTCGTCCGGCGGTTGCAGGCAGGCGCGGAAAGCGAGCTCGTGCTGGTCTGCGGGCCTGCGGGCTTCGGGAAGTCGAGCCTGCTCGCCGACTGGGCGCGCGGCGACCGGCGACCGGTCGCGTGGCTGTCGCTCGACGCAGGCGACAACGATCCGGTGCGGTTCTGGCGCCACGTCACCGCCGCGCTGGACGGCGTGCGCCCCGGCGTCACCGAGCGAGTCGGCCCGATCGTGCCCGGCACCGCGGCCACCCCGTTCGCCGGAGCCGTCACGGCGCTGGTGAACGAGTTCGCCGCGACCGCCGACGAGGTGGCGCTGGTGATCGACGACTTTCACGTCGTCGAGTCGCCCGACGTGCACCGGTCGATGGAGTTCCTGCTGGACCACCTGCCCTCCGCGCTGCGCATGGTGTTGGCCAGCCGCAGCGACCCGCCGCTGCCGCTAGCCCGGCTGCGGGTGCGCGGCCAGCTCACCGAGCTCCGCGCGGGTGACCTGCGCTTCACCCGCGATGAGGCCCGGGAGCTGCTGCGCACGGAGGTCGGGTCGCATCTGCCCGACGGCGTCGTCACGGCGCTCGGCGAGCGCACCGAGGGCTGGGCCGCGGGCCTGCACCTGGCGGCGCTGTCGCTGCAGGGCCGCAGGGACGTCACCCGGTTCGTCGCCGAGTTCTCCGGCAGCCACCGGTTCGTGCTCGACTACCTCACCGAGGAGGTGCTCGAGCGCCAGCCCGCCGAGCTGCGGACGTTCCTGCTGGAGACGTCGGTCCTCGATCGGCTGTGCGGCCCACTCTGCGACGCCGTCGTGGGCCGCCCCGACGGCCAGCACCTGTTGGAATCGGTGGAGCGGGCGAGCCTCTTCCTGATCCCGCTCGACGAGGAGCGCCGCTGGTGGCGCTACCACCACCTGTTCGCCGACCTCCTGCGCGCCAACCTGCAGGCCCAGTTCCCGGACCGGGTGCCCGAGCTGCACCGCGCGGCGGCCACCTGGTACGCCGAGCACGGCCTCCCCGACGACGCCATCCGGCACGCGCTGGCCGCGGGCGACACGGCTCGGGCGGCGCGGCTCGTCGAGGAGCATCTGGAGGAGCAGGTCTGGCGGCGCGCCGAGGGCGCCACCCTCGCCGCGTGGCTCACCGCGCTCCCGACCGAGGAGATCCACCGCCGACCGCTGCTGACGCTCGGGCAGGCCGTGGCCGCCCTGATGGCGGGCAGGCTCGACGAGGTCGAACCGCTCCTCGCGGTGGCCGAGCGCGCCCTCGACCAGACCCCGGCGGAGCCCTACCACGCGTCGCTCGAACGCCGGTTCAGCGTGCTGGCCAACATCCCGGCGGGCATCGCGGTCTGCCGCGCCGATCTGGCGCGGATGCGCGGCGACGCCGTGGCCGAGCAGGACTTCGCCCGTGCCGCGCTCGGGCACGTCACCGAGCAGGACGAGTTGCTCAGCGCCGTCGCCCGCTACCACGTGTCGTTCGCCGACTGGCTCGCCGGACGGGTGGCGGCTGCGGAGCGTGGGCTGGGCGTGGTCTTCGCCGAGCGGCTCGCCTCCGAGCAGCACGACCTCGTGATGCGGGCCGCGTTCGACCTCGGCGCCGTTCAACAGGCCCGCGGGCGGCTGGGCGCGGCACAGCGCACCTACGAGCAGGCCCTGGCGTTGGGCGACGTAGCCGGACCGTCGGTCGGTATGGTCCACGTCGGGCTGGCCGATGTGCACTTCGAACGCGACGAGCTCGCCGACGCCCACAAGCACGTCACGGTGGGCCTCGAGCACTGTCGCCGCCTCGCGTACCTGCCTGCTCTGATCGCAACGCTCATCACGCTCGCGCGGCTCCGGCAGGCCGAGGGCGACCGGGCAGGCGCTCTCGCGGCCGTGGAGGAGGCAGAACGGGCGATGCCCCAGATGGTCCGCGACCCGCGCCTTCCGCTCCCGGCCCTGCGGGCGTACTTCGCGGTGCTCCACGGCGACCTCGCCGAGGCGGCCCGCTGGGTGCGCGCGAACGGCCTCGCGGAGGACGACGAGCCGGTCTACCTCCGCGAACGCGAGTACCGCGTGCTCGTGCGCCTGCGGATCGCCGAGCAGAACCCGGCGGCGGCGCTCGCGGTGCTGGAGCGCTGGCGGGCGCTCGCAGTCGCACAGAGCCGCGCCGTGAGCGTCTTGCGGCTCCGCGTGCTGGAGGCGCTGGCGCACGACGTCGCGGGCGACCGCACCGCGGCGCTGCGCGCGCTCGCCGAGGCGCTCGCGCTGGCCGCGCCGGAGGGCTACGTGCGCGTGTTCCTCGACGAGGGCCCGACGACCGCGGCGCTGCTGCGCGAGCTGATGGTCGGCCGTCGCCTCGAACAGCTCGGCGCGGGGGCGGTGCCCCGCGAGTTCCTGACCCGGCTGACCGACGCCTTCGAAGGGCACGGCACCCCGGTCCTGCCGCCCGCGCGCCGCGGCGGTGTGGCCGCGCCGGGCATGGCGGCGGCGCTGTCCACCCGCGAGCACGAGGTGCTCACGCTGATGGCGAGCGGCCACCCCAACCGGGCCATCGCCGAGGAGCTCTTCATCACCGTCGACACCGTGAAGCGGCACGTCACGCACGTGTTCGACAAGCTGGGTGTGTCCAACCGGACCCAGGCCGTGGCCCGGGCGCGCGAGCTCGGGCTGCTCGGCTGACCGATCAGCGCGTGCCGCAGGTCGGGTGGAGGCGGGCCAGCTCCGCCCGGGCCGCCTCGCGAGCCAGGTTGGTGCCCCGCCAGTCGTCGGGCGGGACGATCCCCTCGCCGATCGTGACGAGGACGCAGTCGCGGGTGGCGCCGGGCGGACCTCGGTGGTGAACTCCACGCCGCGCCCGGCCACGCGCGCCGCGACCTCGGCTTCCGCCACGGTCTCGGCCACGAGCTCCGCCACCGGGAAGTCCTCGCGAGCGAGGCCCGCGACGCCCGCGTCGATCCGGGACAGGTCGAGCAGCTCGGCGACCAGCCTGCCCAGGCGCTGGGTCTGGACGAGCGCGGTCGAGAGCGTCGCCGGGTCGGCCGTGGCCACGCCGTCGACCAGGTTCTCCAGTACCGCCTGCAGCGCGGCGATCGGCGTCCGCAGCTCGTGGGACACGTTCGCGATCAGCTCGCGGCGCTGCTGGTCGGCGGCGGCGAGGTCGGCGGCCATCTGGTTGAAACGCGACGGCGAGCTGCCCGACCTCGTCGCGAGACGTGGCCCGCACCCGTCGCGAGTAGTCTCCCTGCGCCATGGCCCGGGCCGCGGCCGTCATCGCGCGCAGCGGCCGGGTCATCCCGTGCGCGAGCACCTGGGCCGTGAGCAGCACGATCGCGACCGTGACCAGGGAGATCCCGACCGGCGGCTGCCACCCGTACTCGTAGTAGAGGTAGGCCAGCCCGGCTCCGCCGGACGCCAACAACAGGACGCTGATCTTGAGCTTGACGGAGCGGACGGGGTCAAGCGGGCGCGGCAGCAGGTCGATGACGGCCGCGGCCCGGTCGGCGACGGTCACCGCGCGACTCACCGGGGCACCTCCAGCGCGTACCCGACGCCGTGCACGGTGCGGATGAGGTCCGCGCCGAGCTTGCGGCGCAGCGCTTTGACGTGGCTGTCAACCGTGCGGGTGCCGTCCGCGTGCGACCAGCCCCACACCTGCGCCAACAGCGCGTCGCGGGCCAGCACCGTGCGGGGCTGACCCGCGAGGCGCAAGAGCAAGTCGAACTCGATCGGCGTCAGGTGCACCTGTCCGCCGTCCCGGGACACCCGTCGTTCGGCGAGGTCGATCTCCAGGTCACCGAGCACGAGCCGCTGCGGGTCGGCCGCCTGCGCCCGCTCGACCCGGCGCAGCAGGGCGTGCACGCGGGCCACGAGCTCGCGCACGGAGAACGGCTTGGTCATGTAGTCGTCGGCGCCGACGCCCAGCCCCACCAACACGTCCGTCTCGGCGTCCCGGGCGGTGAGCATGAGCACCGGGACCGGCCGCCGCGCGTGCAGCCGCCTGCAGACCTCCAGCCCGTCGAACCCGGGCAACATGACGTCGAGCACGACCACGTCCGGTGGAACCTCGCCCGCGTGCGCCACCGCGGACGGCCCGTCGTGCGCCACGTCCACCGTGAAGCCCTCCGCCCGCAGCCGCGCCGCGACCGACGCCGCGATGGTCGGCTCGTCTTCAACGACGAGCACCCGCCGCCCTTTCGACATGCCTGCGACCCTAGGGCCGGGCCGTGGACGGATCGGGCGGACGTTGTGGAGATCCGGTGAAGGTCAACCGGCCGACGACCGACCCGCCGCCCTCGGGCAGCGGGTCGGTCACACGGCGGTCAGGGCGAGAGCTCCTCGAGCACCTTGCCCTTCGTCTCGATCGCGAAGAACACGGTCACCAGGCCACCGATGAGGGCGATCACGGCGAAGACGGCGAAGACGTACCGGATGCCGAAGTCCGCGACGATCCAGCCGACCAGCAATGGGCCGAGCGAAGACGCAGCCCGCAGCCAGGCGCTGCCGAAGCCGGTGCCCACCGCCCGTAGTCGGGTCGGGTACAGCTCGGCGGAGTAGAGGTACAGCGAGAACGAGACCGTCTGCAGGATGGCGTAGGCCAGCGGCGCCAGGATGACCACCTGCGTCGGCGTCACCGCGCCGAGCGCCGTGAGCAGCACCAGCGGCACGGTCGAGGCCAGGAACGCCACCGCGTACCACCGCTTGCGGCCGACGCGGTCGATCAGCAGCGCGCAGAGCACAGAGGCCACCACACCGACGGCGGAGGTGATCCAGCCGTAGGCGAGGCTGGTCTGAAGCGACAGCTTGAAGGTCTGGCTGTAGAGCGTCGGCAGCCAGGTGACCAGGCCGTTGTTGATCACATAGACGGTGATCCACAGCACCCAGATCATCAGCGTGCGCTTCAGGTAGACACCCCGGAACAGCTCGCGCCAGTCGGACTTGGCGGTTGCGTGCGGGTCCACGGGCCCGACGACCGGCTCGGGCAGCGGCTTGCCCTCCTTGACGGCCTCGCGCTCCAGCATGCAGACCACGGCGTCGGCCTTGTCGAGGCGACCCTTGGCGGCGAGCCACCGGGGCGACTCGGGCATGAGGACGCGCAGCGGGATGGTCAGGATCGCCGGGACGAGGCCGACGACGAAGAGCGCCCGCCAGCCGAACACCGGCACCAGGAAGTAGCCCGCGAGGCCCGCGAACAGCAGCCCGACCGGGAAGATGACCTCGTAGAGCAGGAAGAAGCGGCCCCGGCGGCGCGCGCCGATGAACTCGTTGATGTACGCGCTGGCCACCGGCACCTCGCCGCCGGTGCCGATGCCCTGCAGGAACCGGAACACGATCATGGAGCCCGCGCTCCAGGCGAACAGACACAGGATGTCCATCGACACGAACAGCCCGATGGTGATCAGCAACGTGTTCAGCCTGCCGATCTTCTCGGCGATCCAGCCGAACGCGACGGCGCCGACGAGCTGGCCGAGGTAGCCCGCGGACAGGATCAGCCCGACCTGCCCCGGCGTGAGACTCCATATCTTGACGAGCTGCGGCATCGCGAACGCGATGACCAGAACGGTGTAGGCATCGAAGAAGGTGGCCGAGCCGATGACGACGCGGATGGCGAGCAGCCGCGCGTCACCGGGAGGCGTTCGAGGCGGGCGACGAGCGCGGCGTTGGCCGTGGCCGCCTGCCCGTGAGCCATGGTCGTCATGTCAGACCAGCTCGGCGGCCTTGAGAGCCGCGACGATCTCGGCCTCGGCCTCGGCGGTGAGGTCGACCAGCGGCGAGCGCACGGTGGCCGTCGGAAGCACGCCACGGGCTGATCCGAAAATGATGTCGGGGACGGCAGGCGAAGCTACCCGGCGGAGCGCAGCGGAGCCGGGTTATCGAGGTGACGGGCTGGGTCAGGCGGCGGGCTCGAGGGTGACCTTGTAGCCGAGGGCTTCGAGTTGGTGGATGTGGGCGCGTTTCTTGCGTTCGGGGTTGATCCGCTTGTCGTAGAAGTCGGATCCGAGGTCGTGGTAGCGGGCCTCGGGATCGGACAACAGATGCCAGATGATGACCAGGATTGAGCGGCCGACGGCGACGATGGCCTTCTTCGCGCCGCGGCGGCGAGCGATGCGCCGGTAGCGTTCGCCGAGGAAAGTGTCGGTCTTGCCAGCGGCGACCGCCGCCTCGCCGATGACCTTGGCCAGGTAGCGGTTGCCGTGCCCGGTCGAGCCGCGGCCCTTCTTCTTTCCGGCGGACTCTTTGACGCCGGGTGCGAACTTCGCCCAGGAGACCAGGTGCCCGGCCGTGGGGAAGCGGGTCATGTCCAGCCCGACTTCGGCGAGCGCCGCGCACGCCGCGACCGGGCCGAGACCGGGGATCTCATCGAGGCGTTCCACCGCCGTGGCGAAAGGGGCCACCATCTCCTCGATGTGGTCCTCGAGTTCGGCGATGTCGGCGTTCAGCGCGTCGATGCGGGCGAGCATCTTGACCAGCAGATAGCTGTGGTGGTCGGTGAAGTAGCCGGTGAATGCCTCCTCCAGCTGGCTGATCTTGCCGCGCATCCGGCCGCGGGCCAGTTGCGCCAACACCTTGGGGTCACGCTGTCCGGCGATCAACGCGGCCATCATCTGTCGCCCGGAGACCCCGAAGATGTCACTGGCCACCACCGACAGCTTGATCTGGGCGTCTTCGAGCAGCTTCTCCACCCGCTGCTTCTCCGCGGTGCGCGCCTCGACCAGATCACAGCGGTAGCGGGTAAGGTCACGCAGCCGCCGGATCTCGGGTGGAGGCACGAAGCTGGGCCGGATCATCTGCCGCTCGGCGACCTTGCACAGCCACACCGCGTCCAGCTTGTCGGTCTTGGGTCGGCCCGGTAGGTGCTTGACGTCGCGGGCGTTGACCAGCCACGTCTCGAATCCGTGCGCCTCCAGCAGGTAGTAGACCGACTTCCAGTAATCCGAGGTGGCCTCCATGACCACCCGGGTCACCTCCAGCTCGGCGAGCCGGTCGGCCATCCGCAGCAGCGACCGGGTCATCGTCGAGTAGGTCGCCACCTCCTGCAGTCGCCGCCCCGGCCGGCCCTGGTGCGGGATCCGCACGCAACACACCAGCTCCGCCTTACCGATATCCAGCGCCGCGACCCGGGCGATAATCTCCTCGTTCTGTTCGTCTTCCTGCAGCACTTCGCCCCTCCTCACCCCCGTGTCGACCATCAGGTGGTCACCCGCAAGGGCTGCACGGGATATGGCGAATCTGATCCGCGTGCTCGAAGCGACACTGAAGCTCCCACAGCACAGCCCTCAGCACCCTGCTGAGACACGACCTCGAAGATCACAGACGCACGGCGTCGGCCGCGCTTTCCGCACTTCTCGCGTCCATTTGCGCCCCCAGCCCCGGGGGCAGCCGCGCAGTCAGTGGTTGGTGTAGGTGGTGGTGGGGACGCCGAGCAGGTGGAGGACCTGTTGGTGCAGGGGGTTGAGCTCGGGATGGAAGGTCTGGATGAGGTGGCGGTCGTGGTGGAGCTCGTGGCGGGTGAGGTCGGCGAAGATCTCCAGGATGCGCTCGGTGGAGGGGGCGGTGCAGCCGCGGAACTCGGGGTAGAGCGGGAGGTCGGTGGTGTGGTGTGGCGGTCATGGCGGTGCGGATCTGGCGTTCGATGAGGGCGCCGATGAGCAGCGCGAGGAACTGGCAGCAGAACAGGGCCTCGATGCGGGCGGGGTTGCGCAGCAGCAGCGGGGCGGCGTCTTGCACGGATTTGAGCAGGTGGTGGCGGCGTTCGAGGTTGGGCTGGTAGCGGTAGGCGGCGAGCAGCTCGGCGTCGGTGAGCGTGGTGTCGTTGCTGATCAGCGGGAAGCAGCCGTCGGATGGCGGCGTCGTAGGCGACGCGGTCCGGGTCGAGTTCCCAGCTGATCGTGAACCGGGTGGGGGTGTGGCGGCGGTAGCGGGTGTTCTGCCGGGTCGGCCGCGGCGTTCCTGCCGGAAGCTCTCCTCGACGGTCTCGCCGACGGTGGCGCGGATCCAGCGGCTGGCCCCGGCCGGCATCGAGCGCCGCGGTGGCGGCCTCGCTGACAGCCACCCGGGTCTTGAGCCGGCACTTCGGGCCGGCCAGGCGGGCGGCCAGGGCGTCGACCGCGGCGGCGCCGGCCTCGACGCGGGCCGCGCGCGACGGCGGCGTCGCGGGCGGCCTTGGCGGAGGAGTGCACCCAGACGACGCGGTGGCCCTCGGCGGAGGGCAGCGGGGCGGGGAGGGTCGAGTACACCTGGTCGGGTTCGTCGAGCCGGGCGCGGGGCAGCCGGTGCGCCTCGGTCCATTGTGGTTGGTGGGTTTGGGCCCAGTCGCGGAACCAGCGGTCCTCGGCGCGAGAGCGGGGCAGCACGGTGACGAACCGGCCGCCGGCGGCGGTGATGTGGCCCATCGCCTCGCGGGAGCACAGCTTGGAGTCGGCGACGTAGAGGAAGTCGGCGCGGCCGAGCAGCGCCACCAGCTGGTCCCAGGTCGGGATGTGGGTGGGGTCGTCGGTGGTGTTGCCGTCGGCGAGCCGGTAGGCGATGGGCACCGCCCCGTCGGCGGCCACGGTGAGGATCCACACCAGCTGCTTGAGGTCGGGGCGGTGGTCCTTGGAGTGCCCGAAGGTGATCACCGGGGTGGGTTTGCCGCCGCGCGGGGTGCCGGTCGCGTGCTCGGTAGATCCCCGGACACGCGTGATCGAGGTGGAGTCGTTGTGCAGCTCGGTCGTGTCGACCCCGAACTCGGCGATCACCTCGAGCATGAGCTCGGTGAGCAGGCTGGCCCGGTCGGCGTCGAACAGCCGCTCCAACGCCCGGCCCACCCGGTCATCGTTGATCAGCTCGGCATCGCCGTGCGCGAGCCCCAGCGGCGTCGGATCGAACCGGGCCGCCCACTCGCCCAGCCCGTAGAGCGGCTCACGCCCGGCCAGCAGATTGAGCACCACCAGGCGGATCGCGATGGCCGGGGCCAGCGGCAGCGGGCGTCGTCGGCCGGGAGATAGCGCGCCAGCAGGGCCGGCAGCCCGGCCCGCCCCAGGAAGTGATCGACCAGCGGCAGCGCCCCGAGCCGGCGGCTGACCAGCTCAAAGCCGCGCGTCCTCGACCGGCCGGACCCGCCGCACCGCCTCGCTCATCCCGGCCTCCCGCGTGTCATCCTCGACACCATCCCGTCCGCAGTAGATATACTGCGGAGACCTGGAAGCGGCGGCGGATGTCGGAGGTGTGTCGTGCAGATCGACCCCGAGCATCGGGCCGCGGCCGGTCGGATCACCGCGCAACTGGCGGGCCTCGGGTTCACCCTGCCCGGCAGCGTGCTGGACCGCCAGGCCCGCTGCGGCAAGCCCAGCTGCCACTGCCACGCCGACCCGCCCGTGCTCCACCCACCTTTTGGAGCTGGACCCGCAAGGTCGACGGCAGGACCGTCACCCGGCGCCTGACCGAGGACCAACTGCGCGACTACCAGCCCTGGTTCGACAACGCCTGTCGGCTACGCGTCCTGGTCACCGAGCTCGAAGACCTGTCCCTACACGTACTCGACAAGGACCCAAGGTGGGGGAGCAAATGACAGCTCAGATGTGCGGAAAGCGCGGTCGGCGGGCGACCAGACCCGATTTTCAGCGCGGAACGCGCGCCCCGCCAGGGGTACAGGTGCTGAGACGTAACTATGGTGACCAGGCACGTTCTGTGCGCAGGGGTCGGTGACCCGGCACCCGACCGGGTTGGTCGTTGATCGATATTGGGTGGGCGGCTACGCGGCGGTTGGTTCGATGGTGACCTTGTGTCCGAGGGCTTCGAGTTCGTGGATGAGTCGGCGTTTCCGTGCTTCCGGGTTCTCGATGCAGCGGGTGAAGTAGTCCGAGCCGAGGTCGCGGTAGGCGCTGGTCTCGGCCAGCACATGCCAAATGATCACAATGAGGGTGTGGGCGGTGGCGGTGGCGGCCTTCTTCCCGCCCTTGTTGCCGAAGCGGCGGTGGAAGCGACGGAATTGGGCGCCGACGTAGGTGCTGGTACGCCCGGCGGCCCAGGCGCACTCGGTGAGAACCGTGCACAGCTCGGTGTTGCCCTTCCGGGTCCTACCCGAGCGGTGCTTGCGGCGGATTCGTTGTTACCTGGACACAACCCGGCCCACGACGCCAGGTGCGCCGCGGTCGGGAATCGCGCCATGTCGACGCCGATTTCGGAGATGACGACCTGGGCGGCGCGCTCACTGATTCCCGGGATCGTGGCCAGCAGATCGGTCTGCTGAACGAAAGGGAGGCTGGCCTCGTCGATGCGGGTGTCCAGCCGGGCGATCATGTCGGCGAGGTGATCGATGTGTTCCAGGTGCAGGGTGCACATCAGCGCGTGCTGATCCCCGAAGCGGCCCGCGCACGCCAACCGCAGGTCGGGTATCTTGCTGCGCATCCGGCCGCGCGCCATACCCGCCAGCACCGCTGGGTCACGCTCACCGGCGATCAACGCCTGGATCATGTCCCGAGCCGACAGGGTGGTCAGCGCCGAGGCTACCGAGTCAATCTTGATCCCGCTGTCCTCGAGGACCTTGGCCAGGCGCTGCAGCTCACTGGTGCGTTGCTCGATGAGCTTCTTACGGTAGCGGGTCAGCTCTCGGATCGCGGCGATCTGTGGGGGTGGGATGAAACTGCCGCGCAGCAGGCCGCACTCGGTCAACTCCGCCAGCCACACTGCGTCGAGGGCATCGCTCTTGCGACCCGGGACGTTCTTGACGTGCCGGGCGTTGACCAACAACACCTCCAGCGGGCGCTCGGCCGCACACAGGGCGTGGAAGATCGGCTTCCAATAGATCCCGGTGGCTTCCATGGTCACGTGGGTGACACCCTCGGCAACCAGCCAGGCCACCATCTCGGTCAGCGTCTGGTGGAAGGTGTTGTACTTGCGTAGCTGTTGGCGACGCTTTCCGGGCCGCTCACCCGGAGTGCGCACCGCCACCGCGACGATCTTTTTGCCGACATCGATCCGGCGACCAGTTCATACACGATCTCCACAGCTGGCTCCCTTCGGCAGGACCGATAGGCGCGTCGACCGCGGAGCCCGCATAGAGATCAAGAGTCTGAGACTCGCGCTCGAACAGGCGGCAACCCGGAGTACCCAACCGGGACGGGCTCCAGCATCAATCTTTGAGACGGGCTCAACCCGCGCCAAGGCCACACGACGTCAGCGGGCGACGCAGCCCCAAGTTTCAGCGACCCGCGAGCGCCGCGACAGGGGCATCAGAATCTTTGAGGCCGAGCTTGAGCGCGACGGTGCCCTCCATGTGCGAGCCGCGGTGGTAGACGGCCTTGGTGACCGGCAGCAGGCGGTCGTGCACGGCGCGGGCGGCGGCATAGTCGCGGGCCCTACCCGCCGCGATCAGCTCCAGCAGCGGCTCCGGCGCCAGGCCTCCATAGCCGACCAGCAGCCCGTCGACATCGAACATGGTGTGCAGAAGGTACTCGTCGTGGCAGGACAGGATCTGCAGGTCGGGATGCTCGGCGCGCAGCACCGGAATCTCGGTGTCCCAGCGACGCATGTTGCGCACGCCGTTCTTGGTGGCGAACACGCCGGGCTGGGCGGCGATCTCCAACTGGGTGTCCAGGCTGTAGGTGGCCTTGGTGTTGTCCGGGTACTGGAACAGGATCAGCGGCAGCCCGGCCTCCTCGTACAGAGCGCGGTAGCGGTCCTGCGGGGCGCCGTCCTGGTACCCGAAGCGCAGCCAGCCGTGCGAGGGGTACACGAGACCTGCGGACGCTCCGGCCGCGACGGCCCGCCGGGCCTCCTCGACCGCGACCTTGGTGCCCTCGCCGGTGATCCCTGCGATGATCGGCACGTCGACGGCCTCGAGCAGGTTCGCGATCACCGCGACCTGCTCGTCGGCGGTGAGGAATGTGCCCTCGCCTGCGTGGCCGAGCACGACGAGGCTCCGCACGCCGTCGATGGCCCGCGAGCCACTTGCCGAGGGCCGCCATGGCGGCGTGGTCGACGTCGCCGTCGACGGTGAAGGGGGTGACCGGTGCCGGGTTGAGGCCCCGGAGATCCAGCTGCAGGTCCAGAGCAGACATCGTTGGCTCCTTCAAGTCGGGAACGTTATCGGGAACGTTCCCATACTGTGCGACATGAGACAGGTGCTGTCAACACCGCCGAGTCAGATCGTTTCCGGGAACGTTCCTATCACGGTACGGTGGGGCTGTGGTGACGATCGTGGACGTGGCCAAGGCCGCCGGGGTGAGCAAGTCGACCGTCTCGCGCGTGCTCGACGAGCGCCTTCCCCGGTCCCGCAACTCGACCGCCGAACGGGTGCGCCGGGTGGCCGCCGAGCTCGGCTACGTGCGCGACCCGATGGCCGCCGCGATGCGCCGCGCGGGCACGGGCACCATCGGTGTCGTCGTGCCGCGGCTGACCGACACGGTCATGGCGATGCTCTACGAACAGCTATCGGCGGCGGGCGCGGCGCGGGGCCTCTTCGCGGTGGTCGCCACCACCGACGACCAGCCCGCGAACGAGCTGCTCGCGATCGCCTCGCTGCTGCGCCGTCGGGTCGACGGGCTGGTGCTCACCACGGCACGAGAGGACGCGCCTGCTCCGGCGTCGGATGGAGGCGTGCCGCAGGTGCTCGCGCTGCGCACCGACGGGGTGCGGCCCGCGGCGCTCGGCGACGACCTCCTCGGCGGCCACCTGGCCGTACGACACCTCGTGGACCTCGGCCACCGCCGCATCGGGCTGGTCGGCGGCCCCGGCTACGCCTCCAGCGCGCGCGGCAGGCGGGCGGGCTACGCGGAGGCGCTCGCCGAGGCGGGGATCGCGGCCGACCCGTCGCTCGTCGCGGGCGATGCGTTCTCGATGGAGGCGGGCGAGATCGCAGGCCGGGCCCTGCTCGACCGCGTCGACCGACCCACGGCGATCTTCGCCGTCAACGACAACACCGCCATCGGCGTCATGGCCGCCGCCCACGCCATCGGCCTGCGCATCCCCGAAGACCTCTCGCTGGTCGGCTACAACGACATCCCGGTGGTCAGCAGGCTCCCCGTACCACTCACGACGGTGCGCGTTCCGTTCGACGCGATCGCGGTGAACGCGCTGGAGCTACTTCAGGAGGCGCTGGCGGGCGCCCCGCCACGCACGCTTGTCGCGGCGCCGACCCTCATCCCCCGCCGCTCGACGGCCCGGCCAGCCTGACCGGCAGGTGGTTCTCGTCGATCCCGAGCACGCGCATCTTGCGGTAGAGCGTGGAGCGGGCGATGCCGAGCCGCTCGGCCGCCGCGAGCTTGTTGCCGTGGGTCTCGGCGAGCGCCTCCATGACGATGTCGCGCTCGGCGCGCTGCAGCGACGACGGGCCCGCCCGGTTGCTCGTCGAGCGGTACTCCGGCGGTAGGTGCTCGTGGGCGATGTCGGAGCCGAGCGAGCGGGTGGCCGCCGTCGCCAGCACCGCCTCCAGCTCCCGCACGTTGCCCGGCCAGTCCAGGGTGCGCAGCGTGCGCAGGGTGCCGGGCAGCAGCCGCGGCACGGGCCGATGGCTGGTGTGGGCCGCGAGGAGTGGCGGGGCGAGGTCGGCGATGTCCTCCGTGCGGTAGCGCAGCGGCGGCACGGTGATCGAGATCGGGAAGTGGTCCAGCACCCGGCTCGCCGCCCCCGCGCGGCCCCGGGTGCGGGTGGTCGCGATCACCCGGGCCCCGGCGACCGCCATCTCCACCCGCGACGCAAGCTCCGGGAGGAGCTCGTCGAGATGGCGCAGCACCACCGCGTCGCCGCGGGCGAGGCCGCCGCTGAGCCTGCCCATCCAGGCGGCGGGGTCGTCGTGTGCGGCGAGTGCGTCGAGCACGGTGAGCGCGTCTCGTCCCGCCCGGCGGCGGTGCAGGTGGTGCGCGACGAACAGCTTGCCGGTGCCCGCCTCCCCGCACACCAGCAGCGGGCCATCGGTGCGCAGCGCGGCGTCGACGTCGTCGCGCAGGCGTCGGCTCGCGACGCTGCGTCCGGCGAGCGTCTCCCCGCCCGCCCGGTGCTCCCGGCGGGCGGCGGGTGCGCGGCGGGGCGCGCGCATCTCCACCAACACCCCGGCCGTGGCGCCGCGTTCGCCCACCCGGGTCGCCCGCGCCTGGACGACGACGTCGTGCGCGAGCTGGACCTCGCCGGTGTACTCGTCGCGACCACCGAGCACGCGGCAGGCCCAGTCCCACAGCATCGCCCGGTCGGACAGGTCGAGCAGCGCCGACGCCGCCGTGTTGGCCATGACGACGTCCTCGTTGAACGACACGACGGCGGTCGTCGCGCGCCGCCGGGCCCGCAGGAAGTGCTCGAGCAACAGCTGCTCACGCCGGGACGCGTCGGCGTACATCCGCGACTCGATCTCCCCGACGGCCGCGAGGACCAGCGGTTTCAGCAGGTCGTGCCGGTCGTCGACGCGGCACGTGACGTCGAGGACGCCCTCCACCGCGCCGCTGATCGGATGCCGTACGGGCGCACCGATGCACGTGAACACCTGCAGGTTCTCGCGGAAGTGCTCGGCCCCGGACACCACGAACGGCCTGCGTTCCTCCAGCGCGCTGCCGATGCCGTTGGTGCCGGTGAACTCCTCCGCGTAGAAGAAGCCCGGCGAGACCAGCGCCTTGTCCAACGCCTGCGCCAACTCCCGACCGCCCGCGCGCCGGTCGACGATCTGCGCCTCGGCGTCGGCGAGCAGGATCAGGTCCCTCCGATCCAGAGCCTCAACTACCCGGGCGGCCTGCCGCTGTACCGGGCCAAGTACGCGGAGTCCAAGGAGCACGACTACGCGGGGTTCCAAACGGTCTGACCCGCGGGCGGCGGGCGTGCGCCCTACCCGTGGACCCGGGCGACGCCCGCCGCGGCCAGCTCGTCGACCTCGGCGGCGGTGAGGCCGAGCTCGGCGAGGATCGGCCCGGTGTGCTCGCCGAGCGCGGGCACGGGGTCCATGCGCGGCGCCGGGTCGACGAGGCCGGGCAGGGCGAGCGCGGGCACCGGGCCCGCGGGCGTGCCGACCTGGTGCCAGCGGTCGCGCGCCGCCAGCTGCGGGTGCGCCCACACGTCCGCCATCGTGTTCACCCGGGCGTAGGCCACGGGCACGGCGGCCAGCAGCTCGGTGGCCGCGGCCGCCGTCAGCTCGGCGAACCGGGCGGCGATGAGGCCGCCGAGCGCGTCGCGGTGGGCGTCGCGCTGGGCGTTGCTCGCGTAGTCGGGGTGGTCGGCCAGCTCGGGGCGGCCGAGGAAGCGCGCGCAGAACCGGGCCCATTCGCGCTCGTTCTGAATGGCCATCATCACGGCCTGGCCACAGCGAGCGACGAACGGGCCGTACGGGTAGATCGTGGCGTGCGCCGCCCCGGCCCGCGGCGGCGGCGGCGCGCCGTCGTAGCTGTAGTAGAGCGGGAAGCCCATCCACTCCACCGTGGACTCCAACAGGGACACGTCCACGACCGAGCCCTGCCCGGTCCGGCCGCGCTCAAGCAGGGCGGCCAGCACGCCGGAGTAGGCGTACATCCCGGCCGCGATGTCCGACACCGAGATGCCGACCTTGGCGGGCGCGTCCGGCGCGCCCGTGACCGAGACCAGGCCGGCCTCGCTCTGCACCATCAGGTCGTAGGCCTTCATCGTCGTGTAGGGGCCGCCGTCGCCGTAGCCGGAGATGTCGCACACGACCAGCCGGGGATGCTCGGCCCGCAGTGCGGGGGCACCCAACCCGAGGCGGGCCGCCGCGCCGGGGGCGAGGTTCTGCACGAACACGTCCGCGGTGGCGACGAGCCGGCGCAGCAGCTCGCGTCCGCGTGGGTCCTTGGCGTCCAGGGCCAGCGACTCCTTGTTGCGGTTCACCCACACGAAGTGCGAGCTGAGCCCCTTGACCCGGTGGTCGTAGCCGCGGGCGAAGTCGCCCGTGTCCGGCCGCTCCACCTTGATCACGCGCGCGCCGAGGTCGGCGAGGTGGCGCGTGGCGTACGGCGCGGCGATCGCCTGTTCCACTGAGACGACGGTGAGTCCACGAAGCGGCTGCACCAGCCCATGATGGTGCCTGCGAATACCCGGACGGCCGCAGGCGTTGCGCTGGGTGGACTTCACAATCGAGGAGTGACGATGACCGACACCACACCCGACACGACGCAGCGGGCCGTGCTCGCGGGCGGCTGCTTCTGGGGCATGCAGGACCTGATCCGACGTCAGCCCGGCGTTGTGGCGACGCGGGTCGGCTACACCGGCGGCCAGAACGCGAACGCGACCTACCGCAACCACCCGGGCCACGCCGAGGCCATCGAGATCCTGTTCGACCCGGCGAAGACGAGCTACCGCGACCTGCTGGAGTTCTTCTTCCAGATCCACGACCCGACCACGCGCAACCGGCAGGGCAACGACGTCGGCACGTCGTACCGTTCGGCCATCTTCTACGTCGACGACGAGCAGAAGCGGATCGCCGAGGACACCATCGCCGACGTCGAGGCGTCGGGGCTGTGGCCGGGCAAGGTCGTCACGGAGGTGACGCCGGTCGGCCCGTTCTGGGAGGCCGAGCCGGAGCACCAGGACTACCTGCTCCACTACCCCTACGGCTACACGTGCCACTTCCCGCGGCCGGACTGGAAGCTGCCCCGTCGGGCCTCCACAGCGTGATCCCGGTGGTCCCGGAGTCGGCCACCGACCGCGACTACCCGCAGACGGCGGCCGAGCGGGGCCGGGTCGAGCCCGCCCCCCGGCGGGTGCG
The DNA here is from genome assembly GCA_963739465.1 of uncultured Actinomycetota bacterium. Classification (GTDB taxonomy): domain Bacteria; phylum Actinomycetota; class Actinomycetes; order Mycobacteriales; family Pseudonocardiaceae; genus Pseudonocardia. The sequence continues at coordinate 40,404 of CAVUAS010000009.1, forward strand.
CGGCTACGTCGACGGCCTGTTGGTGTTCGACACCGTCGCGGCGCGCTACGTGTGGGAGGTGCCGTACTACCCGCAGTACTACGTGCCGACGAAGGACGTGCGCACGCAGTACCTCGTCGACGAGGACCATCCCCAACGGGTGCAGTTCGGCGCCTCGCGCAGCCACGCGCTGCACGTCAACGGGGTGACGATCGCCGAGGCCGTCCGCGTCTTCGGCGCCGACGCCCTGCCCGGCATCGCCGACACCGCCCGCTTCGCGTGGGACGCGGTGGACTGGTTCGAGGAGGACGAGCGGATCGTCGGCGGCCACCCGCGCAACCCGTACGTGCGCGTCGACGCGCTTCGGTCGCACCGGCACGTACAGGTGGAACGCGACGGCGCGGTGCTCGCCGAGACCCGCGCACCCGTGCTGCTGTTCGAGACCGGCCTGCCGACGCGGTACTACATCGACCGCACCGACGTCGCGTTCGAGCACCTCATCGCCTCGGACACGCAGACCGCCTGCCCGTACAAGGGGGTGACATCGGGCTACTGGTCGGTGCGGCTCGGCGACGCGGTGCTGCCCGACGTGGCGTGGACCTACCAGTACCCGGACCGCTCGCTCACCGCCGTCGCGGGCATGATCGCGTTCTACAACGAGCAGGTCGACATCGTCGTCGACGGCACACCCCTGCCGCGGCCGCGCACGCATTTCGTTCGCTAGCCGCACGGGAGGCTCCGTTCGGCGGTCGGGGATCGGGCCTGCTTGTCGGCGTCGGGGGCGACGTGGTGGCCTTGCGCGTCTCGATCCCCGCGAAACGGACATCCGATGCGATCCCTGCCGCTCGCCGCCCTCGTCGCGCTCGTCACCGTGCTGCTCGGCGGCTTGTTCGGCGCACCGCCCGCGCTCGCCCACACCGAGCTGGAGACGAGCAGCCCGGCGGCGGGTGCACGGCTGGCCGCCCCGCCGAGCACCGTGTCGCTCACGTTCGGTGAGGCGGTGCGCCTGCCCGCGAGCCCGATCCGGGTGACCGGACCGAACGGTGCCGTGTGGACGGTCGGGATGGCGACGGTCACCGACGCCACCGTCACCGCGCCGGTCAGCGCCACCGGTCCGGCGGGCGCGTACACCCTGTCCTGGCAGGTGATCTCCGACGACGGCGACACCATCCGCGGCACCGTGCGCTTCACGCTGACGGAGCCTGCCGCGGCGATGGTCGCCCCGGCATCGCCCCCGGGCTCCGCCGCGGCCAACCCACCGTCCGCGGCGGCCCCGCCGCCGCCCGCCACGCCTGCCGCCGTGCCCACGGCCTTGCCCCCAGCCGCACGGCCGGTGGCGGAGGACAGCGTGCCGGGCTGGCTGTGGGGGTTGGCGGGGGCGGCCCTGCTGGCCGTGGTCGCCGGCGTGGTGGTGGCCCGCCGGGCCCGCCAACCCTGACCCGGTGAGTCCCCCGTTCCACCACGGTGAGTCCCGCGTTCCACCACGGCGAGTCGCGCGTTCCACCACGGCGAGTCGTGCATCTCGGCACGGTGACCGCCCAATCCACGCTCAGGCGGCGGCAGCGTGGGCGACCTCGGCGAGCGCGCGGAGCACGGCGCGGGCGACGGCGTCGTTGTAGCGCAGGCTCTGGGCGTTCATGCCGGGCCGGGTGAACGCGCCCGCCACCCGCACGGTGGTGTGCGGCCCGATCGCGAAACGGCGCGGGTGCGCCCGCCCGGCCGCGTCGACGAGCGCGCCGTCGGCGGGCCGCACCCGCAGCTGCCCGGTGTTGCGCAGCACCGCGCCGTGCTCGTCGCGGAGCACCTCCTCGCTGGCCGCGCCGTCGCGCAGGAGCGCCGCGACCAACGGGTCGAGCGAGCGGGACACGCTCGGGTCGGGCAGCCGCGCATCGACGAGCACGCCCGCCGTCACGGCTTCCGGAATCGCGGCCGATATGGCCCGGAACGCACCGTCGGCGATCTCGACGCGCATCCCCGGTCCGAGGAAGCTCACGTAGCCCGCGCGAGCGAGAGCCAGGAGCTCGCGCACCCGGAATCCGGGCGGCCCACTGGCGACGGCGTTGAAGAAGCTCTGCCACCAGCCGATGTCGACCGCCCGCGAGCGCACGGACAGCACGTCGGCGAGGCGGCCCACCTCGGCGTACACCGACAGCATGGCGACGAACGCGCCGAGGTGCGGGGTGTGCCGCTCGTCGACGTGCTGGCGCAGGTCCTCGGCGATCCGCGCCTGTACGAGCGGCTGCAGCGCGTCGAGGCTGTCGGCCGTCACACCGTCGAGAGGGCGGTCGAGCGCGGCGAGATCGAGGCGGTCGAGCGGGTCGGGCACGGCCTCGACGAGCAGCGCGTCCATGGCGGGCGTGCCCCACTCCAGCGCCGCGAAGCGGTCGACGAACTCCGCCCACGACAGCCGGAGCCGGTCGGGATGCCCGCGGCCCAGCTCGTGGTACCAGCCCCACGCGATCTCCTTCGCCATCAGCGGCCAGACCTGCGCCGCCAGGTCGACCGGCGCACCCGCCGCGAGCAGCGGCTCGACCTGCGCGGGCCCGAGGAAGCGCGGCAGCGGCGGGCGCCCGGCGCGCAGCTGGTAGTGGGTCTTGGCGTGGTAGGGGGCACCCCGCGGCGAGCCCGCCACCAGGTAGGGCTCGTTCCCGGACGGCACGTAGCGCAGCCCGTCACCGTCGGGCGCGAACCGGCCGCCGCGGCCCTCGTAGAGCAGCACGATGAGGTCGATGAAGGCAAGGCCGAGCCCGCGGACCAGCACCGTCTCACCGGGTGCGAGCACCGAGAGGTCGGTGTCGGTGGTCTGCTCCGGCGGCAGGTAGCGCAGGCCCGCCGCGGCGGCGCGGGCGGCGAGGTCGCGCTCGTCCGCGGTAGGGGTGGCGTCGAGGTGCCCGGAGGCGAGCACGACGGCGTCGGCGCGCAGCGGCGGCCTGCCCTCCAGGTGCACGATCTGGGTGGCGCCGTCCTGGGTGAGCCCGGTCGCGCGGGTGCGGTGCAGGTGCACCCGCATGCCCTGGGGCAGCCGCGTGAGCACGTCCTGCAGCACCCAGCCCAGGTAGGCGCTCTGCAGACGGCGGCTGGGGAAGGTGGTGGGGGTGACACCTGCCAGCTCGTCGGCCAGCTCCGGCTCGACCTCGGGGCCGGTCTGCGCCCAGTCCCAGAACGACGGGCCGGGCGCGATCGGGCCCTCGCACACGACGGATTCGTCGGTGTACATGGTGACGTCGGCGGCCATCGAGTTCATCGCGAGCAGCGGTGACTGCGCGTGCCGCCAGATGCGGCCCGCACCGGGCGGATAGGGGTCGACGAGGTGGACGTCCAGACCGTCCGGGTGCAGCTCGGGCGCGCCCGCGGCGAGGCGCTCCAGCAGCCCGGTGCCGCGGGGACCCGCCCCGACGATCACGATCGTGGAGGTGGGCACGGGACAGGGTTCCTCTCGCGGATGGACGGGGGTCAACATCCGCGCGGTGCCCGTGCGGCCGCGGTGCGGCACAGGTCCACGTGCCACCGTCGCGTCAGCCGGATCCCCACGTGTTCGAGGGTAAGGCGGTAGGGCGGGCCGGACCAGCGGAACGGGCGAAGCTCACGTCGCGATCAACGTGCCGTTGCCGCGTCCACCAGCGCCGCCAGCGCGGCCACCAGTTCGGGCTCCCGGGCGGCATGGACGTCACGGCGGATCTCGACCATCAGCGCGGCCACCGTCCGCCCTTCCGGGACGTAGGCGCCGGAGAACGGGCTGTTCAGGCCCACCCCGAGGTCGGCGAACGCCGCCCGCGCCGCGGCGACCAGCCAGGGCGGCGTGTGGGTCGGGTCGGTGCCGAGGCAGACGGGCGGCCGCGGGCCGTCGGCGTGCCGCTCGTAGGGCAGCGCGTCATGCGGGTAGGAGTGCAGGTCGAGCAGCACCGTGCGGCCGGTGTCGACGAGCCCCGCCACCGCCGCGCCCCACGGCCGGAAGTACGCGGCCAGCAGCGCCTCGATGTGCGCGGGATCCTCGGCGCGCAGCCGCTGCCCGCGCGTCCCGTGGGTGTAGACCGCGCCCATCCCGACCGCGGCCATCTCCTCGCGCTCGTCGGGGAACCGCTCGACGTCGACCACGAAGCGGGACACCGGGTTGACGACCACCCACGGCGCGAGGGCGGCGCGGTCGGCCGCGGCGCGCGCGAGGGCGTCGGTGCGGTGGTCGGTGAGCGCCGCGATCTCGGCGGCGAGCTCCGCGTCGTCGAGCAGGAGGTGCGCACGCGTCCACGTCGGCACGAGCGTGCCCGCGTGGGGAACGTGCAGCAGCACGGGACTGCGGTCGTCACCGGGGACGATCATGCGGCGCCTCCGGCGCTCGTGCGCGGATAACGTTGTTCGCGCATTTTCCGCGCACGAGCCCGGAGGCCGCATGCCGCTGATCGGCGTCGACGACATGGAGACCCCCTATTGGGCGCTGGGATACGAGAAGGTCGCCCAGGCGAAGCTGCGCGAGGTGGCCGCCGCGGTGCCGCGGACGATGGCCGTCGTCGTGCGGTGGGCGTGGCGCGCCGCCCCGCGGCTGACGCTGCTGACCGGCGCGCTGCAGCTCGTCACCGGCGCCCTACAGGCGTTCGGGCTGCTCGCTACGGCGAACGTGTTCGCCCAGCTGCTGGCCGAGGGCCCGACGCCCGACCGGGTGCTGGCCGCGCTGCCCGCGCTCGCCGTGGTGGTCGGCGCGTTCGCGGGCCGCGGCGTGCTCGACGCCGTTCTCGGCGCGACGCAGGCCGCGCTCCTTCCCCGGGTCCAGCGGGTGGCCGAGGACGAGCTGTACGTGGCGCTTGCCCGGCTCGATCTCGTCGCGTTCGACGAGCCGGATTTCACCCAGCTCGTCCAGCGGGTCACGGAGAGCGCCCCCGATCGCGTCCGGTTCGCCGTCCAACGCACGAGCGATCTGACGGCGCTGGTCGTGTCGATGGCGGCCGCCGTCTTCACCGCGGGCCTGCTGCATCCCGTGCTCGCCCCGACCGTGTTGCTCGCCGCCGCGCCACAGGCCTGGGCCCAGGTCAAGGGCGCGCAGCTGGAGTTCGACTTCTGGGTGCGACGGACGTCGCGGGCCCGGCGGCTGCAGGTGGTCAGCGAGCTCATCGCCCTCCGGGAGAACGCGGCGGAGGTCCGGGCGTTCACGACGCAGGAGGTGCTGCTCGCCGAGCACCGCCGGATCGCCGACGACCTGATGGCCGAGTCCGAGCGGGTCGCGCAATCGCGCAACCGCGCCACGACGATCGGCCGCACGATCGCCGGGCTCGGCACCGCGCTCGGCTACGTCGTGCTGGGCGTGCTGCTCTACGCGGGGGCCATGCCGCTCGCGCTGGGTGGCACGGCGGTGCTGGCGATGCGATCGGCGACGAGCGCGATCGTCAACTCGATGTTCCAGGTCAGCTCGCTCTACGAGTCCGGCTTCACGCTGGAGCTCCTCCGCACGCTGATCTCCGACGCGGACACCCGTAGCCGACCGGAGGGGCAGGAGCTCGCCGCCGACCCCGCGGAAATCACCCTGGACGGCGTCTCGTTCCGCTATCCCGGCCAGGACGAGTGGGCGCTGTCGGGCGTATCGCTGACCCTGCGCCGCGGCGAGGTGATCGCGCTGGTCGGCGAGAACGGCTCCGGGAAGTCCACGCTCGCCAAGCTGCTCACCGGGCTCTACCTGCCCGAGACCGGCGTGGTCGCGTGGGACGGCGTCGACATCGCGAACGTCGACGCCGCGGCGCTGCACGAGCGGATCGCCGTCGTGCTGCAGGACCCCCTGCACTGGCCGATGACCGCAGCCAACAACGTGCGCATCGGCCGTCTCGACCGGCCCGATCCCGACGACGTCGCCTTCACCGACGCCGCCGTCCGCTCCGGCGCCGACGTCGTGCTCGCGACGCTGCCCGACGGCGCCGCCACCATGCTCTCGCGCCAGTTCCAGCAAGGCCGCGACCTCTCGGGCGGCCAGTGGCAGCGGCTCTCGGTGGCCCGCGGGCTCTACCGCGACGCGCCGCTCGTCATCGCCGACGAGCCCACCGCCGCGATGGACGCCCGCGCGGAGCACGCCGTGTTCACGGCGCTGCGCGGGCTGGGTGGCAGCGAGCGGATCACGGTGCTTGTGACGCATCGGCTGGCCAACGTGCGCCACGCCGACCAGATCGTCGTCATGGAGGACGGGCGGGTGACCGAGCTCGGCACACACGCGGAGCTGATGGCGCGCGGCGGCACCTACCAGGAGCTGTTCTCGCTGCAGGCGCGCGCGTATGCGGACGCGCCGTCGGTGCCGGACTGACCGGACCGACCTGCCAGGATGGGCCGCGATGCCCCGCACCCCGACGCTCGGCCGTCCGACGCCCCGGTCCGCGACCGCCCGTACCCCGGCGCTGCGCCGGGCGCTGCTGGCCGCCGCGGCCACCCTCATCGGCGTCCTCGCCGTGGCCATCGGGTGGATGGCGGTCGGGCCGCTGATGAGCACCCCGCCGCCCGCGACAGTCGCGCCCGCCGCCCCGACCACGGCGCCGACCAGCACCCCGGCCCCCACTCCGGCGCCCGCGCCCGCAGGCCGGATGTGGTCGGTGGTCGTCACCTTCTACGGCGCCGCCGACAACGACCCGCCGGGCTCCACCGAAATCGCGTACCCGAACGCCCGGCACCGCGCGGCGGGCGGCACCGGCACCTACGCCGACCCGCTCTCGTTGGCGGCCGACCCGCGCGCGATCCGCGTGGGCACCCGCGTGTACTACCCGCCGCTGCGGAAGTACTTCGTGATGGAGGACGACTGCGCCGCGTGCATCCACGACTGGCGCTCCGCCCGCACCGCGCACATCGACCTGTGGACCGGAAACTTCACCGGCGCCGCCATCATCAGGTGCGAGGAGGCGCTCACGCCCGATGGACGGGTGTCGGTCGAGGTGGACCCACCGCCGAGCCGCCCGGTCGACCCGCGCCCGCTCTACGGCAGGCAGGGTTGCTCGAGCTGACGGCTACGGTCGGCGCATGAGCGAGCTGGTGCACCTCGACGCCGCCGCGGGCGTCGCGACGATCACGCTGGACTCCCCCGCCAACCGCAACGCCCTGTCCGCCCAACTGCGCGGTGAGCTGCTCGCGCACCTGGACACGGCCCTGGACGACGACGCGGTGCGGGTGGTCGTGCTCGGCCACACGGGCCGGGTGTTCTGCTCGGGCATGGACCTGAAGGAGTCGCGCGGCGCCGGGGCGACCGCACAGGGCGTGAACGAGGTGCCCGCGATCCTGCAGCGGATCTGGACGGCGCCGAAGCCGGTGGTCGCGAAGGTCGGGGGGCCTGCCCGGGCGGGCGGGGTCGGGCTCGTGGCCGCCTGCGACATCGCGGTGGCCGCCACCGCGGCGACCTTCGCGTTCAGCGAGGTCCGGATCGGGGTGATCCCGGCCGTCATCTCGGTGACGGTGCTCCCCCGGCTGCTGCCGCGCGCCGCGCACGAGCTGTTCCTCACCGGCGAGACGTTCGACGCGACGCGCGCCCTCGCCGTCGGGCTCGTCAACGCTGCGGTGCCCGCCGAGGAGCTCGACGACGAGGTCGCGCGCTACGTCGGGATGCTGCGGCTCGGCGCGCCCGGCGCGCTCGCGGCGACGAAGGAGATGCTGCGCTCCGAACGGCCCGCAGCGCTCGACGACCAGTTCGGCGCGATGCTCACGCTCTCCGCCCGGTTCTTCGCGGGCGAGGAGGGTCAGGAGGGCATGCGCGCGTTCGCCGAGAAGCGCCCACCCCGCTGGGCCACGTAGGCGGCGGCCGCGCCATCGATGGCAGCAGGGTGACATTCCAGACCTTCAGTGTCTGCAGTGTCACCCTGCTGCCGATGTCAGCGCGCCCAGGCGGGGTCGCGGCCGGACAGGCCGAGCGCCCGGTCCAGCGTCGGCGCGTCCTCGGGCACCGCGACCTCGGCGCCGAACCAGCCACCGTCGCGGCCCATGCCCGCAATCGACTCCACGCCCGCGAGCGCGGTCGCGGCCAGCGGTTCGGGCACGGCGAACGGCTGCCCGGTCGCCCGCGCGACGTCCCACCCGTGCAGCACGAACTCGGCGGTCATCATCGAACCGATCGCGGCGGCGGGCATCGACCCGCTCCCGAACGGGGTGTCGCCCTCCCACGCCGCCGGGTCCTGCCAGGCGCGGGCCGCCCCGGCTCCGGCCTTGGCGGCCTGCTCGGCCCACTCCGCCTCGGGCACGCCGCGCAGGTACGGACAGCGCTCGTCCTCGGTCCAGTCCGACGGCCACGCCGCCTTGCGCGCTCCGTACTCGGCCATCACCAGCCCGAACGCCAGGTGGTTGACGGCCTGCCCGACCGTCCAGTCCGTGCACGGCGTCGGATCGCCGTAGCGCGCCGGGTCGGCTCCGCGGATCGCCGCGACGGCGATGTCGACGCTCTCTCGCATGTGGTCTGCGTGATCCATAACGTCACCCTGCCGCACGTCCGAGGGCGCGCATTGGACGAACGCGACAGTTACCGTGGACGGCGTGGAACTGCTGGCCGACCGCGCCCTCGAACCCGACATCGGCGCCGCCGTCGACGTCATCGCGGGCCGTCCGCTGGCCGCGCTCACCGGCGCCGGGCTCTCCACCGACTCCGGCATCCCCGACTACCGCGGCCCCGGCTCACCCCGCCGCACACCCATGACCTACCAGGAGTTCCTGTCCGGGCCGCAGGCCCAGCGCCGCTACTGGGCGCGCAGCCACGTCGGATGGACCCGCATCGGCGAGGCCGCACCGAACGACGGCCACCGCGCGCTGGCCGTCCTGGAGCGCACCGGCCCGCTGGGTGGCCTGATCACCCAGAACGTCGACGGCCTGCACGCGGCCGCGGGCAGTCGCGCGGTGATCGACCTGCACGGCCGCATCGCCGACGTCATCTGCGTCGCGTGCGGGCGGCGCAGCCCCCGCCTCGCCCTCCAGCAGCGGCTCGCCGCGGCCAACCCGAGCTTCGTCGAGGCGGCGGGCGCGGCGGTCGAGTCCGCCCCCGACGGCGACGCCGAGCTGGCCGCCACCGACGGCTTTCGCGTGGTCGGCTGCGTCGGCTGTGGCGGGGTGCTCAAGCCGGACGTCGTGTTCTTCGGCGAGAACGTGCCCCGCGAACGGGTGGCGCGGGCCTATGCCATGGTCGACGAAGCCGACGCGCTGCTGGTGGCGGGCTCGTCGCTCACGGTGATGTCGGGCCTGCGCTTCGTGCGGCACGCGCGCAAGCGCGGCATTCCGGTGGTGATCGTCAACCGGGGCCCGACCCGCGGCGACGACCTGGCCGACGTACGGATCGACGCGGGCTGCAGCGAGACCCTCACGGCCCTGGCGGCGGCCCTGTCCGGCTCCGGGTGGCGCGCACCTTCTCGATGACGACATCGACGAAGCGGTCGATCCCCGCCGCGGCGAGCCAGCACATCGGCAGACCGACGACGATGGCGAGCGCCACCTGGAACGGGAACGCCAGCTGCGTGAGCCACAGCTCGACCGCGTCCCACCAGTCCGCGATCGCCCGTACCACGCTCCACAGGGTAGTCCGGGCCGTTTGCCACTAGTTTCGACCCATGTTCGCCGTCTACGCCGCCGCACCGAACCCCGAATCGCCGCTCGACGCACTCGTCGTTGGCGAACGTCCGTCCCCCGAGGCGCCGGAGGGCTGGGTGCCGGTCACGGTCACGGCCGCGTCTCTGAACATGCACGACATCTGGACCCTGCGCGGCGTCGGGATCAAGCCGGACCAGTTCCCGATGATCCTCGGCTGCGACGGCGCGGGCACGCTGCCCGACGGCAGCCCGGTCGTGCTGCACTCGATCATCGGGGACCCGGCGTGGTTCGGCGACGAGACCCTCGACCCGCGCCGCAACATGCTCACCGAGAAGCACCAGGGCACGTTCGCCGACACGGTCATCGTGCCCGCGCGCAACGCCGTGCCCATGCCGGAGGGGCTCACCGCCGCGCGGGCCTCCGTGATGGGCACGGCGTGGCTCACCGCGTATCGGATGATCTTCGTCAAGTCCGGCCTTCGGCCCGGCCAGACGATGCTCGTGCAGGGGGCGACCGGTGGCGTGTCGACCGCCCTGATCCAGCTGGGGACCGCGGCGGGGATGCGCGTGTGGGTGACCGGGCGCACCCAGGAGAAGCAAGACGTCGCCGCCCGGCTCGGCGCGCACACCACGTTCCCGAGCGGCGCACGACTGCCCGAGCGCGTCGACGCCGTTTTCGAGACCGTCGGCGAGGCCACCTGGGCGCACTCCATGCGGGCGCTGAAGCCGGGGGGTGTGATCGTCGTCTCCGGCTCGACGAGCGGCCCCGCCCCGAGCGCCGATCTCCAGCGCCTGTTCTTTCTGCAGCTCCGGGTCATCGGCTCCACCATGGGCACCCGCGACGAGCTCGCCGACCTCCTCGGGTTCGTCGCGAGCGCGGGCATCACCCCGGAGATCGGGCTGGAACTGCCGATGGAGAAGGCGGCCGACGGCTTCCGGGCGATGCTCGACGGTGACACGTCCGGGAAGATCGTCTTCACTCGCTGAGACCGTCGCTCGACAGGATTAGACCGTTCGTCCCACCATCGGTAGCTGAGAGGTGGCCTTTCTCCTCTCAGGACGTACAGTGTGTGATCGTGTCCGAACCACCGAGTCGAAGACAGGCGGGGACGGTATTCGTCCCCGCGCCGCGTGTCACCAGTCTGGTCGAGCTGCTCGACCGGCTCGATCGAGCGGTCGCGGCGGCGTTGATGCCCGTGACCGAGTCCGAAGGCGTCAGTCGCGACGGCTGGCGCGTGCTGCTGATGCTCGCCAGGGGCAGCGGGCGCAGCATGGGCGAGATCGCCGCACACACCGCGCTCCCGGCACCGACCGCCACCCGCGTCGTGGACCGGCTCGTCGAGTCCCGGCTCGCCTACCGCCACACCGACGCCGTCGACCGGCGCCGCGTACTCGTGCATCTGGCCGCCGACGGACGCGAGCTGGTCGAGCGGGTGTGCAGGCGCGTCGAGCGCTCGGCCGCCGGGCTGTTGGGTGGGACCCACACACCTCAGCGGGAACGTCTGGCCGAGCTCCTCGCGGCCTTGGCCGCGCCCGCGGCAGGCTAGCTCGCGCGGCTCACGCGCGCGAGCCACTCCCGGCCGCGCACCCCGAGGTGCTGCTCCGCACGGCGCACCGACGGCAGCAGCGTGCGGTCGCCCGTCATCGCGGCCATCAGATCGAGCACGGTGACGCCGTGGGCCGGGCGGCCCAGCACCGTGACCGGGTCGCCCGCGCGGACCTCGCCTGCCCGCTCCACGGCCAGGTAGCAGCCCGGACGCCGGGCGGCGATGAACCGGCGCACCATGTCGGGCACGTCCAGGAAGCCCGCGAACACCCGGCACGGGATGCGGGGGCCGCGCACGACCAGCACCGCCGGGCCGACCTGCCAGCGCTCCCCGATCACCGCGCCCGAACAGTCGACGTCCGACAGCGTGAGGTTCTGCCCGACCGTGGCGACCGGCCTGCCCAGCTCGGCGCTCCACCAGGCGAGGTCGTCGGTCGAGTAGGCGTAGACGGCCTGGTCGGGCCCGCCGTGGTGGGCGACGTCACAGATCGTGTCGCCGTCCACACCGGACTCCGTGAGCCGCACCGGCCCGTCGACCGGGCGCTTGTCGATGCCGGAACGACCGCTCTTGACCCGCGTCCACGAGTCGGTGCGCACCACGGCGACCGCGACCGACTCCACCCGACCCGACATGCCCTCGATCGTGCCTGCCCCGACTGCGCGCCGCACCGTCATTACGGCACGAGGACGATCTTGCCGCGGGTGTGGCGGCGTTCGAGTTCGCGGTAGGCGTCCTGCACGCCTTCCAGCGGGTAGGTCGCGGCAACGGGCAGCTCCAGCTCGCCCTTGGCCAGCAGCGCGGCCAGCTCGGCGAGCACCTCGGGGCGGGCGCCGACGGCGTTGCCGTCCGCCTTCACCCCGTGCTTCTCGACCGCGGCGAAATCGATGATCGTGTCGATGCGGTCCGGTGGGACGCCGAGCGCGATCGCGGTGTCGACGTAGCCGCCGCCGAACAGATCGATGAACGCGTCGACGCCATCGGGCGCGGCGGCCCGGATGCGGTCGACCAGCCCGTCGCCGTGCGGGACCGGGATCACGCCGTGCGCGCGCAGCCAATCGTGGTTGGCGTTCGACGCGATCCCCACGACGGTGGCGCCCGTGCGCCGGGCCAGCTGCACGGTCAGCACGCCGACGCCGCCCGCGGCGGCCGAGACCACCACGGTCTCGCCCGGGCGCGCGTCGACCGCGCGGACCGCGGCCCAGGCCGTGGCCCCGACGACGTGCAGCGCCCCGGCCTGCTCCCACGCCAGCTCGGCGGGCTTCGCGATGACGTGCCCGACCGGCACGGCCACGTACTCGGCCTGGCTCGCGCGGGTGTCGGTCCACCCGAACACCTCGTCGCCGACCGCGACGCCGTCCACACCGGGACCGAGCGCGCTCACCGTGCCCGCGAGGTCGCTCCCCTGCCCCGACGGGAACGTCGAGGGCCAGCGCTCGGCGTAGCGCCCCTCCCGCACGTAGGCCTCGCCGGGGTTGATGCCCGTCGCCGCCACCTTGACCAGCACCTCGTCGGGCCCCGGCTCCGGCACCGGCACCTCGGCGACGCGCAGGACGTCGATCCCACCGAACTCGTCGTACTGCACAGCTCGCATGCCGGGCCCAACCCGACCGAGGGCGCCGTTATGCCCGTCAGACGAACCAGTTCTCAACGACCAGATCGGAGAAGCCTGCGAAGTCGGCAACGTTGCGGGTGACGAGCCGCAGGTCGTGGGTGACCGCGACGGCTGCGACCTGGCCGTCAGCGAAGGCGGGCCCGCGACCGACGGCGGTCAGCCGGGCCCGCTCCCGCGCGTGCCAGCTCGCGGCAGGCCGATCGTAGGGCAGCACCGGGAAGCGCCCGGCGATCTCGTCGACGAACACGCGCAGGCCGCTGCGGCGCGCTCCCGGCGGCAGCCGCTCCACACCGAACACGAGCTCATGCCAGACGGTGGCGGCGATGGCCGAGCGCCGCTCCGCTGCCGACAGCCGCTCGAGGACCCGTGGGTCCGGAACCGGCCGCGCGAGCTCGGAGACGACGTCCGTATCGAGGAGGAACTCCGTCACCACGGCGGCGGCCGACCCGCGGAACGGTCGCGCACGCGGTCGAACGGGTCGCCGTCAGGCCACTCGGCGACATTCCACTCCCGCCGCCAACGGTCCAGCGTCACGGCGAGCGCATCGGTCGATCCTTCACGGAACGGCGGGCCGATGACCGCGACGACCTCGTCACGGCGGGCGATCTCCACGGTCTCGCCATGCATCGCGCGATCGAGCAACTCGGCGAACCGCTTCCGTGCCTCGGCGACCCCCACCCGCATCGGCGACCACCTCCTGTACAACTCAATGTACAGGAGGCCTACCTCTTGGCCCGGTCCGCCGACGAGTCGGTGGAGAGCGCGGCGACGAAGGCCTCCTGCGGCACCTCGACCCGCCCGATGGTCTTCATCCGCTTCTTGCCCTCCTTCTGCTTCTCCAGCAGCTTGCGCTTGCGGGTGATGTCGCCGCCGTAGCACTTGGCGAGCACGTCCTTGCGGATCGCGCGGATGTTCTCCCGCGCGATGATCCGCGAGCCGATGGCCGCCTGGATCGGCACCTCGAACTGCTGGCGCGGGATCAGCTCGCGCAGCTTGGCGGTCATCATCGTGCCGTAGGAGTAGGCGTCGTCCTTGTGCCGGATCGCCGAGAACGCGTCCACGGGCTCGCCCTGCAGCATGATGTCGACCTTGACGAGGTCGGCCTCCTGCTCGCCCGCCTCCTCGTAGTCCAGCGAGGCGTAGCCGCGGGTGCGGGACTTCAGCGCGTCGAAGAAGTCGAAGATGATCTCGGCGAGCGGCATCGTGTAGCGCAGCTCGACGCGGGTCTCCGAGAGGTAGTCCATGCCGCCGAGCTGGCCGCGGCGGCTCTGGCACAGCTCCATGATCGCGCCGATGAACTCCGACGGCGCGAGGATCGTCGTCTTCACGATGGGCTCGAAGACCTGCCCGACCTTGCCGGTGGGCCAGTCCGACGGGTTCGTCACGGTCATCTCCGTGCCGTCGTCCTTGATCACCCGGTAGACGACGTTGGGCGCCGTGGAGATCAGGTCGAGCCCGGCCTCACGCTCCAGCCGGTCGCGGGTGATCTCCAGGTGCAGCAGGCCGAGGAAGCCACAGCGGAACCCGAAGCCCAGCGCCGCCGACGTCTCCGGCTCATAGGTGAGCGCGGCGTCGTTGAGCCGCAGCTTGTCGAGGGCCTCACGCAGGTCCGGGTACTGCGAACCGTCGACGGGGTAGAGCCCCGAGTAGACCATCGGCCGCGGCTCGCGGTAGCCGGTGAGCGGGGTCTGGGCGCCCTTGCGGGCCGACGTGACGGTGTCGCCGACCTTCGACTGGCGCACGTCCTTCACGCCGGTGATGAGGTAGCCGACCTCACCGACACCCAATCCGTCCGACGGCTTCGGCTCTGGCGAGACGATGCCGATCTCCAGGATCTCGTGGGTGGCACCCGTGGACATCATCTTGATCCGCTCGCGGGGCGTGATCCGCCCGTCGACGACCCGGATGTAGGTGATGACGCCGCGGTACGTGTCGTAGACCGAGTCGAAGATCATCGCGCGGGCCGGGGCGTCGGCGTCGCCGACCGGGGCGGGCACCTGGCGCACCACCTCGTCGAGCAGCTCGGCCACGCCCTGGCCGGTCTTCGCGCTGACCCGCAGCACCTCCGCCGCGTCGCAGCCGATGATGTGCGCGATCTCCGCGGCGTACCGCTCCGGGTCGGCGGCCGGGAGGTCGATCTTGTTGAGCACCGGGATGATCGTGAGGTCCTTCTCCAGCGCCAGGTAGAGGTTGGCCAGGGTCTGCGCCTCGATCCCCTGCGCCGCGTCCACCAGCAGGACCGCGCCCTCACACGCCTCCAGCGCGCGGGAGACCTCGTAGGTGAAGTCGACGTGGCCGGGGGTGTCGATCAGGTGCAGGACGTGCTCGGTGGCGCCGACCTTCCACGGCAGCCGCACGTTCTGCGCCTTGATCGTGATGCCCCGCTCGCGCTCGATGTCCATGCGGTCGAGGTACTGGGCGCGCATCATGCGCTCGTCGACGACGCCGGTGAGCTGCAACATGCGGTCGGCCAGCGTCGACTTGCCGTGGTCGATGTGGGCGATGATGCAGAAGTTGCGGATCAGCGATGGCGCGGTGAACGTCTTGTCGGCGAACGAGCTCACAGATCAGGGTTTCCTCTTCGTACGTGACTGCCTCCATCGTCCCATGCCGTCGTTTCCGCGCGTCGCGAACGGGGAACAGGACCTCATGGCCACTGTGGAGAACGAGCGGGACCGGGTCACCACCGTGCGCGAGACCTCCGTGGCGGAGCCGCCCACGGCGCCGGTGACGGCGGTCCCGGCCGGGGTGCGCGAGCGGTTCGGCGGCGCGAAGGTGGGTGCGGCGTTCTTCGGCTGGCTGGTCGCCATCGGGATGACCGTGCTGCTCACCGGCCTGGTCGCGCTCGCCCTCGCGGCGTGGGGCCGGGGCACGGGCGCCGTACCGTTCCTGGCCGACGCCACCGCGAACGTCACCACCGCCGGGCTCACGGGCATGGGCACGGCGGTCGCGGTGCTCGCGATCGGCTACCTGACCGGTGGCTACGTCGCCGGGCGACTCGCCCGCTTCGACGGGGCCCGCAACGGCCTGCTCGCCTGGCTGCTCGGCCTGATCGTGACCGTGCTCGCGGGCATCGCCGCGGCGGTCGTGGGCGCGACCTCCGACATCGCGGCCGCGGTCCGGCTGCCCGCCATGCCGTTCGACACGTCCACGATGACCGTGAGCGGCGCCGTGCTGCTCGCCGTGACCGTGCTCGTCACCGCGCTCGCCGCGGCGATCGGCGGACGGCTGGGCGAGCGGTTCCATCGCCGCGTGGACCGGGCCGCCGGGCTCGACCTGCGCTGACCCGCGGCGGCCTCCAGACCGCCGCCGACGGCGGGGTCGTCGGGCAGCCGGTGGAAGAGGGATCGGGGCAGGCGGCACCCGTCCTACTCTGCCGCCTGCCTCCGGGCCGTCGCCCGCCGGACGTACCAGATGTTCCATGCGAGCAGGCCGCCGATGACGGCGATCGTCATCGCCTCGCCGAGCCCGACCATGACGTCGATCGGCAGCAGGAACACCAGCGGCACCCGCACCAGCGCCTCGAGGATCAGGCCCACACCCCATACGGTCGAGCTGAGCCGGTGGCCGTGGCGCACGCGCGGGTCGGTCTCGTACTCGTGGCGGAGCTCCGCCTTCCGGGCGGGCTGGAAACTCTGCGACGCGGCCAGCGTGAGGGGCGTGCCCCACAGCGTCGTCCCGACGAACACCAGCCCGATCGCCCCGGTGACGATCGAGTTCTTCAGCAGCAGGAACCGGGGATCGCCGCTGACCAGCGCGAGCACCAGGCCGATCCCGAACACCACGAGTATCACGGTCGCGAACGGGTTCAGCGCACGTTCCCGCACGGCCACCCACACGATGCGGACGCCCGCCAGGCCGGTGGCCACGAGCAGGGCGACGAAGTCGGACACCCCGGCAAGGTGCAGCGCGTAATAGCCGACGACCGGCAGCCCGACGTCCCAGGCCAGCCCGCGCAGCATCAGCCGCGCGGACGGCCCGGTCGGCGGCGGCGTCATGCCGGGTCCAGCTCGGTGTCGGGAATCCAGGATCCGTGGAAGCCCGCGGGCACCCCGCGCGGCAGCGTGACGGCGGCGACCGGCGCGCCCGCGACGTGCGTGGCGTCCAGCACGAGCAGCTGCGACGCGCTGCCGTCGCGGCGGGTCGTGATCGTCAGCAGCCAGCCGTCGTCCTCGGCGCGGTCGGCCACGGCCGAGGGCACGAAGACCGCTTCACCGGCGACGTTGTCGGCGCCGAGCGCGTGCTCGGTGACCTTGCCCGCCGCGACGTCGAACTTCACGACGGCGGATCGGCCGACCGCGTAGCGGTAGCGGGCGTCGCGGCCGACGCGCTCGTCGTCCACCGTCGGGAACTCGACGCCCCGGTCGTCGATCAGGGTCTCGGTGACGGTGCCCGACGCCGGATCGAGCACCCAGCGGTACATCCGCGCCAGGCCGGAGGCGGCCGCCGCGGCACCAGGGCCTGCCGGGTCGGGCCCGAGCCCGTCCCACATCGCGACCGCGTCGGCAGGCGCGTAGCGCGCCGCGTCGAGGACGACCCGACCGGCGGCGTCGGTGGCGGCGTTGCCGACGTGGAAGACGTAGGCGGGGTCGACGTCGAACCACGCCACGTCGCCCGGCCGGGCGAGTGGCATCAGGCCGATCCGCGCGCCGTAGGCGTCGTCCCAGCCGTAGGGCATGCCGGTGCGCAGGCGGTCGAGCGAGAACGTCATGGGCAGATCGAGGAAGACGGCGTACCGGTCGGTGATGGCGAAGTCGTGCATCATCGTCGGGCCGGGCACGGCGATCTCCGCGCTCGTGACGAGCTCCCCCGCCGCCGAGAGCCGGTGGTAGGTGAGGAACGGCGGCGCGAACCCGTAGCCGAAGAAGTGCAGCTCGCCGGTCACGGGGTCGGTCTTCGGGTGTGCGGTCATCGCTGTGGTGAGGCGGCCGTCGAAGTCGCACGGGCCGACGGTGGCGAGCTCCGGGGTGAGCACGTGCGGGAAGCTGCTCTCGACCAGTGCCATGATCCGGCCCGCGTGCGCGATCACGTGGGTGTTGGCGACGCCGACGGATCGGTCCACCGTGCCGTCCGGCTTGATCATCGACTCGCCCGCCAGCGCCTTCGTGCGCACCCAGCGGTTGCGGTACCACTCGGCCCGGCCTGCGCGCAGGCGTACGCCGTGCACCATGCCGTGCCCGGTGAACCAGTGCCGGGACGGCTGCCCGGGCAGCGGGTTGGGGCCGTTGCGCAGGTAGCGGCCGGTGAGCTCGGGCGGAAGCGCTCCGTCGACCGGGAGGTCCACGGCGTCGACCTCGTCCGGGACCGGGGCGAAGAAGCCGGTCATGTGCATCGGCGCGGTGGTCGTCATGGGACGAGCATGCACGTGTCAGATTAGACATGTCAACAATGACATGTCGAGAATGTCAGGTTAGGGTGCGTCCATGTCGCTGCCGCACGCTCTGCTCGGCCTGCTCGCCGTCGCGCCGCGCAGCGGATACGAGCTGGCCAAGGCGTTCGACGGCGATCTCGGCCGGTACGCCTGGCAGGCCGGACACACGAGCATCTACCCGGAGCTGGCCCGGCTGGCCGAGCGTGGCCTCGTCGAGGTGACGCACGAGGGCGCCCGCGGCAGCCGCACCTATTCGGTCACCGACGCGGGCCGCGACGAGCTGCGGACGTGGCTGCTCACGCCGCCCCGGCAGGGCGCGAGGGTGCGCAACGAGCTGGTGCTGCGGATGTTCCTCCTGTCCGCCCTCGACCCGCCCGACGCGCGGAAGCTGCTGGAACGGATCGCGGCGAGCACCGCCCGCGACGCCGCGGTGCTGCGGAAGGTGCGCGCGGAGGCGGGGCCGGTGCGGCCGGGCCCCGAAGGGTTCGGCCAGCTCGCGGCGGAGTACGGGCTGCGCCAGTACGACGCCGTGCACGACTGGGCGCTCTGGGCGCTCGACCAGCTCGATCAGGCGGTGGCCACCACGACGGGCGCGCCCGGCGTGCGGTAGCACGCGGTCGCGGTCATCCATCGCGCGCGATGGATGATCCATCGCGCGCGCCCATCGGTGAACGGCCTGTCCTCCGACCGAAGGACATGCCAACATGTCGGCGCGCCGGGACCCCAGCCTCGGCGACGAATTCCGACCGGCCACCGAGGGGGCGACCGGTGTCTGTTGCAGTACAGGGCTGCGCCCTGCTCGCGGGCGGTACCGAGTGCCGCTGCGCGGAGGACGTGGTGCTGCTCGACGACCGCGAGCTCGCCGAGCGGGCTACCGACAAGTTCCTCTGGCAGCAACGGGCCGACGCCGACGGGCGGGCCGCCGCCCGGCGCGGCCTCGACGCGATGCTTGCCGCGGCGCGTCCGCATGGACCGTCACTGCTGGTCAGCGAGCTGGTGCGGCTCTGCGCGATGCTGCGGATCCTCGGCGAGGACCCGGCCGACGTCAGCGAGTCCGACGCGCTGCTGGCCGAGCTGGACGAGCTCGCGGAGCTGGCGGGCGACGCGCGCATGGTCGGCGAGGTCGCCGCGATGCGCGCGCACCGCACGCTGTGCTTCGGACACGGCGAGAACGCCCTCGCCGACGCCGCCACGGCGTACGCCATCCTCACCGATGTCCCGGTGCCCGCGGCCGCCGAGGATGCGCGCAGGCTCTCCCGCGCGCTCAACGGCCTGGTGCTGGTGCTGCTCAAACTCGGCGTCCACGAGTTGGCCGACGGCGTCTCGCGGCAGGCCATCGGCGTCGCCGCGGCGCACGGCACCGAGATGGAACGGCTGGTGCACCAGCTCAACCGCATCCGCCTCCAGCTGTCGTGGGCGCTGCGGCTGGAACGCGGCGGGCGGCCCGCCGCGGCGGCCACGCGCTTCCTCGGCGCCGCGGAGGCCGCGCGCGCCGCGGGCATCCTGTGGAGCGCCGCGTTCGGCCGGGCCCCGGAGGGCGGTCGAGACTGTTCGATCATCCGGTCGGCCTACGCGCTCGCCCACCCCAGCGGCGACCATCTGGCGGTGCTCGACGGCGTCGCCGAGACCGCGCACTTCACCGAGGACCGCATCGTGCTCGCCATCGCCACGGCGCGTTGCCTGATGGCCGCAAACCGCCGCGCCGACGCCGCCGCCGCGCTACGGCCCCTGCGCGACGAGCTGGTCGACGACCCGTCCGAGCCCGGCCTTGCGATCTCGCTGCATCGCGAGCTGTCGGGGATCGAGGGCGGCACCGACCGGTCGGACGCGCTGTCGCGCTACTCCGCGGCGCTGGAGGAGGAGCTGTGGGCGTTGCGCGAGTCACGCCTCACCGCGCTGCGCAGCCACTCCGACCACCACCGCCTCGTCCGCGAGCACGGCGCCGTCGCTGCGCAGGCGTTGCAGGACCCGCTCACGGGCCTGCCCAACCGGCGCGCGCTCGACCTGCGGCTGCGCGAGATCAGCACGGCGACCGGCCAGCCGTGCGCGATCGCGCTGATCGACCTCGACCGGTTCAAGGCGGTCAACGACGCGCGCTCGCACGCCGCGGGCGACGCCGTGCTGCGCGCCGTGGCGTCCTGCCTGCGCACAGCGTTGCGCGCGCAGGACCTGGTGGTGCGCTACGGCGGCGACGAGTTCGTGGTCGTCCTGCCCGCCACCACGCTGGCGGTCGCCCAAGCCGCACTGACGCGGGCCACGCGGGCGGTGGCGGAGCTGCCGGTGGACATCGGCGCGGGGGTCACGATG
The DNA here is from genome assembly GCA_963739465.1 of uncultured Actinomycetota bacterium. Classification (GTDB taxonomy): domain Bacteria; phylum Actinomycetota; class Actinomycetes; order Mycobacteriales; family Pseudonocardiaceae; genus Pseudonocardia. Next base: position 60,738 of record CAVUAS010000009.1, read on the forward strand.
TCGGTCGGGGTGGTGCGGGTGCCGCTCACGGGCGGCCCCGACGCCGCGTTGGCCGCTGCCGACGCGGCGATGTACCGGGCGAAGCGCGCGGGAGGTAACCGGGTGCTGGGCGCCCTGCCCGACCAGGGGCTGCGGCGCCGCCACGGCCGCCGCTCCCCCACCGCGCCGCCGGAGCCGATCACCGACTCGTTCCCACGCGTGCTGCCCCGGGTGAGCGTCGGCACCTGAGCCCGATGCTCGCTCCGCAAGCTCCGCTCAGGCAAGCCGGGTCATGTCCACGGTCACGTCGAGCGCTTAACCCCACCAGCCGCCCGTCCAGGCCTCGATCCAGGCGTGGCTCTCCCCGCGCACCGTCTGGCGGATCTCGGTCGCGGCGCGGGGCAGCAGGTAGCCCGACACGTAGCGGCCGGGGATGCCCATCTCCCGCACCAGCAGCAGCGTGAGGTGCGCGAAGTCCTGGCAGACGCCGGTGCGCGCCTCCCATGCCTCGACCGCGCCGGTGTGCACGCCGGTGGTGCCCGGCTGGTAGGTCAGATGCTCACGCACCCAGCGGGCGGCGGCGAGCACGGCGTCGGCGGGGTCCTTGCCGCGCTTGAGCGCCCGCGCGACCCGGGCGAGGTCGCGGTTGCGTTCGACGTAGTCGGTGAACTCCAGCATCTCGGTGTACCGGTCGTGCCCCGGGTGGCGGGCGTGGTCTCGACCCGGCTGACGATCATGTTCTGCCGGTTGTCGCTGCGCGGGGTGAGCCGCGCCTCGTTGTAAGACTCGCGCACGGGCGTCTCGTACGAGTAGCCGGTGGTGTGCACGACGCGGATGCGCCAGCCCATCAGGAGACCTCCGGTGCGGTCCAGGCCCCCCATGGGGTCGTGTGAAAATACTGCCGGGAGACCGCCTCCCCGACCTCGCGGATGCAGCCCTGCAGGGACAGGAGCTGGGCGGACAGGTCGTCCAGGAGCTCCTCGGGCCGCAGGAACTCCAGCTCCGACCGCGCCCGCCCGAGCAGCCGCAGCGCCTCGGCCCCGATCCGCACGACCGGCCGGTTGTCCAGCTCGGTGAGGCACAGCTCGGCCTGGCGCAGCGCGTGGAACACCGAGCGTGGGAACAGCCGGTCCATGAGCAGGAACTGCACCACCCGCCCGGCGTCCAGGGCGCCGCGGTAGGTACGCAGGTACGTGTCGGCCGCGCCTGCGCTCCGCAGCACGGTGAGCCACGCGGGCGAGTTCATCCGGTCCGACACCCGCGACAGCAGCAGCCGCACGATCATGTCGACCCGCTCCACCGACCGTCCGAGCAGGTAGAACCGCCACGTGTCGTCGCGGCTCATCGTGGAGGCGGCCAGGCCGTTGCGCATCGCGGCGCGGTCCTCGACGTAGCTGAAGAACGCGTGCGGGCCCACCCACCGGGCGTAGCGCTGCCGCTCGGGCAGGGCGTTCCAGGTCGCGTTGCGGCACTCCGACATCTCGGCGGAGACGACCTCGCGTGCGCCGCGGGCGTTCTCGCGCGCGCTGGAGACCGAGGACACGATCGACGCGGGCTGGTCGGCCGAATAGCCGACGAGCTCGATCAGCGACCGGGCGTCCAGCGCGTCACCGGCAGGCGGGTCGACGCCGAGCACACCGAGCAGGATTCGGGCCGCGGCATCGGCGTCCGCCGTGGCGTCCTCCAGCAGCTGGTGCACGGAGACGTCGAGGATGCGGGCGGTGTCGTCGGCCCGCTCGACGTAGCGGCCGATCCAGTACAGCGACTCGGCGTTGCGGGCGAGCATCACGCGGCTCCGCCGCCCGTGAGCGGAAACGAGTGCTCTGGCACCTGTTTCCGATCACGGCCCTGCTGCTGTTGTTGCTGCTGTTGGCCCGTCGTCAGCTCCGGGCCGTGCTCGGCGGCGGGCGAGCCCGGGATGCTCGTCGCGAGGCCGTGGCGGCCAGCTCCCGGTCGACATCCGGCGCCCGGGTGGCCGCGAGCACCCAGGTGTCCTTGCTGCCGCCGCCCTGGCTGGAGTTGACCACCAGGCTCCCCTTCGGCAGCGCGACCCGGGTGAGGCCGCCAGGCAGCACGAACACGTCCTCGCCGTCGTTGACCGCGAACGGGCGCAGGTCGACGTGCCGGGGCACGAGCTTCTCGTCCACCTTGGTCGGCACCGTGGACAGCTGCACCACCGGCTGGGCGATCCAGCCGCGCGGGTCGTCGCGGATCGCCCGCCGCGCGGACGCGAGCTGGCGCGTGCTCGCGTTCGGCCCGAACATGATGCCGTAGCCGCCGGAGCCCTCGACGGGCTTGAGCACCAGCTCGTCCAGCTGCGCGAGCACGTGGTCCTGCTCGCCCGGCAGCCAGCGGCGGTAGGTGTCGACAGGTCCCGACCCTCCACCAACTCGACGCCCATCTGCCGGGCCAGTAGGGGAGTGCTCGAAGTACGCCGAGTTGTAGACGCCGGGGGTGAGCACCACGACCGTCGGATCCGCGACGTTCGGCGCGGCCGCCGCGCGCAGCGCCCGCAGGAGGTGCACCGAGTAGTCGCCGACCGCGCGCACCCGTTGCCGGGTGAACAGGTCGGGGAACACCCGCGCCATCGTCCGGCGGTTCTCCATGACGTAGGACACCCCCGACGGGTTGCGCAGGTTGTCCTCCAGCACCCGGAAGGTGCCCTCCTCGTCGCGGACGATGTCGATGCCCGCGACGTGGATGCGCACCCCGTTGGGCGGGTTCAGCCCGGCCGCCCGTGCGGTGGAAGTGCGCACAGCTCGTGATCAGCCGCCGGGGCAGCACGCCGTCGCGGACGATCTCGGCGTCGCCGTAGATGTCGGCGAGGAACGCCTCCAGCGCCCGCACCCGTCGCACGATGCCGCGCTGCAGCTTGCCCCACTCCGCGGCGGCGATCACCCGCGGCACGATGTCCAGCGGGAACGGGCGCTCCTGGCCGGAGAGCGAGAACGTGATGCCCTGGTCGAGGTAGGCGCGATCGAGCGGCGTGCGGGCGGTCGGGTTCCGCACGCCTGCGCCACCCCGGCGGAAGGTCATCCTCGCGCAGCGCCACGCCCCGCGACCAGCGGGACGTGCAACAGCCGGGTTACGGGGTGTCTGTCAGGCCGTGCCGGACGGGCCTGTAACATGGACGACCGAGCGCCCGGCGTGCTCGCACCATCCCCGCCGCCGGAGCATCCCGACACCGGTGGCAGGAAAGAGACCGAGGCAGACGCGTGGCCAACATCAAGTCCCAGATCAAGCGGGTCAAGACCAACGAGAAGCGCCGCCAGCGCAACAAGTCCGTGCGCTCCACGGTGCGCACGGCCGTGCGGAAGTTCCGCGAGGCCGTCGAAGCGGGCAACACGGACGAAGCCGCCGAGCTGCAGCGCGCCGCCGCGCGCGCCCTCGACAAGGCGGCGAGCAAGGGTGTGATCCACAAGAACCAGGCCGCCAACCGCAAGTCGGCCATGGCCAAGCGGATCAACTCCGCCGCCTGAGCGGTTCCGACACCGAGCCACGGATCCCCGCCGGGGTCCGTGGCTCTTGTCATGCCCGGCCGCGGGCCGCGCAGATCCGCAGCACCGCGCGCTCCAGGGCGTAGTCGACGTCGGCCGCGGCGCCCTTCACATCGGCGTTGACCTCGGCGGCCACCGCGAACGCCGCCGCCAGTGTTGCGGGGCTCCAGTGCAGCACCTGCTGCTGCGCCTTGCGGATCTTCCACGGCGGCATGCCGAGGGCGCCCGCGAGCCGGTTGGGATCGCCGCGGCCCGCGGCGCCCACCCGCGCGAGCGTGCGCACCGCATCGGCCAGCGCGTCGGCGATCAGCACGGACGGCACACCCAGCAGCTGCGCCCAGCGCAACGCCTCCAGCGCGCCCGCCCGGTCGCCCGCCACCGCCTTGTCGGCCACCGCGAACCCGGACGACTCGGCGCGCCCGCGGTAGTACCGCCGCACCGCCGACTCGTCGATGGTGCCACCGGTGTCGGCGACCAGCTGGCCCGTGGCCGCGGCCAGATCCCGAAGGTCTGATCCCACGGCCTCGATGAGCACCCCGACGGCGGCCTGCGCGATCCGCCCGCCCGCGCGCCGCGCCTCGCCGCGCACGAACTCCGCGCGCTCCTCGTAACGGGTGATCCGGTCGCACGCGATGACGGCGGCCTTCGCCTTGCGCAGTCCGTCGACCAACACCTTGTTGCGCGCCCCGCCCGCGTGCTGCACCACCAGCACCATGCCCTCGTCGAGATCGCCCGTCACGTCGAGCACCGCCGCCGTGAGCTCCTTGCCCGCCTCGTGCGCGGCGAGCAGCACGACGACCCGGCCCTCGGCGAAGAGCGATGGCGAAAGGCTCTCGGCCAGGTCGGCGGGGGTGGTGTCGCCGGTGCGGAGCCTGCGCAGCTCTGCCCCCGGATCGGTCGCGCGGGCCTCCGCGACGATCGCCTCCACCGCCCGCTCGACGAGCAGCTCCTCCTCGCCGAGGACGAGCTGAAGCGCGGACGGGCTCATGCGCCCATGGTGGACCAGCACACCGACAGTCCGTGACGCGGCTCCCAGATCGTGGGCACGACTTGGGCGAGGCCGGGGCGCTGTCGTACCGTCGTCGGGACAACTGCATATGGCTCATCCAGAGGGGTTGAGGGAACGGCCCGATGACACCCCGGCAACCGGCGACCACTGCGGTCGATCACGGTGCCAATTCCGACCCGCGTGGCGCGGGGAAGATGAGGAGAACCTTCCATGACGCTGACGGCTGATCTCGGCACGTCCACCACCTTCGATCTCGGTCCGGCCCGGGCGCTGTCGTGTCGCGAGTGCGGCCACGAGACGCCGCTCGCCGCGGAGTTCGCCTGCACCGAGTGCTTCGGCCCCTTGGAGGTCGCCTACGACTTCGGCGACGTCACCCGCGCCTCGATCGAAGCGGGCCCGAAGTCGATCTGGCGCTACCGCCACCTGCTGCCGGTGCCGACCGCCGTCGCCGAGCACCCGAACACCGAGCCCGGTCTCACCCGACTGATCAAGGCCGACCGGTTGGGCGACGCGCTGGGCATCCGCAACCTGTGGGTCAAGGACGACACCGGCAACCCGACGCACTCGTTCAAGGACCGCGTCGTCGCCGTGGCCCTTGCCGCCGCCCGTGAGCTGGGGTTCCGGGTGCTGTGCTGCCCGTCCACCGGCAACCTCGCCAACGCCGTGGGCGCCGCGGCCGCCCGCGCGGGCTGGGACTCCGTGGTGCTCATCCCGTCGTCGCTCGAACGGGCCAAGATCCTGACGACGGCCGTCTACGGGGGCACGCTCCTTGCCGTCGACGGCACGTACGACGACGTCAACCGGCTCGCCACCGAGCTGGCGGCCGAGCACGAGGACTGGGCGTTCGTCAACGTCAACGTGCGCCCGTACTACGCGGAGGGCTCCAAGACGCTGGGCTACGAGGTCGCCGAGCAGCTGGGATGGCGGCTGCCGGAGCAGATCGTCGTGCCGGTGGCGTCCGGGTCACAGCTCACGAAGGTCGACAAAGGGTTCACCGAATTCGGCAAGCTCGGGCTCGTCGAGGCCACGCCGTACCGGGTGTTCGGGGCGCAGGCCACCGGCTGCTCACCGGTGGCGCAGGCGTTCGCCGAGGGCCACGACGTCATCCGCCCGGTGCGGCCGGACACCATCGCCCGCTCGCTGGCGATCGGCAACCCAGCCGACGGGCCCTACGTGCTCGACGCGGTGCGGCGCACCGGTGGCGCGGTGGCGCACGTCTCGGACACCGAGGTGGTGGAGGGCATCCGGCTGCTGGCCGCCACCGAAGGCGTGTTCGCCGAGACCGCGGGCGGCGTCACGGTGGCCACCACGCGCAAGCTGGTGGCGAGCGGGAAGCTCGACCCCGACGCCGAGACCGTGCTGCTGATCACCGGGGACGGCCTGAAGACGCTCGACGCGGTGAGCGGCGTGCTCGGCCCCACCGCCACGGTGCCGAGCACGACGAAGGCCGTGCGCGAGGCTCTCCGCGCGGCGGGCCGGTAGCGATCAGGCGGGGTCGGCGACGGGCTGGTCGGCGACGGGTGCCGTCACCGGCACCGCGGCGGGCCCGCGGCGGGCCGCGAACGTCGCGCCCGCCAGCCCCAGCGCCGCGCCTGCCACCGACACCCCGAAGAGCGCCGGGTTCACGTCACCGGCCATGACCGCGTCGCCGAGCACCACGATCGCCACGGTGCCGGGCAGCACCCCGAGCACCGTGCCGACGAGGTACGGGACCAGCCGCACCCTGGCGACCCCCGCGGCGTAGTTCAGCACCGAGAACGGCACCATGGGGAGCAGCCGCAGCGAGACCATCGCCAGCAGCCCGCTGCGGTCCAGCCGCGCCCGCACCCAGGCGAACCCGGGCCGGTGCTCGTGGCGGGCGACAAGCGGCCCGCCGACCCACCGCACCAGCCCGTACGCGGCCAACGCGGCGAGCGCGGTGCCCGTGATCGTCAACGCCAGGCCCCACAGCGCCCCGAACAGCACGCCCGCGGCCACGGTGAACACGGTGCGGGGCAGCGGCGTGATCGTGACGACGGCCTGCAGCGCCACGAACAGCAGCGGCGCCCACATCCCGGCGGCGGCGACCTCGGCGCGCACCCCGGCCACGCCGCCCCACCGCATCGCGACGACGCCGACGACGGCCGCGCCGAGCACGGCCATCACCGCGGCGACCAGCCGCCCCCACCTCACGTCTACCAACGGTACCGGGCCCGCTCAAGTGATCGCCGCGAGCCGTCCGTCACGCCTGTCCCCGCCGGGTCATCGGCGCGCGCGGCGGTCGCCACCTGCGTCAGGTGCGGATGGACGCGATCACCGGCCGCCGAGCGCGCGGAGGTGCGGCAGGAGGGCGCGCAGCGCGCGGGCCCGGTGCGACGCCGCATCCTTCTCCGCCGCCGACAGCTCGGCCGAGGTGCGCGTCTCCCCCTCCGGCACGAAGATCGGGTCGTAGCCGAACCCGTTCTCCCCGCGGGGTGCGCGGGCGAGGGTGCCTGCCCACTCCCCGTGCACGACGGTCTCGGGCCCGCCGAGCACCACGAGCGCCGCCGCGCACACGAACGCGGCCCCGCGCCGCTCGTCGGGAACGTCGGCGATCTGGGCCAACACGAGCTCCAGGTTGGCGCGGTCGGCACCGTGGCGGCCGCTCCACCGCGCCGAGAGCACGCCCGGCATCCCGTTCAGCGCCTCGACGGTGAGGCCCGAGTCGTCGGCCACCGACGGCAGCCCGGTGGCGTCCGCCGCGTCGCGGGCCTTGGCCAGGGCGTTCTCGGCGAACGTCGTGCCCGTCTCCGGCGCCTCCGGGAACTCGGGCACGTCGGCCAGGCCGACCACGGCGAACCCGGTCAGCATCCGCCGCAGCTCGGCGAGCTTGCCCGGGTTGCGCGTGGCCAGGAGGACCTTCACGGCAGCTCGCCGGGATAGGGCTCGGCCAGCACCGCCGCCTGCAGGTCGGTGAGCCTGCGGATCCCGGCGAGCGCGGTGTCCAGCATCGCGTCGAGGGTCCGGCGGCTGAAGGTGGCGCCCTCCCCCGTGCCCTGGACCTCGATGAGCGTGCCTGTGTCCGTCGCGACGACGTTGGTGTCCACCTCGGCGCGCGAGTCCTCCTCGTAGGGCAGGTCGAGCCGGACGCGCCCGTCGACCACCCCGACGCTCACCGCCGCGACCTGGCAGGACAGCGGCTTGGGGTCCGAGAGCCGCCCGTGCGCGCCCAGCCAGGTGACGGCGTCGGCGAGCGCCACGTAGGCGCCGGTGATCGCCGCGGTGCGGGTGCCGCCGTCGGCCTGCAGGACGTCGCAGTCGAGCGCGATCGTGTTCTCGCCGAGCGCCTTGAGGTCGATGCACGCCCGCAGGGCCCGCCCGACGAGCCGCGAGATCTCGTGTGTGCGCCCGCCGATCCGGCCGCGGACCGACTCGCGGTCACCGCGCGTGTTCGTGGCCGACGGCAGCATCGCGTACTCGGCGGTCACCCAACCCAGCCCCGAGCCCTTGCGCCACCGCGGCACGCCCTCGGCGACGCTCGCCGCGCACAGCACCTTCGTGTCGCCGAACGCGACCAGCACCGAGCCGGCCGGGTACTTCTGGAAGCCGCGGGTGATCGTCACGGGGCGGAGCTCGTCGTCGGTTCTGCCATCTGAGCGGGTCACCGCGACAGACTAGGCGGGCCGCTCAGACGTCGTATGCGGCGTCCGGCGCGACCAGCTCGACCGGGCCGCCGAACGCCTCCTTGGCCTCTCCGAGCAGCACCTGGGCGTCGAACCATGCGGGCACGTGCGTGATCAGCAGCCGTCCGACGCCCGCCGCGGCCGCGTGCTCACCGGCCTGCCGACCGGACAGGTGGATGCCGGTCGGCGGCGCGTCCCACCACTCGGTGACGTGCGGCCAGGTCGCCTCACACAACAGCACGTCGGCGCCGCGGGCGGTCTCGACGAGCCCGGCGCACGGGCCGGTATCGCCGGAGTAGACGAGGCTGCGGCCGTCGTGCTCGACCCGCACCGCGTACGCCTCGCAGGGATGGTCGACCGCCCCCGCCCGCACCGTGACCCCGGCGACCTCGCGGCAGCCGCCGTCGGAGAGGGAATGGAAGGTGAAGATGTCGGACAGGTCGGTCTCGGCGCGCTCGGCCTCGCAGGTGGCGTACGCCGCGACGAACCGGGTGGGCGCCTCGCCGGGCGCGAGGACGGGCAGCGGCCGGCCCGTGGGGTCGAAGGCGGGACGGGGATGGTAGCGGCGGTGCACGGCGAGCGAGGCGAAGTCGCTGCAGTGGTCGGGATGCAGGTGGGAGAAGACCACACCCGACAGCGCCCACGGGTCGAGGTGGCGCTGCAGGGCGCCGAAGGTGCCGTTGCCGAGGTCGAGGGCGAGGTAGGCGTCGCCCGCCTCGATGAGGTAGCCCGAGGCGGGCGACGTCGGGCCCGGCCCGCTGCCCGAGCACCCCAGCACCGTCATCCGCATGCGGAGAAGTTAACGCGGGCGTGTGCGCCACAGCCACCAGAGGCCGACAAACGGGAGCACGAGCGGCACGAAGCCGTAACCGCGGCCGTACCCGGACCAGACCGTGTCGTCGGGGAAGTCGCTCGCCACCAGCACGGTCAGCGTGCCGACGACAAGTACCCCGAGCAGCTCGAACCCGACCGTGCCCCACGCGAGGCGCCGCATCCCCCTGGCCAGCGCGACGGTCGCCACGATGTACACCACGCCCGCCAACGCCGAGAGCAGATAGGCCAGCGGGGCCTCGGCGAACTTGGTGGCGATCTGCACGGCGGCCCGTGCGGTCGCGGACAGGGCGAAGATCGCGTAGACGGCGATCAGCACCCGGCCGGGGCCGGAGCGGGTCGCCCTGGCCTCAGACGCCACCGGCCGCCCACAGCCCCTGCAGGCGCAGCACGGCCACGGCGGTGGCGACGGCAGCGACCGCGACCACCAGCCCACCCCATCGCGATGGCCCCTCGTTCTCGTCCGACGCCGTGGCGAACTGCAGCGCGATCGGCAGCACCAGCACCGAGACGACGAGGTAGATGAGGAACGTGGAGTTCTCCGGGAGCGCCGCACCGGTGAACACCCGCACGGCCGCGATCGCGGCCTGCACGGCGAGCAGCGCGACCGTGCCGCCGACCGCGAGCCGCATCGCCCGCCCCGGCGGGCGGCCCGCCACCGTGAGCACGACGCCGTAAACGGCGAGCGCCCCGGTGACGACGAGCACGACGACGACCAGCCAGCCGATCACGGCCCGACGCTACCGCGCGCCCGACCCGCCGGTCCCCCGCCCCCGGCCACGGCGCATCCCTCGTGGCCACCGCTTCCCACCCGCGCCACCTCGCACCCCTCGTGATCACCGCGCACCCCATCGGTGGGGTGCGCAGTGCTGCGGTGGGGTGCGCAGTGCGGCCCCAGGGGAGCCGCCCTCAGCCCGCGGTCACGCCCAGCCCGGCCACCGCGCCGATCTCCGGGCCCAGGAAGCGGCGGCCCAGCCGTCGGAAGGGCTCGGGGTCGCCGGTCGCGAGGAACTCGTGCGGTGCGGGCGGCGAGCCCGCCGGGTCGCGGGCGAGGTCGCGGGCCATGAGCAGGCGCACGAGGTCTTTGGCCGTCTCGTCCGCGCTGGACACGAGGGTGACGTCCGGCCCGAGCACGATCTGCACGACGCCCGCGAGCAGGGGGTAGTGGGTACAGCCGAGCACGACGGTGTCGACCCGCGCCTCCTGCAACGGCGCGAGGTACGACTGCGCGATGCCGAGGATCTGCCGCCCGCTGGTCATGCCGCGCTCGACGAAGTCGACGAAGCGGGGGCACGCGGCCGCGGTGACCTCGACGTCGCGGGCCGCGGCGAACATGTCCTGGTAGGCGCCCGACGCGATGGTGGCGCGCGTGCCGATCACGCCGATGCGCCCCGTGCGGGTGGCGGCGACGGCCCGCCGCACGGCGGGCAGGATCACCTCGACGACGGGCACGGGGTAGCGCTCCCGGATGTCGACGAGGCACGCCGCCGACGCGCTGTTGCAGGCCACGACGAGGGCCTTGATCCCGCGGTCCATGAGCGCGTCGCCCAGCGCGAGGGCGTGGCGGCGGATCTCGGCGATGGGCAGCGGGCCGTAGGGCCCGTGCGCGGTGTCGCCCACGTAGACGACGCGTTCGGCGGGCAGCTGGTCGATGATCGCCCGCGCGACGGTGAGGCCGCCGACCCCGGAGTCGAAGATCCCGATGGGCGCGTCGAGGTCGGGCACGGGCGCGAGTGTAGGGCTCAGGTGGACAGCGCGGCCGGACCCCGGTCCGCCTTGGCTACCAGCGCCGCGCACAGCAGCCCGGCCAGCGCGCCGAACAAGTGCCCCTGCCACGACACCTGCGGGGTGCCCGGGAGCACGCCGAGCAGCACACCGCCCCAGATGGCGAACAGCACGACGGCGAGCGCGATCTGCCGGAGGCTCCGCGCGAAGAACCCGCGGGCCAGCAGGAACACCAGCCACCCGAAGATCACCCCGGAGGCGCCGATCGTGGAGGTGTTCGGCGGCCCCACCAGCCATACGCCCAGGCCCGAGAGCAGCCAGATCGTGCCCGTGACCACCACCCACTGCGCGATGCCGCCCGCCATCGCGAGGAAGCCGAACACCAGGAACGGCACCGTGTTGGCCAGCAGGTGCGGCCACCCGCCGTGCAGCAGCGGCGCCCACAGGATCCCCGCGAGCCCCGGCAGCGAGCGGGACACGATGCCCTCGCCGTCGAGCGATTCGCCGGTGAGCTGGTCGACCAGCTCGATCACGTACAGCAGCGCCGTGAACGCCAGCATGAGGAGCGCAGCGAACACGGGATGCGGCGGGAGCACGCGCGCGACGGACCGCCGCGGGGCGGGCGCAGGGGCGACCATGTCACCGAGGCTACGCGCGGACGGCGAAACGCGGCGTGAGCTGCGCCCGGCCGTGTCTGCAAGGTGACATTCCGGACGTTGAGTGTCCGCAGTGTCACCCTGCTGACACGGCCCGGCCCCGCAGGCTACGCCCAGAGGTGGCCTTCCAGCGCCTCGGCGGCCTCGTCCAGAGGGCCCGTGTAGGCGCCCGTCGAGAGGTATTTCCAGCCGCCGTCGCACACGACCAGCACGATGTCGGCCCGTTCCCCCGCCCCGGCCGCCTTCTCCGCGACGGCCAGCGCGGCGTGCAGGATCCCGCCGGTGGAGATGCCCGCGAAGATGCCCTCCTGCTCGACGAGCTGCCGGGTGCGGCGCAGCGCGTCGCGGCTGCCGACGGAGTAGCGGGCGGTGAGCACCTCGGGGTCGTACAGCTCCGGGACGAAGCCCTCATCGAGGTTGCGCAGCCCGTACACGAGCTCCCCGTAGCGCGGCTCGGCGGCGACGATCTGCACGTCGGGCTTGTGCTCGCGCAGGTAGCGCCCGGTGCCGACGAGCGTGCCGGTGGTGCCGAGCCCGGCGACGAAGTGGGTGATCTCGGGGCAGTCGCGCAGGATCTCGGGCCCGGTGGTGCGGTAGTGCGCGTCGGCGTTGGCCGGGTTGCCGTACTGGTAGAGCATCACCCAGTCCGGGTTCTCCGCGGCGAGCTGCTTCGCCATCGCGACGGCCTGGTTGGACCCACCTGCCGCGGGCGAGGAGATGATCTCTGCCCCGTACATCGTGAGCAGCTGGCGCCGCTCCTCGGAGGTGTTCTCCGGCATCACGCAGATCAGCCGGTAGCCCTTGAGCTTGCAGGCCATGGCCAGCGAGATGCCGGTGTTGCCGGAGGTGGGCTCCAGCACGGTGCAGCCGGGTTTCAGCAGGCCCTCGGCCTCGGCGCGCTCGACCATCGCCAGCGCGGGCCGGTCCTTGATCGACCCGGTGGGGTTGCGGTCCTCCAACTTCGCCCACAGCCGCACCTCGGGCGACGGCGACAGCGACGGCAGGCCGACGAGGGGGGTGTCGCCGACCGCGGCCAGGAGGGAGTCGTATCGCATCAGCCCCCCGCGACTGCCGGAAGAATCGTGAAGGTGGAGTTCTCCCCCACCGGCGCCTCCAGGCCGCCGGCGAAGCGGATGTCCTCGTCGTCCACGTAGATGTTGACGAAGCGGTGCAGCTTGCCGTCCTTGACCAGGCGGGCGGCGATGCCGGGGTGCCGCGACTCGAGGTCGTCGATCACCTCGGCGACGGTGGCGCCCTTGGCCTCGACGGACTTCTCGCCGCCGGTGTGGGTGCGCAGGATGGTGGGGACGGAGACGGTCACGGCCATGCTCGGGCTCCAGATGTCGATGGGGTCGGACGGGAAGAGCGTCAGGAGTTGTCGGGCACGTCGTCCGCGCCGGTGTGCGCGAACATGTAGCTCTCGACGGCATAACTCTCGACGACGGTGATGTCTTCCTCGGCGACCACGCCGTCCACGATCCGGTACGCCCGGACCTCGTGGCCCGCCACGCGCGGCTCGGCGTCGTCGCGCGTGGAGACGATCACGTGGTGGATGCGCGGGTCACTCGCCGGGCCGGACGCCAGCTCGACGTCGACCACCGACGGATAGGCCTCGCTGCGCGTGTGCGAGTGGTAGTTGACCACGGCCCATTCGTCGCGAGCGTCCATCTCGCGTTGGACACGCAGATACTGGGCGGGGTCGAACGCGTAGTACGTGGTGGACGACCGCGCCTCGCCCCGGTATTCGCCGTGCTCGCCGAGCAGCACGTCGCGGTGGGCCCGCTCCCGCGCCTCGTCTGCCGTGTCGCCGGACGGCTTCGCCGCGTTGACCATGCGGATCAGGCGCTCCGCCCGCTCGGCGCCCTCGGGTCCCGCGATCAGCCCGCACGCCTCGTGGGGATGCTCCTCCCGGGCGTGCGCGACGATCTCGTCGACGAGGTCGCGGCGGATGACCAGCACAACGCCAGACTACGGGCCCGACCGGACCGAATGCACACCGACGGAGCGCGCGTCACACCCGCATACGGGCGTGCACCAGGCCGTCCTGGACGAACGTGAGCCAGTGATAGATGCCCAGGTGGGCGGCGCGGGCGTCGTCGGGGTCGATCTCGTCGGGCATGTCCTCGTTGACGTCGAGCGCGGTGCCGAGCGCGAGCCGCACGTCGTTCAGCGCGGCGAGCCACACGTCGCCCTGCTCGGCGGTGAGCTCGACCCGGCCGCCGTGTGCGGGCAGAGCGGCGAGCACCTCGGCGGCGGCGCGGTCCTTGGCCTCGATCAGCTCGGGCTCGTGCAGCGAGCGCAGGCCCGCGGCGAGGTCGGCGTCCTCCATGGTGAAGTCGGGCAGGAGGCGAGCGAGCACGCGGTCGTTCGGACGGGTGGACGGGCCGGTTCGCATGCCCGTGAGCACCGCGAGTTCGTCGGCCGGGTTGTCGGCCGAGCGTTTGGCCAGCATCTGGCGCACCTCGTCGAGCAGGCCGCGCAACACCGCGGCCTCCTGCGCGTCGAACGTGCCGACCAGGCGCGCCTTCGCCCCGCGTCCCGCCTTCTTCCAGCCGTTCACGAACTTCCCCTGATCATGAACTGCGCTGCATCGTGGCCCACAACCCCGCGGCGTGCAGCTTCGCCACGTCGGCCTCGATCTTGTCCTTGTCGCCCGCCGAGACGGCGGCCTTGCCCTTGTGGTGCACATCCAACATCAACGCCGTGGCCTTCGGCTCCGGGTAGCCGAAGAGCTTCTGCAGCACGTACGCCACGTAGGACATGAGGTTGACCGGGTCGTTCCACACGATCGCCTGCCAGGGGACGTCGGGAGTGACGTCCTCGGCGTAGACGGGATCCACCTGGCGAGTGGGTGCGGGCAGCGGCGCGGCCATGTGTCCATGGTGACACCGTCCCGGTTGGTACCGCACGGCCCCTAGGCTCCTGTTCCATGAGCGGCAGTCCCTCCACGGCGGGCGTGTCCACCGCGCTCCTGACCGACCGATACGAGCTGACCATGGTGGCCGCCGCGCTCGCCGATGGCACGGCGTCCCGGCAGTGCGTGTTCGAGCTGTTCGCGCGGCGGCTGCCCGACGGCCGTCGCTACGGGGTGGTGGCGGGCACCGGGCGGCTCCTGGAGTCGATCAACCGGTTCCGGTTCGGCGACCAGGAGCTCGCGGCCCTGGAGGGCGTGGTCGACCGGAGCACGCTGGACTGGCTCGCCGACTACCGCTTCCGCGGCGACGTCGACGGCTATCCCGAGGGCGAACTGTACTTCCCCGGCTCCCCGATCCTGACCGTCCGCGGCACGTTCGCCGACGCGGTGATGCTGGAGACGCTCGCGCTGTCGATCCTCAACCACGACAGCGCCGTCGCGTCGGCCGCAGCCCGCATGGTCACGGCCGCGGCCGGGCGGCCGATCATCGAGATGGGGTCGCGGCGCACGCACGAGGCGGCAGCCGTTGCGGCGGCGCGCGCGACGTACCTGGCGGGCTTCGCGGCGACGTCCAACCTGGAGTCCGAACGCCGCCACGGCATCCCCACGGCGGGCACGGCCGCGCACGCCTGGGTGCTCCTGCACGACGACGAGCAGGTCGCGTTCGAGAACCAGGTCAAGGCGCTCGGCCCGGAGACCACGCTGCTGGTCGACACCTACGACATCCGCCGCGGCATCGAGCTGGCCGTGCGTGCCGCCGGGCCAGGGCTGGGCGCGGTGCGCATCGACTCCGGTGACCTCGGCGAGCTCGCCCGCCAGGCCCGCGACCAGCTCGACAAGCTCGGCGCCACGAACACCAAGATCGTGCTGTCCGGCGATCTCGACGAGTACGCCATCGCCGCCCTGCGCGCCGAGCCGGTCGACTCGTACGGCGTCGGCACGTCGGTCGTCACCGGGTCGGGGGCGCCGACCGCGGGCATGGTCTACAAGCTGGTGGAGGTCGACGGCCATCCGGTGGCCAAGCGGAGTGCGGCGAAGGAGTCCCGCGGCGGCCGGAAGTCGGCGCTGCGCCGCTTCAAGCCGACGGGCACGGCGATCGAGGAGTTCGTGCACACCGCGGCCACCCCGCCCCCGGTGGGCCCGCACGACCGGGTCGTTCCGGTGCCGCTGATGCGGGGCGGCTCGCTGGTCCCCGACCTGGAGACGCTGGAGCAATCGCGCGAACGGCTGCGGGCGGCGCTGGTGTCGGTGCCCTGGGAGGGGCTGAAGCTGTCGCGTGGGGAACCCGCCATCCCTACGGTGTTCGCGTGACCCGCGCCGACACACTCGCCTCCGTGGAGGCCCCGTGAGCAGAGCACTGATCGTCACCGACGTCCAGAACGACTTCTGCGAGGGCGGGTCGCTGCCGGTCGTCGGCGGTGCCGCCGTCGCGGCCGCGGTCTCCGCGCACATCCGGGTGGGCGGGTACGACCACGTCGTCGCCACCCGCGACCACCACGTCGACCCCGGTGCCCACTTCTCCACCACCCCGGACTACGTCGACACGTGGCCGGTGCACTGCCGGGCGGGCACACCGGGGGCGTCGTTCCATCCGGACCTGGACGTCGCGGGCATCGAGGCGGTCTTCGACAAGGGCGAACGCATGGCGGCCTACTCCGGGTTCGAAGGTGCCGAGCCGGGCGGGGCGACGCTCGGCGAGTGGCTCGGCGCGCGTGGGGTGACCGAGGTCGACGTCGCCGGGATCGCCACCGACCACTGCGTGCGCGCCACCGCCCTCGACGCGGCCCGGGCGGGCTTCGCCACCACCGTGCTGCTGAGGCTCTGCGCGGGCGTCGCCCCGGACACCACCGAGCGTGCGCTGGAGGAAATGACGGCGGCGGGCGTGACCGTCAAGCGCGGAGGGTGAACGCGGCCAGCCGCTTGCCCAGCTCGGGGTCCTCGTCCGCGGACAGCCCGCCCGTCGCCTCGGCCAGGCCGATGCAGCGCGGGCCGTCGAAGAGGCCGCAGGCGTACCGGACCGAGGTCTCTTCGATCTCGACGACGCCCACCCGCAGCTGGTGGATGGCCGGGTAGTGCACCTCGGTGAGGTAGTCGACGCGCAGCGAGCTGGGGGCGAGGCTGTCGAGCGGGCCGCCGGTCGGGTAGCCGAGCACGTCGAGATGCAGCTCGGCCAGCGCGTCGAGGTACCAGCCCGCCAACGCGACGTTGTTGACGTGCCGATTCGTGTCCAGGTCGCCGAAGCGGGTGCGGACGTCCACCCGGAACGGGTAGGTCTCGCGCACCAGCCGGGCGGGCTGGGCGGCCGGGCGGACCGGCTCCGGCCCGTCGACCCGCAGTCCTTCCAGCTCGCTGCGGACGTCGTCGGGCAGCGGGGCCGAGCCCTTCTCGTCGACGTGCACGCTGGTGGAGGCCCCGGTGGCCACGAGCTCGCCGCGGTCGTACACGCCGTAGGCGTAGCTGAACGACGACCGCCCGATGTGCGTCACCCCGAGCCCGACCTCGTAGGGGCGGCCGGTCACCTTGAGCGGCGCCAGCACGTCGACGCGAACGCCCGCGAGCAGCCGCTTCACCTGCCAGTGCTCGCGGGTGGTGAGATCGGAGTCGAACGCGTCGCGCTCGACGGCCACCCGGGCGTCCTCGAACCAGCGCAGCAGCGCGTCGCGGCCGAGGCGACGCGTCGGGTCCAGGTCGTTGTAGCGGGCGGTGCGCTCGACGGTGACCGGAAACGCTTGGGTTGTCGTCACGGAGACAATCTTGGCGGTCGCCGGGATGCCGGTCGACACGGCATCGCCGTTCCGATCCGCCGGCCGCACCCCGGCCGGTAGCCTCGCACCGTGCCTACCGCCCAGCTCCCCGGGGTCGGCGAGCTTCTCGACGCCGCCGTCACCGCCGTCGGGGGCACCCGTCGAGAAGGCCAGGACACGATGGCCAAGGCCGTGCGCTCGGCGATCGCCACCGGCGAGCACGTGGCGGTGCAGGCGGGCACGGGCACCGGCAAGTCGCTGGCCTACCTCGTACCCGCGATCCACCACGCCGTCGCGAAGGACACCACGGTCGTCGTCTCCACGGCCACGATCGCGCTGCAGCGCCAGCTGGTCGAACGCGACCTGCCCCGGCTCGCGAAAGCGCTGAAGCCGCTGCTGGGCCGCGCCCCGACGTTCGCCATCCTCAAGGGCCGCCGCAACTACCTGTGCCTCAACAAGCTGCACGGCGGCGACGAGAGCCCCGAGGACGAACTGTTCGACCCGTTCCAGATCTCCGCGATGGGGCGGGCGGTCAAGCGGATCCACGAGTGGGCCGACACCACCGAGACGGGCGATCGCGACGAGCTCATCCCCGGGGTGCCCGACAGCACCTGGCGGATGGTGTCGGTCACCGCGCGCGAGTGTCTCGGGGCGGCCAAGTGCCCCGTCGGCGAGGAGTGCTTCGCCGAGCGCGCCCGCGCGGAGGCCGGGCGGGCGGACATCGTCGTCACCAACCACGCGCTGCTGGCCATCGACGCCATGGAGGGCCGGGCGGTGCTGCCCGAGCACGACGTAGTGGTGGTCGACGAGGCGCACGAGCTGGTCGATCGGGTCACCGGCGTCGCCACCGCCGAGCTCGGCGCGGGCGCGGTCGCAGCGGCCGCGCGCAGGCTGGGCAAGCTCATCGACCAGTCCACGGCCGATCGGCTGACCGAGGCGGGCGAAGGCCTCGGCCTCGTGCTCGACGACCTGCGGCCGGGCCGGTGGGAGACGCTGCCCCAACCCGCGTCGGGCGCGTTGTCGGCCGTGCGGGGCGCGGCCGGGGCATGTCGCACGGGACTGGGCAGCGACCGTCGGGAGGAGCCCGATGCCGCCGCGGGCCGCAAGATCGCCCAGGCGGCGCTGGACGACGTCATCGACACCGCCGCCCGGCTGCTCAAGGCGTTCGAGGAGCCGGATCCGGCGAAGCGCTTCGACGTGGTCTGGCTGGCCGAGACGGGCGCTGACCGGCACAAGGTCCTGCACGCCGCCCCGCTGTGGGTCGGCGGGCTGCTGCGCGAGCGGCTGTTCGGCCGCTCCACCGTCGTGCTCACCTCGGCCACGCTGGCCCTCGGGGGCAACTTCGACGCGCTGGCGCGGCAGTGGGGTCTGCCCCCGGGTTCGACGGCGACCAACGACGACCCGGTACCCGACCCGGAGGCGCCGAAGTGGTCGGGGCTGGACGTCGGGTCGCCGTTCGCGCACGCCCGCAGCGGCATCCTCTACGTCGCCCGGTCGCTGCCCCCGCCCGGCCGCGACGGGCTGCCCCCCGCCTACCTCGACGAGATCGTCGGGCTCGTCGAGGCCGCGGGCGGGCGCACGCTCGGGCTGTTCTCGTCGATGCGCGCCGCGAAGCAGGCCACCGAGGCGCTGCGCGACCGCCTCTCCACCCCACTGCTCTGCCAAGGCGACGACGCCACGATGCTGCTGGTCAAGCGGTTCGCCGAGGACGAGGAGACGTCGCTCTTCGGCACCCTGTCGCTGTGGCAGGGCGTCGACGTGCCCGGGCCGTCGCTCTCCTGCGTGATCATCGACCGGATTCCCTTCCCGCGCCCGGACGACCCGCTCGTCGCGGCCCGTCAGCGCGCGGCCGACTCGCGCGGCGGAAACGGCTTCCTGCAGGTGTCGGCCACCCACGCTGCCCTGCTCCTGGCGCAGGGGGCGGGCAGGCTGCTGCGCGGCATGGACGACCGCGGGGTCGTCGCCATCCTCGACCCGCGCCTGGCCACCGCCCGCTACGGCAGCTTCCTGCGCGCGTCGCTGCCGCCGTTCTGGCCGACCGACGACCGGGCGAAGGTCCACGCGGCGCTGCGGCGGCTTCGCGGCGCCTGAAACCCGGCGCCCGCACGGGCCCGCGGGCGTCGCGGCGCCACACAACCAACCCCGCGCCCGCCGGTGCGGGCGCACCCGTGCCGCGCCCGCACCGGCGTCGCGGCACGGGTGCGGGCACCGTAACGCCGGTGCGACGGAGCCTGGCTCCCGACCGCGGCGGCTGGGGGCTACGCCAGCTTCGCCTGCAGCGGCGCGGGGAAGCGGGTGCGGAAGCGCACCTCGCCGAGCAGCGCCGCGAGCTCCGCGGCGCGCTGCTCCAGCGCCGCGCGGGCCTCCGCGCCCACGTCGGCCGTGAGGTGCAGCGCGATCTCGCCGTCGGCGCGCTGGTGCCAGCCGCCGACGATCCGGCCGTCGACCCACGCGGTGGGGCCGCCGTTGCCGTTGCGGTCGAACAGCATGGTGGCGTCGTCGGGCGTGAGGTGAAAGGCGCGCTGCTTCCACCCCATCATCGACGGATCGAGGCCGGGCAGCAGCATCGCCGACGGCGGCGCAGGGGCAACCGGGTCGACGTCGTCGGGCAGCACGTAGCCCGGGCCCTCGTCGAGCGCCACCTCGACCGCGCCGACGTCGGCCAACGCGCGCTTCGTGACGGTGACCGTCCAGCCCGCCCACCACGCGAGGTCGGCGCGGGTACCGGGCCCGAACGCGGCGAGCCACCGGCGCGCCAGCCCGGCCGCGGCGGCCCGGGGCTCCAACGCGCCGAAACCGCCGGGCCACCACGTCGAGGTGGCGGCCCAGCGGTACTGCCCGTTGATCCACGTGCCGGTCGGGCGCGCCCGGACGACCCGGCCGTCGAAGCCGAGCATCAACAGCACGCGCGAGTGCGCCGCGATGACACCCGCGGACGAGCCACTGCCGACCCCCAGCGGCACAGCCAGCGCGGGCCGCCGCAGGCCGATCTCCCGGGCCGACAACGGCCCCTCCTCCTCCAGGAGCGCGAGGATCTCCGTGGACGCCGACGCGAGCCACTGCTCCGGCCGGTGGATGCCCCCGTCGGCCAGCATCGTGAGCGCCAAGCGCCGCTGGGCGCGGGCCACGTCGATCGTCGCGGCGTGGTGGGCCAGCCGCGCGGCCTCGTGTCCGAACACCCACAGCGTGCGGCGCATCGCGTGGTGGCGCACCAGGCTGCGCTCGTCGTAGAGAGCGGCGTCGACGGCGGCGAGCGACGGTGTGGCCATGCGGGCGGCCGCCGACAGGTAGACCGACACCGGATCGGTGGAGTGCAGCGCGACGAGCCCGTCGGTCAGGGCGACGACGTCGTCGGTGTGCGTGGCGGCGACGTGCCGATGCCGGACGGCCAGCCGCGCGCGTCGCTCGGCGACCTCGACGAACCGGGTGACCACGCGCCGAGCATGCCACCCACCCCCGACAAGATCAGCGCGAACCGCACCTCACGCCGGTCGGCACCGCCGTGGCGTGCGGCTCGACGCGATCACCCGGTGACGATGCAGGTGATCGTGCCCGGGGCGACCTCCGTGAACCCCGCATCGCGGACGGCCACCGCCGCGCCCGCCTCGACCGCACGACACAACCCCGGCCAGTCCGCGCGCCCCGCGTCCCGCACCGCGAATGCGGGCACGGCCTGCAGCCCGTGCGCTGCCGCGTACAGCATCGACGCGTGCCCCACCTGGGCCGCCGCCTTGCCGACGGTCATCTCCAGCGCCGCGTTGACGTGGATCACCGGAACTCCGGGCGGCGGCGGGCCGGGGTCGTCGGGCGCGAGGTCGGTGCCGCCGATCTGCAGCCGGGAGACGACCTTGGGCACGTCGTCGACTGGTCCCGGAACCAGCGCCCTGGCCTGGGCGTCGCCCACCGTGACCGTCACCCCGGGCAGCTCCTGCACCGCGGCCCAGTGCGCGCCACGGGCCCGTCGGGCGATCTTGCGGATGCGGCTCGCCACCCAGGTCGTGAGCGCGTCCTGCCACTCGTCGGCGGCGCGCGCGTCCAGGCAGACCGCGAGCGCGGCGTCCGCGGCGGCCTCCAGCACGGCGGTGCGCGCCGCGGGTGGCCGCTCCAGCCGCAGCACGATCGGCATCGCGCGCACCACCCCGTCCGGCTCGGGCGGGATCACCACCGGGCCACCGCGTGCGGCCCCGTAGCGCTCGGCAAGGGGCGCCAAGAGGTCGGGCGCGGACGACGCGGTCATGGGAGAGCGTTCGTCAGGCGATCGGGACACGCCGCCCCAGGCCGTCGGCCGCGTCGGCGCGCTCCACCTCGTCGCGGGTGATGCCCAGCACGAACAACACGACGTCGAGATAGGGCGCCGACAGCGCGGTGTCGGCGACCTCGGCCAACGCGGGCTTGGCGTTGAACGCGATCCCCAGCCCGGCCGTAGTGAGCATGTCGATGTCGTTGGCCCCGTCGCCCACCGCGACGCACTGCTCCAGCGGCACGCCCGCCTCCCGGGCGAACCGGGCCAAGGCGACCGCCTTCCCCGGCCGGTCGACGATCTCGCCGACGACCCGCCCGGTGAGCCGCCCGTCGCGGACCTCAAGCTCGTTGGCGGCGACGAAATCGAGCGCGAGCTCCTCCGCCAGCCCCGCGATCACCCGCGTGAACCCGCCCGACACCAGCCCGCACCGGAACCCGAGCCGCTTGAGCGTGCGGATCGTGGTGCGCGCCCCGGGCGTGAGGACGAGCTCGTCGGCCACCTCGGTGAGCACGGACGCGGGCAGCCCGGCCAAGGTCGCGACCCGCGCGCGGAGGGCCTCGGCGAAGTCGAGCTCGCCGCGCATCGCCGCCTCCGTGACCGCTCGGACCTCGGACTCGGCGCCCGCCCGTGCGGCGAGCATCTCGATCACCTCGCCCTGGACGAGCGTGGAGTCGACATCGAAGACGATCAGCCGCTTGCTGCGCCGGGCCAGCCCGGCCCGCTCGACGGCGACGTCGACGCCCGCGGTGCGCGCGACGTCGACAAGCTTCTTCCGCAGGGTGCCGGGCGGGTAGTCCTCCGAGCCCTGGCCGGGCACCGGCGAGACCAGCAGCTCCAGCCCCGTGACGGGATAGTCGGCGACCCGGCGGATCGCGTCGATGTTGGCGCCGACGTCGGCCAGCGCCCGCGCGATCGACCCGAACGCCCGCGCGGTGATGGGCCGCCCGAGCACCACGACGACGTGCGTCGAGTGCCTGCGCGCGGCCGGGTCGTCGGCCGCCTCCAGGGAGGTCTGCACCTGCATGGCGATGCTCGCCATGGCCTGCTCGACGGCCTCCTGCAGGGCCTCCGGGTCGTGGTGCGCCGTGACGAGCGCGCCCAACGTGAGCCGACCACGGATGACGACCTGCTCGACGTCCAGCAGGTCGACCCCGTGCCGGGTGAGCGCCGCGAAGAGGACGGAGCTGACGCCTGGGCGGTCGGGACCGGTGACCGTGATGAGGACAGTGGTGCCGGGCACGTGCTAGCGGGACTTGGGGTCGCCGTTCGGGCTCTGCCCGCCCTCCTGCGCCCGCGCCGCCGCCTCGAACTGGTCCGCTTTGTGTCCGACGTGCGCCTCGTGCCGGAACTGCTCCGCCAGGTGCGGGTAGTGCAGCTCGAACGCGGGCCGCTCGGAGCGGATGCGGGGCAGCTCGGTGAAGTTGTGCCGCGGCGGCGGGCAGCTGGTGGCCCACTCCAGGGAGTTGCCGAAGCCCCACGGGTCATCCACGGTCACGACGCGCCCGTAACGGTAGGAACGGAACACATTCCAGACGAACGGCAGCGTCGAGGCACCGAGCACGAACGCGCCGATCGAGGAGATCACGTTCAGCGTGGTGAACCCGTCGCTGGGCAGGTAGTCGGCGTAGCGGCGCGGCATGCCCTCGTTGCCCAGCCAGTGCTGCACCAGGAACGTGGTGTGGAACCCGATGAACGTGAGCCAGAAGTGGACCTTGCCAAGGGTCTCGTCCATCATCCGGCCGGTCATCTTCGGGAACCAGAAGTAGATGCCCGCGTAGGTGGCGAACACGATCGTGCCGAACAGCACGTAGTGGAAGTGCGCCACCACGAAGTAGGTGTCCGAGACGTGGAAGTCCAGCGGCGGGGAGGCGAGCAGGATGCCGGTGAGGCCGCCGAACAGGAACGTGACGAGGAAGCCGAGCGCGAACATCATCGGCGTCTCGAACGTGATCTGGCCCTTCCACAGGGTGCCGATCCAGTTGACGAACTTGATGCCGGTCGGGATCGCGATGAGGAAGGTCGTGAGCGAGAAGAAGGCCAGCAGCACCGCGCCGGTGGCGTACATGTGGTGCGCCCACACGGCCACCGACAGGGCCGCGATCGCGATGCCCGCGTACACCATGCCCTTGTAGCCGAACAGCGGCTTGCGGGCGAAGACCGGGATGACCTCGGAGATGATGCCGAAGAACGGCAACGCGACGATGTAGACCTCGGGATGGCCGAAGAACCAGAACAGGTGCTGCCAGAGGATGACGCCGCCGTTGGCCGGGTCGAACACGTGCGCACCGAGCTGCCGGTCGGCCAGCAGCCCGAACAGCGCCGCCGTGAGGACCGGGAACGCGATGAGCACCAGCAGCGCGGTCACGAAGATCATCCACGTGAAGATCGGCATCCGGAACATCGTCATGCCGGGGGCGCGCATGCAGACGATCGTCGTGATGAAGTTGACGCCGCCGAGGATCGTGCCGAGGCCTGCGAGCGCGAGACCGACGATCCACAGGTCGGCGCCGACGCCCGGCGAGTGGATGGCGTCCGAGAGCGGGGTGTAGGCGAACCAGCCGAAGTCGGCGGCGCCACCCGGGGTGAGGAAGCCGGACATGACCGTGATCCCGCCGAACAGGAACGCCCAGAAGGAGAACGCGTTCAGCCGGGGGAACGCGACATCGGGTGACCCGATCTGCAGCGGCACGATGTAGTTGGCGAAGCCGAACAGGATCGGCGTCGCGTACAGCAGCAGCATGATCGTGCCGTGCATGGTGAACAGCTGGTTGTACTGCTCGTTGGAGAGGAACTGCTGCCCCGGCACGGCCAGCTCGGCGCGCATCAGCAGGGCCATCAGCCCGCCCACCATGAAGAACGCGAACGACGCGACCAGATAGAGGATCGCGATGTCCTTGGGGTCCGTGGTCCGCACCATCTTGAGGAGTACGGAACCCTTGGGCGACACGCGCGCCGGATACGGGCGCGACGTGATCGGCTGCGGCGCGACGGCAGTCACAGTGCTCTCCCGTTCGGTGCTCGGCGGGTCACCCAGGGATCCTAGCTCTACTCGCCGTCGAAGGCGCGCCGCGGGCCTGCCCGTATTCAGCGCAGCGGGGTGAACAGCTCCTCGAACAGGTCCGGAGTCGCCGCGGGGCTCGGCGCGGGGTCCACGATGTAGAACTCGGTGCCCATCCCGAGGGCGAACATCGCGTCCGGCAGGGCGAGCAGGAAGTGGTCGGGCGCCATCTGGCTGGCGTGCGCGCGCATGCTCGCCCGCTTCTGCCCGACGAAGTCGACGGCCTCCACCCGATGGGTGATCTCCGACTCGGGCTTGCCCATGTTCGGCGGGATGTCGCCCTCGCGGCCCGACTCGCGGAAGCCGCGCTGCATCCAGTCGCGGTTCACCGTGTTCTGTGCGACGACCGGCACCGCCGAGAGCTCCCCGGCCCGCTTGCCCACCCGATGCACCTGGATGTGGTCGGGGTGGCCGTAGACGCCGTTGTCGTCGTAGATCGTGAGGACGTCGGGCTCCTCTTCGTCGAGCAGCACGGCCAGGGTGCGGGCGGCGTACTCGACGTCGGCCTGCCAGAAGCAGAACGGGGCGTCGTTGGTGGGGTCGCCCATCATCCCGGAGTCGGTGAAGCCGAGGAATTCGACGCGCTTGGCCCCGAGGGCCGCCGCCGACTCGTAGCACTCGGCGGAGCGCCGCATGGCCAGCTGCTCCCCCGGCTCCAGGACGTCGGGCACCGGCTCACCCAGCTCACCGCGGGTGGCGAAGACGAGGACGACCCGGTGCCCGGCCGCCGCGGCGCGCGCGAGCGTGCCGCCTGCGGCGATGGCCTCGTCGTCGGGATGCGCGTGGAAGGAGACGATGGTGCCCACACGGCGAGCCTACGCAGCGGGAGCCGCGACGACTGGGCCGCCGTCGCGCTCCACGCCGTGCCGAGTTTCAGGGGGCGACGCGCAGCCAGCGGGACAGGCGCAGCGTCCACGCGGGCACGGCCAGCCACCCGAGCGCCGCGAGGATGCCGCCGAGCACGAGCGCCGCCACCCAGGCCATCGACGACGCCGGGAACGCCGCCTGCCCCACGGCGACGACCGCTGTCCCCACCAGCGCCGCGACGCCCGCGCGGCGCCCGACGCGCCCGGCGCGCGGTGGCACGGTCTCCTGACGGCACACCAGGACGAGCCACAGGGCGAATCCCAGCCCGCACCCGGCCAACAGTGCGGCTCCGGTCGCCGGGGTCAGCTGCCCGGTGGCCAGCAGCAGCCACGTGACGGCGGAGAAGGCCATCGACGCCACGCCGAGCGAGACGACGCTCGCTCCGCCCAGTACCAGCGCAACGGGGATCAGCAGTGCCGCGCTGGTGCCCGCGGCCATGCACGCGAGCGGCCAGAGCGCCGCCTGGACGGGGCCCGGCCGGACCACACCGAGCACCACGAACGCCAGCAGCAGCATGTTCGCGAGTGCGCCCGCCACACCCGCCCCGGTGCCCGTCCGCGCCGCGAGCCGCACCGGCCCGCCCGTCCGCCGAGGAAGTACCTGCTCGAGGCCGCTCGTCATGCCGAGAAGAGGCGTGGACCCGCCCGCCTGATACGCGGCGTTGACCACTCGGGGGGACGCGCCCGAATCCACGACTCACCGGGGCGAAACGAAAGACTCACGGGGGCCGAACGCACGACTCACCGGGGGGAAACGCGCGACTCACCGGGGGGAAACGCGCGACTCACCGGGGGGAAACGCGCGACTCACCGGGGCGGGAAGCAGGGTCAGGCGAGGATCCGGGTCAGCGCCGGGCCGACCTCGGCCAGCCGCCGCACCGTCTGCGCCCGGCCCCCGCCCCGCGCGGCCAGCGGGGCCGCCGCTGCCTCGGCCTCCACCCCGCCCAACGGGACGAGGACGTGCAGCCGGTCGATGCCCGCGAGCGCGTCGGTCGGATCGTCGCCCGCGGTGTGCAGACAGTCGGACAGCAGCACCACCATGCGCTCGTCGGCGACCGCCGCGGCCAGCTGGGTCGACGCCTCCCGCAGGCCCGCGGCGAGGTCGGTGGTGCCGTGCCCGCGCAGCGCCACGAGCTCCGAGAGCAGCTCCTCCGGCGGGCGGCGCACCCCCTGCGCCTGCAGCACCTTCACCCCCGCGCTGAACGTCACCACCGACGGCTGCAGCTTCTGCCGCCCCGTCTCGTTCGCGACGATCACGCCCGCCGCGGCCACCGCAGCCAGCGCCACCGCGAGCCCCTGCATCGACCCCGAGATGTCCACCACCAGGCACACGGCCCGCCGGTGCGCCGTCCAGGTGCGCGTGACGATGTCGTCGGCGCCCGGTCGCCGCGCCGTGCTCGGCGTCCATGCGTCGAGGGTCCGGTCCAGGTCGAGGTCGCCCTCCAGCCCACGGGACGGGCCCAGCCGCCGGGTACCCCGCGCTTTGGCGGGCCCGACCCGACCGAGCTGCAGGAACACCCGTCCGGCCAGCCGCCGGGCGGCGGCCCGCAGCGCGACGTCGGTGGCGACGGCCATGTCGGCGAGCATCGCCGCCGCGGCCTCGGGATCCTCGGCGACGGCCGCGTCGAGCGCCTCCGGGTCCAGCTCCCCGACCTCCGGCGAGACGTCGGCGAACGCCGGATGCTGTTGGGCCAGCTGCTGACGGCTGTGCGTGCGCGGCGCGCGTTCCCGCCCGGGCCGGGCCCGCGGCTGGAAGCCCGGCGGGGTGCTACCCGACGGGCCATCGACTTTTCCCTCCGCGTCCGACGGGTCCGGCGCCTCGGACGGATCCGGGTCGGCGGGCCATAGCCGGTCGAGCAGCTCGTCGATCACCGATTCGGGGGTGCGGTCGACGCCGTCGGCGACCCGGATGCGGCCCGAGAGCGCGGCGTAGGCGGCGTCCCGCGCGGTTTCGCGACCGGGATCCGGCTCGCCGCGCAGCGCCGCCAGGCCCGTCAGCACCAGCGCCAGGTCGATCGCTCCGCGCACGGACGAGCCCATCCGCACGTCCCGATGCTCACGGGTGGCCCGGGTCAACGCGACCGACAGGTCCACCCAGCGCCCGGAAAGGCCGCTGACCGACGACGTGATGGCCCGCTCGCCCGCGTCGTCCTGGTAGCCCAGCACGACCCGACACATGCGGTCCGCGATCGCCTGGCTGACCCGCGCGGTGCCGACGGCGTCGAACGGGTTCATCGCGGCGATCAGCCGGAAGTCCTTGCCCGCGGTCACCGTGCCCAACCGCGGGACGGCGATCTCGCCCTCGGTGAGCACGGTGATGAGGACGTTGAGCGTCTCCTCGGGGACGCGGTTGAGCTCCTCGAGGTAGAGCAGCCCGCCCTGGCGCATCGCCGTGATCAGCGGGCCGTCGACGAAGTGCTGGGCGCGGTAGCCCTCGGCGAGCACCTGTGACGGGTCGAACTGGCCCACCAGGCGCGCGGGGGTCAGCTCGGCGTTGCCCTCGACGAACACGACCTCCTGACCGGTGTCCGCCGCGATGGACCGCAGCAGGGTGGACTTGCCGGTGCCGGGCGGGCCCTCCAGCACCACGTGCCGCCCGGTCGCGAGCGCGACGGTGAGCACCTCACGCTCGCGACGCAGGCCGACGACAGGAGTGGTCAACTGGCGTACTTGATGACGCCGCGGATGTTCTTGCCGTCGTGCATGTCCTGGTAGCCCTGCTGGATCTCGTCGAGCGTGTAGGTCTTGGTGATCAGCTCGTCGAGCTTCAGCACGCCGGAACGGTAGAGCTCCAGTTGGCGCAGGATGTCGTAGTTCGGGTTCGACATGCCGAACAGCGCGCCCTGCAGGCGCTTCTGCGACAGCGTGATGTCGGCCAGCGAGATCGGCGCGCCCACGTCGGTGATGTTGCCGAGCGCGGTGAGCACGACAGTGCCCGCCTTGCGGATCGCGCCCAGCGCCTGTCCGACCATCTCGGACTTCAGCACGCCGACGGTGATGATTGCCGAGTCGGCGCCCTGCCCGTTGGTGAACTGCTTGGCGAGCTCGGTGGCCTCCTCCATGGTCTCCACGGCGTGCGTGGCGCCGAGCTCCTGGGCCTTCTCGCGCTTGAACGCCACCGGGTCCACCGCGATGATGTTGGACGCACCGACGTGCGCGGCGCCCTGCACGGCGTTGATGCCGATGCCGCCGATGCCCATGACGATGACGGTCTGGCCCGGCTGCGCCTCCGCCGCGTTGACGGCCGAGCCCCAACCGGTGCCGACACCGCAGCCGACGAGGCAGGCAACGTCGAGCGGGATGTCCTCGGGCACCTTGACCGCCGAGTCGGCCGACACCGTGGTGGTCTCGACGAACGTCGAGATGCCGCACATCTGGCCGACCGGGGTGCCGTCGGTCAGCGTGAGCCGATAGCTCGACGGGTCGGTCCAGCGGGGCCCGGCGAGGATGCCCGCGCCCAGGTCGCAAAGGTTCTGCATGCCCGAGGCGCACCAGCGACAGTGCCCGCAGGAGGGCAGGAACGAGAAGACGACGTGGTCGCCCTCCTTGATGCCCTTGCTGTTGGGGCCACCGACCTTGGTGACGATCCCCGCGCCCTCGTGACCGCCCGCCATCGGGTATGTGCCGACCGGGATGTCGCCGGTGGCGATGTGGTCGTCCGAGTGACACATCCCCGAGCCGACCATCTTGACCTGGATCTCATCGGGGCGAGGGTCGTCGACCTCGAGGTCAACCACCTCGTACTTGCCCGGTGCCTGTCGGATAACTGCCCCGCGGGTCTGCATGAAGGTTCTCCCTTGAACGACCGCCTGGTCTCCCGCCGTTCATAGCAGCAGGCGCATGCCTTGGGAAGATCTACGTTCCGTTGACGCAGCGCCACGAAGGCGTAGTGTCCGATTTCCCCGCCGAGCACCGGAGCGCCCCGATGACGGAACTCTTCAACGCCGCCGCGTACCTCACCGAGCGCCGGGTCGCCGCGGGCGACGCCGACCGGGTGGCGCTGCGTCATCCGGGCGGGGCCCACACGTACGGACAGCTCACCGAGGACGTGCGCCGGGTGGCGGGCGGACTCGCCGCGATCGGGGTACGCCCGGAGGAGCGGGTGCTGCTGTGCATGGCCGACGACATCGAGCTGGCCACGGGCGTCCTGGCCGCGATGTACCTCGGCGCGGTGGCCGTGCCGTGCTCGACGATGCTCACCGGCGGCGAGCTCGGCAAGCTCGTCGCCGACTCCCGCGCCCGGGTGCTGGTGGGCAGCAGCCAGTTCGCCGCGACGGTGACGACGGCGGCCGCAGGCGCCCCCGACCTGCGGCACGTCGTGCTCACCGGCGACACCGCACCCGTCATCGACGGAGTCGCCGAGGTCACCGGTCTCACCTGGGACGCGCTGTGCGACGCCGAGCCGCTCACCGCGCCCTACGCCTCGTGGGCCGAGTCGCCCGCGCTCTGGCTCTACACCTCCGGCACCACCGGCACCCCCAAGGGCGCGATGCACCGGCACGTCGACATCCGCCACGTCTGCGAGACCTACGCCCACCAGGTGCTCGGGGTCGGCCGCGACGACGTCTGCCTCTCGGCCGCCAAGCTGTTCTTCGCCTACGGCCTCGGCAACAGCCTGCTGTTCCCGCTCTCGGTGGGCGGGAGCGCGGTGCTCGAGCCGTCGCGGCCCTCGCCTGCGCTCTTCGCGGAGCGGATCGTCGAGCACGGCGTCACCCTGTTCTTCGGCGGCCCGAGCTTCTGGGGCCCGCTCATCGCGGCAGGCCTGCCACGGGAGACGTTCGCGACCGTCCGCAACGGCGTCTCGGCGGGCGAGACGCTCCCCGCGCGCATGTTCCACGCGGTCAAGGAGCACTACGGCTTCGAGATCCTCGACGGGATCGGCTCCACCGAGGCGTTGCACATCTTCATCTCCAACGTCGCGGGCAAGGTCGTGCCCGGCAGCTCGGGGTTCCCGGTGCCCGGCTACCGCGTCGAGCTGCGGCGACCCGACGGCACGGTCATCGAGGGCACGGACGAGCCGGGGATGCTGTGGGTGGCGGGCGAGTCCCTTTGCACGGGGTACTGGTGTCGCACCGACGTCAACCGACTGGTGTTCCACGGCGAGTGGATGCGCACCGGCGACACCTACGTGCGCGGCGCCGACGGCAGCTGGACCTGCCTCGGGCGCTCGGACGACGTGCTCAAGGTCGGCGGCATCTGGGTGAGCCCCACCGAGGTGGAGACCCGCATCCTGGAGCACCCCGCGGTCGCGGAGGCCGTCGTCGTCGGGGTGCCGGACGAGGACGGGCTGGAGAAGCCGGTGGCCTACGTGGTCGCCATGCCGGGTGCGGTCGTCGACGAGGCCGAGGTGATCGCGTTCTGCCGGGCGGCGCTCGCCGGGTTCAAGCGCCCGCGCAAGGTGATCACAATTGCGGAGCTGCCGAAGACCGCCACCGGGAAGATCCAGCGCTACCGGCTGCGGGCGTTGGCGCAGAGCCTCTGATCGCGTCGAGTCGCACACCAGGCAGGTCGCAGCAAGCGTGCGGTGCGACTCGCGCCGATCACTGCCGGACGGGTAGGTGGGAACCCGGCGAACGTCCACACCTGGCCGTGCTCGGCGAAATACCACGTCCCGTAGCACGCGGGCAGCCCGAACCCGAGGCCGGAGACGGCGGCGCACACGGCGGCCACCCGCAACATCGCCGTGCGTGATCGATCCGCCATGCCAACAGCATCCACCGGGAACGTCCCCCGGGGGAACAATCTTCTACGACACGTTGACGCAAATACGCCGTTCTGTAGACTATCGGCCCATGACGCAGGTGTCGTTCGACGCGGACCCGGCCCGGTACCGGCACTGGAAGCTCGACGTCGACGGGGAGATCGCCTACCTGCGGCTGGACGTCGCCGAGGACGGCGGCATCGTGCCCGGCTACGAGCTGAAGATGAACAGCTACGACCTGGGCGTCGACATCGAGCTCTACGACGCCACCCAGCGGCTGCGCTTCGAGCATCCGGGGGTGCGCGCGGTCGTCGTCACCAGCGCGAAGGACCGCAACTTCTGCGCGGGCGCCAACATCCGGATGCTCGCCCAGAGCTCCCACCCGTGGAAGGTGAACTTCTGCAAGTTCACCAACGAGACCCGAAACGGCATCGAGGACGCCACCGCGCACTCCGGGCAGACCTGGATCGCGGCGGTCAACGGCAGCGCCGCGGGCGGGGGCTACGAGCTGGCCCTGGCCTGCGACGAGATCCTGCTCGTCGACGACAACTCCTCCGCCGTGTCGCTGCCCGAAGTGCCGCTGCTCGGGGTGCTGCCCGGCACCGGCGGCCTCACCCGCGTGATCGACAAGCGGCGCGTGCGCAAGGACCGCGCCGACGTGTTCGCCACGAAGGCCGAGGGTGTGCGCGGCAAGCAGGCCGTCGAGTGGCGCCTGGTCGACGAGGTGATCCCCAAGCGGCGCTGGGACGAGACGGTGCGCGAGCGCGCCACGGCCGCGGCCGCCCGGTCCACCCGCCCGAGCGACGCCGCCGGGATCGCGCTCCCACCCCTGCAGCGCGAGGAAGCCGACGGCGGCATCAAGTACCGCCATGTCGAAGCGAGCTTCGACCGGGACGAGGGGCTGGTGAACGTCACGGTCTACGGGCCGGAGGGCGACGTCCCCGACACGGTCGAGCGCGTCCACGAGCTCGGCGCCGACTTCTGGCCGCTGGCCATGACCCGCGAGCTCGACGACCTCATCCTGCGCCTGCGCGCCAACGAGCTGGAGCTGGGCACCTGGGTGGTCCGCACGAAGGGCGCCATCGAAAGCGCGCTGGCGTTCGAGCGGGTGATCGCGGAGTACTCGGGTTCCGACTGGCTGGTCAACGAGATCCGCCACTACTTCAAGCGCGTGCTCAAGCGGCTCGACGTCACCTCCCGGTCGCTGGTCGCCCTGATCGAGCCGGGGTCGTGCTTCGCCGGGCGCGCTGCTGGAGCTGGCGCTGGCGTGCGACCGCCAGTACATGCTCGAAGGGTTCATGGAAAACCACGACGAGGAGGGCGAGCCCGCGCAGATCGTGCTCTCGGCGTCCAACTTCGGCACGTTCCCGATGGGCAACAACCTGTCGCGGCTCGGCTCACGGTTCTGGGGGGATGACGACGCCGTCGCCAAGCTGCGCCAGGAGACCGACCGGCGCATCGACGCCGCCGAGGCGCTGGAGTTGGGCCTGGTCACCGACGCCCCGGACGACATCGACTGGGACGACGAGGTGCGGATCATGCTGGAGGAGCGGGCGTCGCTGTCGCCCGACGCGCTCACCGGCATGGAGGCCAACCACCGCTTCGTCGGCCCCGAGACCATGGAGACGCGCATCTTCGGGCGGCTCACGGCGTGGCAGAACTGGATCTTCGTGCGGCCCAATGCGTCCGGAGACGACGGGGCGCTGCGCCGCTACGGCACGGGCCGCAAGGCCGACTTCGACCGCAGGCGGGTGTGACCGATGAGCATCGACTACTCCGAGAAGATCCCCAACAACGTCGACCTGGCGGGCGACCGGAAGCTGAAGCGGGCGCTGGAGAGCTGGCAGCCCAACTTCCTCACCTGGTGGAAGACGATGGGCCCCGCGGTGCCGACCGAGGACGTCTACCTGCGCACCGCCGTCGCCGTCGGGCGCGAGGGGTGGGCGCACTTCGACCACGTGGTGATGGAGGACTACCGCTGGGGCGTGTTCCTCGCCGAGCGCAACAACGACCGGCGCATCGCGTTCGGCGAGCAGAAGGGCGAGCCCGTCTGGCAGCAGGTGCCCGGCGAGTACCGCGCCGACCTGCAGCGGCTCATCGTCATCCAGGGCGACACCGAGCCCGCCTCGGTCGAGCAGCAGCGCCGACTCGGCGAGACCGCGCCGTCGCTCTATGACCTGCGCAACCTGTTCCAGGTGAACGTGGAGGAAGGCAGACACCTCTGGGCGATGGTCTACCTGCTGCACGCCTACTTCGGCCGCGCGGGCCGCGAGGAGGCCGCGGCGCTCCTCCAGCGCAACTCCGGCGACGTCGACTCCCCGCGCATCCTCGGCGCGTTCAACGAGGAGACGCCGGACTGGCTGTCGTTCTTCATGTTCACCTACTTCACCGACCGGGACGGGAAGTACCAGCTCGGCACGCTGAAGGAATCGGCGTTCGACCCGCTCTCCCGGACGTGCGAGTTCATGCTCAAGGAGGAGGCGCACCACATGTTCGTCGGCACCACCGGCGTCGACCGCGTGGTGGCCCGCACCGCCGAGCTGATGCGCGAGCACGACACCGAGGACGTCGCCCCGCACGGCGGCATCCCGCTCGACGTGATCCAGAAGTACGTCAACTTCCACTACTCGGTCTCGCTGGACCTCTTCGGCTCGGAGAAGTCCACGAACGCCGCCAACTACTTCACGGCCGGGCTCAAGGGCCGCTGGCAGGAGGAGCGGCGCAAGGACGACCACGTGCTCAGCGAGGACGGCCGCCAGGTCGAGACGATCCGCGACGACGCGATCGCCACGGAGGAGGTCTCCGCGCTCGTCGCGCTCAACCACGACCTGCGTACCGAGTACGCCGCCGACTGCCAGACCGGCATGAAGCGGTGGAACCGGGTGCTGGCGAACGCCGGGATCGACAAGCAGCTCACGCTGCCGCACGTCGGGTTCAACCGGCAGGTCGGGCTGTTCGCGGGCCACCACGTCACCCCGGCAGGCGACCTCGTCGGCGCGGACGTCTGGGCGGCGAACCACGACCGGTGGCTGCCCACCGAGGCCGACCGGACCCACGTGCGCTCGCTCATGCGTCCGGTCTACGAGCGCGGGAAGATGGCGGGCTGGATCGCGCCGCCGACGAAGGGCATCAACGACAAGCCTGTGGACTACCAGTACGTCCATCTGGCCTAATAGGACGACCCTCGTCGACGAGGGGGGTCGCTGTGAACTGGTACGTCAAGGTCCTCAAGCAGTATGTGGACTTCTCGGGACGCGCGCGGCGCACCGAGTACTGGATGTTCACGTTGGTCAACTTTGTGATCGTTTTGGTGCTTGCGCTGATCGACACGTTGCTGGGCACGGGCGGGTTCCACTCGTCGGCACGCGGAGGCGGCATCAGCGCGTCGGCGAACCTCGGGCTGCTCTCGGGCCTCTACACGCTCGCGGTGCTGCTGCCGAGCATCGCCGTGGCGGTGCGCAGGCTGCACGACACCGACCGCAGCGGCTGGTGGTTCCTGATCGGCTTCATCCCGATCGTCGGCGGGATCGTGCTGCTCGTGTTCTACGTGTTGGCGGGCACCCACGGCCCGAACCGCTTCGGCCCCGACCCGAAGGCTCCGGTCGAGGCGCCCGCCTACTGACCGGAGGGCGCCGCGCGCGGGCGGACCGTCCCGCTCAGTAACGCCTCGGCCGCACCCGACGCTGAGGGGGCGGACGGTTCCCCCGGGCCTGCGCTCCCCTGCGCCCACCCGTCCCTGACGAGGAGGGCGGGTGCGCTCTGGCGTGGACGCTGTCGCGGGCAGCGAAGCCGACACCGACCTCGAGACGGCGCTCGTCGCCGCGCGCTCCGGCGCCGAGTGGGGCTTCGTCGCGCTCTACCGCGACCTGCAGCCCCGGCTGCTCCGCTACGCGACGGCGCTCGTGGGGGCGGAGGCGGAGGACGTCACGGCCGAAACGTGGCTGCACGTCGCCCGCGACCTGCAGCGCTTCCACGGCGATCTCGACGGGTTCCGGGGGTGGACCAGCACGATCTGTCGCAACCGGGCCACCGACATGGTGCGCGTGCGGACGCGGCGGCCACAGGTCGTCGGCGACATCGACGCGGTCGCCGAGCCGCCCGCGCTCTCCGACACCGCCGACGACGCGCTGACCGGCCTCTCGTCCCGCGCGGCGATCGCGCTGATCGCGTCGCTGCCGCGGCGGGAGGCGGAGGCGGTGCTGCTGCGGGCGGTCGTCGGGCTCGACACGGTCACCACCGGCGCGGTCCTGGGCACGAGCGCGGGATCGGTCCGCGTCGCGGCCCACCGCGGGCTCAAGCGGCTGGCGAGGATGCTCTCCGAACAGGCCGACGATGGCAGGTAACGGCAGGCGGGGGCGCCGCGCTGGGAGGGGCGAGATGCGCACACCCCGATCCCCCCGGCTGACCCGGGCCGCCGCCGAGGAGCTGCTCGACGGCCGTGGCCCGGACGTCCCGCTGACGTGGCTGCTCGCCGCGGCCGCCGCCCCAGGCCGGGCCGAGGAGGCCGCCGGGGAGGCCGCGGCCCGGGCCGCCTTCGCCGCGGCGCGCACGGCGACAGCACCCTCCGTTCGGCCGACGGCGGCGCGTCAGACGCTTCTGCCGCGCCTGATCGCGCCAAGGCGGTCGCGCTGGTTCTGCTGGCCGCGGGGGCCACCGGCGGGGTCGCGCTGGCGGCCAACGCGTCCTTCGCGCATCCACCGGCCGTCGCGCCGAGCCCACCGGCTTCAGCCTGCCCCGCCGCCCGTCGCGGCTCCTCCTGCGCTACCGCTGACGCCGACCCCGACGCCGAGCCTGACGACGACCGCCACGCCGACCGCGACACCGACCCGCTCGACGCCCACGCCGAGCCCGCGCGCGCGACCGGCGAAGCCGTGCGCCACCCGCTCCGCGCCCTCCTGCGCCGCGCGCACGGCCGTCCACAACACCCCGACCGCGGTCTCCGGCCCCGCGTCCGGCCCCGTCTCCGCTACCTCGACGACCAGGGCGGCCGACCGGTTCAGCAATCCGGCGCCCGCCCCGCGGCTGGTGGTGGCGCCGACGGTCGCGCCGAAGCCGCCACCGGTTTCCGGTACCGGACCGAACTGACCATCCCGGCGCGCGACCCCCTGGCGACGCCGGGCCTGCCACCCCGCTCCGATCACCATCGGGAGGCAGGCGACCCGACGGCCCCGCTCGGCTCCCCCCGTGGCCGAGCGGGGCCCGGCACCGTGTGCCGCCATCCGGGGGTCCGTTTTGGATTCCTCCTCCCCGCACCGGGCGTTCTTCTCCCGGGAGCAATAGGGTTCGCGCGTGGATCGCGACGAGAACCCGACCCAGACGATCGACGCGAGCGCGCCGGACCCGCACACGGTCGACAGGTTGCTCGGCGGCGCCCATCACGACCCCCACGCGGTGCTCGGCGCGCACTCGCACCCGAGCGGGACCGTGGTGCGGGTGCTGCGGCCGCACGCCGACGAGGTGCATGTCGTGCGGGTCGGCGGAGAGGGCCATCCGCTCGTCAAGGTGCACGAAGCGGGACTGTTCTCGGGCGTCGTCCCGGGGGCGCCCGCCGACTACCGGCTCGCCGTCCGCTACGGCGAGCGCGTCGACATCGTCGACGACCCCTACCGCTGGATGCCCACGCTCGGCGAAGTCGACCTGCACCTGATCGGCGAGGGCCGCCACGAGCGCCTCTGGGACGTCCTCGGCGCCCACGTCCGCACGTACGACACCGATGCGGGCGCGGTCACCGGCACGAGCTTCGCCGTCTGGGCGCCCACGGCGCAGGGCGTGCGGGTCACCGGCGACTTCGACGGTTGGACCGGCTGGGCGCACCCCATGCGCGTGCTCGGCAGCACCGGGGTGTGGGAGCTGTTCGTGCCGGGCATCGGCGCGGGCACCCGCTACAAGTTCCGGATCCTCGGCGCCGACGGTCGCTGGCGCGAGAAGAGTGACCCGCTCGCGTTCCGCACGGAGATCCCGCCCGCCACGGCGTCCGTCGTGGACGCCGTCGCCCACGAGTGGGGCGACGAAGCGTGGCTGACCAAGCGCACGCAGGGCAGGCCGCACGCCGAGCCGATGAGCATCTACGAGGTGCACCTGGGCTCGTGGCGGCCCGGGCTGGGCTACCGGGAGATCGCCGAGCAACTCGTCGACTACCTCGACGAGACCGGCTTCACCCACGTCGAGCTGCTGCCCGTGGCCGAGTACCCGTTCGGCGGGTCGTGGGGCTACCAGGTGACGTCCTACTACGCCCCGACCGCCCGCTTCGGTACGCCGGATGACTTCCGCTGGTTCGTCGACCACCTGCACCAGCACGGGTACGGCGTGATCGTCGACTGGGTGCCCGCGCACTTCCCCCGCGACGAGTGGGCGCTCGCCAAGTTCGACGGCACCCCGCTCTACGAGCACGCCGACCCGCGCCGCGGCGAGCAGCCCGACTGGGGCACGCTCGTGTTCGACTTCGGCCGCAAGGAGGTGCGCAACTTCCTCGTCGCCAATGCGCTCTACTGGATCGACCAGTTCCACATCGACGGCCTGCGCGTCGACGCCGTCGCCTCGATGCTCTACCTCGACTACTCCCGCCCCGAGGGGCAGTGGCTGCCCAACATCCACGGCGGACGGGAGAACCTCGACGCGGTCGCGTTCCTGCAGGAGATGAACGCGACCGTCTACGCGGCGTACCCGGGTGTCGTGACGGTCGCGGAGGAGTCGACGGCCTGGCCGGGCGTCTCGCGGCCCACCCACCTCGGCGGGCTCGGCTTCGGCTTCAAGTGGAACATGGGGTGGATGCACGACACGCTCGCCTACACCGGGCGTGATCCGATCTACCGCGGCTACCACCACAACCAGATGACCTTCTCGCTGATGTACGCGTTCAGCGAGAACTTCGTGCTGCCGCTGTCGCACGACGAGGTGGTGCACGGCAAGGGCTCACTGTGGCAGCGGATGCCCGGCGACGCTTGGAACAAGGCGGCCAACCTGCGCGCGCTGCTGGCGTACATGTGGGCGCACCCCGGCAAGCAGCTGCTCTTCCAGGGCGGTGAGTTCGGGCAGGAGCGCGAATGGTCCGAGCAGCGCTCCCTCGACTGGCACCTCCTCGACGACCCGCTGCACGGCGGCATCAAGACGCTCGTCGGGGACATGAACCGGGCCTACCGGGAGATGCCCGCCCTGTGGACGCGCGACGCCACGCCCGACGGCTTCTCCTGGATCGACGCCAACGACTCCAGCGGCAACGTGCTGAGCTTCCTGCGCCACGGCGTCGACGCCGAGGGCAGGCCCACCGTGATGGCGTGCGTCGCGAACTTCTCCGGCAGCCCGAAGCCCGACTACCGGGTCGGGTTGCCGTTCGCCGGGCGGTGGCGCGAGGTGCTCAACACCGACGCGGCCAGCTACGGTGGCTCGGGCTGGGGCAACTACGGCGGGGTCGACGCCGAGCAGTACGTCTGGCACGGGCGGCCCGCGTCGGCCGTCCTCCAGCTCCCGCCCGCCGGGGTGCTGTGGCTCGCGCCGGAGCCGTTCGAGGGAGCGGTCCGGCGGAGCTCGGTCGCGGCCGAGCCTGCCCCCGCACCCGCCGACGTGCCCCCGGCCGGTGCCGGGGCTGCGTCGGCGCCCGCTGCCGCGCAGGCACCTGCCACCGAGCCGACGCCCGCGCCGGGCCCGGCAGGCGACGCATCGCCGACCGGTCCCATCGCGGGCACGCCGCAGGCCGAGTCCGTCGCCGACGCGCCGGAGGCCGGGCCCGACGCCGAATCCATCACCGATCCGACGCTCGCCTCGGCGTCGCCCATGGTGGCGGCGCCCGGGGAGGCGGTGAGCCTGGCACCGGCCGACGCGGCGAGCGCCTCGGCCACCCCGAACCCGGCCACCCCCGACGCGGCGAGCCAGGCACCGGCCGACGCGACCGTGGATCGTCCGCCCACCGTCACCGAGACCCCGGGCCTGGCCGACGCGACCGCCACGGCACCGGCCGACGTGTCGCCGCTGACGGAGGTGGCCGAGGTTGCGGACATCCCGGCACCGATCGAAGCGGCCGACCCGGTCACGGAGGTCCCCGCCGACCCCGCGCCACCCACCGACGACGACGACCTGACCGCACCCACCGCCCGGCTGGCGGCCGAGCCCGCCGTCAGCCGCCCGGCCGCGGACGACGAGCGCACCGTCTCGATCCCCGCGGGCTGGGGGGGCGACGTCGAGGACGCCCACTGGGAGGAGGACGCCGAGGAGGCCACCGTCCACATCACGCTCCCGACGGACGACGGGCCCGCAACCGATGTGCCGGTCGCTCAGCCCGACGGGGACGCCACCGGCACCGCCGAGGTCTCGTCCGACGACGCCGACGAGGGCCCGGCGGGCACGGCGCACCGCAACAGCACGGCCCAGTAGCCGAGGAGGATCGCGAAGTAGAGCGAGCGCCCCGTGGCGACCGCGGGCACGACAGCCGCGTTCCACGCCACGGGGATCACCGCCACCGCGAACATCACGGTGGCGGTGGCCGTCCGACCGAGCGCGATCAGCACGAGCACGCCCGGCCAGAGCAGCATCAGGTAGTTGTGCCAGGCGATCGGCGACAGCAGCAGCCCGGCGGCGAGCACCGCCCACACGGCGGTCCCCGCGGGGTCGACCCGGCGTCGGTGCCGGGCCAGCACCACCAGCGTGCCGCCGAGCACGACCACGCCCGCGATCAGCCCGACGGTCGGCGGCAGCCCGAGTCGCACGGCAAGTCCGGGCAGGGAGGCGTTGTCGACCGTGTCGGGCACGGGCGAGTTGAACGCGATGTGCAGCCAGGCCAGCCCGCTCGCCGGGCCGCACACCGCGACCCCCACCAGCGACGCGACCACCGCCGACGCCACACCCGCGCGCAACGGCGCCCACCGGCCCTGAGCCGCATACAGCAGCAGCACCGGCGCCAGCGACGGCTTCAGCGACACCGTGATCCCGAACAGCACGGCGGCGAGCACCGGACGTCCGCGTTGCTCGGCCAGCCAGCCCGCCACCAGGCCGACCAGCAGCACCGGATAGATCTGACCCAGCACGAGCGAGCCGTGCAGCGGCGACGACGCCAGCACCGCCGCCATCACCAAGACGACGGGCACGGGGCGCAGCCGCAGCTCGCGTGCCACGAGCAGCAGCGACCCGACCACCATCACCGTGCACAACGCCACCCACACCCGGTACGCGGTGAGCGCGTCGAGCCAGGCGAACGGGACCAGCAGCACCGTGAGCAGCGGCGGGTTGAGGTTGGTCAGCTTGGCCGGGGTCGTGTAGATGTCGCCACCCGACAGCAGCGCGACCGCCGAGTGCCAGAACGTGTCGAAGTCGACGTGCACCTCGTACATGTCGGTGGTCGGGATCATGACCGGGAGCGACGGGTAGCCGACGTCGAGCCACACCATCGCCACCACCGACGCCACGGCGACGACACCCGCGACGACCCATCCGACCGCGGGTCGGGAACGCGACAGATCCAGGCGCACGGGTGTCGACGCTAGCCGCCCGGGTCGAGTTGCACCGAAACGCCTCCCCGGTCAGGCCGCCCCGGGCATCATGACGCCATGCCCCGCACCGCCCGCGCGCTCGTCATCGCACTGGCCGCCGGGCTGCTGCTGGCCGGGTGCACCCAGGTCGTGGCGGGGCAGCCGAGCGCGTCCGCGGGGGCATCCCGCATCGCCGCGGCGCCCGTCGACGACGCCGATGCGGCCCAGACGGCGGTCGCTGCCCTTCAAGACTTCTGGCGCACCCGCTTCCCCACCGCGTTCAGACGGCCCTGGCGCGACATCACCCGGTTCCTCCCGGTGCACCGCCGCGACCGCGGCGTTCCGTGCGTGTCGTCGACCGCCGACGTCGCGGGCCAGGCCTTCTACTGCCCGTCGGCCGATGCGGTGGTGTGGGACGCGGACGGCCTCATCCCCCAGGTCTTGCGGTCGAACGGGCCGACCGGGGTGCTGGTGGTGCTGGCGCACGAGGTGGGGCACGCCGTGCAGAACCGGCTGGGCGTCGACGCGCTCCAGGCCCGGCAGCCGTCGCGCTACCCCACGATCCTGCTGGAGGCGATGGCCGACTGCGACGCGGGGGTCGCGCTCGCCCACCTCGCGCAGTCCCCACCGCCGGGCCTCGCGCTCGGGGCCGACGAGCGCGACGAGGCGATGGCGGCGCTCATCGCGTTCCGGGATCCGCTCGGTGTGGAGCCCGGTGATTCCGGGGCGCACGGCAACGCGTTCGACCGCGTGTCGGCGTTCCAAGACGGCTACGACGGCTCCGCGGGCACCTGCGCGTCCATGACGA
This sequence comes from uncultured Actinomycetota bacterium, assembly GCA_963739465.1. Taxonomy (GTDB): domain Bacteria; phylum Actinomycetota; class Actinomycetes; order Mycobacteriales; family Pseudonocardiaceae; genus Pseudonocardia. The sequence goes on from CAVUAS010000009.1 coordinate 101,868, forward strand.
CGACCAACCACCCCTTCACCCAGCGGGCCTTCGGCTCGCGCGCGGACGCGGCCCGCCGCGGCAACCTCCCCGTCGACCAGTTGCTCGACGGTGTCGGAGCGGACGCCCCGGCGGCCTTTGCCCGGATCGCGGCCGCCGCGGGCCTGCCCGGATGGCGCGCCCCGGCGCTGCGCACCACCGCAGGCCGATGCGCGATTGCCGCGCAGGGCCCGGTGGCGTGGTGCCCGGCCGACAACGCCGTCGTGGTCGACCGCGTGGCCGTCGCAGGCTTGGCGGACCGGTTCGGCGATTTCGCGGGCGCCACGCTCATCGCGAGCCGCTACGGCCTCGCCGTGCTCGACGCTCTGAAGCGGCAGGCCACCGGCGCGGGCGCCATTTGTCTGGCGGGCGCCTACACCGGTGGCCTCCTGAACGCCGACGGCACGTTCACGCTGTCCCCCGGCGATCTCGACGAGGCCGTGGAGGTGCTGCTCGCGCAAGACTGGGCGGCCCGAGACACGGCGGGCGCCGCCGATCCGGGCGCGCACGGCTACGAACGCATCGGCTTGTTCCGCAAGGGCGTGCTCGGCGGCGCGCCCGCCTGCCTCTAGAAGAGGGTCCGCCCCGCGCCAACGTGTGCCGCCGCGGCCGCAGGCCCGGCCCGCTAGAAGAGCGCCCTGGCCAGCGAGCGGCGGGCCGCGGTGACGCGCGGATCGTCGCCCGGGAACAGCTCGAACAGGCCGATGAGGTGCCCGCGGGCCCTGTCGCGCTCGCTGCCCGCGGTGCGGCCCACCGTCGCCACGAGCCGTTCGAACGCGGCTTCCACGGCATCGGCGGCCACCTCGGCGTCGGCGGCGGCGAGCTGCGCGTCGACGTCGTCGGGCGCGGCGTCGGCCCGGGCGATCGCGCGGGGGTCGGCATGTTCGGCCCTGGCCAGGAACCGCACCTGGCCCAGCGCCGCCTCCGCCTGCTCGTTGCCGGGCTCAGCCGCGAGGATGGCGGAGTAGGCGGCCTCGGCGGCGGCCCAGTCACCTTCCTCGACGGCCTGCTCGGCGGCCACGAAGCGCGGGTCGTCGGGCTCGTCCTCCGGCTCCTCGCCCGCCCCCTGCCGCTGCTCGGCCTCGCGGATGCCGGGCATGCGGTCGCGCAGCGCGTCGAGCAGCGCGGAGATCCACTTGCGGACGTCGGGCTCCGGCAACGCGCCGCTGAACCCGTCGACGGGCTGCCCGGCGACGACGGCGACAACCGTCGGCACGGATTGCACCCCGAACGCCTGGCGGATGCGCGGGTTGGCGTCGATGTCGACCTTGGCGAGCACCCAGGCGCCGCCTGCGGCCGCGGCGAGCCGTTCGAGGACCGGCGAGAGCTGCTTGCACGGCTCGCACCAGGTAGCCCACAGGTCGACGACCACGGGAACCTGCATCGACCGATCGATGACCTCCGCCTGGAAGGTCTGCTCGGTGACGTCGATGGTCAACGCATTACCCGCCGCGGGCCCGTCGCTCGTGGGCGTGGTCTTGGCGCGCGCCGCCGCCTCGGAGCGGGCCTTCACGGCGGCGAGGTCCACCGCGCCCGCGATGGACAGCGCGGCGGAGGAGGGTGCGGCCGCACGGGCGCGGCCACGGGGATCGGGTCGGGACACGCCGTTCATCCTGGCACGACGTCGTCGTCCGTGTTGCGGGCCGGTGCCGCCCTCGTCACCCAGCGAAGCGACGCCACGCCGGTTCCGCCCCGGCGATCACCGTTCTGGCGGAGAACCAGCGCCGAGCCGCGCTCGTTGAGCAGGCGGGAGTGACGGCAGCGTCGCTCTGCGTAGACATCCACCCCGGCCGCGGCACCGCGGCACCTTTCCCCGGAGGAACTGCATGAGCTCCGAGAACGACGTCGCCGACCGCCTTCTGTCCGAGGCGCGGAAGAAGACCGCCAAGCAGGACAGCCCGAAGATGGGCAAGGTGGCGCTCATCGTCGGCATCATCGCCGTGATCGTCAGCCCGATCTCGATCCTCGGCTGGGTCGTCGGCGCGGCCGCGGTGGGCACGGGTGCGGTGGCGGTGCGCCGTCCCGTCTCGGTGAAGCGCGGCAAGATCGCCATCGTGCTGGGTGTGGTGGCCATCCTCGTCGGCTTGTTCTTCTTCACGTTGAACCTCGCCATGAGCTGAGCCCGCCGGCTGGCCGCCGAGGGGCGCCACCGCCTCTGTGGGTCAACCCTCGGCGTCGCCGCGCAATGCCCGCTCGACCCGCTCGACCTTCGCCCTCAGCTGCCCGCTGTTGTGGGCCGGACGGATGTCGGCCTTGAGCACGAGGCTCACCCGAGGGGCGCGGGCCTGTACGGCCTCGACGGCCTTCTTCACCACGGCCATCGCCTCGTCCCACGTGTCGGCCTCGATGGTCGTGAACATCGATGTGGTCTCGTGGGGCAGGCCGGACTCGCGGACGACCCGCACGGCCTCGGCGACGATGTCACCGAGGCTTTCGTCACCGACTCCGGCAGGGGCCACGCTGAACGCGAAGAGCATGGCGACGAGCCTGCCGCACACGCCGCCTCGGCCGCGAGCGTCCGGTGGGGACGCTGCTAGCGTCGCCCGTCATGACGTCCCGCGAGCCGCTGCCGTTCGACCCGATCATGCGGGCCGCGGCGCTGTGGGAGCGACGGATCGGACCCGCGCGGACGATGGCCGCCGTCACGAGCGTGATGCGGGTGCAACAGATCCTCCTCTCGGCCGTGGACGGGGCGCTGCGCCCGCACGGCCTGACCTTCGCCCGCTACGAGGCGCTGGTGTTGCTCACGTTCGCCCGCAGCGGCAGGCTGCCGATGCGCACGATGGGCGAACGGCTCCAGCTGCACCCCACGAGCGTGACCAACATCGTCGACCGGCTCCAGGCCGACGGCCTCGTGCGCCGGGTGCCACACCCGACCGACCGGCGCGCCACCCTCGTTGAGATCACCGACGCGGGCACGGCGCTGCGGGAGAAGGCGACCGCCTCCGTCACCGCCATCGAGTTCGGGCTCGTCGGCCTGGCGCCCGAGCAGCAGTCCCAGTTGACCGACTTGCTCGGGCAGGTGCGCCGGGCCGCAGGCGACTTCACCTGACGCCCACCGCCCGCCCCCACCGCGCGGCCCGCGCCCTTCCGCCGAGACCGTCACCCGCCCGGCGCAGCGTCGCCCTCACCAGGAGCCTCCTCCGCACCGCCGTCCCGCCCGTCACCTCCCGGTCGCGCGCGTCCCGGCGGAAGGCGCTGCCCGCCGCGGCCCGGAGAAGGCGGATCGGCGCGCCGACCACCCGGCCACGCCCGCATGGTGCGGCTGCCATGACGCGCCCGCCTGCCTCGGCGCCGACCGCTCCTGCCCACGGCCAGATAGCTGCCCACCGCTCCGCCTGCCGAGGCGGCGATCACGCACGCCGAGCACGTCGTCACATCCATTTCCGCTCCTCAGCGCAGTTGACGATCTGTTGCACCAACGCCGTTGACACTAACCCTCCCCACCGACAATCCTGAGCCGATGACGTCGACGCAGCCGCCCAGCGCGCTGCGTGCCGCCCGCCATGCGCGCGGCTGGTCGCTCACGGAGACCGCGCAACGGCTCGTCGCACTCGGTGCCACACGCGGAGCGACGGTGGCATCGGCGCGGAGCCTGCGCAGCCAGCTCTCGCGATGGGAGAACGGCCACGCCGTGCCCGAGTCCACCTATCGCGCGCTGCTCGCGGAGCTCTTGGCGCAGCCGCCGGGCGCGCTCGGCATCGCTCCACCGGTGGTCGAGCCCGCCGCGGCGGCAGCCGATCGCCTGCGCACCGCCCTGGCCGCCGCCACGGCCGCCGCCCGGTCCGGCGTCGACCCGTGGCGCGAGCAGCTCGGCGCTCTCCGGCGCCTCGACGACGAGCTCGGTACCGAGGCCGCGGCGGACCTCACCGGCGTGCTCGTCGAGCGTCTGGAGCGGCTGCTCCGGCACACCGTCGAGCGGCGCATGCGCGGTGCCCTCGCGGAAGTTCTCAGCGCGGCCACGGCGCTGGCGGGGGCCCATGCGCTGGACCGCGGCGCGCCCGACGAGGCGTGGCGGCGGTATGACCGCGCCCGCGCGACGGCCACCGTCGCGGAGAACCCGCAGGCGCTGGCTGCGGCGACGTCCGGGCTCGTGGAGGTGCTCGTCGAGATCGGCGAACCCGAAGCCGCGCTCACGCTGCTCGACGAAACCGAACTCGACGTGCCCGACACCGATCCCGCCGCCGTCCGCCTGGCCGCAGCGACGGCGACCGCAGCCGCCGCCGCGGGGCGCCCTTCGGTGGCACTCGCCGCGCTGGCCCGGGTTGCGGCAGGCACGCCCGCGCCTGCGCAGGACCCGCAGGCGCCGGTCGTCGACCGCGTCCACCCGATCGATCCCCCGATCGAGCTCGCCGACCTGCACCGCTGGCGGGCTCGCACCCACGCGCTGCTGGGCGGCGCAGCGACCGACGACCTGCGGCAGGCGCTCGCTGCGGCCCCGCACACGGTCCGCCACCGGGCCGAGGTGCTCGCGGACCTCGCGACCGCCTTGGCACACATCGCTCCGGAGGAGGCAGGCGTCCGCGCCCGGGAAGCCCGCGGTCTCGCGCTGCGCATCGGAGCCCCGCGCATCACCGCCCGCCTCGATGCGGGCCGGAGCCCGCCATGATCACCCGACGCGACGGCTATCGGGGATCGGCCGGGCCGGGCTCCAGCTCGTCGGCCGCGGCATAGGGGTCCAGCTCGCCCGCGATCACCCGTTTGGCCAGCTCGGGGAGGCCCGCGCGCCCGTGGACGTCGCGAAGGCGAGCCCGCAGCCGTGCCATCGCCACTGCCTCGATCTCGGCTTCGGCGCGCGCGATCCGCCGCCGTTCGCGTTCCCCCGAGCCGTCCGACCACTGCCGATGCGTGTCGAGCGCGACCACCAGCTCGTCCACGCCCTCGCCGCGGGTGGCCACGGTCCGCAGCACCGGCACCGTCCACTCCCCGTGCTCGCCGAGGCCGATCATGTGGCGCAGCTCGCGCACGGCCTGGGTGGCGCCGTCCCGGTCGGCCTTGTTCACGACGAAGAGGTCGGCCACTTCGAGGATCCCCGCCTTCGCTGCCTGCACGCCGTCCCCCATGCCCGGCGCGAGCAGCACAACGGTCGTGTCGGCCAGTGCGACGACGTCGATCTCGGACTGGCCGACGCCGACCGTCTCGATCAACACGACGTCATACTCGGCCGCATCGAGCACCCGCAGGGCCTGCGGTGTGGCCGCCGCGAGCCCGCCCAGCCTGCCGCGGGTCGCCATGGATCGGATGAATACGCCCGGGTCTTCGGCATGCTCGGTCATCCGCACCCGGTCGCCAAGGAGCGCGCCGCCGGAGAACGGCGAGGACGGGTCGATCGCCAACACACCCACCCGCTGGCCCCGGGCGCGCAGCGCCGTGACGAGGGCGGACGTGATGGTCGACTTGCCGACGCCGGGCGGCCCCGTCAGCCCGACGACATGGGCGCGACCGCCATCGTCGGCCAGCGCCGCCGCCACCTCGCGCCCCTGCTCACCCCCCGCCTCGACGACGGAGAGCAGGCGCGCGACGGCCAGTGGCTCGCCCGCCCGGGCCCGGGCGACGAGCTCCCCGATGTCCGGGCCTGTCACGCTCTGGCCGCCTTCCGCCGTGTCGACACCGACCTCGGGCTCGAGAGTGCCAAGCGCACGGCTCCGGTCGCAGCGCACCGCGCCGAAACGCTCCACTCGCCGTGTCCAAACGCGCGACTCACCGGGGCGAAACGCGCGACTCACCGGGGCGAAACGCGCGACTCACCGGCCCGAAACGCGCGACTCACGTCAGGAGGCGGGGACCTTCACGATCAACGCGTCGCCCTGGCCGCCGCCACCGCACAGGCTGGCCGCGCCGATCCCACCGCCTCGGCGCTTCAGCTCCAGCGCCAGGTGCAGCGTGATCCGGGCGCCGGACATGCCGATCGGGTGGCCGAGCGCGATGGCCCCACCGTTGACGTTGACCTTCTCCTCGTCGACGCCCAGCTTGCGCGTGGACACGACCCCGACGGCCGCGAATGCCTCGTTGATCTCAATGAGGTCCAGGTCGGCGGGGGTGATCCCCTCCTTGGCGCACGCCTTCGCGATCGCGTTGGCGGGCTGCTCCTGCAGGCTCGCGTCCGGCCCGGCGACGACGCCGTGCGCGCCGATCTCGGCCAGCCAGGACAGGCCCAGCTCCTCCGCCTTCGCCTTGCTCATGACGACCACGGCCGCGGCCCCGTCGGAGATCTGTGACGCCGAGGCCGCCGTAATCGTGCCGTCGGACGAGAACGCCGGGCGCAGCTTGGCGAGGCCCTCGACGGTGGTGTCGCCGCGGATACCATCGTCGGTAGCGACCTTCACCGGGTCGCCCCTGCGCTGCGGGATCTCCACCGGGGCGATCTCGTCGTCGAAAATCCCCTTTTCGGCGGCGGCGGCCGCCCGCTGGTGTGACCGCGCCGAGAACGCGTCCTGCTCCTCGCGCGTGAGCCCGTAACGGCTGTTGTACTTCTCCGTGGCGGCGCCCATCGCGACCTGGTCGAACGCGCAGAACAGGCCGTCGTAGGCCATGTGGTCGACCATGGTCACGTCGCCGTACTTGAAGCCCTCGCGGGACTTGCCCAAGAGGTGCGGCGCCTGGGTCATCGACTCCTGGCCGCCCGCGACGACGATCTCGAACTCCCCCGCGCGGATCAGCTGGTCGGCCAGCGCTATGGCGTCGATCCCGGAAAGACACACCTTGTTGATGGTGAGCGCGGGCACATCCATCGAAATGCCGGCCGCAACCGCCGCCTGACGCGCGGGGATCTGCCCGGTACCCGCGGTGAGCACCTGGCCCATGATCACGTACTGCACCTGCTCGGGCGCGACATCAGCGCGCTCCAGGGCGGCCTTTATCGCCACGCCGCCCAGCTGGGCGCCGGAGAGGCCCTTGAGTGACCCCAACAGCCGTCCCATGGGTGTGCGGGCTCCGGCGACGATCACGGACGTGGACACATGTCCTCCAGCGGCTGCGATGGTGGGAATGTGCGTGACGATACCCGCAGGTAGGTCGCTTCGCGGTGACAAGAGCTACATTCCCCGCCTATGGGAGAGCACAAAGTCCTCGGCATCGACCACGTCGGCATCGCGGTCGCGGACCTCGACGCAGCGGTCGCCTGGTACGGCGAGGCGTTCGGGCTCGTGGCCACCCACACCGAGGTCAACGAGGAGCAGGGCGTACGTGAGGCGATGCTGTCGGCGGGCGACGGCGGCGCCGCGATCCAGCTGCTCGCCCCGCTCCGACCGGACTCGGCCATCGGGAAGTTCCTCGACCGCAACGGCCCGGGGATCCAGCAGATGGCCTATCGCGTCGTCGACATCGAGGCCACTTCCGACGCGCTCCGGGCCCAGGGCAAGCGCCTGCTCTACCCCGAGCCGCGCCGCGGCACGGCCGGGTCGCGCATCAACTTCGTGCATCCGAAGGACGCGGGTGGCGTGCTCGTCGAACTGGTGGAGCCGGCGCCATGAACGCTGGTTGACCGATTCACGTACCGATCCAGGCCGGTGACCCCCATCACAGCCGACCCTGTCCCGCCGGGTAGTCCCGATTACCATACTGTGCAGTAACGTTCGGGATACCACGCAACGCCCGAGGCAGGAGGCCAACGCCGTGCAGGAGATCCTCGAGGCGATCCAGGCCGAGCGGTTCGACGAGCTCGCCGGACTCGCTGTGCCCGACTACTACCGCGGCGTCACGGTGCACGCCGACGAGGTCGACATGTTCGCGGGCATCCCCTCCGCGGAGAAGGACCCACGCAAGAGCCTGCACATCGACCAGGTAGCCACGCCCGAACTGGGTCCGGGAGAGGCGCTCGTCGCGGTGATGGCGAGCGCCATCAACTACAACACGGTCTGGACGTCGATCTTCGAGCCGCTGCCGACGTTCGGCTTCCTCCGCCGGTACGGCCGCATCTCACCGCTCACCGCCCGCCACGACCTGCCCTACCACGTCGTCGGGTCGGACCTCGCGGGCGTCGTGGTGCGTACCGGGGCGGGGGTCAACGCGTGGAAGCCCGGCGACCGGGTTGTTGCGCATTGCCTCTCCGTGGAGCTGGAGAGCCCCGACGGCCACGGCGACACGATGATGGACCCCGAGCAGCGCATCTGGGGCTTCGAGACCAACTTCGGCGGGCTCGCGGAGCTGGCGCTGGTCAAGTCCAACCAGCTCATGCCCAAGCCCGCCCATCTGACCTGGGAAGAGGCCGCGGCCCCCGGGCTGGTCAACTCCACGGCGTACCGCCAGCTCGTCTCGCGCAACGGCGCGGGCATGAAGCAGGGCGACACCGTGCTGATCTGGGGGGCGTCCGGCGGCCTCGGCTCGTACGCCACGCAGTTCGCCCTCAACGGCGGTGGGACGCCCGTGTGCATCGTGTCCTCCCCACGTAAGGCCGAGATCTGCCGGGCCATGGGCGCGGAACTGATCATCGACCGCTCGGCCGAGGGCTACAAATTCTGGCGCGACGAGCACAACCAGGACCCCAAGGAGTGGAAGCGCTTCGGGGCCAAGATCCGCGAGCTGACCGGCGGCGACGACCCGGACATCGTCTTCGAGCACCCGGGCCGCGAGACGTTCGGCGCGAGCGTCTACGTCACGCGCAAGGGCGGCACGATCGTGACCTGCGCCTCGACGTCGGGCTTCGAGCACCAGTACGACAACCGCTACCTCTGGATGAACCTCAAGCGCATCGTCGGCTCGCACTTCGCCAACTACCGCGAGTCGTACGAGGCCAACCGGCTGATCGACAAGGGCCTGATCCACCCGACCCTTTCGAGGGTCTACCCGCTGGAGGAGACCGGCCAGGCGGCGCTGGACGTGCACACCAACAGCCACCAGGGCAAGGTCGGGGTGCTGGCGCTGGCGCCGCGCGAGGGCCTCGGCGTCACCAACCCCGAGAAGCGGGCCCGACACCTCGAGGCCATCAACCGCTTCCGCGGGGTCTGATCGGCATTCTGCGGCAGGACCGGGCGGGACTTGCCCGGTACGGTAAGCGCATGGCCGGAGACTCCGCTGCGCCCCTGCCCCCCGCCGGATTCGAAGTGGTGCGCCGCGGGTACGACCAGGAGCAGGTGGAGGCGCATCTCCGCAGGTTGGACGCCGAAATGCGGATCCTGGCCACCGACCGGGACGCCGCGGTCGACCAGTCCGCGCAGCTCACCCGCGAGCTCGACGACTCCCGGGCCCGGGCGGAGCGGCTGCGCGCACAGGTCCGCACGCTGGTGAGCCCACAGCAAAGCGTCCAGGGCATGAGCGAGCGGATGCGCTCGATGCTGCGGATGGCCGAGGACGAGGTCGCCGAGATGTTGCAGCGGGCCGACGCCGAGGTCGCGAAGCGCCTGCACGACGCCGAGCAGCTGGCGGCCACGATCGTCGAGGGCGCGCGGTCGGAGGCCGACGCCATCCGCATGCAGTCGAAGGCCGACGCCGAGGCCGCCGAGGAGCAGGACGCGCAGCGTCGGGCCGAGCTGGAGGCGGCGGAGAGCGCCCACAACGAGCGGCTCGCGGTCACCCGTGAGACGGCCGAGCGCGAGATCGCCGAGGCCCGTGCCCGTCTGGCCGCCGACCGCCAGGAGCACACCGAGGCGGCCGATGCCGCCGACGCCGACGCCGAGCGCCGCCGGTCCGCGGCGTGGGCGGACTCCGAGACCCGCCGCAAGCAGGTCGAGGCCGACTTCCGCATCGCGATGGACCAGCGCCGCAAGGAGGCACTCACCGCGTTGACGGCCGAGCAGCTCGCCACCCGCGCGACTACCGAGGAGATGCGCGAGCGGGCCCACGCCGACGGTCGCCGCATGATCGAGGCGGCGCAGGCGGAGGCGGCCCGGATCGTGGCCGATTCCGAGGCCGCCGTGGTGCGGTTGCGTGCCCAGCGTCAGCGCATGGTCGAGCAGCTCGTGGCCTCGCGGGCCGATCTCGACGCGCTGGTGGCCGCCCTCGGACCGCGGCCGGACGAGCAGGCCGCTCCTCCGTCGTCCGAGATGGCCACGCCCCCCAGCGGCGAAGCCGCCGTCCCCGCGGCCCCCGCCCGCACCGCGCCCGCGGGCGACACCCACCCAAGCCCCTCACCGACGAGCCGCGCTCCGGCCGCAGGTGACACCCACGCAAGCCCTTCACCAACGAGCCGCACCCCAGTCGCAGGCGACACCCACCCAAGCCCCTCACCGACGAGCCGCACCCCGGCCGCACCCACGCGAGCCGGGGATCCGTCCGCCCTCCCGCCTGCGGGCACCCCGGCGCCGTAGGCGTCCGCGGCGAGCGGGTCGTAGCGAGCCCGGCGACCGTTGTGGTGCCCCTGGCCCGATCTCGGCGCCTACCGCCGACGGCCCGGCCCGCGACGCGCTCGCGCGGCCCAACACGGCGTGTGCCAGTGCCGCCGCTCCTCGAGCGTGCCGTGTCCAGCGGCGGGCCAGGCCACCACGTGTGGCGTGCCCGTCGCGACGACCTGGTCGCAGCCGGGGCAGCGGTAGTCGCGGGTCGCCGCGGACCCGCTGACCTGCCGCACCTGCCATTCCCCGTCCGCCCCGACCTCGACGCGTGCGGCGGCGACCGAACGCGGCGGCACGTGGTCATCGCGCCGCCGGTTGACCCGGGCCATGGAACTCAGTGGCCGTTGTGGTCCCGGAAGCCGTGGCCGGTCTTGCGGCCCAACCAACCGGCGGTGACCAGGTGCTCCAGCAACGGTGCAGGGGCCAACCCCGTGTCGCGGAACTCGCGGAAGAGCGACCGCTCGATGGCCAAGGACACGTCCAGCCCGACCACGTCCAGCACCTCGAATGGCCCCATCGGCAGCGCGCAGCCGTTCTTCATGGCGGCGTCGATGTCATCGATCGTCGCGTAGTGCTCCTCCAGCATCTTGACCGCGTCATTCAGGTAGGGGAACAGCAGCGCGTTGACGATGAACCCTGCGCGGTCCCCGCAGCGCACCGGCACCTTGCCGATCCGCTCGCACAGCGCGACAGCGGTGGCTGCGGCGCCGGGGGTGGTGGTGACCGTCGAGACCACTTCCACCAGCTTCATCACCGACGCCGGGTTGAAGAAGTGCATCCCGATCACGTCACCTGGCCGCGAGGTGGCCGCGGCGCACTCCACCACCGGCAGCGACGACGTCGTGGAGGCCAGGATCGCGCCCGGCTTGCAGATCTCGTCGAGCGCGGCGAACACCGCCCGTTTGATGTCCGGCTCCTCGGCGACGGCCTCGATCACGAGGTCGACGTCGGCGAGGTCCTCCAGCTGGGTGGTGCCGGTGACCCGCGCGAGCGCGGCAGCCCGCTCGGACTCGGTGAGCTTGCCGCGCACCACGGCCTTGTCCAACGACTTGGTTGCGGCCGCGACCGCCGCGCCGACCTTCGAGTCGCTGCGCCCGCGCAGCACGACATCCAGCCCGGCCTTCGCGAGCACCTCGACGATGCCCGTGGCCATCGTGCCGGTGCCGACGACCCCGACCCGCTGCACGTCGCGGACCGTCACCCCCTGGGGCAGCGTGCTGGTGGGGGTGTCGGCGTCGGGCACGACCTTCGAGCTGCGCGGCCCTGCGTAGGTGTAGAAGCCGCGACCGCTCTTGCGGCCCAGCAGTCCCGCCGTGATCATTTGCTTGAGGAGGGGCGTGGGCGCGTGCAGTTGGTTGCGCGACTCCGCGTACATCGTCTGGAGGATCGCGTACGTGACGTCGAGCCCGATGAGGTCGATCAACGCGAGCGGGCCCATCGGGTAGCCACAGCCGTAGCGCATGGCGGCGTCGAGGTCCTCGCGGGTGGCGTAGCGCTGCTCGAACATCCGCGCGGCGTGGTTGAGGTAGCCGAACAGCAGCGCGTTGGCGATGAACCCGGCCCGGTCCCCGATCACGACAGGTACCTTGTCCAGGCTGGCGGCGAAGGCCTTGACGTCGTCGACGACGTCGGGCTCGGTCACCACCGTGCGCACGACCTCGACGAGCCGTTGCACCGTAGCGGGGTTGAAGAAGTGCATGCCGACGACCTTGCTGGGCCGCCCGGTGCGCACCGACAGCTCGGTGACCGACAGCGAGGACGTATTGGACGCCAGGATCACATCGGGGCCGCACACCCTGGACAGCGCCGCGAGCACGCCTGCCTTGATCTCCAGGTGCTCCGCCACCGCCTCGACGACGAGGTCGGCCTCGGCCAGATCGGCGAGCGACGTCGTTGTGCGGATCCGCGCCAGCACAGCGTCGGCGTCCTCCTGGGTTCGCTTGCCGCGCGCGACCGCCCTGCTCGCAGAGGCGTTCAGGTGCGCGAGGCCGCGGGCGACGGCGTCGTCGTCGATCTCCGCCGCGATCACCTGCAGGCCGTTGCGGGCGAAGACCTCCGCGAGGTCCGCGCCCATCGTGCCCAGGCCGACGACACCGATCGTTCGGAACTCTCGTGCCACGCTGCTCCCTCCGACCGACAGTGTTGGCGCGATCCTCCCAGACCGCGCCCCCGAACCGGTGTGACGCGGCTAACGGCGGCCGTGTCTCAGCCGCATGATCGCCACCAACACGCGCATCGCGCGGCTCGACCGCCGGAAGCTGGTGACCGCAATCGGGGGCGCGAACCGCTGCCGCGCCACCGCCTTCGGGCGGGTGAACGCGCGCAGCCCGTCCTCGCCGTGGATGCGGCCGAACCCGGAGTCGCCGACGCCGCCGAACGGCAGCGCGGGGATACCCGCGAACGCGATCACCGAGTTGACCGACACCATGCCGCACCGCAGGCGGGCGGCCATCTCGTCGCCGCGCTTCTTGGCGAACACCGCGGCCCCGAGGCCGTAGCGGCTCGCGTTGGCGCGCTCCACCGCCTCGTCCATGTCCCGCACCCGGTTGACCACCAGCAGCGGCCCGAACGTCTCCGCGGTGACCGCGGCGCTGTCCTCCGGGACGTCGACCAGGACCACCGGGTCGATGTAGGGCGGGCGCACCGACGCGGGGCCGCCGACCACCGCGCGGCCGCCGCGGGCCAGCGCGTCGTCGAGATGCCGACGCACGACCTCCACCTGCGCGGGCAACGTCATCGGTCCGAACGCGCCGGGTCGAAGCGCCTCGGTCTTGGCCACGACCTTCGCGGTGAACTCCTCGGCCACCGCCTCGTGCACGTAGACCCGCTCGACCCCGACGCAGGTCTGCCCGGCATTGGCCATCCCGCCCCACACGGCCGCGTCGGCCGCCGCCGCGAGATCGGCGTCGGCGTCGACGAGCAGCGGGTCCTTGCCCCCGCACTCGAGCAGCACCGGCGTCAACGTCTCGGCGCAGGTGGCCATCACGCGCTTGGCCGTCGCTGTCGAGCCGGTGAACGCCACCATGCCGATCCCCGGAGCACGACAGAGCGCGTCGCCCGTCTCCCCGAACCCGGTGACGACCTGCAACACCGGCTGCCCCTCGACGATCTCGGCGAGCGCGTCGGCCAGCGCCATCCCGACGCCCGGGGTCAGCTCGCTCGGCTTGAACACGACGGCGTTGCCCGCGGCCAGCGCGTACGCGATCGACCCCATCGGCGTGAAGGCAGGGTAGTTCCACGGGCCGATGACGCCGACGACGCCGATCGGGGCGTACGCGAGCGTCGCCGCCTGGTTGGCCATCAACAGCCCGGCCGACACGCGCCGCCGCCCGAGCGTCTTCTCGGCGTGCCGGGCCGCCCAGTCGATGTGGTCGACGGCGAGCACCAGCTCCAGCCGAGCGTCGTCGACCGGCTTCCCGGTTTCGTCGGCGATCGTCCTCGCCAGCCGGTCCTGGCCGCGGACCAGCGCTTTCTTCCATTCGCGGAGACGGCGGGCGCGCCCGGCGAACCCGAGGTCGGCCCACCACCGCGCGCCCTCGACGGCCCGTGCGACGGCCGCCTCGACGGCCGCGGCATCATGTACGGGATAGGTGCCGACGACGTCACCGGTGCGCGGGTCGAGGGAGCTGAACGTCGTCGCGGTGGTGGTCACCTGCACCAGCGTAGGCGCGCTCAGAACAACCGGAGGTCGTCGGATTCGGCGCCGCGCAGCGCGTCGTAGTCGACGGTCACGCAGCGGATCCCGCGGTCCTGCGCGAGCGTGCGGGCCTGGGGTTTGATCTGCTGGGCGGCGAACACGCCCGCGACCGGCGCGAGCAGCGGGTCGCGGTTCATGAGTTCGAGGTAGCGGGTGAGCTGCTCGACCCCGTCGATCTCACCGCGGCGCTTCACCTCGACCGCCACGGAACACCCTGTGGCGTCCCGGCAGAGCAGGTCGACCGGCCCGATCGCCGTCATGTACTCCCGCCGCACGAGCGTGTAGCCCTCCCCCAGCGTGGCCGGGTGCGCGGCGAGCAGCTCCTGCAGGTGCGCCTCGACGCCGTCCTTGACCAGCCCCGGGTCGACGCCCAGCTCGTGCGACGAGTCGTGCAGGACCTCGCCGATCGTGATCACCAGCGACTCGTCGGCCTTGTTGCGCACCGTCCAGACGCCGGGCGCCTCCGAAAGCCAGCACGGGGGGCTCATCCAGTTCAGCGGCTTGTACGCGCGGTCGTCGGCGTGGATGCTCACCGACCCGTCCGCCTTGATCAGCAGCAGCCGCGGCGCCATCGGCAGGTGGGCGGTCAGGCGCCCGACGTAGTCGACCTGGCAGCGGGCGATGACGAGGCGCACGGCGAGGGACCTTACCGATCCCGCCCCGCCACCCAGGCGGCGATCTCCGAGCGGCGGGTGAAGCCCAGCTTGGCCAGGACGTGGCCGACGTGGGTCTCGACCGTGCGCTCCGAGATGTGGGCGGTGGCGGCGATCTGCCGGTTGGTCAGCCCGTGCCCGACCAGCTCGGCGATCTCCGCCTCGCGCCGGGACAGCACGCCGCCGTCTTCGGCATTGGCCCGCAGCTCCGCGATCCGCGCCCGAAGGGGGACCAAGCCCATCTGCGTGGCGGCCGCGTCGACCGCGACCAGCAGCCCGACCGACTCGTCGACATCGGACGGGCGGCCACGGGCGCGGAGCGCGACGGCCAGCTGGAACCGGGCCTGCACCGCGGGATGCGCGAGGCCTGCCGCGTCGTTCACGGTCACGGCGGTGCGCAGGTGCCGCACCGCGACGTCGGGCTTGCCCGCCACCAACGCCGCGATGCCCAGCGCGAGCCGCACCGAGCCGCCGGTGGTGGCCGCACCCGCCCCGCCGACGAGGTGCAGGTCGGCGTACGGCAGGAGCAACCGATGGACGGCTTCGGCGGTCGTCGGGTCGCCGAACTCGGGAAGCACCTGCGCCCGCATGCCTTCCAGCGCCAACGCGATGAAGACCGGGACCCGCGGCGAGCCGGGCTCGGGCAGGCTCGCGTACCACTCCCTGGCTTCTGCCTGCTCGCCGCGCTCGAAGAGCAGCCGAACCACCTGCGCTCGCGTCAGAGCGGCCATCGGGTGCATGCGGGACGGCTGCATGCGCACCCACGCCAGGTCACCGGGTTCGTCGCCGGTGGACGCGGCCATCCCCAACCGCAGGGAGCGAGCGGTGGCGGCGGCCCCGAAGTCTCCGCCCCGCTCGGCGATGGCGATCGTCTCCTCGTTCAATGCGCGGGCCTCGGCGAAGCGTCCACGGCCCAGTGCGACCGCCACCCGTCCGCGCAGCAGGTGCAGCCGCGCCACCGGGCGGCGCAGCGCGGCAACGACGGGCTCTACGGCGGCGAGCTCGGCCTCCGCGTCCACGACCCGCCCGGCCTGCAGCAGCGCGTCGAAGCGCCACAGCCTGCCCCACAGGATGTCCTCCTGGTCACCGGTGCGTTCGCCGAGGGCGAGCAGTCTGCCCCCGAGCACGAGCCGCTCGGCGTTCCCGTTGGCACCCGACCGCGCGAGCTGCCGCGCCCGCAGCGCGATGGCCAGCGACGACGGGTCGTCGAGCCGCTCGGCCATGGCCAGCGCCGCCGCACTCGCATCTTCGAGGACCCCGGCATCCGCCCCGAACAGCGCGCTGTGCGCGACCTGGGCCAAGAGCTTCGCCTTGAGGGGGTGGTCCCCCGCTCCGAGGCCGCGCAACGCCTCCGCGCACCAGCCGCGCACGCTGTCGAGCCATTCGGCCTCGCTGACCTCGGGCAGCCCGAGCGCCGCGCAGGCGAGGGCCGCGGCGTCGCCCGTGGCGCGGGCGAGCTCGGCCGCTTCCGTGAACGTCGCGATCGCGCCCGCCACGTCGTGCGCGAGGCCGCGGGCGTGGGCCAGGTCCAGGAGCAGGGCGAGCCGGTCGGCCGGCCGGAGCACCGGACGCCCGGCGGCGAGCGCGTCGGCCAGCAGCCGGGCGGCCTCGTCGTAGGCCAGCCGGGCGTGCGCGACCTGCGCGGCGCGCCGAGCCCATTCGGTAGCGGCGCGCCGGTCGCCCGCGGGCAACGCGGCCAGCGCGTGGTGGGCCAGCTCGGTGACGACGTCCGGGTCGTCGGCCGACGGCGTGAGCGCGGCCACGACGGCGAGGTGCACCCTGGCCTGCTCCCCGGCGGTCAGGTCGGCGAGCACGCTCTCGCGGACGAGGTCGTGGGTGAAACGCAGGTCAATGCGGCCCGCGGGCTGGTCGAGCACGCCGTCGTCGAGCGCAGGGCGCAGGTCGTCGAGCACGTTCTCGCGGCCGGTGACGGAGGCGAGCAGCGCCGCGTCGACGTCGCGGCCGAGCACCGCGGCGGCCCCGAGCAGCGTCCGGCCCGGCTCGGGCAGCCGCCGGATGCGGGCGCGCACGACGTCGCGCGCCGCCGCGGGCACGCGCAGCGCGGACGGGCCCGCCCGCAGCACCCGCGCCAGCTCGCCGACGAAGAACGGGTTGCCGCCGGACCGGCGCGCCACCGCGGCGACGACGTCCGGGTCCGGCCGCCCACCCAGCCGGTCGGCGAGCGCGGCGCCGACCACGGCGTCGTCCCAGCCGGAAAGCTCGATCACCAGCCCACCCAGTGCGATGTCGAGCTCGGCGGGCCGCACGGTGGCGACGACCAGCAGCCGCGCGCTCGTCACCTCCCGGGTAACGTGCGCGAGCAGTGCCATGGAGTCGGCGTCGGCCCACTGCACGTCGTCGAGAACGAGGACGAGCCCAGCGTCCTCGGCGACCGCGGCGAAGAACCGCGCGACGGCGTCGAAGAGGGCGAACCGGTCGCTCTCGACGGGCTCGCCGGGCAGCTCGGGGGCCAGGCGCGCCACCTCACCGAGCCCGTCCAGGGCTGCGGCGGCGCGGTCGCGGCCGACCGCGCCAAGCCAGGACCGCAGGATCCGCCGCCACGGCCAGTACGCGGGCGTGCCCTCGGCGGCGGTGCAGCCGCCCCACAACACCGGCACCGCGCGCGCCCCGGCCAGCGCGGCGAGCTCCTCGGCGAGGCGGGTCTTGCCGATCCCCGGCTCGCCCGCGAGCACGGCGAGGCCGGACCGGCCGTCGAGCGCCGCGTCGAGCAGCGCGACGAGCTCGGCCAGCTCGTCGGCGCGTCCTACGAACCGCGGCTCCACGGAGCCGAACCGTACCCGGAATACGTGGTTCCCCCGATTTCGCCAGTTCGCTGACCTCGTACAACGTTCGGCATGACCCGTACCGCACTGCACGCCGCGCGTCTTTTCGACGGCGTCACCGCCCACGCCGACCCGCTCGTGCTCGTCGAGGACGGGCGGATCACCGAGGTCCGCACCGGGCCGCCGCCCCCGGACGCCGAGCTCATCGATCTACCCGGCGCCACACTGCTGCCCGGGCTGGTCGACACCCACGTCCATCTCGCCTTCGACGCCTGCGCCAACCCGATCGCCGCCCTCGCCGCCCGCGACGACGACGCCGTGCTGGAGGCGATGGCACAGGCCGCCGCGGCGCAGCTCCGGGCAGGCGTCACAACCGTGCGCGACCTGGGCGACCGCGATTACCTCACCCTGCGCCTGCGCGAAACTCACCCGTCCTGGGCCAGGCCCACGATCGTGGCCGCCGGGCCGCCGATCACGTCGGCAGGCGGGCACTGCCACTTCCTCGGTGGCGTCGCCGAGCGCGGGGTGCGCGAAGCGGTGCGCGAGCACGCCGAGCGCGGCGTCGACGTCATCAAGGTGATGGCCTCGGGCGGCGCGATGACCCCCGGCTCCGCGCTCGACACACCCCAATTCACCCCCGACGACCTCGTCGCACTCGTGGACGAGGCGCATCGACACGGCCTGCCGGTGACGGCGCACGCCCACGCGCTCGACGCGATCGCCGACGGCGTCGCCGCCGGGGTGGATGGCCTGGAGCATTGCACGTTCATCGACGGCGACCGGGTCGCCGCGCCGGACGCCCTGGTCGCGGCGATCGTGCGCCGCCGGATCGCGGTGGGCGCGACGCTCGGGCTCGTGCCGGTCGCGGGCCCGGTCGCCCCGCCGCCGTTCATCGCCAAGATCCTGCCCGACCTGATGCGCAGCTACGCCCGGCTGGTCCGCGAGGGCGCGCTGCTGGTGGCGGGCACCGACGCGGGCATCGGCCCGATCAAACCGCACGGCGTGCTGCCCTACGGGCTCGCGCAGCTGGTCCAGCTCGGGATGAGCCCGGCCGAGGCGCTCACCGCGGGCACGTCGACCGCCGCGCAGGTGTGCGGGCTCGGCGACCGCAAGGGCCGGGTGCGGCCCGGCTACGACGCGGACCTCCTCGCCGTCGACGGCGACCCACTCACCGACATCACCGCCCTGCTGCGGCCCGTGGCCGTGCTCGTGGCAGGCCGTCCCGCGAGTTCCATAGCCACGGCGGCCCTGTCATGAGACGCTTCCTGGCCGCCGTCGGCCGCGCGATCGTCGACGGCCTCGCCACCGAGAACGGCTGGCTGTGGGCGTACGGGTGCGGGCCGATCGCCCCGCAATACTGGCCGCGTGCAGACGCTTTCCAGCCGTCAGGTCTACGCGAACCCGTGGATGACCGTCCGTGAGGACGCCATCCGCCGCGACGACGGCTCCGACGGGATCTACGGGGTGGTCGACAAGCCGACGGCCGCCGTCGTCATCCCCCGCGAGGGCGACCGCTTCCACCTCGTCGAGCAGTTCCGCTACCCGGTGGGGCAGCGACGCTGGGAGTTCCCGATGGGTACCGCGCCCGACCGCGCCGAGCTCGACCCGGCGCAGCTGGCCGCCCGCGAGCTGCTGGAGGAGACGGGCCTGGTCGCGGGCCGGATGGAGCTGTTGGGCCGCCTCGACATCGCCCCCGGCATGTCCAGCCAGCGGGAGCACGTCTTCCTGGCCACGGACCTGATCGCGGGCGACGCGGTGCGGGAGCACACCGAACAGGACATGCGCGCCTGCTGGTTCACCACCGCCGAGCTGGAGACGATGATCCGCGAGGGCGCCATCGTCGACGCCCAGACCCTGGCCGCCTATCTGCTGCTCAAGCTGCGTCAGGTCGACGCGCCCATGGGCACCGCGTAGACGCCGTCGCCGTCACCGTCGACCGCGGTCAGCGTGCGGACGTTCCTGCTCCGGCTGCCGGTCGGCGCCGCACCACCGGCATCAGCGACCACCCGCAGCGGACGGCGCGGGTGGCCGTAGCCCAGCCCGAGGCCGGTGAGGTTGAGCAGGGCGGCCGCCCACGCCGAGCGTCGGGTGCTCGCTCGTGGCCATCGCGCTACCTCCCCCGTGCGGCACGGAAAAGAGAGCACGGAGGGCGCGGGAGGGGCCCCGTTCGTCGTACGGTGCTGGTATGGCCGACTACGAGCACCTGCTGGTCAAGCACGAGGGCGACACCGTTCGGATCACGATGAACCGCCCGGAGCGCCGCAACACGCTTTCCGAGGCACACCTGCGCGAGCTGCTCGACGCGTTCGAGACCGCGGGGCGCTCGGAGGCCACCGGCATCGTGCTCGGCGCCGAGGGGAAGGCGTTCTCGGCGGGCCACGATTTCGCCGACGTCGCCGCCCGTGACCTGGCCGGTGTGCGCGACCTGCTGCGGCTGTGCACGTCGGTGATGCGCACGATCCAGGAGGTGCCGCAGGTGGTGATCGCCCGCGTGCAGGCCATCGCCACGGCCGCGGGCTGCCAGCTGGTGGCGAGCTGCGACCTGGCCGTGGCCGCGGAGTCGGCGAGCTTCGCGCTCCCCGGGGGCAAGGGCGGGTGGTTCTGTCACACGCCCGCGGTGCCGGTGGCGCGCAACGTCGGGCGCAAGCGGCTGATGGAGCTCGCGCTCACCGGCGACGCGATCGACGCCCGCACCGCCGCGGAGTGGGGCCTGATCAACTACGCGGTGCCGGACCGCGAGCTGGACGCCCGGGTCGACGACCTGCTCGCCCGCGCCACCCGCGGCAGCCGCTTCGCCAAGGGCGTGGGCAAGCAGACGCTTTACGCCCAGCTCGACCGCCCCGAGGCCGACGCCTACGCCGTGGCCGTCGAGGTGATGGCGGGGATGTCGCAGAGCGCGAGCGCCAAGGAGGGCATGGCGGCGTTCCTGGAGAAGCGCCGCCCCTCCTGGCCCGA
The DNA here is from genome assembly GCA_963739465.1 of uncultured Actinomycetota bacterium. Taxonomy (GTDB): domain Bacteria; phylum Actinomycetota; class Actinomycetes; order Mycobacteriales; family Pseudonocardiaceae; genus Pseudonocardia. The sequence continues at coordinate 122,242 of CAVUAS010000009.1, forward strand.
CTGACCGGTCGCGGTCGGGACGCGCCCACCTCCGGCGGACGCCGGGTGGGGCGCTCACGGGCGTGCGAGGATCGACGGCATGGTGGTGCGCATCGGGGGCCTGCCCGTGTGGGTCGGGCCCACCGACGTGGTCGCGGGTCTCCGCGGGGTTCTCGGCTGGACCGATGAGGCGGTCGGAATGCTTGCCGATCTGCCCGAGCGCGTCGCGCGGCTGCTGGATGTGGTCGAGGACCTGGCGGCGCGGGTCGAGCCACTGCTGCTGGAGGTGGAGGTGGTCGCGGGCGCCGCGGCGGTGCTGGTCGATCGTGCGGGCGGGGTCGCGGCGCGGGCCGACGCGCTGGTCGAGCGGGCCGAGCTGGTCGCGGGCGGCGCGGGTGCGCTGGTGGCGCGGGCCGACGTGGTCGCGGGCGGCGCGGCCACGCTCGTCGACCGCGCTGGCCTCGTCGCCGACAACGCGGGCGCGCTGGTCAAACGGGCCGACGTCGTCGCCGACGGCGCCGGGGCGCTGGTCGACCGCGCGGGCATCGTGGCGGACGGGGCAGGCGCGCTGGTCGACCGCGCAGGCATCGTGGCGGACGGGGCAGGCGCACTGGTCGACCGCGCAAGTGGGGTAGCCGACGGCGCGGGCGCCCTCGTAGAGCGCGCGGGCGGCGTGGCCGACGGCGCGGGGCGCTGGTCGAGCGGGCAGGCACCGTGGCCGACGGCGCCGGGGCGCTGGTCGAGCGGGCGGCCGTGGCCGACGACGCGGGCGCTGGTGGAGCGCGCGGGCACCGTGGCCGACGGCGCGGGCGCTGGTGGAGCGGGCAGGCGGCGTAGCGCGCGCGGCGCTGGTGGAGCGGGCGGGCGGCGTAGCCGACGGCGCGGGGCGCTGGTGGAGCGCGCGGGCGGCGTCGCCGACCGGGCCGACGCCCTCGTCGGCCGGGCGGGCGCGCTCGCGGACGGCGCCGGCGGCCTCCTCGACACCTACCAGCCCATCGCGGCGCAGGCGGCGCCCCTGGCGCGCAAGTTCGTGCAGGAGTTCTCCGAGGACGAGCTCCTCGCCGCGATCCGGCTGGTCGACCAGCTCCCCCGGCTCACCGAGCACATGGAGTCCGACATCATGCCGCTGCTTGCCACGCTGGACCGCGTCGGCCCCGACGTCCACGAGCTGCTCAACCAGCTCCGCGAGGTGCGCCAGGCCATCCAGGGCATCCCCGGGTTCCGTCTCTTCCGCAGACGCGGGGAGGAGATCGACGACGAAGCTCGAGACTGACGTTTCCGGGGTTCGATCACCGGAAACGTCGATCTCACGGCGATCATCGCGGATCGATCAACCTGCGTATCGCCGCCGCGATCCGCCACGTCTCGCCGAGCACCACCGCCGCCGGGAACCGCAGAACCGTCCATCCCGCACCGGTGAGGTAGGCCTGCCGACTGAGGTCGCGCCGCGCCCGCTCAGGGGTGAGATGCTCCCGGCCGTCGTACTCCACCGCGACCTTCCGCTCGGGGTAGGCCATGTCCAGGAAGTAGGGCCCGACGCGGTGCTGCAGCACCGGCATCGGTAGCCCGGCGTCCTCGATCGCAACCCGGATGCGCGACTCCATCGGCGACTGCGCGAGATGTGTGGATCTTCGCAAGACCTCCGGCAGACGACCGGCGCCGCGCGTGCCGGGGTGGCGCCGGGCAATGGCCCGGATGTCGTCCACCTCGAGCCCACAGGCGTAGCGGAGCGCGTCGACCCCCATGATCGCGTGTACGACGGGCGTGACCCGACCGAGGTCGAACGCCGTACGCGCAGGCGTCGTCACCCGCACCCCATCCACCTGGACAACTTCCACGGCGGCGAGCACGTCCGACCGCATCACCAGCCCGGGCCTACAGCGACCGCCACTGACCACGACGAGCTCGACCGGCGCTCCCGAAGGTGCGCATGACGCCCTCAGCAGTTCGGCCGCCGCCCACCCTGCCAACACTCCGCGGCCGCCCGCGAGGAGCGCGGCCGCCCGGCATCGGAGCGCGTAGTCGACCTCGACCTCGGCGCGCACGAAGATCCCGCGGAACAGCCGGGTAAACCCCGGCCCGCGCAGCTGGTCCGCGGTGACCAGCCCCGCCGCCACCGCTGCGGACCCCACGAACGGCTGACTCTGCACATCCCCGATAGACGGAACCCGCGGCACCTCGGTTCCGTGATCCGCACGAGAAGGACGTTTCGGGTGATCAAACCCCGGAAACGTCCGACTCGCGGGTCAGGTGTTCTCTGGGAAGTGGCAGGCCACCTGGTGCCCGCCGCGCACACCGACCAGCGGCGGCTCCTCCACCGAACAGATCTCCTGCGCCTTCCAGCAACGCGTGTGGAACCGGCAGGCGGGGGGCGGGTTCAGCGGGCTGGGGACGTCGCCGGTGAGCAGGATGCGCTCCCGCTTCGTCACGCGGGTGGGGTCCGGGACCGGCACCGCCGACATGAGCGCCACCGTGTAGGGATGCATCGGCCGCTCGTAGACGTCGGTGCGCTCGCCCAGCTCGACGATCTTGCCCAGGTACATCACCGCGACCCGGTCGGAGACGTGCCGCACCACCGACAGGTCGTGCGCGATCATCACGTAGGTCAGGTTCAGCTCGTTCTGCAGGTCCTCCAACAGGTTGACCACCTGCGCCTGGATCGAGACGTCGAGCGCCGACACCGGCTCGTCCGCGATGATCAGCTTGGGCCGCAGCGCCAGCGTGCGCGCGATTCCGATGCGCTGGCGCTGCCCGCCGGAGAACTCATGCGGGTAGCGGTTGTAGTGCTCCGGCGAGAGCCCCACCAGCGCGAGCAGATCCTGTACGGCCTTCTTGACCCCACCCTTGGGATCCACGCCTTGGATCTTGTACGGCGCGCCGACGATCGTGCCGACCGTGTGCCGCGGGTTCAGCGACGAATAGGGGTCCTGGAACACCATCTGGATGTCGCGCCGCAGGGGCCGCATGTCGGAGACCGAGAGGTGTGAGATGTCGCGGCCCTCGAACGTGACGGTGCCGTCCGTCGGCTCCAGCAGGCGTGTGAGCAGCCGCCCGGTCGTGGTCTTGCCGCACCCCGACTCGCCTACGATCGACAGCGTCTCGCCGCGCCGGACGTCGAAGGTCAGCCCGTCGACGGCCTGCACCGCCCCGACCTTGCGCCGTAACAGCCCCCGTCGGACGGGGAAATGCATCTGCAGCTTCTCGGCGGAGAGCAACACGTCGGCACGCGGCATCGTTGGTTCGCTCGCAAGCTCGCTCACAGCTTGGGCCCGATCTCCTCGGCGAAGATCCTCCGGCGCTCCTCGACCGGAAGATGACAGGCCACCAGATGGCCCGGCGACGCCTCGCGCAGCTCCGGCCGCTCTGTGCGCGCCAACCCCCCGGTGCGCGCCTCATAGGCGCAGCGCGGGTGGAACGGGCACCCGGGCGGCACGTTGATCAGGCTCGGCGGGTTGCCGACGATCGGTATGAGCCGCTCGGTGCGCTCCCGGTCGATCCGCGGCATCGAGCCGAGCAGGCCCCACGTGTACGGGTGTTGGGGCTGCGCGAAGACCGCGCGCGCCGTGCCGTACTCCACCGCCCGTCCCGCGTACATGACCAAGATGTCGTCCGCCAGCTCGGCGACCACGCCCAGGTCGTGGGTGATGATGATCACCGCGGAGTCGAACTCCTTCTGCAAGTCCACGATCAGGTCGAGGATCTGCGCCTGCACGGTGACGTCCAGCGCGGTGGTCGGCTCGTCGGCGATGAGCAGGTCCGGGTTGCACGACAGCGCCATCGCGATCATCGCCCGCTGCCGCATGCCGCCGGAGAACTGGTGCGGGTAGTCGTCGAACCGGCTGTCGGGCTGCGGGATCCCGACCCGGTCGAGGAGCTCCACCGCCCGCTTGCGCGCCGCCTTCTTGCTGACGTCGTGGTGCAGCCGGTAGGCCTCGACGATCTGCGCGCCCACCGTGTAGTACGGGTGCATCGCAGACAGCGGGTCCTGGAAGATCATCGCCATCGTCTTGCCGCGCAGCTTCCGCACGGTCTCCGGATCGGCCGACACGAGCTCGGTGTCGCCCACCCAGATCTCGCCCGAGATCTTCGCGGTGCCCGCCTTGTGCAAGCCCATGATCGACAAGCTGGTCACGCTCTTGCCGGAACCCGACTCCCCCACGATCCCGAGGCGCTTACCCCGCTCCAGCTGGAACGAAAGGCCGTCGACGGACTTCACGACACCGTCGTCGGTGGGGAAGTGCACCCGCAGGTCGCGCACGTCCAGGAACGCCCGCTTCTCGTGCAGGGGCGCGGGCACATCCCCCGCGAGCACGTCCTCGCTCACCCCAGCCTCACCCTCGGGTCGATCACGGCGTACAGCAGGTCGACGATCAGGTTGGCCGCCACGATGAAGATGCTGCCCAGCAGGACGACACCGAGCACCTTCGGCAGGTCGTTGTTGACGATCGCGTCCACGGAGTACTTGCCGATGCCCGGCAGCGAGTAGGTGCTCTCGGTCAGGATCGCCCCGCCCAGCAGCAGCCCCAGGTCGAGGCCGAAGATCGTGAGGATCGGGGTGAGCGCCGACCGCAACCCGTGCTTGACCACGACCGTGCGCTCCGGCAGGCCCTTCGCCCGTGCGGTGCGGATGAAGTCCTCCCCCATCGTGTCGAGCATGCCCGCCCGCGTCAGCCGCGCGTACCCCGCCGCGTAGAGGAACGCCAGCGTGATCCACGGCAGCAGCAGGTCGTACGCCCACAGGAACGGGTTGACCTCGAACGGCGTGTAGGCGCCGCCCGGGGCGGTCAGCCCCAGCGCGTAGCTGAAGATCGACAGACTCAGCAGGCCGGTGAAGAAGATCGGCAGCGAGACGCCCGCCAGCGCGACGCCCATCGCCGCGCGGTCGAACACACTACCCCGCCGGAGTGCGGACAGCACTCCGACGCTCACCCCGCCCACGAGCCACAGCACCGCGGCGCCGGCGGCGAGCGACATCGTGACCGGGAGCCGGTCGAGCAGGTCGGGCAGCACCGGGTTCTGGTTGATGAACGAGTACCCGAGGCACGGCGCGGGGCAGTGCACCGTGGTCGGACCGGTGCTGTAGTCCGCACCGACGAACAGCGCGGCCAGGAAGCGGCCGTACTGCACCCACACGGGGTCGGTCAGGCCGAGCTTGACCGCGATCGCGTGGATGTCCTCGGTGCTCCCGCTCTTCCCGACGTACCGCGACGCCAGGTCGTCGACCGTGGCGCCGCCGAGCCGGGGCAGCACGAAGAAGATCACGAAGACGGCAGCGGTGACGATCAGCAGCAGGACCACCGCTGCGATCAACCGCCGGACGACGTAGACCGCCATGTCACCGAGCCGCGCGCGCGGCCGACCCACCACGGGGGGGTCGGCCGCGCGCCGGAGGGCCTTCACCTACTTCCGGGTCGTGCCGAGCGCGAGGTAGTCGTACTCCGAGAAGCCGTCGGTGATGAACACGTTGGTCAGGTTCTTGGGCCGGTAGAACAAGCCCTTCGACCAGACGCCCGGGATGTAGTAGGCGTCATCCATGACCTTCTTGTCGATGTCGACGTAGATCTGTTCGCGCGCCGCCTTGTCGGTCGTCTCGCCCGCCTTGTCCAACATCGCGTCGACCTCAGGGTCGACGACACCCAGGTTCGTGTTGCCGCCCGTTGCCCGGATCGTGCGGCTGTCGACGAGCTGAGCCAGGAACCCGAAGCCGTCCGGCCAGTCCGCCGCCCACCCGTACACCATGATCCCGAGGTTGTTGGCCTTCACGAAGTCCGGCTTGCCCGCGTACAGCTTGAAGTAGTCGCCCTGCGGGTAGGGCTTGATCGTCAGGTTGATCCCGACCCGAGCCAGCGACTGCTGGAAGGCCTCGGCGGTGGCCTTTTCCGCGGGCCGCTCGGCCCGGTAGGAGATGTTGGTGGAGAAGCCGTTGGGCTGCCCGCACTGGGTGAGCTCGGCCTTGGCCTTGGCCAGGTCACCGGTGTTGTCCGGGCTGGGGTAGGTGTCGAACTGCTGGGCGCCCGAGATCACCGGCGGCATGAGGTTCGTGGCGATGTCGCCGCCGACCGACCCGCCGTAGGCCCGCTGGTACCCCGTGCGGTCGACCGCGTACTCGATCGCCTTGCGGCAGTGGATGTTGTCGAGCGGCGCGACGCTGGCGCTGATGGCGCTGAACCAGTGCCGCGTGGTCACCGGGTTGTCCGTCTGGGCCTTGAGCGCCTGGTCGGCCAGGATCCGGCCCTGCGCGGCGCTGCCCACGCCGTCGCCGACGACGTCCACGTCGAGGTCACCGGACAGCAGCCGGTTGTCGAGGTCGTCGGAGTTGACGTTCAGCTGCACCTCGATCCGGTCGGGCAGCGGCTTGCGGTTGGGGTCGGTGGCCTGGTCCCAGTTCGGGTTGCGCTTCAGGCTGAAGCTCTTGCCCAGGTCGTTCGTGTCGAACATGTACGGGCCGGTGGCGACCACGTGCTCCTTGTACTTGCTGCCCGTGTCCTTCGCGGCGGGCACCGGGATGGTGGACGGCAGCTGGGCGAAGTAGTCGAAGCCGCTGAAGGGCTTGACGAGGTGGAACACGATCGTCTGGTCGTCGGGGGTCTCGACCGCCTTGAGGCCCAGCTTGTTCGGGTCGGGGTCCTCGTACGGGGTGGTGTAGCCCTGCAGGTCGAGGAAGTCGTTGAAGTAGGTGGGCCCGTTGGGGAACGTCGTCTTGTCCAGCGACCGCTCGACCGCGTACTTGACGTCCTTGCTCGTGACCGGCGTGCCGTCCTCGAACTTGACACCGCTGCGCAGCTTGTAGGTCCACGTCTTGGCGTTGTCGCTGGGCGTGCCGAGCGACTCGGCGAGGTCGGGCACCAACGTCGAGCCGTCCTTGCCCGGGGCCGACTTGAACATCACCAGCGACCGGCCGTAGAGCCGCGCGAAGTTCCACGAGTACGCGTAGTACGTGTCAGCCGGGTCGACGGAGTCCCAGTCACCGTTGTTGGCGAAGCGCAGCGTGCCGCCCGTGGCGTCGGACGGGTTGTGGACGCCGTTCGCGTCGGCCGCCGCACCGCCGCCGCCGCCCGAACCGCCGGAAGACGCGACGTTGCCCCCTCCACAGGCCGCGAGCACCAACGTCGCGACGGCGCCCATGGCGCCCACGACGACCTTCCGCCTACTTCTCATCAGCAGCACTCCTTGTGCTCTCATCGGGATCGCGGATCCAGCGCGTCCCGCAGGCCGTCGCCGAACAGGTTGAACGCCAGGACGGTGACGAAGATCGCCAGGCCGGGGAAGACCATGAAGTTGGGAGCGATCTGGAACCAGTGGGTGGCCTCGGAGAGCATGCCGCCCCAACTCGGCGCGGGCGGCGGCACACCCACGCCCAGGAACGACAGCGCCGCCTCGAAGAGGATGTTGGTCGGGATAAGCAGGGTGGCGTACACGAGGATCGGCGCGACCAGGTTGGGCAGGAGCTCGGAGAACAGGATCCGCGGCGTGCGGGCGCCGAGGCTGCGGGCGGCGTCGACGAACTCGCGCTCCCGCAGCGACAGCGTCTGACCGCGGATGATCCGACCGATGTACGGCCAGCTGGAGAACCCGATGATCACGATGATCAACACGATCCGCAGCGCGTCCCCCTCAAGCCCGAACGCCTTCGACGGGATGATCCCGACCAGTGCGAGGGCGAACAAGAGGATCGGGAACGCGAGGAAGACGTCCATGGTGCGGCTGATCAGCGTGTCGACCCATCCGCCGAGGTAGCCCGCGACGATGCCCGCGACGGTGCCGACCGCCACCGCCAGCAGGGTGGCGAAGAACGCGATGAGCAGCGAGATGCGGGCGCCGTAGACGACGCGGCTGAACACGTCACGACCGTTGATCGGCTCGACGCCGAAGAGGTACTCCGGGCTGACGCCGCCGAACCACTTCGGCGACACCTGGAGGTTGGGATCGACCTGGTCGTAGTGGAACTCGAGGGGGTCGTGGCCCAGCACCGCCACGACCAGCGGCGCGAAGATGGCGATGAGGATCAGCAGGAGGATCACGGCAGCACCGCCGAGAGCGACCTTGTCCCGCCGCAGCCGTCGCCAGGCGATCTGGCTGAGCGACCGACCCTGGATCTCCTTGCCCGCGCTGCCTTCGGCGATGGCCTCGGGACGGGCTTCCGCCGCCGAGCCGGTGACCTCCAGGGGTGCGGACATCCCCCATCACCCCTCCCGGTCTCGGAGCGCCCCGAACTCGGGCGACACTAACCGGTCGGTAGCTACCGCGCAGGGATCCCCAAGATAACGATCCGGATATCAGCTCGGGAGGCCGCGCGCCCTCCGCACCAGCGTGACCACGGCGTCGAGCATTTCGGTGAGCCGGTAGTCCTTGGGCGTGAACACCGCGGCGACGCCCTGCTCGCGGAGCGCCTCGGCGTCCTCGGGCGGGATGATCCCGCCCACGACCACCGGCACGTCCGCGGCGCCGGCCGCCCGCAGTCCTTCGACGACGGCGGGCACGACCGACAGGTGCGAGCCCGACAGCACCGACAGCCCGACGACGTGTACGTCCTCCTGCACCGCGGCCGCGACGATCTGCGCCGGGGTGAGCCGGATGCCCTGGTAGACGACCTCGAAGCCGACGTCGCGGGCGCGGACGGCCACCTGCTCGGCGCCGTTGGAGTGCCCGTCGAGGCCCGGCTTGCCGACGAGCATGCGCAGCCGGGTGCCCAGCTCGTCGCCCGTGGCCCGCACCCGTTCACGGACGGCGGCGAGCTCTTGGTGCCCCTCATTCGACACCGCCGCGGACACCCCGGTGGGCGCGCGGAACTCGCCGAACACCTCCCGCAGCACCCCCGACCACTCCCCGGTCGTGACGCCCGCCTTCGCGCAGGTGATCGAGGCACCCATGAGGTTGGCGTCGGTCTTCGCGGCGTCGCGCAGCCCTTCCAGCGCCGCCTCGACGGCCGCCGGGTCGCGCTCGGCCCGCCAAGCCCGGATCGCCTCGACGGCGGCGGCCTCCACGGCCGGGTCGACCGTCTCGATCGCCGCGGCCCCCTCGGCCTGCAGCGGGCTGGGCTCGGTCGACTCGAAGCGGTTCACCCCGACCACGACGACGTCGCCGGACTCCATTCGCCGCCGCCGCCGCGCCAACGACGCGACGAGCTGTCCCTTCATGTACCCGGACTCGACGGCCCCGACCGCGCCACCGTGCTCCTGCACCCGCTCGATCTCGGCGCGCGCGGCCGCCGTCAGCTCGGCGACCTTGGCCTCCACCACGTGGGAGCCCGCGAAGAGGTCCTCGTACTCCAGGAGGTCGGTCTCGTAGGCGAGCACCTGCTGCATGCGCAGCGCCCACTGCTGGTCCCAGGGCCGCGGCAGGCCGAGCGCCTCGTTCCACGCGGGCAGCTGGATCGCGCGGGCGCGGACGTCGCGCGAGAGCGTGACCGCCAGCATCTCCAGGACGATCCGCTGCACGTTGTTCTCGGGCTGCGCCTCGGTGAGGCCCAGCGAGTTGACCTGCACGCCGTAGCGCAGCCTGCGCTTGCGCTGGTCCTCGACGCCGTAGCGCTCGGCCGTGATCGCATCCCACAGCACGGCGAACGCGCGCATCTTGCACATCTCCTCGACGAACCGCAGGCCCGCGTTGACGAAGAAGGAGATGCGCGCGACGACGTCCGGGAAGCGCTCGGGGGGCACCTGGCCCGCGTCGCGGACCGCGTCGAGCACGGCGATGGCGGTGGACAGCGCGTAGGCGAGCTCCTGCGCGGGGGTAGCACCCGCCTCCTGCAGGTGGTAGCTGCAGATGTTGATCGGGTTCCACTTCGGGATCTCGGCGACCGACCACGCGATCATGTCGGAGATCAGGCGCAGGCTCGGCGCGGGCGGGAACACGTATGTGCCGCGCGAGAGGTACTCCTTGACGATGTCGTTCTGCGTGGTGCCCGCCAGGGTGGCGCGCGGGGCGCCCTGCTCGTCGGCCACGGCCACGTACAGCGCGAGCAGCCACATCGCGGGCGCGTTGATCGTCATCGAGGTGTTGGCCTCGGCGAGCGGGATGCCGTCGAAGAGCGTGCGCATGTCGCCGATGTGGCTCACCGGCACGCCGACCTTGCCGACCTCACCGCGCGCGAGCTCGTCGTCGGGGTCGTAACCGGTCTGGGTGGGAAGGTCGAAGGCCACCGACAGGCCGGTCTGGCCTTTCGCCAGGTTGCGCCGGTACAGGGCGTTGCTCGTGGCCGCCGAAGAGTGCCCTGCGTACGTGCGGATCACCCACGGCCGGTCGCGCTCGTCGTCGGTCGGAAACGGCACCGGAACCTCCCCTGGACGCCACCTTATCCTACTGGCGCGTAACCTCGCTTCCGGGCGACGGCGGTCACATCCGCGGAGGAGAATGCGGCAGTGGACGATCCGCGCATCCTCAGCCTGCTCGGCGGGCTCGTCCTCATGGGGCTGCTCACCCTCGGCCTGCGCTGGACCTTCGGTACCGGGCGCAACCTGCGCGTCCCCGACCCGAACGACCCCGTCGGCGACGGGTTGCTCGCCGAGGTCGCCCGCACGCCGACGGAGGCCGCCGCCCAGGTGCTGCGCGCCCGGCTGACCGCGGCGGGGATCCGCGCCACGATCGGCCGGGAGGGCAGGAGCTACCGGCTGATGGTGTTCGAGGACGACGTCGGGCAGGCCAAGCTTCTGCTACGGGAGTGAGGCCGCCGTTCCGTCCGAGACGTCTTCCTCGTCGGCGGGCGGCACCGTGATCATCGGCCGGGCCCGCTCCAGCAGCGCGAAGATGGCGAACCCGAGCCCGCACCCGATGAACCAGCCGAAGTCGCCGATGCCGGTGAACAGGCTGAGCAGGATCGCGATCACACCGGTGACCACCACGGTGATCACCGCGTTCGGGTTGAAGCCGCCTCGGTACCAGTACCGGCCCGTCGGGTCCAGGGTGTACATGGCGTCCACCGCGATGCGCTGCCTTGCCGCGAGGTAGTAGCCCGCGATGAGGATGCCGAAGAGCGGCCCGATGAGGCTTCCCAGGATGCCCAGGGTGTAGTGGATGGCCTCGTCGTTGTCGTACCAGTTCCACGGGGTGAGGATCACCGAGCCGACCGCCGCGATCATGCCGCCGGTCCGCCACGAGATCTTCTGCGGGTTGACGTGGGAGAAGTCGAACGCGGGCGAGATGAAGTTCGCAACGATGTTGATGCCGACCGTCGCCGTGACGAAGGTCAGCCCGCCGAGCAGGATGGCGAGCGGGGTGTCGATCTTCTGCACGGTCTTGATCGGGTCGGTGATGAGCTCGCCGTAGACGGGAACGGTCGCCGACGCGGTGATCACGGTGAGCAGCGAGAAGAACAGGAAGTTGATCGGGAGCCCGAGGAAGTTGCCGCGCTTGACCGCCGCGAAGCTGCGTCCGTAGCGGGAGAAGTCACCGAAGTTGAGCATCGGGCCGGAGAAGTACGACACCACGATCGCGATCGCACTGATCATGACCGGGATGGAGGCCAGGAAGCCGAGCGTCTCGCCCGTGTGCAGGTCGAAGTTGATGTTCGACCAGCCCGCCTTCGACACCAGGTAGACCGCCAGGATGACCATCACGACGTACACCGCGGGGCCTGCCCAGTCGATGAACCGGCGAATGGTCTCCATGCCGGTCCAGAACAGCGCAGCCTGGGCGACCCAGAGGATCGCGAAGGAGATCCAGCCCAGCGCGTCGAGGCCGAGGAAGCCGACCTGGGTGAGCGACTGGGACGCCGGGATGAACTTCAAGAAGATGATGTTCAGCGACTCGGCGGCGAGGTAGGTCTGCACGCCGTACCAGGCCACCGCGATGAGCCCCCCGCCGGGTGCGCGGCGTCGGGGATCTGCTCGGCCGCGTTCGGGACGGCATCGGCGGACATGAGGCTCCCTGAAGAGGACGACGGGCTGAGGCGTCGACCATAAGTCGGGGAGTTCGGCCGGAGCGGGCCTTCGACCAGGGTTTACGCGGTCATTGCGCGCGGTAACACACCCAACACATGGGTGCCTCAGACCCGGTGGTACTTCGCGTCGAACGCGCAGAACACGCCGTACGCGGCCAGGCCGAGCGCCACCACCACCAGCAGCCACGGCCCGAGCGGGGTCTGGGTGAGCGAGTGCAGCGCCGCATCGAGACCGGAGGCCTTGGCGGGGTCGAACTGGATCGCGGCGATCACGACGAGCATCCCGATCACCGCGATCGAGACGCCCTTCGCGATGAAGCCGACCTGGCCGGTGCGCTCGACGGCGGTGCGCGCCTTTGGATCCGTCGGCATGTCCATGTCGTCCTCGAACTTCTTCTTCCAGCCCGCGTAGATCTTGCTTCCGCCCGCGACGATGATCCCGAGCCCGACCAGGCCGACGATCCACTGGCCGCCGGGGAGGCCGAGCACGCCCGCCGTCGCCTTCTGCTGGCCGTTCCCGCCGCCGCCGCCGACGGCGGTGCGCGCCGCCAGGAACGCGAACGTGCCGAACACGACCACCTTGAACGCCGAGGTGCCACGCTTGCGCAGCTGCTTGGTGTGGTCTGACACGTAGCGGTATCCCCAGATCGCCTGGCCGAGCCGCCACAGGGCGACCGCGACGAAGCCCAAGACGATGATCCACAGCATGATCACGCCGAAGGTGTTGCTCGCAAGCTGCTGGAACGCGCCCTTCTGGTTGGCCTGCTCGCCACCGTCGCCGAAGGCGACCTGCAGCGCGAGCCAGGCGATCAGGAGGTGCGTGACGCCGTAGGACGCCAGCCCGACCCGTGCACCGATCTGGACCCACCGATTGTCGGTGACTTCGTGGGCGGAATGGGCAGCGCTCGTCATGGGCGCAAAGGTGACATGCCGGGCTCGTCCGCGCATGCCGGAATACGCCACCCGGCCCAATCCCCCGGTGAGTCGCGCATCTCGCCACGGCGAGTTGGTCGATCTGACACGCCAACTCCCCTTGCGTAGCGTCGTAGCCGGGCATGAATCGCGCACACGTCGTGACGGGGCGCGCGACTCACCGTCAGAGGGGGTCGGTGAGCACGCGGGAGACGTCGGCCCCGAGGCCCTGCAGGTTCTCCACGAACCGCGGGTAGCCCCGATCGATGTGCTCGACGTCCCACACCTGCGACACGCCGTCCGCGCACAGGCCCGCCAGCACCAGCCCGGCCCCGGCACGGATGTCGCTCGCCCACACCGGCGCGCTGGAAAGCCGCTCCACGCCCCGCACGACGGCGTGGTGTCCGTCGGTACGCGCGTCCGCGCCGAGGCGCACCATCTCGTCGACGAAGCGGAACCGGCCCTCGAACACGTTCTCGGTGATCATCGACGTGCCGTCGGCCACGGCGGAGAGCGCGATCGCCATCGGCTGCAGGTCGGTGGCGAAGCCCGGGTAGGGCAGCGTGACGAAGTCGATCGCGCCCGGGCGGCCTTCCATCCGCACGGTGAACTCCTGCGTGCCCGCCACGGTCTCCGCCCCGGCGTTGCGCAGCTTGTCCAGCACCAGGTCGAGGTGGTGCGGGTCGACGCCGCGCACGGTGACCTCGCCCCGCGTCATCGCCGCGGCGAACGCCCAGGTGGCGCCCACGATGCGGTCGCCGATCACCCGGTGTTCGGTGGGCTGGAGCGCGGTGACGCCGTGCACGGTGAGCGTCGAGGTGCCGATGCCCTCGATCTTGGCCCCCATCTGGGTGAGCATCGCGGCGAGGTCGACGATCTCGGGCTCGCGGGCCGCGTTGTCGATCACGGTCGTGCCGTCGGCGAGCACGGCCGCCATGAGGATGTTCTCCGTGGCGCCGACGCTGGGGAAGTCCAGCCAGATCTGCGCCCCGCGCAGCACATCGCCGCGCGCGACGACCCGGCCGTGCTCGATCTCCATGGTCGCGCCGAGCTTCTGCAAGCCCGCCTGGTGCATGTCCAGCGGACGGGAGCCGATCGCGTCCCCGCCCGGCAGTGGGACGACCGCGCGGCGGCACCGCGCGATGAGCGGTCCGAGCACGCACACCGAGGCCCGCAGCCGCGACACCGACCGGTAGTCCGCCTCGGCCCCGAGCTTCGCCGGGACGTCGATGGCGACGGCGTCGCGCTCGACCGTGACCCCGCAGCCCAAGCTGCGCAGCACGTCGGCCATCAGCGGGACGTCGAGAATCTCCGGACAGTTGGTGAGCGTCGTCGTGCCCTGGGCCAGCAGCGCCGCCGCCATGAGCTTGAGCACGCTGTTCTTGGCGCCGACCACGTCTACCGAGCCCACCAGCCGGGCTCCGCCGGTCACCGCGAAATGCTCTGCCACGGCGGTCGACGGTATCTCCTCGTGGCCGCCGGGTTACCGTCCCCCCATGGCCGTGCACCTGACCAGGATCTACACGAAGACCGGCGACGACGGCACCACGGCGCTCGGCGACTTCAGCCGCGTCCGCAAGACCGACGTCCGGCTCGCGGCCTACGCCGACACGGACGAGGCGAACGCGGCGCTCGGCGTGGCCGTCACGGTGGGCGAGCTCGCCGAGGAACTGGTGGGTCCGCTGCGGCAGGTGCAGAACGACCTGTTCGACGTGGGCGCGGATCTGTGCACGCCGATCGTGCCGGACCTCCAACATCCGCCGCTGCGGATCACCGAGGCCTACGTGACGCGCCTGGAGGGCTGGTGCGACACGTTCAACGCGAACCTGCCCAAGCTCGCGTCGTTCATCCTGCCCGGCGGCACCCCCGGCGCGGCGTACCTGCACGTCGCCCGCACGGTGACGCGCCGGGCCGAGCGCTCGGTGTGGGCGTTGCTCGCGGCCGACCCCGAGCGCACCAACCCGCTGACGGCGCGCTACCTCAACCGCCTGTCCGACCTGCTCTTCATCTTCGGCCGGGTGGCCAACCCCGACGGCGACGTGTTGTGGCGGCCGGGCGGCGGGAAAGCACCCGGGCAGACGTGACGGCCCCGTCGAACTCGCCGTGGTGAAATGCCGGACTCACCGTGGCAGGATGCCGGACTCACCGTGGCGGGTCGGGCGACTCACCGTCAGGAGGCCACCCGGTAGCCCGCCGGTCCCGGTGACGCCGACTCCAGCCAGGACAGGAAGCCGGTGAGCACGCCGGGGGTCATGGCCAGCTCGACCTCGCGGTCGCCGATCCGGCACCGCAGCACCGAGGCCGCCTGGGGCAGCGCGTAGGTCTCCGCGGACACGGGGTGGCGCCGTTCCACGATCTCGACGCCCGTGCGGTCGAGCACGGCGGTGGCGCCCGGGCGCAGGGACGTCAGCCGGTACCAGGCGAACTCGTTGCCCTGATAGCGGCCGACGCCGAAGTGCCAGCCCGCCGCGGCGTCGCGGGAAACGCGTGCGGGGCGGCGGCCCGGACCCTGCCTTCGCAGGCAGACATCCACACCACCGCCCCGCATGAGGCGCACTCGCCTTACGGCGAGGTATCCGAGGCAGAGACAACCCAACAGCAGCAGGATGCCGGCGACGAACGCCACTGCCCCCATGCGACGCCTACTCGGCGCCCGCGGCTTTGAGCCGGACCTGGGCGCGGGCCGCGGCGGCCGCACCCTCGGGCTCGCCGGTGTCGGCCCGGTCGCGCGCCGCGCGGGCGCGCGCGACGTCGACCTCCTCGCCGATCTCGGCCGACTCCGCCAATATCGTGACGGTCTCCGGCGTGACGTGCAGGAAGCCGCCGTGAACCGCCACCGTGGTGGATGGCCCGTCGACCCCGTCGATGCGCACGACGCCTGCCTCCTCCAGCTGTGCGAGCGTCTGCTCGTGCCCCGGCAGGATGCCGATCTCGCCCACGGTGGTGCGGGCGAAGACGAAGCTCGCCTTGCCCGACCAGACCCGCCGCTCCACGGCGACGAACTCCACGGTCATCTCAGCCATCTTTGTCTTCGCTGTCGTCGCTGTCCCTGCTGCCCTCGAGCTTCTTGCGGTTGCGCTCCAGGTCCTCCAGGCCGCCGCAGAGGAAGAACGCCTGCTCGGGCACGTTGTCGAACTCGCCCTTGGCGATCTTGTCGAACGACTCGATCGTCTCCTTGAGCGGCACGGTGGAGCCCGGCTGGCCGGTGAACTGCTCGGCCACCAGCAGGTTCTGCGACAGGAAGCGCTCGATGCGCCGGGCCCGCCCGACCAGCTGACGGTCTTCCTCGGAGAGCTCGTCGATGCCGAGGATGGCGATGATGTCCTGCAGGTCGGAGTAGCGCTGCAGGATGCGCTTCACCTCGTTGGCGACGCGGAAGTGCTCCTCGCCGACGTACTGCGGGTCCAGGATCCGCGATGTCGAGGTGAGCGGGTCCACCGCCGGGTAGATGCCCTTCTGGGAGATCGGGCGGGAGAGCTCGGTGGTGGCGTCCAGGTGCGCGAACGTGGTGGCGGGCGCCGGGTCGGTGTAGTCGTCGGCGGGCACGTAGATCGCCTGCATCGAGGTGATCGACCGGCCGCGCGTCGACGTGATCCGCTCCTGCAGCTCGCCCATCTCGTCGGCCAGCGTCGGCTGGTAGCCCACGGCCGAGGGCATGCGGCCCAGCAGCGTGGAGACCTCGGACCCGGCCTGTGTGAACCGGAAGATGTTGTCGATGAACAGCAGCACGTCCTGGTTGGCCACGTCGCGGAAGTACTCGGCCATGGTCAGGGCGGACAGCGCCACCCGCATTCTGGTGCCCGGGGGCTCGTCCATCTGCCCGAAGACCAGGGCGGTGTCGTTGATGACGCCGGACTCGGTCATCTCGGTGATCAGGTCGTTGCCCTCGCGGGTGCGCTCGCCCACCCCGGCGAACACGGAGGTGCCGCCGAAGTTCTTGGCCACGCGGGTGATCATCTCCTGGATGAGCACCGTCTTGCCCACGCCCGCCCCGCCGAATAGGCCGATCTTGCCGCCGACCACGTACGGGGTGAGCAGGTCGAGCACCTTGATGCCGGTCTCCAGCATCTCGGTGCGACCCTCGAGCTGGTCGAACGCCGGGGCCTTGCGGTGGATGCCCCACAGCTCGCCGGTGATCTCGAGGTCGGGATCGTCCAGACACTGGCCCAGCGTGTTGAACACGTGGCCCTTGACCTGGTCGCCGACCGGCACCGAGATCGGACGGCCCAGGTCGGTGACCTCCTGGCCGCGGACCAGGCCGTCGGTGGGCTGCATGGAGATGGTGCGCACGAGGTTGTCGCCGAGGTGCTGGGCGATCTCCAGCGTGAGCGTGCGCTTGATCTCCCCGATCTCGACGGGCACCTCGAGTGCGGAGTAGAGCTCCGGCACCTGGTTGCGCGGGAACTCCACGTCGACGACAGGCCCGGTGACGCGCACGACGCGGCCGGTCACCGTCCCGGTGGGGTCAGCAGTGGCGGTCATCAGTCACTCCCTGTGGTCACGAGAGCGTCGGCGCCCCCGACGATCTCACTGATCTCCTGCGTGATCTGAGCCTGACGGGCCTGGTTGGACTCCAGGGTCAGGTTACGGATCAGCTCGTTCGCATTGTCGGTCGCCGCCTTCATCGCGCGCTGGCGGTTGGCCGACTCCGAGGCCGCAGACTCCAGCAGCGCCGAGAACAGCCGCGCCCCGACGTACTTGGGCAGCAGCGCGTCGAACAGCGCGTCGGGGTCGGGCTCGAACTCGTACAGCGGTTGGATGTCCGCCGAAGGCTCGTCCTCGACGTACTCGACGATCATGGGCGCCATCCGCCGCGCCTGCGGCGACTGGTTGACCATGTTCTTGAACTGCGTGAACACCAGATGCAGCTCGTCGACGCTGTTCTCGTCTTCCTTATCGGCCATGAAGGCCTCGACGAGCGTGCGTGCCGCCTCGGCCGCGTCGGGGTAGGTGGGCTGCTCCGAGAAGCCGGTCCACGCCTCTTTGACCTTGCGGTTGCGGAACCGGTAGTAGTTCACGCCCTTGCGCCCGATCACGTAGGTGACCGGCTCCTTGCCCTCCTCCCGCAGCAGCGAGTAGAGCGCCTCGGCTTCCTTGAGCACGTTGTTGTTGTAGCCGCCGCACTGGCCGCGGTCGCTCGTGACGACCAGCACCGCCGCCCGCCGCGGGTTCTCCCGCTCCACGAGCAACGGGTGGTCCAATGCCGAGTTGCTGGCCAGCTCGGTGAGCACCGCCGTGATCTGTTCGGCGTACGGGCGGGACTCCTGCACGCGCGCCCTGGCCTTCACGATCCGTGAGGTCGCGATCAGCTCCATGGCACGGGTGATCTTCTTGATGGACTGCGTCGAGCGGATGCGCCTCCGCAGGACCCGGATCTGTGCCGCCATGTGCTCGTCCTCAGTCCTTCTTGCGGGCCTTGACGGTCTCCTGGTCGACGTCGTCGGCATCCATCGCGGCCACCGGCGCCTCGTTGACCAGCGATTCACCACTGGACGTCGTGAAGCCGCGCTTGAAGTCCTTGACGATGCCCTCCAGCCGCTCGATGTTCTCGTCGGTCAGCTTGCCGGTGTCGCGGATCTCCGCCAGCGCGCCGTCGGAGTTGCGCCGCACGTGGGCCAGGAACTCGCTCTCGAACTTGCTGATGTCGGGCACCGGCACATCGTCGAGCTTGCCGCTGGTGCCCAGCCAGATCGAGATCACTTGCTCCTCGACCGGGAACGGCGAGTACTGCGGCTGCTTGAGCAACTCGACCAGGCGGCTGCCGCGGCCGAGCGCGGCCGCCGACGCGGCGTCGAGGTCGGAGCCGAACGCGGCGAACGCCTCCAGCTCGCGGTACTGCGACAGGTCCAGCCGCAGCGAGCCCGAGACCGTGCGCATGGCCCGCACCTGCGCGGCGCCACCGACGCGCGACACCGAGATGCCGACGTTGATGGCGGGCCGCACGCCCTGGTTGAACAGGTCGGACTCCAGGAAGACCTGGCCGTCAGTGATCGAGATGACGTTCGTCGGGATGTAGGCCGAGACGTCGTTGGCCTTCGTCTCGATGATCGGCAGGCCGGTCATCGAGCCCGCGCCGAGGTCGTCGGAGAGCTTCGCGCAGCGCTCCAGCAGCCGGGAGTGCAAGTAGAAGACGTCGCCCGGGTAGGCCTCGCGGCCCGGCGGGCGGCGCAGCAGCAGCGAAATCGCGCGGTAGGCCTCGGCTTGCTTGGACAGGTCGTCGAAGATGATCAGGACGTGGTTGCCCGCGTACATCCAGTGCTGGCCGATCGCCGAGCCGGTGTAGGGGGCGAGCCACTTGAAGCCCGCGGGGTCCGACGCCGGGGCGGCGACGATCGTCGTGTACTCGAGCGCGCCCGCCTCCTCCAGCGCCGAGCGGATGCCCGCGATCGTGGAACCCTTCTGACCGATGGCGACGTAGATGCAGCGCACCTGCTTCTTCGGGTCGCCGGACGCCCAGTTGTTCTTCTGGTTGATGATCGTGTCCACGCAGACGGCGGTCTTGCCGGTCTTGCGGTCGCCGATGATCAGCTGCCGCTGGCCGCGGCCGATCGGCGTCATGGCGTCGATTGCCTTGATGCCGGTCTGCAGGGCCTCGGACACCGACTGGCGCTGCATCACCGTAGCGGCCTGCACCTCCAGGACACGACGCTCGTCGGACTCGATCTCGCCGAGCCCATCGATCGGGGCGCCGAGCGGGTCGATCACGCGGCCGAGGAAGCCGTCGCCGACCGGCACGGAGAGGATCTCGCCGGTGCGCCGCACCTGCTGGCCCTCTTCGATGCCGTCGTAAGGGCCGAGGACGACGGCGCCGATGTCGCGCTGGTCGAGGTTCAGCGCGACACCGAGGACGCCGCCCTCGAACTCCAGCAGCTCGTTCGTCATCGCCGAGGCGAGGCCCTCGACGTGCGCGATGCCGTCGCCGGTGTCGAGGACGGTGCCGACCTCTTCCCGCGACGTCCCCGTCTCCAGGGAGGAGACGTAGCCCGCAATCGCACTCCGGATCTCCTCGGAGGAGATTGTCAGCTCTGTCATCGTTATCTCCCGCCCAGCCAAGCCACTGATACCGCAAGCGAGCGGCCGTCAAGTTGGATTTCCACGTCAGGTCCTTTAACGGTTTGGGGTCAGCTGGGGAGGGTGCGGCGCGCTGCGGCTACACGGCCCGCGACGCTGCCGTCGATCAGCTCGCCGCCGACGCGGACGACGAGGCCGCCCAACAGGTCGGGGTCGAGCTCCACCTGCAAGGAGATCGGCCTGCCGTAGAGCCGGGTCAGCGAGTCGGTGAGGCGCTGCTCCTGCTCGGCGGTCATCCGGACCGGGGTGCGGACGTGGGCCACATAGCGGTCGCGGCGGGCCGCGGCGAGCTCCGAGAGCTCCTCGGCCGCCACGTCCAGATTGCGGCTGCGCGGGTTTCGCACGGCCTGTTCCAGCAGCCTGGCGGTGACGGGTGCGACCTTCTGTCCCGTGACGTCGCGCAGGAGCCCGACGCGCTGGTCCGCGGGCGTTGCCGTGTCGGCGAGCAGCCGGGCGAGCTCCGGCTCGCGGTCGAGGATGCGGCCGAACCGGAACAGCTCGTCCTCGACGCGGTCGAGCGAGCCGTCCTTCTCCGCCACCCCGAACGCGGCGGCGCGCGCCAGGGCCTCCAGTGCCTCCAGCAGGTCGACCGAATGCGACCACCGCGACGTCACGAGGTCCGAAACGAGGTCCAGCGCCGGGCGCCCGACCTTGCCCGACAGCAGCCGGTCGGCGAGACCGCTGCGCGCCGCTCCGGGTGTCGACGGGTCGGCGAGCGCACGGCGCAGCCCCTGTTCGCGTTCCAACAGCCCGAGCACGGCGAACAGGTCGTCGGCCAGGCGGCTGAGCTCGGGGCCTCCGGTGGCGTCGACGTGGTCGTCGAGCCGGGCCACGGCCGCGGAGAGCGACTCACGGCTGGCGGACTGCAGTACGGACGCCATCTGCTAGGCCCCTCCCCCGGCCGCCACCTGGCTGCCCCGCGGCGACGGCAGGTTCTCGATCTCGGAAAGGAAGCTGTCGACGGAGGCGCTGCGGGCGCTGTCGTCGGTCAGCTCCTTGCGGATGATGCGTTCGGCCAGCTCCACCGAGGCGCCGCCGAGCTCGGAACGAAGCCCCCGCACGACCTGGTCGCGCTGGGCCACAAGCTGATCGCGACCCCGCTGGAGCATCCGCTCGACGTCGGCCTCGGCCTGCGCGATGAGCTCCTCGCGGATGCGGCTGGCGTCGGCGCGCGCGTCGTCACGGATGCGGGCGGCCTCGGCCTCGGCCTGCTGCACGGCGTTGTCGAAGCGGCCGTGGGCGTCCTCGAGCTTGCGCGTGGCCTCCTCGGCCTCATCGACCTGGCGCTGGATCTCGTCCTGCCGCTTGTTCACCATGTCGGTGATGAGCGGCAGCACGAAGCGCCACAGCACGAACAGGATGATCACGAAGGCGACGAGCTCCGCGATGAACTCCATCAGCGCTTTCCTCCCGCCGTCTGCCGCTCGTCCAGCTCGGCGAGGTACCTGACGACGTTGGTGTCGTCGTAGGCGACCGGGCGCCCGAGTACCTTGCCGGCCAGATCCGTGGACAGGCCGCCGATCTGCCCCCGCAGCTCCTGGAGGGCCTCGCCCCGCTGTGCGGCGAGCTCCTCCTCCCCGCGCCGGTGGATCTCGGCGACCTCTCGATCGGTCTCGGCGCGCTTCTCGTCACGGATGCGCTGGGCGTCCGCCCGTGCCTCGTCCTTGACCGCCGTCGCATGCGCCCGCGCTTCGGCCAGCGCGGCGTCGTAACGCTCCTGGGCCTCGGCGAGCTTGCGGACGGCGGCGTCACGCTCCTCGGCCTGCTTTCTGTTCATCTCGTCCCGCTCGGCCATCGCCTTGGTCAGCGGGGGCACCACGAACCGGTAGAAGAACCAGAGGATGACCAGGAAGATGAGAAAGACGACGATGATCGTGGCGTTGGGGACGAGGAAGTTCTGTGTCTCCGCGGCCAACGGCTGTGTCATGGACTCGCCGCTCAGCTCAGGACGAACACGAACAGCGCCATGAACGCCAGGTTGATGAAGTACATGCCCTCCACCAGACCGATGATCAGGAACATCGTCGTGTTCAAGCGGCCTGCGGCCTCGGGCTGACGGGCCACGCCCTGGATGACCGCGGATCCCGCGAGACCGTCGCCGACGGCCGCGCCGATGGCGCCGCCGCCGAGGGCGAGCCCGCCGCCGATCATGGCCAAGCCGAGCGTGACGTTTCCGGTAATCCCTTGGGCGGCCTGGGCCAGAACGCTCATCTCTCTCCTCGTTTCTTCCTGCGAACGTCGTGGGTCGGGGCGAAAATCGTGGTGGTCTAGTGGTGAGCAGCCTCGTCCTCGCTGCCCACCGCCTCCGCGAAGTAGATCAGGGTGAGCAGCGTGAAGATCAGCGCCTGGATGACACCGATGAACATGTCGAAGAGTTTCCAGATCGCGTTGGGCGCCCACAGGACGTAGGCGGGCAACAGCGCGATGACGGCCACCATGATCCCGCCCGCGAAGATGTTGCCGAAGAGTCGCAGGGCGAGCGAAGCGGGACGCGACAGGTACTGCGTGATGAACTCGATCGGGGCGAGGAACGCGTACGGCTGGGTGAAGTGTCCGAAGTAGGCCTTGGCGCCCTTCGCCCGGATGCCCGCGACGTTGACCCACACGATCACCAGCAGGGCCAGCGGGTAGACGAGGTTGACGTCCGCGGTGGGCGGCGGGATCCAGTGCTCCGACGGCAGCGCGGCCAGCCAGTTGCAGCACAGGATGAACGCGAACACGGTGATGCAGAAGCCCACGACGCCGCGCGGCGTGCGGACGCCCATGCCTTCCTTCACCTGGCCCTGCACCCAGGCCGCGAGCGCCTCGAACGCCACCTGCAGCCCCGACGGGCGACCCTTCGTCGCCCCCCTCGCCATGTAGTAGCCCAGCCCGCACACGATCGCCCCGGCGACGAGCGTGCCGATGATCGTGTCGAGGTTGAACGTCAGCCCGAGAAATTCGCCGGTCCAGTGCTCACCGGGAGTGATGGTGTTGCCCTCTGCGGCGAGGTTCATTTCTGTCGGATCTCCTTGATCAACGGCAGCATCGAGCTCACGATCGCGAGGAACTGGAACAGCGCAAGGCCGCCGATCACCGCGATGCCCGCGGGGCGCACCAGCCATGCGATCGCCAGCGCAACCACGGTGATCACCGCGAGGCGGCCGAGCACCGAACCGGAGAAGCGCGCCTTCGACGGGCGGGCCGTGGCGAAGTTCGCGACCGACCGCACCGCGAGCCAGAGGTTGAGCGTGCCCAGCGCGACCCCGACAGCCAGGAAGAGGCCGTACAGGCCATAACCGAGCACCACGAGTACGACGACGGCGGCGGCCGTCACGGCCCCCGCCATGATCGTTGTCCGGCGGAACATCGCCCGGGTGGCAGGCGGCGTGTAGGGGGGCGTGCTCGGCGGCACATTCGTGGTCACGCGGCGCACCTACCCTTCACGAATACCGCTTGAACTGCTTGACGACGTAAACGGCGGCCATGACGACGCCCAGCGCGAGACCGACCATTGCGAGGAGCGGGAACGTGCCTGTCGCCAGATCGCCCAGCCACCCTAGGCCGAAGCCGATGATCACGCAGAGCGCGAGCGTGAGGCCCATCGAGAGCAGATCGCCCAGCTCCGGGCCGCTGCCATCCACCGGTCGGACTCAAGGCCGGGACGTGCGGCGTCGACCGGACAGGGGGGCTCTCACCAGCTTCTCCTTCGTCGACGCCGGAAGCGGCTCACTCCAAGGGGACAAACCCGGCCGATGACCGGCCGGTGACGGGGACGCTACCACAGGGTGACCGGGTCACCCGACACCCCGTGACCTGCAGGAAACCGTTTCCGGACGATCGGTTTCTACACGCGGTGGCGCATCCGGGGCACGGCGGAGGCGAGCGCGGCCAGTAGCAGCCCGAATCCGACCGTCCAGAGCACGACGGCCGGGTCGGCGATGAACGTGAGCGCCACCGCCCCGAACGCGAGCACGCCCGCCCAGAGGTAGATCAGCAGCACGGCCCTCCGCTGGCTGTGACCGATCTCCAGCAGGCGGTGGTGCAGGTGCATCTTGTCGGGCGAGAACGGGCTCATGCCCGCGCGGGTGCGCCGCACAACCGCCATGGCGAGGTCGAGCACCGGCACGAAGAGCACGGCGGCGAACACGATGAGCGGAGCCAGCGACGCCAGGTAATAGCGGGGCGAGTCGACCACTACCGGGATCTTCCCGGACGCGCTGGTCGTCGCGGCGGCCAGCAGCACGCCGATGAGCATCGAGCCCGAGTCGCCCATGAAGATCCGGGCCGGGTTGAAGTTGTGCGGGAGGAAGCCCACACAGGCCCCGCCGAGCACCGCCGCGATGAGGGCGGGCGAGTAGTACGACGGGTCGTTGCCGTACTGGAGGATCAGGCTGATCGCGAACGTCCCGACGGCCAGCGCGCCGATCATGCCGATGCCCGCGGCGAGCCCGTCGAGGCCGTCGACGAAGTTCATCGCGTTCACCAGTACCACGGTGAACAGCACCGTCAGCAGCATGCCTTGGCCGTAGCCGAGGGAGAGCACGGAGCCGGAGATGCCGTCGCCCCCGCCGCCGAACGGGATCCAGAACGTCGACCACTGCACTCCGAAGATGATGAGCACCCCGGCGGCGGTGGTCTGACCTGCGAACTTCGTGAGCGCGTCGAGGTCGTAACGGTCGTCGAGCGCGCCGACGCCCACGAGCAGCACCCCGGCCAACATCGCGCCGAGCACTTCGGCCGAGCTGGTGTCGAACGCCAGGCGCAGCGCGGGGAGCTGGTAGGCCATCGCGACGCCCGCGAGCACGCCGCCGAGCATCGCCAGCCCGCCCCAGCGCGGGGTCGGGGTGACGTGCACGTCGCGCCCCCGCGGCCAGGCGACCGCGCCGAGCTTGAGCGCCAGCAGCCGCACCGGAGCGACCAGCAGGAAGGTGACGACGGCCGCCGTCAGCCCGGCCAACAGGTACTCCCGGATCGGCAGCACGAGCGTGGGCACAGATGTGACGCTACCGCCCACCGTGAGTCTCGCGTTTCGGCACGGTGAGTCCCGCGTTCCGACACGGTGAGTCCCGCGTTCCGACACGGTGAGTCCCGCGTTCCGACACGGTGAGTCCCGCGTTCCGACACGGTGGTCTCGAATGCCGTTCCGGAGCGATGCTCTTGTCTCGGTTCACTGCTCCGGATAATGTCGCATGGGTGGGCGCCCCAGGAGTCAGAGCACGGGTCAGAGCCGAGCTCACACGCGAGATCGCCGAGGTCGCGCGCCGCCACCTCGCTTCGGACGGGGCGGCCGCGCCTGTCGCTGCGCGCGGTCGCGCGGGAGCTCGGCATGGCGAGCTCGGCCGTGTACCGCTACTTCCCCAGTCGCGACGACCTGCTCACCGCCCTGATCGTCGATGCCTACGACGCCATGGGCGAGGCCGCGGAGTCTGCCGACGCCAACCGTGAGCGGGCCGATCTTCTCGGCCGTTGGCAGGCGGCATGCACGGCCGTTCGGAGATGGGCATTGGCCCATCCGCACGAGTACGCCCTCGTTTACGGCTCTCCAGTCCCGGGCTACGCGGCACCGGAAGCGACCATCGGACCTGCGGGCCGCGTGGCGGTCGTCCTGTGCCGCGTCGTCGCCGACGGCATCGCGTACGGCGCAGTAGACGCCACGAGCGACGGCTCGGGACTGGATGCGACGATCCAGCCGGGCCTCGCAGGCGAGCTGGGACTGCCCGCCGACCCGACCGGGTCCGTCGCCGCGCGCGTCGTCCACGCCTGGACGAGCCTGTTCGGATTGATCAACTTCGAGTTGTTCGGGCACACGCACAACGTCGTCGTCGATGACGAGGCATTCTTTACGGCGTCGACCGTGTGCCTCGCCGCCCAGTTGGGCGTGGTCGAGAGTGCGGCACGGTGATCGCGTCAGGCGGGGAGTACCGCCTGTCCCAGGACGTCGGAGACCTGCTCGGCGCTCACCGCGCCCTCGCGGAGGATGCGGGGGTGGTCGGCGGTGAGGTCGACGATGGTGGACGCAACGGGTTCTCCAGAAGGTCCGCCGTCGAGGTAGACGTCCACGGATTCCCCCAGTTGACGCTCCGCCGTCGCCGCATCGGCCGCCGGCGGCTGACCTGACACGTTGGCGCTGGAAACGGCCATCGGGCCGACGTCGCGAAGGAGTTCGAGTGCAACCGGGTGCAGCGGCATCCGCAGCATGACCGTGCCCTTGGTCTGGCCGAGGTCCCACGCCAACGACGGGGCATGCGGCAGCACCAGCGAAAGGCCGCCCGGCCAGAACGCCTCGATGAGATCGCGCGCAGCCCGCGGCACGCTCAGCATGAGCCCGTCGATCGTCGACCAGGAGCCGACCAGCACCGGCACGGGCATGTCGGGCCCGCGGTGCTTCGCGGCGAGCAGGCCGCGGACGGCCTCGGCGTTGAAGGCGTCGCAGCCCAGCCCGTACACGGTGTCTGTGGGCAGCACGACGAGCCGCCCCCCGCGGACGGCGCGCGCCGCCACAGCCAGCCCCTCAGCGCGGGCGTCCGGATCGGAGCAGTCGTACGTCATCGGCACGCCGCGCAGATTACGGCCCGCCGGTCGACGACGTGCGCGCACTCGCCCGGTCTGCGCGCGCGACTCGTAGCGGCGCGGCAGCTGGAACCGCGACTGCCGGGCCCGAACCTCCCGACTCACCGTGTCGAAACGCACGACTCACCGTGTCGAAACGCACGACTCACGGTGCCGAAACGCACGACTCACCGCCTCAAAATGCACGACTCACCGTGCTGGAATGCGCGACTCACCTGGCGAGGCCGGCCCCGGCCGGCTACCGGCGGCGGGCGGTGGCGTAGCGGGGGCGGCCGTTCAGGTCGGCGTGCTCCCGCACGTCGACCAGCTCAGGGCAGGCCTGCAGAAGGGTCGGGACGGCGTCGGCGTGGGTGTCGTCGTGCTCGACCGCGAATGCACCCCCCGGCCGCAGGAGCGCCGCGGCTCGCGCGGCGACGGCCGGGATGACCGCCAGCCCGTCCGGCCCTCCGAAGACCGCCACCGCTGGATCGCCCGCCCGGACCTCCGGCGGCACCGGCGTGTTGTCGGGGACGTAGGGCGGGTTGCACACGACGAGGTCGACACGGCCCGCGAGGTCGACGAGGAGATCGGGCGCACACACGTCGGCGGCGTGGAGCACCACGTGCCCACCGTGGGCATCGATGTTGCGCCGCGCCCAGGCCAGCGCGTCCGGGTCGACCTCGACCGCGTGCACCACGGCCTCCGGCCGCAGCGCGGCAATGGCGAGCGCGAGCGCCGCCGAGCCCGTGCACAGGTCCACCACCAGCGGCGCCGCGACGTCCTTCAGCGCCGCCAACCCGCACTCCAACAGAAGCTCGGTCTCCGGCCGCGGTGTGAACACGCCGGGTCCGACCGCAACCTCGACCGGGCCGAGCACCGCCGTGCCCAGCAGATGCTGCAGCGGTTCCCGGGCCGCGCGCCGGGCGACGAGCGCGCGCAGGGCGTGGGTCGCGGCCGGATCCAGCCGCGGGTGCAGCAGCAGCCTGCCGCGGGGCACGTCCAGGACGTGGGCGGCGAGCGACTCGGCGTCGAAGCGCGGCGACGCGACACCGGCCTCGGCCAACCTGCGCTCACCCTCCGCGAGAGCGGAACGCAGGGTCAGGTCGTCCGTCGGGTTCATCGCCGTGTCATTGCGCCAGCTGATCGGCCCGGTCGGCTGTGGTCAGCGCGTCGAGGACGCCGTCGAGCTCGCCGTCGAGCACCGCGCTCAAGTTGTAGGCCTTGTAGCCGACTCGGTGATCGGAAATGCGGTTCTCCGGGAAGTTGTACGTGCGGACGCGCTCCGAGCGGTCGACCGTACGCACCTGCGAACGCCGTGTATCCGACGCCTGCGCGGCCGCCTCCGCCTCCGCCAGCGCCTGCAGACGGGCGCGCAGCACCTCCATCGCCCGCGCCCGGTTCTGGAGTTGGGAGCGCTCGTTTTGACAGCTCACGACGATGCCGGTGGGCAGGTGCGTGATCCGCACAGCGGAGTCGGTGGTGTTGACGCTCTGGCCCCCGTGCCCCGAGGAGCGGAAGACGTCGACGCGCAGGTCGTTCTCATCGATCTCGACGGCGGTGTCGTCGTCGACGTCCGGGTAGACGAGCACGCCCGCCGCCGACGTGTGGATGCGCCCTTGCGACTCGGTGACCGGCACCCGCTGCACCCGGTGCACACCGCCCTCGTACTTCAGCGCGGCCCACACGCCCTCGGGGTCGGTGCCACGGGAGCGCACGACCATCGTCATGTCCTTGACGCCGCCGAGGTCGCTGCCCACGGAGTCGAGCACCTCGATCTTCCAGCCGCGTCGCTCGGCGTACCGCGTGTACATACGCGCCAGATCACCCGCGAAGAGGGCCGACTCCTCGCCGCCCTCCCCCGACTTGATCTCCATGACGACGTCGTCGCCGTCGTGCGGGTCGCGCGGGACGAGCAACTGCGCCAGTCGGGTCTCCAGTTGGGGCAGGCGGGCAGCGAGCTCATCGGCCTCTTCGGCGAACCCTGCGTCCTCGGCCGCGAGCTCACGGGCGGCGGCGAGGTCGGAGCGGACCGACTCCAGTTCGCGCGCCGCACCGACGACCTGGCCGAGCTCGGCGTAGCGCCGACCCAGCTTGCGGGCCTGGCCCGCATCGGCGTGTACGGAGGGATCGGCGAGGGCGCGCTCCAGCTCGGCGTACTCCATGAGCAGCGCGTCGACGGTCGGTGCCGCCATCTCATCCTCTTCCCGACCAAACCCCGGCCACCGTCGCGGACGGGCATACCGCGGTGTTCAGTATCCGATCCGGACACGACGACGGCGCCCACCACAACGATGGGCGCCGTCTGAGAAGCTACTTCTTGGCCGGGGTTCGCCTGCCGTAGCGCGCCTCGAAGCGCGCGACGCGACCGCCGGAGTCGAGGATCTTCTGCTTGCCGGTGTAGAAGGGGTGGCAGGCCGAGCAGACCTCGACGGTGATGGACCCGCTGGTCTTCGTGCTGCGGGTGGTGAAGTGGTTGCCGCAGCCGCAGGTGACCTGCGTTTCGACGTAAGCGGGGTGGATGCCTTCGCGCACGGGGATTCCTCTCGATGTGGCCCCGGGTCCCCTGCCGTGAGGGGTGAACCGGCGCCGGAGCGTGACGGACCATTCAACCATCCAGGGCCGCCTACTGTTCCCGGCAGGTCCCCGTTCCGCTGTCGACGGGCGGTGTGCCGTCCGGCCCCACGAAGCGCCAGTCGTAGCCGTCGGGCCGCAGGGTGAGCGCGAGCACGCCGACCGAGTCCGCCCACCGAACCTCGCTGCCCCGGTCCGTGCGGCGGAACCCGCGCAGGCTGTTCCCTCCGGTGCCGACGACGAACTCCACCGGCCCGCTCCCGACCGTGCCGTCGGCGTCGCGTGGGGCGAAGCGTTCGTAGTCGTGATCATGCCCGCTGAGGACGATGTCGACGCCGCCGTCGGACAGCTGTGCCCAGAGCGGCGTCAGCGACGGGTCGTCGCCGTGCTCCGCGCCGGAGGAGAACCGCGGCCGGTGGAAGGCCGCCACCGCGCACCGCGGTGCGTCGTTGAGCTGCGACGACAGCCACCGACCCTGCGGGCTGTCCGGCTCGCAGCCGCCGATCTCCGCGCACTCCGAGTTGAGGACGAGCACCCGCCACGGCCCGACGGTCCTGGCGTACCAGCCCTGGCCCGGCTCTCCGGCAGGGTCGCCGAAGTAGGCGAAGTAGCCCTTGGCGTCGGGGGTCTGGTACTCGTGGTTGCCGACGACGGGCAGCGTGATGTCCTTGAACCGGCCCCAGCTCGCGTCGTAGGCCGCGTACTCCTCCGGGCTGCCGTCGTCGTACTGGGTGTCGCCGAGCGCCAGCACCGCGGTGGGCTTCAGCCCGACGACGAGCTCCGCGGTGGTCTGCTGCGCACAGTCGCCGTCCTCATCGGACCGTTGACCGGGTCGGCACGCGATGTCTCCGGCTGCGACGAGCACCGCGGCCGCGGCGGGCGCGGTGCTCGTCGTGGCGGCCGGGCTGCGCGGCTCGACCTTCTCAGTGGCGGCGGTGGGCTGCGGAGCGGTGCACCCGGCGACGGCGAACGCCGCGCCGAGCGCACTCAGGAACCGCCGCACGGATCAGTCGAGGTCCCCGCCGGGTGTGCTCTTGGCCACCTGCATGAGGAACTCGACGTTGGTGCGGGTCTTGCGGAGCTGGGTGAGCAGCAGGTCGATGGCCTGCTGGTCGTCCAGCGCGGACAGCAGCCGCCGGAGCTTGACCATCACCGCGTACTCGTCCGGCGCCATGAGGAGCTCTTCCTTGCGGGTGCTGGAGTCTCCGACGTCGATGGCGGGGAACACCCGCTTGTCGGCGATGCGGCGGTCCAGCTTGAGCTCGGCGTTGCCGGTGCCCTTGAACTCCTCGAAGATCACCGTGTCCATCGTGGATCCGGTCTCGACCAGCGCGGTGGCGAGGATGGTCAGCGAGCCGCCGTCCTCGATGTTGCGCGCGGCGCCGAGGAAGCGCTTGGGCGGGTAGAGCGCGGTGGAGTCGACACCACCGGAGAGGATGCGGCCCGATGCGGGCGCGGCCAGGTTGTAGGCCCGGCCCAGGCGGGTGATGTTGTCCAGCAACACGACGACGTCGTGCCCCATCTCGACCAGACGCTTGGCCCGTTCGATGGACAGCTCGGCGATCGTCGTGTGGTCGGTCGGCGGGCGGTCGAACGTCGACGCGATGACCTCGCCCTTCACCGACCGCTGCCAGTCGGTGACCTCCTCCGGCCGCTCGTCCACGAGGACGACCATGAGGTGGCACTCCGGGTTGTTGGTGGTGACCGCGTTGGCGATGTTCTGCATGATCGTGGTCTTGCCCGCCTTGGGCGGGGACACGATCAGCGCGCGCTGGCCCTTGCCGATCGGCATGACCAGGTCGATGACGCGGGTGGTGAGCTTGTGCGGCTCGGTCTCCAGGCGCAGTCGCTCGTTCGGGTAGAGCGGCGTGAGCTTGGTGAACTCAGGGCGGTTGCGCGAGATCTCCGGATCTTGCCCGTTGATCGTGTCGACGCGCACGAGCGGGTTGAACTTCTGCCGCGACTGCTCGCCTTCGCGCTGCTCCCGCACCGCGCCGGTGATCGCGTCGCCCCGCCGCAGGCCGTACTTGCGGACCATGGACAGCGACACGTAGACGTCGGTGGGACCGGACAGATAGCCGGTGGTGCGCACGAACGCGTAGTTGTCGAGGATGTCGACGATGCCCGCCACGGGCAACAGCACGTCGCCCTCGCGCACCTCGGTGTCGACGGTGCCCTGGCTGCCCTGGCCACCGCTCTGCCGGTCGCGGCCGCGGCGACGGTCACGGAAGCGACGCCCGCGGCGGCCGCGGCCGTCGCCCTCGTCGTCGTCGTCGTCGGGCCGGTTGTCGCGCGGGCCGCGGTTGTCCGACCGGTTGTCGGGGCGGCTGTCGTTGCCCCGTGTGTCGGTGCCGCGGTTGTCGGTGCCGCGGTTGTCGCTGCCCCGGTTATCGCTCCGGCTGTCGCCCCGGCTGTCGCTCCGGTTGTCGGAGCCGCGGTTGTCGGAGCCCCGGTCGGAGCCGCGGGTGTCGGAGCGGTCACCGCCACCACGCCGCTCGCCTCGACCCGGACGGCCGGTGTCGGCCGACCCGTCGGCGGGCGCCTCGGTGCCTGCAGCGGTGTCGGCGGCGGCCGGAGCGGACTCGGCGACCGCGCCGTTGTGCTCGGTGCGGCGCCGCTGCCGCTGCCGACGGCCGCCACCCTCACCCTCCGCGGAGCGGGGTGGTGCTCGGCGCGTCGGTGGCGGGCGCGGCACTCGGGGCCGCGGTGGTCGACGCGGTGGTCGACGCCATGCCCGGCTCGGTGGTCGACGCCGTGGCCGACACCGGAGCGGACGTAGCGGCGGACTCGGTGCTCGGCGCGGTGGTCAGCGCAGACGACGGAGCAGACGTCGATGCGGCCGTCGGCGCAGAGGAGGCCTCGGCCGTCTTCGGCGCGTCGGCCGAAGCCGGTGCGCCGTTGGTGGCGGGCTTCGGGGCAGGCGCGCCCGCGGGCCGGGTGGCCGCACGGCGACGACGAGTGGGCGCGGCCGCGGCGACGCCGTTCTCGGTGGTGGCCGGGGCCGTGTCCGGCAGCGAGAGCTGCGGGGCGGAGCCTCCGCTCGCCTGGCGCTCCTTGATCGCGGCGATGAGATCGCCCTTGCGCATGCCCGTGGTGTTGGGAATGTTCAGCTCCCCCGCCAGTTGGCGGAGTTCCGCCAGCACCATGCCGGAGAGGCCCCGCTTGCGCGGTGTTGCGGTGCTGACGAGCTCGGTCTCGCTCAAGGTTGTCCTTCCTGACCTACCGGGCGCCATGCCCGGGTCAGCGAATTTCACTAGAGATGTCGGTGGACGGTTCGCGGGAAGAGCGGTCGTCCCGACCGGCGGGACGGCGATCTTCGCGACTCCTCGCGGGAAAGAGGCCGCTCGTCCGAAACCGGATCCGAACCACAAGGGGATGCAGATTCCGGCTCGAGTGGCCACGCGGATGACGCGTGGATCGCCGTTGCAACGTCGAGGGTAGACGTAACCACTGGTTGCGGCAACAACCCCCCACCCGACACGCCCTACGCGGTCTCGACGACGACTCCCGCGGCGTCGATCGACAGGGGCATCGGGACGAAGCCGTGGGGATCGACGGCGGGCACGCGCCCGTCGGTGGTGAAGGCGAGCACCGTGGGTCCCGCGCCCGAGATCGCGGCCGGGATCCCCCGGTCACGCAAGGCGTCGACGAGATCGGCCGACTCGGGGTAGGCCGGGCGTCGGTAGCCCTGATGGAGTCGATCTTCAGTGGCGGGCATCAGCAGCTCGGGGCGTTGGGTGAAGGCCAACACCGAGAGTGCGGTGCGGCTTCCGGTGAACGCAGCGTCGACCAACGGCACGCGCTCGGGCAACAGCCCGCGTGTAGTGCTGGTGAGCGACTCGGTTCCCGCGACGAACGCGACCGGACGGATGTCCGGATGCACGTCGAGCCGTACAGCGTGAAATCGTTCCGTGGTATTCCCGGGCGTCTCCCAGGCGACGACGAACCCGCCGAGCAGGCTGGCCGCCGCGTTGTCGGCGTGCCCCTCCATACCGGCCGTGACCTGCAGGACCGTGCCGCGCTCCAGCTCGACGTCGCGCCCGGCGAGCACGACGGCAGCCACGGCGCCGCCGACCGCAGCGGCCGCGGAGCTGCCCAACCCACGGGAGTGCGGGATGGCGTTGCGGCAGCGCATCCGCAGGCCGGGCGGCGCGTCGCCGGTGATGGCCCAGGTGGTGCGCATCGCGCGGACGACGAGGTGCGCGTCATCGCACGGCACCCGGCCCGCGCCTTCGCCGTCCACCTCGACGGTGACGCCGTGCGGCGCGATGGACACCTCGATGTCGTCGTAGAGGCCGAGCGCAAGGCCGAGCGCGTCGAACCCCGGCCCGAGGTTGGCCGACGACGCGGGCACCCGCACCCGCACTTCGGTGGGCCTACCCATGCGCGCGCCCCCCGAACGGCAGCAGGGTGACACTCCGGACGTTCAGTGTCCGCAGGGTGACATTCCTGACATGTGGGGGGCGGGGGCGGCGCATCAGGCCAGCTCCAGGGCCGCGGCGACGGCGGCCGGGTCGAGCGGCACCACCGTGGGCTCGGGGGCCGCCAGCAGCGCCGTGTCGGGGTCCTTCAACCCGTGTCCGGTGACGGTGCAAACGACCAGCGACCCGGGCGGAAGAGTGCCGTCGGCCGCCGATTGGAGGAGCCCGGCCACGCTCGCCGCCGACGCGGGCTCGACGAACACCCCCTCGCGCGCCGACAGCAGCCGGTACGCGGCGAGGATCTCGTCGTCGGTGACGGCCGCGAACCGCCCGCCCGAGGCGTCACGCGCCGTGACGGCCGCGGCCCATGACGCGGGAGCACCGATGCGGATGGCGGTGGCGATCGTCTCGGGGTGCTTGACCGGCGCGCCGTGCACGAGCGGCGCCGCCCCGGCCGCCTGGTAGCCGAACATCCGCGGCGCAGCGGAGATCAACCCGTCGGCGAGGTACGCCGAGTAGCCCGCCCAGTACGCGGTGATGTTGCCCGCGTTGCCGACGGGGAGACAGTGCACGTCGGGGGCGCGGCCGAGCTCGTCACAGATCTCGTAGGCGGCACTCGCCTGGCCCGCGATCCGGGTGGGGTTGACGGAGTTGACGAGCGCGGCGACGTCGTAGTCGGCCGCGGTCTTGCGGGCGAGCTCCAGACAGTCGTCGAAGTTGCCGTCGACCGAGAGAATCCGGGCCCCGTGCGCCACCGCCTGCGCGAGCTTGCCCAGCGCGATCTTGCCCTTCGGGACGAGCACCGCACAGGTGAGGCCCGCACGGGCTGCGTAAGCGGCGGCCGAGGCCGACGTGTTGCCGGTGGACGCGCACAGCACGCCCTGCTTGCCGCGGGCCAGCGCGTCGGTGACCGCCACCGTCATGCCGCGGTCCTTGAACGAGCCCGTCGGGTTGGCCCCGTCGACCTTGAGCAGCACCTCGCAGCCGGTGCGCCCCGACAGGTGCGGCGCGGGCAGCAGCGGCGTGCCGCCCTCACCGAGCGTGACGATCCGCCAGCCGTCCTGCACCGGCATGCGCTCCCGATAGGCGTTGATCACACCCGGCCAGGGGGCGACGCGCGCGGTGGTCATCCGGCCACCCCTTTCCGCCCGAGATCCTCCACCCGCAGGACGCTCTCCACGCCGCCCACGATCTCCAGACCGGCCAGCTCGGCGACCGTGGCGGCGAGCGCCGCCTCCGGCGCGACGTGCGTCACCACCACCAGCCGCGCAGCCGTGCCGTCCCCGCTGGTCTGGCGCACGGCGGCGATGCTCACGCCCTTTGCCGCGAACGCGCCCGAGATCGTCGCGAGCACGCCCGCGCGGTCGGCGACGTCCAGGCTGACGTGGTAGCGCGTGGGCACGCTGCCCATCGGGCGCACCGGCAGGCTGGCGTAGGTGCTCTCGCGCGGGCCGCGGCCACCGACGACGCGGTTGCGGGCCACCGCGACGAGGTCGCCGAGCACGGCGCTCGCGGTGGGCGCCCCACCCGCGCCCTGGCCGTAGAACATGAGCTGGCCCGCGGCCTCGGCCTCGACGAACACGGCGTTGAACGCCCCGTCCACCGCGGCCAGCGGGTGCGCGGCCGGGATCATCGCCGGGTAGACCCGCGCAGAGACCGACTCCGGGTCCTCCGTGCGCTCGCAGATCGCCAGCAGCTTGATCACGCTGCCGAGCCTGCGGGCGGCGGCGATGTCGGCGGCGGAGACGTTGCGGATGCCCTCGCAGTGCACGTCCGCCGCGGTCACGCGGGTGTGGAAGGCCAGCGACGCGAGGATCGCGGCCTTGGACGCCGCGTCGTAGCCGTCGACGTCGGCGCTCGGGTCGGCCTCGGCGTAGCCCAGCCGGGTGGCCTCGTCCAGCGCGTCGGCGTAGCTGGCGCCGGAGGCGGCCATCGAGGAGAGGATGAAGTTCGTGGTGCCGTTGACGATCCCGGCGACCCGGGTGATCCGATCGCCCGCCAGCGACTCGCGCAACGGCCGCAGCAGCGGGATCGCGCCCGCGACCGAGGCCTCGTAGTAGAGGTCGGCGCCCGACGAGTCGGCGGCCTCGGCGAGCGCGGCCCCGTCCTCGGAGAGCAGCGCCTTGTTCGCCGTGACGACCGACTTGCCCGCCTTGAGCGCCTCCAGGAGCCACGTGCGCACGGGCTCGATGCCACCGATCACTTCGACGACGACGTCCACGTCCGGCCGTGTGACGAGCGCGGACGCGTCAGTCGTGAGCAGCTCCCCCAGCTCGGGGTGCCGGTGCGGGCGCCGCACGGCCACCCCCACCAGCTCGACGGACGCGCCGACCCGGGCCGCGAGATCGGCGGCCTGCTCGTGTAGCAACCGCACCACCTCGCTCCCGACCGTGCCGCACCCGAGCATCGCGACGCGGATCGCTGCGCCTACCCGCCCCGCAGGCTCCGCAAGCTCCGCTTGCTTCCGTCCCCCGTCCTCGGTCACTGATCGACCTCCAACCGGAAGAGATCATCTTCGGTCTCCCGGCGCAGCAGCACCCGCGCCTGGCCGTCGCGCACGGCGACGACCGCGGGCCGCGGCAGCCGGTTGTACGAGCTCGCCATCGCGTAGCAGTAAGCGCCGGTGGCGGCGACGGCGATCAGGTCGCCCGGGGCGAGGTCGGCGGGCAGCCAGCAGTCGCGCACGACGATGTCGCCGCTTTCGCAGTGCTTGCCCACCACCCGCGAGAGCGTCGCCACGCCCGTCCCGTCGATCTCCGACGACCGCGACGCCAGCCTGCAGTCGTACACCGCGTCGTAGAGGGCGGTGCGGATGTTGTCGCTCATGCCGCCGTCGACGCTGACGTAGCGCCGCCCGTGCCCATCGCCCAGGTCGACGTCCTTCAGCGTGCCCACCTCGTACAGCGTGACGGTGCCCGGCCCGGCGATGGCCCGCCCTGGCTCCACGGCGATGGCGGGCACGTCCAGGTCGGCGGCGTGGCACTCGCGCTTGACGATCGCGCGGAGCTCCTCGGCGAGCTGGGCGACGTCGAGCGGGGACTCGTCCGCCACGTAGGCGATGCCGAACCCGCCGCCGAGGTCGAGCGTGGTCAGCGCGGTGAGCGCGGCCGTCCCGTGCTCGCGGTGCAACGCCGCGAGGAACCGCACCACGCGGTGCGCCGCCACTTCGAAGCCGCCGGTGTCGAAGATCTGGCTACCGATGTGGCTGTGCAGGCCCACCAGCGACAGCCCGTCGGACTTCAGCACCCGGCGCACCGCCTCGGCCGCGTCGGGCAGCGCGAAGCCGAACTTCTGGTCCTCGTGCGCCGTCGCCATGAACTCGTGGGTGTGCGCCTCGACCCCGACCGTCAGCCGCACCATCACCTCCGCGACGACGCCGCGCTCCCGCGCGATCGCGTCCAGCCGGGCGATCTCGGGGAACGAGTCGAGCACCACCCGACCGACGCCCGCGTCCACGGCGGCGGCCAGCTCGGCGCTCGACTTGTTGTTGCCGTGCAACGTGATGCGCGCGGCCGGGAACCCCGCCCGCAGCGCGATCACCAGCTCGCCGCCGCTGCAGACGTCCAGCGCGAGGCCCTCCTCGGCGACCCAGCGCGCCACCTCCATGCAGAGGAACGCCTTGGCCGCGTAGTGCACCGAGGACGCCCCGAAGGCCGCGGCGAACGCGTGCGCGCGGAAGCGGAAGTCGGCCTCGTCCACTACGAACAGCGGCGTGCCGTAGGCCTCGGCGAGGTCGCGCACGTCGACGCCCGCGATCTCGACCGCCCCCGACGCGGCGCGGACGGCGTGCCGCGGCCACACGGAGGGCGCGAGGGCGTCCAGCTCGGCGGCGACGGCGGGGCGCGGTCCGGCCGTCTCGGGCGGGGCGAGGATCCCGGCGTGCAGGGGCCCGGCCGGATGCGCCCTCACATCCGCTCCGGCGCGCTGACGCCCAGCATCCCCAGCCCGTTGGCCAGCACCTGCCGGGCCGCGTCGCACAGCGCCAGCCGCGCCCGGTGCAGCTCGGTGGTCTCCTCGTCGCCCATCGGCAGCACGCGACAGGCGTCGTAGAACTTGTGGTACGCGCTGGCCAGGGCCTCGAGGTAGCGCGCGACCCGGTGCGGCTCGCGCAGCTCGGCCGCCGAAGCGACCACCGTGGGGAACTCCCCCAGCGTGCGGATCAGGTCGCCCTCGCGCGGGTGGTCCAGCAGTCCGAACTCCGTGCCCGGCGTGACGCCGAGGTCGGCCGCGTTGCGCCCGAGCGACGCCAGCCGGGCGTGCGCGTACTGGACGTAGAAGACCGGGTTGTCGTTGCTGCGCCGCCGAAGCAGGTCGACGTCGACGTCGAGTGTGGAATCCACTGAGGAGCGGATCAGCGAGTATCTGGCGGCGTCGACGCCCACGGCGTCGACCAGGTCCTCCATCGTGACGACCGTGCCCGCGCGCTTGCTCATCCGCACCGGCCTGCCGTCCTGGAGGAGGTTGACCATCTGCCCGATGAGCACCTCGACCACCGCCGGGTCGTCACCCAGCGCCGCTGCGGCCGCCTTCAGCCGTCCGATGTAGCCGTGGTGGTCGGCGCCGAGCATGTAGATGCACAGGTCGAAGCCGCGGGCGCGCTTGTCGAGGAAGTACGCGATGTCGCCCGCGATGTAGGCCGGTTTGCCGTCGCTCTTGATGACCGGCCGGTCCTTGTCGTCGCCATACTCGCTGGAGCCGAGCCACCAGGCGCCGTCGGAGAAGTAGAGCTTGCCGGAGGACTTGAGCCGCTCGACGGCCGCGTCGACCGCGCCGGACTCATGCAGCGACTGCTCGTGGAACCACACGTCGAAGTCGGTGCCGAACGCGTGCAGCGCCGCCTTGATCTCGTCGAACATCAGCCCGACGCCGACCCGACGGAAGATCTCATCGCGGTTCGGGGAGGCCAGCGCGTCCGGCTCGGCGGCGACCACACGCGCGGCGATCTCGCTGATATAGGCGCCGCCGTAGCCGTCCTCGGGCACCGGCTCGCCGTGGGCCGCGGCCACGAGCGACCGGACGAAGCGGTCGATCTGGCCGCCCGCGTCGTTGAAGTAGTACTCGCGGACGACCTTGGCGCCCCGCGCGGTGAGCACGCGGCCCAGCGCGTCGCCGACCGCGGCCCAGCGGGTGCCGCCCAGGTGCAGCGGACCCGTCGGGTTGGCGGAGACGAACTCCAAATTGACGCAGCGGCCCGCGTACTCGTCGCCGTGGCCGTAGGACGCGCCCCCGGCGAGGACGGCGGACAGGATGCCGCCCTGCGCGTCGGCCTGCAGGCGCAGGTTGATGAAGCCCGGGCCCGCGATCTCGGCGCTCGCGATGCCGTTCTTCGTGGCCAGCTCGTCGGCGAGCCAGCCTGCGAGATCGCGCGGTGGGACGCCCGCTTTCTTCGCCGTGCGCAACGCGACGTTCGTGGCGTAGTCGCCGTGCTCGGGGTTGCGTGGCCGCTCGACACCGACGTCGTCGGGGAGCGCCGCGGCGTCCAGGCCTCGTCGCGCCAGCACGTCGGAGGCGGCGGCACGGACCAGGTCGGCGAGCAGGGCAGGGGTCACCGGACGAGTCTAGGAGGTGCTGCTCACTGGTTTCTCAGGAGCCGTACATACACTGCGTGCATGGCTAGTGGCAAGAACAGCAGGGCGGTGCGCAGCGCGCGCGCCGCCGTCGTCACGAAGCGGTCGACGCCGTGGGGCATGATCGCGGCGATCCTCGTGGTGGTGCTGTTCGCGGGCGGGATCTTCGGCTATTACGTCGTTCAGAACAACGCGAAGCAGGAGAAGGCGGCCGCGCTGGCCGAGTGGACGCCGTCGGAGACCAACAAGGACCCGTCCGCCAAGATCCCCGGGATCGTCGTCCAGCCGTACGCGGGCGCGAATCACGTGCAGCCGAACCAGGTGGTGGCCTACACGCACAGCCCGCCGTTCGGGGGCACGCACGACGGCTACTGGGCGGCGTGCAACGGCGTCGTCTACACCACACCGGTGCGCAGCGAGAACATGGTGCACGCGCTGGAGCACGGCTCGGTGTGGATCGCGTACAACCCCGACAAGATCACCGGGAACGCGGTGCAGACGCTGGCCGCGAAGATCAACGGGCAGCCGTACAGCCTGATGTCCCCCTACCCGGGCCTCGACCAGCCGATCTCGCTGCAGTCCTGGGGTCACCAGCTGAAGCTGTCGGACCCGAACGACCCGCGGATCGACGAGTTCATCCAGGCCCTGCGCAGCAACCAGTACCAGTACCCCGAGCCGGGGGCCAGCTGCGCGGCACTCGGGCCGGGCGCGTTCGACCAGGACAACCCGCCGCCCTACAAGCCCGCGCCGCCGGTCAGCGCCGTCAACAACACCACCGTGATGCCCGAGGTGATCCCCGGGGCGCAGGGCGTGACCCCGGACCCGGCCAAGTGACCGAGCTGCGCACCTCGCCGACTGCGGATTCGCCGCCACACACGGACGAGCGGGAGCCGCGCTGGGTGCGCCCGTTCGTCATCGCGGCCGCGGCGCTCGTGCTCCTGCTCGTCGGCGCCACCGGTGGCCTGCTCATCGGCCGATCCGGCGTACCCGAGGTGCCCGCAGCCGATTCCGTGGACGTCGGGTTCCTGCAGGACATGAGCGTGCACCACCAGCAGGCCGTCGAGATGGCGACGTGGGAGCAGGAACACACGTCCGACCCCGAGTTGCGGCAGCTGGCCTACGACATCCAGAGCACCCAGGCCGGTCAGATCGGGCGGATGCAAGGGTGGTTGGAGCTGTGGGGGGCGTCGGCACAGCCGGTCGGCCGGGCGTACATGACGTGGATGGCGGGCTCACCGACCGGCGCGCACGATCACGCCCTCACCGCGTCGGGCGTCGCAACGATGCCGGGGATGGCGAGCGCGGATGACCTGAAGCGGCTGCGCGCCTCCACCGGCAAGGAGCTGGACGTGCTGTTCCTGCAGCTGATGCTGCGCCACCACGAGGGCGGGGCGTCGATGCTCAGCTACGCGGCGCAGAACGCGTCCCAGGAGCCGGTGCGCAACCTCGCCGCCCAAATGCTGAGCGCGCAGACCGCCGAGGCGGGCTACATCACACAGCTGCTCACGGCGCGCGGTGGCACTCCCCTGCCGTCATGATCCGATGTGGACGGTCCCGTCCGCGTTGACCGTCCAGCCGGGGTTGTGGGCGACCTCCCAGACGTAGCCGTCGGGGTCGGCGAAGGCGCCCGAGGTGCCGCCCCAGTCCATGACGGTCGCCGGACGGCGGATCGTCCCTCCCGCCCGTTCGGCCTCCGCCAGCACGGCGTCGACCTCGGCGGGCGAGCGGACGTTGTGTGCGAGCTCGATGCCGGGTGCGCCGTGCCCGCCGAGCGCGGTCCACAGACCGAACACCATGCCGCCCGCTTGGAAGAAGCAGACCTCGTCGTCGGGCTGCTGCGCCCCGGCCCAGCCGAGCGCCTCGTAGAACGCCCTCGCCCGCGCCAGGTCGTGCACGCCGAGGGTCACCAAGCTGATGCGCTGCTCCACCGCTCCTCCTCTGTCGGATCTCAGAATCGTTGTCCATGCTCGCCTTCGAGCCGTGTGATGAGCGAGAGCACAACAGCGGGGCCGTCGTCGGCCCGGATCCAGCGAGCGAGTTCGGTGGCGCGGTCGCGATAGGTCGATCGGTCCAGGCAGCACCGCAGCGCGTCGCTCAGGGTGTCGGCGGTCAGCTCGTGCAGTGGCAGAGGGCGCGGCGCAACGCCGAGGCGGTGCAGCCTGTCCGCCCAGAAGGGCTGGTCGACCAGGACGGGCACCGGGACCGCCGGTACTCCCGCGCGCAGCCCGGCCCCGGTGGTGCCTGCTCCGGCGTGGTGGACTACGGCAGCGGTACGGGGGAACAACCATTCGTGTGGCAGGTCGCCGACAAGCAGGATGTCGTCGCCTGCAGGTCCGAGTTCGGCCCAGCCGGACTGGACGACGGCGCGCACGCCTGCCCGTTTGACGGCGGTCGCGACGACGTCGTGGAGTCGCTCGTGGTTCGGGGTCATGCTGCCGAACCCGACGAACACCGGAGGGGGACCGGCCCGGAGGAAGTCGAGCAGCTGATCCGGGGGCTGCCACCCCGGCGGGGTCGCAGGCCACCAGTACCCGGTCACGTGGGCCGTAGCGGGCCAGTCGGCGGGTCGGGGAACCACTGCCGGGCTGAAGCCGTGGCAGATCGGCCAGTCACCCGGTGGGCTCGGCGCCTCCGTGGTGGCGGCGGGGAGATCGAGCCGGGCGCGCAGGCGCCGCAGAACGTTTGCGTAGAGGGATCCGTTGCGGGCGAGCAGGTCGCGGCCCGCGGCGATGTTGTCAGCGGGCGAGGACTGCCCGGTAACGGGCCAGCCGGGTGGTGGGAACTCCCGGGTGGGGACCCCTGGCGCGAGATAGACGCCGAGGCTCGGGATGCCGAAGCCTTCGGCGACGAGCCTGCCCAACGGGGCCGGGCCGAAAGCGGTGAGCAGAATGTCGGTGCCTGCGGCCGCGGCGGCTATCACACCGTCGCCCAGCTCGTCGAGGAACGCGGCGAAGACCGATCGCGCGGCCTCCGGGGAGGGGGCGGCCGTGCGTGCGCGTACGAGCTCGAGCGGATCGCCGGGAAGGGCCCGATACTCCAGCCCGCACTCGCGCACGAGATCGGCGAACCGGTCGTGT
The DNA here is from genome assembly GCA_963739465.1 of uncultured Actinomycetota bacterium. Classification (GTDB taxonomy): domain Bacteria; phylum Actinomycetota; class Actinomycetes; order Mycobacteriales; family Pseudonocardiaceae; genus Pseudonocardia. The sequence goes on from CAVUAS010000009.1 coordinate 164,249, forward strand.
GCGGCCAGCGCCACCTGGTGGCCTGCCTGCTGCAGCCGCTGGCCCAGACCGGTGAACGGCGCGACGTCACCTCGCGAGCCCGCTGTCACGATCAGAATCCGCATCAAGTCTCTCCGGTCGTACCGCAGCCCTTCCCGGCCGTCGCCTCACCCATTCACCGAGTCGATCCTGGCGGTACAGCTCGACCTGTGCCGTTTGCGGCCGGTCACACCGGACCGCAACCCCTCATGAACCGTATGCCTGGCCGGTGGGAGCGACACCAGCCGTAGTAGGCCTGCTGCTGGCCTTATCGGTCCCCGCGCCGACTACACCGCCGAGCCGGCCCCGACCGGACGTTGGCACCGATACACGACTGGGGTGCAACGGCCGCGCTGCCACCGCGCCTGCGACTCCCGCCCGCGGCGGCGGCCTCCCCCCGCCCTCGCACCTCCCGAGGTGCGCTAGGGTTTCGGGCGTTGCCCCCGTAGCTCAGGGGATAGAGCACCGCCCTCCGGAGGCGGGAGCGCAGGTTCGAATCCTGCCGGGGGCACCACCCGCTGACCAGCGGTTTCCTGGTTCACGATCGCAACGCCTCGAGCGCGTGGACTCAAACGTGGACTCAATGAGCGCTACCGTCCGTCCATGCCTCCCCGCCGGCGGCGTCCACGCGGCCACATCGAGCAGCTGCCCCTCGGGCAAGTACCGCGCCCGTCGTGTACGCCGGCCTCGATCCGCTGACCAACAAGAAGCGCTACCTGCTGCGAGACCGCGCCGACCTACGAGGCGGCGCAGAAGGCGCTCACGCAGCTCCAGCGCCAGGTCGACGAGGACCAGCATCCGAAGTCGAACATCACCGTCCGCAGGCGATCGAGCAGTGGATCGAGGTCGTGGCGCTGGAGGACACCACTCGTGAGCGGTACGAGGACCTGATCCGGCTCTACATCCTGCCGACGTTCGGGCAGCTGCCAGGCGGCGAAGCTCGACGCCGAGCTGCTGGAGCGCTTCTACGCCCGCCTGCACCGTTGCCGCGACATGTGCAGCCGACGACCCGCGGCCGGCCACGTCTGCCGCCCGCTGAGCACCAGCACCACGCGGAAGGTGCACTACATCATCCGTGGGGCTCTGGAACGCGCCGTGCGCTGGCGCCACCTAGGGGTTAACAAGGCAGCGATGGCCGTCGCCCCGTCGCCCGAACGCACCGAGCCCGACCCACCCAGCGCCGACGAGGCGGCGCGACTGCTCAACGCGGCGTGGAGCGACCCAGAGTGGGGCCTGCTCCTGTGGCTGACCATGCTCACCGGCCCGCGCCGCGGCGAAATCTCCGCCCTGCGCTGGCGGCACATCGACTTTGAGCGCGGGCTGCTGTCCATCGTCCGCAGCAACGCGCAGCCCAAGGCCGGCGTCAAGGAGAAGCACACGAAGACCGGCCAGGCCCGCAAGATTGCCCTCGACGCGCACACCGTCGAGCTGTTGACGGCGCACCGCAACGCGTGGGAGCAGCGCTCGACGAGCTGGGCGCCACGCTCAGCCCTGACGCGTTTGTCTTCTCCACCGCTGCCGACGGGCTGACGCCGTACGCGCCGCGGGCGATCAGCCAGCGCTACCGCAAGCTCGCGCTCAAGCTCAAGCTCCGCAGCACCCGGCTGCACTCGCTCCGCCACTACTCGGCCACCGAGCTGGTGGCGGCTGGCGTCGACATCCGCACCGTCGCCGGCCGCCTCGGCCACGGAAGCGGCGGAGCCACCACGCTCAAGGTCTACGCCGGCTGGGTCAACGAGGCCGACCGCCGCGCCGCCGACACCATGGCGACGATCGTCCCCAAGCCTGTCCCTGCGCCCGCCGCGCCGCGCGGGCCGTACGAGGTCATCGCCGAGTCCCTGCGCGAGCAGATCCGCACCGGCCAGCTCAAGCCCGGCGACCAACTGCCGACGATTGCCGAACTTGCCGTCTCCAACACCGTGGCCGTCGGTACTGCGCACCGCGCCCTCGCTATGCTCCGTGACGAGGGCCTCGTGGAGGTAGCGCGCGGCAGGCGAGCAACCGTTGCGGCTGCACCGTTGGCCCAGTGCAGAGCGCGAGCGTTCGGATCACGAGCGCAGTGAATACACTTCGGCCGCCGAGGCGCTCGAACGTCGACCACCTCTACCAGCGCTTTTACAGCCCGCTGTATCGATCGCGGCAAGCAACGTGACCTTCCGCCAGCTCACTCGTTGGCAACCTCTATGCTCCCCAGCCGATGACAGCGATAGATCAGGTTCGCGCGACGTCACAGGACCATCTTCAGGCTGCGCTTCGGGCGCCGGCCGGGGCGGTGTGTACTACAGTCCCGGTTTCTCACAGCGTGACTGGACTGTCGCTTAGAGTGATTCCCTGTCGCCAGGGCATGGCTACATTGAGTTACCTCCTTTCGGGTCGGCGGTGTCTATCCGGTTCCGGTGACGGTTTGGAGTCGGGTGCTGTAGTGGTGCCAGCGGGCTCTGGCCTGGTGGAGTCGTCGGCGTAGTGACCAGCGCAGCGCAAAGGCGAGTCGGGCGCGGGTGATCAGCCCTTTGGTGTGGCAGGCGGCGAGCCCGGTCAGCCGGGTGGTTTCGGCGATGGACAGTTTGATCGGGCCGATCTCGGGTGGGCAGGGTTGGGCGGCGCGGGCCGGGACGGGCGCGTCGCCGAGGGGGATCTGCAGGTCGGCGTCGCTGACCGCGCGCGCGGGCGCCGTCGCCGTCGCGTCGCCGTCGCCGTCGCCGTCGCCGTCGTGGCCGGTCGCGGTGCTGGTGTCCGACGTGCCGTCGTCGGTGTCGGTGTCGGCTGGCAGGGTGATGCTGCCGGTGATCGTGTTGCGGATGGCGGCGGCGCGGAGTTGGGCGAGGGCGGCCAGGGCGGTGTGCCGGCAGATCCCGTTCCAGGTACGGGCCTGGGTTTGGTCCCAGCCGAACACGTCTTTGCCCGTCTCGAAGGTTGTCTCGACCGGCCAGCGGCGCCCGCCGATGGTGATGAAGTAGGTCATGGTGGCTGGGTGGTCGGGTGGGGCCCAGCACAGGTAGAAGGTGTAGCTGTCGGGACGTGAGAGCAGCCGCCGGATCAGCAGGTACTGCCCCTGCACCGCGGTGGCGATCATGGCCCAGTCGCTGTAGCGGGGTCCTTTGGAGCCGTTCCCGCAGGACCGGCGCTCGAACACCGCGTCCGCGGCGGCCTGCTCGGCCCGGATCGCCGCACCCGAGGGCAGCCGGATCTGGTAGTCGCACGGGATGATCCCCACATAGGCCAGGCCGTGCTCGGCGGCTTTCTTGCGCAGCGGTTCACTGCGGCCGTAGACCTCGTCGAACGCGACCCACCCGGCCGGTGACCCGGCCGCCATCTGCCGGTCGAGCTGGTTCATGGCCAGCTGCGGTTTGGTGGCGAACGGCAGCTCGTCGGGGATTCCGGCGGCCCGACGGCGGGGAGTATCGGATGCCCAGCGTTCGGGCATGTACCCGTCGAAGTCGACCCAGACCTGCCCGTTCGCGGTGACGTAGGCGGAGAACACGGTGGTCACGCAGTTCTCCACGGTGCCGGTGCACCCGGCGTGTTGGGGTGCCACGCACGCGGTGGCCTCGCCCTTCTTCAGCTGCGCGGTCTCGTCGATCGCGATCCCCGGCCCGATCAGATCCTGTGGCGAGTCGGGGATCCACGCGGCGGCCAGCCCGGGTAGCTGATCGCGCAACCGTGTCCAGTCCCACTGGTACGCCCCGAGCAGGCCCTGCATCCGGCCCTGCCCGTCGTGGCCGGCCGCTTCGGCCAGCGACCAGCAGTTCGCCTTCACTCCAGACCCCAGCACCGTCACGTAGTCCAACGCCACCAACACGCTGCGCCGCTGCGCCATCACCCCCCGCAGGACCGTCTCGATCTGGGCGTCCACGCTCGCCGTGCACTCGGCGAGGTCTTCTATGGTGGCCACCGCGGCCGTGTCGTTGTTGCTGTGATCCACAACCACTAGACGCGGCACGGCCGCACCGGAGTACATCCGTGTAATTCCGGCGAGGGTCAACCCACGGTCGCCACTCTCCGTAGCTGCCGGGCGATCGAGTCAACTACGCTCGGCCACGAGCGATAACCCTTGGTGAAACCGCGACTGTAGTATGTGGCACCGAGTAGCACTACAGGTAAATCCGTACGCATACCTCGGCCGCCGAGCACCGCGAAGCCTCTTCGCTTCTGAGCGATCCTACAATGAGGCAATCGTCACGGAGTGCGCCAAGTTAGGAATAGGCCTCATTGGCGTCACCGATCACTGGAACGCCTCCAGCGGCGTCAGCCTGATCTCACTCGCCGAACAGGCAGGAATCATCGCCCTTCCAGGATTCGAGGCTGTTTCCAGCGAGGGTCTTCATGTACTCGTCCTGTTTGAACACGGAACACATGTCTCGGAAGTGGACGCCGCCATTGGCGCTTGTGGTGGAACTCCAGGGTGCACGTCAGGGCAGCCTGGAAGAGCCTTCGCAGAAATTATAAGCTGTGCGGTTGCGCGCGGGGCAATGGCCATTCCCGCTCACATAAACGGGCCAGACGGCTTGCTAACTGGACTTGCGAGCGGATCGGCGACCATAACTGCGTGGCGGAACCCCGATATCCATGCAGTCGCAGTCTGCCCAGCCGTCAACCTAACCGAACTTCAAGATCGCGTTCTAGCTAATGCGGAGACCGAGTATGCACGTCAGCATCCCGTAGCGGTCTTGCATGCAGACGACATCTGCGATCCCACACGACTCGGAACTATTGGCGGAAGCTGCTGGATTAAGATGGCCAGCCCCAAGCTGGCTGGAATACGTCTCGCCGCGCGCACACCCAGTACGAGGACCAGCCTTACCGACCCTGCGCGAGCAAATCACCCAGCTATCGAAGCAATCGCCTGGGAAGGCGGATTTCTTGACGGAACCGGCCTTCGCTTCAGCCGGTCGCTGACTTGCCTAGTTGGCGGGCGTGGTACCGGAAAGTCCACGGCGATAGAAAGTCTTCGGTTCGCGCTGGACTTGGCGCCGATTGGCGCCTCGGCGCGACGCGGACATCAACAAATGACAACGGCCGTATTGCAACCAGGCACCAAAATCACCGTTGCCATACACTCCGGACACGACAGCTATACAATTGAACGCTCAGTCTCCGAGCCCGCCGTCGTGCGGGATGCGGCCGGCAGCGTGCTCGCATCCCGTCCAACCGACATTCTCGGAGCCGTAGAGATCTTTAGCCAGCATGAACTGGCCGAACTTGCCGAGTCCGGAGATTACGTTGCCGAGCTGCTTCGTCGCTTCACGGCACCTCCAGGACCACTTCTGGGGCGCGACTCTGCCCGTACAGCTCTTCAACGCAATCGTGAGGACATCCTGGCGTCGTCGCGCGAGTTGGAAGATCTTGACGAGAAGATCGCGGATCTGCCGCGTCACCAAGAGGCCCTCGCCCGCTTTGAAGCCGAAGGGCTCGACGCGCGCCTCGCGGAGCAAGCCGAAATCGACAGCCAGCGACGTAGGATAGGCGCGGCGAAGGATCACGTCGACGAGCTAGCCAAAATCGCCAGCCCGCTTCGCACGTTGCGCATACCTGACGCGGCGGCAGCGGAGGACACAGAGTCAAAGGATAACGCACTCGACGAGCGGTTGAAGGCAGCACTTGAACGACTCCATAAGAGTTTTCGCGGTGCCGTCGCAGCTTTCGACGCAGCCACAGCCGCCGCTCGTGCGGACCTTGACGCTGTGCAGAGACAGTGGCTCGATGACACCTCCCAGATCCGCGAAAGCTTTGATGCCGTCCTGCGCTCCCTGCAAGACACAGGCCATGATGCAAGCCTGTACCTGACAACCCGTCGAGCAGTGGAGCAGTTGCGCCCCCTTTCTGAGAGACGCCCTCAGGTCGCCAGCCGCTTGGCGGAGCTCCGGCGCGACCGCCTCCAGCTACTGGCGCAGCTCACTGACGAGGCTGCCAACGACCGCCGACGCGTTGCAGAGGCATGCAGCAGTGCGGGCGAGGCCCTCAAAGGTGTCGTGCGAGTCCGTCCGGTTCCATCGAATAGTCGAGAGGATATTCTTAGGATAGTAGAATCTATACCGGGCCACCGCACTCAAATTCGTAGGGCGGTCGAGGCTCAAGACTTCTCTCCGCGAGCACTCGCCGATGCCGCACGGCGCGGCAGCGAAGCACTAGCGCGAGAGTTTGACATTCGTGGTGCGCAAGCGACAGCGTTGGCGGGGGTCAGCGAGGCAGTCCTGATGGAACTTGAAGAAATGATTGTACCGACGGCGGCAGCGGCATCATTGAACATTGCCGAGGGGCGGGGCACAGATTTCCGCAGGCTTGATGAGCTGTCACAAGGACAGAAGGCTACTGCACTACTCCTCTTACTCCTAGCCACCTCACGCGGCCCACTAATTATCGACCAACCAGAGGACGATCTCGACAACCGGTTCATATGGGAAGGGGTTGTTCCGCGCCTACGCGAGCTTAAGAATAGTCGACAACTAATCTTCAGCACGCACAATGCTAATATACCTGTTCTTGGCGACGCAGAACTAGTCGTCGTGCTCGAATCAGCAGAACGCCGAGGGCGCGTCGCAGCCGATGGAGCCGGCTCGCTGGACGAGGAATCAGTGCGCACCCTCGCCGAACAGATACTGGAAGGTGGACGTGAGGCATTTGGCCGACGCCGTTACCTCTACGGCTTCTAGCCCGAGTTTCCAAAGATCTTGAGGCTTCCGCCGTGTTTCCGCAGGCCCAGCTGTTTTCGATCTTCAGTTTGGCGTATTACCCACGTCAGCGGTGCGGGGCGTACCGGTCGAGGTCGAACAGCTGGTAGAGGCGCTGCTGGGTGGGGGTCATCCTGGTGATCGTATGCCGGGCCCGGGGGCGGCCGCGTTCGCCCTGGTAGAGCAGGACGGTCTCGCCGATGCCCTCGAGCTCGGCCAGCAGTGCGGGCACCGACAGGGGCAGGCCGGCGCGGGTGGCTTCGCGGCGCATCAGGTGGGCGATGGCCAGGGCGAGCACGCAGGTGAACAGGTGCACGCGGATCTTGTGGTCGGTGAAGTGGCGGATCGGGGCGAAGGACACCACGTGCGGGTCCTTGGCCTGGCGGAACGCGGCTTCGAGGTACTCCTGGGACCGGTAGGCGTCGATGACCTGCTCGAGGGGCCAGGCGTCGTGGTCGGTGACCAGGATCCGTTTACCGAAGATCTCGGCCTCCAGCCCGGCCTGCGCGTTCTGGTCGATCCGCCAGGCCAGCCGCAGCGTGGCGGGTGTGTCCCCGGTCAGCTCGGTGGCGATGACCCGGGCCACCCAGCGGGGGGCGCAGATGGTGTCGATCTCGGCCTGCACCTTCGCGGGTGGGCGGCGGGTGCGGCCCCGGGCCAGCCGGGCGGCCAGCTCGGTCAGCGCGGCGGTGGCCTTGCGCAGGGTCTGGGCGAACCCGCCCTGCTGGGCGGTGTGCAGGCCCGGGGAGTGGGTCAGGATCACCCGGCGGCGTTGGCCCAGCACCAGCGCGGTGGTCTCGAACGCGGTCAGGTTCTCCTCGGCGTAGGCGGGCACCACCTGGCGGTCGGTGGTGGGGCGGGCGAGCAGGCCGGGATGGTCACTCGGGGGGACCGACCCGACGAAGTGCAGGCCCAGCTCGGCGAGCCGGGTGAAGTTGGGTTGGGAGTTCTGGCCGGCGTCGAAGGTCACCGTGGCCTCGCCCCCTTCTCTGCCCGGCCCGCCCAGCGCGGTGGTGTAACGCCGGTGAAGCTCCTCGATCATCGGCTGGAACTGGGTGACGTCGACCTTGTTGCCCGGGTAGGCGCGCGAGAGCAGCGGGATACCGCCATCCCGGGTGGCGACCAGCCCGAGGCCGACGATGCGCAGGTCGTAGCGTTTCTGCTTGGCCTTCCCGCGCTGCGCGATCGGGGCCCGCTGGTTGCCCGAGTCGATGAACGTCGCGAAGTTGGTCATGTCCAGGATCAACGCGTGGGTGTCCAGCCCGAACACCTCGATCATCCGCCGGCAAAGCGCCGCCTCGATCTGTTCGAGCTGTTCCACGGTGACCGCGTCCATCGCATCCCAGAACCGGCGGTGATCCAACGCCCCGACCGGGATCCGGGTGACCCGGCCCAGCGCGGTCGTGCTCCACCAGTCGGCGAACGCCCGCTTCGAGCGAGGATCACAGACCCGGTTCAACGCGGCCAACCCCAGGTAGGTGCCCACCGATAGCCCACCGGCGCGCGCCGCGTCCCCGACCACGGAATCGATCACCGCGATCGCGTCCAGCCGGCCGAGCATCCCCCATACCGCCGCGACGTCGCCGAAGCGGCGGTGCTCGGTCTCGGGTACGCTCGGGTCGCTACTCGGGCCCGCGGTCAACCGGGCGATCACCTCATCCTCGGCGCCCAGGTACACTTGCTCCACGATCCGTGGCCGGCCCTCCACTCGGGCCGACGTCGCCGCGTACAGGTACGTCCTCCCTCCGCGGCGCTTCTTGATGATCGAGGACACAATTATGGGTAATACACCCTTTCGGGGCGCCGTTCCACCCACCACGCCGGACAAGCCGCAGGTCAGGGCCATCAGCCCGAGAATCCCACGATCATGATCAAGGGCACAAAACCATGATCATTGGAAACTCGGGCTAGTGTCGCGTAATGGTTTCTCGTTACTTGGCGTTGTTGGCCAACAGCTTCTTGAAGTCGCGGTGGAGGATGCGAACACTGGCGATGATCTCGCCGGGAGTCGCTGTCCATTCGAAGGGTTTCGCGTCGCGGTTCCAGTTCTCGATGTAGGAGTTGATAGTCTTGATGAGTACACGAAGTGAGGTGAAGGTGCCGCGCCGGATCGCCTGCCTGGTGATGATGTTGAACCAGATTTCCACCTGGTTCAACCAGGAACTGCCGGTCGGCGTGAAGTGAAAGGTGACATTGGTGTGCTTGGTGAGCCAGGCGTCCACGTCGTTGCCTTTGTGGGTCGACAGGTTGTCCAGGACGACGTGGATCTCGCGGTCACCGTAGCGCGCGACAACATGGTCCATAAACTTGAGGAACTCCGCGGTGCGCCTCCGCTGGTAGCACTCCCCGAGCACCTCTCCGGTTATCGTGTCCAGCGCGGCAAACAGGTTCGTGGTGCCATGCCGGACGTAGTCATGGGTGCGCTTCTCGGTCTTCCCGACGTTGATCGGTAACATCGGCTGCGTTCGATCCAGGGCCTGGACCTGCGTCTTCTCGTCGATGGACAGGACGACTGCAGCCGTAGGGGGATCCAGATAGAGCCCGACCACATCGGCCACCTTGGCCTCGAAGTCCGGATCGTTCGACAGTTTGAAGGTGCCTTGACGCTGCGGCTGCAAAGCGTGGTCCCGCCACACCTGCGCGATGAAGTTGTGCGACACCGAGATGTTCTCTGCCCGTTTCAAGTACGTCGCCATCTCGCGACTCGACCAGTGACTCAGTCCCGTCTCGGCCGGTGGCGTGCACCGCGTCAACGCGACAATGCGAGCCCGCACACTATCGGGCACCGCTCGCGGCTTCCCCGGGCGCGGCAGATCCGTCAAGCCATCGACTCCGAACTGTTCGTATCGGTCCAGCCATTTGTATACCGTCGGCTTTGACGCTCCCGACAACTCAATGATCTCCGTCACCGACAACCCGTCGGCCCGCCACAACACCATCCGGGCACGAGCGGAGACCGAACCATCGTAGCCAACTTGCTGGATCATAGCATTGAGCGATGCCCGCTGCTCCTCAGACAACTCCACAGCGGAATTATTGCATAGCGCGCGTAGCTAATCTAGTACCATTACGTGACACTAGGTGAAAGACTTCCGGAACCGGTCAAGCCAGGCTCAAGACGAGCGAGGTTAAAGCATCGCATCACCCTCCACCAGTTCCTGTAACTTTTGCCCGGTCAGTCGCTGAGCAGGGTCTGCTGCGTCGTTTACAAATCGCACGCCGTCGAGCTCTAGCGATTGTCTCGCGGTGTCAGTCCGTGTCGTATCCGACCACCGGAATCCCGTCGCAGGTCGACCAGAGTCCTGCAGTACCCGCCAAGCGTTCTCGCACTGTCGGCAGCTCGCTATGTGTCTGCCAAGCGGTTGAGCCGCGGTTCCGACAAGCGGTGCGATGTCGCCGTAGCTGACCCACCGGCCCTTTGGAAGTCCGGCTAGCAACCGGTGCAATCTTGCGGCGTCGAAGGGGCTTGGCCCTGCACCCGTACCAGCTAGCTCGGCCAGCGAGTGTCCATCGTCAGTAACCACCAGACTAGTAGCAGCGCCCGCTGGCGTAGCGGCGCCCGCGAGCTTGTACAAGTAGCGGACCAGGCCGGTGACAGTGAAGTTGCCGCCGGACCCCAACTCCGTGGCTTCGTCCCCTGCCCAACGAAGCGGGCGGCTGGGGGTTGCCGCCCAAACCGCCCGGTCCCGGTTAGCTTCGGCCGCCCAGGCAGCGAAGGTGTCAGCATCCGGACCAGCTGGCAGGACCCGCAGGTTGGTGCCCGATGGGAGTTCGCCGCTGCCGATGAGCTGCCGCACGGCAGGCTCGGCACGCGTGGCGCGCCGGTCTGCCTCCTCCCGCTTGCGCTCGGCCAGCAGCGGCGAAACGGTGAACTCCTCAACCGATGGTGTCGGGTAAACTGCGGAAACTGAGACAACCGGACCCGCATCCGTGCGGTAGGCCCGCAACGCCCGCAGCGTGATGTCGACGCCCATTTGTCGAAGCCATACCGCGACGGCAGTAGTCGAGGGACTGAATCCACCGGCCAGCAGGACGATCCTCGGTGAGTCAAGCGGCGCGCTCGTCAGTCCGCCGACATCCTCGGCCAGGTGCGCCTCCAAACGAGCGGTGGCGGCCTCGACATCGAGATCTTCTTTCGCGCTCTGCCGCCGCCACATGCGGTACTCCTCGACGAGGGACTCGGAGGTGAATCGACTGCAGTAGGCGGCGTACTTCAGCGCCTGCAGCTCTACGGTCTCGGGAGCCTCGTCCCGCTTCAGCTCCACTACGACCAGATGCCCGTCAGGATCGAGTGCGAGTACATCGAGCCGATCACGTTCCCGGCCGCGCACCGATGCCCATCGATCGCACTCGTTCGATATGACCAGCAAGGATCCACCGAGCATCTCCGGGTGAGCCAACACCCATTCCTGCAGGTGCTCGCGTTCACGCAGCCCGGCCTCCGCCAGCGTGATTTGCTGAGCGCGGGCCGCGGCGGCTCCGTTGACGGTATAGAGGAGCTCGTCCATCGCTCGGGGACAGTACGGGTTGAGCTTCCGCTCGATGCTTCGTGGGGCACGAGTTCCGTCCCGGAGGCTATGGCTCAGGAGCGCTCGGCCTGGTAAACGTCCAAGTTCGTCGCCCGGCGCGAGCAGGAGTCAGTGTGGCCTTGCTCGATGTCGTCTGGGTTGGACTCGAACGGCCCGTGGTCGGCGACCTGCTGTCCGCAGGTTGTGCAGGTCCACCAGGCCTTCGGGCGGTGGAACCACGACGGCTCGTCGATCGGCAGCGGTCGGCCCTCGATCAGCAAGCGGTACGCCTGCTCGGCGCGCGGCTCGTCGTCCTCGGTCGCCTCGATCCCGAGCGCCTCGGCCACGTCGTCCCACGAGTGCCCTGCGCCGCGGGCCTGCTCGGCGTACGCCCGCATTTGGGCCACGGCGACGTTCCGCGCGAGTAGGGCAGCGCGAACGCCAGCCAGCGGGTCGTCGAGCATTGGCTTGGTCACACGCTGCATGCCGTCGATCGGCACCTGAACGATCTGCGCGCCGTGGACATCGCGCGCCACCAGCTCGATCGCCGTCTGCAGTTCCCACACCGCCCGCTGCTGCGGCGACACCTCGAACCCGCTCATGACGCCACGCACCCCGTGCTCGACGCAGCCGCGGCCTGCCACCGGTAGACGGTCCGCTCACTCACGCCGCAGACCTCCGCCACGGACTGCCGCGACCGGCCCGAGGCCAGCAGCACCGAGCCGGCAGCCGCTACCTCAGCTCGCCCCCGCGCAACGCGGACCAGCTCCTCGGCGCTCGCCCGACGCGCACCCCGCCCACGGGCGAGCCTGCGCCGCTCGGCCGGCGTCAGACCGCCGGCGATCCCATCCGGGATCCGCATCAGCGCCTCATCAAGACATTCGACCCGCACCGAGCATCCGGCGCACACAGCCTTCGCCGCAGCGACCTGCCGCTCGTACGCCGGCCCCGCCTCGGCGACGGGAAAGAACGCATCGGGGTTCGTCCCCCGGCAAGCTGCGTCCGACCGCCAATCGCGCCGCGGCGTTGTGTTCGTGCTGCTCATCGTGGCCTCCGTGGAGAAGCTGGGCGGGCCTGTCGGCCCGGTAGCGGGCGGCGGGCGCTTGCCCCGCCGCGCTTCGAGCGGCTCGCACGGCCGTAGAGGCTCAGGGTCAAGGGCGGCCGAAGGCCGTCGGCGCAGCCGATGCGCAGCACCCTTGACGCTGAGGGCGGCCGTGCTCAGCTCCGGGCCGACAGGCCCGCCCCGCCGCAGGCGGGTCGTCCAATGCCCTCGGCCCGCGCGGCCGTGAGCGCGAACGTGACCAGCACCCGACCGGTAGCCGCCGAACCCACTCGGCTGCTCCCCAACGTCAGCGCCCGCTGCGACCCTGAACAGGTGCGCGTGACCGACTCGGACATCGCCCGCATCCCGGCCGCCAACATCCGGGTCCCGCGGGCCGAGTTCGCTGCGCTCTGGACCACCGCCGAGCAGCTCTGCGACGACCAGGACCGCCGTGGCGTCACCGATTGGTATGCCGGCGGTGTCGCCGCGACGTGCGAGTGGCTCGCGGCCGCGGTGCTGCGTCCAGGCGCGGGCCCGCCGCAGGCCGCCTACTCCCCCGCCACCGGCCGCAGCGCCCGTGCCTACGAGGAGCTGATCGAGGCCGAGTGCGTCGCCGCCGAGCGGCTGCTCGCCCGCCGCCCGGTCCCGCCGACGCTGCGCCGCCGGCCTGGTTGGGTCGAGGGCATCGTCGCGACGCTGCGCTGGGCATGGCATCGCTCTGCGCCGCCACCCCTGGAGATCGCCGAGTGCAGCACCGGCTGACGCGCTCACCACGGCGCGTCCTCCAGCTCGGCGCCGTCATCGAGCCCGTCGGCCTGGTCGTCCTCGTGCCACCGCGCGAGCTGGTCGACGCGGGTCTCGTCAACCTCGCGCTCGGCGTCTGCCACGTCACGAGCCCGGATCTCGGCGAGCGCCCGCTGGGCGCGGCGCACCGAGTCCGCCATCTCCTCGCCCGACGGCACCCGCACCACGTCCTCGTCGACGGGCGCGGGCTCGCAAGCAGCGACGTCGCGGATGTCCTCGCCCGAGTCCGCTCCCGGCACTGCGGAAGCGTGCTCGTCCGCGAGGTCGGTGACTTCCCGGTGCGGGTCCTCGGCGCGCATCGCCTCGTCGTGCAGCGCCAGCCACTCCTCGGCCGTCACCTCCGGCTCCGGCGCCTCGTCGCCCGCGTGCTGGGCGGTCAGCGCGGCCGACGCGCGGTCGGCCTCGGCCCTCGTCCCGGCGGTGTGCAGAAGCCACTGCGTGCGGATGTCGTCCTCGACCTGCAGCTGCGCCGCCCGCTCGTCGAGCACTCCGGCCAGTGCCGTGGCCTCACGTGCCTCGCGTTCGAGCCGCGCCCGCTCCTCCCCCGTCGCCGTCTCGGCCTCCGCCGTGCGCAGCGCCGCGGTTCGGCGGCGGTCTTCGGCCGCCTGGCGGGTCCCGGCCAGCTCGTTGGCCACGTACCGCGGCGCCCACGCCTTCTCTCGCTCGTAGGCGCGTACCCGCATGCGCAGCTGGCCCTCGGACATCTCCAGCTCGTCGCGGTCGGCCTCCGGTCGGCCGAGCGCCCGCCAGGCCGCGCGCCACGACGCGTACGCCTCGGTCTGGCCGGCCTTCGGCGGCGCGCCTAGCGCGGTCGCGTCGTCGTCGTGGCCGGTCAGCTCGCGGTGCGCGGCGACGGTGCCCGCCCGGCGCTCCCACGCCGTCCGCTCCTGCGGCGCCGTCGGCGGCTCGCCGAAGCGCCTCGACGGCCCACTGCGGCGGCTCCTCGGCCAGCGCCGCGCCAAGCTCCTCGCGCCGGGCGTCGGCCGCCTCGGCGAGCGTGTCGAGGTAGCGCTGGTATGCAGGTTCGTCCACGCGCGGGAGGCGCTCGGCGTACGAGTCGCCGACCGGGTCGAGGCGGCGGCCCTCGGTGATGCGGTGATGCAGCACGTTCGTGAGCTGCCGCGCGTCGTCGAAGTCGCGCCCGGCGACCGCACCCCGCAGCACGGCCTCGGGGTCGTGGCCAGCCAGCTCGACGCGGCGCAGCAGCCGCGACAGCGTGGCCGCCCCGTCCTCGGCGGCGATCCGGGCACGATCCTGCGCGGTGAGCAATTCGTCGTCGACGAGCCGGTCCAGCCATCGGGCGGTGCGGCCGGCGGTCGCCAGCTCGATGGCGTCGTCGAGCAGCTCGGCGGGCGTGCGCACGGACGCGTTCTCCTCCGCGGACTCAGTGGCGGTCGCCAGCGCCGACTTCGTGGTCTCCGCGGACTCCAGCACCCCGGCGAGCACAGCGGACGAGGAGCGATGCAGCGCATCAGCGCTGCTGCCCTGCGCCCGATCGTCAGGCACGGCCACCGTCGTGACGTGCGCGGTGTTGGCATACCGGCCGCGGCTCATGCCGACGTAGAGGGCATCCGCGCCGGTCGTGCCTGTGACGACCGTGTGCGCGGTGTCGACGGTGCGGCCCTGGCCGGCGTGCGCCGTCGAGGCGTAGCCGAGGGCGACGTGCTCGGCGACGTACGAGCCGGGCAGCGTCAGGCGTTCACCGGACTCGTCGCCGACCGGGGCCACGACGAGGCCGCCGTCGGCGCGGGTGGCGAGCACGCGGTAGGTCTCGCGGTTGATCGGCCCGCGGCGGTTGCGCTCGTAGCCAGCGAGGTCCCATCCGTTGAGCCGCGCCTGCACGACGTCGCCCACCCCGGCGTAGGTCCCTTGCAGGTCGAGCGGCACGCCGTCCTCGGCGACCCGGCCGAGCCGGACCAGCTCGGCGCGCAGCGACGCGGACAGCCGAGCGGCCTGCTCGTTGGTGTCGACGACGAGCAGCGCGTCCTTCCCGCTGAGGGTGTCGGCGAGCCACGCGCGGGCGGCCGACGCCTCGGCCTGGTCGGCGGTGCCGGCGTCGAGGAGCCGGCCGTGCTTGTGGTACTCGTCGAGCACGGTCTCGTCGGCCGCACGCAGCCGCAGTGACGCCTCGCGCTCCCACTCGTGCACGAATCGGCGGGCCTCGGCCAGCTCGTAGCTCGCACCGGCGTCGGCGAGCAGCTCCATACCGCCACCCGCGCCGACCGCGGCGAGCTGCCGGTGGTCGCCGACGAGCAGTAGCTTCGCGCCGGCGGCCTCGGCGTAGCGGTGCACTGCGGCGAGGTCGGCGGTGGCCGCCATCGCCGACTCGTCGACCACCACCAGGTCGCCCGGGCGCAGCCGCCAAGCCGCGTCCTCCTGCCCCTGCGCACCGAGCCAGCGCGTGATGTTGCTGGCGCGCAGCCCCTCGCCGGTAAGGACGTCTGTGGCGATCTGGCTCGCGGCCAGCCCGAACACCCGGCGCTCGGCACCACCCCACAGGCCGGGGTCCTGCCACGCCTTCGCCAGCGCGCCGACGACGAACGACTTGCCAGTGCCCGCCGGTCCCACGAGCGACTCGATCCGTGCGCCGGAGGTCAGCACGCCACGAACCGCGGCGGCCTGGTCGGCGCCGAGCTCGATGCCGGAGTCGGCCAGCTCCACAACAAACCGCTGGGCCACTTCGGGCGGCAGCGCCGCGGCGCCGGTCTGAGCCGCGGCCTCGACGAGCACGCGCTCGCTGTGCACGTGTTCGGGCGTCGCGTACAGCTCCGACCCAGGCGCCCGGTAGGGCGACTGCCCGTTGTCGAGTCGCAGCTCGTCGGGCACCTCGGCTTCTCCGGGCCGCTGCGCGGTGAGCCGAGCGGCGTACTCGAGGCCGGCCTCGGTGAGCGTGTCGAGCAGCTTGGCGATCTGGTCGTCGTCGAGGTCGCCAAGGTGGTCGGGCAGCGCGTCGGAGATCGCGCGCGTCAGGTCGGGCGGGTTCCATGCGGCCTTGCGCCGCTGGACGTCGGCGAGCGCCGTCGCGATCACCGCACTCGGCGACCAGTTTGCGGTCGCCGGCTGCTCCCCGCGCAGGCCGAGCACGGTCTCCGCGACATCAGCCAGGCTGCCGTCGACCTCGGCGCGCAGCTGGGCGTTCCAGCGGTCGAGCATCTCCTCGCGCGTCTCGCCGTCGTGGCTCTTCGCCCTCCGAGTGGCGAACGTCACCTGCCGGGCGAGCCGGACCAGCTGCAGCGAGTTCGGTGCGCGGCCGAACCGCGCCTCGAACGCGGCAGCCAGCTCGGCGCTCTTGGGCGTGATCTGGCGGCGCCGCGAGCTGAACAGGTCCATCACCGCGCCCGGCACACCGACGATCTCGCGCGACTTTCCGTCGGGCCGGGTCACGGCCAGCACACCGAGCGAGCGCGTCAGCCGCGCCGTCATCACGCGCTCCCCGAGCGCCGACGCGGCGGGCCGCCAGCGGCGCAGGCTGCGCCCGTCGAGCGTGCGCCACACCCCGTCCGGGCCCTCGACGCGGTTGAGGACGGCGTTGTGGATGTGCAGGTGCGGGTCGTGCTCGCGGGAGTCGTGCTGGAAGAACGACGCGACGATCCAGCCGTGCGCGTCGACGTAGCGGCCCCCGGCGCCGCCGTGGTGGCCGGCGCGCGAGTAGCCGCCGCGGGCGGCGAGGTAGCCGAGTGCGGCGTTGTTGCCCGCCCAGATCGCGTCCTCGACCGCCTCGCGGTGCGCGGCCCACGCGGCCGCCGCCTCCTCGTCCCCCGCGGCGCGGGCCCTGACCTCGCGGGCCTCGAAGGCCGTGTGCAGCACGGTGATCGACTTGGGGACGTTGAACGTCACGTCGGTGAACGCGACGTTCCGCCGTGCCTGCTTACCCGCGGCGAGCCGCAGCTCGGCCCGGCGTTCGGCGGACGCGTCCGGCTCTGCGTCCAGCATCCGGTCGTACAGCTCGTCCTCGGTGGCGTACCGGCGTCCGGTGTGTCCGAGGGTGGACGCCTCGTCCCAGCGCGCCGGGTCGCGGAATCGCTCGTCGCGCGGGTCGATGAACCGCTCGTATGTATCGCTCTTGTTCTTGCTCGTGGTGCTTCGGTCGTGCGGTCGCTCTCGTGTCCTGTCCGGGTTGAAGTGGCGCAGTTCGGATGAAGTGGCGCAGGGGTTGGCGCGGCTGTTCAGGTTGGTGGCGCAGGGACTGGGTGATCGACTGGTGGTGAGGTTGGCTCGCTGATGGAAGGTCCAGGTCAGGGCGCGGCTCCGGGCTCGTTCGCACAGCGGATGGCGGTCTCGGCCGCCGACGGGGACGCGCCTTGCCTGGCACGGACAGCCGCGGATGCCGCCAGTCAAGCTGGACGTCCGGCAGCAGCAAGTGTCCAGATGAGTTGGCGCACCGCAGGTCAGCGCCATGCCGCGGCGCCAACTCGACGCGGACGGGACATCTCGGTTCTGGTGATGCGTCATCGTTGTGTCCTGGTGATCTAGTCTCGGGGTACGAGGTGGAGTGCTGCGGGTCGGGCGCGGAGTGCTTTGAGGGCGTCTCCTGCGGTTCCTCGGGAGACCTGGGCGAGGGTCATGAGGTGCGAGACGGTGGGGAGTTCGCCGTGCTCGGCGGCGTGGCGCTGGGCGGCGGCGCGGGCGCGGTCGCGGGCCGGGGAGTCGGACGGACGGCCCGGGACCGGGTCGGACAGGGCGTCGGACGGCCGGACGGCAGGCGCGGGCTGTACAGGTTCGGCGGCCAGCAGGTACAGCAGGTGCGCAACGACGGCCGCTGCGACGGCCGGCCAGGCGCCGACACCGAACCGCAGGACCGGGTCCGTCCGTTCGACACCGCCCGGCAGGAAGCTCGCCTGCGCCAGGCCGGACAGCCCGGCCGCGAGGACGACGACCGTCCAGGCGTACCGGCGGGCGGAGCCGTCGAGCCGCGCCGTCGCGGCATAGGCCACGAGCGCCAGGCCGTCGGTAATCAGCGGGTAGAGCCATGCGATACCGGCCGGGACATGGGCGGCGACGGCGACCTCGTAGAGCCCGTGCGCGGTGGCGACCGCCGCACCGACCGCCACGGCCAGGCCCGGCAGCCAGATCGCCCTTCGGAGCGCGCGGCTCATCGGGCATCGCCCCGGACGGCGGGCTCGGGCGCCGCCTCCTCGCGCCGGGCGCCCCACCACGCCGCGATCGACGGTAGTGTGCTCGACCCCGGGCACTTCGGGCTCGGCCGATGGGCGGCGGCTCCAGCCGGCACGGGTCTGATGGTTCTCGACCGAGCACGAGCCGACGCCCTGCCGGATGCGACGCACGACGCCGGGCCGCTGTCGGTCGTGCCAGTCCGCCACCAGGGCGACGGATGCCTGTGGTCCTTGGTATGCCGCCGACCAGGCGTGCAGAAGCCAGAGCAGTTCCTCGACGACGTCGGGGTGCCAGCAACCAGCACTCGGGCAGGTGGTCGGCGCCGTCCGGGTAGCGGAGGTAGACCGCGGCGAGCCAGCCCGTCAGCGCGTCCAGCGTCGTGCTGGCGAGGTCCGGGTCGCTCGGAAGCAGCAGCCACGACGGGCACGCAGCCGCGGCGCGGCGCGCGGTGAGCGCGTTGACGGCATTCGTCAGGTCGACAGCGAGCCGGGTGAGGTCATCGACCCGCGCTGGGAGATCGAGCAACGGCTCGACCGTGTGGCGCAAGGCATCCACCTCCCGCGCCACCCCGGCCATCGCACTGAGCGCGCTTGTGTCGTCGGGACCCGCGGGCGAGGTCATCGGGCATCTCCCGACTCGTCGGGCCACCGGTCGTCGTCGCCCCACTCCGGATAGAGGGGGATGACGTCGGCACGACGGCTTCCGGGGTCATCCGCACGAGCGGGTTCGGCGGCGATCGATGTCCGCGCCCGTGGTCGGGCCGCAGCGAACCGCGCGCTGTCGCGCCAGTCACCGCGCTGGCCGCTCCCCGCGGTCGAGGATCCCGAGGCGACCAGACGAGCAAGCGTGGCGTCGGTGCGGTAGATCGCCCAGCGGCGCATCGGCATCCACACCCGTCGGTGCACGAACCTCTGGAGCGGGCTGAGCAGCCGACGAGTCATCGCAACGATGCCCGCAGTGAGCAGGTAGCCCGCAACACCGCCGAGCAGGAAGCCGGCGACCGCGGCCAGCCAGAGTGACGCAGGGTCGACGCCAGACGCCACTGCCCATTGCGTGATCCAGCTCGCTCCCGTGCGCCCACCAAGCACCGCACCGACCAGCGACACGACGTGGCGACCGAGCCAGCAGCCGAGCGCACGGGCGGCAGCCGTCAGCACGACGGTGAGAAGGGCCCACCGGGCGGCGGCTCCACCGTGTTGAATGCGGATGTCACGGCGGCGCCATGCCGGCTGCACCCGCCCGACCACCGGCGCGAGACCACGACGGATGACCAGCACCGTCCCTGCGGGCAGACTTGCGATCTGGGCCGGCGACAGCACCGGCGCCTTCCGCACGGTCCGGTTCGCGCCGCGGCCGTGCAGATCGTGGCTGGTGACCCGCTCGTCACGATCGCCGGTCAATGTGGACCAGAACTGCAGGTCGTCACGGTCGCGCGTCCCACCGAACACCATGACGGCACTGGTGTTGTTGAGGATCGTCGCGGCGGCGTGCTCGCCCCACCGCGCAAGCACCTGGGCGCGGGACTGGAAGGCCGCGAGGATCGTGACCCCGCGTCCACCCATGTCCGCCGTCCACGAATCGAGCGGCACCGGCGAGATCAGCGCCGCCTCGTCGAGCACGAGCGTCAGCGGCGGGTCGAGCCGGCCACCGGGCTCCAGCGCCGCGAGACGACGCGCTTCGCGGGCGATGTGCCCGGTCAGGGCGCAGACCAGCGGGGCGGCCTGAGTCTCCTCGGCGCCGAGCAGGAACACGGTGGCCCGGGAACGGAGCAGCTCGGCCACGTCGAACGAGCCGCGTCGCGCGGCGGCCGTCGCGGCAGGGCTGGTCAGCCAGCCAAGGGCGGGCATGATCGTGGACGTAATCGACGTCCGCGTGCGGTCGTTGGTCGCGACGAACTGCATCGCGTCCTGCTCGAACGCCGGATCAGCGGCCCGGCGCAGCAGCACCGGCACCTCGCGCTGGGCCCGTTCCGGGTCGGCAACCCAACCGAGGACATCGCGCATGTGCTTTTCGCCAAGGGCGGCGGCGTGCAGGAGCGCGGCGAGTACCCGACGGGCCTGCGCCTCCCAGAACTCGCGGTCGCCGCCACGGGAGCCGGCGCGGCTGGTCGCAGCGAGCATGTCCGTGGCGCGCTCGATCGCGACGACAGGATCGGCGCAGCCGATGAGCGGGTCAAATGTGATGGTGGACGGCAAGCCGGCCAGGCCGACCGCGTTGAAGACGTATACCGGCCCGCGACGCTCGCGCAGTGGCCCGCACAGCTCGTAGAGGTCGGTGCGGGTGCTGGTGACGAGGACGGCGCCCGGGGCGTCGAGGACCCGTCCCGCGAGCCACTGGGTCTTGCCGGTGCGTGGGCCGCCGAACACGATCGTGACGTCCTCGATCGACGACCACACGTGCAGCAGCCCGACCCGGCACAGCCGAACAGCGACCTCGACCGTCGGCAGCCGCCACCACGACCAGCGCGGCAACGCGGCGAGCGAGGGCCGGACGACGCCAGCGCGACGCTTCATCGCGACGCCGGACGCGATGCGGGCGATGTCGACGGTCGAGGCCACGCCGGCCTTCCGCCGGCTACGGGCGCCCCACCGCGTCACCGTCGTCGAGGTCCGCGCCCACCGATGCCAGCCGACGACCGCGAGCAGCACACCGACGGCGGCCACGACCGGCCACGGCAGTGCACGGGCGAGCGTGACCGCCGGCAGAACTGCGACCAGCGCCAGAACCAGGGCGATGCCGTAGGACCCGCGCCGCCAGGTCAACAACGCGGCGCCGACAAGTACGGCGAGAATCAGGACGGTGGCGGCACTCATCCGACGGCCCTCCCGTCGTCGGCGTCGGCCTCCCGTGAGGCACCGGTCAAGGCGGGCGTGGCCGCGCCATCGACCGTCGAGAAGAACCCGGAGACGAGCTGCGGCAGCACGGCGCCGGCCGGCGTCGACACGAACAGCACGAGGGCGATCAGCGAGAAGACAATCGCTCCGCCGGCCACCCGCGCCTTCGCGCAGATGACGGCTCCGAGGACGGCGAACAGGATCAGGGCCCCAACGCTCTCCATGCCGATCACGCCCCCTCGGCGATCAGGCCCGCCGCACCCGGAGCAACGGCCCGTCCGGCACCCCTTCTCTCGACAGGCGCGGCGCCACGCCGCGCGGCGTCCCGCCGCCACCATCGCGCCGATCCGCGGGCGTACGCCTCGGCAGCCAGCGCAGCGCGCCAGGTGAGCGGCGAGCGGGTGCGTTCAAAGAGCACGGACCAGAGCCATGCCTCGTGGTCAAACGCGTCGGCGATGAGCTGGGAGCGGGCCGGACAGGGCGTCGCGCGCAAGAGCTGCTCGCGGGCGCGGTAGACCTGCTCCAGCTCGGCCTCGACGCCGCCGGTACGTGGCAGATCGGTGGCAGTCATCGCCGCACCGCCCAGCCGGATGTGTCGATCACGGTGTTCTCGGTGATGGCGGCATCGATCATCGCGTCGATCGCCCGCGCCGGAATGATCAACCGCCCGCGGACTCGCATTGCCGGGAACTCGCCGTCGCGAATCGCCCGGTACAGCGTCACCGGAGCCATCCCGATCATGCGCGCGGCGTCCGGCACGCTGTAGAAGCGCGGCGTGGACGCAGCGCTACCGCTGCCCCCGTCGCCGCTGGTGAAGCTCGTGGTCATCCGACCGCCCCTTCTGCTGGATCGGCCACGGAATGTCAGGCCGTGCCGCTAGCCTCTGGGCGCTATCGGGCTTCGACCCGGAAGAAAATTCCGGGGTCCTTCGGCGGTTCGGAGGGAGGTTGCGTTCGTGCGCGGGATGACCGAGACGATGACCATCGGCGAGCGAGTCGCCTTCTACCGCCGACGGCGCGGCATGGCGCAGGTCGTGCTGGCCGGCCTCGTCGGCCGGACCGAGGACTGGCTGAGCAAGGTTGAGAACGGCCGGATCGAGCTGGACCGGCTGTCGGTGATCCGGCGCCTGGCCGAGGCCCTCGACGTCGCCCTGGCCGATCTGGTCGCCGAGCCGACACTGCTCGACTGGACGACCGACAGCGGCGTACGCACCGTGCCCGCCCTGCGTGCCGTGCTCATGGACTACGGGCAGATGGCGCCGGCCCTCGCGGTCGCTGTCCGACCGGCGCAGCCGCCGGACCTCGACGACGTTGCAGCGCGCGGTCGGTGAGGTGTTCGACGCCTACCAGGCGTCCCGATACGCCTACGTCGCCGGCCGCGCCCCGCTCGTCCTCGCCGATGCCCTGCGCGCCTCACGCAACGTCGCTGCCGACGATCGCAACCGCGCGAACGCCCTGCTGGCGCTGGCGTACCAGTCGGCGGTGTCGGTGCTGACCAAGCTCGGCGAGACCGACCTCGCGTGGATCGCCGCCGAGCGCGGCCTCAACGCGGCGCAGCAGACGGACAACCCGGTCGTCATCGGTTCGCTGTTCCGCTCGGTCGCGCACGCGCTGCACTCGACGGGCCGATTTCACGGCAGCGTGCAGCTGGTGCAGGCTGCGGCGAACGTGCTGGAGCCGCAGGTCGGCAGCCGCGCCGACGACGCGCTGCTGTCGGTGTACGGGACGCTGTTCCTCACCGGCGCCGTCGCGGCGGCGCGCGCCGACGACCGCGCCTCGGCGACGTCGTTCCTGAACGAGGCCTCCGACTGCGCGGGCCGGCTCGGCCGCGACGCGAACTCGATGTGGACGGCCTTCGGCCCGACCAACGTCGCGATCCACCGCATGACCGCAGCGATGGAACTCGGCGACGTCCAGGTCGCCGTCGACCTCGCTCCGCGCATCGACGCCTCCGCACTGCCCGACGGAGCGGCAGGTCCGCCACGCCATCGAGACCGCCCGCGCCTACACCGCCCGCAACCGCCGCGACGACGCCCTGCGCGTAATCCTCGAGGCCGAGCAGCTCGCGCCCGAGCAGATCCGCCACCACGCCATCAGCCGGCAGCTCGTGCTCAGCTGGATCCGCAACACCCGCGGCCCACGCAGCGTCCCGCTGGAGCAGCTCGCCGGGCGCCTCCACCTGGCCTGAGCCGCGGCCCTACGCTCGGGCAGGTGACCGACCCGAGCGCGTCCTTCGCAACCCCCGCGTCGCCGCCGGCGCCCTGTTCTTCGACGATCAGAGGCCGCGTCCTGCTCGTCCACCCCACTACAAGGACACCTGGGACATCCCCGGCGGCTACGTCGAACGTGGCGAGTCGCCGGCCGCCGCGTGCCGCCGCGAACTCATGGAGGAGCTGGGTATCGATCGCGAACCCGTGCGATTGATCAGCGTGGACTGGGCGCCGAACGACCGCGAGGGCGACAAAATCCTCTTCATGTTCGACTGCGGCGATCTCGGTGACGAGGCCCGCATCCGCCTGCCTGCCGATGAACTCGACCGTTGGGAGTGGGTGGAACACGAACGGCTCGACGACTACGTCATCAGCCGCATCGCTAACCGCGTACGGGCAGCCATTGAGACAGCTTCGATCACCTACCTTGAGTATGGACGCCCTTACCAGCCCGAATAGGAACCATCGCTCATTCCGTGCAACATCTCACCGGCAGCCGCCCGAAACTAATTTAGAGCCTCTTTGCTTCAGCCGAACTCTTGATGAGCCACGATCAGCGCAAACTACGCTTCCGGAAGCGCAACAATCAACCGAACTGGCATCGCATTCTCATCAATCGTGATTTCAATCTCGAGACCTGTCTCGATAATAGCTGACAAGTCGGCGTGGTCCTGCGAAGCGACTGAGGCGATCAACACATCTTCAGCGTAAACCCCCAGTGGCGCAGGCGCGGGCTCGCCTTCCGCCAACTTGAGAGCTAGGTGCCGCCCACCTCCGCTGCTTCGCGCCGCAGGAGCGGTCATCGCCACTTCGACAGATGCCGTTCCGCGATCAAGAAGCGAACGCAGCAGACTTCTATGCTTCGGCCGCACAAATTCAAGAAGGTCAATAACCTCAGGCGTGGAGGCGACGTATCGAGTCCTCCAGTCCGACAAAGACATGCTGGCAATATGGACCCGTATAGCTTCCCGATCAGTCGCGATCGTAGCGGGAAGCGAGTCGGCAACGACTTTAGCTAGACGGCGGGACCGAATTCCGGACGTCATAAGAAGCAGTGCCGCCGGGTGGCGAACACCGTACCGGATATAGCGGCCCAACTCGGGACACAGCAGGAGCTCAGTACCGGCGCGGGCTAAGTGCAGGTTGACCAGTTCGATCAAGGCACCAATCGTCCAAGATAGATAATGTTCGAATTGGCCCGTGACAACGTCAACCATCTGTTCGATCCGCCATGCAGCAGAGTCCGCAGCGGCCAGATGAGTTTCTGCCATGACCGGAAGTGGCATACCCTTTAACCAGTCGACCAACATGTCAACCTTCGGCACGTCGAAAGACTCGCCCCGCCTAGAGGCGCGGAAGGACCAACGAGGCGCCTCAGGAAGCGCAAGTAAAGCCTCAATCACCTGCTGTAATAACCCGCAAATCTCCACTGGGTCATTGGCGTAGTCCAACTCGCCGGAGCGGTCGTCCGCCAGGATGCGATTTGCGACACGGCTTGCTATTGCATCGATGATCTGCGCGGAGCTGATCGAAGTGCCGGTACGCGGCCACCTACGACGGGCCGACGATTCGCTTCTTACATACACCCGCTGGACGGACTCAGCAATCGATAAGCAAGCTGATCTAACCTGCGTTGACTGGAACGAGGCGAGGGTCAAGTCAATAATGCGCGCCAGACTGACGGTACTAGGATCCGCAGCCGCTTCCTCCTCCACCGATAGAACTAACCAAATGAAACTGATGAAGTCTGAAACCTCAGTTTGAGCGACCGAAAATATCGCATCCTCGTCGCCGCGCAGCGTATCCTCTAGTTCAGCGAATGCGTGAAGTGCAGTTTCAGTGACCAGGGTCGAGGTCACCGCCAACCTCTCGTTGTCAGGGCTCAAATCTTGAAAGTCGGCTTCGCTCGGCTCGGCCCCTCGAACCAATACGATCCAACCCTCAGTTTCTTTCCCTGCACGTCCGGCCCGTCCGATGGCGTTGACTAGACGTGCACCCCGCAGCCTAGTCTCTTCCGACCTGCCTTCGTATTCTTGATCATAGATAACCACCGTACGAACGTAAGTATTCGGAAGTCCCGTGGAGGGCATGCCGGGGCGCGGCGTGACCGTTTCTGAGCGGTGGCGCCGTGACGGGGTCGGTGGTCATCCGGGTCAATCGGGGCGGGGTGGCTGTGCCCAGGTGTGCAGGTCTTCGCGGGTCGCGGTCCAGGGCAGGAACCGTTCCAGGTCCGGGCCGGTCGGGGACTTGGCACCGGTTCGTCCGCAGGCGTCGAGGTAGGCGGTGAGGTAGGTGATGACGTTCAACCCGGCCATTTCGGCGGTCGCGGTGACGGTCCAGACGCGGGCGGCGAGCCGGGCGGCGTCCTCGTTGCGGGAGCCGTAGGCGTTCTTGCGGGTCACGACCGGGCGGCGCAACGCACGCTCCGCGGCGTTGTTGTCCAGGCTGATCATCGGGTAGTCGCGGTGGGCGGCCAGCCCGTCCCATTCTCGGTCCAGCGTGGCCAGGGCCTTCTTCGCCGGGGTGTGCAGCCCGGGCGAGGCCATCTGCTTGGTGCGCTCGGCGTCGATGCCGCCGAGGGCCTCATCCCAGGCCGTGCGTGCGTGCTCCAGTTCGGCGGCGACACCACCGGCCCACGCGGTGCTCAACTGCTCGTGGGCGGTGTACAGGTTCTTGATCCGCTCCAGCCAGGCGGTGGCCCAGTAGCTGAGCTGGTCGGGGTTCGCGTCCCCGGCCCGCACGAAGTACCGGCGCACGTGCGCCCAGCAGTAGAGATTCACCAGGCCGCAGGCCTTGCGGCCGGCCGAGGTGTAGACGCTGTAGAAGTCGCTGGAGATGACCAGCTGCCGCGGCCCCTCGGGCCGGTCACCACCGGCGCCGCAGACACCTTCGGGGTGTTCGACGAGTTGGCCTGTTGTCTGGTCGATCCCGGCGTGGCGGGCCAGCACCGCGCCCGAGCGGGTGGGGTCCATGACGAAGCAGGCGGTGTCCGGGCCGAGGAAGACCCACAGCCACCACCTCGCCGGGCCGCCCGGCTCGCGCGGGGCGAACACCCGCCAGCTGGTCTCGTCGGCGTGTAGGTGCCACGAGCCCCGCGACCGCGCGGTGACCGCGGCTTCCAGCGGGGCCAGCAGCGCCCCCGCCGCGGCGCAAATCCCGGTCAGCGTGGCCGGGGAGAGGTCCGCGCCGTGCCGAGCCAGGCCGGTGATCAGCGAGTTCTGGGAGCGCCCGGCCACATACCGCTCGACCAGCCACTGCGCGATGAACGCGTTGGAGACCAGGCCCTTGCCGATCGCCTTCGGCGGACCCGGCGCGGTCACCGTCGCCGGGACCCGGCACCCGCATGCCCGCCGGTACCGGCGGCGGCAGTGCGCGCTCACCCGCACGATCACCACCCAGTCCAGCACCTCGGTGACGTGATCCCCCAGCCGGCTAAACGGCGTGCCGCACTCCGGGCAGCAGTACCCGCCGCCGTCGGGGAAGTCCCAGACCACCTCCACCCGCGGCAGGTGCGAGTAATCCCGCCGGCCCGCCCGCGCTCCCGGCCCCCGCTTCCCGCTCTTCCCGCCACCAACGGGCCGAACCTCATCCCCGCCGGCTTCCCCGCCGTCGCCGTCACCGCCGGGGGTCCCGGGCCGGGCCCGTTCCGAGGAACGGCCGAACAACATCCGCTTCAGCACCACCAGCTCGGCGTTCACCCGCTCCAGCTCGCCGTCCCGCACGGCCAGCTCCTCACGCAGCCTGGCGATCTCCGCCCGCTGCCGCTCCGCCAGCGCGGCCAGCCGCTCGTTCGCCTCCAGCGCCCGCGCCAACAAACCCTCCAGGCGCGCGACCGCATCCGCTTCCACGAGCACGCCAGCAGCCACGGGCCACAGCAGACACCCGCCCACAGTGGAAATCACGCACCGCGCCTGGTGTGTCACCCACCGGCAGACGAACCCCGGGCCAGGCACGGGCCACAAGACTTCCGACTACTTACGTACGAACTGGCAGATTGACGCCATCCGTCAAGGTAGACGTGCACGCAAGGTAGGGAAGAGTGTCGTCCCTAACGGCCTCCTCAACGGCTTCCAAGATCTCGATAGGCAGACCGGCATGGTGAAAACCTACTCCCTTTCGAAGTACCGGGAGTAGCGGATGATTGACGCCAAGCTGAGACTCAACGAAGGCGGCGAGACCACTCGTGCGTGGGTCGTCCGGCAATCGATCTGCTATGCCTAGCGCCAGCCGCTGAGCGTCTTCCCGCGTGCCGGCCACGATGAGAACGGAACCAGCGTGACCCAACTCAACGATCATCTCGCTGGCAACCATGTACTGCTTGGTGGAGAGCGTGCTGTCTTTCGGGTAGCGAACTCCCCGTCGCGGCTCCGCGTCCCTCGACTTCCTGACGAGGATCCATTCTGTATCAGGTGTCATTGTCAGCTGGCTCGTCTGCCCATTGGCCATCCGCAGTCTGATTCTGCCCTTCAAGGGTGTTGAATGACGGTACGGCCAACTCCTTGATCGAGCGACTGCTCGTGACGTTGTGCTAGCCCAGTCAGCATCGGTTGTGAATGCGGCATGGAGACGCCGTGGCCCTCGCCATGATGACTCATGTCGCAGAGCTCCACCGTCAGGACTTAGCCATTGTGCCACGGCCCCAACATTGCCCATGGCAGCAGAAATTAATACTATGCGGTGTGGCGTGGCCTCCGTCAGATAATTCAGCAACGCTATTGTCGATTCCAGCACGAAGCCGCGCCCGGACTCCTTAATGAGCTGAGCTTCGTCAATGACGAACATACTAAACCGGTCGAGCACGGCGTTCGCGTCATGCCGCAAGAGATGAGCAAGGCGCTCAGGTGTCATGACCTCAACGTCCGCCGATTCTGCATCTTGCGATTCAAGCAGCGCAGCCAGAGACGGGAAATCGGGCAACTCTACACCGGCTTCTTTCTGGAGAATACGTACCCGGCTCGCCATTGCTCGGCGCACTTCTCGGCCTAGGCCGCGTGTGGGAGCAACATAGCAGACACTACGATCTGTTCGAGACAGGTGTTCGACTGCAAGCATCTGTGCTAGGAGAGTCTTACCTCCACTGGTAGGGACAGCTAGCACCAATCGACGGACGGCTGGATCGAAAGGAGATCGTGGACCTGTCAGTAGGTCTCTTTGGGGCTCCCAAAGCGTCAAGACGGGCGGATTCCCAACCGTGAACGCCTGCCTTACTAGTTTGGGCACGTCAGGGGGAAGGACACTCGTATTCCACGGTGATCCACCTCGCGCCTCGCCCGACAATTCAAGTAGATGAGCCGCTACCCAACGCGCATTGAGGTCTCCGGGACCGGCTTGACCGACTGCCGCTGTCCGAAGCTGTTGCTGACCCCTGACGTAAGCTGCGGTATCGCCACGCGCAAAGTACGCAAGTAGGTTGCTGGCGCCAAGGACAACCATCTGAGCAGGGCCGAAGATGGTGCCTACGAGGTCGTCAACGCCGGATAGCTGCGAAAGCGCTCGCAGTTGTCGCCTCCATAGACCCAGCCACCTATACAGGGTTCGAGTTTCGAACCCAAGGAATGCGACGCCTGCTTCGAGGGCCAACGTCTCCAGGTGGTCTACAACCGGCGACTGCGTGACTATACTGCCGCGAAGCCGATTCATCACGGCGGTAGCATTTGGATCGCGCCCACCTCTTCGGTATCCAATAGCCGCTGCGAAACCAAAAGACAAGCGGTCAGCTGTGACACGTTCCTGCTCAAGAAGTGCGAGGTCGAAAATGTGCGCACTTACCAAAAACGCCTGGCGCTGTCGAGCGAGTGTATAGCGCTCCCGCGCTTGATTCACTGACGCGACTGCGTGCAGGTACCATCCGGCGTTCAGCAACTCCTCTGATACCCGAGGCTCGCGAAGGAAAATCCGAACCTCGACGTCGGCGAGCAGCTGTTGCAGCTCCTCAGCCGTTGGTATACCGACCCGTCCAGCAAGTGCGTCAAGGAGCAGCTGCAGGTCTAGAGACCGCTCCATACAATCTCCCTTACTCGCCGCGCAAAAGCGGGGAATTCTGGTAAGGCGATTACCATTGCCTCGACCTGCCCGGGCCTATTGAAGTTCGGAAACGCACTGCTGATAGAATTGAAAGAACGCGGCTGTAGCGTTCCAAACTCCTTGGACGTACCCACAGATACGCCAACTCCCGCCCTCTCACTTCTATCTAGCCATAGCTCGATCATGTCCGCGTATAGTTCACCCATTCTGCCGCCGTGCGCAAGCGTCTCCGGTGCGGCTAACTTAGCTAGATACTCGTGCCCGCGGGTCGACAACTGCTTGCTCGCTCGGTTGATTGTCGACGCTAGCCCGCTTGACTGCGCCTGATGCTTCTTAATCTCCCAGAGTCGAAATACCAGCGTTCTACCAAGCGTCTCGTAGATAACCAGTCCGTCACCGCCCGGTTCGAGGGGGTCTGCCTTCACCGAGTGCGCATGCATGAGACGACGACCGTCTCGGCAAACTAGGCGTTCCTTCACGAGGCGGTTCCATAGTAACTCAGCTACCAGCCCTTGGAGATGGTCGTCGTTAGCGGGATCCTCGACGGTCCCGAATCCGATTGACGCGTATATCGCAACTGCCTGCCCGCGTGATGACGGATCCGCTGGCCCACCATCTCGGCGTTTGCGCCACCTTAGCAGTACCGGACTCGGGCACCTGATCACCATCGCATCGTCAGCCAAAGCCTGGGCGGCACACTCCCGCTCGAAACCATCCAGTTGCTGACCGCCGATCACGTATTCAACGCCCGTGCCATCGGGGCTCGCAGCGAGGTTAAGCAGTAAAGTCAGATTAAGCTGCTCGGCGCCCTGTCCGTCCGCTGATTCTTCGGACAGGTCGTTTCCTTGTGACTCGCTCGACCTCGATTCGGAGCTCGCCATGGGTATCTGACTCCTCGTTGCACACGACTCCCAGCACCCCACCCTCTCCAACCTCAGGCAGTGCAGGGTCGGCGCTGCTCGACTGATCATCGACTCGAAGCCCCTCCGCGTGACAACCGGAGGCCGGCGAGATCCGACGGCCTGCTGTCCCGCCTACCAGGCGGCCCTCGACGACCGGCACGCCGACCACGAACGCATCCGCGCTGCGCTGCAGGCCGGCGACCAGGAGGCGGCGCGCGCGGAGATGGAACACCACATCGTCGGCACAGTCGACGTCATTCGCGCCTGACTGTCGGCAGTGGCGCACGCGTGCATGAGCCACAGCAGTTCCTCGATGACGTCGGGGTGCCAGCACCAACACTCCGGCAGCCCGTTGGCGCCGTCCCGGTAAGCGCAGGTAGACCGACGACAGCCAGCCAGCCAGCTCGTCGAGCACATCGGCCGCCTGCGCAGGATCCGCGGGCAGCATCAGCCACGATGGGCAGGGCGTCGCGCTCCGGCGCGTGGTCAGCGTCGCCGTCGCGTTCGTCACGTCCGAGGTAAGACGGGTCAGGTCGTCCACTCTCTCCCGCAGGTTGCGCAACGGATCGAGCGCGCCGCAGCGCGTCGACCTCGCGGACGAGCCGCGCAGCGGGTCGGCCACGTCCTCGCGGTCAGGTACGGTCAACCCGATGTCACGTGCACCCGGTGGAATTCGCGTTGCCGTCGTCCTCGCCAGCGGGCTCGGCGGAGTGGCCCTGGTCGCCGTCGCGATCGGTGCAATGGCGGCCCGGCTCGTCGCGCCGAGCTGCGTTATCGTAATGATCACGCTGGTGACCGCTGCCGTGGCGTTCGCTGGCGGCATACTGGCCGAGCCAGCGCTGCAGCGGTGGACCGCTCGGCTGCGACGAAGCGATCAGGTCGGATCGGAGCCCTTTCGGCGTTCATAGCGTTGCTTGAGCGCCCGCCCGCCCCACCGGACGGCTACCCCGCCACCCGCAGCGGCGTACGCTAGTCCGACAATCTTGGCTGCTTCCTGTGGAGTGAGTTGCGGTAGCAGTCGCGACACCAGGATGACACCCACCAGGTAGACGACCACCCCGACAACGAATACAACGAGGCCCTGGGCTAGGCGGTGCCAGTCGTCCTTTCTGTACTCCTTGCGCAGGTCGGCGTATCGTTTGCTCATCTCCTCGGTCTCGGTAGCCCGTGTGTCGTGCCGGTCGTCGAAGTCAAGTTGGTTGACCGGCGGGCAACTTGAGCGCAGGACTAGCTCCCCCCTCCGACCAGTCCTACCGGCTGGCGCGGTCTCGTTGCCCTCGGTCGCCTTGCCCGACGCCGCCCCCCCGGTCGCCTTGCCCGACGCCGCCCCGGACGTCTTGCCCGCCGCCCCGGCGGCCTTGCCCGCCATCCTCTGAGCTGGTGTGGTCTCACTCCCTGGGCTAACTCCGTCGGTTAGCTTGGCAGGATCGGCGCGGTCAGCCACTCGCGACCGCTTACGTCGAGCCCGGCGATCCGGGTTTCCACCGGAGCCGTTAGAACGGGGCGGGTCAGTCGTCACGTCGGCCTCCGAGTGCACCGCGGTCGGCCGTTCTTTCGGGCGGCGTGGTATGGCGCATTTTGGAGCCGTGCAAGGCAAGCTCGAACGGCTCGCTCGGGATCCCCTCGTCAGTCAAGCCAAATTGCCGAATACGCGCTGCGCTGTCGTAGTCGCCCGCCTGCTCCCGCAACCGAGCCAGCGCCATCAACGCCTCCACGTGGCCCCGGTCCACGGCCTCCCGGTACAGATCCCCCGCCCCGCCAAGATCGCCCGCCTGCTCCCGCAACCGAGCCAGCGCCATCAACGCCTCCACGTGGCCCCGGTCCACGGCCTCCCGGTACAGATCCCCTGCCCCGCCAAGATCGCCCGCCTGCTCCCGCAACCGAGCCAGCGCCATCAACGCCTCCACGTGGCCCCGGTCCACGGCCTCCCGGTACAGATCCCCCGCCCCGCCAAGATCGCCCGCCTGCTCCCGCAACCGAGCCAGCGCCATCAACGCCTCCACGTGGCCCCGGTCCACGGCCTCCCGGTACAGATCCCCCGCCCCGCCAAGATCGCCCGCCTGCTCCCGCAACCGAGCCAGCGCCATCAACGCCTCCACGTGGCCCCGGTCCACGGCCTCCCGGTACAGATCCCCCGCCCCGCCAAGATCGCCCGCCTGCTCCCGCAACCGAGCCAGCGCCATCAACGCCTCCACGTGGCCCCGGTCCACGGCCTCCCGGTACAGATCCCCCGCCCCGCCAAGATCGCCCGCCTGCTCCCGCAACCGAGCCAGCGCCATTAACGCGGTGATGTCGCCGCCGTCGGCCGCCTGCAGGTAAAGCTGTTCGGCCTTCGTCTGATCCACGAACTCCCGGAGGAGACCAAGATCGGCGGGTGCTTGCACTTCGCCAGCCGTGGCGGCCGGCGCATAGAGCTGACCGGCACGCTTGTAGCGGCCACGCCGCTCCGCCTGGTGGCCGATCTCGAGCAATAATGCCGAATCGGTAACTGTGGCAGCGACAGCGTCCCAAAATGAGGCAGGCGGGAAGATACCGGCGCGTTGGGTGCGCCCGACCTGTTCGAGGTAGTCTGCGAGCCGGTAGATTGGCTGCGTCAGATTGTCACCGGGCCGGGGACGGACAGGTGCTAGCGGTCCTCGCATACCGTGGCAGGGGGCCGCGGTATAGGCGAGAGCCGAATCGAGCCAATCGTCGCTTAGTTGGTCCCACTGGAGGTCGGACAGGTAGCCAGGTGCGGCGTGCTTGATCAGGGCATACGGGATGGCAGTAGGGTGACCGAAGCGGCGCGCGTCGATGGCAAGGTTCATGATCGCCCGGGCGGCCGGCGGCGCCATCAAGTAGCGGTCAAGAAGCGCGGGAGCACCTGCGAGGTACTGAGTAACCCGACCAGTTTCGGCGCGCCCAATCGCGGACCGTAGCCGCGGATCGGTCGTGTTGAGTAGGTTCGTCAGGTCCGAGCTCGTGAACGCGTCCGGCACGGAGATGGTCGTGCAGGCAGTGAGCAACTCGCGGGCTTGTGCGTACGGGTCCGGCCAGCCTGGCGGTCGCGGCGCAGTTAGGGTGACCCAGTATTCGGGCCAGATCGTGCCCAACACCAGCACCGGGCCGCGCCCCGGGTCGGCCAGTAGGGTGCGAAGTCCAGCTGCGACACGCTCACTCACTGCTGGGTCTTCGGTGAGCAGGTAGTGCTGGGTGTCATTAAGCCACACGACCGTGTACGGGCCGACCTCACCGATCGCCTGCGCGGCTGCTGCAGCCCGAGACGGATCGATTGGATGCCACACCCGCCACTTATTCGGAAGCCGCTGGATGGCCTCCCAACAAGCACGGGTCTTGCCCGTCGACGCGCCGCCCACCAGGACGACCATCCGGCTCGCGCCCGCTTGTGCCTCGTCTACGATCCCCTGCAGCCGGATGTCGTGATTGCGGAGCACATATGGAGGCAGAACCGGTAAGTCTACGCCCCTGTCTGGTAGCGCGATTGCCCGGTGCACTTCCAACTCCAGAGGATGACACTGATCGATCGGCCTACCCAGGCCGAGGGACTGTGTCGCGGGTACCGCCGTCGTCGCAGCAACCCATAGAGCGCGGACATGATCGGCGATCGCGGCGGGATCGACGCCAGCGATGCGCGCCAGGGCCGCCGCAACCGTGAGAGCATCCAGCAAAGTCGGCAGCAGGCGCCCGCTGATGGCCCGGTGGATGGTGTCCCGCTTGGGAGCACCGGGAAGGTCATCCCACGCCTCGATCCGGGATTCCAGTTCGGTTAGCGATGGCGCTCCGGCCTGCAGATAAAGCTGGTAAAGCAGGTCGCGAAGCTCCCGTTCGGGCCCAACGGGCAGGTCCAGGCGCTCGATGTGCCGGGGACGGCGGCCGACCCGACCAGCCGTTGCCCCACGCCGGGCCTCCGCATGCAACCCCATCCAGGCATCAATCGACATCTGGAGGCGACCGCCCCGGCGTACAGCGAGCTCCTGCAAGAACCCCACCAGATACCGGACCGCGGTCGGGCTGGCTGGCACAGACTTGCCGTTGACCCAGTCGCTGAGGCTGCTGATTGACAACTTCACCGGCGGACGCTGCGCGGCCGCATCACGAACCACCAGCTGGTAAGGAGGCGATCCTGCCGCTGCAAACAGGTCGCCGAGCGCCTCGCTGAACCGCCGGACCGGATTCGGCTCTCCCGAGCCTCGACGATCGACGCCTGGCATAGCCGTACGCGTTTCAACCGCGACAGGCTTCACGTCCTGGCCAGAGGCGCTCGACTCAGGCCGCGCCACCGGTCGACCGCTTGCCAGCTCTGCGAAGGGTCGGTTCGGCGCAAGATCAGTCTCGGGACGAGGCATATAGCCACTGCACCTTGATCAGATGGTGTCGATCACGGCACGGCCGAGACGCGACCAGCAGCGGCAGAGACGGTCATGAGGCCCTCCCAGATGTCGTCAGCCCGGACAGTCGGCGACGGGAACCGCCGCGTCGCTGCCAGGAAGGCAGTTGGCGCCGACGCAACGTGGACGTCACCCGCGCTCATCATGCCCTGATCCAGTACCGGCCGCTCCATCGCCCCTCCTCTCCGAACCTCAGGTCGAGGCCGGAACCGCCGGAGACAAAGCATCTTCCCAGCTAGATGGGGGTGAGACCATCTCGGAACTAGCCGAAAGTCGCCGAAAATCACTCGGACAGCCCATCGGCACGACAGTACGTTCCACGAGACAGTGTCTCGGCCGAGTGGTGTCTGTTAGCCCGGACAGGTCTTGGCGTGGAAGGTCTCCTGTTGGCGCGGGGGGCCTTCTGCCTGTTATGACTCACAGCTTCTGGAACCGACGCCGGCCGGTGTGGTCGACGTGATCGGCTCGCTGCCGTAGTGCCGCGATCTGCACGGCGCCGACGAGTTCCTGAACCTGCACGTCGACCGCGGCTACGACTCGACCAAGACCCGCGACCTGCTCGAAGTCCTCGCTCGACGCGGACTACGAGCTGTACTTCAAGCAGGTCGCCGAGGCCGGGTGGCTGCGCGGCGCCCCCGCGGCTTCGATCGGCCGCGTCGACGGTGAACCTCGTCGCCCGACACCCTGCCGGCAACCGAGCTCGTCCATCAGATGTAGCGCGGCGTGGTGTCGGTGGCCCACGGCTCGCGCAGCGCCAGCCGGGCCAGCAGTGTCCGCCCTCCGGCGTCGAACAGATCCGACACCGGCTGGCCTCCGGCGGTTTCCTGCCCCATGCTCGCTTTGACGCCGATAGCGGCAGCCTCACGCGCGAGCTATCCCCGCTGGGCAACGTCAAGGACTACGCTGATCTGACCGGGAACGAGAGCTCTGAATCGTCCTGTGAGGACAGTTGTCGTGGAATGTCCCGTGGATCGAACCACGGAGCATAGGAGGCCACCAGAGACACAAGACGCGAGGTTCCATGTCGATCTTCGTCCGACATGTGTCGATGTCGCCGGCACTGCCATCTAGCATGTTCCCGCAGCTCATGGCAGGTTCTACCCTTGGCGCCTGCCATTGTATTCGAGGTGGAAGTCGCCGCTTCCCCGAGGCGGTACTCCCCGAGGCCATGTGCGCCCTGCACCACCCGCGGGATTGGCGGGAGATGCTACGGAGAGACTACGGAGAGCGACAGGCAATCGGAGCGCACCTGCGACGACAGCCTGGCCCACCCTGCGGGCCCGGGTCGGCCGCAGGACAAGGCCGCCGTCGACGGTCCCATCCCCGGTCCGGGGACGCGCCCCGCTCGACCCGCTCGTCCCCCACGGTCAGCCGCCGCTGGCCGTGAGCGTCACGGCCCGGATCCTCCTGCGAGCCCGCTCCCGGAGTGAAGCTCAAGACCGTGAGCGTCGCCGAGCTGGGCCCGCCGCTTTCGGTGCGGCCAGGGTTCGACGCGGTGGTCGGCCATGATCTGGCGGGGTGATGCCGGCGATGATCGACGCTCTCCGGCGTCCGCCTGCTGGTCGGCTGGTCGGCCGGGTTGAACCAGTTTCAGGAGCCGCCGGCGCTGGCGTCGTGGGCTGCTCCGGCCCTCGGCTGCGCCGCGGGCACCCGATCGCGTGGGTCGAGGTCCTTCCCCCGGAGGCCGTGCGGGACGCTCCGGCGCGTCCGCGGCGGCCGCCGCTCCTGGGCGGCGAAATCCGATGGTCGCCAACCCCAGGCGCCGCGGTCGACAGGTTGTCAAGCTGGCGCCGGATGGCCGTGCGGATGAAGTCGGTGCGGTTGGCGTAGAAACCCTCGTCGACCAACAGGTCAATCTGGCCGAGGTCGACCAGGCCGAGGTCGATGGATCTTCTCGCGGTGGTCGACGACTCGTTCCTCCTGCTGGTCAACGCCTACCACGAGCAGGTCGCGTTCGTCCTGCCCGATCCGACGTACGGCGCGGCCTGGGAGGTCGTCGTCGACACCGCCGACCCGCTGCTCGCCCACGCCCGCCGTCGCCTCTCGCGCGTGGGGGAACGGCAGCGCCTCCCTGCCCGGTCGATGCGGGTCCTGCGCCGCACCCTGTAATCCCGTGCCATCTAAACGGATGGTGTTGGGATGGCAGTCGATCGAGAGCGCGTGTGGTGGCCGAGGGTGAGAAGTCGCTCCCCGACCGGGTCGCGGTCGGGGATGGCGCGGCCGTTGAGGAAGATCGCGAGGCTCTGCGCGTGCCCGCCGTTCCAGTCGTCGTCGCTCATCTGCTGTCCGTCCGGGCGCAGCCAGGCGATGTCGCCGACGCCAGACCCACGGATCGGTCGGCTCTGGAAGAATCGCTGACGACGGAAGACGGGGTGGGCGGCGCGCAGGGCGGCCACCCGGGCGGTGAACTCCGTGAGCACCTCGCTGTCGCGGGCGGCCTTCCAGTCCACCCAGGCGTAGTCGTTGTGCGGGTGTAGGGCGCCACGTTGGACGAGGACGAGCGCGTCGTCGTGAGCCGAGGTCGGCGGCGGGGCGGGAACCTGGGTCGGGTCGTTGCTGTGCGACGCCACGGTGCGCATGAATCGTGTCATGCCCGGTCGCGTCGCGGGTGTCACGGCGGATCGGTGCGTGCCGTGTCGTCGCATGCGGTCGGGAACGGTTGGGGCCCAAGGGTTGTCGTGAGCCCGGTGGAGCGTGGATGCTGCAACACGAGTTCCCCCTTCCCGCGCGCGGCGGCCCCACCCCAGGCTGCCCGAGTGCTGCCGAGAGCGAGCTTGCGTGATCACGGTCGTGGACCCCGACGCGGCGCGCCGCGCGCTGCTCGCGGGCCTGCTGACCTGCCCGGAACCCGGCTGCGAAGGTGTCCTTCGGGTCTGGTCACGAGCGCGCACCCGGCGGGTCCGTCGCCTCGACGGCGCGCTGATCGCGCTGCGGCCCGACCGGGCCCGCTGCCGGCGCTGCGCGGTGACCCAGGTGCTGCTGCCGGCATGGTGTGTGCCCCGGCGCGGCTACGGCGTCGAGGTCGTCGGCGCGGCCCTACGCTGGCCGCGGCTGAGGGCGCCGGGCACCGCCGGGCCGCGGCCTGGGTGGAGGCGCCGGCGGGCACGGTGCGGGGCTGGCTGCGGGCGGTCCGAGCGGGCGCCCCGGCCTTGACCGCCTGCGCGGTCGAGCTCGCCCGGGCCACGGGCGCCAGCGTGTTCCCGCCCGGGCCCCCTGCCTGGTGGGCTGGGAGGGCGCTGCCCGAGGCGGTGGCCGCGCTGGGCGCGGCGGCCCGCGCGTTCGCCCTTCACCTGTCGACGCCGCCTCCACCCGGCCCGGGAGGACCCCTGACCGGAGTCGACTACCTCGCCGTGATCGCCGAACGGCACCGCCGCTACGTGCACCGCGGGCTGCGGCTGGCCGACCCCAGCGGCGCGCTCGCCGCGCTGCGTGGCTGGCAGCTGATCAACCTGATCACCGGGGGCAGGCTGTTGACCTCCGGGCCGGCCGGCTGATCCACAACGGCGGTACCGGGGCACGGCGCGCCCAAAT
The DNA here is from genome assembly GCA_963739465.1 of uncultured Actinomycetota bacterium. Classification (GTDB taxonomy): domain Bacteria; phylum Actinomycetota; class Actinomycetes; order Mycobacteriales; family Pseudonocardiaceae; genus Pseudonocardia. The sequence goes on from CAVUAS010000009.1 coordinate 202,292, forward strand.
CTCGCGACATCGTGTCCACCACCGCCGCCATCCGGCCCGGCCCGCCGACCGCCGCGACATCGCGTCGATCACAGCGCCATCGTGACCGCCACGCCCTCGACCCGGACCGCGCACCACGCACCGCCGTGCTCACCCAACCTGTCGTCTTCGTCCTCATCCAACGTGGCGCCCTACATGCGGGGCGAAGAAGCCGATCGTGTTGTAGCCCCAATAGTTGCGCAGGCCCCGTTCGGTGAGCGCAGAGTCGTGCACGAACTGGTGCACCGGCACCGGGCGGGGCGTGCGGTCTGCCGGCCGGTCCCCGCGCGGCGCGCGGCTGATCGTCGAGCCGGGTCGACGGCCAGCCCGGCGATCACGGTGGTCACCCCGTCGCTGGCTCGGGCGTTGGCCCGCTACCTCCCCACCGCTGAGGAGCTACAGCCGGGCCGCCAGTACAAGGGCGCTACCGCAGGCAACAGGCCCCTACAGCTTGCGGCCGCTTGGGTTGATCTTCGCCTCGGCCTCAGCGACAGTGATAACGAAGAAGTACGGACCCCGATCACCTGCGACGACGACCCGGGGTCCACTGGTCAGGACACAACCGAGCTGATGCCCGGTGCGGATTGACATGACACACTGACCCCCAGCGATATCCCAGATCCGCAAGGTTTGGTCAGGGCCGGTGGACGCTAGCCAGGTGTCGCCCGGCGCGGCCGCCAACGCTCGCACTGTGTTGGTGTGGCCGGTGAGGGTGGACCGGGGTCGGCCGGCGCGGGGGTCCCAGATCCGCACCGTCCGGTCGTCGCCAGCGGAGGCCAACCAGGTGCCGTCCAGGGCGACCGCCAACGCCCACACCCCGCTGGTGTGGCCCGTGAGGATGTGCCGGAGGTCGCCGGTGCGAGGGTCCCAGATCCGCACCGTCCGGTCGTCGCCAGCGGAGGCCAACCAGGTGCCGTCCGGAGCCACCGCCAACGCCCACACCCCGCTGGTGTGGCCCGTGAGGATGTACCGGAGGTCGCCGGTGCGAGGGTCCCAGATCCGCACCGTCGCGTCGGAGCCGGCGGAGGCCAACCAGGTACTGTCCGGGGCGGCCGTCAATGCCCGCACTGCGCGGGCATGGCCAGTGAGGGTGTGCCGGATGCGCCCGGTGCGCGGGTCCCAGATCCGCACCGTCGCATCGGAGGCGGCGGAGGCCAACCAGGCGCCGTCCGGAGCCACTTCCAACGCCCACACCCACTCGCCGTGGCCGGTGAGGCTGTGCCGGGGCTGCCCGGTGACAGGGTCCCAGATCCGCACCGTCGCGTCGTCGCCGGCGGAGGCCAACCAGGTGCCGTCCGGCGCGACCGCCAACGCCGACACCCTGCTGGTGTGGCCGGTGAGAGTGTGCCGGTGCTCGCCGGTGACCAGGTCCCAGATCTGGACCATTGCGTTGGAGCCGGCGGAGACCAGCCAGGTACCGTCCGGGGCCACCGCCAACGCCCGCACTGTATCGGCATGGACACCGAAGGGCTGCTGAGGCTGCCGGGTGCGCGGGTTCCAGATCCGCACCGTCGCGTCCCGGCCCGTGGAGGCCAACCAGGTGCCGTCCGGCGCGACCGCCAACGCCGACACCCTGCTGGTATGGCCGGTGAGAGTGTGCCGGGCCCGCCCGGTGACCGGGTCCCAGGTCCGCACCGTCGCGTCGTCGCCCGCGGAAACCAGCCAGGTGCCGTCCGGCGCGACCGCCAACGCCGACACCCTGCTGGTATGGCCGGTGAGAGTGTGCCGGGCCCGCCCGGTGACCGGGTCCCAGGTCCGCACCGTCGCGTCGGGGCCGGCCGAGGCCAACCAGGTGCCGTCCGGCGCGACCGCCAACGCCGACGCCCCGCTGGTGTGGCCGGTAAGAGTGTGCCGGGCCCGCCCGGTGACCGGGTCCCAGGTCCGCACCGTCGCGTCGGGGCCGGCCGAGGCCAACCAGGTGCCGTCCGGGGCCACCGCCAACGCCGACACCCTGCTGGTGTGGCCGGTAAGAGTGTGCCGGGCCCGCCCGGTGACCGGGTCCCAGGTCCGCACCGTCGCGTCGGGGCCGGCCGAGGCCAACCAGGTGCCGTCCGGCGCGACCGCCAACGCCGACACCCCACGGGGGTGGCCGGTGAGAGTGTGCCGGGCCCGCCCGGTGACCGGGTCCCAGGTCCGCACCGTCGCGTCGTCGCCCGCGGAAACCAGCCAGGTGCCGTCCGGGGCCACCACCAACGCCAACACCCTGCTGGTATGGCCGGTGAGAGTGTGCCGGGCCCGCCCGGTGCGCAGGTCCCAGATCCGCACCGTCGCGTCGAGGCCCGCCGAGGCCAACCAGGTGCCGTCCGGGGCCACCGCCAACGCCGACACCTCACCGGTGTGGCCGGTAAGAGTGTGCCGGGCCCGCCCGGTGACCGGGTCCCAGATCCGCACCGTCGCGTCGAGGCCGGCCGAGGCCAACCAGATGCCGTCCGCGGCCACCGCCAACGCCAACACCTCGGCCGTGTGGCCAGTGAGCACCCGCACCAGCGCGTCATGCGGCAGATCCGGCAAGAGGGCCAGACAGCGCAAGTGGGGGCCATCAATGGTGGCGAGAATTCGCTTTCGCAACTCGTCCAGACCGGTATGGTCAGGAAGACGGGAAGCGAACGTTGCCGCTAATGAACCGGTTGAGTTCAGCGGGCTGAGCAGGTGGGCGTTCTGCCGCAGCACCGTTGCCAGCGCCTGCGCCGTCGGTCGGCTGGACAGCCGGAGGTCTGACTCCAGACCGGCCGGCCCGACCCGTTCCAGCTTTTTAGCCAGCCACCGCGGATCGGCCAGCACGGCCTCTAGCTCATCGGATCGACCTGCCCCGGACAGATGCGTGGCCAACCACGACCAGAGGTAGCCCTCACCGGCTGGCAGGTCGGCCCAACCGCGGCCGGGGGGCAGTAGGTCGCGATGAGCGTCGACGAGGGCTGCGTGCCACTCTCGGCATTGCCCGCCAGTGACCTGGCGCAAGTAGGTGCGGATGACATCGTGTACGACGAGGCGGTCGGGATTTCGCTGGTAGACGGCCAGCAGTCCGAGGTCGAATAGCCGTCGACAGAGCCGGCGGGCTTGAAATCCGGTCCAGCCGCCGGTGTGTCCCCACAGCCGGCCAACCACCTCGCCGGGGATCACCACGTCTTCCCCGAACACTGCCAGTTCCCGGAACCGGGCCCGCTCATCCGGCGTCAGCCGTCCGAGGCTGACCCCGAGCGTCGCCGCCACCGCCGCATTCCGCTCACAGTGGTCGGTGGCGTCGAGGGCAGTGATTCCCTCCACCCCCAGCGCGGCAACGACGTCCTGCAGCTCTGCGGTCGGGTCCCCGCCCTCGTCGACGGCGTCCTGGACCGCGCCATGCACGAGCGCCAGCAGCACCGGCCACCGCCCTGTCGCCTTCAGCGCCTCGGTCACCAGCCCGAATGACAAAGGCGCTAGCCCGGCAGTAAGCAGCTCGTGTGCCTCCTGGTCAGCCATCTGATCCACTCGAACCCGCGCCGCCCCGACAGGCAGTACACCTCGCTGCCGGGTGGTGAACAGCCGCACCACCTGATTCCCGCCAACGAGGAACGGCTCCACCTGCGCGGTCGACCACACGTCGTCGACCACCAGCAGCACCCGGCGGCCCTCTAGGGCCCGCCCCAGCACGCCTCCGGCTGCCTGGGGGTCGGTCACCTCCGGGGCGGTCGGGTCAAACAACCGAGCCGCCGAGACTAGCTTTGCCGCCAGGTGCGAGCCACCCATCTCCTCGCCGACGGTGACCCACACCTCCCCGTCGGCGAATTCCGCACGCACACGCGGATCGTGCGCCACCATCCGCGCGAGCGTTGTCTTTCCGAACCCGCCCGCCCCCACCAAGGCGGTCGTCACGCCCACCGCGCCCGCGCCGAGGGCCAGCACCGCCGACACCAACGCCTCAGCCAGCTCCGGGCGCGCGACCTCATCCCCGCGCAACGAAGGCACCGACCACACCGGCCCCGGCATCGCCTCCCGCGCCGACACTTCCGACCGCGGCTGCACCAAAGCATGCAACACCGCGGCCTCCAGCTCACCTGGAGTCGTCACCGACGCCGCCGTCACCCCACTCTCGACGAGGCCAGCACGGAACACGTGCTGGCGCGCCCCGTGCTCGAGGTCGGTGAACAGCGCCGCCGGTCCCTCCGCCTCCTCGCTGAGCATGAACACGAGCCGTGGTATCCCGGCCTCACCCGCTGCTTCGAACTCCAACTCGGTGTAGGACACGTCCGGCCGGTCTTGAACCGGCGACCCGTACCTAAATCCGGCGATGAGCACGTACACGTCTGCGGACTCGACAGCATCCCGGCACACCTGCGCTGGCTTCTCGTCCCGCGCGGCGAAGTACTTCATGTCCGTTGGGAGATCGCCGGCTTTCAGCACCGCCGCCTCCGCCGCCGCCACGAACGACCGCCCCGCGGGGTACCTGCGCAACTCCGCCGTGTGCGACAGAAACACGCGCCGGGGCGGCCGGACATTACCGGACATGACCCACAGCATCCCAGCAACCCGCTGTAGGTACGGCACCGCCCCTTGCATCGGCACGCACTCATAGCACGGGTCGTGCACCAGATGAGGAGGTCCTGGACGTCGAGGTGCCGCTCGGCGGCCTGCCGGAGTTCACATGTGGTATGTGCCCCGGCCCTGAGAAGTCACATGTGGCCATGAGGCGGTTGCCGGAAGCCGAGGCGCGCGGCGGTGCCGCCCGAAGGTGCGGCAGCTCAGGACCTGCCGAGATGCACGAGCGGGGCGCAGGCGTAGGCGAACTCGGTGTCGATGTCGACGTGGCGCTCCTCGATGTCCCCCGACATGACGACCACCACGAACGCGCCCGGCTCGGCCATGCCGAGTACAGCCGCCGGGCTGACTCGATCGCGATCACCCTGACACCCTCGCGCCCGACCGGACGGGTTGGGGTAGCCCGAGCACAGCTGCACTATTCCCCGCTTCACGACGACCTCACCACTGATCCGCCGCGGCCGCCCGGCACACCGTCGACGACCTGGTCGGCGAGCCAGTTCCGTCCAGGCGAGCGGACCGGGCACCGCACGGAGCCGGACTGTCGCCGGCGCGAGCCCCTGTTTCGATGCGTTGCCAGATCGGCTAGAGCGCAACACCGAGCAGCGCGTCGACGGCGTCACGAACCAACCGCGGCGCCGCCGTGTCGCGCCCGCCGTGCTCGCCCGCCTCCCCCGCCCACGTGTCTACGGCGGCGAGGGCGCGGGGGGTGTCGAGATCGTCGGCCAGGTGCCTCCGGATGCGGGTGACCAGGTCTGTCGCCTCCGGGCCTGCCTCACGCGCGACCGCCTCGCGCCACCGGGCGAGCCGGGCCTGGGCCGCGGTGAGCAGTTCCGCGGTCCAGGGGCGGTCCGTCCGGTAGTGCCCGGCCAGCAGCGCCAAGCGCAGCGCGTTCGGGTCGACGCCTTGGCTGCGCAGCTTGGACACGAAAACCAGGTTGCCCCGGCTCTTGCTCATCTTCTCCCCGTCCAGCCCGATCATCCCCGTGTGCACGTAGTGCAGGGCGAACGGGTGCACGCCAGTGTGCGCCTCGGCGTGCGCCGTGCCGCACTCGTGGTGTGGGAAGATCAGGTCCGAGCCGCCACCGTTGACGTCGATCTGCGCCCCGAGCCGGTTCAGCGCGATCGCCGCACACTCGACATGCCAGCCCGGGCGGCCCAGCCCGAGATCGCTCTCCCAGGCCGGCTCGCCCTCGCGGGCCGTTCGCCATAGCAGCGCGTCCTGCGGCTGGCGCTTGCCGGGTCGGTCCGGGTCGCCCCCGCGCTCACGGGAAAGTCGAACCATCGTCTCCTGGTCGTAGTGGCTCTCGTACCCAAAGTGCGGGGTCGCGGCGCTGTCGAAGTAGACGTCCGGGAACTCCGAGTCGTCGAGCCGGTACGCGGCGCCCTTTGCGAGCAGATTGCCGACCAGGTCGGCGATCTCCCCCATCGCCTCGACGGCCCCGACGTAGTGCCGCGGCGGCACGACCCGCAGCGCCTCCATGTCCTCGCGGAACAGCGCCGTCTCGCGCAGCCCGAGGACCACCCAGTCGTCCTGGTCGCGAGCGGCGCGCTCCAGCAGCGGGTCATCGATGTCGGTGACGTTCTGGACGTAGTGCACGTCGTGGCCGATGTCCCCCCAGTACCGGTTGACGAGGTCGAAGGCCAGGTAGGTGGCGGCGTGGCCGAGGTGGGTGGCGTCGTAGGGAGTGATGCCGCAGACGTACATACTGGCGGTCCGGCCGGGAGCCGTCGGGGTGATCTGGCCGGTGGCGGTGTCGTGCAGACGCAGCGGCAGGCCGCTACCCGGGAGCTGGGGGACGTCGACGGGGGCCCAGGGGTGCATGGGGCGCCAACCTACGTGAGCGGCTCTCGACAGCTCTCTCCGGCACACATTTACCTCGGCAGGCCAGCGCGACGCGGCGACGGGATGCCACGCGAGCCCCGCTGCGATCTGGCGGAGCAAACCCGGAAGGACCACCTGCGAGTCGCCGTAAGGCACCGACACCAACGAGCAGAAGCGCGCAGGCCAACCGGTACGCGGCGACACCAGCCGTCATCAGCCGGTAGCCTGCATCCGGGTTCGGGACGAAGAGGTCGCGTACTGGTGTCACATCGCCAAACCCGTCTCTCAGGCAGTCGGGCGTTCCGCACTGCCCGACAACGCCGACCCCTACAACGGTAAGGGCACCGCGTCGGTGACCTACACAGCGACAAGAACCTCAACCAGTCGCAGGAGAACGGCGTCAAGCTTCCGTGGAAGAAGACCGTCGACCTCGGCGGCGGGTTCTTCACGGGCGCGTCGCTCGTGGCGCAGGCCGTCGGCTCCATCACCTGCAAGGTCTTCGACGGCGACCGCGTCATCTCGACGAACACCAGCACAGGTCAGTTTGCAGTGGTGACCTGCTCGGGTAGCTGATCGCCCACACTTCCACCCGAAGCCCCCGGTCCCGACATGGGACCGGGGCTTCGTCGTCGCGTGCAAGCCATTCGACTGCGCCGGTCTCGACGGGAGTGCCACGGGCGTAGGCGTTGGCGGTTCGCGAAGCCGTCGACGTTGCGCGATTCCGGCTTGGCCGTCCAGGGGGCACCACTGCTCGCCGCGCGCTGGCCACGTCGGCGCGTTCCGGGGCAGTGCCGCTGCGACTCCTGCCATGCTCATTCCGGTCGTCGCGCTGCGGCGGCCGGTGGCGCTTCTCGTCTTTGTGTGCGCCGCGTTCCCGGAATCCGGCCGCAGCAGCCTGACCGAGCAACGGGCCACCATCAACCTCGACATGCTCATGACGGCCTGGCGCACCAGGTACCTGCCGCGGCAGGTCGTGGTCCCAGACGGCCGGACAACGTGGCCACCCGACGTCGCCCGCAAGGCGTTCTTCCGCGACTGCTCGCCGCGCATAGCCGAGACCGCCGTCGCCGCCCTCCTGCCGCAGAACCCCGATGCGCTGCGCGACCCCAACCCACTCATGGGCTGGCCCGAGGTCGACTGCGCCTTCATCCTCTGCACCGAAGACCGGGTCACCCCGCCGGGCTGGTCGTGCCGGGCGGCAGGCCGGCTGGGCATCGACGCCATGGAGATGCCCGGAAACCACAGACGGTTCCTGGCCGTTCCTGGCCCGTCCCCGCGCCCTCGCCGACGAGCTCGTCGAGCTCGCCCGGTAGACCTGCTCCAGCGAGTGTCCCGAGACAAGTTTGGAGATGCCGCCATTGATTCCCGATGGCCCCGCCGCGTGCTTCGCCATCCGCGAGCTACCCCCACTGGGCGACGTCAAGGACTACGCTGAATTCCGAGCACGAGGGCATCGAAATCGTCCTATGAGGACACCCGTCGTGGAATGTCCCGTGGATCGAACCACAGCGCACAGGGGGTCACTAGAGACACAAGACGCGAACAGAAAGCCCAGGTAGGACGCCAGAAGGCGCCCGCGATCACGAGATCTACCGGCCTCCGGAGGCGGGAGCGCAGGTTCGAATCCTGCCGGGGGCACCGCGCGTGACCTGCAGTTATCACCTTCAGTCACGGTCCGTCTTATAGTTTTTGACCGTTCTGCCCGTCTTCGTGGCACGTCTTGTGGAACGAATTCATTCCACGCCCCGTTCCACAACGGGCTTCGCGCCAGAGCCCGAACGACGACCGCATCCGCCTGTCGCATCTCCGCAGGTCAGAAGGCCGGAGCGGCGATCTTGGCAGCTGATCGACCGAAGTATTCGAGGCGGGGTGGTCCGCCCGTTTGGGGCGCTGCTCCAGTGTCCTCGACTGCCCAAACAGCGCGGCGAATGTTGCGGCTCGTCACGTTGCGTACATGGAACCCGTACCCGACCCACTTCACCTTCTTGATCAGCAGGTTCATCGCGTTTGAATCCGCTTCAGATCCGGTCGATTTCGAAGTAGGCCTGCAGTTTTGGTACGACAGGAGCCGAGGCGGGGCCAGCCGTTTGAGTTCGGGCACGCCGTCGTCAGCGCAGTGCACGAGTAAGCCGTACAGGAACTGCTCGGGGCGGGCCTGGTCCCGGCGACGGTAGAGCAAGCAGAGTTCCTGGGCGGCGATCCCGGCCGCGGCCAGCTGCTCGTCGGCCGCGTCGCCAGCGGGTAGTCCAGCCAACAGCGAGGCGGTCTATCAACAGTAGGCCACCGGCGAGATTCCGGTGTTGGGGTATCACGGCCCGCTTCGCGCGCTCCTATCAAGCATTGCGCCTGCCCGTCCTCCGTTGGGTGCGGTGACGTCGCCGTGAGTGTGGCCACGGGCGACCGCCGAGGTGGGCCGGGGGGGTGTTGTTGTGGCCAGGCTCTTCATCAGCCACGCCAGCGAGGATCTGATGCTTGCTGACGAGGTGCATCGGTGGCTGGTCGATCACGGCTATGAGGTGTTCCTGGAGCAGCATCTGTGGGGCGGCATCGCGATCGGGTCCGGACCAGGAGGGGGCAAATGAAGAGAAGTTGGGCAGTGTATGCCGCGCTCGTCGTCCTTCTGGTCGGCACCGCGGGGTGTGGTAGTACGCCATCACCTGATCAGACCCAGATCAAGCAGGCATTCATCCGGCAACTCGTCGGATTCTGCGCCGATGTCGACCGACAACTGGCGAAGATCGATGTGAAGGCACAGCCCGGGATGGCCGCCGACCAGTTGGCGAGATTCACCGGAGAGGCCCTCAGTCAACCCGCGCCGGATGTCGATCGCGGGCAGTTCGACATCATGGTGACCGAGATCGATACTACTGTGGGCCAATTCCGCTCGGCGCAGGCCGCACTGACCGCCGGTGATCGGTCCGCGGCCGCCGCGGCGCTGGAACAGGCGGGGCGCCAGTTCGTGGTTGCGGACGCGGCCGCGCAGAAGTACGGCATGCCGCCACTCGACAGCTGCCCAGAACACGAGTCGGGGACGTCGCCATCCGCGCCCGGGCCGTCCGCAGCGCCTGCTCCCGCCGCGGGGTGGCAGTTGCGGCAGCAGGCGGCGGTGGCGGTGCAGCAGGTCAATGCCACCGTGCTCGACGGGCGGATCTGGGTGGCGGGCGGGCTGACGGCCGACTCCGAGGCCACCTCCACGACCCAGTTCTACGACCCCACCGTCAACAGCTGGGGACAGGGTCCCCCACTGCCCAAACCGGTGCACCACGCCATGCTGGTGACCTACCGCAACCAGCTGATGCTCATCGGCGGGTTCCTCCCCCGCGACAACGACATCCTCGCGGTCACCTCACCGCAGGTGCTGCTGCTCGACAACAACACCGGCCAATGGGTCGAAGGGCCGCCCCTGCACCACCCCCGCGCCGCCGGCGGCGCCGCTGTGGTCGGCGACAAGGTCGTCGTCGTGGGCGGACGGACCGGCAATCCCGAGCAACTGGTCACCCAGACCGAGATCTTCGACGGCACCCGCTGGCGCGACGCCGCAGACATCCCGGTACCCGGCGACCACCTCGCCGCCACCGCCGACTCCAGTTACCTCTACGCCGTCGGCGGCCGCAAGTTCACCGCCAGCAAGAACACCGACGCGGTGCAGCGCTACGACCCCGCGACCAACCGCTGGACCGCACTGACCCCCACCCCGCAACCGGTCAGCGGCGCCGGCGCGGCCATCGTCGACGGCCAGCTCATCGTCGCCGGCGGCGAAGGCGTCACCAGCGTCTCGGCCACCGTCCAGGCCTACGACCTGACCGCCCCCACCGCCACCTGGACCACCCTGCCCTCCCTCACCCAGGGCCGCCACGGCCTGGGCGTCACCGCCATCGGCAACACCCTCTACGCCGTCGGCGGCGCCGCCAAAGCCGGACACACCGCATCCACCAACATCGTCGGAGCACTGGCCGTACCGCCACGACGTGCCCATGCGGCTGCGGGGTGGCAGTTGCGGCAGCAGGCGGCGGTGGCGGTGCAGCAGGTCAATGCCACCGTGCTCGACGGGCGGATCTGGGTGGCGGGCGGGCTGACGGCCGACTCCGAGGCCACCTCCACGACCCAGTTCTACGACCCCACCGTCAACAGCTGGGGACAGGGTCCCCCACTGCCCAAACCGGTGCACCACGCCATGCTGGTGACCTACCGCAACCAGCTGATGCTCATCGGCGGGTTCCTCCCCCGCGACAACGACATCCTCGCGGTCACCTCACCGCAGGTGCTGCTGCTCGACAACAACACCGGCCAATGGGTCGAAGGGCCGCCCCTGCACCACCCCCGCGCCGCCGGCGGCGCCGCTGTGGTCGGCGACAAGGTCGTCGTCGTGGGCGGACGGACCGGCAATCCCGAGCAACTGGTCACCCAGACCGAGATCTTCGACGGCACCCGCTGGCGCGACGCCGCAGACATCCCGGTACCCGGCGACCACCTCGCCGCCACCGCCGACTCCAGTTACCTCTACGCCGTCGGCGGCCGCAAGTTCACCGCCAGCAAGAACACCGACGCGGTGCAGCGCTACGACCCCGCGACCAACCGCTGGACCGCACTGACCCCCACCCCGCAACCGGTCAGCGGCGCCGGCGCGGCCATCGTCGACGGCCAGCTCATCGTCGCCGGCGGCGAAGGCGTCACCAGCGTCTCGGCCACCGTCCAGGCCTACGACCTGACCGCCCCCACCGCCACCTGGACCACCCTGCCCTCCCTCACCCAGGGCCGCCACGGCCTGGGCGTCACCGCCATCGGCAACACCCTCTACGCCGTCGGCGGCGCCGCCAAAGCCGGACACACCGCATCCACCAACATCGTCGGAGCACTCACGTTCTCGTAAGGCCCGGCCGTCGACCCTGGAGACCGTCATGGACAACGAGCAGGGCGAGCTCGCGCTCGAGGTGGAGACCCTTCCCGACACCGACGCCGAGGAGCTCGCGGCGCTGGCCCGTCGGCTCCGCGCGGAGCTGCTCGACCTCGACGTCGATCGCGTCGAGCCTCTTACGGCGGGCGAGGCGCCGGAGGGCGCGAAGGGGGTGGAGCTGCTCGCGCTCGGCGGCCTGGTGGTCCAGTTCGTCCTACAGCCGGAGGTGCTGACCTCGATCGTCGACGGCGTGCGGTCCTGGCTCCAGCGGCAGTCCGCGCGGAGCGTGAAGCTCACGCTCGACGGCGATTCACTCGAGGTCACGGGCGTCAGCTCCCAGGAGCAGGACCGGCTCGTCGAGCTCTGGATCGCTCGACATGCCACCCACCGCTGACGCATCTCAGCGGCGGCTCGCGTTGATCGTGGCCACCTCGGACTACCGCGATCCGACGCTGCACCGCCTGCGGGCACCCGGAACGGACGCCGAGGCACTCGCAGAAGTCCTAGGCGATCCTGAGATCGGCGCCTTCGACGTGCAGACTCTGCTGAATCTTCCGTCGCATCAACTGTCCCGGGGCATCGCCCAGTTCTGCGCCGACAGCCGCCCCACGGACCTTCTCCTCCTCTACATCTCCTGCCACGGCGTTCTCGACGACCGCGGCCGGCTCTACTACGCGACCATCAACACCGAACGTCGGCTGCTCGGGGCGACCTCGGTGTCCGCACAGTGGCTCAACGACCAGCTGGAGGACTGCTCGGCGCGGCGGCAGCTCCTCGTCCTCGACTGCTGCCACAGCGGCGCCTTCGAGCGAGGAATGAGAGGGGACGTCAGCCTGGCGTTGCAGGAGCGGTTCGGCAGTCGCGGGCGGATCGTTCTCACGGCATCGAGAGCAACCGAGTACTCCTTCGAGGGAGAGCAGGTCCGCGGCCAGGGGATCTCCTCGTTCTTCACCGCGGCCCTGGTCGACGGGCTGCGTACGGGTGACGCGGACCGCGACCGGGACGGGTTCATCACGGTTACGGAGCTCTACGAGCACGTCTTCGAGCGGACGCGAGCGGGCGAAGCAAGGCAGACCCCGGCCCTGTGGACGTACGGCGCGGAGGGGAACGTCCTCGTGGCCCGGAGTCCGCGTGGCGCGGTGATCGCTCCCGTTGCGCTGCCCGAAGACCTGCAGGCCACCCTCGACAGCCCCCGGCCCCGGGTCCGGGTGTCGGCAGTCGCCGAGCTGGCCGGTCTGCTCGACGGAGCCGAGCCGGGCCTCGCACTGACGGCCCGGCTGACCCTTGAGCGAGTGGCGGAGAACGACATCCCCCAAGTCGCCGCGTTCGCCCGCGCAGCTCTGGACGCCGAACCCAGCCAAGCAGCCGAGCAGGTGCGCAGCGACGTCGACGAGTGGGGCCAGCGCCTGACGGAGGAGCGCGCCCGCCGACAGAATGAAGCAGCGGAACGCGCCCACCGACAGAAGGAAGACGAAGAGCGCGTCCGCCGACAGGAAAAGGACGAACGCGCCCACCGACAGAGAGAAGAGGAACAACGCGTCCGCCGACAGGAAGAAGAGGCGGAGCGTGAACGCCGGTTGAAGGAGGAGGAGCAGGCACGTCAAGCGGCGGTGGAACGGGCGCGCCGGCGTGCAGACGAGCTCCGGCGCAAAGTCGACTCACCGGTGCGGCGTGTGTGGCGACGGGTGGCGAGCTCCGTGTTCCGGCGGTGGGTGCTCATCCTCGCTGTGAGTGTCGGCATCGGGGGCGCGTTCGTGCTGGTCACCTACGTCCCGCGCACGACAGGTGAAACGATTCTAGGCCAGCTGCCGGCTGTCCTACGCAGCAGCTGCACAGGCACCACGGACACCTCGGCGATCTGCCGTCTGACCGACGGCACCATTGTCTTCTTCCACCTCTTCGACTCGGTCACCGAAGTCCGTGCGGACGTCATGAACGGGAACGAGCCCGCACCGGACGGCACTCCTTGCCCACCGTCCACTCCGGCCGCCGGGACCTCCATGGTCTGCCGTTATGCAATCGGCGCCGAGACGGGCGTAGCTGCGTTCAGTCATATGATGAAGGACCCCCAACGGTTCTATGAGTGCCGCTGGAGTCCCGACGCTCATCCCCTGCTGCGCGGCGTGATGTCGACGGCGGACACCACTCCGCAGGACTGGGAAAGCCTCCAGTCCAACTGGACGCGGCTCGCGGGAATGCAGTGAGCCACCGACGTAACGATCACTGTTTCATTCCGAGTGTCGAGGTACGTGTCGGATGGCCAACCAACCAATACAACATCGAGGCGCTCGACCAGTTCGACATCGCAGCCTTCCCACTACCCCGGCCTGCGGGGGCTCAGGCCGCCGAGCCGTGCCCGCCGACACCCCTTCGATGATCCGAGTAGGGGTGTTGCCCCAGCCGAAGGCGTCTGTTCCAGCTCGAGAAACGGTGTCGCCGCAAACACGAAACCGCGACGTCCCGGCCATCTCACCGACGTGTCACGCCACCGCTCGCCGTCGGGTCAGAGCCGGGCCACGCCAATCATGGCATCGCGCGTAACGAGGCCGGCCAGCTTTTCCTCGCTCAGGTCCTCCGTTCCCGCGGGCCGCTCTGGAACGACGAGGTAGCGCACCTCCGCGGAACTGTCCCACACGCGGATGCCCACGGCGTCGGGGACGGCGCAGCCCATCTCCTGGAGCACCACTCTGGGTTCGCGCACAACCCTGGATCGATAAGCCGCGTCCTTGTACCAATTGGGCGGCGCGCCCAGCACCGGCCACGGATAGCAGGAGCAGAGCGTGCATACGTGACATTGTGGACCTCGGGGGTGTTCTCGACGACGCCGGGAGATCCGCCGCCGCACCGACGTGGTCGGGATCTTCCCCAACCGGGACGCCCGGATCCGGCTGGTCGGCGCCGTGCTGGCCGAGCAGCACGACGAGTGGATCGAGGGCCGCCGCTACCTCGGTCTCGACGTGCTCAAGCGGGCCGGCGCCACCCCGGTCCCCGACCCCGCCACCACACCCGAGGAGGTCCCCACCAGCGACATCCCAGCCCTCAGCGCCTGACAACTACAGAAGATCACACATTCGCCGCGAAACACCACGCCCCGGGACACTGACCCAGTTGACGGGCCCGGAAGCCAGGGCGACGCGCAAAGTCGTTCTTGCTGGTCAGCGGCTGCTTAACTGACTCGCGGCTGGTCGGGCCTGGTGAGCGTGCGGCCTGGTGTGCTGGTTGATCAGCCGCATCCGGGTGTGACGTTGAGTAGTCGGCGGCCGACCTGGACGAGGTTCGACCTGAGGTGGACGGACCGGGAATCGGTCACCGTTGGTGATGATCACAGAGTGGTCGCGGTCGGCGTGTCCACGGGAAATGGGCAACAGAGCCCCGTAGGACGAGGACTTCCTAAAGATCTTCGTCTTATCGGTGGCCCCGTTGCACGTGCAGTCTGTCCTTCCCGCCCAGTCCGCCGCGCCGGTGGCGTCAACCCCGCCGGCGCAGGCTGCGGTGGAGGTTCTGGTTGAGCAGGCTGCGGTGCTGGCACAGGCCGGTGCGGGCGGGTTGCTGGGGTGTTTCGCAGCGATCGACGATCCGCGCGACCGGCGCGGGATCCGACACTCGCTGCCGACGATCCTGGGTTTGTGCACCGCAGCGGCGACATCGGGGCAGGTGTTGTTGGCCGACATCACCGCCTGGATCAGCGCCGCAAACCAGGAAGTGTTGGCCGCGTTCGGATGCCGCCGAGACACCACGGGCCGTTTCACCCCGCCGCACCCGGACACCGTGGATCGGCTGTTGGCGCTGCTGAAGGCCCAACAGGTGGCCGATGAGGCCGGCACGTGGCTGGCCGAGCGGGCCGGGGTTGGCCCGGTGGGCGCGCCGATCGCCGGGCCCGGGTGGCTACCGGCGATCGCGGTGGACGGAAAGGCGGTGCGCGGCGCGGTCGACCAGGACGGACAGGTGCCCTACCTGTTGGCCGCGGCCACCCACGACCGGTCGGTCGTGCTGGCCGAACGGCTGATCGGGGCCAAGACCAACGAGGTGCCCGAGTTCGCGCCGCTGCTGCGCGGCCTGGCCAAGCGGATCGGCGGGGTCAGCGGGTGCGTGTTCACCATGGACGCCGCGCACACCGTCCGCTCCCACGCCACGCTGATCACCTCGCAGTTGTACGCGCACTACGTGATGATCGTGAAGCAGAACACGAAGAAGCTCCACGACAAGATCGACGCCCTGGACTGGGCGAACGCCCCGATCGCCCACGAAACCCTCGATGTCGGGCACGGCCGGCGCGACAAGCGCACCATCCGGGTCCTGGACGCCCCCGAAGACCTCGGGTTCCCCGGTGCGGCGCAGGTGTTCCTCATCGAGCGCTACACCACCCGCACCATCCGCAAACGCCCCAAAGGCTCCCGCCGCTACAAGAAGATGCAGGTCCGCAGCGCGGTGGCCGTCCTCGGCGTGACCAGCCTCTCGGCCCGCGAGGCCGCACCCGAGCACCTGGCCGGCTACATCCGCGGACAGTGGACCATCGAAAACAAGATCCACTGGGTGCGTGATGTCACGTTCCGTGAAGATGCCTCGCAGGTCCGGAAAGGCCTCAGATTTCGAGTGATGGCGACGCTCCGTAACTTGACGATCGGTCTCCTCCGACAAGCCGGCTACACCCGCATCGCCGCCACCCTACGGAAGATCCGTAACGACCCGCTCCTCCTACTCACCATCCTCGGCCTGCAGCAACGCCCCGAAACCCGCTCATGACCAGCAGAAACGACTTTGCGCCTCGCCCTGCCCGGAAGCGAGCCGACACGGCAAGGGACGACCAAGTTGCCCGCACTCGGGAGGGGCTGTACTCCCTGAGGTCATCGGCATCGCGCAACGCGCCGCGGTTCCGGGGCTGTTACGACCCTGGGTAGTCACAGCACGCTCGACGGTCAGCCTGTGCCGGGATCGGCATGGCGAAGTTGACGGGCCGATGGCGGAGGCGTGGGATTCAAGTCCTCGCGATGAGCTTTACGCGATTGTCGACGCGCCACAAGGGCCTCGCGTGGTTCTTCGGCGCCTGCTATCGGAGAGCCGTGCTGAACCAGCCGGGAACACCAGATCAATCGACCTCGGCCGACCCCGTGAGCCGCAGCTGGCGCTGCGCCCGCTGGTAGAAGGTGGCGTGCCCCAGCCGGACCACGTGCGCGGCAGCGGGCAGCAGGGTGAGGTCCACGACGTCGCCGGGGAGCACGTGTCTGACCACCCGGCCATCCGCCTCCGCGGCGAGCTCGCCGCTGATGGGCAGGACCTCGAGGACAAGGTTCTCCCACCGGAGAGGAACAGCGCCCGGTTGAACGCCGAGTGCGGGGCCACGGGACCACGGGACGACCCTCCGCGCTGGGCGAAACGATCGCGCCGCCTGCCGAGAAGCTGTAAGCGGTCGCGCCGGTCGCCAGCGTCGTCCGGGTCGCGGTCGCGGTCCCGCGGGCGAGGTAGGAGCCGAGTTCGCCGATGGTGGGTCATCAATCGGGCGCTGAAGACGACTGCGGTGTTCTCTTCAATGCCGATCTCGACGAGGCTCTGCGGGTTGCAGCTGCAGCTGCAGCGCGAGCGGGTGGGCCATCACGATGTCGGAGGTATCGCCGAGAGCGGCCGTGGCCAAGGACTCACCCTGCGCGTGGATGATCGTCGCTCGCTTCTCGCCCTCGGCCTGTGGCACGATCGCCCGCTTCTCCACGACCCCCAGACGGCGATGATGGCTCCGTACTGAAGAAGCTCGGGGTGCCCACTGTCTGGCGCCGTCACGTCGGGATCGAGGCGCCCGACGGTCTCATCCAGCGGCCGGGACTTCTTGCGCGGCCAGCTGAAGCCGGCAGGCCGACGCTTGTTTCTCCAGCGCACAGTTCCGTGCGGGAGGCCCTCGACAGCGACCGGCTGATGCTCATCTCCACTGTCGCGGATCATCCGCGGCCCGGGGGCAGCCCGGGGGCGGCCAACGATTCCCAACCAAGTGGAGGCTGAACGCCGGACGCGCAGGGCTCAGCCTGCGGTCTGTGCCTTGCGCGCACGGACTGCGATCGGAGCGCCAGCCAGGTCCTCCTCGTTGCAGAGCAGCTTCACCTCGTAATAGGGGCGGCCGGCGCGGTCGTCGTAGTCCAAATGCACGGCGATCACGTCGAGGGGTTCACCCAACCATTCCTGAGCGCTGCGCAGCCACGTCGCAGACCGCTCCAGAGCTCTCGGCAGGTCGTCGTCGCAGAACCGCACCGGACGGTAGGGGACCTGTTGCACCTCGTCCTGTTGGTGCACTGGCCGAGGCAAGGTTCTCGCCACTCCGGTGTCGTCGAGATCGAGTTCGATCGACTCCTCGCTCACCGCGCCAAGGGTGGCCCCACACAACCCCAACGGCAAGTCCGGCCATGCATTCCCGACGTGGACGCGGACCATGGCGATTCTGGGGCCGTAGGGACCGCACTGCGCGTCTGGCGGGCGCAACCACGGCGACAGCCCGGGTGCGGCCCGGGCGCCTACGAGACGCGGAAGCGGTCGAGCTCCGGAATGGGTCGGCGACCAGCTCACAGGCTGGCCCCGGAGCCTTGTGGCCACCCGCGAGCTGCATGTTCCGCTGACGGACCGGGCCGGACGGCATCTGTTCGCCGTGATCGACCAGGATGCCCGCGTATGTCCCGTAGATCCCTGGGCAGGGCCGGTCGGTCCCCAGCACGCCGGAACGCAGCGGTGCGCGCCCTGGGGAGGGGACCTCACTCGGCGGTGGCGGCAGGGGGCAGCAGGGTCGTCGCGGCGGCGAGATCGAAGTCGGCGCGGCGAAGCCGGAACACGTGCAGGTCCACCCCGAAGCACTTGTCCGTCTCCCCGACCCATTCCATGCCCTTGCGCCGCACCGTCGCCGCTGCACGCGTGTTGCCCGGCCTCACTACCGCGAAGATCTCGTCGACCTCGTGGCTGACGCCCAGTTCGCGAGTGCACGGGTGGTCTCGCTGGCGCGGCCGTGGCCCCACACGTGCGGGTGCAACTGCCATCCGATCTCCAGGTCCTCCTGGCCCGGGGCAGCCGCAACAGGATCGCTCCACCCAGCAGTCGCCCATCGTCGCCGCGTTCGATGGCCCAGCGGCCCGCCCGGCGAACGACAGCTGGATCGCTGCCTGCTTCCTCGCGCGCGAGCTTCCGCTGGCGACCGTCAACATCAAGGATTTCGTGGACTTCGAGCAGCGCGAAGGCCTGCAGCTCCTGCGCTGACGATCTTCGCCGTGGAATGCCTCGTGGAACGAACTAGGGACCACAGGAGGATACGAGGGACACGACCGGCGACCTGAAAGCCATGGTAGGACCCGCGAAGGCGCTCGGGATCGCGTGGTTGACCGGACTCCGGAGGCGGGAGCGCAGGTTCGAATCCTGCCGGGGGCACCGATCCGGTCCTTGCGCGAACTGAAGAACCGCGCGGAGGCGATCTCCTCGTCGGGCCAGCGGCGAGCCCCGGAGGTGTCTGCCTGGTTGGGGTGCCGACCGTGTCGGTGGAGCGGGTCGTTACGGTCGCGCGGGTGTCGCCGGTATCTCGTGGTCGCAAACCGAAGAAGTCCGACAAACGGGCAACGCGCCCCGCTCCGGTGCGGACGGCACGGCAACCCGTCGTACGGCCGGAGTCAGCGTTCGCCGTGCTCCAGCGCACCCTCGGCTCGCAGGAACGGCCCGCCTGGTTCGACGACTCCATCCGCAGGGTCCTCGACGGCGCCGCCGCGCTGGTCGCCGCGACCGGCCCGCGCGAGCTCGAGCAGCTCACCACGGAGCTGGTCGGGGCGGAGCTGTACCGGGCGATCCACGACACCCGGGAGGGTCTGCGGTTCGACTGGTGGTTTGCCGAACTGACCAACGCCACCCGCAACCGTCTCGACCGGGCGGTCGGCAGGGGCGAGTGGCGGCCGTCCTACTGGCTGCTGCACGGCCTCGCCACGATCGCGCCACCCGCGCTGGTCCCGACGCTGCCCAGCCGTGGGTTCGTGAAGTCGCTGCGCGCCGACCCCGCGCCGCCATCCTGGCTGTTCGACGCGACCCGGATCGCCGCGACGGGTGAGATCTGGCGGATGCGCGACACCTACGGCACCCGGTACGCCGTGATCGCCGGTTTCGGATATCCGCGCGGCACCGGTCAGCACGTGCTGCTGCTCGACATCGACACCTCCGGGTTCATCGCCTTGGCCGACGTCGGGGTCCTCGACGACGTGCCGCAGGCCGCGACGGCCTGGCGAGACGCGGTCGGCAACTCGGCACAGACGGCCGAGCCGGAACCCGTCACCGATCCCGATCAGCTGCTGTGCCTGGTCCAGCTCGACCCGGCAGATGAGGGCGGCGTCCGTGGTGACGAACCACGATCGGTGATCGACAACTGGTTCCGGTCCGACCGCCGGATCCGCGAACTCCACGACGGCATGCGCAAGAGACGCAGGCCGCTTCCCACGGCCAGGAACCTGTACCGGAACCTCGACATCGCCGTGATGACCCGACCGTTCACCGAGTGGTGCGCGGCCACCGGGGCAGCCGAGCCGGATCCCGAAGCGGTCGACGCGCTGGCCGGGGAGTGGATGGAGGGCACGCTTCCCGAGACGTGGTTCTCGGTGTCTCCGCGCCGCATCGAGTTCCAGCTCGAGCTCGTCGGCGACTGGATCACCGACGAGGTCACCACCGAGGTCCTGAACCTGATGCCCGCCTGGGTGCGCTGGCTCGGCGAACGCGGAGGCCTGCCCGACCACCTGCGCGAACGGGTGATCGCGGCGGCTACTCCCCGCACGTCCGACGCAGCCTCTCGGTAGCGGCGCGTCTCAACGGGATCGGGCGAGCACCTGCTCGACGGCGACCTCGACGCACGTCCAGATCACGCCCGGGATGCCGGTCATCGGGGCGCAGGGGTGTGGGTGCCCGAAACGCCACAGACGTCGGCGCCCCGTGTGGTGGCCGTCCCCCGCTCGCGGGTCGGCGTGACCGGGGTCGGTGAGTGCAACCTTGCCGTCGCCGGCACGTCCTCATAACAGGGCGCGTTCCGCGCGCGGCCGTGTCCGGGCGAGCCATGCCGGCATGCCCCGGCCATCCGCTCAGCAGTCCCCGACCAGAAACGGTAGCCATGAGGAACCTCGCACGCATGTGCCGGCACCTCGGAGTGGTCGCCATGATCGCGGCCGCATCGCTCGCCAGC
This sequence comes from uncultured Actinomycetota bacterium, assembly GCA_963739465.1. GTDB lineage: Bacteria > Actinomycetota > Actinomycetes > Mycobacteriales > Pseudonocardiaceae > Pseudonocardia. The sequence continues at coordinate 222,715 of CAVUAS010000009.1, forward strand.
AGCAGCTCCGCCGACGCCGCGACGTGCGCCCTGCCGGTGCGCTACTCGGCGACCTCGGACACGATCTACCTCACCGCGCCGGGCCCGGTCGACACGCTGAGCGAGATCAAGGCTGCCTGCCCCGCCGCTCCCCTGGTGCAGCCCAGCCCCGGCGTGTGGGAGCTGAACTCCGACCTGGTGATCCAGGGCGGGGCCCGGCTTAACCTTTCCGGCGACGTGAAGGAGTTGCGGCTCCAAAGCCTGCCCAGCGGCCTCACCAAGGACGTCTCCGCGCTGATCGCCCAATACGGCACGATCGACATCCGGGGCGTCAAGGTGACGTCGTGGAACGGGACCGGGCCGGACACCGATCTCACCGTGCCCACCGGAGGCACCCGCGGGCGCGCGTTCGTCCGGGCGGTGTCCTACATGGAGGGCAGCACTCCCCGTCCGTCGAGAATGAACATCGTGGACTCGGACCTGGGGTTCCTCGGATACAACGCCGCCGAGTCCTACGGAATCTCCTACAAGGCGCGCGGCTGCGGGGCGAGCACCCCGGCGATCTGCAACGTCCTCGACGTGTTCGGCACCCAGACCGGCAGCACGTTTCACGACAACTACATCGGCACCTACACCTGGGGTGCCAAGGACATGCAGTTCGACCATAACAAGTACACCCACAACAAGTACTACGGCCTGGACCCGCACGACGACTCGGACTACCTGACGATCACCAACAACATTTTCTCGGAGAACGGCAACCACGGGCTCATCTGCTCCCAGCGGTGCGACCACCTGGTCATCCGGGGCAACACCAGCAGCCACAACACCAGCGCCACCGCCGAGACCCACGGGATCATGCTCCACCGGGGCGTCACCGACACGGTCGTGGAAAACAACATCGTGGAAAACAACTCCACCGGCGGCGGCATCGTGGTCTTCGACAGCGTCGGCAACACGATCAAGGGCAACACCGTCACCGGCAACAAGTACGGGCTGCGGTTCAGCGTCGGCACCAAAGATCTGGCCGTCAAGGACAACACCGTCAAGGGCTCGCTGCAGTACGCCGTCTACACCTACAAGGGCAGCGACGTGCCGAGCTTCACCGGGACGAGCGGGCGCCCGACGGGCATCACCTTCACCGGCAACACCTTCGACGGTGCCGGTGCCGAGCTGTTCAAGATCCAGGACTCGGACAAGTTCAGCTTCACCGGCGGGTCGATCAAGCCCGGCACCGCGACCCGCGGCCCCATGTTCGAGCGCGCCGGTGGACAGGTGTTCGGCCCGGTCACGATGCCGAGCGGGACCACGACGTTCATCCTGCGCGGAACCAGCACCGTCAAGACCACGCTGGCGATCAACGGCATCCCCGCGCCGACGGTGAAGATCGACAAGGACGCCTACAGCACCGCGACGTTCGACGGCACCACCCTGTCCACGACGTCCACCGCTGCCGCGGCGCCCACCTCGACGGCCATCTCGACGGCCACCTCGACGGCGCCCACCTCGACGGCGCCGACAGCCGCATCCCCGACCGCGACGGCGGCTCGGGCCGCGGCGCTGCCCGTCGTCGTGAACGGGCCGGTCAGCCCGATCGTCATCCCAACCGGGGTGGCGGAGGCCCCTCCCGCGGCCGGGGAGACCACACCCTAGACCAGTGAGGCACCGCCTCGGACCGCCGAGGTAGTGGCTGGTCGGTGAGTCGGTAGCCGGTCAGGCTGTCGGTCATGGTCAAGCCAGTCGGGTTCCAACACGTGGCACATGCTGCTGACCAGCAGTGATCGGTAGCTGCCGACAGTTCGACATGATCGCCGCCGTGTCACCGCGGTGGCTGTAGCTGATCTTCCAGCAGATGCTAGGACTGGTCTTGCTGATGGGCCGCACATCCTCCACCCGAGGACGTCGAACCTCATCAACGCGTAGGGCGCTTCCAGCGCCGCGTGGCCCACCGTGTAGTTGAGCAAACCCTGGTAGGTGGCCGCGGCCGTGGCGTCGTCGAGCCCGGCCTCGCGCAGGGCGGCGAGCGCGTTCTCGGTGCCCGGCCAGGTGCGCTCACCTTGCTGGGGCCGGCGGACCACGACCGGCGCAAGGGCCGGATGAGCCGGCACGCCAACTCCTTCGCACCGGCGGGGGTCAGGCCCCGCTGGTGGCGGGATCCAGCAGACGGTGGGTCAGGGCGGTGTGGCGGCGGCCGGTGCCCGCGGTGCGCACCGCGACGGCCAGGGCCTTGCGGCTGCCGACCAGCACGACCAGGCGTTTGGCCCGGGTGACCGCGGTGTAGAGCAGGTTGCGCTGCAACAGGGTGTAGGCGCTCATGGTCAACGGCACCACCACCGCCGGATACTCGCTGCCCTGGGAGCGGTGCACGGTGATGGCGTAGGCGTGCTGGAGTTCGTCCAGCTCGTCGAAGTCGTAGTCGATGTCCTCGTCCTCATCGGTACGCACGCTCAGCTGCCGCTCGACCAGCGACAGCGCGGTCACGGTGCCCACGGTGCCGTTGAACACCCCGGCCGCGCCCTTGTCGTAGTTGTTGCGGATCTGGATCACCTTGTCCCCCGGCCGGAACACCCGCGCCCCCTGCCGCCGCTCCGGCACCCCATCGCGGGCCGGCGCGATCGCCTCCTGCAACAGCACGTTCAACGCGCCCGCCCCGGCCGGGCCGCGGTGCATCGGCGCCAGCACCTGGATCTCGCGCGGGGGGATGCCGAACCGGGCCGGGATCCGCCGCGCCACCAACTCCACCACCCGCTCCGCCGCGGCGTCGGGCTCGTCGGCGGGGAACAGGAAGAAGTCCGGATGCTCGCCCAACACCGGGGCCCGGCCGGCGTTGATCCGGTGCGCGTTGACCACCACCCCGGACCGTTGGGCCTGCCGGAAAACCTCGGTCAGCGCGACCCGGGGAATGCCCGGGGCGGCCAGGATGTCGCGCAGCACCTCCCCGGCCCCGACCGAGGGCAGCTGATCCACATCCCCGACCAGCAACAGATGCGCCCCCGCCGGGATCGCCTTGACCAGCCTGTTGGCCAGCAACACATCCAGCATGCTGGCCTCGTCCACCACGACCAGGTCCGCATCCAGTGGATGGTCCCGGTCATAGACGGCGGCGCCGCCGGGCCGCAACCCCAGCAGCCGGTGCACGGTGGTGGCCGGATGCCCGCACGCTCGCTCAGCCGTTTCGCCGCCCGCCCGGTCGGCGCCGCCAGCAGGATCTTCGCCCGCTTCGCCGCCGCCAGCGTGATCACCGACCTGACCGTGAACGACTTCCCGCAACCCGGCCCCCCGGTCAACACCGCCACCTTCGCCGTCAACGCCAGCCGCACCGCCCGCTCCTGTCGCGCGGCCAACTCGACACCGGTCTTGCTCTGCAGCCACCCGATCGCCCGGACCCAATCCACGTCGGCGAAGCCGGGCAGCCGGTCCGCGGGGGTGGTCGACAGCCGTCGCAGGGTGGTGGCCAGCGCGGTCTCCGCGCGATGGAACGGCACCAGATCACCGCCGGGATCGTCGCGCCCACCGACCTGGGGTTGGTTACCGGTTCGCGCACCACGCCCTCGCCCGCGGCCAGCTCGGTCAGGCAGGAGCGCACCAGCTCGGCGGGCACGTCCAGAATCTGTGCGGCGTCGGCGAGCAGGTTGGGCTCGGGCAGAAAGCAGTGCCCGCCATCGGCGGCCTGCGAGAGCGTGTATTGGATGCCCGCCTGCACCCGCTGCGGGCTGTCGTGCGGGACCCCCACCGCCGCCGCGATCGCGTCCGCGGTCTTGAACCCGATCCCCCACACCTCGGCGGCCAACCGGTAAGGCTCATCGCGCACGACCGCGATTGACCCGTCACCGAACGTCTTGTAGATCCGCACCGCCAGCGACGTGGACACCCCCACGCCCTGCAGGAACACCATCACCTCCTTGATGGCCCGCTGCTGTTCCCACGCCCGACCGATCATCGCGGTGCGTTTCGGGCCCAGGCCGGCCACCTCGACCAGCCGACCCGGCTGATCCTCGATCACCCGCAACGTGTCCGCGCCGAACTGCCCCACGATCCGCGCCGCCATCCGCGGCCCGATCCCCTTGATCAACCCCGAGCCCAGGTAGCGTTCGATGCCCTGCACCGTGGCCGGCAACACCGTCGTGTACGCGTCGACCTCGAACTGCCGCCCATACCGCGGGTGCGAACCCCACCGGCCCACCAGCCGCACACTCTCCCCCGGCTGCACCCCCAGCAGCGCCCCCACCACCGTCACCAGATCAGTGCCGGAGCGATCAGTGGCCACCCGGGCGATCGTGTACCCGGACTCCTCGTTGGCGTAGGTGATCCGCTCCAACACCGCGTCCAGCACCTGCGCACCCGGACGCCGCACGACCCTCTCCGGTGCCGAGGTGTTCACCGCCCCATCCTGCCGGCGCACCCACCGAGACCAGCAATGCCGCTCCACGCACGACATCGACACCGGCTCCGGTCGACGGGCACAGACATGTTGACGGGCACAGACATATCGACGCGCTCTGCCGGTTGCGTTCGACGGCTGCTTTGCTTCATGCCATCGCTGTTTCGACCACACACCAACCGATTGGCCGCAAGTGAGGCGTGGTGATCGTGACAACAAGAGGCGGCCCGCGCCCCGGCCGGAACCGCTATCGGCGCCGGTTCCGAGCGAGGGGATGGGGTGCGGGCCGCCCAACCGCAAAGGTATGTCTCGTCACTAAGCCGAACTTACTTGATCTTGGACAGCGTGTGAGGCGTTGACCTGCGAATCCGCGTTTTTGGCGCGGGTCTTCGTGGCTACATGTCGGCGAGCGTGAGGGGGATCGGGGCGTCGAGCAGCTCGAAGACACGTCGCTGGGTCGGTGTCGGGTTGGTGATCTTCTCGATGTGTTGGCCGGAGAAGTTGATTGTTTCCCGGTTGAGGGTTGCGAGATGGCTGAGTAAATCTTGGAAGCTGCGGGCGGGTAGCCCGTCTGATGTTTGCTTTCGCGTATCCTTTTTCTTTGCGCTGAGGGAGCGTTGGGCTGCGGATACGGGATCTGTGCGTTGTGGGATGTGTTCGTCGGTATAGGTTAGCGCGCTGAAGGCCTGCCGGAGGTGCCAAATGAGGTAAGCGGCCAGCATGCATAGGAAGACGTGTGCGCGAACCCGTTCGGACAGGTAGTGGAAGATGGGTCGCAAGTCGAGGTCGTCGACTTTGATGATGCGGAAGTCGCGTTCGACGCGCGCGAGGTTTTTGTACGCGGTAATGACGCCGGGAGCGTCCAAGGTTTCGGCGGGCAGGCTGGTGCGGATGACGTAGATCCCGTCGAGGTCGACCTCGGTTCGGATCTTCTCCAGGTCGTGTCGGTAGCTGAGTGCGGTGTCGGTGATGTCAAGGACGAAGTGCTTGCCGGACTTGTATTTGTTGACGACCTTGCCGACGGCGATGCCGATGTCGTCTTGGCCGGTCAGCTTTCGGCTCGCGACGCGGGCGGCGAGTTTGTCGAGTTCGGTGTCGGTGGCCGCGATGAGTTCTCGGCGTTTACGCGCACGCTGCTCGGCGAGCGCGGGGTTTCGGCAACAGATCAGTCGTTCGCCAGGGTAGTCGGGGTGCACGATTTCGGCGAAGTTCTGGGTGTCGAACAGCGACATCTGCAGCGGTCCGTCGTCGTTGGCCAGGGCGGCGATCGCGGGCGCGCGCAGGGCTGTGATCCAGTCCAGCCCGGGATGCGCGCGGAGCTCGCCGATCCGCGCGTTCGTGATCATTCCACGGTCGCCGACCATGACGAGTTCGGTCAGCCCGAACTTGTCGGTCACCAACTCGACGGCGTCGATGAAGGATTTCGTGTCGGAGGTGTTCCCGGGGAACACCTTGACCGCGACGGGGCGACCGGCCTCGTCGGTCAACAGGCCGTACTCGATCTGCTTGAGGCCGCGCTTGTTGTCCCGGGAGTACCCGAACGCGCCCAGTTCGCAGCAGCGACCCTCAAGCCACGAACTCGACAGGTCGAACATCGCTGTTCCGCCGTTGACGAGATGCCGTTTCGCGAGGGCGGCCTCGATCGCTTCTTGGCGCTGTCCGAGCCAGTCCATCGCGGCGTACACGTCGTCCGTGCTGGCGTCGGCTACGCCCAGATCTGCACCGAGCGTGGTGTCGTTCCACCATCCGAGGGTGGACAGCTTCGACTTCGGATGCAGGACTCGGGAGATCACCAGTGCGTACGCCAGGTCACGTTCGCGACAATCCTCGCCCAACAATTTCTTCACGCCGAGCCTGGTCGCCATCGCATGCACGGCGGCGACCGCACCATGACTCAACGACCGCTCGATCTCGAACGTTTCAGCCGGCTCGACCAGGACGGCACCGGAGAGAACCTTGCGCAACGCCACGACCGCCGCATCGGGCAGGGCCGACAGATTCGCCAGCGTTTCCTTCTGTGGTCGGCCCCGTTCGTCACGGTAGGAGCGACGCAGCAGATCGCGCCGGTACACCCGCTCTGACCCGTCGGCCGCGGTGTAGTGCCTACTCGCGCGATCGACATGCATCGCACCATCAGGGCGTCTCACAGCACGATTCAACCACAACGATCTTGCTGGCGCTAGCACTTTAGTGACTACATATCTTCGGATGTCACGTGTCCCAGCCCTGATCACGCCCGCAAGATCACCGAGAGCTACAGCAAGTTCGGACTAAGCAGCCGCTGAGATTTGGGCCAATAAGGACAAAGACAAAGACTGCGACCGCCTACCCGCACCGCAGCCGACGATGCGGTCGGGCAGGATCAGCAGCGTGCTCGTCGTTCACGCCACCCGCGCCCTCCGCGACCGCATGCCCGCCACCCCCGCCACCCCCGACGACGTCTCGACGACCACACTCGGCGCCTGGTACGCCACCCGACTGCACTGGCGCCGCCCGGCCGCCCTCCTGGTCAACCACGCCACGCTGCTCCCACTGATCATGCCTTGGGCACCCGCCGCAACCCTGCTCGCCCGCGTACCCGACGCCATCGCCGAACTCCTCCACCACCACCACGCACCCGCCGACCTCATCGCCACCGAACAGACCGCGATGACCGAGGTCCGGGTGGCCCCCACGGCCGACCGCAGCACCGTCGGCGTCCTCAACGAGTTCGCCCGCCTCGCCGACTGGCACCGCACCGACATCGACGACCTGCCCGAACTATCCCTCCGGCTGGCAACCACCCCGCTGGGCCCGCTCTACCGCCGCCACATCAGCCCGGACCGCGAACTCACCGCCCTGATCAACCAACACCAACGGCAGCCAACCGAGAGCCTTCAACCTCCACCGCAAGAACCGCGACAGCGCCGAGGGAACGCAGCGGCGACCGCAGATCGCCACAAAGTTGCCGACCCCAAGAGGTGAGATCACCTCCTCGGAGCCGCCATAGGAAAGTCGCTCGTCGTCTCCCGCCATGATCGTTCTGCCCGGCGCGCTGCTTGGCGTGGAGTGAGGAGGCCGGGCGACGACGGTGATGATGATGAGGGCTTCACGATGGCGCCGCAGTGATCGCAGTGATCGGCACCTTGGGTCGGCCGAGTTTCCTGGTCACCGGTCGACGCCGATCAAGAGGACGCATGTCTCATCGCGTGCTGAATCCGACTCCGCACACCCGCCGACCAGATCGCCGGGTGGAAAGGGAGCGGCGGGTCACACTCCTCGTGGTAAATGGGACAAACTGGCCCTCCTGACATTTCTGTGGGTTCTTTTTCATGATCGTCCGGGGAGTGGTGGGCAGAGGCCGCCGCGGGTGAGGTCGGCCATGGCGATCAGTGCTTCGGGGCTGTGGTAGCCGTAGGCGCGGCGGGTGAGTAGCCGTAGGGTGGGTGTTGGTGGCTTCGGAGCGGGCGTTGGACAGGCCGTGCTCGACGGCGTTCAAGATCAGGGCCCGGTATCTCTTGATGGTCTTGGCGAGCTTGACGAACGGTTCGAGGCGGCACCGCCTGGCCCAGGCGATCCAGCCGCCCAGCAGGGCTCGGGCGTCCGGCAGCTCGACGGCCTGGAAGATCGCCCGGAGTTGTTCTTTCAGCAGGTAGGCGCGGTAGAGCCCGCCGTTGGCCTTGGCGATCCCGGCGAGCGTGGCGCGCTGGTCTCCGGTCAGGTTGGGTGGGTTTTTCAACAGCGCCCACCGGCTGCCCTTCAGCGCGGTGGCCTCGTCGTGGTGCCCGCCGGCGCGTAGCCGGTTGACCATGGCGCGGCGGACCTGGTCGAGGGCCTCGGTGGCCCAGGCCACGACATGAAACGCGTCCAGGCACACCACCGCGGCGGGCGCGCGTTCGGCGACCACGTCGTGGATCCACTGGGCGCCGTCGGCGGAGACGTGGGTCAGCCGCCCGGCGCGGTCGGCGCCGAGATCGTCGAAGAACCGGTTCAAGGTCTCCTGCGTCCGGTTCTTCCCGGCCCACACCAGCCGGCCCGTGTCGTGATCGACCACGCACAGCAGGTAGCGCCGGCCCTTGCGGTAGCTGATCTCGTCGATCCCGATCCGGCGCAGCCCGGCCAGCCGATCCACGGCGGCGGCCCGGTCGGCCACGACCCGGGTGACGATGTCGGCCACGCTGCGCCAGGCCACCCGCAGCAGCACCGCGACCACCGAGAGGGTGGCGTGACAGACCAGCCAGGCGGCAGTGTCCTCGAACCCGGTGGTGAACCGCGACCCCGGCCGGGCCCAGGGCACCGCGGCGACCACCACCCCGTGCTCGCGACACGACACCCGCAGCGTTCGGGCCTGCAGGAACACCTGGGTGGTGCCCAGGTCCAGGCCCCGCCAGCGGCGCGCGGCCGGGCTGGTGTCATAGCCCGGGCAGCGCCGCTGGCAGCGCGAGCACCGCCGCGCCGCGGACACCTTCGCCCGCACCTGGGCCACGAGCACCTCCTGGCCCCGCCCGTCGGTCTCCAGGTCGACCGACTCGATCACCGTGTGCTCGAGCCCGAGCACCCGCCGCCATACCCTCGTCCTGCGCACGCCGCGTCTCCGTCTTCGGCTCTGGTCGTGGAACTCCAGAAGTGAAGACAGGGCGGCGTGCGCCCGTCATCCCCCGACACCACGATCGTCACCGGCGGCCACTCGAGCAGCCGAGGTTCGGGGGCGCTGCGCATCAGATCGGGCAGGCCCCGGGCCTGCCCGCAAGCAACTGCCCGAAGGGGCCGCAGAGGCTCGCAGGTCCAGGGGGGCGCGCGGCGCCCTCGCGCAGCGACGCTGCAGGCGCCCTTGACCTGGGAGGAGCGGCCCCGCACCCTGCGCAGCGCCCCCGAACCGACCCACAGAAACAGCAGAAGTGCCGACAAACTTCGGCTGAGCCGAGTCCTGGTCACCGAACCCGCGCCGCCACAGGTCGAGCCGAGCAATCACAGATTGCGCAGCCCATGCCCTGAGCAGGCCACCCCGCAGGAAACCCGGGCCGTCCTCGCCGCCTGGGCCGCAGCAGGCACATGATCAACAAAGACTGCGAAACACGAGGGGTTCGCTGCTCTGGGTGTGGATGCTCGTCCTGGTGCCCGTCGACTCGGTCGCGTCGGCGGTCTTCGCCGCCCCGCCGAAACCGATCGAGTTCGCCGCCGACGACGTGTGCCGCGACCAGGCCGGATTGGAGGCATTCAGCAGGCCGGTCTACGCGGCCGACCAGGCGGTGCTCGATGCTGGCACCCGCGAGCAGGCGACCGCCGCCTTGGAGCAGCGGACCCGCCTCGCCGCCGACGCGGTGCACGCACTCGAGGGATACCAGGCGCCCGGCAGCTGGGGCGAGGCCATGCGGGAACGGCTCTCCGCGGCAATGCAGCGGACCGTCCGCGCGGACGAGGCGCCCCACGCCCACGCGCCGTGTTCGCCGCCCTCGTCCGGCGGTTGGGCGCCCGGATCGGGGCCACCCAGGTCCACCGCCGCGGAACACCACAAACGGCCGGCGCGTTCGTCGAGGTGCGGCCTAGCAGCAGGACCAGTCGGAGTACTTGCTGGAAGATCAGATACAGCAGCCGCAGCGACACGGCGGCGATCATGCCCGAGCGTCTGAGGCGGCCGATCACCGCTGGTCAGGATCTGTTGGCACGTTCTGGAACCCCACAGGGTTACCGTGACGAGCCTTGCTCGCCGAGCTCGGAAAGGAGCGCGGCCCGCCTTTCCCCGAGGGCGGCGAGCCGAGCACCCAGCTGTTTCAGCTCGCGGTTGATCCGCGCCAGTTCGGTCCGGGCCTGTTGTTCCCGCAGGTAGCGCTCGCCATGCAGGGTCCTGGCCAGATCCTCGACCTCGCGGCGGAGCAGCCGCAGCCACGGGCTCCCGTGCATCGCGGCGGGCCGGTACTGTAGCTTGCCCGCGTCGATCGCCGCGAAGATCTCATCTTGCGTCAGGCCGTACTCGTGGCGAGCCGTTTTGTCGCTCAGCGTCGCGCCCTTGCGTCCCCATTCTCGATCGTGGAGGTCCATGTCCGGCATTATCTACCGACGGACGAGTCCGCTGAGGCGGGCGCCGATCACGGAGATGCCGGGACGGGGCTCGCGCTCGTAGTACCAGGACTTTCGCCGACGCATCAGGGCCTCGCCGTGCTCGGCCCAGGTGAAGTTGGGTTTGCGCAAGACCCTCCGGAACACCGCATCGACCGTATCCGAGTGGGCGGCGGCCAGGCGGCGGAACGGCAGGGGCCGATCGTCTCTGACCGCAGGTACCCGCGCAGCACGTTGGTGCACTGCTTGCTGGCCGCGGGAGCCGGGTCGGCGAACAGGTCGCGCAGCATCCCGTACTCGTTATAGAAGTTAAGCCCGTCGGTCTCGTCGTAGATGATGCCGGTGGCGTCGGCGAGTTCGGGCGGGAACTCGAAGGCGGGCGCGTCCACGCCGGGCAGGTTCTGTGGCCGACGGCGCGCGGGTTGCAGGGCGGTGAGGTCGACCCGGGGCCGCCCTGCCGGTGTTTCCACCAGTGGGTTTCCCCGAGCCGCCTCCCGCACCCGCCGTGCCCGTTTCCGAGCAACAGGCGCTCCACAAGCCCCGTTTCTGCTGGTGTGGTCCTCATCCTGTGACCGGCCACGCAGCGGGGATCACTGCGCCCCGGTAGCGGTAGCGCGTGGTGGGCACCTTCGCCGGGTTGAACAGCACCCGATCGGTTGTGCCCGGCCACCATCCGCCCGCGCAGTAGCGGCGGCGGAATTGTTTCCAGGTGACCCGGCGGTGTTTGCGGGCGCAACCATCCGATGACCCGGGCCCAAGTGTAGGCGCTCAGGTAGGCGAAGGTTGCGCTGGACACACCGGGCCGGAAGTGGGCGCACCAGCCCCGCGTGCGCGACTTCGCCACCCGCGTCATGGCCGCGATCGACACCCTCGACTTCGACCAGAAACAAGCCCTGCTCCGCCTCATCGTCGAAGACGTCCACGTCACCGGCTGGCACGTCCAAATCCGGCTACGGATCCCCCTCGACGACAACCAGCCCGCACCACGCAGCTTGAAACCGCAGGTCAGGCACCACGGCCAGCTTTTGGAACCCGACAGGCCTGGAACAGCCGCACGACAGAGTAGAACCCGCCCACCCGACACCTCGACCCCTTGTGCTGGGTCGGGTGCGTTGAGTCCGCACGGATCCTGGGAGACCGGCTCTGGGCTCGTTCGGTCACCGTCCGTTCGCAGCGGACGTCGGCGCCGCGGCCCGGACAGCCAGCTCAGCGGGCGCCGTCTGCGGCCCGCGGTTCTCGCCCCGCCCGGGCGGGTTCGTCGTCCGTCGGACCGCCTCGAAGATCGACAGTCCCTGGCTGACCAGCCCAGCGGCGATCTCACCGAGGCCGTCGGCACCGTTGAGGACGGTGACGTTGGCGCCTGCGAGCCCGAGCGCGGCCTGGCGGACGATCTCGGGAAGCTGGTCGATGAGCATCCGATCGAGCGCGACACGGTCGTTCGACGCCGCGGCCTCGGCCTGGATGCGCATCTTCTCCGCCTCGGCCAGCGCGAGGATCCGCACCTGTTCGGCCTCCGCTTCCGCGGGGCGCACGACCTCGGCCACCAGCTCCTGCTGCCGCAGCGCGGCAGCGCGTTGAGCCAATTCGGTCTGCGCCGCGATCACCTCACGCTGGGCCTGCGCCTGGGCGAGCGGTCCGGCCTGCGCCGCCTCAGCCTGCGCGGTGTCGATCTCGGCGCGGTACTGCGCCTGGATCACGGCGGTCTGCCGGGCGTACTCAGCCTGCTGGCGTTGCGAGAGCTGCGCTGCCTCGGCCGATGCCCGGTCGGCCTGCGCCTGAGCGATCTTGGCCTCGCGCTGGATCGCGGCGTTGTGCGGGGCCGCCATTGCCTTGATGTATCCGAGGTCCATGTCGTCGATGGACTGGATCTGCAGTGAGTCGACCGTCAGCCCGAGGGTCGCCATCTCCGACTTCGAGCCGTCGAGTACCTCGCCGGCGAGCTTCTGCCGCTCGGTGACGATCTCCTCGACGGTCATCGATCCGATGATCGACCGCAGGTGGCCTGCGAAGATGCGCCCGGTGAGGACCGACATCTGGTCCTGGTCGGACAGGAACCGCCGCGCGGCGTTGACGATGCTCTCCTCGTCGTTGCCGACCTTGAACGCGATGACCGCGCGGACGTTCAGCGCGATGGCCTGCCGCGTGACACAGGCCTCGGCGACCTCGGCCTCGCACATCGCGAGCGTCAAGAACCGGACCTTGCGGACAAAAGGCAGAACGAACGCCCCATGCCCGATCACCACCCGAAACGGGGTCCCGCCCGTGCCGCCCTTCCCTCCCGAGATCAACATGGCCTGGTCTGGTGCGGGCACTCGATAGCCGAACATGGCCCTTCTTCTCCCTAGCGAAACGTCGTGCCGATGGGATCTGTCCACGCGACGACACCCACGGTTCGGGGGCCGCGGCATTCGACCACAAGCACGGTCACACCGGGTGGCAGCGGATCTCCGACCACGCCAGAAACGTCTCCGAGCCGCCTCGGATGCCGACCAACGCCTCACCGGGACCGCGTTGCCCGCGCGTCGCAACGGTCAGCACCCCGGTGCGCCCGATCACCGACACGTCCGACACCATCGGCCACCGACCTCTCCGTCGCAGGCCCGATACCTGCAGGTTACGCCGACCAACCGTCGGCCGGGGTCGCGGGGAACGTGGCACGAGCCGTCACACAGTGGTGTCCGCCTCAGAACGACGGCCGCGCTGCGAACGGATCCGGGCAGCATGGCTCGTCCTCGCCACAGGGTTGCGGGGTACCGCCTCCGAGCGAGCGGCAGGTCAGCTCCGGCTGACCCTCGAAGGCGCCCCCCACTGCGGTCTACGCTCGCCCGGTGACATGCCGTCTCGAAGTATTCGTCCGCAGTGGGCACACCATTGACCTGGCGCTGGAGGACGGCGAAGACCGGGTCTTCGTCAACGCCCTGCACGAGGCGTGGGCGTCTCCCGATGCCATCGAGTTCAAGCACCTCGCGCTCGGACAGCACGCCGTGATTCTCGCCAGCGAGGTCGTCGGCTATAGCATCCACGGCTCGCTGAAGACGAGCTCGGCGCTATAGAGGTTTGGGCCCCGATGCGAATCGGCTTCGGCTCGAATACCTCGGCTTCCGTAATGTCCTTCGCCTGATTCGTCGGTCGCACTGATCACAAGCAACGTAGCGACCTGGAGGCCAATCCCGGCCCAGACACATCGCCTTTGGTGCTCCACCGCGGCTAATACTACAGGGCTAGATCACGATCACCTGTAGTCGTAGGTGGCGGCGGATGTGACCGCGGCGGGCCTCGGCCTGGTGGCTGCGGCGGAAGATCGACCATTGCAGGCCGTGGGTGAATGCGTTCTTGTCGTGGCGGTCGAGGTTGGGAAGTCGACGTATTTCGGCGAGGGTGAGCGGGATCAGGCGTCGGCGGGTGGGTGTTGGCGTGTCGGTTTCGGTTGGCTGAGCGCGGCGTCCCCTTTTTTGGCCCGGTGTGCGGTGACCGCAAGAAAGGTGTGGGCGGGCATGGCGAATGTTATGTGGCGGTGCCAGGCGGTCCAGGTGCGGACCTGGTAGTTGCCGAGCCCTGTCTCGTTTTTGCTGGATCCGAAGCATTCTTCGATCGTAGCTGTTCAGCCTTGGTGGCGTGATTATGCGGCGGCGGCGATGTCGGGGGTGAGGGCAGGCGGGAGCCACGCACCGGTGGTGAACAGGCGCGTCATCGCGTCAAGGGTGTCCAGACCCCACTTGGTCGCGGTGGACAGATAGGACTGCACGACAGCGAAGTCGATGAGTCCTTGCAGGGTGCGCCAGGAACCTCCGGAGCTCCGCTGCTGAACCTTCACTGATCTGGCCGGCAACTCGGCGGTGTTGTTCGTGAAGCTCACGTCCAGGTTCACTGTGAACCGCAGGATCATGTCCCGATGTCGCTGGAAGCGTCGCAGCAGGGTGCGGGCCTGCTGGTGCAGCGGGTCGCTGCCGCGGGTGTTCTCCTGCCGGCCACGGGCGATCGCCCCGGCATAGCGGGAACGGATGGTGGACAGTTCGGTGTCGGTGAGGGCCGCGCGGCCCTCGGCGCGGGCGGCGTGCGCGGTGTCATTGGCCAGCAGCAAGGTATTCACCATCGCCTCGGCCCAGGACTGACCCGCAGGGTCGGGGTCGTGGACCGCGCGGAGGTCGCGGACCAGATGAATGCCGCACCAGGCGTGTTCGATCGTGTCGAGGTGTTCGTAGCCGGCGTAGCCGTCCCGGACCAGGACCCCGGTGAACGTCGGCCAGATGCCGGCGGCGTCGATGGTGTCGCGGCTGCGGTCGCCGACGTGCATCGCGGTCAGGAACCGGGTGCAGGCCACGTGCAGGTAGCTCAGCGCGCCTTCGGCGCGGGCGGTCGTCTCATCGGCGTGGGCGACCGGCGCGGCGGCAATCAACGCCCGCACATGCGGCAGGAACCGGGTCTCGAGCAGGCGGGCGGCCTGAGCACGGAGCCCGGCGACCCACCCGGGCGACACCGCGAACCCCAGCAACGCGTTGAGCACCCGCCGCGCGCGACGTACCGGCAGGAAATGCGCGCACGTCAGCCACGCTGCCCGAGCCTTGACCCCGGGTCCGTACTGAACCCGGCCCGACGCGACGGCGGGTGCGCTCGCCTCGGTGACGGTGCCGCACCCGCCGCAGGTTCGTGACTGCACCCGATGCTCGGTGACATACGGGCGCGGCGGAGGCGGCGGGAGGTCAACCACCTGATGGCGACACACACCGAAGACCTCCGCGTCCACCAAACCCTCCCCGCATCCCGCACACACCGGCGGAATGTGGGTGATCGTGTCATCGGGATCATCGATCAGACGCAGCGTGGCGCTGGGCGCACCAGGCTGCTTACCCCGCGGCTTACCCGAACGCGTCCGTACCGAGCGCTTGGCGGCGGGCTTCTTGATGAACGGCGAATCCGACGACGGTGGTTTGCCGCTGTTGGAGGAATCTCGACCGAGTTGGGCATGCAGCGCCGCGACCAGGCCTTCGAGCTCCGTCACCCGCGCCACCAGCGCCGCAGGGCGACGCGCAAAGTCGTTCTTGCTGGTCAGCGGCTGCTTAACTGACTCGCGGCTGGTCGGGCCTGGTGAGCGTGCGGCCTGGTGTGCTGGTTGATCAGCCGCATCCGGGTGTGACGTTGAGTAGTCGGCGGCCGACCTAGACGAGGTTCGACCCGAGGTGGACGGACCGGGAATCGGTCACCGTTGGTGATGATCACAGAGTGGTCGCGGTCGGCGTGTCCACGGGAAATGGGCAACAGAGCCCCGTAGGACGAGGACTTCCTAAAGATCTTCGTCTTATCGGTGGCCCCGTTGCACGTGCAGTCTGTCCTTCCCGCCCAGTCCGCCGCGCCGGTGGCGTCAACCCCGCCGGCGCGGGCTGCGGTGGAGGTTCTGGTTGAGCAGGCTGCGGTGCTGGCACAGGCCGGTGCGGGCGGGTTGCTGGGGTGTTTCGCAGCGATCGACGATCCGCGCGACCGGCGCGGGATCCGACACTCGCTGCCGACGATCCTGGGTTTGTGCACCGCAGCGGCGACATCGGGGCAGGTGTTGTTGGCCGACATCACCGCCTGGATCAGCGCCGCAAACCAGGAAGTGTTGGCCGCGTTCGGATGCCGCCGAGACACCACGGGCCGTTTCACCCCGCCGCACCCGGACACCGTGGATCGGCTGTTGGCGCTGCTGAAGGCCCAACAGGTGGCCGATGAGGCCGGCACGTGGCTGGCCGAGCGGGCCGGGGTTGGCCCGGTGGGCGCGCCGATCGCCGGCCCGGGTGGCTACCGGCGATCGCGGTGGACGGAAAGGCGGTGCGCGGCGCGGTCGACCAGGACGGACAGGTGCCCTACCTGTTGGCCGCGGCCACCCACGACCGGTCGGTCGTGCTGGCCGAACGGCTGATCGGGGCCAAGACCAACGAGGTGCCCGAGTTCGCGCCGCTGCTGCGCGGCCTGGCCAAGCGGATCGGCGGGGTCAGCGGGTGCGTGTTCACCATGGACGCCGCGCACACCGTCCGCTCCCACGCCACGCTGATCACCTCGCAGTTGTACGCGCACTACGTGATGATCGTGAAGCAGAACACGCGCAAGCTCCACGACAAGATCGACGCCCTGGACTGGGCGAACGCCCCGATCGCCCACGAAACCCTCGATGTCGGGCACGGCCGGCGCGACAAGCGCACCATCCGGGTCCTGGACGCCCCCGAAGACCTCGGGTTCCCCGGTGCGGCGCAGGTGTTCCTCATCGAGCGCTACACCACCCGCACCATCCGCAAACGCCCCAAAGGCTCCCGCCGCTACAAGAAGATGCAGGTCCGCAGCGCGGTGGCCGTCCTCGGCGTGACCAGCCTCTCGGCCCGCGAGGCCGCACCCGAGCACCTGGCCGGCTACGTCCGCGGACAGTGGACCATCGAAAACAAGATCCACTGGGTGCGTGATGTCACGTTCCGTGAAGATGCCTCGCAGGTCCGGAAAGGCCTCAGATTTCGAGTGATGGCGACGCTACGTAACTTGACGATCGGTCTCCTCCGACAAGCCGGCTACACCCGCATCGCCGCCACCCTACGGAAGATCCGTAACGACCCGCTCCTCCTACTCACCATCCTCGGCCTGCAGCAACGCCCCGAAACCCGCTCATGACCAGCAGAAACGACTTTGCGCCTCGCCCTGCCAGCGCCGCGATCTCAGCGTCCTTGGCCGCCAGCAACGACACGACGTCATCGTGTGCTTCCCGGCCCGACCCCATGATCAAAACCATAGTGGATCAACGGTGGCGACCGCTGCCGACACGCCGCCGACCTGTCACTCAGGCTGAACAGCTACCTTCGATCGGCCATCGGGCGCTGGCCACGTTGACGAGTTCACCGAGGCCCGCCCGCTTTGGGTCGTAGCAGCGGTAGAACGCGAGTTCACCATCGGTGATAGACCGCCGAATCAGGTAGTGGAAATCGGGCTCGGCGGACCCGGTGAGCGCCCAGTCGTAGACCCGGTACCCTTGTGCTCCGATACCGCAGACGCGGCGGTGCCAGGAATTTCGCGGCAGTTGCTGTGCGAGGACCTCGATCTTCTTCTCGACGCCGATGCTGTCGCAGAACGTGGTATTCTTCGATATCGCCATCACATACGGCAGGCGCTCACGTTCGAGGTAGGCGCACAGGCCGGGGTTCTGGCCGAATTCTTCGTCGGCGGTGAACCTGTCGGGTTCCAGAATGCGGCCATGTCGCCTGACCAGCGGTTTCAAGCTGCCGCCTCGTACTTGTTGAGGAGGCCGCCCAGGATCGGTCGACGCCGGATTCTGCCATGGACCGGCTCGGGAACCGGCGATGTTGGGCGTGGCGGTCGCAGCCGCAGCGCCCGATGCGGCCGCGCGGTGTTGTAGTGGGCGGCGTACCCGGCAAGCACCCTGTCGGGTTCCAGAACCCGGCCGTAGTCGTTGACCAGCGGTTTCAGGCCGCGGGCTCGTATGTGTTGATCAGGTCACCGAGGATCGGTCTGCGCCGGATACGACCTTGGGCAGGCTCGGGGACGGCCGGTTCCGGGTGTGGCGGGCGCAGTTGCAAAGCTCGATGCGGCCGCTGGGTGTTGTAGTGCGCCGAGTACTTGGCGAGCACCCTGCGGAGGTGTCGCTCCCCGAAGATCAGCATCCGGTCGGTGACCTCGGTGCGGACGGTCAAGACGAGGCGTTCGGCGAAACAGTTCGCCTGCGGACACCGCGGCGGGATCTTGACCACCGTGATGCCCGCATCCGCCAACACTGCATCGAACGCGGCCCTGAACTGTCCCGCGCTATCGCGGACGAGGAACCGGAACCGCGCGGTGCGCTCGTCGAGGTCCATCACGAGGTTGCGGGCCTGCTGCGTCGTCCAGGGGCCGTCCGGATGCGCGGTCACGCCCAGGACGTGCAGGTAGCGATCACCGACCTCGAGCACGAACAACACGTAGAGCCGCCGTAGCGTCACCCCGCAGTCGACGTGGAAGAAGTCCACGGCCAACACGCTGGTGGCCTGGGTGCGCAGGAACTGCCGCCAGCTGGTGTCGGTCTGCCGGGATGGTGCCGGTGGGATCCGGTGGCGGCGCAGGATCCGGAGGATCGTCGAGGCGCCGATGCGATGGCCGAGTTTGAGCAGCTCGCCCTGGATCCTGCGGTAGCCCCAGCTCGGATTCTCCCTCGCCATCCGACCGACCAGCGCGGCGAGGGCCTCATCGATCGATGGTCGTCCGGGCCGGTTCGGGTAGGTCCACCGTCTGCGCACAAGCCGTCGGTGCCAGCGCAGGATCGTTCCCGGGGTGACCAGGCGATGGCCCCGCAGCTGCGTCGGCAGCCGCCGGATCAGGGCGGCGAAGACCGCCCGGTCGGCCCAGTCCAAGCGTGGTCTCGGGTTGGTGCGGCGCAGGACGGCCACCTCATGCCGCAACACGAGCAGCTCAACGTCCTTGGATGAGGCCGCACGGCCCGTCAGCAGGACCAGTCCGAGCATCTGCTGGAAGATCAGATACAACAGCCGCAGCGTCACGCCGGCGATCATGCCCGACCGCCGATGACCGCCGATCACCGCTGGTCAGCAGCGTGTGCCACGCTCTGGAACCCCACATCCCGAACGGGGCGCGACGCTAGCACCGGCGTGATCAGCGGTGCTTCGTGATGCAGCGCCGAGCCCTCGGCCGCGAGCCCTGTTGCAGCAAGTCACCCTCCTGCATCGGATGCGGGCGCTGACCGGCGAACGCCTCCTTCATTGATCGTGCGGGCCAGCACCGCGGGACGCTGCTCATCGCTCAACGCCCCTGCGGGTAGGCGGTGCACCCACCAGGTATCCCCACGGAACAGCTCGATCCGGCGCGATTGCTCGGCAATCCGTACGATGCTCGCATCCGATCCGGCACCTGAAGGCCGAGTGCATCCGATGGCAACACCAGCCGAGGACCGAAGCGCCCGCCCACCGTCGTCCGTAGGTCGCGTCGTCATCGCCAGCCTCGTGGGCACCTCGCTGGAGTGGTACGACTTCTTCATTTACGGCACCGCGGCCGCGCTGGTGTTCAACACGCTGTTCTTCCCGAGCTTCGACCCGCTGGTCGGCACCGTGCTGGCGTTCACAACGGCCGCGGTCGGGTTCGTCGCGCGTCCGCTGGGCGGCATCGTATTCGGCCACTACGGCGACCGGATCGGCCGCAAGAACGTTCTCGTGGCGACGCTGGTGCTGATGGGCATCGCGACGGTCATGATTGGCCTTATCCCCACCTACGCCGCGATCGGCATCTGGGCCCCGCTGCTGCTCGTCGTCCTGCGGTTCCTGCAGGGCATCGGGCTCGGTGGGGAATGGGGCGGCGCGGTGCTGATGACCCTGGAGACCGGTGCCACGGGCAGGCGCGGTCTCAACGCCAGCTGGCCTCAGGTCGGGGTGCCGATCGGCCTGCTGCTCGCCAACGGCGTGCTGTGGCTGATGCAGATCATCACCGACAAGCAGGCCTTCCTCGACTGGGGCTGGCGGGTCCCGTTCCTGCTCAGCGCCGTCCTCGTGCTCGGCGGGCTGTGGATCCGCTTGACCGTCGCGGAGAGCCCGCTGTTCCAGGAGGTCGCGAGCAAGGACAGCAAAGCCAGGGCGCCGATCCTGGACGTCTTGCGGCATTACCCCCGCCAGGTGCTGCTCGCGCTGGGCGCCCGCGTCGGCGTCGACGTTGCCTTCTACGTGTTCGTCCTGTTCATCACCACCTACATCGCCACCTACCTCAAGCTGCCCAGTTCGCTCGCCCTCGGCGCTGTCCTGATCGCTGCGTCGTGCCAGGTGGTGTTCATTCCCCTGTTCGGGGCGCTGTCTGACCGGGTGGGTCGCCGACCCCTCTACGTGATCGGCGCGATCGGCGCGGCGATCTGGACGTTCGCCTTCTTCGCCCTGCTCGACACCGGCAGCTTCGCACTCATCGTCATCGCGGCGGTCGTGGCGCTGGTACTGCACGCGGCGATGTACGGGCCGCAGGCGTCGTTCATCGCGGAGATGTTTCCAACGCAGGTCCGCTACAGCGGCGCCTCGATGGGCTACCAGCTTGCCGGCATCCTCGGCGGGGCCCTCGCCCCGATCATCGCCACCGCGTTGCTCGGCGCCTACAAGTCCTCGATCCCTGTGTCCCTCTACGTGGTCCTCGCGCTCGCCGTCACCACGGTCTGCGTGCTCATCGCCCCCGAGACCGCGCACACCGATCTCGCCGAGACCGACGCCGCTTTCATCGCGAACCGCTGACCCCAATCAAACTTGCGTCCGGAATTGCGGGCCTGGGGATCACGCCCCCGGCCGCGGCACCGCCGCCGGCACGGGCCTGCTCGGCCGCGTAGCCGGGCCGGTGTGGAATGGCATGACCGACACCCGCCCCAACTCGTCACCGACTCGGCGCCTCGTGCAGCGCGACGAGATGCTGTTCCTGGCGCGGGCTGCACTTGGGCTTCTTCCCCCGAACGAGTACCGCGACGGCCCTACCCAGGTCATCCGCGCCGAACTGCGGGGGCATCGACCGCGACAAGGACGTCGAGATCACCGTCACCGACGGCATGCTGCGCATCAGCGCCGACCGTCGCGTGGCGGAGCACCGCCGAAACCGAGCCGACCAAGATCGCCATCACCAACGGCTGAGCCGTCGACCCTATCGGCCGAGGACAGGCCCACTTCCCCGACGGCGACGCCAGAGTCGTGGTCCCAGCTGAGCGCAGAGCCACGCCAGCCGGACATACCGGCCGAGCCACCAGCCCTGGGTTGGGCTGACTCCGAATCAGCTCGGCCCGACCGGCTGCGCGCGCGAGCGAGGTCAAAGACCCGTAGCCAGGCCAGGGTCGAAAGTCCCTGGCCTCGATCGTCCGGATACGCAACGGTCCTCCACGACCACGCTGGAGGGAGGGACCGTTTTCGTGCTTCCGATATCAGACCCGGTGATCGAGGACACGATCGAGCGACTCACTTTCGAGTTCGCTGGGTGTTTGCCCGTCAGCATCATCGCCACAGTCGTGCGCCGCTCCCAGCACGACCTCGATTCCTGCCCTCTGGCCGCGCTGCCCGAACTGTGGAGCGCCTCGCCCGACAACGCCTGATGGACGTCTTGGCCGCGACGGCGGCCGCTCCCGCCAACTGATCCGGCAGGCGCGGGCGAGACCACAATCACCGACATCGCAGGTCAGTAATCGCCCTCGGGCGGGCCGTGGTCTGCGACGAAGGGCCTGCGGGGGCGCCCAGCTCACGTCCGCCGTGCCGGCGGCGGTCAGAATGTGGTACGCGAGCAGCGCGATGAAGGGAGGCCCGGGTGACTGGCGCAGGATGGCAGTTCTGGGTCGACCGTGGAGGCACGTTCACTGACATCGTGGCCTGCGGGCCCGATGGGCGACTGGTGACGCACAAGCTGCTGTCGGACAACCCGACGCAGTATCCCGATGCCGCGGTAGCCGGTATCCGTGCGCTGCTCGGCATCGCCGAGGATGATCCGGTTCCGGCCGATCGGGTCGAGGCGGTGCGGATGGGGACCACGGTCGCGACGAACGCGCTGCTGGAACGCAAGGGCGAGCCAACCGTTCTGGTGATCACGAAGGGCTTCGGCGATGCGCTGCGGATCGCGTATCAGAACCGGCCGCGGATCTTCGACCGGCACATTGTTCTGCCGGAGATGCTGTACGAGCGGGTGATCGAGATCGACGAGCGGATCACCGCCGAGGGCACGGTGTTGCGCGCACCGGACCTCGATCCGTTGGCCGAAGGGCTACGGCGCGCGTACGAGGATGGGGTCCGCTCGGTTGCCGTGACCTGCATGCATAGCCATCTCTACCCGGCGCACGAGCTGGAGATCGGCAAGCTCGCCGCGCAGATCGGTTTCCCCCAGATCTCACTGTCCAGCGAGGTCAGCCCGCTGATGAAGCTGGTGCCGCGCGGAGACACCACCGTGGTCGATGCCTACCTGTCCCCGGTACTGCGCCGCTACGTCGACCACGTCGCCGAGCAGATGCCGCACGTGCGGCTGATGTTCATGCAGTCCAACGGTGGCCTGGCCGAGGCGGGGCGCTTCCGGGGCAAGGACGCGATCCTGTCCGGCCCGGCCGGCGGCATCGTCGGCATGGTGCGGATGTCCGCGCTGGCCGGATTCGACCGCGTGATCGGCTTCGACATGGGCGGCACCTCCACCGACGTCTCGCACTACGCCGGCGAGTACGAGCGAGCGTTCACCACCCAGGTCGCGGGCGTCCGGCTCCGCGCACCGATGCTCGATATCCACACGGTTGCAGCGGGCGGCGGGTCCATCCTGCACTTCGACGGCACCCGCTACCGGGTCGGCCCGGACTCGGCGGGCGCCAACCCGGGACCGGCCTGCTACCGGGGCGGTGGGCCGCTGGCCCTCACCGATGCCAACGTCATGCTCGGCCGCATCCAGCCGGCGCATTTCCCCGCTGTGTTCGGCCCCGACGGCGCCCAGCCGCTGGATGCCGAGATCGTGCGGCAACGGTTCGCCGAGCTGGCCGCCGCGATTCACGCGCAGACCGGTGACGATCGCTCACCCGAGCAGGTAGCCGAGGGCTACGTCCGGATCGCGGTGGCGAACATGGCCAACGCGGTGAAGAAGATATCGGTCCAGAAGGGACATGACGTCACTCGGTATGCGCTCACCACGTTCGGCGGAGCGGGCGGCCAGCACGCGTGCGCGGTGGCCGACTCGCTGGGGATCCGGACCGTGCTGATCCCGCCGATGGCAGGCGTCCTGTCCGCGCTCGGGATCGGCCTGGCCGACACCACCGCGATGCGGGAGCAGTCCGTGGTGGCACGGCTCGAGCCCCCGACCATGCAGCGGCTGCAGGATCTGGCGGACTCGCTGGAAGAGGCGGCCAGAGCCGAGCTGCTCGACGAGGGAGTCCCCGCAGCGCAGATCCACGTCGCCCGGCGCGCGCGGCTGCGCTACGACGGCACGGACACCGTCATCCCGGTCCCGTTGACCGAGCTCGACGCGATGGTCGTGGAGTTCGAGGCGAGCCACACAGCGACGTACTCGTTCCTGATGAACCGGCCATTGATCGTCGAGGCGATCTCGGTCGAGGCCATCGGCCTGACCAGCCCACCTGACCTGTCTCACCTTGGGGAACCGGACGAAGGCGCGAGGAGCAACCTCGAGCCCGCCGACACGGTGCGCCTCTACGCCCGCGAATCGTGGCGGGACGCACCTCTCTACCAGCGCGAACGGATGCGTGCCGGCGACGCGGTGACCGGGCCGGCGATCATCGCCGAGCCCAACGCGACCACCGTCGTCGACGACGGTTGGCGGGCAACCCTGACCACGACCGGGCACCTGCTCGTCGAGCGTGTCGCCGCACGTGACGAAACCGGCGCCGGCACCGAGGTCGACCCGGTGCTGTTGGAGATCTTCAACAACCTGTTCATGTCGATCGCCGAACAGATGGGCACCCGGCTGGAGGCAACCGCCCAGTCGGTGAACATCCGAGAGCGGCTTGACTTCTCCTGCGCTCTCTTCGACCCCAACGGCAATCTCGTCGCCAACGCGCCGCACATCCCGGTGCACCTCGGCTCGATGGGCACAAGCGTCAAGGAGGTGATCCGCCGACGCGCGGGCCGGATGAAGCGCGGCGACGTGTATGCGGTCAACGACCCGTACCACGGCGGCACCCACCTGCCCGACATCACCGTGATCACCCCCGTCTTCGACACGGCGCCCGCCGAGGCCAGAGCGGATGACACCGAGCCCGTCGGCGCACGGGGCTCCCACAGCGCTCGCGGGGACATTCTGTTCTATGTCGCCTCCCGCGGCCATCACGCCGAGATCGGCGGTATCACTCCCGGATCTATGCCCGCCACCAGCCGCGAGGTCCATGAGGAAGGCGTGCTGTTCGACAACTGGCTGCTGGTCGAGAACGGCCGGTTCCGCGAGGCCGAAACACGGCGGCTGCTCACCGAGGCGCCCTACCCCTCCCGCAACCCGGACACCAACCTCGCCGACTTGCGCGCTCAGATCGCAGCGAACGCCAAAGGTGACGACGAGGTCCGCAAGATGATCGACCACTTCGGTCTCGATGTCGTCCAGTCATATATGCGGCACGTTCAGGACAACGCCGAGGAAGCCGTCCGCCGCGTCATCGATACCCTCACCGACGGCGAATACCGCTACGAAATGGACTCCGGCGCCAGCATCGCCGTGAAGATCACGGTCGACCGCGAGGCTCGCGCTGCCACGATCGACTTCACCGGCACCTCGCCACAGCTCGGCACCAATTTCAACGCGCCCTCCTCCGTGGCCACCGCTGCTGTGCTCTACGTCTTCCGGACCCTTGTCGCAGACGACATCCCGCTCAACGACGGCTGCCTACGCCCGCTGCAACTCGTCATCCCTGAGGGCTGCATGCTTGCCCCGGTGTACCCCGCTGCCGTGGTCGCGGGCAACGTGGAGACCTCCCAAGCGATCACCGGCGCGCTATTTGCCGCCCTCGGCGTGCAGGCCGAAGGATCCGGGACGATGAACAACCTGACGTTCGGCAACGAGCGACACCAATACTATGAAACCATCGGCTCCGGCTCCGGTGCCGGCGACGGATTCCACGGAGCATCGGTTGTCCAGACACACATGACGAACTCCCGACTCACCGACCCCGAAGTCCTCGAATGGCGATTCCCCGTGCTGCTCGAAGAATTCTCAATCAGCCACGGCACCGGAGGGTCCGGCCAATGGCACGGCGGCGACGGAGCCGTCCGCCGCATCCAGTTCCACGAGCCGATGACCGCCAGCACGCTGTCGGGCCACCGGCGAGTCCCGCCATACGGCATGGCCGGCGGCGCGACCGGCGCTCTCGGCCGCAACCGCGTCCACCGCGCGGACGGGGCGATCGAGGAACTGCCCGGCTGTGGTTCGATCGATCTTCAGCCTGGCGACACGCTGGAAATCGACACTCCGGGCGGCGGTGGATTCGGCCCGACTCGCCGACCGGCAGGGTGTACGTGAGGTCGAGCAGCGAACTGCGGTCGGCGGCTGCCACATGCGCTGACTGAGCCTTTCCCAGTAGCCCTCGAATTGCTGCGATGATCATGTAGTTCGGGGCGTGTTCACGGTGGCCTGCGACGCCTGGCGCGATGCACTACTCGGACTGCTCCGGCGCCGCCGCGAGCGCGCACCGCGGGCCGCTTAACGACAGTTGCGACGCCGCCTGTTGCTGCCTCGCCCGCGAACTCCCGCTGGCGACGCTCGACACCAAGGACTGCGTCGAGTACGCCGAGCACGAAGGCGCCCCGAACACGGGCCTGTGGGTGCCGAGAACCGTGTCACGTCGTCTGACCAGCGCTTTCGCAACCGGGCCGACGCCCGAAGCCGTAGCCCGAACCCCGGCCGGCACGATCGCTCGCTGTGGCTGTCCGACTCGCATACCTGGCGCTCGCCCGAGTGCTGAGCTGACTGGCGCTGCTCCCCCGCTCCGACGCAACCAAGGACATCGAGATCCTCGTGCGCCGACACGAGCTCGCCGTAGTGCGCCGACACAACCCACACCCCGCGCCGGCGAGCTGGTCCAGCCGCGACGCGGGATTGCCTTCAGCAGGCGAAGAGCCGGGCAACGAACTGGCCGCCGGCTGCCGCCCAATCAGGCGCGGGCCACCGCTCGTAGACACCGGCGCGACAGCTCCCCGATCGATCGACGGCACGACCGCGGTCACCGGCGATACCCAGCCCGCCGGACCTTCGCATTCACTGCGGAAACGGCAAAAGAAACCCCGCTGACCTGCACGTCCGGGTTCGTACAATGCCAAGTTGGGTGCACCAACGGTTCGACTAGCGGAAACCGCTTCTCACCAGCGCAACGCCGTCGCCCTGCGATCTTGTTATGTCCGACTGCATCCAAGCGAGACCGGCCGTGTCCGGCTGCCTGTTCCCGTCCTGTCCCCACCGCCGTCCCCGTCCGTCGCGGTACCCGAACGCTTCCATGACCCACCGCCGATGAAGATCATCCTGGCTCTCGATCGTCGCCGCGTAGACCTTCAACAGCACCTCCACCGAGTGCCCGGTCCACTCCGCCACCTGCGTCACCGGCACGCCCGCACTCTGCCAGGTCGACACACAGGCACGCCGCAGCGCGTCGGGCGTTGCGGCCAACGGGGAGGCGGCAATGGACTCGTGAATGCCAGGCGTCGAGCGGCCCGCCACGCGCGCATGTTGGTCAGCTTCGGCAGCTCCGGCGCGCGCTCACCGGTGAACAGTCGCCCATCCGGCCCAGTCCCAACCCGCATGCGGCGTCGCCGGCTCCAGATGCAGCTCGGCAGGGCATCCGAAGCATCGTCAGATCGCCGATGATCTGCGGGGACAGATCAACCGCGGCGAGCTCACGCCCACTCTGCGCCGAGTACGGCGTGTCGTGCACCACCGTCCGCGCAGCACTCGCAACGCACCTGCACGTGTTCATCGTCGATGGCCTTCACTACGCCTATCCCTGGCATGAACTCGAGGGATGGGCTGACGAGAACGATGCCAAGCTCGCGGTCTCGCTGCCGCGACTCGGTGCCTCGCTGACTTACCGCTACGACCTCGGAGACTGCTGGGACCACACCATCGTGCTCGAGTAGGGCCCTCCCCGGCGAGCCTGGCGCTGGTCCGCGCTGCATCGGCGGCCGCGGCGAGGCCCCTACCGAGTACTGGTCCGGCGACAAAACGCCACCACCCCGTCCCTTCCACCTCGAGGTATGCAACGAGCACCCGTCGTTGGTCGGTGCTAGTGTCCTGCGCCGGAAGTTCGTTGCGTATATCGGCGGATCCAGGTGTACGTCGGCAAGGCGCTGGTCCGCGCCTCGTACCGGGTGTACTCGGCCGGACCAGCAACGCCGCTGACGTGCGGCTGGGCCGTCGAGATATGTGGCGAACTTCCGGCGCGGGACACTAGGTGGCACGATGAGCTCAGGTACCAGAGCCCGCGCTCGCCGAGGAAGTCGCCGCGGTCGGCCAGCACCAGCACGATGGTGTTCTCGGCGAGGCCGATCGCATCGAGGGCGTTGAACAGCCCGAGAACACCCCCTCGACGACGCACAGGTCGTCGCCCTCACCGGCACAGATCGCCGCCAGCGCCTCGTCGAGGCGCGCCATCCCCCTCGGCAACGCAGCCCGAGAACGTGAGCATGATCCCGAGCGAGGCCAGTGCCTCGCATTCGAGGGCGCTGTCCCGGCACTCGCGTGCGGTGGCGATGGCCTCCTCGTAAAGCCGCTTCTGGACGTCGAAGCCGCCCCCGGCCTGAGCGTGAGCGAGCAGCACCCGGCCGTGTTCGTTCGCGTCGACCCCGGCCTGCTCCAGCAGGCTCACCGCCCGGCCGACCCAGCCTCGATAGACGGCCCAGTCGCCGTACACCGACCGATGGAACCACCCCAGCGTGCGCGCGAGGAGGTCGCCCTCGCGGCGGTAGGCCGGGTATGCGCTGTCGTGGGCCTTCACCGAGCCTGGATAGTCGAACTCCAGATGCAGCGCCCTGGCCTGCGCTTCCAGAACCCGGCACGCGGCCACGGTGCGGAACAGCCTGCCGCGGGCGTCAGAGTTCGGCCGCGCCGGACTCCAGCAGGTTCCCCAGCTCCAGGAGTCGACTGCGCAGGTTGCCCTCGGGCTGGTCCACAGCCGCCGCCTTCGCCATCCCGCCCAGCCTGCGCATCAGTCCCGCCAGGACGGCGGCATCAGGTGCGTCGCTCTCCAATTCGCCGCGGAGCTCGGCCAGCGCCGCGCCGACCTCCTCGAGCGCGGGCGCGTTCGAGCCGTCGATGCGCTCCTGCCAGCGCTCGATCTCGACGAGCCCGCCTGCGATGCCGAGGTCGGTCGGGCCGTCCTTCAGCGCGCTGACGGTGAGCTCGAGGTCGTGTTCAAGGGGGTCGAAACCGTCCGCGTCAGCCATGTCGTGAACTTACCCAGTGGCGGTCTTCGCTTTCTTCGGGAGGTAGAGGTCGGTGATCGTGCCTTCGAACGCCTCGGCGGCCATGGCGACGGTTTCGGACAGGGTCGGGTGCGGGTGGATGGTGAGGCCGATGTCGGCGGCGTCCGCGCCGGTCTCGATCGCGAGGGCGGCTTCGGCGATGAGGTCGCCCGCGCTGGGGCCGACGATCCCGGCGCCGATGATCCGGTCGGTGGCCTCGTCGAAGATCACCTTGGTGAGGCCCTCGTCGCGGCCGAGCGACAGTGACCGGCCGGACGCCGCCCACGGGAAGCTGCCCTTGCCGTACTTGACCCCGGCGGCCTTGGCCTCGTTCTCGGTGACGCCCACCCAGGCGACCTCCGGATCGGTGTAGGCCACCGACGGGATCACGGTGGCGTCGAAGTAGCTCGTCTTCCCCGCGGTGTTCTCGGCCGCCACCTTGCCTTCGTGCACGGCCTTGTGCGCGAGCATGGGCTGGCCGACGACGTCGCCGATCGCGAAGATGTGCCCGACGTTGGTGCGCTGCTGCTTGTCGACCGGGATGAAGCCACGGTCGTCGACGAACACCCCGGCCTGTTCCGCCCCGATCATCCGCCCGTTGGGGCGGCGGCCGACGGCGATGAGCACGGCGTCGAACGTCGCGCTCTCGGGCGCCTTGACGCGGTCCTTGCTGGCGCTCGCGTCGAGCGTCACGGTGAGCCCGTCCGCGCCCGCCTGCACGGCGGTGACCTTGGTGCCCAGCCAGATCGCCGCGTACTGCTTGGCGATGCGGCGGTTGAGCGGGGTGACGATGTCCTTGTCCGCGCCGGGGATCAGTTGGTCCATCAGCTCGACCACGCTGATCGACGAGCCGAGCTCGTGGTAAACGGTGGCCATCTCGAGGCCGATGATCCCGCCGCCGAGCACCAGCAGCCGCTCCGGGATCCGCTCCAGGGCCAGCGCCCCGGTCGAGTCGATCACGCGTGGGTCGTCGTGCGGCACGAACGGCAGCTCCATCGGCTCCGAGCCCGCCGCGATGATCGCCGCGTCGAACGACACGGTGCTCGCGGCGCCGTCCGGGCCGGTGACGGCCAGCATGTTCGGACCCGTGAACGTGCCGGTGCCCACGATCGTGGTGACCTTGCGCTGCTTCGCCAGCCCGCCGAGGCCGCCGGTGAGCCGCCCGACCACGCCGTCCTTCCAGTCGCGCAGCGCGTCGAGGTCGATCGTCGGCGCGCCGAACGACAACCCGTGGGCGGACATCTCCTTCGTCTCCGCGATCACCTTGGCCGCGTGGAGCAGCGCCTTGGACGGGATGCAGCCGATGTTGAGGCACACCCCGCCCAGCGGGCCGCGGGAGTCGACGAGCACGACCTGCTTGCCCAGGTCCGCGGCGCGGAAGGCGGCGGTGTAGCCGCCCGGGCCCGCGCCGAGCACGAGCACCTCGGCGTGCACGTCGCCCTTCGGCCCGGTGTAGGGCGCCGGGGCGGCGGGCGCAGGCCGCCCGTCGGTGTGCGGGGTCGGCGGCGCGGCGGAGCTGCCGTAGCCCGCGGGCGCCGTCAGCTCCTCGGCAGGCTCCGCACCGGCGGTCGCGGAGGTAGCGGGGGTCGCGGCGGTGACGCCGGTGGGGGTGCCGCCGGTGGGGGTCGCGGGGGTGCTGGTGAGCCGCTCGGCGGGCGGCTCACCCGGCTCTTCCCCGGCGACATCGAGGGTGGCGATCACGCTACCCTCGGACACGGCGTGGCCGACGTCGACCGCGAGCGTGACGACCGTACCCGCGACCGGCGCGGGCACATCCAGGGTCGCCTTATCGGATTCCAGGGTGACCAGCGGGTCCTCGGCGGCCACGGTGTCACCCGGCGCGACGTGGATCTCGATGATCGGGACGTCGTGGAAGTCACCGATGTCCGGGATGCGGATCTCCTGCGATGCCATCGTCACGGTCTCCGATCAGAGGAGGAGGCGGCGGTCGTCTTCGAGCAGGTAGCACAGATGCCGGGCGAACCGGGCGGCCAGTGCCCCGTCGATCACCCGGTGGTCGTAGGACAGCGACAGCGGCAGCATCAGCCTCGGTGTGAACTCGCTGCCGTTCCAGACGGGCTTCATCGCCGCGCGCACCACGCCAAGGATCGCCACCTCGGGCGCGTTGACGATCGGGGTGAAGCCGGTGCCGCCGATCCCGCCCAGGCTGGAGATGGTGAACGTGCCGCCCTGCATGTCCGATGGGGACAGCTTGCCGTCGCGGGCCCTGGCCGAGATCGCGCCGAACTCCCGGGAGAGCTCGACGATGCCCTTGCGGTCGGCGTCCTTCACGACCGGCACGACCAGCCCGTCGGGCGTGTCGACCGCGATGCCGATGTTGTAGTAGCCCTTGAGGATCAGCGCGTCCTTCTCCGGCGACAGCGAGCTGTTGAACTCCGGGAACTTCTTGAGCGCCGCCACGGCGGCCTTGACCAGGAACGCCAGCAGCGTCACGCGGTACGGGTCGCGCTCCGCCTTCGCCGCGGTGTCCAGCTCCTTGCGGTAGGCCTCCAGCGCGGTGATGTCGGCCTCGTCGTTCTGCGTCACGTGCGGCACGTTCAACCAGGAGCGGTGCAGGAACGGGCCGGACAGCTTCTTG
This sequence comes from uncultured Actinomycetota bacterium, assembly GCA_963739465.1. Taxonomy (GTDB): domain Bacteria; phylum Actinomycetota; class Actinomycetes; order Mycobacteriales; family Pseudonocardiaceae; genus Pseudonocardia. Next base: position 253,598 of record CAVUAS010000009.1, read on the forward strand.
ATCCGCGACAGCTCGCGGGTCTCGACCGGGCCGAACTTGCCGAAGTCCTGCGCCGGGATCTCCGGGATCCCCGAACCCTGCGCCGCCGGGGCGGCGGCCGCAGGGGCCGGGCCCTTCAGGAACGACAGCAGGTCGTCCTTGGTGATGCGACCCTTCGCCCCGGTGGCCGTCACCGCGGACAGGTCCACGCCCAGCTCGCGGGCCATTCGCCGCACCGACGGCCCGGCGTGCGCCCCGGGCGGCGCGGCGTTGTCCGACGGCGTGCTCACCGCGGGCGGCGCGGCGACCGGGGCCGCGACCGCGGTAGCCACCTGCTCGGGTTGGGCCGGGGTGGGCTCCTGCTGCTCCACCAGCGACGGCGGCGGCGTGACCGCCCCGTCGCCCGGCGTCAGGTGCAGGATCGGCGTGCCCTCGCTGACGCTGTCGCCCACTTTGACCAGCACCTCGGTGACCGTGCCCGCATCTCGGCACCGGGATGTCCATCGTGGCTTTGTCGGACTCCAGCGTGATGACCGGATCCTCGGCGTTGAGCTTGTCGCCCACCGAGACGTGCACCTCGATCACCGGCACGTCCTGAAAGTTGCCGATGTCCGGGACGGTGACCTGGACGCCGTTGGCGGCTGCCGTCATCTCATCAGTCCTTTCTCAGGCGTGCGCGGGGTAGGGCTTGGTGGTGTCGATGCCGTAGCGGGCGATGGCCTCGGCGACCGCAGTGGCGGGAAGCGCGCCCTCGGCGGCCAGTGCGGACAGCGCCGCGACGGCCACGTGGTGACGGTCGACCTCGAAGTGGCTGCGTAGCGCCTTCCGGTAGTCGGAGCGGCCGAAGCCGTCGGTGCCCAGCACGACGTAACGACGGTCCGCGGGCACCGACGCGCGGATCTGCTCGGCGAACGCCCGCATGTAATCCGTGGCGGCCACGACCGGTCCCGTCGGGCGCTCACCCAGCCGCTCGGCGACCCAGCTGATGCGCTGCGGCTCCACCGGGTGCAGCAGGTTCCACCGGTCCACCTCCTGGCCGTCGCGGGCCAGCTCGGTGAAGCTGGGGCAGCTCCAGATGTCCGTGGCCACGCCGTGGTCGGCGGCCAGCAGCTCCGCCGCGGCCTCGACCTCGCGCAGGATCGTGCCGCTGCCCAGCAGCTGCACCCGCGCCCTGCCCTCCTCTCCGGTGGAGCGCAGCAGGTACATCCCGCGCTTGATGCCCTCGACCACATCGTCGCGGCGGTCTTCGGGCAGGCCGGGGTGCGGGTAGTTCTCGTTCATCAGGGTGAGGTAGTAGAAGACGTCCTCCTGCTCGGTGAACATCCGCCGCAGCCCGTCCTGGATGATCACCGCCACCTCGTGGCCGTAGGTGGGGTCATACGACACGCAGTTGGGGATGGTGGCCGCCAACAGGTGAGAGTGCCCGTCCTCGTGCTGCAGGCCCTCGCCGTTGAGCGTGGTGCGCCCCGCGGTGCCGCCCAGCAGGAACCCGCGCGCCCGCGAGTCGCCCGCGGCCCAGGCCAGGTCGCCGACGCGCTGGAACCCGAACATCGAGTAGTAGATGTAGAACGGGATCATCGGGCAGTCCGACACCGAGTACGAGGTGGCCGCCGCGATCCAGGACGACATCGCGCCCGCCTCGTTGATGCCCTCCTGCAGCATCTGACCGGAGCGGTCCTCCTTGTAGTACATGAGCTGGTTGGCGTCCTCGGGCCGGTAGAGCTGCCCGACCTGGGAGAAGATCCCGAACTGGCGGAACAGGCCCTCCATGCCGAACGTGCGGCTCTCGTCGGGCACAATCGGCACCACGCGGCGGCCGATCTGCTTGTCCCGCAACAGGGTGGTGAGGATCCGCACGAACGCCATCGTGGTGGAGATCGTGCGGTCGCCGGTGGGCTTGAGCTGGGCGTCGAACGCCGAGAGCTCGGGTACCGGCAGCGACTCGCTGGAACGGGTGCGCCGCACCGGAATCGGGCCACCCAACGCCGCCCGCCGCTCACGCAGGTAGGTCAGCTCCGCGCTGCCCTCCTTGAGCGGCAGGAACGGCACCTCGGGAATGCGCTCGTCGGGCAGGTCCACGATGCCGAACCGGTCTCGGAACGCGCGCAGCACGCTCTCGCCCATCTTCTTCTGCTGGTGGGTGATGTTCTGGCCCTCACCGGCCTCACCCATCCCGTAACCCTTGACGGTCTTGGCGAGGATCACCGTCGGCTGGCCCCCGTGCTCCACCGCCGCCTTGTAGGCGGTGTAGACCTTCACCGGGTCGTGGCCGCCGCGGGAGAGCGCCCATATCTGGTCGTCGCTCATGTCCCGCACCAGGTCCAGCAGCTCCGGGTACCTGCCGAAGAAGTGCTCCCGCACATAGGCGCCGTTCTTGGACTTGAAGTCCTGGTACTCGCCGTCGACGCACTCCTCCATCCGCTGCAGCAACAGGCCCGTCTTGTCCGCGGCGAGCAGCGGGTCCCACCCCGAGCCCCAGATCACCTTGATGACGTTCCAGCCCGCGCCGCGGAACACACCCTCCAGCTCTTGGATGATCTTCCCGTTGCCGCGCACCGGGCCGTCGAGGCGCTGCAGGTTGCAGTTCACCACGAAGATCAGGTTGTCGAGCTTCTCCCGCGCCGCCATCGAGATCGCCCCGAGCGACTCCGGCTCGTCCATCTCGCCGTCGCCGAGGAATGCCCACACGTGCCGATCGGCGGTGTCGGCCAACCCGCGTGCGTCCAGGTACTTGAGGAACCGGGCCTGGTAGATCGCCATCAGCGGGGCCAAGCCCATCGACACCGTCGGGAACTGCCAGTACTCGGGCATCAGCCACGGGTGCGGGTACGACGACAGCCCGCCGCCGCCGACCTCCTGGCGGAAGTTGGTGAGCTGCTCCTCGCTGATCCGGCCCTCCAGGAACGAGCGCGCGTAGATCCCGGGCGACACATGCCCCTGCACGAACAGCAGGTCCCCGCCATGCCCGTCGTCGGGGCCGTGCCAGAAATGGTTGAGCCCGGTGTCGTACAGCGTGGCCGAGGACTGGAACGACGCGATGTGCCCGCCCAGCTCCGAGGACTCCTTGTTGGCCCGCAGCACCGTGGCCACCGCGTTCCACCGGTTCAACGACCGGATCCGGTGCTCCACCTCCCGATCCCCGGGGAACGGCGGCTGCGCGTCGACCGGGATCGTGTTCACGTACGGGGTGGTGGCCGAGACCGGCACGGCAACCGCATGCCTGCGTGCCTCGTCGTGCAACGCGCTCAACAGATACGACGCTCGCTCGGCCCCGTCGAACTCGACCACCGAACCCAGCGCCTCGCGCCACTCTTGGGTCTCCAGCGCGTCCTTGTCGTCGGGCATGAATCCTCCTGGGGTCGGGCGCCGCAGCGATAGGGACCATCTAATGTCACCGACGTACGCTCGACCAGTTCCGAGGAGCACCATATGGCGGACGAGTCCCCCGAGCACGGACCGACCGACGAGCCGGGGGACGAGGATCAGGTCCGCGAGCCTGCGGAGATCAGCTACGCCGAGTACCTGCACCCCGCGCGGCCGCGCAGCCTTCGCCACCGCCCCCGGGTGAAGTTCCCCGTCGAGCGCCACTCGGTCGCGCAGGACGGGCCCGCCAACGGAGAGAACCCGGCGTATCTCGACTGGCTGCGGAGCCAGTCGATGCTCGCCGACGCCAACGAGATCAGCCGCCAGCTCTCCGGCCAGGGCACAATGTGGCAGAACCCGTTCGCCAACCCCGGCCCGCGCCACGCCGTCGACACCGCATCGGTGTGGTTCACCGCCTACCCGATCTCGTTTATCACGCGCCAGGGCGAGTCGTTCCTCGCCGCGCTCGGCGACGAAGAGCTGTGGAAAGCCTTCGCCACCATCGGGATCGAGGCCGTCCACACCGGACCCGTCAAACGCGCGGGCGGGATATCGGGCTGGCAGTTCACGCCCAGCGTCGACGGCCACTTCGACCGCATCAGCACCCAGATCGACCCGGCCTTCGGCAACGAGGCCGAGTTCCGGGCGATGTGCGGCATGGCGACCTGGTACGGCGGCACGATCATCGACGACGTTGTGCCCGGACACACCGGCAAGGGCGCCGATTTCCGGCTCGCCGAGATGAAGGTCGGGGACTATCCAGGCATCTACCACATGGTCGAGATCGAGCCCGAGGACTGGGACCACCTGCCCGACGTGCCCACGGGCCGCGACTCGGTCAACATCGACACCTCGACCGAGGACTGGCTCGCCAAGGCGGGCTACATCATCGGCCGCCTGCAACGAGTGATCTTCTACGCCGAGGGCGTCAAGGACACCAACTGGAGCGTTACCCGCGCGGTGACCGGGCCCGACGGCGTCGAGCGACGTTGGGTCTACCTGCACTACTTCAAGGACGGCCAGCCCTCGATCAACTGGCTGGACCCCTCGTTCGCGGGCATGCGGATGGTCATCGGGGACGTCCTGCACTCCCTGGCCGACCTCGGCTCCGGCGGCCTTCGCCTGGACGCCAACGGCTTCCTCGGCGTGGAGAAGAGCACCGAGGGGTCACCCGCGTGGTCGGAGGGCCACCCGCTCTCCGAGGCCGCCAACCAGCTGATCGGCAGCATGGTGCGCAAGGTCGGCGGGTTCACCTTCCAGGAGCTCAACCTCACCATCGACGACATCCGCATCACCTCGGAGGCGGGCGCGGACCTGTCCTACGACTTCATCAACCGGCCCGCCTACCAGCACGCGTTCGCCACCGGCGACACCGAGTTCCTGCGGCTCACGCTGCGCAGCTCACGCGAACTCGGCGTCGACCCGGCCTCCCTGGTGCACGCCCTGCAAAACCACGACGAGCTGACCTACGAGCTCGTCCACTGGGCGACCGGGCACCAGAACGACGTCTACCTCTACAAGGGCGAGGAGATCACCGGGGCGGCGCTGGCCGAGGCGGTGCGCGGCGACCTCATCGAGCGCCTCACCGGGCCCGACCACCCCTACAACCTGATCTTCACGACGAACGGGATCGCCTGCACGACGGCCACGATCATCGCCGCCGTCCTCGGGTTCACCGACCTCGACGGCATCGACGACGGCCCCGACCGGGACCGCATCCGCCACGCCCACCTGATGCTCGCGATGTTCAACGCTCTGCAGCCCGGGGTGTTCGCGCTCTCGGGCTGGGACCTGTGCGGCATGCTCACCCTGCCCCACGACGACGTGGCGGAGCTGATCGAAAGCGGCGACACCCGGTGGATCCACCGCGCCGCGCACGACCTCATGGGCGGCGCACCGCGGGCGCGGAAGTCCGACGCGGGGATGCCGCGCGGGCGCAGCCTCTACGGCTCGATCCCCGAGCAGCTCGAGGACGAGACCAGCTTCGTGCGCCAGCTGCAGGCGATCCTGGCCGTGCGCCGCCACTACCGGATCGCGACCAGCAGGCAGATCGACATCCCCGACGTGTCCCACAGGGGGATGCTGGTGCTCGTCCATCAGCTCGACGACCCCGGGCAGCTCCAGCTGACCGTGCTGAACTTCGCCAACGAGCCGATCGCGGGCACCGTTCGTTCGGAGGCGCTGCCGCCCGGCGGCCAGGTGTGCGACATGTTCTCGGGCGAGGCGCTGGGCACCGTCGACGACCTGCAGAGCTTCGGCGTCGAGATCGCGGCCCACCACGGCATGTCGCTCCTGGTCCGCCCGCCCGACATCGAGAACCAGACGGACTAGCCCCAGTTTCCCGGTTAGTTCGATCTTGAGTGTGTTGGGAACTGGCTCCAGGTGAGTTGAGCTGGGCGTTCTCGGCGCGGCAGCTGGTGTTTGATCTTGCTTTGGCCTATGACCTAAAGAGTGGCGAGTCTCTACAAGAAGGTGATCAGCGGCAGGCCGTACTGGTACGTGCGGGAGATGGCCTGGGTGCAGGGCAAACCCAGGATGGTCTCCGAGCGCTACCTCGGGTCGGCCGCCGACATCGCCGCCGCGTTCGACGAACGCGAGGCCGCGCTGCGGCCCGAGCGGACCCGGCACCTGGCGTTCGGGGACGTCGCCGCCGCGTGGGGGATGCTGGAGCGTCTCGGCGTGGTCGCGGTGATCGATGAGGTGGTCGGGGCACGCCGGGCCGACGCGGGCGCCTCGGTGGGCACCTACCTGGCGCTGGCCGCGCTGGGCCGCCTGGTGGACCCGTGCTCCAAGCGCGGGTTCGAGAAGTGGTGGCGCGGCACCGCCGCCGACCGGTTCACCAAGATCGGTGCCGGGGTGCTGGACCACCGCAAGTTCTGGGACGCGATGCACGGGGTCAGCCCCGAGCAACTGGCCCGCATCGAGCACCGTCTCGCCCTGGCCATGATCGAGACCTTCGAGCTGGACATCTCCGCGCTGGCCCTGGACATGACCAACTTCGCCACCTACATCGATACCACCAACGACAAGGCACCCATCGCGCAGCGCGGCAAGGCCAAGCAGAAACGAGCCGACCTACGCCTGGTCGGGCTCGGCCTGGTGATCACCCGCGACGGTGGGATCCCGCTGGTCTCCCACGCCTACCCCGGCAACCGGCCCGACGTCACCCAGTTCGCCACCATGATCGACCTGCTGGTGGCGCGGCATACCGCGTTGGCCGCGGCGCTCACCGACAACCCCGACAACCCCGACAACCCCGACAACCCCGATAACCCCGATAACCCCACGCCCAGCGTGAGCGCGACAACCCCGCAGATGACGGTGGTGTTCGATGCCGGGCAGAACTCGCTGGCCAACCTCGCGCACCTGAGCGCGACCGGTCTCGGGTTCGTCGGGTCGATCCCGCCGTCTGACTGCCCGGACCTGCTGGCCCGCCCCGCCGCCGACCGGCACCCCGTGGACCCCGACCGGTTCCCCGGCGTGACCGCACTGGAACAACGCCGCCCGGTCTACGGCGCCGACCGCCGCGTCGTGCTCACCCACTCCCCGACCCTGCACACCGCCCAGTCCCGCGGCTTCGACCAGACCCTGGCCAAGGCCACCGCGAAGCTCTCCGCGCTGGCCGACACCCTGGCACGGGGCCACACCCGCCGACCCCACGACAAGGTCACCGCCGAGATCACCCAGATCGTCAACGACCCCTGGGTGCGTCGGGTCATCACCTGGCAGCTGACCGGCGCCACCCCCGCCGAGCACCGGCTCGCCTTCGACCTCGACGATCAAGCCCGCACCGACCTGGAAGCCGAGGTCTTCGGCAAACGCGTCCTGATGACCGACCGCGACCAGTGGCCAACCGCGGACGTGGTCGCCGGCTACCGCTCCCAGTCCGAGGCCGAGTTCGGCTTCCGCCAACTCAAAGACCCGCACGTGGTGTCGTTCTCCCCGATGCACCACTGGACCGAGCACAACATCCGGGTGCACGTGTTCACCTGCGTGCTCGCCCTGCAGATCGCCCACCTCATGCGCCGCCACGCCCACCAACACGGCCTGCACCTATCCGTGCGTGAACTGCTCGACACCCTCGCCGGTATCCAGGAGACGGTGCTGATCTACCCCTCCACCGGCGGGCGACCCAAGGCCCGCCGCATACTCACCGAGACCAACCCCACCCAGGACCACCTCGCCGAGATCTTCGATCTACACCGCTGGGCACCCCGAACTTAGGTCATAGCACACAACAACATCAACTTAGCTCCTGGCCAGGGAAAACACCGGCAGCGATCATGCTAGCCGGGAAACTCGGGCTAGGCCGTGTCCCGGCCCGGTCGCCGGTGGCGGCCACCGAACCGCCTGCTGGCCGACTACACCGACGCCGAGCTGGAGCTCCTGGCCCGGTTCCTGAGCTCGGTCCGCGAGCTCGACGAAGACAACCTGGCGCGGGTGCGCGGCGTGCGGTAGCGGCTTGTTCAGCCTTGGCCATGCGCTCCGACGGCGCCGACGAGGATGCCGAACGCGGCCGTGGTCGTCACGGTGCGCACGAGGTTCCAAGTGGCCCAGCGGGACTCGTCGAACGCGCGGCGGACCGCGGCGAGATCGGCGATCCGGTCGGGATCGCCCGCAGCCTTGATCGCGTCGTTGAGCGGCACGTTCACCGCTACCGTCATGACCACCCCGGCGACCAGCAGCACGAACGCGGCCGTCAGCCAGACCCGCAGCGCGCCGCCGTCGCCCCAGACCAGCACCGCGGCTGTGGCGGACAGCACCGGTGCACCGAAGAAGGCGACGAGGAACCACGGGTTGAGGATGGCCCGGTCGATGGCCTGGAAGGCCGCGACGAACGTGCGGTCGTCGACCCGCCGCAGCCCGGGCATGAGCGTGTGTGCGTACAGCCCGAACACGCCCGCCTCCCAGCCCGTGAGGAGCGCCGCTGCGATGAGGACCGCTTTGGTCAGCGATGTCATGCCGCCCATGATCGGCCCCGACGCCCGAGACGATCCATCGCTGCGACGCTCGTCCACATGTCCGATCGTCTCGCCGCGGCGACGGCCTATATGGGCGAGGATCGGCGCATGCGCCGCTACCGCGATCTGCTCCACCGCACCGATGGCCCGCCCGGCTCGGCCTGGGGCGAGTTCGGCCCCGACGACGAGCTGGGCACGATCGGGCGGCTCACGCCGGACCACGCACGCGCCGGGGCCGCCTGCGTCCGCACCGGCGAGGCGTTCAACCTGGACCTGCCGCTGGACGCCATGGACCCGCCGCTGGTCCCCGCTCGCCGACGGGCGCGCCACACCATCTTCGGGCGCAACGCCTTCCACCGTGACGAGCACCTCGACGACGTCTTCCCGCAGGTCTCCTCGCAGATCGACGGGCTGCGCCACTTCGGCCACCCCGACCACGGCTTCTACAACGGAGCATCCGGCGAGCGCCTGGTGGTCGGCGACCCGCTGCTGGGCATGCAGAACTGGGCGGAGCACGGGATCGTCGGCCGCGGCGTGCTCGTCGACATCGGCAGGCACCGTGACGCCGAAGGCAGGCCGATCGACCACCGGGCGGGCGAGCCGATCCCCGTCACCGACGTCGTCGCGGCCGCCGAACGGCAGGGCAGCCGGTTCGAGCCCGGCGACATCCTGCTCCTGCGGTTCGGCTGGGTGCAGCACTACCGCACGGCGGCGACCGAAGCCGAGCGCCGCGCCCTGCCCACCGAACCTCGCCATCCCGGGCTGATCCAGTCGCACGACACACTGGAGTGGCTGTGGGACAACCGATTCGCGCTCGTCGCGGCGGACAACTTCGCGCTGGAATGCTGGCCGCCGGTCCCGTCGAGCCCGTTTCTGACCACGGCCGAGCGCGCGGGCGGCCCCACCGACGGCCAGACCGGCCTGATGCACCGCGTGATGATCCCGCTGCTCGGCCTGGCCGTCGGAGAGCTGTGGGCACTCGACGACCTCGCCGCGGCCTGCGCGGACGACGGCCGCTACGAGTGCCTCGTCGTCGCCAAGCCGCTCAACCTCGTCGGTGGCGTCGGCTCCCCCGCGAACGCGACGGCCGTCCGCTGACGGGCGGGAACCGCGACCCGGCACCGGTCGTTGGCGGGGTGAACACGATTCGGGGAGGGCGTCATGGTGTTCACGATCTTGGGGTGGATCCTGTTCGGTCTGATCGCGGGCTTCATCGCCCGCGCCATCGTGCCGGGCAAGGACGACATCGGTATCTGGCGCACGATCCTGCTGGGCATCGTCGGGTCGTTCGTCGGCGGGCTGATCTTCGGGTTGCTGACCGGCGGGCTGCGCGGCTTCGAGCCCTCGGGCTGGATCGGGTCGATCATCGGCGCGGTGATCGTCTTGGTGATCTACAACAAGGTCACCGGGCGCAAGCGCATCGGCCGGTGATCATCGGCCCGTGACCGCGTGCAGGTAGCCCGCGATCCGGCCGTCGCACACCCGCTCGACCCACAGCTCGGTGGCGTCCCCGTCCTCGTCGGCGTGGGCGTCCATCCGGGCGACGGCGTCTCGCCGCAGCTGGGCCTTGGTGTGCGCGAAGGTGTCGGCGGGGATCCGGTCCGCGAGCTCCACGGCGGCGGCGAGCGCCGCGGCCCGCAGGTCGGCGGCAGGCACCGCACGGTCGACCAGGCCCAGCGCGACCGCCTCGGCGGCGGCCACCGTCTCCCCGCCGAGCATGAGCCGCCGCGCGCCGACGTCACCCATCGTGTGCCGCACGACCTCGACCGCGGCCCGCGGGAACGGCACGCCCACCCGCACCTCGGGGAGCCCGATGCGGCCCTCGCCCATGAGCACCACATCGGCGCAGGCGGCGAGCACGCAGCCGCCCGCGATCGCGTGCCCGTTCACCGCGGCGACCAGCGGGACGCGCAGCGTGAACGCGCTGCGGAACATGTCCGTCAGCGCGGGCAGCAGCCGTCGCGGGTACTCCGCTCCCCCGGCCACCACGCTGCGCAGGTCAACGCCCGCCGAGAACGCCCGGCCCGCGCCGATCAACACCAGGGCGCGCACGCCGTCCACCCGAGGGCCGCGCAGACCCTCCGCCACGGCCGTGCACAGCTCGACGTCCAGCGCGTTCACCGGCGGACGGGCCAGCGTGAGCACCGCGACCCCATCCACCTCGACCCACTCGATCACCGCCCAGACACTACGTGCTCGCGATGGTCGGACCTGGCTGATCGGCCAAGTCGCCTCGCCGCCCGGGCTTATTGCGTCTAGTGTGCGAGAGCCAGCTTGTTGCAGGCGATGTGAGGAGCCCGATGCACATCCCCGACGGATACCTCAGCCCGCAGACCTGCGCGGTCGGGTACATGGTCGCACTGCCGACGCTGGCCGTCGCGGCGGCGCGGGTCAAGCATCGGGTGAAGACGCGCAACGTGCCGACGCTCGCGGTGCTGGCCGCGGTCTGCTTCCTCATCATGATGTTCAACGTGCCGATCCCCGACGGCACCACCGCGCACGCCGTCGGCGGGGCCTTGGTGGCGATACTGCTGGGGCCCTGGGCGGCCGTGATCGCCGTGACGGTGGCCCTCGCGTTCCAGGCGCTGCTCTTCGGCGACGGCGGGGTGCTGGCGTTCGGGGTGAACGTCGTCAACATGGCGATCATCCTCCCGTTCGTCGCCTACGGCCTTTACAAGCTGATCTCCGGCGGGGCGACGTTGACGAGCCCGCGTCGGGTCGTCGCGGCGTTCGTCGGGGGATACGTCGGGATCAACCTCGCCGCGGTGGCGGTGGGCTTCGAGCTGGGGATCCAGCCGGACCTCTTCCACGACGCGGCCGGCGCCCCGCTGTACTCGCCCTACCACCTGGCGCAGACGATCCCGGCGATGCTGCTGGCCCACCTCGTCGTCGCGGGCGTCGCCGAGGGCATCCTCTCCGCGGCGGTCCTCGCGTATCTGCAACGGGCGAACCTGCCGTTGCTGCAGGTCAACCACCGCGACGTGCCGGTCGACGCCGCCGCGACCGCGGCCGAGGAAGGCATGCGGCGCAGGCTGCGGCCGGGTGTCATGGCGGCGGGCGCGATCGCGGTGATGATCGTGCTCACCCCGCTCGGACTGCTGGCCCCGGGCGGTGCGTTCGGCGAGGACGCACCGGGCGACCTGGCCGCGAACCTGGGCCTGTCGGCGGTACCGGCGGGCATGGCCCGCTACGCCGACTTCTGGCAGGCGGCGCTGTTCCCCGACTACCTGTCCGACAGCCCGTGGACCTACATCGTCTCGGCCGTCGTCGGGATCTTGATCGTCGGCCTGGTCGTCTACCTGGTCGGGCTGCTGGCCGTGCGCGCGCTCGGCCCCCGGACGGCGGGCACGAGGTCATGAGCACGGCGCCGTCCTGGCTGCTGCAGCAGAACGTGGCGATGTGCCCGTGTGGCTGCGTCGGCAAGCGCAAGAAGGGCAACTACCTCGCCAAGACCCTCCGGGGCGCTGCCGCCCTGCTGCAGCAGGTGATGTTCGGTGAGGACGTCGCCGCGGGTCGGGGGCTGTTGCAGCGCATCGATCCCCGGGTGAAGCTGGTCAGCCTCCTGGTGCTGCTCGTGGCCTGCGGCCTGGCCCACTCGATGATCACGCTGATCGTGATGTACGGGCTCACGCTCGTCCTCGCCGCGGCGTCGGCGCTACCGGTCGGGTTCTTCGTCAAACGGGTGTGGCTGTTCGTGCCGATCTTCACGGGGATCGTCGTGCTGCCCGCGACGCTGTCGATCGTGACGCCGGGCGACGTCGTCCTGACGCTGTGGCACTGGAACGGCACCCCGCAGGGCTTTACCGCTCAGGGGCTGACCGCGGCGGCCCGCGTCGTGTGCCGGGTCGCGGTGTCGATCTCGCTTGTGGTGCTGCTGACCCTGACCACCCCGTGGGTGCGCCTGCTCGCCGCGCTGCGCAGCCTCGGCGTGCCGCGGATCTTCATCCTGATCATCGGGATGGCGTACCGCTACATCTTCCTGCTGCTCAGCACGGTCACCGACATGTTCCAGGCGCGGCAGGCCCGCACACCCGGCACGCCGAAGCACGACGCGTCGGCGCGGGCGTTCCTCGGCGCCGGCGTGGGCACGCTCCTTGGCAAGGCCGGGCAGCTCTCCGAGGAGGTGCACCAGGCGATGGTGGCGCGCGGCTACCGGGGCGACGCCACGACACTCGACCATCCGGGCCTCGGGCGCGTCGACCTCCTCTACGGCGTGCTCGTCACGCTCGCCGCCATCGCGCTGACCTGGGGGGATCATGTCCTCGTGCCTCGCTGAGCCGCTGCTGGTGTGCCACGGTCTGCGTTACTCCTACCTCGGGCGCTACCCCGCGCTGGACGACGTGTCGCTCACCGTGCACCGCGGCGAGCGGGTGGCGCTGCTGGGCGCGAATGGGAGCGGCAAGTCCACCCTGCTGAAGATCCTCGACGGGCTCGTCTTCCCCGACGCGGGCACCTACACGGCGTTCGGCGCGCCGGTCACCGAGGACACGCTCGAGGATGCGCAGATGTCGGAGGGCTTCCGATCCCGGGTCGGGTTCGTGTTCCAGAATTCCGACGCGCAGGTGTTCTCCCCCAACGTGCGCGAAGAGATCGCGTTCGGACCGCTGCAGCTCGGCCTCTCCCGCGCGGAGACCGCCGAGCGGGTGCAGGACGTGCTCGCGATGCTCGGCATCGCCGACCTGGCCGACCGCGCGCCGTTCCAGCTCTCGGGCGGGCAGAAGAAGAAGGTCGCGATCGCCACGGTGCTGGTGATGAACCCCGACGTGCTGCTGTTCGACGAGCCCACCGCCGCCCTCGACCCGCGCACCCGGCATTGGCTCGTGGACCTGGTCGAACAGCTCGGTGCGGCAGGCAAGACGATCGTGCACGCCACGCACGACCTCGACCTGCTGCACCGCATCGCCGACCGCGCGGTCGTGTTCGGCGAGGATCACCGCCTCGCGGGTACGGGCACGCCGGACGAGGTACTGGCCGACCACGACCTGCTCGTCCGGGTCAACCTGGTGCACCCCGACACGCTGGCCCGACGCTGACGGTCACGTCACCGTGACCGGTACCGCCTCCGTCCGGCGCGTCCCGCTGATCGAGGTCGCCGTCGCGGTCACCTGATGGGTGCCGGTGTCCACGTCGTCGAACACGGCGGTGTACTGGCGCCGAGCCGACTGCGCCGCCGCCCAGCGGGAAGCTGCACTCTTGCGTCCACCGTCCGTCCCCGTCGAGCTGTATCGCCAGCGTGCCGCGACTGTTGTGGCCGCGCCGCTGCCGCTGCACTGGATCGTCACGGTGACCTGGTGCCGGACGCGGCCGCAGAAATGATGTCGACTCTGGGGGTGCAGTTCATCAGCGGCCGCGACCCGGACGGTGGCGGGCGCCCCCAGCACCTCGTCGCCGTCAGGTGGTCGGCCGATGGCCCGGACGGTGTAGGAAAGGTCGTGCGCGCAGCCGCGCCCGAGGTCGGTGTCGCGGAGCTGGGGCGACGTCACCCGCCATCGGCCGGGTTCCGCCGCCGATTCGGACGTCACCTGATAGCCGACGAGCTCGGTGCCGTGCAGGTCGGCGGGCGGCTGCCAGCTCGTGTCGATGTGGTTGCTGCCGCTGTCGTTGTGCGGGGTGCTCGTCAGGCCCTGCACGGCGTCCGGCACACCGGTCGGCGGCGGACTGACCGACTCCGTCGGGCTCGGTGGCGGCGCGACCGGGTCCGACGGCGGGGCGGACGGCGCGGGGCCGGGTGTCGGGTCGGGGGTCACGGGGGTCGGGTCCTGGACTCGGTCGGATCCGCCGTCGCTGCCCACCGGCCGGCTGAAGACCACGAGGCTGACCGGGTCGACCAAGGTCAGCTGGGCCAGGGGCGTCGCGGTGGGAGCCACGGTCACGATGGTCGACGGGTTGAAGCCCGGCCAGCGCTCGCCGGTGTAGTCCGCGGGCGTCGTCGCGGGCGGTGCGGTCAACGGGTTGCCGCAGTAGCAGCGGGCCCGCGGCACGCCGAACCGGTCGACGAGGACCGCGGTGCCCGCTTGAAGCACCGAGCGGAGGGTGGTCGCGGCGCCGTCGACGAACCCGTGGTTGGTGACGGTCGTGTCGGCCCGCAGCACGACGGGGGTGAGCCCGGCGACGTAGGAGGCGATGTCGGCGGGGGCGATGCCCTCGACGTCGGCCCAGGCGCGGGCCTTGTCCGGGTTCTGCTGCAGGAAGGTCACCATCCGGGCCGTATCGCAGGCGGCGTTGTTCAGGGTGCCGCCGTACAGCCCGGACGTTCCGCCTGCGACGACTCCCCCGGTGGCGACCGGGGGCACCGCCATCGGCGGCCGGGTGGTCACGGGCGGCATGAACGGGTTGGCGCCTGCGGAGCCGTAGGGCTCGGTCATGACCTGGGTTGCATCGCCGCCGGGGGTGAGCATCCGGATGGTCAGCACCGCCGCGATGAGGACGGCGGCCGTGGCGACGGCCGCCAGGACGGTCAGCGCGGGGCGGCGCGGCGACGCGGGCGCGGGGCGGCCGTCGGGCAGCGATGCGGGCCAGCCGTCTCGCGCGGGTGTGGGGCGGCCACCGGGCAGCGATGCGGGCCGGCCGTCTCGCGCGGGTGTGGGGCGGCCACCGGGTAGCGATGCGGGCCGGCCGTCTCGCGCGGGTGTGGGGCGGCCACCGGGCAGCGATGCGGGCCGGCCGTCTCGCGCGGGTGTGGGGCGGCCGTCGGTCGGCGGCGCGGGGCGGCCGTCCGTCCAGGGCGCGGGCGCTGGACCGCCGGATGCCGGAGACATGAGCGCCGGGGCCACCGCCGCCGGCGCCGCGGAGGCCGGGGCTGCGGGGGCCGGACGGGCGGGGGCTGCGGCCTGCGCGGTTTCGAGGGCCCGGGCGACCGGGCCGGGATCGGGCTCGCGGCCACCGTCGAGGGCGCGGCGGGCGGCCGCAGCCAGCGCCCCCGCCGTCTGGTAGCGGTCGTTCGGGTCCTTGGCCATGGCGCGGGCGACAACGGCGTCGAGCCCCGCGGGCACCTCGGGTCGCAGCGCGGTCGGCGCTGGCGGTGGCGTGTTGAGGTGGGCGTTGACGAGAGCGGGCAGGCCCTCGACCTGGAACGGGCGTCGCGCGGTCAAGGCCTCGTAGAGCACGCAGCCCAGCGCGTAGACGTCGGCGCGTCGGTCGCCGTGGCCCCCGCTGAAGCGCTCGGGCGCGACGTAGTCCAGCGACCCGACCGTGGTGCCGGTGGAGGTGAGCGACCCCGAGTTGCTGCCGTCGATGGCGCGGGCGATGCCGAAGTCGGCGACGTAGACGAAGTCGGCCGCGGTGTCGGGCTCGGAGCCGACCATGAGGATGTTGCCGGGCTTGATGTCGCGGTGCACCAGCCCCGCGGCGTGGGCGGCATCCAGGGCGGTGGCCACCTGCGTGACGATGTCGACGGCGCGGTGCGGCGGAAGCGGCCCACCGCGAGCGAGCACGACGGCCAGGTCGGGGCCGTCGACCAGCCGCATGTCGATGTAGAGCTGTCCGTCGATCTCGCCGAAGTCGTGGATGGGGATGACGTGCGGTTCGTGCAGGCGGGCGGCGAGGGCGGCTTCGCTGCGGAAGCGGGCCTGGAAGGTGGGGTCGGCGGCCAGCGCGATCGGCAGCCGTTTGAGCGCGACGACCCGCCCGCGCGACGTGTCGTAGGCGCGGTAGACCTCGCCCATGCCGCCGAGGCCGATCAGCTCCTCGAGGCGGTACGGCCCGAACATCGGCTGGGCCACCGTGGCCGCGGACTGCGGCGATCGGTCCGTGGAGACCGGACCGGCCTCGTCGGCGGCGTCGGGCACGGGCGAGCACCTCCCTCGTGAGCGCCGGGGCGGCTCGCCATCGGGTCGCTCGACGGTGCTTCGTGCCGTGGCGTGCCGGTGTTACGGAGCGCGAACGCCACCTCCTGCCGTTCCGTCAGGATGCGTCGCCGACTGACGCACGGGCCGGGGTCAGCGCTGATCGGTGCTCCACCAGCGCCGCACCCCGATCCGGCGCAGGAAGTCGAGGTCGTGCGAGGCCACGACCAGCGCACCGCGGTAGGTGGCGAGAGCCTCGACGAGCCGATCGGTGCTCGCGAGGTCGAGGCTGTTGGTCGGCTCGTCGAGCAGCAGCAACTGCGGCGACGGGTCGGCCAACAGCAGCCGGGCCAGCACGACCCGGAACCGTTCGCCGCCCGAGAGCGTGCCCGCCGGGCGGTGCACGGCGTCGCCGCTCACCAGGAAGCGGGCCAGCCCGGCGCGGACGCCCTGCGGTGTGGCGCCGGGGGCGGCGGCGCGGACGTTGTCGAGCACCGAGCGGTCGTCGTCGAGCACGTCGAGGCGCTGCGGCAGAGCGCCGACCGGCACCTGCGCGACAATCCGGCGCAACAGCGTGGTCTTGCCGCTGCCGTTCGCCCCGACGACGCCGATCCGCTCCGGGCCCCTGATGACGCGATCGTCGACCGTGCCGACGATGCGCCCGGCGGGCACGGCGGTGGCGGGCAGGTCGATGCGGATCGTGGCGTCGGCACGGACCTGCGCCTCGGCCGCGGTGAGCCCGTCGCGAGCAGCGTCGAGGCGCTGCTCGCGCCCGATCCGCAGCTTGCCTGCCGACACCTGCGCCTCCCGCTTGCGCGCGTTCATGATGATCTTCGGCTTGCGCTTGTTGGCGTGGTCGATGTCGGCGTAGCGGGCGCGGCGCGCGAGCTTCGTGCGTGTCTCGATCAGCTCGCGGCGCTCCCGCCGGACGTCGGCCTCGGCGACCCGCACCAGCCGCTGCGCGGTGTCTTGTTCGGCCGCGAGCTGCTCCTCGTAGGCCGAGAGCGGGCCGCCGAACAGCCGCACGCCGCCCGCGCGCAGCTCGGCGGTGGTGTCGACGCGTTCGAGCAGCTCCCGGTCGTGGCTCACCACGAGCAGGACGCCCGACCAGTGCGCAACCGCGTCGTAGAGCATCTCCCGCGCCCGGCGGTCCAGGCTGTTGGTCGGCTCGTCGAGCAGGGTCACCGGGAGACGGCGCACGAGCAGGCCCGCGAGCCCGGTGAGCACGGCCTCGCCGCCGGACAGCGTGTCCGTCGGCCGGTCGAGGTCGGTGGGGAGCCCGAACCGGCCCAGGGCGGCGGCGGCGCGCTCCTCGATGTCCCAGGCGTCGCCGACGTCGGCGATCGCGGCGGCGTCCCCCGCCTCGACCGCGCGCAACGCCCCGCGCTGCGCCGCCACGCCGAGCAGCTCGGCCATGGTCCGGTCCGCATTGAGGGCGACGGTCTGCGGCAGGTAGCCGACGGCCCCGACCGTGCGCACCGTTCCCGATGTGGGTCGCAGCTCACCGGCGATCAGCCGCAGCAGGGTGGACTTGCCGGAACCGTTGGCCCCGATCAGTCCGGTGCGGCCCGCGGCGAAGGCGACATCGAGGCCGGGGAGCACGACGTCGCCGTCGGGCCAGGCGAAAGACAGCTCGGAGCAGACGATGGCGGGAGCAGACATGGGACACCTCAACGGACGACGACGGCGGGATCGAGGTGTCAGCTCTCCACGCCGCAACGGTAGCCCGCGAGTACTCCGGCGCGAAATCGGTTATCCGAACTTGTGAAGCGCGCACCCGACCACCACTCCGGTCGGGCGCCCGCGCGTCTGGTGTTCGCTCTCCGTGCCGACAACGCCTCCGTCGCGCGTATGGCCCGCGACCGCGTCGACGCGTGGCTCGTCCGGCACCGCTGGCCCGCGGAGGAGAGCCACGACATCGTGTACGCGGTCAGCGAGGCCGTCACCAACGTCTGCGAGCACGCCTACCACCGACAGGAGGCGGGGACCGTGGAGGTGACCGCCGACGTCGAGCACCCGACGGCGCAGACGCGGCGGGTCCGGGTCGCCGTCACGGACGAAGGCCGATGGCATCATCGCGCGACCCGCTCGTTCACCCGCGGCCGCGGTCTGCGGGTGATCCGCGCCCTGATGGCGGGTGTCCGCCTGCATCGGGGCACCGACGCCACGCCGGGCACGTCACTGGTCCTGACCAGCCCGCCCGTCCCGTCCTAGTGCCCCGCGCCGCTATCGTCGGAGCGGGGGTGTGATGACGGACATCGACCGGGTCGGCGCGATCTGCCTGGCCCTGCCCGGGGTCGTCGAGAGCGACGCCTGGCGCGGTGTGCGCTGGGAGGTGGCGGGGTGCACGTTCGCGCACGTGCTGCCGATCGAGGACGGCAGGCCGCCGGTCTACGCGCGGGCGTTCGGCACCGACGGCCCGGCCCTCGCACTGACGTTCTGGTCGGCCGGCCCCGAGCTCGAGGCGCTGCGCCGGGCGGGGCCGCCGTTCGTCGCCCCGCCGTGGAATCCCGCCGTTGTCGGCCTGCTCGTCGACGCCGAAACCGACTGGACCGAGGTCGCCGAGCTGATCGCCGAGAGCCACCGGCTGCGAAGGTAGCGCGGTCCCCGCCGGTCCGGCGACCTCCTCACCGGCGGTGGGCGTCGACGGCCGCCGCGCTCTCCGGATCGCCGGTGGCGCGCAGGCCCGCGATCACACCGTCGACGTCGGCGGCGGGGCGGTTCTGGCTGAGCTTGAACTTGGCCTCGATCCGCTCGATCGCCAGCTCGACGCCGACGATCGCGCGGAGCTGTCCCGCGACGAACTTCGGCGGGGCGTCGTCGACCGACCACGACGTCGGTCGCCCGTACTCGTGGCGGTCGGTGAGCTCCCGGACGAGGTCCGCGACCCAGGCCGGGTCGTCGTGCACACGGACGACGCCGTGCACGTGGGCGGTGACGTAGTTCCAGGTCGGCACGACCCGCCCGTGCTCGGCCTTGCTGGCGTACCAGGACGGCGAGATGTACGCGTCCGGGCCGCGGACGATCACCAGGGCCGCCGCCCCGTCCGCGGTGCGCCAATGGTCGTTGTTGCGCGCCAGGTGTCCGCGCAACGTGCGGCGCTGAGCGTCGTAGAGGAACGGCAGCATGGTCGCCGTGAGCCCGTCGGGCCCCGCGGTCACCAGGTCGGCGGCGCGGTGCCGCAGCAGCAGTGCCGCCACGGCCTCGTCGGTGGGGGCGAAGGCGCTCGGGACGTACATGCCTTACGAGGGTAGGCGTCGGTACAGCTCGGCGAGCAGCCCGACGACGTCGGACGTGGCCGGATGGGGGTCCGGCCAGAGGTCGACGGTGGTCGTGCCGGTGCGCGGGTCGACGGCGAGCACGCGGCCCGCGAGGTCGGCGAGCCGCAGCTGTCGGCGACGGGCCAGCGGATCGTCGGCGGCCACCGCGCTGTAGCGCGAATCCAGGCCGACGACGGCGCCGTCGAACCGGCGGTCGACCCGGCTCGCCGGGCCGCGCACGACCGCGACGTCGCAGGTGCCCTCGGCGAGGCCGCCGCGTCGGGGTGTTGGTGCGTACGAGGTGCAGCGCGACGTCCGGGTGCCGGGCGGCCCACCGGCGCTGGAACTCGACGGTGTGCGCGCCCACGGCCGCCCACGCGTGGCCGACGCGGAGGCGGACGTGCCCGCTCCGGGCCTCCGCGGCGAGTCCCTCCACCTCGGCGAGCACGCGCCGCGTCCTGGCCAGGGTCCGCTCGCCCGCCGCCGTGAGCACCACCTCCCGGTTGGTGCGACGCAGCAGGCGCACGCCGAGCGCATGCTCAAGGCCCGCGAGCGTGCGCGACACCGCGGGCTGCGACACCCCGAGCGCGAGCGCGGCGTCGGTGAAGCTTCCGGCGTCCGCGATGGCGACCAGACACCGCAGGTGCCGCAGCTCGACATCCATGCGTCAAGCGTATAGCTCCTGTCGTCGATGCATCTTGTGAATGCAAGCCCGCCGCTCATGCTGGGTTCATGGAGACCAGGCGGCGCGCCACGGGGGTGGCGCTCATGCTGGCCAGCGCATCGGCCAGCCAGACCGGCGCCGGGATCGGCGCGCTGGCCTTCCCCGTGCTCGGGCCGGTCGGCGTGGTGGCCGTCCGCCAGTGGGTCGCGTGTGTGATCCTGCTGGCGGTCGGCCGCCCCCGGCTGTGTGCGTTCACCCGGCGGCAGTGGCCGCCGATCGTGCTGCTGGCCTGCGTGTTCGCGGCGATGAACGTGTCGCTGTACTCGGCGGTGGCGCGGGTCGGGCTCGGGCTGGCCGTCACGTTGGAGTTCCTCGGCCCGCTCTCGGTCGCGCTGGTCGGGGCGTTCACCGCCGCCGGCGGGCGCGGACGCACCCTGGCGTGCGCGCTGCTCGCGGTCGTCGGGGTCGTCGTGCTCACCCGGCCCCAGCCGACCACCGACGTCGTCGGCATCGGCCTCGGGCTCGCCGCCGCGCTGTGCTGGGCGGGCTACATCCTGCTCAACCGCACCTCGGACAGCGCGTGCCGGGCGTCGAGGGCTCGGCGGTGGCGGGGGCGCTCTCGGCGCTCGTGTACGTGCCGATCGGGATCGCCACGCTGCTCGCCCACCCGCCGACGGCCGCCGCGCTCGCCTGTGCCGCGGCGGCGGGCGTCCTGTCGTCGGTGGTGCCCTTCCTCGCCGATCTGCTCGCCCTGCGGTGCGTGCCCGCGACACTTCGGCATCTCATGAGCGTGAGCCCGCTGCTCGCCGCCACCGTCGGTGCCGTCGTCCTCGGCGAGACGCTCGACCCGCTCGACTGGGTGGCGATCGCTCTCATCGTCACCGCCAACACCGTCGCCGTCACATCTCCACGACGACCGACTCGCCGGTCTGCGCGGCCTTGCCCGAGCGCATCGTCGCGGCCAGCAACACCGCTCCCGCGCACAGCCACGCCGTGATGTGGAGAACCCGTTGTCGTAGGCCTGGGTGGTGACGATGTTCGTCAGCTGCTCGTACGATGCCGAGCAACTGCTGCGGGTCCTGGGCGGCGCCGGTGGAACACCATCGCTCCGCGGTCGGCCGTCATCTGCGCCGTCGTGGCGATGTCTGAGCCCGCCGAAGACGTCCACGCGCGACGCTGGACGCGCACCCGCTGCATGATGTGGACCGCCGCGCAACCGCGGTCGGCGGAGACGCGCCGCGCGGCGCTGGAGCGCTACGCGAAGCTCCTGGCCGGGCGCAAGACCGATCTGGCGCGGTTCATGCAGGAAGGCCAGTCGGCGATCCGCGAGCTCGCCGCCGGGCTTGAGGTGCGCAAGCACGTGGAGCAGTTCCTGGCGCTCCTCGCTGCTCCGGACGACTCGCCCGAGGGCAGGCTGCGGGCCCAGGTGGCCCTGGTGGCCCTCCACCTCGCGGCCTTCGGCCCGCTGGCCCCGACGACGTGCGGCGGCCAGGCCGCCGCGCCCGAAGACCGGACCGAGTTGCGTGCCGCCGGCCTGCGGGTGGCGACGGACGTGCTGGCGGCCCTCGACGCGGACGCACCGCGGTGACCGCGCCGCGGTCGGCGGCCTATAGCCAGCGCGGCAAACTCGGCGGAGCGCCCGGAAGGGTCGAGCGGCCGGTCAGCCAGCCGACGAGCGCGGCCGCGGGCGCGGCGACCACCGGCGCCAAGCCCTCGGGGCCGAGCCGCCACCTCCGGTCGCGGTCGGTGGGGGCCAGCTCGGCGGCCGGGCAGCCGTCGGCCGCCGAGAGCGTGCCGGTGACCTCGTCGAGCAGCAGGTCGACGACGCCATCGGGCAGGTCCGCCACCTCGGCACCGGCGTCGAGGTCGACGGCGTGCAGCCACACCTCGCGGATGCGCATCCACGGCAGCTGGGCGGCGGGCAGCGGGCGGCCGAGCGCGCTGCGCACCTGCGTCTGCCACTGGGCTGGGGTCAATGTGGCCAGGGCCGCGTCCAGCTCCACGGCGGTGGCGGTGAGCTCGGCGCGCAGCCGGGCGGGCGGGAACGCCGCGGAGGCCGCGATCTCCGCCGCCCGCGACTCCCGACTCGGGTACATCGGGTTCTCGGCGCCCGTGCGCGCCCAGGTGACCAGCCGCATCAGCGCCTCGGCGTTGCGCGCCAGGTGCGCCACGACGTGCGCCCGGCTCCAGTCCGGCAACGCGCTCGGCCCGGCCAGCTCGGCGTCGGACAGCGTCGCCACCAGCGCGAACACGTGCTCGGTGCCCGCCTGCATCCACGGCAGGGTGACCCTTATGTCCTCGCGACCGATCACGCGGACGCTCCCTTCGAGTACTCGGGCATCTGGTCCGACAGCCGCTATCGGTGCGATTCTCGCCCAGGGAGCCCGTGCACGTGACGAAGGGATCAGATTCGGGGAGTCGACACGACGTGTCACCACAGACCACCATCTGACCAACGTCACGCCTCAGGAGGACCGAAGTATGCGCACAGTCCTGGTCACCGGTTCACCCGACGCCGTGGAGCCGGTCGTCGAGGCCGTGCGGGCCGCGGGTGCCGAGCCCGTCGGCCTGACCGCCGACATCGACCTGGTCGCGGCGCTGCGGAAGCTCGACCCGGGTTCGATCGCCTGCTACGTGCAGCTGCCGGTCGGCATCAACCCGACCGGCGACACCGCTGTGAGCCGCGTGCACTCGTTCCTGGAGCAGGGCCTGCTCACCCGCTTTCGGCTCGTCGACGCCGTGCTGCCCGCGCTGGCCGACGACGCATCGGTCCTCCTCGTCGGCGGTCACACGCTGGTGGAGCAGCAGGCGCCCGATGACGAGAGCGCCCGCCGGGCCCTGCTCACCGTGCTCGCGCACGCGCTGCGGGCCGACCGCGCGCGGGTCGTCACCCACGTGCGGGTGCTCGACCACACGCAGACGGCGGCCGAGATCGCGGATATCGCCGTCACCGGCCGCGGGCCGAGCCAGGAGCAGCGGTCGGCGCGGTCGGCCGAGGCCGTGCGCGCCTACGAGGACTGGCGCACCGAGCTCTTCGGCACGGCGCGGGCCGAGATCTAGCCGAGCGGCGAGCTAGCTCGGCAGGTTCTTCAGCCACCGGCGGACGCCGCCGTGGCTCGAGCAGGTCCCTCGCTTGTGTTGACTGGAGGAGTACGTGCCGTCCGCGCACTGGGCGCTCGCGCTCGCTGGGGCGGTCGCCGCCGCGACGGGGCGGAGCACGCAGCTGCCGCTGACGTTCACGTAGTGCGTCGCCTCGTCGCAGGCCGGGCCGGGCGCCGGGCCTGCGCCTGCGGCCGGGGCGGGCTTCGGAGCCACCTGCGCGCCTGTTGCCCGCCCGGAGTGCGCCATCGGCGCTGCGAGCGGCCCCGAACCGGGGACCCGGGCGCGGACGCTTGGCGTCGCGGACGTGGGCGCCGTTCGTCGCGTGGTCGCGGCGCCGTCGGTCGTCCGTGCGGACGGCGGTGGCTGACTCGTCCCGGCGGGGATCGGGTCTGACCGCTCCTTGGCTGCGGTGCCGACCCCACCGGTGGTCGTCGGCGCGGTCGCCGCGCCCACGACCGGTATCCCTGCACGACGTGCCACCCCTCGATCGCTGTCGGCGTGACCGATCTTCGGTGGCGAGGCCCTGCTCGTTACCACCTTGTCAAGAAGCCGTCGTCCGTAGCGCGGTGGGCGCCTGCCAGCGGCCGGGCGTACCGTTCGCGCGCAGGCAGGGCGCCCGATTGCACAGGGAGGCGGGTGAGGTGGATGTCCGAGCGCGGGTCGCCCGCGGGTGCGTTGCAGCGCCTCGCCGGTGAGCTGCTCGGCGCCACGACGCCCGCCGCGGTCGGCACCCTCGTCGTCACGACGGCGGCCGAGCTGCTCGGCGCCGACGCCGCGGTGGTCTTCGCGCGGGTCGACGGGCAGACGCTGGAGTCGCTGCACACCACCGGCTGGCCCGACGAGATCACCCGGCCGTTCCGCCGCCTGGACCTGCACCGCGGGCGTCCGCTGTCCGACGCCGTGCTCGACCGGTGCCCCGTCTGGCTGGAGGACGCCGCGCAGTGGCGCAGCCGCTACCCCGACATGGCCGCCGCGGGCACGGCGTCGGACATGCAGGCCAGCGCCTGCCTCCCCCTGTCGGTGGAGAACCGCGACCTCGGCGCGGTCGTGTTCAGCTTCGCCGCGCCGCGCAGGTTCTCCGTAGCCGAGCGCGAGTTCCTGATGGCGGTCACCGCGCTGTGCGCGCAGGGATTCGACCGGGCCCGGCTGCTGGTCGCCGAGCGGAAGGCGCGGGAGACGGCGGAGCGCCAGCTCGGCCGGATGACCTTCCTCAGCCGCACCACACGTCTGATGGAGGCTCCGCTGTCGGTCGAGCAGCGGCTGCAGCAGCTCGCCGACCTGGTCGTTTCCGAGATCGCCGACTGGTGCGCCGTTCACCTCGTGCGCGGCAACCGGGTCGACCAGGTTGCCGTCGCGCACAGCGACCCGGCGAAGGTCGCGTTCGTCGCGCGCCTGCAGGAGCGCTATCCGCCCGACCCGGACGCGCCGGGCGGGGCGATCCGGGTGAGCCGCACCGGCGAGCCCGCCTACTACCCCGAGGTGCCCGACGAGCTGCTGGTCGCCGCCGCCGTCGACGAGGAGCACCTCGCGCTCATCCGGTCCATCGGAATGCAATCGGCGCTGATCGTGCCGCTGGCCGTGCGCGGGCGGAGGCTCGGCGCGCTCACCCTCGTGCAGACCGAGTCGGACCGCCGCTTCGACCAGGCCGACCTCGCCTTCGCCGTGCAGCTGGCGGCCACGGCGTCGGTGGCCCTGGACAACGCCCGGCTCTACGAGCAGCAGTGGCACACGGCGCACACCCTGCAGGCCGCGCTCCTGCCGAGCGACCTGCCCACGGTGCCCGGCCTGCGCCTGGCCGCCCGCTACCGCGCCCCGACCGCCGACCGGGCCGACATCCATGTCGGGGGCGACCTCTACGACGTCGTGCCGGGCCCGGATGCGTGCGGGGTCGTCGTCGCCGACGTCTGCGGCAAAGGCGCGGAGGCGGCCGCGCTCACCGCCCTCATCCGGCACACCATGCGCGCGGAGATCGACCACGGGCTCGGGCCCGCCGCGGTCCTGGAGCGGCTCAACCGGGCGATGCTCCGCGCGAGCGGCGGACGCCCCGGTCGGTTCGCGACCGTCGCGCACGCGCGGATCAGCCGCACCCCGGCGGGCGTCGGGGTGCGGCTGGCCAGCGCAGGCCACCCGCCGCCGCTGGTGATACGCGACGGCGGGGCCACGCCCGTGCCCGCGCCGGGGACGCTGTTGGGCGTCTATCCGGACGTCACCTTGACCGAGGTGACATTCGATCTGTACCCCGGCGAGATCATGGTGCTCTACACCGATGGCGTGACCGAGGCACGAGGTGATGGCGAGCTCTACGGGGCCGATCGGCTGGCGCGCGCCGTCGCGTCCGTGCCCGGCGGCACCGCGGACGAGATCGCCGACCACCTCCTCGCCGACGTCGACGCGTTCCAGCGCGGGCAGCAGCTCGACGACATCGCGATCCTCGTCGTCGAGACAGTCGAGACAGCCGAGGCACGATCATGACCGGCTACCCCGGCACGTCCGCGGAGGTCGTCCTGACCGGTGAGCTGGACATCTCCACCTACGAGGACGCGCGCCAGCTGCTGGAGGACGCCGAGCGCGCCGAGCCCGAGCTGCTCGTCGTCGACCTCGCCGGGCTGCGGTTCGTCGATTCCACGGGTGTGCGGCTCATCCTGTCCGCCGACGAGCGGGCCCGGCAGGCGGGTCGTCGCGTGGCACTCCGCCTCGGCGACGGGCTCGCCCGCCGGGTGTTCGCCGCACTCGGCCTGCTGGACCGGTTCGAGGTGCTGGACGCTCGCCCTGACCGGCGCTGATCAGGCGCGCAGCCGCGGCGCTACGTCGTCGCGCGGCTCGCCAGCGTGCCGACGCCTGCTCCGGTGAGATCCGCGACGGCGGCACCGCGGCCGGTCATCGCGAGCAGCAGCGACAGCATCGGCCCGGTCACCTCCGGCCCGGAGCCGTGGGACCAGTCGGTGTCGGTGACGCGGAGGGTGAGCCCGGCGATCCGGCTCGTGGCCCCGATCAGCAGGTTGGACCCCTGGTAGAACTGCGCCACCCGGACGAAGCGCGTCGACGGGGTAGGCGTGGGTGATGCCCAGCGGACGACGGATGTCCTCGGCGTGCAGGATCGTCTCGCCGAGCCACGAGTCGACGGGCCCGGGCGGCGCCGAGGTCGAGTCCTTGACCCGACGGAACTCGGCGAGGGCCGCCGTCGGCCCGCCCGCGGTCTCGGCGTCCACATTCCGCTGCGCCATGGTGGTGAAGCGGAACCCGGAGCCCGCCAGCCTGCGGACGAAGCCGAGCGGGGTCATCTTGGCGGTCGCCGTCATGTGTCCGAGAACGTCCAGCACCGTCCAACCCGCACAGAGCGAGGGGGTCGACCACTGCGCGTCGGCGAGCGGGTCCAGGTCGTCGGCCAGAGCGGCACGCTCGGCGTGGATCACCGGCCACGGGCTCGTCACGGACATGCTGGGTCTCCTCCTGCGCTGCGAGGGCGTCATGCTGGCACGTGGACGAGTGCGCCCCGTATCCCCCGTCCGGGCGCGCCACGCGTTCGGACGGCCGGTCAGGCCGTTCCCACCCCTATGACGGCCGCCGCGACCGCGACGGCGACCGCCGCCGCCAGCCCGACGGCCAGCGGCCGCGGCCCGGTGCGGCCGCCGCGGTGACCGGCTCGATCGGCGTCCGGGGCGAAGGCGCCGCGCCGCGCCGCGATGAGCGCGCCCACCACCAGCAGCACGCCGACCACCAGGAGCGCCACCGGGGCGGCCAGCGCGTCGGGGAACCACCGGTCGGTCACGACCGGCACGTCGATGAGCAGCGCCAGCGAGCCCACGACCAGCAACGTCACGTCGCGCAGGAGCACCCCGGCCGCGACCAGCACCACCCCCGTCGCGATCGCGAGCGCGCTCCCCCACGCCGAGTCGATGACGGCGAGCGTGCCGACGACGACCACGGCGCCGCCGAGCACGTCGGCCGCCAGCCGCGGGCCGACCACCGCGCCCCACCCGAGCAGCAGCCACACCACGCCGACGCCCCAGACCGCGAGCCCTATCACCTCGGCGTCGTCGCGCGGCAGATGCGCCGCGGCCGCGGCGGCCACCACCGCGAGCGCGGCGATGACGGCGGCCTGCTGCAGCGCCGTGTGGTGCCACCACCACAGCACCGCCGCGACCACCGCCGTCTCGCAGGCCGCGATGAGCAGCACCGTCTCGGACGCGAGGTGCCAGACGTCGTCGGCGAGCAGTCCCGTGCCGAACCCCAGTACCGCCACGGCGACCAGCCAGAGCACCGCCCGTAGCCGTCCACCGGCGGGGCTCGCGACGGGCACGACGGCACCGACGCCCACCAGCACGGCGGCGGCGCCGAACGTCACGACCAGACGCCCCGTGACGCCGAGGTCCGCCCAGAACCGGCCCACCAGCACGGCCGTGGCGACCAGGATCAGCACCCCGCCGACGTAGCCCAGCGCCTCGGCCAGAATCGACGCGGGTCGCCGCGCCTGTACGACCGGCTCGCCGCGCTCCACGGCCAGGATCCGGTCCGCCTGGGCCCGGCTGAGCAGGCCGAGCCCGGCCCAGGTCTGCAGCCGCGCGGCCAGGTCGTCGGGGACCTGCGGGTGGGGCGACGCCATTGCCGGATCCTGCCGCCCACTACCTAGGCGACCTCGCCCGGGTACCCATACCGAGCGCCCACGGGTCCGGTCCGCAGATGGGTGGCGATCACCGATGTCCCGGTGGCATCGGCCCCGGACCATCAGAGCATCCGACCCGAGGAGCTTCCATGTTTCTTCCCGCCACGTCCACGATCACCGATGCCGCTCGGCTCGGCACGGTGCTCGGCATCTGGGCCCACCCCGACGACGAAGCCTTCCTGTCCGCAGGCCTCATGGCCGCGGCCCGCGACGCAGGTCAGCGCGTGGTCTGTGTGACCGCCACGCTCGGCGAGCACGGCACCGACGATCCCGGCAGCTGGCCGCCGACCCGCATGGCCCGGGTCCGCGAACGCGAGTGGCACGCGTCGCTCGCCGCGCTGGGCGTCACCGAGCACCACCTCCTGGGCCTCACCGACGGCACATGCGCCGCCGCCCCGCACGACCAGATCGTGGCACGACTCGCCCACATCATCGGGATGGTCGGGCCGGACACCATCGTCACGTTCGGCCCGGACGGGATGACCGGCCACGAGGACCACCAGACGGTGTCGGCGTGGGCGACCGACGCGCACGCCGTCGCGGCACCGGACGCGCGGCTGCTCTACGCCACCACGACGGACGAGTTCGTGCGCGACTGGGAGCCCGACCGCGACTCCTTCAACGTCTTCCTCGCCGACGGGTTGCCGCTGCGCACCCCGGCCACCGAGCTCGCGGTGGAGCTGCGGCTGGACGCCGACACGGTCGATCGCAAGATCGTCGCGCTGCGGGCGCAGGCCAGCCAGACCACCGGCCTGTTCGCGGCGCTGGGCGAGGAGCGGGTGCGGCGGTGGTGGTCGACCGAGACGTTCGTGGCGGCGCACACCGCCCACACCCGCGAGCGGGCCTGGGGCACCTGGCGGGTGGCGGCATGACCACCCGCTGCCCACCCGAAACCGCGCCGGTCGTCGGCCGGGCCGTGCGGGACGCGACGCCGGTGGTGCTCGCGTATGTGCCGTTCGGGCTGACGCTGGGCGCCACCCTGGCCGCCACGCACGTGGCGCCGCTGGTCGCGTGGTCGTCGTCGTCGCTGCTGTTCGGCGGCGCGGCCCAGCTGCTCGCGGTGCAGCTGCTCGACGTGGGGGCGAGCGTCGTGCTCGTGGTGCTCGGCGCGCTCGTCGTCAACGCGCGGATGCTGCTCTACAGCGCCGCGCTCGCCCCGTACATGGCCGCATGGCCTGCGCGCTGGCGGTGGCTGGGCGCCTACCTGCTGGCCGACCCCGGCTACGCGCTGGCGATCAACCGCTTCGCAGGCGCGGACGACAGCCCGCGTGACCGGCTGCGCTACTACTTCGCGGTCGGGCTCGTGCTCTGGCCCGCCTGGATGGTGCTGACCGGCGCCGGGGTGCTGCTCGGCGGGGTGCTGCCCCCATCGCTGCGCCTCGACCTCGCCGCGCCGCTGACGTTTCTCCTCCTGTTGCTGCCCATGCTGAACTCGCGGCCCGCCTACGCGGCCGCGGCCACCGGCGGGGCCGTCGCGGTCGCGACGTCCGGGCTGCCGCTGGGGTTGGGGCTCCTCGCCGGGGCGGCGGCGGGCATCGCGGTGGGCGGATTCCTCGGCGGTCGCCATGAGTGACCTGTTGACGCTCGTCGTGATCGGGCTGGGCACCTACGCCATGCGGGCGGTGTTCCTCGTGACGGCCCGTCGGCGACCGCCCGCTCCGGTGACCCGCCTGCTGCCCTACGTGGGTCCCGCGGTGCTGGCCGCGATCACCGTGCCCGCCTTCGTGGCCCCGCGCGGAACCATCGCGCTCGCCGAGACCGCGCCCGCGCTGCTCGCTGCCGTCGTCGCCTGGGTGGCGTGGCGGCGGCTGCGGCACAACCTGCCGGTGGCGCTGTTCGGCGGCCTCGCCGCCTGGTGGGTGGCCTCCTGGGCGGTCACCGCCGTGGGTACGTTCGGCGCTTCCTGACCTCCGCGGCGTAGCCCTCCGGGTAGCCCGCCTTCATCGCGCGGCTCTCGGCGACGTTGTCGACGAACGCCGTCGAGAACAACAGACCGATGAGCGCGCCCATCGCGATCCCGATCGCCAATATGCCCTTGTCGACGGGGACGACCAGGAGCAACACGATCGCGAACGGCAGGAACTGCACGACCGACCGCAGGACGTGGCGCAGCACCCAGGTCGGCGCGGTGACGTCGTGCAGCACCCATTCCCGGTAGCGCTCGGGCAGGGCTCCGCCGTAGGCGTAGCGCAGCCAGAGCAGCGGCCCGGGCCGCGCGAGGTTTCCCATGCCGGTCACCTCCCGACATCGACGGTAGCACCGGATATCCCGCGGCATTTCCGGTTGAAGCCGCGGGTCGTCGTCGGCCGCCGTCACACCACCGCGGCATCGCCGGCAATGTCACCCTGCTGCGATCCCGTCACACCCGCCTGAG
Organism: uncultured Actinomycetota bacterium; assembly: GCA_963739465.1. Taxonomy (GTDB): domain Bacteria; phylum Actinomycetota; class Actinomycetes; order Mycobacteriales; family Pseudonocardiaceae; genus Pseudonocardia. The sequence continues at coordinate 283,748 of CAVUAS010000009.1, forward strand.
ACCCCGTCTCCGTGGAAGGGTGGGGCCGTGGCGGAAGTGGGGGCGGTGCTCGTCCACGGCCTGTGGCACGGCGCGTGGGCGTGGGACGCCGTACGCGCCCGGCTGGAGGACGCCGGGGTGTCCAGCGCGGCCGTCGAGCTGCCGTTCACCGGCCTGGCCGACGACGTCGCCGCCACCCGCGCGGCGCTGGACCGATTCGGCAAGCCCGCGGTGCTCGTCGGACACTCGTACGGCGGAGCCGTCGTCACCGCGGCGGGCGACCACCCGCACGTCACGCATCTGCTCTACCTGGCCGCGTTCCAGTTGGCGGAGGGCGAGTCCGTGGGCCGCGCGCTGCCCGAGCGGGAGATCCCGCCGACGGGCCTCGGCGACGCGCTGCGCTTCTCCGCCGACCGCGAGCAGGTGTGCGTCGACCCGGCGCTGGCCACGGGCCTGTTCTACGCCGACGCGCCCGCCGTCGCCGCGGCGGCCGCGGTGGCCCGGCTGCGGCCCGTGCAGCGAGCGGTGTTCCGCGGGGTGCCCGCCACGATCGGCTGGCGACAGCGGCCGTCCACGTACGTCGTGTGCGCCGACGACCGGGCCGTGCACCCCGACCTGCAGCGGGCCATGGCCGAGCGCGCGACCGTCCGCTACGAGTGGCCCGGCGGCCACTCCCCCGCCCTCACGCGCCCCGCCGCGGTCGCCGACCTCATCGCCGCACTGGCGACGCGCCGCTGAGCACCGGCTGATCGCGTCGAACCGCACACCACGCAGGTCGCAACCTGCGTGACGTGCGGCTCGCGCCGATCACCGGTGTCCCCCGATCGACGGACACGCGGGTCCCCCACCATGTGGCCCACCCGCCCGACGGCGCGCGGGCCCGGCCCGTCGCAGGCTGAGATCATGGTCGCCGCCCGTGTGTTCGTCGCCGCCGTCGTCGTCATCCTCGCCGCAGGGGTCGCCGCGGGCCTCTACATCGTGCTCGTCCGCTGAGCCTCACTCGACCAGACCGCGCCGCATCCCCTCGGCCACCGCCGCGGCCCGGTCGGAGACCCCGAGCTTCTCGTAGAGCCGCTGGGTGTGGGTCTTGACCGTGCTGACGCCGATGAAGAGCTCGCCCGCCACCTGCGGCGCCGACAGTCCACGGGCGAACGCCTGCAGCACCTGGCGTTCCCGCTCGGACAGCACGGGGCCCTGATCCTTCGCGCGGATGCGGATCTCCCCGGCGAGCCCGGCCGCCAGCTCGGCGGGCACGACCGTGCGGCCGCGCGCGACGTCCAGCACCGCCTCGACGATCTCCGCACGCCTGGCGTCCTTCGCGAGGTAACCCGCCGCGCCCTCCTGCAGCGCCTGGAAGACGACGGAGCTGTCGGTGTGCGCGGAGAGCAGCAGCACCCGGGTGCGCAGGCCGTCGCGGACGGCGGCGCGCACGACGCCGAGCCCGTCGATGTCGGGCATCTCGTAGTCCACGAGCGCGACGTCCGGGTCGTCACGGCGGATCGCCTCGAGCGCCTCCCGCCCGTCGCCCGCCTCGGCCACCACCTCGATCCGTCCGCTGTGGACGAGGCCGCGGGCGACGCCGTCGCGGAAGAACGGGTGGTCGTCGGCCACGACGACGCGCACGCGGGCGTCGGACGATTCCATCGCGCCACCCTTTCGCCCGGGTACCTCGACCAGCGGGCATTCAGTCTTCCACGGGCTCAGGGAAATAGGCTCCGCGACATGTCCCCCGAGCCGCCCGAGGTCGTCGCCGTCGCGATGGAGCATGCCCGCCGAGGGGTGGCGCTGCAGGTGGCGCTGCGCTGGGTGCTCGTCGGGTTCGTCGCGCTGACGGTGGCCACCGTGCCACCGCCGCGCTTCGTCGGCCTGTGCGCCGCGATCGCGGGCGGCTACGCACTGTGGGCGCTCGCGGTGGCGCTGTGGACCCGCCAGGGGCACGCGTCGGCGGTACGGCTGGCGTGGCTCGCGCTGCTCGTCGACGTCGTGGTGCTGGGGGTGCTGACGCTGCTCACCGGGGTGGCGACGCCGCAGAGCTGGACTTCGGACGTGTTCACGACCGGGTTCCTGCTCATCCCCGTGCTCGCGGCGACGCAGCTGCGAGCGTGGGTCTGCACGGCGGTGGTCGTCCCGACGGCGATCGTCTACTTCGTCGCGGCCGTCGCGACCCGCGACGCCAACGAGGAGCCGTGGACGTCGCTCCTGTTGCGCAGCCTCGTGGTCGTCGGGGTGGCGCTGGGCTGCGTCGGCCTGTCCCGGATCCAGCGCTCCCGGGTGCGCACGATCGGGCGGCTGGTGCGCGCCCGATCCGCGCTGCTCGCCGAGCTGACCGGGCTCGAGGAACGGGAGCGCCGGGCGCTGTCGGAGCACCTGCACGACGGCGCGCTGCAGTACGTGCTGGCCGCCCGCTTCGATCTCGACGACGCTCGCGAAACCGGCGATCCGGCCGCGTTCGACCGGCTGGAGCGGGCCTTGGCCGAGTCGTCGCGGCTGCTGCGCTCGACCGTCGCCGAGCTGCACCCGGCCGTGCTCGCCCGCGCGGGGCTGCCGTCGGCGCTGCGCGACCTCGCGGCGGCGGCCGCGGCCCGTGGCAGCCTCGACGTCGACGTCGACGCCGACGGGTGGCCGCCCGGCGAACGCACCACCGTCGACGCGCTCCTCTACCGGACGGCGGGCGAGCTGCTGAACAACGTCGTGAAGCACGCGCAGGCGACCACGGCGACCGTCACGCTGGAGCTCGCCGACGACGTGGCCCGGCTCGTGGTCGCCGACGACGGCGTCGGCCTGCCCGCAGACGCCGCCTCCGCAGCCGCGCTGCGCCGCGGCCACATCGGGCTGGCCTCGCACACGCTGCGGATCGACGCGGCGGGCGGCCGGTTCTCCTCCGGCGCGGCCGAGCCACACGGCACGGTCGTGACGGTCGAGCTGCCCGTCCACCAGTCGGCGGACACCGGCCTCGCCCCCCACACCGACCGGTGAGCCGACGGTGTCGACGGCCGGGGCGCGGCATCGTAGAGGCATCGGGGAAACACCCCGGGAACCCACCGAGAAGGGCACCCGCCATGAGCACCACGGCCTTCGAGATCGACAACACCGGACGCCCCACCACCGCGATCGCGCGCACCGCATCCGGCCGTCCGGTGCTCGACGCCGCCCGCCTGTGGACCGGCGGGGTGGCCACAGCCGTCGTCGCCGCGCTGATCAGCGTCGTCGGGGTGCTGGTCCTGCGGGTGATCGCCACGCACATGCCGCACCTGCCCGTGGCAGCGGGCCTCGGCACGACGCAGGCCACCGTGCTGCTCGCCACGCTGGCCGCGATCGCCGCACTGGCCGCCACGGGCATCGCGCACCTGCTGCTGGTCTCCACCCCGCGGCCGCTGGCCTACCTCGGCTGGATCGTCGGCCTCGCCACCGCAGCCGCCGCGGTGCTCCCGCTGACCACCGGCGCCGCGCTCGCCGCCGCCGTCGCCGCGGGCGTGGTCAACCTGGTGGTCGGGCTGGCGATCGGCAGCCTGGTCACGGGCGCCGCCTTCGCCGCCACCCGCGGCACCCACGAACGGTGACCATCGGTCCGAAGGCCCCGACCACCCGGTCGGGGTCTTTCGCCGTGCGGAGCGGGCCGGACGTCCACGGGCCGGCCCACTCCGCGACGATGACGCCATGACCGCGACGAGAGACGCCCGGGCGCTCGTGCTGTCCGTCATCGCGTCGAGCGTCTTCGCCGTCGGTTCGCTGATCTGGGGCTTCCTCGCCGGGTCGCAGATGATCGTCTTCGACGGGCTGTACTCCTTCGTCTCGGTGGCGCTGTCGCTCCTGGCCGTGTGGGCGCTGCGGGTCGCGCGGTCGGGGCCCGACGAGCGCTATCCGTGGGGCCGCGAGGTCTTCGAGCCACTCACCATCACGGTCAAGGCCGTGGCCCTCGCGGGCCTCTGCCTCTACGCGCTCGTCGGCGGGGTCGGTGAGCTCCTCACCGGCGGTCGGGCCATCGACGCCGGCTGGGCGGTCGCGTACGGCGTCGTCGCCACCGCGGTCGGCATCGGGGTGTCGTTCGTGCTGCGGCGGATGAGCCGGGGCGCCACGGACCTGGTCCGGGCCGAGGCCGCGGAATGGATGGGCGATGCCCTGCTCTCCATCGGCACGCTGGTGGGCTTCGGCGTGGCGCTGGCCCTGCAGGTGACCGGGAACGACGCGCTCGCCCGCTACGTCGACCCGGCGATGGTCGTCATCACCTGCGCGATCTACCTGCGGATCCCGCTGCGCCTGGCCGCCGAGGGCCTGCGCGAGGTGCTGACGATGAGCGCGGCTCCCGTCGTGCGCGACCAGGCGGCGGCGGTCGTCGAGGAGGTCGCGCAGGAGTGGGGCCTCGCCGAGCCGTTGATGCGCCTGTCCAAAGTGGGTTCGCGGCTCGACGTCGACATCGTCTTCCTGGTGGCGGAGGGCTCGACCGCGCGCACCGTCGAACAGTTCGACCAGGTCCGGGCCGAGCTGGACGAGCGGCTGCGGACGATCGGACTGGAGCCGTCCCTGTCGGTCGGGTTCACCGCCGACCCGCGCTGGGCGGTGTGAGACTCAGCCCAGCCACTCCAGCCACGCCGCGCTCGGGTGGGCGCGGCCCAGCACCTTGCCGAAGCGCACCCCGTCGCGCACGCGGACGTGTCCGATCACGCCGAACACGCCGCCCGCCCGGTTCTCCGCCACCCACGCGGCGGGGACGTCGAGGCCCTGGACCGTGTGCCGTGCGTCGGGCCCGAGCGGCACCAGCGGGTCGACCGACACCCAGTCGGCGTCGCGGCCGAGCCCGAGCAGGAGATCGTCGAACCGGGCGAGGTCGGCAGGCGGCAGGAAGACGTGCACGTAGGTGTCGACGAGGCAGACCAGCACATCCAGCGGAAGATCCGCGACGACGGCGGGCAGGGCGTCGAGCACGCTGCCGCGGACGGCACGGGCCGGATGGGCGCGGGCGAGCGCCGAGGCCGCGGCGAACCGGGTGACCGCGCCCGCCTCGGGCGGGACGCAGGCGGTGAGCCAGGCCAGCGTGGCGGGGTCGGCGAGGTCGAGCGGCTCGACGTCGATTCCGACGCGGTCGGCGAGCACCGGCACTGACGGCGGCAACGGCGGCTCCCCGGCGCGCACGTCGCAGGACAGCCGCACGGTGGCCGCCGGGTCCCCGACGGCCCGCTCACCGTCGGGCGTCCGGTAGGTGTAGCGATACCGGTCGAGGTGCAGGCCGAGCCCGGCGCCGGTGCCGAGGTCGATGAGCGCGAGCGGCCGCCGCTCGTCCGCGGCGATCCGGCCGAGCACCGGCAGCACGTCGACGCAGCGGCCGACCTCGTTCATCTGGTAGCGGTGCCGCTCGGCGAGCGCGCGCACCTGGTCCTGCCGCGCGGCGGCGAAGGCCGCGAGCTCCGCGCCGAAGCCGGGATCGAACGGCGGCTGGGACCCGCCCGGCACCGGGTAGTGGCGCGCGATCGGCGCGTCCGACTCGGCCGCCACGAGCTGTCGCAGCACCGCGGCCAGCAGCAACGGCGGCAGCCGGTCGGGCGGGATCGCCATCGCCAGGTCGCGCAGCACCGGCTCGCGGGCGATGGCGGTGAACGTGGCGGCGGTGAGCCACCAGCCGGCAGGCGCGTCCGGCGGCGACCACGCGTCCGCGACCGCCATCGCCTGCCCCGCGACGATCTCGGGATCGGTCATGCGCCGATTCTTGCGCAGGACCCGCACCGCCCCGCACGATGAGGGCGGTTCGGGGCCGTCGTCAACGTCGCAGAGACATCGCAGGTCGAGCGGAGGAACGCGGTGACGGCTGTGCGGACCGCCCGCGGCTGGCTGACCGGACACGACCCGGGGTTCGTCGCGCTCCGCCGGGCCCTGCGGGTCACGGTGGCCGCCTGCGTCGGATTCTTCGTCTGCGAGTACCTGGTCGGGCTGCCCACGCTCGCCACGTACGCGGTGTTCGGCACGATCGCGTTCGGCGTCCTGTCCGACGTCAGCGGCGCACCCGCTCAGCGCACCCGCACGTACCTCGCCGCGCTGCCGGTGGCGCTGGTGCTGGTCACGATCGGCACGGCCGCGGCCCGCTCCACTTCGGCGGCGGTGGTCGGGATGCTCGTCGTGGGGTTCGCGGTGGCGTTCGCGGGCGTCGGCGGGCCGCGCATCGCGGGCGTCGCCAACGGCCTGCAGCTGTTCTACGTGCTGCCCTGCTTCCCGCCCTACGACCCCGCCTCCCTGCCCCAGCGGCTCGTCGGGCTCACGATCGGGATCGGGCTCGTCGCGGCGGCCGACCGGCTGCTGTGGCCCGCGGGGGCGCCCGCGTCGTTCCGGGTGCGGCTCGCCGACGCCGTCGACGCCGTCGCCCACTACGTCACCGGGCTGCCCGCCGACGGCCCGCGGGAGGCCGCCGAGACGGCGGTGAACGGCCTGCGCGCCAGCGGCCTGCCCCCGGCGGTCCGCCCGACGGGCCCGGGGCGCCGCGACCGCGGGCTGACCCACGCCACCGCGGAGCTGCGAACGATGCTGGTGCGCGCGCATCTGCTCGCGGGCCTCCTGACCGACCTTCGCGACCCCGCCGTCGGGGAAGCCGCCGACGCCGTACTCACCCTGGTCGGCGGGGTGCTCACGCAGTGCGCGGCCGCGCTGCGCGGCACCGGCCCGCCGCCGGAGAGCGGGCCGCTCGCCGCCGGTGTCGCGGACTACCTGGAGGGCCGCGCCGAGCGGATCGCGGACCGGCTCACCGGGGACGAGCTGCCGCCGGTGGTGCGGATCGGTGGGCTCACCGCCGCGGTGGGCGAGGCCGCCCGCGCGCTGGTCGTGGCGGTGCGGGCGGGCACGGGCGCGCCGCCCGACCCGACCGCGGCGGCCCCCGCGTCGGCCTGGTACCTCGACCTGCCGACCGCGCTGCTGTGGTGGCGCAGGCTCGCCGCCCACTTCACCCCGCGCTCGGTGTACTTCCAGAACGCCGTACGGCTCGCGCTGGGCCTTGCCGCGGCCCGCCTCCTCGCCGACCTGCTCGACCTCTCCCACGGGTTCTGGGTGCTGCTGGCCACGCTGAGCCTCATGCGGACCTCGCTGGTCGCGAGCAGGCTCGCCCTGGTGCCCGCGTTCCTCGGCACGCTGGGCGGCGCGCTCGTGGCCGCCGCGGTGCTGACGCTCGTCGGCGACGACACGATCGTCTACGCCGTCGTCCTGCCGATCGCGATGGTCGTCACGTTCGCCGCCGGGCCGTTGCTCGGGCCCGCCGCGGCCCAGTTCGGCTTCACCGTCGTCGTCTCGGTGCTCTTCGCCCAACTGGCCCCGACCACGTGGCGGCTGGCCGAGGTGCGCCTCGCCGACGTCGTCGTCGGCGGCCTGGTCGGCGCGCTCATCGGCGCCGCGGTGTGGCCGCGCGGCGGGGCGGGTGAGGTCCGCCGCTCCGCAGCGGCGTGCCTGCGGTACACCGCCGACGAGCTGGTCGCGACCGTGCGGACGCTCACCGGCGCGCCCACGCGTGAGCCCGGCCCGCACCGGATGCGGCCGGACCCTGCGCACCGGGTCACCGCGCTGTTCGACATCACCTACGCCCAGTTCCGCAGCGAGCCCGCGCACACCCGGCCCGCGCACGACTGGCTGGAGGTGCTGGCCGTGGTGCACCGGGCGGCGTCGGACGTCGAGGTGCTGCGCGACCGTTATCCGACGCCGGACCCGCTGCCCTGGCCCGGCGTCTCCCGGCGGCTGATCGCGGCGGCCGAGGACGTCGCCCGTGCGTTCCGTGAGGCGGCCGGGGCCCTTCAGGCCCGGAACGCCGATCCGCCGGACCGGCGACTGGCGGAGCGCCTGGACGCCGTCCCGCCGCGCGCCCGGTTCGCCGATGACCCGCACGCGGCCCTGCGGGTCATCGACGCGTGGGGCTGGATGAACGGCCTGTCCGCGGACCTCGCCCGCGCCGAGCGGGCCGCGGCGATCCCGCAGAGGTCGTGAGTGGAAAACATCGCCAGGGCGACGTTTTCCACTCACGACCTCTGCTCACGGTGAGACACTCACACCCCCGCGGGCGCTCTACCGTGGTGGCATGTCCACGGCGGTCGGGCTGGAGACGGCGCGGCGCGCGTTCCTCGCCGGGGAGTGGTCGGAGGCGCGTGCCGCGGAGGTGGTGCGCCCGGCGGTGGTGGCGTCGTGGGCGCGGTGTCGCCGCGGCGGCCTCGACCCCGACGCCGCGGTCGCGACGTTCCGGGGTATCGACGTCGGGCCGGACCCCGGCAAGGAGGTGTTCGACGCGTTCGCCGCCTCGGGCGCGGCGTGCAGCCTCGTGCTGCTCGACACCGACGGCCTCGTGCGCTCCCGCGCCGACGCCGATCCGGACCTGGCCCGGCTGCTCGACGGCCTGCATCTCGTACCCGGCTACGGCTTCGGCGAGTCGGCGATGGGCACCACCGCGGCCGCCGTCGCGCTCGCGACCGGGGAGGCCGTGGCCTTGGCCGGGCCGGAGCACTACGCCGCGGCGCTCACCTGCCTGGCCGAGGCGGCCGCGCCGGTCGCCGACGCGGAAAGCGTGGTCGGCGCGGTCGCGGTGGTCTGCCACGGCTCGGAGGCCTCGACGCTGCAGCTGCCGCTGACCCGCATGCTGGCCGCGCAGGTCGCCGAGCACCTCGCGGGCGAGCCGGACCGCCGGATCCGCACGCTCCTGGCCCGATTGCGTGCCCATGGCGACGGCCCCGACTGGGCGCTGGCCACCGACGGGCACATGATGCTCACCAACGCCGCCGCCCGCCAGCTCGACGGCGTCGACCTGCGCGCGCTGGGCGACCTCCTGCTCGCAGGCCTGGCGTTGGACGAGCACGGGCACCGCCACGTCGACCTGCCGTCGTCGGGCTGTGCCGAAATCGAGCTGGAGCCGGTGCTGCTGGCGGGCGAGCCGATCGGCGCGCTGCTCGCGGCCGGGCCCGCTACGGCTAGCCGCGCGGGCGGCCTGGCCGAGGCGACCCGCAGGCAGGGCTCGCACGTCGCCCCGACGACCCGTCGCGACTACGCGGAGGACCTGCGCCGCGACCACGGCGCCGAGCACGCCAGGGCCCGCATCCGGGCCAACCGGGAGCTGCTCACCCCGTTCGACCGGGCCCGGCAGGAGGTGGCGGCGAGCATCCAGCAGAGCCGTCACCACCTGCTGATCGGCGAGCCCGGCGTCGGCAAGCGCACGCTGCTGCGCGAGCAGTTCCGCCGGGCGCACCCGCGGGGCCACGTCACGGAGATCGACTGCGCGTCCTTCACATCCGACGACGCCTCCGTGCTCGACCGGCGCGACGGCCGCGCCCACCTGGTGCTCCTGCGCGCACTGCACGTCCTCGGCCCGGTCGCGGCGCGGCAGCTCGACGAGGCGCTGCGCCCGCTGCTCGTGCTGTCGGACCCGCCGCTGGTCGCGGGCTGCGTGGACACTCCCGCCATCGACGCCACCAGGCCGTACGGGCTGCTTCTGCGGCACTTCCACGAGATCACCCGCATCCCGCCGCTGCGCTACCGGCTCGACGAGGTCGGCGACATCGCGTGGTCGATCCTGCGCCGCATCTCGCCGCGCCGGTCGCTGCGGCTGTCGCTGCAGGTGGTGCGGGTGTTGGAGGGCTACGCGTGGCCGGGCAACGTGAGCGAGCTGGAGGACGTGCTGCGCTACGTGGTCGCCCGCAAGCCGCTGGGCGAGGTGCAGCCCCCCGACCTGCCGAGCCTGTGCTTCAAGAGCCAGGCTCGGCGGATGTCGATGCTGGAGGCCGCCCAGTGCGACGCGATCATCCAGGCGCTGTACGAGTCGAACGGCAACCGCTACAAGGCCGCCGCCATGCTCGGCATCGCCCGGTCCTCGCTCTACCGGAAGATCGACGCGTTCGGCATCAGCTACATCGCATGAGCCCCCCGTGGCAGCAGGGTGACATTCCAGACGTTCAGCGTCCGGAATGTCACCCTGCTGACGTCCGGGGCGTGACGTCCGGGGCGTGACGTCCGGGGCGTGACGTCCGGGGCACTCATGGGGTGATGACGACCTTGAGCGCCTCGTTGGCCGCGGCGTTCTTGAACACGTCGTAGGCCTCGTCGATCTCGGCGAAGGTGAACGTGTGGGTGCCCATCTTCTCGGCGGGGATCCGCCCGCTCGCCACCATCTTGAGCAGCGTGGGGATCGAGACCGTGTCGACCAGCCCCATCGTCAACGTGACGTTCTGGATCCACATGTCCTGCATCGGCAGCTCCACCGGGGTGCCGTGCACGCCGACGTTGGCGATCGTGCCGCCCGGCCGGACCAGCGACGCGGCGGTGAGCAGCGTCTCCGGGTAGCCGACGGCCTCGATGGAGACGTCGACCCCCAGACCGTCGGTCAGCGCGATCACGTCGGCCACGGCGCCGGGCCCGACCTCGACCGCGTCGGTGGCGCCGAATTCGATCGCCTTGGTGAGGCGGAACTTGTTGCTGTCGATCGCGATCACCTTCGACGCGCCCCACAGGCCCGTCGTGAGGATCGCGGAGAGGCCCACCGCGCCCGCGCCGACGACCGCGACCGTGTCGCCGGGCCGCACGCCGCCCGCGAGCACCCCCACCTCGTATCCGGTGGGCAGCGAGTCGGCCAGGAAGATCGCCTGTGCGTCGCTGACGCTTTCGGGGACGGCGTAGAGCGACGTGTCGGCATAGGGCACCCGCACGAGCTCGGCCTGCGTGCCGTCGATGAGGTGGCCGAAGATCCAGCCGATGCCGCCGACGGTCTGGCAGTGCGACGGCATGCCGCGCTGGCAGTACACGCACCGCCCGCACTTGGTGATGGCCGGGACCAGCACGCGGTCGCCGACGGAGAAGCCGCTCACCGCGTCGCCGACCGCGGTGATCGTGCCGACCGCCTCGTGGCCGAGGATCCGACCGTCGGTCACGGCGGCGACGTCGCCTTGCAGGATGTGCAGGTCGGTGCCGCAGATCGTCGTGGTGTCCACCTTGACGACGACGTCCGTGGGGTCCTGGACCGTCGCGTCCGGGACGTCCGCCCACTCCTTGCTGCCGGGACCGTGATAAACCAACGCCTTCATCGGCACCTCCGTTGCTCGCGACACGGGCCTGCCCCAGTGCCCCCTCGGTGACGCTAGTGCCGCCCGCCACGCCCGGGTGTCCGAGAATCGGACGATCCGTGTGGCCGCGGGACGCTCGGGGCGCCGACCGACCCGGATCCGGGACACCCGGCGGGCGGCGACCGCCCCCAATGCGGCCGCCGCCCGCCGGTTCCCCCCAATCGCAAGCCCCTGCGGGCGGGTCAGGCGGGCGGCGCGCCGGGCGCGGGGGCGGGTGTCGCCGTCGGCTGCGTCTTCGCGCGGGTGATCCGGGTGGCCGTCACGGTGCCGCCGTTGCGCGTCCCGACGACCCGCACGACGGTGCCGACCGGGAACTGCGCCGCCGTCGCGGGCGCCGCCGCGGCGCCGAACACCGTCTGCGGGCCGACGGTCACCGTGAACGCCTTCCCCTTGGCGGTCGTGACGGTCCAGCTCGTGGCGGTCTCGGCCGTGACCTGACCGCGGACGCCCTGCTCGGCGTGCTTGCCGGAGGGCGCCGGGGTCGGCGCGGCGGACGGGGCCGGTGGGCTCGCGGGCGCGTTGCTGCATCCCGCGACGGCCGCCGTCGCCACCGCCAACGCGCCGAACAGCAGTGAAGCTCTCGCATGCCGTCATCGTGCCGACGCTGTGTTCGGATCAGGTCAGGATGACGTTCGGCGCGGCCGAAATCAGGGCCGGGCCCGGACGATCGTGATGGTGCCCATGCGCAGCCGGTGCTCCACCGGCGGCTCGATCGTGAAGCCCGCCGCCGTGACCCGCTCCACCATGCCCGCGTTGTCGTGGATGAGGGGGTTGTGGGCCATGCGGCGGCGGAGAAAGCCGTGGCCGTCGAGGGCTTGGTGGCCGTCGATGTCGGCCAGCACGAGCAGCCCGTCCGGGCGCAGCACCCGGCGCACCTCGGCGAGCAGCGCGTCCTTCTCGTGGAGGTGGTGCAGCATGAGGCTGGAAAACACCCGGTCGACGGAGCCATCGGGATAGGGCAGCTCCTCGGCGTACCCCTGGCGCCAGCTCACCGCGACGCCCGCCCGGTTGGCCTTGCGCGCGGCCCGCGCGAGGCCGCGGTGGTCCGGGTCGAGGCCGACGAGCTCGGCGCCGGTGTGCGCACGGCCGAGCGCGATGAGCAGGTTGCCGGTGCCGCAGCCGATGTCCAGCACGCGCTGCCCCGGCCGCAACTCCGCCATGCGGATCATCTCCGCGTGCACGCCGCCGAGGCCGGAGAACCGGTGCATGAGGTCGTAGAACGGGGTCAGCGCGGACCCGCCCATGCAGGGCACGAAGTGCCGATGCGAAGTTTTTTCGCTCATGGCACCAGCATGCCCGGTTGATGACCTGTGCGGCTGTCGGATTCTCGGCATCAGTGGGACGATCCTGCGGTGGAGACCGTCCGCCGCCTCGCCCGTGGTGACGGGCCGCCGACGTTCGCGCTCGCGCCCCGGCCCGGCGAGCTGCCGGTGGCCGTGTGGCGGCTCGACCACGGGGCGTCCGCCCGCGGCAGACACATGGCGCACACCCACGACTTCCCCATGCTCGTGTACTCCGCGGACGCGCAGGGCACGGTGCCCGAGGCGGGCGCGACCGGCCGATCGCCGCAGGCGACGTGTTCGTCGTCGCGCCCGGCGAGGTTCTCGGACCCTTCGGCGCCGCGCATCCGGTGACGGGCAGCGGATGGTCGGTCTCGTTCACCGCCGAGGCGCTCGGGCCGGACGTACCGGGCTCGGCCCTCGCGTGGCGCACCCATCCGCTGCTGTTCCCGTTCGTGCGCGGCGGCGCTTCCGGTGTGCTGCGGCTGGTGGTGCCGCCCGCCGACCGTCCGGCGTGGACGGCGCGGGTCACCACCTTGGCGCGGGAGCTGTCCGAGCGGGCCGACGGCCACCGCGAGGCGGTGCTCGCCCACCTCACGCTGCTGCTCGTGGAGGTGGCCCGGCTGGCCGCCGACGTCGTCGACGACCTGCGGCTGAACCGCGAGCCGCTGCTGGCCGAGGTGTTCGGGGTGATCGAGCGCCGCTACCCGGAGCCGCTGTCGTTGCGCGACGTGGCCCGGGCGGTGAACCTCTCGGCGGGCCACCTCACGACCGTCGTGCGGCGGCGCACCGGCCGCACGGTGCAGGAGTGGATCGTCGACCGCCGGATGGTGCAGGCGCGGCGGCTGCTCGCCGGGTCGGACCTGCCGGTCGGGGAGATCGGCAGGCGCGTGGGCTTTCCCGACCCCGGCTACTTCGCGCGGGTGTTCGGGCAGGTGCACGGCGTGAGCCCGACCCGGTGGCGCGGCGCGGGCTGATCAGCTGTTGCCGCCCATCTGGTTGTTGCCGGTGGCGAGGAAGTGCTGGAGCGCCGTCTCGGTGGCGGCGTTCATCGTGCCGGTCTGCGGCAGGTGGGCGTCGCGCTGCAGGTAGGTGATGGCCTGCACGGTCTGCTCGTTCATCGTGCCGGTGATCGGGCGCGACGATCGCGGCGCCTGCCGCCGCGGCGCCGACCGCGATGACGGCGGTGCGGTCGCGGGAGTCGGTGGTCGGGGTGGTCCGCGCGGTGGGGAGGCGCTCATTTGAGCAAGACCTCGTTCATGGCTCTCAGATGTGCGATCGTCAAGCCATCGGCACACAGATGAGCGAGCCCCGGCTGGACGATCTGGTCCTCGCCACGACCGTCGCGCGCCGCTACTTCCTCGAAGACCGCACCAAGGTGCAGATCGCCGCCGAGCTGTCGCTCTCCCGGTTCAAGGTGGCGCGCCTGATCGACCTCGCCCGGTCCAGCGGCATCGTCCGGATCACGATCGCCACGCCGGGCACCCTCGACGCCGAGCTCAGCGTGCTGCTCCGCGAGCGGCTCGGGCTCGGGCGCGCGCTCGTGGTCAACACCGTCGACGACGAGGACGCGACGGCGCGCGGGCACATCGCCGACGTCGCGGCCCGGCTCCTTGCCGAGGTGCTCACCCCGTCCGACGTGCTCGGCCTCAGCTGGTCACGGGCCGTGCTCGCCACCGCCGAGCGGCTGACGCGGATCCCGTCCTGCGCGGTCGTCCAGCTCACCGGCGGACTGACCAGCCCGGACGTCACGGCGAGCCTCATCGACACGGTCGACCGCCTGGCCCGCCGCGGCGGTGGCCGCGGCTACTCGTTCTACGCGCCGATGTTCGTGTCCGACCCGGCCAGCATGAAGGTCGTCCGCCGCCAGCCCGAGACGGCGGCGGCGTTCGCCCGGTTCCCCGACGTCACCCTGGCCGTCGTCGGCGTCGGCTCGTGGCAGCCCGTGCGCTCGGACCTGCACGACGCCGTCACCGCCGACGAGCGCGCCGCGCTGCACCGCGCGCACGTGGTCGCCGACCTCTCGGGCACGTTCCTGGACGCCGCAGGCGCCCCGCTGACGATGCCGCTCTCCCGCAAGGTCATCGGCATCAGCGCCCCGCAGCTCAAGGCCGTGCCCGATGTCGTCTGCCTCGCCTACGGCAAGGAGCGCGCGCCCGCGGTGCGCGCCGCCGTCCGCGCGGGCTACGTCACCACGCTCGTCACCACCGCCGCACTTGCTCGGGAACTGATCAACCAACTGGAAGGCTGACATGTCGCGCCGCCTCGACCGCAAGCTCGACGCCATCCTCGCGGGCCGCTACACGCCCGACGACTTCATCATCGCCGACGCCAAGGACGCCGACATGGCGTTCGGCGTCGCCGCACCGGGCCCGGTGCCGGGTGGCTTCCGCACGCGGTCCACGTACCTGGACAACATGCGCGAGCTGGTCGCGGCCGACGCGCTCGACATCCTGCTCACCTCGGCGTCCAACGGCGAGCGAGTGGCGTCCGACGGTTCGCTGGACGACGAGGTCACGCTGGCCGTGCGCGCCAACGACACCACCGACATCTGGAACCACCGCGGCAGCGGCTACACCACCGTGCCCTCGCGACCGTTCCGCACCGCCGACCTCGCCGCCGTGCGCCCGTTCTGCGACCTCGTGCTGTACTCGGTGACCTTCAACAACGACGTCGAGCGCGACATCGCCACCCTGGAGGCGTACGACGCGTTCCGCCGCGAAGCCGTCGCCCTTGGCATGCGGTACTTCCTGGAGATCTTCAACCCCAACGCGCCGGTCGGGCTGGCCGCCGGGGACGTCGGCGCGTTCGTCAACGACGCCATCATCCGCACGCTGGCCGGGGTCACCGCCGCGCACCGACCGCTCTTCCTGAAGATGCCCTACAACGGGGCCGACGCGCTCACCGAGCTCGTCGAGCACGACCCGTCGGTGGTGGTCGGCATCCTCGGCGGCTCGGCGGGCACCACGCGCGACACGTTCGAGCTGCTCGACCGGGCCCAGCGGCACGGCGCGCGGGTGGCGCTGTTCGGTCGCAAGATCCAGCGTGCGGAGTCGCAGCTGGACCTCGTGGGGCTGATGCGCCCGGTGCTGCGCGGCGAGCTGTCCCCCACCGACGCCGTCCGCGCCTACCATGACGCGTTGGCCAAGGCGGAGCTCACGCCGCAGCGCGCCCTCGCCGACGACCTGGAGGTGACCGACCCCGTGCTGCGTGCGGAGTGAAAGGGGTCGTCTGCGCCGGGTCGATCGTCGTCGACGTCGGCAAGATCATCGAGGCGTACCCGCCGCTCGACCACATCACCACGATCGAAGAGGTCTCGCTGTCCACCGGCGGCCCGGGGCTGAACATGGCCGTCGACCTCCGACAGCTCGGTGCGCAGTTCCCGCTCGCGATGCTGGGCGCGGTCGGCGACGACCAGCACGGCGCGTTCGTCCTCGCCGAGTGCGCGCGGCTGGGCATCGACACGACGGGGGTCGCGCGGTTGCCGGACGTGGCGACGTCCTTCACCGACGCGATGGTCGAGCGGGTCGGCGGACGGCGCACGTTCTTCCACCACATCGGGGCCAACGGCCGGTTCGACGGCGCCGCGGCGGCGCTGCCCGACGCGCGGATCCTGCACGTCGGCGCGCCCGGGCTGCATCCGCTCATGGACGCGCCCACCGCCGACGGCAACGGCTGGTCGACCCTTATCCACCGGGCGCGGTCCGCGGGCCTGCACACGAACATGGAGCTGGTGAGCCTCGCGCCCGAGCGGCTGGTCGAGGTCGCGCTGCCGTGCCTGCCGCACCTGTCCAGCATCGTCGTCAACGAGCTGGAGGCGGGCGCGCTCACCGGCCTCGACGCGCCCGTGCCGGGCCCGGACGGCCCCGTCGACTGGGAGGTGCTGGCCGCGATGGCCCGCGGCCTCGTCGCGCACGGGGTCGGGCTGGCCGTGGTGCATTTCCCCGCGGGCAGCGTCGCGGCCTCTTCGGACGGCCGGGTCGTTCGGCACGGGTCGGTGCGGCTGTCACCCGAGGAGGTCCGCAGCACCACCGGCGCGGGCGACGCCTTCGCCGCGGGGGTGCTGTTCGGCCTGCACGAGGGGTGGCCCGTCGAGGAGTGCCTGCGCCTCGGGGCCGCCGCGGCCGCTGCCTGCGTGCGGGGGCAGAACACGTCCGACGGGATCCGCCCGGCCGACGCGTGCCTGGCGGCCGCTGACACGGTGGGCTACCGGCCGGTCCCAGCCGCCGAGACTCACGCATCCGTTGCGCCGACGACGCATCGGTGATGCTCGACATCACCCTGTGAGCACGCCGTGCTCGATCGCGAAGAGCGCAGCAGCACCGCGGGTCGAGACGCCGATCTTCGTGTAGATGTGCTGGACGTGGTGGTCGGCGGTCTTCGGCGAGATCACCAGCCGAGCAGCGACCTGGCGGGTGGTGAGCCCGAGGGCCAGCAGTCGGAGCACCTCGACCTCACGCGCGGTCAATCCGGACGGCAGTGCGGCCCGCCCCCGCCGGTGGCCTGCCGCGGCCAGTATCCGTTCGGCCGCTTCGCCGTCGAGCGTGCCCGCGGCCGCCATCGCGCGCAGTGCCGCAGCGGCGTCGGCGGGGGTGAGGGCGGCCCGGTGCGGCCGGTCGGCCGTCATCGCCTGGTAGCAGTCGGCCGCGGCGAGCACGCGCGCTGCTTCGCCGAGGGCCGCGCCGCCGACCCGCCGGTGGTAGCCGGACCCGTCGACGCGCTCGTGCGCCGCGACCGCCACCACGGCCAGCTCGGCGAGCGCGGGCACCCGGCGCAGGAGCTGCTCGGTGACGAGCGCGTGGGTCTCGACGCGGTCGCGCTCGTCGCGGGTCAGCGGGCCGGGCTTGTCCCAGATCGTGTTGGGCACCGCGACACAGCCGAGGTCGTGCACCAGCGCCGCTGCCTCGGCCTCGGGCCCGCACGCCTGCCGGGCCAGCTCGGCCACCGCGCGGGAGTGCCCGCCGCGCCATGGTGACTTGAGGTCGGCGAAGTCGGCGAGCACGCGCAGTGCCTCATCTCTTGCCGCAGGCACCGGCGGCGGGGCCAGGGCCTGCGCCGTGTCCCAGGGGTCGGCGGCCTCGACCTCCGCCCACCACGTCGCACCGTGGGCGACGGCCAGGTCGGCGAGCACGGGGTCGTACGCCTTGCCGCGCCTGCCGCGGACGATCTCCCGCGCGCCGTCGATCCCCTCGACGCGCGCGAGGACCTCCAGCTCGTGCGCCAGCTGGGCGATCCGCATCGGCCGCGGGATCGCGGTGCCCTTGCGGCCCGCGGGGAAGCCACGCCCGTTCCACCGTTCGAACGTGGTGGCGAGAGCGGCGCGCACCGGCTCGTCGAGCCCGAGGCGCGCCGCGAACACGTCGGCGACCTCGCAGGCGGTGCGGAAGTTCAGCTCGGCGGCCTTCTTGCCACCGGCCAACACAGCGAGCACCGACCGGATCCGCCCGGCCGCCGACCGGTGCGACCCCGCCCGCTCGACCATGAGCCGCAGCACCTCGACCGGGTTGGCGAAGTCAGCCCGCAACGACCGAGCCCGCAGCTCGATCTCGTCGCCGAACACCACGGCCGTCTCGAACGCGTGGCCGGTGCAGCCGAGGAAGCGCAGGGTGGAGGTCCACCATGTGGTGGCTCGCTCGGCGGGGTCGGCGCCTGCGGCCGCGGCGAGGCGTTGGCCGAGCACCGCCGCCCGCAGCTGGGCGCCGGGCGGCTGCGCGAACGCGTGGTCCTGCGCGACCGCGAGCAGCACCGCAATCTCCACTGTGGAGAGCGCCATGGGGTGCACTTTAGATGGGGAGTTCTCCCGACGCGGCGAGGCGGCGGCAAGCGGCATCGTTCCCGTCATGACAACCACGATCACCGACCCCAAGATCGCCGCCGTCGAGCGGCTCTACGCCGCCTACGCCCACGCCGACATCGGCGCCGTGCTCGTCGAGCTCGCCGACGACATCGACTGGGCCGCGGAGGCCGCGAGCGACTCCGTGCCCTGGTACGGCGCCTACCGCGGCCGGACGGCCGTGCCCGCTTTCTTCACCGCGATCGGCGAGAGCGTCCAGGTCACGGAGTTCACCGTGCTCGGCTACACGGCGAACGCGACCGACGTCGTCGCCACCGTCCGGTGGGCGTACACCGTACGCGCCACCGGCAAGCGGGCCGCGATGCTCATGCAGCATTGGTGGCGCTTCGACGCCGACGGGAAGATCTTCTACTTCCGGGGCTCGGAGGACTCGGCGCAGTCGGTGGCGGCCTTGCGGTGAGCTCGCCGCCGGGTGTCCGCAGGGTGACATTCCTGACGCTGAACGTCAGCAATGTCACCCTGCTGACATGGGGGGTTTGCCAGGGACACTGCCCAGCGCCGCGGCGGCCGCCACCAGCGCGACCGCGGCCAACAGCACGAACACCCCGGGGTAGCCGCCGAGCGCGGCGGCCAGCGCGGCGCCCGCCCACGGCGCGATCGCCGTCGCGAGCGTCGACGGCGCCGAGAGCACCCCGCTGAGCCTGCCGTAGTACGCGGTGCCCCAGCGGTCGGTGACGGCCGTGGCCTGCAGCAACGTGAAGATCCCGCGCGCGGCGCCTGCGAGCATCGCCGCCGCGACCAGCGCCGCCGCCGGGCCGGGCAGGAGCCCGAGCAGCGCGGTGGTCGCGGCACACAGGGCGAGCACGCCGACGGTGCGCAGCCTGACGCCCGCCACCCGTTCCAGCACGCCGTAGCTCATCCGACCGAGCACCTGCCCGACCCCGCCGAGCCCGAGCGTCCACGCCGCCGCGGTCGTGGACATCCCGCGCTCGATCACCAGCGGCACCTGCCCCACCAGCACCGCATAGACGGCGAACGCGCCCCCGGTGAGCGCGACGGTCAGGAGCACGAACGGCCTGCTGCGGGCAGCCCGGCCGGGGTCGGCGTGCGCGGGATGGGCGGGCGGGTCGGGCGCAGGCCAGGGACCACGCAGGCCCCAGAGGTGCCCGGGCACGGTCACGACGGCGAGCACCAGCGCCAGAACGAGATAGGTGGCGCGCCAGCCCAGCGCCCCGAGCAGCGCCGCCGTCAGCGGGCCGAAGATCGTGCTGGTCAGCCCGGCGGCCAGCGTGAGGCCGGTCAGCGCCACCACCCGGCGGTTCCCCCACCAGCGGGTGAGCGCGGCGAACGCGGGCGGGTACAACATGCCCGCCATCGCGACGCCCGCCAGCAGCCAGGCGACGAGGAACACGACGAACGTCCGTGCGGTGGCGATCCCCACCACCGCGGGCACGGCGATCGCCGACCCCACCGTCATCACCGCGCGCGGCCCGATCCGGTCCAGCCAGCGCCCGACCGGGATCCCGACCAGCGCCGAGACGACGAGCCCGCCCGAGAACGCGGCCGTCGCCGTCGGCACGGACCACCCGGTGTCGGCCGCGATCGTGGGCGCCATCACCGGGAAGGCGTAGTAGAGCACCCCCCAACTGGTGATCTGAGTGAGGCAGAGCACCACCAGCACCCGCCGCCGCAACGCCTCGCCCACGGCTCCATAATCCGGCCTACTTGCGGAACAGACCGCCGAGATGGCCGAGGAACACCGTGCCACGTCCCAGGAACGCCGCGCCCAGGAGCGTGAGCAGGAGCACGGCGACGACCACGAACAGCAGCACCGATAGCACCCCGCCGAGCGCGACGACCGACACGAGGGCCGACAGCACGACGAACGGCAGGTGAGTGCGCTGTGCCTCGGCGAAGCCGCCGGTCAGCACGGCCATCGCGCCGAGCAGCACGAAGCCCCCGATCGCGAGCCACAACACCACCACGTGATGGCCGCCGAGCGTGACGACGGCGGTGACCGGCGAGGCGTGGTCCAGCCAGTCGCCCGCAGACAGCATCCACGCCACGACCATCACGTCCAGCGCCACCAACGCCCACAGCGCGAACTGGTATCGGCCAGGGAGTGGTATGCCCTGCGGCGTCTTACGGAGCATGATCACCACCGCCAGGCGACGAGCGGATAGAAGAGGGCGAGACGGCCGTGCGTCATTTCCGGCGCCCCCACCACGCCGAACAGGATCGGGTCCAGAACCTTTTCCACGCTGCCGCGTACGACCGCATCGAACATCCGCGCCGCGCGGCGCACCGCCGGGTGGGCGGGCTGCGGCCCGACCATCGCGCGGGCGACGTCGTCGGTGCAGGTCCGTGGGCCGCCTCGGAGCATGGGCAGGAGATCGGCGGCCGGGCCGTCCGGATCCAGTTCGTGGGCGACCGCCAGTCGCTGGAAGGGAACACCGAGCGTCGCCAACTCCCGAAGCCGCTTGATCTCCGGGCGCGGCAGCACGATGTGGCCGCGCGCCGTACGGAGCGGATCGCGCTCAACCGGCCCGTACAGCCACGGCGTGCCGCGATCCAGCACCAGCACCGGCTGCTCGCTCCAGGGCAGTTCCCGCGGCGTCTGAAGCTGCGGCCACCGCCGCCGTAGGTCGAGATCCATGGCGAGTGTCATGGCGTTCCCCTCTCACAGCCGGTCGACGACGACGAACAGCACGCCTAGCGTCACGACGAGGCAGAGCGCGACGGCGACGAGCACCGCGGCCGCGCCTGCCACGGCGGTCACCCCACAGAGCCCTCCGACCGCAACGAGGATGAGCGGCGGCCCACCGGACCGCGTGAGCCCACGCGTCAGCGGCACCGCCACGATCAGCGCCGCCACGCAGACGCCCGCCAGGATGAGCGTGAGCGTCGGGTGGCCGCCGAGCGTGACGACCGTGCTCAGGAGCCCCGAACTCGCGGCGGCTCCGGCCTGGACGGCCAGCAACCAGGCCCCGAGCGCGACGTTGCACGCGAATAGGGTCCACAGCGCGCCTGATTCCACTACGGACAGCCGGACGGGGGCCGTACCCCAGGGCCGGACGCGCTCGTCCAGGAACTCCGCGAGCACGTTCTGTTGATCGTTGGGCAGGCGGTCGAGCGGTCGGAGCACCTGGCCCGACACCTGGCCCTTCACGGCCCGCTACCCGTCGAACGTGAGCCGTTCGGGCACCGGAGGAAGGACATCGTGGCTGACGTCGATCCCCTCGAACGCCAGGTACGGACGGTCGGTACTCTGCGGTGCCATCGTGACCAACCTCCGTTGCAACTATCAGAGTTGCGTAGCTCACGTCCATTAACAGGAAGAGTGTCTGTAGACTCTACCAACGCTCTACCCAACTTGACTACAGCAATCGCACCATCGCCGCCGTTACGGAGCTGTTGCCGTGGAGTTGGCGAGACCATGGCAAGATCACCGAAACCTCGGCTATGATCCGCCGCCTCTGGCTCTGCCGGCGGGCGGCTGCCTAGGCCCGCTGCATCGACCGGAGGAGTCCCCTCATGGCCCTTGAGCCCAACCGGGCCATACGCCTCGCGCGCTCCCTCCGCGACCTCCGCGATACGGCGTGGCCGGACGTCGAGTTGACCCAGGCCCAGCTGGCCAAGGCGCTCAGCGTGGAAAGTCGCGTCGCATCGGCGACCCTCAGTTCGTGGGAATCCCTCACCAACCCGAAGACCCCCACCGCGAGCAGGCTGAGCGCGTATGCGCGTTTCTTCGCGACGCGCCGCTCCCTAACTCCCGAGCCACACCTCATTCCCGAGAAGGACCTCACCCCCGACGAGCTCGAGCGCTACCACGAGCTGGAGGCCGACCTGATCGGGCTGCTGCAGGCCGACCCGCTCAGCGGCCGCAGCACCTTCGCGTTCGAGGAGGGTCCGATCACCATCCTCTGCCCTGAGGCACCGGCCGACCAACGCGGACAGCTCGCCGAGCCCCGGAACCCCAACTTCAATCGGCTG
Source organism: uncultured Actinomycetota bacterium (assembly GCA_963739465.1). Lineage (GTDB taxonomy): Bacteria > Actinomycetota > Actinomycetes > Mycobacteriales > Pseudonocardiaceae > Pseudonocardia. Next base: position 305,857 of record CAVUAS010000009.1, read on the forward strand.
CAGCTCTTCGCCGACCAAGACGCCCTGCTGGAGATGTGGGGACATGTCCGCGCCGAAAACCCGGCGCTCACGCCCGGCATCCGCATCCGGCTGCCGTCCGAAGTTGTGGCCGACGACCTGTCAGGCCACGTCATCCTGCTGGGCGGTATCGGCTGGAACAGACTGGCGCGCCGCTTCCAGACGGCGATCGGCGCCGTGCCGATCACGCAGGTGGACGACGGCACGCTCGACACCGGCGAGATCTTCAGGGTCAAGGACGCCGACGGCGAGCGCAAGTTCGTGCCGGAATGGGACGACCCGGATGCCGAAAACAGGGAACTCATCGAGGACGTCGGGCATATCGCCCGCCTGCGCAACCCCTTCCAGAGCAGCCGCACGCTGACGATCTGCAACGGCATCCACAGTCGGGGCGTGCTGGGGGCGGTCCGGTGCCTCACCGACGCATCGGTCCGGGAGGCGAATGAGCGCTATCTTGCCGATCGTTTCCCTGATGGGCGTTTCGCCATGCTCGTCCGTGTACCCGTCGTGGCAAACGAAACGTTGTCCCCCGACCTCCAGAACCCCGACACGAGGCTCTACGAGTGGGCCGCCCCGAAGGATGAATATCGATGAGGCCACTCCTCGGGGCGAGGAAGATTCGGCAGAAGCCATCGCACTCCCAGCTGTTGCGCAGGATGGCCGAGCCGCTCACCAACCGACCGAGCAGGCTGGACGCGATCGTCGTGCCCGCTTCCCGGCCCGCGTCGCATGTCGCCCGCCTGATCGACCTCTCGGCACGTCTCGGCACGCTGCTCGTCGTGCTCTGCAGCCTGCAGACTCGAGTCGATCGCGTCGCAGCCCGGGTCGCCGAGACCCCCGGTGCACGGGCCCTATTGGTGGAGATCCCGCGCAACTTCCGCATACCCGACATGCCGAGCCGGACGGCGGCGCCGACGTTCACCAAGGCGAGCGGAGGTCGCACCAGCGATCTCAGCACCAAACGCAACCTTGGCCTGCTCCTGGCCAGGCTGAATGGCTGGGCCAAGATCGCCTTCTTGGACGACGACATCACGCTCTCCCACGTGAGCGCCTACGAGCGGTTGGCGCGACAACTCGACCAAAGCCAGATCGCGGGCATGGTCTGCCGGGACTATCCGGACAACTCCGTCGTCTGTCATGCGCGGCGACTGGCCGGACTGCCGCAGGACAACTTCGTTTCCGGATCGGTCCTCGGCGTCCGCTGCGGAGACCTGACGCTCCCGTTCTTTCCCGACATCTACAACGAGGACTGGTTTTTCTTCAGCAAAGCCGTCGCCCGGCACGACCTCTTCAGCGTTGGCGTCGCGACGCAAACACCCTACGAGCCGTTCGCCGACCGCCGGCGCGCCTCTCACGAAGAATTCGGCGACCTGCTTGCCGAAGGTTTGTACGCGCTGATCGGGGATATCGGCGACCCCTCGCTCCCCTACCACAGCCAGCTCCGCTACGCCCGTGGGACGTTCTGGGAGGCGTTCCTGAACGCGCGGCGCGAGGGCCTACGCGTGACACGCGATCGCCTCGAACGCTTCGGTGCCCACGCCGACGGAGACTGCGAGCCGGACGCCGCATTGCGCTCGCTGCACGCTGCTGAAGAACGGCTGGACGAGATCACCCGCGACCTCTGCGACGATTTCCTGGACGCCTGGCAAGACGACCTCGACGACTGGGAGGCGCTCTGTGTCCGTACCAGCAACGTCGGCAGTGCGCGCGAGGCGATGGGCTGGTTCCCGGAGTTGTCGTGGCGAACGGCTGAGTTCGGTGACATGCATGTCGACGGCTCGAGCTGGTCAGTTGCCGAGCTGCAGCCGCAGCCGCAGCTCGAATCGATTGCCCGGTAACGGCTGGCGCTCCCCGGTGGGCACGAACCCGAGCCGCGAGTAGGCCGTCTTTGCGTTGTCGTTGTTCTCGAGCACCCACAGTGCGAGGAAGCGTGCGCCATTCCTGCGCTCCCGATCGATCAGCGCAGTCAGTAGAGCCCGGAAGACTCCTAGCTGACGATGGGTAGGGGCTACCCAAATCGACTCGATGTGTCGTCCATGAGAGGACTGCTCATCAAACAGACCGGCTATGCCGATGACGGCGCCCGCTTCGATGGCCACTACCCATGTCGCCGCAGCAAGCAATTGCCGCCATCGAGCCTCGGTCCAGCGCACCTCTACTGCGTAGTCCGAGGCGAAGGCATCAGGTGAGTCGCGCAACCCGCGTAAGCGGGTGGCTTTCAGTAGTAGCCACTCCTCGGGGGCGAGCAGCTTGATGTCCAGTACTGCGTTGATCATTTGCTCCGTCTCGACAGGCCTCCGCTACACGATCGCCGATGACGCCCCGGATGGCGAGACGAGGTGAACGAGATCGCTCTGCCGCCGCTCATGTGAGCGCCTTGTTATCGCGGCCGGGTCTCGGCGACGCGCAGCCAATAAACGAGGGAAACGGCCGCAATGGCGGCAGTCGTCGCGAATGCCGCGGGATATCCAGCCCATTCGACGATCGTCCCGGCCAAGACCGGACCAATGATCGCCCCGGCGTCGCCGATCATCTGAAAGCCCGCCAGCGCCGTGCCGCCCCGCGCTGCACGGCCGTTCGCCGCGATCACATCGGTGACCGCGGCGTTGACCGGCGGGCTCATGAGCCCGGTGCCGACGCCGGACAACAGCGATGCAGCGACCAATTCCCCCGTCGACGTGGTCTGGCCCAGCCAGAGCGACGTGACGGCCACGATCGCCGACCCGACGAGGATCGGCGGCCTGCGGCCGTGGCGGTCGGCCCATCGACCACCGATGAGCAGCGTGGCGCCGGTACCTGCGGCGAAGGCGGCCAGGACGACGCCCGCCCACCTGTCCGGCTGCTTCAACACCTCGACGACGAACAGCGGTACGAGCGCGATGCGGACGCCGTACACCGTCCACCCGTTGACGAAGTTCGACGCCAGCGCGGCGCGGAAGGCGGCGATCCGCACGACCGCGGCGAATGTGACCGCGGCGCCGACCGCTCGTTCACGAGTCGGCCGCGACCCGACGTGGCCGCGAAGGAGACCGCCCGCGATCACGACGGTGAGCACGAGCACCCCCGCATAGGCAAGGAACGGCGCGCGAAAGCTTCCTGCGAGGAGCGCACCTCCGACCAAGGGCCCTGCGATGTTGCCCAGGAGAAAGCCCGTGGCCCAGGCGCCGGACGCCCGCCCGCGCAATGCGGGAGGCGAGATCCTCACCAGCAAGGAGGCGGCCGAGACGGTGAACATCGTCGAGCCGAGACCACCGGCCGCGCGAAAGACGAGCAACTGGCCGTAATCCGCGGCGAGAGCGCACGCGGCGCTGGACACGGCGACCACCAGCAGGCCGCCGCAGAACACCGGCAACTCCCCCATCGGCCCGACGATGCGGCCACTGATCGGGGCAAAGAGCACGCGAGACACGGCAAACGCGCTGACGACGGCCGACGCCGCCATCACGCCGACATCGAAACTCCGGGCGAACGCGGGCAACGCGGGCGCGACGATGCCGTAGCCGATCGCGATCATGAATGCGGCGCACACGAGCACGCGGACTTCGCGCGGCAGCCGATCCCCGGATCGGGGCACTACGGCGTCCCGCACGAAGGCATTGTGCTGCCCGCCCCGCGATGGTGCAGTGACGTCCAGGCGCAACGAGGGAGGACCGATGGACCGGGACGCGACGCTGCGCGAGGTGGAGCAGCGGGTGTTGTGGCTGGCCACGTCGATCGTGCACCACGCCAACCGGGTGCGGCCCAACCCCGACGGGCTGAAGGTCGGCGGCCACCAGGCCTCGTCCGCGTCACTGGTGTCGATCATGACCGAGCTGTGGTTCAACCACCTGCGCCCGGAGGACCGGGTGTCGGTCAAGCCGCACGCCTCGCCGGTGCTGCACGCGATCAACTACCTGCTCGGCGAGCTGTCCGCGCCCCAGCTGGAGACGCTGCGGGCGTTCGGCGGGCTGCAGAGCTACCCCAGCCGCGCGAAGGACCCCGACACCGTCGACTACTCCACCGGCTCCGTCGGCATCGGCGCCACCGCCCCGATCTGGGGAGCGCTCGCCCGCCGCTACGTACGCGCGGGCACCGGACGCCAGTACTCCCTCGTCGGCGACGCCGAGCTCGACGAGGGCGCCTGCTGGGAGGCGATCCTCGACCCGATGGTCACCGACCTCGGCGAGGTGTGCTGGATCATCGACCTCAACCGGCAGAGCCTCGACCGGATCGTCCCCAACATCGGCGCCGTCCGGCTCGCCGGGATGTTCGAGGCAGCAGGCTGGCAGGTGCTCACCGTCAAGTACGGACGGCTGCTGCACGAGCTGTTCGAACGCCCCGGCGGCGACGCGCTCCGGCGGCGGATCGACGAGATGGAGAACCCCGAGTACCAGCGCCTGCTGCGCTGTACCCCCACCCAACTGCGCGAGCGGCTGCCGGGCGAGGACGTCAAGCTCGGCGAGCTCGTGGCCGGGCTCGACGACGCCACCCTGCACGCCGCCATCCGCAACCTCGGCGGCCACGACCTCGCGTCGCTGCGCCAGGCATTCGAGGCCATCGACGACACCCGCCCCACGGTGATCTTCGCCTACACCGTCAAGGGCTACGGCCTGGCCACCGAAGGCCACCCGCAGAACCACTCCTCGCTGCTGACGGCCGAGCAGATGGGCGAGCTGGCCGACCAGGTCGGCGCGTCGACCGAGCAGCCGTGGGCCCGCTTCCCCGCGTCGTCGGCCGCTGCGGCGCTGTGCCGCGCGACGGCCGAACGCCTCAGCCGCCCGGCCGTCACCCCGCACGTCGTGCCCGAGCTGCCCACGGACATCGGCCGCACCCCCGGCGGGCACGCCACCACCCAGGCCGCGCTCGGGCGGACCCTGCTCGACCTCACCCGCACCGCCCCCGACGCCGCGAAACGCGTCGTCACGCTGGCACCGGACGTCTCGTCGTCGACGAACCTCGGCGGTTGGGTGAACAAGGTCGGCGTGTGGTCCGCGCGGGAGCGGGTGGACTGGTTCGCCGACGACCCCGAGACCATCCTGCACTGGCGCGAACGCCCCGACGGCCAGCATCTTGAGCTGGGCATCGCCGAGACCAACCTCGTCGGGCTGCTCGGCGAGCTCGGCGCCACCTGGAGCCGGTGGGGCGAGCCGCTGTTGCCCATCGGCGTGCTCTACGACCCCTTTGTCGAACGCGCCCTGGAGCCGTGGTCGTTCGGGATCTACGCGGGCGGTCAGTCGATTCTCGTCGGCACTCCGTCCGGGGTCACGCTCGCACCGGAGGGCGGCGCGCACCAGTCGATCACCACGCCGTCGGTCGGCCTGGAGCAGCCGGGCTGCACGATGTACGAGCCCGCGTTCGCGATCGACGTCGAGTGGACGCTGCTCGCCGCGCTGGCCCGCCTGGGGCGCCCGGGCGGGCGGTCGGCCTACCTGCGCCTGTCGACCCGGTCCGTCGACCAGACCCTCGCCGCGATCCCCGAGGACCCGGCGGCGCGGGAACGGCGGCGACGCCAGGTCGTCGCGGGCGGTTACGCCCTGCGCCGGGCGAGCGAGCCGCCTGCAGTGACGATCGCGGCCATGGGCGCCGTCGTCCCCGAAGCCCTCGCCGCGGCCGACCGGCTCACCGCACAGGGCGTCGCGGTCGACCTCGTGTGCGTCACCGCTCCCGGCCTGCTCTTCGCCGCCGTACAGGCCCGGTCCGGCCACGGTGACGGCGACAGCTGGATCCTCGACGCGATCCTACCGGCCCGCCGGGCGGCGCCGCTGGTCACCGTGCTCGACGGCCACCCGCACTCGCTGGCGTTCCTGGCCGGGGTCAACCAGGTGCGGGCCGCACACCTGGGGGTGTCGGAGTTCGGCCAGTCCGGCGGGCTCGGCGAGGTCTACCGCCACCACGGCCTCGACACCGACTCGATCGTCCGCGCAGCCCTGGACCTCGCCGACTGACTGCCGCTGGGCGGGCCACACGGTGCCGTCGGCGCACGAGTCCCGAAGCGGATCTTGCGCGGAATGTGTCGCATGCCCACAAAGCCCGGTTGACCTGGGCACAAGGTCGCGCGACGGATGGGGCCCGCCGCACGCCGGGAGGACACGGCAGGACCTCGGGCGCCTGAGCACGGCCATCTGGTCCAATCGGCACTGCCGAACGGACCTGGAACGACACCGACGACCGCCATTTGGTCGCCGCTCGCCGCTACTCTCATGACCCGCAGGCAGCTTCTGTGAACTACTGCCGTGGTGCCAGCCGTGTCGTCCCTGTCGGGAGTCGAAGCCGAGGGGGATCACGTGACGGAGCCGACCAACGGAACCAGGCACCCGGTGCTGCGCCGCGTGGGGACGGTGCTGGCCGGGGTGCTCGTGTTCTGCGCGCTCACCGCTCCGCGCGAGATCGACCAGCTCACCCCCGCGGCGTTCCTGCGCATCCCCATCGAGGGGCTGGTGGCCGTCGCGGTGCTGCTCGTGCTCCCGCCGCGGCCCCGCCGGGTCGTCGCCGCGGTCGGCGGCGCCCTGCTCGGCCTCCTCACGATCATCAAGATCATCGATATGGGGTTCCTGGCCACCGTCGCGCGGCCGTTCGACCCCGTGCTGGACTGGACGCTGGTCGGCGACGCCTACAACTTCGTGCACGAATCGTTCGGCGCGGCGGCCGCCGTGGGCGCATCGGTGCTCGCGGCCGTGCTCGCCGTGGTCGTGATGGCCCTCATGACGCTCGCGGCGCTGCGGCTCACCGGTCTCCTGGCCGGGCGGCGGCGGCCCGCGACCAAGGCCGTCGCCGTGCTGTCGGTGGTCTGGCTGGGCGCGGCGGCGCTCGGCGCCCAGCTCGTCGACCCGGTGCCGCTCGCCTCCCGCAGCGTGGCCGCGCTCGCCTACCAGGACGCCACCCAGATTCCGATCAGCCTGCAGGACCGCGCCGAGTTCGAGGCGCAGGCCGCCGTCGACGCGTTCCGCGGCACCCCCGACAACCAGCTGCTCACCGCGTTGAAGGGCAAGGACGTGGTGTTCTCGTTCGTCGAGAGCTACGGCCGCTCGGCCGTGGAAGACCCGCGCTACGCACCCGGGGTGGACGCCGCGCTGGACGCGGGCACACAGGAGCTGAAGTCGGCCGGGTTCACCGCCCGCAGCGGCTTCCTCACCTCGCCGGTGGCGGGTGGGGGCAGCTGGCTCGCGCACGCCACGTTCGGCTCCGGCCTGTGGATCGGCAACCAGCAGCGCGACCGCAGCCTCGTCTCCAGCGACCGCCTCACCCTCAGCAGCGCGTTCCAGAAGGCGGGCTGGGACACCACGGCGATCATGCCCGGCACGATCTCCGCTTGGCCGGACAAGAACTTCTACGGCATCGACCGCGTCTACGGCCGCGACGACCTGGGTTACAAGGGGCTGAACTTCAGCTGGTCGCCGATGCCGGACCAGTACACGCTGGCCCAATTCCAGCAGCGCGAGTACGGCAAGCCGGGGCGCCCGCCGATGATGGCCGAGTTGGTGCTCACCTCCAGCCATGTGCCGTGGACGCCGGTGCCGAAGATGGTGGACTGGAACGCCGTCGGCGACGGTTCGGGCTACGACGCGCTCGTGAAGGCCGCCGACGGGCCGGACGTGGTGTGGCAGGACACCGACCGGGTGCGCGCGGGCTACCGCGACTCCATCGCCTACTCGATGACCAGCCTCGTCTCGTGGGTGAAGACCTACGGCAACGACAACCTGGTGCTCGTGTTCCTCGGCGACCACCAGCCCGCCCCGATCATCACCGGCGACACCGCGAGCCGCGACGTGCCGGTGACGATCGTGGCGCACGATCCGGCCGTGCTCGACCGGATCGCGGGCTGGGGCTGGAGCGACGGCCTGCGGCCCGCCCCGCAGGCCCCGGTGTGGCGGATGGACACCTTCCGCGACCGGTTCCTCACCGCGTTCGGGCCGCACGCCGACCCCAGCCACTGAGCACGGGCGTAGCGTCCGGCGTGTGCTCACGCTGGCGCTGACCGCCCCTCCGCTGACGCTCGCGCGGGCGTTCACCGCCTGGCGCGCCGAGCCGGGCGCGCTCGCGGCGGCAGCGGCACTGGCCGGGGGCTACGGCTGGGGACTGCGACGGCGTGCGGCCCGACAGGCCGGTCCGTGGCCCCCGGGCCGAACGGCGATCTTCCTCACCGGCATCGCGACGATCCTGCTCGTCGGATGCTCGTTCCTCGGCGTGTACGACGACGCCTACTTCTGGGTGCGCGCGGTGCAGAACACGGTCCTGCTGATGGTGACGCCGATGCTGCTCGCGCTCGGCGCCCCGATCCGGCTGGCCGCCGACACGCTCCCGCCGCGCGTGCGGGCCCCGCTGGCGCGGGCGCTGCACAGCGCCGCGGCGCGAGCGTTGACGTTTCCGCTGGTGGTGACCGTCGTGCTGGTCGTGCCGCTGCTGGTGCTGTACCTGTCGCCGCTCTACGAGCTGACGCTGCAGAGCGCGGTCGCGTCCGGTGTCGCGGGCGCCGTGGTGGCACTTGCCGGGTTCGTCTACTACTGGTCGCGGTTCCGCGTCGACCCCACCCCGCGCAACGACTCCTACCTGGTCACGCTGTGGATCACGATCGTGGAGATGATCGGCGATGCGGTGCTGGGCGTGGTGCTCTGGCTCGGGCCGTTGGTTGCGACGGCCTGGTACGCCGCCCAGGCCACCGGCATCGACCCACGCCTCTGACCAGACCCTCGGCGCGGGGATCCTGTGGATCGGCGGCGACCTTGTCGGGCTGCCGTTCATCCTGATCGTCGTCAACCGGATGAGCCGCGAGGACACCCGCAAGGCCGCGGTCATCGACGCCGAGCTGGACGCCGCCGACGAAGCGGGCCCCACCCGGCTGTGGTGGGAGGACGACCCCCAGCTCGCCGAACGGTTCCGCCGCCAGGGATCGTGAGTGGAAAACGTCGCCAGAGCGACGTTTTCCACTCACGACCTCAGCCCGCCAGCAGCGGCAGGGTGGTGCGGCCGGGCCCGAGCACCGGCGCCGGATCGGCGCTGAGGACGTCGGCGAGCAAGGTGGCGTAGACGTCGCGGAAGTCCGTGGTGGGCTTGAGGTCACCGTTGTCGAGGTCGGTGAGGCTCGGCTGTGCGCCGACGAACCCGCCCTTCACCGGCGCGCCCGCGATGAACACCGGGCCCGCGGTGCCGTGGTCGGTGCCCTGGTTGGCGTTGGCGGCCACCCGCCGTCCGAACTCGGAGTACGCCATCAGCACCACGCCGCGGCCGCGGTCGGTGCCCGCCATCCGCGTGAGGAACCCGGAGACGGCCTGGTCGACCTCCGTGAGCAGGCGCTGCTGGGTGCCGCGCTCGTCCGCGTGGGTGTCGAAGCCGCCGAGGCTCACCGAGTAGACCCGGGCGGGGGCACCCGCCTCGACGCAGCGCGCCACGACGTCGAGCTGGGCCACGAGCGCACCCTGCTGGCCTTTGCCCTTGTTGTTGGCGGGGGTCTTCGCCTTGGTCGGGGTCACGTCGACGTCCTTGCCGAACGTGTCGACCGTGCGGTGCAGGTCGGTGATCGAGCGGGCCGCGTACGCCTGCAGCGGCGACTCCCCCGCCGACGGCTGCCCCAGCGCCGTGAACGCCGTCCCGATCGGCCCGGTCGGCAGCGCGAGCCCGCGGAGCGGCAACGCGGCGCCCGCCGTGGTCGCGCCCGCCAGCAACGGTGGCAGCACGGGCTCCAGGGACACGGCGTTCAGCGGGTCGCGGCCGTTCGCGTCCAGCCAGCGGCCGATCCAGCCGGTGCCCGCGGGATGGTCCGGGGAGGCGGTCTGCCAGATGTCCATCGAGCGGAAGTGGCTGTGATCGGGCTTGGGGTAGCTCACGCCGCGGACAATCGCCAGCGTGCCGTTGTCCCACTGCTGCTTCAGCCCGGCGAGGCCGGGGTTGAGGCCGAGGCCCTCGCCGATGTCGAGCACCTCGCTCTGGGCGTAGGCGAGGTCGGGGCGGGCCGACTGGTAGGCCGGGTCCGCCGCGGGCACCACCGTGTTGAGCCCGTCGTTGCCGCCGTACAGCGTGACGAGGACGAGCACGCCCGTGCCGACCGGCAACGGGTCGGTGCGGGTGCGGTCGGCGAGGTCCTTCCAGCCGATGCCCGCTGCCGTCGCCGCGACGGCCGCGGCGCCCGAGGCGAGCAGGAACCGGCGTCGGGTCAGGCCGTTCATGCGCTCACACAGCTTTCCGGGGAGGCCAGTGCGGCCGCGACGAGCTGCGGCGGGTTCCCCGTGAGCGGGGCCAGCGCGGCGGCCGTGCGCGGGGTGAAGGCGGGCAGTCCGAGCAGGGCGGCCGTCGCGGCGACCCGGCTGTTCGGTGGGGCGGCGGTGACCGGGGAGATGTCGCCGACGTTCACGATCGCCCGCGCCAGGTTGAGCCGCGCCAACGCCGACGCGGTGGTGAGCCACGGGGTGCCCGCGGGCCAGCCGCCGACGTTTGGCGGCGCGAAGGGCACCTGCCCGAGCCCGGAAAGCCCTGCGGCGAGCGGTCCGGCGGGCACCTTCGACGCGGGCGCGTTCACCGCCCGCAACGCGCCCGTCAGCCACAGCACCGGTTCGCGGACGAGCACCGAGCCGGGGTCACGGAACGCGGGCGTGCGGGCGGCGGCCCGCAGGACCGCCGTGATGTCGTGGCCGGAGCCGTAGGCGCTGACGAGCGTGCCGAGCGTCGCGGGGTCCGGTGGGGTGTCGGAGACGAACCGGCTCCACACCCGCGTCGCGATGAACCTCGGCGAGACCGGCAGCCCGACCAGCTGGTTCACCAGGGTCGCCGTGTTGTTGACGGACGTGCCGAGCACCATCTCGGGCCCGGGGTCGTGGCGCTTCGGGACGAAGGCCGCGCTGCGGGCCTGGACGTTGACCGTCCACCCGGTGAGCGCCCGCGCCGCCGACCGGACGTCCTCCTCGGTGTAGTTGCCCACGCCGAGCGTGAACAGCTCCATGAACTCGCGGGCGAGGTTCTCGTTGGGCTTGCCGACCCGGTTGCCGCCGCCGTCGAGCCAGATGAGCATGGCCGGGTCGACCGCCATCGACTGGGCCAACGCCCGGAAGTCGCCGGTGCCGAGGCGCCGAAGGCTCGCGTTCTGGCCTGCCATGAGGTCGGCGAAGCGCACCTTCTGGATGCTGGTCGCGAAGTGGCCGTGCCAGAACCACGTCATGCGCTCGGGGAACGGGCGATCGGCCGCGGCCATCCGGTCCAGCCACCACGCGACGAGCTGGGTGCGCTGCTGCTGCAACGCCTGCGCGGAGGCGGGATCCTTCGGCACGCGTGCCACGGGGGCGAACGCTGGAGCGGGGGTGGCGGCGGCGCCCGCGTCGGGCCCGGGCGTGGTCAGTGCCTCGAGCGTCGCATCGAATCCGGCGGCCGTGGCGGCGTCCAGCTCACCGCGGCGGGGACCGAGGCCCAGCCGCTGGAGCAGGCGGCGGACGGCGTCGCGCTCACCGATCGGGGTCATGCGGCCATGGTGACCCGCCAATGTTCGAGCAAAGTCAGGAATCGGCGGGCATTGGGCCATGCCTCGTCCGGTACGCGGAGGGAATACCGTAAGCGCATGGGGCGCGCGTTCGGTCTTCTGCTCGTCGCGGCGCTCACCGTGCTCGGGGGGTGCGCGAGCCCGGCGTCGACACAGTCCGCGCCACCGTCCGCGACCTACACCGCGTCGTTGGCCGACCTGCAGGACAAGGTCGACGCGATCGCGCAGGACAACTGCACCACCCGGCCTGCCGTTCAGGCTTACCCGGACTGCGCGCGGTACGTCGCGGAGGTCGGCAACGCGGCGCTGGCGACACAGGGTGCGGCCGCGTCCGTGACCGGTGCGGGGCAGCTGAAGGCCACCGCTACGCGGCTGGCCGACGAGGTGGGTCAGTTCAGCCGCACGGGCTGCGTGGCCGCGCCGGGCGTGGCGGGCCCGCCCGCGCAGGCCTGCGGCGACGTGCTGAAGAAGATCCAGCTCGACCTGACCACGATGCGCACCCAGCTCGCCGCCACGGCGCGCCCGACGTCCTGACGGCGCGCCCCACCCGCCCGGTGAGTCGCCCGATCCGACACGGTGAGTTGGGCATTTCGACTGTCGGTGCACTCCCTCGGGCCGCAGACGGCGATCTGGCGCGCCCTCATCAGATCGCACCGGCCGCGCTCATCCGCCGAGGAAGCGTTCCAACGCCGCTCGGGCGGCGGCGTCACGGGCCGCGATGCGGGTGAGGTCCTCGGCGAGCGCGTGCAGCCACTCGTCGATCCCGACGGCCTTGCGGCTGATCACCACGCCGTGCACGACCTGCCGCACCTGCGCCTCGACGCCCCGGGCGCCCTCACGCAGCTCCAGCTCCCGGTCCATCCCGTGCACGACGACGGCGACGGTGCGTCCGCCGCGGCCTGCCACCCGGTCGCTCAGCCCGCGGCGCTGCTCGACCTCCACCATGCCGTCCGGCAGCGCGTCCGCGAGGGTGCTGGTGAGGACTCGGGCGTAGGACGCAACGTCGGAGCGGTCGGCGCGCAGCATGGCGGCCAGCATCGCAACGTCGCCGGACGGGCCGAGCCCGCTGGGTTCGAGCGTCACGGTGTCAGTCTGTCAGCGTTCAATCCGTCAGGGGGAGCACGAGCTGGGGGGTCGGGATGTGGTGGTCGGCACGCAGCGGGCGCACGGCCGTGCCGATCGCGAAGAACTCCGTGGTGTGCCCACCCCACCGGTGCCCGTGCGAGAGCAGCTGAACCCCGACGATGCCCTCGGCGTGCAGCGCCTCCGCCTCGGCCTGCATCCGGCTCATCGCGAGCTCGCGGGCGTCGTAGAGCGCTTCGGTGAACTGCGGCAGCTCGACGTTCTGCCCGATGTTGTTCATCGCCTGCCAGAACCGCTGGTGGGCGATGTGGTAGACGCAGGTGCCCATGACCATGCCCAGGGGCGCGTAGCCCGCCTGGACGAGCGTCCAGAAATCCTGGCCGGACAGGTCGGAGGTGAACGGCTGGTTGCGGTTGTTGCGCCACGTACGCCCCTCGGGCGCCGGGTGATCGGACTTGACGGCCGTGCCGACGGCGATGAACTCGGCGAGATCGGACCCGAACTCCTTGAACTCGATCTCCAGCCGTACCCCGACGATGCCGTCGGCGCCGAGCTGGTCCGCCTCGACCTCCATGCGGGTCATCGCGAGCTCGCGTGCGTGGTACATGGCCTGCGAGAGCGTGTCGAGCTCCTGGTTCTTGTTCCAGCGCCCGAACTGGAAGCCGACGTGGTAAATGCTGGACCCGAGCACCAGCCCCAGTGGCCGGAACCCGGCCTCGCGGACGAGCAGGAACTCGTTCACGGAGAGATCCGAGGTGAACAGGCTCGTCGCCTGGCCCGGCCGCATCTCGGCGAGGCGGCGCATCGCGTCTTCGGGGATGCCCAGCTGGGTGGGATCGGCGGTCACGATCGGCTCCTTTTCAGGGGCAGGTAGGTCAGGGAGCGGGACGGGGCCACGGGCGATCGGTGGAACTGCGCGATGGCGGTGCCGAAGATCGTGCTCTCGGCGACGTGGTCGATGTGGCCCTCCCCCGGCTCGATCTCCCAAGTGTTGAGGCGCATCGACTCGACGACCGCGCCGTCGGCGCCCGCGGACCGGACGTGCGCGCCGAAGGCCCGCCGGGCGTCGCCGCGTGTCTGGTTGATCAGCTCGGTGTAGCCGCCGACCTCGACGTTGCCCGCGCTCCACGTGCGCTGTTGTCGGGTGTTCCAGTCGTCGTGGCGGATCCCGACGGCGATGCCGAGGACGAGATCGGTCGGTATCCAGCCCGCGAGGACGAGCTTGGCCACGTCCTGCCCGGGAAGGTGGGTCGAGAACACGCGGCGCGGACGGGTGCGAGAGCGCGCGCGCACGCCGGTGCCGATCGCGGTGAACTCGTGCGCATTGTTGCCCAGTCCACTCTGTGACAGCCGAACGCCCACGATGCCGTCGGCGCCGATCGCCGCCGCCTCGGCGACCATGCGTCCGATGGCGGTGGCCCAGCCGGTCTCCAGCGTATGGGCGTAGGGGGCGAATCCCGCCCGGGGGTTCTGCACGGACGTGATCGTGCGGCTGGCGGCGCCGTACCAGCCCCGGGCGCCGCAGCCGTAGTAGCTCGACCAGCCGATGCGCTGGACGATCGAGCCCATCACCTCGCCTGCGGGGTCGAAGCCCGCCACCTCCAGCCCGGCCGCGGCGGGGGCGGACAGCAGCGAGGTCCACGCTCCGCCCTCGGCGGCGCGGCGCACGCGTTCGGCGGCCACCGGAGGCAGCCCCCGCCCGTCCCAGTCGGACACCTCCCCGACATTAGTCCCGCTCGGCCACGACCCACCGGAAGGTGCTGTGGAACAGGTAAGACCCGTCTTCGCGCCGGAATGGGGCGGCCGCCTCGGCCAACGCCGCGGCCGCGCGCTCCGCACCCAGGTGCCGGACGACGTGGCGCAGGTTGCCCGCCGCGAACATGCCGCGTTCGAGGGTGTGCCGATCCGGCGGCGTGTAGGGCACGGCGACGTCGCCCGCCGCGGACGGTCGCAGGCCCGCCGCGCGGAGCAACTCCTCCAGCACGCCGGGCTCGCCGACCGGACGGCGTGGTACGAGCGCCGCGTCGGGGGCGAGCGCCTGCAGGCCGTGGGTGACGGCGATGAGGTCCTGCGGACCCGCGCCGCCCCAGTTGCAGACGGCGATCCGCCCTCCGGGCCGGGTGACGCGCGCGGCCTCCGCGAACGCGGCCACGATGTCCGGCGCGAACTGGAACGCGTTGAAGCCGGTGACGACGTCGAACACGGCGTCGGCCCAGGGCAGCCGCTCCAGTGTGCCGATGCGCAGGTCCGCGCCGGGCACGGCGGCACGGGCGAGCGTGATCATGGCGTCGGCGGCGTCGATGCCGTGCACGACGGCGCCGCGGGCGTGGGCGAGCGCCACGAGCTCGCCGCTGCCGCAGGCGACGTCGAGCAACGCCGTGCCCATGCCGACCTCCAGCACCGCGAGCACCGCCTCCCAGGCGGGACGCGACAGGTGCGCAAGGTGCTCCGCCCGCACGGCGGCCTCCGCCGACCATCGCCTGCCGTAGGCCTCCGCGACGGTCACGCCGTCCGTGTCCATGACCCCACTCTGGCCCGCCCGGCCCGCCGCGGCGCCGCTCCGGGACGGACTTTCGCACCCCGTAGGTCCACCTCGCACGGCGCCGGCGGGGCCGGGCCGCTCGTCCGTTCGGACGCCGGGGTGCGCCGTTCGCCGCGCCGCGCGAACCGATCACCAGGTGCGGACCTTTCGGGCATTCGTGGGGCTGCCTAGCCTCGACTGCGGATCACGGTTCGGTTACGCGCAGGGCGTCACGCTCCCCCTCGGGCGCCCTCCCGGACCGTCGATCCGGAAGGCATTCGTGGCACGACATCGCAGGCGCGCGCCCCGAGCGCGCTGGTCCGTGGCGGCCCCGCTGCTGTGCGGGACCGCCGCCCTCGGCGTGACCGGCGGCACGCTCTTCCTGGTCGACGGCGCTCCGCAGTCCGCGCTCGCGACGACGGCATCGTTGCGGCTCCCCGTCGGACCCGCGCAGGCCCTGGTCGAGCCCGTGACCGCCGAGCCGCGCGTCGCCGACGCCGCCGACCTCGTCAAGGGCGTGCAACTGGCCGAGCGACAGGCCCGCGAGCGGGCCCGGCGCAGAGCGCGGCCCGCGGCGACTGCGGCGTCGACACCGCAGGCCTCGGCGCGGTCAAGCCGCACGTACGCGCGGCGGCGCGGTTCCTCGGCTGCCAGTTCGGCGAGCCGACGATGTACGGGGTGGCCGGGCGCGCGGGCATGTCGGACCATCCGTCGGGGCGCGCCGTCGACTTCATGGTCGACCGCGCCACCGGCGACCGGCTCGCCGCCTGTGCGCTGAACAACCGGGCGGCGCTGGGCGTCAGCTATGTGATCTGGCGGCAGCGGATCAACTTCGGCAGCGGTTGGCAGCCCATGGAGGACCGCGGTGGCGTGACGGCCAACCACTACGACCACGTGCACGTCTCATTTGGCGGGACGGCGGGTGGCCCCCCGAACGTGTGCGCGGCAGTTCCCGCTAGCGTGTGAGGTTCTTATGCATCTGCATCGATGGAGACCCCCATGCGCGTCGGCGTGCTCACCGGTGGCGGCGACTGCCCCGGACTGAACGCGGTCATCCGAGGAATCGTCCGCAAGGGCGTCCCCGACTTCGGCTACTCGTTCCTCGGCTTCCGCGACGGCTGGCGCGGTCCACTCGAGGCGCTGACCAAGCCGCTGGACATCCCGGCCGTGCGGGGCCTTCTCCCCCGCGGGGGCACGATCCTCGGCAGCTCCCGCACCAACCCGTTCGCGATCTCGGGCGGCGTCGAGAAGATCAAGCGCAACCTGCAGAACCTCGGGGTCGACGCCCTGATCGCGATCGGCGGGGAGGACACCCTCGGTGTGGCGACGAAGCTCTACGACATGGGCGTCAACGTCGTCGGGGTACCGAAGACCATCGACAACGACCTGTCGGGCACCGACTACACGTTCGGCTTCGACACGGCCGTCAACATCGCGATGGAGGCGATCGACCGGCTGCACACGACGGCCGAGTCGCACCACCGGGCGCTGATCGTCGAGGTGATGGGGCGGCACGCCGGCTGGATCGCACTGCACTCCGGCATGGCGGGCGGCGCGAACGCGATCCTCATCCCCGAGGTGCGGTTCGACATCGAGCAGGTCATCCGGTGGGTCGAGCAGCGTTTCCAGCTCGACTACGCGCCGATCATCGTCGTCGCGGAAGGGGCGAAGCCCAAGGAGGGCGAGGAGTCGCTGCAGACGGGTGAGAAGGACGCGTTCGGGCACGTACGGCTTGGCGGCATCGGCGACTGGCTGGCCAGGGAGATCGAAGCCCGCACCGGCAAGGAGGCGCGCACCACGGTGCTCGGCCACGTTCAGCGCGGGGGCACCCCGACCGCCCGCGACCGCTGGCTCGCCACCCGGTTCGGCCTGCACGCCATCGACGCGGTGCACGCCGAGAAGTGGGGGCACATGGTGGCGCTGCGCGGCGCCGACATCGTCACCATTCCGCTCGCGGAAGCGACGAAGGAGCTGAAGGTGGTGGACCCGACCCTCTACGCCGAGGCCGAGGTCTTCTTCGGCTGACGCCCCGTGCGCGGAAAAGGAGTGCTCCTCACGAGGCGGCGAGGCTCACCCGGCGGTCGCGCCAGGCGCGGAAGCGGCGCCAGCCGCGCAACACCCGGGACCACAGCAGCACCAGCAGGAGTATCCCCAGCGCAAGCAGGGTGCCCGCTATCGCCAGCGCAAGGGTCGGGTTGAGCACGGCGAGGGTCGTCACCCCGGCCACCGCGACGTCTTCGCCGACGCTCACGGTGATGTTGCTCGCGGGCTCCGGCGACGTGTTGACGATCAGCCGTAGGCCGCCCTTGACCAGGTGCGACACCAGCGCGGCCGCCCCGCCGGACACGGCCAGGATCGCCTGCTGCAGCGTGGGCGCGTCGTGGGCGATGAGCAGCCCGATCACGGCGCCGACCGTCGGGCGGATCGCCGTGGAGATCGCGTCCCAGAGCGAGTCGATGTAGGGGATCTTGTCGGCCACCAGCTCGACGACGTACATCGCCGCCGCGACGACCAGCACGTCGGTGCGGGTGAGGCCCAGGGGTATCTCGGCGACCTGGCCGAAGCGGCCGATGAGGCCGAGAACAAGGACCACCAGGTAGGCGTTGATCCCGCTCGCCCACCCGCTGGCCAGGACGACCGGCAGCAGCTCCACGAACCGAATGTACGGATGTGGAGGTCACGAAGCGGCAACGACCGCTACACGATCCCCTGCCGCGTCGCCGTGTAGACGATCTCGGTGCGGCGGCGGACCTCCAGCTTGTCGCGCAGGTTGCGCACGTGGAACTTCACGGTGGCCTCGCTGATCACCAGCCGTCGTCCGATCTCGCGGTTGGACATCCCCACCGCGAGCAGCCGCAGCACCTGGTTCTCTCGCTCGGTGAGGGTGGCCGCGCCGAGGCCACGGACGGGCAGCGGATCGTCGCGCATCACGTCCGTGACGACCGGCGCCGCCCCCCGCGAGTCGAACACGCTCTCCCCGCGCAGCAGCGACTGCACGGCACGCACGATGTCGGCGGTCTCGGCGCCCTTGCGCAGGTAGCCGTGCACGCCGAGGCGGATCGTGCGCATCATGACGTCGCGGTCGCGGCAGCCGGTGAGCACCAGCACCCGCATCCCGCGGTGGCGCTCCAGGAGCATCCGCACCAGCTCGACGCCCGCTGCGTCGCCGCGGCCGAGGTCGACGTCGAGGATGACCAGATCGGGCGGGCAGCGGTCGGCGATGACCAGTGCGTCGCGCGGGCTGGCCGCCTCCCCGACCACGGCGATCTCCGGGTCGGGGGCGAACAGCTGGCGCAGTCCGAAGCGGACGATCGCCTCGCCGTCGACGATGAGCAGCCGCGCCGTGCGGCGGGCGGCCGCAGGCGCGAAGGACCGGTCCAGCACAGCGTCGGTCGTCACGACGGCCTCCCTCGCAGATGTCCGCCGAGCGTAGGAGGGGTCACGTTGCCCGGACGTTGCACCGCGGGTTGCTCCCCTGCCACGCACACGGGAAGATGGCCGGATCCCGTGAGCGATGATGCCCGGAGAGCTGATGACCCAACCCGGTGCCCACGATCCTGTGGGGCACGCCCATGTGCTGCACGACGTGTTCGAGTCCGTCATGGCGGGCGACGCGCCGCGCATCGCGCCGCGGTCACTCATCAGCGCGTCCTGGGAACGGAGCCTCGCCGCGCACGTCGACCCCGATCGACGCATGCCCCGGGTGGTGCACGGCGACGACGCGATCGCCGACCTTCGCGCCGCGCACCCGCTCAACGACGTGATGCCGCTCCTGCGCAGCACCCTCGTGAGCATCGCCGACGAGGCTATGCACGTCATGCTGGTGACCGACGCCGACGGCACGATCTTGTGGCGCGAAGGCGCCACCGGGTTGCTGCACGCCGCCGACGGAACGGGTCTATGCCCGGGCTTCAGTGTGTCCGAGGCGTCGATCGGCACCAACGCGATGGGCACCACGCTGGCCGTCGATGCGCCGGTTCAGATCCACTCGGCCGAGCACCTGGTGCGGGCGTACCACATCTGGACGTGTGCGGCGGCGCCCGTGCACGACCCGGACACCGGCCGCATCCTGGGCGCGATCGACATCTCCGGCCCGATCCACTCGGTGCATCCGGCCATGGCCCAGCTCGTGTCGGCCACCGCGCAGCTCGCGGAAAACCAGCTGCGGGTGCGGCTGGCCATCGCCGACGAGCGCCTGCGTGTGCGCAACATGCCGCACCTCGCGAGCTTGCGGGGACGGGAGGGCGCGCTCGTCACGGCGAGCGGGCGGATCATCGCGAGCGAGCCGTACGGGGTCTGGCCCGAGCGTGTGACGGTGCCCGCGGGCGGCGGCCGCGTCACGCTCGACGACGGGCGGGAGTTGGAGGTCGAGCCGCTCGCCGAGGGCTACCTCCTGCACGCGCCCCGCCGCGCGGCCGCGACCCGCCACCGGAGCGCCCTGTCGCTGCGGTTCACCGGGGAGGCCGCACCGCGGGCCACGTTGGACGGCCGGTCGGTGCCGCTCACGCTGCGCCCCGCGGAGCTGCTCACCGCGCTCGCGCTGCACCCCGCCGGGCGCTCGGCCGAGCAGCTCGCCGCCGCGCTCTACGGCGACGACGGCAACCCCACCACCGTGCGCGGCGAGATCCTGCGGCTGCGCGGGCTCATCGGCGCGGAGGTGCTGCGCACCCGTCCCTACCGGTTGGACGCGGTGGTCGACACCGACTTCGGGGCGGCCCGGCGGGCCCTGCACGTCGGGCAGATCGCCGAGGCCCTGCGGGCGTGCGCCGGGCCGCTGCTCCCGCGCTCGGACGCCCCGGAGATCCGCGAGCTGCGCGACGAGCTGATCGCGGGTCTCCGGCGCGCCGTGCTCGACAGCGACGAGGTCGAGCTGCTCGCCATGTTCGCCGAGCACCCCCTGGGCGCGGACGATCTGGAGACCCACGACCGGCTCGTCGACGAGCTCCCCCCGCACGACCCCCGCCGCCCCGGCATCGTCGCCCGGCTCGCCCGCATCCTGGCCGAGTAGGGCACGCGCAGGCGGCCGACCGCGCACGCCACCAGGCGACCGCGCACCCCACCAGGCGACCCCGCACCCCACCGACGGGGTGCGCGGTGGGGCGACGGGGTGCGCAGTCGGGGTGGGCTACTCCACCGTCACGCTCTTGGCCAGGTTGCGGGGCTTGTCGACGTCCCGGCCGAGCACGACGGCCGCGTGGTAGGCCAGCAGCTGCAGAGGCACCGACATGAGGATCGGGTCGAGCTCCGGCTCGTTGCGCGGCACGATCACGGTGCGATCGGCCAGCTCGAGCGGCAGGTCGTGGTGGGCCAGCGCCACGACCGGGCCCTTGCGCGCCTTGATCTCCGAGAGCGTCGAGGTGTTCTTGTCGAGGAGCTCGTCGTCGGGGACGATCGCGACCGTCGGCATGTCCGGGCTGATCAACGCCAGGGGGCCGTGCTTGAGCTCGGCCGAGGGGTAGGCCTCCGCGTGCACGTAGGACACCTCCTTCAGCTTCTGCGCGCCCTCACGGGCCACCGGCCAGCCGCGGCGGCGGCCCACGTACATGACGCCCGTGCTCTGCGCGATCAGCTTGGCCACGTCGGCGATGTCCTCGGACTGGTCGAGGATCTCCTGGATCTGCTCCGGCAGCCGCTGCAGGCCCGCGAGGATGCGCTTGCCTTCGGTCGGCGCGAGGTCGCGCATCCGGCCCAGGTACAGCGCGAGCAGCGCGAACGCCGTCACCGTGTTCGTGAACGACTTCGTGGCCGCCACCGACATCTCCGGGCCCGCGTGGATGTAGATGCCGCCGTCGACCTGGCGGGCGATCGTCGAGCCCACGACGTTGACGATCCCGATCACCCGGCCGCCCTTGCGCTGCAGCTCCTGCACCGCGGCGAGGGTGTCGATGGTCTCGCCGGACTGGCTGACCGCGATGTAGAGCGTGTCCGGCTCGACCACCGGGTTGCGGTAGCGGAACTCCGACGCGGCCTCCGACGTGGCGGGCATGCGCGCGAGGTCCTCGATGAGCTGCGCGCCGAGGTCGCCCGCGTAGCACGCCGAGCCGCAGCCGAGGATCTTGACGCGCTTGATCTCGCGGGCCTCGCGGACGGTGAGGTTGAGCCCGCCGAGCCGGGCGGTGTCGAAGCGTTCGTCGATGCGCCCGGAGAAGGCGCGCGCGATCGTCCGGGGCTGCTCGGCGATCTCCTTGATGAGGAAGTGCGCGTGGTCACCGATCTCGGCGCCGACGACGTCCCAGTCGATCGTGGACGGGCTCTTCGCCGTGGAACGGTCGTCGATCGTGTAGGTGCGGTAGCCGCTCGCGGTGATGGTGGCGAGCTCGCCGTCGTCGAGGTAGACGACCTGCCGGGTGTGGCCGATCAGCGCGGCGACGTCGGAGGCGACGAACATCTCCTTCTCGCCGATGCCCAGCAGCACCGGGCTGCCGTTGCGGGCGACGACGATGCGGTCGGGGTGCTCGGCGTCCATGATCGCCAGACCGTAGGCGCCGACGACGGAGCGCAGCGCCCGCCGGACAGCCTGCTCCAGATCGGCGGCGCCGTCGGCGAAGGCCTTTGCGACGAGGTGGGCGACGGTCTCGGTGTCGGTCTGGGACACGAACTCGACGCCGTCGGCGATGAGCTTGGCCCGTAGCTCGTCGGCGTTCTCGATGATGCCGTTGTGGACGACCGCGATCCGCTGCGCCATGTCGACCTGCGGGTGGGCGTTCTCCGCGGTGGGCTCCCCGTGCGTTGCCCAGCGCGTGTGTCCGATGCCGGGAGAGCCCTTGAAGCGCGCCGGGAGGTCAGCGGAAAGGTCGGCGACGCGGCCCTTCGCCTTGCGCACCTTGAGCCCGGACCGGGTGCAGACCGCGATGCCCGCGGAGTCATAGCCCCGATATTCCAGTCGGCCGAGCCCTTCGAGGAGGATCGGGGCCGCGTCCTGCGGCCCCACGTATCCGACGATCCCGCACATGGCGTGTTCCTTTCTCGCTATCCGTAGACGAGGCGGCGCAGCTGTCGGGTGGACAGCGGCGGTGCCGCGAACCGCCGGGCGGCAAGCTCGGTGGCGATCTCGTCGAAGATCCGGTCGTTGGTCAGCCCGCGATATTTGAGCTCGGCGTGACGGCGCCGGACGTAGTCCGGCACCGCCTCGCGGTAGTACGCCACGACCTCGGCTACCACACGCGCCGCCTCGTTCGGGGTAAGCAGCGTGCTGCGCACGAGGTGGGCGACGAGATCGTCATCGGCGGGCACCCCCGCGATGGTGCACGGCGTGGGCACTGAACGCCAGCGAATTGCCCGAAACCGGGCAGGAACGAAGGACATTGTCACCATCGGGCAACCCCCTGTGATCACCGCCTACCCTTTGACACGTGCCGACGCGCGAGAAGGTTGCGCCGTCGCTGCTGGTGCACCTGCGCGGCGCCCGCGACCACGTCGACCGCAGCTACCGCGAGCCGCTGGACCTCAACGCGCTCGCGGCTGTGGCGGGCGTGTCGAAGTACCACTTCGTGCGGTGCTTCGAGGCGACGTACGGCGAGACCCCGATGCGCTACCTCACCCGCCGCCGCATCGAGCGCGCCCAGGACCTGCTGCGGGCGGCCAACCTGACCGTGACCGAGGTGTGCATGCTGGTGGGCTTCTCGAGCCTGGGGTCCTTCTCGTCACGGTTCGCGCAGCTGGTGGGCGAGACGCCGACCGCGTACCGCGACCGCTGGGCCGCGCGCGGCGGCGCCCATGTGCCCGGCTGCTACCTGTTCATGCGCGGGGGTCTCGACCCGGCGGGCACGACGGGAGCGCAATCTGGGAGAAGGCCGCCACCCCCGGCGCATCCTACGGTGGACCATGATCACGAACGTCTCCCTGACCACTGTGTACTGCCTCGGCCAGGACGCGGCCCGCGACTTCTACGTCGACAAGCTGGGCTTCCGGTCGTGCTCCGACGTGACGATGGGCGAGGGCTTCCGCTGGGTGACCGTATGCCACCCCGACCACCCCGAGTTGGAGGTGACGCTGATGAAGCCCGGCCCGCCACTCGACCCCGACGCCGCGGACTTCGTGCGGCGCCAGCTCGGGAAGGGCCAGATGGGCGGGCTGGGCCTGCGGGTGGACGACTGCCGCAAGACCTACGAGGAGCTCTCCGCCGCAGGCGTGGAGTTCCTGCAGGAGCCCGCCGACCGGCCGTACGGGGTGGAGGCCGTGATGCGGGACGTCTCCGGCAACTGGCTGGTGCTCGTCGAGCCCCGTGAGTTCGCCCCAGACGGGGACGCCTGACCCGGGAGTGCTCACGCAAGCAGAGCGGTGCCCGCACCGGCGTCGCGACGCCTGCGCGGGCACGGCATTGCCGGTGCCAGCGCCGGGGGACTACCGAGCGGGTGGCGTCAGGCGGCGGGCTCCAGCTCCCCGGCCGCCCACAGCCCGGCGTAGACGCCGCCCGCGGCGAGCAGCTCGGCGTGCGTGCCCAGCTCGACGATGCGCCCCGCCGCGAGCACGGCGATGCGGTCGGCGCGCGCGGCGGTGGTGAGCCGGTGGGCCACGACGAACGCGGTGCGGCGGGCCGTGACCCGGTCGCCCGCCGCGAGCACCGCGGCCTCGGTGGCGGGATCCAGGGCGGCGGTGGCTTCGTCGAACAACAGCAGATCGGGATCGGCCAGCTCGGCGCGGGCCAGCGCGATGAGCTGGCGTTGGCCCGCCGAGAGCCCCTGGCCGCGCTCGCCGACCGGATGGCGGAAGCCGCCGGGCAGGCCGCGGACGAGCTCCCACGCCCCGACCGCGCGAGCCGCGGCCTCGATCTCCGCGGGTGCTGCGTCGGGGCGGGCGTAGGCGATGTTGGCGGCCACGTCACCGGTGAACAGGTGCGCCTCCTGCGGCACCACGCCCAGCCGGTGGCGGTAGTCGGCAAGGCGGAACCGCCGAACGTCGACACCGTCGACGAGCACCGCGCCCGAACCGACGTCATAGAACCGCGCCAGCAGCTTGACCAGTGTGGACTTGCCCGCACCCGTGGCCCCGACCAGCGCGATCGTCTCCCCCGGCGCGACGCGCAGGGTGATGTCGGCGAGCGCGGGCTCGGCCGTGCCCGCATATGCGAACGACACGTCGGCGAGCTCGACCTCGCCGCGCAGCCGCGCCGGAACCGGCACGGGATCGCCCGCGGGCTCCGGCGGCACGGTGGTGGGCGTGCGCAGCAGCTCGGTGATGCGCGACAGCCCGACCCTGGCCTGCTGGTAGCCGTCGAACACCTGCGACAGCTGCTGGATCGGGGTGAAGAACATGGCCAGGTACAGCAGGAACGCCGTGAGCACACCCGCCGAGAGGTCGCCGGTGGCCAGCCGTGCCGCGCCGACGCCGAGCACCGCGGCCGTTGCGACGTCCGACAGCAGGGTGACCCCGGGGAAGAACACGGCGATGTAGCGCTGGGCGCGCAGCCGGGAGCGGCGGTAGGCCGCGCTGCGCTCGCCGAACGCGGTGGCGCTGCGCCCCTCCCGCACATAGGCCTGGGCGACGCGCACGCCGGACACGTTCTCCTGCAGGTCGGCGTTGACGATGCTGACCTTCTCGCGCGCGTCCGCATAGGCCCGCCCGGACAGCCGCCGGAACACCACCGTGGCCACGAGGAGCACCGGCAGCACGGCCAGCGCCACGAGTGCCAGCTGCAGGTCGGTGACCAGCAGCGCCACCGTGACGCCGACGACCGTGAGCAGGCTGACGATCGCCTGGGCGAGGCCGGTCTGCAGGAACGTCGACAGCGCGTCGACGTCGGTGGTCATGCGGGTCATGATCCGGCCGGACAGCTCGCGCTCGTAGTAGTCGAGGCCGAGCCGCTGCAGATGGGCGTAGCTGCGCACCCGCAGCACGTACAGCAAGCTCTCCCCGGCCCGAGCCGTGGTGACCGTCTCCAGCGCGACGACGAACCAGCCCGCGGCCACGATTCCCAGGCCCAGCAGCACCGCGCCGAACAGGACGCCCGGCGCGTGCGCGGTGATCCCGTTGTCGACCGCGTAGCGGGCGATGTTGGGGAACGCGAGCGCGCTCATCGCGTCGAGGGCGACCAAGCCCACCGCCACGGCCACCAGCCAACGCACCGGGCGCAGGAGCCGGGCCAGGCGGAATTCGGGATCGGGTGCGGTCGGGTCGAGCGGCAGGCGCGGCTCGTCGCGGACCGGGGGCAGCGCGGCGACGGCGGCGAGGAGCTCAGGGGTGGCCGCGAGCGCATCCGTCATCGCGCCCGGGCCGCCCATCGCGCCCCCGCCCACCCGCCGGTCGGCCGCGGTCGACAAGGCCGGAGCCGCGGGCGCCTCCGCGGGCCACAGCTCCGCGGTGACGCCTGCGACCGGCGCCACCGCGCCTGCGACCGCGGTGTCGATCCCGAACAGCTCGCGGAAGAGCGCACAGCGCGCCCGCAGCTCGGCCTCGGTGCCGACATCGACCACCCGTCCCGCGTCGAGCACGGCAATCCGGTCGGCCAACGCCAGCGTGGAATGCCGGTGCGCGACGAGCAGTGTGGTGCGGCCCGCCGTCAGCGCGCGGAGGGTGCCGTGGATGGCGGCCTCGGTGGCGGTGTCGACCGCGGACGTGGCGTCGTCCAGGACGAGTACCCGCGGATCGGTGAGCACCGCCCTGGCCAGCGCGACCCGCTGGCGCTGACCGCCGGAGAGCGTGAGCCCGCGCTCGCCGACCAGCGTGTCGTAGCCCTCGGGGAGGCCCTCCACGAACGCGTGCACCTGCGCTGCCCTGGCCGCGGCGAGCACCTCTTCCTCGGTGGCGTCGGGGCGGCCGTAGGCGATGTTGGCCCGGATGGTGTCGGAGAACAGGAACGCCTCCTCGAACACCACCCCCAGCTCACGGCGCAGGTCGACCAGCCGCAGTGACGGCAGCGGTACCCCGCCGAGGCGCAGCTCGCCCTCCTGCGGGTCGTAGAAGCGCGGCAGCAGCAGCCCGACCGTCGACTTGCCCGACCCCGGCGGCCCGACCAGCGCGAGCGTCTCGCCCGGCGCGACGGTGAGGCGCACGTCGTCGAGCACCGGCTCCCGTCGGGAGTAGCCGAACGTCACCCCGTCGAGCTCCACCCCGAGCGGGCCCTCCGGCAACGCCAGCGGGTGCTCCGGATCGACCACGTCGGGCTGCGAATCGACCAGGTCGTACACGCGCTCGACCCCCGCCCGGGCGAGCTGGGCGGACACGACGAGCGCGCCGAGCAGCCGGGCGGGCCCAACGAGCGCGGCGACGTAGGCGGTGAACGCGAGGAACGTGCCCAGACTGATCGCTCCGCCGACCGCGAGCCAACCGCCGAGGCCGATGATCGCCACCTGCCCGAGTGTCGGCAGGCTGAGCAGGGCCGGGTTGAGCCGCGCCGTGAGCCGCGCCGCCCGCAGCCGCTCGCCGAAGAGCCGCCGTGCGCCCGTCTCGAGCGTGGCGACCTCGCGCGCCTCCTGCCCGAAACCCTTCACCACGCGGACGCCGGTGACCGTCTCCTCGACGTGCTGGGCGATGTCGGCCGCGCGCTGCTGGGCCGACCACGTGGCCGGGAACAACGCCTTGCGGCTGCGCACCGCGATCCAGGTGGCCACCGGGACGACGACGAGCGCGACGACCGTGAGCAGCGGCGACAGCCACAGCATCGCGGCCACCGACGCCACGACGAGCACGGCGTAGCCCAGTGCGAGCGGCGTGATCGACAGCAGCGCCTGTAGGAGGTTGAGATCGGTGATGGCGCGCGAGACCACCTGCCCGGTGCGCAGCGCATCCTGCCGCTCACCGTCGAGCCGCTGCACCGCGGCGAACACCTGTCGCCGCAGGTCGTGCTGCACGTCGAGCGCGAGCCGACCGCCCATGAAGCGCCGCAGGAACGCCGCCGCGAACCGCACCAGCGCCAGCGCGAGGATGGCGACCACGATCGGCACCAGTGTGGCCGTGGACCCGGCCACCGCCTCGTCGACGGCCGAGCGGGTGAGCAGCGGGCCCACCGCATCGAGGCTCACCCCCAGCGCGGAGGCCGTGAGCGCGGTGACCGCCACGCCCCGATGGCGCATGCAGGCACGGGCGAGGCGGCGGATCCAGCCGGGGGTGGGAGCGTCGGGCACGGATCCACGGTAAGCCGCTGCCCCGACAGTTCCCACGCGAGAAGCGCCGCAGTGATCGGCTCCACGAGAGCAGGTAGCTTCACCGAGCATGAGCGGAGTGCCCACGATCGAGCTGAACAACGGCGTCGCCATTCCGCAGCTGGGCTTCGGGGTGTTCCTCGTGCCGCCGGGTGAGACGGAGACCGCGGTGGCCACCGCATTGTCGACCGGCTACCGCCACATCGACACGGCTCGCCTCTACGAGAACGAGGGCGAGGTCGGCGCGGCGATCGCGAAGAGCGGCGTCCCGCGCGACGAGATCTTCGTGACGACGAAGGTCTGGAACACCGATCAGGGCTACGACGCCACCCGTGCGGCGTTCGACCAGAGCCTGGAACGGCTCGGGTTCGACTACGTCGACCTCTACCTCATCCACTGGCCGCTGCCGAGGCTGGACCGCTACGTCGAGACGTGGCGCGCGCTGGAGAAGATCGCGGGCGAGGGCCGGGCGCGGGCGATCGGGGTGTCGAACTTCCAGATCGCGCATCTGCAGCGGCTGATCGACGAGACCGGCACGGTGCCCGCCGGCAACCAGGTGGAGCTGCACCCGCACCTCACCCAGGCGCCGCTGCGGGCGTTCCATGCGCAGCACGGGATCGTCACCGAAGCCTGGAGCCCGCTCGCGCGCGGCGGCGCCGTGCTCACCGACCCGCGGATCGCCGCGATCGCGGACGCGCACGGCAAGACCCCGGCCCAGGTGATCCTGCGCTGGCACCTGCAGGTGGGCACCGTCGTCATCCCGAAGTCGGTGACGCCCAGCCGGATCGCCGAGAACTTCGACGTGTTCGGCTTCACGCTCACCGACGACGAGGTCGCCGCGGTGGAGGCGCTCAACACCGACACCCGCATCGGCCCCGACCCGGACCGCTTCAACCGCGCCTGACGGTCAGGCGGCGGGCCCGTCGCCATCGGCGCTTGCCGCGACCTGCGGAATCCCCTCGGGCGGGGTGGGGTCCGAGCTGGGGGCCGGGTTGTCGATCGCGGCCACCATGATCTTGGCCCAGGCCGCGTGCCCGACGTCGCCGAGCCGGACGGCCTCCCGGCCGCGCGTTGGAGCGCCGTTGACCGAGCCGAGATCGGCCAGCCGCAGCCCGTGCCGCACAACTTCCTCACGGAGGACGGCGTTGGCCGCGTCGGCGGCGGGCCCCATGAGCGGCACCGTGCCGATCACCGCACCGCGCGGCATGGCGGCGCACATCGTGCGCAACGCGATGTCGGTGCCCGCGAGGCGGCGGGCGACATCCTCGGCGCCGACGATGCACGTGACGAGCGCGGCGGGCTCCTCGTCGGTGAGCTCGGCGAGCTCGGGCAGCTGGCGGGCCAGCACATCGGCGACGCCCGCGCCCGCCCGCGACAGGTTGATCACCCGCCAGGCGTCGCGGCGGCGCAGCACCTCGTGCACGACCCCGACGTAGCCCGCCTCGCGCGTGGTGGCCCCGATCCCCTGGCTCGTGGAATCGCCGAGCACGATCCAGAGCGGCCCGACGGCGTGCTCCGCGACGATGTTGGCCGCGGCCCACTCGTCGGCGAACGCCCTGACCTGCAGCCTGCGCGCGGTGGCGCCTGCCATCATGCCGCCGAGGAAGCGCTCCCCACCGGCCTTGGCCCGGCGCAGCGACGCGCGCATGGTGCTGGTGGGCGGCAGAGGCGTCGTCATCGGGTTCTCCGGGCAGTCGGCACAGGGCGAAAGGGAGCGTCGCGAGGGGAAGCCAAGGGTAGCGCCCGGCCACCGCCGGGAACCCCACCGGGTGGCACACCCACCGTTACGATCAGCAGCGTGACGCACGGCACACAGCAGCCGGACCTCGCCGCGGTGGTCGAGGCGCGGGCGGCCGAGCGGCCCGACGCGGTCGCGGTCGACCATGCAGGCGGGAGCACCACGTGGGCCGCGCTCGTCACCCGGGTCCGGCGGCTCGCCGCGGCGCTGCGGGCGGCGGGCGTCGTGCCGGGCGACCGGATCGCCGTGCTCGATCTCAACCACCCTTCGGCCGTGGAGCTCACGCTGGCCTGCGCGCAGATCGGCGCGGCGAATACGGTGGTCAACTTCCGGCTCGCCCCGCCGGAGATCGGCTACGTGATCGCGGACTCGCGCGCCCGGCTGCTGTTCGTCGGCCCCGAGTTCGCCGCGGCCGTCGACGGGGTACGCGGTGCGCTCGACACCGTCGAGCGGATCGTGCGGGTCGGCGGCGAGAACGACGACTACGAGCCGTTCCTGGCCGCCCACGAGCCCGATCCCGACCACCACGCGGCCGCGCCCGACGACTGCTTCCTGCAGCTCTACACGTCGGGCACGACGGGCTTCCCGAAGGGCGCGATGCTCACCCACCGCGGCGTGATCGCCCTCGCTGGGTACGTCGCGGCCGACACGCAGATGGCGGCGGGCGACGTCGTGCAGGTGCCGATGCCGCTGTTCCACGTCGGCGGCATGTGCTGGGCGCTGCTCGGTCTTTCGTGCGGCGCTACCATCCACATCCTGCGCACGCCCGACCCCGTCGCCGTGCTCGACGACCTGGCGCACGGCGGCGTCACCCACAGCTTCGTCGTACCCGCGTTGCTGGCGGCGATGGCGCGAGTGCCGGGCGAGCGGAGCTTTCCCGCGCTGCGGATCGTCCTCTACGGGGCCTCGCCCATCCCGCTGCCGGTGCTGCGGGCCTGCCTCGCGCTGTTCCCGGGGCGGATGGCGCAGGCCTACGGCATGACGGAGGCGTCGGGCGCGGTCACGTCGCTGCCGGTCGCCGACCACGAGAACCCCGACGTGGCGCACCGGCTGGTGTCGGCGGGCCGACCGATCGCGGGCGTGGAGATCGAGATCCGCGACCCGGCCACCGAGGAGCCGGTGCCGGTCGGTGCGCCGGGCGAGATCTGGGTGCGCTCCGCGGGCATCATGAGCGGCTACTGGGGCAACCCCGAGGCCACCGCCGCGACCATCACCCCGGACGGCTGGCTGCGCTCCGGCGACGGCGGCCACGTCGACGCCGACGGCTACATCTACGTCACCGACCGGATCAAGGACATGGTCATCAGCGGCGGCGAGAACATCTACCCCGCCGAGATCGAACGCGTGCTGGCCGAGCACCCGAGCGTCGGCGACTGCGCGGTGATCGGAGTGCCCGACGAGCGGTGGGGCGAGGTGCCCAAAGCCGTCGTCGTCGCGGCGCCGGGGCAGACCGTCGACGTCGACGCCCTGCTCGCCCACTGCCGCGCCCACCTGGCCGGGTTCAAGTGCCCGAAGTCGGTGGACGTGCTGGCCGAGCTGCCCCGCAACCCCACCGGCAAGGTGCTGAAGAAGGACCTCCGCAAACCGTACTGGGTCGGGCGCGAGCGCCAGACCGTCTGACGGTCGTGTCTCAATTTGAAACTTGATTGACTCAAGAAACTGGGCCAGACTCGCCGGGTGCCGACAGACTTCGCGGGGTTGCTGCGCGAGGCCTCCCTGCGCGTCACGCGACCCCGGGTAGCGGTGCTGTCGGCCGTGCACGAGCACCCGCACGCTGACACGGACTCGATCATCGGTTTCGTGCGTGCCGATCTCGGTGACGTGTCCCACCAGGCCGTTTACGACGTACTGCGCGCACTCACCGCGGCGCGCCTCGTGCGGTGCATCCAGCCGAAGGGCTCCGTGGCACGCTACGAGGCCCGCGTCGCGGACAACCACCACCACCTCGTGTGCCGCTCCTGCGGGGTCATCGCCGACGTCGACTGCGCCGTCGGCGACACGCCCTGCCTCACGGCGGCCGACGACCGGGGCTTCATGATCGACGAGGCCGAGGTCGTCTACTGGGGCCTGTGCCCCACCTGCTCCACAACCTCTGATAGCGGAAGGATTTCCCGTGGCTGACACGCCCGATGCCGTAGTGGGAGAGATGAACGAGGAGGGCTCCGGCGGGTGCCCGGTCACCAACGGCGGGCGCTTCCGGTACCCCACCGAAGGCGGCAGCAACCAGGACTGGTGGCCCAACCAGCTCAACCTGAAGATCCTGCGCAAGCACACCGCCGTGGCCAACCCCATGGGCGCGGACTTCGACTACGCCGCCGCATTCAACTCCCTCGACTTCGACGCGCTCACGCGTGACGTCGACGCCGTCATGACCGACTCGCAGGACTGGTGGCCCGCCGACTTCGGCCACTACGGCGGCCTGTTCATCCGCATGGCGTGGCACGGCGCGGGCACCTACCGGATCAGCGACGGCCGCGGCGGCGCGGGCGCGGGCATGCAGCGCTTCGCCCCGCTGAACAGCTGGCCGGACAACGTCAGCCTGGACAAGGCCCGCCGCCTGCTCTGGCCGGTGAAGAAGAAGTACGGCCGCAAGATCTCGTGGGCCGATCTCATGGTCTTCGCGGGCAACCGCGCGCTGGAGACCATGGGCTTCACGACCTTCGGCTTCGCAGGCGGCCGCGCGGACGTCTACGAGCCCGACGAGGACGTCTACTGGGGCCCGGAGACCACCTGGCTCGGCGACGAGCGCTACACCGGCGCCCATGAGCACCGGGAGCTTACGGGCCCGCTCGCGGCCGTCCAGATGGGCCTGATCTACGTCAACCCGGAGGGCCCGAACGCCAACGCCGACCCGCTCGATGCGGCCCGCGACATCCGCGAGACGTTCCGCCGCATGGCGATGAACGACGAGGAGACCGTCGCGCTCATCGCGGGCGGCCACACGTTCGGCAAGACCCACGGCGCCGCCAACCCCGACCACCACATCGGCCCCGAGCCCGAGTCCGCCCCGCTCGAGCAGCAGGGCTTCGGCTGGAGCAACTCCTTCGGCAGCGGCAAGGGCCGCGACGCGATCACCAGCGGCCTGGAGGTGACCTGGACCGGCACGCCGGTCCAGTGGGGCAACGGGTTCTTCGACAGCCTCTTCGGCCACGAGTGGGAGCTCTCGGAGAGCCCCGCGGGCGCGAAGCAGTGGGTGGCCAAGGACGCGGGGAACACCATCCCCGACCCGGAGACCGGCGAGCTCACCCGCAAGCCGACCATGCTGACCACGGACCTGTCGCTGCGGTTCGACCCGATCTACGAGCCGATCTCGCGGCGCTTCCACGAGAACCCCGCCGAGTTCGCCGACGCGTTCGCCCGCGCCTGGTACAAGCTGACCCACCGCGACATGGGTCCGATCCAGCGCTACCTCGGCCCGCTCGTGCCGCAGGAGACGCTGATCTGGCAGGACCCGGTGCCCGCCGTCGACCACGACCTCGTCGTGGACGCCGACGTCGCCGACCTCAAGGCCAAGATCCTCGAATCGGGCCTGACCGGCGCACAGCTCGTCGCCACCGCCTGGGCGTCGGCCTCGACGTTCCGCGGCAGCGACAAGCGCGGCGGCGCCAACGGCGCCCGGATCCGCCTCGAGCCGCAGAAGGGCTGGGAGGTCAACGAGCCCGACACGCTCGCCCAGGTGCTGCGCACGCTGGAGGGCATCCAGGAGTCGTGGGGCGCGGCGGGCGGCGCGAAGATCTCGGTGGCCGACCTCATCGTGCTCGGCGGGTGCGCGGCGGTCGAACAGGCCGCCAAGAACGCGGGTGTGGACATCACCGTTCCGTTCACGCCGGGCCGCACGGACACCTCGCAGGAGCAGACCGACGTCGAGTCGTTCGCCGTGCTCGAGCCCGCCGCCGACGGGTTCCGCAACTACCGCGGCAAGAGCAGCACGCTGCCGTCGGAGTACCTGCTGGTCGACCGCGCGAACCTGCTGAACCTCTCCGCGCCGGAGATGACCGTCCTGGTCGGCGGCCTGCGGGCGCTGGGCGCGAACTACCAGCAGTCCGCGCTGGGCGTCCTCACTTCGGCGCCCGGGTCGCTCACGAACGACTTCTTCACCAACCTGCTCGACATGGGCACGGAGTGGAAGCCGACGTCGGAGGACGCGGAGACGTTCGAGGGCCACGACCGCGCCACCGGTGAGGTCAAGTGGACGGCCAGCCGCGTCGACCTGGTCTTCGGCTCGAACTCCGAGCTGCGGGCGGTCGCGGAGGTCTACGCGGCCGATGACGCCAAGGAGAAGTTCGTGAAGGACTTCGTGGCGGCGTGGAGCAAGGTCATGAACGCCGACCGGTACGACCTGGTCTGAGGGTGACGAGGGGTGTTCAGGTCGGTCCCGCAGCCGACCTGGACACCCTTTGTTCAGGCTTCCGGGCCACGGTCATTCTCCGAAGCCGAACGTCGTGATCGGCGGCACCGCCCCTGCGCGCAGCCGCTCCAGCACCCAATGCTCGTGCGGGACGACCGGATCCGGCAACGCGTCGAGCGCGCACCACCGCAGCCCGCCCGACTTCTCCGGCTCGCACACCGTGGGCTCGCCCGTCCACCGGGTGCACGTGAAGAAGAAATCCACCCGCTCGTCGATCGGCCTGCCGTTGCCGTGGGTGCGGTGCATCGTGGTGAGCGGCACCAGCACGGCAGGCTCGATGACCACGCCCAGCTCCTCGGCCGCCTCCCGGCATGCCGCCGCCGTGACCGGCTCCCCCTCCTCGACGTGGCCTGCGGCCGCCGTTGCCCAATGCCCGTCGCGGTAGCCGGTGTTGCGGCGCAGGTGCAGCAGCACCTGCTCGTTCCGCCGGAGCAGCACATACGCAGCCGGGACGACGCTGAATCGCACGCCCCGAACCTAAACCGTCAGCCTTGACTCCTCCACCGGACTGGGCTAGAGACACGCCATGAAGCTCTCCACGCAGCTCCAGTACGGCGACGACCCCGTCGGCCAGGCCGACGCGGTGGTCGCGCTCGAGAAGGCGGGGCTCGACGTCGTGTGGGTGGCCGAGGCCTACAGCTTCGACGCCGTGTCGGTCATGGGCTATCTCGCGGCGCGCACGGAGCGGCTGGAGATCGGAGCGGGGATCCTGCCGCTCTACAGCCGCACGCCGACGCTCATCGCGATGACCGCCGCGGGCGTCGACGCCCTGTCGGGTGGCCGGGCGATCCTGGGGCTCGGCGCGTCCGGCCCGCAGGTGATCGAGGGCTTCCACGGCGTGCCGTACGACAAGCCGGTCGCGCGCACCCGCGAGATCATCGAGATCTGCCGCAAGGTGTGGCGCCGCGAACGGCTGGAGCACACCGGCATCTACACGATCCCGCTGCCGCCGGAGCAGGGCACCGGCCTGGGCAAGCCGCTCAAGCTGATCAACCACCTGCGGCGCGCGGACATCCCGATCTGGGTTGCCGCGCTGGGCGACAAGAACCTGGAGATGACCGCGGAGCTGGCCACCGGTTGGCTGCCGCACGCGGTGCTGCCGGAGAAGATGCAGGAGGTCTTCGGGCCCGCGCTGGCGGCGGGGTTCGCCAAGCGCGCGCCCGAGCTGGGCCCGCTGCAGATCACCGGCGGCGGGATGCTCGCGCTGGAGGAGGACATGTTCGGCCCCGCCCGCGCGGCCGCGCGCAACCTGTACGCGCTCTACATCGGCGGCATGGGCGCCCGCGGCCGCAACTTCTACAACACCGTCTTCCGCCGCCAGGGCTTCGAGGCCGAGGCCACGCTCGTCCAGGACCTCTACCTCGACGGCAAGAAGGCCGAGGCCGCCGCGGCACTGCCCGACGACTTCATCGACCGGGTCACGCTGATCGGACCGCCCGCGCACGTCCGAGAGCGGATCGCGGCGCTGCGCGAGGCCGGGGTGACGCACCTGCACGTCACCCCGTTCGGCTCCGACGCCCCGAAGCTCCTCGCACAGGTGAAGGAGTGGATCTCCTGAATCGGGGGGCCGGTCGCGATGACGATCGGTCAGCGGTCGACACTGTCAGGTGAACACTCGTCGACCCCGGACTGGAGCGTGCCGTGCCCGACCTCTCGATCGCGGCGTCGGACCGACCCCTGCGGCCGGGTGAGTACGTCTACGTCGAGACACACGCGTGGTGGCTCACCACCCACGGCCCGCACCAGCTCCTGGCCGAGCACCGCCTGCGCCAGTGGGTCCCGGCCGACAGCGAGCGTGACTGGGTGCTCGAGCGCGAAGTCACCGGGGCGCAGGAGTGGATCAACGGCTCGGCCGAGGCAGCCCTCGCCGATGGCTACGACCTGCGGCGGCCGCTGCGCCGCTCGGCCGCCTCCGGGCCCGGCACGGGGCGTTCGACGCGCTCGACGAGGAACGGCACTGTGGCCTCGTGCGCAGGCCGAAGGGGAGCTGGCAGACGCCGAACCGGGAGTTCTTCTCCCGACTCCCCCGCGACCCGGAGGCGCTCGTGCAGCGGCTCCGCGAGGAGAACACGGGCAGCTGGTTCGGCCCGTTCGCGGCCGGGGTAACGGCCCTGCGCACCTGCCTCGTGCCCGCCGACCTGCGCGCGGCGCTGTGTCTGGCGCTGGCCTGCCTGCCCGGGGTGCGGGCCACGGAGGGCGTCGAGAACGTAGACGGCCTGGCGTGCCTCGCGCTCGTCCACGACGCCGGGCGCACCCGCACCGAGCTGATGCTCTCCCCGGTCGACGGGCAGTTCGCGGGCGAGCGCGACACCGTGCGCACCGGCTCGCGCACCGGTCTCGCCGCGGGCACGGTGATCAGCTCGACGGCCGTCCGCACCGCCGTGGTCAACGCCGAGGGCGCGCTTCCGGCCTGACCCCGCGCTGCGCCGCGCCCAGCCCGGCCGCGTCCGGCCGACCTCGCACCCCATGGCGCCACTGCGCACCCCATCGACGGGGTGCGCGGTCCGGCGACGGGGTGCGCGGTCGGCCGCCGCCGAGGTGGCCTATTGCAGCGGCTGCGGCGGCCCGCCGCGCTCGGCCTCCGGGCGCGGACCGTGGATGCGCCGCTCGGCCGCGTCGATCCGGAGGTCGTTGATGCTCGCCTCACGGCGGCGCATGTAGCCCTCGTCGTCGAACTCCCACAGCTCGTTGCCGTACGAACGCCACCACCGGCCGTCGGCGTCGTGGCACTCGTACTGGAACCGCACCGCGATCCGGTTGCCCTCGAACGCCCACAGGTCCTTGCGCAGCGCGTACTCCAGCTCGCGGTCCCACTTCTCCTTGAGGAACGCGGCGATCTCGGCGCGGCCGGTGAGGAACCGGTCGCGGTTGCGCCAGACCGAGTCCGGGGAGTACGCGGCCGCGACCCGCTCGGGGTCGCGGGTGTTCCATGCGTCCTCGGCGGCCTGCACCTTGGCGGCCGCGCCTGCGGCGTCGAACGGGGGAAGCGGGGGGCGGCTCATGTGGGTGCCCTTTCGTCGATGGGGCGGTGCGGGGGCGTAGCAACTGTGACGATCGCATCGTCGCAGGACCTGACAGGTGCTCCCGGGCGTCACGCGAGAGGACTAACCTGGATTGCCAGTCCTCGGCGATGACGATGTGATCCGATCAAGGCGGTCCTCACGGTGTCCAGCAGCAGTACCAGCAGTCCCACCGACCAGTTCGGGCCGAACGAATGGCTCGTCGAGGAGATGTACCAGCGCTTCCTCGATGACCCGAACAGCGTCGACCCGGCCTGGCATGACTTCTTCGCCGACTACCGCCCCGGCGACGCCTCCCCCACCTCCGGGTCGGCCGCGCAGACCGCCGCCGACACGACGGCCGCCCCCTCCCCGCTCACGCCGATCGCGAAGCCCGGCAGGCAGGCGCCGCGCCACGAGCCCGCCCCCGCCGAGGAGCCCGCGCCGCGCGCCGCCGCCCCCAAGGCCACCGCAGCCAAGCCCGCCGCGGGCACCAACTCGCAGGCCGCCCGCCCGGCCCCGAACACCCCGGCCGCCGACGGCGTCACCACCCCCCTGCGCGGCGCCGCGTCGGCCGTCGTCAAGAACATGAACGCCTCGCTCGCCGTGCCCACCGCCACGAGCGTGCGCGCCGTCCCGGCCAAGCTGCTGGCCGACAACCGCGTCGTCATCAACAACCAGCTGCGCCGCACCCGCGGCGGCAAGATCAGCTTCACGCACATGATCGGCTTCGCCGTGGTCAAGGCGGTCGCCGAGTTCCCGGCGATGAACCGCCACTTCGCCGAGGTGGACGGGCGGCCCACCGTCGTGCAGCCCGACCACGTGAACCTCGGGCTCGCCATCGACCTGCCCGGCAAGCGCAAGGGTGAGCGCACCCTCGTCGTCGTCTCGATCAAGGGCTGCGAGAAGCTGAGCTTCGCGCAGTTCTGGTCGGCCTACGAGGACATGGTGCGCAAGGCCCGTGGGGGCAACCTCACCGCCGAGGACTTCTCCGGCACCACGATCTCGCTCACCAACCCCGGCACCCTCGGCACCAACCACTCGGTCCCGCGGCTGATGCAGGGCCAGGGCACGATCGTGGGCGTCGGGGCGATGGAGTACCCCGCAGCGTTCCAGGGCGCCAGCGACGAGCGCCTCGCCCAGATCGGCGTCAGCAAGATCATCACCCTGACCTCGACGTACGACCACCGGATCATCCAGGGCGCCGAGTCCGGCGACTTCCTGCGCCGCGTGCACGCGCTGCTGCTCGGCGACGACGGCTTCTACGACGACATCTTCCACTCCCTGCGGGTGCCCTACGAGCCCGTGCGGTGGGTGCAGGACCTGCCCGACGACCCGGTGGACAAGGTCGCTCGGGTCATCGAGCTGGTCGACGCGTACCGCACGCGCGGCCACCTCATGGCCGACACCGACCCGCTGAACTACCGCCAGCGCCGCCACCCCGACCTCGACGTGCTCTCCCACGGTCTCACCCTGTGGGACCTCGACCGGGAGTTCGCCGTCGGCGGGTTCGCGGGCCAGGAGCGGATGAAGCTGCGCGACGTGCTCGGCGTGCTGCGCGACGCCTACTGCCGCACGATCGGCACCGAGTACATGCACATCTCCGAGCCCGAGCAGCGCGCCTGGCTGCAGGAGCGGATCGAGGTGCCGCACCAGAAGCCGCACCCCAACGAGCAGAAGTACATCCTTTCCAAGCTCAACGCGGCCGAGGCGTTCGAGACGTTCCTGCAGACCAAGTACGTCGGGCAGAAGCGGTTCTCACTCGAAGGCAGCGAGACCGTCATCCCGCTGCTGGACGCCGTGCTGGACAAGGCGGCCGAGCACGAGATGGACGAGGTCGTCATCGGCATGCCGCACCGCGGGCGGCTCAACGTGCTGGCCAACATCGTCGGCAAGCCGATCAGCCAGATCTTCCGCGAGTTCGAGGGCAACCTCGATCCCGGCCAGGCCCACGGCTCCGGCGACGTCAAGTACCACCTCGGCGCCGAGGGCAAGTACTTCCGGATGTTCGGCGACGGCGAGACCGTCGTGTCGCTGGCGTCCAACCCGAGCCACCTGGAGGCGGTCGACCCGGTGCTGGAGGGCGTGGTCCGGGCCAAGCAGGACCTGCTCGACAAGGGCCACGACCACGGCTACACCGTGCTGCCGCTGATGCTGCACGGCGACGCGGCGTTCGCGGGCCAGGGCGTCGTCGCCGAGACCCTGAACCTCGCCCTGCTGCGCGGCTACCGCACCGGCGGCACCGTGCACGTCGTGGTCAACAACCAGGTCGGGTTCACCACCGCGCCGGAACACTCCCGCAGCTCCACGTACTCCACCGACGTCGCGAAGATGATCGGCGCGCCGGTGTTCCACGTGAACGGCGACGACCCGGAGGCGTGTGTCTGGGTGGCGAAGCTCGCCGTCGAATACCGCGAGCGCTGGCACAACGACGTCGTCATCGACATGGTCTGCTACCGCCGCCGCGGCCACAACGAGGGCGACGACCCCTCGATGACACAGCCCGCGATGTACGACGTGATCGACGCGAAGCGCAGCGTCCGCAAGCTGTACACCGAATCGCTCATCGGCCGGGGCGACATCTCGATGGCCGACGCCGAGCACGCGCTGCGCGACTTCTCCAACCAGCTCGAGCACGTGTTCAACGAGGTCCGCGAGCTCGAGCGCTCCAAGCCGCGGGTCAGCCCCTCGGTGGAGCACGAGCAGCGACAGCCCCCGGACCTGGACACGTCCGTGCCGTTGGAGGTCATCCACCGCATCGGCGACGCGCACGTCGACCTGCCGGAGGGCTTCACGGCGCATCAGCGGGTGAAGCCGGTGCTGCAGCGGCGGTACACGATGTCCCGTGAGGGCAATGTGGACTGGGCGTTCGCCGAGCTCATCGCGCTGGGGTCGATGCTGATGGACGGCAGGCTGGTGCGGCTCTCCGGCCAGGACACCCGCCGCGGCACCTTCGTCCAACGGCATTCGGTGGTGATCGACCGCAAGACCGGCGACGAGTACTACCCGCTGCGCAACCTGTCCCCCCACCAGGGCCGCTTCCTGCCCTACGACTCCGCGCTGTCGGAGTTCGCCGCCGTCGGCTTCGAGTACGGCTACTCGG
Source organism: uncultured Actinomycetota bacterium (assembly GCA_963739465.1). GTDB lineage: Bacteria > Actinomycetota > Actinomycetes > Mycobacteriales > Pseudonocardiaceae > Pseudonocardia. The sequence goes on from CAVUAS010000009.1 coordinate 345,247, forward strand.
TGGCCAACCCGGACGCCTTCGTGGGCTGGGAGGCGCAGTTCGGCGACTTCGTCAACGGCGCACAGTCGATCATCGACGAGTTCATCGCGTCCGGCGAGGCCAAGTGGGCGCAGACCTCCGACGTGGTGCTGTTGCTCCCGCACGGCCTCGAAGGTCAGGGGCCCGACCACAGCTCGGGGCGCATCGAGCGGTTCCTGCAGCTGTGCGCGGAGGGCTCGATGACCGTCTCCGTGCCGTCCGAGCCCGCCAACTACTGCCACCTGCTGCGCGCCCACGCGATGGACGGGGTGCGCCGCCCGCTGGTCGTGTTCACGCCGAAGTGGATGCTGCGCGCGAAGCAGGTGGTCAGCCCGCTCGCGGACTTCACCGGCGGCCGGTTCCGCCCCGTGATCGACGACCCGCGGTTCCGGGAGACGGACACGCCCGTCAACGGCGTGCGGAAGGTCCTGTTGTGCTGCGGAAAGCTCTACTGGGAGCTCGCGGCGGCGATCGAGAAGCGCGGTCTCACCGACGTCGCGCTCGTGCGGCTGGAACAGCTCTACCCGGTGCCCGACCGCAGGCTCGCCGCGGTGCTCGACCGCTACCCGAACGCCGAGGACGTCCGGTGGGTGCAGGAGGAGCCGGGCAACCAGGGCGCGTGGCCGTTCCTCGGCCTCGTGCTGCCGGTGAAGATGCCCCGCCTGGTCGGGATCAAGCGGGTGTCGCGGCGCGCGATGGCTGCGCCCGCGGTCGGGTCGTCCAAGGTGCACGAGGTGGAGCAGCAGGCGCTGATCAGCTCCGCGCTCGACGACGAGGAGTGACGGTGTACGCCACCGACCGGGGCATCGAGGAACTCGCCGAGCGCCGGGGTGACGAGCAGGTCAGCGTGGAGTGGCTGGCCGAGCGGCTGCGCGTGTTCGTGGACCGCAACCCGGCGTTCGAAGACGCGGTGGAACGGCTGGCGTCGTTCCTCGCCCGCGACGACGACGATTAGCTCGTGCGCGGAAAACGTCGCTCCCGCAACGTTTTCCGCGCACGAGAGCCGTCAGGCCCGTCGGCGAGCCAGCGCGATCCCGCCGCCGAGGGCCAGGAGCGCGCCGCCGATCAGCAGCACCACCGTCGTGGTGTCGAGGGCCCCGCCGCGGTTGGCCGGGTCGGCGGCCCCGCCGGACCCCGCATTGACGTGGATCTTCGTGGGCGGGACGGCCTTGGTGGTCGGCGGTGGTACGACGGGCGGCTGCGTCGTGGGCGGTGCCGCGGTGGTGGTGGTGGTGGGCGGTGGCGCCGCCGTCTCGGTGCCCGTCACGGGCGGAACCACCTGGCTCGCCGGGGTCGTCGTCGAGGTGGTGCCACCCGGTGGGTTCGTCGACGGGCCGCAGGAAACGGCGGCGAGGATGATGCCGAGGAGCACGACGATGGCGCCGATCACGATGCCGATCAGGCCCCCGCGCCTCCGGGGCGGCGGGGGTGGGGGCGGCGTCGGCTGACCGTAGGACGACGGCGGCTGGCCGTAGGACATCGTGGGCCTTTCTCATCGCATTCCCGGGCATTCCGGCCGGACCCCCGGGAGAACATCGACGATCAGCGCCGCGCCGTCAATCGGCCATTTGCCGGATAGTGAGATCGGCTGGCTGCTCCTATCGGTGATCGGCGTGCGAAACTGAGCGCGATGCCGCGAATGCGCCGGTCCGCACCTCATGTCGCATGCGTCGTCGGGCTGGTGCTGTTCGGCTGGGGAGTCGTCCGCACCGCCGATCCGGCGCATGCGGATCCTCCGCTGCCCGCGCGAGCACAGACATCGTGGACGGCCACGCTGTGGGCGTCGGTGCAGGCGCCGTCCCCTCCGCCATCCGGGCCGGTCGTGCCACTCGTGGCGCCACTCTCCCCGGCCGAGCGGGCCGAGCACCCGCGCAGGCCGCCGCCGCTGCCTGCGCTGAAGCCCGTGCGGATCGAGCTGCCCACGCTCGGCGTGGGCGCGCCGATCGTGCCGGTGGCCGTCGCCCGGGACGGGGCGCTGGCGGTGCCCGACGACCCGCGCGTGGTCGGTTGGTGGGCAGGCGGCGGCGAAGCGCTGGTGCTCGACGGGCACGTCGACACGGCGGCGGCGGGCCCCGGCGCGCTGTTTCACCTCGTCGACCTGGCGGCGGGTGACACGATCGGGCTCACCGGCGCCGACGGTGCGGTGCGGCGGTTCATGGTGACGCAGGTGCGCGCCTATCCCAAGGCCACGCTGCCGCCGGACGTGTTCCACCCCGCCGCCCGGTTGGTCATCATCACCTGCGGCGGCCACTTCGACCGGCGCACCCTGCAATACGTCGACAACATCGTCGCCTACGCCGAGCCGGTGACCTAGGCCGTGTCCCGTGGATCACGGCCGATGGGATTCGTGATCCAGATGGCTCCTCGCAAGGCGGAGGACGGCTCTCGTACCGGGTGTACTCGAGATGTCCGACAACGCAGCGAGGGGCCATCTGGGCGCGAAGACCGCGGCTGCTGATCCACGGGACACGACCTAGTGCCCTAGCGACGCAGCCTCCGGCGCTGCACGAGGGAGCGCAGCTCGGCCACGCGCGTCTCGACGCGGGCCACCAGCTCCGCGGGGTCGCCTTTGGCGAGCCGATCGGGCTTGGGGAAGGGCTTCATCGTCATCCACGACTCCACCCAGAGGATCTCCAGCGCGTCCTCCCACGCCAGGACGTTCCCGACCCGCGCGACGACGTGCTGGTCGCTCGCCGCCTTCAGCTTCTTGCCGAGCTCGGCGACCTGCAAGCGCAGCTGCGCCACCCGCTCGGCATTGCGGGCGGCGTCGCCGTCGAAGCCCGCGGTGAGCGCCGCGATGATCGCCTTGTACTCGTCGGCGGCGGTCACGGCAGCTCCCCCGGCACCACGACGACCTGGGGCAGAGAATGCTGCGCGCGGTCGAAGAACAGGGCCCGGCCCGGGCGCGGCGACCAGCTCAGCATCGTGCCCGGCAGCAGCGGCTGCAGCTCGGTGCCCTGCACGTCGAGCGCGACCCAGGCACCGACGTCGTCGACGACGGCGCTGATCGTCAGCAGCGCCTTGAGCCGCGGCGCGCTGCGCCACCATCCCAACACGTGCAAGCCGGTCTCGGGGCCGAAGTGCACGAGCGCGCGCAACGCCTCGGTGCCCGTGCGCTCCAGCACCGGGTCGGCCGCGTCGGCGCCGAACAGCACGAGCACGGTGGCCGGGCGTTCGCCGCTGGCCAGGCGTTGCTGGACCCGGGCCGCGAGCTCCTCGACGACGGCCTTGATCCCGTCCCGCCCGACGACGCGCGGCGTGTGCCCGGCCGCTTCGAGCCGCTTGCCCAGCCGCTCCACCGGCTGGGCGGCCTCCTCGACCAGCGCGCCCAGCACGACGTCGACCGCCCCCGGGGCGTAGCCCGCGACGAGCCCGGCCGCGGCGGTCGCGAGCACCCGCACCGCGGGGATCGCTCCCGCGCCGAGGACGGCGAGGTTGCGGCCCGGGGCGTCGGGCAGTTCGACGATGGCCGGGCTGGCCTGCAGATCGATGCACTGGCCGACCGGGGCGTGCCGGTCGCCGGGCTCGATGCCGACCAGCAGCTCGGCGACGCGGGGTGCGCGGCTGCCGTCGAACAACCGCGGCTTCGCGAGGCCCGCGAACCAGGTTTCCGGGATCTTGTGCTGCACGTCGTCGCGAATGAGGCCGGGCGCGCTCGCGTTGGGGATGCGGGCCACCTGGTTGCCGTGCTTGAGCCCGGACTCGTGGTTGAGCACGGCGTGCCAGCGCGGCAGCTCAAGGGGCACCTCGTTGCGCTCGTCGAGCACGCGGCGGGCCCGGGGAAGCGCTATGCGCAGGACGAACTGCTCGAAGATCGCCGGACGGCCCCAGAACGCCTCGATGCCGGACACGTCCTGGCTGGCGAGCACGAGGTGGATGCCCTGCGAACGGCCACGCCGCGCGATGTCCTCCAGCAGCATCAGCGCCGCGCGGGTGACGGCGTCGCGGGCGACGAACAGGTACTGGAACTCGTCGATGATGGCGACGATGCGGGGCCAGTGGCCGTGCGGGTCGATGTCGCGCAGGTCCTCCAGCTTGGTGACCTCGCGCTCCTTCGCCGCGGCGGCCCGGCGGCGCATCTCGTCGGAGAGATATTGCAGGAGCGCGAGCCCGAACTCGCGGTCGTCGTTGACGTTGACGCCGATCAGGCGCGCGTGCGGCAGCCAGCTCGGGTCCATCCGGCCGGGCGCGAACTGGGCGAAGGACACGCCCTCCTTGAAGTCGAGGAGGTACAGCGACAGCTCGCGGGGCGGGTAGCGGGTGGTGAGCGCGGCGATCCAGGCCAGCAGCAGGTTGGTCTTGCCCGAGCCGCTGGGTCCGCCGACCAGCGCATGCGGCGACGCATCGTCGAGGACGAGCTCGACGTCGCCCGCGTCGGAGAACCCGACCGGCGCGCGCAACCCCGTCTTCGACTCGCGGGTGCCCCAACCCGATCGGGGCAGCAGGTCGGCGAACGTGCCGACCCGGCTGCGCCAGCTCTCGTGCTCGTCGGCGATGGCGTGGCAGCCGCCGCTCACCTGGGTCTCGGGGAACCGCGGCTCGGGCTCGACCTCTACGTAACGGCCGGTCATCGAGGTGTGGGCGCGGCCGTGGTCGTCGATGTCCACGGTCTCGACGGGTGCGCCGATCGCCATCGGCACGTCGAGCATGATCAGCTGCACGCCGCACGCAAGGCCGCCGCGCGCGATGCGGCTGAGCGCGCGGTGCTCGTCCTCGCGCAGCGGCTGGCGGTTGCCGACCAGCACCGCGAGCACCCACGGCTCCGGGCGCACGCCCGTGGTGCGTGTGCGGCCCGCGAGCGTGCGTTCCCCGGTGGCGAGCACGTCGCCGTGCACACGGCGGATGCGGTTGGACAGCTCGTCGAGCAGGTGCGGCAGCCCGGCCGGGTCGTGCACGTGCAGGATGCCGGTGCGGGTGAGCGGGTGCAGGCTCGGCAGGGGCCCGGTGAGGTGCTCGACGTCCCAGAGGTGCAGCGCCACGAGGCCCGGCCGGAAGTGGCTGACGACCCGCATGAGCAGGTTCTCGATCAGCCCGAGGGCGGCGGCGCGGGCCTTCGGGTGGCTGCTGACCTGCAGATGTGACTCGTCCAGCAACGGCACCGCCACCTCGAACGGCGCGCCCGCGAGGCCGAGCCGCCCGACCCCGATGCGCCACAGCGGCGGCACACCGACGACGCCGTCGTGCTCGCCGTGCTTGCCCAGCCAGTCGTCGGCGCGGCCCGCCGAGCCGGGGCTCGACTCGCCGACGAGCTTGTTGAGCGCGGGAAGGGCGTCGGCGGGGCGGCGGGCGGTGGCCGACCGGTCGGCTTCGACGGCCCGCACGACGTGCGCGAACTCGGGGTTCGTGAGCAGACCGCGCAGCTCGGGGTCGGCGCCTGCGCCGTCGATCCCCTTCTCCCGCAGCCACAGCTCGACAAGCGCGTCGAGGTGGCGGCGGCGCACGCGCTCGGCCGCAACGCCCGCCGCGCCGTCGGCCTGGGCCATGGCCGCGAACAGCGCGTCGTAGGCGGCCCGAATGCGCCGTCGCCTGCCCCCGCGGAAAATGGCCGCCACCGGGTTAGAGCCTCGCCGCGATGTCGGCGACATGGCTCTCTCCCGCGCCGATCAGCCCGAGCCCGCGGTCGAGTTCGTCGGCGGCGCGGCGCAGCTCGGGCGGGATCAGCGGCTCCCGGTGCTCACCGAGCCCGTTGAGCACACCGACCGCGTCGGCGAGTCGCCCGCGGGCGAGGCCCGCGTACTGCCGGGCGTGTCCGATTTCCTCGGCGGCGCCGAGCAACATCGCGCGCACCTCCTCCAGCGTGCTCACAGTCTGTTCGCCACCCCCTCGGCGGCCTGGATCGCGGCCTGGACGCTCTGCTGGACCTCGTCGATACTCCCCATCGCCTGGGCCAGAAGGCCCGTCGCCTCGGGCGCGTCGGCCTGGCTGCTGCCCTCCGTGGCCCGTTGGAGCAGGCCCTGCGCCTGCTCCAATGACGAGTGTGCCTGCTGGAGCGCACCCAGGCTCTCGGACGCCTTGTCGTTGGCCAGGCCGATCCCGGCCCGGACCTCCTCGATGCTCGCCATGCGACCGCTCCCGTCCCGCTTCCACCGTGCGGGCCAATCTATCTCGGTTCGTCACTCATCATCCGTCGCCCAACTATCTGTCGCAGCGTGGCGTTGGGAATGCTCGGCACCCTGATCGCCCGCCAGGAGGGTGGCCCCGACAGGTAACCCGGCCGCGTGCCCTCTTGCCCCGGAGCGGGCGGACGTTCGAAAGTGTCCCCCTCACACGCGGAAGGCGAGACGATGGCGAACGTGGTCAAGGCAGCGCTCCTGCAGGCGAAGTGGACCGGCGACACCGCGTCCATGATCGATGTCCACGAGGACTACGCGCGCACGGCGGCACAGCAGGGCGCACAGATCATGGGCTTCCAGGAGGTCTTCAACGCCCCTTACTTCTGCCAGGTCCAGGAGAACGAGCATTACCGCTGGGCCGAGCCGGTGCCCGACGGCCCCACCGTGCAGCGCATGCGCGAGCTCGCCCGCGAGACCGGGATGGTGCTGGTCGTGCCGGTCTTCGAGGTCGAGGACGCGGGTCACTACTACAACACCGCCGCGGTGATCGACGCCGACGGCACGGTGCTGGGCAAGTACCGCAAGCACCACATCCCGCAGGTGAAGGGCTTCTGGGAGAAGTTCTACTTCCGGCCCGGCAACCTCGGCTGGCCGGTGTGGGACACCGCGGTCGGCAAGGTCGGCGTCTACATCTGCTACGACCGGCATTTCCCCGAGGGCTGGCGCGCGCTGGGCCTCGCGGGCGCACAGATCGTCTACAACCCCTCGGCCACCAGCCGCGGCCTGTCGTCGTACCTGTGGCAGCTGGAGCAGCCCGCGGCCGCCGTGGCCAACGAGTACTTCATCGCCGCGATCAACCGGGTGGGCGTCGAGGAGTACGGCGACAACGACTTCTACGGCACGAGCTACTTCGTCGACCCCCGCGGCCAGTTCGTCGGCGACGTGGCGAGCGGGCACGACGAGGAGCTGGTGGTGCGCGACCTCGACCTGGACATGATCGCCGAAGTGCGCCAGACCTGGGCGTTCTACCGCGACCGCCGCCCCGACGCCTACGGCCCGCTGGTGGAGGCATGACTCTCCTCGAACGCACGCGTGCCGTCCTGCCGTCGTGGATGGCGATCTACTACGAGGACCCGATCGAGATCGAGCGCGGCGAGGGCCGCCACGTCTGGGACACCCAGGGAAACGTCTATCTCGACTTCTTCGGCGGCATCCTCACCACGATGACCGCGCACGCCCTTCCCGAGGTGACGAAGGCGGTCGGCGAGCAGGCCGGGCGGATCATCCACAGCTCCACGCTCTACCTCAACCGGCCGATGGTGGAGCTCGCCGAGCAGATCGCCACGGTGTCCGCGATCCCCGACACCAAGGTCTTCTTCACCACGTCGGGCACGGAGGCCAACGACACGGCGCTGCTACTGGCGTCGTCACTGCGGCGCTCCAACCAGATCCTCGCGCTGCGCAACAGCTACCACGGGCGCTCGTTCTCGACGATCGCGATCACCGGCAACCGGTCGTGGAGCCCGACGTCGCTCTCGCCTTTCCAGACCTACTACGTGCACGGCGGCCAGCGGTACCGCTCGCCGTTCGCCGGGCTCTCGGACGGCGAGTTCATCGCGGCGTGTGTGGCCGACCTGCGCGAGGTGCTCGACCAGGCGGGTGGCGACATCGCAGCGTTCATCGCCGAGCCGATCCAGGGCGTCGGCGGGTTCACCTCAGGCCCGGACGGGCTGCTCGGCGCGTTCGCCGAGGTGCTGCGCGAGCACGGCATCCTCTGGATCTCCGACGAGGTGCAGACCGGCTGGGGCCGCACCGGCGAGCACTTCTGGGGTTGGGAGGCGCACCGCGGCGGGGACCCGAACCTCACCCCCGATCTGGTGACGTTCGCGAAGGGCATCGGCAACGGGCTGTCGATGGGCGGTGTGATAGCCCCGGCGTCCATCATGGACTCGCTCGGCGCCAACTCGATTTCGACGTTCGGCGGCTCACCGTTGACGTCCGCGGGTGCGCTGGCCAACCTGCGCTACCTGCTCGACCACCGGCTCCAGGAGAACGCCGCCCTGCGCGGACCCACCCTCATCGACGGCCTGCGCGCGATCGACAACCCGCATGTCGGCGACGTCCGCGGCAAGGGTTTGATGATCGGTGTGGAGCTGGTGCGGCCCAACGGCGACGGCCCGGGTGACCCGGCGCCCGACATCGCAGGCGCGGTGCTGGAGGCGGCGAAGCGGCACGGCGTGCTCATCGGCAAAGGCGGCCTCCACGGCAACGTGCTCCGCATCGCCCCACCCCTGTCGCTGACGCACGCGGAGGCCGAGGAAGGCCTGGCCGCGCTCGTCGCCTCGATCGAGGAGGTCACTCCATGAGAACGCTCATCACGGGCGGGCTTGTCGTCACCGCATCCGACGAGCTCCCCGTCGACGTGCTGATCGAGGACGAGAAGATCACCGCGCTCGGCACCGGCCAGGGCTGGACCGCCGACACGACGGTCGACGCCACCGGCAAGTACGTCATCCCCGGCGGCGTCGACGGCCACACCCACATGGAGATGCCCTTCGGCGGCACCTTCGCCATCGACACGTTCGAGACGGGCACCCGGGCCGCGGCCTGGGGCGGCACGACGACGATCGTCGACTTCGCGATCCAGTCGATGGGCGCCACGCTGCGCGAGGGCCTCGACGCCTGGCACGCCAAGGCCGAGGGCCAGTGCGCCATCGACTACGCGTTCCACATGATCCTCGCCGACGTCAACGAGGGCTCGCTCAAGGAGATGGAGCAGCTCGTCGGGGAAGGGGTCACGAGCTTCAAGATGTTCATGGCCTATCCCGGCGTCTTCTACTCCGACGACGGGAAGATCCTCCGCGCCATGCAGCGGGCCGCCGAGACCGGCGCGCTCACGATGATGCACGCGGAGAACGGCATCGCCATCGACGTGCTCATCGAGCAGGCGTTGGCCCGCGGCGAGACCGACCCGCGCTACCACGGCGTGGTCCGCCACGAGCTCCTGGAGGCCGAGGCCACGCACCGGGCGATCAAGCTGGCCCAGGTGGCCGGGGCGCCGCTCTACATCGTGCACCTCTCGGCCGCGTCGGCGCTGGCCGAGGTCGCGCGGGCCCGGGACGAGGGGTTCAACGCCTTCGCGGAGACCTGCCCGCAGTACCTGTTCCTCTCCACAGACGACCTCGCCCGCCCGGGCTTCGAGGGTGCCAAGTTCGTCTGCTCGACGCCGCTGCGCCCGGTCGAGCACCAGGCCGCGCTGTGGCGGGGGCTGCGCACCGACGACCTCTCGGTGGTCTCCACCGACCACTGCCCGTTCTGCTTCAAGGGGCAGAAGGAGATGGGCATCGGGGACTTCTCCAAGATCCCCAACGGGCTGCCGGGCGTGGAGAACCGGATGGACCTGTTGCACCAGGGCGTGGTCGACGGCCACATCTCCCGGCGGCGCTGGATCGAGATCGCGTGCGCGACGCCCGCGAAGATGTTCGGGCTCTATCCGCGCAAGGGCACGATCGCGCCCGGCGCCGACGCCGACGTCGTGATCTACGACCCCACAGCCAAGCAGACCATCTCCGCTGCGACGCATCACATGGCCGCCGACTACTCCTGCTACGAGGGCAAGGAGATCACCGGCAAGGTCGAGAAGGTGCTCTCCCGCGGGCGGCTCATCATCGACGGCGACAGCTACCAGGGCAGCGCGGGCCATGGGCAGTTCCTGCGCCGCGACACGTGCGGATACCTGCGTTGATGGACATCGGGCTGGTCCTGCAGACCGATCCCCCCGCGCAGGCCGTCGTCGACCTCATGGTCCGCGCGGAGGGGCTCGGGTTCAGCCACGGCTGGACGTTCGACTCGCACGTGCTCTGGCAGGAGCCGTACGTGATCTACCCGCGCATCCTGGAGCGGACGTCCCGGATGATCGTCGGGCCGATGGTGACCAACCCCGGCACCCGCGACTGGACGGTCATCGCGTCCCTGCACGCCACGCTCGACGAGCAGTTCGGGCACCGCACGATCTGCGGCATCGGCCGGGGCGACTCCGCGATGCGCGTGCAGGGCCGCCCGCCGACCACGCTGGCCCGCCTCGAAGGGGCGATCCACGTCATCCGCGAGCTGGCCGCCGGTCGGTCGATCGACATGGGCGGCACGTCGGTCCAGATCCCGTGGGTCGCTCCCGGGGTGCCGGAGCTGCCGATCTGGATGGCCGGATACGGGCCGAAGGCGCTGGACCTGGTCGGCCGCTGCGCCGACGGGTTCATCCTGCAGCTCGCCGACCCCTACCTCGTGGAGTGGACGGTCAAGACCGTGCGGTCGGCGGCCGAGGCGGCGGGCCGCGACCCGGCCTCGGTCACGGTCTGCGTCGCCGCGCCCGCGTACGTCGGGGACGATCTCGCGCACGCCCGTGACCAGTGCCGCTGGTTCGGCGGGATGGTGGGCAACCATGTCGCCGACCTGGTCACCCGGTACGGCTCGGGATCGTCGGCGGTGCCCGCCGAGCTCACCGGCTACATCAAGGGCCGCGACGGCTACGACTACAGCCACCACGGCCGCGCAGGCAACCGCACCACCGACTTCGTGCCGGACGAGGTGGTCGACCGGTTCTGCCTGCTCGGCCCGCCGTCGGCGCAGCTCGACCGGCTCGCCGGGCTGCGGGCGCTCGGCGTCGACCAGTTCGCGATCTACGCCATGCACGACGCCCGCGAGGCGACGATCGAGGCCTACGGACGGTCGGTGATCCCGGCGCTGTGACGCGACGCCCGGGTGGACCGGCGCCACCCCGCTCCGCGCCGGTCCACCCGCCCCCGAGCTCCGCGGCCGGGCCGGCTCGGAGCAGCACGGCGGGTCAGGGCACCGGCGCGGCGCCCGCGAGGATTCGCGGGTCGGGCGGCGGGACGGCCAGCGCCTTGGCAGCCCGGCGCGCCGACCAACGCGCCAGCCCCGGCGCCGCGGCGATGAGCCGCAGCGGGAGGCCGGGGTCGGGCGCGCTGCGGGCGGCGAGCCGCGTCGCCGTCGCCCGCTCCACCCGCACCTGGAACGCCTGCTCCCGGTCGACCCGCGGCCGTCGCACCCGCTCCACCGCGGCGCACGCCGCGTCGACCGCCGTCGGAGCCACCTCTGCTGCGGTGAGCGGCGCAACCAGCCGGTTCGCGGCCTCGGCGGCGTCAACGATCGCGAAGTTGATGCCGTTGCCCCCAACCGGCGAGATGACGTGCGCGGCGTCGCCGATCAGCAGCAGGCCCGGCTCGGTCCACCGCTCCACCCGAGTGATCCGGATCGGCAGGAGCGAGAGCTGGTTGGGGTCGGTCAGCAGATCGATGCGGTCGCCCAGCCAGGGCGCGCGACGCCGCAGCAGGGCCTTGAGCGGCTCGACGCCCGCCGCCCGGAGCGCGCCGAACGTGTCGGCGACGATCGTGAAGCCGACCTGCCAGCCGCCGCCCTGCCCGAGCAGGGCCAGGTTGGTGCCGGGCTCGGCGATCAGTTCCAGCCCGGACAGCGGCGGGTCGTCGGCGCGGCGCGGCAGCGCAATCCAGGCGATGTCGATGCTGGAGTTCAGCTCGGTCGCCGTCAGCGCCGAGAGCTGCCGCACCTTCGAGTTGCGCCCGTCGCTGCCCACGACGAGATCGCTGTACAGCCGTCGCCGCCCGCCGTCCTGGGTGTAGGCGACGCCGACGACCCGGCCCGCGTCGTCACGCAGGAGATCGGTGACCCGGGCGCCCATCCGCACGTCGAGCCCGTACGGGCGGGCGCGCTCGACCATCCACGGCAGGAACCGGGCCTGCGGCACGAGCGCGTAGAAGGGGAACTTCGCGCTCGCGTCGCGATAGTCGGCGAGCACGTAGCGCTTCGTGGGCGTGCTCCAGACGAACGCGTCGGCCCGGAAGTGCGGGATCTCGGCGAGCAGCGGCTCGGCCAACCCGAGCCGGTCGAGGTGGTCGAGCACGGGCGGCGCGAGGGAGTCGCCCCGGAACCGGCGGTCGAAGTCGCCGCGCGATTCCAGCAGCGTCACCCGCACCCCGCCCCTGGCCAGGAGGTAGCCCAGCACCACGCCGCCGGGCCCACCTCCGACGATCACGCAGGTCGTTCGCTCGTCCATAATCTCGATGATAGAGATATTTGGCGAGCTGCGCGCGTCAGGTCAGGACCTCGTTCCAGTCGCGGATCTCGTGGCTCGCCACCACGCCGTTCGTCACGAAGGGATCGCCCGCCACGAACTCCTCGGCGGCCTCGCGCGTCCGGAAGATCGCCATCGAGCCCTGGGCCTGCGGGTCGCCGAACGTGCCGACCATGAGCAGGTCGCCGCGGGCGTGGAACGCGTCGAGCCGCTCCTTGTGGGCCGCGAAGTGCGGCGGGGCCCGGTGCGCGATGTCGTCGGCGGAGGCGTAGAGGACGACGTACTTCATCGTGCCGTCCGCGCGGCGTACGCAGCGAGGGTGCCGGTCCAGGCGCCGTCCTCCTCGAAGGTCGCGCGCATCGCGGCGGCGTCGGCGGCGTAGGCCTCGAGGCCGCCGTGCTCCAGGATGACGCGCGTGCGGTCCGCGCCCTCGGACACGAAGCGCACTGTGATCGTCGTGACGAAATCGGGATGGAACTTCCAGTCGGCGCCGATCTGCCACGTGACGCCGAACAAGCCCGGCGGCTCCCACGCCGTGACCACACCGGTGTCGGTCTCCGTGCCGTCCTCGTGGCGGGTGAACCAGCGCCCGCCGACCCGCGGCTCGATGACGATCTCCTGGATGGGCGCCGAGCCGATGTGGTGGTGGGCGGGCCACCACGACGTCATGTCCGCGGTGAAGATCTCGAAGGCGGCGGCCTGTCCGACCTCGACGACGACCTCGCGCCGAACGGCCTCGACGACGGTTTCCGCTGTGCTGTCCACGGTGTTCAACTCCCGGGTCCGGTGGGCGAACGCGGCCAACGAGCGCGCCCAGAACGCGTCCAGGTGGGCCCGCAGCCGCGCGAGCCCGTCGGGATCGACCTGGTAGAGCCTGCGCGTGCCCTCCTGGCGGTCGAATACGAGCCCGACGTCCTTGAGCACCCGCAGATGCTGGGACACGGCGGGCCTGCTGACCGGAAGCGCCCCGGCGAGTTGCCCGACGGCCATCGGGCCGTGTGACAGCCGCTCGAAGATCGCCTGACGGGTGGGGTCCCCGAGGGCGGTGAGCATCGCGCTTACGTTAGCCATGACGAACGGTAAGCTATCGCTAACCATTGGGGCAGGCAAGCGCTCGGGTGCGCTAGTCCCTATGGAAGTGGCCGACGGGCGCGCCGTCGGCGTCGAGGAGGACGAGGGTCGGCCCGTCGGTGCCGACCCGGCGCGCGGCCCCGACCTGAGGCGCGACGCCCACGCCGGGGCAGGCGACGAACGTCATGAGCACCCGAGCGGTGGCCAGGAACGCCCCATCGGGGCCCAAGAGCCACGACCCGCCGGTGTCGGTGCAGCCGTCGGAGCCCGTCCAGGTGCCGTCGGCGGCGAACGCGACGTACGCGGGGTGGCTTCCGACGTCGTCGGTCGGGACCCAGCGCCCGGTCAGGTCGCCGACCGGCGTGAGGCGTGCCGGAAGCGGCGCGGCAGGCCTGCTCGCTCGGCGCTCCAGGTCCGACGGCGGGCGGGCGGGATCGGCGGCACCGGTGACCGTTCCCGCGGGCGCGGGCACGAGCCGCGCCACCGGGGCGTCCGCCCGGTCGAGCAGCACGCGCTCCGGGCCGTCCACGGCGAACCCGGCCGCCGCGCCGAGCCAACCGGGCGCGACCGCGCCCGGCGGCACACCGTAGCTGCGCGCGAGGAACCGGCCCGCGCTGTCGCCCACCCACGAGCCCTCGGCCGTGCGGGCCCCGGTGCGCACCTCGAGGCGCGACGGGTCGATCACCACGGTCTCGCCCGTCGCCGCGACCCGCCACCAGCCGACGAGCGCGAGCGGATCCCCGCCCGCCGCGGCCGGACGGGCGGGCGCGCCGAGCCCCGCGACGAGAGCGAGGATCAGCAGGAAGCGCAGCATGCCCTCAGGACGGAACGACCGGCCCGGAAGGTTGCATCCGCACCCTTTCGCCTCACTTCGCACGGTATCGACGGGGTGCGAAGTGACGCTAGGGGTGCGAAGTGGGGCTCCGCAAGGCCGCGGTGCCGGTCAGGTGAGGTTGTTCTTGCTCAGCCAGTTCTTGGCCACGGTCTCCGGGCTCGGCTTCGTGTCCGACGACGCCTCGGCGTTGAGCTTCGTGAGCTCGTCGGTGGTGAGCTTCGCCGAGATCGCGTTCAGCGTCTGCGTGATCGTGTCGTTCACCTTCGACTTGTTGATCAGCGGGACGACGTTCTGTGCCGCGAAGTTGCTCTTCGGGTCCTGCAGGACGACGAAGTTGTTCGCCACGATGGACGCGTCGGTGGTGAAGAGGTCGGCCGCCTGCACGTCGCCGTTCTTCAGCGCGGCGACGGTGAGCGGGCCGCCCGCGTCGAGCGCCTTGTAGTCCTTGAACGTGCAGTTGTAGGTCTTCTGGAGGCCCGGGATGCCGTCGGGCCGGGTCTTGAACTCCGGCGGTCCGCCGAACACGAGCTGCCCGCAGTTGGGGGCCAGGTCGGCGACCGACGTGGCGTTGTACTTCGTGGCCGTCTCCTTGGTGACGACCACCGCGTCCTTGTCCTCGGCGCTCGACTTCTCCAACACCGTGAGGGTGCCGGGCAGCGCCTTCTGCAGCGCGCTGTAGACCGCGTCGGGCTCGGTTTCCGCGGCCGACTTGTTGAGGTACTGCAGCAGCACCCCCGTGTACTCGGGGATGAGATCGATCGACCCGTCCTGCAGGCCCGGGTAGTAGGCCTCGCGGCTGCCGATGGACAGCTTCTTGGTGACGTTGACGCCCTTGGCCTGCAAGGCCTGTGCGTAGATCTCGGCCAGGATCTGGTTCTCGGTGAAGTTGGCCGAGCCGACGACGATCGTCGGCGACGAGCCGCCGCCACCCGAGCCGGAGCCCGAGCCGCCGTTCGACAGCGGGTTGCCGCCGCCTCCGCAGGCGGCTAATGCAAGGCAGGCGGCGGCCGCGAGGGCCAGGGTGGTGAGGGAGCGTTTCATGGTCGGTTCCTCCAGCTCGGGGTCTCGGGATCAGGCCGCACGGGCGGCGGTACGGACGGGGACCGCGCGCAGCCTGCGCGGGCCACGGGGGACGACCTGCAGGCCGGGCGAGACGATGATCTTTTGGAGCGCCGCGATACAGGAGATCGGTGACGATCGCGAGCACCGCGACCAGGAGCGATCCGCCGATCATCTGTGGGAAGTCGCGCTGGGCGAGGCCGTCGAAGATGAACCGGCCCAGCCCGCCGAGGCCGACGTAGGCCGCGATCGTGGCCGTGGAGACGACCTGCAGCACCGCGCTGCGGACGCCGCCAAGGATCAACGGAAGGGCGTTGGGCAGCTCGACCCGCAGCAGCACCTCGCGGCCGCGCATACCCATCCCGTGGGCCGCGTCGACCACGGCCGGATCGACGTTGCGCACTCCCGCATAGGTGCCCGCCAGCACCGGCGGGATCGCGAGCACGATCAGCGCGATAAGGGGGCCGATGATGCTCAGTCCGAACGGGGTGACCAGCAGGATCAGCACACCGAGCGTGGGCAGCGCACGCAGCGCATTGGCCGAGCCGACCACGAGGAATCCGCCGCGGCCGGTGTGCCCGACCCAGGCACCGAGCGGCACCGCGAGCACCAACGCGACGATCATCGTGAGGGCGACGTAGCCGAGGTGCTCGACAAGGCGTGCCGGAATGCCGTCGGACCCCGTCCAGTGGGCCGGGTCGAACAGCCAGCCGAAGTAGTTCATGCGGGCCTCCCGACGGTCGAGACGGCCCGGGTCCACGGCGTGAGCGCGCGGCCGACCAGCAGGATCAGCCCGTCGAGGGCGAGCGCGAGGAGCAGGACCAGAACGATGCCTGCGATCGTCTCGGCGGGGATGTCGCGCTGGAACGCGTCGGTGAACATCTTCCCCAGCCCGCCGAAGCCGATCACAGCACCGACCGTGACCAGGCTGATCGACGATACCGCCGCTACCCGCAGTCCCGCGAGGATCACCGGGACGGCCAACGGGAGCTCGACGCCGCGGAACCGGCGGAACGGGGTGTAGCCCATCGCCGTGGCCGAGTTGACCACCACGGGCGGCACCGCGTCCAGCCCGTCGGCGACCGTGCGGACGAGCAGCGCGACCGTGTAGATCGTGAGCGCCACGATCACGTTGATCGGATCGAGAATGCCGGTGCCGAGGATCGGCGGCAGCAACACGAACAGCGCCAGCGACGGGACCGTGTACAGCAGCCCCGAGACGTTGAGCAGGGTGCTGCGCAGCACGGGAGTGCGGTTGGCCAGCCAGCCCAGCGGGATCGCGAGCACCAGCCCGATGATGATCGGCGGTATCGCGAAGTAGAGATGCTGCAGCAGCAGCTTCCCGATGAGGTCGAGATTGCCGAGCACCCAGGTCATGTGCCGACCTCAGGCCGCGGTCTCGTCGCGCCGGGCGTCATCGAGCACCCGCAGCACGTCGTCGGCGCTCACGGACCCGACGACCACGCCCTGCTCGTCGACCGCCACTCCCACCCCCGCCGGGGAGGACAGCGCCGCGTCCAGCGCACTGCGCAGCGAGCCGGACCCCACGTCGTACAACGAGCCGCCGGGCACGAGGTGCTCGTGCCCCACTGGGTTGCCGGACGTGGACTCGGCCGTGTTGAGCCAGCCCTGTGGGCGGCCCTCGGTGTCGACGACGAGCACCCACCCCGCATCGGGGGCGGCCTTCTCGCCGAGCGTGACCTTGGGCAGCTCGCCGACCGTGAGCGCGGCCGAGGACCGGAAGCCCAGCCCGCGGTAGCCGCGGTCGCGACCCACGAAGTTGTCGACGAAGTCGTCGACCGGCCGCGCGAGCAGGTGGCCCGGCTGGTCGTACTGCGCGAGCTTGCCGCCCACCCGCATGACCGCGACCTTGTCGCCCAGCTTGACGGCCTCGTCGATGTCGTGCGTGACGAACACGATCGTCTTCCCGAGCTCACCCTGCAGACGCAGAAGCTCCTCCTGCAGGCTCTCGCGGACCACCGGGTCGACCGCGCTGAACGGCTCGTCCATGAGCAGGATCGGCGGATCGGCGGCCAGCGCGCGGGCGACACCGACGCGCTGCTGCTGCCCGCCCGACAGCTGGGTGGGGTAGCGCTTGGCCATCTCCGGCGCGAGCCCGACCGTCTCCATCAGCTCGGCCGCGCGCTTGCGTGCCTCGGCCTTGTTCCAGCCCAGCAGCAGCGGCACCGTGGCGATGTTGTCGAGGATCGTGCGGTGCGGGAACAGGCCCGACTGCTGGATCACGTAGCCGATGCCCCGCCGCAGCTGCGCGGCATCGCCCGCCATGATGTCGTTCCCGTCGACCAGGATCGTGCCATCGGTGGGCTCGATCATGCGGTTGATCATCCGCAGCGACGTGGTCTTGCCGCAGCCCGAGGGGCCGACGAACACCGTGATCCGGCCCGCGTCGACCGTGAGATCCAACTCGTCAACGGCGACGGTGCCGTCGGGATAGCGCTTGGTCACACCTCGGAACTCGATCACCGAGGGCCTCCGAAGATCACCGACGGCCATTCGCCGGCCGCCGTTTCGGGTCAACCTAACCCGGAGCACCGACAATTCGCACAAGCTGTGATCCTTCCGCGACCGCCGCGGCACTCAGGCGCGCGCCGCGGGGGTCTCCAGGCGTCCGGTCACGAGCAGCGCGCGCACCTTGTCCGGCGCCAGCGGGCGGGCGAACAGCCAGCCCTGGTAGGCGTCGACGCCGATGCCGCGCAACACGTGGAACTGCTCGGCGGTCTCGACACCCTCGGCCACCGTGGCCCGCCCCGTCGCGTGCGCCATGTCCACGACCGCCCTGGCCACGGCGAAGTCCACCGGGTCGTCGGCGATCCCGGTGACGAAGGCGCGGTCCACCTTCACCGTCTGCGCGGGCAGCTCCTTGAGCCGGGCCAGTGAGGAGTAGCCGGTGCCGAAGTCGTCGACGGCGAACCGGACCCCCTGCTCGGCCAGGCTCGCCATGGCGGCCAACGCGTGCGGCGGCAGTGCGACCAGGCTGGTCTCCACCAGCTCGAGCACCAGCCGATCCTTCGGGAGGCCACCGCCCTGCACGGCCTCGCGCACCTCGGCCGCGAAGTCGACGTCGCCCGGCAGCAGCCCGGCGAGGTTGACGGCCACCGCGGGCGCGCGCCCCTCGGGTGCGGGCCAGCCTGCGGCCTCGGCCGCGGCCGTGCGCAACACCCACCGGTCCAGCTCGCGCAGCAGCCCGCTGCGCTGTGCGACCGGAAGGAACTCGGCGGGTGGGATCGTGCCGCGCTCGGGATGCGGCCAGCGCACCAGCGCTTCGAGCGACAGCACTCGCCCGTCCGGCCCGACCACTGGCTGGTACTCCAGGATGAGCCCGTCGGCGGCGATCGCTGCCTGCAGCTCCGCCTCCATCTCCAGCGCGCGGGTGGCCGAGCTCACCACCCCGTCGGTGGCCACCGCGATCCCGCCGCGGCGCTGCCTGCGCTTGACGTCGAGCATCGCCGCCTCGGCGAAGCGGAGCAGGTCGGCGGCCCGCACGTCGCCGGTGGGCACCGGGGTGGCCAGGCCCACGGACGCCGTCATGTCCACCGGCCTGCCGTGCACGGTGATCACCGCGCGGAGGAGGTCGGCGACCAGTCCCGCGAGCTGGTCGGGGCCGCCCACCTCGGCGTGGTCGGCACAGACCACCACGAATTCGTCGCCCGACAGCCGCGCCGCCGTGCAGTTGACGGGCAGGTCGCGCTGCAGCCGTCCGGCCAGCGTGACGAGCAGGTCGTCGCCCGCCTCGTGGCCGAGCGCGGAGTTGACGCGCTGGAAGTCGTCGAGGCCGCCGCACACGACCGCGACCCGCTCCCGGCCGGGCCCGGCCAACATCTGGTCGAGCAGCTCCAGGCAGGCGATGCGGTTGGGCAGGCGGGTGAGCTCGTCGACCGTCCCGGCGCGGCGCAGCAGCTCGGCCGCCCGCCGCCGCTCGGAGACGTCGGTGACCACCATCAGCCACTGCGTGCTGCCGTCCGCCGCGGGGGTGCCCGCCACGTCCAGCTCGCACCAGACGGTGGTGCCGTCCGCGCGGAGCAGCGGCGCGGCCTCGACGCGGTAGCCGTACTGCGCGCCGGGCGGCACGCGTCGCAGCCAGCTCGGGCGGCCGCCGATCGACGCTTCGGCGGCCAGCGCGACTGCCGCCATCCCGCGGAGCCGCTCGGCGGGCGCGCCCAGCAGCGCGCAGAGCCCGGGGTTGGTCGAGACGATCCGGCCTGCCGCGTCGAGCACCGCAACACCCCCGGGCATGACGGTCATGAGGTCGGCGAAGCGCTGAGCGTGCCGCTGCGCCTCGCTCACGTCGCGCACGACCCCGATCACGCGCAGCGGGGTGCCGTCGGCCGCCCACTCGATCTCGGCCCGACAGGACAGCCGCACGTCGCCGGGCAGGTGCAGCTCGGCATGGTCGTCGGGGCGCGCGGCGCCCGCCGCCAACGCTGTCCGCAGCGCCGCGGCCTGCCTGCGCTCGACGCCGCCCCGCTGCGGATCGTCGGCATCGATCCCGACGTCGCGGTAGAGCTCCTCGAGCGTGTCGCTCCGCGCGAGCACGCCGGTAGCCAGGTCGAGGCTCCACGTCCCGACCCGCGCCAGCCGCTCGAGCTCGGCGGCCCAGGTGCGGTCCACCCGGCCCTCCGCGCTCTTGGGCCCGTCGCGCTCGACCAGCGCGACGACGGCCAGCTCGTCACTGAGCTGGCCGAACCGGACAACGCCGACTTCCACTATTTTGCCGTCGGTTCGCAGGAGCCGAGCGTCACGGTCGGGACCGCTGAGAATCTGCGCGAGGCGCATTCCGAACAGTTCGGCGTCCCCCGCGGCGCCCGCCAGGCGGTGAAAGGCGGCGTTGGAGCGGACGATCCGGTCGGCGTGGTCGCACACGACCGCGGGGGCGTCGGGCAGCGGCAGGTTGCCGACCGCGGCGCTCTGCGCGGGTCCGGACATGGCGCTGGCCACGCTGGCGGCGAACCGGAGCGCCTGCGGATGCCGCGCGGGGCCGAACGCGGCCTGCCGAGAGCGGAACAGGTCGGCCCGGGCGACGGCGTCGTCGAGCGCGTCGGGCTCTCTCACGGGCGGCTCTCCTGACGTGATGCGGCGGGCGTCACAACCTCAACGACGCCCGCCGCGACACGATCCGGCGGACTCTTTACGCGTCACCCGGGGAGGCGGCCTCCGCCACCGCGGCGGCGACCGCGGGCGCGACCCGCGGGTCGAACGGGCTCGGCACGATCCGCTCCGGGCCCAGGTCGTCCTGCGCCACCGCGAAGATCGCGTCCGCCGCGGCGATCTTCATGCGCTCGGTGATGCGCCGGGTGCCCGCGTCCAGTGCGCCGCGGAAGACGCCGGGGAACGCGAGCACGTTGTTGATCTGGTTGGGGAAGTCGCTGCGACCGGTGGCGACGATCGCGGCGTGCCGGCGCGCGACCTCCGGGTGCACCTCGGGATCCGGGTTGGACAGCGCGAACACGATCGCCTCCGCCGCCATGAGCGTGAGCAGCTCCTCGGGAAGGGTTCCGCCGGAAAGGCCGACGAACACGTCGGCGTCCGCCAGCGCGTCGGCGATCCCGCCCGCGACGCCGCGCGGGTTGCTCACGGCGGCCAGCGCCGCCTTCTCGCCGCCACGGCGCGCGTCGAGCACCCCGCGGGAGTCGAGGACGACGACGTCGCGCACGCCCGCGCCGAGCAGGATCCGCGCGCAGGCGACGCCCGCCGCGCCCGCGCCGGAGACCACGACGCGCAGGCCGCTCGACCGGGCGGCCCTGCGTGGCGCACGCCCCACGGAGGGCAGCGAGCAGCACGATCGCGGTGCCGTGCTGGTCGTCGTGCATGACCGGGCAGTCCAGCGCCTCGATCAGCCGCCGCTCCAGCTCGAAGCAGCGCGGCGCGGCGACGTCCTCCAGGTTGACCGCGCCGAAGCTGGGCCGGAGCCGCACGAGGGTTTCGACGATCTCGTCGACGTCGGTCGTGTCGAGCACGATCGGGATCGAGTCGAGGCCACCGAACGCCTTGAACAGCGCCGACTTGCCCTCCATCACGGGGAGCGCGGCGCGGGGGCCGATGTCGCCGAGGCCGAGCACGGCGGTGCCGTCGCTGACGACGGCGACCAGGCGGTCGGCCCAGGTGTAGCGGCGGGCGAGCGCAGGCTCGGCGGCGATGGCCCGGCTGACCTGCGCGACCCCGGGCGTGTAGGCGATGGCGAGGTCGCGCGCGTCGGCCAGCGGCGCCGCCAGGCCGGTGGCGAGCTTGCCACCCTCGTGCGCGGCGAAGATCTCTTCGACGGACGGCTTTAGGTCGTTGAGGAGGGTCATGGGGTTCTTTCCTGGGTGCGGTCGGCTCTGATCGTCGCGCACCGGGGCCATGGGTACGGGCCCGCACGTGCCGGACGGCCACCGCTCGGTCGAGAGCCGCGGGTGGGCGGCGGACCGGGGTGGGCGGTCGGGTACAGGATGACGGTACCGCGAAAAGCCGCCCGGACGGGGGTGACGTCGCGCGCAGCGCCGACTCAAAGACGGCGGGGGTGGGGCCAAAGCCGGGCTCGGACCACGCCCTGGACCTGCGCCGGGCCGAGGGTGCGGGAGTCGGTCGAGCCGAACGGGTTGTCGCCCAGCACCCACCAACCGTCGGCGTCGCGGCGAACGGCGCGCTTCACCGACAGCTGCCCCGGCCGGGCCGCCCAGCCGACGAGCACGACGTCACCCGGGCGCGGCGGGGCGCCGAAGCGGGCGAGTACGACGTCGCCGTCGTGCAGCGCGGGCGACATCGACGGCCCCCGCACCGCCACCCGTCGCCAACGCACCCGCACACCCTGCCCGAGAACCGTCCGCGGAGTAGTGTCGGGCCAGCCAGAACGATCACCATCAGGGAGGACCCATGCGGACCCTGTCCCGCATTCTCCGCCCGCGGCTGGAGGCCACCGCACACTGCGACCTCCCCTGCGGCGTGTACGACCCGGCCCAGGCGCGCATCGAGGCCGAGTCGGTCAAGGCCATCCAGGAGAAGTACCAGGGCAACGACGACTCCGAGTTCCGTGAGC
The DNA here is from genome assembly GCA_963739465.1 of uncultured Actinomycetota bacterium. Taxonomy (GTDB): domain Bacteria; phylum Actinomycetota; class Actinomycetes; order Mycobacteriales; family Pseudonocardiaceae; genus Pseudonocardia. The sequence continues at coordinate 367,425 of CAVUAS010000009.1, forward strand.
GGGCGCTCCAGATCAAGGAGCAGCGCGCCGACCTCGTCAAGCACCACCTGTGGGTGCTGTGGACCGACTACTTCAAGCCGCCGCACTTCGAGAAGTATCCGGAGCTGCACGAGCTGTTCAACAAGGCCACGAAGAAGGCGGGCGGCGGCCCCGGCGGCGCCAAGTCCTCCAGCGACCCGGCCACCGGTCAGGAGCTGCTCGACCTGATCGCGCAGATCGACAAGATCTTCTGGGAGACCAAGGCCGCCTCCTAGTCAGAGGGACACTAGCGGCGCCGACCAGCGGAAACACCATCCGTTGGTCGGCGTCGCTTCGCGTTCCCGGGGGCGGTACCGGCTCGCGCCGCCCTCCGATGAGGTAGCGTCTGGGCTCGCTGCGCTTCCTCCGTAGCTCGTGTGTCCACCGGCTGCGAGGGAACCACGATGCCGTTTCACGTGATGGCCGCAGGCTGCGGGGGCATGGTGTTCCGCGGCGCTCAGGGCCCGACGCATTGCCAAGCCGAACCGACTATGGCCGGGCTCTGGTTCTCCCCGCACGGTCGCACCGTCTGGCTCGGCTTCGCCTGTGACCGGCATGCCGACACCCTCGTCGCCCCTCGCCTGCTTCTCCCCCGCGACCGCGACGCCCTGGCCCGACGACGCGGCAAGCGCCGTACAGAGCTGGCCGGACAGCGTTGGGCGGGCGAGCAAGAGGGGCCACTCGCCCGCGGGGTGGCAGCTGAACGGCTGATCCGGCGCGCGAAGGCATGGGCCGACCGGCATCCGCCGCCGGTGCGCGCGAGAAGCGACGCGGACGAGCCAGAGCACGGCTGACGTCCCACGGTGCGCCTCAGGCCGATCGGGCCCTTTCCCTCATCTCGGGTCGGCGTGCAGCTGCGCGGTGATCGCCGCCCGGTCGATCAGCGACCACACCGCGGCGATGCGGCCCTCGCGGAAGCGGTAGAAGACGTGCTCCGCGAACGTGAGCCGACGGCCGTCGGGGGTGAAGCCGAGGAACTCGCGCCGGGGCGTGCAGTCGAAGACGAGGCGGCAGGCGACCTGCTCGCCGCAGGCGACGACGAGGTGCGCGGCGTAGACGAGATCGGGGATCGCGGCGACGTCGGCGGCAATCAGGTCCTGGTACTGGCGGCGCGTCATCGGCTCGCCGTTGTAGGTCAGTTCGTCCTGGACGAAGTGTTCGAGGTCGTCGAGCCGTCGTTCGTTGAGTGCGTCGAGGTAGGCGCGGTAGCGGGCCTCGAGATCGGCGTTCATCGCACACCCTCCTCGTCCGCGTCACGGCATGTCCGGACGCAACGTATCGCCGCCTCGACCGCCGTCGGGTAGCGTCCACGGCGCATCCGGTGCGGCGTCGGAACGCCGGGTGCCTCCCGATCACCTCGATGGCGCGCAGGCTGCGGCCTGCCTGGCGCCCGAGGAGTAGTCGTGGGCACGTGGTTCGAGGGCCTTTCCCTGCCGGTCGCCGATCTCGATCGGTCGGTTGCCTTCTACGAGTCGCTCGGGTTCTCCGTCGAGATCCGGACCGACCGGTTCGGGCTGCTCCGCCACGGGACGGGCACACTGGGCCTCCTCCAGCTCGGCGACGCCCCGGCCGGGCGGCTCCGCTCGTTCGTCCAGATCGAGATGGGCACCGACGACCTCGACGGCCTCCATGCGGATTTCGTCGCCCGCGACATCCCTGTGCACATCCCGCCCCGCGACCGCGGCTTCGAGCGGCAGATGCAGCTGCGCGATCCTGACGGCTTCACGGTCGAGTTCGCCGAGGCGCGCGCGGGCACAACAGCACCCGGTAGCGGGTCGCTGCGCACCCATCTCCGGAGTTCACTCGTGGTCGGGCAGTCCCTCGACGACGTGCCCGGCCGCTTCGAGTGCCTCCGCCAAGAGCCGCCGCACGTGGCCGCCGCGGGCGCGGTAGAGAACCCGACGGCCGTCGCGGCGGGTCGTGACGAGGCCGGTGAGGCGCAGCTTCGCTAGGTGTTGGGAGACCGCGGGGCGGGCGGCGCCGACCCGCGCCGCCAGCTGCCCCACGTCGTACTCGCCGCCGCACAGCAGCCAGAGCAGACGCAGCCGCGTGGCGTCAGCCAGCATGCGGAACGACTCGACCGCGGCCGCGACGTGCTCACCGGGCGGCACCTCCCGCCAGAGTTGGGACGCCTCACCCTCGTCACGTGCGTACACGAGCACGTATTCTGGGAGACATGGGTGAGGCGGTGCAACACGGGCACGGGCACGGCCATCCGACGGCGACTCCGCTCCGGCGCGCCTTGTCCGGACTGCGCCACTTGGTCGTACCGCACAGCCACGACGCCGCCGACCGGGTCGACGCGGCACTGGAGGCGTCTCGCGCGGGCCTGCACGCGCTGTGGGTCTCGCTCGCGGTGCTGGGCACGACGGCGGCCGTCCAGGCGGTGGTCGCGGCGGCGTCCGGGTCGGTCGCGCTGCTGTCGGACACCTTGCACAACGTGGCCGACGCGCTCACCGCCGTGCCGGTCGGCATCGCGTTCCTGATCGGGCGCCGCCCGGCCACCCGCCGGTTCACCTACGGGTTCGGCCGCGCGGAGGACGTCGCGGGCATCGCCGTGGTGCTCGTCGTGCTGGCCTCGGCGGTGCTCGCGGGCTACGAGTCACTGCGCCGCCTCGCCGAGCCCGCCGACGTCCGGCTGCTGGGGGCGGTGGCAGTGGCCGGGCTCGTCGGCGCTGTCGGGAACGAGATCGCCGCGCAGGTCCGTATCCGCACGGGTCGGCGCATCGGCTCGGCGGCCCTCGTGGCCGACGGCCTGCACGCCCGCGTGGACGCCGTCACCTCGGCGGCGGTGCTGCTGTCCGCCGGTGGTGCGGCGCTGGGCTGGCGGTGGGCCGACCCCGTCGTCGGTCTGGCGATCACGGCGGCGATCGCGAGCGTGACGTGGGGCGCGGCTCGGCGGGTGCTCGCGCGGCTGATGGACGCGGTCGACCCGGCGTTGGTCGACCAGGCCACCACCGCGCTGGGCGCCGTCGACGGCGTGGTCGGCGTCGACGGCGTACAGCTGCGCTGGATCGGGCACACCCTGCGCGCCGAGGTCGATCTGGCGGTGCCGCGGGGCGTCACGGTCGAGCACGCGCACCGCATCGCGCATGCCGCGGAGCACGAGCTGACCCACGCGGTGCCCCGGCTGACGGCCGCCACCGTGCACGCCCACCCCGCCTGACGGTGCCCGAATCGGGCGTGCGGCACTAAGGTCCACTCGTGTCCGCACCTCGGCTTTTCCTGCTCCGCCACGGCGAGACGGAGTGGTCGCGCTCCGGCAGGCACACCGGGCGCACCGACATCCCCCTCACCGATCGGGGACGGCGGCTCGCGAAGGCCACCGGCGACGTCGGGCGGTACCTGCTGGGCGACGCGCCCGTCCTCGTGTGGTGCAGCCCCCGGCTCCGCGCGCGTGACACGGCCGCGCTGGCGGGCCTCACCGTCGACCGCGTCGACGACCGGCTGGTCGAGTGGGACTACGGCGACTACGAGGGCGTCACCACCGAGGAGATCCGCAAGACCGTGCCCGGCTGGACGGTCTGGACCCACCCGTGCCCGAACGGCGAGACCGCCGACGAGGTGGCGGCCCGCGCCGATTCCGTGCTCACCGACGCGCGGGCCGCCGATACCGACGTCGTCCTCGTCGGCCACGGGCACTTCAGCCGCGTGCTGGTGAGCCGATGGCTCGCCCGACCGGCCCCCGACGGCGTCCACTTCGCGATGGACGCCGCCGCCTGGGCCGTGCTGGGGGACGAGCGCGGCGAGCCCCGGATCGACGGCCTCAACTACCGTCCCCTGGCGTGATCCGTTCCGCGACCGAGGCCGACGTCCCGGCGATCGTCGCCATGGTGCGCGAGCTCGCCGAGTACGAGCGCGCGCCCGAGGAGTGCCACCTCACCGAACAGCAGCTCACGGCGGCGCTCTTCGGACCGGCCCCGGCGTTGTTCGGCCACGTCGCCATCGTCGACGGCAAGGCGGCCGGGTGCGCGCTGTGGTTCTTGAACTTCTCGACCTGGCGCGGGGTGCACGGGATCTACCTGGAAGACCTCTTCGTGCGCCCGCGCTTCCGCGGCCACGGGCTCGGCCGCGCGCTGCTCGCGCGGCTGGCCGCCGAGTGCGTCGAGCGGGGACTCGGGCGGCTCGAGTGGTCGGTGTTGGACTGGAACGGTCCTGCCATCGGTTTCTATCGCACGCTCGGCGCCGTTCCGATGGACGAGTGGACGACGTTCCGCCTCGACGGTGCGGCCCTTACTGCTCTCGGGAGTACGGCGCCGTCGCCCACACCCGGGATCGTTCGCTGATGAGAAGCAGGAACGTCAGCGCGACATAAATGCCCGCGAGGACGCCGAGAAGGAGTTGTCGGGACGGTCCGATCAGCGAGTAGACCACCGGAAGCAATAACAATTGCGTGACAATTGCGGGGGTGCGGGCCCCGCGGCGGCCGGTCGCGAGGGCCGCGCCGATGAACGCGAGCGCAAGCCCGATCACCACGAAGTAGCCCACCTCGCCGAGCACGGACCCGACTGGCTGCGCGGCGGCCTGCAACCCGATCAGGACGGCGAACACGAGCGCGGCGACGCCCTGCAGCCCGACCAGCACGCCTGCGACGCGGGTCTGCGGCGGCGGGGTGTCCGATGTCACGCCCTCCACGATAGGCCGGGCGCGGGCAGGCGTAGGTTGCCGGCGTGCGTGCGCTGCTGGTGGCCAACCCGCACGCGACGACGACCACGGCCGCGGGTCGCGACGTCATCGCGCGCGCCATGGCGGGCGAGGTCAAGCTGGACGTGCTGGAGACAGAGCGTCGTGGGCATGCTGCGGAGGCCGCCGAGCAGGCCGCGCGGGACGGGATCGAGCTCGTCGTGGCGCACGGCGGCGACGGCACCTTGAACGAGGTGGTCAACGGCGTGCTCGCGGCGACCGACGGCCGTCCGGGCGACAGCCTCGACGGGCCGGTCGTCGGCATCGTGCCGGGCGGGTCGGCGAACGTGTTCGCCCGCGCGCTCGGCGTCCCGCTGGACCCGATGGCGGCCACGGCGCGGCTGCTGGAGGCGGTCGCGCGGCGGGCGAGCAGGCTGGTCGGCCTCGGCCACGCGCAGCCCGACGGGAACGCGGCGGGGCGCTGGTTCACGTTCAACGCGGGGCTGGGCTGGGACGCCGAGGTCGTGGCGGCCGTCGAGCGTGCCCGGGCCGCGGGCCGGGAGGCCACGCCGCTGCGCTACACGGCCACCGCCGTGCGCGAGTACCTCGGCCAGCGGCGCAAGCCGCGCTCGATGACCGTCGAGATCGCGGGCGCCGCGGCCGTCGCCGATGTGCGGCTGACGTTCGTCAGCACCACCGACACCTGGACATACCTCGGTTCACGGGCCGTGCGGACCAACCCGGGGTCGGTGATCGGGGCGGGCCTGGGCGTGTTCGGCCTGCGCGACCTGGGCGCGGGCACGGTCGCGACGACGTTGCGGCACATCCTTCGGGCCAGCGGTGATCCACACGGCCGTCACGTGCTGCGTCAGGACGCCGTCGGCCACGTGCGGGTGCGGGCCGCCGAGCCGGTCGCCTTGCAGGTGGACGGCGAGCACCTGGGCAACCATCGGGATGTGCGGTTTCGTGCGGTAACGGGTGCACTACGGGTCGTCGTGTGAGACGAACGGTCGACGGCCCTGCACCCCTGTGCCATCACACTCATGGGTGACAGGTCTGGGCCATTCACCGCGCTAAGCGGACCGTCGAGCCGATAAGGGCTCGCACGTGGACAAACGGTGCCCCAAGGTAGGGCAGGCGAAACGGAACGGCGGCGGGGAACGAATTCCCGTCTGGTCCGTTGGAGACGTGGGCAACCGAGTATCCGACGGGCGACCGAGGTCGATCCTCGCCGGGACGGGTAACCGAAGTCTAGGTCACTCGTTGCGGTGAGTAGGTGGGGCCACTCACCTAGCAAGGTTGGGTCTCGGCCCTTGAAGATCGAGCGCGCTCGTGAAACCCTTCACAAGCGCGGAAACACCGTGACGGACGATCGGCGCGACCCCGATCGCGCAAGTACGAGGAGCAGAGCACCATGGACTGGCGTCACCGCGCTATCTGCCGCGACGAGGACCCCGAGCTGTTCTTCCCCGTGGGGAACAGCGGGCCCGCGCTGCTGCAGATCGCCGAGGCCAAGACCGTCTGCAGGCGCTGCCCCGTGGTCAGCGAGTGCCTCACGTGGGCGCTCGAAAGCGGCCAGGACGCAGGCGTCTGGGGCGGCATGAGCGAGGACGAGCGGCGCGCACTGAAGCGTCGCAACGCGCGCACGCGCGCACGTACGGCCTGAAAACCACCGACCTACGCGACTCCCCCACCGCGGGCCCGCAACCGGACAGCACCCGGTTACGGGCCCGCGGTCGTTCCACCGGGCGAGCAGCTCCGGCGGGGACCACGACCCACCATCGGCGACCGGGCCGCGATCACATGATGAGGTTAACGCCCTCGTAACGAGAGGCTGATGAGGGCCTCCGTTCCCCCACCCGGCCGAGGCCGGACACACAGCGTGGAGTCCAGCTCCGACTCCAGCAATGTGCGGACGATCGAAAGGCCCAATCCCGCCGACGCGTCGATATCGAAGCCGGGCGGCAGCCCGTTGCCGTCGTCGGACACCACGACGTCGAGCGTGCCCCCGCAGCGGCGGGCGGTCACCACCACCTCGCCGGTGGTTCCCGGGTCGAAGGCGTGCGCCAGCGCGTTGTGCACGAGCTCGGTGAGCACCAGGACGAGCGGGGTGGCCAGCGCGGCGGACAGGGTGCCGAAGCTGCCCTCACGGCGCACCTTGGCCCTGACGTCGGCGGTGGCGCCGTCGCCGATCGCGGGGAGGACCTTGTCGACCAGTTCGTCGAGGTCGATCCGCTCGGCCACGGACGCGGAGAGCGACTCGTGCACGAGCGCGATCGAGTTGACCCTCCGGACGCTCTCCGAAAGGGCCCGCCGGGCCTCCGGGATGGCCGTGCGGCGGGCCTGGAGGCGCAGCAGCGCTGCCACGGTCTGGAGGTTGTTCTTCACCCGGTGGTGGATCTCGCGGATCGTGGCGTCCTTGGACAGCAGCGCCTGGTCACGGCGGCGCAGGTCGGTGACGTCGCGCACGAGCACCAGCGCACCCGCGGAGTCGCCCCGCGGGCGCAGGGGCAGCGCCCGCACCAGCATCGACGCGCCCCGCGCCGCCACCTCCATGCGCAGCGAGTGGCGTCCCGCGAGGGCGCCGTCGATGCGGGCGGCGATCTCGGCGGCGTCGAAGGGGTCTTCCACGAGCTCACGGGTCTCGGTGGCGAGCGACAGGCCGACCAGGTCGCTGGCGTGCCCCATCCGGTGGTACGCCGAGAGCGCGTTGGGGCTGGCGTAGGCGACCAGGCCCAGCGCGTCGAGCCTTATCACGCCGTCGCCCGCGCGCGGGCTCGTGTCGGCGCCGACGATCGCCGCGCGGGCCGGGAACGTGCCGTCCGCCACCATCTGGCAGAGGTCCGAGGCGCTGCCCAGATAGGCGATCTCCAGCGGGCTGGGCACACGGGGCATGGCGAGGTTGGCGTCGCGGGAGAGCACCGCGACAACCGCGCCGTCGTGGCGGACCGGGATCGTCTCCGAACGGACCGGCACCTCAAGGTGCCAACGCGGCTCCTCGTCGCGGCAGATTCGGCCCTCGACGACGGCCCGCCGCAGCTGGGGGCGCGTCCGGGCGGCGACGCGCATGCCGACGGCGTCCTCGGGGTGCGCGGTGGGGCCGGTCGTGGGGCGCGCCTGCGCCACGCAGAGGAAGGTGTCGTCCAGCGGGATCCAGAGCAGGAAATCGGCGAACGACATGTCGGCCAGCAGCTGCCACTCGGCCACCACCCGCTGCAGGTGCTCGACCGTGTCGCCGGGTAGCTCCGTGTGCTCGGCGAGCAACTCGCTCAGCGTGGACACTTCACGGCCTCCCCCGCGCGCGTTGTGACCATCCAACCACGTGCGACCATGGCCTCAGTCCGAGCCGGAAGGAGGAAGACCATGTCGAAGCGGGCCCGCAAGCGGCGCGATCGGAACAAGAAGGGCGCCAACCACGGCAAGAAGCCCAACACCTGAGCCCCGTGAGCGGAAACGAGTGCCGGAGCACCCGTTTCCGCTCACGACCGGCGTTCGACGCGGGTGGTGCGCACCTCGACCGTGGTGTGGGTGCTGCCGTCGGCGTTTTCCGCCACCGTCACCTGGGCCTGGCGCAGCACGGCGACCCGGATCTGCTCGCGCAGCGACGGGGGCGCCTGTTCGCCGCCGCACTTCGTGGCCAGCAGCCGCTTCAGCTTCTCCTCCAGGCCGTACTCGGCCAGGCACGGCCCGCACTCGTCGAGGTGTTGGGCCAGGAGCGCCCGCCGCTCGCGGTCGCACTCGTTGTCGAGGAACATCCACACCTCGGCGAGCACCTCGGCGCAGTCGGTCTCGTGCGGGTTGCCGCAGCTCATGACGCGGCCTCCGAGTGCTCACCGCGGACGTCGCCCTGGACATCGCCCTGGACGTCACCACGGATGAAGCCGCGTTCGCGGGCGGTGTCGGTGAGCAGGTCGCGCAGCTGACGGCGGCCACGGTGCAGCCGCGACATCACCGTGCCGATGGGCGTGCCCATGATCTCGGCGATCTCCTTGTAGGCGAAGCCCTCGACGTCGGCGAGGTAGACCGCCATCCGGAAGTCGTCGGGCAGTTGCTGCAGGGCGGCCTTGACGTCGTCGTCGGGGAGCCGATCGAGCGCCTCGGCCTCGGCGGAGGGCAGGCCCTGGGAGGTGTGCTCAGAGGCCTGGGCGATCTGCCAGTCCGAGATCTCCTCCGTGGGCGACTGCTGCGGTTGCCGCTGCCTGCGGCGATAGCCGTTGATGTAGGTGTTGGTGAGGATCCGGTAGAGCCAGGCCTTGAGGTTGGTGCCCGCGCGGAACGTGTCGAACGCGGCGAACGCCTTGAGGAACGTCTCCTGCACGAGGTCTTCGGCGTCGGCCGGGTTGCGCGTCATCCGCAGCGCAGCGCCATAGAGCTGGTCGAGCAGCGGCATGGCGTCGCGCTCGAAGCGGGCAGCGCGCTCCTGCGCGGTCTCGTGCTCCTGATCGACGGTGTCGTCCCGTGGCTCGCTCTGCAAGCTCTGTTCGGGCACCGCGCTCCTCTCGAGCCGGATCGCGGGGTACGCGACCGGAAGAACGGCCGCAGAGGCGGCCTCCTGACGGATCGAGGGTACGCGCCCCGCCGCGTGCGGGCCCACCGGAGCATCCGGTACTGCCGCCGCGGCATCCCAAGACGAGACCCAATCCACAAAGGTCCCGGCAGCTCGCTCGGGGAGTGCTACTGACATCACGGCCGATTCAACGCGTGGGGCGGCGCGCGGATTCCCTATCCTCGCGGCCGTGGCAGGCACCGCGACCCCGGCGACGACCCGGCTCGAGAAGGCGGGCGTGCCGTACCGGGTGCACGCCTACACGCACGACGCGGGCGCGGCGTACGGTCCCGAGGCGGCCGAGGCGTTGGGGATCGAGCCCGCGCGGGTGTTCAAGACGCTCGTCGCGGACGTCGACGGCGCGCTGACCGTGGCGATCGTTCCGGTGGACGCGAAGCTCGACCTCAAGGCGCTGGCCGCAGCGGTCGGCGGTAAGCGCGCGAAGATGGCCGAGGTCGCTGCGGCCGAGCGGGCCACCGGCTACGTCGCGGGCGGCATCTCGCCGCTGGGCCAGCGCAAGCGGCTGCCGACCGTGCTGGACACGAGCGCCGAGGGCTTCGCGACCGTGTTCTGCAGCGCGGGGCGGCGCGGCCTGGAGATCGAGCTCGCACCGGCCGACCTGGTGCGCCTCACGGGGGCGAAGCTGGCCCCCGTGAGTGGATAACGTTGTTCCGGCCACTATTTCCGCTCACGACCTCGGCGAGCCACGACGTCACCGCGGCGCGCAGGCCGGGCAGGTCGGACTTGAGGCTGTGGTCGCCGCGCAGCAGCACCACCTCCCGTCCCGCTGCGGGCCCGGGACGGCCGAACGGGTCGCGCTCACCCTGCACGACCAGCACCGGCACGTGCGGCGCCGCGAGCTCGGCGAGCCGGTCCTTCTCTGGCCTTCCCGGCGGGTGCACGGGGAACGCGAGGCAGAGCACGCCCACCGCCCCGCCCGCCGTCGCGGTGCGGCAGGCCACACGCGCCCCCGAGCTGCGACCGCCGAAGACCAGCGGCCGGTCGGTGCCTGCCCGCACGTGCTCGACGACCGTCAGCCAGGCGGTGTCGAGCTGGGCCGCGGGCGCGGGCGCGCGCCGACCGGCGACGCGGTAGGGCTGCTCGACGAGCACCACCGACACGTCGAGGGCGAGCGCGGCCCGCGTGGCGCCGACGAGGTCGGGCGCGCCGACGCCCCCGCCTGCGCCGTGGCCGAGCAGGAGGATGGCACGGGGCTCGGCGGCCGCCTGCACGGCGATGCGGGCGGCCCCGTGCGGGGTGGGGACCTCGACGCTCACGGCGCGCCCCCGGATTGCAGCAGGGTGACACTCCTGCCGTTGAGTCGCAGCAGTGTCACCCTGCTGCAACGGGGGGTCGGGCTCACCCCAAGAGGTCCAGCTGCAGCGGCGCGGCGTCGTCGTCGCGCCGGAGCAGGTCAGGACCGTTGTTGCGCACGCTGTTGACCAGCGGCGACACCGGCCGCAGCGCCAGGCTGGCCACGAGCTCGTCCGACGGCGGCGCGAGCAGCGCGGCGACGGCGTCGTCCTTGGCGTCGGCGTCCGGGTTGAGCCACGTGTTCCAGGCCGAGGGGGGCAGCACGAGCGGCATCCGGTCGTGGACCTGCCGGAGCGGGCCGACCGCCGCCGTGGTCAGCACCGCGGCCGTGACCAGGCCGTCGGGGTACTCGCCACCGGCGTCGTCCTTGGGCTTCCAGTACTCCCACAGGCCGGCCAAAGCGATCGAACGGCCGTCGGTGTAGTGGGTGTAGTAGGGCTGCTTGTGGTCCTCGCCGCGCTGCCACTCGTACCAGCCATCGGCCGGGATGAGGCAGCGCCGCGCGGCCAACGCCCGCCGGAATGCGGGCTTCTCCGCGGCGGACTCGGACCGGGCGTTGATCATCCGGGCCCCACCCTTGGGGTCCTTCGCCCAGTAGGGGACGAGCCCCCACCGCACCACGCGCAGGCTGCGCTCCACGGTGTCGGGATCGGGGGTGCCCTCGGCGTCGCGGGGATGCCGCTCGACCACCGCGACGATGTTCTTCGTCGGCGCGACGTTGTAGTCCGGCTCCACCCCCTCCGTGGCGTCGACGGCGTGGAACTCGTCGGCGAGGTCGGTGGGGGCCTTGATCGAGGCGTAGCGGCCGCACATACGGTCCAGGGTGCCAGTTCGGCGAAACGCCCACGCGCCCACCGGCGGCCGTTGTACCGTCCGACCATGACCGATCCCGGCGATCTCGAACGGCGTGTCACCGCGCTGGAGCGGGAGGTCGCGCGGCTGCAGGGCGAGCTGGACCGCGCCCGCGAGGACACCGAGGCCGCCCGGGTGCTTGCAGGCGGCGCCGATCGCGACGTCAGCGACGTCCGCAGCCAGCTGCGGGCCCAGCGACAGCTCCTGCAAGCGCTGCGCGACACCCAGGTCGAGCACGGGGCGCGACTCGACCGCCTCGAGCGCCGGATGGACCAGTTGGAGGCCCGGATGACCGCGCTCGAGGACCGGATCACCGGGCTCGACGCACGGCTCACCGGCCGCATCGACCGACTTGATACCCGCATGGACGCACTCGAAGGAGAGATGCGCCGCGGCTTCGCGGAGATGCGCGCCGGGATGGCGCACATCGTCACGTTGCTGGAGCGCGACCCTGACGATTAGGACCATGCGGGATCATGGCCGGGTGACCTGGTCCGCGCCGCTTGCCCGAGGGCCCGTACACGGCGTCGTGTCCGTGCCGGGCTCCAAGTCCGTCACCAACCGCGCGCTGCTGCTCGCCGCCCTTTCCGGCGGCCCGGCGACCGTCAGCGGAGCGCCCGCCTCGCGCGACACCGCCCTCATGGTCGGCGCCCTCCGCGCCCTCGGGGTCCCGATCGAGCGGGACGGCGAGCGCGTCACGATCAGCGCGTATGACGGTCTGCGCGGCGGCGGCACCGTCGACTGCGGGCTCGCGGGCACCGTCATGCGGTTCGTCCCCCCCGCCGCGGCCCTCGCCGACGGCCCCGTCGCCTTCGACGGCGACCCGCGCGCCCGCGAGCGCCCCCTGGCCACCGTGCTGGACGCCTTGCGCGCGCTCGGCGCCCGCATCGACGGGGACGCGCTGCCGTTCACCCTGCACGGCTCCGGCGGGCTGCCCGGCGGCGACGTGGTGATCGACGCGTCGGCGTCGTCCCAGTTCGTGTCCGGCCTGCTGCTCTCCGGCGCGCGCTACGACAAGGGCCTCACCGTGCACCACGACGGCAAGCCGGTGCCGTCGCTGCCGCACATCGACATGACCGTCGCCATGCTCCGCGAGGCCGGGGTCGACGTCGACGACGCCGAGCCCGACACCTGGCGGGTCGCACCGGGCGCCATACGGGCGCGCGATTGGGCCGTCGAGCCCGATCTCTCCAACGCCGCCGTCTTCCTCGCCGCCGCGGCCGTCACCGGCGGGCGGGTCACCGTAGTGGGCTGGCCCGCGGCGTCGACCCAGCCCGGCACCGAGATCCTGGCCGTGCTGGCCGCGGCGGGCGCCACGGTCGAGCCGGGCGCGGACGGGATGACCGTCACCGGCCCCGACACCCTGGACGGCGTGGACGTCGACCTGCACGACGCCAGCGAACTCACCCCCACCGTCGCCGCGGTCGCCGCGCTGGCCACGGGTCCTTCGCGGATCCGCGGAGTGGCGCACATCCGCGGCCACGAGACCGACCGGATCGCCGCGCTCGCCGCGGAGATCGGCGCGCTCGGCGGTGACGTCGTCGAGACCCCCGACGGTCTGGAGATCCGCCCGGCCGCCCTGCACGGCGGCTCCTGGAGGGCTTACGCCGACCACCGCATGGCGACGGCGGGCGCGTTGATCGGGCTCGTGGTGTCCGGCGTCGAGATCGACGACGTCGACTGCACCGCGAAGACCATCCCCGACTTCCCGGCGCGCTGGGCGGATCTCCTGGGACGGTGAGTCGGCCGCGGCAGTACGACGAGTCCGACGTCCGGGTGCGGCCCGGGCGCGGATCGCGTCCCCGCACGAAGCGCCGCCCCGGCCACACCGACGCCGAAGAGGCGATGGTGACCGTGGTGGACCGCGGCCGATGGACGTGCGCGCCCGACGGCGATCCGGCCCGGCCGCCGGTCACGGCGATGCGGGCCCGCGAGCTCGGCCGCACTCCCATCGTCGTCGGCGACCGGGTCGGGCTCGTGGGCGACCTGTCCGGCGCCGCCGACACGCTCGCCCGCATCGTCCGCGTCGAGGAGCGCACGACCGTCCTGCGCCGCACCGCCGACGACACCGACCCCGTCGAACGGGTGGTGGTGGCCAACGCCGAGCAGCTCGTCATCGTCACCTCCGTGGCCGATCCGGTGCCGCGGGCGGGCTTCGTGGACCGCTGCCTGGTCGCGGCGTACGCGGGCGGCCTCATGCCCGTGCTGTGCCTCACCAAGGCCGATCTCGGCGACCCCGAGCCGTTCGCCGCGACGTACCGCGAGCTGGAGATGCCCGTGGTCGTCACGCGCCGCGACCGCCCGCCCGACGCGCTCGCGGACCTGCTCGACGGGCACGTCTCGGCGCTGGTCGGGCATTCCGGGGTGGGCAAGTCCACGCTGGTCAACCGGCTCGTCCCGGACGCGGCGCGGGCCACGGGGGTGGTGTCGGCCGTCGGAAAGGGCCGCCACACGACGGTCGCGGCGATCGCCCTGCCGCTCCCGGACGGCCACGGCTGGGTGGTCGACACCCCCGGCGTGCGGTCCTTCGGGCTCGCCCACGTCACCCCCGACGACGTGCTGGCCGCGTTCGACGACCTCGCCGCCGCGATCGAGGACTGCCCCCGCGGCTGCGGGCACCACGGCCCGCCCGCCGACCCGGAATGCGCCCTCGACGCGCTCGTCGCCGAGGGCAAGCTGCGCCCGGCCCGGCTCGCCGCGCTGCGTCGCGTGTTGGTCGCGCTCGCCTGATCCCCGTGGCATCCTGCCGGCAGGACGTCCGGGGGGATGATGGCGCGATGACCCAGGGAACGACCTCGTCCGAGGGGAGCAACGGCCGCCTGCGCATCGGCAACGTCGAACGCAACGCGGCGATGAAGGCGCTCGACGCCCATCTGGAGGCCGGGCGGCTCGGCGTGGAGGAGTACGGCGAGCGGTCGGCCGTCGCGGCTGGCGCCACTGTGGCGAGCGAGCTGGAGGCGCTGTTCACCGACCTGCCGGAGCCGCATCCGCCGCTGCCCGGCACGGCGCCCGCGCCGGTGGCGGCCGCGGCGGCGCCCGCGGTCCGGGACGAGGGCGCCGTGGCCCAACGCGCCGGTGGGTTTCTCGACGTCGCCGCCCCGCGGATCATGGCCGTGATGCCGTTCGTGGCACTGGCGCTGTTCTTCACCGTCGGCGGCTGGTGGTGGTTCCTGCTCATCCCGGCGGCCGGGGCGCTGCTCTACGGCGGCAGGCACGGCCGCGGCGACCACTGGGGCGTCCACGGCGAACGCCGGGAGCGGGATCGCTAGCCCCAGTTTCCCGGTTAGTTCGATCTTGAGTGTGTTGGGAACTGGCTCCAGGTGAGTTGAGCTGGGCGTTCTCGGCGCGGCAGCTGGTGTTTGATCTTGCTTTGGCCTATGACCTAAAGAGTGGCGAGTCTCTACAAGAAGGTGATCAGCGGCAGGCCGTACTGGTACGTGCGGGAGATGGCCTGGGTGCAGGGTAAACCCAGGATGGTCTCCGAGCGCTACCTCGGGTCGGCCGCCGACATCGCCGCCGCGTTCGACGAACGCGAGGCCGCGCTGCGGCCCGAGCGGACCCGGCACCTGGCGTTCGGGGACGTCGCCGCCGCGTGGGGGATGCTGGAGCGTCTCGGCGTGGTCGCGGTGATCGATGAGGTGGTCGGGGCACGCCGGGCCGACGCGGGCGCCTCGGCGGGCACCTACCTGGCGCTGGCCGCGCTGGGCCGCCTGGTGGACCCGTGCTCCAAGCGCGGGTTCGAGAAGTGGTGGCGCGGCACCGCCGCCGACCGGTTCACCAAGATCGGTGCCGGGGTGCTGGACCACCGCAAGTTCTGGGACGCGATGCACGGGGTCAGCCCCGAGCAACTGGCCCGCATCGAGCACCGTCTCGCCCTGGCCATGATCGAGACCTTCGAGCTGGACATCTCCGCGCTGGCCCTGGACATGACCAACTTCGCCACCTACATCGATACCACCAACGACAAGGCACCCATCGCGCAGCGCGGCAAGGCCAAGCAGAAACGAGCCGACCTACGCCTGGTCGGGCTCGGCCTGGTGATCACCCGCGACGGTGGGATCCCGCTGGTCTCCCACGCCTACCCCGGCAACCGGCCCGACGTCACCCAGTTCGCCACCATGATCGACCTGCTGGTGGCGCGGCATACCGCGTTGGCCGCGGCGCTCACCGACAACCCCGACAACCCCGACAACCCCGATAACCCCGATAACCCCACGCCCAGCGTGAGCGCGACAACCCCGCAGATGACGGTGGTGTTCGATGCCGGGCAGAACTCGCTGGCCAACCTCGCGCACCTGAGCGCGACCGGTCTCGGGTTCGTCGGGTCGATCCCGCCGTCTGACTGCCCGGACCTGCTGGCCCGCCCCGCCGCCGACCGGCACCCCGTGGACCCCGACCGGTTCCCCGGCGTGACCGCACTGGAACAACGCCGCCCGGTCTACGGCGCCGACCGCCGCGTCGTGCTCACCCACTCCCCGACCCTGCACACCGCCCAGTCCCGCGGCTTCGACCAGACCCTGGCCAAGGCCACCGCGAAGCTCTCCGCGCTGGCCGACACCCTGGCACGGGGCCACACCCGCCGACCCCACGACAAGGTCACCGCCGAGATCACCCAGATCGTCAACGACCCCTGGGTGCGTCGGGTCATCACCTGGCAGCTGACCGGCGCCACCCCCGCCGAGCACCGGCTCGCCTTCGACCTCGACGATCAAGCCCGCACCGACCTGGAAGCCGAGGTCTTCGGCAAACGCGTCCTGATGACCGACCGCGACCAGTGGCCAACCGCGGACGTGGTCGCCGGCTACCGCTCCCAGTCCGAGGCCGAGTTCGGCTTCCGCCAACTCAAAGACCCGCACGTGGTGTCGTTCTCCCCGATGCACCACTGGACCGAGCACAACATCCGGGTGCACGTGTTCACCTGCGTGCTCGCCCTGCAGATCGCCCACCTCATGCGCCGCCACGCCCACCAACACGGCCTGCACCTATCCGTGCGTGAACTGCTCGACACCCTCGCCGGTATCCAGGAGACGGT
Organism: uncultured Actinomycetota bacterium; assembly: GCA_963739465.1. Classification (GTDB taxonomy): domain Bacteria; phylum Actinomycetota; class Actinomycetes; order Mycobacteriales; family Pseudonocardiaceae; genus Pseudonocardia. The sequence continues at coordinate 383,810 of CAVUAS010000009.1, forward strand.
GCTGATCTACCCCTCCACCGGCGGGCGACCCAAGGCCCGCCGCATGCTCACCGAGACCAACCCCACCCAGGACCACCTCGCCGAGATCTTCGATCTACACCGCTGGGCACCCCGAACTTAGGTCATAGCACACAACAACATCAACTTAGCTCCTGGCCAGGGAAAACACCGGCAGCGATCATGCTAGCCGGGAAACTCGGGCTAGGCCGGGACCGCCGCGGACATCTGGGACAGCGGCTCCGCGAGCGCGTCGAGGGCCGTCGCGAGCCGGCGCCGTTCGGCGGGGTTGACCGTGGTGTAGTCGACGTAGCCGTCACCCCGGCGATACGGCGCGAGCAGGGCTGTGACCGCGCTGAACCGGGCGTCGATCGTCGCCGCCAACCCGGGGTCCGTGAGCGCGGGTCGCAGCGCGGTGTAGGCGGCATCGGCGGCGCCGACCGCGGCGGCGAGGTCGTCGAGGTCGGTGTGCGCCCAGCGCTCCTCGGCCCCCGTGACCATCGTGACGACGCACGCGGTGAGCAGGTCGTTCGCCGTCCTCGCGACGTCGACGGGCCGGTAGCTCGCGCGGCCGACCACCTGCCGCAGCGCCAGGACGTCGAGGTCCAGCGCGTTCGCGTACCCGGTCATGCCCACCAGGGAGCCCTCCGCCCACAGCGCCTTCTCGATGCGGTGGAAGCCCGTCCAGGTGGCGCGGCCGGTGTCGGTGCGGCCGTCGATGGCGGTGTCGAGATCCTCCGCGAGCGGTTCGAGGGCGACGTAATGCCGGTGCGCGGGCACATACGCCGCCTTGGCCGCCGCGAGGTCACCCGCCCGGACCCGGTCGGTCAGCGTGCGTGTCGCGCTCTGCAGCGCCGCCGCCTCCGCGACGACCGCGGCGCGGTAGCGATCCGTCGAGACCGGATCGGGCGCGGGCACCGGGTGCCGGGGAGCCGCGCAGGCCGCCGCGAGAACACCGGCCAGCACGACGACCAGCGCGGCGCGGAAGCGCGGATGCGGCACGGACCTCGTCCTTGCGGTTGACCAGGGGCCCTCAGTATCCCCGCCGCCGCGGCCCGGCCCAGCGTGGGGAGGACCCTCAGCCGACGTGGTGCACCGCCGGGCCCTCGGACGTGCTCGGGCCCCCGCGCATCATGAGGGCGAGTGGGATCCCCAGCGCGGTGATGATCGCCGTGACGATGAACAGGCCGTGCATCGACTCGACGAACGCCAGCGTCTGGGTCTGCTGGCTCACCGCGTACATGCCCGCCATGTCCCCGGACGGCCCCGTGCCGAGGGCGGGCATGGCGGTGTCCGGCGCGACGAGCGCACCCCGGTCCTGAGCGAGCTGGGCGCGGGAGTTGGTGACCAGCGACGTGAGCGCGGCCAGCCCCAGCGCCGCCGAGGCCCGTTGCACGACGGTGTTGAACGCGCCCGCCCCGTCCACCATGTCGGGCGGGACGGCCGCGATGCCGCCGGTCATGATCGGCATCATGGCCAGGCCCATCCCGACCGAGCGCAGCACGAGCAGCCAGACGACGTTCGCGTTGCTGGTCTCCAGCGTGACGTCGACCAGCAGGTAGGTGCCGACCGCGGTCAGGGCCAGCCCGATCGTGGCGGGCCAGCGCGGGCCGAACTTGTCGTAGATCATCCCGGCCGTGGGCATGAGCACCCCCATGACCAGCGCCTGGGGCAGCAGGAGGAGGCCCGTGTCGAACGCGCCGAGCCCGCGGGCCTGCTGGAGCAGCAGCGGGATGTAGAACAGCACGGCGAACAGGCCCACCGACAGCACCGAGATCAGCAGCAGCGAGTTCGTGTACGCCAGGTGCCGGAAGACGCGGACGTCCAGCAGCGGGTTGTCCACCTCCAGTTCGATGATCACGAAGAGCGCCAGGAACACCAGGCTGACGGCGAAGAGGATGATGATCCGGTACGACGTCCAGCCCCAGGTCTGGCCCTCCGTCAGCGCCAACAGCAGGCTGACCAGGCCGATCGCGACCGTGACGAAGCCGAGCACGTCGAACCGCCGCACCGGGCCCGAACCGAAGTGCGGCAGGAAGAGCACCGCGGCGATCGTGCCGATGATGCCGACCGGCACGTTGATGAGGAAGATCAGGCGCCAGTCGACGTACTCGACGAGGTAGCCGCCCAAAGTGGGCCCGATGGCGGGCGCGACGACGATGCCCAGCCCGTACATGCCCATCGCCGCCCCGAGCCGGTCCTGGGGCACGATCCGGTAGAGGATCGTCAGCGTGACCACGGGGAGGATCCCGCCGGGGATGGCCTGCAGCACGCGGAACGCGACGATGCTCTCCAGGTCCCAGGCCAGCCCGCACAGCGCCGACCCGACCGCGAAGCCCATCAGACACCAGACGTACACCCGGCCGGGGCCGAAGCGGCCGGAGAACCAGGCGCTCACCGGCACCACCACGCCCAGCGCCAGCGAGTAGGCGTTCTCCACCCACTGGATCTCCTCGGTGGTGGCGGAGAAGTCGCGCTGCATCGTGGGGATCGCCACATTGACGATGCTGATGTCGAGCACCGACATGAACATGCCGGTGATGAGCACGGCGAGGGGGACGCCCCAGCCCCCGCCGCTCGCCGGTTTCGCCGGGGCGGGCGCGGCGACCGGGGCGGGCGCGGCGGTGGCGGCATCGGTGCCAACGTCGACGGCCATGATTCAGTGTCACACGGGCGGGGGATGCGGCAGGCCGACCCTCACATTCCGGGCGGGGCGCCGACGTAGTGCTCGGCCAACGTCGTGGCCACCGACTCCGAGCTGGTGACGAGCTGCAGCTCAGCGAGCTGGCGGCGCAGGTCGAACCCGCCCGCCGCCTCCGCCGCGTCCGGGAACCGGTGCAGCATCGACGTCATCCACCACGAGAACCACTGCACCCGCCACACGCGGCGCAGCGCCGTCGCGGTGTAGGCGGCGAGCGGGTCCCCGTCGCCGTCGGCGTACCAGGCGCCGAACGCCCGGTCGAGCACCTGCACGTCGGCCGCGGCCAGGTTGAGGCCCTTGGCCCCGGTCGGCGGCACGGTGTGCGCCGCGTCGCCCGCGAGGAACAGCCTGCCCCGCTGCATCGGCTCGGCCACGAACGAGCGGAACTGCAGCACGTCCTTCTTGAAGATCGGCCCCTCCTGCACCGTCACCCCGGCCGGGGCCAGCCGCGCGGCGAACTCGGCCCAGATCCGGTCGTCGGACCAGTCGTCGATGTCGGTCGCGGGATCGCACTGGAAGTAGAGCCGCTGCACGGTCGGGCTGCGCGTGGAGACCAGCACGAACCCGCGCTCCGAATGCGCGTAGATCAGCTCTTCGTAGGACGGGGGCGCCTCGGCGAGGATGCCGAACCAGGCGAAGGGGTACTGGCGGAAGAAGTCCCGCCGCCCCGTGACCAGCCTGCGGCAGGGCGAGTGCGAGCCGTCGGCGCCCACCACGAAGTCGCACTCCAGCCGCTGCGCTGTGCCGTCGTGGGTGAACGTGACCGTCGGCCGGTCGGTGTCGACATCAGCGACGGCGACGTCGGCGACCCCGAACCGCAGGTCCCCGCCGTCGGCGAGCCGCTTCGCGATGAGGTCGACGAGCACCTCGTGCTGGGGGTAGACCAGCACCGACCGGCCGCCGGACAGCCCGGTGAGGTCGATCCGGTGCAGGCCGCCTTCGAAGGCCAGGTTGATCCCGTGGTGGACGCGGCCCTCACGGAGCATCCGCCCGCCAACGCCGGTGTCGCGCAACAGGTCGGCCGTGCCCTGCTCCAGGATGCCCGCGCGGATCGTCTTCTCGATCGCGGCGCGGGACTGCACGTCCAGCACCACCGACGCGATCCCGCGCAGGTGCAGCAGATGGGCGAGCAGGAGACCGGCCGGGCCCGCCCCGATGATCCCCACCTGGGTGCGCACGGCCGGACTCCTCTCGCTGGTGCCCGCAGCGTAGGTCAACCGACGCTTGCGCGATCCCGATTCCGCGCCAGGTTCGCCAGGTGGTGCTCCCACCCCGGCCTGCACACGGCGAAGCACTCCAGGTCGGGGGTGAGCCCGACGTGGCGGAACGCGATCACCGAGCCGCCGCCGGGGCGCGGGCGCACGTCGAACCAGACGCCGCTGCCCACCCATTCGGCGAAGATCTCGCTCGCGGTGCAGGTCCAGACCACGAGCCCGGACGGGTCGACGTGCTCGACGCGCATCACGGTCGCGCGGCCGTCGAACCGGAACGTCAGCTCGCCGCCGGGCGCGGGCGAGCCGGTGACGTCGGGCGTCCACCAGCTCACGAGCCCGTCGAGCGTCGTGAGGGCCGCGAGGACGTCCGCGACCGGCGCGGCCACGCCGACCTGCGCGCCGAAACCCTCCGCGTCCGAGCCGCCCGCCTCCAGCAGGGTCTTGATCTCGCCGACGACGCGCGGCCAGCCACCGCTGACCATCTGCGCCACCGTGCTGCCCTCGTCGAAGTCGTCGTGCACCACGGTGAGCTTGACCAGCGGCCCGTCCGGCTCCAGCTCGAAGCTCACGCGGGACCGGCGTTCGGCCGCGATCGTGGCCCGCAGCTCCTCGTCCACGCCGACGGACGCCGCCCACTCGGGCGTGAAGGTGTGCCAGGTGTAGGACAGCCGCCGCGGTGGATCGCTCTCCAGCACGACCTGGTCGGGGTGCGCGATCGTGGCGCCGCGCTCGTGCCAGATCATCGTGGAGCCGGGCGCCCAGTCCGTCTCGAGCTGGGTTTGCCAGTAGCGGCGGGTGAACGCGGGCTCGGTGAGCGCCGCCCACAGCCGCTCGGGGGTGGTGCGGATGAAGCTGGTGTGCACGAACGTCGGGCGTGTCATGGGGCTCTCCAGTGCGTGTTTGAGGTCGGCCAGCGCGTGCGCCCTGGCCCGCTCGTAGCGCCGGATCCAGCGGTCGGCCAGCTCCGTGATCGGCGCGGGGTTGAGGTAGTGCCACTTCTCCCGGCCGCGGCGCACGGTGGTGACGAGGTTCGCCGCCTCCAGCACGGCCAGGTGCTTGCTCACCGCCTGCCGGGTGGTGGAAAGGCCCGCGCAGAGCTCGCGGAGGGTCTGGCCGTTGCGCGCGTTCAGCCGGTCGAGCAGCAGCCGCCGCTGCGGATCGGCCAAGGCCCGGAACACCTCGTCCACGACCCCTCCTCCGCAACAGGCAACCCTCAGGTTGCCCGAACGTAGGCAACTAAATGGTTGCCTGTCAAGACCCGGGCACAATACCCGCGTGTATCCACTGGAGACCGAGGCGTGGACCGATTTCGCGGTCGGCATCGCGGGCGCGGGCGCGGCGCTCACCGGGCTGTTGTTCGTGGCCGTCTCGATCAACCTGGAGCGGATCCTGTCGCTGCCGCACGTACCGCGCCGGGCCGCGCAGGCGCTGGTGCTGCTGGCCACGCCGATGTTCGCGGCCATCGCCATCCTGACGCCCGGGCAGCCGACCTGGGGTGTGGGCGTCGAGATGATCGTCATCGCGGCGGCCGTCGGCCCGGCGCTGCTCCTCAGCAGCCGCGTCCATCGGCCCGCCGAGCAGCCGCTCTGGTCGTGGCTTTTGAACGGCCTGCTTCCGGCGGTCGTACTGTCGCTGGGCACGCTCCTGACCGGGATCAGCTTGGTCGCCGACCTGCCGGGGCTCGGCGGGCTCTACTGGATTGCGCTGGCCACGGCGCTGTCCTGGCTCGGCGGCCTGTTCAATGCGTGGGTGCTGCTCGTGGAGATCATGCGTTAGGCCCGCGGGACGTGGCCTAACGGACGTTGATGAGGTGGGCGATCTCCGAGGGGTCGTACCAGGCCAGGTCGTGGTCCTCCGCCTCACCGACGAGGAACTCGGCGTCCAGGTCGCCCATGTCGGCGGCGTCCACCGCCTCGGAGGCCTGGCGGACGGCGTACTCGGCGTCCTCGTCGTCGACGTGCACCGCCGCGACCTTCTCCAGCGGCACGGAACCGGAGATCCGGACGGCACCGTCGTCGAGGTCGGGGCGGAGGGTGACGTCGTCGAGGTCGGCCGCGACGACCACCCGCCGCGCAGGCGTCCGCTCCTCGTCGAGGCAGAGCTCCACCGACAGCAGACGCAGCGACGCCCGCGCCGCCTCGCTCATCGCGGCGTCCTCCAGCTCCTCGTCGTCGCCGCTCGTGTAGTGCTCGCGCAGCCGCGGCGTGAGCGCGAACGCGGTGCCGCCGATCGGGTCCAGCTCGCCACTGCGCACCAGCGCGCGCAACATCGGCCACGTCGCAGGCACGTACACCCTCATCGTCATGAGACCGTCCCCAGGAGCTCGTCGAGCGACTCGTGCACCATCCCGGCCAGCACGTCGACGTCGGGCATCGCGTCGCGGTCGCCGTTGAGACCGTAGTAGACACCCCCGTCGTAGCTGGTCAGCCCCAGGGCGAGCGCCTGCCCCTTGGCCAGCGGCACGACCGGGAACAACTCCAGCATCCGCGCCCCCGCGGCGTAGAGCGGAAACTGCGGGCCCGGCACGTTCGTCACCACCAGGTTGAAGATCCGTTTCGAGAAGCCGCTGGCCGCGCGGGCGCCGAGCGCGTGCAGGGTGGGCGGGGCGAAGCCGCCGATCCGGGCGAGGGTGTCGGCGCCCACGCTCTGCATGCCCGCCGTGCGCTCCCGCATCGCGTGCGTCACCTGGTGCAGCCGCACCACCGGGCTCGGCTCCCCCACCGGAAGGTCCACGAGGAACGACGACACCCGGTTGCCCAGCGACCCGGTGGTGGTCGAGCTGGGCACGTCGGCCTGCCCGCGCACGGACATCGGCACCATCGCCCGGATCGTCGCCGAGGACGTGACGGGCTCGCCGCGGGACAGCAGCCAGTTGCGCAGCGCGCCCGTCACCACCGACAACACGACGTCGTTCACCGTGCAGCCGTGCGCGGAGCGGATCTTGCGGTAGTCCTCCAGCTGCGTGCGGGCGATCGCGTAGCGGCGTTGCGTGGAGATCGGCACGTTCAGTGGGGTGTCCGGGGCGGTGCCGCGGCTGGCCGTGCGGGCCATGGACAACAGCTGCGCGGCGGCGCCCGCGAGCTTCCCGACCGTGGCGAAAGCGTCCCCGGCGGCGGCGCCCATGTTGTCGACGACGACGCCGGGCCGGGCGATCGCCTCCGCCACCGCCCCGCAGATGAGCTCGACGTCGGTGGGCTCGTTGCGCGGCATCCACAGGTCCTCGGCCGCCACGCGCGGCTCCGGGGACACGTCGAGGATCACCTGGCCGATGTCGATCGCGCTGATGCCGTCGACCATCGCCTGGTGGGTCTTGGTCAGCACGGCCGTGCGCCCCCGGGCGAGGCCCTCGACCAGGTACATCTCCCAGAGCGGACGGGCGTGGTCCAGCGGCCGCGACATCAACCGGGCCACGAGCTCCGTGAGCTGGTCGTCCGAGCCGGGCTTGGGCAGCGCGGAGCGGCGGACGTGGTAGGCGATGTCGAAGTCGGGGTCGTCGACCCAGACCGGCCGCGCCAGATTGCCCGGCACGTGGCGGACCTTCTGCCGGTAGCGCGGCACGAGCGCGATCCGCTGCTCGATCAGCTCGACGAGCCGGTCGTAGTCGAAGCCCGCCTTCGGCCGCCGGAAGATCGACACCGCGCCGACGTGCATCGGCGTGCTCGCTTCCTCCAGGTACAGGAAGGAGGCGTCGAGGGCGGAGAGCCGGGGCGCCATGAGCCGATCCTAGGCTGGGCGCGTGGCCCCGCCCCGCTCTCCCAAGGACACCTTCATCACGGTCTACGGCCGCATGCCCGTGCTGGAGGCGTTGGACGACGCCGAGCTGCGGGTGGACAAGGTGATCCTCGCCGAGGGCCTGCGCGGCGAGCCGGTGCGGGCGATCCTTTCCGCCGCGCGCGCCCGCGGAGTGCGCGTGGAGCGGGCCAGCGCGCACCGGGTCAAGGTGCTGGCGGGCAACGGGCGGCACGACCAGGGGGTGCTGGCCGACGTCGTCGCGCCCCGGATGGAGCCCGTCGGCGAGTTCCTCGACCGGATCGGCGGTCGCCCGGCCCGGGTGCTCGTACTCGACCGGCTCACCAACCCGGCGAATGTCGGCATGATCCTGCGCAGCGCCACCGCCGCCGGGCTTTCCGGCGTGCTGCTGCCGCGTCGCGGGCTGCCCGCGATCGACCCGCTGGTGGTCAAGGCGTCGGCCGGGGTGGCGTTCCGGGCGCCGGTGCTGCGTGCGGCCACCGTCGAGGAGGGCTGCGCGGCCCTGGCCGAGGCCGAGTTCGGCGTCTACGGGCTGGACGCGGGCGGGTCGTCGCTGCTCACGGCCGCGCTGCCGGACCGCGTGGCGCTCGTCCTGGGGAACGAGACGAACGGTCTGTCCGCCTCGGTGCGGCCGATGCTCGCCGGGCTGTTGGCGATCCCCATGCACGCCGGGGTCGAGTCGCTCGGGGTGGCGAGCGCGGGCGCGGTCGCGGCGTTCGAGCTGGCCCGCCGCGCCTGACCCGCCCCCACCCACGGTGAGTCCCGCGTTTGGGCACGGTGAGTCCCGCGTTTCGGCACGGTGAGTCCCGCGTTTCGGCACGGCGAGTCCCGCAATCCGACACGGCGAGTCCGCGAAATCGGCACGGTGAGTTCGGGTTTCGGCTGGCCCGTCCGCGCAGACCGCACATGCCCGTCGCGGACGCCGTGGCCTCTGCGACCGCCACATCGGGCCTGAGAGGTGGCCCGACGTCAGGTGCAGCGGACGTGGGCCGGATCGGCTTACGCTGCGGAGATGGTCCAGCGTCGCCTGCCCCGGCCCTCCGAGCTCGCCCCGCTGCTGCGGCCCGCCCCGTTCGTCCGCGACGCCACGGCCCGCCGCCTGCGCCGCGCCGCCTCGGTCGCGGACCTGCGGCTCATCGCCCGGCGACGCACTCCCCGCGCGGTGTTCGACTACTGCGACGGGGCCGCCGACGGCGAGCAGTCGCTCCGCCGCGCCCGGGAGGCGTTCGCCAGGGTGGAGTTCCGCCCGTCGGTGCTGCACGACGTCTCCACGATCGATACCAGCCGCGACATCCTCGGCAAGCGCGCCGCCCTTCCGTTCGTCTTCGCCCCGACCGGCTTCACCCGGATGATGCACACCGAGGGCGAGCGCGCCGTGGCGTCGGTGGCGCAGGAGGTCGGCGTTCCCTACACCCTGTCGACGATGGGCACCACGACCATCGAGGACCTCGCCGCATCCGCCCCGGACGCCCGGTTGTGGTTCCAGCTCTACCTGTGGCGCGACCGGTCGTTCGGCAAGGACCTCGTCCAGCGCGCCGCTGCGGCGGGCTACGACACCCTCATGCTCACTGTGGACACGCCCGCGGGCGGGGCGCGCCTGCGCGACGTCCGCAACGGCTTGGCCATCCCGCCCGCCCTCACGCTGCGCACGTTCGTCGACGGCGCGCTGCACCCCAACTGGTGGTTCGACCTGCTCACCACCGAGCCCCTCACCTTCTCGACGCTCGCGACCGTGGGCACCCCGGAGCAGATGATCAACCGGGTGTTCGACCCCGCGCTGACCCTTGCCGATGTCGAGTGGCTACGCGGCACCTGGCCCGGCACGCTCGTGATCAAGGGCGTGCAGAGCGTCGAGGACGCGCTGCGGGTCGTCGACGCGGGCGCCGACGGCGTGCTGCTCTCCAACCACGGCGGACGCCAGCTCGACCGCGCGCCGGTGCCGTTGGAGCTGGTCGAGCCCACCGTCCAGGCGTTGGGCGGACGGGCCGAGGTGCTCGTCGACACGGGCGTCACGAACGGCGGCGACGTGGTCGCGGCCGTCGCGTTGGGGGCATCGGCCGCGCTCGTCGGGCGGGCCTACCTCTACGGGCTGATGGCGGGCGGCCGCCCAGGCGTGGCGAAGGTGGCCGAGATACTGCGGGCCGACGTCGTCCGCACATTGCAGCTGCTGGGTGTGACGAGCGTGGACGAGCTCGGCCCGCAGCACGTGCGACTCCGTTAGAGATCGAAGAGCACTCGCAGCTCGTCGACGGTCGTGGCCGCGTCGGTGTGGTGGACCACCACCGCGCCCGCGGTACGGGCCCCACGCACGTTCGCCGGGTGGTCGTCCACCACGACACACTCCTGCGGCGTCAGCCCCAGCCGCCCGGCGGCGAGCCGGAACACCTCCGGGTCCGGCTTCCGCACGCCCAGGGCCGGGCCCAGCACCACCGCGTCGAACAGCGCCGCCACCTCGGCGGGCACCTCGTGAGCATCGGTGACCAGCGCGGTAGCGATGCCCGCGGCGCGGGCCCGTCGCACGATGGCGATGGGTTCGGGGCCGTCGGTGAGCACGCCGCCGTAGTCCATCATCAGCCCACGCAGCGCCACACCCGTCACCCTAGCCAGAAGGTTTGACCCCATACGGTTTGGCGTCGATGTCTGCCGATCGGCACCGGAGCACAGGGGCCCGGCGGGACGCTCGCTCCCGTGACGACGACACTCGCTCCGCCCCGGCTGTGCCCCCTGCGCTACGAGCCCGGGTCGGGCGCCCGAGCCGTGGTGCTGCGGCGCATGGTCGCGGCGCCGGAGCCGTTCGCCCCGCCCGCGCTGGACGCCGTGAGCGTGCAGCGAACGGTCGGCATCACCCTGCGGCTCGCGGTCGAGGTGTTCGACGGCAGGCGCCCTCCCGAGCAGCTCGCGACCCGCCTCGACCCCGAGACGCTGGGGCGGTGGCGGGCCGAGCGGGCGCGCAGGCGCACCGCCGCAGTGTCGCGGGTGCTGCGCCTGCGCCTCTGTCTCCCGCACGCCGAGGCCGCCGAGGTGGCGGCGGTGTGCCGGATGGACGGGCGCGTGCGGGCGCTCGCGGCCCGGTTCGAGCGGCACGGCCCGGCGTGGACGTGCACGCTGCTGCAGCTGGTCTAGGGATCCTTGGTTAGGGTCGCGCCGCCTGGGGCGAGCCGTGGCACTGCTTGTACTTGCGCCCGGAGCCGCAGGGGCAGGGCCGGTTGCGCGACGGTGTGGCCCCCTTGGCCGGGGCGCCCGTGCGACCGTTGCCCGACGGTCGGCTGCGCGCGGTGGAGCCGTCCTCGGCGGGGCCGCTGTAGGAGAGCTCCGACGGCGGCGCACCCCGGAACACCGCGGGCAGCGCCGCCGTGGCCTCGGCGTCGGGCTCCGGCGCCGCCGGGCGGGCACGCCGCGACTCGACGGGCTGCGCATCGACGGCGGGCACATCGACGGCGGGCACAGGCTCGGTGGGCGCGGCCTCCACGGGCACGGGCTCGGCGGGCACCACCTGCACCTGCACGTGGAACAGCAGCGAGACCGTCTCCTCCTTGATGCCGTCCAGCATCGCGGTGAACATGTCGAAGCCCTCGCGCTGGTACTCGATCAGCGGGTCGCGCTGGGCCAACGCGCGCAGGCCGATGCCCTCCTTGAGGTAGTCCATCTCGTAGAGGTGCTCGCGCCACTTGCGGTCCATGACCTGCAGCAGCATCTGCCGCTCCAGCTCGCGCATCCCGCCCTGCACGGCGAGCAGCTCGTCGATCTCGGACTCGCGCCGGGCATACGCGGCGCGGGCGTCGGCGAGGACCGTGGCGAGCAGCTCCTCGCGGGTGAGGTCGGCGGGCGCCTCACCGGACTCGCCGGCGATCTCCTGCTTGCTGATCCCGATCGGGTACAGGGTGCGCAGCGCGTTCCACAGCTTGCCGAGGTCCCAGTCCTCGGCGTAGCCGACGGCCGTCTCGCCGTCGACGTAGGCCGTGACGACATCGGTGAGCATGTTCTCGATCTGCTCTTTGATGTTCTCGCCCGCGAGCACGAGGCGCCGCTCGTCGTAGATGACGGTGCGCTGCTTGTTGAGCACCTCGTCGTACTTCAGGACGTTCTTGCGGATCTCGAAGTTCTGCTGCTCGACCTGGGTCTGCGCGCTGCGGATGGCCTTGGTGACCATGCCCGCCTCGATCGGGACGTCCTCCGGCAGCTTGAGCCGCGTCATGATCGACTCGACGGCCGCGCCGTTGAAGCGGCGCATCAGCTCGTCGCCGAGGGAGAGGTAGAAGCGCGACTCGCCGGGGTCGCCCTGGCGGCCGGAGCGCCCGCGGAGCTGGTTGTCGATGCGGCGCGACTCGTGCCGCTCGGTTCCGAGCACATAGAGCCCGCCCGCGTCCTTGACCTCCTCGGCCTCCGCGGCGACCTGGCCCTTCATCGACGCGACGACCTCGTCCCACGCCGCCTCGTACGCCGCGAGCGTCTCGACGGGGTCCAGCCCGCGGGCGCGCAGGTCGATGTCGGCCAGGAACTCGGGGTTGCCGCCCAGCATGATGTCGGTGCCGCGGCCCGCCATGTTGGTGGCCACCGTGACCGCGCCCCTGTGGCCCGCCTGCGCGACGATCGCCGCCTCGCGCTCGTGCTGCTTGGCGTTGAGCACCTCGTGCGGGATCTGGCGCCTCACCAGCAGCTTCGACAGGTACTCCGACTTCTCGACGCTCGTGGTGCCGACCAGCACCGGCTGGCCTTTCGCGTGCTTCTCGGCGATGTCCTCGGCCACCGCCTCGAACTTCGCCGTCTCCGTCTTGTAGATCAGGTCCGGCTGGTCGTTGCGGATCATCGGCATGTTCGTGGGGATCGACACGACGCCGAGCTTGTAGATCTGGTGCAGCTCGGCGGCCTCCGTCTGCGCGGTGCCGGTCATGCCCGCGAGCTTGCTGTAGAGGCGGAAGTAGTTCTGCAGGGTGATGGTGGCCAGGGTCTGGTTCTCGGCCTGGACCTCCACCCCCTCCTTGGCCTCGATGGCCTGGTGCATGCCCTCGTTGTAGCGGCGGCCGACGAGCACGCGCCCGGTGAACTCGTCGACGATGAGCACCTGCCCGTCGCGGACGATGTAGTCCTTGTCGCGGTGGTAGAGCTCCTTGACCTTGAGCGCGTTGTTGAGGTAGCCGACGAGCGGGGTGTTGGCGGCCTCGTAGAGGTTGTCGATGCCGAGCTGATCCTCGACGAAGGTGACGCCGTCCTCGGTGACGCCGACGGTGCGCTTGCGCTCGTCGACCTCGTAGTGGAGGTCCTTCTTGAGCAGCGGCGCCATCCGCGCGAACTCCTGGTACCAGCGCGCGCTCTGCTCGGCGGGCCCGGAGATGATCAACGGGGTGCGGGCCTCGTCGATGAGGATGGAGTCGGCTTCGTCGACGATGGCGTAGTGGTGGCCGCGCTGCACCATGTCGGCGGCGTTCCAGGCCATGTTGTCGCGCAGGTAGTCGAAGCCGAACTCGTTGTTGGTGCCGTAGGTGATGTCGCAGGCGTACTGCGTGCGCCGCACCGGCGGCGACATCTCCGCGAGGATCACCCCGACCGACAGGCCGAGGAAGCGGTGGATGCGGCCCATGTTCTCCGAGTCGCGCTTGGCCAGGTAGTCGTTCGTGGTGACGACGTGCACGCCCTTGCCCGCGAGCGCGTTGAGGTAGACGGGCAGCACCGACGTGAGCGTCTTGCCTTCGCCGGTCTTCATCTCGGCGATGTTGCCCAGGTGCAACGCGGCGCCGCCCATCAGCTGCACGAGGAACGGGCGCTGGCCGATCGTGCGCTGCGCGGCCTCGCGGACCACGGCGAACACCTCGGGAAGCAGCTCGTCCAGCGACTCGGCCGGGCCGTAGGAGCCGTCATCGGGCAGCTCGTCCAGGACGATCGGCTCGCCCGCCAGCAGCCGCTGCTCGACCTCCGTGCTCCAGCGCCCCCGGTGTCGCAGCATGAACTCGGCGGTCTTGGCGCGGAGTGCGGCGTCAGAGAGCTCCTGGACCTCGGGCTCCAGCTCCTCGATGTGCTGGGCGATGCGTGCGAGCCGCTTCACCAGCTTCGTCTCACCGGCGCGGAGCAGGCGGTCAAAGAGCGGCACGGGTCGACCTCATTCACGATCGCGGTTCGTCGGCGCAGCGCGAGCTGTCCGGCCCAGGGTAGCGAAGCACCCGGGTCTCACCTTGACAACGCCGGAGGGGCGGTCCCCGTTCCGCATGGATTCGGGACCGCCCCTCCGGGTGTCAGAGGTCAGCGACGCTTCAGTGGGTAAGCCGGATCACGCCGTAGTCGTAGCCCTTCTTGCGGTAGACCACGCTCGGCTGGCCGCTCTCGACGTCGGCGAAGAGGTAGAAGTCATGCCCGCGCAGCTCCATGTGCGAGAGCGCGTCGTCGAGGCTCATGGGTGCGGACGTACGGGCCTTGCGCGCGGCTACGCGACCGGGCACGCGCTCGGGGTCGTCGAGCAGGTGTTCGGTGTGATCACGCGGAGCGGGGATCTCGGGCGACTCCGCCTCCTCGAGGAATGCCTCCTCGAGCACGGCGACGCCGTTACCCCGGGCGGCCGCTACACGGGTGCGGCGACCGGTCACTCGGCGCCGGTCGTGGGAGCGCCGCATTCTGGCTTCGAGCTTGGCGACCGCCGCGTCGAGCGCGGCGTAGAAGTCCTGGGCACACGCTTCCGCCCTGGCGACGCCGAGGCCACCGCGGCCGGTGATCTCGACCCGCTGACAGCTCTTGAGCTGCCGACGGTTGCGCTCGTGGAAAAGCTCTACCTCCAGTGCGACGATCTTGTGGTCGTAGCGTTCCAGTCGGGCGACCTTGTCGGCGATGTGTTCCCGGAAGTGGTCCGGAATCTCGACATTACGGCCGGTGACGACGATCTCCACGCAGACTTCCCTCGCTCTCGGCGTCGGGTTGGCGTTGCAGACTGCACCGGGGAACGCCTCATCCCCGGTACACGATCGGTGGATGTCCTCCTGTGTGCTCCCGCTCTCGGCGCGGGATCGGTGGATGCCGAAGACGGTAACGCGCATCACGGTTCGGCAACAGAGGTCAGCGCCGAGTGACCCCGTCCAGGGCAATGCGCCGAGTGACATTCCGTAACGATCCGCAGGTTACTAAGATGTCCCCGGGTGATCATGATCGTCTCGCCCTGACGTGGCATCACAGAGCGCGACGGCGGTCTCCACGCGAAGGCCCACATCCGCGAGCACCTCCCGGCACGCACGGAGTGTGGCGCCGGTCGTGACGATGTCATCCGTCAGCACTACCCAAGATCCGGACGGCGGTAACTCTCCGTGGCGCACACGGAGGCGGCCCGCGAGGTTGGCTGCGCGCTCTGCGGCGTCGAGGCCGACCGAATCGCGGGTGCGGCGGGCGAGCGTGAGCGCCTGCGCCACCTGGACGTCGGGCCGGTCGGCAGCGAGCGCGCGGGCCAGCCGGGCGACGTGGTCGCCGCCCCGGGCTCGCGCCGCGGCCGGGCGGGACGGGGCGGGCACGAGCCACATGGGGCCGGGCCGCTCGCTCAACAGCGCGTCGAGGCTCGGGCCGAGGTGCCGGGCCAGCGGGGCGGCGAGGTCGCGGCGGCCGCGCTCCTTGTACCGCAGCAGCGCCATGCGTAGGGGGCCTGCATAGCGCCCGGCGGCCAACACGGCCGGGCCTCCCGGCAGCGTGACCCATGCCGGGTCGCCGAGCCGCTCGGCACACCGCGCGCACCACGGCCCGACACTCGGCGGCGCCGCGCACCCGCCACACTCGGCGGGGAGCACGAGGTCGACAAGCGCCGCGCCCAGTTCCCCGAGGTCCACGTCCCCCACTGTGCCGCGCGGCCCCACCCCACCCGGTGAGTCGCGCATTCCGCCACGGTGAGTCGCGCAATCCGCCACGGTGAGTCGTGCACCTCAGCACGTCGAGTTCGCCGTATGAGCACGCGTCGGCAAACCGGCAGCGCGCTCCAGCAATGATCACCAGGAGCGGTGCGATGGGTGGACGCGTGCTGGACGTACCGATCGTGACGATCCTCGACCGCGCCGTGCATGGTCGCCGGACACGGCGTGTCGATACCCACGACTCGCCGTGCCGGAGTGCGCGACTCACCGTGCCGGAGTGCGCGACTCGCCGTGCCGGAGTGCGCGACTCGTCGTGCCGGAGTGCGCGACTCGCCGTGCCGGAGTGCGCGACTCGTCGTGCCGGAGTGCGCGACTCACCGTGGCGGAATGCGCGACTCACCGTGGCGGAATGCGCGACTCACCTTGTTTGGGGGGGTCAGCCGGGGTAGACGGGCACCGCGTTCGAGGCGCCGCCCAGCACCTGTCGCCACGCGTCCTGCCCGCCGCCCGCGAAGCTCCACACCCCGCCCTGGTCGGTGACCAGCAGCGGCCGGTTGGGGGCCGCGGCGACCGCCGTCAGCGGCGGGGTGAGGTTGTTGCCCAGCACCGGGGAGAGCGTGAGCCCGTCCACGGAGATCTGCGCGACCGTGGCGTCCGGGCCGCCGGTGATCGCCACGATCGTGTCGCTGGACCGCCAGTCCGCCGCGACCGCCTGCGTGATGTCCGACGACCGCACGCGGCGGACATCGCGGACCGCGACCTCGCCGTCGATGCTACGCGCCACCGCGCCGGTGTAGAGCCCGCCGTCGACAACCGCGACGACACGCATCCCGTCGCGCGAAAGCCGCAGGTCGGAGATCGGTCCGAGCGCCGTGAGCGCTTCGGCGTTGACCCGGCCGGTGCGTGGCGGCTGCTGCCCGCCCGGGTCGACCGTGACCCGCGCGACGGTGTTGCCGCCGAGCACCGTCCACACCTCGACGCCGGTCGGCATCCAGGACGGGCGGGTCATGGTCGGCGCGTTCAGCCCCACCGGCGCCACCCCGGTGCCGCCGCTGCTCCCGCCGACCAGCAGAGTGCGCCCGGTCGGTGTCCGGGCGACGACGGCGAGATGCTGCCCGTCCACCGTCGACGCGGCCGACTCGGCGTCGACCTGGCCGTTGCCGACCGGGCCGGGCAGCGGGGCCGAGGGCTCCGGCCCGGACAGCTGTGCCACCCGTCCGCCCGCCACGACCAACGCGGGCACGTCGGCGCCCGGTGCGACGTCGGCGACCGTGGCCGCGACGTCGTCCCGGGTCCACTCCGGACGCTCGGGCACCAGCGGCTCGCCGTCGACGAGCAACCGCACCCTCCCGACGTTCACCTCGGCGAGGGAGAGCACGACCTGCGCGGCGAGCAGCCGTCGGGCGGTCGCGTCGAGATCGCCGGTGCGGGTCAGGTCGACGACCACGGCCCCGTCCGGACTCGCCGCCACGTTCGACCGCAGCCGGGCGCCCGGGACCAGCTCCGAGACCGCGGCCCCGGCCAGCCCGCTGGAGGGCCCGGCGAGCAGCTGATCGATCACGCGGGCGGCCTGCGCCTTTGCGGGCACGCTCGGCACGTACCGCACGTCGCCGACGGCGAGCTGCCGCGTGGGGTCGACGAACCAGGTGCGCACGGTGCGGAAGTCGTCCCGGAAGATCGACAGCGGCACGACGACGCCGTCGGGCAGCCGGGAGATCCGCCATTGCCCGTCGCGGCGCACGACGTCGACGTCCCACTGGAACGGCGACTGCGCGGGCTCGAACGCCCCGGCCTGGGTGAGCCGCCCGATCTGGGTGCCGCGCACCCGGATCGTGGTGGCCCCGGTCGACGATTCGGGCGCGCCCGGCGCGGGCACGGTGTCGATCTGGCCGTCGAGCACCGTGACGCCGGTGGTGTCGTCCCACTTCGCCGCCTCGGGGGCGAGGAACGCGCGGGCGGCGGCGTGCTTGTCGGTGCTGCTGCCGGACGCCGTGACGAAGTCGCGCACGAGGTCGAGCGGGTTGCTGCCGTCGACCGGACCCGCCGGGGGCGCGGCCTCGTCGCCGCCGACCTGGCGCAGCACCTGCACCGGCGAGTTGTCAGGCACGCTCGCGCACCCGGCCAGCGTCAGGACGACACCGAGCAGCACGGCGGCACGGGTCGTGAGTGGAAATAGTCGCGGGAACAGTGTTATCCACTCACGAGTCACCGCGCACCCCCGGCCGGTACGCCGTCGCCCACGGGCGCCCAGCCCAGCGGCGGCGTCGGGACCGACGTGCCGACCCGCCGTAGCGTGTCCGGCTCCGGCCCGAGCGGGAGCGGGCTGGACTCCAGCACGTCGCCGACGTTGCGCGGCAGCGTCAACCGGAACACCGCGCCCTTGCCCGGCTCGCCCCACGCCTGCAGCCAGCCGCCGTGCAGGCGGGCGTCCTCGACGGCGATGGACAGCCCGAGGCCCGTGCCGCCGGTGCGCCGCGCGCGCGACTCCTCGGCCCGCCAGAAGCGGTTGAACACCAGGCTCGCCTCCCCCGGTCGCAGACCGACCCCGTGGTCGCGGACCAGCACCGCGACGGCGTGCTCGTCGGCGGCCAGCGTCACCCGCACCGGCTTGGCCTCGCTGTGGTCGATCGCGTTGGCCACCAGGTTGCGCACGATCCGCTCGACCCGGCGGGGATCGACGTCGGCGTACACCCCGGCAGGCAGATCCAGCTCGAGCGGGGTGCCGGACTCCTCGGCGATCCCGCGCACGGTCTCGACCGCGCGAGCCACCACGCCGTGCATGTCGGTGCTCTCGGCGCCCAGCTCGGCGACCCCCGCGTCATGCCGGGAGATCTCCAGCAGGTCGCCGAGCAGCGACTCGAACCGGTCCAGCTCCGTGACCAGCAGCTCCGAGCTGCGGCGCAGGGCGGGCAGCAGCTCCTCGCGGGAGGCGTAGAGGACGTCGGCGGCCATTCGGACGGTGGTGAGCGGCGTGCGCAACTCGTGGCTGACGTCGGAGGTGAACCGTCGCTGCAGCGCGCCGAACTCCTCGAGCTGGCGGATCTGCTCCTGAATGCTGCCCGCCATCTCGTTGTACGACTCCCCGAGCCGGGCGAGCTCGTCCTCGCCCTGGACGGGAAGGCGCTCGTCGAGGTGCCCGTCGGCGAACAGCTCGGCGATCTCCGCGGCGCGCCGCACCGGGCGCACGACCTGCCGCGTGATGATGCTGGCGATGCCCGCCAGCAGGAGCAGCAGCACGAGCCCGCCGACGATCAGCGTGCTCTGCACGAGCCCCAGCGTGCGCTGCTCCGAGTCGAGCGGGAACAGCAGGTAGAACTCCAGGTCGCCGTTCGCGGTGCGCACCGGCTGACCGATCATCAGCGCGGGCACTTCGACGCCCTGCGAGTCGATCGTGCCGTACCGCACGGCGCGGGCCCCGTCGGCCACGCTCTGCCGCAGATCGGTCGGCACGGCCTCCAGCGGGCCCGCGGCCACGCTGGAGGTGGCCCCGATCGCGGTGGTGGCGAGCACCGCGCGGAACGCGCCCGCTGCGGGGGTGCCCGAGGCGTCGGAGGAGTTCGTCAGCCGGTCGAGGGCGTTGTTGAGCTCGCCCTGCGCGCCCTCGCGGTTGGGGTCGACGCCCGCCAGCTCCCGCTCCAGCAACGCCGCGCCGGACTCGATCTGGTTCTGCGCGTCGTCCAGCTTGGCCTGCAGGATGTTGCCCGCGATCTGGGTTTGAATGACGAAGCCGAGCACCAGGACGACCGCGGTCGACAGCGCCAGCGTGCTGATCACGACGCGCAGCTGCAGCGAACGGCGCCACACCGCGCCCCACGCCACCGCCAGCTCCATCCCGAGCTGGCGCACCTGGTCGATGGTGCGCCGGATCACGGAGGCCCGGCTTTGTACCCCACCCCGCGTACGGTCAGCACGACCTCCGGGTGCTCCGGGTCGCGCTCGACCTTTGACCGCAGCCGCTGGACGTGCACGTTCACCAGCCGCGTGTCGGCCGCGTGGCGGTATCCCCACACCTGCTCGAGCAACACCTCCCGAGTGAACACCTGGCGCGGCTTGCGGGCCAGTGCCACCAGCAGGTCGAACTCCAGCGGCGTGAGCGCGATCGGCTCGCCTGCCCGCGCGACCTGGTGGGCCGGGACGTCGATTGAGACGTCGCCGATCGCCAGCTGCTCGGCGGGCTCGGTGTCGGTACGCCGCACCCGCGCGCGGATGCGGGCGATGAGCTCCTTGGGCTTGAACGGCTTGACGACGTAGTCGTCGGCGCCCGACTCGAGGCCCAGCACGATGTCGACCGTGTCGCTCTTCGCCGTCAGCATGACGATCGGCACGCCCGACTCGGAGCGGATCGCCCGGCAGACGTCGATGCCGTTCATGCCGGGGAGCATGAGGTCGAGCAGCACGACGTCGGGCCGCAGCTCGCGCACGGCAGGCAGCGCCCGGGTGCCGTCGCCGACCACGGCGGTGTCGAAACCCTCACCGCGCAGCACAATGGTGAGCATTTCGGCCAGTGCCGGATCGTCGTCGACGACGAGTACGCGCGACTTCATGGATCGAAGCATCTCATCCAGTGGTCACGGGCTGTCTGAGACCCGGCTTAGCGGAGCAACCGGGCGGCCACCGTTGCCCCATCCGCTGCGCCGTCGAGCACCGTCCAAGGGCTCAGCCACGCGGCCGCGGCGAGCTCGGCGTACACCTGCCCGGTGCGCTTCTGCAGCCCGTCGTCGGACTCGTAGGCGTCGCGGATGCGGTCGGCCTCCGCGCGTTCCCGGTGGGCGGCCCGGGCCGCCGCCACCTCCCGCGGAACGGCCAGGTAGAGCTGGTGGTCGGGCACCGGGATGCCGAAGCGCTCCACCTCGAGCGCGCGCACCCAGGCCACGAACGCGCCCGCCGCGTCCTCGTGCAGGCGGGCCGCGCCGTAGGCGGCGTTGGAGGCGACGTAGCGGTCGACGAGCACGACGTCGTGGTCGGCGAGCGCGACGCGCAGGGCGGGGGCGGCCGCCCGGCGGTCCAGCGCGAACAGCACCGCCATCCCGTGCACCGAGGCCGCGAGATCGCCGATGCGGCCGTAGAGCGCGTCGCGGACGAGCTCGGCGTGCACGTCCTCGGTGTAGCGGGGGAACGCGAACCGCGCGACGGCGGCGCCCCGCGCTTCGAGGTCGGCCGTGAGGCGCTCGGCGAGCGTGCGCTTGCCCGCCCCGTCGAGCCCTTCGATGACGACCAGCTGTCCCACCGGCGCGATCCTGCCGGCGCCGCCGCCGGACGCGCGGCGGGGCCGTCCCGGGGCCGTGCGCGGTAACGAGTGCTCTGGCACTCGTTACCGCGCACAGGGACGTCAGCGCAGGGTGCGCACCACCGCCCAGGTCGCGGCGAAGCCGGGGTGCAGCGGCAGCGTCACCACCTCGTCGGCGGGCACCCAGCGCACGCCGATCGTCTCCGCGGTGAGCGCGGTGAGCGAAAGCGCCCGGTCGGTGTGCCCGATCACCGTGGTGTAGGCCCAGCCGCCGTGGTCGTCGACGTGCTCGCCGCCGACCCGGTACGCCGACCACGGCAGCCCGGCCTCCTCCGCCGCCTCCCGCGCGGCCGCCTCCACCGCGGTCTCGCCGCTGTTGCGCGCCCCGCCGAGAACCCCCCACGTGCCGCCGTGGTGACTCCACTCGGCACGGTGCTGCAGCAGCACGGCGCCGTCGTGCCACAGCAGCAGGCCCGCCGCCCCGAAGACACCCCAGTGGCGGTGTCCCCGGGCGCAGCGGGCCCAGCCGTCGCCGTCGCCGCGCGGGTAGCGCACTGCGTTAATAGCGGTAGTGCTCCGGCTTGAACGGCCCCTCGACGTCCACGCCGATGTACTCGGCCTGGTCCTTCGTGAGCTTCGTCAGCTCCCCGCCGAGCGCCAGCACGTGGATCTTCGCGACCTTCTCGTCGAGGATCTTCGGCAGCCGGTAGACGTCGTTGTTGTACTCCTCGTGCCTCGTGAACAGCTCCACCTGGGCGATCACCTGGTTGGAGAAGCTGTTGCTCATCACGAACGACGGGTGCCCGGTGGCGTTGCCCAGGTTCATCAGCCGCCCCTCGGACAGCACGATGATCGAGTGCCCGTCCGGGAACACCCACTCGTCGACCTGCGGCTTGATGTTGATCTTGATGATGCGCGGCACCCGGCCCAGCCCGGCCATGTCGATCTCGTTGTCGAAGTGCCCGACGTTCGCGACGATCGCCTGGTGCTTCATGGCCTGCATCGCGGGCACCGTGACAATGTCCTTGTTGCCGGTGGTGGTGACGATGATGTCGGCCCGGGAGACGACGTCGGACAGGAGCGCCACCTGGTAGCCCTGCAGCAGCGCCTGCAGCGCGCAGATCGGGTCGACCTCGGCCACGATCACCCGCGCGCCCTGCCCGGCCAGCGCGGCCGCCGAGCCCTTGCCGACGTCGCCGAAGCCGCAGACCAGCGCCACCTTGCCACCGATGAGCACGTCGGTGGCGCGGTTGAGGCCGTCGATGAGCGAGTGGCGGATGCCATAGGTGTTGTCGAACTTGCTCTTGGTGACCGAGTCGTTCACGTTGATCGCCGGGAACAGCAGCTGGCCCTGCTCGGCGAGCTGGTAGAGCCGGTGCACGCCGGTGGTGGTCTCCTCGGTGACCCCGACGATGCTCTCGGCGATCCGCTGCCACTTCTTCGGGTCGGCGGCGAGCGAACGGCGCAGCACGTCGAGGATGATCCGGTACTCGTCGGAGACGGAGAGGTCGTCGGCCTCCGGCGACGGAACCACCCCTGCCTTCTCGAACTCGACGCCCTTGTGCACGAGCAGCGTGGCGTCGCCGCCGTCGTCGAGGATCATGTTGGGGCCGACGACGTTGCCCTCGGCGTCGGTGAAGTCGAACAGCCGCTCGGTGGCCCACCAGTACTCATCGAGGGTCTCGCCCTTCCACGCGAACACCGACACGCCCTGCGGCTCCTCGGGCGTGCCGTGCGGGCCGACGACGGCGGCGGCGGCCGCGTGGTCCTGCGTGGAGAAGATGTTGCACGACACCCACCGCACCTCGGCGCCGAGCGACACGAGCGTCTCGATGAGGACGGCCGTCTGCACGGTCATGTGCAGCGAGCCCGCGATGCGGGCGCCGTGCAGCGGGCGGGCCTCGGCGTACTCGCGGCGCAGCTCCATCAGGCCGGGCATCTCGTGCTCGGCGAGCCGGATCTCCTTGCGGCCGAACTCGTGGAGTGCGATGTCGGCGACGGCGAAGTCGAGGCCGTTGCGGTTCTGCAGCCGGCCATCGCCGGTGGTGACGGTCATGGGATCTCCTTGCGGGATGCGTGGGGCGCGAGCACAGCTGCGCCTCCTGTTTCACGGTTGGAGGCGCCCTTCTCGGTCAAGGCCATCAGGCCGAGCGTGGCGGACCACCGTCCGTCGCAGCGCCCCTCGACCCGGGCTCGCCGTTCAGGGTAGCCGGAGCCCGCGCTCGTGGCAGCAGGGTGACACTGCAGACGTTCAGTGTCCGCAGTGTCACCCTGCTGACACTTGGGGGCGGGCTCAGCCCAGCAGGTGGTCGCGCAAGAGGGACTCGGCCGCCTCGGCGCGCCCGTTCGCGGCGAGGAGGCCCGCGGGCGCGACGGCGAAGTCCGTGTCGATCACGACCGGCACCTCGGCCAGCGCTGCCGCGAGCTCGGGGTCGGTGCGCAGCGTGGACGACACCGCCGCGAGGCCGCCCCACGGGTCGCGCCGCCGGAACACCCCGCCGGACAGCACGACCAGGTCGAGCGGCCGGTCCGCGTCGGTCTGCGCCCGCAGGTGTCGCCGCACGGCCACGACCGCCGCGAGCGCGGCCACCCGCCGGTCCTCCGCGGCGCTGCCCGGATCTCCGGGGACGTAGCCGACCTCGCTGGTCATGCGCGCGACGGTGGGCGCCAGCAGGTCGGCCTCCACCGGGTCGACGACGCCCTCGGCCTGCGCCCCGATCAGCACGCCCGCGGCGGCGGCGCGCACCCCGAGATCGCCCTCCACGGTGCGCACGCCCGTGCCGTCGGCCGCGGAGTGGACGTCGGTGGTGGCGCAGCCGACGTCGACGACGAGCACCCGCCCACCCCGGATCCGCGCCAGCTCCACGGCGCCGTGCCCCACGGCCTCCGGGGTCGCCACCCGCACGAGCCTGCGGAACCGCGGCCCGACCGCCGGGCCGCGCCCGCCGACCGCGTGCCGCCGATACAGCGCCGCGAGCGCGGCGCGGGCGGGCTCCGCCACGATCTGCCCCCGCCGCGGAAGCACGTTCTCGCAGGTCACCACCGTGCGACCGGTGGCGCGGAGCACGGCAAGCGCATCCCCGCTGGCGGCGTCGGGCGCGGCGAGCACGATGGGGAACCGGACCCGCGCGCTCGCCAGCCGACCCGCGTTGTGCAGCAGCTCGGCGGGGTCGTCGCCCTCGTAGCCGCCGAGCAGCAGCAGCGCGGTGGGCCGGGTGGTGCGCAGCATCCGCAGGTCGGCGTGCTGCAGCGGGCCTGCGTGCACGTGCACGACGTGCGCGCCCGCCGAGCAGGCGACCCGATGCCCCGCCTCGGTGGCCATGAGCATCTCCGTGCCGACGACGGCCAGCCGCATCCCACCCCCCGCCGACGAGCAGGCGTAGAGCTCGGGCTCGGCCCCGGACCCGGCCGCGGAAACGGCGCGGACGGCGGCGTCCATGCCGGTCAGGACGTCCGCGGCGGTGGTGGGGTGCTCGGCGAACCCGGCGAGCACCCCGTCGGGACGCACGAGCACGGCCTTCGTCCACGTCGAGCCCACGTCGAGGCACACGGCGGCCTGATCGGTGGGCATGGGCGTCGAGCCTAACCGCGATCGTGGCCCGTGGCGTGCCGCCGAAGGTAGGTTGACGGGGCCGTCGCCGTTTCCGAGGAGTAGCCATGCTCGGATTGATGCAGGACCGCCCCCTGACGCTGGCCCACGTGTTCCACCGTGCCGAGCAGCTCTTCGGGCACAAGACGCTCGTCACGGCCACGGCCGACGGTGAGATCTCGACGACGATCGCCGAGTGGGCAGGCCGCGTTCGCCGCCTCGCCACGGTGCTCGGCACGCTGGGCATCAGCCCCGACGGGCGGGTCGGCACGTTCTGCTGGAACACCGCGCGCCACCTCGAGCTGTACTGTGCGGCCCCGTGCACCGGCCGGGTGCTGCACACCCTCAACATCCGGCTGTTCCCCGAGCAGCTCGTCTACATCGCCAACCACGCCCAGGACGAGGTCGTCTTCGTCGACCGCTCGCTGATCCCCGTGCTCGCGCCGCTGGCCGACAAGCTGGAGTCGGTGCGGCACTTCGTCGTCATCGACGACGGCGCCGACGTCGCAGTCCCGGAGGGATGGCTCGACTACGAGACCCTCCTGGCCGAGGCTGAGCCGTTCACCGGCCCGTTCGTCGTCGAGGACGAGAACACGGCCGCCGCGATGTGCTACACGTCCGGCACCACCGGCAACCCGAAGGGCGTCGTCTACTCGCACCGCTCGGCCGTGCTGCACTCGCTGATCTCGCTGATCGCGGACGGCGCGGCACTCTCGGAACGCGACGTCGTGCTGCCGGTCGTCCCGATGTTCCACGCCAACGCGTGGGGGTTGCCCTACGGCTGTCTGCTGGCGGGCTCGGCCCAGGTGTACCCGGGCCCGAACATGACGCCGCAAGCGATCGTCGGGCTCCTGGAACGGCACCGGGTGACGGTCACCGGCGGCGTCCCCACCATTTGGATGGGCATGTTGCCGTTGCTGGGCGAGCACGACCTCTCGGCGCTACGGGCGATCCTGTGCGGCGGCTCGGCGGTGCCGCGGTCACTGTCCGAGGCCTACAAGGACGCGCTGGGCTTCCCGATCCTGCACGCCTGGGGCATGACCGAAACCAGCCCGATCGCCACCATCTCCAGCCCCCGCAGCCACTGGTCCGACCTCGATGAGAACGGGCGCATCGACACCCGCGCCCGGCAGGGGCAGGCGGTGCCGTTGGTGAACCTGCGGATCGTCGACCCGTCCACCGGCGAAGCCCAGCCGTGGGACGACGTCGCCACCGGCGAGGTGCAGGCCGCGGGACCGTGGATCGCGAAGGAGTACTACCGCGGCGAAGGCGGCGGCGCGCAGTTCACCGACGACGGCTGGCTGCGCACCGGCGACGTCGCGGCCGCCGACCGGTACGGCAGCTTCCGGCTCGTCGACCGCACGAAGGACCTGATCAAGTCGGGCGGCGAGTGGATCGGCTCGGTCGAGCTGGAGAACGAGATCATGGCGCACCCGAAGGTCGCCGAGGCCGCCGTGATCGCCATCCCGAGCCAGAAGTGGGTGGAGCGCCCGCTCGCCTGCGTGGTGGTGAAGTCCGGCGAGGCCCTCACGGCCGAGGAGGTCCTGGAGCACCTGCGCCCACGGGTGGCGAAGTGGTGGCTGCCCGACGCCGTCGAATTCATCGACGAGGTGCCCAAGACGAGCGTGGGCAAGTTCTCGAAGAGGACGCTCCGCGAGAAGTTCGCGGGGTACACGGCGTCGGGCTGAGCGCCGATCACGCCGCCGGGGTGAGGCGCACGAGCGGGATCACGCGGGTCGTCTTCTGCTGGTACTCGCCGTAGCCCGGCGCCTTGGCGACGATCTCGGCCCACTTCGCCGCGTACTCGGCCCCGGTGATCTCCTCGGCGATCACCGGCACGGTGTCCGTGCCCACCTCCACGTCGAACCGCGAGTTCGCCTTGAGGTTGTGGTACCAGGCCGGGTTCGTCGGAAGGCCCGCCTTGGAGGCGACGACCACCATCGATCCGTCGTCCTCGGGAAAGTAGGCGACGGGCGACTCCCGCACCTGGCCCGACTTCGCCCCGATGGTGCGCAGGATCAGCAGCGTGGCGCCCGCGAACCGCCCGCCCACCTTCCCGCCGTTGGCCCGGAACTCGTCGATGATCTGCTGGTTCCAGCTGTTCCACTCGCCTGCCATCGCGCCGCCCCACACGTTCGCGCCGTGCCGATCACGGCTCTCGTCGCGATCAACCCACGGTCCCCCGGGCCGATTCCCGGGCGGGCGTGAGCCGTTGGAGCCCCACGACCCGCAGCAGCTCCAGCCCCTCGGCGGACCGGCTCCCCGGCGCCGCGGAGTAGACGATCAGCTTCTGGTCGTCCTCCTGCACGGTGAGCACATCGCAGTCGAACTCCAGCACGCCGAGCTCGGGATGGCGCACCCGTTTGCGGTCCCCGCGCCTGCTCGCGACGGCGCGCGCGTCCCAGTACCCGGCGAACCGGTGGCTGCGCGCCCGCAGCGTCGCGATCAGCGTGCGCAACCCCGCGTCGTCGGGGTAGCGGCCCAGGGAGCGGCGCAGGTCGCCCACCATCGCCGCGTCGAGTCGATCGCGCTCCGCGTCGTCGGCGCCGACCCGGCTCGTCCCGAGGAAGGCCTGGTAAGCGGCATTGCGTTCGGCAGGCGGGATCGCCGAGTAGTCGCCGAGCAGCGCCGCGGCAAGCGCGTTCCAGGCGAGCACGTCGGTCTTGGCGTCGAACAGCACCGCGGGCAGGTCGGTGAACCGGTCCAGCAGCCGCAACACGCTCGGCCGCACACCACTGTTGATGTGGCCGGGGCGCGGAGGGGCGCCGCCTGCGAGGTAGAAGAGGTGGTCGCGCTCGGCGTCCGAGAGCCGCAGCGCGCGGGCGAGCGCCGCCAGCACCGCCTCCGACGGATGCGGCCCCCGCCGCTGCTCAAGCCGCGTGAGGTAGTCGACCGACATTCCGGCGAGCTGCGCGACCTCCTCGCGGCGCAGCCCCGGCGTACGCCGCCGGAGCCCCGCGGGCAGGCCCACATCGTGCGGGGTGAGCCGCGCCCGCCACGTGCGCAGCGCCACCGCCAACTCCGCTCTGTCCATGTCCCCAGCATGCCCCGCCCGGTCGGTTTCAGCCCCAATGCCGCGGAGTTAGGCGTTCAGTAACGCTGTCAAGCAGCGCTTTCTGGCAGTGTTGATGCAGGTCGGAGGCCCGTAGCTGCCTTGGTCAGGGATTTGGCTGTCGTGGGCCGCGGCTAGGCTCCACAGGATGGGTGCAGCGGTGATCCTCAAGCCCTGGGGCAGCGCAGACCTGCCGCTACTTGAGCGACTGATGGGCGATCCGGTCATGACCGAGCACCTCGGCGGCCCCGAGGGGCCGGAGAAAGCTGCGCGAGCGTCAGAGTCGCTACGAACACCTGTCCATGGAGGCGATCGCATGTTCAAGATCGTCGACGTGGCCAGCGGCGCCGATGTCGTGCTCCGTCGGCTTCTGGACCAAGCAGTGGCGCGGCGTGCAGGTCTACGAGGTCGGCTGGGCCGTCATGCCGCAGTTCCAGGGCCGCGGGATCGCGGTGGCGGCGACCGAGCAGGCCATCGAGCTCGCCCAGCACGACGGCCAGCACCGCTTCATGCACGCTTTCCCGAATGTCGACAACGCGCCGTCGAACGTGATCTGCGGCAAGCTCGGCTTCGAGTTGCTCGGGGCCCGCCGGTTCGAGTACCGGAAGGGGCACTTCATGGCCTGCAACGAGTGGCGGCTGGATCTGCGCGCCGAGCCGTAGCGAGGAACCAGCACCGCTGGTGGGTGTCCCCGGTCGGGTCGAGCATGGGGCGGCGGGCGGGAGCGCCGCAAGGTCATTCGTCCTCGCTGCGCTGCGGGCGCTCCACCTTGCCCCGCTCCCGCCCGACGTCCAGGTCAGCTGCTACCCGGGGCCTGCTCCAGCGGAAGGGTCAATTGGAGGTCACGTTCGTGGAGCTCGGACTCGTCGCTGGCCGATCTACGGTGGTGGGGCACGGCGCGGTGATCAAGAAGGCGACGGGACCTCTGGTAGGTGGGTCGGACCCTTCACGATCTTCCCCGACATCCCAGAGTTCCTGTTGCCCCCGCAGTCTGACACGACGACCCCACCTGCCCGCGTCCCGACGTGCGTCCCGTCGCCGACCACAGCGACGATCACCCGGACGGTAACCGTCGCGGCCGGGGTGTACGCGCCCGGGCCATCTGGGCGAGCTGACGCGCTATCTGCCGTTCGAGCTGGTCGATGACGTGCTCGGCGACGCGCACGGTGCAGCGCCGGCTGCGTGACCTGCCATCGCGTGTCGGGGTGTACTTCGTGCTCGCGATGGCGTTGTTCCCGCGCTCGGGTACGCCCGGGTGTGGGACAAGCTGACCGCCGGGCTGGCCGGCCTGACGGTGCCGCGACCGTCGGAGAAGGCGCTGCGGGACCTGCGCCGACGTCTCGGCCCGGCGCCGCTGAAGGCGCTGTTCGAGGTGGTCGCCGGGCCGCTGGCCCAGCCCCGCACCCCGGGGACCTGTTCCGCCGGGCTGCGCACCGTCGCGTTCGACGGCTGCAACTCGCTCAAGGTCCCCGACACCGACGGCAACCGGTCGTGGCTGGGCCGGATCCGCTACCGGATGGGCTTCGCCGGCTACCCCACGATCCGGCTGATGACGCTGGTCGAGACCGGTACCCGTGGACTGCTCGGCGCCGCCCTCGGGCTCGCGCGGCCGATCGGGACGAGGCCGGGGCTCGCCCGGCGGCTGCTGCCGCTGCTGCGGCCGGGGATGCTGGTCCTGCTCGACCGCGCCTTCGACGCCACCGGGTTCCTGACCGAGGTCGCCGGCACCGGAGCGAGGCTGCTGGTGCGCGCCAAGTCGAGCCGCAACCCGCCGGTCCTGGCGCACCTGCCCGACGGCTCCTACCGGTCCGACCTGGACGGGCTGCCGGTGCGGATCATCGAGGCCGACATGGCCGTCACCGGCGCCGACGGCTCCCGCGTCGGGGACCGGTACCGGCTGATCACGACCCTGCTGGACCACCGCCGGTACCCAGCGGTCGAGCTGCTCCGGCTCTATCACGAGCGGTGGGAGATCGAGTTGGCCTACCTCGCGCTGCGGCACACCATCCTCGACGGGCACGTCCTGCGGTCTCAGGACCGGGCCGGGCTCGAACAAGAGATCTGGGCGCTGCTGACCGTCTACCAGCTGCTGCGCATCGCCATGGTCGACGCCGTCGAGTCCCGGCCCGGCCTCGACCCGGACCGGGCCAGCTTCACCATCGCGCTGCACGCCGCCCGCGACCAAGTCACCGGCGCGGCCGGCATCGTCTTCGACGACCGACGGCAGCCACCCGACCTGCTCGGTGTCATCGGCGGGCCGTGCTCGCCGGGACTGCTGCCCGCGCGCCGCGCCCGCTACAGCGCCCGCAAGGTCAAGAACGCCACCGCGCGCTACCTGCGACCGCGACGACAACCGGCCCGGGCCGCCTCCACCGTCATGGCCAGGATCGCCATCCACCTGCACACCCCGCCCGCGCTGGACCCGGCCCGCTTCGGTGCGCTCTCAGCGAGCCCTGAGACGACCCCTCGCGCCCCGATCACCGACCCGTCGCGACCGGGTCACCGCGTTGCTGGGCAGTCGTTCCCCGTCGCGCCTGGAGCGGCGCCGAGCTGGCCGAGAATTTTGCAGATCCCCAAACACAACATGCTCACCCAGCTCGCCGAATGGGTTCGCCTGGGATTTCTCATCCGCACCCACGCCGGCAGCTACGCGCTCGATCAGTCACCTCCAGCCGACCATCCTTCGGCACTCGTCCCGGGGCACTTGCCGATCCCGGACGACGAGAGGAACGGGGCAAAGTGGAGCGCCCGCAGCGCAGCGAGGACGAACGACGTGTGCGACACCAGGTCGCACAGCGCAAGTGAACGCATCGGATTGGGGGTCGGCTGATGCCGAAGGTGTAGTTCCGAGCCAGTGCTCGAGGCTCGTCCCCGTCCTGGCGGGCGTCGTGGGTAACCGCGGGGTCCGAAGCCCAGGGTGAAGCCCAAGGGCCCTCGTTCCATCCGGGGGTCACAGGCGAGGGGAAGACCGGACGGGTGAAGTAAACTTAGCAACCCTCGGTGATGTCCCTGAATCGTCCACCCCCGGTCAGATGGGATGGTTTAGCGGGGTATAGGACTGGCCGCTGGAGAAGGCGGCAGGTGCCGGCTGGAGAATGTCGACCGGCCGGGAGAGCACCACCGTCCCGGGATAAAGAGGGCACCCACCCCGGCCGAATCTTGTGCGTGCGGAACGTGGAAACCCCGTCAGGGTCCGGGTGCTACCCGGTAGGCCGACCGTGAGGAGAGCGGAATTCCCGGCGGGAACAGGATGCCCAAGAAGCAAATGCCGGTGGCCGAAAGGCGACAGGAAACCACGGGCGATGTGGCTGCCCCTCCAAGTGGCCGCCGGTGGATAACTGGCCGGATACCGGACTTGTGGGCCGGACCCGAACGGGTTGCTGACGTGGGCAGGTGAGCCTTTGAAGGACCAGTGCAGGTGACCGCCGGAACCGAAGGACAAGTTGGACACATGACGGGATACTCTTTCTTCTCACCGAGCGGTGGCGACGGGAACCTGGAACGTGAACGGACCCGAGGACGCGACACCCGACTGGGACGCCATCGACTGGCGCGCCCACGAGGGCCGCGTACGGCGGCTGCGGCGAAGGATCTTCAAGGCGACGCAGGAGCAGGACTGGGCGCAGGTTCGGTCCCTGCAGAAGATGATGCTGCGATCCTGGTCAAACACGCTACTCAGCGTGCGCCAGGCGACGCAGCGCAACGCCGGCCGCACGACCGCCGGGGTGGACGAGGAGATCGCGCTCATTTCCGCCCGCAGGATGGAGGTGGCGGTGCGCGTGCACCACACCATCTCCTGTCTGGAAACCCCTGCCGGTCAAGCGGGTGTACATACCAAAGGCCAACGGAAAAAAGCGCCCACTCGGCATTCCCGTGATCATGGACCGGTGCCACCAAGGGCGGGTCCGCAACGCATTGGAACCCGAATGGGAGGCCCGGTTCGAACCCAAGTCATACGGGTTTCAGGCCGGGTCGGAGCTGCCAGGACGCGATCGAGACCCTGTTCAACACGATGAGCGGCAAGAACGCGAAGCGGTTGTGGGTGCTGGACGCGGACCTGGCCGCGGCGTTCGACCGAATCCACCACGACCACCTTCTCTCCATGCTCGGCTCGTTTCCCGACAGGGACCTGATCCGCGCCTGGCTGAAGGCGGGCGTATTCGAGAAGGGCAAGGGATTCGCCCCGACCGAGGAGGGAACTCCACAGGGCGGGGTGATCAGCCCGTTGCTACTGAACGTCGCACTCCACGGGCTGGAGGAAGCCGCCGGCGCCACGATATCGCAAAACCGGCCCGCAGGCCGGGATAACGATGCCGGGCGCCCCGGTGCTGGTGAGATACGCCGATGATTTCGCGGTGCGCTGCCGATCCCGGCAGCAGGCCGAACAGATCAAGGCGCGGTTGGCCGAGTGGCTGCAACCCCGGGGTCTTGCCATCAACGAGGAACATACCGGATCGTGCACCTGTCCGAGGGGTTCGACTTCCTGGGGTTCAACATCCGCCGCTACGGAGCCAAGCTGCTGATCAAACCGAGCACGGCGGCCATCAGGCGGCTCCGGAACCGGCTCGCGAGCGAGACACGCAAGCTGCGCGGCTCGAACGCGAGGGCGGTCATCGCCCGGCTCAACCCGATCATCCGTGGTTGGGCCGCCTACTACCGGGGAGTGGTGTCCAGCAAGATCTTCTCCTGCGCTGGACGCCTACCTGTGGAAGCTCACCTACAAGTGGGCCAAACACAGCCACCCGAACAAGTCGAAGACGTGGCTGGTCGACCGCTACTTCGGCAAGTTCAACAAGTTCAGGAACGACCGGTGGGTGTTCGGCGACCCCGCGCTCGTCAGCGCACAGGGCGGCGTCGTGCACCTGCTCAAGTTCTCCTGGACGAACATCGTCCGGCACCAGACGGTCAAAGGCACGGCGTCCCCCGACGACCCTGCCCTGATCGATTACTGGGCCGCGCGGCGGCGACGCATCAAACCCCCACTGGACAGCTACACGCTGCACCTGCTCGACCGGCAGGACAGCCGCTGCCCGCTCTGCGGGGACCCCGTGCTCACCGCCGACCAGCCACCCAGCTCACCCCAGCACTGGGAGAGCTGGTGGCTGGCGGTCACCCGCAAGGCCATCCAGCACGACTACCTCGTGCACCACGGACGGCCCGGACGACCCGGCAGCCCGGACGGTGATCAAACCCGCCTGGTACACGCCTCCTGCCAACGAGCGCTTCGCGCCCGACTCCGCAGGAGCACAGCACATCCACCCTGCGCGCCCCAGCGGCTTGCTTGAGCCGTGTGCGGGGAAACCCGCCCGCACGGTTCTTAGGGGGGACCGCCGCAGCAATGCGGCGGTCCTACCCGACTGCGGCGAGACGAGCGTCGTCCACACTCACGGCGCCCCGGGAAGCGACACGCCGACATCAGCCGCCTCCCGGGCCTGGACCTCCATGGCCTAACTCCGCGGCATTGGTTCCAGCCCGGTACCGCGGATCCTTGACAGGCCGCCACGGCCCCGGCGCATGGTGGGGACACAAGCGCGACGACGACCGCGCTGGCACCGTTCGTTGATCCTGGGATCAGGCCGCGGCAGGCCGGTGACGCGCTGCCGGTGTCCTCGCAGACCGGATCCGCACGTCGTAGAGGTCGGGGGGTTCGGCGAGTGCACCACCGGCCTGCGAAGTCCCCGCGGCGCAACGACGAGACGCGCCGGGGCGGCCGAGCGTGTGCCTGCGCGGTGCCCGAGGGCGACACCAGCGGGCTTCGATCTTGCCGAAACCCCGCTCACGTTCATCTCACCCCGGCATTTCAGCTGCTGAAGCGCGGCGGCGGATGCCGGTCCGGACCCGCCGCCCGAAGCTCGGTCCCTCCTCGAAGGCTATCCCCGCCGACAGCTTGGGAACCGGATGAACCCGACCCCGGCGACAACACTGCAGGTCACAGCAACGGCGACCGACTCAAGGACGATGGATGGCACGAGTCAGGTCGACGCTCCCTGCCGAACCGCTCGGGCGGCATGCCCGCGATGTTCGTCAACATCAACCGCTCGAAGCGCTCGCTCACGCTCAACCTCAAGTCCGCCGATGGCGTCCGCATGCTGCTGCGGCTGTTCGCGACCGCCGCCAGTCGAGATCAACACCATCGGCCCGCTGCGCACCGTCGAGGCCTATCGGGACCTGCTCGGCGCGGGTGCGAAGGTCGGGATCGTGTCCAGCCGGGTCGGGTCGCTCGGCGACAACGGCTGGGGCGGCAGGTACGCCTATCGGATCTCCAAGACGGGCGCCAACATGGTCGGGCTGAACCTGCACCACGACCTGTCGCCGCAGGGCGTCAGCGTGGTGATGCTGCACCCCGGCGTGGTGGCCACCGCCCTCACGAACGACTACCCCGGCGACTTCGCCTACATCCAGCCGAGGAGGCCGCCACGGGCCTGATCCGGGCGATGGACGAGCTCACCCCCGAGACCTCGGGACGGCTCCGGCACGCGAACGGCGCCTACCTGCCCTGGTGAGCGACGCTGACATCCCTGTTCGTCGACGAGGAGGAACACCCACGATGTTCACCGTCTACGGCTACGTCCCGGCCTGGGGCCTGCCCGACATCAGCCCTTACGTCACGAAGCTGGTCCACTACCTGACCTTCGCGGGCCTTCCGCAGGAGTGGAAGGCGCAGAACCTGGCCACGCTTGACGAGGACTCGCCGACCGGGCTGCGCGAGATCGACGCGCTGTCCGGCACCCGTCTCCCGGACCTGGTCGTCGACTACCTGGAACGGCGGGTCCGGGAACGATGACCGGACCGCCGTTGGTCGCCGTGTCCGGGCGGCGGCGCTCGGCCGCGGGCGCGCACGACGGGCCGCCGCAACTGGACCAGTTGGAGGTCGAGGTCTACTTCGCCGGGTACGCCGACCGGCTCGCCGCCGCGGGCGCCCTGCCGATGCACGTTCCGGCGGCCGTCGACCCCGCAGCGGTCGCCGCCCGGGTGGACGCGCTCGTGCTCACCGGGGGCACCGACGTGGATCCCGCCCTCTACGGCGAGCCCGCGCTGCCCACCACGCGGGTCGACCGGGCGCGTGACGACCGCGAGCTGGCGCTGCTCGCGGCCGCACTGGTTCGGAACCTGCCGGTGCTGGCGATCTGCCGCGGGATGCAGCTGCTCAACGTGCATCTCGGCGGCACGCTGCACCAGCACCTCCCCGCCCACCCGATCGGCGGGGACGGCGTGCACGAGGTGCGCTTCACCGCCGGGAGCAGGCTGCGCGGCGTCTACGGGCCGCGCTGCCCGGTCAACAGCCTGCACCACCAGGCGATCGCAACGCCGGGCGCGGGCGTGGAGTGCGTGGGCCATGCCCCTGACGGCGTGGTGGAGGCCGTGGAGATGCCCGGCCGGGACGTCGTCGGGGTGCAGTGGCACCCCGAACAGCTGGCCCACCTGGACCCGGTGTTCGGCTGGCTCGTCGTGGCGTCGGCCCGGAACCCTTCGCGGTGAGTTAGGGCTCGCCGAGAAATAACCACTCCATTTGTGCTTCCGTGGGTCATGATGTGGTAGTGGCGGTTCGGGCGGATGTGGTGGAGTCGTTGCGGGCGAAGTTCGCGGCGGTGTTGCCGCATCTGGACGAGCGGCAGCAGCGGTTGGTGCTGGCGGGTGAGGCGCGCTCGCTGGGCCACGGTGGGATCGCCGCTGTGGCCCAAGCCAGCGGGGCGTCGCGGTCGAGGATCTCCCAGGGGGTCGCTGAGCTGGAGGCCGGGCAGGCGCCACTGGGGCGGGTGCGGCGCGAGGGCGGCGGCCGCAAGCCGCTGACCGCGACCGATCCGGCGCTGCTCGCGGCGCTGCTGGCGCTGGTGGAGCCGACCCGCCGCGGGGATCCCTGCTCGCCGTTGTGCTGGACCACGCTGTCGACCCGCAAGCTGGCCGTGGAACTGACCAGCGCCGGTCACCCGGTCGGCGCGGACACGGTGGCCCGGCTGCTGCGGGAGCAGGGATTCAGCTTGCAAGCCAACGCCAAAACCATCGAGGGCGCCCAGTATCCCGACCGGGACGCCCAGTTCTGCTATCTCAATGACCAGGCCGCTGCGCACCTGATCACCGGCGACCCGGTGATCAGCGTGGACACCAAGAAGAAGGAGTTGGTCGGGCCGTACAAGAATGGTGGGGCCGAGTGGCGCCCGGCCGGAGCGCCCGAGCGGGTCAAGGTCCACGACTTCATCGATCCCACACTGGGCAAGGCCAACCCGTACGGCGTCTATGACGTGGCCGCGGACACCGGCTGGGTCAGCGTGGGCACCGACCATGACACCGCGGCGTTCGCCGTTGAGACGATCCGCCGCTGGTGGCAGGCCACCGGCCCCACCTGCTACCCGCAGGCGTCCCGACTGCTCATCACCGCCGACGGCGGCGGCTCCAATGGCTACCGCACCAGGCTGTGGAAGACCGAGCTGGCCGCCCTGGCCACCGACACCGGCCTGCAGATCACCGTGTGTCACCTGCCTCCCGGCACCTCGAAGTGGAACAAGATCGAGCACCGATTGTTCTCCCACATCTCCATGAACTGGCGCGGACGGCCCCTGACCAGCCACGACGTCATCGTGCAGAGCATCGCCGCCACCACTACCCGCACCGGGCTGAGCGTGCACGCCGAACTCGACACCACCGCCTACCCAACCGGTGTGAAGATCTCCAACGCGCAGATGAAGGCGCTCGACGACACCGGCACCCTGCACCGCCACGACTGGCACCCCGAATGGAACTACACCCTCAACCGACCCCACGATTGAGCGTGTCGATCATCGGCAGGCCCATACTTCGCGCAACGCAACCAGGCGGAGGTGGGGATGACGGCGGGCCGACCGTATGACCCGGACGCGCCGGACCGCGTCGACCGCGTCGAGGCGGGCTGGCGGCGTGAACGGCCCGACATCGACGTCAGCTCGGTCGGGATCGTCACCCGGATCTGGCGCATCGGGCGCCACCTCGACCGACACCGCAAGGAACGGCTGGAGGCCTTCGGCACCGACCGGGTCGCCCTCGACGTGCTCGCCATGCTGCGCCGCGCGGGCCCGCCCTACCGGCGCACGGCGGGCGAGCTCCAGCAGTCGGCGCTGATCACGTCCGGTGGGATGTCCCAGCGGCTCGAGCGCCTGGAGGCCGCGGGCCTGATCAGCAGGCACATGCATCCCTCCGACCGCCGCAAGGTGGAGGTCGAGCTGACGGCCACGGGCATGGCGCTGGTCGACGAGGTCACCGGCGCCCTCATGGCCAACGAGTCCAAGCTGCTCGACGTGCTCGATCCCGCCGAGCAGACCCAGCTGCGCGCCCTGCTGAAGAAGCTCCTCAGCAACTTCGAGTGAGATCGCGGACTGCCGGGGCCGGGATCACAGCCGACCCTTTGCGGCTTCACAGGAATCTCTTCACCGTGCGGTGTTGCCTGAGCGTCGACAGTTGGGTAACCCCCTACGGGAGCGTGGCATGCATCGACGAACGGGACGACGTGGCGGAGCGGTGACGCTCGGGGTGGTCGCCGTCGGCGCGGCCGTCGCGGTGGGCGGGGCCGCGCTGGGCCCGAGCGGGCTGCTCACCGAGTCCATCGCGGGCACGCCCACCGCCGCGCAGCAGTCCCTATCGCCTGCCGTGGCCGCGACCGGATCCGGCACGGCGCGGGCCACGGTCCGCGCCGGGACGACCCGGCCTGCCACGAGCGCGGAGCAGGTCGGCGTCGTCGACATCACCACCGTCCTCGACTACGGCGCGGCGGAGGCCGCGGGCACCGGTGTCGTGCTCACGTCCGACGGCGAGATCCTCACCAACAACCACGTGATCGACGGCGCCACGAAGATCAAGGTCACGGTCGTCGGCACCGGCGCCTCCTACGCCGCCTCGGTCGTGGGCACCGATCCGACCGACGATGTCGCCGTGCTCCGCCTGTCCGCCGCCTCCGGCCTGGCCACGGTGCGGCTCGCCACGCCTGCGCAGGCCGCAGGCGTCGCGGTCGGCGACGCGGTGACGGCCGTCGGCAACGCGGGCGGCACCGGCGGCACCCCGACCGCCGCGGCCGGCAACGTCGTCGCGCTGGGCCGCGACATCACCGCCTCCGACGAGAACGGCACCGACGCCGAGCAGCTCACCGGCCTCATCGAGGTCAACGCCGCGGTGCAGGCGGGCGACTCCGGCGGCCCGCTCTACGCGAACGGCTCGGTGATCGGGATCGACACGGCCGCGTCCACGTCCGGCCGCGGCCGGGTCGCCACGACCGCCGCCCGCACGGGGTCGGCGGGCTTCGCGATCCCCATCACGACGGCCACGGCCGTCGCCGACCGGATCGTCGCGGGCGAGCAGAGCGACACCATCCACCAGGGCGCCCCGGCGTTCCTCGGCGTCCAGATCCCCGGCGGAACCGACGACGCCACGATCTCCGGCGTGGTCCCGGGCTCCCCCGCCGCGGCCACGGGCCTGCGGGCAGGCGACACGATCACCGCCGTGGACGGCACGGCCGTCGACCGCGCGGACGCGCTGTCCGGCGCGCTCGCCCGGCACCGGCCGCACGACCGCGTCTCGGTGACGTGGACCGACACCGCGGGTGCGTCCCACACCGCGACCGTCACCCTGACCACGGGGCCTGCGGACTAGACCGCATGATCGCCGAATTCGGTGCGGCAGGTGTGCAGACGCACCTCACGCGCCGAACTCGGCGATCATCGGGTACCTGACTAAGCACGCGCACCCGCAGCCTGCGGAACCCGCGGCCCTTGTTCTCCATCTTGACCACTTCCATGCGGCCGATCATCGCCGTCGAGGCGACGTGGGTGCCGCCGTCGGCCTGCACGTCCAGGCCGGTGATGTCGACGATGCGGACCTCCGCCAAGTCGTCGGGCAGGAGGTTGGTGGCCGTGCGGATGATGTCGGGGATCGCGAAGGCCTCGGCGCGCGGCAACGTCCGCACCTGGATCGCGCGGTCGGCGGCGATCTCGGCGTTCACCGCCTCGGCGACCCGGTCCTTGAAACCGGGCGGCACCTCGGGCAGGTCGAAGTCCATGCGGGCGGTGAGCGGCTCCATGTTGCCGCCGGTGACGAGCGCGCCGAAGTCCCGGAACACCACGGCGGTGAGCACATGCAGCCCGCTGTGCGTACGCATGAGCTGCGTGCGCCGCTCGTCGTCGAGCGCACCCCGCACGCGGGTGCCGACCGGCGGCACGGGGTCGCCCTCGACCGGCACGAGGTGGTCGTCGTCCCCCTTGACGACGCCCGCGATCCGCGTGCGCACTCCGCCCCACAGCAGCACGCCCTCGTCCGGGGGCTGGCCGCCGCCACCGGGGTAGAAGGCCGAGCGGTCGAGCACGATCCCGCGCTCGGGATCCACGCCGACGACGACGGCGTCCCACTCCCGCAACGTCGCATCGGCGAGGTCGAGTCGGTGCGTGGTCATCCCGCGACGTTAGCTTCACCGCCATGGACTGGGATGACCGGGAACTCTTGGCCACCGCCGCAGGCATGGCACTCTCCTACGCCGGATCGGTCGACGACCGGCCCACCACGCCGTCCCCGGCTGCGCTGGCCGCGCTGTCGGCGTTCGACGAGCCCCTGCCGGACACGGGCCGGGACCCCGCCGACACGCTCCGCCTGCTCGCCGACGTGGGCGCCCCGGCGACCGTCGCCTCGACGGGCGGGCGCTACTTCGGCTTCGTCACCGGTGCGACGTATCCGATCGCGCTGGGCAGCGCGTGGCTGACGAGCGCGTGGGACCAAAATGCCGCGC
Organism: uncultured Actinomycetota bacterium; assembly: GCA_963739465.1. GTDB lineage: Bacteria > Actinomycetota > Actinomycetes > Mycobacteriales > Pseudonocardiaceae > Pseudonocardia. Next base: position 422,894 of record CAVUAS010000009.1, read on the forward strand.
TGCCCGCCATGTCGCCGGTGGCCGCCCGGCTGTATGACGTCGTGCGGGGATGGCTGGTGGACGTGCTGCGCCTGCCCGCGGAGACGGGGCTGGCGTTCGTGACCGGGGCGACCGTCGCCAACGCCGCCTGCCTCGCCGCGGGCCGCGACGCCCTGCTCGCCCGGCTGGGTTGGGACGCGCAGGCCGACGGGCTGTTCGGCGCGCCGCCGCTGCCGGTGGTGGTCGGCGAGCGCGCGCACTCGACGTTGGCGAAGTCGCTGGGGCTGGTCGGGCTGGGCCGCGCGCGGGTGCACGTGGTGCCCGCCGACGCGCAGGGCAGGCTGCGCGCCGACCGGCTGCCCGATGTGGCCGGGCCGGTGCTGGTGTGCGCGCAGGCCGGAGAGGTCAACACGGGCGCGTTCGACCCGTTCGACGCGATCGCCGACTGGCTGGCCGAGCGCGGCGGTTGGCTGCACGTGGACGGGGCGTTCGGGCTGTGGGCCCTGGCCGACCCGACGCGCGCCGACCTCGTCGCCGGGCTGGAGCGGGCCGACTCGTGGGCGACCGACGGGCACAAATGGCTGAACGTCGGCTACGACTGCGGTCTCGCCTTCGTGCGCGACGTCGACGACCTGCGCCGCACGTTCACCGCGACCGCGGGGTACCTGCCCTCGAGCGGCGAGTTCGAGGCGATGCACCACACGCCGCAGTCGTCGCAGCGGGCCCGACAGGTGGAGGTGTGGGCCGTGCTGCGCACGCTCGGGCGCCGCGGCGTCGCCGAGCTGGTCGCGCGGGCGTGCGCCGCGGCCCGGACGATCGCCGACGCCCTGGCCGCAGGCGGGCTGACATTGCTGAACGACGTCGTGCTCAACCAGGTGCTGGTCCGGCTGGTCGACGGGCCCACCACGGAGGCCCTCGTCGCCGCGGTGCAGGCCGACGGCCGGGTGTGGTGCGGCCCGGCCGTGTGGGACGGGGCGGCGGCGATGCGGATCAGCGTGTCGTCGTGGAAGACCGGCCCCGAGGAGGCCGCCGAGGCCGCGCGGGTGATCCTGGAGTGCGCCGCTCAGGTCCGGTGAAGGGCGTCGCGCACCTGCGCGGCGTCGAGTTCGCGGTTGTACACCGGGGTGCCGGGCTGCTGGCGCCACGACTCCGCGAGCGAGCCCGCGTCCACGGCGTCGAACCCCAGCTCGTCGACGAGCGCCATCACCTGCTGCTTCGCCGCCCGGTCGTCGCCCGCCACGGGCAGGGCGCGGCGCGCGACCGTCCCGGGTGGGGTGGCGTGCGCGGCCATGTGCGCGAACAGGATCGTGTTGAACGCCTTGACCACGTGCACGTCGCGGAACCGGTGGGCGACCCACTCCGACGACGCGGAGTGCGGCTTCTCCAGCTCCGGGATGGCGCCGTCGCGCGCGGGGTAGTAGTTGCAGGCGTCGACGACGACGTGGCCGCTGAACGTGTCGGCGGCCAGCTCGGATACGGCCTTCAGCGGCACCGCGAGCACGACCAGGTCGGCCGAACGCACCGCCTCCTCCACACTGCCTGCCCGCGCCCCGGTCTCGCGGACCAGCGGCATCAGGGAGGCGGGGCCGCGCGAGTTGGCCACCGTGACGTCGTGGCCCAGCGCTGTGAGCCGCCGTGTCAGTGTGCCGCCGATGTTGCCCGCCCCGATGATCCCGATCCGCATGCCCGGAATCTACTTGCCGAACCCGGCCGTGAGCCCGCTCAGCAGCTGGCGACGGCCCACCGCGTAGAGGATCAGGATCGGCAGCGTCGTCAGCACGACCGAGGCCGCGATGGCGGGCACGTTGATGCTGTACTGGCCCTGGAACGACCACAGCGCCAGCGGCAGAGTGCGCTGGTTGGGGCTCTGCGTGAGGATCAGGGGCAGCAGGAACCCGTTCCAGATCGTCAGCCCGTTGTAGATCGTCACTGTCACGAGCGCCGGGCGGGTGAGCGGGAACGTCAGCCGCCAGAGCATCGTCCAGTCGCTCGCCCCGTCCAGCCGCATGGACTCGAACAGCTCGTTCGGGATGTCGCGGATGAAGTTCGCGAGCACGAGCACGGACAGCGGGATCGCGAAGGCGATCGAGGGCAGGATGATCGCCAGCAGCGTGTCGTACATCTTGAGCCGGATGATGATCAAGTAGACGGGGATGACGACCGCCTGCAGCGGGATCGCCAGCCCCATGAGGAACACCGCGTTGACCGAACGGAGGTACCGGCCGCCGCCCCGCACCACCGCGAACGCCGCCATGAACGAGAAGAGCACCGCGGGCACGACCGCGCCGACCGTGACGACGACGCTGTTGGCGAAGTAGCGCGGGAAGCCCGATGCGATGACGAGCGCGTAGTTGGCGAGCGTCGCGTTCGCGGGCGGGGCGAACGGGTTCGTCCTGAAGTAGTCGCTCTGCTGCTTGACGCTCGTGATGAGGATCCAGTAGATCGGCACGAGCACGACGGCGAGCCAGAGCCAGCCCGCCAGGCCGCCCAGCCAGTTGGGCCGCTTGCGGGCGCCCTGGCGCGCGGGCCGGTGCGCTGCAACGGCTCCGGTCGTCACCGCGGCCACCACGTCACGCCCCTTCCAGCTGGCTGTCGGCGCCGTCGCCGCCGCCGAGGCGGCGCATGACCAGCGCGAGCGCGAGGCCGACGAGCACGAGGATCACGGCGATCGCGCTCGCCGGGCCCATGAGGTTGGCCTGGAAGCCGAGCTTGTACATAGCGAGCGCGAGCGTGCGGGTGGCGTCGGCGGGGCCGCCCCCGGTGAGCACGAAGATCAGGTCGAAGTACGTCAGCGAGCCGACCAGGATCAGCGTCGACGAGGCGATGATCGTGTACTTGAGCTGCGGGAGCGTGATGGAGAAGAACTGGCGCAGCCGCCCGGCGCCGTCGAGCTCGGCGGCCTCGAACATCGAGCGCGGGATCTGCCGCACACCGCCCTGGTAGATCAGCGTGTGGAACGGGATGAACTGCCAGGACACGACGAAGACGACGACGCCGACCGCGAGGCTGCCCCGGCCGAGCCAGTCCTGCTGCAGCAGCGGGATGCCCAGCCCCGCACCGAGCCCGAAGTTGGGGTCGAGCAACGCCTTGTAGGTGATCGCGATGGCCGCCGAGGACAGCAGCAGCGGGATGAAGAAGAGCACCGCGAGAAACCCGCGGTAGCGCTGGCGTCCGGCGAGGAACACCCCCAGCAGCAGCGACACCGGGGTCTGCACCAGCCACGACAGCGCCATGATCAGGAACGTCACCCACAGCGCGTGCGGCAGCCCGGGGTCGGTCAACACGGACGTCCAGCTCGTGAGGCCGGACGGCGTGATGGCGCCGATGCCGTCCCACGTCGTGAAGGAGAGGCCCACGACACCCAGGAGGGGCACGACCCCGAAGGCGACGAAGACGACGAGCGCGGGCAGCGCCATCCACGCGACCGAGGAGCTCCGCCCGGCGCCCGAGACGGTGGAGGGGACCGTTGTCCGGGCGCCGGGCGGAGCAAGCGCGGTCACTGCCCGATGACCCCGTTCATGTTGTCGGCGAACTGCTGCGGGGTGAGCGAGAGCTGGAACAGCTGCGAGATGTTGTCCAGTAGCTTCTCGGCGGCCGTGGGGCTGAGCGCCTGGTCCCAGGACTGCGGGAAGGTCTTGGCCTTGCTGGCGACGCCGTAGACGAACTTCAGGAAATCGGCGTCCTTCGACCCGGTGAGCTTCGCATCCGCGCCGTTCACGATCGGCACGGCGCCGTTGCCGACCCAGTCCTGGATCTCGGCATCGGTGAGCACCCCGGTGGCGAAGAACTTCTTCGCGGTCTCCTTCTGCGCGTCGGTGGCCTTCGACGAGATCGACAGATACTGGGCGGGGTTGCCGGTGGTGGAGGTCGGGTCGCCCTTGCCGCCTTCGACGGGCGGGAAGTTCATGTAGCCGAGGTGGCCGCCGGAGACGAAGTCGCCCCCGTCGGTGGACATGGTGCCGTAGGTCCACGAGCCGTGGAGCATCATCGCGGCCTTGTCGGTGTAGAGCAGGGCGAGGTCGGCGTTGGAGTCGGCCGTGATCGACGAGAAGCCCTTGATGAACCCGTTGGCCTTGACCAGGTCCTGCACCTTCGTGAGGGCCTCCAGCGCCGCCGGGTTGGACCACGCGCCCTGCTGACCGTCGGCGACCGCCTGGAACACCTCCGAGCCGCCGATGCGGTCGAAGAGGAACTCCAGCCACATCATGTTCGTCCACCGCGACTGGCCGCCGAGCGAGAACGGCGCGACGCCCGCTCGATTGAACGTGGGAACGAGGTTCATGATGTCGGCCCACGACTGCGGGGGCTGGGCGCCGACCTTCTCGAACACCCGCTTGTTCCAGTAGAGGACGATCGGCTGCACCGTCTCGGCGGGCATCGCGTAGATCTTCCCGTTCACCGTGGCGGGCGCCCATGCAGACTGGAAGAGCCTGCTCTTGACGCCCGCGTTCTGATCGAACCACGACGTCAGGTCCTCCACCTGGCCCGCATGCACGTAGCTGCGCAGGGTGCCGCCGCCCCAGCCCCAGATGATGGTGGGCGCCTGGTTGGCGCCGACGGCCGTGCGGATGCGCGTCTTGTAAGCGTCGTTCTGGAACGTCGTGCCCTGGATCTGGTCGTTCGGGTTGGCCTGGTTCCACCGGTTGAGCGCGTTGGTGCGGACGCCTTCTGACGGCTGCCCGGACAGGTACCAGTAGGTGGCCCCGCCGGTGGCCGGTGCGCCACCGCCGCCGCCCGCGCCCGCCTGGCTCGGGCCGGACGTGCCGCAGGCGGCGAGCGCCGAGCCCGCGAGGGGCACGGCCATGGCCAGACGCAGGAAGTTCCGCCGCGACGTCGTCGAGGAGTCCACGTCGACACCTTTCGATAATTTTCGAGAAAGCCGCTCGACAAAAGTAGGATCCCGGTCACACTGTGTCAAGGTCTTGCCTGATCATCTCGATTCGACAACAGTTCGTGTACTGCATGGCGTCGAAAAGTTTCGAAGGAGACCCCGTGACGACATCGGATCCGACCCTTGTCCGGGCGCCCTGGCGGGACCCGACACGGCCGGTCGGCGAGCGGGTCGAGCTGCTGCTGCGGGAGATGACGCTCGAGGAGAAGGTGGCCCAGCTGGGGAGCCGGTGGGTCGGCAACGACATGCAGCCCACCAGCGCCGGGAACGACCACCGCGCCGACCTCAACGTAGCGCCGATGCAGGACGTCTTCGCCGCGGGGGGGTCGACGCCGCTCGCCGAAGCGAGCCGCCACGGCCTCGGGCACCTCACCCGCGTCTACGGCAGCCGCCCGCTCACTCCGGCGGAAGGCGCGGCCGAGCTGGTGCGCCAGCAGCATGCCGTGATCGACGGCTCGCGCCTTGGCATCCCGGCGATCGTCCACGAGGAGTGCCTCACCGGCTTCACGGCCTACGGCGCCACCGTCTATCCGGCGGCGATCGCCTGGGGCGCGGCCTTCGATCCCGACCTCGTCGAGCGGATGGCCGCCGCGATCGGGCGCGACATGGCCGCGGTCGGCGTGCACCAGGGCCTGTCCCCCGTCGTCGACGTCGTGCGCGACTACCGGTGGGGCCGCGTCGAGGAGACCATCGGCGAAGACCCCTACCTCGTCGCCACCACCGCCTGCGCCTACGTGCGCGGCCTGCAGAGCGCGGGCGTGATCGCCACCCTGAAGCACTTCGCGGGGTACTCCGCCTCCCGGACGGGCCGCAACCACGGGCCGGTGTCGATGGGCAGGCGCGAGCTGATGGACGTGGTGCTGCCACCGTTCGAGGCAGCCGTCACCCTCGCGGGCGTGGGCTCCGTGATGAACTCCTACGCCGACGTCGACGGGGTGCCCGCGGGCATCGACCGGTGGCTGCTCACGGAGGTGTTGCGCGACCGGTGGGGCTTCACGGGCACGGTCGTGTCCGACTACTGGGCGGTGCCGTTCCTCGCCACCATGCACCGCATGGCCGCCGACGCCGCGGAGGCGGGCGCGCTGGCGCTGGCCGCGGGCGTGGACGTCGAGCTTCCCGACACCATCGGGTTCGCCGGGCTGGCCGGACGAGTGCCCGAGGAGACGATCGACCGGGCGGTGCGACGGCTGCTCACCCAGAAGGTGGAGCGGGGGCTGCTCGACCCGGATTGGACCCCAGAGGGCTCGGTGGCGGACGCGGCCGCCGTCGACCTGGACGCGCCCGCCAACCGGGCGCTCGCCCGCGAGCTGGCCGAGCGCTCGATCGTCCTCCTCGACCCGGGCACGGCCCTCCCCCTGCGCGGGGACCTGCGCCGGGTAGCGGTGGTGGGGCCGTGCGCGGACGACGCGCGCACGTTCATGGGCTGCTACGCCTTCGCCACCCACGTGCTGCCCCGCTTCCCGGGCTACGGCTTGGGCATCGACGCGCCGTCCGCGGTCGACGCCCTGCGCGCCGAGCTGCCCGACGCCGAGGTGGTCTACGCGCCGGGCTGCGGGGTCGACGGCACCGACCGGTCCGGGTTCGCGACCGCCGTCGCCGCGGCCCGGGAGGCGGAGGTGTGCGTCGCGCTCGTGGGCGACCTCGCGGGCCTCTTCGGCCACGGCACGTCGGGCGAGGGTTGCGACGCGGTGGACCTGCGGCTGCCCGGGGTGCAGGCCGAGCTGCTCGCCGAGCTGCTCGCCACCGGCACCCCGGTGGTCGTCGTGGTCGTCTCCGGACGGCCGTACGCGCTCGGCGACGTCGATAGCCGCGCGGCGGGGCTCGTCCAGGCGTTCATGCCGGGCGAGGAGGGCGGCGGCGCGATCGCAGGCGTCCTGTCGGGGCGGGTCCAGCCCGTGGGGCGGCTGCCGGTGCAGATCCCGCGCGAGCCGGGCGGCCAGCCGAGCACCTACCTCCAGCCGCCGCTCGGCGGCGCCGAGAGCGCGGGCATCAGCAGTTTGGACGCCACGCCGCTGTACCCCTTCGGCTACGGCCGCTCCTACACGACGTTCGCGGTGGACGATCTGCGGCTCGGCGCCCAGGAGCTGCCGACCGACGGCGAGGTGTCCGTGACCGTCCGCGTGCGCAACACCGGCGACCGCGCGGGCGAGGAGGTGGTGCAGCTGTACCTGCGGGACGTGCTCGCGCAGGTCGTGCGGCCCACCCGGCAGCTGGTCGGGTTCGCCCGGGTGCGGCTCGAACCGGGCGCCGCCGCCGACGTCCGCTTCGGCCTGCACGCCGACCGCACCGCGTTCACCGGGCGCGACCTGCGGCGGGTGGTCGAGCCCGGCGACGTCGAGATCCTCGTCGGCACGTCGGCGGCCGACCTGCCCTGCCGCGGTACGGTGCGCCTGACCGGCCCTTTGCGTGAGGTGGGCGCCGACCGCCGGCTCGTCACCCCGGTGGACGTGAGCGCGCGCGCCGACGCGTAGAGGAGGAGATCCGTGCCGACCACAGGTGCGCGGCGGGCCACGCTGGCCACGATCGCCGCCTCCGCCGGGGTGTCGGTGGCGACCGTGTCCAAGGTGCTCAACGGCCGCACGGACGTCGCCCCCAGCACCCGCGCGCGGGTGGCCGACCTCCTCGCCAAGCACGACTACGTCGGCCGCCGCGCCGGGTCCCGCACGGCCGGGCAGCCGATCGTCGAGCTGGTGTTCGACGACGAGCTCAACGCGTACGCCACCGAGATCGTGCAGGGCATGCTGGACGAGGCCACCGACGCGGGCGCCGTCGTCGCCGGCACCGTGCGGGGCCGTCGCGGCGCGGCGGGGCCGCCGGTCGCGTGGGCGCGGGAGCTGGTCGCCACGGGTCGCGAGGCGGTGATCGGCGTGGTGAACTCGCTCACCGCCGGACACGTCACGGCGCTGGCCCGCGCGGGGCTCCCGCTCGTGGTCATCGACCCGATCGACCTGCCGCGCGCCCGCGTCACGAGCGTCGGCGCCACCAACTTCGCGGGCGGTGTCGCGGCGGCCCGGCACCTACTCCAGCTCGGGCACCGGCGCGTCGCCTACGTGGGTGGGTCACCGACGGCAGCCTGCAGCCAGGCCCGCATGCACGGCTTCCGCGCCGCGATGGAGGCGGTGGGGCCACCGATGCCGGACGGCTACGTCCAGGACGGGCTGTTCCGCTACCAGGACGGCATCGACGGGGCGACGGCGCTGTTCGCGCTCCCGCAGCCCCCTACCGCGGTCTTCGCCGCCTGCGACGAGGTCGCGGCGGGTGTCGTCGAGGCGGCAAGGGCGCACGGGTTGCGGGTGCCCGAGGACCTGTCCGTCGTCGGGTTCGACGACACGCAGCTCGCGCGCTACGGCGCCCCGCCGCTGACCACCGTGCGCCAGCCGCTGCGCGAGATGGGGGCGGTCGCACTGCGCACGGCGCTGCGGATGGCCGCGGGCGAGAAGCTCGACTCCCACCACGTCGAGCTGGCCACCGAGCTGATCGTCCGGAAGTCCACGGCCTCGCCTGCCGCCCCGGCGTAGATCGCCGAGGCGGACAGTCCCACCCGTCGCTGCTAACGAACCGGTGGGCAAGCCCGAGTGGAAAGGCATCCGGGCAGGTGGGAGCCTCGTAACGTGACGAAGACGGCGACAGACGGCAGGCGGGGGTGGCCCGCGGCGGTGGTTCTGGTAGGGGCGGCCCTGCTGGCCGGGTGTTCGGCCACCGCGGCGCCCGCATCGCCACCCGCCCCCTCGGCGAGCGCGGCGCCGCAATCCGCCGCCATGCCGGGCGGCGCGCTGAGCACCACCGCGGGCGAGTCGCCCGCCGAGGTGGCCCTGCATCTGGAGGCGCTGCTGGGCCAGCACTCGGTGCTGGTGGCGGACATGATGCGCAGCCGAATCGGCGGCGACGAGGACTTCGCGCAGGCCGCGAGCACGGCGGTCACCCGCAACACCGACGACCTGACGGCCGTGGTCAAGGCGATGTTCGGCGATCAGGCCGCGACGGCGTTCCACCAGACCTGGACCGACCACACCACGGCGTTCTACAACTACGCACGCAGCCTCGCCACCGGCGACACCGCGGCCCGCGACGACGCCCGCGCCCAGCTCGTCAAGTTCGAGAGCGGCCTCGGCGACTTCTTCTCGGCGGCGTCGCAGGGGCGGCTGCCCCAGGACGCGGCGCGCAGCGCCCTCACCGCGCACGTCGGCCACCTCCTCCAGCAGGCCGACGCGTACGCGGCCCACGACTACGCCCGGGCCGCCGACCTCTACCGCACCGCCTACTCGCACTCGTTCGCCATCGGGCAGACGTTGGCCACCACGCTGCTGCCACCCGACCAGGCGGCGCCGCTGGCCCAGCCGTCGTGGCGGCTGCGCTCGGAGCTGGACCGGCTGCTCGGCGAGCACATCGCGCTCGCCGTCTCCGCCCTGCGCGCCGGTGCGATGGAGAGCCCCAACTTCGGCGCGGAGGCGGCGGGCCTCAACAAGAACACCGACGAGCTCACCGCCGCGATGGGCACCCTCTTCGGGCCCGCCGCCGGGCAGCAGTTCATGACGCTGTGGGCCGACCACATCGACGCGCTCGTCGCGTACACCGCCGCCGTGGGCGGCCACAATGACGCGGCCCGCCAGGCCGCACTGGACAAGCTGCGCGGCTTCGAGAGCAAGCTGGCGGCGTTCCTCGACACGGCCACCGCGCACCGGATGCCCTCCGCCGAGCTGGCGAGCGCGTTCCTGCACCACGACGAGATGCTGACCCAGGAGGTGGACGCCGCCGCGGGCAAGGACTACGCCAGGGCGCACGACCTGGCCTACCTCGCCTACCAGGACATGTTCGGGCTCGCCAAGCAGCTGTCCACGGCGTTCGGGGAGACGGTGGCCGCGAAGCTCCCCCAGGGTGGCGCCGAGACGGGCGCGGGCGGCATGGCGGGCGCGTCGGACTCGCGATGAGGGGGTGGTTCGCCGCGCGCGTGGCGCTCGTCGCCACGGCCGTGGCGTGTTCGGCGAGCGCCGCGGCGGCCTCGGCGGAGCCGCAGGCCGCGCAGGCGCCCGCGGCGTCGCCGGAGTCGGCGTTCCACTCGGTGCGCAGCTACCGGGACGTGGACGTGGCCGAACCCGCGCGGCTGCGGGTGCCCGCGCTCGGGGTCGACTCGCCGCTCGTCCACCTCGGCGTAGCGCCCGACCGGTCGATCGAGGTGCCCGGCGACTTCCACACCGCCGGGTGGTTCGCCGCGGGCCCGCGGCCCGGGCAGCCCGGGCCCGCCGTGATCCTCGGGCACGTCGACTCCAAGGCAGGCCCCGGGGTGTTCTACCGGCTGGGCGCGCTCCCCGTCGGCGCGGAGATCGTGGTGGACCGGGCCGATGGCAGCACGATCGATTTCCGGGTGCGGAGCACGGAGCACGTCGCCAAGACGGCGTTCCCGACCGACCTCGTCTACGCGCCGTCCTTGGAGCCGTCGCTGCGCCTGGTGACCTGCGGTGGCGTATTCGACCGGGCACGGGGTAGCTATTTGGACAATGTCATCGTCTATGCCGACCCGGGCCGGTAGGCGCCGCGTGCGGTGGGCCGTCGCGCTCGCGCTGCTGTGCGTCCTGTGGGCGCCCGCGGCGGCGTGGGCCCAGCCGCCCGGGGTCGTCGCCGAGGGCTCGGCGGGCGGGCGCGCACGATTGATCGTCGACGGCGCCGGGCCGGTCGCGGTGACCATGGACGGGCAACCGCAGCCGGTGCTGACGACGCCCATGTTGTCCGACCGCTCGGCGATGGCGCTGGTGGTCGACGCCTCGACCGCGGGCGGTCCGGGCCTGCAACCCGGCCGCGGCGGCCTCGTCGACTTCGCGCTCGCGACCCCGCCCGCCACCCGCACCGCCCTCGTGGCCGACACCACGCCGCCCGCCGTCGTCACCCCGCTGCGGCCGGGCCCGTCGGGCGTGCTCCCCGGGCTGAGCGGCATCACTCCGCACGGTGACCGGCAGACGGCGGCGGCTCTGGATCTGGCCACCGCGCAGCTGCCGCGCGACCCGGACAGCCCACGCCTCGTCGTGCTCTACACGGCCTCGGACGGCACCGAGGTGGCGGCGGATGACCTCGCGGCCCGGCTGCGGGCCGCAGGCGTCGTGCTCGCCGTCGTCACCACGGGGGACGACCGGTACTGGGCTGCGGTCGCCGCGGGCACCGGCGGCATGGCGGTGGGCGCCCGCCCGGCGGCGGTCGTCGACGCGTTCGCCCGGGTCGAATCGGAACTGCGCACCTGCTCCTTGGTGACGCTGCCCGCGCCTGCCCGCTCGGCGACCCCGGCCGTCGTGCGCATCGGCCCGGTCGCCGTCGACACCGTGATCCCGGCCGCATCCAACGGCCGCACCGATCCCGTGATCATCCTGGCGGCGGTCGTCGCAGGCATCGTGACCCTCGCGCTCGCCGGGTCCGCGATCGCCCGCCTCCGCGGCCGGGTGCGCCGGGTCCGGAAGATCCCGGACCCGGCCGCGTCGACGGTGGCCCGCCGACGCCTGCTGGCGGCGATCGAGCGCGCTCTGGCCGCGGGAACAGCGGTGGTGGTGCGAGCCGCCGACGGCCGGGCCGGTATGGGCGTCACGACGGCCATGGTCGAGTTCGCCCATCGCTACCGCGACGCCTACGACGTCGTCTGGTGGATCGCGGCGCAGGACCCGCAGCTGATCGGCGACCAGATGGCGCGACTCGCCGAGGCCCTCGGCGTGGCCCCGCCGACCGACACCGTGGACCGGGCGACGACGGCCGCGCTGGCCGCGCTGCGCGAACGGGGCCGGTGGCTGCTGGTCTTCGACGACGCGGGCAGCCCCCGCGATCTCGCCCCGTTCCTCCCCGAGGGTGCGGGCCACGTGCTCGTGGGCTCCGCCGACGCGGAATGGGGCGAGGAGGCGGCGGTGACGGTGCCGCCGTTCGCCCGCGCGAATTCCGTCAGGCTGCTGCGGGCCCGGCGCGACGGCCTGACCGAGGCGGAGGCCGACCGCGTGGCCGCCGCCCTGGCGGACGTTCCCCTGGACGTCGACGTGGCGGGCGCGACGCTCGCGGTGACCGAGATGAGCGTGGACGCCTACCTGGACGCGGTGTCGACGGCGAGGTCGGGGGATGCGGGATCGCACGCCGTGTGGACCGTCGCGTTCGACCGGCTCGCGGTCGACGACCCACCCGCGCTGGCCCTGCTGACGCTGGTCGCCTGGATGGGCCCCGAACCGGTCCCGCTGGCGCTGCTCACCGAGCACCCCGACCACCTGCCCGCGGCGCTCGCGCCGACGGGGCTGCCGACCCGGGCCACCACCCTCTGGCGCCGCGGGTTGGCCCGGGCGGACGGGCAGAGCGTGCTGCAGCACCGGGTGCCTGCGGCCCATCTCGTCCGGCGCACCGCCGAGGAGCGTCCGGACGGCGCGAGCTGGGCCACGTGGGTGGTGCGCGTCCTGCGCGCCGCGGTTCCCCCGAACCCGGAGGAACCGGCGGCCTGGCCGACGTGGCGGCGGCTGATGCCGCACGTGCTCGCGGCGACGGATCCGCGCCGTCGCCTTGACGACGTCGCCGTCGACGTCGGGTGGCTGCTCCAGCAAGCGGCGGGTTTCCTGCGGGCGCGCGGCGAGCAGGAGTCCGCACGAGCGCTGCTCGAGGACGCCCGCGACCTCTATCGACAGAAGCTGGGCCCCGACCATCCCCAGACCCGCACCGCGGCCCGCGCGCTGGCCGACAACCTGCGCGCCCTCGGCCACCCCGACCAGGCCGACCGCGTGCAGGAGGACGCCTGCGCCGCTCCCGGCTCTCAGCCCGAGCACCAGGATCCGCCCCGGCGGAACGGTTAGCCGAGCGCCGGGTTGTGCAGGACCTCCCACAGGTGGCCGTCGGGATCCTGGAAGTAGCCCGAGTAGATGCCCCATGGGCGGTCACGCGGCGCGGCCAGCAGGGTCGCGCCCGCCGCCCGGGCGTCGGCGAGCACCGCGTCGACCTCGGCCCGGGAGGCCACCGCGTGCCCGATGCTGAACTCCCCGCTCGCAGGCGGGCTCTGCGGCACACCCGCGTCCTTGGCGAGCTCCGAGCGTGGATAGACGGTGAGGATGAGCCCGCCGTCGAGGGTGAACATGGCGATGGCGCCGTCGGCGTCGGTCTCGGTGTCGCGGTACTCGGTGCCGATCACGCCGGATGAGGCGAACCCGAGCCCATTCCGGTAGAAGGCGAGCGCCCGGTCGAGATCGGCGACGGCGAGCGTGATCACGTGGATCCGAGGCTGCATCACGTGGGCAGCCTCTCGTAGGGCGTGCTCCACGTCGTGAACGAAACGGACGCCGTCGCGGGTCAGGATCCGTCGGCGAGCGCCGGGAACACGCGCAGCGCCTGCAACGCCACGGTCAGCTCGGCGGCCGCGCGGGGAGCGTCGACCGAGCGCCCGGTCAGCTCCTCCACGCGGCGCAGGCGATAGCGCACGGTGTTCGGGTGGCAGAACAGGGCCTGGCCCGCGGCCGTGGCCGAGCCGCCCGCGGACAGCCACGCCTCGACCGTGGCCAACAGCACCGAGCGGTCCTCGGCGTCGAGCGCGAGCAGCCTGCCGAAAACGCTCTGGACGACCTCGCGGGCGACGGCCGGATCCGCGGCCACCAGCATTCCGAGCGGACTGTCGTCGAACTGGGCTGTGCCCGGCGCCCCCAGGGGCAGGTTCTGCATGGCGATCCGGGCCAACCGCACCGCACGTGGCGTGTGGTCCACGGTGGAGAACGTCGGGCTGAGCCCGACCCTGGCCGTGGCCAGCTGACCGAGCACTCCCATGACGAGGTCCACGGGCCTGCGGCCGAGGGAGACTACGCCCACCTGCTCATCGGGCTGCAACCGCCAGGCCGAGGCGACGTCGTTGGGCGCGAGCCGGGCCTCGGCCCCGGCCAGCGGCTCGGTGCCGAGCGCGGTGTTCTCCGCGACCACCGCCACGAAGGACCCCTCGTAGGGCAGGTCGAGCAGCTTGGCGACCTCCCACGCCGGGCCGTGGTCGCTCACCCCGCCGGTGACGAGCGCCTCGACCAGCGCCGAGCGGTGCCGGTCGGTGGTGAGCAGGCGATCCGAGACGGCCTCCCGGTACGCCTCGGTGAGGGCAATGGCGTACTCATCGGAGCAGACCATGATCACCGCGGCGGTGTCGGTCAGAGCGCGCACCGCGGTGTCGCCCGCGGCGCGGGCCTCCCTGAGCAGCTCCTCCCACAGGAACGCGAAGCCGAGCCGGTAGGCGCGCAGCAGCTCGGGCAGCGGCACCCCCTCCTGGGCGCGGCGTCTTCCCGTGCGCCGCGGCGGCGCGAGGTCAGGATCGTCGGATGTGGACATCTGGCCGAGCATGAACGTGAAGTTGTCCTCCACCGAGCGGCGCAGCTCGGCGCGCGCGACGACGGCGTCGGATCCGTACAGGTCGATCTCGGCGGCGATGCGGTCGGTGAGCCGGTCGACCAGCTCGTCGAACCGCTGCTTGAGCACGGCGGCCAGGCGCGCGACCTCAGGATCTGGAGCGGCCCGTGCCATCCCCGCAGGGTAGCTGGCAGGGTGGTTGTCCGGGCGCACAACCGACGCTGTCTCGACGTCCATGGAGGTCGATCTCCGCTTCGCCGACCCTTGATGCATGGACCTCGACAACCGCATCGGCGACGCCCTCGCCACCGACTACTTCCTGCTCCGCTCCGAGTTCACCCCGGCCCAGCTGGACTACCTCACCCGCACCCGCACCTTCGTCGAGCAGGAGGTGCTTCCCGAGATCAACGACTACTGGGAACGGGCCGAGTTCCCGCGCCCGTTGATCGAGAGGCTCGGGAAGGTCGGCATCGTCGGCGACGGCATCGCGGGCTACGGCTGCCCGGACATCGACCCGCTGTCCGCGGGCCTGATCACCATGGAGCTCTCCCGCGGCGACGGCAGCCTGGCCACCTTCGTGGGCGTGCAGGCGGGCCTCGCCATGCGCTCGATCGCCATGCTGGGCTCCGAGGAGCAGAAGCAGCGCTGGCTGCCGCCGATGGCGCAGCTGGACAAGCTCGGCGCGTTCGCGCTCACCGAGCCCGACCACGGCTCCGACTCCATCGCCCTTTCGACCACCGCGCGGCGCGACGGCGATCACTGGGTGCTCGACGGCCGCAAGAAGTGGATCGGCAACGGGAGCATCGCCGACGTCGTCGTGGTCTGGGCCCGCGACGTCGCCGACGGCCAGGTCAAGGGCTTCCTCGTGGAGAAGGGCACCCCCGGCTACGCCGCGCGCGTGATCGAGGGCAAGGGCTCGCTGCGGGCCGTGTGGCAGGCCGAGATCGACCTGGTCGACCTGCGCGTCCCCGCCGAGAGCCTGCTGCCCGGCGCAAGGTCGTTCCGGGACACCGCGTCGGTGCTCGCCGCCACCCGTGCCTCCTGCGCGTGGGCCGCGCTCGGGCACGCCGTCGCGGGCTACGACGCCGCGCTCACCTACGCCAAGCGCCGCACGCAGTTCGGCAAGCCGCTCGTCGGCTTCCAACTGATCCAGAACCGGCTCGTCAAGATGCTCGCCAAGGTCACCGCGATGCAGCTGTACTGCCGCCGCATCGCCGACCTGCAGGCCGCGGGCACGCTCGACCCCACGCTCGCGGGCCTGGCCAAGATGCACAACACCAGCACCGCCCGCGAGGTGCTCGCCGACGCCCGGGACCTGTTGGGCGGCAACGGGATCCTGCTCGACTTCCACGTCATCCGGCACATGTCCGACATCGAGGCCATCCACACCTACGAGGGCACCGAGGCGATGCAGACGCTCATCGTCGGCCGCGACATCACCGGCGTCTCCGCCTTCGCCTGAACGCCAACCGAACCGAGGAGAGAACCATGAACCTGGCCCGCATCCTGGACGACGCCGCGCGGCGCTACCCGCAGCGCCCGGCCGTCCGCCTCGACGACCTGGTCATCACGTACGCGCAGCTCGACGACCTGTCCGCGCGCGCCGCCGACTGCCTGCGCGAGCGTGGGGTGGCGCCCGGCGACCGGGTGGGCATCATGCTGCCCAACGTCGCGCAGTTCCCGGTGCTCTACTACGGCGTGCTGCGGGCGGGCGGCACGGTTGTCCCGATGAACCCCCTGCTCAAGGGCCGCGAGGTGGAGCACTACCTCGGCGACTCGGGCGCGAAGCTGGTGTTCGCCGCCGCGAGCGCGGCCGCCGAGGCTGCGGCGGGCGCGTCCGCGGTGGGCGCCGAGGCCGTCGCCGTCGACGCCGACACCCTCACCGAGATCGCCGCGCGGCCGTCGTCGGCGGAGATCGCCGCCCGCGCCGACGACGACACCGCGGTGATCCTCTACACCTCGGGCACCACGGGCTCCCCGAAGGGCGCCGAGCTGACCCACGCCAACCTGCACCGCAACGCCGTCGTCGCCACCACCACACTGCTCGACCTCGGCCCCGACGATGTCGTCATGGGCTGCCTGCCGCTGTTCCACAGCTTCGGCCAGACCTGCGGGCTGAACGCCGCGGTCACCGCGGGCGCCTGCCTCACCCTCATTCCCCGCTTCGACCCGACCACCGCGCTGAAGGTCATCGAGCGGGACGGGGTGACCGTGTTCGAGGGCGTGCCGACGATGTACGTGGCAATGCTGCACGCGGGCGCCGATCTCGCCGACACGAGCACGCTGCGCCTGGCGATCTCCGGCGGCGCCGCGCTGCCGGTCGAGGTGCTGCGCGGCTTCGAGCAGACGTTCGGCACCGTCGTGCTGGAAGGCTACGGGCTGTCGGAGACCTCACCGGTGGCCTCGTTCAACACCCCGGCCCTGCGCAAGCCCGGCTCGATCGGTGTCCCCATCGCGGGCGTGGAGCTGAAGCTGGTCGACGCCGAGGGCGGAGAAACGCCCGACGGCGAGGTCGGGGAGATCGCGATCCGCGGCCACAACGTGATGAAGGGCTACTGGCAGCGTCCGGACGCGAGCATGGCGGCGATCCGGGACGGCTGGTTCCACACCGGCGACATGGCCCGCCGCGACGCCGACGGGTTCTACTTCATCGTCGACCGCAAGAAGGACCTGATCATCCGCGGCGGCTTCAACGTCTACCCGCGGGAGATCGAGGAGGTGCTCTACGAGCACCCGTCGGTGCTGGAGGCGGCTGTCGTCGGCACACCGCACCCGACGCACGGCGAGGAGGTCGTCGCCGCGGTGGCGCTGCGCCCCGACGCCGCCGCGACCCCGGAGGAGCTGCGCGAGTACGTGAAGGCCCGCGTCGCCCCCTACAAGTACCCGCGCCGCGTGTGGCTGGTCGACGCCCTGCCGAAGGGCCCGACCGGCAAGGTCCTGAAGCGCGAGATCGTGATCCCCGCGGCGATCAGCGGGGCGGTGCGGTCATGACCACCGAAGCCGTTGAGGCCGCGGGCTCCCTCGACATGCTGCTCGCCGACGCCGCGCTCGGCGCCGGGCGCCTGCTGCGGCCCGACCTCTCGACCCTGAAGTTCCTCGGCACACTTCTCGGCAGGCCCGGCCCGACGCTGGACCGCGCGAAGAGCCTGGTGGGCGAGCTGGCACGGATCGCGCGCGGCACCTCGTCGGTCGCTCCGGCGGTGCGGGACCGACGGTTCGCCGACCCGGCCTGGACCCAGAATCCGTTGCTGCACAGGCTCGTGCAGGCCTACCTCGCCGCCGGGCGCACCGCCGATGGGCTGGTCGCCGACGCCGAGCTGGGCTGGCGCGACCACGAGCGGACGAGCTTCCTGGTGTCCAACCTGGTCGAGGCCGCCGCACCGTCGAACAACCCGCTGCTGTCGCCCGTGGCGTGGAAGGCGGCCATCGACTCGGGCGGGGTGAGCGTGCTCAGGGGGCTGCGCAACCTTGCCGCGGACCTGGTCACCGCCCCGCGGGTGCCGACCATGGTGGCGCCGGACGCGTACCGCGTGGGCGTGGACCTCGCGCTCACGCCCGGCCACGTCGTGGCGCGCACCCCGATGTTCGAGCTGATCCGGTACACGCCGCAGACCGAGACCGTGTCCGCCACACCGCTGCTCATGGTCCCGCCGATGATCAACAAGTTCTACGCGATGGACCTCGCCCCCGGCCGCAGCCTGGTCGAGTACCTCGTCGGCGAGGGCCTGCAGGTGTTCATGATCTCGTGGCGCAACCCGGACGCCCGGCACGCCGACTGGGGTTTCGACGCCTACGGGCAGGCCATCCTCGACGCCCTCGACACCACTTGCGCGATCACCGACGCCGAGCGGGCCCACCTGCTCGGCACGTGCTCGGAGGGCATCGTCTTGTCGCTGGCCGCCGGGCACCTGGCCGCGATCGGACGCGACCGGTTGGCCTCGTTCACCCTGCTCGTGACCATGCTCGACCAGGAGCGGGCGGGCACAGCCGGGGCGTTCGCCGACCCCGCGGTGGCCAAGGCGGCGATCGCCGCGTCCCGGGCGAAGGGCTACCTGGACGGCAAGGCGCTCGCCGAGGTCTTCGCCTGGCTGCGCCCCGGCGACCTGATCTGGAACTACTGGGTCAACAACTACCTGGCCGGGCGCACTCCGCCCGCGTTCGACATCCTCTTCTGGAACGCCGACACCACGCGGATGAGCGCGGGGCTGCACCGCGACTTCGTCACCGCCGCGATGGCCAACACCCTGACCCGCCCCGGCGGCCCGACCCTGCTCGACACGCCGATCGACCTGCGGAAAGTCACCGTCGACAGCTACGTCGTGGCGGGCAGCGCCGACCACATCTGCCCGTGGCGCAACTGCTACGCGAGCACGCAGCTGTTCGGCGGCGACAGCCGTTTCGTCCTGTCGACCAACGGCCACATCGCGGCGCTGATCAACCCGCCGACCAACCCCAAGTCCGGCTATCAGGTCGCCGACACCCACCCTGCCGACCCGGACGCGTGGGCGGCGGCCGCCCGCAGCGAGCGGGGCTCGTGGTGGCCGGACTACGTCGGCTGGCTGAAGCAGCGGGGCGGCAAGCAGGTGGCCCCGCCGGAGGGCGCGCCGCCGTTGGACGCCGCACCCGGCCGCTACGTGCTGGAAGCCTGATGGAACGCATGGTTGCCGTTGGGGCACAGCGGCTGCGGGTCGCCGTGCGCCCCGGCACCGATCCCGGCAGGCCGCCACTGTTGTTGTGCAACGGGATCGGGACCGACCTGTCGACGTTTGAGCGGTTCGTCGACGCGCTCGACCCGGCGATCGAGGTGATCCGATTCGACCCGCCGGGGGTGGGCGCGTCGCCGGTGCCACCGCTGCCCTACCCGTTCCCGCTCCTCGCCCGGCTGGTCGGCCGGATGCTCACCGAGCTCGGGTACGGCCGGTTCGACGTGCTCGGCGTCTCCTGGGGCGGCGGGCTGGCCCAACAGCTCGCCGTCCAGAACCCGCGCCGCTGCCGTCGTCTGGTGCTGGTGGCCACGGCGACCGGCACGCTGATGGTGCCCGCCGCGCCGCGGGTGCTGCTGCGGATGGCCACCGCCCGGCGGCACCACGACGTCGGCCACGCCCGCGCGATCGCCGGGGAGATCTACGGCGGGCGGCTCCGCGCGCACCCCGAGCTCGCCGGGGAGCTGGCGGGCGAGACCTCCGGGCGGGGCTATCTCTACCAGCTGGCCGCGGGCCTGGGCTGGACCAGCCTGCCGTTCCTCCCGCTGCTCCGGCAGCCCACGCTGATACTGGCGGGCGCCGACGACCCGATCATCCCGCTGGTCAACGCCCAGATCATGGCCCGGCTGATCCGCGACGCCCACCTGCACGTCTACCCGGACGGGCACCTGGGCCTGCTCACGATGACGGACGAGCTGGCCGCCGTCGTCGCGACGTTCCTCAAAGCATGATCGCCGGTCGTGCGCTGGTGCACGATCAGGCCCGGGCACGGCGATCATGAAGGTGGGCTCAGGCCAGGAGCGGGGCCAGCCGGGCCGCGTGATCCCGCAGCAGCGCGACGAGCTCCTCGTTCGGCTCGGCGACGCGCGCCGCGGGCCCGGCGAGGGCGAGCCCGGCGACGAGCCGACCGTCGCGGGGCCCGCGGATCGGTACCGCGAGACAGCCGCGGTCCTCGCGGAACTCGCCGCATCGGCGAGCCAGCTCGTCGACCTGCTTCAGCGGGCAGCCGCACGAGATGCTCCTCGGCCACGAGCAGGTTGAGGATGCGGTAGGTGGTCGCCTGCGGCAGCGCGAGCGCCTCGGAGATCTCCTTGGCGGTGACGCCCGGGCCCGCCGACACGACTTCCTCGAGCACGTGCAGCGCGCTGCGGACCGCCGAGCACTGCCACGGCTGAGACTCAGGCTGACTGCGCACCCCTGAGGTCCACTTCGCACCCCATCGGTGGGGTGCGAGGTGCAACCAAGGGGTGCGCAGTCGGGGGCGCTTCTCGACGCGGCCGTCCTCAACCTCTGCGGCCTCCAGGGCGAACGGCCCCACCTCACTGCGCGCACGAACGCGGCCGCGCAACACTGACCCGGTATCACCGCGCCGTCCCGGCGCCTCCTCGCCAGGACCCATCGTCGAAGGGCGGCACCGTGCACCAGATGAGCCGGACCCGGGGCTTCACCGACGACGTCGAGGATCCGCTCCCGCCGGTCGGCGACGACCCGGCCCGGTATGACCTCCTCACCAAAGAGACGGTGCTCATGACCGTGCTCGCGCAGGACCCGTCGGTCACGGACCGCGGCGGCCCCGTGCGCGCCGGGATCGCGGTACCCGCCGAGCGGCTCCAGCGGGGCCCGCGGGGACACCGGTTCCACGTGGTCGACGTGAACGTCGGCAACGGCAAGGCCGCCGCGCCGGTGGTGCTGCACGACGGCGACCCCTGGACCTACCGCGACCGCTTCACCGCCGACGCCCACCCGGAGGCCGCGACGCTGGTGGCCGACCGGGACTTCCGCGCCCAGAACATCTACGCCGTCGCGGCGCACACGCTCTCCCTGTTCGAGCAGTTCCTCGGCCGCCCCATCCCCTGGCACTCCGGCTACCCGCAGCTCTACCTCGTGCCCCAGGCCCGGCTCGAGGCGAACGCGTTCTACTCCCGCGAGCACAACGCCGTGCTGTTCGGCTGGCTCCCCCCGCTCCTGCGCCAGCCCGTGCTGTACACCGCGCTGTCCTACGACGTGATCGCGCACGAGGTCAGCCACGCGATCCTCGACGGGCTGCGGCCCCGGTTCACCGAGCCCGGCCCGCCCGACCAGCTGGCGTTCCACGAGGCGCTCGCCGACCTCGTGGCGATGCTGTCGGTGTTCGATCTCGACGGGCTCGCCGAGCACCTGCTCGACCCCGACCACACGGGCAAGGTGCGCCTCGACGGCGACGGTCCGGAGGCCGATCCGGCGCAGCGGCTCGCGGCCCGGGCCACCACGTTGAAGACGTCGCCGCTGCTGCGGCTCGCGGAGCAGCTCGGCGCCCGTCGGGCCACGCCGAACGCCGCCGACCCGTATCCCGCGCTGCGTCGGTCGGTGGAGCTGCCCGCCGACGACGCCTGGAAGACCGACCCGGCGTTCGCCGAACCGCACCGGCGCGCCGAGGTGCTGGTCGCGGCATTCCTGCAGACGTTCGTGACGATCTGGGCGAGCCGGTTGGAGCCGCTGCGCGTCGACGCCGACGGCATGGACGGCGACCGGGTGGCGGAGGAGGGCATCAAGTCCGCGCGGCACCTCCTGGGCATGATCCTGCGCGCGCTGGACTACCTGCCGCCGGTCGATCTCGAGTTCGCCGACGTCATCGACGCGGTGATCACCGCGGACCAGCGGCTCGCGCCCGACGACGACCACCACTACCGCGACGCGCTGAGGGACACGTTCGCCGCGTTCGGCATCACGCCTCCGCGGCACCGCATCGTCGACCAGGACCGCCTCGAGGCCCGCAAGTCCACGACGTCGCCGTCGGATGCCGCCTATCCCGCGGACCCGGACACCGACGCCGGATTGGGCATTCGCTACGAGCACCTCAACCTCGTCGCGCTGCGCAGCTCGCCCGAGGAGGTCTACCAGTTCATCTGGAACAACGCCGCCATCCTCCGGATCGACGTGCGGTTCCCGACCCGGGTCGAGCGGGTGCTGGCCAGCACGCGGGTCGGCCCGGACGGACTGATCGTCAACGAGATCCTCGCCGACTACGTCCAGACGCTGCACACGACCGCGGACAACCTGCCACCCGGCATGCAGGCGCCCGCCGGGATGGCTCCCGACACGGCGGTCGAGCTGTGGGGCGGCGGGGTGCTGGTGTTCGACCAGTTCGGCCGCTTTCGGCTGCACCAGCGGCAGCCGCTGCTCGACCTCGACCGGCAGAACCGACGGCTCTCCTACCTCTACGACCACGGCGTGCGCGGCGCCGACGGCTCCTTCGGCGTCTCCGACGGGACCTCAGACCTGCGCCGGTTCGCGCAGCTGCACCGGGGGGCCGACGCATGACGGCCCGGCCTGCCTCCGTCCGGCTGCGTGCCTACGCCGTCGGGCTCGGCGACTGCCTGCTGCTCACGGTCGGCTACGGCTCCGCGATGCCCGACCGCCGCCGGGAGCGCCACATGCTCGTCGACTGCGGCAGCGCCACCCCCGCGCCAGGCGGCCCGTCGCTCGCCGACGTCGCGGCCGCGGTCGCCGAGCACTGCGCGGGACGACTCGACGTGGTCGTGGCGACGCACCCGCATCCCGGGCACGTCGGCGGGTTCGCCGACCCCGAGGCGGGCGAGATCCTGCGCGCCCTGAAGCCGTCGGTCGTGATCCGGCCGTGGACCGACGACGCCGCGTCCCCGCTGCCGCCCGCCCGAACGACCGTCCCGGCGGTGGACGGCGAGCGCACGCAGTACGTCCGCGCAGGCGACACGGTCACCCTCGACGCGGAGCTGCCCCGTGTGTCGGTGCAGGTGCTGGGCCCGCCGGGGCCCGACCGGATGCCCGCGGTCGTCGCCCGCGGGGAGCCCTGGTTCGCGCTGGACGCCGCAGGTGCCCTCCCGCCGCAGGCCGAACCGGCCGCCGACGCGTGGGCCGACGCGGCCCGGGTGCTCGCCGACCCCGGCGGCGTCGGCGCGGCCGAATGGCTGCTGCGGGCCCTGCGCACCCACTCCGTCGGACAGCAGATGGAGATCGCCGACGCATTCGCCGACTTGGCCCACAACACGAGCGTCGTGCTGCTCGTGCGGGTGGGCAACCGCACGCTGCTCCTGCCCGGCGACGCCCAGGGCGCGGGCTGGGCACCCGTCCTCGCCGACCGCGCCCTCGCCCGGCGACTGGCCGCCGTCGGCGTCTACAAGGTGGGCGGCCACGGGTGCGCCGCCGCCACCCCGGCTGGGCTGCGCAGGCTGTGGGCGCGCCGAGGCCCCGCGGCGCGGCCGCTCGTCTCGGTGCTCAGCACCGACGGCACGCCGGCGGACCCGACGGTGCTCGCCGAGCTCAACCGGCGGGGCCCGGTCTACAGCACCGCGGCCCTGCCGCCGGGGGTGTGGTGGCTGGACGTCGAGGCGCCGACGCACGGGCGCTCGCCGTTCACGTGCTCCCCCGGCCCGGCGCGCCCCCGTCAGGGCTGACGTTCGCTCAGTGACGGCCGAGCAGATCGGCCACCGCGATGGCGACGACCCCGGTCGCGGCGATCACGGTCGCCGTCACGCGGGTCGCCGGGTCGTGGTGCGGACGGCGCCGCCGCTCGAACCAGGCCACCCCGACCGCCGACGCGACGACGAGCGGGTCGTGCGCGGCCACGACCATCAGCGCCATCAGCGGCCAGCAGCTCCGCACGCAGTCGCGACCCAACGCGACGCCGTACGCACGGCAGGCTCGGCCTGATCGTCGCCGGTCCAGGGGCGGCGCGAGCACCGCGTTGCAGCGCGCCAGGCTGCGGCGCTTGCGGGGCGAGTACTGCCAGCAGACCGCCACGACGGTGAGCAGCGCGATGGCCACCAGCTCGCCGAGCGTGCCGACAAGCACCGCCCCGCCGACGCCCAGCACGACGGCCGCGCCGAGCCACACGAGCGCCCAGCCCGCGACGACGCCGCGGGCGACGCTCCCGCGGGTCCGGCGCGGGCTGCGCCGGGCCGCGAACCGCACGTTCGGGGCGATCAGCGGCGCCATCACCGCGACCATGGCGATCCAGGCCGCGACATGCGGCCAGGACAAGGGCGCGGCGCCGTGGCCTGCGTGCCCGACCGGGGTGGTGGGGATTCCCGTCACGAACACGGCGCACAGCACCACGGCACCCACCACCGCCATCGCCCACAGCCACCACTGCGGCTGCCGCTCCCACGGCCGCGGCGCCCGCAGCGCCACGGCCGTGGGAGCGGTCACGCAAACTCCAGCGTGACCCGGTCGATCGTGAGCCCGATCCCGGCGAGGTCGCGCCCCGGGTTCGTCGCGCGCAGCCGGACCGTCGCGGCCAGCGGCCGGAACGTCGCGGCCTGGGCGGCCACTTGGGCGGTTACGTCGAGCTGCCTGCGCTGCCCGTCGGCGGCCGACGTGCCGTCGTCCCGGCTGGCCTCGTACACCCCGAACAGGGACAGGAGGCCCACGTGGTGCTCGGCGTCGGCCGGGTCGGCGTCCGCGCCGGAGCCGAGGCCGAGGAACACGTCGTAGGACGTCGCCGTGGGGCCCGTGGCCCGGATGCCGTCGAACCGCAACAGCCACTGCGTGCCGGACGGGAAGGCGTCGACACCGAGATCCGGGTCGGCGCCCTCCCCGCCGGAGAGGGCGATCTCCAGGTCGGCGAGCGGTGCGACGGGGCCCGCCTCGGCCACGGGCTCGGGCGCGCCGACGTCGAGGCCGAACGGGTCCACCTCGGATCCGGGTGGCCCGGTCACGGGCGGCGGCGGGAGCGGCGGCGGCGCCGTGGTGTCGTAGGCGTAGCCCAGGGCACCGATGTCGAGCACGTCGGGCGCCTTCCACACCTGTGTGCTGCCGTCGGGCCTGCGGAACCGGAACTGCTGGCCGAGCCACGACTGGTGCGCCGCGGTCCCGACGCCCAATCCGTTCTGGAACGGGTAGCCGTGCTTCAGGTCGCGGGCGTAGGTCTCCCAGAGGCGGTCGACGTTGCAGTGGTGCATCCAGAAGACCGGATCGAGCGCGGCCGTCTCGAACTGCGCCATCACCCCGCCGACCTCGACGTGCGTGGAGCCGTGCGGCTGGACGTCGAGCTGGCCGATCTCGACCGACGAATCGTGGAACAGCGCCGGGTTGTTCGGGTTCTCCAGCACCCCGCCGCCGAACGAGACCCGTCCGGTGTCCTGCTGGTTGGCGTAGTGCGGGCGCAGCAAGGCCCGCGTTGCGGTGGCCCAGCCCGGGCCGCTGGCCGGGTCCGGGCCCTGGCGCGTCGGGTTGAACAGCGGGTTGGGGAACGTGCCGTCGGCGCGCGCCTCGACCCCGGGCACCGTCACGTCGTCGGGCAACGTGTCGCCCTGCAGCGGGAGCGGGAGGCTGAGGCGCTGTCCGTCGGCGGCGAAGTCGGAGTAGTTCCAATACGGCAGGGCCCAGTCCGCAGGGCCGCCGAGGTCGACGACGTGTCCGCGCACGACGGCCTCGAACTCCAGCAGGTAGGCCCGGTGCCAGGGCAGGAAGAACCAGTGGTTGTGCGCGCACTCCTGCCACAGCGCCTGCGCGGGCCAGTTCGGCTTGTCCGCGAACGTGCCGTGCACCTGCGACTGGTAGCCGAGGCTGCGCGGATCACCCCATTGCCGGGCGATGGCCACCAGCTCCGGCACCGCCTGCGCCTCGGGCAGTTGGTTGGTCTGGAGGTCCTGGTAGACCTGCAGGAAGTCGTCGAACCCCGGGGTGAGCGCCCGCATCTGGTGGACCGCGGCGGCGTACCAGATCAAGTCCTCGTGCCAGCCGTTGGCCGGGCCGCTCCGCCAGGCCGCCCGCCGTGTTGTGTTGACCATCCGACCACCCTCCTCGTCGAGGCATTTCACGCCATCTGAGCAGCGATCGGCGCTCCCTGATACCCGCAACGGCGACCTAAGCTCGAACGATGACGACGACTGCACCCGTAACAGCCCCCGCGCAGGACACCGAGCAGGTGGAGGACGGCGGTCACGTCGACGTCCTCATCGTCGGCGCCGGGGTCTCCGGGATCGGTGCCGCGCACCATCTGCGCGAGCAGTTCCCCGACCGGTCCTTCGTCATTCTGGACGCCCAGGACAACCGCGGCGGCACCTGGTGGACCCACCGGTTCCCGGGGGTGCGCTCCGACAGCGACCTGTTCACCTACGGCTACCGGTTCAAGCCCTGGCGCGGCCCGTCGATCGCGGCAGGCGAGGAGATCCTCAACTACCTCGACGAGGTCATCGACGAGGACGACCTGGAGCAGCACATCCGCTACGAGCACCGGGTCACCGCGGCGAGCTGGTCGTCCGAGGACCGCCGGTGGACCGTCGAGGTCGCCCGCGGCGACACGGGGCAGCACCTGCGGTACACCACCGACTTCCTCTGGATGTGCCAGGGCTACTACAACCACGCCAAGCCCTACCGCCCCGAATTTCCGGGGCTGGACCGGTTCCAGGGCGTGCTCGTGCACCCCCAGAAGTGGCCCGAGGACCTCGATCTCGCGGGCAAGCGGGTCGTCGTGATCGGCTCCGGAGCCACGGCGGCCACGGTCGTGCCCGCGGCCGCGAAGGAGGCGGCGCACGTCACGATGCTGCAGCGCTCCCCGTCCTACTGGTTCGCCCCGCCGACCACGCACGAGCTCGCCGTCCAGCTCCGCGCCCTCGACATCCCCGAGGACTGGACGCACGAGATCCTGCGCCGCCAGTACATGTCGCAGTACCACTGGCTGGCCCGCACGTCGCTGGAGGCGCCCGACGAGCTGCACACGTTCCTCATCGAATCCATGCGGTCACTGCTGCCCGAGGGCTTCGACATCGAGAAGCACTTCACACCCCGCTACCGCCCGTGGCAGCAGCGCATCGCGATCATCCCCGACGGCGACCTCTTCGCCGCCGTGCGCGAGGGCAAGGCCTCGATCGTCACCGACACCATCGAGACGTTCACCGAGCACGGCATCAAGGTCAGCTCGGGTGAGGAGATCCCGGCCGACGTCGTCGTCACCGCCACCGGCTTCAACCTGTCGGTCTTCGGCGACGTCGCGTTCACCGTCGACGACGAGCCGGTCGACTTCACCGAGCGCTTCACCTGGCGCGGCATGATGATCAGCGGCGTGCCGAACATGGCGTACATGTTCGGCTACTTCCGGCACAGCTGGACCCTGCGCGTTGATCTGGTCGCCGACGTGGTGGGCCGCATGTTCGAGACCATGCGGGAGAAGGACGCCACCGTCGTGACCCCCACCCTCCGGCCGACCGAGACGGACATGCCGCGGCGGCCCTGGTCGGATCCGGAGAACTTCAACTCCGGCTACGTCATGCGCTCGCAGCACATCCTGTTCAAGCAGGGCGACCACGAGCCGTGGACCCACATGATGGAGCACGAGCAGGAGCGCGAGGTGTTGCCCAAGGTCGATCTCGACGACGGGACGCTCGTCTACCGCTGACGGCGCGGCACGCGAAGATGCCGGGGTGAACACCGTTGCGCAGGGCCGGGCGGCGTTCGCCCGCGGCGCCTGGGCGGCCGCCTGCGCATTGCTCGCCCCGGCCACCGAGGTCGAGGACATCGAACGGCTCGCGGTCGCGGCCCACCTCGCGGGCCGCGACGACGACAGCGTGCACGCCTGGACGCGCGCCCACCGCGAACGGCTGCGCCTCGGCCACACCGACGCCGCGGTGCGGTGCGCGTTCTGGCTGGGTTTCCTGCTGATGCTGCGGGGCGAGACCGCGCGGGCGGGCGGCTGGCTGGCGGGCGCAGAGCGGCTCGTCGCCCAGCAGGGCGCTCGCGGCTCGGACAGCCCGGCCGGTTCCGGCCGCGGCTACCTGGGTGTGCCTGCGTTCCTCGCCGCGCTCGCGGCGGGGGACGGCGCGGGGGCGGCCGCGCTCGCGGGGGAGGTCGTCGAGGTGGCACAGCGGTGCGGCGACGAGGACCTGCGGGCGCTGGGTGTGCTGGGCCAGGGCCAGGCCGCTCTCGTGCTCGGTGAGCTGGGGCGCGCGATGGATCTGCTGGACGAGGTCATGGTGCTGGTGACCGCGACGCCGCGTTCGCCGATCGTCACCGGCATCGTCTACTGCGCGGTGGTCGAGGCGTGCATGGACGTCGCCGATCTGCGCCGCGCTGCCGAGTGGACGCAGGCCCTCGAACACTGGTGCGCGGCCCAGCCGGATCTGGTGCCGTACCGCGGCCAGTGCCTCGTGCACCGGGCGCAGGTGCTCCAGGCCCGTGGCAGCTGGTCGGACGCGTTGGCCGAGGCGGAGCGGGCGTGTCGTCGATTGGCCGATCCCCCGCACCCGGCGCTCGGACTGGCGCTCTACCAGCAGGGTGAGCTGCACCGGCTGCGCGGCGAGCTGGACGCCGCCGAGCGGGCGTACCGCGCGGCGAGCCGGGCGGGCCGGGAGCCTGCGCCGGGATTCGCGCTGCTGCGGCTGGCGCAGGGGGAGGTTTCGGCGGCGACCGCTGCGATGCGACGCCTCGTCGAGGAGAGCCGCGGCCGGATCGACCGGCCGGTGCTGCTGGCGGCGGCGGTGGAGGTCTACCTCGCCGCGGGTGAGACGGCCGCCGCCGCGGACGCGTGCCGCGAGCTGGCCGCCCTCGCCGAGGTCGCCGATGCGCCACCGCTGCGGCAGGCCGTCGCCGACCACGCCCGCGGCGCGGTGCTGCTGGCCGAGGGGGCGGCAGGCGAGGCGTTGCCGCTGCTGCGGGCGGCGGCCGGGCGGTGGCGCACGCTTTCCGTGCCCTACGACGTCGCGCGGGCCGGGGTGGGAGTGGCCCTCGCCTGCCGGGCACTGGGCGACGAGGACGCAGCCCGACTCGAGCTGGACGCTGCGTGCGCCACGTTCGAGCGGCTCGGAGCGCGCCTGGACCTCGCCCGAGCGGCCGCGCTGGCGGCGGCGTCGACCGTCGGCCGGGCGGGCCTCACGGCCCGGGAGTGCGAGGTGCTCCGCCTGGTGGCGAGCGGGCGGACCAACCGGGAGATCGCGGCCGAGCTCGTGATCAGCGAGCACACCGTGGCCCGGCACCTGCAGAACATGTTCGCCAAGCTCGACCTGCCCTCTCGGGCCGCCGCCACCGCCTACGCCTATCGGCACGGCCTGGTCTGAATTCACCATCCGCGGCCGTCGCGGATGGTGAAGGCGGTCGATCCGCCGGAAGCGGCCTCCGACCTAGCGTCGGGTCATGACCGATCAGGTGCAGATGGGGACGGCGTTCAACCGGTGCTTCGAGACCCTCGACGCGGGCGAGGACCTCTTTGCCCCCGACGCGTTCTTCGATCTTCTGCCGCCGTTCTGGCGGTTCCAGCTCCGCGGCCCGGACGCCTTCGCCGCGCAGCTGCGGGAGCTCGCCGGGGATGCCCCGGTCAGGGCCCGACTGCTGCGCGTCGTGCCGACCGCGACCGGTTTCGTCGTGGAGCACGAGGAGAGCGTGCGCGACGAGGTGGCCCGGCGGCTGTGGCTCTGCGAGGTGCGCGAGGGCCGGATCACGGAGGTGGTCGGCTACTGCAACGGCGGCTGGGACGCGGCGCTGCGCACTCGGCACGCCGTCGAGGCCCCGATGTTGCGGCCGTGAGGAGCAGGCCATGACACCCCATGACGTGCTCGCGGAAGTCCGCGCGCTGGGCCCGACGATCGCCGCACGAGCCGCCGAAGGCGAGGCGGCCCGCCGCCTCCCCGCCGATCTGCTCGCCGCGCTGCGCGACGCCGGGTGCTTCCGGATGTCGATGCCGGAAAGCCACGGCGGGCTCGGCGCCGATCTCGCCGCGACGCTGGCGCTCCTCGAGACCCTCGCCCGCGCCGACGCCTCCACGGCCTGGACGGTGATGATCGGCGGCAACGCCTGGATCGACCTCGCTGCCCTGCCCCGCGCCGTCTTCGACAAGGTCTTCGACCGACCGGACGTCGTCGTCGCAGGCGTGTTCGCCCCGTCCGGGTCGATCACGCCGTCCGACGGCGGGTTCCGGGTGTCGGGCCGGTGGGCCTTCGCGAGCGGCTGCGAGCACGCGGACGTGCTCTACGGCAACTGCGTGGACGACGCCGGGGAGCTGCGGATCGCCCTGATCGGCCCGGACGATGTGGAGATCGAAGACACCTGGACCGCGGCCGGGCTGTGCGCGACGGGCAGCCACCACTTCCGGGTGACCGACCGGCCGGTTGCGGCCGATCACACGCTCCGGCTGTTCGCCGACCCGCCGTGCCTCGACGCGCCGATCCTGCGAATCCCGCCACCCACGCTGCTCGCCCAGCTGATTGCCGCCGTGGCGGTCGGCATCGCGCAGGGCGCGGTCGACGACCTCCTCGCACTGGCCGCCCACAAGGTGCCGCTGCTCGACGCCGCGCCGCTGGCCGCGGACCCGCTGTTCCAGGTCGATCTCGCCGAGGCGGACACCGACCTGCGGGCGGCGCGGGCGCTGCTCGCCGTGACCGCGGACGAGCTGTGGGCGGGTGCCGTCGCCGGACAGCCGCCACCGTTGACGCTGCGCGCCCGCGCCCGAGCAACGGCCGTCTGGGTTACCACGCGCGCCGCGTCCGTGGTCACCGCGGCGCACCGCGCCGCGGGCAGCACCGCCGTCTACGCCGGATCGCCGCTGCACCGACGGCTGCGCGACGTGCACACCCTCACCCAGCACTTCCTGGTCAAGCGGGCCACGCTCACGACGGCAGGCGCCGTCCTCGCGGGCCGCGACCTCGCCGTGCCGGTGTTCTGACCCGTTGACGCGTTGACTGTCGCGCGGTGCGCGCCGCCGACGCTCACGTTCATCCATCGAAGAAGGAGTGGAAAATGGCAGTGGACACCGACCGGCTCAACGCGTTCCTCGGCCGGTTCGTCAGCGATCTCGGCGCCACCGTCGCGGCAGGCGGCGTCGTCGTCGGCCACCGGCTGGGGCTCTACCGGGCATTGGCCGACGGCCCCGCCACCCCCGACGAGCTGGCGGGTCGCACCGGCACCCACGCCCGCTACGTCGCGGAGTGGCTGCGGGGCCAGGCCGCGGGCGGCTACGTCGAGTACGACGCCGCGACGGGCGCGTTCTCCCTCACCGAGGAGCAGGCGTTCGCGCTCACCGACCCCGAGGGCCCGCTCTACGTGCCCGGGGCGTTCGTGCTGGCGCTGGGCACGCTGCGGGCCGAGTCGCAAATCACCGACGCGTTCCGCACCGGCGCCGGGATGGGCTGGCACGAGCAGCACGACGACGTCCCGGTCGGCTGCGAGATGTTCTTCCGACCCGGCTACCTCGCCAACCTCGTGCCGAGCTGGATCCCGGCCCTCGACGGCGTCGAGGAGAAGCTCTCTGCGGGCGCGCGGGTGGCCGATGTCGGCTGCGGCCTCGGTGCCTCGACGGTGCTGCTCGCGCAGGCCTACCCGCGCTCGCTGTTCGCGGGCTCGGACTACCACGACGCGTCGATCGAGCTCGCCCGCAAGCGCGCCGCGGAGGCGGGCGTGGAGGACCGCACCGGATTCGAGGTCGCGACGGCGCAGGGTTTCTCCGGCTCTGGCTACGATCTGGTCGCCACGTTCGACTGCCTGCACGACATGGGTGACCCGGCAGGCGCCGCCCGGCACGTGCGCGAGGCGCTCGCCCCTGACGGGACCTGGATGATCGTGGAGCCGTTCGCGGGCGACACCGTGGCCGACAACCTCAACCCGGTCGGCCGCGTCTACTACAACTTCTCCACCTACCTCTGCGTGCCGAACGCGCTCTCCCAGCCCGGCGGGCGGGCCCTCGGCGCCCAGGCCGGGGAGGCCGCCATCCGCGAAGTAGTCACCGCGGCCGGGTTCACCCGCTTCCGCCGGGCGACGGAAACCCCGTTCAACCTCGTTTTCGAGGCGCGTCCCTGAAAGCATTCGGGCATGTGTGACGCATCATCGGGCATGCCGGGCGTGGCCGTGCCGCGCCCGGCACCCGGCACCGCGGTCGACCCGATCGCGCTGGAGCCGGTCGACGAGCTGTTGGTGACCACCCTGGTGGACAACGTCTACGACGCACTCCTGACGGGCGACGAGCAGACACGACGGGCCTCGTTCGGCGTCGGGACGGCGGCCGCGCCGCAGTTCGAGGGAGGGCGGACGGCGGTCGGCCTCGTTGCCGAGCACGGGTTCGCCGCGCTGGTCACCGTGCGCCGCGGGGAGTCGACGACCTCGCTGTTGTTCGACACCGGCCTCTCCCCCGACGCCATGGTCACCAACGCCGACCGGCTCGGCGTGGACCTGCCCGCCGTGCAGGGCGTGGTGCTCAGCCACGGCCACTTCGACCACGCGGGCGGACTCGCCGGGCTCGCAGGAAGGCTCGGTGCGCGGCGGCTGCCGATGGTCGTGCACCCGCGGGCCTGGACCCGGCGCAGGCTCGCCGTGCCCGGCCGCGACCCCGACGAGCTGCCCACACTGAGCCCCCACGCGCTGGAGGGCGAGGGTTTCACGCTGGTCGAGCGGCGCGAGCCGTCGCTGCTCGTGGACGGCTGTGTGCTGATCACCGGCGAGGTCGACCGGACCACGGAGTTCGAGCGCGGGATGCCGCCCGCCCACCAGGCTTGGTCCGGCGGGGACTGGGCGCACGACCCGCTGGTGATCGACGACCAGGCGCTGGTCGTGCACGTCCGTGACCGCGGCCTGGTCGTGCTCACCGGCTGCGGCCACGCCGGCGCGGTGAACATCGTCCGGCACGCCATGCGGCTCACCGGTGTCGAGCGCCTCCACGGCCTGATCGGTGGACTCCATCTCGGCGGGCCCGCGTTCGAGCCGGTCATCGGCCCGACCGTCGCGGCGCTCACCGAGCTCGGCCCGGCGCTCGTCGTGCCCGGCCACTGCACCGGCTGGCGCGCCCAGCACACGCTGGCCGCGGCCCTGCCCGATGCGTGGGTGCAGGGCAGCAGCGGCACCACGTTCCGGCTGGCCGCCGCATGACCGACAGCGTGCGCGCCGCGGTGCTGGTGGAGCCCGGCCGCTACGAGCTGCAGGAGTTCCCCTACCCCCGGCTGGCGGACGGCGCACTGCTGTTGCAGGTCGAGATGGTCGGGATCTGCGGCACGGACAAGCACCCGTACGCGGGCGAGACGAAGCAGTACGCAGGCACACCCGCCGAGACCGACACCCCGTTCCCGATCATCCAGGGCCACGAGAACGTCGGGGTGATCGCGGAGATCACCCCGACGGCGGCCGAACGGATCGAGTTCTACGGGCGCCGCCTGGCCGTCGGCGACCGGGTGACGATGTGCCCGGACGTCGTGTGCGGGCGCTGCTACGAGTGCACCCACGTCATGGGCTACGTGTGGTGCGAGAACTCCGAGTGCTACGGCAACTCGTTCACCAGCGCCGAGCCGCCGCACCTGCTCGGTGGGATGGCCGAGTACATGTACCTCCGCCCGGACACGTTCGTCTACAAGGTGCCCGACGGGCTCAGCCCGCGGGTGGCCGTCCTCGCCGAGCTCATGGCGTGCACCGCGAGCCTGGACAAGCTGAAGGAGTTCTCCTCGTACGCGATCGAGGGCTTCACCTCCGGCGACACCATGGTCGTCATCGGCTCCGGCCCGCTGGGCCTGTTGCACGTCGCGAAGGCCGACATGATGGGCGCCGGCCAGATCATCGCCACGGATCTGTCCGAGCACCGGCTTGCCTGGGCCCGCCGGTGCGGCGCGGAGCACGTCCTCAACGCTTCGACGACCACGGCCGACGAGCGGATCGAACGGGTCCGGGAGCTGACGGACGGCCGTGGCGCCGACGTCGTCCTGCACATGGCGAACACGCCGACGTCGTTCGTAGAGGGCATCGAGATGCTCAAGCGGGGCGGGATGATGCTGGAGATGGGCAACTTCGCCGACACCGGCGAGATCACCCTCAACGTGCACCGGCACATCTGCAGCAAGAACATCCGGCTCATCGGGCTGACCAACCACCCGAGCACCGGCTACGGTCCCGCGCTGCGGCTGCTCGAGCGGTACGCCGACCGGTACCCGTTCGCCGAGATGGTGACCCACGAGTTCGGGCTCCACCAGGCGGACGAGGCGCTGCACACGAGCATGGACCCGCGGTCGATGAAGGTCGCCATCGTCCCGGGCCGCACCGTCGCTCAGGGGTAGCGGAACCGCGTGCCGAACGTCAGCCCCAGCTCCGGGTGCTCGCCCGCGGCGCCGAGCAGGCCCAACGCGATCGCCGTCGACGGCGGCATCCGTCCCGTGCTGACGAGCAGGAACGCCGCCGGGTCGGCGACGATCGTGCAGTCGTGCGGGCCGACGTCGGCGGGCCCAACGATGACCGCCCCGTCGTCGAACCGGACGGCGAGCCGTCCTGCGGTCCCCAGGTCCAGCGCGTAGCTCGCGGTGTGTCCGGCGCTGGTCACCGGGTCCGCGCAGGCGGGCAGCACCGGGGCGTACCCGTACAGGACGAAGGCGACGTGCCTGTCGTCGATCGGCCAGGGCGCACTCGTGGCGGCGGCGATGTCGAGCCCGTGGATCAGGTACTCGGCGAGCAGCGCACCGGCCATCGCAGGCCGGGCGGCACGACGCGCTCGAGGTGCGCGTCGACGGAGGGATCGTCGCGATCGGCAGCCGCAAGCAACGTGTGCTGCTGTGTGCCCTGCCAGCACACCAAACCGCGTGGTCCCGACCGACACCCTCGTCGCGCTGCTGTGGGGAGAGGACCCTCCGGCGAGCGTGGCGGTCACCCTCCGCAGCGTCGCGTCGCGGCTGCGGGGCGCGCTCGGCGCGGCGGGCGAACGCGTCCGCGCGCACGACGGCGGCTATGTGGCCCGGGTCGACCCGGAGTCGATCGACGTCCGCGCCTTCGAGGATTTCACCGCCCGCGGCCGCGCCCTGCTCGCCGACGACCGGCCCGACGAGCTGGGCGTCGACCCGCACCCGGACCTGCGCAGGCTCCACCAGCGGATCCTTCGGCAGGACCCGACGCTGTCCCCGGTGCGCCGCGCGCTTCCCCATCTGCCCGCGGCGCTCACCCCGCTGGTCGGCCGCGACGACGAGCGCGGCAGGCTGTGCGCACTGCTGCGCGAGACGCGGCCGGTGACGCTCACCGGCGTCGGCGGCGTCGGGAAGGCGCGGCTCGCGCTGCAGGTCGCCGCCGACCTGCTCGCCGACTTCCCCGACGGCGTGCGCCTCATCGAGCTGGGCCCCCTGCCCGACCCCGCCCGGGTGGCCGCCCATCTGGCCGCCGTGTTCGGGGTCACAGAGAGCGCCGACCCGCTCGACCGGGTCGCCGACGCGCTGCACGGGCAGCGTCTGCTCGGCGTCGTCGACAACTGTGAACACCTCGTCGCGACGGCACGCGCCGAGGGTTCGCCCCTAGCCCGAGTTTCCTAGATAAGTCGATCTAGGGGTGTGCGTTCCCAGGTCAGCCACTATGTTGATCTTCGAGAGTGTATTGCCTAACCGGTGGGGCCCAGCGGGCGAGGTCGAAGAGGTCGAACAGTTGCTGCTGGAGGTCGGTCCGGTCGGTGATCATGTGTCGGGCCTTGGGGCGGCCGCGTTGGCCGGGGTAGAGCAGCACGGTCTGCTGGATGTTGGCCAGTTGGGCGAGTAGCTCGCGGACTGACAGGTGCAGGCCGGCCTGGTGGGCGATGCGACGCATCAGGTGGGCGATCATCAGCGCGAGGACGCAGTAGAGGGCGGGTACGCGGATGTTGTGCTCGGTCCAGTGGCGCATCGGGCTGAAGGAGACCAGGTGGGGGTCCTTGAGCTGGCGGAAGCCGAACTCGGCGTCGGATTGGGAGCGGTAGCCGGCGATGACTTCGGTGGTGGTCCAGGTGTGCCGGTCGGTGATGAGGACGCGTTTGCCGAACAGGCGTTCTTCCAGGGCGGTGCGGGCCTGGTCGTCGACGTGCCAGGTCAGCCGAAAGGTGGACGGGCGGTCGCCGGTGACAGTGGTGGTGAGCAGGTCGCGGACCCACCGCTTGTTGGTGATCTTGCCGATGGCGGTGGCGAGTTGTTCGTGGGTGCGCCGGCCCCGGCCGGAGGCCAGTACTTGGCTGATCTTGTCGAGCTCGCGTTCGGCCTTGGCCAGTGTCTGGTCGAGGCCGCGGGCCTGGCCGGCGTGTAGCTCGGCGGAGTGGGTCAGCACGCCGCGGTGGCTGCGGCCCAGCGCATCGATGGTGCCGACCTCGACCGCGTGTAGCCCGTCGAAGGCGTCGATGCGCTGGTAGTCGCTGATCGGGATGGCCAGCAGTTCGTCACGGTCGGACGGGGGCAGTGACCCGACATAGCCCAGCCCGGCTTCGGTCAGGTGCTCGAAGTTTGGTTCGGAGTTCTGCCCGGCGTCGAACACCACGGTCAACTCGGCCGACCCGGAAAACCCCGCAGGCCCCGACGGCCCGGGCGGGTCGGCCGAGCCGGCCCGGGACAGGTCGCGGTGCCGGGCGGCCAGCTCGTCGATCATGCCGGCGAACTGGGTGACGTCGGGCCGGTCACCGGGATAGGCGTGCGAGAGCAGCGGCACGCCACCGTCGCGGGTCAGCACCAGCCCGAGTCCCACCAGTCGCAGGTCTGATCGCTTCTGCTTGGCCTTGCCGCGCTGCGCGATCGGCGCCCGGCCGTTGGTGGAGTCGATGTAGGTGGCGAAGTTGGTCATGTCCAACGCCATCGACGAAGTGTCCAGCCCGAACACGGTGATGGCCCGGGCGGCGATCCGCCGCTCGATCTCGGCCAGCGCGTCGATGTCCACCGCGTGCATGGCGTCCCAGAACCGGCGGTGGTCCAACGCCGCCGCGGCCACCGGGACCAGGCGATCGCCAGCCGTGCCCGCCCACCAGTCAGCGAAGCCCAGCTTGGAGCAGGGAGCCACCACCCGGTTCATCGCCGCCAACGCGAGGTAGGCGCCCACCGAAGCGCCCGCGTCCGCCCGGCGGCCACCGCTCACCCGATCAATGATGCCGACCACTTCCAGTGGAGTTTTGCACTTCTTGATGCCTGATCTTGGTGCGGTCCGACATGGCCTTGACCGACTGATCTCGTCCCTTGCTCGGCGTGTCGGCATGACGTCTGCCCGATCATCTGCCACTGATCACAGCGGCAGATGGAGGAGTCGTGAGAGCATGCCGCCGTGAGCGGGGATACGGAACGGGACCGGGTGCCGCCGGTGCTGCGGGGCAGTCTGATCACGATGCGGCGGCGGTGTGGGAAACCGACCTGTCGGTGCGCCGACGGGACCGCGCTGCACGAGTCTGCGGCGTTGTCGGTGAGTCTGTCCGGGCGGTCGGTGACGGTGAGCCTGCGGACAGCGGAGGTGCCCGCGGTGGCGGCGGCGCTGGCCCGCTACCAGTCCGCCCGCGACGCGCTGGAAGCGCAGGCGAGCGCCGGGGTGGCGGCGCTACGAGATCGGGATCGGGCCCGGCGCCCGTAGCCGGCTGGTCCGCGCTTCTCGGGCTGACCGCCGCCGTGTTCACCGCGCCCGGCTTCGCGGTGTTCACCGACCTGCTGGCCGGCTGGGTGCTCACCCCGGGACGGCGCACCATCACCAGGATGTTGTCCGTCGCTGACCCACAGGGCCGGCGCGCGCACGACGCCTACCACCGGTTCGTCCGGGTCGGGCGGTGGAGCATGACCGCGTTGTGGCGGGTGCTCGCGGTGCACGCCGTCGCCATGTTCGCCCCCGACGCCACGGTGATCCTGGACTGCGACGACACCGTCTACAAGAAGACCGGCCGGGCGATCAACGGCACCGGGACCTTCCGCGACGCAGTGCGCTCCACCCGCGCCCGGGTCGTCTACGCCTGGGGGCTCAACCTGGTGATCATCACCCTGCGGGTCACCCCGCCCTGGGGTGGCTGCCCACTGGGTTTGCCGATCAACATGCGGGTGCACCACAAGGGCGCAGCGACCACCGTGGAATTGGCTGCCCAGATGATCCGCGAGATCATCGACTGGCTACCCGGGCGGGACCTGCACCTGCACGCCGACGGCGCCTACGCCACGCTGGTCGGCGCCGACCTGCCGCGCACCGTGGTGACCTCCCGGCTGCGTCGCGACGCCGCCCTCTACGAACCGGCTCCGCCCCGCACCGGCAAACGCGGACGACCCCGCACCAAGGGCGACCGGTTGCCCACCCCACCCGAACTCGCCGCCGCGGCCACCGACTGGGTCGACGCCGACATCGACGAGCGCGGCACCACGGTGGCCCGCCGGGTGTGGCACCGCGACGTGCTCTGGTACCGCGCCTGCCCACGGCGCCTCGTGCGCCTGGTCGTCGTGCGCGACCCCACCAGCGCGCAACCCGACGACTTCTTCGTCACCTCCGCCCCCGCCGCCGATCCCGCAACAGTCGCCTCCGGCTACGCCGGGCGCTGGTCGATCGAGGTGACCAACCGCGATGCCAAACAAGCCCTCGGTGGCGAAGACCCCCAGTCCTGGAAGGGCGAGGGCCCGGCCCGGGCCGCCGCGCTGTCGCTGTGGCTCCACACCGCCATCTGGTGCTGGTACCTGAGCACCCACGCCGACACCACAAGCTGGCGGACCCGCCCCTGGTACCGCCACAAGCACGCCGCCAGCTTCGCCGACGCGCTCGCCGCCCTGCGCAGAAACCTGTGGCGGCAACGAATTACAGCCATGTCGGCCAACCCCGCGCTCCACGCGAAAATCACCAGCACCCTGCTCGACGTCCTCGCAGAAGCCGCCTGAAGATCATCAATAATGCGAAAGTCCACTGCCAGCTTCTCGATCACCGCCCAGGTCGCGGCCAGATCCCCGAACGCCAGATGCCGGGTCCGCGACGGCATGCTCACCGCCCCGTCCATCGCCGCCTCGATGTCCGCGGCAGTGCCCAGGTACTTCTGGCTCACGATCCGCGGCTTGCCGTCCACCCGCGCCGAGGTCGCCAGGTAGTAGTACGTCTTCCCACCGACCCGTTTACTGATCACCGACGCCACGAATTTAGGTAATACGGATCTGGAGGGATGGTCAAGCACCCTCGCGGCGTGTTACCCCAGCTCAGCGGACAGACGTCCCAGACCGCCGAGCACCAAGATCGACTTATCCCGGAAACTCGGGCTAGGGTGTCGGCATGTCCGAGCCCCGTACCGGCCAGGCCCCCATCAACGGTCTGCAGATGTACTACGAGATCCACGGCGCGGAGCACGGCGACACCGCTGCGCCCGTCTTGCTGCTGAACGGCGCGTACATGACCACCGCGGACTTCGGCCCGCTGCTGCCCGGCCTCGCCGCGAGCCGTCGCGTCGTCGTCTGCGACCCACAGGCGCACGGCCGCACCGGCGACGCCGACCGCCCGCTCACCTACGAGGGCATGGCCGACGACGCCGCCGCGCTGCTCGACCACCTCAGCATCGCGCAGGCCGACGTCGTCGGCTACAGCATGGGCGGCGGCGTGGCGATCCAGCTCGCGATCCGACACCCGCCGTTGGTCCGCACGCTCGTGCCGATCTCGGCCGGTTTTCGCAGCGACGCGATGCAGCCGGAGCTGCTCGAGATGATCCCGACGATCACCGTGGAGATGTTCGCCGGAACACCGTTCGAGGCCACCTACAAAGCCGTCGCTCCGCAGCCGGACCGGTTCCCCGAGCTGGTCGCGAAGCTCAAGCAGCTCGACGGCACCCCGTTCGCGTGGCCCGAGGATGCCATCCGGGGAATCACGGCCCCGACCTTGATCGTCACCGGCGACGCGGACGCCTCGGTGATCGAGCACGCCGTCGCGATGTTCCGGCTGCTGGGCGGCGGCCGCATGGGCGACATGTACGGCATCGGGCGGGCACGCCTGGCCGTTCTGCCCGGCACGACGCACTTCATGCCACCGGGCATCGCCATGCTCGACCGGGCGGAGTGGCTGCTCGCGATCATCCCGGCGTTCCTCGACGCCCCGGAGGCCGTGCCCGCGGACTGAGCGCCCGCACCCGGCTCAGGTGTCGGTGAGCAGCCCGTCGAACAGCCGACGCAGCACCTCGCCGACGTCGGCGCGCGCCCGGTCGCGGTCCTCGGCGGTGGCGATGACCATCGCCGCTTCGTCCAGCGCGCCGATGAGGATGTGGGCCAGCGCGCGGGCGGGCTGTACGGCCAACTGGCCTGCGTCCATCGCCTCGACCAGCAGCCGTTCGGTCATGCCCAGGCTGTAGCGCTGGGTGATGTCGCGGCATCGCTCCCAGCCGAGCACGCTGGGCGCGTCGAGCAGCAGCAGCTGGCGGACCTCGGGGTCCACGCAGATGTCCAACCACGGCTCGACCGCCGCGCGGATCGCCGCGGCCGGGGTGGCCGCGCCGGACCGGGCGACCGCCTCGGCCAGCCGCGCCACCACATCCTGCTCGACCGCCTCCACGACGGCGAGGAACAGCGCCGCCTTGTCGGCGAACTGGTGGTACATCGCGCCCCGGGTCACGCCCGCCGCTGCGGTGATCTCCGGCGTGCCGACCTCCGCGTAGCTGCGCGCCGCCCACAGCCGTCGAGCAGCGGTGACCAACGCCTGCCGCGTCGCGGCCGACCGCTGCTCCTGAGTACGTCCCTTGCTTTCCATACACCCTGCCGGTAACTTACAAACAGACAGCCTGTCTGCAACGATTGTGGGGGAATCGATGCCAACCGTCACGCTGGACGCCGGAACCATCCGCTACGACGTCACCGGGCCTTCGGCGGGCCGCCCGGTGGTCTTCATCCACGGCTACGCGATGGCCTCCTCGCTGTGGGGCCCGCTCGGCGGGCGGCTCGGGGCCCGCGGCCTGCGCTGCTTCGCGCCCACCTGGCCGCTCGGCGGCCACTCGGAGCCGCTCCGCCCCGGCGCGGATCGCACGCTGCCGGGCGTCGCCGCCATGGTGGACGCCTTCCTGGCCGCCCTCGACCTCGACGACGTGGTGCTCGTCGGCAACGACACCGGCGGGCTGGTCGCGCAGCTCGTCGCGGTCGAGCACCCCGACCGGCTCGGCGCGCTCGTGCTCACCAGCTGCGACGCCTTCGAGCACTTCCCACCGCCCGTCCTCAAGCCGCTCATCCTCGCCTCCCGGACGCGCCTGACGTTCCGCGCCGCGCTGCAGCCGCTGCGTTCCGCCGCGGCCCGGCGCCGTGCCTACGGCGCACTCTCCCACCACGACATCGACGACCTCGCCGCGCAGTGGGTCAAGCCCGCGCTCGACAACCCGGACGTGGCCGAGGATCTGCGCAGGCTGACCGCCTCGATGCGCCGGGAGACGTCGCTCGACGCCGCCGCCCGCCTCGCCGGGTTCAGCCGACCCGCGCTGGTGGCCTGGTCGGCCGACGACACGTTCTTCCCGGTCGAGGACGGCCGCAGGCTTGCCGCGACCCTGCCGAACGCGCAGCTGCAGGTCATCGAGGACGCACGGACGTTCGCGATGCTCGACCAGCCCGACCGGCTCGCCGAGCTCATCGGCGCGACCGCAGGCGTCACGGCCGCGTAGCGCGACCGTTCGCGGAGTCAACCCGTCGTACGGCCTCCACCACCGCGCGCACGGCGGCAGGCAGCAGCTCCGCAGGCCAGTTCTGGTACGTGACCGGGCGCAGCCATCGGTCCACCGAGCCCGCGCTGATCGACCCGTAGGTCGGCACGGTCGTCGCCGGGTGGGGGCCGCCGTGGTGCATGGAGCGGGTCACGGCCACCCCGGTCGGCCGGCCGTTCCAGATCACCCGGCCCACGAGGGCGGTGAGCCGGGGAGCGAGCCGGGCGGCCACCGGGATCGAGGGTCGACGGGTCGGTGTCGGGAGACGTGGTCACCGCACTCACGGAGCCCAAAGTGTTGACAAGATGAAGAACTTCATTATGGTTTCAACGCATGAGCATGCCTGCTGACCGCGTCGGTCCCGACGTCGGACAGCTCGTGGCGACCATCGGTCGCACGGTGCGGTCCCTGCGCAAGGAGCGCGGGCTCACGCTCGACCAGCTCGCGACGGACTGCGGGCTGTCCACCGGCATGGTCAGCCAGCTCGAACGCGGAATCGGCAACCCCAGTTTCGCGACGCTGGTCCAGCTGGCCCACGGGCTGGACGTGCCCGTCGGCAGACTGATGTTGGTCGAGGACGGCAACTCGCCGGTCGTCCGCGCGACGGAACGGCGGCGGCTCGGCATGCACGGCATCCCGTCCGACGAGAACGTCGTGTACGAGATGTTGACGCCCGATCTCTCCGGCGCCCTGCAGGCGACGTGGGTCTCCAGCCTGCCGGGCCACGACACGAGCGCGACCCCGTTCCACCACAGCGGCGAGGAGTTCGGGATCGTCCTCACCGGCAGACTCGAAGTGCACGTGGGACCCGCTTCCTACGTGCTCGAAGCCGGTGACGCGATCCGCTTCTCCTCGACCGTCCCGCACTGGTTCGTCAACTCCGGTCCGGACCGGGCCGACGTGATCTGGGTGTCCACCCCACCGAGCTGGTAGGCGCGCGCGCCACCGGCACATCTCCATCCGCTTCCTTCACACCGGATGACGCACGCGTCATCGGGAAGGCGCAGCCATGTCCACATCGCCGGAGCTCGGCAGCCCGCACGCGGGCTTCGGGCCGCCCGACGTCCCGTCCGCCCCCGAACGCCACCGGCTCCGGCGTTCGATGCTCGGCCTCGGCCTCGGCAACACCCTGGAGTGGTACGACTGGCAGGTCTTCGGTCTGCTCGCGGCCACGATAGGGCCGCAGTTCTTCCTCGGCCAGTCGCCGTTGAACGCCACACTGAACACGCTGCTGATCTTCGCCGTCGGCTTCGTCGCCCGGCCGATCGGCGGGATCCTGCTCGGCGGCATCGCGGACAAGGCGGGCCGCAGGAGCATCATGCTCTGGTCGGTGGGGCTCATGGCGGGCACCACGCTGGTGATCGGCGTGATGCCGGGCGCCGCCACGATCGGGGTTGCCGCGCCGATCATCCTGCTGGTCTGCCGCCTGTTGCAGGGCCTCTCGACCGGCGTCGAGGCGCCGCTGTCGACGGCGTACGGCGTCGAGGTCATGCCCGCGGACCGGTGCGGCACGGCCGCCGGGATCATCAGCGCCTTCGTCAACTTCGGCATCCTGCTCGCCTCGCTGCTGAACTTCGGCCTCGGCCTGTGGCTGGGCTCGGCCGCGATGGGCGACTGGGGCTGGCGCATCCCGTTCTGGGTCGGTGCCGCGATGGGCCTGGTCGTGCTGTGGCTGCGCCGCGCGCTGCCCGAGACGCTGCACGAACACGACGCGGAGTACGTCGGGCGCACCGACCGGGTCTGGCGCGGGGTGTTCACCCGCTGGCGCAGCCTGCTGGCCGTCGTGTTCATCGTCGGCGCGGCGCAGGCGTTGAACTACGGCTGGAACGTGGGCCTGCCCAACGTGGCCAGGGTCGGGTTCGGCGAGGATTCGACCGCGGTGTTCGGGCTCACCACGGTGCTCGCGCTGATCATGGTGGTCGGGTCGTTCTACGTCGGGCGCTGGACCGACCGCTGGAAGCTGGGACGCACGTTCGTCATCAGCAGGCTGCTCATGATCCCCTCGGCGTTCCTCCTGCTCCTCTACACCGCGCCCGGCCTGGGGACCTTCGCGACCGTCCTGCTGCTCGGCGCACCGGTGCTGCTGGTGAACATGACGCTCTACGTTGTCACGTCGACCTCGTTGTTCCCCAAGGGAGTCCGCGCCGCGGGCGGCGGCCTCGGGTACGGGTTCGCGGTGGCCGCGTTCGGCGGCACGGCGTCCTACCTCGTCGTCTGGCTCAGCACGCAGGGCCTGTCGTGGCTGTTCCCCGTCTACCTGGCCGTGCTGGCCGCGATCAGCGTGGTGCTCTACGTCTGGGCGCGCAAGCGCGAAGGGGTGTTCTGTGGTGAGTGAGCGCATCTGGATGCCCGCCGCCTCGGCGCCGGTGGTCGCCCGGGCGGACGTCGTGGTGGTCGGCGGTGGGCCCGCCGGAGTCGCGGCCGCGGTGAGCGCCGCCCGCTCGGGGGACGTCGGTGACGCTGCTGGAGCGGTACGCGGCCCTCGGTGGCCTGGCGGCGGGCGGCATGGTCCTCGTACTCGACGACATGATCAACGGGGATGAGATCACCGTCTCCGGCGTGAGTCACCGAGTACGTCGACCGGCTCACCGACGATGGAGCTCGCGGTCGTGCCGCCCGAGAGAGGACCGCTACGCCTCGCCCGAGACCTGGAACAAATGGGGCCGGTTCGGCCTCTTCGACTTCCACGTGGCGACACAACCCGAAGCCGATCTGCTACGCGGTCGCGTTCGACCCGACGGCTGGAAGCGCGTGTCCAACGACCTCGTGCGGGAAGCCGGGGTGAACCTGCGTCTGCACAGCTGGTTCTCCCGACCGATCGTCGAGGACGGCGCGAGTCAAGGAGTGTGGTGGTCGAGACGAAGTCCGGCCCGCAGGCGGTGCTCGGCGACGTCGTCGTCGACACGACGGGGGACATCGACGTCGCCTCCCGCGCGGGCGCTCCGTACATCCAGGACTCCTACATCACCACGCTG
Organism: uncultured Actinomycetota bacterium; assembly: GCA_963739465.1. Classification (GTDB taxonomy): domain Bacteria; phylum Actinomycetota; class Actinomycetes; order Mycobacteriales; family Pseudonocardiaceae; genus Pseudonocardia. Next base: position 467,051 of record CAVUAS010000009.1, read on the forward strand.
GTGTTCCGGCTCGGCGGCGTGGACACCGCTGCGGCCGAGGCGTTCGAGCGGGCCGATCCCCGGCGGGCCCGGGCGTTGAACAAGACGATCAAGCGGGACGCTCGGCGGTGCGTGGGAGCTCTGGTGGCTCAAGACGCCGATCCCGGGTGTGGTGTGGTGCAACGCGCCGCACATGTCCGGCTTCGACGGCACCGACCGGCCTCGCTCACCGACGCCGAGTTCAGCGCCCGGAGCAGGATCGCCGAGGCGGTGGAGCTACCCGCGCCACGCTGCCGGGATTCGAGGAGGCGTACGTGCTCGACGTCGCCGAGCAGATCGGCGTGCGCCAGACGCGGCTGCTCGACGGGAGAGTACGTCGTCACCGTCGACGACATCCGCGGGCGGACGACACTTCGCGGACAGCGTGGCGCGGGGCCGCGACTACTACACCCCGTACCGGGCGCTGCTGCCGCGCGGCGTGGACGGGCTACGTCGTCGCGGGCCGCCACTACTCCGCGACGCCGCAGGCGCAGAAGATGTCGCGGGAGATACCGCCGTGCATGGCGATGGGGCAGGCGGCCGGGTTCGCGGCCGCCCTCGCCGCCGACCGCGGCGTCGCCCCGCGGGAGATCCCGGCGGCCGACATCCAGCGCATGATGCGCAAGGCAGGCGCCGACCCGGGCGACGTGCCCAGCGCCAACGCCGACCAAAGAGGTCGAAGAGATTCATCGAAGGTCGAGGAGAAAGAGCCACTCATGAGCGCAGAGACGCGCTGAAAAAGGACGGCGTCACCGTCATCGACTTCACGCAGGTCTACATGGGACCCTCGGCGACCCAGATGCTCGGCGACTACGGCGCCGAAGTGATCAAAGTGGAGCGGCCGCGGGACGGGGACCTGTCCCGCTCCTCGATCACCGACCCGGCCGGTCGGGACAACCCGGTCTTCTACTCCATCAACCGCAACAAGCGCAGCATCACCGTGGACACCCGCACCGACGAGGGCAAAGCGGTGATCTACGACCTGGTGCGGGACGCGGACGTCGTCGTGAGCAACTTCCGCGCGGGCGTCATGGACCGCATCGGGTTCGGCTACGACACGTTGCGCGCGATCAACCCGCGGATCATCTGGGCGTCGGGCACCGGGTTCGGCGAAGCGGGCCCGTACGCCCACAAGGGCGGCCAGGACGTGCTGTTGCAGGCGCTGTCGGGCGTGATGTGGCGCGCCAGAGCGAGGACACCCCGCTCTCGGTCTATCCGACGACGCTCTGCGACTACACCGCGGGCATGCACCTCAGCAGGGCATCCTGCTGGCGCTGCTGGCGCGCGAGCGCACGGGTGCGGGCCAGCGCGTCGACGTGCGCATGTTCGACTCGATGCTGCACATGCAGATGCAGGAGGCCGCCACCCAGCTCAACCGCGGCACGGAGGTGAACTGGGCGGCCATGCGCTGTAGGGCGTGTTCCCGACGACGGACGGCGCGGTCGTGCTGGTCGGCGCGTTCAAGAAGCAGCCGCTGCGCGACATCTGCACGGCGCTCGAACTGGGCGACCGCTCTGGCAGCGACCCGACCTGCAGGACCTCGCGGGCTGGTTCGCCGCGAAACCCGAGCTGCAGGAACGGTTCCGCGCCGCGTTCGCCACGAACACCACCGAGTACTGGATCAAGCGTCTCGAAGACGTCGACCTGCTGTGCGCGCTGGTGCTCACCATGGCCGAAGCGCTCGCGGACCAGCAGACGCAGGTGAACGGGATGGTCGTCACGATGGACCACCCGAGCGAAGGCACGGTCCGCGTGCTCAACGCCCGATCCAGCTCTCGACCACGCCGGCGACGATCCGACGGCGGGCGCCGCAGCTCGGCGAGCATTCGGTCGAGGTGCTCCACCGACCACGGGTTCGACCAGGACCGGATCGCCACGTTGGCCGGACAGGGGGTGATCGCGTGACCGCGGCCGCCACGCGGGTCGACGAGGTCCGCTTCGAAGTCCGCGACCACGTCGCGACCGTGACCATCGACCGGCTGCACGTCCTCAACGCCGTCGACCCGGCGACGAACCGACCGGCTCAACGCGATCTGGGCGGAGATCGAGCGCACCGACGTGCGGTGCGTCGTCCTCACCGGGGCGGGCGAGAAGGCCTTCTGCGTCGGCGCCGACATGTCCGCGCAGGCCATCGACAAGACCGGGCTGGAGTACTGGGCCGACCTCGAGCCCAACGGGTTCGGCGGGTTCAGCCTCCGCACGAGCCTGGACGTGCCGGTGATCGCCAGGGTGAACGGCTACGCGCTGGGCGGCGGGATGGAGCTGGTGCTGGGCTGCGACATCGTGGTCGCCGCCGAGCACGCGAAGTTCGGCCTGGTCGAGCCCCGGGTGGGCAGGCTCCCGCTCGACGGCGGCATGGTGCTGCTGCCGCGCAAGATCCCGCACAACGTCGCCATGGGGCTGCTGCTCACCGGCCGCCGGGCGCCTGCCGCCGAGCTGGCCCGCTACGGGCTCGTCAACGAGGTGGCGCCCACAGCGGGGCTCGACGACGCCGTGGGCCGCTGGGTGGAGCAGATCCTGGCCTGCTCCCCCGCGTCGCTGCGGGCGATCAAGCAGCTCACCACCCGCACCGCGCATCTCAGCCCGCGGGAGGCGCGCGACGCCCGCGTGCCCGCCGTGATGGCGTCGGTGACGGGACCGGACGCCGAGGAGGGCGTGCGCGCCTTCCAGGAGAAGCGGGCCCCGGTGTGGAACGGGCGATGAGCACGCTCGCCCCCGGTGTCTGGGGGGTGGTGGCCACCCCGTACGACGCGCAGCTGCAGGTCGACCGACGGCGCGCGGGCTACGCGTGCTCGACCAGCCCGACCGGCTCGCCGAGCTCATCGGCGCGACCGCGGGCGTCACGGCCGCGTAGCGCGACCGTTCGCCGAGTCAACCCGTCGTACGGCCCTCCACCACCGCGCGCACGGCGGCAGGCAGCAGCTCCGCAGGCCAGTTCTGGTACGTGACCGGGCGCAGCCATCGGTCCACCGAGCCCGCGCCGATCGACCCGTAGGTCGGCACGGTCGTCGCCGGGTAGGGGCCGCCGTGGTGCATAGCGCGGGTCACGGCCACCCCGGTCGGCCAGCCGTTCCAGATCACCCGGCCCACGAGGGCGGTGAGCCGGGGAGCGCGCCGGGCGGCCACCGGGTCGTCGGGCTCGCCGTGGATGGTCGCGGTGAGGCTCGGCCCCAGGCGCTCGGCGAGCGCCCCGAGCTGGCGCCGCCCACGCCGCCCGCGATCGCCGCGCTGTCCGACCTCGGCGTGCCCGTGTTCGGCGGGCTCGGCGGCATCGGGCTGCTCGACGAGCTGAGCTGCGGCGCGGCGGGCGCGATGACCGGCTTCTCCTATCCCGAGGCGCTCGTGGCGTGCGTCCGGGCGTACCAGGACGGCGGGTACCCGGCCGCCCGCGCGGTCTTCGCGCCCTACCTACCGCTGGTGAACTTCGAGCAGCAGGCCCGTATCGCCCTCGCCGTCCGCAAGGAGTGCCTGCGCGTGCGCGGGCTCATCGCGGACGCCGCCGTGCGACCGCCCGCCGCGGTCCTGCCCGACGCCCTGCGTGCGCCGCTGCGCGGACACCTGGATGCCGTCGACTCGCTGCGACAGATCGTGGACCGGCACGTCACCTGACCCCCAGCCGCTCGCGGACGAGGAACTTCGGCACGCACATCGCCCACGCGTCGCACACCCGCTCCTCCATCGTCACGAGGTCGAGCCGGTCGAGCCGCGCGACGACCCAGTTGAACCGCAGGTCCGACGGGCCCGGCAGCAGGTAGAGCGCGGGCTCGGCGGCCACCAGCGCATCGCGCTCCTCCTTGGGGAACGCGAAGCCCATCAGCGTCTCGTCGCGGCTGAACCCGCAGTAGACGATCTGCTTCACCCGGAACTTCACCCGGTCGCGGACGAGGTGCTCGGTGGTGCGCGGCAACGTGCGGGCGACGGCGCGCACATCGGCGACGGTAACCATGCCTGCATTGTCACCGAGGGCACCGACATTCTCGGCCGATAGACTCGGCGGGTGTCGGGCAGGCTGTTCGGCCGCGACGACGAGCTGACGTGGTTGCGGGAAGCGGCCGACCCCGCCGCGCAGGCTCCCCCGCGGCTCGTCGTCGTCGAGGGCGAGGCGGGCATCGGCAAGTCGAGCCTGGTACGGGCACTCGCCGACACGACCGCGGCGCGGGTCCGGTGGGCCCAGGGCGCGGAGGACGGCGCGCCCCCGTTCTGGGTGTGCCGCCAGTTGATCCCCGAGGTCCGGGCGGACCAGAGCGAGGACCGGTTCGCGCTGTTCGCCGCGCTCCGCGACGTCCTGGCGGCGGATCGGGGCTGTCTGCTCGTCGTCGACGACGTCCAATGGGCCGACGAGCCGTCGTTGCTGGCGTTGCGGCTGTTGCTGCGCGATCCGGCGTGCCGTGGGTTGGTGTGCTGCGCGACCCGGCGCACCGGCGAGGCGGGCGTGGGGTGGGCGCAGGTCGGACCCGACCTGCTCAGCGGCGCCGACGTGGAACGCCGCGCGCTGCGCGGGCTCGACGAGGATGCCGTCGCCGACCTGCTCCGGGCCACGGTGGGGCGGGAGCTGGATCATGCCGAGATCCGGCACGCCGCGCGGGCCAGCAGCGGGAACCCGCTGTTCCTCCGTGAGCTCGCCCGCTTGATCGCCGCGGGCACGGGGCCCGCCCGGGAAAGCCTCGCGGAGATCGTCATGGCGCGGGTGCGCAGGCTCGGTCCGCCCGCCCAGCAGCTTCTGCGGGCGGCGTCGCTGCTCGCGGAGGAATTCGAGCTGACCGTCGTCGCGCGGCTCCTGGACCGGTCGACGGTCGGGTGCCTGCCCGCCGTGAGCCAGGCGCTGTCCGCGGGCCTGCTCGCCGACACCGGCGGCGGCCGGTTCCGGTTCGCCCACGGGCTGGTGCGCACGGTGTTGGCGGCGGAGACGCCGCTGCAGCAGGCCGTCATCCTGCACATCCGGGCCGCGCAGGCGCTCGAGGACCTGCACCGGGACCACCTGTCGCAGGTGTCGGGGGACATCGCACGGCATTGGGCGGCGGTGGCGGTCACCGGCGAGCGTCGACCCGCCGTCGACTGGGCGCGCCGCGCCGCTGCCGACGCCGCCGACGCGCTCGCCTACGAGGAGGCCTCGCGGCTCTACGCCTCGGCGCTGGCCCACGGCGGCGCCGCGCTCGCGGCGGGCGAGCGGGCGGATCTCCTTCTCGCGCAGGCAGGCGTCGACGTCGCCGCGGGCCGGTTCACCGAGGCGTTCACGGCCTGCCGTCAGGCGGTGGTGCTGGCCGAGGAGTCCGGCCGGACCGATCTCGCCGCGGCGGCGGCGTTGACCCTCGACGCCGTCGGTGACCGCAGCTGGGACCGGACCGTGCAGAGCTGGTGCGTCCGCGCGCTCGACGAGCTCGGCGAGGACGACGCCGGACTGCGGGCCCGGCTCTCCTGGCCCGGCTGGCGGAGACCCGCTTCTACAGCGGCGATGTCCCGGGCGCGGACGCACCGGCGGCGGCGGCCCTGGCACTGGCCGAGGCCTGCGGGGACACCGACGCGCTCGTCGCCGCGCTACGGGCGCGGCAGCTGACCTCCAGCGGGCCCGAGCACAGCGAGCAGCGCGCCGATCTCGCCTCCCGCATGACGGCGCTCGGTGAGCGGCAGCGCAGGCCCACGGTGGAGATGTGGGGCCGGTTGTGGGCCATCGACGTGCTGTGGGAGCGCGGCGACCTCGGCGGCATCGAGACCGAGATCAACCGGCTGCGCTGGTGCGTCGAGCAGCAGCGCAGCCCACTGGCGGGTTGGCACCTGCTGGTCTGCCGGGCGGCGCTGGCCCAGGCGCGGGGCGAGCTCGCGCTGGCCCGCGAGCTGGGCGACGAAGCCTTCGATCTGGTGGCCGGGACCGGGCACCCGGCGGCCATGGGCGCACGCCTGTCGCTGCTCGGCGCGATCGGCCACCACGTCGGGCACGCAGCCGACTCATTCGGCCCGCCGCCCGACCCGGCGGTGGACGTCGGGCAGGCCAGGACAATGCTGTTCGCCCGGTTGGGTCCTGCCTCCGCGCTCGCCGAGAGCGGCAGGCTCGACGAGGCCGCGCGCCGCTACCGGCTCGCCGGGCCGCCGCCGAGTTGGGACATCCCGCCGTACTTCACGCTGCAGGCGCTGGCCGTCGGCGCGTCCGTCGCCGTCCTCCTCGACTTCCGCGACGACATCGCCTGGTTCCGCGCCACGCTGTCCGACCACCGATCCGGCCACGTCGTGGGCGGCGGCGGCGCGGCGAACTACCTCGGGCCGGTCGAGCTCGTACTCGGCCGGTGCGCGGCGGCCCTCGACGACCTCGACGCCGCGGCGGACCGGCTCGGCTCGGCCGTGGCGACCTGCGAACGCATCGGTGCCCCCGGGTTCGGGGTGGAGGCCGCGTGCGAACTCGCCGCGGTGCGGCTGCGGCAGCGCGCGCCGGACGCGGCGCGGGCGCTGCTGACCCGCGCCCGGCCCGCCGCCGAGCGGATGGGCATGACGCCGTGGGTCCAGCGCATCGACCTGCTCCTCGGCGGTGGCGCCGGGCCGCTCACCGCCCGCGAACGGGAGGTCGCCGAGCTGGTCGCGCTGGGCCGGTCCAACCGGGAGATCGCCGAGCAGCTCGTCCTCTCCGACCGCACGGTGGGCAACCACGTCCAGCACATCCTCACCAAGCTCGGCTTCGGCAACCGCAGCCAGATCGCGGCCTGGGTCGCCGCCCGCGGCGAGCACGCGAGATGAGTAGCGGGATGAGCAATTCGCCCGACGCCCGTCAACGTCGGCGTCCCTAGCGTCGCTCGCATGACCTATGTGCACATCACCCGCAGCCCCGGATCCGGCATGGACGAGTACGAGAGGGTCGACCGCGAGCTCGGTCGGACACCGATCGCCGGTCAGGCAGGCCATCACGTCGGCGTCGTCGACGGCACGCTCGTCATCGTCGACGTCTGGTGCTCCCGCGCGGACGCCGACCGCTTCGCCGCGGAACGGCTTTTCCCCGCCTTCGAGCGGGCAGGCGTGACACCCCACGCCGCCGTCGAGATCACCGCGTTCGAGACCGTCGCGGCCGGGGCACGAGCATGAGCGCCCGCCCCGTGGCCGCGACCGCGGCAGTGATCACCGGCCTCGCGACCGTCTACACCGTCGCGCTGCTGCTCGGGATGCCCGACCCGGACTGGGCCTACCTGCCGCGCGGCGTCATCCACATCGGCGAGTTCGCCGCGCTCGTCGCGCTGGCACTGAGCGGCGCGGCAGGCACCGGGCTGCTCGGACGGCTCGGGCTCGGCCTCGCCTGCCTCGGCGCGCTGATGCTCGCCGTCGCCGAGGTGATCACGGAGGGTGCCCCGGCCGCCAGCGACACCCTGTTCGCCGTCGCCCCCAATCTGGTCGGGCTCGGCCTGGTCCTCGCAGGCATCGCCGTCCTCCGCACCGGCCGTTGGACCGGATGGCGCCGCTACGTCGCGCTCACGCTCGGCATCTACGTCTTCGTCGTGATGACGCCGGTGATCATCGTCGCGGGCGGCCCGCCCGCCGTTCCCGCGATCGGCGCCCTCCTGGTCTGGGAGGTGCTCTGGGTCCTCCTCGCGGTCGCCGTGCTGCGGGAGACGGCGAAAGAGGCGCAGCGCGGCACCGTCCCGGCGGTCGGCTGACGGGTGCGCCGCTAACGTTCGGGGGGCTGCGCCGAGCGGCCTATGTGAACATCCTCCGCCTGATCCTGGGCACCGTCGCCATCGTCGTCGGAGTCGCGGTGGCCCTGGTGTCCCGGATCATGCGGCTCGGTCGGGCTCCCGCGGTGACGCCGATCCCCCATCGGCGTTGCCGACCGGCCGACGACGATCGCGGGGCGCCCTTCGGATCGATCGCAGGCCGCGGCCTGTGACGTCCGAATCCCGCCAGAGTCCGTGGGTGGGCGACGCCATGGTGGAGGTGTTGCAACCGGCGGCGGGCGGGAGGTGTTCCGATGGATATGCCCGAGACGGTGCAGACTCCCCCGGCGGAGTTGACCGATGACCAGGCCGAGGAGCGACTGCGCCTCGGCCTGATCGTCGATCTCGACGCCGGGTTCGCGGAGCTGGTCCGCCGACATGAGCGGGTCGTCTACTCGGTGGCGCTGCGCCTGACGGCAGGCCCGGCCGACGCCGAGGACCTGGCCGCGGACGTGTTTCTGCGCGCCTACCGGGCACTGCGGGACTACGACGCGGCGCGGATCCGGGAGTTGCGGACCCGACCGTGGCTGTTGACGATCCTGCGCAACACGGCGCGCAACGCCGCCCGGGACGCCGCCCGCAGGCCCGGCCCGCCGCCCGCGTTCGAGGCGCCGGAGCGCGCGGTCGCGGGCCCCGGCGTGGAGCAGCGGGTCGAGGACAAGCTGATGCAGCGGGAATGGGGCCGCCTGTTGGGCCTGCTGCCCGAGGCCCAGCGGGTGGCGGTGGTGCTGCGGCACGTCGAAGGCCTGCCGACGAGCGAGATCGCCCAGATCCTCGGCTGCCGCGAGGGCACCGCGAAGTCGCACGTCTCGCGCGGGCTCACCCGCCTGCGCGCACTGCTGGCCCGCGGCGCCGCGGGCACGCTCGATCCCCGAGGAGGGCTTCGATGATGGTGCACGAGGTCGATCCCGTGGTGGCCGCGTTGGGCGCCCTGCGCCACCCGACCCCACCGGCCCTGGACGCGAAGCTGTTCGCGGGCTGGCTCACCGCACCCAGCAGGCTCGGCGACGTCTTCGTGGCGTTCACCCCGGAGGGTGTGCAGTTCGTGCGCGGGGCGGCGTCGCTGGACGGCGATCCGGCGGCGTTCGCCCAGGCCTACCGGCGACGCTTCGCCCGGCCGCTGCACCCCGCCGACCGCGCACCCGCGGGCCTGCTGCCGGTGCTGCGCGGACGACGCGGCGCCGCGCCGCGGTTGGACCTGCGCGGCCTGTCGGAGTTCGAGCGCAGCGTGCTGGCCGCCACCCGCACGATCCCGGCCGGGGAGACCCGCCCCTACGGGTGGGTCGCGCGGGAGGTGGGCAACCCGCGCGCGGTCCGCGCGGTCGCGTCGGTGCTGGCGCGCAACCCGGTCCCGCTGCTGGTGCCGTGTCACCGGGTGGTGCGGGCCGACGGAGCGGTCGGCCGTTACCTGTACGGCACCGACCACAAGGAGGCGCTCCTGCGGAGGGAGAACGCGAACCTCGACGACGTCGCCGCCCTCGCCCACCGGGGCGTGCACTACCTGGGCAGCGACACCACGGGCATCGTGTGCTTCCCGACCTGCCACCACGCCCGCCGGATCAGGCCGTCGCACCGGGCCGGATTCGCCACCATCGCGGACGCGGCCGCCGCCGGGTACCGGCCCTGCCGCGCCTGCCGCCCCATGACGGCGGCATGAGCCAATCACCCACTTGCACGCATACCGGACGCGGCGCACGGGTATATCACCTTCAGCGATGTCAACCCGGACTCGATCACCAGATCGGGTGCGTTCCGGCTCGTCGATGAGGGGACGCGAGCAGTGTTCGACCGCGCAGAGCGACCCGCCATTGCTCACGCTGCCGTCACGGCCGACCCGTCGGAAGTCACCGACGGGTCCGAGCCTCCGATACCCAACGGATCCCGACGTCTCCACCGATCGCCTCGGCTTGCGGCGGCGCTGCTGGCCGTCGTGTGCACCGCGGCCTGCCAGTCCACCACCGTGCCCGTGCTCAACGTCCGCGCCCGGCCCACCACCGGCAGCGCCGTCGTCGGCAAGCTGAGCGGCACGGGCACGGCGTTGACCATCGACTGCTTCACGCGCGGCCAGGCCATCCACGGCCAAACCCTGTGGTATCGCATCACGCAGCCGCGCGTCGGCTACGTCACCGCCTACTACGTCCGCACCGACAGCAGCGTCCGCGCCAACATGCGCGCGTGCTGAGCCGAGTCGCCATGCCGAACGATCACGGTTCAGCGACGGCCCCAGCGAAACGCAGGCGCCGCCCCCATGCTGTCGGCGCCCGTCGTCCTCTACGAAAGGAACGTCCATGACCGCGATCATCGCCGCCGTGCTGTTCGGACTCGCCCTGCTGTTCCAGTTGCTCAACATCAGCCTCTCGGTCATCACGGCCACCGTTCTGATCACCGCGGGCCTGCTCTGCCTGGCACTGCACCTGGCCGGTGTCGGCACCGGGGTACGCGTTCGCGGCTACACCCGCCGTCGTTAGCGGGTCGTAGGTCGGGCGCCGGTGGCTCTGCTCACGGAAACCGCAGACCGGGTCCCGTAAGGTCGGCTCCGTGCAGGCCGCCACCGTCACTCGGCGCAGCATGTTCGCGCGCGGGCCCGTCGTCGTGCTCGCGGTGCTCGCCTACGTCGGAGTCCTGCAGTACGCGTACGTGCAGGACATCGCACCGATCTTCACCTACCTGCAGTACGGCTATCGCGCGCCGGACCCGTACTACTACACGGCCGCGATCGCCATGGTGATCGTTCTTGCCCTGCTCCTGCCACGCCACATCGAGCGCCCGTCGCACCTGATCGTCTGGGTGCTCTATCTGATCGCCGTCCTCCCCGGCGTGATCGTGCCGCAGATCTCGCCCGCCCTGAGCCAGGTGGGAGCCTTCCGGCTGGCGCTGTGGGTCGCGGGCTGCTTCCTGCCCGTAGTGCTGTTCGGCACCCGCCAGGCGCTGCGCGGTTTCATCCCGCTCGCGCCCATGCCCGCACGCCGGTGGTGGCTGCTCGTCGGCGGGCTGTGGCTGGTGCTCAACGTCTTCGTGATCGCCTACGCCGGGATCAAGCTGACCTTGCCGTCGTTCGAGGACGTCTACGGGGTGCGGGGCGACTTTCGGGTCACGGAGTCATCCGACCCCGCTCTCGCGTACGTCGTACCCCTGCTCGACAAGATCATCAACCCGCTGCTGATCATTCGCGGGCTCTGGTACCGGCGTTGGACCTGGGCCGCCGCGGGGATCGTCGGCCAGATCTTCCTGTACTCCCAGCAGGGCAGCAAGACCGCGATCCTGGCCCCGGTCGCGATCGTTCTCGGCTACCTGTGGCTGCGTCGTCGTCCGGTCGGGCCCACCATCCTGGCCGCGGCCGTGGTCGGCGCGATCGGGGTCCTGCTCGTGGACTGGTGGAACGCCTCGAACACGTTGACGTCGGACTTCGTTCGGCGCGTCCTGGTGACACCGGGCATCGTGCTCTCCGGGTACGTGCAGGTCTTCCAGGACATCCCGAAGGCGAAGCTCGGCTATTCGGTGCTGCGCGGGATCTTCCCCTACCCGTACGCCAAGGAGCCGCCGGACCTGGTCGGAGCGGAGTTCTTCGGCGACCCGTTCACCCACGCCAACGCCAGCTGGCTCGCCGACGGCTACGCCAACTTCGGCTACCCCGGGATGATCGCCGCGACGGTCGTGCTCATCCTGCTGCTCTGGGCGATCGACGACGCCACCCGCGGGCTGCCCTCCCGCCTCGCCTGCCTCATCTTCCTGATGCCCGGCCTGGCCCTCGCCGAGTCGGCGGTCCTCACCGCGCTGCTCACGCACGGCTTCATCGCCGCGATCATCCTCTGTGCGCTCGCACCGCGCGACGGCTGGCTGGACAGGAGAGCAACGGGGGCCCTTGCCGCGAGGGCAGGGCCCGAACGTGCATCCACCCTCGCGGGAAGCGCGACCAACGGTCACCGCCACACGTCGGCCGAGCTCTTCACGCAGGAGCTGCCCGAGACACCGGCCGCGGAGCCCCGATAGGCCCGCTTACGCCGAGCCGCCCGTCCCCGGTCCTCGGCGATGCCGCAACACCCGTGTCGCGCGCGCTGACGCCGCGCGGGTCGCCAAGAGCACCCGCGCGTGCGGACGCGCCCGCGACACGAAGAAGTAGGGCACCTGCCGCGCTCCGAACGAGCGGTTGACCCGTTCCACGGACTCGATCATCGAACCGAGAAAGTCGAAGTGCTGCGATTTCTCGCACGCACGACGAATCGCCTCCCACACGACGAGGCTGTTCACGCCGCTCGACCGGAACTCCGGGTCGGTGCCGCCGAAGAGCAGGTAGGTCGTCGTGGCGTCCCGTACGAGGTACAGCGCCGAATACACCCGGCCCCGCGCGTCGACGGCGGCGACGATCTGCCGCGCGCCGCGCTGTCGACAGGCGTCGTCGAGGCGGTGGGCCAGATCGTCGTCGAACGGCGGCGACAAGCCCTGCCGCTCGAAGAGCATCCGGTTGATCCGCAGCACGTCGTCGAGGCACACATCCGTGCGGATCTCCACCTGGTCCTGGGCGCGCCGCACCCGGCTGCGGACGTTGCCGCCGACCTCGGCCCAGAGCTTGTCCGGGTCCGACAGGTCGTTGAGCCGATACGTGTAGCGGACCGTGGCCTCGAAGCCCGCCCAGTAGAAGGGCAGCCAGTTCGTCACGGCGGGCGCGAAGCTGCCTCGGTAGACGTCGTGCGGCGGCAGCTGCTTGATCAGCTCGCCCATCAGCTCGCACTCGACCCCGAGCTGCTTCGCGTACTTGCCCGTCGACGGTCGCAGCCATGGCCCGACGAACCGGGTCAGCGGCGGCTGCGTGAGCACGGTGAACCCCAGCTTCCGCTTGCGGACGTAGGGCAGCCGCGCGACCGGTTCGCCCTGCCGTTCGACCACCACTTCGCCCCAGCTGCCCGGTGCGACGGCGTCCAACCACCAGGGCTGCTCGAACGGCGTGTGCGCCCGCTCGAGGTGATCGTCGCCCGACACCACCTCGCCTGCCGGGTCTGCGCCGTGCATTCGAGGCACCTCCATGCTGTTCGGAGCCGGGATCGCCACTCCGGGACGTCGTGCTATTGCGCTGGGCGGCTGGTTCCATCAGCCTAACGGCCACCTCCTTGTGTCGCAGGCAGAACGGGTTTTGCGCGACACGTCGAAAAGGATGGGGGTCGGAAGATACCTCGGGTCATCGCGCCGGCAGCCTAGGCATGCCGATATCCCGCGTACCCGGGCCTGACCGAGCAGAGGTGGTGCACGTGTCCATCACACGGTCCCGAATATGGTTGCTCGCATGAAGATCGCCTGTGTCGGCGGCGGTCCCGCCGGACTCTACTTCGCGGTGGTCGCCAAGCTGCACGACCCCGGCCGTGAAGTCGTCGTCATGGAGCGCAACCCACCGGACACGACCTACGGCTGGGGCGTCGTCTACTGGGACTCCCTTGCGCCACGCCCTGCACCGGGCGGACCCGACCTCCGCCGGGCAGATCGCCGCACGTTCGGTGACGTGGACCGGGCAACGGCTGCGGATCGGCGAGCAGGTCGTGCATCTCGGCGGCTACGGCTACAGCATCGAACGACAGCAACTGCTGGACGTCCTGCAAGCCAGGGCGCGCCAGCTCGGCGTCGAGCTGACATTCGAGGAGACCGTCGACGACGCCGTGGACATCGACGCCGACCTGGTGGTCGCCGCCGACGGCCACACGAGCGCGCTGCGCTCCGGCAAAGCCGACAAGTTCGGCACGTCCGTGCAGACCGGCACCAACGCCTACATCTGGCTCGGTACAACCAAGGAGTTCACGGACTTCACCTTCGGTTGCGAGCGCACGGACGCCGGGTGGCTGTGGTACCACGGCTATCAATTCGCGCCGCGCGCCAGCACCGTTATCGTCGAGTGCGCGGAGCCGACGTGGCGCGGCCTCGGCCTGGACACCCTGGACAACCCCGCGGCGCTGAAGCTGCTGGCCGACGTCTTCGACCGCCACCTCGACGGCGCGCCGTTGCTCGACCGGCGGCCCGGCCAGCACCCGGCCCGGTGGTCGCACTTCCCGACGCTCACCAACGAACACTGGTACGACGATCGCGTCGTGCTGCTCGGGGACGCCGCGCACACCGCGCACTACTCGATCGGCTCAGGTACGCGCCTGGCGCTGGAGGACGCGATCGCGCTGGCAGGCGCGCTCTCCGTGCCGGGCCTCGACCTCGCGGGCGCGCTGTGTCGCTACACCGACGAGCGTCGTCCCGAGGTGGCGCGCTGGCAGGCCGAGGCGGCGGCCAGCGCGTCATGGTTCGAGTCGATGGACGACCACCTGGCCCACGATCCGATGGATGTCGCGCACGCCCTGCTCGGCCGCCGTCACCCGAGCACCGCCGCCGACGCCGATGACGCCGATCGATCGAGCTGGGACCACCGGCTGCTCCGCGCCACGCAGAACCCGGTGCTGCGCCGAGCCCGATGGCTGGTCGGCGCGGCCCGGCGGCGCCGCGCGGCGGCCCGGCTCCGGTAGCCGAGCAGGGCGGGAGACGTTCGGGTCAGGAGCGCGTGCGGGAGGAGGCGCGGACGTAGGCGGCGCAGCCGGCGACGCCGCAGATGCCGCAGTCGCTGCCCCGTCGATAGTGCTCGTGCGCGTCGCGTACGTGTCCGCACCGGCAGAGCTTCGCCTTCGGCGCTGCGACTCCCGGGGGTGGCGTGGACGCCCGCTCACCGCCGGACGACCGCTCTGTCGACGGCTCGTCCGCAGGCCGTCGCGGCCGCGACGGGAACAACGGAAGCCCCAACGGCGGCGTGAGAAGCGACGAGCGACCAGCACGACGACCGTGACGGGACGGTGCCCGGTCCGGTTGCGACGAGGCTTCGCCCATGATGGGTTCCTGCCCTTCAACAAGGGGACGCTCGTCGGGCCCAGGCCGCGGGCCAGTACTTCCACGTCGCCCTACAGCCACCGTAACACGGGAATCACGCCGGGCGGCGCCCGCCCGGGCCCGCTCAGTGGGTCGGCTCGACGTGCATGACCTTGTAGTTGCCGAACCGGGGATCGGCGCTCACGTCCGGGAAGATGCCCGCCTGCACGGCGGCGGTCAGCCGCGTGAGGTAGTCCTGCACCGTGTAGTCGCAGCGGAAGGCCAGATCCTTGGCGATCTTGTCGAAGGAAACGCGGTAGTTGCGCGGGTCGGAACCCTTGTCGCCGTAGGCGACGGACGTTTCGCCGACGTGCTTGCGCACCTCGTCCACGATCATTCGCTTGGTGAACTGTTGCGAGGTGTCACCCACGTTGAAGACCTCGCCGCGAATGGCGCTTTCCGGAGCGGTGAGCACGGTCATGATGGCCTTGCCGATGTCCCGCACGTGGCAGTAGGGCCGCCACGTGTCGGCGTCATAGACCTGCAACGGCCGTCCGGACGCCAGCTCCCAGGCGAATTGGCTCACGGTGAGGTCGAATCGCATGCGGGGCGAGAGTCCGTACGCCGTGGCGATCCGCAGCACGGTTGCGGCGCTCGGCAGATCACCGGCCCGGTCGAGCACGTGCCGCTCGACCGCGATCTTGGTTTCGGCGTAGAGCGACTGGGGGTTGAGCTCGCTTTCCTCGGTGGCCAGCCGCGAGGACTCGTGGATTCCGTAGTTGCTGCAGGTCGAGGTGAAGACGAACCGCTCGATCCCCGTGTGGCCGAGGTGGTCGACGATGCCCTTCGCGCCCTGCTCGTTGATCTCGCGGGCGAGCACGGGGTACGCCTTGCAGATGGGGTCGCCGACCAGGGACGCCAACAGCACGAGGTCGGTCGCCCCCCGCGTGGCCTCGGCGAGGTCGTCGCGGTTGCGGAGGTCGCCGCGCTGGAAATGCAGCCGCGGTTCGTCCAGCAGCGGCGCGAGCGCGAAGCCGTTGTCGTAGATCAGCTGGTCGAGGACGCGCACCCGTGCGCCCGCCCGCAGCAGCTCCGCCACGAGGACGGAGCCGACATAGCCGGCGCCGCCCACGACAAGGACCGTCCGATCCGAGAAATCCACGTCCGACATCCTCTCGTCGACCACCGCGGGCTCGCGCACTACCCCGCGGCCGCCGCGAGCGCTTCCAGCACCCGGTCGACGTCGGCCGGGCTCAGGGCGGGATGCAACGGCAGTGTCAGCTCGCGGCGGCTGAAGCTCTCGGTGTGCGGCAGCGTCAGGCCGCCGAAGCGGTGCTGGTAGTAGGCGAACTGGTGGATGGCTGGATAGTGCACGCTGCTTTGCACGCCCGCTGCCCGCAGCGACGCCATGATCGCGGCGCGGTCGTGCCCCTCCGGCAACACGATCGGCATGATATGGCCCGAGGTCGGGTGGTGTGCGTCGAAGGGCACGCACGCCTTGGGCAGGCGCTCGGCCAGCAGCTCCCGGTAACGCGCCATCAGCTCGACGCGCGTTCGGTTCCACGCCGGGAGGCGCTCGATCTGCACTAGTCCGAGCGCCGCCCGCAGCTCGTCCATCCGGAAGTTGTAGCCGCACGCGACGACGTCGTAGCCGACCGCGCGACCCCGATCGCGGTCCAGTGTGCTCGCCGTCATCGCGTGGGACCGCAGAAGCCGAACGCGCTCCCTGCGGGCCTCGTCGGCGACGACCACCATGCCGCCCTCGGCGGTGGTCATGTTCTTGTTGGTGAAGAAGCTGAAGGCGGCGGCGTCGCTGATGATGCCCGTCGCACCGGTCAGACCGGCCACGTGCGCCGCGTCCTCGAACAGCAGAAGCCCGTGTTCGTCGGCGAAGCGCCGCCAGGCCGCGAGGTCGACCGCGAACCCGCCGTAGTGCATGACCATGATCGCCCGGGTGCGCCGGGTGACCGCGCGTCGGGCCTCGTCGAGCGAGAGGTGCGGGCGATCCGCCGCCTCGATGTCGACGAAGACCGGCGTGGCGCCCGCGTGCACGACGGCCGCCGCCGTGGCCACGAAGCTCATGGACGGCACGATGACCTCGTCGCCCGCGCCGATGTCGAAGGCCGCGAGGATCAGCTGGAGGGCCGCCGTCGCCGAGCTGACCGCCACGGCGTCGTCGACCCGGTGGAGATCGGCAAAGGCACGCTCGAACGCGCGGACGCGCGGACCCATCGTCAGCCACTGGTCATCGAGTACCGCGATGAGCGCTTGCTTCTCGGCGTCGCCGAGCACCGGCGCGCCGAGCTCGATCATGGACATTCAGACGATCTCGTCCGGGGTGAACGGATGCGCGGCCTGTTCCTGGGCCTTGCGGAGGTCCTCGACCCGTCCGATGTCGATCCAGCTGCCCAGATGTTCGTGGACACCGACCGACGCGCCACACTCCAGCATGGCGCGCACGAGATGATCGAAACCGAACGCCCCGGTCGCCGGGATGAAATCGAAGACCTCGGGGCTCATGCAGTAGATCCCGGTGCTCACCGAGAACTCCTGGCTGGGCTTCTCCCGGAAGTCGGTCATGCGCCCATCCGTGTGGTCGATGACCCCGTAGCCGATGTTGACCGTCTGCCGGGTGACGACCACGGTGACCGCGGCCGACCCGCTGGTGTGGGTGGCCAGCAGGTCCTTGAGCTCGAGGTCGGTGTAGATGTCGGAGTTGGCCACGAAGAACGGCGCCTGCAGCCGTTCCCGCAGCAGGTTCAGTCCGCCGATCGTCCCGAGCGGAATGTCCTCGGTGAGGTAGTCGATGTTCAAGTTCCACCGGCTCCCGTCGCCGCAGTAGCTGCGGATGAGCGGCCCGAACTTGCTCACCGTGACGATCACCTCGACGACGCCCGCGTCCCGGAAGCCGTTCAGCAAATGATCGATCACCGTGCCTTCGCCGACCGGCATCAAGGCCTTGGGTAGCACCGTCGAATACGGTGCGAGACGTGTTCCCCGGCCTCCTGCCTGGATCACGGCCTTCAGCTCGCTCACGACCTCAATTCCCCCCTCGTGCGTCGTCAGGGCGTCGGTGCATTCCGCCCGAAGATCGATTGCCCCAGGGCACCGACTCTCCTCTGCCACCCGAGCCAATGATCCGTTCCGGATCGGTGTGGCGGCCTATAGTCGATCAGTACAGCCAAGCTCAAGACAACAGCCACTGCAACGCAAATCCCGCCGACCGCGTCGGTCCAGTAGTGATAATTCGTCACCGTCATCGCGAGCCCGACCGTTACTCCCCACAGGATGGGGACCGCCATGGCGACCGCGGTCACCCACCGGCGCGCTCCGAGCAGGCTGACCAGCAGCAGCGCGACGACGATGGCGACGGCGACCGCCGAGCCCATGTGGCCGCTCGGGTAGCTGAGGTCGCCGTTCTTGGTCCGTTCGATCACCGGCTTCACGACGGTGGTGGCGACTCCGGTCAGCACCGGGCCCGCCACGGCGAGCACCGCCAGACGGCGCCTGCCCAGGGCCAGACACAGCCCGGCGAGCCCGACGATCAGGATGGCCAGCGGCACCGGGTCGTACACGCTGATGACGATCATCGCCAGGCCCCGGGGCATCGGGAACCACTCGCGAGTCAGGGAGAGCGCAACCTGGTCCATCCATGCGGCGTGCGAATCGCCCGCGTACCGCACCCCCAGCGCCACGGCGACCAGCACCGCGACGACGACGACGACCAGTGCCCGCCCACGCTGGGCGATCAGCAGAGGTTGCCGCGGGGGTCGTACCGGATCGCCAGCCACCAGATCGATCGTACCTATCGCCCGGCTACCGTGCCGCGGATCCGCGGTCGAGCGTCTCGCCGGCGTCGGAGCGCTCCGGCGGAGCATCGTCATCGGCCCGCGGGCGGGGGCTCGGTCGGGGCGGCGCAGGCGGCTCGGATCGGATCATGGCGGTGGGCACGTCGGGTGCGGGCGGCGCCATCCCGTTCTCCGGCTGCCGAGCCGTCGGGCGCCACCGCCCCACGGCGGGCCCCAGCTGTGCCCGTCCGTAGGGGCCCGCGTGCCGGGCCATCGTCAGCACCGAGCCGAGGATCCGCGCGGACACCGCGTGCAGCGTGTCCCGGGCCTCGTACACGTCCTGCACATGGGTGCGGCCGTGGCGCACCACGACGAGCACCGCATCGACCCGGGGCGCGAGAACCGCGGCGTCGGTGACCGGGAGCAGCGGCGCGGTGTCGATCAGCACGACGTCGTACATGTCGCGCAACGACGCGAGCAGGTCGGTCATGCGCTTCGAGCCGAGCAACTCGCTCGGGTTCGGCGGGCAGATCCCGCTGGGGAGCGCGTCGAGCGTCGGCCCGACCGGCCGCACAGCGCTCTTCACCGACTCCGTGGCGTCCAACACGTCAGTGAGCCCCGGTGTGGGCGAGATGCCCAGGCAACGAGCGATCGACGGGTTCCGCAGGTCGGCGTCGACGATGACGACGCGGGCGCCCGCCTTCGCCAGGGTCAGTCCGAGGTTGCAGACCGTGGTGGTCCGGCCCTCGCCGGACGTGGCACTGGTGACGAGGATCGTCTTGCGCCTGCGGTCAAGCGCACCGACCTGGACGTTCGTCCGCAGGTGCCGGAAGGCCTCGGCCAGCGGGGTGTGCGAAGCGCCGTACATCCTGAGCGGGCTTGACCGGATCTTGCGGTCGCGGCCGATGATGCCGAGCACCGGCACCCGGAGGATCTCCTCCAGCTGGCTCCTGCTCTTGACCCCCGTGTCCAACGCGCTGCGGACCACCGCGGCCCCGAACCCGACCAAGAGGCCGAGCACGACACCGAACACCACGTAGAGGGAGGGCCGCGGAGCGACGAGATCCGCGGGCGGCTGGGCCTGCTGGAACACCTTCGCCACGATGGAGGGACGGCGCGCCGGGTCGGCGGGCTGCTCGATCTCCCCCACGTCCTTGATGAACGCCGATCCGATCGCGTTCGCGATGTTCACCGCCTGGTCGGACGAGCCATCGGTGACCGCAGCGGTGATGAGCGCCGAATCCGGAGTGGTGGTGACGGCGATCCGGTTCGCGAGCTGCTCGGGCGTATCCGGCAGACGCAGGGCCAGGATCACATCGCTCGCCAGGCGCTTGCTGCGCGCCAGCTCGACGTAGGTGCTGATCCGCTGGGCGGACACCTCGTCGCTGCCGGTCGGCGCGGGGATGGTCGGGTCGACGGGCTGCGTGGAGACGATCATGGTGACGGATGCGGAGTACTCGCGGGGCACCAGGTAGATCGCAAGGCCTGCGGCGACCAGTCCGAGGAGCAGCCCGGCCACGATGAACCGCCAGCGCTCCCGCGCGATGTCGACGAACTCCCGAGGGGTCACGCGTCACCCCCGATGTCCGACGCCTGCGCGTTGCGCCGCATCCCCCACGACGTACGTATCGACCACTCCACCATCGATACCAGAAGCACGACCCTATCCCCTCATCGGCGGGCCCATCGTTTCGCACCAGCGCGCACTGCCAGCGCCGCGGCCCCGGCCCGCGTCGCCCGGCTGACATGCAGGTATGGCGTCTGACGACCCCCGAACGCCCGGAAGAAGCGCTCAACGGGCCGGAGCATAGACCCTTCGAAGTCGAAAACCTGTGAGATGCCGCGCGCCCGCCGGATCGCCTCCCAGACGAGCAGGCTGCTGGCGCCGCTGGTGCGCAGTTGCGGATCACCGCCGCCCATGAGGTAGTAGGCGGTGCGCCGGTCCCAGACCACATACGCCACGGCGTGCACCCGCTCGGCCTCGTCGCAGGCGAACAGCATGACCCGGGCATCCCGCTCCGCGCAGGCGGCGTCGATGCGCTCCAGCCGCCGCCGATCCGGCGCCGCCGCTCCCTGGCGCTCGAAGGTCTTCGCCCAGACCCGGTAGAACCCGTCGACGTCGGTGGTCTCGCGGACCTCGAGCCGCCGTGTCGCCTTGCGGATCTCCCGCCGGATGTTGCCCGCCAGCCCTTCCCAAAGGGCTTCCTCGGAGGTGAGATCCTCGAGCAGGTAGGTGTAGCGCACCTCGGCCCGATAGCCCGCCCAGATGAACGGCAGGCAGTTGATGACGGTCGAGGAGAAGTTCTGATGGAACGCCGACGCCGCAGGCAGCTTCGCCTCCAGCTGCGCCTGCAGCTCCATCTGGTCGCCAAGCGACGTGCGGTACTTCGCGCCCTCCTCGTGGGTGAACCACGGACCGAGGAACGGGGTGAGGGGCGGCTGGCTCAGCACGCGCAACCGTCGCGGGCCCCGCACGACGAACGGCAGCACCGCTACCGTTCGTCCGCCGCGGTCGACGGTGGCCGCGTCCCATCTGCCCGGGGCGGCGGCGTCCAACCACCATGGCTGATGGAAGATCGGTTCACCCGGCCGCCCGACGGACGGGGGTGTGGAGTGATCGGAACGGCTACTCTCGGTTGCCGAGATGCCGATCTGGCGGGAGTCAGAGAGGACCATCAGGATGACAGACATCACGCAGATGGGTCATCTTTGCACGGTACACACAAATCGATGACGATCATCGTCCGGATGCCGTCGCGTTACAGCGCCGAACGGCGCTACGTCCTCGGGGTCGTCCTCGGCGAATGGCTGGGTCTGGAGTGGCAGGCCGAAGTGCACCGACACGCCGACGTCCGGATCGGGCTGGCGGGCGGCGACGAGCGCGTCGTCACCCTTCCCGACGTGCTGTTCGCCACCGACGAAGCCCGATGGCTGACGGCAGCCGCGCTTCCCCGCCAGCCGCTTCCGCGGCGGACCGTCGGCGCCGTGGGCGCTGGGGTGCTCACCGCGACCGAGCAGCTGCCCGTCCTCTATGGATCGCCCCCCCGCGAGGACCGTCCGCTCGCCGAGCTCGACCCCACCGCGGTACGCCTGCACGTCGACGTGTTCGGCAGCGCCTTCGCCATGCTCACGCGCTACGAGGAGGCGATCCCCGGTGCGCGCGACGCCTATCAGCGCTACCCCGCCGCGGCGTCGGTCGCGGTGCGCGCGGGCATCCTGCGCACCCCGGTGGTCGACGCCTACGTCGAGCTGCTGCGCGCGGCGCTGCATCACCTCTGGCCCCGGCTGACCACAGCACGTCGCGACTACCGCGTGCTGCTCTCCCACGACGTCGACGATCCCCTGTCCACCCTGGGGCGGAGCCGGGCACTGCTCGCGCGCCAGCTCGCGGGCGACGTCGTCCGGCGTCGGGACCCCGGTCTGCTGCTCAGGCGAACCCGCGCACTCGCCGACGCTCGCCGCGGGCGCTTGGACCGGGACCCGCACAACACGTTCGACTTCCTGATGACGGTGAGCGAACGGCACAGCTTGCGCAGCGCGTTCTACTTCCTGTCGAACAACGACGTGAACCCGCATGGCGGCCGGTTCGACCTCGTCGACCACCCCTGGGTCGGCCGCCTCATGGGCCGGGTCCACCGCCGCGGTCACGAGGTCGGCTTCCACGCAGGCCTGGGCACGTTCCGCGACCCGGAGCGGACTGCGCAGGAGTTCGCCCACCTGCGCCGCGTCGCCGAGCGCGCGGGCGTCGACCAGGAGAGCTGGGGCGGGCGGCAGCACTATCTGCAGTGGGCCAACCCCGACACGTGGCGCAACTGGGACCAGGCGGGGCTGACCTACGACTGCACGCTCGCGTTCAGCGAGTCGATCGGCTTCCGCACCGGCACGTGTCACGAGTACCCCGTGTTCGACCTCCTCGGCCGCCGACCGCTGGCGTTGCGGGAACGGCCGTTCCAGGTCATGGACGTCAGCCTGTTCGGATACATGGGCCTGCGCCCGGACGCGGCGTTCGCCGCGGTCGTCGACGTCGCCCGCGCATGCCGTCGCTTCCGGGGGGACCTCGGCATCCTCTGGCACAACGACGAGATCCTGCGGACGGCGCGTCAGAAGCGCTGGTACGCCGAGCTGATCGAGGCCGTCACCGTGTGACGGCGGACCCGGGGTCCTGTGCTTACCAGGGCGTGAAGCCGCAGTTGGCGATGTAGTCGAAGCAGCTCAGCCCCTCCACGAACGCGCCGTGGAGCTGCGGGTACTCGGTTGGGGCGAACTCGTGGTAGCGCAGCTCGAGCCCGGCGTCGGCGAACTGCGCGGGCTCCAGGTACCGGCGACCCGTCGGGCCCGACAGGTAGACGTCGCCGCCCACGCTCTTCGTCAGGCTCACCATCAGCTCGGTCGAGCTGCCGGTGAGGTCGAGCTCCGAGGCCAGGACCAGGCGCGTGCCGAGGCCCAGGCCGCACGCCACCGCGCGCAGCACGGCGAGGTTGAGGTCGACGAGCCGATGCACGTCCTCCCGCGCGTAGATCGGCTCCACCATCTCGAACAGCGTGTCGCGATGCGGCGCCTTGGCCAGCACGCTCTGCAAGGTGCGCAGGTGTACCGACTGCCAGCGCGCCGTCTCGTCGATCTCGACGTCCAGCGTCGCCTGGTCGTAGCGGCCCTTGCTGATGACGGGCACGGTGAGCCACTGGGGTCCGGTGCTCCCCTTGATCCGGGTGCGGTTCTGGTAGCCCCGTTTGATGAACTGCACGGTGTCGAGGAGCACGAGCACGTCGGCCGCCATGGCCTTGTCGAAGAAGCCCAGCCAGGGTGCGAAGTTGGGCTGGTGGGCGGCGACGATCATGAGACGATCACAGGCGCACTCGGATGGCCTCGTAGGCCTCGGCGAAGTCCGCCTTCACCTGGAGGCCGCGGACACGGGCCATCGACTCGATGAACTCGTAGCGGAAGTACGGCCGCGCCACCTCCAGCTGGCTCTGGTACTTCGTCAACGCCGCCCACTTGCGGCGCAGGTGCTCCTCGGTCAGCACGACGAACGCCTGCGTGGAGAACGTGATGTGGTTCCACGGCAGCTCGTAGCCCAACATCGTCGTGAACCGGAACGCCCGCACGCTCTCCTGGTGCACGACGGCGTGGTCCTGGTGCAGGTCGGCGCCGGACGGCACGAGCACCACCTCCGGCTCCACCATTCGGGCGAGCTTCACCATCTCCTCGAGCACCTCCTGGCGGTGGTACCCGAGCTCGCGGACGGGAAAGTCGTAGATGAAGCGGTTCTCCTTGGGCACGCCGAGCTCGTCGAGCGCCATGTGGCACTCGTCCTTGAGCCGGTAGGGCTTGGAGCCCGGGGGCAACGACAGCTCGGCCGTGGAGAACACCGCGGTGAAGATCTCGGAGCCCGCACCGATCCAGCGGGCCATCGTGCCGCCGCATCCGAGCTCCGCGTCGTCCGTGTGCGGCGACATGACGAGGACACGCTGTGGGGTGATCACATCAATCTCCGGTACAGATCGTCGAGCTTCGCGAATTCGTTCTCCCAGTTGTAGCGCTCCCGGATGGCCCGGCGCCCGTTCTCGCCGAGGCGCCGCGCCTCCTCGGGGTCGCGGCAGAGGCCCTCCACGGCCTTGACGACGGTATGCGGATCCATGGGGTTGACGGTCACTCCGCAGTCGGCGTCGGTGACCAGGCGCACCCACAACGGGAAGTCGGAGCAGACGACCGGCACGCCACAGGCCATGTACTCGAACATCTTCGTCGAGTAGGAGTCGAGGTAGTTGCTGATCGGGTGATCGATCACCAGGCCGCAACGGGCGCTCACGATCGCCTCCAGGACCTCGTTCGGGGTGACGCGGCCGAGGAACCGGATGCGCTTCCAGCCCTCCGACGCCCGGATCTCGCGCTCCAAGGCGTCGTCGTCGAACCAGCCTGCCACCACGGCGTCCCCCAGGTCGGGCGGCAGGAGGCCCGCCGTCGCCACGATCTCTCGCAGGCCCTGCACCGCGGCGAGACCGCCGGTGTAGGCGAAGGCGTACGTCTGGTCGCCCGCGCCGACCTCCGGCCGGTCGCGGGCGGCGGAGAGCCGGGGGAAGTTCTGGACGACGGCCGTCTTGGCGGCGGGGAACCGATCGGCGATGAACGGCGTCGCGGCGACGATGCCGTCGAACGCCGCCGCAGCCAGGCGTTCCATCAGCGCCGTGCCCGACGAGAGCACCCGCTTCGCCCACCACGGGATCCAGAACTTGTTCATGATCTGCTTCGGCGTGTCCTCGTGGACGTCGTACACCACGCACCGGCCCGCGAGCTTGAGCAGCAGCCCGATCCACAGCAGCTCCGCGTCGTGCAGATGATAGATCTGCGCCCGCTCCTTCAGCGCCGCCCGGAATACCTTCCAGACGATCCTCGTCGCGCGGTCGACCCGGTTGCGCCCCTCTCCGACGCCGATGACGGGCACGCCCGCGACCGGTTCCGTCGGCGGGTGCCCGACGACGAGCGCGACGTCGTAGCCCGCGTCGGCGAGGGTCTTGCATTCCCGGTAGAAGATCCGGTTGTCGCCGATGGGATGCACGGACGTCAGGTGTCTCACCCGCGCCCGCCCGCTTGCGTGCTCGTCCGCCACTGATCCTCGCTCCCGTCCACGCACGCCGGATAGAGTTTCACTATGCCGCCGACGATGAACCGACACCTGGGTCATCGCGTGCCGGTGACGCCGAACGCCCTCCGGGACAACGGCTGATCAGCCGCATGGTGTCCCGACGGCTTCCGACCGCGATGCGGGGCATCACGAGCATCGTCGTCGGGAGCCTCGCGGGGCAGGGCCTGGTCATCCTGTCCTACCCGCTTCTGACGCGACTGTACGACCCCGCCGAACTCGGCCTGCTCACGGTGTTCACCTCGGTGGTCGGGATGATCAGCGTGATCTCCACGGCCAGCCTCGAGGCGGCCATACCCATCCCGCCCGACGACGGCGAGGCTGCGGACGTCGCCTGGTCGGCGTTGGCGGTCGTGTCCGGCACGACGATCGTCACGGCCGCGGTGGGTCTCCTCGCCGCGGGCCCGCTGGCCAACCTGCTCGGCGTGCCGAGGCTCGCGCAGTACTGGTGGCTGGTGGCCGTCACCGTCTTCGCTCTGGGCGCCTACATGGTGCTCTCCGAGTGGATGGTGCGTGATCGCACCTACGGCGCGTTGGGGAGGCGCAACCTCCTGCAGGGCGTCGGCCAGACGGTGACGCAGATCGGCCTCGGGCTGGCCGGAGTGCGCCCGCTGGGCCTCCTGCTCGGGGTCGGCGTGGGCCGCACACTGGCCATGGGCGGGCTCGTGTCGCGGGGCGGCCTGCTCCGCCAGCGGCGGCCCAGCTGGGCCGGGCTGCGCGCCGCGGTGCGGCGGTTCCGTCGGTTCCCGCTGCTGGCCACCCCGTCCGCACTGGTCAACTCGGCCGGGCTCGAGATGCCGCTGCTCCTGGTGAGCGCCGTCTACGGCGACGCACGAGCCGGCCTGCTCGGCCTCACCATCCGCGTCTTCAGCGGGCCCACCGCGATCATCGGGCAGGCGGTGAGCCAGGTCTACACCGGCGAGACCGGAGCCGCGATCCGCCGTCCCAGCGGGGCACTGGGCCGCCTCCTGCGCAAAGCCGTCCTGCGTCTCCTGTTGCTCGGCGCAGGCCCTGCGCTCCTGCTGGTGATCGCGGGGCCGTGGATGTTCGGCCTGATCTTCGGACCCACGTGGACCGAGGCGGGCGAGTACGCGCGGTTCCTGGCCGTGGCCTACCTCGCCCAGTTCGCCGTCACACCGGTGTCGTCCACGCTGTTCCTGCTCGAGCGGCAGGGCCACGAGCTCGTCTGGGGATGCTTCCGGCTTCTGTTGACCGCGGGCGGCACCGCCGTGTGCGGGCTGCTGGGGGAACCGGTCCAGGTCGCCGTTATCGTGCTCGCCGTCGGGCACGTGCTGAGCTACGCCCTGCTCTACGGGCTGTGCCTGCACGCCGCCGACGCCGCCGATGCACACCGGCGGCATTCGGCCTAGCGCCGTCTTGCTCCTGGCACACATGGAATCGCGTAGCTTGGCTTAGTAGAGCGACCGGTGCGGCGCGGGTGGGGGATCGCAGAGCAGATGAGCGGCTGGCGAACGAGGGCAATCGTGTTGATGATCGCCGGCGCGATGGGGGTGACGGCGTGCTCGTCCAGTTCACCGCCGACACCGCCGCCGCCCACGGGCGGCAACATCCCGATCGCGCCCACTGAGGCCACCAACCAGCTGTTCCTGTCGCCGACCGGCAGCGACGACAACCCCGGCACACAGGCGAAGCCGCTGCAGTCGATCGAGCGCGCGGCCAAGATGGCGAACCCCGGCACGGAAGTCGTCTTCGAGAACGGCACGTACAACGGCTCGGTCACCACCGAGGTCAACGGCACCGCACAGGCGCGCATCTCGTTCGTGGCGGCCAACCGCGGCGGCGCCAAGATCATCGGCGACGGCTCCCAGGACGCCGCGTGGCAGAACAACGGTGACTACGTCGACATCATCGGGTTCGACATCAGCGGGTCGAACACCGACGGCTTGCTGAGCGGCGGCTCGTTCGTCCGCATCGTCGACAACAACGTCCACGGATTCCACGCGGGCAACTGCATCACCACCGCGAACAACGACTACGACCTGCACGACATCGACGTCATCGGCAACATCGTCTCGCACTGCGGCGCGGACGCGTTTGACCACGGCATCTACGTGAGCCACCCCCACGGCGTGGTGGCCAACAACATCGCCTACGACAACGCGGGCTACGGCATCCACTGTTGGCACAACTGCAACTCGCTGGACATCTCGAACAACCTGGTCTTCGGCAACTCCCAGGGCGGCATCGTGATCGGCCAGGGCGACGACCCGAACAACGGCGAGGTCAACGCCGACAACTTCGTCGTGTCCAACAACATCGCGATCGGCAACGGCCGCGACGGCATCCGGGAGAGCGGCGCGACCGGCCCGAACAACCAGTTCCTCAACAACATCCTGTGGGACAACGGTACGAAACGGATCAACCTGCAAACCGGGCGCCAGCAGGGCACGCTGGTCACGGACCCGCAGTTCGTCAACTTCCAGCTGGACGGATCAGGCGACTACCACCTCCGGCCCGGCAGCCCGGCCCTGGGCACGGGAGTGGAGATCGGGGCACCGGCCACCGACATCGACGGAAAGCCGCGCCCGCCGGAAGGCGGCGTCGACATCGGGGTCTACCAGCACTGACCAGCACTGACCTCAGCGCTGCGCGACGCCTGCCCCGAGGGTGATCACCGTGACGCCGGGCCACCGTGCCGGATCGACAACGCCGCGCCCGTCGAACAGCACGGTGACCCCCGGCAGATCCGCCGGGGTGAAGCTGCCGTACTCCTCGTGGTCGGTCTGCAGCACCGCGGCATCCACGCGCAGGCCGTCGCGGTAGGGCTCGAGCCCGAGTGACGCGAGCTCGCCCGGCGTGAACAGCGGATCATGCACGACCGGATCCGCCCCACGCGCCCGCAGCGCCTCGACGACGCCGAACACCCCGGAGAACGCGGTCTCCTTGACCCCGCCGCGGTAGCAGGCACCGAGCACGACCACCGTGACGCCCTGCAGGTCCCCGTAGACCTCGGCCAATCTCCGGACCGCCCGCTCGGGCATCTCCCGGTTCGCCGCGCGGGCTGCGCGGACGATCGTCGCGTCCGGGTCTCCTGCCAGGTAGAACCAGGGATAGACGGGGATGCAGTGGCCGCCGACGGCGATCCCGGGCGAATGGAGATGGCTGAAGGGCTGGGAGTTGCAGGCTTCGGCGACGCGCCGGAAGTCGACGCCGATGCGATCGGCGTACAGCGCGAACTGGTTGGCCAGACCGATGTTGACGTCCCGATAGGTCGTCTCCGCCAGCTTGGCGAACTCCGCGGCCTCCGCGGAGCCCAGGTCCCACACCCCGTTCGGCCGCATGAGATCGGGGCGTTCGTCGAACCGCAGGCCGACGCCGTAGAAGTCGACCGCCCGCCGCCCGCTCTCCGGATCCACGCCGCCCACGAGCTTGGGGTAGCGGGCGAGGTCGGCGAAGACGCGACCGGACGAGACCCGCTCCGGGCTGAAGACGACGAACAGGTCGACCCCGACCCGCAGGCCGCTGCCCGCCTCGAGGGCGGCGGCGAGCCGGTTGCGGGTGGTGCCCACCGGCAGGGTTGTCTCGTACGAGACCAGGGTGCCCGGGCGCAGACCGGCGGCTACGTCCGCGGTGGCCGCGTCGAGCGCGGAGAACTCCGGGTTGCCGTCGGCGTCCACGTAGAGGGGCACGACGACGACCACCACGTCGCTCGCGGCGACCGCGGACGCGGTGTCGGTCGTCACCTCCAACGCGCCTGAGCCCACCACGTCCGACAGCTGCTCCACCAGCCCGTGCTCACCGGGGAACGGCGGCATGGCGCGTCGGAGATCGCGGACGATCAGCTCGTCGATGTCCGCGCCGATCACGTGATGTCCGCGTCCCGCGAATTGCACCGCGAGCGGCAGGCCGATCTTGCCCAGCCCCACCACTGCAACCTTCATCGTGGCCATCACCTCGGAATCCGGATGGTGTCACCGGTGGCCGCGGAGTCCCGCATCGCCTCGGCGATGCGGACCGTGGCCAAGCCCTCATCGAGGGTCACGACCTGGCCCTCGGTGTCGCCCCGGACGGCCGCGGCGAAGTTGCGGAGCTCGGTCATGAGGGGTTCCGGCTTCGGGATCGCGTACCGGATCACGTCGCCCTCGATGACGCCACGGAACGCCGCGACCCGGTCCCACTCCATTTGCTGCGAGCCGTTCTTGAACAGCGTGAGATCCGCCGTGAGGGTATCGGCCACCAGGCTGCCTTGAACCCCGGTGATGGCCGTCACGCGCTCCTTGAACGGCGACAACCAGTTGACGAGGTGGGTCACGACCAGGCCGTTGGACAGCTCCGCGACGACGCTGACGAGATCTTCGTGCGGGCGCCCGCTGCGGTGCGCCGACCGCGCCGACACCGACCGGTAGGCGGCGCCGGTCACCCACGCCGTGAGGTCGATGTCGTGCGTGGCGAGGTCCAGGATGACGCCCGCATCGACGATCCGGTCCGGGAAGGGCCCCTGTCTGCGGGTGACCACCTGGTACAGGCTGCCGAGCTCGCCCGCGGCCAGCCTGCGCCGCATCTCCTGCAGAGCGGGGTTGAACCGCTCGATGTGCCCGACGCAGCTCAGGGTCGCGCTTCGGGCGAAGGCATCGACGATGTTCTGGGCCGCCTTGGCGTCGTGCGCGAGCGGCTTCTCGATGAGCGTGGGGACGCCCGCGTCGGCCAGCTGCAGGCCGATCGGCTCGTGGGTCACGGTCGGCGTGGCCAAGACGCACATGTCGACGCCGCGGTCGAGGAGCTCCTCGACCGTGCCCACCACATCCAGCGCCCCGACACGCTCCTCCGTCCGGTGCTGTGTGTCGACCGCCGCCACCAGCTCGACACCGGGCAGCTCGCGCAGGACGCGGGCGTGGTGATGTCCCATGCGGCCGAGTCCGATGAGCCCGGCCCTCAACACGGGGCTCATCGGGTCATCGCCCAGGCGACGGCCGCGACGACGTGGTCGAGCTGCGCCTGCGACAGGGCCGTGTGCACCGGCAGGGACAGCACATCGGCGGCGGCCTGTTCGGTTGCGGGCAGATCGAGATCGAGCGCGTACGCCGGGAGCCGGTGGATCGGTGTGGGGTAGTAGACGGCCGCGTGCACACCGCGCTCGGCCAACCTGCCCATCGACCGGTCGCGGTCGGGGGCCCGCACGGTGTACTGATGCCAGACCGGGGCGGCTCCGGGCGCCACCTGCGGAAACACGAGGCCCGTCCCGGCCGCGTGCGTGCCCAGCTCTGCGCCGAGGAACGCGGCATTGCGCCTGCGCTGCGCCGTCCGCTCGGGCAGTCGGTTCAGCTGCACGCGGCCGATCGCCGCGTGCAGATCGGTCATCCGCAGGTTGTAGCCGACGATCTCGTTCTCGTAGCGCCGTTCCATGCCCTGGTTGCGCAGGAGACGCACCTGGCGGGCGACGGTCTCGTCGGCGCAGACGACCATCCCGCCTTCGCCCGAGGTCATGTTCTTCGTGGGGTAGAAGCTGAACGCGGCGGCGGCGCCGAAGGTGCCGACCGGACGCCCGTCGAGGGCCGCGAGATGGGCCTGGGCGGCGTCCTCCACGACCGCGAGACCGTGCTTTGCGGCAATGTCGGTGATGCGCCCCATCGCCGCGGGATGGCCGTAGAGGTGCACCGGGACGATGGCGGCCGTCCGGTCGGTGACGGCGGCCTCGACGGCCGCCGGATCGAGGCCGTAGTAGGCGGGCTCGATGTCGGCGAACACCGGCCGTGCCCCGGTGAGCGCGACCGCGTTCGCCGTCGCGGCGAAGCTGAACGAGGGGACGACGACCTCGTCGCCCGGCCCGATCCCGAGCGCGATCAGCGCGAGCAGCAGGGCGCTGGTGCCCGAGTTGACGGCCACGCATGGCCTGCCGTCGACGTGCACCGAGAATTCGGACTCGAACCGGGCCACCTCGGGACCCTGCGCCAGCATCCCGGAGGCCAGCACGCGCTGAACGGCGGCGTGTTCCTGCTCGCCGATCTGCACTCCGGCGGCGGGAACGTCGAGGAAGCCGACGTCGTCGAGCTCAATTGGCGATCTCATGCAGCGAGCCTTCTGTCTCCACGTAGCGGTCACCGGTCCTCTCACACTGCCACGTCCCGTCCGCGTCCCTCCGCAGCGGGAAGCCCGCCCGGCCGACCCAGCCGACGCGCCGCGCAGGCACTCCGACGACGAGGGCGAAATCGGGAACGTCGTGGACGACGACGGCTCCGGCACCGACCATCGCCCAGCGCCCGATCGTCACCGGAGCGACGCACACGCAGCGGGCACCCAATGACGCGCCCTCCTTGACGTGCACGGCGGCGGGTGTCCAGTCGGCCCCCGACTTCGGTTGCCCCCGGACGTCGACGGCCCGCGGGTTGAGGTCGTTGGTGAGGACCACGGCCGGGCCGACGAAGACGCCGTCCTCGAGTGTGGCGGGCTGATAGACGAGCGCATAGTTCTGGATCTTGACGTAGTCGCCGATCCGCACGCCGGGACCGACATAGGCCCCGCGCCCGACGATGCAGGAGCGGCCGATCACCGCATCCTCGCCGATCTGGGCCAGATGCCAGATCCGGCTCTCCGGGCCGATCCGCGCGGAATCGGCCACGTCGGCCGTCGCGCTGACCGCGGCGCCGCCGATCGCGGCTCCGTCGGCGCGCACAGGCTCGTCCTGCGACAACATCGGTGCTCCGTCCCCCCGGACCGTGTCCTCCGCCGACCTTATCCGCAGAACGACGGCCGGGTGGCGGCCTCCGGCGGCGGTAGAGCACTCTGGACCGTGCGCCAACCCCTAGGACCGCCCGTGGGAGGACCCCCGCATGTCCGGCCGCACCGCAGATCGGGCCACCGTCACCGTGATCATGCCTGTCCGCAACGAGGGCACGTTCATCGCCCGCAGCCTGGGGGCGGTGCTGGAGCAGGATTACCCGGCCGAGCTGATGCAGGTGCTGGTGGCCGACGGCATGTCCGATGATGAGACCCGGGAGATCGTCGAGCAGCTCGCCCGCGCGCACCCGGATCATGCGGTCGAGATCGTCGACAATCCGGGCGGCATCGTGCCCACCGGCTTCAACGCCGCGCTCTCGCGGGCAGGCGGACAGGTCATCGTGCGCGTCGACGGGCACACGGTCATCGCGAAGGACTACGTGTCGGCGTGTGTGACGGCGCTCGAGGACTCCGGCGCCGACAACGTCGGGGGCCGGATGGACGCGCAGGGGCAGGGGCGGATCGCGGAGGCCATCGCCCTCGCCACGTCCTCGCCGTTCGGGGTCGGCGATGCGCAGTTCCACTACGCCTCCGGGGAGCACTGGGTCGACACGGTCTACCTGGGCGCCTGGCGCCGGGAGGTCTTCGACCGGGTCGGCTCGTTCGACCCCGAGATGGTGCGCAACCAGGACGACGAGTTCAACTACCGGCTGCGCGCGGCGGGCGGGCGGATCCTCCTGACCGATCGCATCCGCTCCCGCTACTACAGCCGGGCGTCGATGCGGAAGCTGTTCCGGCAGTACCGCCAGTACGGGTTCTGGAAGGTCCGGGTTCTGCAGAAGCACCCGAAGCAGATGAGCCTGCGGCAGTTCGTCCCACCGGTCTTCGCCGCCGCCGTCGTGGGGGGAGCCGTCCTGGCCCCGACGAGCCGTGGCGTTCGCCGCGTCTGGGCGGCCACGCTCGCCGCCTACGGGCTCGCTGCCGTCACCGCGTCGGTCTCGGTCGCCCGCCGCTCCGGCTGGCGCCACCTGCCGCTGCTGCCGGTGGCGTTCGCGGCCATGCACCTCGGATACGGCGGCGGCTTTCTCGTCGGTCTCCTTCGGTTCGCCCATCGCTGGCGGGATCGCACCGCGCCACCGCCGCCCCGGCAGCGTCGACACGCCACGCTGACGAGCGCGCCGCTCTCGCGACGTGAGGTGGGCTGATGGCGACAGGAGGGCAGGACGGGACCGACGCCGGGTTGCCGCGGCGCAGGGTGGTGTTCATCGGCGGGCTGGATGACGGACGCCGAGCGGTGCAGGAGTTGCTCGACCATCCCCGGGTCGACCTGGTCGGCGTCTACGTGCTCGACGAGCAGGCCGCGGGCCGCGTCTCCGGGTTCCGCACCTTCGATGACATCGTCGCGCCGCCCGTGCTGCGGAAGATCGCCAAGGTGCGCGACCACGCGGACGAGATCGCCACACTGCGCCCCGACCTGGTCGTGGTCGTGGGCTTCTCACAGATCATCCCGCCCGCGATCCTGCGCGTCCCGCCGTTGGGTGTCATCGGCTTCCACACGGCCGTGCTTCCCGGCCGCCGCGGGTCATCGCCGGTGATCTGGGCGATGGTCGAGGGGCTCGCCGAGTCCGGCGTGACGATGTTCTACATGGACGAGGGGATCGACACCGGCGACGTGATCGCCGTCGAGCGCTTCCCCCTCAAGGACGGTGACTACGCCGCCGACGTCCTGCGCAAGGCCGACAACGCGACGCTGAACCTCCTGCGCGCCCACCTCGGGCCGATCCTCGACGGCACGGCGCCGCGCATCCCGCAGGGCGACACCGGCAGCACCTACACGCGCCGACGCACCCCGGCCGACGGGGAGATCGACTGGAACCGGCCGGCGCAGGAGATCGTCAACCTGGTCAGGGCGCTGTCGCCGCCCTACCCGCTCGCCCACACGTTCGGCGGCGACGGCGTGCCGGTGCTCATCGAGAAGGCCAGAGCCGCGCCGGAGCTCGTGCTGCCTCCGCCGCGCCACGACCGATATGACGCGCTGCGCCAGCGCGTCCTGTGCGTCGTGGCCCATCCCGACGACGAGACGTTGGGCGTCGGCGGCACACTGGCGCTGCACGCCGAGGCGGGCAGCGAGGTGAAGGTGCTCATCATGTCCGAGGGCGAGGTCGAGAAGCTCGCCGACACCCCGCGCTGCGACACCAGACGGGAGTGCGCCCTGCGCGCGGCCGACGCGATGGGCGTGGCCGAGGTCGAGTTCCACGACTTCCCCGACCAGCGCCTCGATACCGTCCCGTTCATCGAGCTGATCAAGACGGTGGAGGCGGCCCTGGACACCTTCCGCCCGACGGTGGTCTACGCGCACCACGGCGGCGATGCGAACACCGACCACCAGGTGGTTTTCAAGGCCGTGTACGCCGCGTGCAGGCCGATGACCCCGCTCGGATCGCTCGTCGAGCGGTTCCTGACCTTCGAGACGCCGTCGTCCACCGACCAGGCGCCGCAGATGCCGAACTACGCCTTCGTTCCGACGACCTTCATTGACGTGGAGCCGGTCTGGGACAAGAAGCTCAAGGCGCTCGCGTGCTATCCCACCGAGATGATCGGCGGCAGGCACCCGCGCAGCTTCGACTACATCGAGGCGCTCGCCCGGGTGCGGGGCGGACATGCGGGCTACCTGCTGGCCGAGGCGTTCGTCCCGGTGCGCGAGCGCCTCGCCCGCCCAAGCGCCGCGGTCGCGCCCGGTGGTCGGTGACGGCGATCGCCGTCACCGCAACAACGTGCGGACGGTTCCCAGGAGGATGTGCAGGTCCTGCCGGAGGCTCCACGTCCGGACGTAATCGAGCTCGATGTCCAGCTTCTTCGGCAGGAGGTCATGCAGGTAGTAGGACTCGAGGTCGGTCGGGCGGGCCCGAGCGATGAACTCCTCCTCGTCGCCGAAGCTCAGGAACGCACGACTCGTCATGCCCGGTCGCACGTCGAGCACCGGGCGATGGCGAGCGGAGTAGTAGGCCGCGTAGCGCGGGTCCTCCGGGCGTGGCCCCACCACGCTCATCTCCCCCTTGATCACGTTGAAGAGCTGCGGCAGCTCGTTGAGCTTCGTCGCGCGCAACCAGCGGCCCACCTCGGTGATCCGCATGTCACCGCGCCCGGTCACCCTCGGGCCGGTCTCGCCCCGGGTCATCGTGACGAACTTGAACATCGTGAAGAGCTGCCCGTCGCGGCCGATGCGCGGCGCGCGGTAGATCACCTCACCCGCCGTGAACTTCAGCACCACCGCGATCAGCAGAAACAGCGGGATGACGATCAGGACGGCCACGAGCGACACCGCGATGTCCAGGACGCGCTTCGCCCTGCTCTGCGCCGCGGCGTGCGGTGCGGCCGCGGGATCCGGTGCGGCGTCGAGCCGGTCCTCCTGAAGAACGGCTCCCTCATCGGCGGTCGACCGCGGAGTCGGGACGAGGGATTCGTGGGGCAGCGGCCGCAGCAGATCGTCGAGGGTCGGCATCATCGCCACGGCGAGCCCGGCCTCGCGGGCCGCGTACGTGATCTCATCGACCGCCGGACCGGACAACGATCGGTCGGCGATGACCAGCATGTCGGCCTTCGACTCGGCCGCTGCGTGGGCCACGTCGGCCCGGGTGCCCCGCACGGCCACCCCGGAGATCCGGTAGCGGCGCAGGAGCTGGTTGTCGTCCAGGAGCGCCACCGGCAGGTAGTGCCCCATGGGGTCGGAAAGCATCGACCGCAGGAGATGCTGCCCGTCGATCCCGGCCCCCAGGACGATGACCCGGTGCGCCCGGCTGTAGTCCGCGCGGTAGCGACGCTCCCGATACAGCCGGACCGCCAGTCGCGACCCCACCGCGACCAGCACGGCGATCGGCGCCGCCAAGAGCGGTACCGAACGCGGCACGAACGCCTGGTGGACCGAGGAGTCGACGATGAAAACGGCCGCTCCGACCAGTGCCGTTCCGACCGTGACAGTGATCGCCTCGTCGATGCCGCCGATCGGATGCCTGCCGCGGTAGGTCCGCAGGACCGCATGGACGGCCAGCTGCGCGGCGACGGCAACGACGACGGCCGTCAGAAACGGTCGGGTCTCGATGGTGCTGATACTGAAATCGGCGCGCAAGGACGAGGCGATCGCCAGGGCGCACGCCCAGCCGAACGCATCCCAGATCATCAAGAGGGCCCGCCGGGTCCACCAGCTCGCTGAGTGGCCGTCAACGTGACGACCAGTCGACGAGCCCGCGGTTCCGCCCCTCCGCGTCAACCTCTCCTTCGACGCACCGACGCATGCGAAACTCGCCACCGAAGTGCGACCTCCCCCCAACCTCGTCATTCATGATCGAATCACGAATGATCTGGACTCCCCCTGCTCTCGATCGTACTGATCCATCAAGCTGTTACTGGAAATACAAGATCTTGGTGAAGAGGGCCCATCCAGGGGGGCGTATTACGCCTTATGGCCCACCTCCGTTGCGGGCACGGGCACACCCGGTACTGGTTTCGCAGCGTCCGCCGGAGTCGACCGGCGGCCACCGGGCGTGCTGCGCGGACGTCGACGCGGGGCCGGTCGAGCAGCGGCGGAGCGGGTGAGATCGGCAGGCCCGAGGACGGGCCGGCCGTCCTACGTCAATGCGCAGGCCGAAGTGTGTGAGCGGCTCGACGCGGACATATCCGACGCCACCGACGGCATGAGTTCAGCCCTTGCCCTTGCCCCCATTGCCGTTGCCCTTGCCCTTGGCCTTGCCGTTGCCGTTGCCGTTGCCCTTGTCGTCGTTCTGGCCGCCACGTCCGTGATCGTCGGTCTGGTCCGCACCAGACTGCTCCGCGTCGGTGGGGGCCGCGACGACCGGCGCGGGCGGATCGGACGCAGACCCGCGCGCGTCGGACGGGGCGGGATCGGGGGCGGGCGGCCCAACCTGCCCGGCCGGAACAGGCGCGACGGCCACGGCCGGGTCCGGGGCCACCCGAGCGGCGGCCACCGGAGGTGCGACCGACCCGGCGGCGGGAGCTACCGGCGCCGATCCGGCAAGGGCAGGCGCGACCGGTGCCGGTCCCACGCCCGGCCGGGCGCCGTCGCCCGTCGGATTCCCCGCGTCGCCGCCGCCGAGCAGCAGCGCGCCGCCGAGCGCGGCCGTCGCCAGCACGGCCAAGGCGCCCGCAGGCACCAGCCGTCGATCGACCGCCCGCCGCGCCAGACCCTGCGCGAGGCCGCCCGACTCCGGCGCTTCGTCGAGGGTCGCCGCCACCTGTGCCGCCGTCGGCCGGTCGGCAGGCTCCGCGAGCGTCATCCGGCGCACGGCGGCGGCCAGTGGGTTCGGGACCTCGGACGGCACGTGCGGGGTGCGGTTCAGTCGGGCCATCGCGGATTCGAGCGCGCCGCCCTCGTACTCCCGGCGTCCCGTGACGGCCTCGAGGAGCACCAGGCCCAGCGCGTACACGTCGGCGGCGGGCCCGACCGCTTCCCCGCGCACCTGCTCGGGGGCCATGTAGGCGGCGGTGCCGACCACGACGCCCGTCGCCGTGACGCGGGTGGCGTCGACGATCCGGGCGATGCCGAAGTCGGCCAACCACGGGCGTTCGGCCCCGTCGAGGAGGACGTTCCCCGGCTTGACGTCGCGATGCACGACGCCGCGCGCGTGCACGTGCGCCAGCGCGCCGGCGAGCACCGTTCCGATCTCGATGGCGGCACCGGGAGGCAGCGCCCCGCGCCGCAGCCGCGCGGCCAGGCTCTCGCCCTCGATGAAGTCCATCACGACGAAGGGGCAACCGTCGTCGGCGGTGCCGGAGTCCCGCACCTCGACGAGCCCCACGTGGCGGACGCCGATCAGCACGTCATGTTCACGGCTCCCCGCGCGGGTCGAGGTCGCCGTGCCGGATGGAAAGATCTTGACCGCAACGGTGCCGCCGCCCGCGTGGTCCCAGGCCCGAAACACGCGGGCCGTCCCGCCGAGCCCCACGAGCGGGCCCAGCTCGTACCGCCCTGCCAGAAATCCGCCTCCGGCCGGTGTGGCTCCCATGTCGCTCCCCCACGGCGTCGGCCGAGCCCTGCACCACGGAGCATCCACCGCGCCGTCGGAGCGGGCAACGCGAGACCGTCGGCTCCCCCGGACGCAGCCGCTACCCGCCTGCGGGCGAACGCGATCGGGCCAGCCCGGCGATGAGGATCTCGACCATGCGACGCGCGTCGTAGCGCGAGTCCCCCTCGACACCGACGCAGAGGTTGCCGATGCCGCGCAGGAGGCCGTAGGCGTCGACGTCGGGGCGAATCTCGCCCGCTGCGGCGGCGGCCGCGAGCAGTTGAGCGCACACCGGCACGAGGCGGTCGAGGAAGTAGGCGTGCAGGGTCTCGAAGCGGGCGTTGTCGGAATGCAGCGCCGCGGCGAGCCCGTGCTTGGTGACCAGGAAGTCGACGAAGAGATCTATCCACCGCGTCAGCGCGGCGTGCGGTGTGCTGCTGGTCGAGAGCAGGGCGGGTCCGGCCTCGGCGCAGGCGTCGACCTGGTGCCGGTAGACGGCGATGACCAGGTCGGCTCGGCTCGGGAAGTGGCGGTAGATCGTGCCCATCCCCACTCCGGCCGCTGCCGCGATGTCGCGCACCGGCGCTTCCACACCGGACGTGACGAACACGGAGGCGGCCGCGGCCAGCAGGGCCTGCTCGTTGCGTCGGGCGTCGGCCCCTCCATGTCGCCCACCAGCGCGCTGCGGTTCGGGATCATGACAGCCCCGTCGCAGGTCAGCTACCACGACGTCCTGCGGGTCTGGCGCGAGGCGGACACGATCCCGGAGATCGAGCACGCGTGGCTGTTCGATCACCTCATGCCGATCGGCGGCGACCCGAACGGGCCGACCTTCGAAGGCTGGACTCTGCTCTCGGCCCTCGCCGCCCAAACCGAACGCACGCGCCTCGGGCTGCTCGTCACCAGCAACCGCTTTCGACCGCCCGCGATGCTGGCCAAGATCGCCGCGACCGTCGACGTCGTCTCGCAGGGACGGCTCGACTTCGGCATCGGCGCGGGCTCACGGCCAGGCCACCCGGTGGCACGGCGGGAGTACGCGGCACACGGCCTGCCCTTCCACGACGCCGCCCACGCGGTCGGGAGCCTCGCCGAAGCGTGCACGGTCATCCGCAGGCTGTGGACCGAGACCGAACCGTTCGACTTCGACGGCACCTACGTCCACCTCGCCGGAGCGTTCTGCAATCCCAAGCCGGTCCAGCGACCGCATCCGCCGGTGCTGATCGGCGGACGCTCGACCGCGACGCTGCGGGTGGTCGCCGCGCACGCCGACCTGTGGAACATCCCCGGCGGCGACATCGACGACGCCGTCCGTCGCGGCGCTGTGCTCGACCGCTTCTGCACCGAGATCGGTCGCGATCCCGCCTCGATCACCCGATCCATCGTCCTGCCGGTCTCCTACGACCACCCCGGCAGCACCCGGGACTCGATCGCGGAAGCCATCGACGCCGGCTTCACCCACATCGTCCTGGGGCTGTCCGCTCCGTACCCCGAGGATGTTGCGCGGTGGGTCGCCGACGAGCTGATCACCAGGTTCGCGATAAACGGGTTGGGCGGGATGACGTCGGGCAGGTAGCGTGCCCGCGACCGTGACATCACCGAGGGAGGTGAGACCCATGAACGCTGTATCGATGTGGGTGCTCCCCCGCTTCGTCACGGTCGGGCGCATGACGTAGGTGTCGCCGGGAGCGCCTCGACAACAAGGGCACTCCCGAAAGGCAACAACCTATGCATTTGACCGCGGAGACATCGTCGAACGGTGTCATCGAACGCGACTTCACCGTCGGTGAGGTCACCGGCGTGCTCTGGTCGCCCGCATCCGGCTCCGGTCCCTTGCCGCTCGTGCTGCTGGGTCACGGCGGCGGCACGCACAAGAAGGCGCCTGCGATGGTGGGCCGGGCCCAGCGCCTCGTCACCAACGGCGGCTTCAGCGTCGCCTGCATCGACGCGCCCGGACACGGCGGCCGTCCGCGCACGGCGACCGACGAGCAGGAGATCGCCGCCCTTCAGCGGGCGATGGCGGCGGGCGAACCGGTCGGCCCGATCGTCGTCCGGTACAACGCCGACATCGCGGAGCGCGCCGTGCCGGAGTGGCGGGCGACCCTGGACGCCCTCCAGCAACTGCCGGAAATCGGCACCGAAGGGCCGGTCGGCTACTTCGGCCTGAACATGGGCACCGCGATCGGGGTGCCGTTGGCGGCCGTCGAACCCAAGATCACCGCCGCGGTCTTCGGCATCTTCTGGCACCGGTCCCTGGCCGCGACGGCGAGGCAGATCACCATTCCGGTCGAGTTCGTCCTCCAGTGGGACGATGAGCACATCGACCGCCGATCCGGTCTCGCACTGTTCGACGCCTTCGCCTCCACGGAAAAGACGTTGCACGCCAACGCGGGCAAGCACAAGGAGGTGCCCAGATTCGAGGCCGACAGCGCGGTCCGGTTCTTCGTCCGGCATCTCCGCACGGCCGTCACGTCATCGGCATGACCTGGGCCGCAGGCAACTCCGGGAAGTCGGGCCGCGGCGTCGCGCCGTCACGGAACATGCCGCCGCCGAACTCCGTCGCGGTGATGGAGGGGTCGGGACGCCCGGTCGGTAGGTTTCCGGCGTGCCGATGAAAGCCCGCTACGCCACGACATGCCGGGTCTGCTCGGGCCCGGTCCGGCCCGGCGACGAGATCGTCAAGGCCGCCGACGGTTGGGCGCACCGCCAGTGCGCCGCGAACAGTCCGGCCGCCGATGCGCCCGAGCGGTCCGCATCGACGCGGGCCTCCGCCATCCCGCCCGGAGCGGGCCGTAAGGCGCGGGGCGGCACCGGCGCGGCGCAGCGTGAGATGCCCGCCGTCGAAGGCGCCCTGCACGTGTGGACGGACGGGGCGTGCTCGGGCAACCCCGGCCCGGGCGGCTGGGCGTGGGCCACCCGCGACGGGCGTCGTGACAGCGGCGCCGCCGCCGTCACGACCAATCAGCGGATGGAGATCCAGGCCGCACTGGCGGCGGTGCTCGCCCTACCGGGCCCGCTGACGGTGGTGAGCGACTCGACCTACGTCGTCAACTGCTTCCGCGATAGCTGGTGGCGCGGCTGGCTGGAGCGTGGCTGGACCACCAGCGCACGCAAGCCGGTGGCCAACCGCGACTTGTGGGAACCGCTGGTCACGCTGGTGAACGAGCGCGGCGACGTGGCGTTTCGGTGGGTGAAGGGCCACTCCGGAGACGAGATGAACGACCTGGTCGACCGCCTCGCCGTCGAAGAGTCCCTCCGGGCCGCGTCCGGGCCGGCATAGACGACGCCTGCGCAGCACGCTTATGGGACGACCACGACGCGCTGGGGGTCGTCGAGCTTCTCGTGCAACGTCCGCAGCGCCCGGTCGGCGTCGCTCAAGGGGAAGCTGTGCGTGATCGAATCGCCGAGGTCGAGCACTCCCGCCTCGACGAGCGCGAGTACCCGCCGCACCGTGGAGATGGTGAAGCCGTAGCTGCCCAGAATCTGCAGTTCGCGGCGGACGAACGTCATGGGCGGCTGCGCGGCGATCGGCTCGGCACCGAGGCCGGAGATCACCGCACGGCCCCCGATCGCCAGCGATCCGACCGCCTGCGTGATGGTGTCGGCGCGGCCGACGAACTCGGCAGCGACCGCGACCCCCGCGCCGTCGGTGGCCGCGAGTACCGCATCCGCCGTGGGTTCCCGGCTGGCGTCGACGACGATGTCCGCGCCGTGTGCGGCGGCGCGCACGCACTGCGCCTCCCGCACATCGACCGCGATCACCGGGTACGCGCCCATCAGCTTCGCGATCTGCACCGCATGCAGACCCAGGCCGCCTGCCCCGATCACGGCAACCGCCTCGCCCGGCTGTAAGCGTGCGACATCGACCAAGGCGTGGAACGGCGTCGACACCGCATCGGTGACGATCGCGCCGACCTCGAACGGCACATTCGTCGGAAGCGTGCAGAGGTTCCGTGCGGGCACGGCGACGAACTCGGCCAGGCCGCCCTCGCGGTGGATGCCGATGATGCTGCGGCGCGCACAAAGCTGACTACGACCTGCTATGCACTGCGGGCAGGTGCCGTCGGTGACCACACCGCTGACCGCCACCCGGTCGTCGACGGCCCACCCGTGCACCGCGTCGCCAAGGGCCGCGACGGTGCCTGCGACCTCATGACCGAGGACGATCGGACGATACGGCGTCGGCGTGATCCCCTCGACCGCGATGTGGACATCCGAGCCACACAAGCCGGTGGCATGCACGCGGACCAGCACCTCGTCCGCCGCAGGCCGGGGCAACGGCAGATGCTCGATGCGCAGGGGCTGCCCGGGCTCGTAGAAGCGCGCGGCGGTCATGCTGTGACAGCAGGATTCGGTTCGACCATCGGATCTCCTGCCGGGCCGGAATGATTCATCCACCGTTGACGGGGCGACCGTTACCTTACGGTGAGAAGCGATCGTCTCGGCGAGGGATCATCGGCGGCAGAACAGGGTATCCGGGGATACGTACGCAACCCGAGCTACCGGGGTGAAACACCACGATGACGGCCCGTCGTCGCCTTGCTCTGGTCGTCGCGGCGCTTGTGGTCGCCCTTCTTGTGGTGTGGGCAGCGCTCGCGGCGGCGTTCGCCACGCTCCCGGTCGCGATCGCCCTTGCGTCGGTCGTGCTCGCCCTCGTGGTCGGTCTCCGCTCG
The DNA here is from genome assembly GCA_963739465.1 of uncultured Actinomycetota bacterium. Classification (GTDB taxonomy): domain Bacteria; phylum Actinomycetota; class Actinomycetes; order Mycobacteriales; family Pseudonocardiaceae; genus Pseudonocardia. Next base: position 509,375 of record CAVUAS010000009.1, read on the forward strand.
CACACGAAGATCGCGTGGTGGCGGTGGCGTCCGCGCGCTGCCGGACGATCCGAGCGCGAAGGGCCGTGGGCGGCCGCGGGCGCGCCACCCACCCTCGACGGGCTGAGCTGGACGACGGCGTGGGACACGATGCCGCCACCCAGCGCGATGCCCGTAGTGCGCGAGCGGGTCGCCACGGTGCTGACCGGATGGGGCCTGCCGGGCGAGGCCGCGGAGCCGAGCCTGCTGGCGCTCACCGAGCTGGTGACCAACGCGATCGAGCACGCCACCGCGCCGTTGCGGCTCACGCTCGGGCTCGGCCCGGAATTCGTACGGGTCGAGGTCCACGATGCCGCGTGGTCACATCCCCCCGTCAACGGGCGCGGGCACGGACTGGAGATCGTCGCGGGGCTGGCGCTGCGGCACGGCTGGACTCCGGAGCCGTACGGCAAGCTGGTGTGGGCCGACGTCGGCATCGGCTGGCCCGAGTAACGCCCCGACGACAGCGTCAGCCGGCCTCGCTGCCATCCTCGCCACGACCGTCCGCACCGCCGGCGTCGGCGTCGGTGTTGCCGCCTGTCGCGGGCGGCGGCGGCGCGGGCTTGGCCGTCGTCGTCGGGGCCGGGGAAGCGGCGTGGCTGCGCGCGGCGAGCTCCTCCGCGGCTTTGACGACCTGCACCTGATCGCCGATCTGCAGGTAGTTGAACCAGGCCTCGGCGTCGGCGGGGTCGAGGTGAATGCAGCCCCCCGAGGACCGGTTCGGGCTACCGCTGTGGAACGCGATCCCGCCGTCCTCGAAGAACACCGACCACGGCATGGGCGCCGGCTGCCCGTTCGGCAGCCGCGACTCCTCGCTGACGTGATCCTTGTCCTTGCGGTAGACGCGCAGGGAGTGCCCGACGGGCGTCTCCTGACCGTTGCCGCCAGAGGCGATCTTCACCGGGCCACGGAGGATCTTGCCGTCCTGGATCAGCCAGGCCCGCTGCGAGTCGAGGTCGACACACGACTTGGCCGAGACCGAGCACGGCGTTCCCACGACGAGCGGCTCCGCGCGAGCGGCCTGTGCCGCGGGAGAGTCGAGCGGATCGGCGAACGCCTGCCCCGCCAGCACCACGCCGACGGGGACAAGCATCCCGAGCGCCCCGAGCACAGCGACCTTGCGACCGCCGTTTGACCTACCGTGTCGTACACCCACTGCCACCGCTCCTACCCGGAACCCGATCCCTCTCCGGGTTCAACCCCCCAGATCGCGAGAGGATGCGCGGCAGCTGTCGAGAAGTTTGCGGTCAGACGGCGAGCACGGTGGCGGGGTCGGTGTAGGCCAGCTCGTGAGCCTGCGCCACCGGCTCGTTGACCAGCGCTCCGCCGAGCGTGCTCAAGCCCTTGGCCAGCGCGTCGTCGCCGCGGGCCGCGCCGCGGATGCCCTGGTCGGCGACCTTGATCAGGTAGGGCAGGGTGGCCGAGGTGAGCGCAAGGGTGGACGTGCGGGCCACCGCGCCGGGGATGTTGGCCACGCAGTAGTGGATCACTCCGTCGACCACGTAGGTCGGGTCGGAGTGGGTGGTCGGCCTGCTGGTCTCGAAGCAGCCGCCCTGGTCGATCGCGATGTCCACGACGACGCTCCCGGGCCGCATCCGGGAGATCATTTCCCGGGTGACCAGCTTGGGCGCCTTCGCCCCCGGCACCAACACCGCGCCGATGACCACGTCGGACTCCGCGACGTACTCGGCCATCCGGGCCCGGTTGGGCACCACCAGATCCAGCCTGCCGCCGAAGATGTCGGCCAGATAGGCGAGCCGGGCCGGGTTGGTGTCCAGCACCCGCACCATGGCGCGCATGCCCGCGGCGATCTTCGCCGACTCGGTGCCGGACACGCCGCCACCGATGATCAGCACCTTGGCCGCGGGGGTGCCGGGCACCCCGCCGAGCAGGATGCCCGCACCGCCGGACGGGCTCTCCAGATGGTGGGCCGCGGCCTGCACCGCCATCCGGCCTGCGACCTCGCTCATCGGCGTGAGCAGCGGCAGCTTCCGATCGAACGTCTGCACCGTCTCGTAGGCGATCGAGTCGATCTTGCGGTCCATCAGGAACTCGGTGAGCGGCTTGTCCGCGGCCAGGTGGAGGTAGGTGAACAGCTGCTGGCCCGTGCGGAAGCGGTGGTACTCGGCGGCGATCGGCTCCTTGACCTTGACGATCAGGTCCGCGCCCGCGAACACCTCGTCCGCGCTTGCCACGATCTTGGCTCCGGCCGCGGCGAACTCGGAGTCGGGGAACCGGGATCCCGCCCCCGCGTCCGTCTCGACCAGGACCTGATGCCCGTGGTGCACCAGCTCGACGACGCCGTCCGGCTGGACCGACACCCGGTTCTCGTTGTCCTTGATCTCCTTGGGCACCCCGACAACCAGCTTCTGCATGATCATGCTCCTTCCGAGACCGCGGCCGCTGTCATCCTGGACCCAGCCCGGCCGTAGATCGAGAGCCCAGGCCCGGGCCGGGGCCTCGGATTGTGCGATCCGGTTGCCGCTGCCGGGGATCGCGACGATGATCGGGCATCGGTCAGGCCGTGAGAGTTCCTCCCACCGGCTCGCCAAGGCGCCTGACCCGCCACGCATCCGGGGCAGCGCCACTACACAATTTCAGACGAAGGAGCAGCCTGGATGAAGAAGCTCATCAACGATCCTGCGGACGTGGTTGCCGAATCCTTGCGAGGAGTGGCCAAGGCACATCCGCAGTCGCTTCGCGTTGATCACGAGCATCGCATCGTCTATCGGGCTGACGCGCCGGTGAGCGGGAAGGTCGGGCTGTTGTCCGGGGGCGGCTCCGGACACGAGCCCCTGCACGGCGGCTTCGTGGGCCGCGGGATGCTCGACGCCGCCTGCGCGGGTGAGGTGTTCACCTCGCCGGTGCCGGACCAGATGGTCGAGGCGACCAAGAACATCGACGGCGGGGCAGGCGTCCTGCACATCGTGAAGAACTACACCGGCGACATCATGAACTTCGAGATGGCCGCGGAGCTGGTGGCCGCCGAAACCGGCGCGGACGTGGCGTCGATGGTGGTCAACGACGACGTCGCCGTGCAGGACAGCCTGTACACCGCAGGACGACGCGGGGTCGGCGCCACGATGGTCGTCGAGAAGATCGCAGGCGCGGCCGCGGAGGAGCTGCGCAGTCTCGCCGAGGTGACCGCCGTTGCTCAGCGGGTGAACGACAACTCCCGCAGCATGGGCATGGCACTGACCTCGTGCACCGTGCCTGCCAAGGGCAGCCCGACCTTCGACCTCCCCGAGAACGAAATCGAGATCGGCATCGGCATCCACGGCGAGCCCGGCCGACGGCGGGTCCCCATCGCCACCGCTCGGGACACCGCCGAGATGCTGGCCGAGCCCGTCCTCGCGGACCTGGACTTCACCCACGGCGACGGCGTCCTGGCGCTGGTCAACGGCATGGGCGCGACTCCGCTGCTGGAGCTCTACCTGATGTACGGCGAGATCGCCGCGATCCTGGAGAAGGCGGGGGTCACGGTGGTCCGTTCGCTGGTCGGCTCGTACGTGACCAGCCTGGACATGGCCGGATGCTCGTTGACGCTGGTGCGGATGGACGACGAGTTCCTCCGGCTCTGGGACGCGCCGGTGGTGACCTCAGGTCTGCGGTGGGGAGCGTGATGACCGCGATCGATGTGATCGGACTTCGGCGCTGGCTCCAGGTGTTCGCCCAATCGATCGCCGAGCAGCGGGATGTCCTGACCGCGTTGGACGCCGCGATCGGCGACGCCGACCACGGCGCGAACATGCACCGGGGCATGCAGGCGGTTCTCGCCGAGATCGACGGCTCCGACTACGCGGATCCGGCGGCGCTGCTCAAGCAGGTCGGCATGACGCTGGTGCGGTCCGTGGGCGGGGCCAGCGGACCGCTGTACGGAACCCTGTTCCTGCGCATGGCAACGTCCTCGGCGTCGGCCAACGTTCTCGACGCCGCAGGGTTCGCGAAGGCCCTGCGGGCGGGCATGGAAGGGGTCGTCGCCCGGGGCAAGGCCGAGGCGGGCGACAAGACGATCTACGACGCCCTCGCTCCGGCCCTCGACGCCCTCGACGCGAACCTGGCCTCGGGGGCGGCGCTCGGGGACGCGCTTCGTGCCGCCTCGGCGGCGGCCGATGCGGGCCGGGACGCCACGATCCCCCTGCTGGCCCGCAAGGGTCGGGCCAGCTACCTGGGTGAACGCAGCGTGGGGCACCAGGACCCGGGAGCGACCTCGGCCGCCCTGCTGATCGCCGCCGCCGCGGAGGCGTTCTCCGGCCCGGAGACATGACGGTCGGCATCGTCGTCGTCTCGCACAGCCGGGCGCTCGCGGACGCCGCGGTCGCGCTGGCCGCCGAGATGCTGCACGGCCGCGAAGCGGTCATCGAGGTCGCCGCCGGGCTCGACGACGGCGCCTTCGGGACCGATGCCGTCGCCATCCACGACGCGGTACTCCGGGCCGATCGCGGCGACGGCGTCGTCGTGCTGATGGACCTGGGCAGCGCCGTCCTGTCGGCCGAGCTCGCCTTGGACTTCCTGGACGACGACGCCACGAGCCGGGTCGTGCTCTGTCCCGCTCCGCTGGTGGAGGGGCTGGTCGTCGCCGCGGTGACCGCCGATTCGGGCGCCACCGCCCCCGAGGTCGCCGCCGAGGCCATGGCGGCGTTGACGGCCAAACAGTCGCATCTGGCACCGGCGGGGAACGGCGCGTCCGAGGACCGCCCCGACGACGCTCCCGCCGAGGCTGCGGTGCCGGACACCGCGGTCTTCACCGTGACGATGCCGCACGGGCTGCATGCGCGGCCCGCGGCGCTCGTCGTGCAGGCGGTCCGTCGTCTCGACGCCGACGTACAACTGCGCAACCGCACGACCGGCACCGGGTTCGTCCCTGCGGGCAGCTTGTCGAAGGTCGCGACGCTCGGCGCTCTCCACGGTCACGAAATCGAGATCCGGGCGACCGGGCCGCAGGCCCACGAGGCGGTGAAGGTCCTCCTCGACCTGGCTCGCGACGGATTCGGCGAGACCGCGACGCCGCCGCCACCGCCGACGCGGACGGGGCGGGCGCCCGCCGGTCCCGTGCCTGCCTCCCCCGGGATCGGGATCGGCCGGGTTCGGCCGCTGCGCGACGCGGCGGTCAGCGCTCCCGACGACGCCGCCACCCCGAGCGAGGCCTGGCAACGGCTGGAGCACGCGCTCCGCGAGGCCCGCCACGACGTCCGGGCGTTGCGCGACCGCACCGCCTTCGAGATCGGCGAACCCGAAGCCGCGATCTTCGACGCGCACCTGCTGCTGCTCGACGACCCGCAGCTGATCGACACCGCGCGGCGGATGATCGACGCCGGAGCGGGCGCGGCCCGGGCGTGGGCGGACACCCTTGCGCCCGTCGAGGCCGAGCTGACCGCCACCCCGGACGAGTACCTGCAGGCGCGCGCGGCCGACGTGCGTGATGTGCGCAACCGGGTGCTGCGCCTGCTCGGCGGGACATCGAGCACCGCGGGCGAGACCGAGGGTGTGCTGGTTGCGCCCGACCTGACGCCTGCCGAGGCGGCGGTACTCGATCCCACCCGCACGGCGGCGGTCGTCCTGGCGCATGGCAGCCCGACCGCACACAGCAGCATCCTGCTGCGGGCCCGGGGCATTCCGGCGGTCGTCGGGGCAGGCCCGCTGGTCGCCGAGGCGAAGCCGGGGACGTTGATCGCCGTCGACGGCACGACCGGCCAGGTGCTTCTCGACCCGGACGACAGCGTCCTGGCCGAGTTCCGCCACCGGGCGACCCAGAACAGGCAACGGGCGGCAGCAGCCCTCGCCAGAGCCGACGAGCCCGCCATCACGACGGACGGCACGACCGTCCTCGTCGGGGCGAACCTCGGATCGGTCGCCGACGCCGTCGCCGCGGTCGGAGCCGACCTCGCGGGCCTGGTGCGGACCGAGTTCTGCTTCCTCGGGCGGGCCGCCGCGCCCACGGTCGACGAGCAGGAGGCGGCCTACCGCGGGATCGCCGAGGCGATGACGGGCCGACGCATCACCCTGCGCACCTTGGACGTGGGCGGCGACAAGCCGCTGGACTACCTCCCGATGCCCCGGGAAGCCAACCCGTTCCTGGGCGTCCGCGGCATCCGGCTCGCCCTGGCCCGGGAGGACCTGCTCACCGACCAGCTCGAAGCGTTCGTCCGCGTGGCACACGATCATCCCGTGGACATCATGTTCCCGATGATCACGACGGTCGACGAGTTGCTCGCCGCCCGTCACCTGCTCGACGACGCCGTTCGCGTCGTCGGGCGCGGCGCGCCCGCCGGACTGCGCGTGGGGATCATGGTCGAGGTTCCCGCGACGGCGCTCAAGGCGCGGGCCTTCGCCCCGCACGTCGACTTCCTGTCGATCGGCACCAACGACCTCACCCAGTACGCCCTGGCGGCCGAGCGCGGCAACGAGGAGCTGGCCGCGCTGGCGGACCCGCTGGATCCCGGGGTGCTCGCGCTCATCGGCGCCGCAGGCGCGACGGCGGGCGCCGACGTCCTCGTCGCCGTGTGCGGCGAGCTCGCGGCCGACGAGCAGGCCGTGCCGGTGCTTCTGGGTCTCGGCGTGCGGGAGCTCAGCGTCGCGCCCGCGGCGGTGCCGGGCGTGAAGGAGGCGGTGCGGCGCGTCGACCTGTCCGTCGCCCGCGACCTGGCCGCGAGCGCCCTCGCGGCGCCCGACGCAGGCGCCGTTCGCCGAATGCTGTCCGGCTGAACGCTGAGGGGAGGATGGTCGCGTGTCGATCTCGCGTCTCGGGCTGGGCCTGGCCGCGCTCGCCCGCCCGGCCTACATCACGTCCAGTCGGGCTGCCGATCTCGGCGTGGACCGGACCGTCGAGACGCTCCGGGAGCAGAGCCTGCGGGTTCTCGACCGGGCCTATGCGCTGGGGATCCGCTACCTCGACCTCGCCCGATCCTATGGTCGGGCCGAAGAGTTCGCCGCCGGTTGGCTGAACGCGCATCCCGACCGCGACGACGTGATCGTCGGCTCGAAATGGGGATACCGCTACGTGGGCGACTGGCGCACCGACGCGGACGTGCACGAGGTGAAGGACCACTCGGCGGCCGCGTTCCGGAGCCAGCTCGCCGAGACCCGGAGATGGCTGGGCAACCGCCTGGCGGTGTACCACGTGCACTCCGCCACCCTCGAAACCGGCGTGCTGGAGGACGTCGAGCTGCACCGGGCACTCGCCGAGCTGCGCGACGCCGGTGTCCGCATCGGGGTGTCCACGTCCGGACCCGACCAGGCGTCGGCGGTGCGCCGAGCGCTGGCCGTGGAAGTCGGCGGGCGACCGCTGTTCACGTCCATCCAGTCCACGTGGAACCTCCTCGAGACCTCGGTGGCCGACGCACTGGCCGACGCGCACGCCGCAGGCGCTCACGTGATCGTCAAAGAGGCGGTCGCCAACGGTCGTCTGACGTCCCCGCGGCCCGACACCGACGTACGCGTCAAGCGAGCCGCCGCGATCGCGGCCGACCTGGACGTCGGCCTCGACCAGCTCGCGATCGCGGCGGCGCTGGCGCAGCCGTGGGCGGACACGGTGCTCTCCGGGGCGGTGACGATCGAGCAGTTGGAGAGCAACGTCGGCGCGGCCGAAGTCCGGCTCTCGGCCGATGTTCTCGATGAGCTCGCCGAGCCCCCCGCCGAGTACTGGACGGCGCGGTCGCGGCGTCCGTGGAGCTGACCCCACGTGTGGCGGTTGTCAGGGCCGCTGGGTGACCAGCTGCTCGGTGCCGCCAGCGGGCATGTTGCCCGGATCCGGAGCGGGTGCGGTGTCGGCGGCGTTCTCCTTGTGGAACCGGCCGTCCTTCATGACGTAGTGCAGCTTGTCGTGGTCCTGCAGGACGGTGATGTCGGCGAGCGGGTCGCCGTCGACGACCAGGAGGTCGGCGAGGTAGCCGGGCTGCACCTTGCCCAGCTCGTCGGGCCGCAGCATGATCTCCCCGCCCCACGCGGTGGCCGAGATGATCGCCTCCATCGGCGTGAAGCCGAGCAGCTCGACGAAGTGCTCCAGGTCGCGGGCGTAGGTGCCGTGTGGGGTCCAGGCGAACCCGTAGTCCCCGCCGGGCAGGACCTTGACGCCGCGGCGATGCATCTCGCGCAGCCCGGCGATGGCCGTCTCCAGCTCCTTCTTGTAGCCGACGGCCTCGGCGGCCGCCTGCGGGAAGCCGAAGGCCTCGGCCTCGTACAAGGTCGCGACGAGCCAGTTGATGCCCGGCGCCACGAACACCCAGTCCTTGGCCGCCTCGAGCATGTCCATGCCCTCGGCGTCGGTGAAGCTGGCGTGGTAGACGATGTCGACCTTGTTGCGCAGGCACATCTTCACGCTCTCCGCGGAGCGGGCGTGCGCGCACACCCGCTTGCCGCGGCGGTGGGCCTCGGTGACGGCGGCGGCGGTCTCCTCGTCGGAGAAGTAGGTGTCCTCGGCCCGCTTCGTGCCGGTGATCTCCTCGCCGGTCATGGAGAGTTTGATCTGGTCGACGCCGATGTCGATGAGCTCGCGCACCGCCTTGCGCATGCCCTCGGGGCCGTCGGCGAACTTGGTGATCGACTTGATGAGCGCGCCACCGGTGACGGCGATCTCGGGGCCGTTGGCCAGGTAGCGCGGGCCGGGGATGCGCCCGGCGTTGATCGCGTCGCGGCAGACGACATCCAGCCGGTCCTTCGCCGAGGCGGCGCCAAGGCACATGGTGTAGCCGGAGTCGAGGTAGGTGCGGGCCGACTCGATGCAGAACAGCAGGTGTTCCTCGACCGGCATGGTGCCGAGCCCGTCGAGATCGGCGGAGTTGTTCCAGGAGAAGTGCGTGTGCGCGTCGCACAGCCCGGACATCAGCGTGCGGCCGCGGCCCTCGATCACCCGGGCGTTCTCCGCCTGGGCGGGGTCGACCGTGCCGACCGCGGCGATGCGGTCGTTCTCGACCAGGACGTCACCGGGGTACGGGTCGGCGCCGGTGGAGTCGAGGATCGAGACGTTGCGGAACAGGGTCTTGGTGGTCGGGACGGGCATCGTGGCTTCCTCTCCGTTGAGGCGGGTTCAGAGGAACTTCTGGAGCAGGTCGGTGACCGGGCCTGCGGCTTCGAGTGCGGTCCAGTGCCCGACGCCGGGCAGGACCTCGACGTCCGCCGCGCCGTGCGCGTGGGCGATCTCCTGGCCGGCCTCGGGTGGGCCGACCTTGTCGTCGCTCCCGGTGATCAGCAGCAGCGGCAGGCCGGAGGCGACGGGTCCGGGGTCGGTCGCGGCCGCGAGGGCTTCGCAGTTGCGGGCGTAGCCCTCGGGGTCCTGGCGCATGATCAGCTCGCGGACGAACGCGGCCACCTCGGGCTTGTCGCGGCGGGTGGTCTCGGACAGCGCGTTGGCCACCACGCCGGGCGCGACGGCGGCGGTGCCCTTCTCGCGCAACACGGCGGCCCGGTCGCGTTGGGCCTGGCGGCCCGCCTCGGCCGGTTCCCGCACCGCTCCCAGCAAGACCAGCGCGGAGACCTTCCCGGGGTGGCGGGCGGCCAGCTCCCGCACGACCAGCGTGCCCATGGAGTGCCCGACCACACCCGCCGCATCGACGTTCAGGGCGTCCAGAACGGCGGCAAGGTCATCGGCGTGCCCGGTGATGCTGATGTCGTCGGTGAGCGGGGAGCGACCCGCCCCGGCGGAGTCCACCCGGATCACGCGCCGCCGCTCGGCGAGCGCGTCGGTTTGGACCTGGTAGAAGTTCGACGTGCCGCCCAGGCCGTGCACGAGCAGCACGACGGGGGCGTCCTCGGGGCCGTCGATCTCGACGGCCAGTTCCTTGCCGTTGACGTTCATGAGAGCTCCTTGCACACACCGGCGGAACCCGGCGATGGACGGTGGTGGGTCAGTCGGCGACGCGATTGCGCTGCGCGCCCAGGCCGGTGATCGCGACCTCGACGACGTCGCCCGACACCAGGAACCTGGGCGGGTCGAACCCGATCCCGACCCCGGCCGGGGTGCCGGTGGCGATGATGTCGCCGGGCAGCAGGGTGATCCCGGCCGAGATCACCGCGATCAGCTCCGGGATGTCGAAGATCAGGTCTTTGACCGGGGCGGACTGGCGCGGCTCGCCGTTGACGAAGCTGCGCACCTGCAGCGCCGTCACGTCGGCGATCTCGTCGGCCGACACCGCGTAGGGGCCCATCGGGCAGTGGGTGTCCAGGGACTTGCCGATGGCCCACTGCTTGTGGCGGGCCTGCAGGTCCCGGGCCGTGACGTCGTCGATGATCGTGTAGCCCCACACGTGCGCGAACGCGTCCGCACGCGCGATGCCACGACCGCCGCGGCCGATGATGACGCCCAGCTCGGCCTCGTAGTCCAGCTCTGTGGTGACCCCGTGGTGCGGGTCGATGTCGTCGAAGGGGCCGGTCACCGACGTGGTGGCCTTGGTGAACACCACCGGGTGCTCGGGCAGCGCCTCGGAGCGGTCGGGCTGGTCGTAGCCGGAACGGCCGAACTCGGCCACGTGCGCACGGTAGTTCTTGCCCACCGCGAACACGTCGCGGCGCGGCGTCGGGATGGGGGCGAGCAGTCGCACCTGGTCCAGGCCGGTCGCGGGCAGCGACGCCGCGCGGTCGGCCAGCGCCGGCGCCCACTGCGCCCAGCCTTCGATGAGCTCCAGCACTCCGGTGCCCGGCGGCAGCAGCGCGGTCACCTCCCGCACCTGCCGCGCCTCCTCGTCCACCACGCCGACCGCGGACCCGCCGCCGGTCGTGAAGGTCACCAGCTTCATCGCAACACCAATCCGTACCAATTCGACCAAAGTGAACCAGGCCGACGTTACGCGGTGCGCCGTCGGCCTGTCGAGGGCCCGCACGCAGCCCTTTTCGCGTCACATTGGTTGGGATTGGTAACGTGGTCGCGTGTTGGTCGAACAGTCGCTGCGCGACCTCCTGACCCGGGGCGCCGAAAGCGGCACGCTGGTTCCGGGATCGAAGCTGCCCACCGAGCGGGCGCTGGTCGAGCGGCTGTCCGCGCCGCGGTCGGCGGTTCGCCGCGCCCTGGAGACGCTCGAGCACGAGGGCCTGATCACCCGCCACGTCGGGCGCGGCACCTTCCTCACCGCGGCCGCCACCCGCAAGGTCGACGGCGCCCCCGCCGACACCAGCCCCGCGGAGATCATGCAGGTGCGGCTGCTGCTCGAACCCCAGGTCGCCACCCTGGCCGCTCGGGTCGCCACCCAGGCCGACCTCGACCGCATCACCACCTGCCTCGACGCCGGTGGCGCCTGCGACAACTTCGAGGGCTTCGAGACCTGGGATGCGCGCCTGCACCGGGCCATCGCCCAGGCCACCCACAACGGGCTGCTGATGAACATGTTCGACGTGCTCAACACGGCCCGCGCACTGCCCGTGTGGGGCACCCTCAAGCGGCGCACCTCCAGCCCGGAACGGCGCCGCTGCTACCACCGCGAGCACACCACGATCGTCGACGCCCTCCACGACCGCGACCCCGAGGGCGCAGGCGAGGCCATGCGCGCGCACCTGCAGAACGTCTCCGACAACCTGCTCGGCCGCCACTGACCGACCGGGCGCCTCAAGGGGCGGCGGCCTGGTCCGCCGAGCGGACGAGCCGCGCCGCGAGCGCGTGCACCTGCGCCCGGAGGACGACCGGCTCCTCGATGACGAACGGCCGGTCGATCCAGGCGAGCAGCGCCGAGGACCAATCGAGCTGCTCGACCTGGAGACGGAGCCGGACCCACGGGTCGCCGCCCGTCGAGGTCTCGGCGAGCGGCTCCACCACGGCCAGGCCGCGCGGGACGCGCCGCTCGATGTGCTGCGGGGCGGCCCGAACGAGCACCGCGACGCCCTGCCGACGGGGCGCCTCGGCCAGCGCGGTGAGCAGGCGCACTTCGGGGTCGGTGTCCGGAGCGTCGAAGGTGTCGAGCGGCCGGACGCCGCCGATGCGGTCCGGCCTGAAGGTTCGCTCGGCCTGCGGCCGAGTCTGCTCCCGTGCGTACCAGCGGCCGGAATGGGCCACCACCCCGTACGGATGCAGGACGCGCTCGCTGCGGCGTCCGTCTGCGGACCGGTACGTGATGGCCACGGCGCGCCGGTCACGGGCGGCCTCGGCGACGGCGAGCAGAAGGTCGGTCTCCGAGGGTGCGCTCGACGTACCGGCGCACGGTGCGCTCGTCGACGCCGAGCCGGTCGACCGTGAAGCTCATCTCGGCCCGGATCATCACCGCGCCGGTCACCGCGCAGGCACGGGCCAAGTTCGGCCTGTGACCTGCGGGGTCGATCACCGACGGCGCGGCGCGGACAGGATCCGGGTGGCCAGCTGCTCGGTGATGGCGAGGTGCGGCGCGTTCTCCCGCGCTCGTTGCGCGATGCCCTGCGGGCTCAGGCCCATCTCGTGATAGAGCCACACGAGCTTCTCCTGCCGGGCGGTCCAGGGGCGCGCACCGGCCGCGCGGGGCGGCGGCGCGGGCTTCGCGGGGGATCGTGCACCGGCGCCCGGACGAAGCGGCCGGTAATCCAGGCCCAGACCGGTGTCCTTGCGCGCGAACTCGCCCGCCTCGCCGCGCCTCCTGACCTCGTCGGGATCGGCGACGATCACGGTGTCGGCGCTCTTGTTCGTGCCCACGGTCGTGACGACCAGGCCGCGGTAGTGCCGTGCCCGGCACGCGTCCTTCGTGCAATAGGTGTAGCCGAGCTCGGCCCGCTCGGTGGGCAACTCGTCGCCGCACTCCACGCAGCGCATGACTTCGGTCGTCGTGTCGACCACCTCCGACTGGTCAACGCCCTGCGACGACGAAGTCTTCCGGGGGAAGCCGTCACATCGCGGGCCTCGGACGCGACTACCGATGGGCGAGATCCGCGGTGACCTACACCAGCACCCAACGATCCGGGGGACCTTGATGTCGACGGCGATCACAACCCGCTCCTACGACAACGCCCGCACCGGCAGCTACACCCACGAGCCGGTGCTGACCGCGTCGGCGGTCCGCACACGCGGTATCCGGCGGGCCTTCTCGCTGCAGCTCACGGGCGACCGGCGCGGCGTCGAGGCCCAGCCGCTCGCGGTGCCGGAAGTCCGGCTCGACGACGGCTCCGTGCACGACGTCATCTACCTGGCCGATATGGCCAACCAGGTGTGGGCGTTCGACGCCGCGACCGGTGCCAAGCTGTGGGTCCGCACGCTCGGCACGCCGGTCAACGGTGGCAATGACATCGACATGTACGTCATCAACGACCACTGGGGTGTCCTCGGCACACCCGTGATCGACACCAAGACGGGGATCATGTACGCGGTGGCCTGGGTGAGCGACCACGGCGCGGTGGCCGCGGCACGGCACCGCTGCTACGCGCTCAGCATCCGAAACGGCAAGGACGCTCACCCGCCGATCGACCTCGAAGGAGCCACCTACGACCCCGGCCACGGCGCGCCGGTGCAGAAGTTCAGATCGGCGCCTCGCAAGCAACGCGCCGCGCTGCTCCTGACCGAAGTCGACGGCGTCTCGACGGTGTTCATCGGGTTCGGTTCGGTCCGCGAGACCGGCAAGGACGCCCGCGGCTGGGTGATCGCCTGCGGTACCGAGCCGTTCACGCCGACGGCCGCGTGGGCCGCCACGGCGAAGGGTTTCGGCGGCGGCATCTGGCAGGGTGCAGGCGGCCTGGCCGCCGACCCGGCAGGCCACGTCTATGCGATGACGGGCAACGGCACCTTCGACGCCGTCACCGACTTCGCCCAGTCATTCGTCAAGCTGGCCTACACCCCGCCGAAGGACGGTGCAGCACCCTCCCTGGATCTGGTGGATTGGTGGACGCCGTTCACCGATGCGGAGCGGGTCGCAGGCATCGGGCGTGCCCAAGGCGTGCAAGAGCCTGACGGCAGCCCACCGGCCACGACGAACTTCCGCGCCGTCGCGGCCAGCGCGGGCATGGCGGGTTGGGACGACATGGACCTGGCCAGCGGCGGCCCGGTCGTGCTGCCGTCCCACAACGCCATCCTCGGGGCGGGCAAGGACGGCGTCCTCTATGTCGTGAGGCTCGACGACATGGGCCGCACAACGCCTGCCGACCTCGTCGCTCCCGCGGGAAACTACGCCAAGCTGCTGTCTCCGCCGATCTTCTTCACCTACTACTCCCCCACGCTGAGCCCACGCCCCGATGACATCCGCACGCTGAACACCTTGTGGGACAACGTCACCCATCACCTGCACGGCAACCCGGTCGTGTGGGACAGCGTCGATCGCGGCCCGCTCGTCTACTGCTGGGGGGAGAACGGCAACCTGCGCGCATGGAGCCTCAATCCGAACGGCTCTCTCACTTACCTGGCCTGTAGCGCCGAATCCGCCTCGCCGCAGTCGCCCGTCCCTTCGGGCGGCATGCCCGGTGGCATGATCAGCCTGTCCGCCGACCCCGCCGCGCCGCACACCGGGGTCGTGTGGGCCACCGTCCCCTATGTCGACGCCAACAGGACGGTCTCGGCGGGGCGCCTGCTCGCCTACGACGCCACCCAGTTCGACACCTTCGGCGACGGCTCCAAGAGGCTGCGGGTCCTTTGGGATTCCCAGGACTGGAACCTGCAATTCTCGTTCAACAAGTTCAATCGGCCCGTCGTGTTCAAGGGACGCCTATACGTGCCGACCTACGACGACCGGGTCGACGTCTACGAGCTCGCCTGACGACAGCGGTGGTGGCGACGTCGCACAAGTGACACGGTGAGGTGTGCCGGAACGGGAGCGCGACACTGCGGGACGAGCGCGCAACGCCCGCCCGCGCGACCGGCACGGGCGCCCTCTCCCGCGCGGGGCGGTCGGCGTCGAACGAGTGCCCGACGATCTCGTCCTCGACCCCGAGGACGCGGTGACCGAGGCGCAGCGCCTCCTCGACGCCGGGCTTCCGTTCCCCGCGCACGACGTGCTGGAGAGCATGTGGAAGACCGCCTCCGGCGCGGAGCGCGAGCTGTGGCGCGCACTGGCCCAGCTCGCGGTCGGCCTGACCCACGCGCAGCGCGGCAACGCCCGCGGCGCCGTCGCCCTGTTGAACCGGGCCGCGGACGGGCTGGGCCGGTGGGTCGGCCCGGCGCCAGCGGGCGTCGACCTGAACGGGGTGCGGCGACACGCCGAGGAGCTGGCCCGACGGATCGAGCGATCGGGGCCTGCCGGTCTCACCGACGCCGACCTGCGCGTCCACCTGCGGGGGTGATCGAACCGCCCCAGCTGCCATAGCAGAGACGGTTTGTCCTGACATATGCTCAAAGGATGAGCATACCGACCCTGACGCTGAACGACGGTCACACGATCCCCGCCATCGGGTTCGGCACCTTCCCGCACGCCGGGGACGACTCGCGCACCACCACGATCTCCGCGCTCGACGCGGGTTACCGACTGCTCGACACGGCGCTGCGGTACGAGAACGAGCAGAGTGTTGGCCGGGCCGTGCGCGAGTACGACCTCCCCCGGGAGAGCATCCTGGTGTGCACCAAGCTCGCGGGTCGCCACCACGGCTACGACGAGACGATCAAGGGTTGTCACGAGTCGCTGACCAACCTCGGCCTCGACTACGTCGACATCTACCTCATCCATTGGCCGCTGCCCCGGCTCGACAAGTACGTCGACAGCTGGAAGGCCATGATCAAGCTGCGCGACGAGGGCCTGGTCCGCTCGATCGGCGTCTCCAACTTCACCGAGGCCCATCTGCGCCGGATCATCGACGCGACCGGCGTCGTGCCCGTCATGAACCAGGTGGAGCTGCACCCGTACTTCCCGCAGGCGCCGCTGCGGGCCGTGCACGCCGAGCTCGGCATCGTCACGGAGAGCTGGAGCCCGATGGGCCGCGGCGAGCTGCTCGCCGAGCCGACCGTGGCCCGCGTCGCCGAGGCCCACGGCGTCACGCCCGCCCAGGCCATCCTGCGCTGGCACGTGCAGCTGGGCGCCGTTCCCATCCCGATGTCGGCCAACCCGCAGCGGCAGCGCGTCAACCTCGACCTGTTCGGCTTCACCCTGTCCGACGACGAGATGGCCGCCCTCGCCGGGCTGGAGCGCGGCCGCATCTGGGGTCAGGACCCGGACGAGCACGAGGAGTTCTGAGCAGGCGGCGACACGCCGATGTGGATACGGCGACGCGTGGGCGGGTAATCGACGTCATGGCCGCCAACTCGCTCCCTCGGACAAGACCCAACCCCGCCCCGCCGCCCGGTCCCGTCAACCCGCCGATCTGAGCAGTTGTGTAGCGAATCCACCCAACGGGCATCGGAGCAGCGTGCCGCGATCATCGGAGCGAACCCGCTCGCTGAGCCTCACCTTTCGCGACTCCACGTCGCTGCCTGCGATCCGGCGGTGGCTGCGGTCGAACCTGCCGCCGGATGCGGATCTCGAACTCGATGCGGAACTCGTCTGCTGCGAGTTGGTCACCAACGCGGTCGAACACGGCGGCGGGGCCGGGGCCTTGCGGATCGAGGTCATCGGTGACCGCCAGGTCCATGTGGAGATCGACGACGTAGACCCGGGCGGCATCCTGACCGTCGGACGGTCCCGTTTCGGCGGGTCGCGCGGGCGCGGCCTGACGATCGTGAATTCGGTCGCCCGCTGGGGCGTGATCAGAAGCCGCACCGGCAAGACCGTGTGGGCCACCCTGTGAGACGACAATTCACGCCGCGGCGCCGGGCCCGGGGAGCAGTTCGACGTCGCGGGGGCCTATCGGCTCTCCGCAGTGCGCGCAGCGCAGGTCGACGCGGCTGAGCTCGCCGCATGCGTGGTGGCGGTAGAGGACCGGCGGGCCTGCCTCCCCGGCGAGCCACCGGTCGCCCCACGCGGCCATCACCATCAGCAGCTGGACGAGCTCGGCGCCTTTGTCCGTCAATACGTACTCGTAGCGGGGTCGCCGGTCGTAGGGCCTGCGCTCGAGCACGCCGCGCTCGACGAGGTGGTTGAGCCGCTCGGTCAGGACCTTGCGCGAGATGCCCAGATCGGCCTGGATCTGCTCGAACCGGGTCATCCCGACCCACACGTCGCGCAGGACCAGCGGTGACCAGGGCTCCCCGATGACGTCGAGCGTGCGCGCGATCGAGCACGCCATCCCACCGAAGTCCGTGCGCTGCATGAAACCAGACTACCGCGTGGGGTTCCCTCAAGGAACTCACCTCTGCTACGGTCATGGAGTCTCTTGAAGGAACTTCGGAGTCGCGACTGCTCGACCGTTAGGAGATGACCGAGATGCTCGATCCCGACGTCCGCCGCCACCTCGACGGCACCTCGCTGGCCCACCTCGCCACCGTCACACCAGACGGCGCACCCCACACCGTCCCGCTCTGGGTCGGCACCCATGGCGACCAGATCGTCTTCCTCACCGGCCCGCGCTCGCGCAAGGCCCGCAACCTGCGCCGCGACCCACGGGTCGCGCTGTCGCTGACCCCCGCCGACAACCCGTTCCAGCCGGTGATCATCCGCGGCCGGGTCGTCGCATGGCTGGAGGGCGACGCGGCCTGGGAGATCGTCGACCGGATCTCGACGAAGTACATCGGCGCGCCCTACCCGCGGAACGAGGACCGCGTGGTCGCCGTCGTCGAGCCCGAACGGCAGACCATCGGCATCCGCTGAGCCGAGCTCCACCGTCGTCGGCACCCCGTCGCCGGATCGCCCCACGGTCAACGGGCCTGGCGGGTCCTGGACTCGATCGTCGACCTCCCGGCGTTGCCAGCGCCCCTAGGCCTTTGACCTGCGGAGACGGAGACGAGCGCGACGTCGAGTGACGAACGCGACGCCGGTGAGCAGACTCTCATCTCGGCCCGATTCGGCACCCTGACGGTGCTCGGGATAGTTAACTCCTCGGTAGGGTCGCCCCCGATGCGGCCCCGACGGAGGAATGTGATGTCCACCGAAACGGAACGGCGCGAGCTGATCCGTCCGGACGCAACGGTCGCGTACTGGACGAGCGGACCCGAACGGGCTCCCGTCGTCGTCCTGCTGCACGGCGCCACCCTGGACCACCACGCGTGGGCGCCACAGGCCGCCGCCTTGACGGGGCGCTACCGCGTTGTCGTCCCCGACCTGCGCGGCCACGGCGAGTCAGAAATGGCCGACGAGTTCCGGTTCGGCGACGTCGTCGCGGACATCGAGGCCCTGCTCGACGACGTCGCCACCGACACTCCCCTTGCCATCGGCGGCCTGAGCCTCGGCGGCAACATCGCCCAGGAGATCGTCTACCGCAGGCCCGGCCGAGTCGACGCGCTCGTCGTCGCCGACGCCACCTGCAACACCGCGCCCCGCCACCCGCTGGCCGCGCCGCTGACCGTGGCCGTGCTCTCGACGATGGCGTTGACCAGCCGCGGCCGCTTCCTGCAGCGTGCGGCCACCGTCACCTCGGCCAACGAGGACGTGCGCCGCTACGTGCTGGACGCCAACGCGGAGCGCAGTCCGCAGGAGGTTCTGCAGATCCTCACCTCGCTCCTGGACCACGCGCTGCGCCCCGACCCGGATTACCGACTTCCGGTGCCGACGCTGCTGCTGCACGGCGCCCAGGACCACGTCGGCGACATCGTGACCGGCACCCGCGCCTGGGCCGCCCGCGACCCGATGGCCGAGTACGTCGTCGTGCCGGACGCGGGGCACGCCAGCAATCTCGACAACCCCGCCGCGTTCACCGATGCGTTGGCCGCCTTCCTGGACCGCGTCCTGGAGGACATCGACGACCCTCATGTGCCGCAGGCCCGCGCGCTCCCCGCGCCTCACGGCGACGCGCCCGCGGACCGGCCCGCGCCCGAGTCCTCGGATGGGCCCACGGAAAGGCCCGCGGAGGGCCCCAGCAGGACGGGCCGCCCGGCGACGGCCCGCGCCTGCCGAGGCCGCCCGAACGCGCGACCGACGGGCAGACCTGGTCGCGCCGCCTGTCGGATGTGGTCCGCTCGATCGGCAGATGGCTGCGTTTGACGGCGGCCGGACGCAACCGTGGCCGAACCCGACGACCGGGTTCCTGAATGCATTCAGTCACATCGGAGCACGGCCGCAGTTCGACAGGCGTCGTACAGGTTGTGAGCGTTCGACTCCATCTCCTGGAGGTGGCCCGGAGCGTCCGGGCCCGACTGCTGCGCGCGGGCGCCCGCCCGGCCTGCGCACGAGCAAGACCGTGCTGGCCGCGGTCGTGTCCTTCGCCATCGCCACCGCGCTGCACACCAGCGACCAGCCGATCCTCGCCCCGCTGACCGCGCTGCTGGTCGTCCAGCTGACCATGTACGAGACCGTGGCCCATGGCTGGGAACGCATCCTCAGCGTCACGGCGGGCGTGTCGGTCGCCGCCGTGTTCGCCCACGTCGTGGGCCTGACCTGGTGGAGTCTCGCGCCGTCGTGGCTGCCCTCGCGGCCGTTCTGGACGCCATTGGTGCGGCCGTCCACGCCGTCTCCCCCATCGCGGCCGGACACCACGCCGACGCACCGGCACTGGGCCACGCGGTCGCCGACCACCTGACCGAGGTCGAACGGCGCACCGAGCAGCTCGGCGCCCCGCTCTATGTCGACCCGCACGACGATCCGGCCGCCTGGCAACAACATGGTGCGCTGCTGGCCGCGATCGACCGGCTGCGGGTGGAGATCGACGCGGCGATCCGGCCACCGGTCACGACGTGCACGCTGCCCCGCTCGGTGGGTGGCCGCGCGACGCGCTGCGCCGCAGCCTCACCGCCGCCCGCGAACACCACCGGCCGCGGCGCGGCTTCACGCTGCGCGAACGCCTCGGTCGTACGACGTCGCCGTCCGCGCCCCAGGCCTTCGACAACCAACCGCCGAACCTGAGTGCGGACGACGCCCCCACACATCCCTGACGGCAGCGACCGGACCTGCTTCCCGCACGCCGTTCGGCCGCGGGCAGCAGGCTGCACCGTGCTCGACGGGCTCGGTGCCCCGAGACTGTGATCGACCTGAGGAGGTTTCGATGTCCCGACCTCGCCGTGAGCCCGGTGGGCTGCGGGCCGCGTTGATTCGTCGTGACCGCATCGTCGGGACGTTCGTCACCGTGGCGGAGCCTGCGCTGGCCGAGATGTTGGCGGGCGCGTTCGACCTGCTCGTCGTCGATCTGGAGCACGCCGCGCTGACCGCCGCCGACGCGATGCGGCTGGCGATCGCCGCGCAGGGCGCCGGGGCGTGGGTCGTGGCCCGGGTGCCGTCCGCGCACAGCGAGGTGGTGGCCCAGGTGCTCGACGCCGGTCTGGACGGCATCGTGGTGGCGAAGATCAACGATGGCGACGAGGCGGCGGAAGCCGCCGCCGCGGTGACTCACCCGCCGCACGGGGTGCGCGGCTTCGGCCCGCGCCGGGCCAACGCCTACGGCCGCGAGGGCGACTACCACCAGGTCGCCCGCGAACGCATCGCCTGCATCACCCAGATCGAGACCGCCTCCGGGCTGCGCGCGGTCGCCGACATCGCGGGTACTCCGGGCGTCGACGCGCTGCTGATCGGCCCGTCCGACCTGTCCTTCGCGCTGGGGCAGCCGCTGCAGACCTTCGCCCCGGTGATGCTCGACGCGATCGACGCCACCCTGGCCGCCGCCGACGAAGCAGGCATCTCCTGCGCGTTCGCGGGCAATGTGCCCGCGGCACGGCTGCCCGAGCTGCTCGACCACCGCTGCAACGTGCTCGTGCAGGCCACGGACCTGCGCATCTACTCGGCTGCCGCAGACGCGACCGCCGCAGCGACCCGCGAGGGCCTGCAGGCCCTCGCGGAGCAGGCCGCGCCGCGGTGAGCACTCGACCGCACCGTCCACGCGCCCGGCGCGAACCGGGGAGTGGCCGCGAGCCTTCTACACGGCGAGGACGGAGTTCGGACCGTCAAGTTCGACGATATCCGGATCGTTGAACCAATGCCCGTTCATCCCGAGGTACCGAAACCGGATTCGGGAACCGGTCGCCAACGTGACCGAAGTCGATCGTGTGCCATTCGAACGTCGCCGCATTTCGTGCCGTCCAGGCACCCACTCGTTGAAGTCGCCGACCACGCTGGCGCCTGCCGCCCATTCTTCGGCGGGCAGCGCAAACGTTACTTTGACGCCCTTGGCTGTACGTGAGAATTTGATCATGCCTGTCTCCTTGACGCAGAGGCGAGCGACGACAGTGTGCCGGACGACCGCGCCCGCGGTCGTCACGACGCGCCGTCACGTCCGGCGTTCATCCCGACAGCGGGTGGGTCCGCCACCTCCGCGAGGAGGCTGCGACGCGGCCCAGCTCGCCGGATGGGCGACAGCTTGGCCCGGCGGCCCGAACCGGTTGGGGTGCGGTGAAGGGGGGTACCCAGGCCACGGCGGGGCCGCGCGTGCGGCCGCCGATCGAGGCCTTTGCCGAGGAGGCGACATCGTGAGTGAATCGGCCGCCCAGCGTTCGGATACGCCACGCCTGCAGACCTCCGCGACGCAGAGCCGGGCCCGCACGTTCTTCGGAATCGGCTCCGGCAATGCGATGGAATGGTTCGACTGGGGTGTCTACACCACGTTCACACCGTTCTTCGCCTCGCAGTTCTTCCACAGCGGCGACACCGTCTCCGATGTACTGAACACGCTCGTCGTCTTCGCGGTCGGGTTCCTCGCCCGCCCCTTCGGCGGTTGGTTGTTCGGCTGGGTCGCGGACAAGAAAGGGCGCAAGCTGTCGATGACGCTGACGGTGGCGACGGCCGCGGTCGGCAGCCTCGCCATCGGGATCAGTCCCAATTACGCGGCGATCGGCGTGGGGGCGTCGGTCGTCCTCGTGCTCGCACGGCTGGCGCAGGGTCTCGCCCACGGCGGCGAGCTGCCGTCCGCACAGACCTATATCGCCGAGGCGGCGCCGAGGCAGCGGCGCGGCCTGTGGTCGAGCCTCATCTACTTCTCGGGCACGATCGGGCAGCTCGCGGGCACACTGGTGGCGGCGATTCTGTCCAGCGTCCTGGCCAAAGAAGCGATGACCTCCTTCGGTTGGCGCATCCCGTTCGTGCTCGGGGGCGTCTTCGGCCTGTACGCGCTCTACATGCGGTTGCGGATGTCGGAGACCGAGGTGTTCGTCGACGAGATCGTCCGCGACGACCCGACGGCCGCCGACTACGCCCACGCGCCGCAGGCGAAGGGCGGCATCTGGCAGACGATCAAGGAGCACCCCCGGTTGCTGTTGCAGGTCATCGGCCTGACGATGGGCGCCACCGTCCTCTACTACGCGTGGGCCATCTCGGCTCCCGCCTACGTGATCAACGTGCTGCACGTGCCCGCGGCCGGGGCGCTCTGGGCGGGCGTCGCGGCACAGGTGGTCTTCCTGATCGTGCTCCCCATCTGGGGAATCGTGTCCGATCGGATCGGGCGTAAGCCCGTTCTGATCACGGCCGTCGTCGGACTGGCCGTCCTGAATTTCCCGCTCAACGCGATGCTCGACACGTCACCGTGGTCGCTGTTCTTCGCGATGTCGATCGCGCTCATCTTCCTCGGCGCCTTCTCCTCGATCGGGCCTGCGCTGTACGCCGAGATCTTCCCGACGCGAATCCGGGCGACGGGGCTGGCCGTGCCCTACTCCATCGCGGTCGCGCTCTTCGGTGGCACCGCGCCCTACCTGCAGACCTACCTCGCCAGTCAGCACATGACGAGCACGTTCGTCTGGTACGGCGTCGTCCTCGGCCTGCTGTCCGGCCTGGTCGTCCTCACCTTGCCGGAGACGAAGGGCATCGACCTCAAGGACCGCTCGGTCGGCGCGCACGGGCGGCGCAAGTCCCTCCGCACGAACGTCGCCTGAGGCCCGCGGTCCGCCACGGGTGGCCTCATCCCCGGGTGGGTACCCATTCACAACGCGTGCGAGGAGCGTCCGATGGCCACCCCGTCCGCCCGGCGGCCACGGAGAGCGTGCGCTGGCGCAGGCTGCTGCCCGTCGTGTTCATCACCTACAGCCTCGCGTACCTCGACCGGTCCAACTACTCCATCGGCGCGGCAGGCGGCCTGGAGCGCGACCTGCACATCACCGCAGGCGTCTCGGCCCTGCTCGGCGCCCTGTTCTTACTCGGCTACCTCCGCTTCCACATCCCCGCCGCGCACTACGCCGAGCGGGGCAGCGTCAAGCGGCTGATCTCTGGTGCCTGATCGGCTGGGGGATCTTCGCCTCTCTGCAGGGGGCGCTGCCGTGGGTGCCCGCGCTGATGGTGGACCGACTCCTGCTCGGGGTGGTCGAGGCGGCGATCCTGCCCGCGATCCTCTGGGCGTTCGTCTTCGGCCGCCCTCACGGCGGACCGTCCCGAACAGGCCGACTGGCTGCCCGCGCCGGAGCGCAACGCGCTGACGCCGCGCTGCGCGACGAGCAGGAACACCTGCCCGACATGGGTGGCTATCGGCATGCGTTGCGCAGCAGGCTACGGCTCATTTCTGCTCGGCTCCGGACGGTTCTGGCCGTCGTTCGTCCTGCTCGTCGTCGCGGGCGGGTGCATGTACGCGCCCTACGGCCCGTATTCGCGCTCATCCCCGAACTGGTGGGTCGCGCTAGCTAGCACACCGCCCGCGGAATCGACGGCGCGATCTCCCCCGACGCCCCGGCGCACTCACTGGCGATGATGAACGCGTGCGACGTACCGACGCGCTGATCGCTGCACCACATCGGCCGCCCCGTCCCCTACGACGTGACCCCACCAGCCGCCGTACAGTCGGTCGAAGCGGAACCGCCCCACCCGCCGGGCGATCTGCTCGACGGTGTCCGCGTCGAGCGGCACCAGATTGGGGTAGCTCCACAGGAAGCTCACCCAGCCGCGGTCCTCCACAACCATGATCGTGTCGCCGGTGAGCAACACCCCGCCCCCGCCGGACCCGGCCGCCCAATGCAGCACCGCCGCACCGTCGAAGTGGCCGCCGACCCGCGTAACCGTGACACCGGGCACCGGCTCCACCTCCTCCTCGTACAGCGTGATCCGCGACGAGCGTCGTTGCACCCACCGCGCGTCGACCCGCGGCAGGAACACGCGAGCATCGAACGCGTCCGCCACATCAACGAGAGCCGCGTAGAAATGCGGGTGCGACGGGCAGATCGCACTGACCCCGCCCAGACCTTCGATCACCCGCCGCGCGGCCTCGTCGACCAGCGGGACGCAGTCCCACAACACGTTGCCGTGCGGGGTGCGCACCAGCAGCGCCCGCTGGCCGATCGCGAACTGCGGCGTGATGCCCACTCCGAGCAGCCCGGGCTCCTCCTCCCGCAGCTGTGTGGTGTGGTCGGCACCCAGCGCGGCGGGGGTCGTCCACCGCTGGCCGCCCTCTGCGACCGCCTCCCGCTCGTCCTGGCAGATCGGGCAGGCCGGTGGCGGCGACACCGTGTCGGGGTACTGCATCGCGCACCTGACGCAGATCCACGCAGACACCATGCCTCCGGTGGCGGTCAGCCCATGTGATCGGGATCCGGCCCGATCCGTTCGCCGATGCCCAACGCGTCCATCGCGGCCATGTCGTCGTCGGAGAGCTCGAAGCCGAACACGTCGATGTTCTCCCGCATCCGCTCGGGCCGCATCGACTTCGGGAACACGATGTTGTCGAGCTGGACGTGCCACCGCAGCACGACCTGCGCAGGCGTGCGGCCGTGTTTGTGCGCCAGGTCGGCGACGGTCGGGTCCTGCAGGAGCTCGCCGCCTTGCGCGATCGGACCCCACGCCTCGGTCGCGATGCCGTTGCCGCGGTGGTACTCGCGCAGCTCGGCCTGCGGCAGCCGCGGGTGCAGCTCCACCTGGTTGACGGCGGGCACGGTGCCCGTTTCCTCGGCCAGCCGCCGCAGGTGCGCGATCGTGAAGTTCGAGACGCCGATGGCCCGGGCACGGCCCTCGGCCAGCACCTTCTCGAAACCCCGCCAGGTCTCCACGTAGCGGTTCTCGGCAGGCTGCGGCCAGTGGATCAGGTACAGGTCGACGTGGTCGGTGCCGAGCCGCCGCAGGCTCTCCTCGAGCGCCCGGCCTGCCTCCGCCTCGCCGTGCCGGTCGTTCGCCAGCTTGGTGGTGATGAAGACCTCGTCGCGCGGGAGGCCCGACTCGGCGAGCGCCTGGCCCACGCCCTCCTCGTTGCCGTACGCCTGCGCGGTGTCGATGTGGCGATACCCGGCGTCGAACGCGGCGCGCACGGTCTGTGCGGTCTGCTCCGCCGGGACCTGGAACACGCCGAACCCGAATTGCGGGATCTCGACGCCGTTGTTGAGTTTGATGTTGGGAACCTGGCTCATGACTTCGGACTACCCACCGGACGGGTCGAAGGCAACATCACGTGTGGTGGGTCGTCCGCAGGGTAAGACTGTGGGCTGCAGCCCCGACACCGAGGAGATCGCTTGCACATCTGGCCTGGTTCGCCCTATCCCCTGGGGTCGAAGTTCGACGGCGGTGGCACCAACTTCGCGATCTTCTCGGAGATCGCCGACCGCATCGAGCTCTGCCTCTTCGCCGACGACGGCACCGAGACCCGCGTCGACCTGCCCGAACGCCACGGGTTGGTCTGGCACGGCTTCGTGCCGAGGGTCGGTCCGGGTCAGCGGTACGGCTACCGGGTGCACGGCCCATTCGAGCCGTCGGCCGGTCTGCGGTGCAACCCGGCCAAGCTCCTGCTCGATCCGTACGCGAAGGCGATCGACGGGCACATCCGGTGGGACGAGGCGCTGTTCTCCTACCGGTTCGGCGAGCCGGACTCGTTCAACGACACCGACTCGGCGCCGTTCACGATGAAGTCCGTGGTGATCAACGCGTTCTTCGACTGGAAGGCCGACCGGCCGCTACGGGTGCCCTACAACGAGTCGGTGATCTACGAGGCGCACGTCAAGGGCCTCACCGTGCGACATCCCGGAATCCCCGCCAACGTCCGCGGCACGTATATGGGCTTGGCGCACCCGCGGATGATCGAACACTTCCACCGGATGGGGATCACGGCCGTCGAGCTGATGCCGGTGCACCAGTTCGTGCACGACTCGACGTTGAAGCGAGAAGGGCCTGTCGAACTACTGGGGCTACAACACGATCGGCTTCTTCGCCCCGCACAACAACTACGCAGGCTTCGGCACCCGTGGCGAGCAGGTGCTGGAGTTCAAGACGATGGTCCGCACCCTGCACCGGGCCGGGATCGAGGTCATCCTCGACGTCGTCTACAACCACACCGCCGAGGGCAACCACCTGGGCCCGACCCTGTCGTTCCGCGGCGTGGACAACCGCGCCTACTACCGGCTCGTCGACGACGACAAGCGCTACTACTACGACACGACCGGCACCGGCAACAGCCTCAACGTCCGCCATCACGAGTCGCTACGGCTGATCATGGACTCGCTGCGGTACTGGGTCACGGAGATGCACGTCGACGGGTTCCGGTTCGATCTCGCCTCGAGCCTGGCCAGGGAGTTCCACGAGGTGGACCGCCTCGCCGCGTTCTTCGACCTGGTCAACCAGGACCCGGTCGTCAGCCAGGTCAAGCTCATCGCCGAGCCGTGGGACGTCGGCGAGGGCGGCTACCAGGTCGGCGGGTTCCCGCCGCTGTGGACCGAGTGGAACGGCAAGTACCGCGACACGGTGCGCGACTTCTGGCGGGGCGAGCCCGGCAGCCTCGGCGAGTTCGCCGCCCGCTTCACCGGCTCGTCCGACCTGTACGAGGCCGACAACCGCCGGCCCATCGCCTCGATCAACTTCGTCACCGCGCACGACGGCTTCACCCTCGAGGACCTGGTCTCCTACAACGAGAAGCACAACGAGGCCAACGGCGAGAACAACAACGACGGCGAAAGCCACAACCGGTCCTGGAACCACGGTGCCGAGGGGCCGACCGAAAACCCCGAGATCGAAGCGCTGCGGGAACGGCAGAAGCGCAACATCCTCACCACGCTGCTGCTGTCCCAGGGCGTGCCGATGATCGCGCACGGCGACGAGCTCGGCCGCACCCAGCAGGGCAACAACAACGTCTACTGCCAGGACAACGAGCTGTCCTGGGTCGACTGGGATCGCGCCCGCGACAACGACGTCCTCACGGTGTTCACCGCCCGGCTCACCGCCCTGCGCGCCGCACACCCGATCTTCCGCAGGCAACGGTTCTTCCAGGGCCGCCCCATCCTGGGCTCGAGCAAGGACGACATCGCATGGCTGCACCCCGACGGCCGCGACATGTCCGACGCGGACTGGCACACCGGCAGCCCGAGCGTGATGATCTATCTCAACGGCGACGGCATCCCCGACCGCGACGAGCTCGGCGAACGGATCATCGACGACTCCTTCCTGCTGCTGTTCAACGCCGGGCACCGCCAGAGAACGTTCACGCTTCCCGACCGGGCCTACGGCCGGGCCTGGCAGACCGTCGTCGATACCAACGACCCACTCCTCGCGCACACCCGTCGCCGGTATCCGCTGCCCGGCAGCAAGTTGCGCGTGCCGCCGCGCTCGACGCTCGTCCTGGTGGGCCCGTCTCGCCGGGATCACGACGTCCCGTTGTTCCGTTGATCCGGCGGCCGCACCGGGTAGTCCCGAGGCATGGCCACCACAGCCGCGCCCGGCGAGACCAGCGGTCCCCTTATCGACGCGTCTGCGCACGAAATCGGGACGGTCGCCGTCGTCGCCCACCGCAAGAAGTCGCTGCGCGGCGGGCTCGACGAACTGCGTTCGCGTCTGGCCGATCAGCACGTCGATGACGTGCTGTGGTACGAGGTGGGCAAGAGCAAGAAGGCTCCCAAGCGGGTCCGTCAGGCCGTCCGGGAAGGCGCAGACCTGATCATCGCGTGGGGCGGCGACGGCATGGTCCAGCGCTGCCTCGACACGCTCGCCGGTTCCGACGTCGCCCTCGGCATCATCCCGGCGGGCACCGCCAACCTGCTCGCCCACAACCTCGACATCCCCGAAGACCTCGCCGAGGCGCTCCGCATCGCCTTGACGGGTCGACGCCGAGCGCTGGACCTGGGGCGGATCAACGGCGAGCACTTCGCGGTCATGGCCGGAGTCGGGTTCGACGCGGAGCTGATCGATGACGTCGATCGCCGGATGAAAAACCGGCTCGGCAGGCTGGCCTACGTCTGGGCCGGACTGCGCCACGTCCGCCGGTCGGCCAGTCCGGTAAAGATCACCATCGACGGTCGCACCTGGTTCGACGGGAGGGCGAGCTGCGTGCTGCTGGGCAATGTCGGACGGATCACCGGTGGCATTCCCGCATTCGACGACGCCCGCCCCGATGACGGATGGCTGGAGGTGGGCGTCGCCAACGCCCAGGGTCCGCTCCAGTGGGCCCGTACGCTCGGCCGAATAGTCGTGGGCCGGACCGCGGATTCCCCGTTCGTACGCATCACCCGTGCCCGCAAGATCACGGTCAAGCTCGGGACGCCACGGACCTACGAACTCGACGGCGGTAGCCGCCGGATGACCGATCGCCTGACCGTGCGGGTGGTCCCGCACGCCGTGTCCGTCTGCGTGCCCGGCCACTGAGCCCTCGGCGGCCGTGGATCCGTGTCTCAGCGGGCCGGGTCATTGCCGGTGACGCAGAACGGCAGGCCGAGCGGGTCCCGGAGCGCGACGAAGCCGTCCCGGGCCCAGAGGACCCGGGCACCGAGCGACCGGACGCGAGCGATCTCGGCGTCCATGTCGTCGGTGCCGAGGTCGAGGTGCGCGCGGGCCCGCCGGGCCGGGTCGTCCGGCCCGAGCCGTTGCACCAGCAGCTGGAGCGGGCTCTCCGCACGGTGCACCAGCCGGTGGAACTCGGGAGCGTCGACCGCCTCGTCGGCCCAGCCGGTGGCCGCCCGCCAGAAGTCGAGCTCTCCGGCATACAGCTCGCCCGGCACGTCGATGGTGAGCTGCACCAGCCTGCTGCGGTACCCGCCCGGCCACGCGACCGGTTGCGGTCGCTCGTGCGGCCACGACTCCGCACACACGCAGAACGGCAACCCGGCGGGTGAGGTCAGCGCCTGCCAGGCCGCGCCGCGGTAGACCGGCGTCGCCCCGAGCTTCTCCAGCCGCGCGGTGTCGCGTTCGATCTCGCCGACGACATCGAGGTGCACCCGCGGCGGCCCATCGATGCGCTGCACGTGCGCGTACGGGGCGCGGTCGGGCGGCATCAGCGAGACGAACTCCGGGTGCCCCGGCCACGCTTCTCCGGGTGGCCAGCCGAGCACGGAAGACCAGAACGAGCGCGCTTCGTCCACGCGTTCGACCGGCACATCAACGAACGCGTGCATCCACGAGACCGGCGACATCTCCCGAGACTGCCACGGCGAGGTGCCCGCCCCGCCGCATCCGCGCGTCGCAGGCTCCCGCGCCCGATCTGCACCGCAGGTGCTGACGGCAGGCGAACGGTGCTCGTAGCACGTGGTTGCGCCTTGGGTTCCGCCTGCTGCCCGCCTTCCAGCCCCACAATCAGGGTGGTCGAGGTCTGGTGTGATCTCGCTGGGACTGCTCAGCGGCACCCGTCTGTCGCCCGCAGCGCTGCCCGCTCTGGGCGCCGCCTTGGCCACCGGCGTCGCCATCGCCGGATACACCGTCATCGACGCCGCGGCCGTCAGCACCACCCCGGTGCCGGTCTACGCGGCCTGGATGTTCCTGCCGCAGGGCCCGGTGCTCCCCGCGATCGCGCTCATGCGCCGTGGGCGGCGCCTGGTCGGCCAGATGCGCCCGGTCCTGCTCGCAGGCTTCGGCGGCGGCCTCGTCTCGATCGCGGCCTACGGGCTGGTGCTGGTGGCGCAGACCAGCGGCGCCACCGCCGCGTTCGCGGCGCGGCGGGAGACCGGCATCGTCATCGGCGCGCTCATCGGTGCCTTCTTCTTCCGAAGGTGGGTGCGCCCAAAGCCGCGTCGTGGACCGATACTTGGGCGGTGATACGGGAGAACTTTCGGGAGTACCTGGAACATCTGCTGCGCAACGGCTACAGCGTTCGGCACGACGAGCATCTTTCCGACCCCGACCTGATCGACCCCGGGGGCGACCCGGTCGAGACCTGGCGCGAGGACTACCCCTACGACGAACGGCTCGACCGCGACGTCTACGAGGAGGAGAAGTACCAGCTGCAGATCGAGCTGCTGAAGTTCCAGTACTGGGCCCAGGACGCAGGCACAAAGCACGTGATCTTGTTCGAGGGCCGCGACGCCGCGGGCAAAGGGGGCACGATCAAGCGGTTCATGGAGCACCTCAACCCGCGCGCCGCCCGCGTTGTCGCGCTGACCAAGCCCACGGAGACCGAGCGTGGCCAGTGGTACTTCCACCGCTACATCGCCCAGTTGCCGACCGCCGGCGAGATCGTGCTCTTCGACCGGTCCTGGTACAACCGCACAGGGGTCGAGCGGGTGATGGGCTTCTGCACCGACCGCGACTACGAGATCTTTCTGCGCCAGGCCCCGGCCTTCGAAGCCATGTTGGTGGAAAGCGGCTTCTCGGTCACCAAGCTGTGGTTCTCGGTCACCCACGCCGAGCAGCGCACCCGGTTCGCCATCCGACAGATCGACCCGGTGCGTCGGTGGAAGCTCTCGCCCATGGACATCGAGTCTCTGGACCGCTGGGACGCCTACACCACCGCCAAAGAAGCGATGATCGAGCACACGGACACCGACCACGCGCCCTGGACCTCGATCAAGAGCAACGACAAGAAGCGCGCTCGCATCAACGCGATGCGGTTCTTCCTCAACCAGTTCGAGTACGCGGACAAGGACCCATCCGTGGTCTACGCCGCGGACCCGCTGCTCGTACAGCGCGGCCGGGACTCGATCAAGGACTGACCCAGGACATCCCGGAGGGGGTCAGGGCACGTCGATGGTCAGGACGGCGGGTTGGCCGTCGGCGTCGGCCAGCCCGCCGGTGCGGGGGCTGACGACGCGTGACACGCAGCACTGCAACCGGTCACCCGCCTTGTGTTGGTCGTCGCTGAGGAAGACGTCGCGGTGGTCGATGACGCCCTGCACGTCGAGCACCTTGACCTGGCACAGCCCGCATTCGCCACGGCGGCAGTCGAACATCATGTCGGCGCCGTCGGCCTCGAGCGCCTCCAGCATCGACGCGTCGTGCGGCACCATCGTCTCCAGGCCGAGTCGCGGGATCCGCACCGTGAACGGCTCCGGGGCGAACCGGCCGCTGCTGCCGAAGGTCTCGAATCGCAGCTCCGCCGGTTTGCGCCCTACGGCCGCCCACGCCGCCTTGATCGCATCCAGCATCGGCGTGGGTCCGCAGACGTACAGCTCGCCGCCCGCGGGCACACTCGCCACCAGCTCGTCGATGTCCATGCCCGAGCCCTCGTCGTCGATGCGCAGGTCCATCCGGTCGTCGTGCACGGCGACCAGCTCGTCGAGGAACGCCATCAGAGTGCGGGAGCGCGCGCCGTAGACGAACCGGTAGTTCGCGCCGCGGGCCTTGAGCGCCCTGGCCATCCCGACCAGCGCCGTGATGCCGATTCCACCGGCGGCCAACACGTAGCCGGGCCTGCCGTAGCTGAGGGGGAAGTTCTGCAAGGGCTGCGTGATCGACACCTCCTGCCCGCGGCGCAGCGCGTGCATGAACGCCGATCCGCCCCGGCTCTGGCGAGCCAACTGGACGCCGAGGATGATCTCCGATCCGTAGGCACCGGACCCCACCACGGAGTACGAGCGCACGTCGGCCCGCCCGTGGATGTACACGCCGATGTCGATATGGCTTCCCGGCGGAGCGGGTGCCTCCAGATGCTCGGGCGCGAGCACGACCTGCCGGACGTGCTGGGCGACCTCGCAGACGTCGACCACCCTGGCCTTGCCCCACCGTTTGTGGCTCGTCGCTCCCATCGTCAACGCCCTCGCGTCAGAGCCCGCGACCCATGAGGCCCGCGGCGGGTTGCTCACGATGCCGCGCGACCCCGCTCGCCACCTCGGCGCCCTGGCCCGTCTCGGACCCGTCGCCGCTTCGGGCGTTCTCCGCGGCGGTCACCGCGCTGAGCCGGGCCGCCGCGTCGGCGGCCGTGCCGCCCTCGCCACCCGACTCCGCGGCGATCATGCGGGACACGATGCGCCGGGTCCACATGCTGCCCGCGTCGATGTTGAGGTTGTAGAAGTCGTAGCCGGGGTTGGCCTCGATCCCGCGCTGCTGCGCCTCCAGCATCACCTCGTCTTCGAAGAAGACGCCCGACACGCCCTCCCGCAGCCGCGTGGTGATCACCTGCTTGTCCAGGCACCAGTCGCGGGCGAAGGCCCACAGGTAGAAGCAGGTGTTGTCGGTCTCGGGCGTCATGGTGTTGATCACGGTGCCGGTCACGCCCTGGCTCCGGTCGCCCTCCGGGGCTCCGGTGCCCGCCTTCGCCACGCCCACGTCGATGGCCACGGTCGACGGAGCGATGTAGCGGATGATCTGCCACCGGTCGACGGGGCCGTCGTAATCGGGGAACCGGTCCTGCAGGTTGCGCTTCCAGAACGGCGGCGCGTCGATGCCCGACATCCACTTCGTGACGGTCACCGTCCGGTCGTCGTGGGTGACCTCGAACTCGGACTCCGACAAGGCGTCGTGGCCGATGCTCGACCCGTGCACGAACTGCTCGTGGGTGAGGTCCATCAGGTTGTCGACGATGAGCTGGTAGCTGCAGTTGACGTGGATCGTCTTCCCGTCGCCTGCCCAGTCGGGGTGGTCGTTCCAGAACAGGTCGGGCACGAGGTCGGGGTCGGCCAGCGCGGGGTCCCCCGGCCACACCCAGACGTAGCGGTGCCGCTCGACGACCGGGAAGGAGTGCACGGTCGCGCTCGGGTTGATCGTCTCCTGGGCGGGCATGAAGGTGGCACGGCCGTCGGCGTCGTAACAGATGCCGTGGTAGCCGCACTGGATCTCCTCAACACCGCGCAGCTTGCCCATCGACAGCGGCGCCAGCCGATGCCAGCACGCGTCGGCCAGCGCCACCGGACGGCCCGAGGTGGTCCGGTAGAACACGATCGGGCGGCCCGCGATCGTCTTGGCCAGCAGGTTGCGGCCCACCTCGTGGTCCCACGCGGCGGCGTACCAGGCGTTCGACGGGTAGTGACGGAACGCGGCGTGCCCCGTCGCCTGACCGGACTGTGACATGACGATCCTCCTCGGGCGGCGCCCGCGCCGCCTTCGTCGTTTGCGGTGGGAGGCGGGATCAGGCCGCCACGGGGTCCTCGTGATGCATCGGCGCCTCGTGGACCATGAGATACAAGAAGAAAGAGATGATCATGATCCCGGCGGCGACGTAGACGCCGGAGCTCCAACTGCCGGTGGCGTCATGCAGGATCCCGCTCACCACCGGGCTCGCCACGGCGCCGATCTCGGAGATCAGGTTCAGCATCCCGAACGCGGAGCCGCGCTCCTGCGCCGGAACCATGTCGCCCGTCATGCCCTGGACGATCGGCTGCAGCGCGTTGAAGAACAGCCCACTGGTGAACAACAGCAGCCCGAGCAGGCCCAGCGATGGCCTGCCGCCGCCTTGGATGCTCCACCCGAAGATCAGGACCAACACCGAGTACACGGCCGTGCAGCCCAGCGCGAGCGTCTTGCGGCTCCGCCCGGTGCGGACCGCCCAGTCCGCCAGCCAGCCACCCGCGGGAAAGCCGAGGATGCCTGCGCCCGCGTTGAACGCCGCGGTGAGCGCGGCGGCCAGCAGACTGCTCTGCGCCACCTCCTTGACGATCTGCACCGACCAGAAGCTGAAGAACCACAGGTTCCACAAGATCGCGATGTAGGCGACGTAGACCAGCCAGATGTTGCGGTTGAGCAGGATCGCTCCGCGGCCGGAGCGCTGCACGCCGCGCACGATGATCGCGATGTAGACCGCGGCGATGACGCCCGCGACGAGCGCGGTCAGCCATTCCGGCCAACGCAGGCTCTCGGCCAGCAGGAAGAGCGCGACGATCACGACGAACGTGGGCGCCGAGAAGGCGATGAGGCGCAGGAACGGCGGCAGCAGACGCATCGCTCCACCGAGCTTGGCGCGGAAGAAGACGAACGCGGCCGCCACGACGATGAGGGTGAACACGGCGAAGGCGAAGAAGGGCACGCGCCAGGCGTCGCCGCCCATGCCCATCGACGTGCCCCACCCGATGAGGATCGGGGTGAGGATGATGCCGAGCGTCAGACCGATGGAAAGTCCGGAGATCACGACTCCGAGGCCGAGGGTCCGCTTCGCGACCGGGGTGTGGTTCATGATCAGAGTTCGGTCGTTCGAGTAGAACACGCCCTCGCCGAGGCCCGTGAGCACGCGGGCGGCGACGAACGCGACCAGCCCGGCCATCAGCCCGGATATCGCGGTCAGCACGGCGGCCCACAGCAGCGAGACGATGATCATCTCACGATGCCCGAACCGGTCGCCGAGCCTGCCGCCCGGGTACTGGGTCAGCATGTAGCCCAGGAAGAACATCGATCCGACGAGACCGCCGAGCGCGGCGGGGTTCGCGGCGTCACCGATGAAGCCCGCCTTGTTCTGGATCATCCACGCCACCACCGGGCCGGTCAGCGTCCGGTCGGCGTAGCTCACGATCCAGCCGAACAGCAAGATCCCCCACAGCGCTCGGTAGGGGACGAGCGCCCGGCCCACCTCTGGCTCCCCTTCGCGGTGTGTGGTGTTGCCCTCGAAACTCCCGGTTGTCATCGCCACCGCCTCCTTTGCCGCCGACGTCCGCACCCTGTGCCCGACCGCGCTGCGCTGCCGGTTCGCGGGTGCCGCCACCGACATTGAATGCCTTCGCGCGACCACGCGAAACGCCTCAACCGGAAATCTTCTCGGTCGAACCGCTCCTCCCGCCCGGGCACGGCCTTGACGTCGAGCTCACCGGAAGTCCTAGTGTCCTGCGCCGGAAGTTCGTTGCGTATATCGGCGGATCCAGGTGTACGTCGGCAAGGCGCTGGTCCGCGCCTCGTACCGGGTGTACTCGGCCGGGCCAGCAACGCCGCTGACGTGCGGCTGGGCCGTCGAGATATGTGGCGAACTTCCGGCGCGGGACACTAGTGTCCCAGAATGACCGCCGCACACTCGCCGACGAGCACCGTCACGCTGATCACCGGCGCCAACAAGGGCCTGGGTTACGAGGCCGCTCGCGTCCTGCTCGAAGCAGGTCATACCGTGCTCGTGGGCGCACGTGACCCCGACCGCGGTCGGCGCGCCGCCGCCGAGCTCGGCACCACGTTCGTCCGGATCGACGTCACCGACGAAGCGAGCGTCGCGTCCGCAGCCGGGCAGGTCGAGGCGGGTCAACGTGTCCAGCGGAACCGGATCGATCGCCAGGCAGGACCAGATCGGCTGGAACCAGCAGACCGCCCCGCCCATCTACTCCACCAGCAAGGCGGCCCTCACGATGCTGACGCTGCAGTACGCCCACGCACTGCCCGACATCCTCGTCAACGCCGCCGACCCCGGCTGGAGCGCCACCGATCTCAATGACTTCCAGGGCCCGCAAAGCGTCGCCGAGGGCGCCGACATCATCGTGCGGCTGGCCACGCTGCCACCCGACGGCCCCACCGGCACCTTCCAGCGCAGCGACGGCCTGACCCTCGAGGCCCGCCGATGATCACCGCCCGATGAGCTTTCGCGCGTGATCGTCGCGGCCGCCGAGCGACCATCACAGCGGGACCGGCGGGTGGCCCGCCGGAGCCCGGCCGTGTCACCCTGCCGACCATGACCTCACCGAACGGCCCGACCCCGCAGGCAGGCGACACTCTGCCTGCACTGACCTTCGGCGACGGCCCGACGCCCGTCGTCGCCGTTCACGGCATCACCGCTTCGGCGATGGAATGGCCTGCGGTGGCCCGGCATCTGTCGTCGAAGTGGACCCTCGTGGCGCCCGATCTGAGAGGCCGAGGAGCGGCGGCAGGCCTGCCCGGACCCTACGGGCTGCGCCGTCACGTCGAGGACGTCTGTGCCCTCGTGCGCTCCCGGCAGGCGCAGACCGGGGCGGTGCTGGTCGGGCACAGCATGGGCGCGTTCATCGCGCTGCTGGCGGCGGCGGCCGAGCCGGGGCTGTTCCGTCGGCTGGTGCTCGTCGACGGCGGTCTGCCTTTTCCGCTGCCGCCCGAGGGCGTCAACGTCGAGGAGGTGCTCACGGCCACGCTCGGACCGGCGATCGAGAGGCTGAGCAAGACCTTCGCGTCCGAGGAGGCGTATCTCGACTTCTTCCGCGCTCATCCCGCGCTGACCGCGGACTGGAACGACGACATCGCCGACTACGCGCGCTATGACCTCACCGGGCCGCCGGGACAACTGCGCTCGAGGGTCGTCGGCGACGCCGTGCGCCAGGACGGGCGCGACGTACTGACGCTGGCCGGGGATTTCCGCGCGGCCTGGGACGCACTCCGGACGCCGACCGTGGTTCTGCGCGCACCTCGTGGCATGTTCGGGCGGGTGCCCGGCCTCATCGGCGACGAGGTCGTCGCGGAGGCCGCCCGCCGACGCCCCGACATCCCGATCGAGACGGTGGCCGACGCGAACCACTACACGATCGTGTTCGCCGACCGGTTCGCCGCCCGGATCGCGCACCACATCGAGGCAGGCACCTCGTAGCCGCAGATCGATGGCGGGGCGATGTCGCCACGCCACCAGCCTGGCTACGCTGCGGCGCTGTGACCGCTGTGCTCCTCGACGCCGTTGAGCGGGCACGGCTCTGCGACCTGTTCGAGGAGCTCGGACCGGAGGCACCGACCCTCCTCGAGCCGTGGACGACCCGCGATCTTGCCGCGCACCTCGTCCTCCGCGAGCACGACCTTCTCGCCGCACCGGGGCTCGTCCTACCCGGTCGCTGGACCCGCTTTGCCGAACGGCGACGAAGAGCGCTTGCGCTGGAGGAGTTCTCCGGGCTGGTTGCGACGATCCGATCAGGACCGCCACCGGGTTTCTTCCGCATCGGATGGGTGCGCCGATTCCCGAACCTCAACGAGTTCTTCGTCCACCATGAGGACGTACGCAGGGCCAACGGCTGTGGTCCTCGAACGAACGAGCACGCGATGGACGAGGCGCTCTGGGGCAACGTCCGTCGGGCGCCCTGGTTCCTCGCCCGGCGGCTGCGTGGTGCCGGTCTCGCGCTGGAGTGGGCGGGTACGGCCAAGACGGTTCGGGCGCGGCGGGGGAAACCCACCGCCCGCATCGCCGGACCTCCGGGCGAGCTATTGCTCTACCTCTTCGGGCGGCAGGAGGCCGCGCAGGTCGAGGTGGACGGGCCCGCCGCGGCCGTCGAAGCCGTACGACGCGCCCGGTTCGGCATGTAGCGGGAGTGCGTCACCCCGATCCGGCCATCGCGATCGATCCTCTCCGGGATGACCATTGTCACGGGTGCGGCGCCGCCGGGTGCGCCGCGTCGACGTGAGGAGTCGATGATGATCCGACGGGATGCCTGGCGGGAGTACAGCCGAGGATCGTTGTGGCTGCTGCCGGTCGCGGCCGTCGCGGTGTCCGTCGCAATCGGTGCCGTGCTGTCCCGGATCGCCATCAGCCCCGACTCGCTGCTGGCCTTTCAGGGAACAGCGGACGACGCGCGCAACCTGCTGATCGGCATCTCCAGCACGATGGTCACCGTCATCGCGCTGCTGCTGGGTCTGGCGGTCGTCGCGTTGCAGCTGTCGTCGACCCAGTTCTCGCCCCGCCTGCTGCGCAACTTCCTCCGTGACCGGCCGAACCAGATCGTGCTCAGCGTCTTCGTCGGGACCTTCGCCTACAGCGCGGCCGGACTGTTCGAGGTCGGGGTGTCCGGTGGGGAACGGGTCACCGACTTCCCACGCTTCGCCGTCACCGTCGCCGTCGCGCTGCTGTTCGTCAGCCTCGGGCTGCTGGTGTTCTTCGCCGACCATCTCGCCCACTCGATCCAGGTCGACAAGGTCCTGCGGGTGGTGGAAGAGAGCACCTTGGAGGTGATCAGCGAGCTGCCCGCGCGCGGGGAGCCGATGCCGACGCCGCCGCCCGACGCGCACGTCGTTCCGGCGAAAGCGTCCGGCTACATCCAGGTCGCCCACGTTGCCGCGTTGGTGAAGACGGCTGCGGCGCACCGGGTGCACATCCGGCTGCGCCCCAGGGTCGGCGAGCACCTGGTGGCGGGCTGCATTCTCGCGTGGGTGTGGCCGGTCGAGGAAGAACGACCGGGGCTCGGCGACCACGCGGCGCGACGCATCGACGCCGCGGTGACTGGTGCGGTGCGGGTCGGCTTCGAGCGCACCCTCGAACAGGATCCCGGGCTGGGCATGCGGCAGCTGTGTGACGCGGCGTGCAAGGCCCTTTCACCCGCGATCAACGACCCGTACACCGCGATCCAGGCCATCGAGCATCTCACCGTGCTGTACGCAGCGCTCGCGACCAGGCCGCTCGGCGCTATCGCCGGGCGTGCACAGGGGTGCCTGGTCACGATTCCCACCCGCTCGTTTCCCGAACACCTGGCGCTGGGCGTGGGGCTGATCCGGCGCTACGGCGCAGCCGAGCCGACCGTCATCGCGGCGCTGCTGCGGCTGCTCACCACGACACTGGAGACGAGCGGCCCGACGCCCGAGCACTGGGCGGCCATCATCGAGCAGGCGGACTTGCTGGTGTCCGCCGCCGAACGCGAGATCGCCGAGCGCGCCGACCTTGCTCTCGTCCATTCCGGACGCGCCACCCTCGGACAGGCGCTGGAGAAGCGGCAGGCCGCCGTATCGCTGCCGAGTCGTGGGGCTCCCGGGATCTACGGCATCGACGACCCGTCCTTGGGCTGAAAGTCCCCACCGTCGTCCGGCGCGCCGGCCGGATCCGTGATCAACAACAGCTCGTCGCCCGCCTGCAGGACCGTGTCGGGCCGTACCGGCAGCACCCGGCCGTCGCGCACCACGATGCCCACCCAGACGCCCTGCTCGCGGTGCAGCTCCCGTACCTGCTGTCCATCGGGCGGCGAGCCCGCGGCAACCACGACCCGATGGGCAGTTTCCGGTTCGTCACGAAGCCGCATCCCGATCGCCCACGGCCGGGCCTCGATGTCCCGCATCCGTACCCGGCACCGGGCCGCGACCGCAGGCAACAGGCCGCCCTGGACCACGACGGAGAACAGCACGACCACGAAGATCACCTGATAGGCCAGCTGCGCCCCCTCGGTGCCGCCCGCGAGGACGAACGTGCCGAGCAGGATCGGCACAGCGCCCTTGAGCCCGGCCCACAGCACGAACACCCGCTCGCCCATGGTCAGCCGCCCCGCCATCAACAGCGGTCCGACCAGTAGCGGGCGCACCACGAACGCCAGCAGCACCGCCAGCACCAGACCGATGAGCCACGCGCCGCTGCTGACCGTCCCGCGCAACGACACGGTCAGCCCCAGCACGACGAACGCGACCATCTCCGCCAGCCCGGCAAGCGTCGAGTGGAAGCCCTCGATCTCCCGCTTGAACGGGGCGGACTCGTCGCCCAGCAAGATCCCGGCGACGAAGACGGCCAGGAAGCCCGAGCCGTGCGCGACCGTCGCGAGCCCGTAGATCGTCAACGCGCCCGCGAGTGTGCGCAGCGGGTAGCGGTCCGCGCCGGATAGGGCGATCCGGCGCATCGCCGTGAGCAGCAGCAGCCCGCCGCCGATTCCGACGACGACGCCGACGGCCATTTGGAGCGCGAACGTCGCCGCGACCGATCCCAGCGCCTGCGCGTCCAACGCGCCGCCCGTCGCCAGCAGCGCCAGGAGCAGGGCGATCCCCACCGGGTCGTTGGCGCCGGACTCGCCTTCCAGGATCACCCCGGCCCGGCCGCCGACCTCCCGGTTGCCCAGCACCGAGAACACGACCGCCGGGTCGGTCGGCGCCAACGCCGTGCCCAACAGCATCGACAACGTCCACGAGAGCCCGAACAGCAGGTGGGCGAGGCCCGCCACAGCGCCGGCGGTCAGGAGGGTGCCCAGCACCCCTACGGTCAGCACCGGCACCAACGCCACGCGCAGCCTGCGCAGGCCGATACCCATCCCGCCGTCGAAGAGGATCAAGGCCAGCGCGACCGTGACGATCTGCTCCACCGACACGATCGCCAGGTCCCCCAGCCCAGGCACGAGATCCGACGCGGCCGCCGCACCCAGCAGGAAGATCGCCGGTGTCGGGATCCGCAGCCGGGCACCGATCCGGTCGGACAGCAACGCGATCATCACCGCCATCCCGACCAGCAACAGCATGCGCCCGAACAGATCGATGTTGCCGACGGTCTCCGCGGTGTCGCCCATGGGCACGATCACCTCCCCGGGCCCATCCTCCCCCAGCCGCTACACAGCCCGGCGCGATCTCCTCAACGCGCGAACCGGCGGCGATCGTCAACCGGGGAGCGACGTCCCCGGACCTCAGGGACCAGCAGTCTCCTCGCTGCGCCGGTGCTCATCGGCCACATCCCCGGGCGCATCCGCCTGCGTGGCTCGGCCACCCGCTCTTCGGAGTCGCCCAGGATCGCCTCGGCCGCAGCACGGCGATCGACGTCCTCGCGCTCCCCGGCCTGCTCCTCGGGCAGCGGCACAGCGCGACCCGCCACACGATCTTCCGGCACTCGGGTGCCATACCGGCGGCTACCCGGGCGGGCCGATGGGCAACCACTCCCCCGATCGCCCGACACCGGGATCCACCTGAGCATCGGCCGTCGGGCCGACCGGGCGGCGCGCCGACGCGCGGCAGAGTTCTCCGTAGCCAAGCGAACGCACCTCGGAAGGAGCACGACCATGAGCAACATCAAGCCGCTCGCCATCCCGGCGCCGCGGGCGCATCACGACCTCCGCCTCCCCGATGTGGGGCCCGGCGCGGCTTCCGGCAAGCGCTCGACCAAGCCGGGAGAACGGGTCGCCCACGCCCGGCTCGACGTCACCCGACCCGTCGGCGCCCGGCCGACCCGGACCATGCAACGGCAGCTCATCGCCCGCATGGTCGGGTAACGCCGCTCTTGTCCGCCGGGCTGAATCCGGCTGCGGGCCAAGTCAGATGGCGGCATCGGCGGGGCGCGTGACGGGACGGGCGCGGAGCAGTTGCACACCGAGCGCGGCCACGGCGAGGCGATGGGCACGCCGTAGGGCGGCAGCCCGGACCGGAAGCCGAGCGCGCAGGCGACGATGATCGCCACCGAGATCCACACCGGCCCGATACGGGCCCGCAGCAGGGCGACGCCGAACAGCATCCAGCCCAACGCGAACAGCAGGTACGCCGCGAACGCCCCGACCACCAGCGTGATCGTCTTCTCGGAGTCGACCGCCTGCGGCGCCACCTCGGCCGGCCAGGGCCCCGCGAAGCCGTCGAACCACATGTTGCCGCCCTGCGTCATGGTGCCTGCCAACGCGACCAGGAACGCGGCCAGGCCGAACCGGCCGGTGCGCGGCCCGAGCGCTCATGCCGGGCGATCAGCCCGATCGCGAGGCCCACGAACGGCGAAGCGCTCCGCTCCGACCAGCGCAGCCGCCTGCAACAGCGACGCCTTGACCGCAGGAGTGACCTCGCCCGCTCCGGTGGGACGGGCTGTCGGTCCGCCGGGTCGCCGAGCGGGTCGGAACCACCACGCGTGCCGTGTACGCGCCGTTCGGATCGAAGGATGCCCTGGTCGCCGCGCTCGGCCGTCGCGCATTCGAGATGCTCGACGTCGCGCTCGGCAAGCTGGCACGCACCGCCGAGCCGGCCGCGGACCTGGTCGAGGCCTCCGTCGTCGTGTTCCGGCGGCTCGCCGTCGAGCACCCGTCCCTCTACCGGATCGCCGTACAGCAGACTCCCACGCCGCCGCAGGTCGTTGCCAGGTTCGCGCAAAGGGCGGGCCAGGCCTGGCACAACCTGAGAGCCCGCGTCACACGTCTCGGCGAGGCAGGTGCGCTCGGGTCGCGCTCGGTCGACGCGGCGACCATCGGGTTACCCGCCTCGTGCGAGGGCTGGCCGCACTCGAGTTGCGCGGCCTGCCTGCCTGCGGGAGCGGAAGAGCGGATGTGGCGTGACGCGATCGCGTCGCTCATCGCCGGGTTCGGCACTACTCCGTGATGCGCACCGACGCCTCCGACCGGGTCATCT
>CAVUAS010000010.1:0-22488 GCA_963739465.1 uncultured Actinomycetota bacterium
AGGGGATCGCCCGCTGCAGGTGGGGTCCGGGTTGGAAGACCGGCGCGTCGGTGGTGGCGGGGTGCTGGGCCACGGCGGACCGCCTGCAGCGGTGCAGGCGGGTTCGGTGAGCTGGTAGAGCCCGGCCGCGCGTCCGGTCGCGTTGTAGGCGG
Source organism: uncultured Actinomycetota bacterium (assembly GCA_963739465.1). Taxonomy (GTDB): domain Bacteria; phylum Actinomycetota; class Actinomycetes; order Mycobacteriales; family Pseudonocardiaceae; genus Pseudonocardia. The sequence continues at coordinate 153 of CAVUAS010000010.1, forward strand.
CGGGGATCCAGCTGGACTCGACCTGCGGGATGGCCAGTGCCCAGGCAAGGGGTAGGTGCGGGCATTCGCGGGCCAGCAGATCTTGCAGGTCGGGCAGGAGCTTTCGTGCCAGCGAGGGCAGCGCGTCGACGTTGATCGCTGCGGGCGCGCCGCCCGGGCTGGCGGTTGTGGTGGTGATGGTGAGGAGGAGCCCGACGAGCAGCAGGGGCGCTGCGAGGACCGCGACGCCGGCGCTACCCAGGAGCGTCGTGCGGCCGGTCATGGCGGCGTGGTGGTGGGCAGGGTCGGTAACGGCCGGTGGGGGTGCGGGCTGCCGCGGTGGCGTTCGGTGTGCGCGCAGTCAGCGAAGGGCCCGTGGGGGCTGAGCAGGACCTGCAGGCAGGGGTCGAGGTGGTCGCGGATCCAGATCGACAGGGCGGCACCGGGTTCGGGGGCGAGTTCGGTCCAGGCGCCGTGGAGGGCTTCGAACCGGAACACGGCTTCGGGGTGTTCCCACCACAGCGGGCACCAGGCGAACTCGCCGCGCAACGGGCGGGCGGTGATGGCGGCGACGGTGTCGTGCACCCACTCGACGAGCGCGTAGCCGCCAATCGTGGGTGACGCGGGTCGAGGGTCGAGAGCGTCTCCGCCGAGATCAGCCCCGTCGATTTCAGGTTCGTCGAGATCGTCGTTCGAGTCGGGGTCGTCGCGGTCGGGGTTGGGATGGCTATTGAGGTGTTCGTCGAGGAGGTCGCTCTGATGGGCTCGCCACGCGTCGAGAGCATCGACGCGGGCGTGCAGGTGGGCGAGCACGCGGGCCAGGTCGTGGACGGTGTCGTCGACGTTGCCGGGTGGTTTGCTCACGGGTGTTCTCCTCGGGTCGTGAGGTGGGTGGAGGCGGCGGCGTCGCGGAGCGCGGCCAGAGCGGCGGCGGAGCGGCGGGTGATGTCGGCGGCGTCGGGCTCGCGGTACCAGGGGCACAGGTCGACGAGCCCGGCCGGGCGTCCGGTGGTGAGTAGGACAGCGTGGGTCTTACGCAGGGCGCGGAGGTCGGAGACGGCGAGGATGGGGCGCCGATGGGTGGAGTACTGACGTGAGGGGCCTTGTCCGCGGGCGTGGGTGATGGCGAGCTGGTCGACGTCGTGGTCGCCGATCAGGCCGGACAGGCGGCCGAGGAAGGGGTGGTCGTCGACGCCGGCGCCGACGAGTTTGACAGTGGCGGCCGACCAGAGGGCGTCCATGCCTTGGTTGCCCCAGACGCCGACGCCTTGTTGGTAGCTCTGCAGCATGGTGAGGACTTGGATGCCGCGGGAGCCGTAGTGCGAATACAGCTGCGGCAGCTCGCGGATCGGGCAGATGTTCGCGGCCTCGTCGAGCACGGCGACCACGGGCGGGTCGAGCCGTCCGCCCAGGGATTGGGCGGTGCGTTCGGCGGTGTCGAGGAGCCGGTCGACGATGGCGGCGACGATGGGGGCGGCGGTGCCCGCCCCTTCTTTGGACAGCAGATACAGCGTTGAGGGTGTCTGGTCGAGGATCGTCCAGGGGTCGAGCTCGGGCAGGTCTGGGCCGGGTTCGCGCCACGCGTGGGGTGGGGTGACCCAGCGCAGGATCCGCTGCGAGGTCAGCGCTTTGGTCGCGGTCCTTGCGGTTTGGAAGATGCCTTTGGCGGTGACGTCCGCGCCGGACAGGGCGGCGTGGAGGTCGGCGGCTTCGGTGTCGGCGCCTGCGGTGTCGAGGGCGATGATGGCGTCGCGGCGGCCGTGTTGCAGCCACTCCACAACTTCGCGCAGGGAGGCGGTGGGGTCCAGCGCGGCGGCGAGCAGGGTGCCGGTGAGGACCTGTTCCCCGGCGGCGTGGAAGAACGGGTCGCGTCGGGTGCCGCCGATGGTGGCCATGAAATGCCCGGCCAACCGGGTCGCGGCCTCGACACGGTGCGGGTCGGGGACCTCACGGATCGCCCGCAACGGATCCCACCACCACTGCTGGGGGTGGTAGGCGATGTCTTGCGGGTCGAACACCCACACCGGGCCCAACTCGGCGCGGGAGCCGCTGGTCAACGCCCACAGATCGGCCTTGTTGGAGGTCGCGACCGCGAGGCCGGGGGCGGTGCGCACGGCGGGCACCGCGAGGGCGCTGGTCTTGTTCGACCGCGGTCCAATGATGATCAGGGCGACGTCTTCCCAAGACATGTGCACGTCGTGCCCGTCAAGGCGGCCGACCCGGATTCCTACCTGATCGCCCGCGACGCTGCCGGCGGTGGTGAGGGAGGGCCGCAGCCCGCGCGCCTTGGTCTGGGCGGCATGGCCGGTGAGGTCACCGAGCTGATGCCCACGCAGCAAGGACCGGGCGGTCGGGCTGCGGCGTGGCCGAGCCCGTCGCCAACCCAGGGTGATAGCGGCAACGGCGGCAGCGACGAACGTCGCCAGCGTGACGAAGAAGCCGACGGTGGAGGCAGTGGGGCCGACCAGCGCGGGAACACCGTCGGTGAACAGACGAGGCAGCAGGCCCAGGCTCCACGCTGGGGCGGTCCAGCTGCCGGTGCCGAGGAGCGTCGCGATTCCGGCAGCGACCCAGACGGCGCTCGTGGCGAGCACGGCGGCCGCGAGGGCGGCCAGGAGCAGCAGCGGTGCCGCGGCATCTCGTGCGAGCCCGGCGCTGCTGGTGGTGGGGTGGGTCATGGTCGGATCCGGAAGGCGGTGTCGGTGTCGTAGAGGCGGGCCTCGGTGGGGGTGAGCGCCATGGCGACGGGTAGGCCGATGCGTTGCCCGGACTTGATCAGGTAGCGGCCGCGGCCGGGGTGGGTGTGGCCGGGATGCCAGGTCGGCGGGGCGGCCCACGAGGCGACCAGCTCACGTTCCGGGTCGGTGAGGGCGACGATCCCGGCGAGGCGATCCACGTCTTGAGGGGCCATGCCGCCCAAGATCAGGATCGCATTGCGGGCGGCCATGCCCCGCGCTTTGGCCCGGTCGGTCGCGGTGGGCAGCGCGTCGAGGTCATCGAGGCTGTGGGTGACCTGGATCGACACGATCCCGCGGTGGCGGCCCAGGCGGGTGATCCGGTCGGAATGCTCGACCAGACCCGGCGCCGCCCGCAGGGCCCGCCACAGCTCGTCTTGGACTTGGACGGTGTTGCGATCATCGCCGGCGGTTTCGGCGAGGGTGGCCGACCACGCCCACGAGCAGAGCATGGCCGCGGCGACAACATCGTCGGTGTCGTTGTCCAGCGCGGACAGATCCAGCGACACCGCCGGGGTGGTGGGGTCGGCGGTGATGGTGGAGGGCCGGTCGAACAGCCCGCGCAGGCTCCCGTCACACAACAGCCCGAGCGTGTTCACCAGCCCCCGCACCGCGCGGGCATAGCCGCGATCCCCGTCGGTGGCGACGATCTGCGGCAGCGGGTCGGCGCCGATGGTCAAGGCGTGGAGCAGGTCGGGGATGGTCGGCTCGATCCGGGCGGCGGTGGTCTGGTCCAGCGCGGCGGCGAGCAGCCGCCGACCCGTCGCCGACAGCGCACGACCGCTGGTGATGGCCAGCAGGGCTTCGAGCAGGGCGAGAGTGCGGGTGCGCAGGTTCTCGATGAGCTGCCGGCGCTCGGTGCCGACGGCGGCGGCCAGGGCGGGGGCGGCGAGCCCGGGATCGAGCGGGTTGAGGGTGTGCTGTCCGCGGCCCAGCCGCCACACTGTGCCGCCCAACGCGTCGACAAGGGGGGTGTATTCGCCTTTGATGTCGCCGGGGATCAGGGCACGCATACCGAATCCGACCAGGCCGGTGACGAGGCGTTTGGTGATCGAGGACTTCCCGATCCCGGGTTGGCCCTGCACCCACACCCCGGTGTTGCTGACCAGCCCGGTGCGCAGCCAGTGCGCGGGGTCGAGCCCGACCGGCTCGGCGGTGTGCAGGCTGCGCCCCAACGGAACCCCGGTCAACTCGGCGCCGGAAGCCACGCTGAAGGGGAATAGGCCGCACAGTTGGCTGGTGGTGCCCGCATAACGGGTGCCTGCGGCCACATTCGCCGCCCGTCCACCACCAGGAATGGCCCAGCCCATCGCCGTGAGCCTCGCCGGCGTGAGCTTCGCCGTCGGGCGGTTCCTCGTCGGGGGGTTCATCGGCGGGTTGCGAGGGTGAGCAGGTCGTCGGGATCGACGCCCAGGCCGAGGGCGGCGGCGAACCCGGCCGCTTGTGCTCCGCGCAGGCGACGCAGCCGCAATCGGGCTTGCCCGGCGCGTTGCTCGACGTCCGCGACCGCGGCGGACAGCTCGGCGTCGTCGATGACGGTGGTGGTGGCGTAGAGGGTGAACCGGCCGACCCCGGCCCCGGCGGCTTCTTCGCGGGCGGCTTGCAGGGCGCGGTCGCGGTCGTCGCGGTCGCGTTGGGTTTCGTCACGGCGGGTGCGGGCGGCCCAGGCGCGGCGGATCTGTCCGGCGGTGACCTGGGCTTCCACCTTCGCTGCTGCGTCCTCGGCGGGGTAGGGCTGATACAGCCAACACACCCGCCGCGCATACGGGCCGGGCGCCACCAGCGGGGCCAGCACCGCGGCGTCCACGGCCTGGCGAGGCGCATCCCGCAACGCCCAGCTGACCGAGACACCGCTGTCGTGGCGGTAGTGGTCCCATTCCTCACGGGCGGCGACCGGGACCGCGCCAGCCCACTCCAGCGCAGCGCCGGTGAGGTCGGGGCGGGTGGCCGGGTCGAACGCGGCCCGCACCGCCCGGGCCAGCCAGGTCAGGGTGGCGCGGCCTTGGACGGCGACACCACATGCGGCGAGCTGGGTCTCAAGCCCGGGCAGCCAGCGCCCGACCTCGACGCAGGCGGCGAGCAGATCGGTCGGTTTCGGGGTGACACGGGCCGGGTCCAGGCACACCGCCAGCCACACCTGCACCGCCGCAGTCCGGACTGTGGTGCCGGTAACGGTGTTGGTGACCAGTTCCGTGAGGACCTGCCGCGCGAGCCGTGGCGCGTGCGGGTCGAGGTGGGTGGTGACGTGCGCGGCGAGACCACTGCCACCGGTGGGGGCGGTGTCGATGGTCACCGCGACGTGTCGGACGAGAGGCTGATAGCCGAGGTCGGCGAGGAACCCGCCCCACGAAGCCACCCACTGGTCGGTCTGATCAGGGTCGGCGAGATCCAACCCGATCGGCGCGCAGCGCAACAGCGCGGTCAAGGTTCCGGTGCGCCGGTTATGCAGCAGCACGTGACGCTGGCCGCGGCCATCATCGATATCCAGGGGGTGCAGCGGGGCCAGCACGCCGGGCAGGCTGGCGGCGCGGGTGTCGTCGGCGAGCACCCCGGCCGACAGCCGGGTCCAGCCCCGCTGTCGGGCCCGCCAGAACCGCAGCCGCACCCCGAGCACATCGACCGCGGAGCGGCCGCCGATCCGGATCACGAGAGCGGCCACCACCAGGCCACCGGCCACGGTGAGCGGCAGCACTGCCGTGGGTGCGGTCGAGGCGGCCAGCAGCGGAGCGAGCACGGCCAGGAACACGATGATGGTGGCCGTGCTCGACAGCCGCCCGATCCCCCAGCCGCGCTCGGCACGCCAATTCCCGTAGAGCCGCGGCTCCCGCACGCCGGCGACAGCTGACGACGCGGAGGCGTTCACGGCTGCCCACCACCCGGGCGTGGTGCGCCGGTGAGCTGGTTCACCGCGCCGCGCCCGGCCGCGGCTGCCGCACCGGCCGCCGCGACGGTGGCACCCGCCGGGCCGGCCGCGGCCGCGAGGGCGGCGCCGCGGTCGATGGCCGGGCCGCGCCCGGCGCGGGCCAGCGCGACCGCTCCCGCGGCGGCCAGCGTCCCGGAGCCGCTGCCGCCCGCCCCGCCGATCTGGGTGCCCGACCAGGAGAAGAACTTCAACAAGACCGGCATCGCCACGACCGCGAGGCCGAGGATCAGGACGCCGGTGAGGATCGTGCCCAGCTCACCTGGTGCGCCGGCGCGGGGGGACAGGTAGGAGAAGCCGAGGTAGTAGATGAACGCGGCCGCGGGCTTGTAGGCGACGATCGCGAGCAGCCAGCCGATCAGGCGGTCCAACCATGCCCGGGTGGCCCGGTTGAGCGACCCTGATGCGGCCAGCGGGAGCATGGCGGCCAACACCAGCAGCCCGGCCTGGCGCAGCTCCATCAACAGCCACTGCACCACCGCCAACACGGTGGCGATGTTCGACAGCAGCAGGACTCCCCACAGGTTGGTGGGGTTGGCCAGCAGCATCGCCTGCAACAACCGGGCGAACTTCGCGGGTGCGTCGTTGAGGATGCCGGTGGCCAACGCGTCCCCGGCAGTCAGCGCGGCGTGCAGCAGGGTCAGCCCGAGCCCGGCGGTGACCGCGTAGCGGACCAGTCCGAGCAGTACCTGCACCAGCGGATCACCCTTGCGGGAGATCATCATCCGGATGGCCTGGGCCAGGATCGACCCGACCAGGATGACCAGGCTCAGCGGTTGCAGCACGCTCTGGGCGTGCCCGACCGCCGGATCCAACGGGTCCACGCTCGGGGTGGTGATCCACCAGGTGGTGGCGGAGACGACGAACTCGCCGGTGCCCCGGGCGATCTCGGCGACCAGCGACTGGAACCCGGTCTGCGCGATCTGCCCGGCCTGACACCCGGCGTCCCACACCGCGCACGACCCCCCGGGTGCGGGCGGGACCGGCGGGATCGGTGTGGGCGGCGGTTGCGCGGCCCCGAGAGCGATGACGGAGGCGAGGGTGGTCATCACGGGCCCAGCTGGAAGGCGCCGACGATCAGCGTGGCGACCGAGGCCAGACCCAGCCCGGCCAGGACCCACGCCGATCCGACCAGGCCTTCGTAGGCGGTGGCCGACCGATTACGCCTCCCGATGATGATCATCATGGCGCAGGTGAGAAGCCCGACGACCCCGACAACCACGACGCCCCACTTCATCCACGACAGCAACAGGTTCGTGATCGGAGTCAGTCCAGGCGGTGGTGCGGGTGGTGGATCCGGTGGTTGGGCAACGTCCGTGATGGGGAGAACAAGGGCGGATGAGATCCCCGAGAGCAGTGTTGGAAGGGTCACCGTGAGCTCCTTTGTGCGGTGGTGGAAGACGGGCGTGGAACGGGTCGGTGGGGAGCGGGCGAGTGCGGCGGCGAGGTGGCGCCTGTGCGGTGGCCGAGGTTGTGGGCGAGGGCGTGCACGGCGGTGGCGAAGCAGCGCAACGGTCGCGGTAGCTCGGTCACCGGGCGGCCCAGCAGGCCAGTGACGTCCTGCAGCGGGGTGGCTAGGTCGCGCCAGCGGCGCACGTAGGGCAGCAGGACCACGCCGGCGGTGTGGGGTTCCAGCAGCCGCATCCGGGCCACGCTCGGGCGACTCGGCCCGGCGGCGTCGGCGGTGTTGACCGCCAACACCGGGCGGCGATGCTGCTGGGTGGAGATCAGGTAGGCGGCGCGGGCCGCGCGCACCAGCGAGTCCGCCGTCGCCCGGCACACCAGCACGTCGACGGGGCGACCGGTGAACACGCCGCGGTCTGACCCGGCCAGCGCGCGGGCGATCGTGGTCGTGCCCACCCCGCCCGCAACCCCGGCCACCGTGGGCGCCCGCGGTGTGGCTGCCTCGTTCACCTCGCCCCCTCGTAGTTCGTGTCGGGGCCGACCGTCCACTGCCGCGTGCGCGGTACGTGCTCACCGCGTGCGCACGCGTTTCCCCACTCGCGAGCACGCCGTGCGGACGCTGCGGGAACGGGGTGGCCACGCTGTCGACCTGGGCATCTGCAGGTGGGAGCACGTCTGCGCGCGGCGTGCGCACGCGTCCGTGCCCGGTGCCCGGGTGGGTGGACCGTGCCCGGTGCCCGGGTGGGTGGACACTGACGCGCCGTCACACGTGCGGCCGTCGCTAGCAGCACGCGTCGCTCCTGCGTGCGCGGCGGATGGTCTATCTCGTGCCCCGCCAGGTCACGCAGGCCCGCTGAGCGCCCAAGCGCCCATGGCGCGGCAACGACTGTGGGCGTTGATGCACGACCTGGCCATTCCCGGCCACAGCCGGAGCGAGCACGCAACCGTCCACGCCCTCGACGAACCTGCCCCGGGCGGGCGAAAGCGCTCACCATCGTGATGGCGGAGGTTCGGATGGTCTGGGTCCCTGGCACCGACTACCCACCGGCGCAGCAGCACGTCGGCTACCCCGTCTCCGTACTGGCCGACGGCACCGCCACCGGCGCCACCCCGCTGCCCGGCGACGAGGCGGTGGTCGGCTGGCGGGCCGGATGCGACTGCGGCTGGCGCGGCCGCCAGTTCTACCCCCGCGCCGAATGGCCCAGCCCTACCGGCGCCGTTCCGGCCGCGGTCGAGGGATGGGAAGACGCCACCGCCACCTGCGGTGAATGGGTCCGCCACGTCCAACAAGCGATCCCAGAACTGCCCGTCTACGAGTTGGCCCGACAGCTCACCGACATCCAGGCCACGTTGACCGAGGCCGTGAGCGTCGCCCGCCGTGCGGGCTTGTCCTGGGCGCAGATCGGCGACGCAGCAGGGGTCAGCGCCGACCATGCCGCTCGACGGTGGGGTCCGTCCATCCCTCGGCCGGACAGGCCATCTGCCCCACGTCGTCAGGGCCCGCTGCCGCGGCCTGAGAGCGGTCCTGCTCGGTAGGCGCTGGTGAACCAACCTGCATCTCGAACCGTGACCGTCCGAGCGGCGGCGATCTCGCCACCGTGTGACAACACCCTCGATGCGGAAAGCGACACTGGCTGGCCGCAGGTACTCAAGCGCTCTACGCCGAGGATGGTCCGCGTTCAGTTAGTCGGTGCCGTAGAGCTCTTAGTACTGCGTCTGCCCGATGTCGATGGTGGATGGAAGCGATGAACCGACGTCGTCCGCTCCAGGCACCAGAGCCTCCGGCTAGTGATGAGATCCTGACGACTGACGAGGTAGCGGCATTGTTCAAGATCCCCAAGGCAACGCTCTACAAGTGGATCAGCCAAGGTACGGCGCCGCCGTTCTACAAGATCGGCAGGGTCAACCGCTGGAAACGCTCGGCGGTCATGGCTTGGTTCGACGCCCATCTCGACGACATGAGCAAGGGACTCTGATCCAGCCGTCGGTCAAGCGTCGGTAGGAGGATCACCCTCAACTGCAGCGGTGGCACACGCTGCTGCCGAATTGGAGCGGTGTGTCGCCCTCTCCGAGCGGTTGGAGCCGGGCCCTCGCTGTGACACCGCCCGGGGAATCTGCGCCTACCCCACATGCGCCGGACTGCCGAGGTGGTCTGCCCGCTGGCGCGTCGATGCTGGAAGTGTCTAGGCCAGTGCACGCCCCAAGTACGAGCGACAACGGGACGAGCGTCAAGGTGGGATGGCGCATGATCAATACATCGACCGAGTCAACTTGATCCTGGCAGTGAGCGGAACGTCCCCCGGTGGGCCCGGCGCGATTCGAACGCGCGACACCCGCTTTAGGAGAGCGGTGCTCTATCCCCTGAGCTACGAGCCCTGCGAGAGCAAGGGTACAGGAGGCCCGATCAACTACCCGGTCCGGTCGTCGTGCGACAAGCGTGCGACAAGCGCCGGATGACAACGCTCATCGACGAACGGCGCTGAATAACGTTTTACCAGTTCACGGGGGGTGAGGGTGGCCCGAGCTGGGCCCTGGTAGCGGATTAGGAAACCGTTGCTCTATCCCCTGAGCTACGAGGGCTGTGGTGAACATCCTAGCCGCGGGGCGGGGCGGCACCCCGCCGCCCGTCCGTCCCAGCCGGTGAGAGCGGGCCGCGGTCCGTGCACCTGCGCCACGCGGGGCTGGACTGCGCGGCAGCGGCAAGCCGTGATCGTCGGCGGGCCGACTCGCGTCGGGCCCTGGCGTCGTCGGGCTCTTTGTGATGTCGGTCAGGTGTTGGCCGGTGCCGGTCGACGGCAAAGTGCGTCGATTCGGACAACGCGGGTTCAAATAGGCAAATCCGCCGGGGCCTTCATGGAGATTGCCGTTTCACGCTGTATCAGCCTCCCGCGGGTGGCCCTCCTCGTCGTGGCGGCCTGGTGTCGCCATCGTCACCCAAATGAGGGGATTAAGTGATCGATATGTCTGACAACGAGGTCGTCGCCGCGACACGCAACGCCGACGGGCGGCTGGAGGTCTTCGGCCTCGGCACCGACAATGCACTCTGGCATGACTGGCAGGTCAGCCCGGGCGGAGGATGGTCGGGCTGGCAGTCCTTGGGCGGGATCGTGACCATCGAGCCCGCCGTCGGCCGGAACGCCGACGGTCGGCTGGAGGTGTTCGCGCGGGGCACCGACAACGCGTTGTGGCACATCTGGCAGACGGCGCCGAACGGGAATTGGTCGAGTTGGAAGTCCGAGGGCGGGATCATCACGACCGAGCCTGCGGTGGGGCGGAATGCCGACGGTCGGCTGGAGGTGTTCGCGCGGGGCACCGACAACGCGTTGTGGCACATCTGGCAGACGGCGCCGAACGGGAATTGGTCGAGTTGGAAGTCCGAGGGCGGGATCATCACGACCGAGCCTGCGGTGGGGCGGAATGCCGACGGTCGGCTGGAGGTGTTCGCGCGGGGCACCGACAACGCGTTGTGGCACATCTGGCAGACGGCGCCGAACGGGAATTGGTCGAGTTGGAAGTCCGAGGGCGGGATCATCACGACGGCGCCTGCGGTGGGGCGGAATGCCGACGGTCGTCTGGAGGTGTTCGCGCGCGGTGCGGACAACGCGTTGTGGCACATCTGGCAGACATCGCCGAACGGGACCTGGTCGAGCTGGAGCTCGCTCGGCGGCGTCATCACCAGCGATCCGGCGGTCAGCAACAACCAGGATGGGCGGCTGGAGGTGTTCGCGCGTGGCACCGACAACGCGTTGTGGCACATCTGGCAGACCGCACCCGGTGCGGGATGGTCGAGCTGGAGCTCGCTTGGCGGCGTCATCACCAGCGATCCGGCGGTCAGCAACAACCAGGATGGGCGGCTGGAGGTGTTCGCGCGCGGCACCGACAACGCGTTGTGGCACATCTGGCAGACCGCACCCGGCGCGGGATGGTCGAGCTGGGCCTCACTGAGCGGGACCTTGCTGACCGTCTGAGCTCCGGAGGTGGCTGCCCGGTGAGCACCCGGGCAGCCACGTCGTCGAATGCCGTCGCGGACCTACCGGAACTGGGCCTCTCGGGCGTCGCCCGGCTTCGGCAGCCGGATCCCACCCTCGCTGACCAGGTGCGGGGCACCCTCCCTGATGGCCACCACGACGTCGGCCGGTGGTGTGCCGATCGCGCGGACCACGGCCGTGCCGAGCTCGTCGATGAGCTTCGTGATGGTCTCCACGTCGCGTCCGGCGCGGATCGAGCCTTCGAGGAACGTGCTCTCCCGCAGTTGTCCACCGACGAAGTGATTGCCCTCGCCGAGCGTGTGGAACATGACGTGGACGAGCCCAGGCGGGGCGCCGGTCACCCGCGCGTGAATCTCCGTGACATCGGTGGCCAGCTGCGTCTTCTCCGCGACGGTGAGCTCGTCGTTCGTGGTCACCTCGTAGCGGGGCATGGCGGCAGGTTGCGCCGCGCGCGATTGCCTGTCAATCCAGCCTGCCGTCACAGGACGCTCTCAGGCGGATCTCAGATGCCCAGTTCAAACTGTCGGCATGCGCATTCTCGTGGTGGACGACGACCGTTCCGTCCGCGAATCGTTGCGTCGCTCCCTCGCGTTCAACGGCTACCAGGTCGACCTCGCGAGCGACGGGCAGGCGGCGCTTGACGCCGTCACCGCCCAGCGGCCCGACGCGATGGTGCTCGACGTCATGATGCCCCGGCTGGACGGTCTGGAGGTGTGCAGGCGGATGCGGGCGGGCGGCGACGACCTGCCGATCCTCGTGCTCACCGCGCGTGACGCCGTATCCGACCGCGTATCCGGCCTCGACGCGGGCGCCGACGACTACCTCCCCAAGCCCTTCGCCCTCGAAGAGCTGCTCGCCCGGCTGCGCGCCCTGCTGCGCCGCCGCACCCCGGACGACATCGCCGCTGCCGCGGCGGGCGCGAGCAAGCCCCTGGTGTTCGGCGACCTCTCGCTCGACCCGGACACCCGCGAGGTCCGCCGCGGCGACCGGCCGATCAGCCTCACCCGCACCGAGTTCTCCCTGCTGGAGCTGCTGCTCGCGCACCCGCGCCGCGTGCTCACCCGCGCCCAGATCCTCGAGCAGGTCTGGGGCTACGACTTCCCGACCACCGGCAACGCCCTCGAGGTCTACGTCGGCTACCTCCGGCGCAAGACCGAGGCCGACGGCGAGCCGCGCCTGATCCACACCGTCCGCGGCGTCGGGTACGTACTGCGCGACACGCCCCCCTGATGGCCACCCACCTCATCCCGCGCACCCGTCCGGACGGCACGACGCCCCGCTTCGAGTTCCTCGACCGGGTCTCGCTCCGCGCGCGCATCGCCATCCTCGCGGCCACCGTCGCCGCGGTCGTCGTCGTGCTCGTATCGGCGGCGGCGTTCTTCGTCGTGCGCGCGAACGTGCTGCAGACGCTCGACGCCAACCTCCTCCAACGCGCCACCGCCGCCGCGCAGGGCGGCATCGATCCGCGGGTCCTCACGCAGGTCCCCACGCAGTTCGTCGGCGCCGCCGACATCAAGCTCGCGCTCTTGTTCGCCGACAGCACGTTCGCGTCGGTGCAGGGACCCGCGTCGGCGCCGCCGTTGGGGTTCGACGAACTCGCGGTCGCCCGTGGCCAGGAGGACCAGTCGGTGCGCAGCGCGTCCCTCGGCGGCGTGGCCTACCGGGTCGTCGCCGTGCCCGCGGGCCCCGACCAGGCGCTCGTCATCGCCCAGCGCCTCGACCCGACCCAGCAGGTACTCACCCGCCTCGCGGTCACCCTGCCGATCGTCGGGGCCATCGGGGTGCTGCTCGCGGCCCTCGCCGGTGTGGCGGTGGCGCGCACCGGCCTGCGCCCGGTCGACCGTCTCACCGCCGCCACGGAGCGCATCGCCACCACCGGCGACCTGCGCCCCATCCCCGTCGACGGCACCGACGAGCTCGCCCGCCTCACCCGCAGCTTCAACGCCATGCTCGGTGCGCTCGCCGCGTCGCAGGAGCAGCAACGGCGCCTCGTCGCGGACGCCGGGCACGAGCTGCGCACCCCGCTCACGTCGATGCGCACCAACCTGGAACTGCTCGCCGCCGCGAGCCATCCGGGCGCCCCCGCGCTGCCCGAGTCGGAGCGCGAGGAGATCTTCGAGGACGTGCAGGCGCAGGTCGCGGAGCTGTCGACGCTGGTCGGCGACCTGGTCGAGCTGGCCCGCGACGACACACCGACCGTCGTGCACGAGCCGGTCGAGTTCGCCGACGTGGTTTCGCGAGCGTTGGAGCGAGCGCGGCGGCGGGCGGGCGACGTCGAATTCGTGCCGATGCTCCTGCCGTGGACGCTCATGGGCGACACCACGGCCCTCGAGCGCGCGGTGCTCAACCTCCTCGACAACGCCGCGAAATGGAGCCCGCCGGACGGACAGGTCCGCGTACAGATGCGCCAGATCGACGAGTGGTCGCTGGTGCTCGAGGTGGCCGACGCAGGCACGGGCATTGCGGCGGAGGACCTGCCGCACGTCTTCGACCGCTTCTACCGGGCCGACACCTCGCGCACGATGCCCGGCTCCGGACTGGGCCTGGCGATCGTGCGGCAGGTCGCGCTCCGCCACGGCGGCGCTGTGTGGGCGGGTCGCGCCCCGGAGGGCGGGGCGTTGCTGGTGCTACGTCTGCCCGGCCGTCGTCCGCCATCTGGCTGATCATCCGACGCGCCGTACGGAGCCCCTGTTTGACGGGAGCGGTCGGTTGATGATTCCGTGCATCGCAGTCCCGCATCTCCGTGGTGCCCCACGGCCGGGACGCCGGAACCGCGTCGGCGCTGGCACCCCTTCCCAGCGTCGACGCGGTCTCAGGGTCGGCGGGCCGCCCCGCTACGGTTCACCCCATGGAGATGGCGCCACCCCAGATCGGCAGAGCTCTCGTCGTCGTCGTGGACGACCGGGTGAGCCATGGGGAGCGTGAGGACTCGACCGGCCCGCTCGTCACCGAGCTGCTGGAGGAGGCCCGGCTGGTGGTCGACGGCGTGGTCGTCGTCCCCGGCGACCCGGTTGCCATCCGCAACGCGCTGAACACGGCCGTGATCGGCGGCGTCGACCTGGTCGTCACCGTCGGCGGCACCGGGGTCTCCCCGCGCGACGTCACGGCCGACGCCACCGCGGGTGTCCTCGACCGGCCCATCCCCGGCATCGCCGAGGCCATCCGTGCTTCCGGGCTGGCCGCGGGCGCGGTGGACGCCGGGCTGTCGCGCGGCCTCGTTGGCGTGTCAGGCAGCACGCTCGTGGTCAACCTTGCGCCGTCGCGGGCCGCCATCCGCGACGGAATGGCGACGCTCACGCCGCTCGTCGCGCACGTGATCGCGGAGCTGTCCGGCCTGGACTGACGCGGCCGCGGGCCGGGCGCCGCCCCGCGGCCGCATGGTCAGCCGTTGTTCGGCCCGGGGTTGGGCGTGGTGCCCGGCTCCGGCGTCGTACCGGAGTCCGTGGTCTCCCCGCCGGCGGTGGTGCTTGGGCCGGGCTTCGTCGTGGCGGGGGAGGCGGTCGTCGGCCTGGGTTCCGTGGACGCCGCACCCGAGGTGGTGCTTGGGCCGGTTTCGGTGGCCGCCCCGTGCCCGGTCGTGCTCCCTGTGCCGTGGGAGGCGGTCGTCGGCCTGGGTTCCGTGGACGCCGCACCCGAGGTGGTGCTTGGGCCGGTTTCGGTGGCCGCCCCGTGCCCGGTCGTGCTCCCTGTGCCGTGGGAGGCGGTCGTCGGCCTGGGTTCCGTGGACGCCGCACCCGAGGTGGTGCTTGGGCCGGTTTCGGTGGCCGCTCCGTGCCCGGTCGTGCTCGTCGTGACGTGGCCCGCGGTCGTCCCGCCGCGGGCGGCCGTGGAGGCCCCCGCGTCTGAGGCCGTGCCGCCCCCGGTCGTGCTCGACGGTCCGGGGCCGGCCGTCCTCCCGCTTGCCGCCGTGGTCGGGCCGGGTGGCGTGGTGGTCGGGCCCGGTTGCGTAGTGGTCCCGCCCGCAGTGGTGGTCGGGGCCGTGCCGGTGGGCGACGGGCCGTCCTCCGCGGCGGGATGCGCCGCGGACCCGGCGGCGGGCGCGCTGCGCACGCGGTGGAGCGTCTCGTCGACCTTGCCGTGCACGGAGTCGATCTTGTTGTGGTAGCGGCCGCCGGTGGCCTTGTCGACCCCCCCGGCGGTGACCTCGGCGGCCTTGCCCGCGAGCTCAGCGGCCCGGTCGAGGTAGCCGGGCGCCTTCTCCCGCGCCGCCTCGGTGAGCTCACCCGTCTTCTTCGCGGCTTCCCCGGCCAGCCCCGTGGCCCGCTCGGACGCTTTCTCGGAGTACTCGCCGACCTTGCGCAGCGCGTTGTCGACGACGATCTTCACTTTGTCTGCGGACGCCATGCGTCCATGGTGGCATTTCGGCAGGATGTCTGCCGTGGACGACGAGCCCGAACGGGTGCCTGCGGACCTGCGCCGACGACTCGATGAAGTGTTCGGGGACGTGTTGCCCGACGTCACTCGCGACGAGGTCGACGAGCGCAGGCCGTCCAACGACGACGCGCTGTTGGAGGACCGCCCTCCCCATCACGACCGCGACTGAGCCGGGCCGCTCCGACTAGACCGCCCCCCGGCAAGACCGCCCGCGGCAAGACCCGCCCCGGCAGGACCCGTCGGGGCCGGACCCGGCCTCGCCCGCGCCGTGCCCGGTTGGGCTCACCCACCACGGGCTGTGCGACCGGCGTCAGCAGGCAGATGTGGCCTCAGGAGCGCTGCTGGGCGCGCAGCAGGTCGCGGATCTCGGCGAGCAGCTCGACGTCGGTCGGCTCGGCAGGCCCGGCCTCCTCGCCACGTCTGCGGCGCTCCTGGATCGTGTTCAGCGGGAGCACGATCACGAAGTAGATGACCGCCGCCACCAACAGGAAGTTGATCGCCGCCGTGATGACCGCGGCGAAGTCGACGTAGGTGCTGGCCTTGCCCGCGACGATCGTGACGCCCAGCCCGGGGCTCGATTCAGGGGTGATCGCATTGATCAACGGCTGGATGATCTTCTCGGTGAAGGACGTGACGATCGTTCCGAATGCGGCGCCGATGACCACCGCGACGGCGAGATCGACGACGTTGCCGCGGAGGATGAAGTCCTTGAACCCTCTGATCATGGTGATCTCCTTGGGGGGCGTCAGTCGCGGAGCGTGATGGTGACCTGGTCAGCGAGCGACGCTGCTGCGACCCGTGTCGCGATGTCCCGCGGCATACTCACTATCACGAGACGACCCCGCACGCGCGGATCCTCGGCCAGCACCGCGAGCACGACGGCGTCCTCGGCGAGGAGAACGGGCTGGTCGGAGCGCTGCCCGAGGGTGACGACGTCCACCCGTCGCCCCGGCACGAGCAGCGCGGCCACCGCCGCATCGCCCAACCGGACCGGCACAGCCGCGGCCAGGCCGCCCGGCGCAGGCCCGGCTCCGACGAGGCGAACGTCGGTGATCGGTTCGCCGGCTCGCGCGGCGCCGACGAGCACGCGGCCGTCCGCCGCCGTCGGATCGCGCACGGCGCCCGCGGGGACGAGCTCGGGAGGCCACATGCCGGAGCGCCAGGTCTGCGGCGCGGACCGTGCGACCCGCCGGCAGGTCGACCGCCGTGACGACCACCGGGGTGCGGGCCGACCCCGGCGCAGGCGCGATCGCCGTGCCCAGCGCAAGCGCGAGGAGAAGCACGCACGCGGCACGCCGCAGGAGGAGTGTGCGCCGCCAGCGTGCGCCGCCCATGAGCGCGCCGAGCCGATGGTGAAGGCGCGGGGTGATTCGGGCGTCGGACACGGCACGACGTTAAGACCGTGCACCGACGCCCGGAGTGGTGATCGAGCAATCTGTGGACAACCGCCGCCGATGTGGACAACCCGGATGGGGAACTGTGGGCAGGAACGCCGCGTGGGTGGCGCCGATGGCAGCGCACGGCGGACCGTCATGCAGGCAGCGGCGTCGCGGTACGGCGGCGCCGCGCCTGCACGGCGGACCGTCATGCAGGCAGCGGCGTCGCGGAACGGCGGCGCCGCGCCTGTCCCGTCAGGAAGCGGCGGCGGCGGGGGTGCTGGCCTTCGTGGCGGGCGACGCCTTCGTGTCGGCCTTCGTCTCGCTCTTCTTCTCCGTGGGCGTGGAGCCGGACGACGAGCTGTCGGAGCCCGTCTCCGACTTCGCCACGGTGCTTCCGGCGCCCGCGCGGCTATCGGTGCGGTAGAAGCCACTGCCCTTGAACACGATGCCCACCGAGGAGAACACCTTCCGCAGCTTGCCACCGCACTCGGGGCAGACGGTGAGCGACGCGTCGGAGAACGCCTGCACGGCGTCGAACCGGTGGTCGCACTCGGTGCAGGCGTACTGGTAGGTGGGCACTGTTCCTCCGCTGGCTGGCACTCCCGCGTTGAGAGTGCCAATATAACGCGCGAGAGTCAGTCGGTCTTCCCGAGCGTGACGAGGCCCGCTTTCGGCAGCAGCGCGGCGGTCACGGGATGGTCGTGCGGATCGGCCGGAAGGCGCTCCACCAGCTCGTCGTCGCCCAGCAGCATCACGAGCGGCGCACGGGCGAAGGGGAGCGACCGGTCGTAGTAGCCCGCGCCGCGGCCGAGCCGGATGCCGCGACGGTCGACGGCGAGGCCGGGCACCAACACCAGCGCCGCCGTGCCGATCGCATCAACCCCGAGCCGGGTGCCGGTCGGCTCGCGCAGCCCGAGCGGCCCGCGGGCGAAGAAGCCGTCGAACCGCGCCCATTCCAGCGGCCCCCGCTGCCGCGGCACCACCGGCAGCAGCATCTCGTGCCCGGCGTCGACCAGCGCGGACACCAGCGTCGGCCCGCCCGGTTCCGACCCCACCGGCACGTACGCGCAGATCGGTCCGTTCGCCTCGGCGGCCAGGCGCAGCGCGCCGGCCGTCAGCGCCGCGTCCCGGGCGGCGCGTGCCTCCGCCGGCAACTCCGCGCGGGCCGCGAGCAGCCGTGTGCGCCATGTCTCCTTGTCGACCGGGTGAACCGAGGCGTGGGCAGGCATCCCTGCACCGTAGCGGCGCCGATAAGGTCTCCAGGTCATGAACGCGTTCCGCTCCGCGGTGGTCCCGGCGGCCGGTCTGGGCACCCGTTTCCTGCCGACCACGAAGACGGTGCCCAAGGAGCTGCTGCCGGTCGTCGACACCCCCGGCATCGAGCTGGTCGCCGCCGAGGCCGCGGCGGCGGGCGCGGAGGAGCTGCTGATCGTCACGTCGCCGGGGAAGGACGCGGTCGCCGCGCATTTCGCCGACTCGTCCGAGCTGGAGAAGACGCTGGCGGCGCGGGGCAAGGAGAAGCTCGTCGCCAAGGTCCGCCGGGCCCACGAGCTGATCAACGCGCGCACCGTCACCCAATCCGAGCCGCTCGGCCTCGGGCACGCCGTCGGCTGCGCGCGCGAGGCGATCGGGCCCGACGAGCAGGCGTTCGCGGTGCTGCTGCCCGACGACCTCGTGCTCCCCACGGGCGTCCTGAGCCGGATGGCCGAGGTCCGTACGCGCTACGGCGGCAGCGTGCTGTGCGCGTTCGACATCCCGCGCGAGGAGATCTCCGCCTACGGCGTCTTCGACGTCAGCGACACCGACGATCCCGACGTCAAGCAGGTCCACGGCATGGTCGAGAAGCCGTCTGCCGACCAGGCGCCGTCGACGTTCGCGGCGGCCGGGCGCTATCTGCTCGACGTCGCGATCTTCGACGCGCTGGACCGGATCACGCCGGGCGCGGGCGGCGAGCTGCAGCTCACCGACGCCGTCCAGCTGCTGATCGGGGAGGGGCATCCGGTGCACGTCGTGGTGCACCGCGGTGGCCGCCACGACCTCGGCAACCCCGGCAGCTACGTCCGCGCGTTCGTCGACTTCGCCCTCGAAGACCCCGAGTACGGGCCCGAGCTGCGGGCCTGGCTCGTCGAGCGGCTGGGTCGCTAGTCCCGTGCGGTCGGTCGACGAGCAGCTGGAACGGGTGCTGGGCGCGGCGGTCCGCCCGGCGCCGGTGCGGCTGGCGATCACGGAGGCCTACGGCCTGCGCTGCGCCGAGGAGGTCGTCGCCGCGCGTCCGGTGCCCGGCTTCGACATGGCGGCGATCGACGGCTACGCCGTGCGCAGCGTCGACGTGTTCGGCGCGGGCGAGGTGGTGCCGGTCGAGCTGCCGGTGGTCGGCGAGATCCCCGCCGGATCGCGGCATCCGCTCCGGCTGCAGCCCGGCCAGGCGGTGCGGGTCGCGGCGGGCGCGCCGCTGCCGACGCTCGCGGATGCCGTCGTCCCCGTCGGCTACACGGACGCGGGCAGCGCGCGCGTCTCGGTCACCCGCAGCGTCCCCTCGGCTGCGTTCGTGCGCCGCCTCGGCGAGGACGTCCAACCCGGCGACCTCGCCGTCCGCCGCGACGCGGTGCTCGGCGCGGCCCAGGTCGGGCTGCTCGCCGCGGCCGGGCGGGACAAGGTGCTCGTCCACCCCCGCCCGCGGGTCTCGGTGATCTCCGTGGGGGACGAGCTCGTCGAGCTCGCCCGCACGCCCGGCGCGGGCCAGGTGGCCGACGTCTGCTCGCACGCGCTCACCGCCGCCGCCCGCGAGGCCGGGGCGGACACGTCGCGCGCCGGACTGGTGCGCGGCGACGCCCGGCAGATCGCGTCGGCGGTGCAGGACCGTCTGCCGTTCAGCGATCTGCTCGTCGTCTGCGGGACGGTCGGCGGGCGCGCGGGGGGCGAGGTGCAGGCCGCGCTCGACGGGCTGGGCGAGCTCGACACCACCCGCGTCGCCATGCACCCCGGCTCGACGCAGGGGTTCGGCAGGCTCGGCCCGGACGGCATACCGACGTTCCTCCTGCCGTCGCACCCCGCAACGGCGCTGCTGCTCTTCGAGGTGCTGGTGCGCCCGCTGCTGCGCACGATCGAGGGTCGCCGGGACGTGCAGCGGCGCACGGTCTCGGCCCGGCTCACCTCGCCCGTCACCTCGGTCAAGGGGCGACGCGGCTACCTGCGCGGGCGGCTGCTGCGCGAGAAGGCCACTGGGGACTATCTCGTTCAGCCGCTCGCCACGTCCGGCATCCATCTTCTGTCGGCTCTGGCGGACGCCAACTGCCTGATCGTCCTTCCGGAGGACGCGACCGACGTCGGGCTCGACGAGCCGGTGACCGTCCTGCATCTGCCCGCGTGACGCCGGTGCACGCCTACTCCGACCGGCCGGTCGGACGTCACCCCGGTTGGCCGGTGTCGCTGGGCCCACTGCGGGTCGAGTCGGGGCTGGTCGCCGTACGCCCCGTGCGGCTGCGCGACGGTTCGGCCTGGTCCGCCATCCGCCTGCGCGACGAGCGCTACCTGGCCCCGTGGGAGCCGACCATGCCGGGCACGTGGCTGCAGCGCAACGCACAGGCGGAGTGGCCTGCCCGCTGGCTGCAGCTGCGTTCGGCGGGGCGGCGGGGTGCGGCGCTGCCGTTCGGCGTCGCGGTCGACGGGCGCTTCGTCGGGCACGTGATGGTCGGCAACGTCGTGCGCGAGCCCCTGCTCTCGGCATACGTCGGCTACTGGGTGGACTCCCGCGCGTCCGGGCACGGTGTGATCACCGCGGCGGTGGCGCTCGTCGTCGACCACTGCCTCGGGCCGGTCGGGCTGCACCGCCTCGAGGCCACGGTTCGGCCCGAGAACGCCGCGAGCCTTCGTGTGCTGGCCAAGCTCGGCTTCCGCGAGGAGGGGCTGTTCCGCCGCTACCTCGACGTCGACGGCGGCTGGCGTGACCATCTGTGCTTCGCCTTCACCACCGAGGACCTCCCGATCGGGGGGCTCGCGGCGCGCCTCGTCACCGAGGGTCGCGCCCGGAAGCCGTAAGTTCCGCCACTCGGGACCCATCCGCCCCCTGCGGCTCATGGGTGAACCTCGGCGCGTCGGCGCGTCGTTGCCGGGGCGGACGGCCATCGCTCACTAACATTGCGGCAAGGACACGATCTTGTCTGGGGAGACGGGATGGCGTCCGGACTGCGCCGTGGGGAGGAGGCAGCCGTGCCGAGCTCGATGATCTTTGCAAGCCTGGTCGTGCTCTGGTTGCTGATCCTCGTCCCCGCGGTCGCGCGGCACCGGCAGGAGGTGGCGCGGCCGAGCGTCGCCGCGCTTTCCGGCCGGGTGCTGGCGCGGTCGCCTCGGCGCCGGGGCCAGGAGGTGGACAGGATGAGCGAGCGGGACAGGACGGACGCGGCGGAGGACGGCCGGGCGGTGGCCACGCGAGAGCTTCGGGTGCCGAGCGCGCGGTCCGAGCTGCGGGTGGACGGCGAAGGGTCCGCCCGGTCGTCGGATCGCGAAGGCGGCCGGGCCGAAGTCCGCGACGCCGAGCACCGCGACGACGAGGAGCGCCAGGACGTCGACGATGCTCCCGGAACGCGCCACGAGTACGGTGATGACTACCACGACGCGGAAGCCCTCGACGACGACTGGGCCGAGGACGACGACGCTCCCGACGACCGGGCGTGGGAGCGCCCCCACCCCGCTACCGCGCCGGTCGCGGCGGGTTCGACGCCGAGGCCGCCGCGCTGACCGCCCGCGCACGCTACGCGTTCCGGCAGCGCGTGGTGCTGGTGATGCTGGTGGCGGCGCTCGCGACCGGCATCGCCGCGGCCGTGGTGTCACCGGTCGTGTGGTGGCCGCACATCGCGGTCGACGTCATGCTCGTCGGCTATCTCGCCTACCTGCGTCGCCAGGTGCGGATGGAGGAGGCGATCCGGGCCCGCCGGGCCGCCCGCATGGCGGGCACCCGCCGTCCCTCGGCCGCCGACGACCCTGAGCTGGACGAGTGGGCAGAACGCGGTCGCGACGCCACCCGTCCCGCCGAGCTGGACGACGAGCCGGACTGGTCCGACGAGGAGCCGCCCGCTGCAGAGTCCGCGGCGGCCGAGACCCCCGAGGACGCACCGGCGGCGGCCGCAGCGTCGGACACCCCACCCGCCGTGCCCAGTCCCGCTCTGTCCACGGAGACGACCTCCCCCGCGTCGTCAGAAACGCGCGCGGTCGCCGTCGTGCCCGCCCCGCCGGAGGAGGAGCGCCCGGCCCTTCCCCGCCTGCGCCAGACCCCGCTTCCCCGCTTCCCGCGGGCACGACGCTGGTCGACGACGAGGAAGACGACCTGGATCTCGACGACGGCACCGCCCCGGGCTACCGTCGTGCGGTCGGCCAGTAGGCGGCTGCTAGGGTCTCACTGCTTCTCACGGAGCATCGGGGCTGTGGCGCAGTTGGTAGCGCGACTCGTTCGCATCGAGTAGGTCAGGGGTTCGATTCCCCTCAGCTCCACCCAGGTCAGAGGCGGTATCGCCAGTGGCTGTCCGCCCATCTGAGGGCACGTACAGCTGCGAAGTACAG
>CAVUAS010000011.1:0-287417 GCA_963739465.1 uncultured Actinomycetota bacterium
CGTGATTTCACCCCTACTCCTGAACGTCGCGCTGCACGGGCTGGAAGAGGCCGCCGGGGTCAGCTATGCGACCTCCGGCTCCGGTGCCAGTGAGACCAAGCCAGGCTCACCGGCGCTGATCAGGTACGCCGACGATATGGTCGTGCTCTGCCACAGCCGTGAGCGGGCCGAACACATCAAGGCGCGGCTTGCGGAATGGCTGACGCCCAGGGGGCTGTCCTTCAATGAGGACAAGACGCAGATCGTCCACCTCGCGGAGGGGTTCGACTTTCTGGGGTTCAACGTCCGCCGTTACCGCTCCAAGCTGCTGATCAAGCCGAGCAAGGCGGCCATTAGGCGGGTCCGGGAAAGGCTCGCGGTCGAGATGCGCAGGCTGCGCGGATCGAACGCGGACGCGGTCATCGCCACGCTCAACCCGATCATCAAAGGATGGGCGGCCTATTACCGGGGCGTGGTGTCGTCCAAGGTGTTTCACACGCTGGATTACCAGATGTGGAAACTCACCTACAAATGGGCCACATGGCGCCACAACAACAAGCCGAAGCCGTGGATCGTCGACCGCTACTTCGGCAAGCACAACAAGTTCAGGAACGACCGATGGGTGTTCGGCGACCCCGACAACAACGCCTACCTGGTCAAGTTCTCCTGGACCGACATCGTCCGACACGTCATGGTCACCGGCGCGGCCTCACCCGACGACCCCGCCCTGACCGACTACTGGGCCAAGCGACGAGGCAAGGTCAAGCCCCCGCTGGACAACTACACGCTGCGCCTGCTCACCAGGCAGGACGCCCGCTGTCCGCTCTGCGGGGACCACCTACTCGCCGCCGACCAGCCACCACAGTCCCCGCACGACTGGGAGCAATGGTGGCTGAAGGTCACCCGCAAGGCGATCGCCGCGGACTACCTCGTCCATCACGGGCGACCCGGCCGACCGGACAATGATCAAACCCGCCTCGTGCACGCCTCCTGCCACCGCGGGCTCCGCGCCCGCCAACGCGGGACACCAGCACGGTCAACCTGCCCGCCCTTGCGGCTTGCTTGAGCCGTATGCCGCGACGAGTGGCACGTACGGTTCTCAGGGGGCCCCGGATGAGCGATCATCCGGGGCTACCCGGCGGAAGGCAGGGCGCTGCGCACCGAGACCACGATCAACGACACCGGCGACTTCGGGCTGTCCAAACGGCTGACGAACCTGCCCGCCCTGCGGCAGATCGGCTTCACCGCCAACCGGCGCCTGCTGGGCGTCCAACCCCTCAGCCACGACCCGATCCGCGGCGCCCAAGCATTCACCGAGCTGACCGCGCCGATGCTCACCGACACCGGCGCCCGCATCCCCGGACTGCGCTTCGGCGATGCCCGGGTGCACGCCCTGCTGCAGGCCCTGCTCATCCACCGGCTACTACCCCACGGATTCACCAACCGTGACCTGCGCACCCTGATCGCGCCCCTCCTCGGCACCACCCGCGAGGACATCAGCGCCGGGAAGATGACCTACGACCTACGACGGCTGCGCGCGCACGGGCTCATCGCGCGCATCCCCCACAGCCGCCGCTACCAGATCACCGACACCGGCCTGCAGCACGCCCTGCTGTTCACCCACGCCCACGACCATCTCCTGCGCACCGGCCTCGCCGAGATCACCGACCCCGACCCACCCGCACCATCGCGGCTGCGCGCCGCCGACCGCGCCTACCAACGCGCCTTCGACGACCTCGCCCACTACGCCCACCTCGCGGCCTGACTCTCAAACCGCCGGTCGACTCCCGCCGCACACTTGACTCGATCATGACGGCTTCGCCGCTTAAGCCCAGCCAGTTCCGTTCCGGGACGCTGCCCGGAACGGATGGCCCCTGGCGGGGCAGCTGATGGGAACCTGCCGAGATGGTCGACGGGTTCAGCGATGGGTTCAGTGCGCGCTACGGCGATCTGCTTTACGGCAGCTACGACTGCGTGGACCGGATCGTGCTCAACGCCTACTACCCGTTGGGTTACAACCCGGGCGGGTTCCGCACCTGGTGGCGACGGCTGCATGGTGACGATGCGCAGCTGGACAATGCGCACCTGATGCGGATGGCGGGGCGATTCGCCCGCCGGGTCCGCGCGGCGGCCGCCGCGCACGGCATCCCGGTGATCGACTGCAAGCGTGGGGAACGCAAGCACGAGATCGCCGAGGAGTACTTGGCCACCCATCGGGTGGATCGCGGGGTGTTCCTGATCTTCGTGGCGCGCGCGGTGGCCCCGGTCTGGGAGGTCACCCGTTCGACCGGCGGGGTGCTGTGCAACTTGGTCAAGAAGCGGGCCTTCGTCAATCACTACTCCTTCCACATCCTGGACCCGGAGTGGGGGCATATGACCATCAAGATGTCCGGGCATCCACCGTTCGGGGCGCAGGTCATCCTCAACGGGCACGAGTACGTCGCCGCCGCGGCCCGGGTGAGGCGGGATCGGCTACGTCAAGGAGGGCAACTGCTTCACCCGCATCGCCGACCCCGCCGGCCTGGCCCAGATCGCAGACACCTTGTCGCAGCCCGCGACGATAGGGCGACTGGCCCAGGTCATCGACCGGTGGATCTACACCGCCTGCCTGTGCTTCGGGCTCGACCTCGCCGAGCAGCAACGCTGCGGGTTCGGCTACGGCTACTCGGTCTACCAGGCCGAGTACAGCCGCAACCTCATGTTCACCATCGGCGCCCAGATGGACCGCGTGTTCGACCGGATCGTCGACCGCACCCGCTCCCGGCTGGACGTGCCGATCCTGCGCACGCTGTTCGGCGCCAAACAACGCCCCGGCCGCAACGGCACCCCCAACCTATCGCTGAAGCTCGCCGCCGTGATCGAGACACCTCGCTACGACCTGACCCTGTTCAAGCTCCACTTCGGGAACTTGACGTTGAAGGCCTACACCAAAGGCGAAACTTGCTGCCTTCGGCGATCGTGCGCAACGCCAAGGCGTTGCGCTGCGGGCGTGTCGTGGACAACTCCCGCATGACGTCGTTTCGCCTCGCCGACATGGTCGAGCCGCTGCACCACACCCTGGACGCGTGGACGCCAGTCATCGCCCCGGTTGCTCGGTCGACTCCGGGCACGGCCCGGCTCGGCGACCCGCGTCGGCGGGGTCGACCTCAACAAGCCCGCATCCGCGGCGCGCTCGCCGCGGTCCTCGCCCTCTCAGCGACATCCGAGGGACTCACCGTCGCCGAGATCACCGCCAAGGTCCACCGATGACCGGCGACACCGGCTACACGATCCGACAAGCCGCCTACGATCTACGCAAACTCCGCGGCAAACAGCTGGTCACCAAACCCGGACGGACCCATAGCTACCACCTCAACCCGCGCACCGCGGGCACCATCGCCGCCCTGCTCACCCTCCGCGAGCACATCATCGGCCCCATCCTCGCCGGCGTCCGCAGCCCACGGATGGGGCGCAAACCCATCACCTGGACCAGCGTCGACCGTGACTACGAGAAGATCCGCATCGATATGCAAACGCTCTTCCAGCACCTGGGCATCCAAGCGTAAGTATTCGGAAGTCCCGTGGAGGGCATGCCGGGGCGCGGCGTGACCGTTTCTGAGCGGTGGCGCCGTGACGGGGTCGGTGGTCATCCGGGTCAATCGGGGCGGGGTGGCTGTGCCCAGGTGTGCAGGTCTTCGCGGGTCGCGGTCCAGGGCAGGAACCGTTCCAGGTCCGGGCCGGTCGGGGACTTGGCACCGGTTCGTCCGCAGGCGTCGAGGTAGGCGGTGAGGTAGGTGATGACGTTCAACCCGGCCATTTCGGCGGTCGCGGTGACGGTCCAGACGCGGGCGGCGAGCCGGGCGGCGTCCTCGTTGCGGGAGCCGTAGGCGTTCTTGCGGGTCACGACCGGGCGGCGCAACGCACGCTCCGCGGCGTTGTTGTCCAGGCTGATCATCGGGTAGTCGCGGTGGGCGGCCAGCCCGTCCCATTCTCGGTCCAGCGTGGCCAGGGCCTTCTTCGCCGGGGTTTGCAGCCCGGGCGAGGCCATCTGCTTGGTGCGCTCGGCGTCGATGCCGCCGAGGGCCTCATCCCAGGCCGTGCGTGCGTGCTCCAGTTCGGCGGCGACACCACCGGCCCACGCGGTGCTCAACTGCTCGTGGGCGGTGTACAGGTTCTTGATCCGCTCCAGCCAGGCGGTGGCCCAGTAGCTGAGCTGATCGGGGTTCGCGTCCCCGGCCCGCACGAAGTACCGGCGCACGTGCGCCCAGCAGTAGAGATTCACCAGGCCGCAGGCCTTGCGGCCGGCCGAGGCGTAGACGCTGTAGAAGTCGCTGGAGATGACCAGCTGCCGCGGCCCCTCGGGCCGGTCACCACCGGCGCCGCAGACACCTTCGGGGTGTTCGACGAGTTGGCCTGTTGTCTGGTCGATCCCGGCGTGGCGGGCCAGCACCGCGCCCGAGCGGGTGGGGTCCATGACGAAGCAGGCGGTGTCCGGGCCGAGGAAGACCCACAGCCACCACCTCGCCGGGCCGCCCGGCTCGCGCGGGGCGAACACCCGCCAGCTGGTCTCGTCGGCGTGTAGGTGCCACGAGCCCCGCGACCGCGCGGTGACCGCGGCTTCCAGCGGGGCCAGCAGCGCCCCCGCCGCGGCGCAAATCCCGGTCAGCGTGGCCGGGGAGAGGTCCGCGCCGTGCCGAGCCAGGCCGGTGATCAGCGAGTTCTGGGAGCGCCCGGCCACATACCGCTCGACCAGCCACTGCGCGATGAACGCGTTGGAGACCAGGCCCTTGCCGATCGCCTTCGGCGGACCCGGCGCGGTCACCGTCGCCGGGACCCGGCACCCGCACGCCCGCCGGTACCGGCGGCGGCAGTGCGCGCTCACCCGTACGATCACCACCCAGTCCAGCACCTCGGTGACGTGATCCCCCAGCCGGCTAAACGGCGTGCCGCACTCCGGGCAGCAGTACCCGCCGCCGTCGGGGAAGTCCCAGACCACCTCCACCCGCGGCAGGTGCGAGTAATCCCGCCGGCCCGCCCGCGCTCCCGGCCCCCGCTTCCCGCTCTTCCCGCCACCAACGGGCCGAACCTCATCCCCGCCGGCTTCCCCGCCATCGCCGTCACCGCCGGGGGTCCCGGGCCGGGCCCGTTCCGAGGAACGGCCGAACAACATCCGCTTCAGCACCACCAGCTCGGCGTTCACCCGCTCCAGCTCGCCGTCCCGCACGGCCAGCTCCTCACGCAGCCTGGCGATCTCCGCCCGCTGCCGCTCCGCCAGCGCGGCCAGCCGCTCGTTCGCCTCCAGCGCCCGCGCCAACAAACCCTCCAGGCGCGCGACCGCATCCGCTTCCACGAGCACGCCAGCAGCCACGGGCCACAGCAGACACCCGCCCACAGTGGAAATCACGCACCGCGCCTGGTGTGTCACCCACCGGCAGACGAACCCCGGGCCAGGCACGGGCCACAAGACTTCCGACTACTTACATCCAAGCCGCCGCATAGACAACATTTTGTCGATCGGCGTTTCGTAAGCGTCTAAGGAGACGTAATGAAATAACTAATCCAAAGCGTTGGGGAATCAGGCCTTTGCCGTCCGGCGTGTCATCGCGAGACGTACGCATTCCGACGATATTGTTTCAGGCGTGGTCGATGACGACAAGTTTCGGCGGATGCAGTCAAGACTGGCGGATCTGTTGCCTCGCCTGAATGAACGTGATCGGCGTTTGGCGTTGGCGACCGAGGCGAAGTCATGGGGTCGTGGTGGTATTTCCGCGGTGTATCGAGCCACGGGTGCGTCGCGGTCCACGATTCGCCGCGGTATCACCGAGGGTTATTCACTGCTCCGAATTGACAATATATTCGACCATTCTTGCCCGGCGTGTCGACATAAGCGACGGCCCGCTACGCGAAAGGATTGGGTTTACCGACTCAACCTCACGCGAACGGACCGTCACGTGTACTATACCACCGGCCTGCACAAGGACGAGATTCTCGATGTGTGCCAGATGATCCGCACCGAAGTTGCGGCGGACGAACGGACATGGCCCCCGATTCTCGGTCTGTATCTTTCGGTGGTGGTGACGCTGGGATATCTGCGCCGGAATCGCGTGCAGGCCGAACTCGCCGAAACGTACGGGGTGTCGCAGTCGACGATCAGTCGCGCCGTCAGCGCACTGACGCCGGTACTGGCCAGGCTGCTGCGGCCGTTCGTGCCGACCGCCGAGGAGCTCGACCCCCAGAAGCATTACGTCGTGGACGGCACGCTGCTGCCCTGCTGGTCATGGGCTGGTCACCCCGAGCTGTACTCGGGCAAGCACAAGACAACCGGCATGAACGTGCAGGTCGTATGCACCCTCGACGGCCAGCTTTCCTGGATCTCCGATCCGATCGACGGCAGCCGTCACGACACCCACTGCCTGCGTGAGTCGGGCGTGCTTCCCGACGGCATGACCCACCACTGGACAGGCGACAAAGGATACGTAGGCAACGGCATGGTCACGCCCTTCAAGAAGCCCATCTTCCGCGGGCTGCTCGACTGGGAAAAGACGTTCAACACGGCTATCAACAAGATCCGCTACGTCATCGAGCAGGTGATCGCGAACTTCAAGACCTGGCGCATCTTGCACACCGACTACCGACGGCCACTGCCGACCTTCGCCACAACGATATCAGCCGTGGTCGGATTGCACTTCTACCGGCCCTCCTGACATTTCTGTGGGTTCTTTTTCATGATCGTCCGGGGAGTGGTGGGCAGAGGCCGCCGCGGGTGAGGTCGGCCATGGCGATCAGTGCTTCGGGGGTAGCTGTTCAGCCTGAGTGACAGGTCGGCGGCGTGTCGGCAGCGGTCGCCACCGTTGATCCACTATGGTTTTGATCATGGGGTCGGGCCGGGAAGCACACGATGACGTCGTGTCGTTGCTGGCGGCCAAGGACGCTGAGATCGCGGCGCTGGTGGCGCGGGTGACGGAGCTCGAAGGCCTGGTCGCGGCGCTGCATGCCCAACTCGGTCGAGATTCCTCCAACAGCGGCAAACCACCGTCGTCGGATTCGCCGTTCATCAAGAAGCCCGCCGCCAAGCGCTCGGTACGGACGCGTTCGGGTAAGCCGCGGGGTAAGCAGCCTGGTGCGCCCAGCGCCACGCTGCGTCTGATCGATGATCCCGATGACACGATCACCCACATTCCGCCGGTGTGTGCGGGATGCGGGGAGGGTTTGGTGGACGCGGAGGTCTTCGGTGTGTGTCGCCATCAGGTGGTTGACCTCCCGCCGCCTCCGCCGCGCCCGTATGTCACCGAGCATCGGGTGCAGTCACGAACCTGCGGCGGGTGCGGCACCGTCACCGAGGCGAGCGCACCCGCCGTCGCGTCGGGCCGGGTTCAGTACGGACCCGGGGTCAAGGCTCGGGCAGCGTGGCTGACGTGCGCGCATTTCCTGCCGGTACGTCGCGCGCGGCGGGTGCTCAACGCGTTGCTGGGGTTCGCGGTGTCGCCCGGGTGGGTCGCCGGGCTCCGTGCTCAGGCCGCCCGCCTGCTCGAGACCCGGTTCCTGCCGCATGTGCGGGCGTTGATTGCCGCCGCGCCGGTCGCCCACGCCGATGAGACGACCGCCCGCGCCGAAGGCGCGCTGAGCTACCTGCACGTGGCCTGCACCCGGTTCCTGACCGCGATGCACGTCGGCGACCGCAGCCGCGACACCATCGACGCCGCCGGCATCTGGCCGACGTTCACCGGGGTCCTGGTCCGGGACGGCTACGCCGGCTACGAACACCTCGACACGATCGAACACGCCTGGTGCGGCATTCATCTGGTCCGCGACCTCCGCGCGGTCCACGACCCCGACCCTGCGGGTCAGTCCTGGGCCGAGGCGATGGTGAATACCTTGCTGCTGGCCAATGACACCGCGCACGCCGCCCGCGCCGAGGGCCGCGCGGCCCTCACCGACACCGAACTGTCCACCATCCGTTCCCGCTATGCCGGGGCGATCGCCCGTGGCCGGCAGGAGAACACCCGCGGCAGCGACCCGCTGCACCAGCAGGCCCGCACCCTGCTGCGACGCTTCCAGCGACATCGGGACATGATCCTGCGGTTCACAGTGAACCTGGACGTGAGCTTCACGAACAACACCGCCGAGTTGCCGGCCAGATCAGTGAAGGTTCAGCAGCGGAGCTCCGGAGGTTCCTGGCGCACCCTGCAAGGACTCATCGACTTCGCTGTCGTGCAGTCCTATCTGTCCACCGCGACCAAGTGGGGTCTGGACACCCTTGACGCGATGACGCGCCTGTTCACCACCGGTGCGTGGCTCCCGCCTGCCCTCACCCCCGACATCGCCGCCGCCGCATAATCACGCCACCAAGGCTGAACAGCTACCTTCGGGGCTGTGGTAGCCGTAGGCGCGGCGGGTGAGTAGCCGTAGGTGGGTGTTGGTGGCTTCGGAGCGGGCGTTGGACAGGCCGTGCTCGACGGCGTTCAAGATCAGGGTCCGGTATCTCTTGATGGTCTTGGCGAGCTTGACGAACGGTTCGAGGCGGCACCGCCTGGCCCAGGCGATCCAGCCGCCCAGCAGGGCTCGGGCGTCCGGCAGCTCGACGGCCTGGAAGATCGCCCGGAGTTGTTCTTTCAGCAGGTAGGCGCGGTAGAGCCCGCCGTTGGCCTTGGCGATCCCGGCGAGCGTGGCGCGCTGGTCTCCGGTCAGGTTGGGTGGGTTTTTCAACAGCGCCCACCGGCTGCCCTTCAGCGCGGTGGCCTCGTCGTGGTGCCCGCCGGCGCGGAGCCGGTTGACCATGGCGCGGCGGACCTGGTCGAGGGCCTCGGTGGCCCAGGCCACGACATGAAACGCGTCCAGGCACACCACCGCGGCGGGCGCGCGTTCGGCGACCACGTCGTGGATCCACTGGGCGCCGTCGGCGGAGACGTGGGTCAGCCGCCCGGCGCGGTCGGCGCCGAGATCGTCGAAGAACCGGTTCAAGGTCTCCTGCGTCCGGTTCTTCCCGGCCCACACCAGCCGGCCCGTGTCGTGATCGACCACGCACAGCAGGTAGCGCCGGCCCTTGCGGTAGCTGATCTCGTCGATCCCGATCCGGCGCAGCCCGGCCAGCCGATCCACGGCGGCGGCCCGGTCGGCCACGACCCGGGTGACGATGTCGGCCACGCTGCGCCAGGCCACCCGCAGCAGCACCGCGACCACCGAGAGGGTGGCGTGACAGACCAGCCAGGCGGCAGTGTCCTCGAACCCGGTGGTGAACCGCGACCCCGGCCGGGCCCAGGGCACCGCGGCGACCACCACCCCGTGCTCGCGACACGACACCCGCAGCGTTCGGGCCTGCAGGAACACCTGGGTGGTGCCCACATCCAGGCCCCGCCAGCGGCGCGCGGCCGGGCTGGTGTCATAGCCCGGGCAGCGCCGCTGGCAGCGCGAGCACCGCCGCGCCGCGGACACCTTCGCCCGCACCTGGGCCACGAGCACCTCCTGGCCCCGCCCGTCGGTCTCCAGGTCGACCGACTCGATCACCGTGTGCTCGAGCCCGAGCACCCGCCGCCATACCCTCGTCCTGCGCACGCCGCGTCTCCGTCTTCGGCTCTGGTCGTGGAACTCCAGAAGTGAAGACAGGGCGGCGTGCGCCCGTCATCCCCCGACACCACGATCGTCACCGGCGGCCACTCGAGCAGCCGAGGTTCGGGGGCGCTGCGCATCAGATCGGGCAGGCCCCGGGCCTGCCCGCAAGCAACTGCCCGAAGGGGCCGCAGAGGCTCGCAGGTCCAGGGGGGCGCGCAGCGCCCTCGCGCAGCGACGCTGCAGGCGCCCTTGACCTGGGAGGAGCGGCCCCGCACCCTGCGCAGCGCCCCCGAACCGACCCACAGAAACAGCAGAAGTGCCCTTCTACCTACGTTCCTGAATAAGCCTCACCGAGTTGGATGGCGACGACCAGGTCGATTCTCATCGAGTGCGCCAGCCGGGCGGTGGCCGCAAGAAGGCCGAGCTGACCAACCCCGAACTGCTGGAAAATTTGGATTCGCTCATCGCGCCGGAAACCCGCGGGGATCCCGAGTCGCCGCTGCGGTGGACCACGAAGTCGACCCGGCACCTGGCCCGGGAGCTGACCGCGATGGGCACCGCGATCAGCCACTCGGCGGTGGCGGCGATCCTGCGCTCGGGCGGGTACAGCCTGCAGGCACCCGCAAGACCCTCGAAGGCGCCCAGCACCCCGACCGGGACGCCCAGTTCCGCTACCTCAACACCCTGGCCCGCCGGTACCTGGACGCCGGCGACCCGGTGATCAGCGTGGACACCAAGAAACGCGAGCTGGTCGGACGCTTCACGCAGGCCGGCAAGGAGTGGCAACCGGTCGGCGTGCCCGAGCAGGTGTCCACCTACGACTTCCCCCACCTGGCCGAGGGCAAGGCCATCCCCTACGGCGTCTACGACCTGACCGACGACAGCGGCTGGGTGTCGGTCGGCGTCGACCACGACACGTCGGTCTTCGCGGTCGCGACCATCGAACAATGGTGGCTGCAGAGGGGCCTACAGAAATACCCGAACGCGCGGCAACTGCTCATCACCGCCGACGGCGGCGGATCCAACGGACACCGCCCGTGGCTGTGGAAATACGAACTTGCCCGACTCGCTCAAGCCACCGGACTCGACATCACCGTCTGCCACTACCCACCGGGCACCAGCAAATGGAACAAGATCGAGCACCGGCTCTTTTCCAGAATCACCGCGAATTGGCGTGGTCGTCC
The DNA here is from genome assembly GCA_963739465.1 of uncultured Actinomycetota bacterium. GTDB lineage: Bacteria > Actinomycetota > Actinomycetes > Mycobacteriales > Pseudonocardiaceae > Pseudonocardia. The sequence goes on from CAVUAS010000011.1 coordinate 10,692, forward strand.
CCTGGAAACCTACCAGACCATCGTCAGCCTCATCGCCAACACCGCCACGACAACCGGGCTCACCGTCCGCGCCGACCTCGATCTCAACGAATACCCCAAAGATCAAACTCACGAAACAGCAGAAGGCGGCAATCCCGATCAGGAGACACGAGTTCCACGGAGATTGGAATTACACGATCGGACGGGCAGGTGGATAAGTAACTTCATTACGGCTTCTAACCGCCTCGTTTCGTGGATGAAGTGGGGCGTCGTCGTGGTCGGGGTGATGGGCTTACTCATCTGCGCGATGATGATCATCATCGGGCGGCGTAACCGGTCGGCGACCGCCTACGAGGGTCTCGTCGGGTCGGCGTGGGTGCTGGCGGGGCTGGGCCTGGCCTCAGTCGCCGCGCTTCTCGTCGGCGCATTCCAGCTGGGTCCGTGATGATCAACTTGACATCTGTCATCGCTGCTGGCACCGCGCAACCTCCGCCCACGCCGATCTCGCCGACACCTGCGCCCTCGTGCGCGGTGTGGGACGCGAGTTGTCAGGCCGGGCAGGTCGCGCAGACCGGGTTCCAGTCGTTGGTCGCCGAGATCGCCCGGGGCACCGGCGAGTTCGTCGTCTCAGCCACCACCTGGTGGATCACCACACCGAGTGTGGATCCTTTGGATCCGGCAGTCGGGCACGCCCAATCCGTGCTGCAGCCTGTGAGTTTGGCGATCCTGGTTGGGTCGATCCTGGCCCAGGCCATCCGGATGATCTCCCGCAAGGGTGATCCGGTCGTGCAGGTGCTGCTCGGGCTGGTCCGCTACGCGGTCACCGCCGGGCTCGGGCTGACCGTGCTGCATGCCGCGTTGACCGCCGGGGACGCGTTGGCCACCGGCATCCTCGACGACGCGCCCGCGAAGTTCGCGCAGCTGTTGCAGGCGATGCTGCTGGCCAACCCCACCAACCTGTGGGGGGTGTTGCTGTTGTCGAACATCGCGACGGTGCTGGCGGTGGTGCAGTGGCTGCTGATGGAGCTGCGCCAGGCCGGGCTGCTGGTCCTGGCCGCCATGCTCACCCTGGCCGCGTCGGGGTCGCTCAACCGGGCTACCCGGGCATGGTTGGACCGGCTGATCGGCTGGATGCTCGCGATCGTCGTCTACCCGCACTAGCGAAGGTCTGGGCGTCGATCGGCTCCGGTAACGCGACCGGACGTGTCGCGCCCAGCGCACGCTCCAACGCCGCCCGGCCCGCCGCTAACCCGTCCAGCGCAGCACCCCGCTCGGCCTTCGTGGTCGCACCGCGCAGCCTCGCCAAACGATCAGCCACGAACGTGGCGATATGCGCCACCTGATACAGCTCGTAGCTCGGCAACACCGCCAACGGGTAATCCGGCTGCGTCATCACCGACTCCGTCCGCGCAGGGGTTGAGAGGTCTGCCGGCGTGGACGGCTGACGTGTGCCACGCCGGGTGGGCGGGCCGGGCGGCCCGTCGGGTGGGTGGGTCCCACCGCGGCCGCCGCGATCTCCGCAGCCACCGTGCGCAGATCCGCTGGGCCGGCGGGAAACACGGCCGCCGCCATCTCGCGGGCCGTGGCGAACGCGGTCCTCACAGATCCGTATGCGGCCCGGTCGTACACGACGATCGCCAACCGTCCGACACTGACAAACAGCCGCGTCGGCCTACCCGCGATGGCCTCCAGCCGACCCGCCACCGACACGTCAGCCCCGCCGACCACATCGATCACGCTGACCGCAGAGACCGGCTCGGTCGTCGGCTGCGCACGCGTCGACCCTCGACTCTGCGCAGGCAGCCACGTCGCATCCCGTGAACACCGCGCCCAGTCCCCGCGACACCGTCGCCGCGGACGCCCAGTCGTGGAAATACACCAGAGCGGCGCCGATCCGCACCGCGACCACCGCGCTATCGGTGTGCGGATGATGGGCCTGAACATCGCAGTCCTGCAGGCCGCGACCGCTCAACACAACGTTGAGCTCCTGCGCCGGTTGCCGTTGCGCCATGCCGCCTGCCCGTCCGATAGATGCGCCGGGCATCGGCTCACCCGCGCCGTCACGTCGACCGTTACCGACCGGATGGATCGACGCGTACTCGCTGCGTGTCCGACCCCAGACCAGGTCGCGGACCCAGCGTGCGCACCGCGTCCGGGCTGGGTAGCCGAGCCGACCACGCAGCAAGCACGCCGGCGGCTACGTCGGCTGCTGCCGCCTGGTGGGGCTGCGCACGCCGTCGCCGCCACGCGGCGATCTCCCAGGCCAGCGCCACCAACGCCACCGCCAACGCCGCACCCGCACTGATCTCATCCGCCCCCACCGGAGAACGGCGGCGCACCAGCCGCCGTGCCACCCTGCCGCAGCTCGATACTCAACGGGCTCGACGACCCGACCCGACCAGGCGAGGGACGGGCCGCGTGGTCGAACGCCACCGCGGCCTGCTCCCAACCGGGCCACCCGACCGCAGCCACCACATCGGCGCCCGCATACACAACCTCCTCGACCTCACCCTCGAGACCACCCCCGCCGGTGCTGTCGGCGACGACCCGACGGGCGCGCTCGACCGCGGCCCGGGCCGCGATCACCGGTTCGTCCCCATCCCCGGCGTCCCCGTCCGGGGACTCCGCCCAACGCCGCAGCAGCCGGGGCAACGAAAGGTCAGCAGCCAGTTTGCTTCCCGAGTAGTAGATCGGCTCTCCCGTCGCGGTCACGTCTGCGGGCCGGGCGACCTTGTAACCCAGTGGGTCACCTGACGGTGCCCGTCGGATCTCGATCCGATACCCGCCCTCCCGCAGCATCGCCTGCGAACGAGGCCAGGTCGTGGGCGGTGATCGCCGCACGCCGGATCGCCCGCACCAACTCCACCCGCGCCGGGCGACGACCCTGCCGTGCCGCCTTCTCCCGCTCACCCCGCGTCGGTGCCCGCTCCGCCGCGCCGTCCGCGGCCGCGGTCACCGTCAATCCCAGCCGCCGCTCCAGCTCGCGGGCGGTCTCCCGCAACCGCGGGATAGTCCCGGTAGGGCCAGAACCGGCGACCGGTGTCTTGTCGCACCAACACCACCGCGATATGGATGTGATCATCAGCGTGGCGGATCGCCACCCATCGCGGCCCGCCCGGATCATCCCGTTCGGCGACACCGGCGCCGTGCAACAACTCGCGCGCGATCTCGCCCCACTCGCCGTCATCGAGCACCCGATCCCCGCCGGCGACGCGCGCCGAGCAATGCCAGACATACCCGCGCTTGCCCTCGGCCCCGCCATCCTCGGTCAAGCCCGCGGCCACCGCGGGCGCCTGCAATGCCCGGATCAACGGCCCCAACTCCAGATCCCACTCCCCCGGACCGGTCGACTGGGGCTGCCACTGCGTGTCCCGTCCGTCCCACGACGCCACGACCCGGGGGCGGCGATGCTCCTCCGCCCGACCCGGCCCCATCAGATAGGCGACCAGACCCCCGACCCGCCAACCGTGCACCACCTTGGTGATCACGACAGTCGCGCGACCAGCACGTCGATCAGCCCATCGACCAGGGCTCCCGATCGCCGTAGTCATCTGCAGCGCAGCCTGCGGCCTGCGCCTGGATCAGCGCCCGCAGCAGAGCCCGTTCCGCGAACCCAGCATCGGCCGTGGCGGCGCGGGCGGCGACAACGACCGATTCGCCCACCCAAGCACCGACCGCCAACCCGGCCGATGCAGCTGCCGCGCGGATCTCCCGCAACTCCTGATCAGAGAAGCGAACGACCAGCTGCCGCAGCCGCGGAACCGCCGACTGCGCACGACGCGCACCACCCTCCTGCCACGCCGACGACCGTCGACGCCGCCGTAGTTCACGCCGTGCTCACCCGGCGCGCACGCGCACTCGGAACGCCCCCGTTCCGAGCACCCAACGAGCACAATGGCCGGAAGCTTTGCTTCCGGCATATCTCGCTCCTTCTGAGTCCGGCGAGTTCAGCCTGAATGAACTGCCGTCGGCATGAACCCACCGGCTTTCGGCTGCCTGACGGTCGGGATCGCGTCCGGTTCCCCCCGAGCACTGCCCCCGAGGTGGATGTCTGCATGTCACTCGTAGCGGGTGCGCAAGCGTTTGAAGTCCCACTGCGTGGTCACCCCGGTTGAGGGTGGAGCGGGCTCGGCGGCTTATCCCTCGCCGCGATGAAGTCGGGTGAGTACGCCCGCTGCGATGAGGTGCGCGACGTGCTCGGCTGCCCGCCGAGGGGCGTGGCCGCCGCGGACGAGGACCCCTGCCTCAATGTTCGTCCCGACGCCGGACTGCGTGAGGTTGGCGCTGGAGACCAGCAGCGCCCACCGGTCGGCTACGGCGATCTTGGCATGCATCTTCGCGCCGGGCTCGGTACGGGCTCGCGGGGGCCAGTGCCACAGCTCGACACCTGGCACCGCGCGGAACGCGGCTGCAGGCTCGGTCCCGGCCAGTGCCCCACCCGCCCCCTGCAGGGTTTCGACGACCACCGACACCCGTATTCCTCGCGCACGCGCCGCGGACAACGCCTCGATCACGGGTGGATGCGGGCGGGCGGAGTAGGTCATGAGCAGCAGGTCCATCGGTCGCGGCGGCGCACAGCTCGACGAGGGCCTGCGCGGTGGAGCGGACGGGGACGGCGTGGCTCGCGGGGCCGCTCCACACGATCTCGACCCGTTCCGCCGCGCTGCTGCGGGCGTGCCCGTCCGCCACGCCGCGGAGGTAGGCGGCCGCCACCGGGTCGCCGATGCCGCCGTGGAGCTGCGCCGATCGCACGGATCGCACGGCCTCCGCGTATCCGGGTACCGGGAGCGCGGTGCGCAGCTCGGTCTCCGAGAGCCCGGATTCGAGGCCGTCGGCAAGGACACGCACCCGGGTGGGCCCCAAGGTGTCGACGACGACCCCGACCGCTTCCTCGAAGAGTCGCGCACTCACGGCCGCTCCGGGTACAGCGCCAGCTCCGGCTCGTCGATCGGGACGACGAACCGGCGGTCGAGGAAGCGGTTGCCACGCTCGCAAGTCGTCTCCGAGACGAACAGGCAGACGTGGCAGGCCGCCCCGTGGAGGAAGTCCGCCGGGGCTGCGGGCAGTCGTTCCGCGCACAGCGGATCGGACGAGCAGCGCATCGCTTCGCGCAGCGCCCGCCGGAACAGCCGGGCTGAGGTCCCGCTCCTCGGCGAGCGAGACCAGGCCGCCCAGTGTGCCCTCGGCGTCGGGAACCGCCGTGTAGATGAGGATGCCGCCGCGCGGGTCGTCCTCGTTCCCTGCGTAGATCCGTTCCGAGAGGCTGGCCGAGTTGTACCCGCACTCCAGCGCGATCGTGCGGATCAGCAGGTGCGAGAGGGTGTGCATGGCGATGTAGCGCGCGCCCGGCCAGTGTTTCATCGGCTCGAAGTCGCCCTTGATGCGCTCCGAGAGCGGTTCTCCCGGAACCGGCCGTAAGCCTCCTCGTGGGCCTTCAGCGCCACTGATCCCGCCATCCGCCGCTCCCAGTCGCGCAGCAGCTCCTCGGGCAGCCGGAGGAAGATCCCCTCGCCGCGGACCTCACCCGCGGGCACCCAGTCCGGCGGCGACTTCGCCAGCGGTGCGGTCTCGACGAGCTCCGGGTCGTCGGGGTCGGGGGCGTCGAGCCGGTGAACCCGACCAGCGCCCGAACTTCGCGCAGCCGCTCCGCTTGCACGACGTCGGCGAGATAGCGGCTGAGCGCCGGGGCATCCCCGGCCGGGTCAGTGTGAAGTCCTCGTGCGGGTCGGGCAGCCGGGCTGCGGAGAAGATGTCCCATTCCGCGGTGCGGAGGTCGGGGTAGCCGACGACCGGCGGCTCGTCCTGCTCTGCGGCATCGCGGTGCGCTTCGATCGCGGCCCAGAGCTCCTCGTCGGACCAGCGCTCGAACTCCTTGAGCACCGGCACGGCTGTCCGCGCGTAGGGCAGGAACGCGAGTCCCGGCAGCCCCTCCAGCGCGAGCCAGTTCTGCTCGACCTTGGTCGCGAGCTCGCTCGCGCCCGTCTTCGGCACGGCCAGCGCGGAGAGGGTCTGGGCGAACCACTGGTTCGACGCCCCGACCACGAGCACCTTCGGGCTCCTCCGCGCAGCCCTCCGGGTCGAACCAGGTCAGGTGCGCGTGCCGACCCCGGCAGCGGGAGGTTCTCCTGGCCGCGCTTGCCGAGCGCTTGGCGGATGTTGCGCGCGGCGTTGCAGTTGATGCACCGGATCAGAACGTTCGCGCCGAGGTTGCCCCCGCGGTCGTCCATCCGCAGCCGGGGAACCTGCGCCTTCGGGCACTCGCCGCCCTGATGCACGAAGTGCCGGTACGGGAAGTCGTCGAGGTGCCCAGCGAGTGCAGGTAAGGACGAAGCGGGCCGCGACGGCGAGCGGCCTACGCCGGGATCTGCTGCACTCGGCGTGGACGAACCGGGCGTCGTGCGGCCTGCGGGGCTTATCGTTCTCGAACGCGAACACGGGCCGCTGACCGGCGCGAGCTCGTCGCACGCGGTGCATCGCAGCCAGGCGGGGAACGGTGTAACCGGCATCCCCACCCGCGAGGCCGGGCCCTTCGGGTCGGTGTCGATGCCGTCGCGCCAGGGGGCGGGTTGCAGTTGGTCGACCGACTTCGCCCGTGCAGCGCCCGGACCGCGGCGAGCAGCCGCGGCTCGTTGATCCCTGACTTTTGCCAGTTAGTGCGCACCTTCGGACCTGGTGATCAACGTGAGTGCCTCGCGGAGGTCGGCCGGGAGTGGGTCCTCGGCGGTGAGGATCTGCATTCCGGCGCGGATCTGGACGGTGCGGTAGCGGCGTGCGGTGCGTACGAACCGGCGGATCGACCAGCCGGTGCGCTCCTCGACCAGCCTGCGGACGGCGAGGGCGGCGAACACGATGCTCAGGTGGGCCTCGATGGACTCGCGCTTGTGGTGGTAGATCGGCCGGGCGGCCAGGTCGTGTTTGGACATCCGGAACGAGGCCTCGATCGCGAACAGCCGGTGGTAGGCGTCAATCACGAACTCCGGGGTGACCGGTGTGCCGTCGGGGCAGGTGGCGAGGTTGGTGGTGTAGCCCTTCCAGCCGGCCAGCGCCCGCGCCTTGGCCTCCAGCGCTCGGTTCACGGACTTGTCGGCGCCCACGAGCTTGATGAACCGGTTGCGCTTGACCGGCACCTTCCCCGCCACGGCGCGTTCGGCCTTGGCGACCTGCTCGTCGATGCCGTGCAGGCTGCGCCGGGCCCGATCCGCCCGGTACTGGTAGTAGATGACCTGGTCACGGCGCTGGTCACGGGGCCCGGCGGGCCAGGGCTGGGTCAGGATCAGCCCGTCGGCGGGCTGCTCGTCGGGGTGCTTGCGTCGCCACGCCTGCACGACGTAGGGGATGTCGGGGATCTTCGTGCCGAGGATGAACGACAGCCCCGCGGCTTCGATGGCCTGTTTGTTGCCCGCGGAGATCATCCCGGCGTCGGCGACGACGGTGATGTCGGCGAGCTGGTGGGCGGCCATGAACGCGCGGATCGTGGGCAGCATGGTGGTGGTCTCGGCGGTGTTGCCCTCGAACGCCTCGACCATGAGCGGGAACCCCGCGGCGTCGGTCAACAGGCCGATGGTGATCTGCGGCTCGAGGCGGCGTTCCTTGGAGAACCCGGGCTCGCGGAACCCGTCACCTCGATCGGTCTCGAAGTAGAGCGTGCTGACGTCGTAGAGCACCAGTGACGCCGGTCCCAGGGCCGTGTGCTGCGCGCAGGCCTTGGCGAGCTGGCGCCGGAACCCGTCCGCGGCGTAGCCGCGCAGGCGTCGGTTGAGCGTGCGATACGACATGGCCTCGACACCGACCTCGGCCAGCACCCGCAGGCTGTCGAGCTTGCTGGTCGGCTCGATGATCCGCGCCAGCACCAGCTGCCGAAACACCTCATCCCGGCCGACGGCCCGGTCGAACCCGACCGCGTCGTAGGCGCTGCTCAGGCCGTCCCACAGCGGCCCCATCCGTGACGAGGCGATCTCCAACGGCCGCGCCGACGGGCTCGGTGACCAGACCACCGGCCCGCCGGTGTCGATCGAGGCTCCCAGGCCGAGATCCAGCTCGGCCTGAGAGCCGGCCAACCGCTGCCGCGCCGCGGCCTTCAGCGCTTCCAGCTCCAGATCGTCGTGGGCCGACCCGACGTGCTCGATCGTGCGCGATCCCCGCCGGGAGCCGTGCACGATCTGCACCGCTCGCGCTCCGGACGCCGTCCGCACGGTGCGCACGTAGGCCACGACCCGACAGGCTACGAGATCGACTTAGTGCGTCAATTCGGCCGATCCCGACAGCGAACCCGCAGGTCAACCCCACAGTCTCGCTCCAAGATCAACAAACTGGCAAAAGTCAGGTTGATCGGGTCGAAGACGGAGTCCTTGTCGGACCAGTCGTCGAGGCCCCGCACCAGCACCGAGAAGTTGGGCAGGTCGACCAGCGAACCGACGCCGCTGGTGTACATGAGATGGCTGGGGCGGACCGCCCCGACCCGGCGGCGGTGGTGTGGCGCGGTCATCGGGCCGCACCTCCGGTCAGTGTGGTGTCGCCCAGCTCGTCGCCCTCGGGCTGTGCATCGTCATCCGGGCCGTCGTCACGGTCCGAATCGGGGGGCCTGAACGACCAGTCCGGCTCGCCGTAGGCGGGGACCCTGAGGTCGGCCGGGACGAGCAGGTTGACCTCGTTCTCGGTCTCGCGCATGGACATGGCGACGGTCTGCTCGTCCCATTTCCCGTCACCCGCCCGTTTGAGCAGCCCGCGGAGGTGCTGGGCGCCCTTGGACTCCTCGTAGCCCAGCAGGGCGTCGGTGGCGGTCCGCAGCTGCTGCCAGACGTCGGTGAACCGTTTGATCCGCTCCTCGAGATACTGCCTGCCGCGTTCGCCTGCGACGGTCTCCGCCCGGCGCAGCATCCGCCCGACGACCCGCGTGAACACCGCTCCGTCGAGCGGAACGTCGTGCGCGTTGCGGTTGCGGGAGTACGCGTCCTCGACGTTGCGGACGGCGGCGACCAGCGTTCCCGCGGTGCTGCGGTCGAGCGAGCGGCGGGTGAACGGCGTGACCGACAGTGCCTCGACCTGCCGGTAGAAGGTGGCGTGGTAGTCCTCGAAGTCCTCGTAGTGCGCGAGGTCGCGCGGGCGCGACCAGTTGTAGAGGGTGATGACGAGCCCCGGTCGGGTCGCGTCACGGCCGACGCGCGAGGACGCCTGGATGTACTCGGCGGTGTTCTTCGGCTGGCCGGTGACGACCATGAGGCCGAACCGGGAGACGTCCACGCCCACCTGCAGCATCGACGTCGCGAGCACCACGTCGACCGGCCCGTCGCCGCGCCCGAACCGCTCCTGCGCGAGCGGATGCACCGGCGTCCCCTCCTTGCGGGACGCCGCGTAGTTCGCGGCAATGCCCCGCCGCCGCGGGGTGGTGTCCAGCGTCGGGTCGAAGCCGAGTTCGAGCCTCCGCAGTGCCTCACTGATGTCGGCCGAGGAGATGCGCGAGGTCAGCTCGGCGATGGTGAGCATCCCGGTGCGGGTGACGATCCGGTCCGACAGCCCCTTGCGGCGGCCGTTGCGGCGCACGCGGTTCGCGACGTCGTCGTCGAGGTAGCGGCGCATACCGGCGAGCTCGCGGGTGGCGTTGAAGTAGCCGACGAGGGTCATGTACGGGTCGGCAGGGGCGCCGTGGCGGTCGAGGAGCGTCTGCCCGGCGATCAGCAGGATCTCCGCGAGGCGGATCTCCGCGGACTTCAACCGCACCCCGTGGGCGCAGACCCCGAGGTAGCGCCTGCCCGGCTGCTCAGGAGTGACCGGCACCGCCGCCGAGAAGTAGGTGTCGGCGACGTCGAGCACCTGCGGCGGGAAGATCGCCAGCCGCCGACCGAAGACACCGAGCACCTGCTCACGCGCGCGCTTCGTCGTCGCGGTCGAGGCGACGATCTTCGGGCCGGTCTCCCGGCCGTTGGGCGTCGTCCAGGTGCACAGCTCGTCGACCGCGGCCTCGAACAGCCCGACCGTGGTGCCGAGCGCACCGGAGATGAGGTGCAGCTCGTCCTGGATGATCAGGTCGGCGGCCGCAGCCGGACGACGGGCTGGGTCTTCACCGCGGGCCACTTGCCCTTGGCGTTGTGCCGGTCGGTGCAGCCGGTGCGGGCGTCGAGGTCGCCGTGTCGATAGCCGTGGCGCGGGCACCGCTCCCGGACACGGCCGAACAGCATCCCGGCGAAGCCGCGCCAGGGCAGCTGGGCGAGCTTGTCGACGGTCGCGATCACCAGCGCAGGTGTGTAGCGGTAGATCTCCTCGTCGACGGTCAGGACCGGCAGCCCCTCCTCGGAACGCGTGCGGGAGAACGGGCAGGCGTCCACTCCCTCCGCGTGGGAGCAGAACAGGAACACCCGCCGCGGGACCTCCTCGGGGTGGAGGTCCTGGTGGCCCTTGAGCGTGGTGCCGCACCACGGGCAGGAGAGGGTCTGCAGGACGTTGACCCGCCTGCCCCTTCCCACCTCGCGGGCCTCGGCGACCTGCTCCTCGGCCTCGGGGTACCAGTTGGGCGACACGCCGCCGCCGACCCAGAGTCCGATCCGGAACGGCGTCGTCCCCCAGGTCCGCTCGTCCTCGCGCCGCACGACCTCCGCGGCGCAGACCAACGCGGCGGCGCGCTGGAACTGCTGTGCGGTGAGCAGGCGCAGCGTGTAGCGCATGAGGACGGTGACGCCGTCGGCGCCGCTGCGGGCCTCGGCTCCCTCCCCGATCACTCCCTGCAGGCGGCGGATCGCGAACGTGTACGCGGTGAGTCCGAGGTAGGCCTCGGTCTTGCCACCGCCGGTGGGGAAGAACAGCAGGTCGACGGTGGCGTCCGGGGCGGCCGCCCGCTCGGGGTGGTTCGGGTCGGTGAGCGAGGGCAGGTTGAGCAGCACGAAGGCGAGCTGGAACGGTCGCCAGGAGGCGTTCTTCGGGTCCTTGACGCGGCTGAAGGCGTCGGCGTAGCTCAACCCCTCCTCGTCGCGAAGCCGAGCGAGGGCGGTGTGGCGGCGCTGCAGCGCCATCACCCGGTTCGCGAACTGGAACGCGGCCAGCGCGTCGGCGTGGCCCGGCTCGCTCGGGGTGGAGAGCAGGTGGACGCCTGCGCGGATCCGTTGCGCGACCGCGCGTGCGGTGTGCACGGCGGCAGACCCGGTGCTCTGCAGGTCCGGCGGACAGTCGTGGACGTCGGCGTCCTGCCCACGCAGCCACTCGTCATGCCCGTCGACGAGCGGGGTGAGGGCGTCGCGCAGCGCGGCGGGATCGGCCTCGGCGAGCACGTCCATGGAGAGCTGGGCGCCCGAACCCGCCGCCGACGTCGAGGGCACGTCGTAGGTCGGCAGCCAGGTCGTCTCCAGCCTCCACGCGCAGCGCCGATCGGCACGCTCGTCCGCGCGGACCTGCGGGTGGACCGCGACATTGTGGCCGGTGCCGTAGCGCCGGTGGCGGCGGTAGAGCAGCCGCAGGTGGGTCTCCTCCGCGTCCTCATCGCCCCCGGACCCGTCGGCGGGGTCGTCGACCGGTGTGAAGACCGCGGACTCCCCGTCGAGCGCGGTGACGACGATACGGGCCTGGAAGAGCCAGGCGGTGTCGCTGTTGCGTTCCACCTCCTGCTGCGCGTTGATCAGGATCAGCTGCACGACGCGACGCCCGGCGTGGCGCCGGACGTCAACGGCCAGACGCACACCCGGCGCATCGGGGTCGGTGCCGTCCAGCGGGATCCGCGCGCTCGGTTCCCCGTCCAGCCGCACCTCGCGCTCCCACACGATCGGCTCGCGGAACCAGGTGCTCCGCATCTTCCCGTCGACGTCCTCGATCTCCCGCTTGCCGTAGCGGCCCCAGGTGACGGTCACGTGGAGGACGTCTACGTCGTCGCGGACCGCGCAGGACAGGCCCATCGAGGACGCCCAGAGGCGGCCGAGGTTCTGCGGCGTGACGATGTCGGGCAACTCGGGTTCGCCGTCGCCCTGCACCGCGACCTCCGTCTCGGGCACCTGGTCGGCCTCCTCCCGGACCGACTTCGGCGCGTGCTTGGGCCCGAGCATCCCGACGAGGTAGCGGTCGCGCGGCCCCGACGCCTTGGGCGCGAACACCTCATGCTCGGCGTCCCAGGGCCCGAGGAGATCGCGGCGGACGAGGTCCTCCAGCTCGTCACGGACCTCGTACGAGCTGGCGGACGTGAAGTCCTGTTCCGCGTCGAGCGGGTCGGGCGCTTCCGTGAGCAGGCCCTGCTCGGCGTGCGGGTTCGGGAAGAGGCCGGTGTGCGGCTCGGACATCAGACCTCGGCTCTCGAATTCACTCGCGCCCGTCGGCGGGCGCAGATGGATGCAGTGGGCGGCCGCGAGCATCGCGAGGTGGTGTGCGCCACCGGAGCGCCGTCCTCGACCACGGCGGCGTCCCCGACTGCGGCGGGCGCCGCCCGTACGTAAACGCCCTGGTCCGGCTCGACGACCTGGAGAACCGCACCCGCGCTGCCTGCCTCGACTTCAGCGGCACGCTGTCCCCCGAGTCGCTGCGGATGCTGGCCTGCGACGCCGCGGGCATCCCGATCGTGCTCGACGGGAAGGGCGAGCCCCTCGACGTCGGCCAGCTCACCGCGTGGATCGATCCGGCACAACGACCGCGGCGACGACCTCATCCAGGTCAACCGCTCGCCGGTTGAGGGCGCCATCAAAATAGCGTCCCGTCTTCCTTCGCCGCCGTCGCCTTGTGTCCCTTCTTGTCGTGCAGCCCTGCCTTGACCTCCTCGGCGTAGCGCGCGTGGTTAAGCTCCAGGAGGCGGTCGAGGATCTCCCGCTGCGCCGCCGGGCCGATCGTGTAGCGCACGTCGCGCCCGGCGGGGTGGAAGCCGTGGTCGAGCTGGTCGAGAAGGTCGTCCCAGCCGTAGGCGCGGACGGTGGCCTCGTCGATCGCCTTGTGGATGCGGCGGAGCTCGACGATGTCGTCGTCGTGGACGGTCGGGTCGAAGACGAGGTTGTAACTCTTCGTCAGGCCGGTCTGGCGGGAGAGCATAACGGAGCGGCGGAAGGTGTCGAGGGTGGTGCCGAGGTCGCGCATTTCTTGGGTGAGGATGGGGAGGGGAAAGGTCTCGAAGACGTCGGTGGGCGTGTAACGGAGGTCGGCTTTCATCGACGACGCGCGGGCGCGTGCCCACCAGTAGTGCGGCGCGCTCGATAGGAGCGCGAGCATTGCGGTGTCGTCGGTGGCGAAGACGCCAAGTGCGTGGGAGAACACCTGCCCTGTCGGCACCATCGCCGGCATCACGGTCTTGCTCACGAGCGTGATCACGACGACCCGCTTCAAGTCCGCGATCGCGGAGTACAGCGGCTTGGCCTGGTGCTCGTATTTCCACCAGTTCTCTCGGACGCGCTCCTTGTAGTCAGGCAAGCGGTCGCGATGCGGTTTCACCAGCTCTCGCACGTGCGCAAGGCGAGCAGGGTAGGACTTCGCCGCGTCGAGCGACCAGTCGTGAAAATCTACAATCCAGCGACTAGCCGCGTTGTCATGATTCGAGTTGACGTCCTGACCATTCAGGAAAGGAGACAGAACCTCAGCGTTGCGCGCATCCTCGGCAAGCAATGCACTTGCCCGATCCGGCTCCATAGGAGACGTAATGAAATAACTAATCCAAAGCGTTGGGGAATCAGGCCTTTGCCGTCCGGCGTGTCATCGCGAGACGTACACATTCCGACGATATTGTTTCAGGCGTGGTCGATGACGACAAGTTTCGGCGGATGCAGTCAAGACTGGCGGATCTGTTGCCTCGCCTGAATGAACGTGATCGGCGTTTGGCGTTGGCGACCGAGGCGAAGTCGTGGGGTCGTGGTGGTATTTCCGCGGTGTATCGAGCCACGGGTGCGTCGCGGTCCACGATTCCACGATTCGCCGCGGTATCACCGAGTTGGATGGCGACGACCAGGTCGATTCTCATCGAGTGCGCCAGCCGGGCGGTGGCCGCAAGAAGGCCGAGCTGACCAACCCCGAACTGCTGGAAAATTTGGATTCGCTCATCGCGCCGGAAACCCGCGGGGATCCCGAGTCGCCGCTGCGGTGGACCACGAAGTCGACCCGGCACCTGGCCCGGGAGCTGACCGCGATGGGCACCGCGATCAGCCACTCGGCGGTGGCGGCGATCCTGCGCTCGGGCGGGTACAGCCTGCAGGGCACCCGCAAGACCCTCGAAGGCGCCCAGCACTCCGACCGGGACGCCCAGTTCCGCTACCTCAACACCCTGGCCCGCCGGTACCTGGACGCCGGCGACCCGGTGATCAGCGTGGACACCAAGAAACGCGAGCTGGTCGGACGCTTCACGCAGGCCGGCAAGGAGTGGCAACCGGTCGGCGTGCCCGAGCAGGTGTCCACCTACGACTTCCCCCACCTGGCCGAGGGCAAGGCCATCCCCTACGGCGTCTACGACCTGGCCGACGACAGCGGCTGGGTGTCGGTCGGCGTCGACCACGACACGTCGGTCTTCGCGGTCGCGACCATCGAACAATGGTGGCTGCAGAGGGGCCTACAGAAATATCCGAACGCGCGGCAACTGCTCATCACCGCCGACGGCGGCGGATCCAACGGACACCGCCCGTGGCTGTGGAAATACGAACTTGCCCGACTCGCTCAAGCCACCGGACTCGACATCACCGTCTGCCACTACCCACCGGGCACCAGCAAATGGAACAAGATCGAGCACCGGCTCTTTTCCAGAATCACCGCGAATTGGCGTGGTCGTCCCCTGGAAACCTACCAGACCATCGTCAGCCTCATCGCCAACACCGCCACGACAACCGGGCTCACCGTCCGCGCCGACCTCGATCTCAACGAATACCCCACAAAGATCAAACTCACGAAACAGCAGAAGGCGGCAATCCCGATCAGGAGACACGAGTTCCACGGAGATTGGAATTACACGATCGGACGGGCAGGTGGATAAGTAACTTCATTACGGCTTCATAGTGAACCCCACGCCGACGATATTCGAACCCTGGAACGCCAACCTGCTACTCCCGGACAAGCGGGACGGGTTTCCGCTCCCGCGAGCCACCACATCGAGCGACGGCGTGATCCCGACAACCGGTCGCCCGTCCAGCACCCGCTTTGCGCCCGCTCCCAGTCCCGTCATGCTCGTCCATATAGCGCAGTACTCCAGCACCGCGCTCTTCGACGGCCACGGCTTGCTCTTGATCGCCTGCCGGATCGTCACGCCGCCCGCGGAACGAGAGGGTGCGGCGCTCGCGGTGCTTCCCGGTCCCGATCTCCACGTACTGCACCGCGCGCAGCATGTGCAGCACGGTCCGGTCGTCGATCGACAGCGGCATCCACAGATAGGTCTCGGGATCGAACAGTGAGCCGTCGCTGGCGTGCATCGTCAGGCGCGGGTGCTCGATGCCGGAGTGGACGGCCGTGAACAGCGCGAGCAGCCGGTGCCACGCGACGTGGTGGTTCTCCAGCTCCTCCTCGGAGCCCTCACGGGCCTGCTGCTCCAGCTCGGCGCACAGCCGGCCTGCCGAGTACGACTGCGCGTAAAGCTCGTTGTCCGACGGGAGCAGCCTGCGCTCCTCGGCGAAGAGCAGGAACACCACGCGCATCATCACCGACACCGCGCCGCGGTAGACCTCGTGCGCGGTCACCTGCTCCAGGCCCGGACCACCTGCGGCGCGCTCGCGGACGTCGGCGCGGCCGAAGGCGGCGACGAGCAGCTCGACGGCCTGGCGCACCTGCACGCCGAGGGCCTCGGTGATGTCCTCCTGGCTGTCCAGCGAGTCGCGCAGCAGTGGAACCAGGCGCTCCGCGTCGGGCACGCCGAAGAACCGGGTGCGGCTCAGCAGGGAGCGGAAGGCCCGCACCACGTCGCGGTCGGCGGCCTCCGACCACGCCACCGCGTCGAAGATCGCGGTGGTCGTGACCCCGCCGCGCGGCGCCCACAGCAGTGCCCACCAGCGCCCGTCGGTCGCCAGCCCGAGCTCGACGCCGTGATGGCGACACAGCTGCGCCAGCCGGTCGACGCTCGTGGCCGCCCACTCCGAGTCGCGGATGCGCGCGGTCGGCCGGGTCTCGGGCGCGCAGACCGTGCCCAACAGCCGGGCACTGTCGGGCTTGACCTCCTCACCGGGCTCGACCACGACAAACGACGGCTCTATCGTCGTGTCGTGCTCCGGCACCGGCATGGCGAAGGTCTGGAGCGCATCGGTGTGCAGGGCCTCGGCCCAGCCGAGCAGGTCCCGCAGGACGTACTCGATCCACGCCTGCTGCCCGCCGACCGGATCCAGGCGCCACCCCCCGTGTGCCCGGCGCAGCTCCTCCCGCTCCGCTGGCTCGATCGGGTCGAGCGTCGGCCACGTCGCGCGCAGCACCGGCAGCGACAGGAACGGGCCGGTGACCTCGACCAGCGACAGCCAGTCGCGGTGCTGCTGCACCGCGTCGGGCGCGTGCCCACGGCGTCGAACGGTCCTCGCCCCGGCGCTCATCGCACGGCCTCCCGCTTCGGCACCACGAACACGACCGCGACCGGGAAGCGGTGCGGCTGGGGGTCGGCATAGCGCGCGGACACCGCAGCGAGCTCGCGCTCCCGTTCCGCGTCCAGTTTGTCCAGTCGCTCGGCCCAGGACCGGCGGTCGCGGTGATACTGCTCCCGCTCGGTCTGACTCTTGGTCGCCTCGACGAGGCTGAACAGCGCATCCTCGTCGTCCGCGGCGAGTGCTCCGCGCAGCGACCCGGCGAACTGGGTGAACCCCTCGTCGATCCGGGTGCGCTCCTCCTGTTCTCGCTCGGCGAGCCTGCGTTCCAGGGACTGTTCGCGAGTCCGGCTGCGCCAGTCGATCGCGCCGAGGAGCCCGTCGACGACCCGCGGCCAGCGCGCCACGAGCCGCGACTGCACCGGGGCCGAGGCCATGGCGCCGCGGGCGAGTGCGCGGCCGAGGAGCCCACCCAGCACACCGAGGTTCTCCAGTCGGCGGAAGCGGCCGTTCTCGGGTGCCCAGCCGCCTGCGTACAGCACCTCCTCGTGCAGCCGGACACCGTCGGCGCCGACGAGCACGAAGCGGGAGAACGCGCCGACCAGCACGTCCTCCAGGCCCGGGTCGTCGGAGACGACGGCCGTGACGCGGTGCAGGCCCACGTCCGAGCTGGACACCGCCGCCCGCAGCAGGCGGGTCGACATCGCGACCAGCGGGTGGTTCAGGTGCGCGAGCACGACGTCGTCGCGGCCGCGTGCCGCCTCCGCGTCGAAGGTGACGGGCAACTGGCGCGGCGGTCGGTCGGCGGTCTCCAGCTTCTCGGTGAGCCCGACCGTGGCACGCTCCCAGGAGCCGGTCAGCGGGGGCACGTCGAACAGCCGCTCGTCGCCGAACCGCTCGTCGGTGTGGGGGCGGAGCGGCTGCTGGCGAGCCAGCCCCAGCGCCGTCGAAACCACCCGCAGGACAGCCGCCGGGGTGATGTCGAGGTCCTCGACGGTCTTGTCCAGCACCTCGCGCAGCCGCACCACCTGGTGGCGCACGTCGGTCTCCACCGGAAGCCCCGGCGCGGTCGGCCTGACGGTCTCGACGTCCAGATCAACACGCTCGCCGAGCATCCGCCGCTGCACGGCGTCGGCGAGCACCGCGTTGACGGGCCCGAGATCGCCCTCCATCTGCGAGATCTTCCTCGCCACGCGCGCGAGGAACTCCAGGTCGGCCTCATAGGCGTCGACGGCGTGCTTCCAGCCCGTGCCGACGAAGTGGCGGATGTCGGGGACGTGTTTCTGCCCGTACCGGTCGATGCGGCCGATGCGCTGCTCCAGCCGGTTCGGGTTGAACGGGATGTCGAAGTTCACCAGCCGGTGGCAGTGGTTCTGCAGGTCGATGCCCTCACTCGCGGCGTCCGTCGCGAGCAGGATGCGCACCGGTTGCTCGGTCGGGTCGGCCTGGAACGCCAGGCGGAGCTGCTCGCGCTCGTCGCCTGCCATTCCGCCGTGCAGTTGGGCGAGGTGGGGTTCGTCGAGCCCTTCCTGGCGCAACAGTCCGGCGAGCCAACGCTGGGTGTCGCGGTACTCGGTAAAGACGACGACGCGCTCGTTCGTCCAGTGCTTCCCGTCGGGCCGGCAGACCGCGGCGAGATAGGTGATCAGCTCGCGCGCCTTGGCGTCGGGCTCGGCGTCGTGCGCGAGCGCCCAGCGCTCCATCCGGCGCAGCAGCGCGATCTCCGCGGCGGCCGCGTTGGCTCCGTCGTGACCGTGCAGAGCCTCAGCCTGCAGCGGGACGGCCCGGTCGAGCGCGTCGTCCTCGGCCTCGCGGAGCTCCTCGTCGTCGTAGGTCGCGACGTCGTCGAAGAAGTCGTCCATCCACTCCGGCACGTCATCGCTGGGCTCGACGGCGGCCCGGCCGGCCTTGCGCTGCAAGGTCTCCAGGTACACGCCGACGGTGTGCGCGAACGCCGCGGGGCTGGAGAAGAGCCGCTTCTTGAGCAGGATCGTGATGAGGTCCGCGGCCTTGCGTCCGCGCATCCGCCGGGTGCGCTTGCGCCGCAGCGTCGTGAACTCGGCGAGCAGTCCGTGGATCTCGCGTTCGTCCTCCGGATAGTCGACCGGGATCGCACTCGCCCGCCGCTCGAGGAACCGGGGCGTGCCGTCCGCGTTGACGATGTCGCGCTTGAGCCTGCGCACGACGGTCTGCTTCACCGCGGCGCGGTCGGGCTCGACGCCGCGGGCGAAGCGCTGGTCGTCGAGGATCTCCAGCAGAGCGGTGAACGAGGCCTGGTAGCCGTTGTGCGGGGTGGCCGACAGGAACAGCCGGTGCGTGAAGTGCGGCGCGAGGCGGCGGATCAGCTTGGTCTGCTGCGAGTCGACGGCGTAGACCTGCTGCGGTGCCGCGGGGGCGACGTGGTGGGCTTCGTCGAGGATCAGCAGGTCGAACGTGCGCGGCAGCGTCGGGCCGGTGGCGGGCAGCACCTCGTCGAGCAGGCGCTGCGCCTTCGGGCCGCGCAGCCAGGGCAGGCTGACGATCGCCAGCGGGAAGACCTGGAACGGGTTGGCGGCGCTGCCGTAGTCGCGCCGGACCTCGGCGCAACGCGCCGAGTCGATCATGGTGAAGTCGAGGCCGAACTTCTCGGTCATCTCGTCGCGCCACTTCGTCGTCAGCCCCGCTGGGCAGACGATCATGATGCGGCGGGCGCGGTGGCGCAGCAGCAGTTCCTGGGCGACGAGGCCGGCCTCGATGGTCTTGCCGAGGCCGACGTCGTCGGCGAGTAGCAGGTTCACCCGCGGTGCACCGACCGCGCGGGAGACCGGTTCGAGCTGGTAGTCCTCGATCGCTACACCGGAGCGGAAGGGTGCCTGCAGGGTCTTCACGTCGGCCGAGGTGACGGCCGACCAGCGCACGGCGTCGAGGAAGGCGGCGAGCCGCTCGGGTGGATCGAATCCGTGCTCAACCACCTCAGGCAGGGACCCGCTGGGCAGCACCCTGCGGCCGGGCTCCACCTCCCAGATCACATCGAGGGTTCGGCCGTACTCGCCGTCCTCAACACTCTGCAGCGTCACGCACGTGCTCCGCGGCGCCGCCGCGACTTCGCTGACGACCCACTTCCGGCCGCGGACATCGACCAGAGCACCCACAGCCGGTGCGTTCCCCACCGGCCCGCGCGCCGCTACCGCGTTCGTCACTGTGCTGGACACCCGCGCCCTCTCCTGGTTCTCCGCACCGAGCACACCGGCTCTATCCCGTCCTGTCATCCCGCCGTCTTCCGCTCAGAGATCACATCGGCCCCGACAGGCGTCGCCGAACCGCGGCCGCAAAGGTCCTCGGCGTGCTGGGCATCGTCCTC
Source organism: uncultured Actinomycetota bacterium (assembly GCA_963739465.1). Classification (GTDB taxonomy): domain Bacteria; phylum Actinomycetota; class Actinomycetes; order Mycobacteriales; family Pseudonocardiaceae; genus Pseudonocardia. The sequence goes on from CAVUAS010000011.1 coordinate 30,441, forward strand.
CGCATCGTTGCCGACTCGACCTACCGCCCATCGTCAAGGTCGCGAACACACGCATCGAGCAGGCAGCGTCGGTCTCGATGATGACGCCCAGGCTCTCCGAAACCTGGTCGCGGTTCCCAACACAGCCGCGCCCGACTCTGAGGCATCAATCCGGCGGCGATCTTGCCCAGGATCGTGCCCGGCTTCGACATGCAGTCCCCGTCCGCGTACCCCTGCATTCGATACCTGGCCGGACCCTGTTACGGATCACCACGATCGCGCGACGAAGACCGACCGGGTCCTGCGCAGCCCTGGTGATCTTCTGCAGCCTGCGGCCTCGTCCATCGACAACGGCCGCACGAACAGGCCCGGTCGACGAGCCACGCCCACACACGCCTGACGTGCGGCCAGCCTGGCAACCTCGGCCACAGAGATCGGGCAACCGCCGCTACAGGACCCCACGCCCTCACCAGCACCGCGAAGATCACCCGGAATGTCCGTGTCACGGCCAAGCTGGCCAACTTCTTACTGAGATCACCTGGCTCATGCACGCCTCGGGTTCGGAAAACCCAGACTGACGTAACCCGGCGCTCGCTTACGCAGCGAGGAGCCGAGAACGCCGGTCTCGACATCGTGGTAGTCGTGTACCTCGATCAGGTGCTTGCCCGGCGCAGGCCGCAAGACTCGCCCGACGTACTGCACGAGCCGCCCCTTGAACGCGATCGGGGCCACGAGGAACAACGTGTCCAGAGCGGGGCAGTCGAATCCCTCACCCACGCACGGGCCGGTCCCGACCACCAGCATGGGACCGTCCTCAGGACGGAGACGATCGAGGGCGTCCCGCCGTGTCCGCGCTCCCGCCCCGCCGCGCAGGATCACCGGCTCGTGCCCGTCCGTGGCAAGCAAGGCGGCGAGGTTCTCGACGTGGGCAGTCCACTGGGTCAGGACCAGGCAGTGCCGCCCGCGCGCGAGCGCCGCCTGCACATCGGTGACGATCTGGCGGTTGCGGTCCCCGTCAGACACGAGGTCGCGATAGACGGCGGCGATCCCCCCGGGCGCGGACGGATCGGCGTCGCCCCGGTAGACGAATCGGGTCTCGTGGACCGTCAACGTCCGCTCGACCACCCCGGTCGCGGCCGCCGCGAGGGTGCCGGGGTCAGGCTCGGTCAGGGTGTGGCGAATCGGGCCGAGTTGCAGCGCGATGAGGTCGTCGAGCTCATCACGACGGTACGGCGTGGCTGTGAGGCCGAGCCAACGTCGGGCCGGGATCTGGCGGACCGCGTTCTCGAAGGCCGCGGCCGGGACGTGATGGCACTCGTCGACGATCACGAACCCGTACCCGGCCGTCAACGCAGGGATGTCGCCGCGACGGGCGAGGGTTTGGAGGGTGACGACGTCGACCGTGCCCCGCATCTTCGCCCGACCACCGCCGAGCTGCCCGGCCTTGATCCCGAGATGCTCCAGCAGCCGCGCCCGCCACTGATCGGCCAGCGTCTTGCGGTCGACCAGGACCAGCGTCGAGGTGGCATGCCGGGCAATCAACGCGCACGCCATGACGGTCTTGCCGACCCCCGGCGGCGCCACGAGCACGCCCACGTCATGGTCGGCGAGATCCGCCACGGCCTTCGCCTGCTCGTCCCGCAGCGCCGAGGCCAACTCGACGTCGAGCGCGGTGCCGGTGGCGCGCTCGTCGACTACCTCAACAGCGCTGCCCGCTTCCTCGACGACGTTTGACGCCAGATCGAGAAGACCGCGGGGCAGCACGAGTTGGCCGTCAAGCGTCTCGTCGAAGCTGGTCAGGAACCGTGGGATGCGCCAGGTGGAAAAGCGACGGCGCTGTCGCTCGCCGAAGGCTGGGTTCGGCATCGACGCGGCGTGCTTGAGCGTGGCCAGGCTGGCGGGGGTCAGGTCCTCGATCGCGATGCGGACGCCTGCGTCCAACGTCATGCGGAGGATCGGCGCCGGTTGCGGACGCGTCTGCGACGCGGTGGCGGGCAGCAGCCGGGAGACGGCCGCGCCGACCCGGACCGTGCCGATCTGATCGGCGAGCCGCTCGACCTCCCGCGCCGATAACCGATGCAGTGATGACAGATACGTCCACTGGTCGGGGAAGGGCTCCATCGTGCCCAAGTCGAGGTACAGCGTCGCGCCATCTTTGCGGGAGCGGCCCTGCAGCGGGGCTGCGATGAGGTTGCCGATGCCACCGGACGCGGGCAGCACGTCCTGCGAGGGAAACAGCCGGTCGTAGGCGGTCAGGTCGGTGCGCCCGCGCAGGGCGATCGCCTCGCGCAGTAGCCCGGAGCCGAGGGCTCTGGCTCGGGCCGCGGGCACCGGTCCGGCGAAGAACACCCAGACGTGGGCACCGATGCCCGATCGGGAGACCTCCAGCGCCGCAGGCACCCCGACGGCGCGTGCCGCCTTCACATACGCGAGCGCGTCGAGCATCGCCGCCGCGCCGTCGAAGTCTGCAGCAAGCCAATGACACGTGTCGCCTGCGAGCAACGGATACAGACCGAGATGCACTTCTCCGAGCAGATGGGCCTCCACAATGTGGTCGGTCAACCGCAGGTAGGGGCGCCGCGTGCCCTTTCGCCACCCGCCTTCGACAGCGGGTACCCAGCCCGACCTCCCCGTCCGGGCGTTCTCCCACCGCGTGGCGTACACGTCACGCCGCGAGGCGAACAGCGTCCGGAAGAAACGCACCTTGTCGACGCCCGGCGAAGAGGCCGTGACCGGACCCGGCCGGTCGAAGAACAGACCCGTCTGGGTCGCGTCGGGCGGTCGGGCCTGCTCGGGCGTCAGCTCCAACAACCTGCGCAGCCTGGCGTTCTCGGCACGAAGCCGGACCAACTCAGCCTCCGGCCGCTCCGACCACGTCACGATCGCCTATCCCACCAGACGACGATGTCGTCGGCCGCGGGAGTCGAGCACGCGTCGGAGCAACGCCACTGCACGTACCAGCCACACCGCACGCGCACGCCTCCTACACCCGCACGTGAGCACGCCCCGGCGACGAACTGCGCGAGCTCATCGAGCAACTGCCCGAACAGCGACCGTAACCACCGGCCTGGCTCGCATTCGCCGAAGGACCGCGCCCCCGACGTATCGGGGCGTGTCGAGGAGATCCTCGCCGAGGGCCTCGACCGTCGTCCTGCGGGATCCTGGTCGACACAACCCCCTCGTTGTCAACTGACGCTATCCCCTACACCGCGACCCAGATGTCGCCATCCGCCTGGCGGGACCAGTGACACGCAGCGCATGATGACCACCATGCCCAGGCCCCGCACCTATGTCGACCACCGGCCGGTGGTGCTGCCCGCGTCCTGGGACAACCTCGCCGGGCCCACACGCGGCGAGATCGAACTGCCCCTGTCGCTCGGCTGGACCGGGCGCCGTCATTACGACCTCGGCACCCCCGCGGACCTACGGGTGTTCTGTGAACGGGTCCTCGTCGACTCCACCACGGTCGCGGAGCTGGCCAGCCTGATCGATGGCCCGACCCTGCAAACAGTCTGGGCTGAGCTGTATCTGCCCGTGCAGGTCCGCAGCGCCTGGGAACAGCGCTTCCCCCACCTCGCTGAGGTCGGGCAGGTCGCGGCAGGGTGATGGACGCCCACCACGCACGACTGGCCCGGGTCGGGCTGGCAGCGGTGGGCCGCTTCGGGTTCTGCCTCGCCGGTGGCTACGCCGTACAGGCCCACGGCATGGTGGAACGGCCGTCGGAGGACGTTGACCTGTTCACCACCGCCGCTGCCGAGCGCGACTTTCCGGCCGCAGTCGATGCCGCAATCGACGCGTACAGGGCAGATGGTCTTGAAGCCACCGTGCTGGCGCGGTCGGCCACCTACGCTCGCCTCGCCGTCGCCGATCCGGTGAGCCGGGCAACGGCGAAGGTCGAGATGGCCATCGACTGGCGCGCGCACGACCCGGTCAGCATCGACATCGGTCCCGTGCTTCACCCTGACGACGCGGTGGCCAACAAGGTCGGCGCGCTCTACTCCCGCGCGCAAGCACGCGACTACATCGACGTCGACGCCGCCGTAGCCAGCGGGCGCTACCTCCCCGACGATCTTCTGCGGCTCGCCGCCGAGCACGATCCCGGCTTCGACCCGGCCCGGTTCGTCGAGGCTGTGCGGGCTGTCCGCCGCCTGCCGATGGCCGAGTTCGTCGCCTACGGACTCACCGAGTCGGAGGCTGCTGAACTTGTTGACCGGCTCCTCTCCTGGGCCACCACAATCGCCGACAAGACGACAGGCCCCGAAAACCTCTGACATCAACCGTGACAACAACGCGGGCGCACAACTGCCTTCAACGACGACAGCAGCGCACAAGAAAGACCTGGTCAGCGGCTTGCAGCAGCCCGGGAGGGCGACTTCACACCGAAGAGGTCACTGGTTCGATCCCAGTATCGCCCACCACGTGCAACCGGCCCTGACCTCCATGGTCAGGGCCGGTTGCTTCTGTTGTTGTTAGTTCCGTGCCCTCAACGTGCCCACAAAGCTCCTGGCGTGCCCGAGGATTGCTAGCAACCGCCGTCGGCCAACGACCACGGCACGTTGCTCGGAATGAGAGCGATCGCCCGCACCGCCCCTCTATGCTGATCCTTACTGCTCTCGAGCGCCTGACCGAAGTCAAGCGCCTAAGCTTGAGTCGCGCAGCAGTAGAGGGCGCAGGGCCAGCGGTAGCGGCCAGCTTGGGCACCCGTGGAGCACGTGCGGCAACGGCCGGTTCCGTCATTGGCATGATTGGCAATCAGACGGTCGGCCATGCCCGGCTGCGACCGGATGAACGCGACGAGCAGGTCAGTCGTTTGCTCCGCCGCCGTTGGCTCGCAGTCGGGATGCACGACTGAAGGCTCGCCCGCCAATCAGGACGTCGGAACTACACATCAAGGACGTCGACGCCGTCCGCGAGATGAGGTGAAGCGTCCCGACGACGTTCGCCCGAGCGGGCTACGGCAGCCCGGCAGCCTGATCCCAGATGCGCTCGAAGCTGCTGGAGTAGGTGACGAACACGCCGTCATCGGCGTGACGACGCAGGTGCAGGACGGGGGCGTAAGCAGCAGCGATTCCGTGGATGTGCTGGTTGATCAGCATTTCGTCGTCGCCGCGGTACAAGGAGTTGTAGAGCACGGTGGAGTGCAGCCGGATCTCGACACCCGCAACGGCGAGTGGGCGGTAGAACAGAATGGCATTGCGGATTTTGGCGGCCATCGCATCGTGGATGCCCTCGTCCTGGCCGCGTTGGTCGACGTGGGGGCTATCGGGGTCGCCGAGTACGATCCGCACCGTTACCCGGGCACGGGCCTTGGCCGCGAGCAGGCGGACCAGTTCGGCGTCTTCGGCGATGAACAGACCGCTGTAGACGAGGATGCCGATCTCGTGTTCGGCTTGGTCGAACAGGCGATGCCAGATCTCACGGGGGACGGAGCCGCGGTGCGGGTAGGTCGCGTAGACCTCCGGGTCGATCGACGGAAGCTCGGCCAGGTGGGGCCACAGGTCGTATTCGTGCACGCTGAGCAGGTCAGCGACGCCCCAGCGATGGCGGGCATGTGGCACCCGGCCGCCGAGCCAGCGTTGGACGGTCTTGGGGTCGACGCCGAGGGAATGCGCGACGTCAACGTCACGTAGACGGGCGCCGATGAGGGCGCGGCGCAGTGGTTCACCGATCGAGCGCGTGTCCGCCATGGCTTGGACCTCCATTGAATGCGACCGTAGCACTAGACGTCCCAAGACGTCCCGATGTGCGTCAGCAATCTGGCCGGTGATGGAGGCTGATGGCCTGGTCACGGCCGCTTATGGGCGGGGACGTTTCGTGGACGGGTCGGGACGCGGCTGATCGGCGTAGGCGTCCCGGTTCGCCTACGCTCGGCCGGTGGCTGTCGGGGGCGCGCGGGAGTTGTGTCGGTCGCTGCTGGCTGTGGAACAGCCGCGGCGGTGGGCGCATTGCCAGGGCGTTGCCCGTCAGGCAGGCACGATCGGTCCCGCGCTCGGCGAACATGCAGGGTTGGTGGAGTCGGCGGCGTGGCTACACGACATCGGCTACGCCACTCCGCTGGTGGACAGCGGGTTTCACCCCCTCGACGGGGCCCGCTACCTGCGCGATCGCGAACTCGGCGGGCGAGAGCTTTGGACGCTGGTGGCACACCACACCTGCGCGCAGGTCGAGGCCGACGAACGTGGTCTCGGTGACGTGCTGACCGTGGAGTTCCCGATCGGCGACGTTGCGCCGTCGGCGGTTGCGGCGTTGACCTACTGCGACATGACGACCGGCCCGGATGGACAGCAAATCAACGTCGAGCAGCGGCTGGCGGAGATCCTCACCCGCTACCCGGCCGGTCATGTGGTGCATCGGTCGATCGCGCGGGCAGCGCCGAGCCTGCGCGCGCAGGTCGCCGAAGTCAGCTCCCTCGTCGGAACACCCTGAACCGCCTCTACTCGGGCGGCCCGCTGCCACCAGAGGGGGCGAGGAAGCCCTGTTCGTTGCGCGCCCACTGGCGCCCGCTGCTGTCGAGGAATTCGATCTCGACCGGTTCCGGGGCGTAGTAGGTGGCCAGCCACTCCCGTGGTGCGGGGCGTTGGATGGTTTGGCCGGGTGGCACGAGGCCGATGAACTCGGCCTCGCCGTCGTCCTCGTCCGGGGTCGGCAGAGAAACTTCGTAGATGGGCATGTCGGAGGCGTTGTGTACGAAGAACAGCACCTCCCGCCCGCCCTGTGCTGTGCGTCTGAGCTTCCACCCACGCACTGACCTTGACCGCCTGCGAGCGGCGGCCGTCTTCGTCGCGTGCGGCCTCGCGGTTCTGCTCGCGGCGCAGCAGCACGAACCCGACGACGAACGCGCCGATGGTGCCGATCGCGGCGGCGACGTTGACGTAGACCGACGCCCAGTCGGCAGACCACATCGGTCAGCCCAGGTGCGGCGTCGTCTGGCCGGACAGGTAGTGCTGCACTCGCATGCGCATGGAGCGGTCCATCGTGAGGCCGTCGACGGCGGCCGGGGCGACCCATTCGACCTCGCGGGTTTCGCTACTGGTGGTGGGCGTGCCGCCGATCGGGCGGGCGGTGAACACGATCGAGAACTCTTGTCGGGCTTCGCCGTCGCTGGTGTAGAGGATCACGTGACGGGGGTCGGTGTAGATGCCGACCAGCCCGGTGACCTCGCAGACGATGCCGGTTTCCTCCCGGGTCTCGCGCACGGCCGTGTCAACCAGGGACTCGCCCAGGTCCATCGCGCCCCCGGGCAGAGCCCAATTGTCGTTGTCGGTGCGGTGGATCAGCAGCAACTCCCCCGCATCGTTGACGACAACGACGTTGGCTGAGGGGACGAGGCTGTTGGCTGGGGGCGCGTCGGGGTCGTCGTAGAAGTCGATACGGCGCACCATTGGTCCCCTTCAGTCGTCAGTCGAGTGGGCGGGACTCCGACCACACCCGTTCGAAGCTGTCCAGGTAGGTGGCGACCAGGGTGCCACCCGCGATCTGCCGCAGGTGCATCACCGGCGCCTCGGCGGCGGCCTTGCCGTAGATGTGCGGGTTGACCAGCAGCTCTCCGTCCGCGCGGTAGATCGAGTTGTAGAGCACCGTCGAGTGCCGCCGGATCTCCACCCCATCCAGGTCCCGCAGCGGGCGGTACAGCACCATCACGTTGCGGATCTTGGAGGCGAGGGCTTCGTCGATGCCCTCGTGTGCCCCGCGCTGGGCAACCTCGGGTGAGTCTGGGTCGCCCAGCAGTATCCGGATCCGCACGCCCTGATCGGCCTTGGTGCGAAACAGGGCCAGCATGCCGGGGTCGTCGGCCAGGAACATGCCGGAGTAGACGAGAATCCCGATCTCGCGTTCGGCCGCGTCGAAGAGCAGCCCCCAGGTGTCTCGCGGGACCGCCCAGCGGTGCGGGTGCACGACGAGGATCTCGCTCTCCGACGCCGACGCCACCTGATCCGCAGCCAGCGCGCCGGGCCACAGATAGGTCTCGTCGACGCCGAGCTTGACCGCGACCTGATGCCGATGCCGCCGATAGGGGATCCGTCCACCGATCCAGCGCTCGATCGTTTTCGGATCCACGCCGATGGTGTCGGCCAGGTCAGACGGGGTGACGCCACGTTGCAGCAGCGCCGTGCGTAGTCGCTCGTTCGCCATCGGCCGCCGGAACCTCCCACGAGACGTCCCGTATCCGTCCCAGGGACGTCCCGGGACCCCACGCAACGTACCCGGGACGTCTGCGGGGGGTCCGGTCGCATGGTGATCCCGTCCCACCCTCGTGGCGGAACGTCACCGCCATGACGAACAACCACCACTGCCCTCGCCCCGACGACGACAACCGCCCGCCCGCCGACCCGCTTCGCCCCGACCGGGTGCGCTGCGACTGCGGCGCCACCGCCGGACGCCATGGCCTGTGCCGCAAGTGCTCCTCCCGCGCGCTCTGGGCGCGGCGCAACACAGGCCGTCGAGCCCACGCCGACCGGCCGCCCTCTCGCCGCCGAGAGCCCCGACCCGCTCGCCGCGACGCCCGGGACGAGCGATGACCCGCCCCTCGACCAGGAAGGAGACCTCCCCGTGATCGTGTCCGTGTCCCTCGTCCTGCTGCTGGGGCTGCTGATCGTGTTCCTCATCCGCTACACGAAGCTGCGCGCCTGGCAGGCCATCCTCTGCATCCTGTTCGGCTTCTACATCGCCTCGACCCCACTGGGCGCCCTACATCAACGCCGCGGCCACCGCGGTGATCCACCTAATCTCCGGGATCCGACTCTGAACGCGACGCGGCCCGACGCCGCTTCCAACGATCCCGCCATCCGAGTCATCAACCGGCTGTGTCGCGAGCTAGCCGCCGCGCGGCTCCAGTACGCCAACCTGCTCGCTGCTGCCCGCGTGACGGTTGCCAGCGCGCGAGACGGCGACCCCTACGCCCTGGAGTTCCTCGAGGACGAACTGGTCGTCCGGCACGGGCAAGCCGACCTCGAGGACCCGCCGTTCGAGCGTGCTCGGTCCGCTGACGCTGCGGCCCAGTGCTGGACGGTGCGTCGGTGAGCCGCCGCACCCGCCGCGCCCGGCGACAGCTCCGCCCCGGGGACACCCGCCGCGAGCCACTGCTGCTGGTCGCCGACGACCGCCCGACTTGATCGAGTGGATCGAACTGGCGGCCCGGGTCGGCTACCGCTACCGCTCCGAGCTCGCCCCGTTCGCCCTGGCCGCCGCACTGCTGGTTGCCGCGGCGATCCTGCACGACAACCAGGTCCCGCCGTGGTGGGTGCCCTGGCCGCGCTGCCGGTCGCGGGTGGGTTGTGCTGGCCCCGAGTCGCGCCGCTGCTGCGCCCGATCGAGCGCTGCTACGCCGTCGCCGTCGCCGCGCTAAGCGGCGGATGGATGACCGCCGCCGTCGGCTCTCGGGCCGGACACGCCGCCGCTGCCACTGGTGCTGCTCGTCGGAACCGTCGTGGGTGGGGTCCCGTGGTGGGCGCACCGACGCCGCCGGGCCAAGGTCCGCGTCGAACGCACCCTCGACGCCTGGCCCGACATCACCGCTGCCGTCGGCATCCCCGGCTCCCGGATCATGTCCGCCGTCGTCGACCGCTGGGGCTGGCGCGCCCGCATCGGTCTGCCACCCGGCACCACCGCCACCGATCTGATCAATACCACGTCCGCACTCGAGTCTGGGCTTGGCACCCGGCCCGGCGCGGTGCGGGTTGAGCCCGACCCCGACCGCGCCGACCACGCCACCATCCGCGTCCTGACTACAGATCCGCACGACCACCCCATCGCCTACCCCACCGACGACCGCGACGGACGCCGCAGCGTCACTGAACCGATACCACTGGGACTGTTCGAGGACACTCAACCCGTCCTCCTGCGGATCGCGCACCGGCACGGGCTGCTCGGCGGCGTAGCGGGCGCGGGCAAGAGCGGCGTCCTGAACGTGATCCTGGCCGAACTCGTCGCCTGCCCCGACGTCGTGCTCTGGGGCGTCGACCTCAAGGGCGGCATGGAGCTACAGCCTTGGGCGTCGTGTCTCGACCGGCTGGCGACGAGTCCGGCCGATGCGGCAGGCGCTGCTCGCTGACGCCGTCGCCGTGCTCGATGCCCGCGCGCGGCAGATGGCCTCCGACGGCTCCCGTGTCTGGGCGCCCATCCCTGGCTCGCCCGCGCTGGTGGTGGTGATCGATGAGTACGCCGAACTCGCCGACGAAGCACCCGTCGCGATCAGCATCACCGACTCCATCGCCCGCCGCGGCCGGGCCGTTGCCGTCACCCTGCTGGCCGCCACGCAGCGACCTACACAGAAGGCCATGGGCTCCGGCGCCGTCCGATCCCAGATGGACGTACGGATTTGCCTGCGGGTGCGGGAACGCCGCGACGTCGACCTCATCCTCGGCCAAGGCATGCTCGCCGAGCGGCTGGGCCGCGGACACCCTCAACGCCCCCGGCAAGTTCCTGATCTCCACCCCGGAACAGACCACGCCCCGCCGAGCGCGGGCCTACCGGGTCGACGACAACGCAGTCGCCGACCATCGCGAGCCGTCATACCGAGCACCGGCCGTCACTCGACGCGCTCTCCCAGCGCGCGATCGAGAAGGCCGATGAGGCCGACCACGGCGCGCTCGAGAAGGCCGCTGACGTCACCGATCCCGCCGATGTGCTCTGGGCGACGCTCCATGCCGCGCCACCGCAGGGCTGCTCGGTCAAGGAGCTGATCGAGGCGACCAGCATGGGTCGCAGCTGGGTCTACTCCCGACTACAGACCCGTGCCGCAGCTGGACACGTCACTCAAGTCACTCGCGGCCGCTGGATCATCACCGGCGAGGCCGACGGGCAAACGCCCAGGTGAGCGACTCGTCCGCGCGGACGTCCGCGCCACCAACACGGCCCTACGCGCAGGCGCGCGCAAGCAATGGACGTCCGCGTGGACGTTCTGGCGAGGCCAATCGCGGGTCCGGATCTCGTGAAGCCTCCGCTCGGCGCCAGCTCGTGACACTTGCCGCGGCAGCCGCGTACGCGAACGTCTCCGTTCGGACAGTCCGCCGGTACATCGCGGGCGGTCGCCTGACCGGATACCGCGTCGGCCCACGCCTTATCAGGGTCGACATGACGGAGCTGGAGGCGCTGGCTCGCCCGATCCCAGCCGCTGGGCCTGCACATCGCACGACAAACGGAACGATGGCGTGAGCGTCCGCCAGAGCACCCACCAAGTTGGAAGCGGCCTTGATACCGGCACTATCGGGAGCTGCGACCGCACTACCTGTGCTCCCGACCGACCGCTTTGGGTACGCCGACTCGCACTGTTGGAGATCCCGGACGACGGCAAGATCGAGAAGACCGGCGCGATGCGCAACGAGGCCATCAACGAGCATGGATCCTGTCGTGGCTAGACCAACGCCGCGCCACCGTGGCGCGGGCACAACCCGACACGCAGTCCTCATCTGGCTCCCCGGTCTCGCCGTGGCGTGCGGTGCCGGGATCGCGACGGCGCACGGTCTCTACGAAGTCGCTCTTGCCGCTCGCGTGCCAGCTGAGATCGCATGGTTGTACCCGCTGATCACCGACGGCCTCGCACTGGTCGCCTACACAGCCACCGCTCGACTGACCGGATCGGCTGCCTGCTACGCCTGGACGGTCGTCGTTACGTCAGCTGGCCTGTCCGGGCTGGCGCAAGCCGCGTGGCTAGCCGCCGACGGACTGGATGCCGCGCCGATCCTTCGGTTCGGCGTCGGCGCCTGGCCCGCCGTCGCGGCGGCGATCGTCGCGCACCTGCTTCATCTATTGATGGACGGCCCACACCGCCCGAGCCACGTGCAATCGACACCAAATGCGGGGACGGGTAGGACAGGTTCGGCTCCGTCCGAAGCAGTGTCCAGTCCGGTCTCCGGTCCAATGTCTAGTCCACTGTCCGAGCCGCCGTCCGGACCTCTGTCCAACGAACCGTCCGAACTCGTGACGGACGCGCCACCCGGGGGTCCAACCAGGCCGGTGTCCCATCTCTCGTCCAGTCCTGCATCGGCCGCTCCTGCTGCGGTCATCCAAGGCTCTTCTCGCGCAAGATCGTCTGGCCCGCGAGGAACGCTGCGTGCGCGAGCCATAGCCGTTGCGGCGGCGCACCTGGACGTGCACAGCTCCCTCCCGACCGTCAGGGCCCTCATGGCGGCAGCCGACGTTTCGCGCGGCACCGCCGCCAGCGCACTTCATGAGCTCCGGAGACGGGCCATAGCTCCGCAGGTCTTCCTCGCGACCGATAACGAGCCTGACGGGTAGTAGGCGCCATGGCTACTGCATTCCTCGTCGGGCCGCGCGCTTCTCGACGAGTACCGCGGTGCGATTGCCCCCGAGCTGCATACTGACTACATCGATATCCCCGTCGCCACGCGGCCCGGGCGGCGATCGCTGCCGCCTCGCGACGCTCGCTACCTGGAAGACAACGATGATCGGACCAGGCCGTTGCAGTACTGCAGCACGGGATAGTGCACGTGGATGGCCCGGCGGCATCTCTGTCGCCTGCTTCGCGACCACCCGAGGGCGTAGGCCGCGACCGGAGTAGCAGCCGCGCTCACCGCGCTGGCCGTCGACAAGCGCCGCCACGACCTCCTCATGCTCAACCTCACCGGCCGCGAGGCCCTCGCCCTCGACGAGCGCCACCAGCCCGGATGAGCGTGCGGGCGCCGCGCGGACGACGCTCGACATCTACCGCGGCGACCTCGCCCCCGACATTTATGCCGAATGGATCGAAGCCCCCCGCCGCCTCTGCCATGATCAGCGCCGCCCTCGACCGCGCGGAACACCTCGACGACGCGGACCAGGGCGTCGCGGTACTCGAATACCGCCATCGCCGTCATCGACCCCCACAACGTAAGATCATCCGATCTGGGGAATCGGAGGAGACAGGGCCCGGTTGATCAATTCTCGCTGCTCCACCCGTCCAGCAGCTACGATGGGCTCGCGTGGTGAGAATTCTGCATCTGCGCAGCTCAAGCTATTGATCAGCGATCAAGAGCGTCGTCTCTGACCCTTTGACTGCCAGTCAGGCCCGGCAAGTGCGCTGACCTGGGAAAACATACTTCAGGCAGGTCACGGCCGTGCAGTTCGACGCAGTTCAGGCCCGTTCGCGTCCGTTGAAGTCAGACGCGTGCTCCACATTTGCTCCACCCCAATCAGTCAAAGAGTTCATGTCTTGACAATTTGACTCCGCGTCAAACAGTCATCCAGTCAGTCCGCAGCGGTCGACCGCTTCTCGGCGTCGGAACCGTCAGCGAACCCCGCCTTGGCCGCCAGTGCGTACGCCGTGTGCCACGGCAGGGGCGCTCCCCAACGACCAGTAAGCCAGCGGTGCAGCGTGCCCTAGACACCTGCGGGTCGCCTGCCGCCTGACCAGGACTGCTCGCTTCTGATCGTCGAGCGGCTGGGATCCGCCACTCAGCGGGCAGGGGTGGGGGTGGGGAACTTGTTGAGGAACGACTGACGCGCGGCGGCGAAGCCGTGGCGGTCGTGGAGGATGTCCGCGCGCATCTCGGCCAGCTCCTCGCGACGGTAGACCTGTAGCGGCTTGTGCTGTTCGTCGGCGGCGCGGCGGTCGCGTTTGGCGTCGAGCAGGATGGCGTGGTTGTCGGCGGTGGCGAGGCGGTAGGCCTGTCGTTCGACGACCCGCTCGAAGGTGGCGGGGTCGCCGGGGAAGGTGCGGTCGACCAGGCCGATCCGGGCGGCGTGCGCCGCGCCGATGGGTAGGCAGTCGGTGGTCAGCGCGGCGGCGGTGCGGGCTCCGACCCGCCGGGGAAGGACATAGGTCCAGTACTCGGAGCCGTACAGTCCCATGGTCCGGTAGTGCGGGTTGAGCACGGCGGCGGCGCGGAGCATAACCTGGTCGGCGCCCAGCGCCAGCATGACGCCACCGGCGCCCGCGTTGCCCGCCATCGAGCACACCACCAGTTGGTGGTCGCAGGTGATGATCTCCTGGCAGACGTCGTCGATGGCGTTGATGTTGTCCCAGGCCTCGGCGGCCGGGTCGGGTGCGGCGTCGATGACGCCCAGGTGGATGCCGTTGGAGAAGGGTTGGCCGCCGCGCAGGAGCAGCACGCGGGTGTCCTGTGCGGTGGCGTGGCGCAGGGCGGCGAGCAGCCTGCGGCATTGGCCGCTGGACATGGCGCCGTTGTAGAACCGGAAGCTCAGCACGCCGAGTGGGCCGTCGCGGTGGTAGGTGATCTCGCGGTATCCGGTGGGATCGTCGACGTCGGGGACCTCGGCGAGCCGGTCGGCGAGCACGGTCGTCGCGGGGAGCTTGTGTGCCGGGCGTTGCGCGTCGGCGCGGGAGCGCAGGTGGCCGATCCAGATCGCGCCGTCGCCGGTGCGGACCAGGACGGCGCCGTGGCGACGCGCCAGGACAGTGCCGGGTCGTGCGGGCACGCGGGGGTCGACCTGGCCGCGGTGGGCGTCGTAGACCGCGACGGGCAACCCGCACAGTTGGCTGGGCGCGCCGGGGGTGCCGTCCGCGGCGCGGATGCGCCGCAGGATGTGCTGGGTGGGTTGGGACCAGGAGAAGCTGCGGTCGGTGCGGCGGACCGGTGGCCGTGGTCGTCCCGGCACGTCGGGTCGGGTGTAGTCGAGGGGTTCGGGCCTGAAGGTCGGGTCGGCCGCCTTGGCCACGACGTCGTGGATCAGGGCCATCGCCGTTTCGGTGACCGGGCCGTTGTACAGCGCGCTCTTGCTCGCATCGGGGTCGACCGGGAAGGTGCTCGATGCCCAGATCGGTCCGGCGTCCATCTCGTGGACCGCTTGCAGAGCGGTGACTCCCCAGACCGGTGCCGCGTCCATGATCGCCCAGTCCAGGGATGAGGGACCGCGGTCGCCTTTGGGCCCGGGGTGGATCACGATGGTGGGGTGTGATGTCCATACTTCGGCGGGTACGCGTTCGCGCAGGAACGGGCAGATCACCAGGTCCGGTGCCATCGCGGTCACCGCGGCGCGAACCGCGTCATCCTCGCCTGCGCGTTGCACGAGGACCTCGTGCCCGGCCGCGCGGAGCTCGACCCAGGCCCGCTGGGTCAGCCCGTTGAACGCCGAGCACAGCAGCATGATCCGCAGCCGCGCACCGGGGACGGGGGTGGGCAGCGGTGGGCGGGTGAGCGCGTCGATGCTCAGCAGGAAGTGGTGCCCGCGCGGGCAGGCGGTCCGCGCGTGCTCGATCGGACCGTCGGTGCTCTCGAGCACGAAGCGTTCCTGCACCGCCGCCGTCGTCCCGCACTCCGGGCATCTGGTCGTATCCCCCACCCCGTGCACCGCCTCACCAGACTCGGTCGTATCCCGGGCGTTGCGCCCGCCGAGCCGCGCATTCCCAAGGAGTTCTGGCTGGAAGAGCGAGCACCACAACCCGGAAATACGGACGCAGCCCCGGCCGGGCCATCAAGCGCGCGGCAGTTCGGGATCTGGCCGCCGGCGCAGGTGGCGACGTCGCGGCCGTACAGGCCGTCGCGGGCGCGCCCGAGCCAGGCCGCCGTCGATCTCGTGTTGCCGAAGTTCCCGCCGTTGACGCAGCTGATCGTCGAGCCGACGAGGTCGCGCGGCCTGCTCCACGGGATCGTCGGCGAACCGTAGATCGTGTCGAGGTTGGTCGTCTCGATGGGTTCACGGTGGGCATGCAAGTTCAGCTCAGACCGCGCCGAGGGCCCGAACCCATCGGGCCGCATCCCGATTGACGCAAAGAGCACGACGGGACGCCGTTCGAGGAGACGAACACGAGATCGCGGTTGGGTCGACCGCGTGGATCAGCGGACCCACTGCCGAGAGCATGGGCGCGAAACTGCAGGGCAGCAACATCACATTCCAGGACAACACGATCACACATCTGGTGTATGCGGGCGACGACACCGACCGTCTGCGGTTCTTCGGTGACGGCATCAAGATCCTGCACAACACCTTGAGCGACATCAACGACGGGTCGAACTGCGACGCAAATGGCTGCGGAAACGGCCCGCACCCCGACTGCATGCAGACCTTCTACAGCGACACCTATCCGACCAGCAGCGACATCACCATCGAACGCAACCACTGCGAGAACGCCGCCGCGCAGTGCCTCATCAGATGGGCGGCATGTGATCGCCGTATCAGGGTCCGGCCTGGCACGTCCGAGGCTCCTACTTCGAGGCATGCAACTGCGAGGCGATCTGCCCGTGCCGCAGTGTGGGCGGCCTGCCCGGCGGACCCTTTAGCTTCGGGGAGTGCTTCGGCACGTTGTCCTGCCCGCCTGCTCGTCGCCGACGGGCTGGCGCTCATCCACCGCGGCCGCGTCGGTGATGACGCGCCGGACCTGGCAACGAGTCACTGACTCAGGACAGCAGGGCAGGAGGGGCAGAATGCCCGCATGGATCTCGGCTTGCGAGACAGGGTGTACCTGGTGACCGGTGGCAGCCGGGGCCTTGGTTTCGCCGCAGCCCAGGCACTCCTCGCCGACGGGGCACGCGTACTGCTCAGCGCTCCCCACGAGTCCACAGCGGCAGCCGCAGCAGCTCGCCTCACGCAGGACGCCGCGCCCGGTGCCGCCGCATGGATCATCGCCGACAACGCCGACCCCGCCGCCCCGAGCCAACTGATCGCCACTGCCCGGGACCGCTTTGGCCGCTTGGACGGTGCGCTGATCAGTGTCGGCGGATCACCAGGCGGAACGGTCGCCGACACGGGAGACGATGCGTGGCGCTCCGCGTTCGAGAGCGTCTTTCTGGGCGTGGTACGGCTGGCTCGGGTGCTCGCCGCCGACCTAGACGGCGATCGCCAGGAGGGTGTTGCCACCGCCTCGCGCACCGGGACGGGCGGCTCTATCGCTTTCGTCCTGGCCGCCTCCGTACGCGCGCCGCTCTCCGGCCTGGCCATCGCTAACGGGCTCTTCCCGGGACTCGCCGGCGTGGTTAAGACACTCGCCGACGAGCACGGGCCGTCCGGGATCCGGATCAACGGGCTGCTGCCCGTCCGGATCGCCACCGACCGGGTCCGCCAGCTGGATGCCCTCCTCGGCGACCCCGATGAAGTACGTGCCCGCATATCCCGGAGCATCCCGCTGCGCCGCTATGGCGAACCTGCCGAGTTCGGGCAGGCTGCCGCGTTCGTGCTCTCCCCCGCCGCTTCCTACATCACCGGCGCGATGATCCCCATAGACGGCGGTGCCATCCGCTCCATCTGAACGCCCACCCGGCCAGCCGCCGCAACCTCAAACCCCATCAGATAAGTACTTCACGGGTCAGCTCCTGAAGCGGGCTGCGTTCTCGATGAGGAACTCCTCGAGTGTTCGCGGCTCGTGGCCGAGCAGTTCTTTCAAGGTGGTGGTGACTGTGCCTATCTGGCCGGTTTCAGCGCTGGTCTCCAGGCTGAGGCGAAGTTGGGCGAACCATTCCGGGACCCCGCTCCCGAGCAGGGCCGAACGCCGGTCACCCGGCGACACCGGGATGTAGGTGACCTCATGGCGCAGGACTCTGCTCAGCAACTCCGCGATCTCGGGGAAGGTGTACGCGTCGGGGCCGGACAAGTCATAGGTTTTGCCGTGCAGCGCTGGATCGTGGAGCACGCGGGCGGCCGCCTCGGACAGGTCACGGATGTCGATGTAGGCCACCCGGCCGGTGGGCGCGGCGCCGGACCAGCTGTTCTGCGTCGCCACGGAGTTGGCTGCGTAGAGCAGATTGTTGGCGAAGCTGGCGGGGCGCAGCAGCGTGTGGGCCAGCCCCGACGCGACCAGGTGGTCCTCGATCTCGGCGTGCAGGCGCCCCACAAACAGCGCTGAGTCGTGGCTGGTGGCGATGCTCGATAGCTTGACCAAGTGTGGTAGTTCCGCTGCTACCGCGCCGTCGATGATGGCTTTCTCTAGTCGGATTTGGTCGGGGCTGCTACCCAAGGCCAGGAAGGCGACGTCCACGGCGTCGAATGCCTGGGCCAGAACGGTTTCGTCGTCAAAGGCACCGGCGACGATCTCAACCTTGTTCTGGTCCTCGAAGGTCTTCTCGGCCTTGTCGGCGTCGCGGACCAGGACGCGGACGTCATCGCCGGTGGCTCGCAGGTGCCGCACGACCCCGGCGCTTGTCCTGCCGGTCGCGCCGGTTACGAGAACAGACATGTGATTTTCCTGTCGGTGGGAGGTCGGGTGACCAGAGCGCTGGGTCGGTGGGTCTCGGCCGATGGCGCTGAACCGCTCGGTGCGACACCACCGCCGCCCGCTTGTACGGGTGGCGGTGGCACGCGCGGCGGCTACGAGGTCGACCGGGCAGCCTTGAGGATGAGGTCGGTCGTCACCCCGGGCTGCGAGATGTAGGACGCATGCGACGCGTTGACGGTTTCGATGTGCGCGTGCGCGCGGTGTGCCATGAACGATTCGGTGGCAGGCGGGATCGCGTGGTCGTTCGTGGACACGAGGTACCACGACGGGATCGTCTTCCAGGCCGGGTCGCCGGAGGGCTCGGTGAAGGCGGCCACGGAGAATGGCCGCTGCTGCGTCCACATGAGGTTTGTCGTGGTGAGCGGAAGGTCGCCAGCGAAGGCGTCGTGGAAGGCGCTCTGCTTGATGTAGAGGTCGGTGCCTTCGCCGCCGCCTGGCAGTGGGTACTGCCGGGTGTCCAGTGCGTCCGGGGTGATCATCGTGCCGGGGTTCTTCGTGACCAGCGCCTGGAGGGTCTCGCCGGTGTCAGGGGCGAAGGCCGCGATGAAGACGAGTGCCTTGACGTTGGGCACGCCACTGGCGGCGTTGCTGATGACGGCGCCGCCGTAGGAGTGGCCAACCAGCACGATCGGGCCGGTGATGCTCTGCAGCACGCTGCGGATGTAGTTGGCGTCCGAGGTCAGTCCGCGCAAGGGGTTCGCGGGAGTGATGACGGGATATCCCGCCCTCGTGAGGCGGCTGATTTCGCCGCTCCAGCCTGATGAGTCGGCCCAGCCACCGTGCACGAGGACGATGGTGGGCTTCGTGCTCGAGCGGGTTTGGGTCAGGGATGTCTGGCCGCTCGCCGCAGCGCCGCCGCTGATCACCATGGCAAGCGGCATGCTCACTGCCACGGTGAGGATGCCGGCGAGTCGCGCCTTCCCGGACGCGACGGGCTGTGTCAAGACCTGCTTCATGACGAGTCTCCTAGAGAACGTGCTGCGGCGGCGCCGCGGCGAAGTGTGGGGTGACGGAGGGCCGCCTCGTCGGGGTCGCGGCCTATGCAGTGTGCGTGGCGGGAATGACCGGTGAGATCAGTCCGCTGTCGACACTCTCTTTGGGATCAGAAGGCGTGGATCTCGTTGGTCGGCGCGGGGAGATCGTGCGCACCGCCGGGGAGCAGCGCGGATGCCGCTGCGACAGTGTTGAGGCCCTCGCGAAGAAGCGTGATCTTCCCGTTCTTGGCAACGAGATACGCCATGAACAGATGGTGTGTGAGTCGACCCGTCGGCGCGGCCGTTGCGTGAACGGGGTACTCGGCGAACACCTGATCCGGGGTGTCGATGCGAATGACGACATCGTCGAGGTCTACCTCGAACTCGGGGAAGAACTCGAGGACAGTGCCGATGAGGTTCTTGACGCCCGCAGGCCCCTCGAAGCGGGAGGGCAAGCCCAGGGATACGAAGAACGGCATCTCGAAGACGCCGTCCTCGGCGAACAGCGCGGACGCCTTCTCGCGGTCTCGAAAGTTTCGGAGGTACTCCCTGAGGAGGGTCTTTGCGTCAGACATTGGTCCGCCATTGTTAGATGCCGTGTCGAGCGGTCACTCGACATCGGGGTCGGTGCGAAAAGGGCACTCAGTCACTGCCGGGTGCCTTCAATGTGGCTGCGGCTTCGGTCTTGTCCGTGGCTCAGGTGAAGGCAACCGACGAGTTCAAGAAAACGCGCGACGTGGGCGACGAACAGACCGGGGTACTGGACCGGGGTACTGGAACAGTGACCCGTGGCCGGAGTCGGGGTAGATGATGAGCTCGGCGTTGGGGATGTGTTGGGCCAGAAGGTAAGAATTGACGGTGGGAACCATGACGTCGTGGCTGCCGTTGATGACCAGAGTCGGCTGGGTGATCGTCGCCAGATCGGCGAAAGCCTCGCGGTGTGGTTGCTTCCAGTCGACGATCGCCGCTACCTGGGCTTGCATGGTCTGTGGGGACGTCCCGGGTCGGTGTCGGTGGTGCGTCGGTGGCGGCGCGCCCAGAAGCTTTCGCCGGCGGCTTGGCTGCTTGATGACGGCGCGAAGAACAGAAATGGGAAGTCTTCGAGGGTAGGTATGTCGTGTCTGGTCCCGACTGCGTTGACGTCGGGATGTCGGTCCGTGTCATCACCGGCACGAGGTTTCGTGCCGACGAGGACGAGCCTGCGCACCAGTGTAGGGTGGCGCAGCGTCAGGGCCTGCGCGACGTAGTCGCCGATGGAGAAACCGAGCACGTCGACGTGGGTGAGGCCCAGAGCGTCGACGAAACTCGACGCATCATCGGCCTGCGCTTCCACCCTGTTGGGTGTCTCACCGCTTGAGCTTGCCACTCCCGTGTTGTTGAAAAGGATGACTGGACGGTTTGCGGCCAGCCCGTCGGTGGCCGCCGGATCCCAGTGATCCAGGCCGCCGCGGAAGTGCTGCAGAAAGATTAGCGGCGTCCCGGTCTCGGCGCCGAAACGCCGATAGGCGTAGCGAATCCCCTTCGCGGTGACGAACTGGGTCGGTGCTGTCAGATGTGAATGCACAAGCGTGTGAGAGAACTCGGCTGTCATCCTCGTCTCTCCATCCTGTCGGTAGGGTGCCGCGGTGGTCAGGACAACTCGGAGGGGTGCGACCCAGCGACCCGCCGGCGCGCCCGGTAGGCCCGTAGATTCACCGCGTTGCCGCAGGTGTGGACGTCATGCCACACCCTGCTGTTGTTGCGCGAGCGGTCGTAGAAGGCGGCGCGACAGAGCGTTTCGCGGCACGTCTTCAATCGTCGCCACGTGTCGACGCGCTGGGCTTCCATGACCTCGATCAGAGCCACCGAGGCGATCGCCCGCCACCCCCTGTCTCGCGGCTCGACCCGCACCTTGCCGTCGTCGCCCAGTCGCAACAGCACCGTTGCCTGAGGAAGCGACCACGCGCCCCGATCGCCGGTGTCGTCATCTCCGCTGTTGTTCCGGGTCACGACCAGGCGCAGAGCATCACGGAACGTGCGGAGCCCGTCGAGATCGGTCTTGGTGAGCACCAACTCGCCGGGGGTTCGGCGGGTGGCTACCTCCCAACTCGTTCGGGCTTCCTCCCACCACGTCAGCGCCGTTTCGCGGCGATAGAGCAGATCTATCGCGCCCGGCCCGGCCGGGGCCGTGTTGAGCAAGTCTTGGACGAGGGCCAGGCCTGCGGGCGCGGCGTCGATCCCGTACCGGCGGGTGGCGGGCCAGTCCATCGAGCTAGGCGTTCTTGGCGGTGGTGGTGGCTCGCGTCGCAAGATTGTCGGCCAGGAAGCGATTCATCGCGGCCGCGACCGCGGAGGGACGCTCGATGTGCGGCCAGTGGCCTGATTTCTCGATCGTGGTCACCGTCGTCCTGGCCGGATCGAAGCGCTGCGCGACTCTGGCGGCGACGATCTCCGCTGTGAGCAACGGGTCATCGGCACCGCGCAGGACCAGCACCGGGCCGGCGAAACTGCTGGGGCGCTCGCCGGTGGGATAGCCGTTGTTCCACACATCCGCCACGGACCGCACGACCTCGGCGCGGAGGTTCGCGGCGACCGCGACAAGTCGTTCCAGTTCGGCGTCGGGGGCCAACGGCGCCACTTGCCGCCGGAAGGCCCGATAGTCCGCCGCCTCGAGCTCGCCCAGGGATCGGAACGGCTCGAAGGTCTCGTCGGGCAATCGGGTTCCCGCCATCGGGATCGGGGACACCAGCAGCAGGCCTAACGCGCGGTCGGGACGCCCCGCGGCGACCAGCTCGACGATGGGCGCCGCCATGCTATGGCCAACGAGTACGAACGGCTTGCCCACCGCGTCAACCACGGCGGACAGGTCGGCAGCGAACCGGTCGAACGTGAATGGCCCGGTTGCCGCGCTGCGTTCTCCGAAGCCGGCCAGGTCCAACCGCACGATCTCGAACTCAGACGCCCTCAGGTCGGCAATGACTGGGTCCCAGACGTGCTGGTCATCGAGGAAGCCGTGCATGAACGCGATGGCTCTGTCGCCGGCGCCATCGCGACGGAGCCCGATGTCGCTGTGCGGGATGGTTGCTGATCTTGTCATGGAGGCTCCTTGTTCCTCGCGGAGGCCGACCCGGCCGTAGACCGCGACGTGGTGTTGAACTGCGACACCGGGTGACGGCGGTCGGCTCAGGCTCTCCGTCATCGACAGAACCATAGCTCGTTTGTGTCTGTCGGGACAAGGGATGGTTCCAGCGCATCTGCGGCTCTCCGACCGCCGCCCGGGTCGCCGCTGACTGGGCGGAAGCAGCCGGCCGGGCAACAACGTCCGGCGCAGCGGTGGCTCGCCACGGCAGTCATCGCGGTGCGGCACGGCGCCGCGACCGGCGTCGATACTCCAGACTGCCGGGACCCAACGAAATGCTCGTTTCGTTGGTTGGGCAAACATATGGTGCCCCGCTACATGAGCACAGGGCTGCCTTCGCGCCTCGGCACCGAATCTCAATACGGAAGGGCCCGGACAACCGTCCGAGCCCTTCCGGCCGTGCGATCAGCCCTCAGCGGTCACCTTCCGGCAAGTGCGACGCTTCGGCTTGACCTCAGCCTCGGCACCAGCCTCGGCCGCGGGCTCCGCCGTGGATGCGGCGACGGGCGCAACGGGCTCGACGGGCGGCGCCTTGGCCACTGCAGGCGCCGCATGCGCGTTTCCACGGTTCTCATACGCCTCAAGAACGGTGGACGAGATGCGACCGCACAGCGTCGACACCCCCAGGCCGTTGGCGTGGGCCCACTCACGGATCGCGGCTGGACCGTTCCCGATCTTGTAGACACTCGGTCGTAGACTGCCGCTGAACGCAGCGGAGGAAATCGCGTGGCGACACGCCGTCACTGCACCCAGGAATACAAGGATCAGGCCGTTAGCCTCGTCCTCGATTCGGGCCGGACCATCGCCGAAGTAGCGAAGAGTATCGGCGTCCACGAGATGACGTTGGGTAAATGGGTGAAGAAAGCACGAGAAGCCGGCCGGGTTCCCGACTCGGATCTGTCCGAGCCCGAACGGGCCGAGCTGGAACGACTCCGCAAGGAGAACGCGGTCCTGCGGATGGAGCGGGATTTCGCAAAAAAAGTGGCGACCTGGTTCGCGAAGGAACAGCCGTGAAATACGCGGCGATCGCGGACTGGGCGACCGACAAGCAGTACCCGGTCACGTTCATGTGCGCCCAACTCGGCGTGGCCCGCCAGGGCTACTACCGATGGCTCGCCGGCGGGCCCAGCGAGCGCGAGCGCTGCGACGCCGAGCTCACCGCCACGATCCGACAGATCCACGCCGAGCTGCACGGTCACCCCGGTGTGCGGCGGGTCTGGGCTGAGCTGGTCGTGCGCGGCGTGCGTGTCGCCCGCAAGCGAGTCTGGCGGCTGATGCAGGCCGCGGGCCTGCAGGGACGTCACCCCCGGGCCTGGAAGAAGACCACCGTCGCAGGTCTGCGGCCCATCGATGCCCCGGACCTGATCGGGCAGGACTTCACCGCCGAGCAACCCGACACCCGCTGGTGCGGGGACATCACCTACGTGCAGACCGTCGACGGCTGGGTCTACACCGCGACCGTGATCGACCTGTACTCGCGCAAGGTCGTGGGCTACGCCGTGGCCGACCACCTGCGCACCAGCCTGATCGTCGAGGCGCTCGCGGCCGCGCTGGTGACCCGTCGCCCGCCGAACGGTGTGATCTTCCACAGTGACCGCGGCTGCCAGTACACCTCTCGGGAATTCGCCGATTTCTGCACCGAGAACGGTGTTGTCCGGTCGATGGGACGGCGCGCGACCTGCTTCGATAACGCGGTCGCCGAGTCGTTCTTCGCAACCTACAAGAAGGAGCTCATCCACACCCGGCCATGGAATGATCTCGCCGAGGTTCGGCAACACACATTCCTGTGGATCGAGGGTTACTACAATCGCCGGCGGCGACACTCGACACTCGCCTACTTGACACCCAACGAATACGAGCTAGGATTCAGGAAACTCACCGACCTGGCAGCCTAAATCGGTGTCAATAAAATCGGGGACACTCCAGGCCGTCTCCTCACGCGCCCGACCGGCCCGCATCGACATCCGCTGCCGCGCCGCCATCGGACCACTACCAGCCCGACGAGCGTTGATGATGAACGGAGCGAAAGCATCTCGCAGCGCGGCCGCGTGCGTATCGCTCAAGTCAATCTCGTAGGACTTGGCCGTCCAGGTTGAACGCCAGCGACTCGGCTGCCTCGCCGCCGTCGAGGTGGAACCTCCCGACCTTGCCCTTGATATCCTCGGCTTCCCGTCGCGTGCCAGTGAATCCCAGCAGCCGGTGAGTAGCCGGGCGGATTGCACCGCCCGGCTCTCGCAGAACCGGATTTGAAGTCTCGGCTCATCCGGCTCCCATTGCCCAGCCGTCAGGACGGACAGGCCCCGAGCCGCCAGTGCGCGAACAGCCGCGGAGATCGTCGGGTAATCTCGGCCAGCCAGTTCATCGCGCGCCGTTCTCGGCGCCGTAATCGTTTGTATTTCCGACAGCTCCACCGCATCAAGTGCTAATTGAGCCGCCGCAGGAAGTAGAGCAACCGGGACTTGTAGAAGCGCCCGTAGTAGTTGATCCACCCTTGCACGACGCTGTTGAACGTACGGGCATGATCAACCCATTTGATGGTCGATCATCGGCGCGGACGCGGTTGCCGAAACCTCACTCGCGTCGGGAAACTCGTTCAGCTGCCTGAAGCAAGGCGCGCGACTACCGTCCGGGCCGATGTCACCGGACGGGTGGTTCAGTCAATCGACGGGTTCCCGTTCGGTTCTGAGCCACGTTGCGGGACGGGCGGAAGGTGCGCCGGTAGGTCGTCGGCGTGGTGTCGAGTCTGCGGCGGAAATGAGTCCGCAGGCTGAGTGTCGTGCCGAAGCCTGTACCGTGCCAAAACCTCGAGGCCACGCCCACGACCTGCGTGTTCGCCCTGCAGCAGCCCCCCGACGATGATCATGCCGTGGCCGCACGCCTGCTCTACTTGACCTTGACCCGGATGCTTTCGTGGCTCGCGCTGCTTTGCCGCCGAAGAAGCACACTGATCGCCGAAACGCTGACGCTTCGACACGAGGTCACGGTGCTACGCCGCCAACTCGGCCCAGCCCGCCCATCCTGGTCCGACCGAGCCCTCCTGTCCGCCCTGGCCCGGCTCCTCCCCCGCGAACTACGCCGCCACCGCCTCGTCACGCCCGCCACTCTCCTGGCCTGGCACCGGCGCTTGATCACCAAGAAATGGACCTACCCGAGCCGGCCTGGCCGCCCTCGCATCGACAGCGAACTCCGCGCGCTCATCACCCGCCTTGCACGGGAGAACCCGCGCTGGGGGCACCGCCGCATCCAGGGCGAGCTCACCCGCCTCGGACTCCACATCGGCGCCGGCACCATCCGCCGCATCCTGACCGCGACCCGCCTTGGGCCGGCACCGCGCGGAACCGACACCCACTGGCGCACCTTCATCCGAGCCCAAGCCGCCGGATTGCTGGCCACCGACTTCTTCCACCTCGACACCATCGGGCTGCGCCGTCTCTACGTACTGTTCGTCATGGAGATTGCTAGTCGTCGCGTCCACATCCTGGGCGTTACCGCACACCCGACGACGGCGTGGACCACACAGGCCGCCCGCAATCTCATCGCCGACCTCAACGACCGAATCTCCGCCTTCCGGTTCCTCATCCGCGACCGGGACACCAAGTACGGCGCGTCCTTCGATGCCGTGTTCGCCGCCGAGGGCATCACGACAATCAAGACTCCACCGCAGACACCACGAGCCAACTGCTACGCCGAACGGTTCATCCGCAGCGTCCGGTCCGAGTGCACCGACAGAATCCTCATCTACAACGAACGCCACGCCGCGGCAGTCCTCGACGAGTACACCCGACACTTCAACAACCACCGGCCGCACCAGGGCCGCAGGCACCGCCCACCCAACCACGACCCCGCGACCGTCATCCCACTCGACGCTCGGATCCACCGGCGGCAAGTCCTCAGCGGCGTGATCAACGAATACCAGCGAATCGCCTGAGCTGCACCAATACCAGGTCACACGGGCTCCACGACAGTTTTGGCACGGTACAGGCTGCACAGCTAGGCGAAGGGGACTGCGGTGGGCGTCGAACGGGATCGGGTGGCAGGTTTCGGCAGGCTGGAGGACGGGCTGCGTCAGCCGGGCACGGAGTGGTACCGGTGGGGGCCCTATGTCAGCGAGCGGCAGTGGGGCACGGTCCGGGAGGACTACAGTGCCGACGGCAATGCGTGGGATTACCTGCCGCACGACCACGCCCGGTCCCAGGCCTACCGGTGGGGTGAGGACGGGCTGGCCGGGTTCTGCGATATCGAGCAGCGGCTGTGCCTGAGCCTGGCGCTGTGGAACGGGCGGGACCCGATCCTCAAGGAGCGCGCCTTCGGGCTGACCGGCCCGCAGGGCAACCACGGCGAGGACGTCAAGGAGTACTGGTGGTACCTGGACGCGGTGCCCAGCCACGCGTGGAACCGGTGGTGTTACCACTACCCGCAAGGCGCGTTCCCCTACCAGGATCTTATCGATGTCAACGCTGGCCGGAGCCGGTACCAGCCGGAGTATGAGCTGCTGGACACCGGCGCGTTCAACGACGACCGGTACTGGATTACCGAGGTGCACTACGTCAAGGCCGGCCCGGATGACCTGCTGATGGCCATCCAGGTCACCAACGCCGGGCCGGAGGCCGAAACCCTCCATGTGCTGCCCACCGCCTGGTTCCGCAACACCTGGTCCTGGGACGTTGAGGCGACCGCGCCCCGGCCTGCCTTGCGGGCCTCCGGTGACGGGTCGGTCACTATCGACCATCCGTTCCTGGGCACCTTGGAACTCATTGCCGCTGCCGCCCCGGGCGGCGCTGACCCGCAGCTGCTGTTCTGCGAGAACGAGACCAACCTGGCCCGGCTGTACGGCGCCGAGCCGGTCACGCCCTATCCGAAGGATGGCATCAACGACCACGTGATCCACGGCGCGGCCACGGTCAATCCGGCAGGCGCCGGGACCAAGTGCGCGTTCTGGTACCAGGTTACGGTGCCGCCCGGGCAGACTGCCCAGCTGCGGCTGCGGCTGCGGCCCGCCCCCGCCGACGGGCGGGGCACGTCCGCGGCCGGGGCGGCGGTCGCGCTGGGCGACGACTTCGATCAGGTGCTGGCCCAGCGCAAGGCCGAGGCGGATGAGTTCTACGCCGAGCTGACGCCGGCCGGCGCGAGCGCGGATGAGGCGCTGGTGCTGCGGCAGGCGTCCGCGGGCATGTTGTGGAGCAAGCAGCTGTTCTATTACGACGTGGCCCGGTGGCTGGACGGCGACCCGACCCAGCCGACGCCGCCGGAGGTGCGCAAGAGCGGGCGGAACGCCAAGTGGCGCAACTTCGACGGGTTCGACATCATCTCGATGCCGGATAAGTGGGAGTATCCCTGGTTCGCCGCCTGGGACCTGGCTTTCCATACGGTCCCGCTGGCGCACCTGGACCCGGCGTTCGCCAAGTACCAGCTGATCTTGATCTGCCGGGAGTGGTTCCAGAACCCGACCGGGGCGCTGCCGGCGTATGAGTGGGACTTCGGGGACGTCAACCCGCCGGTGCACGCCTGGGCGGCGCTGCAAGTCTTCGCCATCGACGGCGGTCGCGATTTGGATTTCTTGTCCCGGGTGTTCGACAAGCTGATGTTCAACTTCGCCTGGTGGGTGAACCAGGAGGACGCCGGGAACAAGAACGTGTTCCAGGGCGGCTTCCTCGGCCTGGACAATATCGGCCCGATCGACCGCTCCCACCTGCCGGCCGGGTACACCCTGGAGCAGTCCGACGCCACCGGCTGGATGGGCTCCTACGCGCTGGCCATGGGCGCGATCGCGGCCATCTTGACCTGGTCCGGGCGGCGCCAGGGCCAGGACCTGGTGCTGAAGTTCCTGGAACATACCGCAGGCATCCGCAGCGCCCTGGATACGCAGGGCCTGTGGGACGACGCCGACGGCATGTTCTACGACCGGCTGATCACCCCGTCCGGCTATGCCGTCCCGGTCAAGACCCGGTCCATGGTCAGCATCATCCCCGCGCTGGCCGCCATGGTGATCGACGGCGCCACGCTGCAGCAGGCGATGACCTTGAACAAGACATTCGGGCGGTTCCTGAAGAAGGAGGGCGTCGAGGACATCCAGAAGCTGGCCCAGACCCCGCAGATGCGCGGCGAAGGGGCCGGCCAGCGGCTGCTGGTCTCGGTGGCCCGCCCCGCCCAGCTGGAGCGGCTGTTCGCCAAGTTGTTCGATGAGAGCGAGTTCCTGTCCCCGCACGGGCTGCGCGCGCTGTCGGCCTACCACCTCGACCACCCCTATAGTTTCGACGCCGAGGGCTACCAGTCCTCCATCAACTACGAGCCCGCCGAGTCGACCACGCCGATGTTCGGCGGCAACTCCAACTGGCGCGGCCCGATTTGGATGCCGGTCAACTACCTGGTGATCGACGCGCTGGAGCGCTACCAGCGGTTCTACGGCGATGACCTGGAGATCGAGTACCCGACCGGGTCGGGCAAGCGGCTCACCCTGGACCTGATCATCGCCGACCTGCAGGACCGGCTGATCTCGCTGTTCACCCGGGACGCGGACGGGCGGCGGGCCTGCTTCGGCGGGACCGAGCGGATGCAGACCGACCCGGCCTGGAAGGACAACCTGATCTTCAGCGAGTACTTCCACGGCGACAACGGCGCCGCGATCGGCGCCTTCCACCAGACCGGGTGGACCGGCCTGATCGCCGACGTGATCTTGCGCCGCCACGGCGCGGTCAAGTCCGTCGGCGACGTCGCGCGTGAGGTGAGCGGGCAGGCACAGCAGAGCAAGGAGGCACAGCTGAGCAAGGAGGCACAGCAATGACCGGCAGCCAGACCACCGCCGCCGCGGCCGGGACGGTCGCGGCCGCCCGGCCCGCCCCCGATGCCCGCCCCGCCGCAACGCTGCCCGGCAGGCTGTTCCCGCTGGGCGCCACGCCCGGCCAGCACCTGGGCCGGGCGGGCACCAACTTCGCGCTCGCCACCAGCGTCGCCAGCGGTGTCACCTTGTGCCTGTTCGATCAGGCCGGCACCGAAACCCGGATCCCGCTGACCGATAACGACGCCGACATCTGGTACGAGTTCGTGCCGGGCATCGGCCCGGGCCAGGCCTACGGGTACCGGGTCGACGGCCCCTGGGATCCGGCCCAGGGGCTGCGGTGCAACCCGGCCAAGCTGCTGCTCGACCCGTATGCCAAGGCGATCAGCGGGACGGTCTGCTTCGGGCCCGAGGTCCTCGGCCAGGACGCGGCCGACCCCGCCAAGCCGAGCACCGTGGACTCCGCAGGGCACGTGCCGCGGAGCCTGGTCACCGACCCGGCGTTCGGCTGGCAGGACGGCAACCGCCCGTGGTACCGGTACGCGGACACGGTCGTGTACGAGGTCCACGTCAAGGGCTTCACGATGCGCCATCCGGACATCCCGCCCGAACTGCGCGGGACCTACGCCGGCCTGGGCCACGACGCCGCCATCGCGCATCTGAAGGACCTGGGCGTCACCACCGTCGAACTGCTGCCCGTGCACCAGAACGTGCCCGAGGCATTCCTGATCCAGCGGGGGCTGACGAACTACTGGGGCTACAACACGATCGGCTTCTTCGCGCCGCACAACGGCTACTCCGCCGCCGTCCGGGCCGGGCAGCCCGGCGGCCAGGTCGCCGAGTTCAAGGCCATGATCGACGCGCTGCACCGGGCCGGCCTGGAAGTGATCCTCGACGTGGTGTTCAACCACACCGCCGAAGCCGGCCCGGACGGTCCCACGCTGTGCTTCCGCGGCATCGACAACCTGGCCTACTACCGGGTCGAGCCCGGCAACCCCGGCCTCTACTACGACACCACCGGCTGCGGCAACTCCCTCAACGTCGGCGACCCGATCACGCTGCAGCTGATGCTGGACTCGCTGCGCTACTGGCTGACCGAGATGCACGCCGACGGGTTCCGGTTCGACCTGGCGCCCACGCTGGCCCGCCAGGACGGCGCCTTCGACAAGGTGTCCGCCTTCCTGGACATGTGCTCCCAGGACCCGGTGGTCTCCCGGGCCAAGCTGATCGCCGAGCCGTGGGACGTCGGCCAGATGGACAGCTACGACCTGGGCCGGTTCCCGCCGCTGTGGCGGGAGTGGAATGGCAAGTACCGGGACACGATGCGCGACTTCTGGCGCAGCCACCCGGTCGGCATCGGCGAGTTCGCCAGCCGCTTCTCCGGCTCGTCGGATCTGTACGCCACCGTGGGCCGCCGGCCGACCGCGTCGGTCAACCTGATCACCGTCCACGACGGCTTCACCCTGCGTGACCTGGTGTCCTACGACGACAAGCACAACGAGGCCAACGGCGAGAACAACCGCGACGGGACCAGCGACAACAACTCCTGGAACTGCGGCGCCGAAGGGCCGACCACCGACCCCGGCATCCTCGCGCTGCGCGCCCGCCAGTCCCGGGCCATGCTCACCACCCTGATGCTGTCCTTCGGCGTCCCGATGCTGCTGGGCGGCGATGAGTTGGGCCGCACCCAAGGCGGCAGCAACAACGCCTACTGCCAGGACAACGAGACGACCTGGTTCGACTGGGCCGGCGCCGACACCGCGCTGCTGGGCTACACCAGGAACCTGATCGCGTTCCGGCGGGCCCACCCGGTCTTCCGCCGCCGCCGCTTCCTGGCCGGAGCCCAGGCCTCCCAGCTGCAATGGTTCACCCCCGCCGGCACCGAGATGACCGGCGGCGACTGGGCCGACCCGGGCGCCCGCGCGGTGGCCATCTACCTCGACGGTTCCGATGACCCCGACCGGGCCGAAGACGGCACGCCCCTGCTCGACGACGACTTCCTGGTCCTGGTCAACTCCTGGTGGGAACCCCTCGGGTTCGCCCTGCCTCCCGCCCGCCCCGGCGCGGAATGGCAGACCGAGATCGACAGCTACGACCCCGCCGCCCCCGCCGGAGCAGCCAAACAGCACGCCGGCGATCAGATCATCGTCGGCCCCCGCTCGATCGCCGTGCTCCGCAGCCCGCCGCCCGCAGGCGGCAACCCCACATAAACGACCCGAGGCTGTGTGCGGATTCCGGCGTAATGGAGCACCGCATCCGGAGGTTCTGGAGCAGTTGGTCCGGGAGTTTTGGAGCGGTGCCGCGGGGTGGGGTCGGAGCGTCAGCGACGGTTCGGCTGCCGGGTCACCTACTTCCGGGAGTCTTGCGGGCATGTCCGGTGTTGAGCAGCCGGGCCCGCGCGGCCAGCTGGGCGGGCACGTCTACGACGGGCTCATCGGCGGCGGCCAGGCCCTGCGCGACGCCGCGGCCCAGGCCGGCGGCGCCTTCGACCGCCCACTGCCGGCGCGGCCACTGCTGGGCCCAGGCCCGCAGCCGGGCGACGGTGTCGCGGTTGACCACGAGCCGTATCGTGGCACTGACATCGCCGCTGGGCTCCAGGGTGTTGAACGGCACCCATCCTGAGGATGGAGCGGTGGTGGAGCGGCGTTCGTGGCGATGATGGTCACAGGGGCTGCCTGCGGGTGGCCTCTTGTTCGTGTGCGACGACAGCCTGATCACGTTCTGGAAAGCGCAACGGCCCTCCCTTTCCCTGGCCGGGGGGGAGGGCCGGTGCTTGGTGCTCTGGAGGCACCCGTGGTCATGGTAGGTATCGATGTCGTCGAGGTGGAACGGCGTCTTCGGGCTGGTGAGCTGTGCTGTCCGTGCGGCGGCGGGCTGGCGCCGTGGGGACACGCCCGCCTGCGGTCGGTCCGCGGTGTCGGCGGTCTGCGCCCGCGCCGCGGCCGGTGTGACACCTGCTTGGTGACGCACGTGCTGCTGGCGGTGTCGTGCGTGCTGCGCCGGGCCGACGGCGCCGACGTGATCGGTGCGGCGCTGCGCGCGAAGGCTGCTGGTGTCGGGCATCGGCCGATCGCCGCTGTGCTGGGTCGGCCGGTCTCGACGGTGCGTGGCTGGCTGCGTGCGTTCGCCGGCAACGCCGAGACGGTCCGTGGACTGTTGACCGTGCTGCTGGTGCAGCTCGACCCGTTGACGGCCCCGTTGCCGGTGCATCCGGGTGTGGTGGCCGACGCGGTCGAGGTGGTCGGGGCGTGTGCTGCGGCGGCACGGCGCCGGCTGGGCGTGGTCGGCGCGGTGTCGCCGTGGCAGCTCGCGTCGGCGGTCACCGGTGGTCGTCTGCTGGCGCCGAGGCTGTCGGCGGTGTCGATCAACACGAGCCGGCCCTTGGGCAGCGGCGTTTGATCAACGACCCTCGCGACTCGTATGCCGTTTTCACGAGGAGCGAAGGAGTTGCGTGGTGGCGTTCAGTCATGACGAAGAACGGGTGCGGGCCGAACGGGCCCGCGCTATCGGGTTGTTCCGGTACTCGCTGATCTGCGAGCCGGCCGATGCCAGGTTGTCGACCCGGCAGCGGGGTCGGCTGGTGCGGGCGATCGCCGCGCGGGAACACGAGGGCCCGTTCGGGCAGCCGGTGCGGGTCTCGCGGGCCACGCTGGACCGCTGGCTGCGGGACTGGCGACGCGGCGGGTTCGACGCCCTGGTGCCGACGCCGCCGAAGGTGTCGCCACGCACCCCGGCCGACGTGCTCGACCTGGCGGTGGCGTTGAAGAAGGAAGTGCCGGAACGGACAGCGGTGCAGGTCGCGGCGATCCTGCGCGCCCACTGCGGGTGGTCACCGGACGAGCGGACCCTGCAACGGCACTTCGTGCGCCTGGAGCTGGCGACGCGGCCGGGCGGGCTGGCGCCGCAGGCGTTCGGCCGGTTCGAGGCCGAGCAGCCGAACCAGCGCTGGACCGGCGACGCGCTGCACGGCCCCACCATCCGCGGGCGCAAGGCGATCCTGTTCGCGTTCATCGATGACCACAGCCGCCTGCTGACCGGGTATCGGTGGGCCCGCCGCGAGGACACCGTGCGGCTGGAAGGCGCGCTGCGCAACGGCCTCGCTGCCCGCGGGATCCCCGACTCCCTGTATTTGGACAACGGCAGCGCGATGATCGACAAGCAGTTGCAGCGGGCCTGCGCCGTGCTCGGCATCCGCCTCGTCCACTCGCGGCCCGGCCGGCCGGCCGGTCGGGGGAAGATCGAAAAATTCTTCCGCACTGTGCGCGACCAGTTCCTCGTCGAGATCGGCTCGGGCCGCGAACTGGACGACATGACCCACCTCAACACCCTGTTCACCGCGTGGGTCGAAACGGTCTATCACCGCCGCGAGCACTCCGAGACCAAGAAGGCGCCGATCGAGCGCTGGTCGGTGATCAACCCGAGGCTGCCCTCGACAGCGCAGCTGCGCGAGGCGTTCCTCTGGTCGCAGTGGCGGACCGTGACGAAGACGAGCACGGTAGGCGCCCCCGTCGGACAGCCATCAGCTCCCCGGCCAGCTGTCCATCCACGACGCCCCAACGACGACGCCCCCAACGACGACGCCCCCAACGACGACGCTCCGCCGGTGAGCAGGCGCGGGAGGCCCGAGCATGAGCATCCAGCGCCTGCAGGCGCACTGGGGTTTCACCCGGATGCCGTTCGGCCGCAGCCTCGCTCCGTCGATGCTGCACCGCCACGACGGGCACGCCGAGGCCGTGGCCCGGATCGGCTGGTGCATCGACCAGCACGCCCTGGGCGTGATCACCGGCGAAGTCGGTGCGGGTAAGACCGTGGCCGTCCGCGCCGCGACCGCCGCCCTGGACACCTCCCGGCACGTGGTGATCTACCTGCCCAACCCGTCGGTCGGCGTGCGCGGCATGCTGCACCACGTCGTCGCCTCGCTCGGGCAGGTGCCCAGCTTCTACACCGCAACCCTTGTTCCGCAGGCCGCCGCGGCGTTGGCCGCCGAACACGCCGAACGCGGCCGCACCCCGATTGTGATCTTCGACGAGGCGCACCTGCTGGACAACACCCAACTGGAAGCCGTGCGCATGTTGACCAACCACGACATGGATTCCGGTGCCCCGTTCGCCGCGCTGCTCGTCGGTCAACCGACGCTGCGGCACCGGCTACGCCTGGGCGTGCTCGCCGCGCTCGACCAGCGGATCTCCGTCCGCTACGCCCTGGCCGGGATGACCGCTGCCGAGACCGCGGACTACATCACCCACCACGTGAAGATCGCCGGACGGGCCGACACCCTGTTCAGCGCCGACGCCATCACGTTGATCCACAACGCCTCCCGCGGCTACCCGCGGGCGATCAACAACCTCGCCGTCAACGCGCTCACCTCCGCCTTCGCCCGCAACAGCACCATCGTCGACGAGAAGGCCGCCCGCATCGCGATCTCCGAAACCGGCGCCGACTGACCGGCACCATCACCCCGCCGACCGGCCCGGCACCAAGCCGACCAGGGCCCCGTCCGCAACCAGCGGACGGGGCCCTTCCACACCACCATCGTCGGCAACGTGAATGACGCCGTCATCGGCAAGATCAACGCGGGTCAACACCCGTTGATGGGTCCGGACCCAGGTCCGGTACAACGTTGCCGCTGACGTGCCGCTTGTCTCCGACGGTAGGCGGCGGGTCTTGCCGCCTACCGTCGGCCTGGGAGGTCGCGAGCGGTCATCGACGTGCCCAGACAGGCAGGACAGCCCGCTGCCAGGTGGTGTTGATGAGGACCGCGGCCGAGGCGTACCAGGCGAGAAGGGCGGTGATGATACCCAACCACCCGCCTATCCTGACGAGGCCTGCCGCGCCTGCGAACTCGGCGATCGTCAACACCAGGAAGGTCAGCACCAGCACCACGAACACGGCCGCCACCGCGCCGTTGACGCGCAGCGCGCCAACCGTCATGTACGCGGTGAAGATCGTCCAGGCCAGCAGGAACAGTCCGGTTGCCGTGCCGGCCGAGGACGGTGGCAGGCCCGGTGCGATGAACTTGACGTACGCGGCGAACGAGAGCCAGAAGGCTCCGTAGGAGCTGAACGCCACGGCGCCGAAGGTGTTGGCCTTGCGGAACTCCCACATGCCCGCGAGCAGCTGAACGAGACCGCCGTAGAAGAGCGCCAGCGGCAAGACCACGGCTTCCAACGTCGACGGCAGAAGTCCGGCATTGAAGACGGACAGAACAAACGTGGTCATGGCGAAGGCGCCGAGGCCGAGCGGGCCGGGATCGGCGATACCGTCCGCCCCGGTCGCGACCGGCGCTGCCGGCGTGTCAAGCTCGCGGCCATTCTTGTCGATAGCCGATGTGGACATTGAGGCCTCCTAACCCACGTGCGAACCGCACGCCGAGAGCGGGTGTGGACACCCCGTCCGGCAACGGTGCCGCGACGTGACAATTGATCAATATAGTTTCGAGGTGAACGGACGGGCTGGCAAGTGCCGCAAGTCCTGACCGATTCGGACCACGGACCTGGCACCGCGCGACCCTCCGGCGCTCAATCCACGTGCTCCGAGGAGACCGGCTCGGCGGCCTCGTCCACGAGTACGTGCAGGTCGCGTAAGGTGCCTGTGGGGTTCCAGAACGTGGCCATAGGTCCTGACCAGCGGTTTCAGGCTGCCGCCTCGTACTCGCTGATGAGCCCGCCCAGGATCGGTCGACGCCGAATCCTGCGATGAACCGGCTCGGGAACCGGTGATGTTGGGCGTGGCGGCCGCAGTACTTCGATGCCCGCATCGGCCAACACCTCATCGAACGACGCCGCGAACTGGCCGGCGCGGTCGCGGACGAGGAACCGAACCCGGGCGGCACGTTCGCCCAGGTCCATGACGAGGTTGCGGGCCTGCTGCGTCGTCCAGGACCCGTTCGGATGCCCGGTCACGCCCAGGACATGCAGGTAGCGGTCGCCGACCTCGAGCACGAACAAGACGTAGAGCCGCCGCAGGGTCACCGCGCAGTCGACGTGGAAGAAGTCGACCGCGAGCATGCTGGTGGCCTGCGTGCGCAGGAACTGCCGCCAACTGCTGTCGGTGTGCCGGACCGGTGCCGGTGGGATGCGGTGGCGCCGAAGGATCCGCCGGATCGTCGAGGCACCGACCCGGTGGCCGAGCTTGAGCAGTTCGCCCGGGATCCGCATGTACCCCCAGCGCGGGTTCTCCCGCGCCATCCGCACTACCAGGGCGGCGAGCACGTCGTCGATCGGTGGCCGTCCGGTCCGGTTGGGGTAGGTCCATCGTCGGCGGACGAGGCGGCGATGCCAGCGCAGGATCGTGTCCGGGGTGACCACGCGATGGCAACGCAATGCGCGGGGCAGCCGCCGGACGAGGGCGGCGAACACGGCCCGGTCCGCCCAGTCCATGCGCGGTCGTGGGTTGGTGCGGCGCAGGATGGCGACCTCGTGGCGCCGCACGAGGAGCTCGATGTCCTTGGCGGAGGACGTGCGACACGACAGTAGGACCAGCCCGAGCACCCGCCGGAAGATCAAGTACAGCAACCGCAGTGACACGCCGGGATCATGTCCGACCGGCGATCACCGCTGGTGAGCGACCCAGGCCCGACTTCTGGCACCCCACAAGGCCTCCCTTTGGCCTGACCATTCCTACGATCTCGCGAACCTGCTAGGGCCGAAGAGTGCGCACCCGGGCGACGAAGGCGGGTGAGGTCGACCTGCGCGCATAGGGGCGGCGCCCGGCATCTTTCGCACGGGCCGCGAGCATCGCCTGCTCAACCGTTCGGCGCGGGGCGGATGCGTCGGGCGTTCAGCCGGTGGCCCGGCTCGTGCCGAACATCTCGTCCAGGGTGACGGGTGTGAGGTTGCGGCTGTGGATCAGCGCGACCAGCTGGTCGAAGCAGCTGAGCACGGGCGGGTGGTTGGCGTGGCCGAGGTTGATCACGCCCGGCTGTGGGTATTTCGCTGCCTGGGCCAGCAGGAACTGGGTGGTGACGACCTCGGAGTCGGAAAATGAGCCGTTCCACATCACCGTGCATGTGTAGCCCAGCCCGCCCGCGATCTCGTCGACGGTTCGGTTGTGGCGCCCGAACGGCGGCCGGTAGTAGGGGCGGGTGGTGATCCCGAAGGCTTCTTGCACCCAGTCCTCGTTGCGTTCGAGCTCGGCGCGAATGGCTTGCACGGACATGGGGCGCAGGTCGTGGTGGCTGAAGGTGTGGTTGATGATCTGCACTTGGCCGCCGGCGATGAGCGGGCGCAGCAGCGGGGCGTGCGGCGCCCATGCGTGGTTGTAGATGCCGTTGGGTGAGAAGGTGAGATGGATGCCGGTGCGCTGGGCGAACTCGACGTAGCCCGCGACGACCTGGGCCGAGGTGCCGTCGTCGACGGTGAGCGCGATGCGCCGGTCGGTGGTCGGCCCGTGGAACACGACCTGGTTGACGCCCGGATGCGCCGCCGGGACCGGCGGCAGCGGCGTCAACGGCGTCAACGGCGTCAACGGCGTCAACGGCGCCGGCGGCGCCGAGGTCGAAGCGCCGCCACCGGCGCTGCGGGTCGGGGTGATTGATGACGTGGTTGGTGGTGCACATCCGGCGAGCACGGAGGCCACGCCGAGGGCGAGCATGCCGAGCAGGTGTCGTCGCCGGTAGCACTCGTCCATCAGCGTCCACGGTAAGCCCGTCGAGCTCCCGACAGCGACGACACACCGCGAGCCCGCGTCGCCGGTTACCGACTCGCACGCAGACGGGCCAATGCCCGACGGTGGCCGAGATCGGATTGGCTTGGCTGGCCCGAGGAAGGACCATCACTCCACGCCGACATCGCGGGGTTGAAGATCACGCTAGGCCGGCCGCGATCAGCGTGACGTGCACCTGGTCGCCGAGGGATTCGTCGATCACGGTGCCGAAGATGATGTTTGCCTGCGGATGAGCCGCCTGCTGCACCTGCGACGCCGCTTCGTTGATCTCGAACAGGCCCAGGTCCGAGCCGCCCGCAACGGATAGCAGCACGGCCCGGGCGCCGTTGATCGACGCTTCCAGCAGCGGCGAGTTGAGCGCGTGGCCGACCGCCTGCACCGTGCGGTGCTGCCCGCGCGCCGACCCGATGCCCATTAGTGCGCTGCCCGCGCCGGACAGGATCGCCTTCACGTCGGCGAAATCGAGGTTGATCAGGCCCGGGGTGGTGATCAGGTTGGTGATGGCCCGGACCCCCGACAGCAGCACCTCATCGGCGGACCGGAAGGCGTCCATCAGCGGTACGTCCGCATACAATTGGAGCAACCGGTCATTCGGGATGGCGATCAGGGTGTCGCACACGTCGCGCAGCGCTGTGATGCCGTTTTGGGCTTGCTCCGCGCGCCGCCTGCCTTCGAAGGTGAATGGGCGGGTGACTACGCCGATGGTCAGCGCGCCGAGCCTGCGGGCGATGGCGGCGACGACGGGTGCGGCGCCGGTGCCGGTGCCGCCGCCCTCGCCGGCGGTGACGACGAGCATGTCTGCCCGTTCGAGGACCTCTTCGATCTCCTGGTGATGCTCCTCGGCGGCCATGCGGCCGACCTCGGGGTTGGCCCCGGCCCCGAGGCCGCGGGTGAGCTCACGGCCGATGTCGAGCTTGACGTCCGCGTCGGACATCAGCAGGGCTTGGGTGTCGGTGTTCACCGCGATGAACTCCACGCCCTCCAGACCCGCCTCGGTCATGCGATGGACGGCGTTGGCACCGCCGCCCCCGATGCCGACGATTTTGATGACGGCCGGAGAGCGTTGGGGTGCCCGAGCCGATGGTTGGGGTGATACGGCATCGAGCAGCTCTGCGTCGAGAGCCGTGTCACGAGCGGTTGCATCGGTGCACGAGACCCGCCGCACCAGTCCGTGTTTGGCCCTCGGCGAGGGACTGGGGCGAGCTCGTGAATGCTCGTTTTCGGCCCCTACTGACGTTCTTGTGGGTGGGGTTTCATGATCGTCCGGGTAGTGGTGGGCAGAGGCCGCCGCGGGTGAGGGCGGCCATGGCGATCAGCGCTTCGGGGCTGTGGTAGCCGTAGGCGCGGCGGGTGAGCAGCCGTAGGTGGGTGTTGGTGGCTTCGGAGCGGGCGTTGGATAGGCCGTGCTCGACCGCGTTCAGGATCAGGGCGTGGTAGTTCTTGATGGTCTTGGCCAGCTTGACGAACGGTTCGAGTCGACACCGGCGGGCCCAGGCGATCCAGCCGCCCAGCAGCGCGCGAGCATCGGCCAGCTCGGCGGCTTGGAAGATCGCCCGGAGTTGCTCTTTGAGCAGGTAAGCCCGGTAGAGTCCGCCGTTGGCTTTGGCGATCCCAGCAAGCGTGGTGCGCTGGTCGCCGGTCAGGTTCGGCGGATTTTTCAGCAGCGCCCACCGGCTGCCCTTGAGCGCGGCGGCCTCGGCGTGGTGCCCATTGGCGCGCAGCCGCGCGATCATCCCGCGGCGCACCTGGTCGAGGGCTTCGGTGGCCCACGCGACGACGTGGAAGGCGTCCAGGCACAGCACCGCGGCGGGGGCGCGGGCCGCGACCACGTCGTGGATCCACTGGGCGCCGTCGGCGGACACGTGGGTGAGCTGCCCGGCTCGTTCGCCGCCGAGGTCGTCGAAGAACCGGTGCAACGTCGCGGCATTGCGGTTCTTGCCCGCCCACACCAGCCGGCCGGTGTTGTGATCCACGACAACCAGCAGATAGCGCTGGCCCTTGCGGTAGCTGATCTCGTCGATCCCGATCCGGCGCAGCCCGGCCAGCCGGTCGATCTTCCCGGCCCGGTCGGCGACCACCCGGGTGATGATGTCGGCCACGCTGCGCCAGGCCACCCGCAGCAGCATCGCGACCCCCGACAGGGTGGCGTGGCAGACCAGCCACGCGGCGGTGTCCTCGAACGCTGCGGTGAACCGGGATCCTGGCCGCGCCCACGGCACCGCGGCGACCACCACGCCATGCTCCCGACACGACACCCGCGACGTGGTGGCCTCCAAGTAGACCTGGGTGGTGCCCAGGTCCAAGCCCCGCCAGCGCCGCGGCGCCGGGCTGGTGTCATAGCCTGGGCAGCGCCGCTGGCAGCGCGAGCAGCGCCGCGCCGCCCCGGACTTGACCCGTACCCGGGCCACCAGCAGCTCCTGGCCTCCCTCGTCGGTCTCCAACTCCACCGATTCGATCACCGTGTGCTCGACCCCGAGCACCTGCCGCCATACCCTCGTCGTGCGCACGCCCGTCCCCGTTTTTGTCCCTGGTTGTGGAAGGCCAGAAACTGAAGACAGGGCGGCGTGCGCCCCTCATTCCACGATCTTCACCGGCGGCCACCCCGAGCAAACCTAGGTTCGGGGGCGCTGCGCACCCTGACCGGGCAGGCCCTGGCCTGCCCGCAAGCTCTGCCCGAGGGGCCGCAGAGGCTCGCCGGTCAAGGGGGGTGCGAAGCGCCCTCGCGTCAGCGACGCTGCAAGCGCCCTTGACCTGTGAGGAGCGGCCGCGCACCCTGCGCAGCGCCCCCGAACCGACCCACAGAAACAGCAGAAGTGCCCGTTTTCGGAGGCGCGGATCACGGTCACTTTCCCGCCCACCCCTCCTCATCGACGGAGTGCCGTCGGACGCGTATCTGTCGCCGGGTATCGTCTGGTTCGGCGTCGATACGCTGGGCTCTACGCTATCAACGTGATCGCCACGACCGCCAGCGTTGAAAGATTTATCCATGTGGCCACGAGGACTGGAAGCGCGCCCGCGAAATTGCGACAACTGAATTGCACTGATGTAGTTTTAAGGGAAGCGTCTGGCCTTGGCGTGGCATCGGTCGGCGCCGGTTCGCCGTGTGATTGTCTCGCGTCGCGTTTCTGTG
Organism: uncultured Actinomycetota bacterium; assembly: GCA_963739465.1. Taxonomy (GTDB): domain Bacteria; phylum Actinomycetota; class Actinomycetes; order Mycobacteriales; family Pseudonocardiaceae; genus Pseudonocardia. Next base: position 71,187 of record CAVUAS010000011.1, read on the forward strand.
ATCGCGGGGACGTCCCCCCGGCGAGGTCGTCGCATCGACGAGAGCTGACCCGGGGTTCCTGAGGAGGGCTCCCCGGACCGTTGGACCAGGTTCCGGTAGCGCTCGACGGTCTCGGCGGCGATTCGGGCCCGGTCGAACTCGATCACGCGGGCTCCGCCCTGCGACGGACTGCGGACAAGGCGGCACGCGCATGCGTGTCTTTCGTGTGGGACCATTCCACCGGACCGTCGCGAGATCGCTCGGAGCGGGCGTGGAGCACCATCCAGCTCAGCAGCTTTCTTGAACATCTGGTAGATCAGCTTTACTGCCATCGGCGGATCATGCTGCGACACGCTCGGCGGTGAAGCACCTGGTCAGCGTCACCGTGCGAGGTTTTCGGGCACCCACAGGTCTGTGGTCTGGGCCGCTGATGTTCAGGTCGGCCAGCGGCAAAGACGCAGATGAGAGGCCGTGACACGGTTCTCGGCACCCGCAGGCGGCATGACGCAGACAGGCGTCGAGTACGAGCGCGTTCGTGCCCAGCACTGAAGAAACGCAAGTTCCGGGCCGATGTGGGGGCATACCTCATCGTGAACGCCTTGCTGATCCTCATCTGGGCAATCACTGGGTTCGGCTACTTCTGGCCCGGCTGGGTCCTCGCCGTGTGGGGCGTGCACCTGATTTTGGGAGCGAGAGTGGGTAATGGAGGCTTCGGCCAGACGCGCCGGGCCTAAACTGTGTCATGGGGTGAACTCAGATGAAGGTGCTTGTTGCTGGTGGGACTGGGTTTATCGGCTCCCGCCCGGTTGCCGCTCTCTTGTCCCACGGACATCAGATCCGGCTGCTGGGATCCAACAAACGCAGAGAGCTGAGGATCGATAATGAAAATGGCAACCGGCGGTTCGGCCGCGGGCATGCCTCGCCTGCCGGAGGTGTGGCAGTGGCAGGAGCAGCTGGTCGGGTTCGGGACCCGCTACACGGGCAGCAGCGGTCATGCGGCCTACGTGGACTGGCTTGCCGGGCAGTTGTCTGCCGTGCCCGGCTTGACGACGCGGACCGACCGGCTGGCCTTCAGCCGCTGGCTGGCCCGCGAGTTCTCCCTGACGGTCAGCGTCCCCGCGTCCGTGGGTCTCTGGAGCCGCCGACTTCCCTTCCTTCGCGTCTTCCAGCATGCGCCGGGCGGCGTCGACGTCCAGGACCTGCGGCCGCTACGCGGTCGGCCCTCCGGGCCGATCCCGGACCCCGACGCCTACCCCGACGTGCCCCACAGACCGCCGACGAAGATCAAAAACACTGAGAACGAGGTTGACCGACCCCGCCCCTTTCAGGGATGACCAGCACTGTGCCATCCGAGCCTGGGAAGGGCACGACCGCGACGATACGACGCTCCGTACACAGGAATGACCGCGTCAAGCGCGATCCCGCCGATCGGAAGTGAACATCTTCACAGGCCGTTATACCTGCGGTGATGGGCCATAACCCCGGGGGGTGCTAACACCGCCCCGAAGCTCATCCGATAGAGGTGTGTTATGAGCTCATCTTTGCGCAACCACCCGCCGCCGAACCCACCGGCTGCCGCCATGTCGAAGTCCAGCCTGACCATCTCCAAAGTCGTCGCCGGAGCCGGAGCCGCAGCGACCACCGCCGTCGCGGGGTCGGCGTTCGGCGCCGACGGCACCGTCGTCGGAGCTGCGGTCGGTTCGGTCGTGTCCGCCGTCGCAACCGCGACGTACGAGCGGTCGCTTGATCGAACCCGCAAGATGGTGGTGGCCAGGGTGCGGCCGCGAGACGGCGGCGGTGTCGAGATCACCCAGGTGATGTCGACCGAGGCGCTGACGACCGAGGCGATGTCATCCGACGTGACCCAGGTGATTCCGGTCCAACGGCCTGCCGGGGCGACCGGACATGCTCGGGCGGCTGGAGCTACCGGACCTACGCGAGCGACGGGGGATGCCCGCGTCGGGGAGCCGGTCGCCCCCGTCCAGACGCCACGTCGCACCAGACTCCCGCTGCTCGCAGGCGCCACTGTCGTGATCTTCCTGGCGGGTCTGATGGCCGTGACGGGCATCGAGCTGCTCGCGGGCGGACCGGTCTTGAGCAGCCACGACGAGCGGAGCACCAGCGTCGGAACGGTCCTCGGCGTCGACAAGGGCGCCGGCACGTCGACGACGGCCGAGGTCACGCCCAGCGCTACGGCGGAGAGCTCGGCCGCGGCCACCGAATCGGCATCGCCGACGTCGTCCAAGCAGTCGGGCGCGGAAGCGACTCGCTCGGGCGGCCGCGCGGATGACGGCTCTCGAGTCTCAGCGACGCCTGCCCCCGGCCGACGCGCCTCGGCAACGCCCGCGGCGCCAGCAGGCCTGCCCGGTTTGCTGAAAGGCAACGGGTAAGGCTTCTCGAATCGGGATGATCGTCGCCTAGCCAGGGAGGGCCGCAGCCATCATCGTTGTGGGCCGGGTGCATCGGCCCCGGCGGGTGTCGGTGGGCCTGTGGGGTTCCAGAACTCGGGCAGGGTCGCTGACCGGCGGTAATCGGGGGTTGGGCATGATCCCACGTGTCGCCGCGGTTGCTGTATTTGATCTTCTGGCAAAGTGGTTGGATTGGTCTTACTGATGGGCCGACGTCCTCGACCAAGGACGTCGAGCTCCTCGTGCTGCGGCACGAGGTCGCAGTTCTGCGCCGCGCCAACCCACAACCGCACTGCGTTGCCATCGCCTGGTCACTCCGAACACGATCCTGCGCTGGCATGGCCGCCTCGTACGCAGAAGATGGACACTTACCCCATCCGGACCGGACGGCCACAGATCGAGGACGTCCTCGCCACCTTGGTGGTGCGGATGGCGCGGGAGAATCCGCGCTGGGGGTAATGAGGATCCAGGGGCGAGTTGCTCAAACTCGGCCACCGCGTCGGCGCCTCGACGATCCGGCGGATCCTCCAGCGCGATGACCCTGTTGCGGCAGAGCTTCACCGAGCGGATGCGTGCGGCCACACCGACGCTGCGCCCGTCGTTGGTGGCCTACCTGGACCGGTTGACCGCCACCCACAGCCGCTCGACGGTCACCGGGGCGGCCAGCCGACTCAACGCGTTCGCCGGGCATCTCGCCCGGATCGACGCGGACTTGCCCGGGCTGGCCGCGCTGCACCGACGCCGGCACATCGAGACCTACCTGAGCGCGACCGCCGCCGCGGTCAACTCGCACACCGGCGCGCCGCTGTCAGCCGCCGAGCGGCGCGCTCGGGTGCTCGCGGTGCATTGCCTGCTCAACGACATCACCGAGTGGGGCTGGCCCGAGGCACCGACCCGGCGGCTGGTGTTCCGCTCCGACATCCCGAAACTGCCCCGGCCGCTGCCGCGCTACCTGACCCCGGACCTGGACCGGCGGCTCATCACCGCGCTGCAGGGCTGCCGGGACCGGCTGGCCGCCGACGCGCTGCTGCTGGCCCGCGCCACCGGGCTGCGCGTGGGTGAGCTGCTCGACCTCGAGCTCGACTGCGTGCACGAGATCCCCGGCCAAGGGGCCTGGCTGAAGGTGCCGCTGGGCAAGCTCGCGGCCGAACGGATGGTGCCCCTGGACGAGCAGACCGTGGCCCTGATCGACCGCATCTGCGCCCACCGCTCCCCAGGCCGGCCGCTGCCCCATCCCCGCACCACACGGCCCACCGAGTTCCTGCTCACCCACCACGGCCGCCGGGTCACCGTCTATCAGCTGCGCGGCGCGCTCACCCGGGTCGCCCACGACGCCGGGCTGCCCCTTACCACCCCGCACCAGCTGCGCCACACCTACGTTATCTCCCCTGGCCTCAACCTGGTGAGGGACGTGGGGCACGGGGGTGGCCGGGCACGTGCCTCACGAGTATCCGGAACTCGTTTGTGCAGGTGGCTACCTTCGCCACGTGACCGAGTTGATCAACGTCGGGTTCCGGGCCGAGCGGGCGGTGTCGCCGCGCGACGGCGGCGTGTGGTGGGTGGTGCTCGACGCTGAGCTGGTGGTGCACCGGGAGGCGAGCGCGTTCCTGGCCTGCTTGCAGGGTGCGGACCGTTCACCGCACACGATCCGGGCCTATGCGGGGCGCGCGGCGCTGTTTTTGGGCTGGTGCGCCGGGCAGGGGGTGGACTGGCGAGGAGTCGAGCTGGCGCAGCTGGCCCGGTTCAAGCACTGGCTCGAGGTGGGCCCGGCCCGGACGGGACGGACCCGGTCGGGGTCGACGGTCACCGCGATCCTGACCGCGGTGTGTGAGCTGCTGCGGTTCTGCGCTCGGACCGGGTTGATCGAGGCGGCGGTGGCCGGGCGGTTGTCCCAGCCGCGGTGGCTGCGTTTCACCCCGCCCGGGTTCGATGCCGGCGAGTCCGGCCAGTTCCGCACGGTGCGGGCCCGGGCGTTGAAGGCGCGCGCGGAGACGCCGTTCCCGGAGGCGCTGACCGGCGAGCAGGTCGACGTGGTGCTGGCGTGTTGCCGTCGGCCCCGCGAGCACTTCATGGTGGTTCTGCTGCTGCACACCGGGCTGCGGATCGGGGAGGCGTTGGGCCTGCGCCGGACCGACATGCACCTGCTGCCGGACTCGCGCGGGCTGGGCTGTGCGGTGGTGGGCGCGCACGTGCACGTGCGCCACCGCGCCAACCCGAACGGCGCGTTGGCCAAGTCCCGCTACCCGCGCACGGTGCCGGCCAGCGACGCGCTGCTCGCGGCCTATGCCGACTACCAGCACGAGCGCGACGGGCTGGTCGGCGAGGACGTCACCGAGATGGTGCTGGTCAACCTCTACCATCGGCCACTCGGCGCGCCGATGCGCTACCGGGCGGCGAAGGGCTTCTTTGACCGGCTGGCCGACGGGTGTGGGTTCCCGGTCCGGCCCCACATGCTGCGCCACTCGGCGGCCACGAACTGGGTCCGGGCCGGTGTCGATCTGGACGTGGTGCAGGCGTTGCTCGGTCACGCCTCGCTGGCCTCGACGACGGTTTACCTGCACGCACGCGACGAGGACAAACGCCGCGCGGTGGAGGCCGTCGCGGCGGGCGGGCGGTATCGGTGAGCGGGCGGGCGTTGCGGGTTGTCGGACGGGCGGGCGACCGCGGCATCCGGCCTGGTGACCAGGGCTGGGTCGCGTGGTTGCGCGCGCGGCTGGACCCGGCCTGGCGGCCGGGCGAGTGGGATGACGAGACGTTGCTGTTCACCGGCGACCTGAACAGCGCGCGGACCGCGGCGTGGCCGTGCCGCACCCCGGGATGCCCGACGGCGACGCGCCGCCCGTCGGGGCGCTGCGATGGCTGCCGCCGCGCCCGGGTCGGCGCGGGCCTGAGTTGGGCCGACTTCGACGCCGCTCCGCCGCCGCGGGCCACCCGCGCGCTGCAGCGCGACCCGTGTTCGGTGCCCGGCTGTGACGGCGATCGGCACAGCTGCGGGCTGTGTTTCCGGCATGAACGCTGCTGGGGCAAGGACCGGACCGAGCCGATCGCGGTGTTCATCGCCCGGGCGGGCGCGCTGACCCGGGCCGCGCCATGCCAGGTCGCCGGCTGCGACCGGGAAAGCATCGCCCGGCGCGGGTTGTGCCGTTTCCACGGCCGGCGGCTACAGCGGCGGGGCCTGCTCAGCGGTGACGAGCTGGCGGCCTGGGTGGCCGGCGAGCGGCCCCGCCTCGGGGTGGGGCAGTTCTCGCTGGCCGGGCTGCCGGAACTGCTGCGCGTCGAGCTGCTCTACGGGCTGCAACACCGTGACCAGGCACCGCCGCCGCTGGACCCCACCCAGGTGCGGATCCTGCTCGCGCGCCTCGGCGACGCCGCCTCGCTGCGCGAGGCCGACCCGCAGGTGGTCTGCGAGTCCGGCGGCATGGTCTACAACGCGGGGACCCGGGGGCTGTTCCGCGACCTGCGCCGGCACCTGGACCGGGCCTGGGCCCAGCACAGCGGCCTCGACCCGTTCGCCGGCGACGTGTGGCAGGTGGCGCTGCTGGACCTGCGCAGCAACGCCTCCCGGCGCTGGCCGGCCACTCGGGGCGTGCTCGACTTCCGCAGCATCGAACCGGCGTGGCTGCGCGAGGTCGTCAAGGACTGGGCCCGCGCCACCCGGCCCTACCTGCAGCGGCTGCGCGAGACCTTACGGGCCTGCCAGGCCGCCTCCCACACGCTGACCGCCGTCGGCCGGACCGACCCGGCCGGCCTCGGCGCCGGCGACTTCACCGCCATCATCGACGCCATCAGCTCCCAGCGGCGAGCCGACGGCATCCTGTATTCCGCCTCGCACCGCAACTTGATGCTCTACCAGTTCTGCCAGGTCATCGAGCACGGCCGGGCCAGCGGGCTGATGGCCACGGTGCCCGATCCGTTCCGCCCCGCGCGCCGCCACCGGATCCGCCGCGACCCCAACGAGGACGAGGTCGGCAAGGCGCTGCCCGATACGGTGATCGCCCAGCTCGATGCGCACCTGCAGCTGCTCGGCCCAGCCGGGCGGGCCGGGGCGGTCAGCGCCGCCGACCTGCAGGCGATGCACCATGCCACCTACCGGATCCTGCGCGACACCGGGCGGCGCCCCGGCGAGGTGGTCAGCCTGCACCTCGACTGCCTGGAGGTCATCGACGGCCAGCACAACCTGATCTATGACAACCACAAGGCCGGTCGGATGCGCCGCCGGCTGCCGATCACCACCGGCACCGCTGAAGTGATCATCACCTGGCGGCAGCGGCGAGAGCAGCTGCCGGTCCCACCATCCCTGGACCGCTGGCTGTTCCCCAGCCCCCTGCTCCGCGCCCAGCAGTCCCGCGGGCACCTGACCGCGCACGCCGTGGGCCGGGCGTTCAAGGCCTGGGTCGGGAAGATCGGCACCATCGACTCCGAGCTGCTCGGCCCCGACGGCGCGCCGGCCCCGTTCGACCCGTGCCTGATCACCCCATACGCACTACGGCACAGCTACGCCCAGCGCCACGCCGATGCCGGGGTCCCGGTCGACGTGCTGCGCGAGCTCATGGACCACGTCGCGGTGGCCACCACGATGGGCTACTACTCGGTCGGGCTCAAACGCAAGCAGCAGGCGATCCGCGCGGTCGGGTCGCTGGCCATCGACGCCGCCGGCAACCCGGCCCCGTTCACCAACCCCACCGCCTACCAGCGGGCCTCGGTGTCGGTGCCGTTCGGCAACTGCACCGAGCCGTCCAACGTGAAAGCCGGCGGCAGCGCCTGCCCGATCCGCTTCCAGTGCGCCGGCTGCGGCTTCTACCGCCCCGACCCGTCCTACCTGCCCGCCCTCGAACAGCACATCGCCGCCCTGCGCGCCGACCGGGAGACCGCCGCGGCGATCGGCGCCGCCGACTACGTGATCGACAACCTCACCGCGGAGATCCGCGCCTTCACCGATGTCGCCGACACGATGCGCCGCCGGCTCGACGCACTGCCCCCTGGCGAACGCGACGAGGTCGAGCAGGCCAGCAAGATCCTGCGCCGGGCCCGGGGCGCCCGGCAGCTACCCCTGATCAACACGGCCTCAACCACCGGCGCGGCCGGATGAGCGCCGCAACCGACCGCACCGCCGGGCTACGCGCCGCCCGAGCCACCGACAGCGCCGACAAACGCCGCCGCGCCCTCGCTGCCATCCACGCCCTCGAGGCCGCGGGCACCCCGATCACCGCGGCAGCCGTCGCCACGGCCGCCCGAGTATCGACCTGGCTGCTCTACACCGACGGCCTGCGCGAGCACCTCGACGCCGCACGGCGCCGCCAGTCCCAGCCCACCAGCAGCCCGGCCTCCACCGCCGCGCCCGGCGACCAGGCGCCGCTCACCCCGGCCGGCCTGCGCACCGACCTCGCCCTGGCCCGAGACGAGATCCGCCGGCTACGCGCCGAACACGACAAGCTCCGCCACCGGCTACGCCTACAACTCGGCGCCGAGATCGACGGGCCCGACCGCGCCGACCTGATCACCCGAATCGCCGAGCTCGAATCCCTGACCCGGCAACTACTCGCCGAACGCGACGCCCGCACCACCGAGACCGACCACGCCCAGCGCCGCATCCACGAACTCGAAGACGACCTGACCGCCGCCCGAGAGAGCCTGCGCCGCGTCATCAAAGACCACAACCGGCCATGATCCACCAACCGGCCCGCCGGCGACGTGACCCACGTGTCTCGCCCCGGCCACAGACGAACCTCCTGCGCAACAGTGGATTTTCAAGATCAAGTGCAGATAACGCACGCCACCGCCCAGGTCAACGCCGGTGTCTCGCTGCAATTGAGTGTGCCAGCCTGAGTTGGCCCCACTTGGAGCCCGAGTGATGGCTTGAAGTGGCCCCACCCTCGACCTACCAGCACCTACTGTCCGTGACGTCTGCCAAGGCGATCATGGAAGGCAAGTGCTCTGAAGGAGAAGTCGAGAGTGGAGCAGTTCGAACGTATCCGACGTGACCACCGGGATCAGGGTCTGTCGGTCCGCGCGCTCGCAGCACGTCATCGGGTGCACCGGCGCACGGTGCGCCAGGCACTCGCGGACGCGGTGCCGCCGGCGCCGAAAGCGCCGGTGCGGGTCTTGCCCGCGCTGGGGCCGCACGAGGCCACGGTCCGCGGCTGGCTGCTGGCCGATGTGGACGCGCCGCGCAAGCAGCGCCACACCGCCCGGCGGGTGTGGCAGCGCCTGATCGAGGAGGAAGGAGCGCAGGTGGCCGAGTCGAGTGTGCGCGCTCTGGTCGCCGCGTTGAAGGTCGAGGTCGGGCTGGATCGCCGCCAAGTGATGGTGCCCCAGACCCACCCGCCGGGGGTGGAGGCGTTATGCGGAATTCCACATAACGCCTCCTATGCGACCTCCGGGACTATGCGGCGTCGAGCGTGGACGTCCTGTCGGCGAGAAGTACCGCGCTGCAAGTGGATTGATCGAGTCCACATAGTTACAGGTTGCGTGGCGGCGGAAGGCTTCGCCTCCCAAGGAGGTCTTCGGGAGGAGCGAAGCGATGGATGGTCCGCTGGCGCCGTGGGCGCCGGGCATGGCGGAGAGGCTGACCGCGCTGGGCTACACGCCCCGGCTCGTCGAGCGGCATCTGCATCTGGCCGGAGGGCTGAGCAAGTTCTTGCATCGGCGCGGCCTGGGCGCCGTCGACGTCGAGCCGGGGGTGATCGAGCAGTTCGTCGCCGCGCTGCGGGTGAAGAACAGGTCCTGGCGGCCCACGGCGCGATCGTTGTCCTGGCTTGTTGACTACATGAGGCAGATCGGGGTGGCGGTCGCCACCCCGGATGCTCCTCGTGAGCGGACCGGACCACAGGAGTTGATCGAGCGCTACCGCAACTACTTGACGGTGGAGCGCGGCCTGGAGCCGGCCACGATCGCCACCTACGTGCGTGTCGTCACCCAGTTCCTGGCGACGCAGCGCGGCCGCGAGCTCGACGAGCTCGGCGCGGCCGACGTCAGCAAATTCATGACCTCGCAGTGTCGGCAGGTCAGCACACGCCAAGCCGAACGCCTCGCCACCGGGCTGCGCTCGTTTCTGGGATTCGCCCTGGTCGAGGGGTTGATCAGCAGGCCGCTGACCGGGGCGGTCCCGTCGGTGGCGCGGTGGAGCGGCGCCAGCCTGCCCCGCGGGCTGACCGCCGAACAGGTCGCGGCCCTGCTGGCCGGTTGCGATCGACAGCACGCGATGGGCCGGCGCGACTACGCGATCCTGGTGTTGCTGGTGCGGCTCGGGCTGCGCGCCGCCGAGGTCTCCGCGCTGCGCCTCGACGACATCGACTGGCGCGCCGGCGAGATCGTCGTTCGCGGCAAGGGCCGCACCGAGGACCGCCTGCCCCTGCCGCCCGACGTCGGCGCGGCCATCGCCGCCTACCTGCGCCAGGACCGGCCCCGACGGTCCGAGCGGGAGGTGTTCCTGCGCGTCTGCGCGCCGCTGCGCGGGCTGACTCCGGACGGTGTCGGTGAGGTGGTGCGGGCCGCCGGCGAACGCGCCGGGCTGGGCAGCTTCGGTTCGCATCGGCTGCGCCACACCGCGGCCACCCAGATGCTGCAGGCCGGCGCGTCACTTCCCGAGGTGGCACAGGTCTTGCGCCACCGCAGCGTCGCGTCGACGGTCATCTACGCCAACCCTCGGGAATTGCATCAGACGAGCGAGAACCTGCAGGTCACCTGGCCAGGATGGCTCGGTCGTGGAGTTCCTCGCACGCGGCGGGCCTGCGCCTGACCTGCCGATTTGATCAAGTGGTCCCGTCTGCTGCATGATCCGCCCACTGTTCGAAGGTGTTGGGGGCGGATTGCGGCGAGTTGATTTGGCGGGTGCGGCGCATCTGGAGCTCGTCGACGGTGTGGTGGCGCTGCACCCGGAGGACACGATGGTCGAGGCGATGCTGAAGGGCTGGCGTGCGCAACAGGCAGCCCGCGGTCTACGCGAGGATGCGATCGCGGCGCGGGAGCGGCTGATGCGCCGGTTTGGCGAGTTCACCAACGAGTACCCGTGGAATTGGGAACCGTCGCATGTGGACGAGTGGTCGCTGTGGCTGACCGCCGAGCAGCACCTGGCGCCCTCCACGATCCGCAGCTACCAGTGCAGCTTGCGCTTGTTCAACGACTACTTGTGTGACAGCCGCTACGGGTGGGTGACAGCGTGCCGACGCGAGTTCGGGCCGCAGACGCACCCGGTCCCGATCGTGCACGAGTGGAACACCATTCCTCATCTCAACGACTACGAGGGCGATCCCGAAGCGCGCCCGTTCACACGGGAGGAGCTGCAGCGATTCCTCGACTACGCCGACGAACAGGTCGAGCGTGCGGTGCGGGCCAAACGCAAGGGCGCATTGGCCGCCTACCGCGATGCCACGCTGTTCAAGGTGCTCTACGGGTGGGGGCTGCGCCGCACGGAGGCCGCCAAGTTGGATGTTGTCGATTTCGGTCGGAACCCGGCGGCACCGGAGTTCGGTCGGTTCGGCACGCTCAACGTCCGCTACGGCAAGGCCAAGCGTGGTCAACCACCGCGGCGACGCAACGTCGCCTCGGTGATGGGGTGGGCGGTGGACGCCGTGGCCGACTACGTGGAGAACATTCGGCCGCGCTTCGGCTGCGCGGAGCATGCGGCGTTGTGGTTGACTGAACGCGGCGGCCGTATCAAACCCGCGGAGATCAACGCCCGGTTCGTCGCCTACCGCGATGCCCTCAAGTTGCCGAGAGCTTTGGTGCCCCATTCGATGCGGCATTCCTACGTCTCGCACCTTACCGAGGATGGTGTGGACCGCCGGTTTATCCAATGCCAGGTCGGGCACGAGGTGGATAGCTCGACGGCCGTATACACGCATGTGAGCAGTGATTTCATGAACACCGCGCTCCGCAGAGCCCTCGCCCCCGCGCTCGGGGACGTGCCGACGGGCGAGGAGGGGCGATGACGGTCAAGCTCGACTACCGGTGGCACCTGCGCCAGGTCATGGCCGCCCGCGGCATGTTCGCCACCACCGACCTGATCGAGCCGCTCGTCGAGCGCGGCATCCGGCTGTCCTCCAGCCAGGTCTACCGGCTGGTGGTGGAGCGGCCCGAGCGGCTGAGTCTGAAGGTACTGATGGCGCTGCTGGACATCCTCGACACCACGGTGGACGAGCTGATCGAACCCGTCGCCGCCGAACCGGCGATCCAGACCAGAACCGCCGGCGGTGGCGGCGCTGGCGGGGTCGGGGACCAGCGGCCGAAACGTGCGCGAGTCACCCGGCCCGACTCGTGACAGCCGCGCCGGGGACGCCGGCGGCGCTGGTCGATCCGATCGGCACCGTCGTGGCGCTGGTGGCCTCGATCGATCCCTCCCTCCACCACGACGACGTTCACCGAGTCGTGGAGCACGTCGGTGGTGGGCGGGCCAAGCGCCGCCGCCTGGCCACGACGTTGACCCGGGACGCGTCGGTGTTGACCAGCGGACGCTCACCGGCGCCTCGGGTCGTCGGCGACCTCCTGCTCGCGCTCCGCGCCACCGGGGCGAGCAGGATCTCCCCGCCGTGGTGCGCCGGTTGCGGGCGGGAGTTGTCCGCGATGCAGCTTCGCGGCCAGGACTGGTACTGCTCGCCCTGCTACACGCGCCCGCAGCCCTGCGCCTCGTGCGGGCAGCATCGACAAGTCACCTTCCGCGACCGGCGCGGGCGGCCGCGATGCTCCCAGTGCCCCGATCACGACGTTCGTGACCCGCGCCAGGTCCTGGTCGGGCTCATCACCGCAATCGATCCCGGGCTGAGCGCCGACGCGGTGGCCACCGCGATCACGGCCACCGTCTGCAAGCCCGCGCACGCCCAGAAGCTGGCGTGGGTCATCGAGGAGGCGCCCGAGCTGCTCACCGGGGACGGGGCGAAGGCACCCTTTCCCATGGTGCTGCGGCTGATCGACGCGCTCCGCGACGTCGGCGCCACCCGCATCCAGCCGCCCGCCTGCCCCCGCTGCCGACGCGTGATCGCCTTGAGCAAGCGGCGTGACGGGCTGCGGATCTGCCGCAACTGCTGCGCCCGCGCCAACGGGGTGTCCTGCTCTGGCTGCGGAACTGTTCGCGAACCAGCAGCCCGTGACGCTCACGGGAATCCGCTGTGTCCGAACTGCCTCGTGCGCGACCCGATCAACCTGGAGGAATGCGTCCGCTGCGGGCGCCGCCAACGGGTCAACACCCGTGCCGCGGAAGGGCCGATCTGCGCCGCGTGCATTTCCCGCACGACCGCCGTCTGCAGCGTGTGTGCGCGAACCGAGCCGTGCATGGTGTCCAAGACCACCGGGCAACCGTGGTGTCGCGCGTGCGCCCGCGCCTGGGTGCAATGCTCGCGCTGCCGGCGCTGGGATGCCATCCGGGCCGGCACCCGCGACGCACCGCTCTGCGCCGGCTGCGCTGTCCCCGACCCGAACTTCTGGACGACTTGTCCAGGCTGCGGAACCGGCGGACGGCTCATCGCCGGAGTCTGTCGCCGCTGCCGGCTGCACCGCCAGCTCGGCGAGCTGCTCGCCGACGCCACCGGACAAATCCGTCCCGGACTACAGGCCCTGCACGACGCGCTGGCCACCGCCGACCGGCCCGACACGATCTCGAAGTGGCTGCAGCGGCCCACGGTCAGATCGGTACTCGGCGACCTCGCCACCGGACACCGCCCGCTCACCCACGCCGCCCTGGACGATCTCCCGCCCGGCAAATCGATGGAACACCTGCGCAGCGTCCTGGTGGCAACCGCTGTCCTTCCTGCCCGCGACGAGCAGCTTTCCCGGCTCCAGCGTTGGGTCACCCAGACCCTCAACGAGCACGTCTACCCGCAGGATCGGGAGTTGCTGCGCCGCTACGCGGTCTGGCACGAGATGCGGCGGATCCGGCAACGCAACCGCGGCGCCGACACCACCTACGGCCAGCACGACATGATCCGCCAGCGGCTGCGCGGCGCCATCGGCCTCCTCGACTGGCTACGCCCCCGCGGGCTCACCCTGGCGACCTGCCGCCAACCCGACCTCGAGGCCTGGCTGACCAGCAACGACGCCAGCCACCGAGGCGAGGTCGGCCACTTCGTGCGCTGGGCGATCTCCCAGCGCATCAACCCCCACCTGCAGTTCGCCGCCACCCGCTGGACCGGGCCAGCCCACCCGCTGGACCAGGAACAGCGCTGGCACCAGGCCAAACAGCTGTTGCACGACAACAGCCTCGGAACCGACGACCGCGTCGCCGGGCTGCTGGTCCTGCTCTACGCCCAACGACCCGCAGCGATCAGCCGACTCACCCTCGACGACATCGCCGCCCGCGACGACGACACGATCCAGATCCGCCTCGGGTCCGTCCCCGTCGTGTTGCCCGAACCACTCGCGGTCCTCGTCCGCGACCTGGCCGCCACCCGACGCGGCCACGCCATCACCGGCAACCACCAAGAATCCAGGTGGCTGTTCCCCGGCGGACAACCCGGCCGCCCCGTCAGCGCCGACAGACTCGGCGAACGGCTCCGCCAGCTCGAGATCCGACCGGGTCAGGCCCGCTCGACTGCCCTGTTCCAGCTCGCCACCCAGCTCCCCGCCGCCGTCCTGGCCCGCATGCTGGGCATCCACATCAAAGTCGCCGTCCAGTGGCAACACCTCTCCTCGGGCGACTGGACCAACTACGCCGCCGACGTCAGCCGTCGCACGGCCGACTCCCAGCGAGAGGCATTCGGACAGTTCTGATATCCGACTGTGCCGTTAAAGGTCGATCATCTTGCGCTGCGTGAGCTGGCCACACCCTGGCCGGGAAGCCCGCGATGACCGACTACCGTGCGGCCTTAGCGGACTACCTGACCATCCGCCGGGCCATGGGCTACAAGCTCGGCTACCAAGGCCGGATGCTCGAGCAGTTCGTGACCTACCTGGACGCCGCCAGCGCCGAGCATCTGACGATCCGCCACGCCCTGGACTGGGCCAAGCAACCGTCGAACGGGGCACGCGCATGGTGGGCGGTCCGGTTGAGCACCGTGCGCGGGTTCGCCCGCTACCTCAGCACGCTGGACCCGGCGACCGAGATCCCCCCGGCCGGGCTGATCCCCACGCCCAGCCACCGGGTCGTGCCCTACATCTACACCGCCGACGACATCGCCGGGCTGCTGGTCGCCTGCCCACCGCGCATCGCGCCGACACCTACCAGACCTTGATCGGGCTGGTCGCGGTCACCGGCATGCGGGAGGGCGAGGCGGTTCGGCTGGACCGCGACGACGTCGACCTCGCACAGGGGCTGCTCACCATCCGCGACAGCAAGTTCGGCAAGTCCCGCCAGATCCCGGTGCACCCGAGCACCATCGAGGCGCTCGCCAGCTACGCCGCCCGCCGCGATGCCCGACGCCCCCGCCCCGACGGGCGACCCAACCGGCACACCCCCACCCGGGCGAGCTTCTTCACCTCCACCACCGGCACCCGGCTGCTGCGCGACAACGTCAGCACGGTATTCGCCTGCCTGGTCCGCGACGCCGGACTCGTCGGTTCAGGGCACCATCGCCGGCCTCGGCTGCATGACCTGCGCCATTAGGTGGACGGTGGGGTTATGCGCCCTGCCGGGTGGTTGTGCCTGGTGAGGGCCGTGTCGGTCGTCTTTTCGTCCGCATAATCCCGGCGGCCGGCGTCACCGCCCCAGCGAGTCGAGCCAGCCGATCAGGGAGGTGTCCGAGGTCCAGTCGGGCAGGGCGTCTGGGGTGAGTGGCTGGTAGGCGTTCTCGATCGCTTTGCGTTTGGTCTCTGCGTCTGCGCGGGCGTAGATCTCGGTGGTGGACACGTCGGCGTGGCCGAGCAGGTCGCGGATGTAGATCAGGTTGACGCCGGCCTGGATCAGGTGCATTGCCCGGCTGCGCCGCAGGGTGTGGGGCGTGACCGGCAGTCCGGGAGCCCAGCCGGGGTCGCGGGCTTGGACGGTTCGCACGTGGCGGGCCAGGAGCTTGGTCACCCCGGACCGGGTCAGCCTGGAGTGGTTCGGTCCGTAAAACAGCGGATTCGCGTCGGCGCCGAGGCCGGGGTGCGGCTTGAGGTGTTTCAGATAATCGGCGACGAGGCGGGCGGTCGGGTCCATCAGGGGCACGTATCGGATCTTGGATCCCTTTCCGTGGATCGCCACCGTCATCGGGTTGGCGTGGCGGATGTCAGCGACATCCAGGTCGCAGAGCTCTTGGACGCGGGCGGCGGTGTCGTAGGCCAAGGCGATCAGGACGGTGTCCCTGATAGCGCGGGTGGTAGTGGTGCCGGGTTCGGCGAGCAGGGTCTTGACCTCGTCCCCGGTCAAGTGCCCCAGGTCCGGGGCCGGGGTCTTCTTCTGCCGGATCGCGAGGACTTGGGTGAGCTGGTCGAGATGGTCGGGCTGCTCGACGGCGGTGTAGCGGCAAAACGACTTGATCACGGCGAGGCGCTGGTTGCGGGTGGCCGCCGAGCAGCACCGCTCGGTTTCCAGCCAGTCCAGGAACCGCAGGATGCGGGGCCGGTCGATGTCGACCAGGCGCAGCCGCTCGGGCGGCATGTGCTCGGCGTCTTTGAACCAGATCAGCAGCAGCTTGATCGCGTCCCGGTAGGAGTCGATGGTCCTGGGCGAGGCCGCGCGCTCTCCGGCCAGGTGGTCGATGAAGAACTTTGTCAGCCACCGCCCGGCCAGATCCGGGGGTGGCGTTGGTCGCGGGGTCACGACTCGTCCTCGGTCGGGGCGGGGATGACGTAGCCGAACCGGATTTGGGCTTTGGTCATCACCTCGGGGTAGGCGTCCGCAGTCAGCCGCAGGTAGTACTGGGTGCCGCGGAGGTCGGCGTGGCCCATGTAGCAGGCCAGGTAGGGCAGCATCACGGCGAGGTCTGCGTTGTCCGCGGCCCATCGCCGCAGGTTGGCCACGGCGAAGCCGTGGCGCAGTGAGTGCGGGTGGGGACCGCCGATGAAGTGGGGGATGCCGGCGTCGGCCAGGTAGCTGCGGAAGCGCATGTAGACGGTCGACTGGTTGATCGGCCTGCCCGCGGCGCTGCTGTAGAACACGTTGTCGGTGTGCTCGGGGGCCGGGTGCGCGGCCGCGATGTAGGCGTGCAGGGTCGCGGCGAGTCGACCGGTGATCGGGATGGTCCTGCTCTCACCGTTCTTCGAGTCGCGGATCCGCAGCGTCGCGGCGCGCGTGTCCACGTCCGACAGGGTCAGGTTCAGCGCCTCGGAGACCCTCAGCCCGGCGCCGTATAACACCCTGAACAGGACTGGGTCGACCAGCGCCCTGTTCGAGTAGCACGACATCGGCTGGGAGTCGATCGCGGCGAACAAGCGGCGCACCTCATCGTCGGTGAGCACATACGGCGGCTGGTGGCGGACACGCACGCGGGTGCTCGCGGCCGGGATGTAGGCATCCCAGCCGACGGCCCGGGCGTGGTCGGCCAGTTGACGCAGCGCCAACTCGTTACGTCTGACCGTGGAGGACCGCAGGTGACGGCCGTAGAGGAACCCGTCGACCGCTGAGGTGTGAATCAGGCGACCACGCTCGGGCACGGCAGTGCCGCCGGGGCGAAGCCCCGGATGGTCTCTGAAATTGTGCGGGGCGGATCTGGTCGTGCCGGTGTTACGCGGTCGGTTCGATCGTGACGTTGAGTCCGAGTCGTTCGAGTTGCCGGACGAGTCGTCGGGTTTGCTGCTCGGTCGTGTGGCGGCGGGTGTTCCATTCCGGGCCCAGGTCCTGATAAGGCACCTTGTCTCGGACGATGTGGTAGTAGGCGATGAGGATGTCGTGGCGGGTCGCGCCGATCGCTTTCTGGGTGCCGCGCCGTCCGCGGATCTGGGCGTGGTGCGCGGCCAGGTAGGTGCCGCGGGTGCGGGCCGCGGCCTGCGCGGCCTCGGTGAGCGCGATCCGTAGCCACATCGAGCCGTGCCGGGTGCGCCCGGCCCGGCGTTTCCCGCCGGAGGCGTTGTTGCCCGGGCAGATCCCCGCCCACGACGCGAGGTGCGCCGCGGTCGGGAAGGCGGTCATGTCGAGCCCGACCTCGGCGATCAACACCTCGGCGACCCGGCGCCCGACCCCGGGGATGGTCATCACCAACTCCACGACGTCGACGACCGGGCGCAGTAGCACCTCGACCTGGCCGTAGGTGTCGCCGATCGAGGACTCCAGGAAATCGACGTGGGCGAGCATCTGCGCGACCAGCAGGCCGTGGTGCTCGAGCCGGAACCGGTGGGTCAGCGCTTCACGCAACGCGGGGATCTTCGGTCGCAGCTTTCCCTTGGCCAACTCGGCCAGCACCGCGGGGTCCTCTTCACCGGCCAACAGCGCGGCCAGGATCGCCCGACCGGTCTTGTTCAGGATGGTCGAGGAGACCGAAGTGAGTTTGATCCCGGCGTCTTGGAGCACCTTCTCCAGGCGCTGGATCGTGCGGGTACGTTCCTCGGTGAGCCGGCGGCCGTGGCGGGTCAGATCGCGGAGTAGGCGGACATTGCGCGGTGGTACGAAACTCGGCGACACCAATCCGTGCTCAAGTAACTGGGCAATCCACATCGAGTCCGCGACATCGGTCTTGCGGCCGGGAACGTTCCGCAGATGTTCGGCGTTGATCACCCAGACCGGGAAATGTTCCTCCAACACGTAATAGACCGGCTTCCAATAGACGCCGGTCGATTCCATCCCGACCAGCGTCACCTTCTCGGCGGCCAGCCAGTCCGACATCTGTTCGAGTCGACCGGTCGTCGTGGCGAACGTCCGGGTCTCCGAGCGACGCGTGCCACCTGGACCCGGCCGGCGCACCGTGGCCACCACCGTGTCGCGGTGCACGTCCAACCCGGCGCACCGCTCGATCAACACATCCATCCCCGTGCCCCTTCCTGTCGACGGCAGGGGCCGCCCGGAATGGGGAACCTGTCCATCAAGAAACTGAGGTACGCGCTCGAAGCAGCAGGTCAGGGTGCCTCAGATCCCCCGCGTCACACTTTTTTACGGGCTCACGGCACCAAGCAGCACCGACGTCAGGACCGGACGGCCACACGGATTCTCATGCGGCCAGGGTGCCAGCGCCAGCCGGCATGATCACTTCTTTGGTGATCGAGCCGTCCGGGTAGCCCTGCCGCCGGCAATGGCCGACGAATTGGCGCAGCACCCGTTGTTGGACTTTGAACCTGTACCCGCCGGCGTGACGCAAAGCGACCAGCTCGGCGACCAGATCCGGCAGCGTCACCTCAGGCACCACGCTCACCGGCCCGGTCCCGGTCGGTGATGTCCTCG
Source organism: uncultured Actinomycetota bacterium (assembly GCA_963739465.1). GTDB lineage: Bacteria > Actinomycetota > Actinomycetes > Mycobacteriales > Pseudonocardiaceae > Pseudonocardia. The sequence continues at coordinate 89,793 of CAVUAS010000011.1, forward strand.
ACGTCCAACGCGCAACCGCGCAGCCGTTCGACGTCGAACCGCAGGTAGTAGGCCTGGGTCGTGTCGCTTGAGGCGTGTCCCAACACGGCCGAAACCACCGGCATCGGCGTGCCGTCGCCGATCATGGCAACGGCCAGCGCGCCACGCAGGGAATGCATCCCGCAGACCTGGCCCGGCCCGAACTCGATGCCGGCGCGGGCAGCGTGTCGCGTCAGCCGGGAGGCGACCGACGAGGCGCACCCGAACGCGTCGAACGGGTGACGGTGCTTGACGAACACCTTCGGGCAGGCCGTCTCAGGGCGGCCGTCCCGGACGTAGTCGATGATCGCCCAGCCGACGTCGTCCAGCAGCGGCAGGCTCAACGGCCGGCCCGTCTTGTGCTGAACGATCGTGATCTGCTTCGCCCGCCAGTCGAGGTCGCCCAGTTCGAGGCGACGCAGATCCGAGATCCGCAGGCCCAACCGGGCGGTCGTCAGGATCATCGCGTAGTCGCGTTTCCCCGTGGCGGACTGGCGATCGATCCCGGCCAACGTCCGGCGGATCTCGTCCACGGTCCATAAGTGCGGCTCGGACTCGTAACGGACGTGCCGGTATGGCGGCAACCGATCCGCCAGGCCACGCGGTGTCCGGCCCGCCGCAGCCAAGAAGCCCAACAAGTCGGCCAGGCACGACCTCATCGCCGCGACGGTCTTGCGCCGCAGTCCACGTTGGCGCAACAAGAAGCCCGACACGTCTCGCACACCGAGCGCCGCGAGATCATCCGCGCCCACCTCGACCAGGTAGGTCAAGAACCGGCTGGCCGCCCTGTCTTTCGCGACCACGGTCGCCTCGGCGTTACCGCGACGACGGCACGAAGCGAGGTAGTCGTCCCTGAGCGAGCGGAACCTCGCAGGACAACCGTCCCTCGCGGGGACCACCGTCCGGTCAACGTCGACTACCCGACCAGCCAGCACGTCCGCCATCAACACCACCGGCCGGCGAACCGCCTGGACAACCCTGTCTTTGACCGGCTCACGCAACGACCCCAACCCGACCCCGGTCTGGTTCGCGATGAAGTCGAGACACACCCGCTCGCTCGCCGTGTCCAGGCCGCGACCCGCCAAGAAGGCCGCGAACCGGTCCAGCACCACCTGCTGGCGACGGACCGTGTCCTCGGCCCTCCCAGCCTCGCGCAACACCGCCACGACGCGGCCGACGCAGTCCCGGACACCTGTCTCTCCCATGGGAATCACCTCTGCATTCGGTAGTGGAATGAACAGGCAGGCGATTCTTCGCCGATGCGAGCAGCGCTCAGCAGCGCCGCGAGTCAGCCCGCGCCGTCCTTATCGGCTGGCTCGACTCGCTGGGCCGGTGACGCCGGCCGCCGGGATTATGCGGACGAAAAGACGACCGACACGGCCCTCACCAGGCACAACCACCCGGCAGGGCGCATAACCCCACCGTCCACCTAATGACGCTAATGGGGAATTCCCCATTAGCGCCACCGCTTCGCGGTGAACACCCTGATCCGCTGGTATCGGCAGGGCCTGGACGTCGAACAGCGGCTGCCGCTGCTGTCCACCTACCTGGGCCACATCGCGCCGAAGTCCACCTACTGGTACCTGACGGCGGTCCCCGAACTGCTCGAACTCGTCGCCGACCGGCTGGACACGATCACCGGCGCGATCATCGAGGGCCGGCCGTGAGCACACTCGCGCCGCTGCTGCAGGCCTTCTTCAGCGAACGGTTGATCGGTCAGCGCGACGCCAGCCCGCACACCGTGGCCTCCTGCCGCGACGCGATCTGCCTTCTGTTGCGCTACGCGCACCATCGCACCGGCAAAGCGCCGCATCAGCTTGACCTCGACGATCTCGACGCACCACTGATCGGGGCGTTCCTCAACCACCTCGAGGCCGAACGCGGGGCCAGCGTCCGCACCCGCAACGCCCGACTTACCGCCATCCGGTCCCTGTTCGGCTTCGCCGCCTACCGGCACCCCGAACACGCCGCGGTAATCCAACGCGTGCTCGCCATCCCGCCCAAGCGCACCGACCGGGCCACGGTTACCTACCTCACCGAGCCCGAGATGCAAGCCCTGCTCGCCGCACCGGACCGCTGCACCCGGGTCGGGCGGCGCGATCACGCGCTGCTTCTGCTCGCCCTGGAAACCGGGCTGCGGGTCAGCGAGATCACCGGCCTGACCTGCGGCTCGATCCACCTCGGCACCGGGGCGCACGTGCGCTGCCACGGGAAGGGACGCAAGGAACGGATCACACCACTACGCCGGCAGACCCGCCAGCTCCTGCAGGCCTGGCTCACCGAGCGGGTCGGGGCACCCAGCGACCCGCTGTTCCCCGGGCCCAGCGGCCAACCCCTCGGCCGCGACGCGATCCGCCGTCTTGTCGACCGCCACGTCGCGACCGCCGCCCAGTCCTGTCCATCGCTGACTGGGAAGGCGGTCAGCCCACACACCCTGCGGCACAGCTGCGCTATGACCCTTCGACGCCACGGCGTCGACGCCGCGACCATCGCCCTCTGGCTCGGCCACGAGGACGTCCGCACCACCTACGGCGTCTACATGCACGCCGACCTCAACCTCAAGGAGACGGCCCTGGCCCGGACCGCCCCACCAGCCACCCCGAGCGGCCGCTACCGCCCGCCGGACTCGCTGCTCGAGTTCCTCGAAAGCCTCTGAATATGCCGACCCGCGACAGCGCCAGACCACCACCAGCCAGTCACCGAGCCACCGACGCCGCATAGTCTGGACCGTTCCCGATCTTGTAGACACTCGGTCGTAGACTGCCGCTGAACGCAGCGGAGGAAATCGCGTGGCGACACGCCGTCACTTCACCCAGGAATACAAGGATCAGGCCGTTAGCCTCGTCCTCGATTCGGGCCGGACCATCGCCGAAGTAGCGAAGAGTATCGGCGTCCACGAGATGACGTTGGGTAAATGGGTGAAGAAAGCACGAGAAGCCGGCCGGGTTCCCGACTCGGATCTGTCCGAGCCCGAACGGGCCGAGCTGGAACGACTCCGCAAGGAGAACGCGGTCCTGCGGATGGAGCGGGATTTCGCAAAAAAAGTGGCGACCTGGTTCGCGAAGGAACAGCCGTGAAATACGCGGCGATCGCGGACTGGGCGACCGACAAGCAGTACCCGGTCACGTTCATGTGCGCCCAACTCGGCGTGGCCCGCCAGGGCTACTACCGATGGCTCGCCGGCGGGCCCAGCGAGCGCGAGCGCTGCGACGCCGAGCTCACCGCCACGATCCGACAGATCCACGCCGAGCTGCACGGTCACCCCGGTGTGCGGCGGGTCTGGGCTGAGCTGGTCGTGCGCGGCGTGCGTGTCGCCCGCAAGCGAGTCTGGCGGCTGATGCAGGCCGCGGGCCTGCAGGGACGTCACCCCCGGGCCTGGAAGAAGACCACCGTCGCAGGTCTGCGGCCCATCGATGCCCCGGACCTGATCGGGCAGGACTTCACCGCCGAGCAACCCGACACCCGCTGGTGCGGGGACATCACCTACGTGCAGACCGTCGACGGCTGGGTCTACACCGCGACCGTGATCGACCTGTACTCGCGCAAGGTCGTGGGCTACGCCGTGGCCGACCACCTGCGCACCAGCCTGATCGTCGAGGCGCTCGCGGCCGCGCTGGTGACCCGTCGCCCGCCGAACGGTGTGATCTTCCACAGTGACCGCGGCTGCCAGTACACCTCTCGGGAATTCGCCGATTTCTGCACCGAGAACGGTGTTGTCCGGTCGATGGGACGGCGCGCGACCTGCTTCGATAACGCGGTCGCCGAGTCGTTCTTCGCAACCTACAAGAAGGAGCTCATCCACACCCGGCCATGGAATGATCTCGCCGAGGTTCGGCAACACACATTCCTGTGGATCGAGGGTTACTACAATCGCCGGCGGCGACACTCGACACTCGCCTACTTGACACCCAACGAATACGAGCTAGGATTCAGGAAACTCACCGACCTGGCAGCCTAAATCGGTGTCAATAAAATCGGGGACACTCCAGTCCCGGAGGTCGCATAGGAGGCGGAGGTCGACTTCGGCGAGTTCCGGGCGGTGATCGCCGGGATCGTGGTGAAGCTGTGGATGTTCGTGCTGCGGCTGTCGCACTCGGGCAAGGCGGTGCACATCGCGTATGCCAACCAGGCCCAGGAGTCGTTCCTGGACGGGCACGTCCGGGCGTTCGCCGTGCTGGGCGGGGTGCCGACCGGGATGATCCGCTACGACAACCTGACCCCGGCGGTCATCCGGGTCCTGCTCGGGCGGGCCCGGTGGGAGAACGAGCGATTCGTCGGACTGCGCAGCCACTAGGCTACGACTCGTCCTTCTGCTTGCCCGGGATCGACGGCGCGCACGAGAAGGGCGGGGTCGAGGGCGAGATCGGCCGGTTCCGCCGCCGCCATCTCACTCCGGTCCCGCGCGCGGAGTCTCTCGCGGCGTTGAACGAGGCGATGGCGGCCGCTGACCAGCGCGACGATGCTCGGCGGATCGCTGCCCGGGTCGAGACCGTCGGTGCGGCCGCGGCCCGCGAGCTGCTGGTGTTGCGTGCGCTACCGGCGGGGGTGTTCGACGTGTCGGCGCCGTTGTCGTGCCGGGTGGACGCCAAGGCGCGGATCTGTGAGCCGCAGCGGACATCCCGGGACCGGCACCCGTCCGCGGCCGGGGTGCTCGACGTACTGGATCATGCCGCGTTGGATCAGGTGCTCGTCGGTGTCCACTTCACGGATCGACTTGACGGGAGCGCAGGGCACCCCGGCGGCCTGCAGGTCCCGGGCCAGTTCGGCGCGTGTCCGGGTGCGGGTGAACGCTGCGACCGCCTCGTCCACGGCGTCGATGTTCGCGGCCCGGTCCTTCGTCGTGCGGAACCGGGGATCGTCGATCAGCTCGGGTCTGCCGATCGTGGTGGCGACGCCGTGCCAGTGCCGCTCGGCGATGCAGATGATCGCCAGCCAGCCGTCTCTGGCCGGGTAGATGTTGTACGGCGCGACCGCCATGCCCGAGTGCCGGTTCCCGGTGCGTTCGGGGAGCTCCCGCTCGGGGGTGTTGTGCAGCGCGCCCAGACTCGAGGCCAGCATCGGGTAGATCGTGTCGTGCATCGACACCTCGACGATCTGCCCGCGTCCCGTGCGTTCCCGCTGGAACAGCGCCGCGCTGATCGCCGCGAACAGGTGGATGCCCCCGGAGAAGTCCACGAATGCGGCGCCGCCCTTGGGCGGGGGTCCGTCGGGCTCCCCGGCGGCCGAGGCGGCGCCGGACATCGCCTGCACGGTGATGTCCATCGCGGACATGTGTGCGTAGGGCCCCGTCGACCCGTATCCCTTGCCGGAGGCGACGACCAGACGCTGGTTGTGGGCCAGGAGCCGCTCCGGGCTGAGCTGCAGTCGTTGCATGGTGCCGGGGGCGAAGTTCTCGATGAGCACGTCGGCGGTCTCGACCAGGTCGAGGAGCGCGTTGCGGCCCGCATCGGTCTTCAGGTCGAGCACCACGCTGCGCTTGTTGGAGTTGAGCATCACGAACTCGTGCGACTCGACCGGCTCGTGCGAGCGGAACCGCAACGGCTCCCCACCCGGTGGCTTGATCTTGATGACGTCGGCGCCGAGCTGTGCGAAAAGCAGCCCGCAGTACGGGCCTCGAAGATCGAGTGGAAGCTGCCGTCCTCGTTGAAGCTCACCTGCGCACCCTCGATCCAGGCCAGGGCGATGGTGTCCTCGGTGTTGTCTTCGGGGCAGAAGAACGTGTGGACCGAACCACCGGGCTCGTGCAGGTAGGAGCCCGCCACCTGCGGCTGGCCGGGGTACTCGCGGTACTCCCAGCGGCCCTGGATCGTCCAGACCTGGGCCGTGCCGGTGTGGTAGTGCAGCGGCAGCTCGCAGCCGGGCTCCAGGGTGGCCAGGAAGACCCACTCGCCCTTCTCGAGGTCAAGGCGCAGCGGCTGGATGTGGACGCCCGGCGCGACGAGGTCCTTGAGCAGCGGGATCTGGTTGATGTTGACGGTCAGGAGCTCGCCCTGCGGCAGAGCGACGAGCGGCAGCGGGGCGCCGGTCGTGGTCCTGGCCGGTCCGGGCGAGACGACTGTGGTCATCGGTGGGTCCTCCCGGCGTGTAGGTTCACGTCTTTCATCAGTTCTGATGATTTCATCACTGTAGCGCGCACACGACCACCCTGTCCAGCCCGAGTCGAGGACCGGGTCGGGTCTATGGTTGGTGTCTCCGTCGGCCGAGGCGGGGCCTGCCGAGTCAGGCGGGTTCGGACAGCTCCGCGTCCGGCAGCGGGGCGTGCGCCAGCTCCCGCGCCTCGTCGAACGGCACGCCCAACATGCGCAGCAACTGCTCGACGAGCTGATCACAGGCGGCGTCGTCGACGAGCTCGGGATGCGTCAGCGCCATCTGCAGCGTGGCCAGCACCGCCCCCGAGAGAGCGGCTCGGACCAACCGTGGCTCGGCTGGGCGGAACCGGCCCGACGCCATCCCGGCCTGCAGGTCGCGCAGCAGGCGGGGGGCCACGCCGCGCTCGGCTTCCATGTAGTGCATCCCGTGCCGGACGAACACCGCGGCCACCTCAGGGCGGCTGCGGCAGAGTCGCAGGATGAGCCGGGTCGACTGCGCGTAGGCAAGGGCTTCGTCCTCGACGTCCACGCTCAGCTGGTCGAACAGTGCTCCCAGTTCCTCCAGCACGTCGGTGACCGCCGCTTCGAACAGCTCGGCCTTGCTGGGGAAGTGGTTGTAGAAGGAGCCGAACCCGACGTCGGCGCGTTCGGTGATCTGCTGGATGCTCGCATCCGCGGCGGTACCTTCCGCGAGCATGGCCCGTGCGGCGTCGATCAGCTTCTGGCGGGTGAGGGCCTTGCGCCGCTCGGTCCGGGAGGGCGGGGCTTCCGCGGATGGGGATTCCGCTCCCGTCGTCGTCATCTCACTCCGAGGCTCTGCCGATCTGTCCACGGCACCCAACTCCCTCCGGAAGATGACCAAGACGCTACTCTGACGAACCTATCAGCTCTGATCGAAGTGCGCGTTGTCGGTCCTGATAGGCCGGATCGTCGGGATCGGGTAGGGGTCTCCGGCAGATCCGGCGCGCCTCGTTGGCGGGCACGCCGAGCATGCGCAGCAGGTCTTCGGTGACCAGGTCGGTGGCGTGGGCGTCGTCGCGGTCGGGCTGGTCGTGCAGGAGTTGACCGAGGCAGAGCGTTGCGCCCGCCACGACGGTCATGGCGAGCTCCGGGTCGCCGACGGCGAACCGGCCTGCCTTGGCGGCGGCTTCGAGGTCGCGGCGGGCGCGGGGAGCGAGTCCCTTGTCCGATCGGGCCAGGGCGAGGGCGTTGTGCAGCAGGACCTTGCTGAGCTCCGGTTCGCGGCGGTGCAGCCGGCCGGTGAGCCGGAAGCGGCACGCGAAGACCTCGGCGGGGTCGTCGAGGCGGGCGGTGAGCCGTTCGAGCAAGGCGCCGTGGGTGTCGAGCGCGTCCTCGACCGCGGTCTGGAACAGCTGCTCCTTGCTGTCGAAGTGGTTGTAGAACGAGCCCATCCCCACGTCGGCGGCCTGGGTGATCTCCGCGATCGGCACGTCGGTCCGCCCCGCGACGAGCAGCGCCTGCGCCGCGCGGACCAGCGCCGTGCGTGTCCGCTCCTTGCGTCGCTGCTGACGGCTACGCGACGCACTGTCGGGTGGGGTCACCGCTCTCACCTCTCGCTCGTGATCAACACGAAGGTACCAGACGAAATCAGTGTTGACGAAATCCTCAGAAACACTTGACTGATGCTACTCTCATAACTGATGATGTCATCATGTTTCAAACGGAGGGACCGTCGATGGTCGAGCAGCGAGACCCGCACACGGGTCTGCACAGCACGCAGGGCGCACTGGCGGGGGAGCACCCGGGTCGCGTGCCGAACCCGGTGGTGAAGGTGCACGACCTGGCGTGGTTGGAGTTCGAGAAGCCGGACCTGGAGCGGGCGGAGGTGTTCGCCCGCGCGTTCGGATTCACGACGGTGTCGCGCACCGCGCACGAGCTGCAGCTGCGGGGTACCGACGCCGGGGCGCCGTGCGTGCTGATCCGCAAGGGCACGCGTTCGCGGTTCGTCGGCACGGCGTTCCGCGCAGCGGATCCGTCCGACGTGCTGCGCCTGGCCGACGCCACCGGGCGGAAGGTAGCGCCGCTGCCGGAGAGCGTGGGCGGGGTCGGCGTGGACCTGGTCGATCCGAGCGGGGCCACCGTGCGGGTCGTCGCCGACCCGGACGAGCTGCCCACGCTGCCCGGCCAGGAGCCGCTGTCCTGGAACGTCGGCCACGCGGCCACGCGGACCAACGCCACGCAGCGACCGCCGCGGGCCCCCGCGCTGGTGCAGCGGCTGGGGCACGTGGTGCTGCAGTCCAACCGGTACGTGCAGACGCTGGACTGGTACCTGCGCCACCTCGGCCTGATCGTCAGCGACTTCCTGTACTACGCCGGACAGCGCGAGCGCGGACCGGTGATGAGCTTCATCCGCTGCGACCGCGGGTCGACCCCGACCGACCACCACACGCTGGCCATGGCGTTGGGCCCGACCAACCGCTACGTGCACTCCGCCTACCAGGTGTCGGACCTCGACGCGCTCGCCGCGGGCGGCGAGTACCTGCGCGAGCACGGCTACCAGCGGTCCTGGGGCATCGGGCGGCACATCCAGGGCAGCCAGATCTTCGACTACTGGCGCGACCCCGACGGGTTCCTCGTCGAGCACTTCAGCGACGGCGACCTGTTCGACAACACCCTCGGGCCCGGCTGGGCCCCGATGACCGCCTCCGGACTGGCCCAGTGGGGGCCGCCCGCCACCAAGGACTTCCTGGGCATCACGCCCGGCCGCGAGTCCCTGCAGGAGCTGCGCGGGATCGCCCGCGCGCTGCGCGGCGACACCGAATTCGACCTGCTCCGGCTGCGGGGCCTGCTGAAGGTGGCGACATCATGAGCACCTCCGTCCTGCGCACCGCCGGCGCCTGGTACGTCCACACCGCCGCGGGCGCCACCCGGATCGACACCGGCGCCACGACCACCGCCGGACTGTTGGCCGACCGAGACGCGATCACCGCGGCCGCGGCGGCCACCGACACCGTCCCGGTCGAGAGCCTCTCCCTGGTCTCGCCGGTCACCGCGCCCTGCCGCGTCGTGGCCCAAATGACCAACTACGCCTCCCACGTCCGGGACTCCGGCATGGACCCGGGCACCATCCCGCTGACGTTCTTCCGCAAGGCGTCCGGATCGATCAGCGGCCCCCGCGCCGACGTCGTGCGGCCCGCCCACGTGCACCTGCTGGACTACGAGGTCGAGATCGGCCTCGTGATCGGCCGCGCGGTGCCGGTCGGCACCGCGATCACCGAGGACAACCTGGCCGAGTACGTCGCGGGCCTGGTCGTGACCAACGACGTGTCCGCCCGCGACGTGCAACTGCCGCAGACCCAGTTCTACGAGGCCAAGTCCTACCCCACCTTCACCCCCGTCGGGCCCGCCCTCGTGCTGCTGGACGGCGACGAGCTCAAGCGGTTCAGCGACCTGCGGCTGCGGCTGTCGGTCAACGGACAGGTGCGCCAGGACGCCTGCGTCGGCGGCGACATGATCTACCCGCCGGTGCGGGCCCTGCAGTCGCTGGCCCGCTTCCAACACCTGGACCCGGGCGACCTCCTGCTCACCGGCACCCCGGTCGGTACCGCGCTATCCGCTCCGGCCAAGCCGGTCGCGTTCCTCAGCTCGCTGCTGCCGCCCGCGCGCAAGTGGAAGATCTTCCTCGGCCGCCAGCGGAACAACCCGCGCTACCTGCAGGACGGCGACGTCATCGAGGCCGCGGTCGGCACCGACGACGGCGTGCTCGACCTCGGCGCGCAGCGCACCACCGTGCGGTGGGCCCGATGAGCACCGAGCCGACCACCGAGCTGCTGTGGCCCGAGTACGCCACCCCCTCCGACCTGGCCGCGATCGAGTCCGTGCCGCTGCAGGCCCGCGGCCTGCCCGAGACCACCTACGCGCTGCTGCACCGCGCGGCGACGCTGTGGCCCGACCGGGTCGCGGTCTCCGTCCTGCCCGACGCGGAACGCTGGCAGGAGCCCGTACGGCGCAGCTACGCGCAGCTGCTCGCCGACGTCCACCGTTACGCGAACCTGCTGCACGAGCTGGGCGTGCGGCGCATCGACGCGGTCGCCCTGCTGGCCCCCAACTGCGCCGAGCTGATCACCGCGACCCTGGCCGCGCAGCTGGCGGGCATCGCCGCCCCGCTCAACGGCGCGCTCGCCACCGCGCACCTCGGCGAACTGCTGGACCGTTCCGGAGCTCGCGTGCTCATCACGGCCGGACCCGAGCTCGCGGAAGCCACCTGGCGCACCGCCCGCGCGCTCGCCGCCGACGGCATGCTCGACACCGTCCTGGTCGTGCGGCCCACCGCGGCCCCGGCCGCAGCGGAGCCGTTGCCGCTCCTGCCCGGGGTCACCGCCGCGTACCTCGACGCGGCCGCCCAGCACGCCGACCCGTCCCGCTTCGTCGGCACCGCCCCCCGTGCGGCGGACCTCGCGGCGCTGTTCCACACCGGCGGCACCACCGGTGCGCCGAAGCTGGCCGCGCACACCCACGCCATGGAGGTGACCGACGCCTGGATGCTGGCCGCCTACGCCGGGTTCACGCCCGACTCGACGGTCTTCGCCGCGCTGCCGCTGTTCCACGTCAACGCCCTCGTCGTCACCCTGCTGATGCCGCTGTTCAAAGGCCAGGAGGTGGTGTGGGCCGGTCCGCTCGGCTACCGCGACCCCGGCCTGTACGCGCGGTTCTGGACGCTGGTGCAGCACTACCGCATCGCATCGATGAGCGCCGTACCCACCGCGTACGCCGCGCTGACCCAGCACCCGGTGGACGCCGACATCTCCAGCCTGCGCCTGCCCATCGTCGGCGCGTCCCCGCTGCCCACCGCGGTCCGCGACGGCTTCCGGGCCCACACCGGCGTCACGTTGATGGAAGGCTACGGGTTGACCGAGGCCACCTGCGCGAGCGCGCGCGCCTTCCCCGAAGCACCTCGACCCGGTTCGGTCGGCCAGCGGCTGCCCTACCAGCGGATGAAAGCCGTCCACATCGGCGCCGACGGCACCTGGGCGGACCTGCCCCCGGGCCAGCCGGGCGTGCTGGCCATCAGCGGGCCCACCGTGTTCCCCGGTTACGTCACCGGACGCGACGAGAACGGCTACGTCCTGGACGGGCGCGGCAAGCTGGTCGACGGCTGGCTGGACACCGGTGACCTGGCCCGGGTCGACGCCGACGGCTTCGTGCACCTGTCCGGCCGGGCCAAGGACCTCATCATTCGCGGCGGGCACAACATCGACCCCGCCGTCATCCAAGACGCGCTGCTCGAACACCCCCAGGTCCTCGCGGCCGCGGCCGTCGGCAGGCCCGACCCGCACGCCGGTGAGGTACCCGTCGCCTACGTGACCCTCGCTCCCGGCGCGAGCGTCGGCGAGGACGAGCTGTGCGCCTGGGCGGGCGAGCGGGTCGCCGAACCCGCCGCGGCGCCCAAGGCCGTCACCGTGCTCGACGCGATCCCGGTCACCGAGGTCGGCAAGCCTTACAAGCTGCCGCTGCGCGCCGACGCCACCCGCCGCGCCGTCCTGGACGCCCTGCGCGGGATCGACGCGCACGTCACGGTCGACACCCGGATCGAGGACGGCGACCCGGTCGTCGCCGTCACCGTCGGACCCGGGACCGACCTGGACGCCGTCGGGGCGCTCCTGGGCCGCTACGCCATCACCTGGGAGCTGGCGGTCGCCGCTCCCACCGCCATGACTTCCACCAAGGAGTAACACCATGCCTGCCCTGCCCCTGCTCGCCGCGGCGGTGCTCGTCGCGGCCACGTTCTTCGCCCTCGGCTCCGCCAAGGTCCTCGCGCTGGCCCCCCTGCGCGCCCGCGCCGCCCACCTCGGGTTCTCCACCGACGCCTACCGGGCGATCGGCGCGCTGGAGATCGCAGGCGCGGCAGGCGTGCTGCTCGGCCTGGCGGTGCCGCCGCTGGGTGCCCTCGCCGCCGTGGGGCTGCTGCTCCTGCTCGCGGGCGCGGTCGTCGCCCACCTGCGCAACGGCGACAACCCCCGGCTGCTCGCGCCTGCGCTGCTGGCAGGCCTGCTCGTCGCCGTCTACCTCGTCGTCCTGCTGGGAGCCCGAGCATGAGCGCGCCCGTCATCCCCGTCGTCATCATCGGCGCAGGCCCCACCGGGCTGACCGCCGCCACCCTGCTCGCCCAGTACGACATCCCATGCCTGGTCCTGGACCGCTGGGACGCCGTCTACCCGCAACCCCGCGCGGTCCACCTCGACGACGAGGTCTACCGCATCCTGGCCCGCCTCGGGATCCGCGACGAGTTCGCCGCGATCTCCCGGCCCTGCCACGGGTTGCGGCTCCTCGAGTCGGACATGACCATGCTCGCCGAGCTGCACCGCGACACCGGCATGGGGCGCCACGGCTACCCCCAGGCCAACATGTTCGAGCAGCCGCAGTTGGAAGCCCTCCTGCGGGCCAACCTGGCCCGGTACCCGTCCGCCACGTTGCGCGGCGGCCTGGAGGTCACCGCCTTGACCCAAGAGGGGGACGGGCCGGTGCACGTCGACGTGACCGATCGGGTCCACGGCACGTCGGTGACGCTGCTGGCCGCCTACGTGCTCGGCTGCGACGGCGCCAACAGCATCGCCCGCACCGCGATCGACACCCACATGGTCGACCTGACGTTCGACCAGCGCTGGCTCGTCGTCGACGTCGACACCGCGGCCGAACTGGGGGAGTGGGAAGGCGTGCACCAGGTGTGCGACGCCCGCCGCGCCGGGACCTACATGCGCATCGGCGACACCCGCTACCGGTGGGAGTTCCGACTGGGCGCCACCGAGACCGCCGACGACTACCGCGACATCACCCACCTGCACCCGCTCATCGCCGGGTGGACCAAGTCGACACCGCTCGACCAGCTGCACATCGTGCGCGTGGCCGAGTACACCTTCCGCGCCCAGATCGCCGACCGGTGGCGGGATCGGCGGATCTTCCTGCTCGGCGACGCCGCGCACCTCACCCCACCGTTCATCGGCCAGGGCATGGGCGCCGGACTGCGCGATGCCGCCAACCTCGCCTGGAAGCTCGCCGCCGTCCTTTCCGGCTACCTCCCCGACCACCTCGCGGACATCTACCTGGACACCTACGAGGCCGAACGCAAGCCGCACGCCCGCGCCATGATCCGGCTTGCGAAGCTGATCGGGACCGTCATGACCGGCGGCGGCGAGCTCGGGAAGCTGGCGCGCAGGCTGGTCGCGCCCCGCCTGCAGCACCTCCCCGGCGTCAAGGACCACGTCCTGGACAGCCGCACACCGCCGCTGCGGCGCACCGCCCTGGTCGCCCGACCCCGCCTGCGTCGAACATCGGCTGGGCAGCTATGCCCCAACACCGCCGTCGACGCCACCCACCGGTTCGACGACCTCGCCGCCGGGCGTTTCGCCCTGGTCACCACGATCGCGCCGACCCCGGCCCAGCAGTGCGAGATCGAGCGCCGCGGGGCCGTCGTCATCACCGCCGCCCCCGGTTCCGATCTGCACCGATGGCTGCGCCGTGGCCGTACCCGCGCCGCCCTTGTCCGGCCCGACAGCACCGTCCAGCGCACCGCCCCCGCGCTCGCACCGCTTCTCAACGACCTGACTCCGCTCAAACCCGCGTCGGCTGCGACGGAGCTGTCGGCGTCCGCGGTGGCCGCCACACCCGCCGCTCCGGAGGACCCGTCGTGATCAGCCACCGTTCCTCCCTTCCCACCGGCGCCGCCGCGACCGCGGTCTCCCGGCCCGAAGCGGTGCCGAGCGGGACCGACGCCGCCGCACCGTTGGACCTGCTGGCCGATGGCGAACGCGGCTTGCTGCGGCGCTTCGCGCCCACCGGGCCCGGGCTGCGCTGGGGTGTTGCCCTCGCCCACCGCCCGGAGACGGTCGTCCAACGCCTGCGGGACTTCTCCTGCGAGCTGGGGGAGATCGCGATCGGCCGATCCGCGGGCGCGCCCGACGAACGGGACCGCCGCTTCCGCGACGACGCCTGGCGCACCAACCCGATGCTGCGGCGGATCCTGCAGGCCTACCTGGCGGCCGGGGGCACGGTCCGCGCGTTGCTCGCCGACGCCCACCTCGACTGGCGCGACCGCGCCCGCCTCGAGTTCGCCGTCGACAACCTCGTCGCCGCCCTCGCACCCAGCAACAACCCGCTCACCAGCCCGACCGCAGGGAAAGCGCTGATCGACTCGGGCGGCGTGAGCGTGCTCAAGGGCCTGCGCAACCTGGTCGCCGACCTGGCCACTGCCCCCCGCGTACCGACGATGGTCCCGCCCGACGCGTTCGCGGTCGGCGTCGACCTCGCCGTCACCCCGGGCGCGGTGGTGCTGCGGACCGCAACGTTCGAGCTCATCCAGTACACCCCGCAGACACCGACGGTGCGGACCCGCCCGCTGATCATCGTCCCCCCGGTGATCAACAAGTACTACGTCGCCGATCTCGCACCCGGGCGGTCCCTCGTGGAGTACCTCGTGCAGGGCGGCCAGCAGGTGTTCATGATCTCCTGGCGCAATCCCGACGCCGGCCACCGCGACTGGGGTCTCGACGTCTACGGGCAGGCGATCCTCGACGCGCTCGACGCCGCACTCGCCGTCACCGGCGCCGACGCCGCCACCCTGCTGGGCTGCTGCTCGGGCGGCACGCTGCAGTCGATGGCGCTGGCCGCGCTGCAGCAGCGCGGCCAGCTGGACGCCAAGGTGGCCGGGTTCGCCCTGGCGGTGTGCGTGCTCGACCAGGCGCAGGCAGGGGTGGCGGGCGCGCTGCTCGACGACACCACCGCCAAGGCCGCGTCCGCCGCGTCCGCCGCCCGCGGCTACCTGGACGGGCGCACCCTGGCCGAGCTCTTCGCCTGGCTGCGCCCGAACGACCTGATCTGGAACTACTGGGTGAACAACTACCTGCAGGGCAAGGACCCGGCGGCGTTCGACATCCTGTCCTGGAACGCCGACACCACCCGCATGAGCGCGGCACTGCACCACGGGTTCCTCGACCTCGCCTTGCGCAACGCGTTGGTCCGGCCCGGGGCGGCGAGCATGCTCGGCGAACCGGTGGACCTGTCGTCGATCACCACGGACGCGTACGTCGTCGCCGGTGTCGCCGACCACATCTCCCCGTGGGAGGCGTGCTACCGCAGCGCGCAGCTCTTCGGCGGCGACACCCGCTTCGTCCTGTCCACCAGCGGGCACATCGCCGCGATCGTCAACCCGCCCACCAACGCCAGGGCGACCCACCAGGTCTCCACCGACCTCGGCGTCGACGCCACGACCTGGCAAGGCGCCACCCCCATGACCAAGGGCTCCTGGTGGCCCGACTACCTCACCTGGCTGTCCGCGCGCAGCGGACCGGACCGGGACGCGCCCGACGGGCTGGGCGGAGCCGGGCTGGTGCCGCTGGACGCGGCGCCCGGCGGCTATGTCCTCGACCGATGAACAGCGACGACACCTCGCTGGTCGACGTCGGCGGGCAGCGGCTGCGCATCCACGTCCGACCGGGCGACCCGCGCCGCACCGCGCTGCTGCTGGTCAACGGCATCGGGGCGGGCCTCGCATCGTTCGACCCCCTCGTCGACGTCCTCGACCCGCGGCGCACGGTGATCCGTTTCGACGCGCCCGGCGCGGGCGGTTCGCCCGTTTCGAGCAGGCCCTACCGACTTCCCGGGCTCGCCCGCACCATGCTCGCGCTGCTGGATGTGCTCGGCCACGACCGCGTGGACGTCCTCGGCGTCTCCTGGGGTGGCGCACTGGCGCAACAGTTCGCGTGGACCGCCCGCGAGCGCTGCCGCATGCTCGTGCTGGTCGCGACCAGCCCCGGCACGCTGATGGTGCCCGGCCGTCCCCGCGTCCTCGCGCACATGGCCACCCCGCGCCGCTACACCGACTCCGACTTCCTGCGCCGCGTCGCGCCGCACATCCACGGCGGCACCGCCCGCCACGACCCGGACATCCCCGCCCGCCTCCTGCACCCGCACACCCGGGCCGGTGTGCGCCGCGGTTACGCGTTCCAACTGATGGCCGCCGCCGGCTGGACCAGCGTCCCCGTCCTGCCCTTGTTGCGGCAGCCGACCCTGGTCCTCACCGGCGACGACGACCCGATCATCCCGGTGGTCAACGGGCACCTGCTCGCCGCGCTGATCCGCCGCTCCCGGCTGCACGTCTACCGCGGCGGCCACCTCGAACTCATCGCCCGACCCGAACGCCTCGCCCCGGAGATCGAACAGTTCCTCGACGCGAGCGAAACCGGCCTGCACATCATCCCGACCGAGGACATCCGATGACCGACGACCTGCACGTGGGCATGGGCGACAGCCTGTCCACTGACTACTTCCTCCTCCGCGACCAGCTGACCGAAACCCAGCTGGACCACCTGAACCGGGCCCGGCGGTTCGTCGATCACGAGGTGTTGCCCGCCATCAACGAGTACTGGGACCGCGCCGAGTTCCCGTGGCCGCTGGTCGAGAAGCTCGGCAGCACCGGCCTGATCGGCGACGGCATCGTGGGACCCGGCTGCCCGACCATGGACCCCTTGTCCGCCGGGCTCGTCACCATGGACCTCAGCCGGGGTGACGGCAGCATCGGCACCTTCGTCGGGGTCCAGGCGGGGCTCGCCATGCGCTCGATCGCCTCCTGCGGCTCCGAGGAGCAGAAGCAGCGCTGGCTGCCGCCGATGGCCCAACTGGACAAGATCGGCGCGTTCGCGCTCACCGAGCCCGACCACGGCTCCGACGCGGTTTCCCTGGAGACCACCGCCCGTCGCGACGGCGACTCCTGGGTCCTCGACGGCCACAAGAAGGCCCCGAGCGGCGGGGCGCCGGATCGAGCCCGGCGTTCTTCATGACGTGATCATCGAGGACGTCGGCGACGCTGCGCGCTACGGTCATCACGGGCTCCGGTCGACGGGGCGGCCAGCAGGCCCACCAACCGCTGAGGCGGTTCATACACCGCGAGGGCGCGCCACCGGCACGCCGGTCACGGTCTAAATCCCGCCGACCGGAGCCTCCGACGACGACGCAACCAGCCGATGCACGCGTTCGGGCATGGGGCGAAGCCCGGCTAGACCTTGATGCGTGCGTGGCGGAGCGAGAGGATCGTACGTGACATGCTTCGCGACGACGGGAGGCAAAATAGCTGGCATCTACTTCAACAAAGCGGATAGGCGGGACGAGATGCGCACCCGGAGGCAGTTCCGGCGAGCATCGTGAATCTCGGGTTGGCACGGTTCTCATTTCATGTGCGCAACCGCGTTGGTGGCGGTCGGAGTTGCGCCAAGTCCGTAGCCGGTCGCGTGCACTCCAGGCACGCACTCTGGCTCTGTGGTCTCGGGGCGATTCCCGTTCCGCCTCGAAGACGATCATCGACTGGGGCATCGGCCAAGCGACGCGGCTGGCCTGCAGGGCACCGGACGTCTTGGCAAGTGCGATGACGTCTAGTCACGATCGCGGCAGCACGGCGACACAGCGGCGTGTCCCGGGCCCGCGACTTGGCAAAAGAGCTGGAGAGTTCGCCTCCCGTTGGCCAGTCTCGTGCGTAGCTGTTAGGGGGTGCCAGTGCTCGGAGAGCTAGGAACTCGACGACGGCGTCGGCGTCAGGGAATGATCATGGCGCTGATCATCCTGATCGGAGCGGTTGGCGCGTGCTCCACAACGGGTCCACCGCCCGGCACACAACCCGCAGGCACCGGAGCTTCCGCCAACCCGGCCCCATCGCCAGCGTTGGCACGCTTTTGCAGTGCAGCCATCGACCTGCTGCAAGTTTTCGAAGTTGGCCCCAATATTAGTTCAAATGCAACACCAGACGACATAGCGGCGGCGTTGCAGAAGTTTGGAGCACAATTCGAACCACCCCTCACGGCGGTAGAAAAATCCGTGCCAGACGTCGCCCGGGAAGATGTCGCGACATTGGGCCGTCAGGCCAGATTCGCTGTTGCCACGAAAACCGCCGCCCCAATGAACACGCCCGAGTTCGAGGCGGCACTGACACGTCTCCATATCAATACAGTTAGGCAATGTGGAGTTGCGGAGATCCGCATAACCTCTACGGAATACAAGTATGACGGAATACCACCGACCGTTGCGGCAGGAGCTCTTAGTGTCAACTTCATCAACTTAGGGGCCGAGCCCCACGAGATGCGGGTGTTCCGCATCCCCGACGGCGACACGCGGCCATTCACGGTGATCATCGGACTACCTCAAGCGCAGAGGGATCAAGAACTCACCTCCATCACACCTACCCTCAGCGCCAACCCAGGTAGCACTGATACAGAGATCATCAAGCTTCCGCTAGGCCGCTATGGCGTAGCGTGTCTCAAACCCAAAGGGTCGACCCCTACCCAGGACGGCACCGGTCCGCCGCATGCCACTCTCGGAGAGGTCGCAGAATTCGCCGCTCAGTAGCGCCAGCTCGAAGCGTCGTTACGGCCGGTCCCCAGGATCCAGTGTTCGTACATGACCGTGCTACGTATATGGTCGATGACTACTTCTTCGCCTACGCTGGTAATTCCGCGGACCGCCGACCAGCGGCATTCGTCGATCGTCCGAAAGGCGGTTGACGCTTGCACGGCAACTCCAAATCTGTCTGCGACACCTGGGTTCCGCAGCAGTGAGGTGCTGAAAGTGGCCCTACTGACGTATCTGTGGGTTCCTTCTTATGATCGTCCGGGGAGGGATGGGCAGAGGCCGCCTCGGGTGAGGTCTGCCATGGCGATCAGCGCTTCGGGGCTGTGGTAGCCGTAGGCGCGTCGGGTGAGTAGCCGTAGGTGGGTGTTGGTGGCTTCGGAGCGGGCGTTGGATAGGCCGTGTTCGACGGCGTTCAAGATCAGTTTTTGGTAGTTCTTGATGGTCTGGGCGAGTTTGACGAACGGTTCGAGGCGGCAGCGTCTGGCCCAGGCGATCCAGCCACCCGGCAACGCCCGTGCGTCCGTCAGTTCAACGACCTGGAAGATCGCCCGTAGCTGTTCTTTTAGCAGGTAAGCGCGGTAGAGCCCGCCGTTGGCCTTGGCGATCCCGGCGAGCGTGGCGCGCTGGTCTCCGGTCAGGTTGGGTGGGTTTTTCAGCAGCGCCCACCGGCTGCCCTTCAGCGCGGTGGCCTCGTCGTGGTGCCCGCCGGCGCGTAGCCGGTTGACCATGGCGCGGCGGACCTGGTCGAGGGCCTCGGTGGCCCAGGCCACGACATGAAACGCGTCCAGGCACACCACCGCGGCGGGCGCGCGTTCGGCGACCACGTCGTGGATCCACTGGGCGCCGTCGGCGGAGACGTGGGTCAGCCGCCCGGCGCGGTCGGCGCCGAGATCGTCGAAGAACCGGTTCAAGGTCTCCTGCGTCCGGTTCTTCCCGGCCCACACCAGCCGGCCCGTGTCGTGATCGACCACGCACAGCAGGTAGCGCCGGCCCTTGCTCATGATATGAGGGTGATCTTGACCGTCGGCTCGCCGCCGTTCACCGGTGCCGGGCCTCGCGAGCGGAGACCCCTCTTGTCCGTGATGAGTACTGGCCTGATCAAGACAACGTCGGGCAACCAGCTTCTGGCCATCACGCTCGGCCATCCATTGCTCGATGACTATCTCGAGTTCGTCGCCGCGCGGGCTCGTCCGAATACGCTCCTGGCCGCGGCCTATGACCTGAAGGTGTTCTTCACCGAGGTGGTGAAGCAACCGGCCGAGGTCAGTACCGTGGATGTGTTGGGGTTCATCAAGTCCCAGCGCGTTCCTCGCCGCGGCCGCGGGGTGGTGCGCCTGGAGGACGGCGAGGCGGGACTGTCCGCCCGCACCATCAAGCGCCGACTGGCCAGCGTGTCCGGGTTGTTCGACTACCTCGCGGCCCGGGGCGATGCCGGGGTGGCGACCAACCCGGTCCCACGCGGCCTGGCCACCAGGGGACGACGGGGCCGTCCCGGGGTGCGGGGCGTCCCCTTGATCCGAGCGCCGCGGACACTGCCGCGGGTGCTCGATCCGGCAGACGCCGAGGCGTTCCTGACCGCGCTGCGCACACACCGGGATCGGGCGATGGCCCAGGCCATGCTGCTCGGCGGGCTACGGCGCTGCGAGGTGCTCGGTCTGCGGCTGCCCGACCTGCGGCCGGGCGAGCGTCGAGTGTTCGTCGCCGAGGGCAAGGGCGGCCGACAGCGCATCGTGCCGGTTTCGGCCCGGTTCTTCGCCACCATCGCGGCCTACTACGACACCGAGCGTCCACGAACCTGCGGCACCGACCGGGTCTTTGTCGTGCTGAAGGGCCTCCGGCGAGGTCAACCGCTCTCGGCCGCCGGCCTGGACGAGATCGTCGATGGGGCCAGGAGACGGGCCGGTCTGGACCATTTGACGTGCCACCAGCTCCGTCACACCTGCTTCACCAGGCTCCGCGAAGCGGGGATGGCGTTGGAAGCCATCCAGGCCCAGGCCGGGCACGCATCGATCGAGTCGACCCGGGTCTACCTGCACCTGGCCAACGACTGGCTGGCCGGGGAGTATCTGCGCGCGGCCGAGGCGATCGAGGCGCAGTCGGTGCAGCTGTGAGTGCCCGCCTCGTCCTCACCACCCAGGCGGAGGACCTGGTGGGCGCCTTCACCGCCGAACTGACCGAGGCCGGAGCGAGCACGTGGCCCTCGACCATCGGCGGAGCCCGGGCCTTTTGCGCCCGATACCCCGTCCCCGCAACGTTTTCCGCCCTCCCGGTCGGCGAGCAGCTCCGCCTGCCCGCGCACCAGCGACGCTTCGCGTGTTGGCTCATGGTCACCGCCAGGGTGAGCGTCTCGGCCCAGTACCTGTCACGGGCCGACCTGCGGCTGGGCTCCATCGCCGCCCGCCATCACCCCGTCCTGCACGCCCGGCTCGCCGACACCGCGCGCACGCTCGGCTCCGACGAGGTGTGGGTGCGCGACCAGTGGTCCGCGCTCGCGCAACTGGCCGCGCTGCACGGCGTCCTTCCCGGGCAGGTGAGCTCCGAGCAGCTCGACTCCGGCGGCGACGCTCTGCTCGCTGCGTTCGCCCGCCCCGGGCACCCCAAGGCCGGACACAAGCTGCGCTCGGCGCTGGTCCGGTTGCGCGCGACGCTGTTTCACGCCGGAATGACCGACACGCCACCTCGCCTGCACCGGCCGAACCGAGGCGTCGTCGCGTCCGCGCAGTGGGCGGCCGTCGCGCCCGGCCTGACCGAGACCGCGCAGCGCTACCTCGCCCAGATCGAGCTGAGCCTGCGGCCCTCGACCGTCCGCATCGCCGAGCACGCGCTCCGCGAACTCGGCTCGTTCCTCGCCCGCGAAGCACCCGGGGTGAGTTGCGTCGGCGACATCGGCCGCCACCACATCGAGGCCTACAAGTCCTGGCTCGCCCACCGCCCCCGAGCCGGTGGCGGCACCCTGCACCGCCACACCATCCGCGGGCACCTCACGACCCTGCGGTGCTTCTTCGACCGGATAGCCGAATGGGACTATCCCGACGCGCCGTCGCGCCCGCTGATCTTCGCCGGTGACCTGCCCATCCCCGACCAGCCGCTGCCCCGCTTCCTCGATGACGCCGCCTCCGCCAAGCTGCTGCGCGCGGCCCGGGCCGACCCGGCCCCCTTCGCCCGACTGGTCATCGAGCTGCTCGCCCGCACCGGACTACGCAAGGGCGAACTGATGGCGCTCACCATCGACGCCGTCGTGCAGATCGGCTCCGCCTACTGGCTGCGAGTCCCGATCGGCAAGCTGCACAACGACCGCTACATCCCCCTGCACCCACAGCTCAAGACACTGCTCGATGACTGGCTGGCCGACCGGCCCCCAGGCCTGCGCTCGGACCTGATCTTCCTGGACCGGGGGCGGCCCATCCCGCCGGCGCGCGTCGATCGGGCCCTGACCAGAGTCGCTGCCGCCGCCGGCATCGCCAAGCTCACCGCGCACCAACTGCGTCACACACTGGCGACACAGGCCATCAACCGAGGCATGTCACTCGAGGCGATCGCCGCCCTGCTGGGCCACCGCACCATGACGATGACCATGATCTACGCGAAGATCGCCGACCGCACCGTCGCCGACGAGTACTTCACCGTGTCGGAGAAGGTCGAGGCCCTCTACGACCAAGCGGCACAACTACCGGCCGACGCCGAAGGAGCTGAAATGCTCAAGCTCCGCCGAGAGATGAACAGCCGCATGCTCGGCAACGGCCACTGCGCCCGCCCCATCGAGATGGACTGCCACTTCGAGTCCATCTGCGAATCCTGCACCTTCTTCGTGACCACCATCGAGTTCAGGCCCACCCTGCAGCGCCAACGCGAAGACGCAGCCACCAAAGGCCAACTCGGCCGACAGAAGATATTCGGCCCTCCTGACATTTCTGTGGGTTCTTTTTCATGATCGTCCGGGGAGTGGTGGGCAGAGGCCGCCGCGGGTGAGGTCGGCCATGGCGATCAGTGCTTCGGGGCTGTGGTAGCCGTAGGCGCGGCGGGTGAGTAGCCGTAGGTGGGTGTTGGTGGCTTCGGAGCGGGCGTTGGACAGGCCGTGCTCGACGGCGTTCAAGATCAGGGTCTGGTATCTCTTGATGGTCTTGGCGAGCTTGACGAACGGTTCGAGGCGGCACCGCCTGGCCCAGGCGATCCAGCCGCCCAGCAGGGCTCGGGCGTCCGGCAGCTCGACGGCCTGGAAGATCGCCCGGAGTTGTTCTTTCAGCAGGTAGGCGCGGTAGAGCCCGCCGTTGGCCTTGGCGATCCCGGCGAGCGTGGCGCGCTGGTCTCCGGTCAGGTTGGGTGGGTTTTTCAACAGCGCCCACCGGCTGCCCTTCAGCGCGGTGGCCTCGTCGTGGTGCCCGCCGGCGCGTAGCCGGTTGACCATGGCGCGGCGGACCTGGTCGAGGGCCTCGGTGGCCCAGGCCACGACATGAAACGCGTCCAGGCACACCACCGCGGCGGGCGCGCGTTCGGCGACCACGTCGTGGATCCACTGGGCGCCGTCGGCGGAGACGTGGGTCAGCCGCCCGGCGCGGTCGGCGCCGAGATCGTCGAAGAACCGGTTCAAGGTCTCCTGCGTCCGGTTCTTCCCGGCCCACACCAGCCGGCCCGTGTCGTGATCGACCACGCACAGCAGGTAGCGCCGGCCCTTGCGGTAGCTGATCTCGTCGATCCCGATCCGGCGCAGCCCGGCCAGCCGATCCACGGCGGCGGCCCGGTCGGCCACGACCCGGGTGACGATGTCGGCCACGCTGCGCCAGGCCACCCGCAGCAGCACCGCGACCACCGAGAGGGTGGCGTGACAGACCAGCCAGGCGGCAGTGTCCTCGAACCCGGTGGTGAACCGCGACCCCGGCCGGGCCCAGGGCACCGCGGCGACCACCACCCCGTGCTCGCGACACGACACCCGCAGCGTTCGGGCCTGCAGGAACACCTGGGTGGTGCCCAGGTCCAGGCCCCGCCAGCGGCGCGCGGCCGGGCTGGTGTCATAGCCCGGGCAGCGCCGCTGGCAGCGCGAGCACCGCCGCGCCGCGGACACCTTCGGCCGCACCTGGGCCACGAGCACCTCCTGGCCCCGCCCGTCGGTCTCCAGGTCGACCGACTCGATCACCGTGTGCTCGAGCCCGAGCACCCGCCGCCATACCCTCGTCCTGCGCACGCCGCGTCTCCGTCTTCGGCTCTGGTCGTGGAACTCCAGAAGTGAAGACAGGGCGGCGTGCGCCCGTCATCCCCCGACACCACGATCGTCACCGGCGGCCACTCGAGCAGCCGAGGTTCGGGGGCGCTGCGCATCAGATCGGGCAGGCCCCGGGCCTGCCCGCAAGCAACTGCCCGAAGGGGCCGCAGAGGCTCGCAGGTCCAGGGGGGCGCGCAGCGCCCTCGCGCAGCGACGCTGCAGGCGCCCTTGACCTGGGAGGAGCGGCCCCGCACCCTGCGCAGCGCCCCCGAACCGACCCACAGAAACAGCAGAAGTGCCCTCACCGAGAAGGGCCTGTTGCGACCGTCGTTCGTGCCGCCCGCGGAGATTCGACAGTTGCGCGATTACACCCGGCTGCGGGTGGACCTGACCCGGGAACGCACCCGGCACTGGCAGCGGCTGGAGAAGCTGCTGGAAGACGCTTTGATCAAGGTGTCGTCGGTGGCCAGCAAGTTGGACACCCGCTCGGTGCGCGACATGCTCGAGGCGCTCATCGCCGGGGACCGCGATCCACGGCGGCTGGCCGAGCTGGCGCGGGGCAGGATGAAAACCAAACGTGCTGCCCTGGTCGAGGCGTTGAGCGGCCGGTTCGACGAGCACCACGCCGAAATCGCCCGCATGCTCCTCGATCAGATCGACGGGTTGTCCGCCGCGATCGACCAGCTGACCACCCGCGCCGAGCTCCTCCTGCAGACCCTGCTCGCCGCCCGGGCCGGCGACCAGCCCGCTGGCGGTGCAGTCCCCGCACCCGGCTCGGGCGACCCATGCCAGGCCCGCACCGAGGCCCGCACCGAGGCGCCTACCGAGGCTTCTGTGCCGGCCAACGGCCCCCTTGCTCACCGTGGCGGCAACGGGCTGTCCGCCTCGCAACGCCTCGATGAGATCGCCGGTATCGGCCCGTTGGCGGCGCAGGTCATCATCGCCGAAATCGGGCTCGAAATGAGTCGTTTCCCCACGGCGGGGCATCTGGTGTCCTGGGCCAAACTGTGCCCCCGCACCATTCAGTCCGGTGCCACGCGCCGGGGCGGGGCCGCCGGTAAGGGCAACCCCTATCTCAAAGGTGTGCTCGGTGAAGCCGCCGCCGCGGCCAAGACGAACACCTTCCTCGGCGAGCGCTACCGACGTCTGGTCAAACGTCGCGGCAAGCTCAAAGCTCTCGTCGCGGTCGCGCGCTCAATCCTGGTCATCGTCTGGCACCTGCTGTCCGACCCGACCGCACGCTTCTACGATCTGGGCCCCGAGTACCACACCCACCGCATCGATACCACCCGCAAGATCCAAAACCACATCAGCGGGCTCACCGCCCTGGGCTTTCGCGTCACCCTCGAACCCACCGCCTGACACACGTCCGGGCCGGGTCACCTCAACGGTGGTCCCGCTCACCCGTCCCCGACTCAGCCTCAAGGCCCAGCCGAGCCGGTGGTCCCGTCCGCCCGTCCCCGACTTATTTTCCGGTCAGGCCAGCTGGTGGTCCAGACCGGTGCCGGCGACACGACGGACAGGTCAACCACAAGGCATGCTCACGCAGCCAGATCAAACCTGAGTCACGTCGTATCACCGGCACCGAGCCTGGCGGGCCTCCTCCCAGAAGCACCGCAACGACACACTCACAGATCAAGCCGCCGAGGACCGGTTGACGTCGGATCCTGCCGCGAACCGGCTCGGTGACAGGCGATTCCGGGCGCGGCGGACGCAGCTTCAGCGATCGATGCGGCCGCTGTCCGTTGTAGTGCACCGCATATCGGGCGAGCACGGCGCGCAGGTGTCGCTCCCCGAAGATCAGCATCCGGTCGGTGACCTCGTCGCGGACGGTCAACACGAAGCGTTCGGCGAAGCACTTCGCCTGCGGACAGCGGGGCGGGATCTTGACTACCTCGATGCCCGCATCCGCCAACACCGCGTCGAACGACGCCGCGAACTGTCCGGCGCGATCACGGACGAGAAACCGGAACCGGGCCCCGTGCTCGCCGAGGCCCATCACGAGGTTGCGGGCCTGCTGGGTGGTCCAGGATCCGTTGGGATGCGTGGTCACGCCCAAGACGTGCAGGTAGCGGTCGCCGACCTCCAGAGCGAACAGGACGTAGAGCCTGCGTAGCGTCATCGCGCAGTCGACGTGGAAGAAGTCGACCGCGAGCATGCTGGTGGCCTGCGTGCGCAGGAACTGCCGCCAGCTGGTGTCGGTATGCCGGACCGGGGCGGGCGGGATCCGGCGGCGTTTGAGGATGCGACGGATTGTCGATGCGCCGACGCGGTGGCCGAGCTTGAGCTGCGCACGAGGCGCCGATGCCAACGCAGGATTGTGTTCGGAGTGACCAGGCGCTGGCGAAGCAGCGCTCGGCGCAGCCTCCGGATGAAAGCGGCGAAGATCGCTCGATCCGCCCTGTCCATGCGTGGTCGTGGGTTGGTGCGACGGAGGACGGCGACCTCGTGGCGCAGCACGAGGAGCTCGACGTCTCTACTGGAGGCCGTGCGGCCCATCAGGAGGACCAGCCCGAGCACCTGCTGGAAGATCAGATACAACAACCGCAGCGACACGACGACGATCATGCCTGGCCCCGTGTGGATCACCGATCGCTGCTGGTCAGCAGCATGCCTCGCATTCTGGAACCCCACAGACTCCTCGTGGCCGGTCATGCCTCGTTCGGGGTCGAGGTGTTGGGTCGGCCTCGACCATGTCGCCAGCGGGGTCGGCGTGGTTCGTTCGTGCGCTGCGTCCCGGGGTGTCCGGGACCCCCGCGCGCGGCTGCCAGGAACGGCGCGATCAGGTCCAGCGGGAGGGGGAACACGATCGTGGACTTCTCGCCGCCGAGCTCGACGAGGGTTTGCTGGTAGCGCAGTTGCATCGCGGCGGGGTTGCTGCTGAGTACGTTCGAGGCGTCGAGCAGCTTTTGTGACGCTTGGAATTCGCCTTCGGCTGAGATGATCTTGGCTCGTCGCTCCCGTTCGGCTTCGGCCGCTCGGGCCATCGCTCGCTGCATGGCCTCGGGGATCTCGACGTCTTTGATCTCCACCGTGGTCACCTTGATACCCCAGGGTTCGGTCTGTTCGTCGATGATGCGGCGCAGGCTGTCGTTGAGTTCGTCTCGCTCCGAGAGCAGGGTGTCCAGATCTGCCCGCCCGAGCACGGAACGCAGGGTGGTCTGCGCGATCTGTGAGGTGGCGACCGGGTAGGCCTCCACCTCGGTGATGGCCAGGTCCGGTTTGATGACCCGGAAATAGGCGACGGCGTTGACCCGTGCTGGCACGTTGTCGCGGGTGATGACCTCCTGCGGCGGGATGGTGAGAGTCACCGTGCGTAGGTCGACACGGATCATCCGATCCACGAACGGCAGCAGGAGCACCAGCCCGGGTCCGGCGATGGGGCGCAGGCGCCCCAGCCGGAAGCAGACGCCGCGCTGGTACTCCCGCAGGACCCGGGCGCTGGCCAGCGCCGCCGCGATCAGGACGACGAGCACGATCAGGACCGCGACCAGCGGGGTCATGACGGGTCTCTGCGGTCCGAGGCCCAGGTGGTGCGGCTGGGTGGGGTGACGCGTAGCCCGGTGGCCGCGGTCGCCCCGGGGAATCCGGCCGGCGTACGCCGGAAGTGGTCGGTGAACCGATACCCCAGCAGCGCGGCGACGGCCAGTGGCGCGATGATCACCGCGAGGTCGCCGGGTTGATGGTGCCGGAAAATCATCACCACCAGCAGCAGCGCCGCGAGGCCGATCAGGAGTAACACCAGCCCGCGATGAAACCGGGCCGCCTCGGAGTGCGGCCACGGCTGGGTCGGGCGAGTGATCTCGCGACCTCGCGGTGAGCTGGTGCAGTCGGTCTTGACCGGGCATGCGTTGCAAACCGAGGGCTTGGCCCGGTAGCGCATGAGGTGCTGGCGCTCGTCGTAGCTGGTGGGCCACAGCATCTGGTCTTGCGGGCAGACCCATGCGTCGTGGTGGGGGTGGTAGCGGAACCCGGCGGTGCGGTAGCGGTCGGACCGGGCGTGGCTGTGGCGGGCTAGCCGGTCCAGGGCGCACGCGAGGACGAGCAGCACGCCGGCGTAGCCGGTGAACAGTACGGTTTCGGGGGCGACGGTCACTGAACTGTGT
This sequence comes from uncultured Actinomycetota bacterium, assembly GCA_963739465.1. Classification (GTDB taxonomy): domain Bacteria; phylum Actinomycetota; class Actinomycetes; order Mycobacteriales; family Pseudonocardiaceae; genus Pseudonocardia. Next base: position 117,554 of record CAVUAS010000011.1, read on the forward strand.
CCGCCCCGCCGAGGCCGGCGGGCTCGCCGATCTGGGTGAACAGCACGTCTTGGGGTTCGTCCATGATCTGGTTGCGGGTGCGGTAGCGGACCCCCAGCCAGCAGATCCACAAGAACGGTAGGGCGCCGCCGACGATGAACACGCCGTCGCCGGGCAGACGCATCCACTCGAGGAGCTGGTTGTTCGGGTTGGTGATGAACTCCAGCTGGCGTGCCGCGAAATAGCCGTCACTGACGGACTTGTACAGTTGCAGGACACCGAGCGGGAGCAATGTGGCGAAACACATCCAGGCCAGGCCGATGTTGCACGACCAGAACGAGATTTTGGCGAACTTGTCCGGCCACCGCTGCTCGGGTATCAGATAGCGAAGGCAGAACAGCGCCAACCCGATCGCCAGCATGCCGTAGACGCCCATCATGGCGGCGTGGGCGTGGTTGGCGGTCAGCGCCGTGCCGATTTCGTAGTAGGACACCACCGGCAGGTTGACCAGGAACCCGAAGACCCCGGCGCCGAGGAAGTTCCAGAATCCGACGGCGACCAGGAACATCACGGCCCATCGGTGCGGGAACGGTGTCTGCGACGATTGTTCTTGGCGCGAGCCCAGCTGCAGGAACGACCAGGCCTCGACGGTGAGGAACGTCAGCGGCAACACCTCCGCCGCGGAGAAGAACGCGCCGAGTGCCATCGTTTCCGCCGGGGTGCCGGAGAAGTACAGATGGTGCATGGTGCCGACCACGCCGCCGACGGAGTACAGGATGATGTCCAGGTAGACGATCATCATGGCGACTCTTGGGCGTACGACGCCCAGCATCACGAACAGATACGCCACCAGCACCGTGGTGAAGATTTCGAGGAAGTCCTCGACCCACAGGTGCACCACCATGAACCGCCAGAAGTCGGCGACGGTGTAGTCGGACTCCGAGCTGGTGAGCAATCCCACCGCGTAGAACGCCGGGATCGCGAGGCCGGTGTAGAAAAACAACCACGGCAGGTTGATCCGTGACTGTCCGCGCAACGCGGGGCGCAGCCCCCGGAACAGCATGAACGCCCAGAAGAACAGGCCCACGGTGAGCAGGACCTGCCACAGCCGGCCCAGGTCGAGGTACTCCCAGCCTTGCATCCCGATCAGCTGCAGGGCCGGGGAGAGCCACCCATGGATGTCGAGCCCCTCACCGATCATGCTGCCGAACACGACCACCGCGAGCGCTCCCAGCAGACCGTAGGCCAGCCAGGACTGTCGGCGCGGCTCGCGCCCGGAGACGATGGGGGCCAGGAAGAGCCCAGCCGCCAGAAACGACGTCGCGGTCCAGAAGATCGACAGCTGGACATGCCAGGTACGGACCAGGTTGAACGGTAACCAGCGGCCCAGGTCGAAACCGAAGAAGCTGGTCAGATCGGCCCGGTAATGCTCGCTGGCCGCGCCCACCAGAGTTTGGATGACGAACAGCAGCCCGACCACCAGGAAAAAGTAGGCGCACGCCCGCTGGGTGGGTGTGACGGCGACATCGTCGGGGCGGCGGAACGAGATGGTGTCGGCTTGGCGACCTCGCCAGCCCATGCGCTCGCCCCAGCGCCCGAACGCGGCGAACAGCACGCCGATGCCCACCAGCAGCACGATCAGAGACAGCACGCTCCAGACCACGACGTCGGCTGTCACCGTGTTGCCCACCAGCGGCTCAGCGGGCCAATTGTTGGTGTAGGAGTAGCCCTGGTCCGGACGCAGCGTCGAACCGGCCCACGCCGACCAGGCGAAGTACGCGGTGAGCTGCTTGACCTGGGCCGGGTCGGTGATCGCCTCGGGAAGCAGGCCCTGGGAGGCGCTGTCAGGACCGAAGTAGCTGGTGTAGTGGGAGACCAGCTCGTCGAACGCTCTCGCCTGCACATCGGTGTAGGTCAGCGTGTCGGTGTTCGGGTCATACCGGTTGGTCTTGAAGTCGGCTATCACCTTGTCGCGCGCGGTAGCGGAGGTGTCACCGCCGTACTCCCGCGCGGCGATCTGCGCCGCGCGGTGCAGGTAGTCGGCGGTGAAGTCCGGCCCGAGGTAGGCGCCGTGGCCGAAGATCGAGCCGTACTCCATCAGGCCCTTGCCCAAGAACAGCTGCTGCCCGGCGATCACGTCCGCACCGGTGTAAACGACCTGTCCAGCAGGCGTCAGGACCCGCCCAGCGATCGGCGGGTCAGACGTGTAAGCGCGATACCCGAGAAACCCCAGGATCGCCAGACCACACAGCAGGACCAGAGCCGCGACCTGCACCCACACCCGGGAAACCAGGCGGCCACCCCCCGGCTCGATCCGCGGCGACATGGAGGTAGTCATCAGAGAGCTCCTCGCAGATCAATCAAGGGGAAACGCTGGTGATGTGCGGCCACCAGGTCCTCAGCCGCCCCAGCGAGGTCGGTCGCCAGTCATCAACCGCAATTCACTCGGCGCCGCTGGGCGGTCCACGGCACCGGTCACGAAGGACATCGACCTCATCGACCACGCGCGAGGAACAGGCCACGGCCTGGGCGAGCTTCGAGCCGGGAGCCAGGTCCTTGGGCACCGGAGCTGCCTGACTCTGTGTATTTGTCCGTCGACGGTTCCACAGCGGACTCCCTGAGGCGCAACATGAAAGGTTCGCTAGCGCAGTGCCGGGGTCTGGGGCGCAGCGTTGATCAATCACCTTAGACCCGACCTCGTCGGATCCAACACCCTCGGAGGTCCATCAGCGCGCCGCCGATCGGAGGAGCACCGCAACGGCGTTGCCGTGTCGTTTCGGGGCGATCTTCGTGTGTGACCCACGGCGGTAGGTGGCGCGGATTGTGATGATAGGTGGTGTGCCGCGGCACCGGCCTGGCCGGTGTTGGGGTCAAGCCGGAAGTGGCGGATCAGCAACTGGGTCGCGGCAGGCCACCAGGTGGGCCGGTCGACACCGCGCGGGCTGACCTTGTTACGGGGCTACCTGCGCGGACTGGGTGCGGCGCCGGAGTGACTTGACCAACGCAATGATTGAACCGGGAGCGCTGCATGCGCGCGTGGTCATCGACCGTCACTCCGAGCTGCCGCCCGGCCGCCGGGTGACGCTCGATTGCCTGCCGTCTGAGCTAAAGGGCATCGAGGAGGTTGAGATCGACCTTGTTCTGCTGACGATCTACGAGGATGGCCAGGACCCTCGCAAGGTAGCCATGCAACGCGAGGACTTCGACGCATTCGCCCAGGGCGATGACGACATGCCGACGCTCATCGCCAACGGCATGCGAGAGGTGAAGACCGGACCAGAGCGGACGCGGTCGCGCACGGAGCGGGTGGACTACGGCTCGGTGGAGCATGCCGGACGGCCACACAGGGGTGTGACGACGGAAGCGGAGAAGGAGAGCGTTCGGACGAATTTGGACGCTGTCAACGAGCGGCTGGCACATGAAGGACACCGACAAATAGACCTTGCAGATGCGGCAATGGTTGAGCGGTACGGCTTGGAGGACTTGGCGAAGATGCGCGGCCCTGCGTAGCAGATCAGCGCGCTACCGGCTTCAACAGGAAGGGAGTCAGCAGCGCGTGCTGCGTTCTGGAACCCCACAGGGTCGTGGCTGATCAGCGACCGTGACACGGTTCTCGGCACCCACACCTCCTGGATGCGTCTGATGGCCGTGCGGCGTCGCAAGACCCTGGTGATCTGCCGCCGCCGTCACGAGGACATCCACCTGGACGGGCCACCAAGCCAATCCGACTGTGATCACGGGAGAGCGGGTGCTCGCACGCCCGTTCGGGAACAGGCCGACGGAGAAGGACCCCAACCAGGAGGCACCTCGCTGGCGGCCGAGTTCACTCGGCAGACGGGCACGGGAAACGGACCCGGGGCAACCCGGACATCGCGCCCGTGCCCGACCTAACCGCAGCGACACGACAGCGATCATGGCCGACGGTCTGAGGGCGCCGATCACTGCTGGTCAACGACGTGTGCCACGTTCTGGAACCCCACACGTGGCGCGTGGCGGTCAGCCGGAGATCACCACCTTGAGCGCCTTGGTCTCTGCGGCCCGGCCGAAGGTGTCATACGCGTCCATCATCTGGTCGAAGGTGAACCGGTGGGTGACGAACTTCTCCGCGGGCAGCTTCTTCTGGGCGACCAGCTTGAGCAGCATCGCCGTGGTCGAGGTGCTCACCAGACCCATTGTGATGGAGATGTCCTGGATCCAGAGGTCCTGCAGCGGCAGCTCCACCGGCTTACCGTGCACACCCACGTTGGCGATCGAGCCGCCGGGGCGGACCAGTTTGATGCAGGTGTCGAAGGTCGCCGGGATGCCGACGGCCTCGATGGCCACGTCCACGCCGAGGCCGTCGGTCATGGCCTTGACGGTCTCGACGAACCCGGCGGTCCCGCTGTTGACCGTGTCGGTCGCCCCGAAGGTCTTGGCCAGCGCGAGCCGGTTGTCGTCGAGGTCGACGGCGATGATCCGGGCCGCGCCGTAGAGCCCGGCGGTCATGATGGCGGACAGTCCCACCGGGCCCGCACCGATGACGGCGACGACGTCGCCCGGCTCGACCTTCCCGTACCTGACTCCGATCTCGAAGCCGGTCGGCAGGATGTCCGACAGCATGACGGCGGCCTCGTCCTCGACGCCGTCGGGCACCTTGTACAGGGAATTGTCGGCGAAGGGCACGCGGACGTACTCGGCCTGGGTGCCGTCGATGAGGTGGCCGAAGATCCAGCCGATCCCGCTGGCACCCTCCTCGGCCAGGCAGTGGGCGTACAGGCCCTGGTGGCAGTACGAGCAGGCACCGCACGCGCTGATGCAGGAGATGATCACCCGGTCGCCGACCGAGAGGGTCGAGACGGCCGCCCCGACCTCGGCGATGGTGCCGACACCCTCGTGCCCAAGGATCCGGCCCTCGGTCACCGCCGGGACGTCGCCCTTGAGGATGTGCAGGTCGGTGCCGCAGATCGTGGTGGTCTCGACCTTCACGATGACATCGGTCGGTTCGACGATCGTGGGGTCGGGAACGTCTTCCCAGGCCTTTTTCCCGGGGCCGTGATAGACGAGGGCCTTCATTGTGGTGACCTCCTTCGTCGCCAGTGCCCTGCCGTTATCAAAACGGCTCTGTGACACAGGACACCTGCACAGCGCGTCAGCCTGCCGGTGTTGGCTTCCTCGCGCTACAGGCCTTTCGGCCCGCATCTCGACGTCCGCGGTCGCGCGAGGGCTGCGACACAGTCAAGAACGACTGTAGCTACGCCATCGCGTCGAGATCTTCAACCTGGCCGGTCGGACGGTCGAGGTTGCGCTCGACGAGATGAACCCGCCACGTGGCTCGACACTGCCGCCCTGACGACGCGTGTGGCCACCACTCGCTGCGTGGGCTGCTGCGTTACGCCGCCGACCTGGCGCTGGACGTCGAGCTGCTGCGGCTGGCGACGTCCGCCGACACGGGCGCCGAGCCTGGGCGGGTCGTCGGCTACGGCCGCTGGCCGATATGAGCGGAGTCGTCCTCGGTGATCGTGGTGACGTGCCCGGACCGGGCCGAACGAATCTTGCAGACGGGCAGCATGCGCTGCCCGCGCTGCCGCGGTCGGCTGCACCCGTTCGGGCACGGCCGCACCCGCGCCGTGCGCGGCCTGGGCACCGACATGCTGGAGGTGACCCCGCGGCGGGCCCGCTGCGGCGACTGCCGGGTCACCCAGATCCTGCTGCCGTCCACGCTCACCGTCCGCCGGGCCGACAGCACCGAGGTCATCGGTAGGGCGCTGGCCGCGAAGGCCGGCGGCGCCGGTTTCCGGGCCATCGCCGCGGCGCTGGCCCGTCCGGTGTCGACCGTGCGGTCCTGGCTGCGGCGGGTGCCCGACGCGCACACTCGGTGGCTGTATGAGCGGGCCGTGGACCGTGCGGTGCAGATCGACCGGGAGCTGCTGGTCCGGCCCGCCGTGTTCCCGACCGTGCTCGGGCACGCACTGACCCGCATGGCCCGGGCACTGGCCTACCTCGCGGCCTGGGACGTGCACCGCGGACAGGTGATCGGCCGATGCGAGGACACCACCGGGATCGAACCGTTCGCCCGGCTGGTCGAGCAGGTGATGGCCGCCGAGCCGTACGCGTCCGCGGATCGGGTGTTCTGGATCGTGGACAACGGCTCTTCCCACCGCGGCCAGGCCTCGATCGACCGGATGAGCAAGGCGTGGCCGAACGCGCACCTGGTCCACCTACCCGTGCACGCCTCCTGGCTGGACCAATGCGAGATCTACTTCTCCGTCGTGCAGCGCAAGGTAGTCACCCCGAACGACTTCCTCGATCTGGACCAGATCCGTGCCCGCCTGGCCACATTCGAGATCCGCTATAACGCCGTCGCCACACCCTTCAACTGGAAGTTCATCCGCCGCGACCTCGACGACCTGCTCAGAAGGATCGACGCCCACCAGAACCACCCCGAAGACCACCGGCTGGCCGCGTGACAACCCCGGCAGGACTTACGACCGCGACCACTAAGGCTTGATTGACGACGTGGGCGGTGAACGCCGGGTTGGTCGCTGCGAGCTGCCGGCCGAGGTCGCTGTCCCGTGCGGTGTCGCGCGCCGCGTCAGCGTTGGTGTATCGGCCGCCAGCCTTGCGCGCGGCGAGCACCTTCTCGTACTTGGCCGTGACCGCTTCCTTGACGGCTTTGCGGACGAGCAGCGTGTCACCGCCGGACATGGCCAGCGTTACGAGTGCGACGACTCGGAGGGCGATCGTCGAGTAGTCGATGCGGCCCGTCATGTGCAGCACTTTGTCGGTCCCGCGGTGCAGGCCAACCTCGATGCTCTTGCCCGCCGGCCCGACGGTGCGGTTGCTCAGGCTCCACAGCATCGACACGGCCGCGTCCCCGAGGTCCATAGAGGTGAATAGTCCAAAGTGGCCCTGGCGGGCCGCCCGTGCCGGGCTGAAAATCGGGTCTGTGGCTGTCTGTGACGTCGTGGTTGCTTGGTGCCTGGCTGAGACCGATGAATAGTCTGACGCTGGGAGCCGCACCGAGGGGCCCTGCATTGTCGCCGTGAGCACGAGAGTTCGCCTCTGTTCCTTGCCCCGCCGGCTCCCCGGGCAGCCACGCCTGTTGATCAGTGCGAGCGTGGTGGGGGTGAGGGCATGGAATCGACCGATGAACCGGTCGAGCTGGTCGAGCGGGTAGCCGCGCTCGACGTAGGCAAGGCCGCTGTGATGGCCTGCGTGCGGGTGCCGCACGAGGACCGGCCGGGCCGTCGACGTCAGGAGATCCGCGAGTACGCGACGTTGTCGCGGTCGCTGCTGGAGCTGGCGGACTGGTTGCGCTGCGAACGGATCGAGCTGGTGGCGATGGAGGCCACCAGCGATTACTGGAAACCGGTGTACTACCTGTTGGAGGCCGAGGGGTTCACCTGCTGGCTGCTGAATGCCAAGCACGTGAAGAACGTGCCGGGCCGCCCCAAGACCGACAAGATCGACTCGGCGTGGCTGGCCAAGGTCGTCGAGCGGGGCATGTGCTCACCGAGCCTGGTGCACCCCAAACCGATCCGGCAGCTGCGCGACCTGACCCGCTACCGGCGCTCGCTGATCCGGGAACGGACCCGGGAGAAGCAGCGCGTGGAGAAGCTGCTCGAGGATACCCAGATCAAGCTCTCCAGCGTGATCAGCGACATCTTCGGGGTGTCGGGCCGGCAGATGCTCGAAGCGTTGATCGCCGGGCAACGCAATCCGCGGGTGCTGGCGCAGATGGCCCACGGCAGCATGCGCGCCAAGACCGCCGTCTTGGAGGAGGCGCTGACCGGGCACTTCGAAGACCACCACGGGTTCCTGCTGCAGGCGATGCTCGATCACATCGACGCGCTGACTGCGCAGATCCAGGCCCTCGGCGCCCGGATCGAGGACGTGATCGCCCCTTTCTCCAATCACGTGGAGCGGCTCGATGAGATCACCGGGGTGGGGAAGACCGCCGCCCAAGAGTTGATCGCCGAGATCGGCGTGGACGTCACCCGATTCCCCGACGCCGCGCACCTGGTGTCGTGGGCGCACTTCGCCCCGATCGACCACAACTCGGCCGGCCGCAAACGCGGCGGCTCCACCGGCCGAGGCAATCCCTGGCTGGCCGGCACCCTCGGCGAGATCGTCGCCTCGACGGCGCGGACCAACACCTTCCTCGGCGAACGCTACCGACGCCTGGCCCGCCGCCGCGGCAAGAGCCGGGCCATCGTCGCGGTCGGCAACTCGGTCCTGACCATCATCTGGCACCTGCTCGCCGACCCCGACGCCCGCTACCAGGACCTCGGCGCCGACTACTACCACACGAAGGTCAACACGCGGCGTCGGGAACGCGACCTCATCCGCCAACTCGAACACCTCACCGGCAAGAAGGTCACCCTGGCATCCACGGCTGCCTGACCCCACGCCAGCCACCCGAGTCAGCCCAACCAATACCCGAGTCCACGCCGGTCACCGGGAACACAAGTTCGCCCGTCCCCGACTTGATTTTCGAGTTAGCTCCTTCGCGCCGGGCCCTGTGACGCCGTTAGGCAGGGTGACCAGCACCGGGTACGGCGCGCGGTTGCCCACCCGCGCTGGCCACACGTCGCCGTCGGCCGGGCCCGCGCAGCCAGTGAGCAGGACGGTGCCCTCCGCGCGAAACTGCCAGTCCGCGCCTGCTGGCATACAGGTCACGTTGTCGAGCGTGCCGCCGAGCACGGCGAGGACACCGGACGCGACCGTCCGCGCGGCCTCGGCGCCTCGCTCCTTGGCCCAACCGGCGAATTGGTCAAACTGCTCGCCGCTCCAATCGAGGACATTTCCCGCGGCGTCGCGCACGCCGCCTACGGCGTCCCTCCCAAGCTCGGCGAGCGGGTCGACGAAGCCGAGCAGACCACGCGAGAAAAGCGGCCATGCGGAGGTAGCCGTCCCGGTGCTGGCGTCGTACGTCGTGTCGAGAACGCGCCATCCCGCGTCGTCTTCGACGAGCATCACCACGAGATCGGGAGCGACGTCCGGTGGCCGCCCAGCAGCCGACTCGACCACCAGGGCCCGACCGGAGCCCAGGGGCAGGGCGAGTTGTTCGCCGCCTACGGAACCTCGTGTCGTGCGCCGGGCTGGTCCCGGTCATGGCGTTGGCCAACCGCTGCGGCCTGCCCGCCCTGCTGGTCGAGCACGTGAAGATCGCCGCGAAGGGCGGCGTCAACGCCGCCGCGAAGATCGTCGCCTTGGTCGCTGGCATGATCTGCGGGGCGGACTCGATCGCCGATCCACCGCCAGAGGAATCGAGACCGGCACACGCGTCGGAGCCCTGTGTACGCCAGGAATAGCAGCACGAGCCCGTAGACGGAGGCGCGTCGGGTGACGTGTGCGGCGACGGTGGCGATCTGTTCGGCGGTGAGGGGTGGGGCTGGAAGGCTCGGCGTCCCCGGCCCGCAACCGCGGCACCGACATAGCCGGGTTGGCCGGGATGGCGCCGTCGGTGGCGGCGGTGGCGGGGTCGCGCACGGTCTCCTCGTAGCGGATCTTGTAGGTCTTGACCGGCCGCCCGTCGCGGCGCGCGGACTTGTGGGTGATGGTGTGGATCTTCACGCGCTCGCCTTCCGACTTGTGGGGGTGGGAGTGTTCGCGCGCAGGACGGCGGCGACGGTGGCGCTGGACCAGGTGCCGCCGCGCTTGGAGGGGCGACCCTGGACGTTGAGGGCGGTGGCGATCTCGCGCGTGGAGCAGCCCCTGCGGCCATCTCGCTGATGATCGCGAGGGTGGCCTGCTCGGCTCTGGAGCGGCGGAGCTTGCCGTTGACGGCGGTGTAGCCGGAGGGCGGCGAGCCGTAGGCGAACCCACCCGACTTGGCCTTGGCCTTCCGGCCGTTGCGGAGCCGCAGCAGCGTCATCTCGCGGTCGTACTCGACCACCGCGCCAACCAGGCGGCGGATGAGCTTGCGGGAGGGGTCGTCAGGGTCGTCGCGCAGGTTGTTCTCATCGGTGGCCGTGGAGTAGACCTCCTTATCTATTGTCCGCAGTCGACAGGATTTCGTACCAGGCGCGGATCCGTCAGGTTCCGTCGATGGGCGCCACCCACGGTCGTCACCTGCCACACGCATGCCTGCTGGTGAACGGAGCTGGCATGTCGGGGCGGGGCGCTGGCTGCTATCGACGAGCGTGGCGACGAGGCTGTCGAGGTGACCGGCAGTAGACTGGCGCATGTGAGTGCCGAGCGTGACGAGCTGCGGGAGTTGGTGGAGCGGCGCCCGGAGGAGCAGGTACCGGTTGCGCTTGCCGAGGTCCGCAGGCGTTTGGCCGAGACGCGGAAGCGGGCCTGGCCGCCAGCGTTCTTCGGCGCGGGTCGCGCCGGTCGGACCGACGTCGCCGAGCGAGCCGAGGAGCTGCTCGATGAAGGCTTCGGCCATTACGCGTGATCGTCTGTGACACCGGCCCGATCGTCGCCGTCGCGCTGGCCGACGACGATCGTCATCACGAGTGTGTCGAACTGTTCACCGGCTTGCATCTGGCCGGTCGGGCGCTACTCGTGCCAGGAACGGTCGTCGCCGAGGTCGGCTATCTGTTGGCGCGCAATGCCGGTGCGCGGGTCGAAGCGTTGTTCCTCGACGCGGTGGCCGATGGCGATTTCCGGTTGACGGAGTTTGTTGCGGCGCACGTTCGGCGGGCAGCCGGGCTTGTGCGGACGTACGGCGACCTTCCGTTGGGAACCACGGATGCGACTGTCATCGCGCTTGCGGAGCGGTTGGGAGTGACTGAGATCGCGACACTTCACCGTTGTCCGTCCGGCTCATACGTCGGCGCTAACGCTGATTCCGTGACCATTCGACTCGCTCCAGCGTGTTGATCTCGGCGGGTGGCAGCTCGGGGGTAGCTGGCTGGCGATCGCCGTGGTGCCGTTCGCGGTGCGAAATCGCGTCACGGGTAGTGGACAGCGTGGGCTGTGGCGGCCGGATTGCTCTCGTAGTGGCCGCCCCATCGGGTGATGTTGCGGGACACCGTGTGCGCCGCAGCCGCCCGACCGACGCTCGCACCCGACGCAAGGGCCGCCGGCGCACCGAAACCGTCTGCCATCACCGAGCTGGCCCCGCATGAGGGCCGCCTCGACGAACTCGCCGCGTGGATCCGCGAGTACTGGCAGATCGAGAACAGCCTGCACCGGTCCGCGATGTGACCTTCGCCGAGGACAGACCCGTCCCAGATCCGCGTCGGAGCAGGTCCGAGGTCATGGCCACGCTGCGTAACCTCGCATCAGCCCCGCACCGACTGGCAGGAGCCATCGGCATCGCCGAAGCGTGCGGCGCGGTGGCCGCGACGCTCGGCGACCACTCCACCAACCCAAGATCACTTGACTTGCCGATGCCCTGACGTCAACCCCGCGTCTGCAGTTTGCAAGTTCTTGTCCGGATGGTCTCCGTAGCGCCCTCCTTGCGTCGACGACTCAGATCCTCTGGACAAAGACGATGAGGACAATGCCCGCAACCTTGGCGGCCCGTGCTGGGGCCGCGGTCCGCAACGCACCGGTCACCGTCGCGCTGGTGGCCTTCTTGTGGTTGGTGGGGGCCGCGACGGGAAGCCTGACGGCCGGGCCGCCCCCGGCCCTGCGTACGGTGGTCGGCTCCGGTGTGGACCCGGTGCGCGACGGCCGTTGGTGGACGGTGCTGACGTCGCTTCCGTGGTGCGCGCAGCTGCTCGGCTACCTCGCCACCAGCCTCGCCACGCTGGCGCTGCTGCGTTCGCCGAGCGGCGTCTGGGCGCGGCGCGCACAGTGGCGGCGGCGCTCGCCCTCCAGGTGGTCGGGGTGCTCGGCGGCATCGCGCTCGTGGGACTCTCGCCGGGCGGGACCCGATGGGTCACCCAGTTGAACCACACCGTGATGCTCGGCCCGAGCGCCGCCGTGGTCGGGGTCGTGCTGCTGTCCTCCGCGGGCTTCGGCCCGCTCTGGCGGCGGCGGACGCGGCTGCTGCTCCTGTCCGGGTTGGCGATGATGGCGCTCTACTCCGGGATGCTCGGCGACGTGCTGCGGCTCGGCACCGGCCTGCTGGGGCTGGTGGCGGGCATGGTCATGCTCGGACGGCATCGTGACGCCGCGCCGCGGCCGTCGTCTCGTTCGGAGACGCGCGTGCTGGTGGCGCTGCTGGTGGCCGTGTCGGCCATCGGCCCGCTCGTGGCGGCGTTGGCGGAGACGCGGGTCGGGCCGCTGGCTGTGCTGCGCTATGTGTTCACCTCGCCGGTCCCTGACGCCGCGACAGTGCAGCAGGTGTGTGGGGATCCGGCAGGCGCGTGTGTCGCGGCGCAGACCCGGATGCGGTTTGGCGGCGGGGGCTCGGCCGTGATGTCGGTGATGCCCGTTGTGTTGTTGCTGGTCAGCGCGGTTGGCCTGTGGCGGGGCCGACGGGTCGCGTGGGCAGCGGCGCTCGCGTTGAACGTTGTGCTCGGGCTCGCGGGCCTGGTGCTGGCCGGGAACAAGGTGTGGCGGTCGACCGCCGAGCTCATGTTGCTCGGATCGGGCGTGCATGTGCACGCCTGGCTGGTGTTGGCGCTGCCTGCGTTGCAGCCGCTCGGGGTCGCAGCCGTGCTCGTCGCGACCCGGCGGCGGTTCCGTCAGCAGGCGCCGCCCGGGGTGCTCGCCGCCGCCGCGCGGGCGGTGGCCCTGGCCTTCGTTGCTGTGGCAGTGGTGTTCGTGGTGAGCGGGGCGGCACTACGGCGGGAGTTCACGCCGCTGCCCGATCTGGCCGCGCTGCTGGTCGAGCTGCCCATCCGCCTGCTCCCGCCGGTCTACCTGGGGCGGCTCGCGCCCGCGTTCCTGCCGGTGTCGGCGCCCGCGCGGTGGCTGTTCGAGTGGACGGGTCCGGTGTTCTGGGCCATGTGCTGCGTGGCCGCGCTGCGGACGATCTTTGCCGACCGCCCTGCCGCGGGCGACCGTGAGCGGCTGCGGGAGCTGACCCGCCGCGGCGGGTCGACCCTGTCCTGGATGGCCACGTGGAAGGGCAACGCCGCCTGGTTCACCCCGGACGGCGCGGCCGGGCTCGCCTACCGGGTGGTCGGCGGGGTGGCGCTGACCGTGGGCGGTCCGGTCGGCGACGAAGCCGCCGCCGCGGACGCCGTGCGGGGCTTCGTGGCGCACTGCCGGGAGCAGGGCTGGACGCCTGCGTTGTACGGCGTGGTGGACGAGGTCGCGGCCCTCGTCCGCGCTACCGGCTGGTCCAGCGTCCAGGTGGCCGAGGAGACACTGCTGCCGTTGGCCGACCTCTCGTTCACCGGACGGCGCTGGCAGGACGTTCGCACCGCGGTGAACCGGGCCCGCCGCGCGGGCATCACGGCGCGCTGGACCGCCTACCCGGCCGCGCCCGCCGCCGTGCGTGATCAGGTGCGCGATCTGTCCGCGGAGTGGTCGGCGGGCAAGGGGCTTCCGGAGATGGGGTTCACCCTCGGCGGCCTCGAGGAGGTGGACGACCCGCAGGTGCGGCTCCTGCTCGCCGTCGACGCGCAGGAGCGGGTGCTGGCCGTGACGAGTTGGCTTCCGGTTCGGGCCGACGGCGTGACCGTCGGCTGGACGCTGGATCTCATGCGTCGCCGCCCGGATGCCCCGCCCGGGATCATGGAGTTCCTCATCGCGACGGCCGCGCTCGACGTCCGGGCCGACGGGGCCGCGCTGCTGTCGCTTTCCGGGGCGCCCCTGGCCAGGACCGTCACCGACGGCGACGGCCTGCAGCGCCTCCTGGACAGGCTGGCCCGCAGGCTTGAGCCGGTCTACGGCTTCGGCTCGCTGCTGGCGTTCAAGGCCAAGTTCCAGCCGCTGTACCGGCCGCTGTACCTCGCCTACGCGGATCCGGTCGCGCTTCCCGCCATCGGCAACGCGCTGGCCCGCGCCTATCTGCCCGAGCTGACGCCGCGCGCTCTCACCCGACTGGCACGGGCGGTGCTGACGTGACCGGCGCCGCAGGCTCTGCGACCGGCACGGCGTCGGCAGTCGGCGGGGGCACCGGGTCGAGGATCCCGGTCCGCCCGGAAATCCACGGCAGCCCGGCCGCGAGCGAGTGGGTGGCGATGGCCCACGAGTGCTCGCCAGGCACCTCCAGCAGGGTGACGGCCACCCCCGCGGCCTTCGCCGCCGCGGCGACCTGCTCGGCCTGCGGCCGGTAGACGCCGTCGTCGCGGCCGACGACGAACAGGCCCGCGGTGCCCGGGTAGGTGCGGGCACGGAGTTCGGCCAGCGGGTCGACCCGCTGGTACGCGGCGGTGTCGCCTGCGAACGCAGCCGCGACCGTGCGGGGCATGTCGCCCAGCGTGGGCTGCCTCTGGCCCGAGACGTCCAGGAACGTCCGATAGACGTCCGGTCTGCGCAAGGCCAGCTGCAGCGCGCACGTGCCGCCGAACGAGAACCCGCCGATGGCCAGATGGGTGGTGTCGACCTCCAGATGCGCGCCGACCCAGCCCGGGACGTCGTCGGCCACATAGGTCTCGGCCGCCCCGAGCCGGGAGTCCACGCACAGCGTGTTGCCCAGGCTCGACCCGGTGACGTCCGGCACGACCACAACCGGGGCGAGACCGTCGTGCGCGGCGGCGAACGCGTCCATCACCGCCGCCAGCCGCCCGGCCAGCAGCCAGTCCTCTGGACCCCCCGGCTGGCCCGGGATCAGCACCAGCACCGGCAGCCGCGCCCGCAACGAGCCCAGATAAGCGGGCGGGAGATACAGCCAGGCGGGCCGGGCCGGGAAGTGCGAACGCGTGCCCGGGATCGTCACCCTGGAGATCTGCCCGGTGCGGGGCATACCCGGCGGCACGTGCCAGGAGCGGGCCAACGGCTGCCGTGGGCGGGCGGTCAACACCGGCGGCCGAGCGGGCAGCTGTGCCAAGTCGACCTGGTTGGCGGCAGGCAACTCGAGCGCGGCGCCGATCGTGGGCCGGTATCCGTAGTAGGCGTTGACCTTCATCGCGCACGTCCCGAACACGGCCACCACCGCCACGACGGCCAGTACGATGCGCACCCAGCCGTCGCGGCGCCGCGCCCACCCGAGCCCGACCGCGACGGCCAGCACCGCGACCCACGCGAGGACGCGGGTGGGCAGGAGGTCGGGGAACGGGCGGAACACGGCGACGGCCAGACCGACGGCCGCGGAGATGACCACGCCGGTGACGACGACCAGCGGCACGTCACGCAGCCACCAGGCCCGGGAGCGGCCCACCAGCAGCCCTACGCCCGCGACCGCGCCGACGGCCGAGATGGCGATCGGCAGCGGGCCCGCGACCACCGAGACATCCAGGATCGGCGACAACGCCATGGCGACACGTCCTCACTGGAATTGCTCTCCGGGCCTGCGGAGAACAGCCCTTGCCAACGTTCCCCGAGCAAGAGGGGCGGAAAGAGGATCGAAATACGCTGTGCCACGGTCGTCGACCGTGCGCGTTCCACGGTGGACTCGACTGCCCGCCCGTTCGCAGGCGCCCCGGTCCGCTTCCAGGCGCCGTCTCTCGTGGGCGAGCATCTCCGTGGTCACGTGTTCGAGGTCCTGGTCGACGTGCCCGGAACTGTCGTCGCCGAGGTTGGCTACCTCGTGTGGCGGCATGTTGGTGCGCGGGTCGAGGCGTTGTCCTGGATGCGGTGGCCGACGGTGACTTCCGGCTGGTGGACCTCGTCGCTGCCGATGTGCGGCACGCGCTCTGCGGAGCGGCGGGTCGCCCGCGCAAGACTGCTGATCAGCGGGGCGGTCGAGAGCGGGTCCCGGACGAACCGCCGCTGCGGTAGGGGGTTGAGGCGGCGGCTGCGTGGATCGGGCCATCGTCGCCTGCGGTGAACGTTGCCGCGCTGGTCCGCCAAGCCGCGTCCGTCCAGGCGGAGATGCGGGTGCTGCTGGTGGGGCGCGACGCCCGCCGAACCGCACGGTCGTCGAGCTGCGCTGTCGGCGACCCGACTCCCGGCAGTGGTTGCTGCCGGACGTCGCGGGTTCCACCGCCTGCAGCCTCGATCCGGGCCATCCCGTCGACGTGGTGGTCACCGGCGACACCGCCGAGCTGCAGCGGTGGTTCATCGGGCGGCGTCGGTTCGCCGAGGCGCTCGCCACCGGCACGATCACGATCGCGGGCCCGCGTTCGATCGCGACGGAGTTCCCCGGCTGGTTCGGCCACGCGACGCCGTGGCACGACACCATCGCCCGGCTCGCCGACCAGTCCGATTCTGCGACTGGTGGCGGCCGCGCCGCCGCCACGACCGTGGAGACATGAGAGGCACCCACCGGACTGCCGCCGCGTCCCTCCTGGCCGTCTTCACCGTCGTCGTCGACAACACGAAGGTCAACGTCGCGCTGCCGACGCTCGCGCACGCCTTCGCGGTCGACGAGACGACCCTGCGATGGGTCGTCGAGTCCTACGTGCTCGCGTTCGCCGCGCTGCTCCTGCTCGGCGGCGCGATCGCCGACCGGTTCGGCCCCGGGGCGACGATGCGGGCAGGCCTGCTCGGGTTCGCGGCGGGCTCGGTCGTCGCGGCCTTGGCGCCGTCGGCGGCCGTGCTGGTGGCGGCCCGGATCGTCACCGGCCTGGCCGCGGCGCTGGTCATGCCCGCGACCCTGGCGGCGGTGGTCGGGACCGTCCCGGACGACCGGGCGCGGGCGGTGGCCTGCTGGACGGGTGTGGTGGCGTTGGGTGTCGCGGTCGGGCCGGTGGTCGGCGGGGCGCTGCTCGTGGTGGCAACGTGGCCCAGCTTGTTCTGGCTGAACGCGCCACTCGCGCTCGGCGCGGCGGTGGCGCTGCCGCAGACGGCGCGTCCGGTCTCCCCGGTGGCGCCGCTCGACGTGTGGGGCGGTGTCCTGCTCGCCGGGGTGATGCTCGGCGCGGTCACCGAGGCGCCGCGGCATGCCGCGCTGGTCCTGCCCGCAGGCGGTGTCGCGCTGCTGTGCGCCGCGGGCTACGCCCGCCACCAGCGGCGCGGCGATCCGGTGCTGCCGCTCGGCTTGTTCCGGGCCCCGCGCTGCAGGCGTCGATCGGCGCGCTGTCCGCGATGTTCGGTGCGATCTTCGGCATCGCCTTCCTGCTGCCCCAGTATCTGCAGGTCGTGCGGGGCATCGATCCGTTCGGCACGGGCCTGTACGTCTTGGCGTACGCATTCGCGCTGGTCCTGGCCTCGTTGGCGGCGGGGGCGGTTCCGATGCGGCACCGTCGCCTGCTCGTCACCTACGGCCTGCTCATGGCGGCCGCGGTCCACGCGATGGCCGCGTTGGGCCTGGCGCCTGCGACGTCGGCATGGTCGCTCGCCGCAGGCCTGGCCACGGTGGGCGTCGGCATCGGGCTCGCCCAGGCTCCGCTGACCGAGCTGCTGCTGGGTGCCCTGGGCGCGCGCACCAGGCTGGGCAGCGCGCTGAACGACGCCGTCCGGGAGGTGGGCGGCGTGGTCGGGGTCGCCGTCCTCGGCTCGGTCGCGGTGGCGGTCACCGGCCCGGCGGTCACCGGCCCGGTCCTGCTCAACGGGTGCGGATCGCGGCCGCGGTGGCGGGCGCTGCTGGCGCTTGCCGCGGCCGTGACGGCGCGGTCGGCCGCGACGGACACATCTGCGGGCGCCGTCGCAGCCCCACCTAGGTCGAGGGGTTCTCGGTGAGTGCTCAGTCCCGGTGGATCCGCACGTCCGCGCTCATGCCGGGCACCAGCGGCAGTCCGTCGCCGTCGAGGATCTTCACGCGCACCGGCACGACCTGGGTGATCTTCTGGAACTCGCCCGTCGCCGACGACGCGGGCAGCGGCCCGGTGGCGTCGGCGGTGCTGCGCCGGATGTCGGTGACGACCCCGGTGAGCGGCCGGTCGGGGAAGGCGTCGACGCTGATGTCGACGTGCTGGCCGACGCTCACCTCGTCGGCGACGGTCTCGTCGATCAGCGCCGTGACGCGCACGCGCGTCAGGTCGGTGGCGACGGCCAACGCCTTCCCGGTTGCGACGTAGTCGCCCGCCGTCGCGTCGGCGACGACGATCGTGCCGTCGGCGGGAGCGCGCACGACCATCCGCGCGCGGGCGAACGCGCCGGGCATCTCGATGTACCCGAGCGGCTCACCCTCACGCACGACGCTTCCTTCCGCGGCGACCCAGCCCATGAGCTTCCCGGAGGCCGGGGCCATGATCGGCAGGGCGTCACCGTCGACGCGGGCGTCGTCGGTCGAGACGTAGGCGCGGGCGTCGCCGACGGTGACAACGGTGGCGACGCCCGCGGCCACGGTCACGGCGAGCGGGATCAGCACCAGCAGATGACGCGTCCGGCTTGGGAGCCGTCCGGCGCGCCTGCGCAACGTGGCCGCGGCCAACGCCAGCGCGACCAGTGCCGTGCAGGCCACGACCGCGACGTCGCGGACGAGCGTGTCGGTGACCAGCGACGTGGAGCCCACTTCGGACAGCGCGTCCATGGCATAGGTCAGGGGAAGCGCGTCGCTGGTGTGATCGAGCCAGTCGGCCATCTGACTGCGCGGCACGAAGAGCCCGCCGAGGAGGATCTGCGGCATGACCACCGCGGGCATGAACTGCACGGCCTGGAACTCGCTGGTCGCGAAGGCGCTGGCGAGCAGGCCGATGGCCATGCCCATGACGGCGTCCACGACGGCGATGCCGATCACCAGCGCCGGGTTGCCCGGTGTGTAGAGGCCCAGCGCCCCGTACGCCACGAGGCACGTGACGCCCGCCTGGACGGTGGCGGCGACGGCGAACGCGATGCCGTACCCGAGCAGCAGGTCGAGCTTCGCCATGGGGGTGGTCAGGAGCCGCTCCAGCGTGCCGCTGGTCCGCTCGCGGAGCATCGCGACGCTCGTGACCAGGAACATCGTGGTGAACGGGAAGACCCCGAGCAGCGAGAGGGCGAGCCGGTTGAACGTCGGCCGCGAATCGATCATCTGGTGGGTCAGGATGAGCAGCAGCGCAGGCACCAGCACGATCAGCGCGACCGTGCGCCGGTCGCTGCGCAGTTGGAGGAGCACCCGCCGCGCGGTCGCCCCGATGATCCGCAGCGTCATGGCGACGCCGGTATCCGGACGAGCCGGAGGAACGCCTCCTCGACATCGTCCGCGCCGGTCGCCTTCCGCAGCGCGGTCGGCGAGTCGTCGGCGACGATGTGCCCGTCCCGCATGAGCAGCAGGCGGTCGCAGCGCTCGGCCTCGTCCATCACGTGGCTGGAGACGAACAGCGTCGTGCCGGTGGCGGCGAGCGTGTGAAAGCGGCCCCAGAGATCGCGGCGGAGGACGGGGTCGAGCCCGACGGTCGGTTCGTCGAGGATCAGCACCTCGGGCCGGGCCAGCAGCGCACAGGCCAGCGAGACCCTGGCCCGCTCGCCGCCGGAGAGCGTGCCCACGGTCTGCCGGGCCAGCCCATCGAGCGCTACCTCGGCCAGCGCGGCGTCGGCGGCGGCGGCCGGGACTCCGTACAGCGCGGCGAAGTAGCGCACGTTCTGCCGTGCGGTCAGGTCGGTGTAGACCGACGCGGCCTGGGTCACGTAGCCGACGCGCCTGCGCAGCGCGGGCGCGCCCGCGGGCAGGCCCAGCACGCGCAGGTCACCCTGCGTGACCCGGGCAACGCCGACCACGCAGCGCATGAGCGTCGTCTTGCCGCATCCGCTGGGTCCGAGCAGACCGGTCACCTGTCCACGAGGCACCGTGAAGGTCAGCCCGTGCAGGATCTCGCGACGCCCGAGCTCGACCACGAGCCCCTGTGCGTCGATCGCGCCGTCCACCCCAGCAGCGTGCGGCCACCGCGGGCCTGGTCGGCAGGTGCGCACGGCCCCGCACCCGGGTCCGTGCGACCCGACCGGAGAGGGCACAACGGCGCGGTCGATCCGCACGCCGGGCGTGGCCCCGTCGCGGTGGTGGGTCGAACGACCCGGCGCCGGGGGCCGTCCGCCGGGCAGGCGCGGGACTCCCGGGGAGGCACCTCGGCCCCTTTCCCAGGAGGAGTTCGACGGCGGCAAAGAGCACCCCGGCCGTGGTTGAGGTCACACCACGACCGGCAGGCTGCTCCCAGAACGATCGGAGGACGGCACCGGGAGCGGCCAGGACGATGGACACCGAGCTCATGACCAGCAGCACGTACGGCATCGCGGCGAGCGGACGCAGTGTTTCCTTCGCTTCGGTCGACATCGGCGCCCCCGCGTCGCTGACGGCCCGCGACCGGGCGCTCCTGCGCGCGGTCGAGGCCGGTCGGTGTGACCTCATCGATGGCGCGGCGCCGGAGATCCGGGTCGACGGACGCTGGTACTGCGACCAGGCGCGGGCCCACGACCTGGTCACGGCGGGCCTGCTGACCGCCCTCATGACGACCGGGCGCGGGCGCGGACCTGCCGCGCTCACGCTGGCGGGCCGCCGCGCGCTCGGCCGTTGAGCGAGCAGGGCGGTCGGACGTCGCCGACGGGTCCAAGGTCTCTATGCCGGAACGCCCGGCCAGGGCCAGATAGACATCGTCCCTAATCGGAGCCGCAGAAAAGAGCGTGACAAGCATGACGACGACCTTGGAGGGCATGACCATCCTGGGCTGGCTGCGCAACGCAGGCATCACCGAGGAGCGGGCCCGCATGCATCTGGCGAAGGGCCACGTGTACGCCGACGGTGCGCGGGTGAGCGATCCCGACGCCGCGCTCGCGGGCGCGAAGATCGAGCTGCGCATCCCCCCGGACTGGGCCTAGCAGACCCGCGCACACCGCCGCCGGGCCCGGTTCCCGGCGGCGGTGTGGCGTTTCACCCGCCGGTCCGCGGGCGTGAAGGGCCGAAGGTCCCGCCGCATTGGCGGACCGTCCCGGCCACCGAGGACATCCGTCGTCTGTCCTGATCACGCCGGCAGGGCCATTCTGGACGGAATCACAGCGCCCGTGGCCGGAAGAGGTGGGTCGGATGAGTGAGGTGCGCAGGCGGCGGACCACGGTGGCCGACGTCATGACGACGACCGTGGCGTCGGTGTCGGCGTCGACACCGATCACGGACGTCGCCTCGACGCTGTACACGGCGGCCGTCCGGGCCGTTCCGGTCCTCGACGCCGACGGCGCGCTCCTCGGGGTGATCTCCGAGGCGGACCTGCTCCCCGTCGTCGCGGCCACCGAGCAGCCCGGACAGCGGTGGTGGCGCCCCCGGCACGTCCATCGCGGAGTGCCCGCGCCGCACCCCAGAGCCCGCATGGCGGGGGAGCTGATGAGCGCCGCGCCCATCACCATCGGCCCGGATGCGACGGTTGCCGCCGCGGCCCGGCTGATGCGCGAACGCGGGGTGAGCTGGCTGCCGGTCCTTCTCAACGCTCGGGTCGTCGGCGTGCTGGGACGTTCCGACCTGCTGACGGTCTTCCTCCGACCGGACGCCGAGATCCGGTCCGAGGTGGTCGCCGACGTGCTGGGTGCGACGCTGATGGCCGCCCCGGAACGGGTGACGGTCGACGTGGCCGACGGCGTGGTCACCCTGACCGGCGAGCTGGACACGCACGGCGACGCCGAGGTGGCGGTGGAGATGGTCCGCCGGGTCGAGGGCGTCGTGGACGTCGTCGACCGGCTCACCTGGCAGGTCGCGGACCGGCCCGAGACGATCCCGGTGCGCGACCTACTCCACTGACTTGGGCAGCAAGCGCCCCCGGCGGGTGCCGCCGGGGGCGCTCGCCTGCTCCGGGTCAGTCGGTCTCGGTGTAGATGATCTCGCCGATCGGCCTGCGGGGCGTGGCGGGCAGCGGGGCGGACGGCGCGAAGCCCAGCCGCAGCACGAGCTGGGGCGACATCGCGCCGTCGAGGACGTCGTCACGCAGTGCCCGGCGGGTGTCGCCCACCTCCAGCACCTGGCTGAGCGGGCAGGACGCCAGGCCCAGGAGGGTGGCGTGCAGGATCACCGCGCTCATGGCCTCGCCCGCGCGCAGCTGCGAGAGGGTGTCGTCCGACGCCGTGCCGATCACCGCGTACACCGCGCCGTCGGGTTCGGCGGAGGGCTCCTCCAGGAGGCGGCCGGGGGTGAAGCGGCGCCCGTGCGCCGGGTCGGGAGTGGCGGCCAGGAGGTTCGCGGCGGGGATGCCGTCGTCGCCCGACTCCACACCGGACCAGACGGCGGTCTCGGTCTGATAGGCGGGCGTGTCGTCCTGGGCGATCGCCGCGTCGCGCAGTGTCGCCTCCAGAAGGTGGCTGGCGCTGCCGGTGACCATCTGGAGCAGCGCCCCCTGCTCGGCGGCGCGTTGCACGAGCGCGGCGCGCATGGACTCCGGGACGTCCCATGTGGAGTAGCGACGCCGGTCGGTGCGGCGCCGCAGGATCGCGGCGGCGAGCTGGACGTCCGCGTCGACGGGGCTGCGCAGCGACAGCTCGAGGGCGGCGAGGTCGTCGGGCCGTTCGGGGTCGGGAATGCGGTGCACGACGGTATGCACGCCCGCCGCGGCAAGCGCGACACGGGTGTGGTGCAGGGTGGCGCCACAGCTGACCACCAGGTCGCGGCCGTCCCCGTCGGTGGCGGGCAGCCACCGCCGCAGATCCGCCTGCAGGAGCAGGCTGTGGCGGTCCAATCGCCACCGCCAGGGCTGGCTGTTGTGCACCGAGGGCGCGTGGCTGCCGAGCTCGACGGCGGCGCGGATGGTCTGGCGGTCGACCGTGTCGACGATCATGGCAGGCACACTCCTGACGGTCGCTGGATGTCTTCCCTCACGATCGCGCCCGAGGCAGGTGGGCCGCCGGCATCGTCGGACCCTGACGTGGGGGGTCATGGGTCCTGGTCGTCGAGGCTCCCGGCGGCCGTCGGGAGATCGTCGAGCCAGCCGCGGAGGTGCCCGGCCAGCTCGTCGGGGACCTGGAGCTGGGGCAGGTGGCCGACCCCCGCCAGCTCGACGTAGCGCCATCGGGGATGCCGGGCGGCGAGCGCACGCGCCGCCTCGACCGGGACGAGGCGGTCCCGCTCGCCGTGCACGAGCAGCACCGGCACGGTGATCGACGCCATCGCGGCGGCGTACGCCCGCCTGCGGACGAGGGCCCAGGCCAGCGACCGGGCCGCCGAGAGGTACGCCCGGTCCATGCCCGCGACGTCCGACTGGCGCTCAACGAGCGCCACCGACCGGAGGAGCAGGTCGTCGGGAAGCGATGCGGGGTCGACCCCGCACAGCTGCAGCGTCGCGTCCAGCGTCGCGCGGGCGCCGATGCGGCGGCGCAGGTCGCGGCGCAGCCGTTCGCCGACCCCGGGGAGGGCGTACGCGGCCAGGGTCGCGGCGGCGTCGGGTGAGCGCAGGACGCGGGTGGGTGCGGGCAACGCGGGATCGACCAGCACGAGGCCCCGCACGAGATGCGGCATGCGCGCCGCGAGCAGCACCGAGATCAGGCCGCCCATGGAGTTGCCGACGAGCACGACGGGCGGGTCGCCGTGGTCGCGGACGAAGCGGGCCAGTACGGCGACGTTGCCGCGGACCGTCGACGGACGCCCCGACGGCGGGCTCAGCCCGAACCCGGGCAGGTCGAGCGCCAACACGCGGGCGTGCGCCGTCAGGCGAGGGGCCAGGAGATCCCAGTTCAGGTGCGATCCGCCCAACCCGTGGACGAGCACGAGCGCGGGTGCGTCGGTGCCACCGAAGTCGACGTAGTGGGCGGCGGGCGCGGCCTCCGTCGCGCACGCACCGGAGCGGCTCATCGGCGCTCCTCGCCGGGCGTCCCGGTCGTGGTGACGGGCCGCCGGGCCGAGCCGTCCTTGCGGGTGCAGCGGCACCCCACCCAGAAGCAGACCATGATCGTCACCGCGGCCAGCGCCGGCGCCTTGACCTCGGCGGGGACGTCGAGGAACCGGATCGCCGAGGCGGCGGCCATCAGGACCGGACCCTGGATGATGAACGCCCAGAGCGCGCCACGGGACCATCTCGTCAGGCGCTCGCCGCTGTGGCCGAGCCTTCGCTCGGCGAGGCCGACCAGCCACACCGAACCGGCGACCACCAGGATGGCCTCGACGGCCGCCGTCGCGAGCGCCTGCCAGTGCCATCCCCCGAGATAGGGGCCCGCCTGCGTCGCCACGTCGTGCAGCCCACTGGCCAGGGCCAGCGGGGGCAGCCCGACGAGCGTGACCAGCGTGACCGCCCCACACACCCGGTACACCGTGTCCGGGACATGTCGATGCCAGCCGTGGCGCGCCGCAACGATGCCCAACACGAACATGCCGACGCATTGCGGCCACTGCCAGAGGTGCAGGTCGGCGATCTGGCCGCTGCGCGCCGGGAACCAGAGCCGGACGAGGAACGAGGTGACCGCGACCCCGCCCACGGCGAGGGCGACGGAGCGCCCGGTGAGCGGCCGGTCGGCGCGGGCGGGCGGGGCCGGGCGCGCGCGGAGCGCCAGCCATCCGGCGAACGTGAGCGAATACAGCAGCAGCACCAGCGCGAACCACAGCGAGCCGGAGTCCAGCAGCGGTCGCCGGTGACCGAGCACCCACCAGAACGACACCGTCCGGCCCGCCGCCGTCTGGGCCAGCCACACCGACGCGGGCCAGACCAACAGCGCCGACACCAGCCACGGCACGCCGAGTCGCAGCATCCGGTCGAGGGCGTACCGGCCCGGACCCCGATGGGCCACGGCGCGCTCCACGAACAGACCGGCGATGAAGAAAAAGAGCCCGATGATGAAGAGGCCGGACGGCCCCAGGACCGCGACGAGGGCAAGCTCCGTGGCGGGCCGGAACGTCAC
Organism: uncultured Actinomycetota bacterium; assembly: GCA_963739465.1. Lineage (GTDB taxonomy): Bacteria > Actinomycetota > Actinomycetes > Mycobacteriales > Pseudonocardiaceae > Pseudonocardia. The sequence continues at coordinate 142,124 of CAVUAS010000011.1, forward strand.
CTCGCGGACCTCGTCGTAGGGCCATCCGCCCACCGCCGAGTAGCCGAGCAGCGCGTGCCCACCGATGACCCACGCGACGAGCACCGTGCGCAGGTTGTCCAGATGGGACAGCCGCGGCGCGCGGGGAGGCACGGCGCCTGCTACCCGACCTTCCTGCGGACCGCGCCGACCGCCTCGCCGACCGCGTGGGCCAGCGCGCAGACCCCGGTCTGCACGCCGACCACCAGCACGGTCCAGAGCATCACCACGAGCGCGACCAGCAGGCAGAGGACCGCGGCAACGGGCGCGAGCGGGTTCACGACCGCACCGCTGTCTCCGCGACGCCCGCGGCGGATGCGCCCGCCTGGTGCCGAGGGTGCACGACGACCACCGGGCAGGTCGCGAACTCGACGAGCGCCTGGCTGGTGGAGCCCATCAGGATGCCGCTCTGCGCGGTGCGACCGCGGGTGCCGACGACCAGCACACGCGCGCTTACCGCGTGCGCCGTCAGCGCCCGCAGCGGGGTGTCGTCGACCAGCTTCCGCTCGACGGCCAGGGTCGGGTGCCGCTCGATGACCGGCCGGAGTTCATCGTCCAGTGTCGCAGTGGCCGCGGCGGCCAGCTCTTCGGGCGTGCGGTGGCTGCGGTGCGCGGCGCCGCCGGGGGTGGCGTAGACGTCCGACCAGCACCGCACGGCGATCAGGCGAGAGCCCAGCGCGGCCGCCACGTCGGCGCCGAACATCAGCGCGGCCGCGCCCGCGGCGGAGTCGTCAGCACCGACGACGACGGGCCCGTTGCGGGGCGGGGCGATCCGGGGCGCCGATCCGCGGACGACGGCGACCGGGCACGCCACGTGCTCGACGACGTCGCGGGCGGTCGTGCCCGCCAGCATGCCCGCGAACGCGCCCGCGCCGTAGCTGCCCAACACCACCATCCGGGCGCCGACGCCACGTCCGGTGATGGTGGTGACCGGGTCTCCGGGCTGCGCCTCCGCGCTGCAGGGACGCACCCCCGTGCGTTCGGCGGCGTCGACCAGCTCGGCCAGCCAGCTCGGCAGCGGGTCGAGCGGAAGGTCCTGCGGGTCGCCGGGGACGACGTTGACGAGGTGCAGCGGCGCCGACCAGTCGGCGGCGAGGTCGGCGGCCCAGGCCGCCGCGTCCCGCGCGGAGTCCGAGGAGTCGACCGCCACGACGATCGGTCGCGGGTCCGTGCTTTGCATGATTCTCTCCGGGCGTTCGTCGGATCGTGCCGATTCCAGCTTCGCCGGATCGCGACCGGGCCCCCAGGGGCCGACGGCATCGGTGGGTGGGCCGAACGACCTCGCCGCGCGGGTCAGGTCGTCGCACCGCCCGGCGGCGCTAGGAGGCGAAGACGGCGGCCTCGGTGCGACGGGTGACGCCGAGCTTGTGCAGCAGCGCGGAGATGGTGTTCTGCACGGTCCGCTCGGCCAGGTGCATCTGCTCGCCGATCTGCCGGTTGGTCAAGCCGTCGGCGATGAGGGCGAGCATCCGCCGCTCCTGGAAGCCCAGGATGGCGAAACGGGGATCGTCGGGCACCCCGGCACCGTGCATCCGCTCCCGGATCACGGCGGCGGCCGTCGGGGGCAGCACGGAGCCGCCCTCCGCGGCGGTGCGGATCGCCCCGACGAGATCGAGGCCGTTGATCTGTTTGAGCACGTAGCCTGCCGCCCCGGCCATGAGCGCGCCGAAGAGCGCCTCGTCGTCCGCGTGCGACGTGAGCAGGAGGCAGGCGGGCGGCGACGTGATCAACGCGCGAAGCTGCCTGCACACGCTGACCCCGTCGCCGTCGGGCAGGCGAACGTCCAGCACGGCCACGTCCGGGCGCAACGCGGGGACCCGGGCCAACGCCTGCGCGGCCGTGGCCGCCTCACCGATGACCGCCATGTCGTCCTCGACGGCCACCAGGCCCGCGAGGCCGCGCCGGACGACGTCGTGGTCGTCCACGAGGAACACCGAGATCGTCATCGCCGTGCTCCCGTCGCGTCGTACCCGGGTCGGCGACCGGACGGCCGGTGCGACCGCAGTCCGAGCGTCTGGCGGGCCGCCCGCTCGGCCAGGATGCCCAGGTAGGCGTGGACACGGGCGTCGGCGAGGCCTGCCAGTGCGGCATCGAGTGCGGCGTCGACGTCGGCGTCGACGCGGCCGGGGTCGTGGCCCGCCGCGAGCGCCGCGTCGCAGAGCACCCGGCGGACCCGTTCGAGTTGGGCGTGGGTGGCGGCGGGAGTGTCGGTCGGAAGGTCGCTCCTCGTCGTTCGGAGCTGGTCGATAGTCACGATCGGTCCTGCTTCATCGGCGCGTGGACGAGGACGGAGTCGAGGGCCCGGCGTGGCGTGTCGGCCAACTCGGCCGCGTTCGTAGCGGGCCAGCCGATCCGGAGCACGAGCTGGGGGTGCTCCGGGATGCCCACGACACGGCGGAGCATGTCGCGGGTGGCCGCGATCTCCGTAGCCTGGCTGAGGGGGGTGGTGGCGAGCTCCGCGCGGGTGGCGGCCAGCAGCACGGCGCTGAGGGCCTCGCCCGCCCGCAGGCGGTCGGCAGGCGCGTCGTCCGTCGTCGCCAGTACGAGGAACTCGGCGGCGTCGTCGGGGAGGCCGTGGCCCGCGTGGGGCAGCGGCTGGCTCAGCCGGGCGTGCGGGAAACGCCGCAGCCCGGACGGTCCGGTCAGGCCCGACGGCGCATCGGCGATCGCCGTCGACGGGATCCCGTCGTGGGCGCCGCCGTGGCGCCGCGTCCAGATCTGCAGCTCGGCCGGGTAGCCGGGGGTCCACCGCTGCCGGGCGGCCGCGTCGGCCAGCACGGCGGTGAACCGTTCGTGCGGCCGATCGACCGGCACGAGCAGGACGTCGTTCCGCGCGGCGGCGGCGACGAGGCCGCCGATCAGCCCGGCCGGGACCGGTCGGTGGCTGAGGCGGCGTCGATCGGTGTGGCGCCGGTGGATGGCCGGGAACAGGTCGGCCACGGCGTCGGAGCTCGGGTCCACCGTTTCGCCGCCGCCTCGGTCGATCTCGACCGTGGCCAGATGGGTCGAATCCTCCGGATCGGGCAGGCGGCGCACCGTCGCCCGCAGCCCGACGTGCGCGAGCGCCACCACGAGGTGATGCAGCGCGGCGCCGCAGCTGATGACCAGGTCGCGGCGCTGCGGGTCGGTCGCGGACAGGTGGCGGTTGAGGTCGGCGTACAGCTCGACCGTGCCGTTGTCGGCGTCGATGCGCCAACGCCACGGCTGCGTGTTGTGCACCGAGGGGGCCCGCAGGGCGTGCTTCACGGCTTCGGCGAGCTGCGAGGTGGAGATCATCGCTCGTTCCTTCGAAAGTGGGGTACGCGGTCTGCGGGACGGAGGCGCTGTCTAGCCGGCCCCGACCGGTCTGCCGGGCAGGACCGGCGGCCGGAGCGCGGGCCGTGGCGCGAGCAGCACGGCGCAGGGCGCGTGCCGGAGGGCGGACGCGGCGACGAGGCCGACCCGACCGATCGATCCCGTCCGTGGACCGCCCATGATCAGCAGATCGGCGTCCAGCAGCTCGCCGACGATCTCGTGGGGCCACGCCCGCATGAGTTCGATGTCGACGGCCACGTCGGCTCCGGGGCCGTCGAGGAGGCTGTGGGCCTGATCGAGCAGATCCCGGCCGTAGCGCAGTGCCTCGGCGCGGCCGACGGTCCGTTCGCCGAACGACAGCGGCACACCGTGCAGGACACGCAGCCTGCCATTCAGGTGCGTGGCGGCGTCGAGGGCGTCGACGAACACCGACGTGTCGTCGGGCAGACTGCCCAGCGCGACGGCGATCCGCGGGCGGACGGCCGCCGGGGGCTCGGCGCGCGGGATGAGCACGCTGTCGCCGGTGCTGCTCGCCACCGTGACCGCGTCACCGGGGTGGGCGGCCACGGGCCGTCCGGCGCGGGCACACCAGAGTTTCACCCAGGCGGGGACGACCGACGCGTCGACGACGAGCTGACCGGGACGGCCTGCCGTGCGACCGAGCGGTGGGGCGGCGGGAGCGGTCATCCTGACCATCACCAGAGCTGGGAGCGGTCGTGCGGGTCACCGGCGATCGCGGCCGGGACGGCGCCCCGTCGATCGGCTGACAGGCTCCGGGGGACAACGGTGACCGGGATCAGGCTGTGGCGCAGCACGAAGCGGCTCACCGAGCCGAGCACGGCACGCACCGCGGCGTGCCTGCCCCGGGTGCCCAGCACGATGTGCCGGGCGCCGGTGGACTCGTGCAGCATCGCGATGCCCGGGTTGCCTTGCCCGATCCGGACGGTGACGTCGACGTCGGGGTGCGCGGACCGCCACGGCGCCAGGCTCTCGCGCACGGCGGCGACGTTGTCGCGGAGGTGCTCGGAGCGGCCCGCAACGTGCACGACGATCATGGCGGTGCCGTGCCGTTCGGCGTCGTCGAAGGCCACGGTGACCGCGTCGGCGTCGGCGTCCACTGACTCGATGCCGAGCAGGACCGGCGCGGTGCGCGCGGGCCGCGCGGAGTGGTCGCTACGGATGACGGCGACCGGGCAGTGCGCGCCGGTCGTGACGTCCAGCTCCACGGTGCCGAGCACGATCTCGGCACCCGATCCGCTGATCATCCCGATGACCAGCAGCTCGGCGTCCACTGTGGCGTCGATCAGCACCGACACCGGCGGGTCCGGTGTGATGACGACGTCGGTGCTCACCTCGGGGGCGATCTGATGGGCGACGCTGCGGGCCCGCGCCAGCACGGCGTCGGCCCGCCCGCGGGCGGGGCCGGTGTCATCCGGTGTCCCCAGGTACGGGGCCGCGTGCACGAGTCGCAACGGGCGCTGCCGGAGGCGTGCCTCCTCGGCCGCCCAGGCGACGGCGCGCAGCGCGGTGGTAGTTCCGTCGACACCGACGACGATCGGACGCTCTTTCATGACGGCTCCCTTCCCCGTCCGGACTATCTGGATAGCGTCGCGCCCGGAGGGGTTCGGCGTCAGTGGCGCCCGACCCCCAGTGGGCGGGACCGACGTCCCCTCGTCCGCGGGTACCGGGCCGCGGGCCGTCGGCGTCGCGGCGATCAGCCCGCGGACGCCCGCTGCGCCTGCGAGGTGCCGTTCCACGCGGAGGCTGCGAGCTCCAGCGACTCGGCCACGGTGCCGTGCGTCGGCACATAGACCGCCTCCGGCCAGGGATGCGACGTACGCGCCATCGCCTCCGCGATCGGCACGGTGGCATCGGACGCCGTGTGCGTCCGGGTCGCGATCCGTCGTCCGGTCGTCTCGGCGGTCGCCAGACACTGCAGGCGCACGAGCCCACTGTGTGTGCGGTGGGCAAGATGCTCGGCCGCGCCGCGGTGCCGGGCGTCGGTGAAGGAGGCGTCGAGTACGACGGACTCGCCGCGACCGAGCAGCGCCTCGGCGCGGCGCAGCAGCTCGGCGTAGGTCGCGTCGGTGTGCGAACCGTCGTAGAGCCCCTGGCCGAAGGCCGCGGGTACGTGCATGTCGGGGTCGATGCCCGCGAGTTCCTTGCGCAGCCGGTCCGACGACAGCAGCACCGCGCCGAACCGGTCGGCGAGGGCCCCGCCCAGCGTCGTCTTGCCGGTGCCGGGCAGCCCCCCGACGAGTGCGAGGCGCACCGCGCCGTCGCGGAGATGGCGTACCGCGAGGTCGAGGTGGGCCGCGGCGTCGGCCGCGGCGTTCGGCTCGCCCTGGTCGTGACGCAGGCAGGCGACCTTGGCCCGCACGACCGCGCGGTAGGCGATGTAGTGATGGCGCAGGCCGGGCGGCGCCGGGTCGGCGGCGAACTCGGCGTACCGGTCGAGGAACCGCTCCGCGAGGCCGGGGTGGCCGCGCCGCTCGAGGTCCATGGCGAGAAAGGCGGCGTCATCGAGCCCGTCGACGTGGCGGAGGTGGTCGTCGAAGTCCAGGCAGTCGAGCAGCCGCGGGCCGTCGTCGAGGCAGAAGACGTCGTCGGCGAGCAGGTCGCCGTGGCCGTCGACGACCCGTTCGGCCCGTTCCCGCAGCAGCGTCGCCCGGCCGTCGATGAAGTCGAGGACCAGCGTCTCGATCGCCCCGAGCAGGTCGGCGTCGACCAGTTCGCCCGCATACGGCTTGAGCTCGGCGAGGTTCGCGAGCCACCGCCGCCGCAGCGCCGCGGCGCTGCCGTCGATGACGACGTCGGCGTCCCGTCCGGCACGGGCGTGGAAGGCCGCCAGCGTGTGGGCGACGGCGCGCAGCGCCGCGTCGACGTCGTGCCCGCCCGCGACTAGTGTCGACAACCTCCGCGCCGCGGGCATCCGCCGCATGACGATCAGCGGCTCGGCGTCCGGGTCCGTCCCGTCCGTCCGGCCGGGTGGGAGCACCCGGCTGATGCCGAGGTACACGTCGGGGGCCAGGCGCCGGTTGAGCGCCACCTCCCGGTCGCACGCCGCTGACCTGCGGGCCGGTGTGGAGAAGTCCAGGAACTCCGTGCGCACCGCCTTCTTCATCTTGTAGGCGCGGTCGCCGACGAGGAACACCACACCCGTGTGCGTCTCGTGCGCCTCGACGGGCGCGTTCGCCAGGTCATCGGTCACGGGATCGACGATCCTCGCGGGGTGCCGGTGGGCGGCAGGGTCGATCGTCACGGCGTCGTCGGGCCACTCGGCGTGGCTGCTTTGCGGGGCCCGTCGACGTCGCGACCGGGGCCGTCTTCCTCTCGCCTCCCGGAGCCGTGGGCGCGACGGCTTCGACATGGGCACGCCCACCGCGTGCGCGACATGAGTGGTTTCGACCGGCCCTGGCGGGTGCTCGAGGAGCACGTCTACGACCTGGTCGTCACCGACGTCGCTTTCGGGGCGGGCTTCCGGGCGCTCGGCCGTGCGCGGGTCTGAGGCGCGAGCGTCCCGGTCGCCCTGGGCCTTTCGGCCCTTTCGCCCCGCGGTCTTTCGTCGATCATCTGTCGTGTGCCCTTTGCTCACGAGACGGCCACCGCGAGCGGAGCCGATCTGAAGGAGATCGACCGCGCGGGTTGCCTGGAATTGCTGGCGTCCGGCCAGGTCGGGCGGGTCGTGTACACCGAAGGCGCCATGCCCGCCGCGCATCCCGTCAACTACCTCCTCGACGATGAAGAGGTCGTCTTCCGCACCGGCGAAGGCGCCAAGCTGGCCGCGGCGGCAAGCGGAGTCGTCGTCGGCTTTCAGGCCGACCGGGTCGACGTCGAGCGGCGGTCCGGCTGGAGTGTCCTCGGCGTCGGCGAGGCCTACGAGATCGTCGATCCGGCCCGGCTGTCCGCGCTCGACGCCCGGCTCGCCGCTCCGTGGGTGCCCGGCCGCACCGGGCACTGCATCAGCATCCCGCTGCAGCGACTGACGGGCCGTTGGCTGTCCCCGCCCCGGTGACTGCGAGGACCCGTCGGCTCGCTCCTACAGCCCGGACCGCCGACGGGCCACGTCCTCGGACGTCAGCTCGCGGCGCGCCACGACGCGCAGGACATCGCGGCGCGTCACGATCCCGACCAGCTTGTCATCCTTGACGATCGGGATCGACCGCAACCGGGCGTCGAGCATCAGGGTCACGACGTCGGCCAGGTCGTCCTCGGGGCGCATCGCGGTGGGCGCAGGGGTCATCGCCTGCCCGACCGTCGGTTCCGAGTCCCGCTCGACCGTCCACCCATCCGGCATGATCCGGCCGCGGACCAGGTCGGCCTCGGTCGCGATCCCCACGAGCGTGCCGCTCGCGTCCACGACCGGCGCGGCGGTGAAGCCGTGGGAGCACAGCAGGTCCGCGGCCGCCCGCACCGACGTGTCGGGCCGCACGGTGATCACCGACCTGGTCATGACGTCGCGTGCTCTCATGTCAGCCTCCCGGCAGCAGGCGGGCGTCCGGGCCGGGGAAGTACACCGACTCGTGGCCGTCCTCCCAGCGCACGCGGTAGTGCTCGCGCTCGCCTTGCCCGAGCACCTCGATCACCTCGCCGCGGCGGCGTGCCGCGTCGAGCGTGGTGGTCTCGATGACGATCCGGTCGCCACGGTTGGCGTGCATCGCTCCTCCTTGTCGCCGTCGTCTCCGCGCGCCTGCCGAGTAGAGGCGAGACCGCATCCTTACCGCTACCGTGCTGCCGCGGACGGCGTCGGCGCGAGGGCCGTTGGCACCCCGTCACCGGGCCGAACGGCCGGAGTGCCCGCGCCGCGATCAGAACGTGGCACGGGGGGAGTGCGGTCCGCCGGGAACGACGAGGACCGGACGGTGCTGGCGTCGCAACACCGTCCGGGAGACCGATCCGGCGAGGAGCCGCTCGAAGGTCGCGCCCGGCCCTTCGCCGTGCGACCCGACAACGATCATGAGGGCGTCGGTCTCCTCGGCGACGCCGGCGATGAGCCGGGCCGGGTCGCCGTGGGCCGCCTGGTACGTCCAGCCGAGTGGGGCGTCGGCCAGCGCGGCCTCGACCCGGCGGCGCTGCGCGTCCAGGCTCCGGCGGGCCTGCTGCTCCCAGTCGGCGGCGTCCGGGTCGACCGGGTAGTCGAAGAGGTCGACGCCGTGCACGACGTGCAGATCCGCCCGCAGCCTGCGCGCCAGGTCGACCGCGACCCGCAGGGCGGCGTCGGAAGCCGGGTGCGGGCTGTGCCCCACCACGAGGCTGGTGTCCGCGGGCGCGCGGCCGAGCCCCGCCAGACGCAGACGGCGCTCGCCCCCGGGGGGATCGGTCACGGTGGGTCCTCCGATCGGGTCAGCGCGCGGCCGAGGCAGGCGGTGTCGGTGAAGAGCCTACGAGCGCGCACCACACCGGGAGCGGGCTCTCCGGCCGGGTGTGGACGGGCCGGACGGCCCCGCACGTCGGGCCCATCGGTGCTGACGGCGGCCGGGCCGCGGCGCCGATGCTTGCTCGCGATGAGACGACGGAAGAGGGGGGTCGACAGATGGCTCTTCGCGCGAGCCGGACCGGGCGTTGGACCGACCGGATCGAGGACGGGACGGCGTGGCTGCTGTTCACGGCGGCCCTCCTGGCGATCCTCTTCGGATGCGGGCTCGGCGTCCGGGTCCACGACCAGCTGACCGAACAGGGCCGGGCCGAGGCCCGGGAGCGCACGCCCGCCGTCGCAACGTTGCTCGAGACCGCGCCGACGATCACCTCCGCGTACACCGTCGACGCGTCCGTCGGGGTGACCGCAACCTGGCCGGACCGGTGGGGGACGCCGCATCGGGGCATCGTGACCGCGCCACCAGTCCCAGGGGGCGGGCAGCACGGTCCCGATCTGGATCGACCGGTCGGGGGCATCGGTGTCCCCGCCGACGTCCGCGCGTGACGCGTTCGCGGTCGGCGTGCTCGCCGCCGCTGTGGCCATCGGCGCCTGCCTGGCCGTTCTGGCGTGCCTGTGGGAGATCGTGCGGCGCGTCATGCTGGCGCACAACTGCGCGGCGTGGGAGCGCGAGTGGCGCGAGGTCGCCCCCATCTGGAGCCGCGGCGAGGGCAAGCGCGGCTGAGCGGGCGGGTCCTTCGGCCCGACCGGGCAGGGCCGTCCCGCGCGTCCCGGCCGGGTGGTCTGCCCCTGGTCGGCGGCGGACGGCCCGACGAGCCTGAAGACGCGAACCCAGGGAGGAAGCCATGACCCTTGCCACCCGTGCGCCGGTCCGCGTCGACGCCCGGCTCGATGCCCACCTCAGCCGCTGGCTCTGGCTGATCAAGTGGGTGCTGGTCATCCCGCATCTCATCGTGCTGACCTTCCTGTGGGCCGCGTTCGCCGTGGTCACCGTGGTCGCGTTCGTCGCGATCCTCGTCGCGGGCCGCTACCCACGGACGATCTTCGACTTCACCCTCGGCGTGTTGCGCTGGTCGTGGCGCGTCGGCTACTACGCCAGCGGCGCGTACGGCACGGACCGCTACCCGCCCTTCTCGCTGCGCGCCGAGCTGGACTACCCGGCGACGCTGGACATCGCCTATCCCGAGCACCTCTCCCGCGGGCTTGCGCTGGTGAAGTGGTGGCTGCTGGCGATCCCGCACTACTTCGTGCTCGGCTTCCTGCTCGGTGGCGGCGGCTACCTCGCGACCCGCAACGGGGCCGGGCTGAGCAGTGGGCTGATCGGTCTGTTGGCGTTCTTCGCGGTCATCGCCCTCCTGGTGACCGGTCGGTACCCGAAGGGCCTGTTCGACCTGGTCCTGGGACTGGACCGGTGGGTGCTGCGGGTCGCGGCCTACGTCGCGCTGATGACCGACTCCTACCCCCCGTTCCGGCTCGACCTCGGCGGCGCCGACCCGGCGACACTGGTCGTCGGGGCCCCCTCACCCGAGGAGCCTTCTTCGCCGGTGACCGCCCCCGAGCCCGCCCCGACGCGGTGGACGGCCGGGCGGGTGGTGGCGCTGGTCATCGGGTCGGTGCTCGTCCTCGGCGGCCTGGGTGCACTGGGCGGCGCGACCGCACTGGCCGCCGCCGACACCCACGGCCGCGACGCTGCGGGCTTCATCGCCACCCCGGCCCAGCGCTTCACCGGCGAGGGCTACGCGCTCGTCGCCGACCCGCTCCGGCTGCGGCAGGCCGCGGGCGACGCGGACCTGCCCGGCGTGATCGGTGAGGTGCGCATCCAGGCGACCGGGACAGCTCCGTCGGGCGTGTTCGTGGGCATCGGCCCGGCCGCGGCCGTCGAGACGTACCTCGCCCCGGTCGCGCACAGCGCCCTCACCCCGCCGAGCACGACCCAGCCGAGCACCACAGCCCGATCCACCACCGCGGGCGGGGCGCCCGCGACGCTGCCCGGACAGGAGCCGTTCTGGGTCGCGCGCACGTCGGGCAACGGCCCGCAGGAGCTGGCATGGACGCCTGCTGCGGGTGACTGGGCCGTGGTCGTGATGAACGCCGACGGCTCGAAGCCGGTCGTCGCCGACCTGTCGTTCGGCGCCACCGCGCCGGGCCTGCGCGCGGTCTGGACCGGCCTCTTCGCGTCCGGTGGCGCGGCCCTCCTGGTCGGTGCCCTCGTTGTCGCGTTGGCCCTGTGGTCGGCAAGCGCGCGGTCCCGCCGATGAGGACCGCCACCTGACGCGCGAGGAAGGCAGCGGGGCGGCCTCCCGGCCCGCCCCGCTGCCGGGTCTGCCGGTCGCTACTGCGTGCCCGCCCACGCGATGGCCGCGTCCAGCTCGTCGTGGCCGAAGCGGCGGACCTGCGGATGGGCGACGAGCTCGGCGACCGTCGCCGCCACCGTGGCCAACGGGCCGTCGACCGCGAGCGCGACCCGGTCGACGTGCCGGTGGTGGCCGAGGACGAAGCGCAGGTGCCGCACGAGACCGCCGATGTTCTCCCAGCCGGGGAACGCGCGGGCGTGCAGGACGAGGCCGTGCAACGTCGGGTGCTCGGCGAGCCAGCCGTCGACGACCGTCGCCAGCGCGTCCACGTCCTGGACCCGGAGCGGTTCGGCCACCTCGACGACCACGACGCCCGCCTCCGCCAGCACCCGGTGGGTGATGCTCGGGCCCCCGGGCAGACCCGCCAGCCAGGCGATCGCCTCGTCGCGCCGGTCCGTGGGGAAGATCCGCAGCGGGTAGGGCATGAGGAACCTGGTGAACCGCAGGACCTGACCCACCCACGGGAGGTCGCTCACGACCGCGCAGCCGTCGAACGAGCCCAATGCCCGCAGCCCCAGCCGGGCATCCTCGAAGGCGGCCTCGGGGGTGATGCCGTCGAAGCCGTCCACCTCGACAAGGCAGCGCAGCCTGCGCTGCTCGCGCTGCACCTCCGCCAGCAGCGGGACGACGACCGCGTCGTAGTCCTCTCGCGTGAGCTTGCCGCTGCACCGGACACCGTCGACGCCTGCCGGTAGGCCTTCGATCTTCTCGATCATGCCCCCAGACTGCCGCTCGGCGGCCGCCCGCCGACACGGCCGAAGGGCCTTTCTTCGACGGTGTCCAGGGCGTTGGGCTCAGGAGCGCCGCGGCCGGATGGTCGACAGTGGAACGGTGACCCACGAAGCTGTCGTCCCCGAGCTGGATCGGTTCGTGCACGCGGCGCAGGGCCGGATGACCGGCGGCCTGTCGCCGGTGTCGGCGGGCCTGGCCGCCCTGGACTGGGCGGTGCACCTCGCCGACTCGCCCGCCTACCGCAGCCGCCTGGGGGTCGCCGCCGCACAGATGGGTGCCCGGCTGGCCGAGTACGGCATCCGGCGGGCCCTGGGGCAGGCGGCGCCCGCGTGCGCGCGGCCCCGACCCGGCGACCGGCGCTTCGACTACGAAGCCTGGCAACGATGGCCGTTCGACGTGCTGGCGCAGGCGTTCCTGCTGGGCGAGCAGTGGTGGCAGGAGGCCACAGTGGGCGTCGAGGGTGTGAGCGGCGCGCACGCGAACCAGGTGGCCTTCGTGGCCCGTCAGGTGCTGGACATGTGGGCGCCGTCGAACTTCCTCGCGACCAACCCCGAGGTGCAGGACGCGACGCTCCGCGAGGGCGGCGCCAACCTCGTGCGCGGCGCCGCCCGTCTCGCGGCGGACTCCGTGCGCGCGATGCGGGGCCTGCCCCCGGAGGGTGTCGAACGCTTCGTCGTCGGCCGGGACGTGGCCGCCACCCCCGGCGCGGTCGTGTACCGCAACCGGCTCATCGAGCTGATCCAGTACACGCCCACCACCGAGAACGTATATGCCGAGCCGGTGCTCATCGTCCCGGCGTGGATCATGAAGTACTACATCCTCGACCTGACGCCCGAGGACTCGCTGGTGCGCTACCTGGTGGCGCAGGGCCACACGGTGTTCGTCGTCTCGTGGCACAACCCGGACGCCGAGGACCGCGCGACCGGCCTCGACGACTACCGGACGCTCGGGGTGATGTCCGCGCTGGACGCGGTCGGCCGGGTCGTGCCCGGCCGGCCGGTGCACGCGGCGGGCTACTGCCTCGGCGGGACCTTGCTGACGATCGCGGCGGCCGCGATGGCCCGCGACGGCGACAAACGGCTCGCGAGCGTCACCCTGTTCGCCGCGCAGACGGATTTCACCGAGGCGGGTGAGCTGCTGCTGTTCACCGACGAGGACCAGGTCAGCTTCCTCGAGGACACGATGTGGGAGCAGGGCTACCTGGACGGCGGCCAGATGGCGGGCGCGTTCCAACTGCTGCGGTCGAACGACCTGGTGTGGTCGCGGTCCGTGCGCCAGTACCTGCTCGGCGAGCCGGAGCCGATGACGGCGCTGATGGCCTGGAACGCCGACGCCACCCGGCTGCCCTACCGGATGCACGGGGAGTACCTGCGCGCGTTGTTCCTGGACAACGATCTCGCGCAGAGCCGCTACCACGTCGACGGCAGGCCCGTCGCGATCAGCGACATCCGCGCGCCGATGTTCGTGGTGGCCACCGAGACCGATCACGTGTCCCCGTGGCGTTCGGTGTACAAGCTGCACCAGCTCGTCGACACCGACGTGACGTTCCTGCTGACCAGCGGCGGCCACAACGCCGGGATCGTCAGCCCGCCCGGCCGTCCGCGCAGGCACCACCGCGTCACCACGCACACGGAGGGGCAGCCCTACCAGGATCCGGACGCCTGGCTGGCGGCCACCGCCGAGCAACCGGGGTCGTGGTGGCCGCGGTGGGAGCAGTGGCTCGCGGAGCGGTCGGGTGAGCGGATCGCGCCGCCGCACCTCGGCGTCGTCGGTGAGGGAACCCTCGCGGACGCGCCCGGCACCTACGTGCACGAGCACTGACCGGCCCGGCGGGATCACACCTGCTGATCCGGGGGCGCCTTGTCGATGCGGAAGACGGGGTAGTCCGGGGCGATCCGGTCGAACGCGACGAGTGGGTCCGCGCGGTCGACGGGTATGTGCGCCCGCGCCCCGGGCGCGACGTCGAGAAACCGGCGCAGGATCGGCGCGCGCCGGGAGACCTCGATCTCGACGAGACGCACGCTCTCGCGGCCCCGCCTGATCAGTACCGCGCGCCCGGACGCCGCCCGCACGTTGCGCACCCAGTTGGCGCGGTCGCCGAGCATCGACACCAGGTAGCGGTGGCCGTCGTATTCGGCGATGGCCACGGGGACCGCGATCGGCGTCCCCGAGTGCCGCCCGACCACCTCCAGGGTGACCGCACGGCGGGGCGTGAGCAGACCGGCCGCGAACTGTGCGGCCGAGAGCCGGTTCAACACCCGCGCCAGACCGCCGGGTCGCCCGCCGCGGTACATCCTGCGGCGCAGGGCGTAGCGGGCTCGCCTGCCGAGGCCGCCGTCCCGCGGTGCCGCGTCCGTCAACTCCCCGCCCCGACGGCGTCGAGCAGCACGCCGAGCACGTCGCGAATGGACACGATTCCGACGTACTCGCCGTCCCGGTCCCGCACCGGGATGTGGCGCACCCCGGCGTCGCGCATCATCGTCCCCACGGCGGCGATGCTGTCGCCGGGCGCGGCCGTGATCAGATCGCCCGTCATGACCTCGCCCACCTGCTCCTCGTCGACATCGCCGCCGCTCGCGAGCACGACGACGACGTCGCGCTCCGACACCAGGCCGGTCACCGCGGCCCCGGTCACGAGGACGGCTCCGATGTCACCCGCGACGAGCTCCTGCGCGACCGCGCGCATCGACTCCTCGGGGCCGACGCTCGCCGGGTGCCGGGCCATCAGGTCACGGACGGGATCGGCGGGCGTCAGCGACCCTGCTGTCGTCTTCATGAAACGCTCCTTGTGATCGGGGAATCGATGCCGGTCGTTGTTGTCGATCACGCTCTCGGACCAGTCCGGAGGTCGGAAGGGCCGGAAGTCCCCGACGGTTGGGACTCGGTCAGCGCGGGGCCGCGTCGGCCACGGGTTCGTCCACCCGGTGGGCGAGGTGGTCGACGACCGCGACCACGCCTTCGACGCGCTCGGTCGCCCGGACCAACCGCTCGGCGTCGGCCGGGGTCGCGACCTCGCCGGTCAGGGTGACGATCCCGTCGCGCACCTCGACCTGCAGCCGCTTGTCGTCGACCGCCGCTTCGGCAGCACCGTCGACCGCGCCGCCGTCCAGCACCTCGTCCACGACCTCGGCGCGGATCGAAGCGTCGTCGCGCAGGAAGACGGTCAGCACGTCCGACCGCGAGATGACGCCCACGACACAGCCCGCCGGGTCGCACACCGGCATCCAGCGCAGGTGGCGCTCCACCATCAGGCGCGCCGCGGTCGCGACCGGCGTCGTCGGCGCCACCGCCTCGACGAACGCGGTCATGAGCTCGGCCGCGGTGGTGGCGCCCGCCTTCGCCTCCGGCTGGTCACGCCGGATGTGGCGGGCCCGCCAGCGCTCCGGTGCGGTGTCGGGACGGGCGGCGGAGGCCATCAGGTCCGCCTCGGACACGACGCCCAGCAGTATCCCCGCCGGGTCGACGATCGGCACCGCGGCCACGCCTGCGGTGTGCAGCAGCTTGGCCAAATGGGCGAAGGACGCGTCCGGGGACGCCGTGATCAGCTCGGTCGCCATCACGTCCGCGACAGGTGTGTGACGCATCAGGACGCCCCCTACGCCTGCGCCGCGACGACGGCGCCGTTGACGGTGTCGCTTGCGGTGTCGAGCACCGGCTCGGCGGCCACCGCGGGCCGGACGACCGTCACGGGGCAGGTGGCGTGCAGAACGCACTGCAGCCCGACCGAGCCGAGCAGCGCGCTGCCCAGCGCGCCGCGACCGCGGTGGCCGAGCACGAGCTCATCCGCGCCCGCGGCCGCCTCGACCAGCACGCGTCCCGGGGCGCCGATCACGGCCTCGACGGTGACCGGCACCGCGGCCAGCTGCGGATGCGCCTTCAGCACCTCGTCCAGCTGCTCACGGACCGCGCCCCGCAGGTCGTCGGTGATCTCCTCGGGGGCAGGCAACGCGGGCATGCTGTAGCCGCCCGCCCAGTACTGCGGAAGCTGGGCGGCCGCGACGATCCGCAGCGGAACGCCGCGCCGCGCCGCGTCCCGCAGGCCGTATTCGATGGCCGTTGCGGCCGCGGGTGAACCGTCCGCCCCTACCACGACCGTGCCGGTGGATGCCATCTCTCGCACTCCTCTCGCTGGGCGCGACCCGACGAGGCCTGCTCCGCTCCAACCCTCGCGCGGCGTGCGGCCGTGCGGCACGGGCCGAAGTCACGACCGGACCGGCCGGTCGTCCCGAGTTCGCGGGTCTCGGCGGCCAGACGGGTGCGGTCCCGGCAATTGCTGCCGCTCGTCCCGGGCATGACGGGCCGTGCGCCTCGATCGCCGCCCTGCGCGGCCGGGGAGCCTTGTGTCGAGAGGTCTTCGGGGGAGGCCCGCTTGATGGGCGCACGCGGTTGGAGTTCACGATGATGTACTGGTTCGGAAACGGAATGGGCGGCTGGGCCGCTCTGATGATGATCCTCGGCACGGTGCTGCTCTGGGGCTCGCTCATCGCCGTCATCGCGCTGCTCACGTCCCACGTCCGGCGGGGACTCGGGCCGTCGGGTCGCGATCAGCGTGCCGAGGAGATCCTCGCCGAGCGCTTCGCGCGGGGAGAGATCGACGCGGAGGACTATCGCGCCCGGCTCGACGCGCTCGCAGGCGCCCGGTCGGTGCACAAAGGCTGAGCGCGGACGTCAGCGACGCCACCCCGAACGGCCCAGCACCACCCGTCGGGCGGCGTGCTCGGCGTGGTCGCGCTCCTCGAGGTCGAGTTCGAGGCGGGCCAGCGCCGCGGACAGACGGGGAAGGGCGCGCCGGTCGAGCGCGCGCAGCCGCCGCCAGGTGGCCGCGACCTCGGCGGCGACGGCCCGCGCCGCGTCCGCCGCCGCGGCCACCCGGACCCCGGTCGACGCGGCCGTACGGTAGGCGCCGCGGGCGTGCCCCACGGCCGTGCCGGTGTCGACCTGCGCGGGATCGGCGGGCGGCGGACGGTACTCGGCCTCGCCGGGATGGCGCACACCCATCGTGCTCACCCAGCCCACGACGACCTCGCCCGGTCGCCCCGGGCTCGCCAGATCGACGCCGTGCGCTCCGCCCTGGAGCAGGGCCCGCAGCAGCCATTCCTCGGCGCTCGCGACCTCGCCCCGCCACTGCGCCGTGAGCGCGCTAACTAAGGGCCCGGTCGAGCCGACCGTGCTCGTCCTACAGCCTGCGGAGCTTCACCTCCAGCGTCGCGCGGGCCCGGCTCGCGGTGTCGACCCGATGCCGCAGCCACATCCGTCCGGCGCGTCCCGGCGGCGTCGGGCTCATGGTTCGAGCCTGCGGTCGAGCAGCGCCTCCGACAGCATGGTCAGCTCGCTGCGGGGCAGGCGGCGCAGCACCTGCCACGCGCGGTCGAGGGTGTCGTCGACCGTGCGTCGCTCGTGGCAGTCCTGGTCGACGAGCTCGGTGGAGAAGGCGTCCTCGAGCGCGAGGTGGGCCCGGTCGTTCGCGGTGAGCCCGTCGACGCCGACGAGCTCGGCCAGCTCACGGACCTGACGTGCGCGGGCGAGGGCCGACAGCAGCTGGGCGGCGACGTCGAGGTGGTCGTCACGGGTGCGGCCGGGTCCCGCGCCCCGGCGCATGAGGCGCGACAGCGACGAGAGCGGGTCGATCGGGGGATACACGTGCCGGGCCTGCGCCTGCGTGGACAGCACGATCTGGCCTTCGGTGATGTAGCCGGTGAGGTCGGGGACGGGATGGGTGATGTCCCCGCCCGGCATCGTCAGCACCGGCAGGATCGTCACCGAGCCCGACCGGCCGCGGATCCGACCGCAGCGCTCGAACAGCGACGCCAGGTCGCTGTAGAGGTAGCCGGGGTAGGCGCGCCGGGCCGGGATCTCCCCCCGCGCCGCCGAGATCTCGCGCAACGCCTCGGCGTAGCTGGTGATGTCGCTGAGCACGACGAGGACGTGCCGTCCCAGATCGAAGGCGAGGTGCTCGGCGATCGTCAGCGCGATGCGGGGGGTCATGATGCGCTCGATCACGGGATCGTCGGCCGCGTTCAGCAGCAGGACCAGCTCGCCGTCGGCGACGCGGCGGTCCAGCTGGTCGCGGACGAACGCGATGTCGGCGTGGGTCAGTCCGAGACCCGCGACGACGACGCTGAACGGCATGCCCGCGGTGTCGGACTGCGCGGCGATCTGGACCGCCAGCTCCAGATGCGGCAGGCCGGGCTGCGAGAAGATCGGCAGCTTCTGGCCGCGGACCAGGGTGGTCAATGCGTCGATCGCCGAAACGCCGGTCGTGACCGGCTCGCTGGGCGGGTCGCGGTGGACGGGGTTGAGCGGCCTGCCGTTGACCGGGGCGAGGTCGCCGCCGAGGATGGGCGGTCCGCCGTCGAGCGGCTGTCCGCGGCCGTTGCAGACCCGGCCGAGCCACGCCTGCGTGAGCGGCACCGACAGCGGGCGGCCGGTGAACTCCACCTCGGATCCCGTGGTGGTCATGCCTGCGGTGCCCTGCAGCACCTCGACGACCGCGAGGTCGCCGTCGACCTCCAGCACCAGACCGTGGCGTTCCTCGCCGCCGGGCAGCCGGATGCGGACGAACTCGTCCCAGCCGACCCCGCGCACGTGGTCGAGGACGATCAGCGGACCGCTCAGCTCGCGGACCGACGTGTAGCCGAGGCGGATGGGCGAGCGTCATGGCCGTTCCCGTCCGATCCGGGCAAGGACGGCGTCGCGGATCGCGGGCACGGCGTCCGGATCCTCCGGCCCCGACTCCTCGCGGGCCCGGCTGAGGGGCCCGAAGTCGAGCCGCTCCAACGCGTCGGCGCTCACCCCGGCGGTCACCGCCGCCTCCAGCGCGTCGACCGTCGCGAGCAGTGCGTCGACCAACGCCGCGGTCTTGGCGGGGGAGCAGTGTGCGTCGTTCTCCGAGAGCGAGTTCTGCTGCAGGACCACGTCGCGGGCCAATCGGCCTGCGACCAGCGACACCCGCTGGCGGTCCGAGAGCGCGGTGACACCGACCAGTTCGGCGATCGCGGCGAGTTCGTCGGCCGCGGCGAGAAGCGCGGTGAGCCGCGCCCGTCGCGGCGCCCAGTCCGGATCCCCGGACCGGGAGTACCAGCCGCCGAGGGCATCGATGTCGCGGGCGAACGAAGCCGACCAGGAGACCGCGGGGTAGTGCCGCGCATAGGCCAGGTCCTTGTCCAGGCTCCACCGGCAGCGGACGAACCGCTCGGTCGCCGCCGTGACCGGCTCGGTCATGTCGCCGCCCGGGGGGGAGACGGCTCCGACGACGGTGACCGAACCGGTGGCGCCGCCCAGCGTCGTCACGATTCCCGCCCGCTCGTAGAAGGCGGCGAGCGCCGACGCGAGATCGGCCGGATAGCCCTCCTCGGTGGGCAGGTCGCCGTTGCGGGACGCGAACTCGCGCAGCGCCTCCGCCCAGCGTGACGTGGAGTCGGCGATGACGACGGCGTCGATGACCCATATCCCGGAAGAACTCGGCCACGGTGCTGCCGGTGTGGACGCTGGCCTCGCGGGCCATCATCGGCATGTTGGACGTGTTCGCGATGACGACGGTCCGGTCGATGATCCGGCCTCCGCTGCGTGGGTCCGCCAGTGTCGGCGAGGTCGGCGACCACCTCGGCCATCTCGTTCCCGCGTTCCCCGCACCCGACGTAGACGATCACGTCGGCGGCACACCACTTCGCGATCTGCTGCAACAACATCGTCTTGCCGGTGCCGAACCCGCCCGGCACCGCGGCGGTTCCCCCGCGGGGCAGCGGGAAGAGCAGATCGAGCACGCGCTGTCCGGTCGTGAGCGGCGTGACCTCGGCCGAGCGGCTCCGGAAGGGTCGGGGCCGCCGCACCGGCCACAGCTGCGCGGCGCGGACGGGCGTGCCGGATACGCGGACGAGCTCGTCGTCATCGGTGTAGCCCCCGGCTGCCGCGACGGCTCGACGACGCCCGCGACGTCGGGCGGAACGAGCACGCGGTACTCGACGGCGGCGGGTTCGAGAACGCCGATGACGTCCCCGGCGCGGACGTGGTCGCCGGGGCGGACACGGGGTGTGAACCGCAGGCGCCGAGGCGGCCCGTCCGCGCGGCCTGCCGCGCCCGACAGGAACACCTCGGCCGTCGCGAGCGGCCGCAGGAGGCCGTCGAACACGCCGCCGAGCAGGGCGGGCCCCAGCCGCGCCGCGAGCTGATGGCCCTGCGGCGCGACCGGGTCGCCGGGCATGAGCCCGCCCGTGTACTCGTAGGCCTGCGCGGTGGCCTGCCCGTCCCGGAGCGCGACGATCTCGGCGGGCACCTCGTCCGGTCCGAGCGTGACCATGTCGCCCATCGCCGCACTTGCCGGGTGCGCGATCTCGACCAGGGGCCCGTTGACCCGGGTGATCTGCGGACTGTTCACCTGGGCCACAGCTGCTCCACCCGTTGCCCGAGCGCTTCGACGGCGCGTTCGGCGAGCACGGCGAAGGAGGCGTCGACGAACCGGCCCGGCGCGTCGCCGCGGACGCCACCCCCTTCGGGCGTCCGCAGCGTGGCCTCCTCGCCGAGGTGGGCGCGGGCGGCGGCGCGCAGGCGCGCGGTGGCCCGCGTCGCGTCCGGGGCCCGTACAGCGTTCCCGCAGAACGTCCGCCACCCGAGCGCGCAGGGCGTCGAACGCCTCCCCGCGGGCCGCGAGCTCGAGCCCGCGGGCCCGGCGGTGCGCCCGCGCGCGTTCCTCGTCGCGCCGGGCGGCGGCGTCGGCTTGGCCCCGGGCGTGCGCCTCGCCGAGGATCTTCTCCGCGCGGTCTGTCGCCTCGTCGAGGATGTCCCGCGCCTCGTGCTCGGCGCGCGCGCGATACGGTGGCCGCGTCGGCCCGGGCGGCGTCCAACAGGGCAGCCCGCACGGGCGTGAGCGCATCGCTTGTCGAGGTCATGACGGAAGCACCGCCACCACGGGTCGCCCGGGGGCGGGCCGGTCGTCGACGCCGAGCTCCGCGGCCAGGCCCTGTGCGGCCGCGCTCGTCAGCAGCACCGCGGCGACGTCCCGCGTGCGGATCGCCGCCCAGGCCCGGCGGAGCTCGTCGGCCGTCTCGGCGGGAAGCACGAGCGCACCGGCGAGCGCCCAGCCCTCCACCCGGGTCCGTTCGCCGACGACGGCCAGCAGGGACATCGTTCAGGCCTTGCCGATGAGGATGATCGACACGATCAGGCCGTAGATGGCGATGCCCTCGGCCAGGCCGACGATCACCATGGCGCGCCCGAAGAGCTCCGGGCGTTCGCTGAGGGCCGCGATGGCCGCGGCGCCCGTGTAGGCCACCGCCACGGCGGCGCCGATCGAGGAGCCCGCCACCGCGATCGCCGCGCCCAGCAGAGCGCTCGAACTCGCTCCTGCCGAGTCCGTCGCGGCCTGGGCGAGCACCGGCGCGGCGTGCGCGCTGCCCGCGCTCATCACGAGCACCACGACGACGAGCGCCGCGACGAGCAGGGCGGCGTCGATGCCGAGCAGGATGCGCAGACCCCCTCCGGTGGTCGCCGCGCAGCAGCAGGTGCATCCCGGCGACCACCACGACGAGGATGGGCAGCCCGAGGAGCCAGGGGTTCATGTCGAAACCTCCGTGGGAGTGGGGGGTTCGTCGGGGGCGACGGGGACGTGCCACGGCCGAAATGGCCTGCCCTCGATCGTGAAGACCCGGGAGAACAGCTCGTAGAACTCCAGGCGCAGCGCCTGGATCGCGGCGACGACGCCTTCGAGCGCGAACGTCACCGCGTTGCCGATGAGGAACACCACCACGGCCGCGAGCAGCCCGAGGGCGCCCGAGCCGCCGAGCGCGGTCGTGGCCTGCCACACGAGCCAGCCCAGTGCCGCGTGCGTGAGCCCGAAGGCGGCGAGGCGGGCGAAGGACACCAGGTTCGTGCCGGTGCGGATGAGCGCGTCGACGACCTCGATGGCGGCCTGCAGGACGCCCGTGACGCCGCCCCGCTAGCGGCGAAGTACCCGATGCCCGACAGGGCGAGGCCCAGGGGCACGAGGACGGCGCCCGCGATGACGACCGGAATCGACCGACAGGACGAGCCCGAGGGCGACGGCGCTGAGCCCGAGGAAGAGTAGTGCCCCGGCGATGCCGCCGAACGCGTAGAGCGCGAGCCGGGGGCCGCCCTCGCGCCACGGTTGACGATCGCGACCACGTAGGCCGCGGCGAGCAGGGCCGCGCCGACGGCCACGGCGGCGGCGACCAGGCGGACAGGCTCGGCCAACGGGGCGAGCCACACCACCGGGATGACGCCGGTCGGTCCGAAGAACTCGCCGTACAGCAGCGCCGAAGACGCAGCTGCAGGCCGGCCCCCGCGACGAAGGGCCAGGCGGGGCGGAGCGCGGCGAGCCTGCGCAGACGGCCGGACCGCAGGACGAGCGCGGCGACGAGCAGGATCGCGCCGTGTCCGACGTCGCCGAACATCATGCCGAACATGAGGACGTAGGCCAGTGCGGCGAGCAGGGTCGGGTCGACGTCGGGGTAGGGCACAGTGCCGTAGAGGTCGATCATCGGTCCGAAGGAGCGCCGGGCGGGGCCGCCTTCCGGGAGCTGGGTCGGGGGGTCGATCCACCGCGGGGCGGCCAGCGGGACCGGGGCCGCGCCGATCGGGGCGAGGGCCTCGGCGAGCCCGTCGACGGCAGCGAGCGGGCACCAACCCGCCAGCGCGGCGACGTGGCCCCGCCGCACGGCGGCCTCCGTGACCTCGGCCAGCTCGGCCTCGCCCGCGAGCAGGTCGGCGGCCCCGCGCCGGGCGAGGTCGTCGAGGTCCGGGGCGATGCGCGCGAGAGCGGGCTGTGCCGCGCCACGTTGGCGGCGGCCGGGGGTCGTCCGGCGGTGCGGCGCGGCGAATAGGTGCCGGTCGGTCCGTCCACCCGATCGAACTCGACGACGCCCGCGTCCGCGACGCGCACGAGGGCGTCCCGCAGCACGACCGTCGGTGCGACGACCGCGATGCGCTGCATCCGGACGGGTCCGAGCCCGTACCCGAGCGCATCGAGGGCCTCCCGCTCCCGGCCGCCACGCGCGGCGATCTGCAGGGCCGCGCCGAGGCGGTGGGCGTCGACCGCCAGCAGGGCCGCGCAGCCCACGAGGAGGTCCAGGCCGAAGCGGTGCGTCCGTACGAGGGTGAACGCGCGGTCCTCCACGTCGGTCCACCACCGGTTCTCGGCGCGCCAGAGTTCGCCCGGGCCGGGCAGCGCGCGCAGCGCCGGGGCGGCGTCGGCGGGCAGGGCGGCCACGTACGCAGGCCACGACCGCGCGCTGACGGCCCGGCGTCCAGCAGGGTCTCGGCCCGACGGGCGCCCACCCCGTACGGCTCGCGCTGATCGAGGAAGCGGCTGCGCGCCAGCGCGATGGCGGCGCCCGCCACCGCCCATGTCCGTGCGGGCGGCACGGTGGCCGCGACCCGTTCGGCCCAGTCGAGCTGCAGGGCGGTGGCCAGCGGACCGGGCTCGGCCGTGCCCGGGTCCCGCCAGGCGGACCGGGCGAGCGCTCGGCGCAGCTCGTCAGCGGACCGGGTGCCTGCGATCCGCGGCCACGCGGTGGCCAGCGAGCCGAGGTGGTACGCGGGCGCCGGTTCCCGGCCGGCCAACGCGCGGGCGTGCTCCACGATGGTGGCGATCTCGAACCAGGCCGCCAACACGCGCAGCGCCCGCGCGCCCGACCGCGGCTGCCATCCTGCGAGCACCCGCAGGTGCCACAGCACGGTCGCGGCGAGGGCGTGCTCGACGGCCGCCCGGTCCGGCTCAGGGGGGAGCGCCCGTCCGTACGGGGTGGCGCGGAGGCGGGCGACGGCGTCGGACAGCGAGCCAGACGCGGCGATCTCACGTGCGTCGCGGCACGAGCGGGTAGATGCGCCACCCGCACCCCACCCGCGGTCCACCCGGCGCCCATCAGTGCACCACCGCCCGCGCGTCGTCGGGCTGCGTCGCGGTGCTCCCGCGGTCGGCGTCGTCGAGGAGCAGGGCCATCAGCGGGGCCGCGGTCTGGTTCGCGAGCTCGTCGAGATGCGCCTGTGCGTGCTCCCGGATCTGCTCCGCGCGCATGGCCGCCGCCGCCTCGACCTGCGTGCGCTCGGCGGCCGCCGCGGCGTGCCCCTCCGCGCGCAGGTCGCGAGCTCGACGTCGGCCCGGACCCGGGCGTCCGCGACGACCTCTCGGCCTGCGCGTGCGCCGCGCGCAGGCGTTCGGCGGCGGCGACGGCGGCGGCCGCGCGGATCTGCTCGGCCGCGCGTTCGGTGTCGGCCAGCAGCGCCAGCACCGGCGCCAGCTCGGCGGCGAGCTCGGGGACCCGGTCCGCGGGCACCCCCGCCTCCGCCGCCGGGCCCGGCGGCGCAGAGGGCCGGAACCGCGCGAGGAACGCGCGCAGGTCGGGCACGGAACCCCCTCGGTGACGGCGTGTCGCTCGCTGGTCGTCCCCGAGCCTGCGCGCCCGCGGGCGCCGACCCTTAGGGCCGAACGTCATCGGGCCGAGCCCAGAGGTCCTCGGGATCACTCCTCCGCAGGGCTCGGGCCGGTCGTCGCCCGCGCGAGCACCGCCACCGTCCCCGCAGCGCCATCCACCCGGATGCGGTCGCCGCTGTGGATGCGGACCGTCGCGTTCCCGCACCCGACGACGGCGGGAATCCCCAGCTCCCGGGCCACGATCGCGGCATGGGACAACGGCGCGCCCACGTCCGTCACGATCGCGGCGGCCCGGGGGAACAACGGCGTCCACCCGACGTTCGTCACGGACGTCACGAGGATGTCGCCGGGCCGCAACTGCTCTTCCTCGGCCGCGGACTCCAGCACCCGGGCGGTGCCCTCCACGACGCCGCCCGCACCCGCGAAGCCGCGCACCGCCTCCGTGACCGGCACGTGGTCGCCCGAGGCGTCGTAGAGGTCGGTTCGACGGGTCGGATCGCTCGCCCACCGCAGCGGATCGAAGTGGCCGCGGATCAACGTCGGGTAGCGGGGCAGGGCCGCATAGCCGCGGTACGTCCGCCGACGGCGCTCGATCACCGCCCGCGGCCCGTCGTCGCCCGCCAGGACGGCCATGATCTCCTCGATGCGGAGGAAGAAGAGGTCATCGCCGCGACCGGTCAGCGCACCCGCGCGGAGGACGAACGCACGCAGCACCCAGAAGGCCCGGATCACCTCGGATCGGGCCGCCTCACGGGCACATGCCGACCGCCCGGCCCGCGCGAGGCGGCGGCGGATCCGCGCCGCCCTGCGCGGATAGCGCACCGCGAGCCGTTCCAACGCCGCCGCGCGGGCCTGCTGCTGGGCGGCCAACAGCCCGCGGGGATCGACCTCCGCCTCCCGAAGGCCCCGCAGCTGCCGATCGATCCACTCCGGGTCTTCGGCCGGGCGGGGGATCGACACCTCGAACTCGTCGGGACAGCGGTGTCCCCACTGCCGGGCGAACGACTCCCGATCGATCTCGCCGCGCGCCAGCTCGGCCAACCCGAGGACGGGCCCCAGGCTGGCCAGCGTCTCACCGCCGCTGTTGAGGCCGCTCAGCAGCGCGTTCGTGTCCACCTCACCCACCAGCCGCAGCAGGTGTGGGCGGATGCGCACGAGACCCGTGCCGTCCAGGCGGGCGCCTGCGGCGAGCATCCGGCTCGTGTCGCGCAGGAGGGGTTCGACGTCCTCCGTCCAGAGCGTGCGCAGCGCCGCCGCGTCGGTGGTGGCCGCGATCCGGTCGCGCAGCCCGGCGCTCCGGTCCGGGCACTCGCGCAGCAGCTGGTCCAACCGCCGCTGGTAGGCCAGCACCCGGCGAAGGAACGGGAACGCGCCCGCCCCCGCCGAGGCCACGATCCGCCACCGCGACATCGGCAACGGCGGTATGGCCATGTCCGGCGGGAGGTGCCCGAAGGCCTGTTCGGTGGCCCCCCGCATCAACCTGCCGAGGCCGAGCGCGTTCCCGACGGCCATGGACAGGCTCAGGTTGAGGTAGAACCGGCCGCCGATGTTGCCCGACAGCCGATGCGGCCCCAACGCCGCCAGCCCCATCGCCTCGGACATGAAGATCTGCACCAACGACCAGGTGCACGGCGTCATCACGCTCGGGATCGCCTCGCCGACGTTGGCGCACGTCCACAGGTAATCCCCGGCCAGGCTGTCGTTCCAGACCTCGGTCAGCGGCCCGGGTGCCCCCGTCACCGGCCGGGCCTGCACCACCGAGAAGCGGTCGCCGGAGCGGGCCCACTCGACGTCCATCGGCATCCCGTAGAGCTGCTCGATCCGCACGCCCAGGCGGGCCAGCTCCGCCGCGTCGGCGCGGGAGAGGACCGCGGCCCGGCGCCGCGGTGGGGGAACGGCCACGTCGACGGTCCCCACGGGCGCGCGCACGGTCATCACCGCCTTGTCCGCGATGACCCGGTCGCGGACCCGCCCGGTGGACCGTTCGACCACGTGGCTGTCCGGAGTGACCCGTCCGCCCACCACCGCATCCCCGAGCCCCCACGAGGCGTTCACCACGATGGCGTTGGAGCCGGTCACCGGGTCTCGGGTGAACAGAACCCCGGCGGACTCCGCGGCGACCAGCTCCTGCACGACGACCGCGAGGGCCACGTCCGCGGCCGCCACGCCGTGGCCGAGCCGGTAGACGATCGCCCGCGCCGTCCAGAGCGACGCCCAGCACCGGCGCACCGCGTCCAGCAGGGCTTCGGGCCCGCGGATGTCGAGGAACGTGTCCTGCTGGCCCGCGAAGGACAGCCCCGGCAGGTCCTCGGCGGTCGCCGACGAGCGCACGGCGACCGCGACATCGGCCCCCAGCCCGGCGTAGGCCGCGGTGATGGCCGCCGCGGTGGCGGCCGGGACGGGATGCTCGACGAACCACGTCCGAATCTGCGCGGCCGCGGCTGCGGCCGTGTCCGGGCGGCTCGGATCGACCCGCGCCACCTCATCCAGGATCCGCGCCTGGAGGCCTGCCGAGGAGACGAAGTCCCGGTACGCCGCCGTGGTGACGGAGAAGCCCGGCGGTACGGGCAGGCCCGCGCGCGCCATGCGGGCCAGGGATGCGCCCTTGCCACCGACCGAGGCGAGATCGGTCGCGGCGTCCAACGGGACGACGAGGTCACGGCCGACCTCGGCGGTCGTCACCGTTGCGGCCGATCGTGCCGACCGATGGCAGGCCGCAGCAGAACGACCCGCTCCAGGTCCTCCGCACTGATCACGCCGGTGACCCGGTCGCCGTCGGCGACGACGACGAGGTCACGGCCCGGCCTCGGCGGACGTTCGAGCACGCGCTCCAGCGGGTCGGTCGGGGCGAGGATCAGCGGCGGCGTCCGGAGCAGGTCCCGCACCGCCGTGTGTGGCCGGTCGTCGGCCGATACCGCGACCAGGTCGGCAAGGCCGATGACGCCGACGGGGTGTCCGGAGAAATCCACCACCGGGAACGTCCGGTGGTGAGCGCCTTCGGGACCGGCGAGGTGTTCCACCAGCGCTTGGACCGTCCACCAGCCGGGCACCACCGCGGGCGTGGACGTCATCGCATCGCGGACGGCGAGGCCCGCCAGGTTCTCGATCATCGACGCGTGCAGGCGCTCACCCGCCGCGGAGCTGCCGAGGAACCATCCCACGAGCATGAGCCACAGGCCGTCCCACCGACCGGTCAGGACGAGGAGCACGCCGAAGCCGGTCAGAACGGCCGCCAACACCTGCCCCGCGCCGGTCGCGGCGCGCGTCGCGCGCTCGCGGTCGCCCGTCCACCGCCACAGCAGTCCGTGCAGGAGCCTGCCGCCGTCGAGCGGACTGCCGGGCAGCAGGTTGAACACGCCGATGACGATGTTCATCGTCCCCAGCCAGCTCAGCGGCGCGATCACGATCGCGCTCCAGGCCGCCGCCCCGCCAACAGCCGTCAGGCCCAGGCAGACGGCGCCGAGCCCGAGGCTCACCAGGGGTCCGGCCGCCGCGACGCGCATCTCCACGCCCGGCCCGGGCGCGCCGCCGCCCAGCTCGGACACCCCGCCGAGCAGCCAGAGCGTGATCCGCCGCACCTCGAGGCCGCTCCGCAGCGCCACGAGGGCGTGGGCGATCTCGTGGGCCAGCAGGGACAGGACGAACGCGATCGCGGTCGCGGCCCCCGCGGCCGCGTAGACCACCGGATCGCGACCCGGTGCGAGAAGGGGGAGCACGGTGGTCGCGATGAGTACCGCGAGCAACCCCACTCCGGCCAGCGCCGACCAGTGCGCTCCGACCGGAATGCCGCGGATCCGTCCGAACACCAGCGTTGGCTGCACCGCATCTCCCACGTTCGGGGGGCGACCAGGCGTCGCCGCCGGACGCATGGTCGCGAGCCGGGCAGGCCGGGGGCCAGGGCCGGTCGCCGCCGTTGGCCGGGCCGTCGGTCCCGCCGATCCGGGTTGGGCCGCGCCCGCGGTCGTGATCGGCATCTCTGCCGAGGCCGTTGGGCCCTAGCCCGGGCGGCGTGGCGGGGCTGTACTTGTCGCATGGGGGGTCGGGTGGCGGCGTGCCTCGCCGCCGTGCTCGTGATGTTCGGTGGCGGCGCATGCGGGGCGCCACGGCTGCCGGTCGTGGTGCCCACGTTCGCGAGTGCGACGTCGTCGTCGACGGCCGCGCCCGCGGCCGTGGCCCACGATCTGAGCTGCGTGGACCTCCTACCGCAGGCGGAGGCCGTCGCCGTGCTCGGGTTGCCGCTCGACGGGCTCACCGTCGGCGACGTCCGCGACGTGCCTGCCCCCCAGGTCGGGCGTACAGCGCGGCGGACCTGCACCTACACGGCCGTGGACCCGGCGTGGCCGGTCAAGGGGGTCGTCCTGGTCGTCACGATCGGATGGTTCGTCGATACCGCGTCGGCCCGGGTCCAGCACGATCGCAACGTCGCCGACGCAGCCCGGGGCGCGGCGGCCACGCCCGAGCGCCTCGGCGCCGCAACCGCTGCTGTGGTGGCGCGCCCGGACAGCACCGTGCTGCTGTCGGTCAATCAGCGGATCAGCGTGGACGCGGTGCTCGCCAACACGGTCGGCGGCGGGCGGGGGCCGCGGGCCGCGCTGGACGACGTCGTCCGGCGGGTGCTGGTCCGGCTGGCCGACGCGCCGTCGACCGCCTGATCGGGCTCGCGCGAGGAGCCCGGAACGACGGAAGGGAAGGGCGATGGCGGGACTCTGGTGGAGGCGGGCGCTGGGGTGGATCGTGTGGTCGCTCGCGGCGTTTGCGATCCTGCGGTGGGCGGTGCTCCGGCAGTTCGGCGACCAGGCTGGCCGCGATGCCGTCCGCCGGTTCAACCGCAGGTGGCTGAACCCGGTGATGTTGCGGCTGGCGGGGCGCCGCCATTGGTACGCCGCTCGTCTCGAGCACCTCGGCAGGCGCACCGGCCACGTGTACGCGACCCCGGTCGTGGCGAAGCCGGTGACGGTCGGGTTCGCCGTGCCCCTGCCGTACGGAACGAGCGTGGACTGGCTGCGCAACGTCGAGGCAGCGGGCCGGGCGTGGCTGCAGGTCGGCGGGGAGCGCTACCGGGTCGCCGAACCGCGCATCGTGCCGGTCGCGGAGATCGAGGCGCAGCTCCCGGCGCTTTACCGCCGTCCGCGGCAACGCTCCATGATCCCGGAGTGGCTGGTGCTGACGGCGGAGCCGGACGTGGTCGCCCGGCCACCGTCGGCGCGGGAGCTCGGGTCGCCGGTGACCGCCGCCTCGACCGTCCGGCGCGCGCCGGATGGGTCGTAGCCGCCGGGGGACACGAGCTGTTCCGCGTCGATGTCTGGTTAGGGACGAACGGCCTCGGCGGCAGAGGGCCGAAGCCGCTCACGCACCGGCGAGAAGTGCGAGAGCCTGCGCAGCCATGAGCGAGCAGTCGGTCGGGAGGCACGCGTTGAGCCGCCGCGCGGTCGGAGAGCCCTCAGGCGGGGGGCTCGGGATGACCGCACCGACCGCGACGCTCGACGTCCGACTCTGTGCGGCGGGCGAAGCCGTGCTCGGCGTGCGGGGCAACCTCGACGCCGTGGCCGAGGCCAGGATGCGGGCGTTCCTGCGGGTGCTGCTCGACGGCGGTGCGCGCAGGATGATCGTCGATCTCAGCGCGGCGTCGCGCATTCCGGCGGGGGTGACGGCCATGCTCGCCGCGCTGCGCGATGAGCTGCGCCGCAACGGTGGCTGGCTGGTGGTGCACGGCGGTCTGGACGCCGCCGAGGACCTCGTGACGCCGCTCATGGAGGTGTTCGCGGCCTATCGCGAAGCCTGTCCGTCGGCCGTCGGCGCCCGCTGATGCGCGTGCGGCGGCGGGCCGTCGACAGGTCGCAGGTCCACGCCGCGGCAGGCGCATGGCCCTGTCGCCCGGCCCGTCCGCGGGGCACCGTCGAGCACGGAGAAGCCGCTGCCACGGAAGGAAGCCGATCATGAGTGCAGTCGAGCGCGGACAGCTGCAGGACGACCTCCTCGACGCCGCGGCCGCCCGGCAACCGATCCACACGATCATGGGGACGGGGTTGGCGACCGTGGAGCAGCACGACTCGGTGCGGGACGTGGCTGCGGAGCTGACCGCGAACGACATCGGCGCCGTCCTGGTCAGCAGCCCGGTCGGACCCGTGGGCATCGTCTCCGAGCGGGACGTGGTCAGCGTCGCGGCGATGGGCGTCGACCTGGAGGCCGAACAGGTGAAGACCTTGATGTCGGTCGATCTCATCACGGCGTCCGCCACCGACTCGATCGCGGCCGTCGGCAAGCTGATGGTCCGGGCCGGGGTGCGGCACGTGGCCATCCGCGACGGCTCCCGGGTGATCGGCGTGGTGTCCATGCGCGACGTGCTCGACGCCGTGCTCGCCTGAGCGGGGTGCGCAGAGCAGTAGGGCCGGAGAGGACCTCCGGCCCTACTGCCGTCGGGCCCGACCGAGCACGATCGCCTGCGGAAGGGAGCTGTCATGACGTATCCGGCCGCCGCGCGGAGCGCGCATTTGCGGGCGCAGGCGGAGCTGGTCCGAGAGCGAGACGACCACGCCGTGCAGGCCCGCCTGGGGATGGGCTTCGACCGCGGCGCCTACGACACCCTGAACTGGCTCATCGCGGGCGGAGCCGGACCGTTGACGGGGGAGATGGTCGGGCTGCCCATCCCCGCCGCCCTGGTCGTGCGTGAGCTGGCCGCGGCCGAGGCCGTCCTGTCCGGTCCGCCGGGCCGGTGCCACGGCTACGCCGCCGGGGTGCTGAACACCCTGATGTGGGCCGAGATGGTGACGCCCGAGCCTCCGCGCCCGGGCGCCACCGTGCGGCCGGATGCCCCGTCCGCGGCCACGTAGGCCCGGTCAGCGCGCGGGTAGCAGCCTGCCCACCATCTCGACGAGGTCGACCGTCCGCTGGGCGTAGCCCCACTCGTTGTCGTACCAACCGAACACCTTGACCGTCCTGCCGACGGCGCGGGTGAGCCCGGTGTCGAGCAGGCAGGACGCGTTCTCCCCGATCACATCGTGCGACACCACGGGCTCGTCGGTGCAGCGCAGGATGCCCTTGAGCTGCGCGTCGGCCGCGACGAGGAACGCCTCGTTGACCTGAGCGGACGTGGCGGGCTCGGCGAGCAGGACGGTGAGGTCGACCAGCGACGCGTCGACGACCGGCACCCGCACGGCCACGCCGTCGAGCCGACCGGCCAGCCGGGGGAGCACGAGGCCGATCGCCTTCGCGGCCCCGGTGCTCGTCGGAATGATGTTGACCGCCGCTGATCGGGCCCGGCGCAGGTCCTTGTGCGGGCCGTCGAGGAGGTTCTGGTCGGAGGTGTAGCTGTGCACGGTGGTGAGCAGCCCCGACTCGATGCCGAAGGCGGCGTCCAGGACCTGGGCCATCGGCGCCGCGCAGTTGGTCGTGCAGGAGGCGTTGGAGATCACATGGTGCCGCTCGCCGTCGTAGGACTCCTGGTTGATGCCCATGACGATCGTGGCGTCGGCGTCGGTGCCGGGAGCGGTGATGACGACCTTGCGGGCGCCCGCCCGAAGGTGCGCCGCGGCGGCCGAGTGCGTGCGGAACCGACCGGTCGCCTCGACGACGACGTCGACGCCGAGGTCGTCCCAGGGCAGGTCCTCGGGATCGGGCTGCTGCAGCACGCGGATCGCGTGGCCGTCGACGTCCAAGACGCCCGGCGCGTGCTCGACCGTGCGCGACCACGCGCCGTAGGTCGAGTCGTGGCGCAGGAGGTGCGCCACTGTCTCGGGTGCCACCAGATCGTTGATGGCGACCACCTCGAACGTGACGTCGGACGGCGGGGCCGCCCGGTCCGTCGCGATCCGCAGCAGGTCCCGTCCGATCCGGCCCATCCCGTTGATTGCCACTCGTACTCGCATGTCCTCGCCTCTCATCGGCCTTCTACGCCCAGCATGCTGCGTGCGGAAGACCCGGTTCGCCCATGGACGATCGGGCCGGACAGTGGGGTCGTAGGGCCTTTTCGGGCGCCCGGGAGCGCTCACTCGGCGCGGGGTGAGGGCCGTCGGCGCAGCGGCGGAGGCGATGGTGGGTGATTATCGAGCGCAGGGCCGATCGGACGGCCGCACCGGGGCACAGGGCCCGGACGAGAGGCCGCGGCGGTTGATCGGGTCGCTCGGCCCCCCGGTCAGGGTCCGTTGGTCCTGCCGGCCAGCGCCTCCGGCGCCGGATGCTCGCTCGACACGAACGTGCTCGGCACGAGCCTGCCGTGGCACCGACCAGGACCCGAGAATGGGATGGGGCATGAACGCACCACGGCAAGACGGCGGTTCGGTACGCCCGATCCTGGTCGGGATCGACGGCTCCGCCTCGGCGCTTGCGGCGGCGCGCTGGGCCGCGCGGGAGGCGGCGCTCCGGCAGGCCCCGATCCGGCTGGTCAAGGCGTTCGGCTGGATGCCGGTCCACGACGAGGACGACCCGGTCCAGATCGTGCCCGGGGCCCGCGACGAGCTGCTGCGTTCCGCCCGGGAGAAGCTGGCCGCCGCCGCCGCGCAGGTCGCCGAGGTGGCGCCGGACGTCGTCGTGAGCAGCGACGTGACCACCGGTAACTCAGCCGCCCTGCTGGTGGCGCTGTCCACGGACGCACAGCTGGCCGTGATCGGGCACCGGGGACTCGGGGGATTCGCCGGGCTGCTGCTCGGCTCGGTCGGCGCTGCGCTGGCCGCGCACGCGGCGTGCCCGGTCGTGGTCGTCCGCGGCACCGAAGACCCGAGGACGGACGGCCCGATCGTCGTCGGCGTCGACGGGTCGCCGCAGGGCGACGCGGCCCTGGCGTTCGCGGTCGAGGCCGCGGCCGCCCGTCGGGCCCCGCTCCGGGCGGTGCACGCCTGGTTGGAGAGCGTGGTCCCGTTCGTCGTGAACGAGCCGGTGGACTGGGACGGCGTCGCGGCGCAGGAGGGGGACCTGCTGACCAAGCGCCTCACCGGATGGCGGGAAAAGTATCCGGACCTGCGGGTCGAGCCCGTGCTCACGCACACCCGACCCACCCACGCGCTGATGGACAACAGCGGCGACGCGCAGCTGATAGTGGTCGGATCCCGCGGACGGGGAGGCCTCGCCGGAATGACGCTGGGCTCCGTGAGCCAGGCGCTGCTGCGCCACGCCGGGTGCCCTGTCGCCGTCGTGCGTTAGTGCGGTGGCCACAAACGTCCGCCGGGTCCTCGCGCGCCCAGACGACGGCTCGCGGCGTTGCCGCCCTCGCGAAGACGCCCGGTATGAGCTTCGGGCCACGCCTTGCGAGCCACCGCAGCAACACTCACAGATCACGCGATCACCCCGGCAACGTTCGTGGCCACCGCACTAGTGTCCCGCGCCGGAAGTTCGCCACATATCTCGACGGCCCAGCCGCACGTCAGCGGCGTTGCTGGTCCGGCCGAGTACACCCGGTACGAGGCGCGGACCAGCGCCTTGCCGACGTACACCTGGATCCGCCGATATACGCAACGAACTTCCGGCGCAGGACACTAGCGGTCAGGCGCGGAGGGGGTGCTCGCCCGTGCCGCGCCCGTGGTGGCCCGCGGCAGCACGATACGGAACGCGGCCCCGCCGTCGGGCAGGTTGGCGGCGGTGACCGTCCCGCCGTGCCGTGCGACCACATCGGCGACGAGCGCGAGCCCGATGCCGTAGCGGCGGGCCCGGCCACTGCGTTCCCCGCCTGTGGTCGCGAACCGCTCGAACACCCGGGGCAGGACGGCGGCTTCGATGCCCGGCCCGTCGTCCGCGACCTCGACCACGACCCGGGTCGGCGTCGCGACGACGGTGACGGCGACGTGCGCCGCGGCGTGCCGGACCGCGTTGTCCACGACGGCGGTGACCGCCCGGCGGAGCCCGGCCTCCGCCCCGTGGACGGTCGCCTGAGAAGGTGCATCGAGGTCGACGGTGATGCCCGCCTCGGCCGCGGCGGACCGGGCGGCGTCGATGACGGACGCCACGACGGCGACGACGTCGACGTCCGCGTCGATGGGCGCCCGCAGGTCGGCGATGAGCAGCAGATCGTCGAGGATCGCGGCCAGGCGGCCCGCGTCCGCGACGACCGCGTCGACCTCGTGAGCCACCCCCGCGTCGTCCGAGTCCGGCCGCCCCAGCCTGCGGCGCAGCATCTGCGCCCGGGTGCTCAGCAGCGTGAGCGGCGTCCGCAGCTCGTGGCCCGCGTCGGTGACGAACCGCCGCTGCAGCGCCAGCGCCGCCCGCAGCGGCCGGACGGCGCGGTTGCCCAGCCAGACGCCGACGATCGCGGTCAGGACGAGACCGACCAGGCCCGCCTCCGCGAGGGCCCCGAGCAGGGCGGTGCGCCGCGCCTGGGCGGGCGCCGCATCCAGCACGACCTGGACCTGGCCGCCGGGTGCCCCCGTCCGCGGCTGGGTGCGCACGCGGTATTCGTGCCCGCCGAGGCTGACGGCCGTGTCCTCCGGCGCGCCGCCCGCGGCGACCCGGTCGAGGGCCGCGGTCAGCGGAAACCCCGCCGGCAGGCCGCGGGTCGCCGCGAACGCACCGCCCGTGCGCAGCACGATCCACATGCCGCCCGGTGGGTCGCCCACGTCGTCGGCACGATCGGCGGTGGCCGCGAGCTGGGCCGCCTGTTCGGCGTCGGCGTCGCGGGCCAGCAGAACGCCGACCAACGCGATCATCACGCCGATGACCAGGAGCGCCGCCGCCGCGGTCTGCACGCCCAGCCGGAGGGCGGCGCGGCGCACCAGCGCGGCGTCGCCGCCCGGCTGCGAGCGGTTGCGGAGCCTCACGGCCTCCCCAGCTGGTAGCCGCGGCCGCGGACGGTGGCGACCACGTCGCGGCCGAGCTTGCGGCGCAGGTAGTGCACGTAGGTGTCGACGACGATCTCGTTCTCGGCCTCGGGGAACACGATGGCGACCAGGTCGTCGCGGGTGTAGACCCGGCCCGGTCGCGCCGCGAGCGTCGCCAGCAGCGAGCATTCGCGGTCCGAGAGCCGGACCGGTTCGACGCCGGGTTCGGCCGGGTGGACCTCACGGGTGTCGAGATCGAGGTGGCCGCCACCCACCGGAAGGCTGCGCGCGGTGTCGAGGTGGCGGCGGCGCAGCGCCCGCAGGCGCGCGAGCAGCTCGTCCACGTCGAACGGCTTGCCCAGGTAGTCCTCCGCACCCGCGTCGAGACCCGCGACGCGGTCGCCCGGCTGGGCCATCGCCGAGAGCATCAGGACCGGCGTCGTCACGCCGCGGGCCCGCAGCGCGGTCAGCACGTCCATGCCCTCGACGACGGGCAGCCGCCGGTCGAGCAGCAGCACGTCGAAATCCTGCGTCAGGCCGAGGTGCAGGCCGCGCTGCCCGTCCGCGGCGTCCGCCACGGCGTAACCGTTCCCGGTGAGCAGTTCGGTCAGCATCGAGCGCAGGTCCGGGTCGTCCTCGACGAGCAGGAGCCGGGGGCGCATCACGGTGACATCCTCACGCCCGACGCTGTGAGCGGCCTGAGGAACCCCCCGGTTCTGAGGAATCGCCAAAGATCGCCGTCCAGACTCGCTGTCGTGACCCGATCCTGTTCCGACACCCGGCCGATCGAGCGGTTGGCGGATACCCGCCGGCGCGTCCGGTCGACGACCTGGCTCGCGACCGCCGCCGCGACGGTCGTGGCGGGCCTGTTCGGCGTCCTGTTCGCCCAGCCGGACCCGACACCCGCCGCCGCGGAACCCGCACTCCCGTCGTTCCCCGCCGCGCAGCCCTACGCGGCACCCGACCCGGATCCGGCGGCCGCGCCGCCCACCCGTACCTCGACCACGCAACATCGCACCCACCGGACCCCGAAGCCCGCGGTGCCGTCCTTGCGGCCACCCACGCGGCCGCTCAGCTCGGCGACCGGATCCGGCAGGGCGACCTCGGGGGCCTCGTGACCGCCGCCGCGCCGTGCCGCACTGAGCTGGCCGCCCTGGGCACGACGGCGGTGCTCGTCACCGCCGACCCGGCGGGCCTCTCGGCCGCCACCGACGTCCTGACCGACGAGCTGGCCGCGATCGACGCCGCGTGCAGCCGGTTTCGGCCGGACTCGGAGATCTCGCGGCTGCACGCCTGCCGGGGCACCGTCGTGCAGGTGGGGCCCTTGCTGGGCGAGGCCGTGTCCGCCGCGCTGCGGGCCGCTGAGCTGACCAACGGGCTCGTCGATCCGACGGTCGGGGAGGCCGTCCGGGCGCTGGGCTACGACCGCGACTTCGCCGAGGTTCCCGACGCCGCCGACGCCGCCGTCGCGCCGGTCGGTCCGGCGCCGGGCTGGTGGCGGCTGGGATGGGACGTCGAACAGCGAGCGCTGCTCGTGCCGCGCGGGATCTGGCTGGATCTCGGCGCCACCGCCAAGGCGCTGGCCGCCGACCGCATCGCCGTCCGGGCCGCGACGGCCGCCGGGTGCGGCGTGCTCGTCAGCCTGGGGGGCGACGTGGCCGTCGGCGGGGACCCGCCGGACGAGGGCTGGTCGGTCGGCGTGGCCGACGATCACACCGACCGGGAGCCCGCGGTGTCGGTCACCCTGAGCGGCGGCGGCCTCGCGACGTCCGGTACCGCGCGACGGCGCTGGCGCCGGGGCGGTCGGACCGTGCACCACATCGTCGACCCGCGGACCGGTGACGCGGCCATGCCGTGCTGGCGCACGGTCACGGTGGTGGCCGCCACATGCGTGGATGCGAACATCGCCAGCACGGCGGCCGTCGTCATGGGCCCGGCCGCGCCGAGGTGGCTCGCAGGCTGCGCGCTGCCCGCCCGGCTGGTCGCCGAGGACGGGACGGTCACCTGCGTCGCGGGCTGGCCCACGGGGGAGTCCCCGTGACCCAGGCCCTGTGGTTCGCCAGCCGGTCGTGCGGGCTGGTCTCCTTGCTGCTGCTGACCCTCGTGCTCGTGCTCGGTGCGCTGCACACCGGCCGGGCCGCCACCCGGTCCTGGCCGCGGTCCGCTCTGCACGCTCTGCACCGCAACTTCGCCCTGCTCACGCTTGCGTTCGTCGCGCTGCACGCCGCGACGGCGATCATCGACCCGTACGCCGGAATCCGGTGGCTGGACGCCGTGTTGCCCTTCGCGTCGACCTACCACCCGTTCTGGACGGGGCTGGGCGCGACGGCGGCGGACCTGCTGCTGGCCCTCGTGGTGACCAGCCTGGTCCGCACCCGACTGCCCTGGCGGCTGTGGCGCGGCCTCCACGGCGCCGCCTACGCGCTGTGGCCGGTGGCGCTCGGGCACGGATGGGGCATCGGCGGCGCCGACAGCACGCGGGGCTGGGTGCTGACCGTCGAGGCGATGTGCGTCGTGGCGGTGGTGGGCGCCGTCGTGATCCGGGCACGTTCCCACCACCCGGACACCGAGGCCCGGCGCATCGAGGTGGACCTGCGATGACCGCCACCTCGCCCGATCTGCGCCGCGACGACGTGGGCGCGCCCCGCCTGCTCGCGGGCTGGTTTGCGACGGAGGCGCCCGCCGACCACACCGAGCACGTCGCCCGGTACGGACCCCTGCCGCTGGAGGCGCTGGCCCGCAGGCCGGGCCGCGTCGAGCTGATCGAGACGGTGCGGCGTGCCGGGTTGCGCGGCCGGGGCGGCGGCGGGTTCCCCACCGCTCGCAAGCTGACCGCGGTCGCCTCCGGGGGCGGCGGCCGGATCGTGGTGGCCAACGGCTGCGAAGGCGATCCGGCAGGCGTCAAGGACCGTGTGCTGCTCGAGCTCGCCCCGCACCTGGTGATCGACGGCATCGTGCTCGCCGCGGCGGCGGTCCGGGCCCGTGAAGCCGTGCTCTGCGTCGCCGAGGGCGGGCTGCAGGCCGCCCGGATCGACGGCGCGCTCGCCGAGCGGGTCGCGGCCGAGCCGGTCGCGGTGCGCGTCGTCGAGGTGCCGCACCGGTACGTCGCCAGCGAGGAGTCGGCCCTGGTCCGGTTCCTGACCCGGGGTGACGCCCGGCCCACCACCACGCCCCCGCGCCCGGCCCAGCGCGGCGTGCACGGCAGGCCGACCCTGGTCGACAACGTCGAGACGCTCGCCCACCTCGCGCTGATCGCCCGCTACGGCGACGCGTGGTTCCGGGCCTGTGGCACCGCGATGGCGTCCGGAACCACGCTCGTCACGATCGGCGGCGCCGTCTGGAGCCCGGGCGTCTACGAGATCGAATACGGGATGTCGGTCGGTGCCGTGCTCGACGAGGCGGGCGGCCCGGCCGCACCCGCCAGCGCCGTGCTCGTCGGCGGCCTCGGTGGCGCGTGGCTTCCGCTGCCCGCCGCCAACGACGTCCCGTTCACCCCGGACGACCTGCGCGCCGCGGGCGCCGACGGCGGCGGCGTCGCCGCGCTCGCGGTCCTCCCGCACCGGGCGTGTGGTGTGGCCGAGACCGCCCGTGTTCTGCGTTTCCTCGCCGCGCAGTCCGCGCGTCAGTGCGGGCCCTGCATGTTCGGGCTCCCCGCCATCGCCGACGATCTGGGCGCGCTCGCGGCCGGGAGGGGCGGGCAGGCGGCCCTCTCCCGGCTGCGCGAGCGGCTCGGCGTGGTGCGGGGCCGGGGGGCGTGCGCGCATCCCGACGGCGCCGTCGCGCTCGCCCGCTCGGCCCTGGACGTCTTCGCCGACGACGTGGCGGCCCACGCCGCGGGCGCGCCCTGCAGCTCGGCGGCCCTGCGCCCGTGGCTGCCCGTTCCCGGGGCGGGCGCATGACCCGCCCGGTGGCGCTGTCCGTCGACCCGATCG
Organism: uncultured Actinomycetota bacterium; assembly: GCA_963739465.1. GTDB lineage: Bacteria > Actinomycetota > Actinomycetes > Mycobacteriales > Pseudonocardiaceae > Pseudonocardia. The sequence continues at coordinate 180,955 of CAVUAS010000011.1, forward strand.
CCTGCCGCGCCCACGGGCTCTGCGCCGAGATGCTGCCCGATCTCGTCCGGCTCGACGAATGGGGCTACCCGATCATCGTCACCGATCCGGTCGCGTCCGACCGCAGGCGCGACGTCCGCGCGGCGATGCGGGCCTGTCCGACGCTCGCCCTGCGGCTTCGCCGTGTGGGCCCGCCATGACCGATGCCGGACGGCCCCCAGACCGCACCCGCGACGCCTGCCGGACAGGTGTCACCGTGACCGACGTGGTGTGGCACCTCGGCCAATGCGTCGCCGCCGCCACGCCTTCATGATCTCCAGGACGACCGCGGGGACGACCCCGGCGGCCAGCGCCCAGCCGACATCGGCGGCAGGCGGGGAAGTCGTGCCGAGCAGACCGTTCAGCAGCGGCAGCCAGATGGCCGCGGCGACGGCGAGCACGCTGGCCGCCACCGCCACGTAGAGGAACACGTTGCCGGTCGGCGGGGTGCGCCAGACCGCACGCAGCTCGGAGCGCCCCGTCAGCGCCACGCCGAGCTGCCCCGTCGCGAGCGCGATGAAGAGCGGCGTCTGCCAGGCCCGGTCCGCGGCGGCGAGCAGGCAGGCCAGCACCAGGCAGCTCGCGGCGATCGCCGAGCCGAGCACCAGCACCTCCCACCACCCACGACGGTTCAGCACGCCTTCCGCGGGCGGGCGCGGCGGACGGCGGAGCACGTCGGGCTCGGGCTGCTCGGCGCCGAAGGCCACGCCGGGAAGTCCGTGCGTGAGCAGGTTGATCCACAGGATCTGCGCGGGCAGCAACGGGAGGGCCAGACCGAGGAACGGGCCGAGCAGCATCACGATGAGCTCGGCCAGCCCGCCCGCGAGCCCGTATCGGACGAAGCGGCGCACGTTGTCGAAGACCCGGCGGCCTTCGGCGACGGCCGCGACGATCGTGCTCAGGCTGTCGTCGGTCAGCACCACGTCCGCGGCCTGCTTGGCCACCTCGGTGCCGCGCACACCCATCGCGACGCCCACGTCGGCGGCCCGCAGGGCGGGGGCGTCGTTGACACCGTCACCGGTCATCGCCACGACGTGGCCCGCGCGTTGCCAGGCGGTGACGATGCCCAGCTTCTCGCCGGGGTCGGTGCGGGCGTACACCGGACGCAGCGGCGCGTCGGGCGCGGTGGACCGGTCCGCGGCGTCGGTGACTCCGGTCCGGACCGCCACCGCGGCGGCCGTCCCCAGGTGGTCTCCGGTGATCATCACGGGGCGGATGCCCGCGGCCCGGGCGGCCAGCACCGCGGCGCGGGCCTCCGGGCGCACAGGGTCGGCCAGTCCGACGAGGCCCAGCAGCGTGAGCCCGCCGGGTGGACCAGCCGCGATCGCGAGCACCCGGTAGGCCTCGCCCGTCCACTGCTCGACCACCCGGCGGGCCTCGGCCCCGGTCGCCACCTCCGCGGATACCGCCTCCGGAGCGCCCTTGAGGATCTCGCGGTCGACGCCGTCGACCCGATGGCGGGTGCGCATCGAGCGCCGCCGGGAGTCGAAGGGCACCTCGGCCGTGCGCGGCGCGCCGCGCCGGACGACGTCAACGTCGATCCCGGCCGCATGTGCCGCCGCCAGCAGCGCACCTTCGGTGCCTCTGGAGCGCTCGGTCGCGTCGTTGCAGAGCACGCCCGCGACGAGCAGGTCACGGGCCGCCGGATCGCGCGGATCGCAGGTCCCGGCAGCAGGCGTCCACACCGCGACCACCGCGGTCGAACCGGCGGTCAGTGTGCCGGTCTTGTCGGTGGCGAGCACGGTCACCGAGCCGAGCGCCTCCACTGCGGGCAGCGAACGGACGATCGCCCCGCGCACCGCCATCCGCCGGGTGCCACCGGCGAGGGCCAGCGCCACCACGGCGGGCAGCCGACGGCGCGACGCTCCTGGGCCACGCCGACCGCGGTGTTGACCACGATCACGAGCAGGATGACCGCGCAGTCGGCGAGATCGCCGGTGACGGCCGTGAGCACCGCAGCGGCCAGCAGCACGAGGATCATCGTCTCGCGCAGCTCGGCCAGCACGGAGTGGACGAGGGAACGGGGTGGCTCGGCGGGCACCGTGTTGTCCCCGACCCGGGCGCGGCGCCGGACGGCCTCGTCCTCCGACAGGCCGCGGGCCGGGTCGACCATCAGCGCCTGCGTGACGGCGGCGCCGTCCATCGCGAACGCGTCGCCGACGGCAGGCGGCCGTTCGAGGGCGTCCTGTGTCGTCATCGGCGACGCGGATCGCAGGGTCAGTACATCGGGGTCGCGCGGGCGTCGGCGACCCGCTCGTCGGAGCGGAACCGCAGGCGGTCGACGACGGCGACGACCCCCTCGACCCGCTCCGTGAGGCGCACCGCCACCTGCACGTCGACGCGCGTGTCGAGCTCGCCGGTGAGTGTCGCCACGCCCGCGTCGACCTCGACCCGCACCGCGGCGGGATCGGTGAGCAGGATCCGGCGGAGGATGTCGTCGACGATCTCGGTGCGGATCGACTCGTCGTCGCGCAGGAAGACCGTCAGCACGTCCGAGCGGCTCAGCACGCCGACGACCCGCCCGGTCTTGTCGCACACCGGCATCCAGCTCAGGTGGCGCTCCATCATCGTGCGTGCGGCCGCGGTCACCCGGGTCGACGGCGTGACGGTCTGCACATCGGTGGTCATGAGCTCACCGGCCGTGGTCGCGCCTGCCTTCGACGCCGGGCCTGCCCGCCGGATGTGCCGCGGACGCCACCAGCGCCTGGCCTCGCTGCCGTCGGCGCGGGCGACTGCGGCCATCAGATCGGCTTCGGAGACCACTCCCTGCAGGGTGCCGCCCGCGTCGACGACCGGCACGGCGCGGATCGCCGCGCCGTGCAGCATCGACGCCAGCTGCGCGAACGAGTCCTGCGGGCGGGCCGAGATCACGCGCGTCGACATGACGTCGGCGACGGTCGTGTGGCGCATGGCGTGGTCCTCAGGCCTGCGCCGCGGCAGCCATCGGCTCCGCGACGGCAACCGGGCGAACGACGGTGACCGGGCAGGTCGCGTGCAGGATGCAGTGCAGCCCGACCGATCCGAGCAGGGCGCTGCGAATGGCCCCCCGCCCGCGGTGGCCCAGCACGAGCACGGCGGCGCCGTCCGACGCCTCGACGAGCACCTGGCCGGGCGGGCCCGCGATGACCTCGATGTTGAACTGCACGGCGGCCAGCTCGGGATGGTCGCTGACGACCTCGTCGAGGGTCTCTCGGGCGATCCGCTTGGTGTCGGCGATGACCTCCTCGGGAGACGGCAGCTCCGAGGTGCCGTAGGCGATCGTCCAGTACTCGGGCAACTGGGCGGCCGCGACGACCTTCAGCCACGCCCGGCGGCGCGTCGCTTCGCGCATCGCGAACTCGATGGCCGCCTTGGACTCGGGCGAGCCGTCCACTCCTACGACGACCGTGCCGGTCGGGTTCATCTCCCACTCCTCTCCGCTGGCGAGACCACAACGGCCCGGCCTGCGCCTACGGTGGCGCGTCGCCGTCGGGCCGAAGAGGGGGCGGAAGTCCTCGGTCGGGGGCCGCTGGTCCCCGATCGCGCCCGCCGCCGCGGGACCTTGGTCCACCCGCGCGCGGATGTGGTCGCCGAGGGCTCGGCGGACGTCGCCAGGGAGGCGTACGGCCCTGCCGAGGGGGTCGGTCGTCGGTGCCGTCGAGCGTCCTGCGGCGGGCATCGTGGGCGGTACATGGACGGAAGGGGATCGGTCATGGACGTGGGGCAGGCGCACCGGCCGGTGGTGGTCGGCGTGGACGGCTCGGGCAGCTCCTACCGGGCGGTGGAATGGGCGGCCGCGGAGGCCGCGCGCCGCGGTGTCGCGCTGCGCCTGGTGCGGGCGTTCTCGTGGACGACGGCCGAACGGCCTACCGGACACCCGGGCCGCGTGGAGCAGTACCGCGAGCAGCTGCTGAAGATCGCCCGCCACCAGGTGGCGAGGGCGGCCCGGATCGCCGCCGACACCCGGCCCGACGTCGAGACGACGGCTCAGGTGGAGATCGGCGCCCCGATCGAGGTGCTGGGGTCGGAGGCGCAGCGGGCGCAGCTGCTGGTGCTGGGCGACCGCGGCCTCGGTGGGCTGGCGGGCCTGATGCTCGGGTCGGTCGCGGTCATGCTCGCGGCCCGCGGCGCGTGCCCGATGGTCATCGTCCGCGGGGACGGCACGAGGGCCGAAGGACCGGTGGTCGTCGGGATCGACGGGTCGCCGGTCAGCGAGGCCGCCGTCGCCTTCGCGTTCGAGGCCGCCGCCGCGCGCGGTGTCGAGCTCGTCGCCCTACACGCCTGGTCGTCCAGCGCGATCGACGAGGCGCTGGCGCCGTTCATGAACTGGGACGCCGTCGCCGTCGAGGAGGACGCCGTGCTCGCGGAGCGGCTGGCCGGGTGGGGGCAGAAGTACCCACAGGTCGCGGTGCGACGGCACGTGGTGCGCGACGGCGCGGCGCACGCACTGGTGGAGGCGTCCCGCGGGGCCCAGCTGGTGGTGGTCGGGTCACACGGCCGCGGCAACGCGACGGGCCTGCTGCTGGGCTCGGTCAGCCACGGCGTCCTGCACCGCGCCCACTGCCCCGTCGCCGTCGTCCGACCCGGCACCGACGCGTGAGCGTGTCCGAGTGAGCCCTTCGGGGCGCAGGCGGGAGTCCAAGGACCCGGCAGGCCCAGGACGTGCGCCGCTGCCGTTTGCTCCGCGCAACGGGCAGCGTTGTCGGTGAACCGAGGAGGATGACGATGAACGCCCACAGGACCGTCGTCGTCGGCGTCGACGGCAGCGCCGAAGCGTTGCGCGCCGTGCGCTGGGCCGTACCCGAGGCGCGCCGCCGCCAGGCCGCACTGCGCCTGGTCACCGCCTTCGCCTGGACCGAGGATCGACTGGTCGGGCTACCGGGCCTCGGCCAGGCACCGCACGGCCAGTACCTGCGCACCGCCGCCGAGCGCGGCTTGGCCGCCGCCGCCGCGGCGGCGACCGAGCTCGACCCCGACCTGCAGGTCGAGCGCGAGCTCATTCTGGGGTTCCCGGGCGGCGTGCTCGTCGATCAGTCGCAGACCGCCGAGCTCCTGGTGATCGGTGACCGCGGACGCGGGCGCATCAGCTCGGCGCTGGCCGGATCGGTCGCGATCGGCGTCGCCGCACATGCGGCGTGCCCGGTCGTGGTGGTGCGTGGCGCACCACCCGCGGCGGAAGAACCCCTTCCCGTCGTGGTCGGGGTCGACGGCACCCCGCTGAGCGAGGCCGCGATCGCGTTCGCGTTCGACGCGGCGTCGACGCGGCGCGCACCGCTGGTCGCCGTGCACACCTGGCTCGACGAGCTCAACGACCCCGCGCTGGCCGAGCTGGTCGACTGGCAGTCCGCGGCCGTCGAGGCCGAGGAGGTGCTCGCCGAGCGGCTCGCGGGCTGGGGTGAGAAGTACCCGGACGTCACGGTGCAGCGCCTGGTCGCCCGCGGACTCGCCGGGCACGTGCTGCTCGACCAGGCGGCCCGCGCCCAGCTCGTCGTCGTCGGCACGCGCGGGCACGGCGAGATCGCCGGACTGCTGCTCGACTCGGTCGGCAACGCCCTGCTGCACAGGGCGGGCTGCCCCGTCGCCATCGTCCGCGCCCAGGCGTGAGCCCAGCGAACCGCAGATCCCGAGGAGGACACCATGCAAGCCAAGGACGTGATGAGCCGAGCGGTGATCAGCGTTCGACCGCACATGCGGGTGGACGTGGCCGCGGCCGTGCTCGTCGGGCACGGGTTCGCGAGCGCGCCGGTCGTGACCGCCGAAGGGGTGCTGCGCGGGATGGTCAGCGAAAGCGACCTGTTGCGGACGCGACCGGTGCCCGACATGCCGCACGACGCCGACCCCACCACCGTCGCCGATGTGATGACCCCGCAGCCCGCGACGGTGCGGCCGGACGACGAGCTCGTCGATGTTGCGGCCGTGCTGCTCGACCGCGGCGTCCGCGCGGTGCCGGTCCTCAACGGGGAGCGCCTGGTCGGCATCATCAGCAGGCACGACATCATGCGCTACGCCGACGTCCGCCGCCCGACGCCCGCCGACCGGCCGGTTGCCGCCACGGCATCGTGACCGGTGCCCACCCGGCCCGGGCCGGGTGGGCACGTATGACGACGCCCACCCACCTGTCGGTCGGGTGGGCGTTCGTCGTGGCGTCGAGCGTCAGTGGGTGTCCGGCGGGACCGGGAGCATGCGTCGCCGCCCCTCGCCCGACGTCGGCGTGGTCGACGCTTCGCCGTGCGCGGCCCGGGCCGAGGCGCGGTCGCCGCGGCGGGTGCGCGACAGCCGCGCGATGCGCTGGTCCAGCCGGTCGATGAGGCGGTCCGCGGCCTCGCGCGCGGTCTCGGCTTCGACGTGCACGTGCACGGTGGCCCCGGCGAGCTGCACCGAAGCGCGCGCGGTGACCGGCCGCTCGCGGGCCGGGTCCGCGTGCCGCACCACGCGCACGTGCGCGTGCATGGGGGCGCGTCCCGTGTGGCCCAGCACGGCAGCGACTTTCTCCCAGAGGTACTCGACGAGGTCCGGCGCGATGCGTCCGCTCAGCTCGATCGTGGGCTCAAGGCCCATGGGGAGGGGCGGCAGGGCGGTGGCGGGGTGTTCGGGGATGCTCACGGGTCGAGCCTCTTCCGGCCGTTCTCGACCGACCAGGGCCGACCGGCCCGCCTGCCGCGGCCCGGAAGCCCCGGTGCGGTCGGCCGGGCCGATGATCAGGTCACTGGCCTCCGCAAGTCGGGCCGATGGTCTCTGGGCGGGCCCGCGGTCACCGGGCTTTGCTTGACGGGTAACGAGGATGACGAGGAACTGCGCAGGGAGCGATCATGCGAGTGCGTGAGGTGATGTCGAGCCCGGCCGTTGTGGTCGCGCCGGAGACGTCGGTCAAGCAGGCCGCCGCCATTCTCGACGAACGCGGCTTCACCTGCCTGCCGGTCGTCGACGGGGACGGCAAGCTGGCGGGCGCGGTCAGCGAGGCCGATCTCCTGATGGACAGGTTTCCGCCGGACCCGCGCATCCCGATCATCGAGCGTCGCGAGCGCGAGGTCGGGGCCACGGTCTCCGACGTGATGACCGCCGACGTGCTCACGGTCGCCCAGGACGACGAGGTCTCGGTCGTGCTCGTCGCCCTGCACACCGCAGGGCATCGCTCCGTGCCGGTCGTGGAGTCGGGCACCGTGGTCGGCGTCGTCACGTATCGCGATCTGGTGCATGCCCTGGCCCGCGACGACGCGCTGATCGCCGCCGACGTCATGCGGCGGTTGGACCTCTTCGGCGGTCCTGCCCGCTGGACGGTGCGCGTGGATCGCGGTGAGGTGACGCTCGGCGACGAACGCCGGGACCCGCTCGACCGCAGTATCGCCATGCGGGTGGCCGAGTCGGTGCTGGGCGTCACGGCCTGCCGCTTCGTCGACTGATCGGCAACGCCCCGGCGGCGGCTACCGGTTGTCGCGCTGCTGCCGCATCTCGGTGGCGTAGACCGCGGCCTCGGTGCGCCGCGACATGCCGAGCTTGTGCAGCAGCGACGAGACGTAGTTCTTCACGGTCTTCTCGGCGAGGTACATCTCGGCCCCGATCTGGCGGTTGGTGAGGCCGTCGGCGATGAGGTCGAGGATGCGTCGTTCCTGCGGGCTGAGCGAGGCGAAGCGCGGGTCTTCCGGCTCTGCGCCCTTGCGCAGCCGCTCCAGCACCGCGGCGGTGGCCTTCGGGTCGAGCAGGGAGTCGCCCGCGGCGATCGTGCGCACGGCCCCGACCAGGTCGGTGCCCGCCACCTGCTTGAGCAGATAGCCCGCGGCGCCCGCCATGATCGCGCCGAACAGGGCCTCGTCGTCGGAGTAGGAGGTGAGCATCAGGCAGGCGGGCGGCGGGGTGACCGAGGAGCGCACGTCGCGGCACACCGTCACGCCGTCGCCGTCGGGGAGCCGCACGTCGAGGATCGCCACGTCGGGCCGCAGCGCCGGGATGCGGGCGAGGGCCTGCGCGGCGGTGCCCGCCTCGCCGACGACCTCGATGTCGTCCTCCGTCGTGAGCAGCTGGGCAATGCCCCGCCGGACGATCTCGTGATCGTCGAGTAGGAACACGGTGATCGCCACGGCGTCCTGCCCCTTTCCTGGGTTGTCTGAAGCGAACGGTAGCGCCCCGGACGGAATGGCCACACCGCTTCCCGCCCGGTTCGTGTCCTCGGCGTGCCTCCACGGCGGCCGGGCTTGTCGGAGAGGCGGCGCGCGCCCGGGCCGTACGACCCCCCGCCGCGCCCCCTTCGGCCATGGCGGGGGCGCGCTGCCCGGGCCATTCTGGGCTGACCGGAGACCGTCACCGACCAGGGCGCACCGACGCCCGCGAGGGGAAGACCGACGATGACGCCTACGGCGACCACGATCCACGGCGGCGCTCCGACCTACCCACGTGGGTTCCTTCGCCGGGTCGTTCCGGTGCAGCGGGCGACGCCGCCGCCGACCGCCGTGGTCGGGGAGGCCGACCTGGACGGCCTTCCGTCGGCCGCCGTGCGCTACCTGCGGTTCATGGACGTCCTCGGCCAAGGTCGGCCGTCCTCGCTGCGGGCGGCGGCGCACGGCCGCTTCCGGATGCGGCCCGACGCGCGCTGGATGGCCTGCCGCGCTTGGCAGTACAACACCGCGGTGCCCCTGCGCAGGTTCTTCCGGATGCGTCTGCGGTTGGCGCCGGGGGTGGCCATGACCGGCTGGGACACCTACGCCGACGGCCGGGGAGGCCTGCGCGGCACGATGTTCGGCGTGATTCCCGTGGCCTCCGGAAAGGGTCCGCACTTCGCGACGAGTGAGCTGGTGACCTGGTTGAACGACGCGGTGCTGCTGGCCCCGTCGATGCTGCTCGACCCCGCCGTGCGGATCGCGGAGGGCGACGACGTCGACGCGTTCCGCGTCGAGGCGACCGACGGCGGGCGTTCCGTCGCGGCCCAGGTCCTGACCGACGAGCGCGGCGCACCCCGGGACTTCTGGACCGACGACCGTTACGCCGACCTTCCCGGCGGACTGCTGAGGGCGCGCTGGCACACGCCCGTCGCGGGCTGGACGGTAGACAGCGGGCCGCCCCGCCCGGTCGGCGCGCGCGCGATCTGGCAGCTGCCGGGCGGCCCGTTCACCTACGCCGAGCTGGAGTTCGACGAGATCGTCCGCAACCCGCCGCCGTGGTGAACGCCCGTGGGCGTCGGCCGCCCGCGTCCGCGGTCGGGCACACAGCAAACACACAGCGTGCTCACCGGAAACCCCCAGCGCCGCCCCCGACACTCGTCCTTGAACCCGATCGACGAGGAGCATCGTGACCCGACCGGCGCTGCCGAGCACCCCCGACGGGCAGATGCCGTCCCCGGCCCGCTTCGTCGAGCACGTGATGGGCATGCCGATCAGCCTCGCCCTGCGGGGTCGCCACGCCAACGACGAGCGCGGCCGGGCAGCGTGGGCCGCGGCGCTGGCCGTTCTGCGCGCGGCCGACCGGGTGTTCAGCACCTACCGCACCGAATCGGTGATCTCCCGGCTCGGCCGCGGCGAGCTGCGCCTCGCCGACTGCCCAGCCGAGATCGCCGCCGACGTCGCCGAGGTGCTCGCCCTCGGAGACGCCGCGCGCCGCGCCTCCGGCGGCGCGTTCGCCGTGCGTCGCGGCGGCACGCTCGACCCGTCGGGCGTGGTCAAGGGATGGGCTGCGGAACGCGCCGCGACCCACCTGGCCGAACTGCCCGACACCGACTTCTGCCTGTCCGCGGGGGGCGACATCATCTGCCGCACCCTCGACCCCGCCGGTCCGCCCTGGCGGATCGGCATCGAAGACCCCCACGACCCGACCCGACTGGTCGCCCTCGTCCCGCTGCACACCGGCGCCGTCGCCACCTCCGGCACGGCTCGGCGCGGAGCGCACATCGTCGACGCCCGCACCGGACGGCCCCCGACCGGCCTGGCGTCGGTCACCGTGGTCGGCGATCGCCTCACCGCCGTCGACGTCGACGCCACCGCCGCCTTCGCCCTCGGCGCCGAGGGCGAGTGCTGGCTCACCACGCGCGGGCACCGCGCAACGCTGATCGTGCGAGCGGACGGGTCCACAGCGGTTCACGGCGCGGCCTGAGCACGACGCAAGGCGGATCGGGGGGCCCGATCAGCCTGTGCTCCGGTGGCCGTCGCCGTGGCTCAGCGGCTCGCTGGCGCCGTCTCCTGCCGGGAGCGTTCGCGGAGAACGGTCGCGGTGAACAGGCCCGCTGTCGCGGCGGTGGCGGCCAGGAGCAGGAAGCCGATGGTGTAGCTCCCGAGCGCTCCGTAGACCGCCCCCATGACCAGGGGCGGGAAGAAGCCGCCGAGGCCACCTGCCGCGCCGACCACGCCGGTGACGGCCCCGACCTGGCCCCCGGGCACGAGCCGGGCGACGAGTGCGAACACCGCGCCGGTCCCCGCGCCGAGGGCCGCGGCCATGCCGAGGAAGGCGAGGGTGCCGACGGGCATGAGCGGCAGCCCGACGGCCGCGACAGCGGCCAGCAGCGTGACCGCGGCGTAGGAGCTGACCAGAACGGTGATCGGTCCGATCCGGTCCGACAGCCAGCCGCCGATCGGCCGCATCACGACGGCGAGGACGACGAAGCCCGCAGTGCGCAGCGCGGCGTCGCTCCGGTCGAGGTGGAAGGCGCTGACCAGGTAGGTCGGCAGGTAGACGCTGAACGCGACGAAGCCGCCGAAGGCGACGGCGTACAGGAACGACAGCTGCAGGGTGACCGGAATGCGCAGGGTGGCGCCCAGCCGGGCGAGCATGCCGCCGGAGACGGTCGGTCGGTCAGGGCGGTCGCGCAGCACCAGGTGCGCGAGGATCGCGTAGCCGACGAGCACGACGGCCATGAGGTCGAACGGGAAGGTCCGGCCGAGCGCCGTGCTCAGTTGCACGGTGGTGAACGCCGAGATCGCGGTGCCACCCATGCCCGCCCCGAAGATCCCCAGCGCCAGCCCGCGGCGGGCGGGCGGGTACCAGGAGTTCACGAACGGGATGCCGATGGCGAACGTGGTGCCGCCGAGGCCGAGCACGAAGCCGCCCACCAGGTACGCGGCGAACGAGTTCGCGAAGTGGCCGAGGTAGAGCACGGGCAACACGGTGAGCAGCGCGACGATGGGGAACATGCGGCGTGCGCCCCACCGATCGGCGAGCGCGCCGACCGGGATGCGGCCGAGCGACCCGACGATGACCGGCACGGCGACGATCATCGATTGCTCGAAGGCCGTCAGGTGCAGCTGCTCACGCAAGCTCGCGCCGAGTGGCGACAGCAGCGCCCAGGCCCAGAAGGTCAGTGCGAAGCCGATGGTGGCGATGCACAGCATCAGCCCGGGTCTGGTGCCGGGCGCGATCCCGGCGCTCTGTTCTGGTGCGGCGGGCGTGGTCACGGCGCGCTCTCCCGTCTCGGGGCGACCGAGCTCGGACGCACCCGGTTCTTCGACTTCCCAGAGTCGGGCGAATCCGCGCAGGGGGGTACGGGTCGTTCGGTCCTGCGCAAGGGACCAACGGCGTAGCTTCTGGTCCACACCCTTGCCATCCTCAGCTTGACGATCACGCCAGGGAGGCGCGTACATGGTGCTCAAGGCACGGCCCGGCAACCGATCGAGCGGTGGCACCGACGGTCCGGCCGCCGACGCGCTGCTGCGCACCGGGCGGTTCTTCACCCGGCGGGAGACCTCGGAGGACCTGCGGGCGGTCTACCGGGCGGGCGGCCGCGAGGGCGACGTGTTCTACCGGGACCGGTGGAGCCACGACAAGGTGGTGCGCTCGACGCACGGGGTGAACTGCACCGGCTCCTGCTCGTGGAAGGTCTACGTCAAGGACGGGATCATCACCTGGGAGACCCAGCAGACCGACTACCCGTCGGTGGGTCCGGATTCGCCGGAGTACGAGCCGCGGGGTTGCCCGCGCGGGGCGGCGTTCTCCTGGTACACCTACTCGCCGACGCGGGTGCGCTACCCGTACGCGCGCGGCGTGCTCGTGGAGATGTACCGCGAGGCCAAGGGCCGCATGGGCGACCCGGTCGCCGCATGGGCGGAGGTCACCGGCGATCCGGACAAGCGTCGCCGCTACCAGTCCGCCCGGGGCAAGGGCGGGCACGTGCGGGTGTCCTGGGACGAGGCCGTCGAGATCGCCGCCGCCGCACACGTACACACGATCAAGGCCTACGGCCCCGACCGGATCGCCGGGTTCTCCCCGATCCCGGCGATGTCGATGGTGAGCCACGCGTCCGGCTCGCGGTTCATCGAGCTCATCGGGGGCGCGATGACCTCGTTCTACGACTGGTACGCCGACCTGCCGGTGGCCTCCCCGCAGGTGTTCGGCGACCAGACCGACGTGCCGGAGTCCGGCGACTGGTGGAACGCCACCTACCTGCTCATGTGGGGCTCCAACGTCCCGGTCACCCGCACCCCGGACGCGCACTGGATGGCCGAGGCCCGCTACAAGGGGCAGAAGGTCGTGGTGGTCTCGCCGGACTACGCCGACAACACGAAATTCGCCGACACGTGGCTCCCCGCCCAGCCCGGCACCGACGGCGCGATGGCGATGGCCATGGGCCACGTGATGCTGAAGGAGTTCTTCGTGGAGCGGCGGGTGCCGTTCTTCGTCGACTACGTCCAGCGACACACCGACCTGCCGTTCCTGGTGGCCTTGGAGGAGCGCGACGGGGCGTACGTGCCGGGGAAGTTCCTCACTGCGGCCGACCTCGGCGAGGACACCGAGGGCGCGGCCTGGAAGACCGTGCTGATCGACGGCCGCACCGGCGAGCCCGTCGTCCCCAACGGCTCGATGGGGTTCCGCTACACCGAGAGCGGCGCGGGGCGGTGGAACCTCGACCTCGGCGACGTCGCGGCGCAGCTGACCGTGCTGGGCGGCGAGGCCGCCGAGGTCCTGCTCCCGCGCTTCGACGCCCTCGACGGCACCGGCGGGGTGTTGCGCCGCGGGGTGCCGCTGCGCCGCGTCGCGGGCCGCGTGGTCACGACCGTGTTCGACCTGATGCTCGCCCAGTACGGCGTGCACCGCCCCGGGCTGCCCGGCGACTGGCCGACCGGCTACGACGACCCGGCGCAGCCCTACACGCCCGCCTGGCAGGAGCCGATCACGTCCGTGCCCGCCGAGCACGTCGTGCGGGTGGCGCGGGAGATGGCCCGCAACGCCGAGGAGTCCGACGGCCGCACCATGATCATCATGGGGGCGGGGATCTGCCAGTGGTTCCACGGGGACGCCACCTACCGCGCGGTGCTGGCGCTGCTCATGCTCACCGGGTCGATGGGCCGCAACGGCGGTGGCTGGGCGCACTACGTCGGGCAGGAGAAGTGCCGTCCGGTCACCGGCTGGGCGACCATGGCGATGGCGACGGACTGGCAGCGCCCGCCGCGCCAGATGATCGGCACGGCGTACTGGTACACCCACACCGACCAGTGGCGTTACGACGGCTACCGTGCCGATGCCCTCACCTCCCCGCTGGCCGCCGGGCACCTGGCGGGCATGCACACGATCGACACCATCGCGCTCTCGGCGCGGCTGGGCTGGATGCCCTCCTACCCGCAGTTCGACCGCAACCCGCTCGACCTGGCCGACGAGCTCGCCGACGAGGGCGCGGGCACGGACGTCGCGGCCCGCGTGGCCGGTCGGCTCCAGGACGGCTCGCTGCGCTTCGCGATCGAGGACCCGGACGCGCCGCAGAACTGGCCGCGCTGCCTCACCCTGTGGCGGGCCAACCTGCTCGGCTCCTCGGCCAAGGGTGACGAGTACTTCCTGCGCCACCTGCTCGGCACGCACGACAACCTGCAGGCGCGAGAGACCCCGCCCGACCGCCGCCCCCGCGACGTCGCCTGGCGCGACGAGGAGCCACCGCGGGGCAAGCTGGACCTGCTCCTGTCGCTGGACTTCCGGATGACCAGCTCCACGCTGCTGTCCGACGTCGTGCTGCCCGCCGCCACCTGGTACGAGAAGCACGACCTCAACACCACCGACATGCACCCCTTCGTGCACGCGTTCAACCCCGCGATCGACCCGCCCTTCGAGTCCCGCACCGACTTCGACGCCTTCCACGCCATCGCCCGTCGGTTCAGCGAGCTCGCCCGCACCCACCTCGGGGTGCGCCGCGACGTCGTCGCCGTGCCGCTGCAGCACGACACCCCCGGCGAGACCGCGCAGCCGGGCGGCCGGGTCCGCGACTGGCGGGCCGGGGAGGTCGAGGCGATCCCGGGCCGAACGATGCCGAACTTCGTGGCCGTCGAGCGGGACTACCCCGCGGTCGCCGACAAGATGGCCGCGATCGGCCCCCTGATCGACCGGCTCGGCATGACCACCAAGGCCGTCACCTACCACCCGGACGAGGAGATCGCGTACCTGTCGGCCAAGAACGGGGTGATGCTCGGCGGCGCAGGCGACGGCCGTCCCGCGATCGACACCGACGCGAAGCTGGCCGAGGCGATCCTCGCCCTGTCGGCCACCACCAACGGGCGCCTCGCGGTCGAGGGCTTCCGGCAGCTGCAGCGCCGCACCGGCACCCCGCTGGCCGACCTCGCCGAGGGCAGCGAGGAGAAGCGGATCACGTTCGCCGACACGCAGGCCCGGCCCGTCCCGGTGATCACCAGCCCGGAGTGGTCGGGCAGCGAGACCGGCGGGCGGCGCTACGCCCCGTTCACCGTCAACGTCGAGCGGCGCAAGCCCTGGCACACCCTCACCGGGCGCATGCACTTCCTGCTCGACCACGACTGGATGCACGAGATGGGCGAGACCCTGCCGATCTACCGCGTGCCGCTGGACATGCACCGGTTGTTCGGTGAGCCGGACATCGGTGACCGCACCGACGACGGCGCCTCGGTGACCGTGCGCTACCTCACCCCGCACTCGAAGTGGTCGATCCACTCGGAGTACCAGGACAACCTGTTCATGCTGTCGCTCTCGCGCGGCGGCCCGGTGGTGTGGATGAGCGAGGCCGACGCCGCCGCGATCGGGGTGCGCGACAACGACTGGGTCGAGGCGGTCAACCGCAACGGCGTGATGGTGCTGCGCGCGATCGTCACCCACCGGCTGCCCACGGGCACGGTGTTCGTCTACCACGCCCAGGAGCGCGTGGTGAACGTGCCGAAGTCCGAGGCCACCGGCAGGCGCGGCGGCATCCACAACTCGCTGACCCGCATCATGGTCAAGTCGACCCATCTCATCGGCGGGTACGCGCAGCTGTCCTTTGCGTTCAACTACCTCGGCCCGACCGGGAACCAGCGCGACGAGGTCACGGTCATCCGGCGGCGGCGCAGCCAGAAGGTGGAGTACTGAGATGCGCGTGATGGCCCAGCTGGGCATGGTGATGAACCTCGACAAGTGCATCGGCTGCCACACCTGCTCGGTCACCTGCAAGCAGGCGTGGACCAACCGGGGCGGCGTCGAGTACGCCTGGTTCAACAACGTGGAGACCCGCCCCGGGCAGGGCTACCCGCGCCGCTTCGCCGACCAGGAACGGTGGCGAGGCGGCTGGGTGCGCAACCGCCGCGGCAGGCTCACGCTCAAGGCGGGCGGCCGGGTGCGCAAGCTCCTGTCGATCTTCGCCAACCCGGTGCTGCCCAACATCCGCGACTACTACGAGCCGTGGACCTACGACTACGAGATGCTCACCGACGCCCCGTTGAGCGATGACTTCCCCGTCGCCCGGCCCAGATCGCTGCTGTCCGGCGAGCCGATCGCTATCGAGTGGAGCGCCAACTGGGACGACGACCTGGGCGGCGCACCCGAGCACGCGCCGCGCGACCCGATCGTCGAGCGGCTGCGCCGGGAGTCCGAGACGGCCGTGCAGCTGTCCTACGAGCAGGCGTTCATGTTCTTCCTGCCGCGGATCTGCGAGCACTGCCTGAACCCGTCGTGCGTGGCCTCCTGCCCATCGGGGGCGATCTACAAGCGGGCCGAGGACGGCATCGTGCTGGTCGACCAGGACCAGTGCCGGGGCTGGCGGATGTGCGTCACCGGCTGCCCGTACAAGAAGGTGTACTTCAACCACCGCACGGGCAAGGCCGAGAAGTGCACGTTCTGCTACCCGCGGGTGGAGGTCGGCCTGCCCACCGTCTGCTCGGAAACCTGCGTGGGGCGGCTGCGCTACATCGGGCTGTTCCTCTACGACGCCGACCGCGTCACCGCCGCCGCGTCCGTGGCCGACGAGCACGACCTGTACGAGGCGCAGCTGGACCTGCTGCTGGACCCGCACGATCCCGCGGTGGCCGCGGCGGCGCGGCGGGACGGCATCGCCGAGGACTGGATCGACGCGGCCCGCCGCTCGCCGGTCTACCGACTGGCCAAGGAGTACCGGGTGGCGCTGCCGCTGCATCCGGAGTTCCGGACGATGCCGATGGTCTGGTACATCCCGCCGCTGTCGCCGGTGGTCGACCGGCTCACCGAGACCGGCCACGACGGCGAGTCGGCGGGCAACCTGTTCGGCGCGATCGACGCACTGCGGATCCCGGTGGGGTATCTCGCCGAGCTGTTCACCGCGGGCGATCCCGAGCCGGTGCGCGGCGTGCTGGCGAAGCTGGCGGCGATGCGCTCCTACATGCGCGACGTCTCCCTCGACCGGCCGCGCGACGAGTCGATCGCCACGGCGGTGGGGATGTCCGGCGGCGGGCTCGTCGAGATGTACCGGCTGCTCGGCATCGCCAAGTACGAGGAGCGCTACGTCATCCCCACCGCGTACGTGGGCGAGGCACACCAGCTCGAGGAGCTGGGCTGCAGCCTGGACGTCGAGGGTGGGCCGGGGATGACCGGCAGCGGTCCGTTCGGCGAGGGCTCGGGTACCCCGGTGCCGGTGTCGGTGGAGACCTTCCACGCCCTGCGCGACCGGCAGACCAGCGACCACGTCACCGAGACCGGCAGGCCCGGCGCCCGGGTCAACCTCCTCAACTGGGACGGCAAAGGCCGCCCCGCCGGGCTGTTCCCGCCGCGGCCGACCGAGGGGACCTCGCGGTGACGGCCCTCGACCGGGCCCGTGACCAGGCCGTCGTCCTGCAGGCCGCGTCGGTGTGCCTGCGCTACCCCGACGCCGATGTGTTGGCGCTGATGCCGACCGTGCGCAACGCCGTGGATGCGCTGCCCGCGAGCAGGCCCCGGGAACGGCTCACGGCGTTCCTCGACACCGTCGCGGCGACCACGGCAGAGCGGGCCGCGCAGCACTACGTCGAGGTGTTCGACACCCGGCGGCGCTGCTGTCTCTACCTGACCTGGTGGAGCGACGGCGAGACCCGCCGCCGCGGCGCCGCGCTGGCCGCGCTCAAGGAGCGCTACCGCGCGTCGGGCGTCGAGTTCGCGGACCTGGAGCTGCCCGATTTCCTGCCCGCCGTCCTCGAGTTCGCCGTCGTCGCCGACCTGCCCGGCGGTCTTGCGCTGCTGCAGGACCACCGGCCGGGGATCGAGCTGCTGCGCCTGGCGCTGCTCGACGCGAGCACCCCCTACGCCGCGCCCGTCGAGGCCGTCTGCGCGCTGCTGCCGGGGCCGTCACCCGCCGATGTCGCCGCAGCGAAGGCCCTCGCCCGCACCGGGCCCCCGCGCGAGCAGGTCGGGCTCGATCTCGCTCCGTTCGGGGCGGTCCCCACGGGAGGTCCCCGATGAACGCCCTCGACGTGCTGCTGTGGGGCGTGGCGCCCTACGTCATGGTCGCCGTGCTGGTCGGCGGCACGATCTGGCGCTACCGCTACGACAAGTTCGGCTGGACCACCCGCTCCTCGGAGCTGCACGAGTCGCGGCTGCTGCGCATCGGGAGCCCGCTCTTCCACTTCGGGCTCCTGGTGGTGATCATTGGCCACGTGATCGGACTGATCATCCCCAAGAGCTGGACCGACGCCGCAGGCCTGAGCCAGGACGCCTACCACGTGCAGGCGCTGCTGCTGGGCAGCGTCGCCGGGATCTCCACGTTGGTCGGGATCGGCATCCTGGTCTACCGCCGTCGCACCACCGGCCCGGTCTTCCGCGCCACCACCGTGAACGACAAGCTGATGTACGTCGTGCTCGTCGCGGCCATCGTGGCGGGCCTCACCACGACGTTGCTCGGCGTCACCGGTGGGGAGGAGCACAACTACCGGCTCACGGTCTCGCCGTGGTTCCGGTCGCTGTTCGTCCTGCAGCCCGACGTCGCCGCGATGAGCGGGGCAGGCCTGGCCTTCCAGCTGCACACGCTGATCGGCATGGTGCTGTTCACGATCTGGCCGTTCACCCGGCTCGTGCACGCGTTCACCGCGCCGGTGGGCTATCTCTTCCGCCCGTACATCGTCTACCGATCCCGGCCGACCGGCCAGGCCATCCGCCCGGTCCGCCGTGGTTGGGAAAGGACATCGTGAGCAACGCCATGCAGAAGCTCTCCCTGGACGCACTCGCTCGCACCCAGCTCGCCGCGGCCCGCGCGACGTCCAGCGGACGTGCCGCACGCACCGTCTACGGAGGACACGAACATGCCCTCCGCCAAACCCTCATCGCCCTGGCCGCGGGCCACTCGCTCGCCGAGCACGACAGCCCGGGGGAGGCCACCCTGCACGTCCTGTCCGGCCGCGTCCGGCTGGTGACCGACGCCGACACCTGGGACGGCCGCGCCGGTGATCTGATCATCATCCCGCCCGTGCCGCACAGCCTGGAAACGGTCGAGGATGCCGCCGTCCTGCTCACCGTCGTGGCCCCCCGGCGGGAGACCCGACCTCGGTCGACGCCGCGTGCGGCCGGTTCGGATTGAAGCGGGAGCAGCGGCCGCGGGTGTTGATGCCACCCTGCCGGTGGTGTCGGTCGCTCGCATGCCGGAGGCCTGGTCGGTGCCCGTCGGGATGGCCCCGCCGTCGGTGCCCGGATCGGTCGGGCTGAACTGCGTGCTGCACGCGGACTGCCCGGTGCTGATCGTGCGCCCGACGCACCGGGCCGAGCTCAACCCGGCAACCGGCGCCGCAGGCGCTCCCGCGCCGTAGGCGCGGGCGTCGTCACGTCGGGGATCGGCTCTGCGTCGCCCCGGTGGACGCCGCAGGCGAGTCAGCGGCAAGGCCCGCCCGAACGATGGTGACCGGGCACCGGCCGAGGCGCACGACCGAGCGGCTCGTCGACCCCAGCAGGAGCCGGGTCGCAGCGCCCCGCCCGCGGCTCCCGACGACGATCAGCCGCCCGGTGGACCCGGCGTGCAACAGCTCGTCGACCGCGGATCCGGGCACCACCCGGGCCTCGACCTCGACCTCGGGGTAGCGCTCGCGCCACGGCCCCAACGCCACGCGGAGCGCGGCGACGGCATCGCTGCGCGCGGCCACCGGCGCGTGGAACGCACGGAGGACGATCAGCCCGCTCTCGTGGCGGTTCGCGTCGGCGAACGCCAGCTCGATCGCCGCGGCGTCGGCTGCCACGTTGTCGACGCCGACCACCACGGGGGCCGTGGCCGGTCGTTTCTCACCGCGCACGATGGTGACCGGGCAGGGCGCCGTGTCACTGAGGTGCAGCGTCATGGACCCGAGCACGATGCCGCCTAAGCGCTCACCGATGATGCCGACGACCAACTGGCAGGCCCCGGCGGACGCCCCGGCAAGGGTGGTCATCGGGTCTCCCACCAGAAGCTCGGTGTGCACCGTCGCGTCGGGGACCCCCCGGTGCGCGACCGTGTAGGCGCGGGCGAGCAGGTCGGTGGCATGGCGATGGCCGTCGACCCGGGCCGCGGCAGGCGCGACGTGCACGATCCGCAGCGGGACCCGGCGCAGCCGTGCCTCGGCCGCCGCCCACTCGACGGCGTGCAGGGAAGTCTCGGTTCCGTCGACACCGACGAGTACCGGGGGCCCGACCGCGGCTGGTGTGGTTCGCATGGCCCCTCCCTTCCATTGGGGATGGCCCCACCAGCATCGGGCGCGGGCCACCCGACCGGAAGGGTCGGTAGCCCTGCACCGCCCGGGACCGTATGCCCGACTTTGCCTGCTCAAGTGGGGCGACGGCGGCGGGTAGGGACTTCCTGGCCGCGCGGGCCGGGACCGAAGGCTCTCGCGGCGGTCGCGGTTTCGCCCTGAATCTGCATTGACGAGCAGCGCCACCGTCATGGAGCGGGCTCAGCCCACATCCGGGCGCTACGAGAAGGGTGCGCCTCATGGACGGTTCGCTGATGGTCGTGGTCGTGGTGATCACCGCATTGGTGTTCGACTTCACCAACGGCTTTCACGACACCGCGAACGCGATGGCCACCTCGATAGCGACCGGCGCGCTCCGTCCGAAGGTGGCGGTGGCCATCGCCGCCGTCCTCAACCTGGTGGGCGCCTTCCTGTCGGTGCAGGTGGCCAAGACCATCTCCGGTGGGCTGGTCGACGACACCCGCATCACCCCGGTTGTGATCTTCGCCGGATTGGTCGGCGCCATCCTGTGGAACCTGCTGACGTGGCTGTTCGGGCTGCCGTCGAGTTCGTCGCATGCGTTGTTCGGCGGCCTCATGGGCGCGGTCTGGGCGGCGGCGGGAACCGGTGCCATCCACTTCGGCGCGGTCGTGGGCAAGGTGTTCCTGCCCGCGTTGCTCTCGCCGTTGGTGGCCGGGACGATCGCCGTCACCGTCGCGCTGGTGATCTACCGGCGCACCGCGGGACGCGACCGGCGGCGAGTCCGCCGCGGCTTCCGCGCGGCGCAGATGGTCACCTCGTCGACCCTGGCGCTCGCGCACGGCACCAACGACGCGCAGAAGACGATGGGCGTGATCACGCTGGTGCTGATCGTGGCCGGAACGCTGGCCCCGGGCTCGGGCCCGCCGTCCTGGGTGGTGCTGCTGGCCGGGCTGGCGATCGCGCTCGGCACGTTCATGGGTGGTTGGCGGATCATCCGGACGCTCGGCAGCCGGGTCAGCGACATCGAGCCGGTGCAGGGCTTCGCGGCCGAGGCCACCAACACCGCGGTGATCCTCGCCTCGACCGAGTTCGGCCTTCCGCTGTCGACCACGCAGGTGTGCAGCGGCTCGATCTTCGGCGCCGCGGCCGGGCGGCGGCTGGGCGGCGTGCGGTGGAGCACCGCCGGTCGGTTGGCGACGGCGTGGGCGGCGACCCTGCCTTCCGCCGCCGTGATCGGCGCGGGCGCGTCGTTGCTTGCGGCGACCGGGACGCTCGGCACGATCGCGGTGGCCGCCGTCGCCGTGGTGCCCGGGGCCGTGATGTGGGTGATCTCGCGCCGCAGCCCGGTCGGATCCGGCAACGTCACCGACCTGTCGGTGCCGCCGCCCACGCAGATTGCCGCCTGACCCCCGAGATCAGGTGCGGAGGCCTGCCAGCTCCACCGGGCGGGTCGGCAGCCAGCTGCGATGGATCGGGGACGGCACCGGCACGACCGCGACCGGGCACGGCACGTTGTGGGCCAGCGCGAGCGCAGGCGACTTCCAGATCACATTCAGGGCGCGACCGCGCGCAGGCGTGCCGAGCACGATCAGCCGCGCACGGTGCGCGAGCGCCGCCAGCAGCTCCGCGCATCGGTCGTTGGCGACGAGGGTGCGCACCGCGACCTCCGGATAGGCGATCGCATACCCGCCCAGCCGCTGGTCGAGCTCGCCGCGGACGACGTCGTCGGCGGCGTCCCAGCGGGCGATCCGGCCGGGCACGAGCGATGCGAGGCCCAGGAGCGGGTCGGTCCAGGTGCGCACGGCCAGCAGCCCGGCCCGCCGCTCGGACGCCTGGGCGAAGCCGAAGGCCAGCACCTCGTCGGCGGTGGACGGCCCCACCGCGAGGACGACCGGCATCGCGTCGTGGGGATGCGTGAAGGCCTCGGTACCGGAGATCGTCCGAGCGGTCGCGGGAGCGTCGGGCACCACGACCACCGGACAGAACGCTTTCATGATCAGCTCGTCGAGGTGCGCGGCTGCGGCGGCGACGACCAGTAGATCGGACTCGGCCGAGGCGACCAGCTCGGCGCGCAGCGTGGGCGCGGTGTAGGGGGCCGTGGAGATGACCACGCCCGGCGCCGTCCGCCGCGCCACGGAGAGCGTGCGGGCGACCGCGTCGCGGCTCAACCGGTCGCGCCGCTCGTCGTTCGGGAGAACGACGTGCAGGTGCGCCTTGCGCCGCACGGCCTCACGGGCCGCCCACCGCACGGCATTCCCCGCGGGCACATCGGGTTCGACGGCGACGGCCACCACCTCGGTTCGGGGCGTAGGCGCGGCGGTCCGCCCCGGCTGGGGCTCGTTCGTCGGGCGCGACGGCGGTGTGGGCATGGTGACGACCTCCTTGCGATCGGGATTCCGCGGGGCGAGCCCGCCGTCTCACCGGTTGATCGATATCGGGTTGTGGTTGCGGTGCAGGAGCCGGATGAAGGCGGCTCCGGTCGACGCGGCGACGACCGTGGCCATGACGAGCCCCGCGAGCGCGCCGATCGCGATGCGCAGACCGAGTGGCTGGCCGGGCTGCCAGAGCGGCGTGGCCACCCCGAGCAAGGCGAGCAGGCCCACGGTCCAGGACGCGGCGGTGGCGGGCACCCACATCCCGGCGCCGGACAGCTCGCCGCGCAGCACCCACCACTGTGCGGTGCCGATGCTGCCCAAGAGCAGGAGCGCGAGCAGCAGCCCGAGCAGGCCGACGACCGGCCACGGCAGGTCGGTCAGCCGAGATCCCAACAGCACCGGCACCATCGCGATCGCGTAGGCGAATCCGGCGGCGAGCGCGGTCAGCGCGGCGAAGCGCGCAACCGGAAGGCCGGGGAGCGCACGGCGCGCGACGGCGGCCTGCCCGGCGCCCAGCAGCGCGCCCTCCACCGATCCGGCGGCGACGATCGCGGGTGCCATCGTCGTGTCGGGCGCATCGGCGAGGGTCGCTCCGACGGCGGCCGGAACCAGGAAGCCGAGCGTCTCGGCGAGCGTGACCGTGACGAGCCAGCGCGACCAGAGCGACCGGCCGGGCGGCTGTGCCGTCCGGACGGCAGCGCCGCCCAACCCCTCCGTGTCGTGCCCGTGCATCCCTGCTCCTCGTGGTGAACCCGGCTGCTGACCCGGTTCGCACGGTGCTCCCCCCACCCCGACGCGGGCAGGGTCCATCGGCACGTGTCGCGTCGGACGGACTGCCCGAGACCACCGGCCGTGCTCGTCGACACGGACCATCGGAGGGGCGGGCGGGGACCTCCGGCACTCGTCCGCGTCGGCCTCGGTTCGCAGACTGCAAGAATGACCGCAGATGTGCTGAGCCCCGTCGTGGTCGAGCGTCGGACGCCGGTCGAGTTCGACTTCCTGCGTCAGGCGGCGTTCGCGGCGACGACCCATCCCGGCGGGAGGCCGTGGCGACTGTGGCCGGTCGACCGGGGCGTCGAGGTCCGGGCCGATGGACTGCGCGGCCTGCCGCCCGCGGGTGTGGGACTGCAGACGATCCGGATAGCGGCGGGGATGGCGCTGCTGAACATGCGGCTCGCGGTCGCGGCGCACGGGAACTGCCCGGTGACGGTGTTGCTCCCCGACCGGTCGCGGCCGAGGGTGCTGGCGGTACTGCGCGGCGGAGCCCCGGCCGACCCGACACCGGGGGAGCGGGCCCTCTTTGCCGCCGTGCGCAGGGTGGGACGGCATCTGTCGGTGGTCGGGCCCGGCGCGGTTCCGCAGGCGGTCCTGAACGGCGTGCGGGTCGCCGCCGAGACCGAGCGGTCCTGGCTGCGCAGCGTGGTCGACCCCGCTGAGCGCGCCCGGATCGCCGAGCAGGTGCCCGCCGTCCGGGAGTTCGGCACGGCGGGCCTCCTGGTGGTGATCGGCAGCAACCACGACGCGCCTGCCGCGCATCTGCACGCGGGCCAGGCCGCCCAGCGGATCGTGCTGACCAGCGCGATGTTCGGCTACACCGCCGCCGTCGCGGCATGGCCCGCCGACCTGCGGTCGGCAGGAACGCTTCCCCTTTCGATCGGTGGGCCCGGCCTCCACCCGCAGCTTCTGATGGCGGTGGGACGATGAGCGAGCTCGCCCCGACCGACACCATCCGTGCCGAACACCCTGCCGATCACCGGGCCGATCACCGTGCCCTCTTGGCCGACGGCAGCGCGGTCCGGCTGCGCGCCCTGGGGCCCGAGGACCGTGCCGCGGTGGACGCGCTGCATCGAGGCCTGTCGGTCGGCGATCGCTATCTCCGGTTCTTCACCGCCTCGACGTTCGGTGCCGAACACATCGCGGACGTCATCGTCGCGCCGGGATCCGTGGCGGTCGGCGCTTTCGTGGACGACCGGCTGCTCGGCGTCGCCCATTACCGGACGGAACCGGACGGCGTCGACCCGGAGCTGGCCGTCGTGGTCGACCATCGTGACCAGCACCACGGCGTGGCCACGCTGATGCTGGAGGAGATCGTTGCGCTCGCCCGGGCCGCAGGCGTCCGGCGATTCACCGCGGAGGTGCTCGCCGAGAACCACGACATGATCCGGCGGATCCGGCTCGTGCCGGCGGCGCCGTCCGACCCTTGGCTGCGCGTGCTGCCGATGTGACCGCGCCCGCGCAGGGTCACCCGTCCTGCGCGGCGGCCAGGCTGGCGACGCACGCCCGGATCAGCTGCCGGGTCGCGCGGCCGCGCGGTGCCGCGCCGCAGCGGGTGCAGACGACCCGGACGTCCCCCAACCACTCGTCGACGGCGACCGAGGCCGGGGCCTCGCAGGTCCGGCACCACCGGTGCCCGGTGAACGCGACGATGTGCGCGGGCGACGACACGCACTGGTGCAACCAGCGCTGGTGGAGGCGACAGCTGACCCGCTCGAAGGGGTCGAGACCGGCTTCCTCGGCGACGTCCTCGGCGGCGAGGCGAGCCGCGAGCCTGCGGTCGCGCAGAGCGGCGTAGGGCTCGTCGTGGACGGCGGTCGCGAGGGCGTCACGGCGGATGGTCTCGGTGCCCAGAGTGGTGGTCATCGTCGTGCTCCTCGCTCGTGCGTCCGTTGCGGCTGGTGTTCAGCCTGCTCGGGCCGCTGTGATGCCGACCACGGCCGAGAAGCACTCCTTGCCGGTCCTGGTGACCCGACCGTCGAGGACCGATGCGGCGCGGGCGGGGGACTTTCGCCCCCGACCGCGCAGGCGCCCCGCGGTGTCAGGCTTTCCGAGCCCGCGCCTTCGGCGCCTTCCGCTCCTTGTGCGCAGGGCCGTCGCTCGCCGTGCGGGCCAGCGCGGCGAGGTCGCGGAGGCCGGACTCGATCCCGCGCGCAAGGACTTCGACGTCGGCGCTGCTGTCGTAGTCGCCGGTCACCCCGAAGGCGATCCGGTCGCGGTAGCTGAAGATCGCGACGCCGATCCGCAGGTTGGAGGCGATCGGCACGTACGGAACGATCTCGCGCAGCTTGCGTCCCAACAGGTACAGCGGGACCCGGGGGCCGGGGACGTTCGTCGTGACGGTCACCACCGACCGCTGCGGAAGCCGGGCCAGCAACCGCACCGGGGAGGCGACGGCGGGGAAGGGCTCGGTGGCGGCCAGCGCGATCAGCGGCCGCCCCCGTCTCCGCCTCGTGCGCGTCCTTGAGCTGCGCGAGCCGGGTGGTCACGGCGGTGAGCCGCGGGACCGGCTCGGCGATCTCCACCGGCAAGAGGGCCAGCATCATCGACACCTGGTTGTTGCGGACGTCCTCGGTGCCCGGGGCCCGCACCGAGACCGGCACGAGCGTGCGGACCATGTCGGACGCCGGTTCCTCGCCCCGCCCGAGGATCAGGTCGCGGAATCCGCCGGTGACCGCGGCGAGCACGACGTCGTTGAACGTCCCGCCGAACGCCTTTCGCACCGCGTTGATGTCGGCGACCGTGCCCCGCGAGAAGGCGAAACGGCGATGCGCGGACAGCGGGCCGGACAGCGACGACGCCCGCGCGGGCCACAGGGCGGTGGCGAGGGTGACGGCGCCGCGCGCCGCGTCGCCCAGCCGATCCGGCAGCCCACCCGGTGCTCGCAGGGATCGGACGAGGGCGTTCGCCAGCTCCGCGGGCTTGCGTCCGAGCTCGCCGACGGCGGCGGCGGCCAGCCGCAGTTCGCTCGGCTCGTGCTCCGGACGCCAGTCGTCGGGTGTCGGCGGTCGTGGAGTCGGTGTCGGGTCGAGCACGACGTTGTAGAGATCGGTGCCCGACACACCGTCCACCATGCAGTGGTGGACCTTGGAGATCAGCGCGAACCGGCCACCGGCCAGGCCTTCGACCAGCCAGTACTCCCACAGAGGCCGGGCGCGGTCGAGCCGGGCCGACATCACCCGCGCCATCAGCGCGGACAGCTCGGCGTCGCCGCCGGGGGCCGGGAGCGCCGTGCGGCGGACGTGGTAGCCGATGTCGAAGTGCTCGTCGTCGACCCACACCGGCGGCCCGAGGTCCAGCGGCACCTGGCGGGCCTTCTGCCGATAGCGGGGGATGAGCGCCAGCCGCCCGGTGAGCATCTCCGTGAACTCGGCGGTGCTGGGCGCCGGTCCGTCGAAGACGGCGGTCGAGGCGATGGCCAGCGACGTGCCGGGCTCGGAGTCCTCGAGCTGGAGGAAGGCGGCGTCCAGGGGGTTCATCCGGTCCACGACGTCACAGCTCCCGCTTGAGGATCTTGTTGGCGGCGTTCTTCGGCAGTACGGCGCGGAACTCCACCGAGCGGGGGTACTTGTAGGCGGCGATCCGCTCCTTGACGTGCTCGATGAGCTCGATCTCCGTCGCCGCGCGGCCCGGCCGGAGCGTGACGTAGGCCTTACCACCTCCTGGCCGAGCCGGGCGTCCGCGACGCCGACGACGGCGGCTTCGGCGACGGCCGGGTGGGAGTACAGGACGTTCTCGACCTCGCGCGGGTAGACGTTGTACCCACCACGGATGATGAGCTCCTTCTTCCGGTCGACGACGAACACGAAGCCGTCCTCGTCGACGTAGCCCAGGTCGCCGGTGTGCAGCCAGCCGTCGACGATCGCCTCTGCGGTGGCCGCCGGGTTGCCGTGGTAGCCGCGCATCACGTTGACGCCGCGGACGACGATCTCGCCGACGTGGTCGCGCCCGGCGGGAAGGGCCCGTTCCTGTGCGTCGCGGATCTCGAGCTCGACACCCCAGATCGGCTTGCCGACGCTGTAGACGCGACGGTCCTCGGCGCTCGCGTTGAACGTCGTCGTGGAGGCCGTCTCGGACAGCCCGTAGCCCTCGAGGACGACGAGGCCGAAGGTGCGTTCGAACTCGTCGAGCACCTCGGCGGGAATGGGCGCGCCGCCCGAGATGGCGACCCGGAGCGCCGAGAGGTCGCGGTCCTTCACGCCCGGGGTAGTGCAACAGCGCCACGTACATCGTCGGCACGCCTTCGAACACCGTGACGCGATCGCGCTCCATCGCGTCCAGCACCGCGCCCGGCTCGAAGCGCGGCACGAGCGACATGGTCGCCCCGAAGCGACACAGATGTCGACGATGCTCGACAGCGCGAATACGCGGCTTCTTCGGCCGCCCCGGCCCAGGTGATGAGCATCCGGGCGCCGGAGTCGCCCAGGATGTGCGCCAGCTCGGCCGCCTTATGCAGGACGTTCATCGGGACGGCGACGCACCCGGACTTGAGGATGCCGAAGTAGGCCACCAGGAACTGCGGCACGTTGGGCAGCTGCAGCCCGACGACGTCACCCGGCTGGAGCCCGCGGGCGGCCAGCCCGGTCGCCATGCGATCCGCGGCGGCATCCTACTCCGCGAAGGTCATCCGGAATCCGCCGCTGATGACCACCGTCTTGTCCGGGTGGGTCCGGGCCGATTCGCGCAGGATCGTGGCGAGGTTGAAGGACATGTGAGCTCCTCGAGTCCAGCGTTGCTGCTGGTCGTCGCGGCCGCGATGGCACCGGCCGGTCCTCTGAGCCTGCGGTCGGGGGCGCCGCGCGCCCAGGTCCGACCGGCCCGGGAAGCATCGGGCCAACGTCCTGTGCCCCGCGACCGGTCAAAGCCCGGGGCGGGGACCTGTCCGGGTCCTTCGACCCTTCTGCCGGTCGGTGCGTGCGCGGAGCCTGGATATATGGACAACACAGGCATCGTCGTCACGGGGGTCGATGGATCCCCCGGGTCGCGCATGGCGTTGGAGTACGCGTTGGCGGAGGCGGCACGCAGGGGCGCGCGGCTGCGCGTCGTCGCCGCGGTGCACCTGCCCGACTACGGTGGCCGCGGCTACGGGCTGGGTACGTATGCGACCGGCGGGCGGCGGCATGCCACCGACGCGATCGTCGCGAAGACACGAACAGCGGCCCAGGAGATGGTCGACGAGGTCGTTGCCGCGCATGCCGACCAAGCGGCGGGCGTCGAGATCAGCGTGGATGTCTTCGCGGGGCGGACGACGGACATCCTCGTCGAGGAGTCCACGGGCGCCGATCTGCTCGTGCTGGGCCACCGCGGCCGCGGCGCGCTCTCCAGCGCCGTACTCGGGTCGGTGGGCCTTGCCTGCACCCTCCATGCGAACTGCCCCGTGACGATCGTGCGCCCGGCACCGAACACCGCGGACACCCGGTCCGTGGCAGGCGCCGCGCGTTCCGCACGGTGAAAGGCGAGCCGATGAAACACACCACGGTCGCGGACGTCATGACGACGGCGGTGCTCGCGGTCGACGAGGAGACCCCGTTCACCGACATCGCCGACGCCATGTTCGTCGGCGCGGTGCGAGCGCTTCCGGTGCTCGGCCCGGACCGCACACTGGTCGGCGTGGTCTCCGAGGCCGACATCCTCGTCACGGCCGAGCGCGCCGACCCGCAAGACTCCCCGCACCACCGATGGCACCCCCGGGCGCGGGACACGCGTCGCGGCGCTCCGGTCACCAAGGCGGGCGCGACGACCGCGCGGGAACTGATGACGACGGAGGTCGTCACGGTCGGGCCGACGGCCACGGTGGCCCGCGCCGCACGCCTGATGCGGGAGGAGGGCCTGGCCTGGCTGCCGGTCGTCGACGACCGCAGGCGCGTGATCGGCGTGCTCGGACGCTCCGACCTGCTCGCGGTGTTCTACCGCCGCGACGCCGACATTCGGGCGGAGATCATCGACGACGTGCTGGAAAAGGCGCTCCAGGTGCCACCCAACCGGGTCGTGGTCAAGGTCGCCCGTGGTGTCGTCACGCTGACCGGTCGGCTCGACAACCACGCCGACGCGAAGCTCGCAGGCAGGCTCACCGAGCGCGTCGAGGGCGTGGTCGCCGTCGTCGACCACCTGCGCTGGTCGGTGGATGAGCGCGTCGCGGACGCCGCCGTCGGCCCGCTCTACTGATCGCCTGCCGAGCCGCGGCCGGTGGCGAGGGCGGTGATGCGCTCGAGGGCGGCGGCAAGGGAGTTGATGTGCGCGACGCCGGTGGGAACCGGGTGCCAGCCCGGTCCGAGGGCGAGCTGCGTCGTACCGGTGGGGAAGCGGTCGAAGAGGGTGGGGTCGGCGGGCTCCGGGGTGATGGCGTGCAGGGCGATCACCGGATGCGGGTGGCGGGCGATGGCCTCGTCGAGCGTCGCCTCGTGCGTCGGCGCATCGAGTCGGGTCACGACGATGCCTGCGGCGTTGAGCGCGGTGTCGAGGACGACCAGGGGCAGCTCGTGCAGTTCGCCCGGCACACAGGCAAGAACGATGCGCGGGGCGTTCGCCACCGGCGCGGGCCGGTCGGGTGCTCCGTAGCCGTCGCCGTGCCTGCCGAGCAGCTCGGTGGCCACGTGCGAGAGCAGGTGTTCCACGGCGACGCCGTGGCGCAGCTGCGACCAACGGTCGCCGATGGCGCCCAGCACGGGGCGTAGCACGGCCTCCCAGGTGGCGGCGACGTCGCCGCGTCGCAGGTGCTCGCCGACGAGCCTGCGCGCGGTCGGGCCGTCCAGCTCGAGCGCGGCCGCGCCGAGGTGGTGCGCGACCAGATCGGCGTCGGGCGGGAGGTCCAGCTCGCTGTGGGCGGCGGCGAGTACGGCGTGCACCGCCTCGCCCGTCGTGAGTCCTTCGGCCAGGAGCTGCATGACGCGCTCCAGGCGCTGGATGTCGCCTGCCGTGTAGCGGCGGTGGCCGCCGGGAGTGGTGAGGCTCGGGCCGAGGCCGTAGCGGGTCTGCCACATCCGCAGCGTGGCCACGGTGATGCCGGTATGGCGGGCGGCGGCGGAGATCGACAGCGCGGCGCCGATCGCCGCGGGGAGGTGGGTGACGACGGGTGGGGGAGAAGCCGCTGCCGGGGCAGCCGCTCCGAGGTCGCCGGTCATGAGCCCCCCGTTCCCTCCGCGGGCCATTGACCCGATTTGTTCACGTCACCGCCGACGTTCTCGGCTCCGCTACCAATTTCCCCCGACGAAAACTCGACTAAACCTCGACAAGCTGACTAGCGTAGGCCCTGTTCCATCTACGTGCTGGCAGCTTCCGAGCTTTCTTACAGCTGCCTTGTCGTCGGCCGGCTTGCGGGGTGCCGACTTGCGCAGGGCTGTCTCAAGTGGCAGGTGGTGAGTGGCGTGTCCGATGGTTCCGCAGGCCGCGGGGACCAGGACCCCACCGACATCCGTGGCGCGGGCGGAGCCCCCGGGTTGCGGTTCCCCGACGTGCAGCGGCTGGCCTTGGATGACTTGCTCGAGCAGCTGATGGCGCGGGCCCAGGAGGTGGCCAACACCCAGGGTCGGTTGCGGGGGCTGTTGCGGGCCAACCAGATGATCGGTTCCGACCTGGCCCTGCCGGTGGTGCTGCGGCGGGTCGTGCACGCGGCGCGCGAGCTGATCGGCGCCCAGTACGCCGCGCTCGGGGTGATCGCGCCCGACGGACATCTGTCCGAGTTCGTCCATACGGGCATGACCGAGGAGCAGGTGGCGCGCATCGGGCACCTGCCGCAGGGCAAGGGCCTGCTCGGGGCGTTGATCGACGACCCGGCTCCGATCCGCCTCGACCGGATCGGCGAGGACGAACGCTCGACGGGCTTCCCGCCGGGGCATCCGCCGATGGACACCTTCCTCGGCGTGCCGATCCGGGTCCGTGACGAGGTGTTCGGCAACCTGTACCTGACCGGAAGCACCCGCGGCGCGTTCACCGCCGAGGACGAGGAGTTGGCCAAGGCGTTGGCGGCGACGGCCGGGGGTGCGATCGACAACGCCCGGCTCTACGCGGCCGCGCGCTCGCGCCAGCAGTGGCTGCAGGCCACGGCGGCGATCACCCGACAGATGCTCAACCCGCAACCGGCTCCGAGCCCGCGCAGAGGCAACTACCCGCGGCCGTTGGAGCTGATCGCCGAGCGGTCCGCCGACCTGGCCGCGGCCGATGTGGTCACGGTCATGCTCCCGCGCCAGGGCAGCCCGGACCTGCGGGTGGAGATCGCGGTCGGGGACTTCGCACCCGCGGTCGCCGAGGTCCAGCGGGTGCCGATCGCGGGCTCGCTGTCGGGTCGCGTGTTCACCACCGGTGAGCCGCTGCGCGTCGGAACGTCCCACGAGATGGAGGGGGTGTCGCTGGTCACCGCAGGTGAGCTGGACGTCGGGCCGGTGATGATCGTCCCGTTGACCGGGTCGGCGGGCGCGCTGGGCGTGCTGACCGCGGCCAGGCGCACGGGCAGGCCCGCGTTCACCGCGGACGAGCTGGACATGGCCGCCGGGTTCGCCGCCCAGGCTTCGGTGGCCATCGAGTTGGCCGAGGCCCGCTCCGAGCAACAGCGGGCCGCGATGCTCGACGAGCGCGATCGGATCGCCGCCGACCTGCACGACCACGTGATCCAGCGGCTCTTCGCCACCGGTCTCGCACTGCAGAGCGTCGCGGGCGTTGCCGGGCCCGGCCGGATCGCCGATCGGCTCCATCAGGCGATCATCGACCTCGACGACACCATCAGCCAGATCCGCACCAGCATCTTCCAGCTCGACCAGACTCCCCAGGTCACCCCGACGGGGGTGCGCAGCGAACTGCTGGGGGTGGTCACCGACGCCGCCATGGTCCTCGGATTCGAGCCCGCGGTCCGCTTCGCGGGCCTCCTGGAGGACACCGTGCCCGGTGAGGTCGTCCGCGATCTGGTCGCGGTGCTGCGCGAAGGCCTGTCCAACGTCGCGCGCCACGCGCGCGCCCGGTCGGTCGACGTCCGGGTCACCGCCACACCACAGCAGGTCTGCGTCGAGGTCATCGACGACGGCGAGGGCATGAGCGGCACCGATCGCCGCAGCGGCCTGGCCAACCTGCGGCACCGCGCCGAACGCCGTGGCGGCGCGTTCGCCCTCACGTCCCGCGATCCGCACGGAACCGCTTTGCAGTGGTGGATACCCGCTCCCTAGTGCGGTGTCCACAAACGTCCACCGGGCCGCTCACGTGCCCAGACGACGACTCGCGGCGTTGCTGCCCTCGCGAATACGCCCGGTTTGAGCTTCGGGCGGCGCCTTGCGAGTCGCCGCCTGGATCACGCGATCGACCCGGCAACGTTCGTGGACACCGCACCAGCCACGGAGTGCCGTCCGGCACTCAGTCGGGCGTCGAGAACATCGGCACCGCGTGGAACTCCACGGTCTCGCCAGGCCGCAGATCGCGCAGCTTGGCTCCGCAGCGCACGCGCACCGGGCCGCCGGGCCCGGCGTGGGCCGCAACCCGGACCTCGCGGCCCGACACCGCCACGGTCAGCGCCTGGTGGCGGTAGCGGACCTCGAACTCGAGCCTGCCGAATCGGCGTGGCCAATGGGGGTTGAGCCACAGGGCGTCCTGGCGGGTCTCCAGGCCCGCGAAGCAGCGCTGCAGCAGGTCGACGCAGCCCGCCATCGCGCCGACGTGCACGCCTTCGGCGGTGGTGCCGCCCTGGATGTCCGCGAGGTCGCTGCGCAGCGCCCGTTCGAAATGCTCGAGCGCGGTTTCGCGGTGGTTGCGGGCGAGCACCCACGCGTGCACCAGCGACGACAGCGTGGACCCGTGCGCGGTGCGGGCGAGGTAGTACTCGATGGTGCGCGAGATCGTCTCCGGCGGCAGGTCGTAGCCCAGGTCGCCCAGCAGCGCCCGCAGCTCGTCGGCGGACAGCAGGAAGAAGAGCATGAGCACGTCGGCCTGCTTGGACACCTGGTAGTCGTCGACGGATCGGCCTTCCGCCTCCAGAATCCGGTCAAGGCGCTGCAGGTCACCATGGCGGCGGCGGTAGGCCGCCCAGTCGAGGTCGGGCAGGTCACGGTAGCCCGCGAACTGGCTGATCACCCCGTCCTCGGCGATCGGAACCGTCATCCCGCGGCTGATGTCCTCCCAACGCAGCTGCTCGATCGGGTCGAGGTCGAGCGTCTCGATCAGCTCGTCGCGCCGATCGGGAGGCAGCGCCGCGAGCACGTCGCGGGTCCGGTTCAGCAGCCACACGGTCATGACGTTGGTGTAGGCGTTGTCGTCGATGCCGGGCTCGGTGGCGCCCGGATAGCGCGTGGAGTACTCGTCGGGCCCCATGACGCCGCGGATCCGGTACCGGTCGGTGGCCGGGTCGTGGACCGCGATGTCGGCGAAGAACCGCGCGACCTCGAACATCACCTCGGCGCCGTGGTCGGCGAGGAACTCCAGGTCACCGGTGGCCTGGTAGTACTGCCAGATGCTGTAGGCGACGGCGAGACCGACATGGCGCTGCAGGTGGGAGGTGTCGGGGAGCCAACGCCCTGAACGTGGGTTGAGATGCGCCTTCTGGCTCTCCTCGCGACCGTCGCTTCCGGACTGCCACGGGAACATGGCGCCCCGGTGCCCGGCCGCCCTGGCCGCGCGGCGGGCGGCGTCCAGACGGCGCACCCGGTAGTGCAGCAGCGCGCGGGCGAGGCGGGGCATGCGCAGCGTGAGCATCGGGAACACGAACAGCTCGTCCCAGAAGATGTGTCCGCGGTAGGCCTCGCCGTGCAGACCGCGGGCGGGGATGCCCGCATCGAGGTCCGCGGCGTGCGGCGACACCGACTGCAGGACGTGGAACGTGCACAGCCGCAGCGTGCGCAAGGTATCGGTGGCGACGGGCGCCGTATCGCCGTGCGCGACGTCGTCGGTCAGGTCGAGCCGGAACCGGCGCCACAGCTGCCGCCACGCCAGCTCGTGGCCGACGAGCAGCGCGTCGAATCCAGGCGCGTCGGCCAACACCTCGACGGCGGTCAGCGCGGGTTCGGAGACGGCCACGTCGCGAGCGGTCACGACCGTCGCCACCTTGTCGATCGTCACCGATGCGCCCGGTCGCATCCGAAGCTCGAGCTCGTGCCCGATCTGGCCCGGTTCCCGCCAGAGCCGCCGCGCCGCGGTCTCGTCCCCCGTCACCGCCGTCGTGCGCGCAGCGACCGCGACCCGGAGCTGGGACTGGGTCGTGCGGGCCACGAGCAGGACGCTCGACGGGTCGGTCTCGCGCCGTGCCAGCACGGTCAGGTGGTGCGCGGCCAGGTCGCGATACCGCGCGACGCCGGAGTTGGAGATCGCGCCGTCGATGCCCGACGAGACGCGCAGCGTGCCGGTCCAGTCCTCGGCCGTCACGACGGTCTGCAGCCCGGCGAGGTAGGGATTGCCCATGTGCACGAAGCGGCGCTGGTGCACGGTGGTGTGCCGTCCGGCGGCATCGACGAACCGGAGCCTGCGCACGAGCAGGCCGCGCCGCATGTCCAGGGCCAGCCGCTGCTGGATGAGCTCGGCCTCGGCCATGGCGAACCAGGGGCCGTCCTCGACCGCGAAGCGCACATCCAGCCAGTTCGGCAGGTTGACCATGCTCTCGGACTCGACGATCTGGCCGTCGATGTCGTCGCGGAGGCGGTTGAAGCAGCCCGCGGCGTAGGTCCCCGGATAGTGGGTGCCGTCGGCCCGCGACTCCGGCGCGGCGCCACGGGTGGCGAAGCGGCCGTTGCCCAGGGTGAGGATCGCCTCGCGCCTGCCCTCGTCAGCCGGATCCCATCCCTCGATCACGAGAGTCCAGTCGTCCGCCACCATGACCGCTCACACCCGCCCGGAGCCGGGCGCGCATCGGGCACGGCGCATGGCACGTCGAACGGCGTCGGTCGCAGCCTGCGTCATGTTCGGACGGTCGCTCGTCGCAGGCCGCGCCAGTAGGGCCGGACGACCCGCGACCGTTGCCGTCCGGCCTTGGCCCGACCGGCGGCCGTTCGGGCCTTCGTGAATGGGTCACTCGGCCCCGCAGGCGGGGTCTCTCGATGCCGGCGGCCGACCCGGCGCCGACCCCACGCTGGGTCGCAACGCACACGGTTGTGGGGAGGGATGTCCCGTGGCGACTCGCGTGGGCCGGTATCGGCGGACCACCGACCGGATCCAGGACATGGCGGCGTGGCTTCTCCTCGTCGCCGGGATGCTGCTGATCGTGATCAGCTGCACGGTGGGTCTGGGGACGAGCGGCCGGATGGCCGAACGCGCCCGGATCGAGGCGCAGGATCGCGTGCCTGCGGTCGCCCGGCTTCTCGCCGACTCGGAGGCGCTCACCGGCGAGTACGCCACGAGAACTCGGGTGATGGTCGCGGCGAGCTGGCAGGACCAGCGGGGAGTGGAGCACACCGGCCCGGTGAGCGCCCCCCAGGGTCTGCAGGCCGGTCACACGGCCCGGATCTGGATCGACCGGACGGGCGCGGCCGTGTCCGCGCCGACCTCCACGACCGACGTGCTGGTCTGCTCCGCCATCGCCGCGGGGCTGGTCCTCGCCTTCGGCGCGAGTGCGCTGGCCGTGTTGTGGCTCCTGGTGCGGCGCGCCACGCTCGCCTACAACTGCGCCCAGTGGGAGCGGGAGTGGCGAGAAGTGGCGCCGGTCTGGAGCAATGGCGAGGGGGTCGGCTGATGAGCGCCGTCTGGACATTCGGCCCGCGGGCCCCTGGGAGGGCGGGACGCCGTACCGGCGCGCTCAAGGGCCTGCTCAGGCCATGAGCGGGCCCACGACGTCATCGAGCGGCCGCCGCGGGGTCGGCGGCAGCTCCGCGGCTCCGGCTGTCGCCCAGCCGATCCTCAGCAGGATCTGCGGGTAGGTGCCTCCAGTCGTCACCCGGCTTCGGACGAACTCCCGGGTGTCGTCGACCTCCAGCGGCTGGGTCAGCGGGCTGTTCGCCAGCCCGTGCCCGGTCGCGGTGAGCAGGATGGCGCTGGTCGCCTCGCCCGCGCGGAGCCAGTCCAGCGCCGAGTCGGTGGGTGTGGTCAGGAGCAGCAGTGCGGCGTTCTCGGGTTCGCCCGTGCTCGGCGGCTGCGGCAGGCCCGGGTCCCCGTAGGCGCGCAGTGGCATCTGCCCCGGGATGTCCTGCGGCGCAGGCGCGTTGGCGGCCGGGACGCCGTCGTCGGACCCGGCGCCGCGGCCGCTCCACGCGGCCACCTCGGCGGCGTAGGCCGGGTCGTTCGCCTGCTGCTGCGCGGCGCTCGTGATGGCGTGGAACAGCTTCCAGCGAACGGCGGGCTCGGTGATCGCCTCCAGCCCGACGCCGCGCACGCGCGCCAGCTCGAGCAGCTCGCCGACCAGCTCGGCAGGCACCGGCCACGAGCTGAACCGACGGCGGTCGGTGCGCCGACGCGAGATCGCCGCGGCGAGCGCCGCGTCGGCGTCGGTCGCGGTCTGCGGAAAGTGCTCAACGGTGGCCAGGTGGCCGGGGTGGGCCGGGTTGGGCATCCGGCGCACCCGGGCGCCGCGGCCGAGGCTCGCCAACGCGACGAGGAAGTGGTCCAGCGCCACACCGCAGCTGATCAGCAGATCCCGGCCGTGCGGGTCGGTCGCCGGGACTTGGCGGGAGCCATCCGCGTACAGGTGCACGCTTCCGGGCCCCATGAGCCAACGCCACGGCTGGCAGTTGTGCACCGACGGCGCCCGCACGGCCAGGCGCAACGCCGCGCGCACCGTCTCCTCGTCCGAGCCGGGGCCTGCCACTCAAACCACCTCCAACGTCGCGTGGGCGACCGCACCCCGGATCGTGCGCGAAGCGCGACCCAGATGCAGTTGCGGCACGCCGGGCGTCTGCTCCGGGCGATGGGTCACGATCAGGGCCGTCCGTCCCCGCGTGACGTCGAGCAGCTCGTCGGCGAGGGCGTCGGCGGTGCGCGCGTCGAGGTGGGCGGTCGGTTCGTCCAGGATGGTCACCGGCCGGTCGGCCAGCAGGGCGCGGGTCACGCCGATCCGTTGGCGCTCCCCACCGGAGACCGCCCCGCCGTGTTCCCCGATCGCCGTGTCGAGCCCGTCCGGCAGTGTGGCCAGCCAACCACCGAGCTGGGCCCGTTCGAGTGCGGCGACGACCTCGTCGTCGGTCGCGGCGGGCGACGCGAGCAACAGGTTGGCGCGCAACGTGTTGTCGAAGAGATGGGTGGCCGCCCCGCACCAGGCGATGCCGTCGCGCACCGTGTCGGCGGCCAGGTCGCGCACGTCGCGTCCGTCGGCCAGCACGGCGCCCGCGGCCGGGTCGAGCGTCCGCATGAGGGCCGCCACCACGCTCGACTTGCCGGAGCCCGACGGCCCGGTGATCGCCAGTCGGGTGCCGCTCCGCAGCGTCATGTCCAGGTCGTGGACGGCGTCGCGGTCGGCGCCGGGCCAGCGCACGGCCAGGCGGCGGGTGGCGAGGCCCGCGGGTGGGCCGACGAGGACCGGGCGGGCGGGCTCCGTGACCGGGGACGGCTGGGTCTCGAGCTCGGCCAGGCGCCGCGCCGCGGGGAGCGCGGTGAGCAGCCGGACCGCGGCGTCGGGCAGCCCGGCGACGACGTCCGCGAGCGCGAGCGGGGTGAGCGCCAGCACGGCGAGCGCCGGACCGGGCAGCACACCCGCGCGGACGGCGACGATCCCGGCCGCGGTGGCGGCCACCGACATCGCGCCGATGGCCAGCACCCCGACGCCGCCGCCGAGGCCGCGGGCGATCGCGGCCCGCCGCAGCAGCGCCGACAGACCCCGGTCGGTCTCCTCGAGGCGCGCGCGGTAGCGGTCGGCGGCGTTGAACGCCAACAGGTCGGGCGCGGCGTCGAGCAGTTCGACCGTGCGGCCGAGCACGTCCCCCCGCACGGCGGAGGTGCGGCGTTCGGCGCGGTGCGCGGTCCAGACGGTGACGGCGGGTGCGACGACACCGGCCACGAGCAGGCCCGCGGCGACCACGGCGCCGCCGACCGGCAGCAGGATCGCCATTCCCGCCGTGGTGACGATGCCGACCGTGGCGACGGACGCCGCGGGCACCGCGACGCGGATCAACAGGTCCTGCTGGGCGTCGACGTCGCCGACGAGCCGGGCGAGCAGCTCGCCGCGGCGCAGCCGGGCGGTGGCGGCGGGCCCGAGCCGCACCAGCGCGTGCCAGATCCGCTCCCGCAGGGCCGCTCCGGCGCGGAGCGCGGCGTCGTGGGAGAGCAGGCGTTCGGCGTAGCGGAGGACACCCTTGCCGAGCCCGAACGCGCGGACGGCGACGATCGCGACCATCAGCGCGAGGACCGGCGGCTGCAGCGCGGCCGCGGAGATGAGCCAGGCCGAGGTCGCGGTGAGGGCGACGCCACACCCGAGCGCGAGCGCGCCCAGCAGCGCGGCCAGTGCGAGCCGACCCCGCTGGCCGCGCGCGGCGGTCAGCGACCAGCGCAGCGCGCCCATCGTGGACCGCGTGGCGGTGGGGACCGACGGCGCGGGCCGAAGCCGAGAGGCGGGCGCGACCGGTGCCGCCGGTGCCGCCGGTGCGACCGGCGGCCGGTCCGCGGAGGTCGGGGGGAGGACGGGGTCGATCGTGAGCAACCGGTCGCACACGGCCAGCAGCTCGGGCCGGTGGCTGACCAGCACGACGGTGCGTCCCGGTGTGATCCGGTGCAGCGCCCCGATGATCGCCGCTTCGGTGTCGGCGTCCACGCCCTCGGTCGGCTCGTCGAGCAGCAGGAAGGGCCGGTCGGCGAGCACGGCTCTGGCGAGTGCGACACGCCGTTGTTGGCCGGTGGACAACCCGTTCCCGTCCTCGCCGACCGGGGTGTCGAGCGGGATGTCCAGCGCGGCCGCCTCCGCGGCTGCCGTGACCAGTTCCGCGGTCGCGCAGGGCCGACCCAACCGGATGTTGTCGGCGACCGTGCCGCGCACCAACGTCGGCCGTTGCGGCACCCAGGCGATGCGGCGCAGCCAGGCGTCGCGATCGACGTCGGCCAGGTCGACGCCGCCCACCAGCACCCGACCCTCGTCGGGGGCGCGCAGTCCGAGCAGCAGGTCGACCAGCGTCGACTTGCCGCTGCCGCTGGGGCCGCGGACGCCGAGCACGGTCCCGGGCTCCAGCAGCAGGTTCATCCCGCCCAGGATCCGCCCTGACCGGCCGTCGACCGCAACGCCCTCCAGCCGGATCGGGACCCGTGCCGGGTTGGGCGCCGGGACCCGGGAGGCACCGACGGGCGCCTGCGTCTCCAGCACGGCGAACACCTCGGACGCGGCGGCGAGGCCTTCCGCGGAGTCGTGGAAGCGGGCACCCACGGCGCGCAGCGGCAGATAGACCTCAGGGGCGAGGATGAGCACGACCAGGCCGGTCAGCAGATCGAGGCGGCCCTCGACCAGGCGCAACCCGATGGACACGGCGATGAGCGCGACCGAGAGGGTGGCCAGCAGCTCCAGGACGAGCGCGGAGAGGAACGCGACCCGCAGGGTCTGCAGGGTCGCGCGCCGGTACTCCTTGGCCAGCGTGCGCATCCGCGACGCCTGGTGGGGCGCCCGACCGAACGCGACCAGCACGTCGAGGCCCGCGACGAGGTCGAGGAAGTGATGGCCGAGCACGGCGAGGGCCCGCCACTGCCGCCGCGTGGAGCGCTCGGTGTGCAGCCCCACGAGGATCATGAAGAGCGGGATGAGCGGCACCGTCAGCCCGACGATCACCCCGGAGAGCAGGTCGGCGAACAGGATCCGGCCCGCGACGACGGCGGGCACCACCGCGGCGACGAGCAGGGTGGGCAGGTAGCGGCTGAAGTACCCCTCCAGCCCGTCCAGGCCGCGGGTGGCCAGCGTGGCGAGCTCACCGGTCGGGGGAAGGCCACCGTGGCGTGGGCCCAGCCGCAGCACGTGGGTGACCAGCTTCGACCGCAGCTGGCGGATCACGTCCGTGGACGCGCGATGGGCGGCCACCTCGGCGAGCCACGCGAGCGCCGCGCGGCCGCCGACGATCGCGAGCAGCGCCACCAGCAGCGGCGCCAGGTCAGACAGCGCGGCGCCGTCCAGGAAGGCGCGGGCGACACCGCTCGCGAGCAGCTGAGCTTGCCCGAGCACCAGACCCGCGGTCAGTACGGCGGTCGCGGCGGCGAGGATCACGAACCGTCGCGCGGCCGACGCGTGCCGCAGCAACCGCGGGTCCAGTGGCTTCATCGTGCGTGCGCCCCGGTGTCGGCGGTCGGCGTCGTGGCGGCGGGGGGCAGCCCGGACGGCGCCGGGATGTCCGACGGGCTGACGCGGCGCCGGAACACCCAGAACGTCCACGCCTGGTAGGCCAGCACGATCGGGGTGAACGCCAACGCCACCCAGCTCATGATCGTCAAGGTGTAGGGAGTGGACGACGCGTTGGCCGTGGTCAGGCTGAACGCCGGGTTGGTGCTCGAGGGCAGCACGTTCGGATACAGCGTGCCGAACAGCGCCACCGTGACGGCGACGATGGCCACCGCCGTGAGCACGAACGCCCAGCCTTCCCGCCCGCCGATGGCGATGAGCACGGCGGCGACGAGCGCCCCTGCGGCGAGCAGGATCGGCAGGCCGGTCCAGAGCACGCCGTGGGCGAAGAACGTCCAGATCAGGAAGGTGCCGCCGAGCAGGATCGCGGGCACCCCGATCCGGGGGACCAGCCCGTTGGCGCGCGTCC
The DNA here is from genome assembly GCA_963739465.1 of uncultured Actinomycetota bacterium. Taxonomy (GTDB): domain Bacteria; phylum Actinomycetota; class Actinomycetes; order Mycobacteriales; family Pseudonocardiaceae; genus Pseudonocardia. Next base: position 221,500 of record CAVUAS010000011.1, read on the forward strand.
GCACGTCACCGTGGGTCTTGAGGGCGAGGAAGGTCGCCCCGTGCAGGGCGAACAGCGACAGCGTCGCGAGGCCGCCGAGCAGCGCATACGGGTTGAGCAGGGTCAGGAGCGTGCCGGTGAACTGGTGGTGCTCGTCGAGCGGGACGCCGTGCACGATGTTCGCGAACGCCACGCCCCACAGCAGCGCGGGCAGCGCCGAGCCTGCGATGATCGCGATGTCCCAGTTGCGGCGCCAGCGGTCGCTGTCGATCTTGCCGCGGAACTCGAAGGCCACCCCGCGCACGATCAGCGCGACGAGGATGAGCAGCAGCGCGAGGTAGAAGCCGGAGAACAGGCTCGCGTACCACTCGGGGAACGCGGCGAAGGTCGCCCCACCCGCGACGAGCAGCCAGACCTCGTTGCCGTCCCAGACCGGGCCGATGGTGTTGATGGCGACGCGGCGGTCGTTCTCGGTGCGTCCGACCACCGGGAGCAGCATGCCGACGCCGAAGTCGAAGCCTTCGAGGACGAAGTAGCCGGTCCACAGGACCGCGATGAGCAGGAACCAGATGTCGGTGAGTGCCATGGTCGTCTCCTTCAGTACGCGACGGTCATGGGCCGCGGCGTGTCGCTGTCGACCACGGGCGTGAGCGAGGTCGGCGGGGGAGGTCCTGCCTTGGCGTAGCGGACCATGAGCACGCCGTCCACCACGGCGAGCACGCCGTAGAGCAGCGTGAAGACGATCAGCGACGTCAGGACCGAAGCGACACCGACCGACGTCGAGACCCCGTCCGCGGTGCGGAACAGGCCGAACACCGACCAAGGCTGGCGGCCCATCTCGGTGAAGATCCAGCCCACGCTGTTGGCGGCGAACGGGAGGAACAGCCCGGCGAACGCGGCCCGGTAGTACCAGCGGGGCACCGCGCGGGTGGCCCGGCGGCGGGTGAGCCACAGCCCGATCACCGACAGCAGCGCGGCCAGCAGCCCGAAGCCGATCATCAGCCGGAACGTCCAGTACGTCATGGGGATCACCGGCATGTAGTTGCCGGGCCCGAAGGTCTGCGCTTCCTGCTGTTGGAGCTGGTTGATGCCCTCGACCTTGCCGTCGAAGGAGCCGGTGGCCATGAACGACAGCACGCCGGGCAGCCGGATGCTCCAGATCTCCTTCGAGCCGTCGAGCGAGCCGATGGTGAACACGGAGAACGACGCGGGTGCGGTGGTGTCGTAGAGCGCCTCGGCCGCGGCCATCTTCATCGGCTGCTGCTCGGTCATCAGCCGCGCCTGCAGGTCGCCGGTGATGACGACGCCGATGCTGGCGATCAGCACCGTGACCAGCGCCATCCGCATCGACGGGCGCATGACCTCGGTGTGGTGGCCGCGCGCCAGATGCCACGCGCTGATCGCGAGCACGAACATGCCCGCGGTGACGAAGGACGCGGTGATGGTGTGGGTGAACGCGCCGACGGCGGTGGAGTTGGTGAGCACCGCACCGAAGTCGGTCAGCTCGGCCCGCCCGCGCGCGGTGTTGACCACCGAGCCGACCGGGTGCTGCATCCAGGAGTTCGCGGCGAGGATGAAGTAGGCGGACAGGAGCGTGCCGATCGAGGCCAACCAGATGCACGCGAGGTGCAGCTTCTTGGGCAGTCGGTCCCAACCGAAGATCCACAGGCCGAGGAAGGTGGACTCCATGAAGAACGCCAGCAGGCCCTCGATGGCCAGCGGCGCGCCGAAGATGTCGCCGACGAACCGGCTGTACTCGCTCCAGTTCATGCCGAACTGGAACTCCTGGACGATGCCGGTGACCACGCCCATGGCGAAGTTGATGAGGAAGAGCTTGCCCCAGAACTTGGTCATGCGCAGATAGCGGTCGTCGCTGGTGCGGACCCAGGCCGTCTGCATCCCGGCGACCAGCAGCGAGAGCCCGATGGTCAGCGGGACGAACAGGAAGTGGTAGACGGTAGTGATCGCGAACTGCCAGCGCGCGAGATCGAGGTTCATCGCTCCTCCGGTCTCCTCCGGTCGGATATCGACCGGTGTTGCCGGTCGACCATGAGCCTCACGTTTTGCGGGTGGCCCGCGGCAGGGCCGAGAGTCCTGGTCACACGGGACCATGGGTCGCCAGTTGATCGGCTCCGCGGACCGCGGCCCGGGTCATCGACGGCTCGGGCCCACCTGGGACGCCAGGGCGTCGTCCATCCAGGTCAGCACGTGGTCGGCCAGCTGTCGGGGGACCTGCAGCTGCGGAACGTGGCCCACGCCGGGCAGCTCGACGTAGACCCACCGCCGGTGGCGACGGGCGGCCGCGCGGGCGGGCAGCCCGTGTTCGAGCGTCTGGAGATCGTCGAGCAGGTCGGCCGCCGAACCGTAGGGTCCGGCCGGTGATGCGTCGCCGCCGATGACGTAGAGGTTCGTGACGCCGAGTTCGTCGAGTCGCCTGACGAACTCGGCCAGCTCGGCCTTCCCCGTGACCTGACCCGCAGCCAGATGCGGGACGACCTGGTATCCGTCCTTCGCCGCCCGGGCGGTGTGCTCGATGGTGCGCTCCACACCGAGCTTCGACGAGCAGGTGATCGTCACCGTCGTGCTGGTGGGAACGAGATCGAGCTGGGCCTCCATGGTGCGCAGGGGATGAGCTCGATGGTGGCTGAACGCACGAGTTGCGAGACGGCCTGCCGGCTCGAGTCGCGCACTGTAGTGGTCATGAAGTACTCCTCGCTCCCCGCGCTGCGGTATGTCCTCGCCTGCGGGATCACCGTTCCGGGGAATTGATCCAGCCGTGATTCCTGCGGCAGGGCCCGGAAGGAGGCCCGCACGGCCGGCAACACTCTCCGTCCTGGACCGATGGGGGCACATGGTCTGCCGTGCCGAAAATCCCGTCGGCCGCTGTGCTGGCCGGTTCTCGGGTCGCCCCGTCGCGGCCGTTCGGGCGCTCAGGTCCAGGCGTGGCGGGCCGCTTCGTAGTTCAGGTACCGGGCGACCTCGGCGAAGGATGCGACGGCGAGCCGATGATCGGTCGCGAACTCGCGGCACTCGCCCGGCGTTGCACCGCCGAACCGATGACGGCGAAGACGTTGGAGCGGGTCGTCTCCCACACTTGGCCGCCGGGTCCGACCAGCAATGCGCACACTCCGGGAGGCAAGTTCGCCTCGGCACGCTCCATCCGCGTCGATCGACGCTCTTGTGCCCGATGCCCGTCGGAACGCTGTGCGTCACCAGCGTCAGCCCCGGCTGCTGCGCGGGTGGCCGCGGCGTGTCGCAGACGGCCGCGACCGCGCGATCGGGCCGATCTGGCCCTACGGCCACCCGGATCCGCTGGAAGGGCACGTCGGGCAGTACCGCCCTGCCTACCGCTTCCACGACATCCGCCGCCAGTTGCAGTCCGTAGCACTCCCGATAGGAACTTCGGAGTCTCGCGACGTGCTCGGCCACCCACCGGGGTTCGCCGTCGACGACCAGAATCGTCTCGAACAGTCCCGGCGGATGCACGTGGGCCGTCACTGGGCAGACGCTCCTTGCGGTCCGGCGGCGGTTCGGCGGTGACGCCGTTCCTGGAGATCGTAGGCAGGCAGATGGCGAGCACAGCGTCCCGCTGGTCGAGGCGAGCAGCCTTCTCGCACAGCCGGACCCCGCCGTGCGTCTGGCCCAGCCGAACAGGGAGCGCAGCGCGACCAGTGTGGTGATCCGCTGGTGGCCGTGCAGGTCCGCGACAGCGGTGAGCGGGTCCCCGTGGGTGATCTCGCGCAGGTGGATGTTGTGCGCCGGACCAGGCGAGCAGCGCGGGGCGGGCGGCGGCGAGGTAGCCGCGGATCGATCGCTCGTCGCGTGGTCGCGTCCGGACGTCGCCGGTGGTCAGGGTGAGCGCCCACTCGCGGGTGTCGGCGGCGATGCCCGGGGCGAGGTTGGCGATCTGCCGGTCGACCCAGGCGTGGAACGCCTGCACCCGATCGTCGAGCAGGACGCCGACGCAGGCGAGGACCTCGGTGGTGCGCCGCAGGGAGGCCGACCGGGCGCGCAGGACATCGGCGTAGTCGGAGTAGCGGTGCGGGCGGTCGGGGCGAACTTGCGGCACGTCGTGAGCTGCCCGGCCCAACTGGCTACGCCCGGCGAAACCGGCATCCAGGCGGGTCGCCGCGACGCGACCGATCGCTCTACCGGCGGCGCAGCACCAAGAAAGCGGTCGATCCGTGTGGCCGAGCACGGTGCGGTGGGCGTCGATGAAACGCCGCCGCACACTCGTCATGGTGATCGACCCAACCAGGTCCGAGTCATCCCACTCCTCCAGCAGACAAATACACCGACATCCCGATGTGGATCAACCGCCGGATGCTCTTGCCGGGGCCGACCCTGAGCTCGACCGGCAGAGGTGGCGCGGGCAGGTCGCGGACGTGCCGAGCCGTTGCGTACACCCGGCCGTCCACAAAGTCATCGGTCACCGCGACAGTGGCCCGGACCACGAGCTGGCCGGCCGGCGGCAACGCCAGGGTCGGCGGCTCGAACGAGATCACCGCGGCGGGCACCGGGGCCGTGGCAGCGGCTGTGGGCGGGTCGGCCGCGACTCCATGCACTGCTGCGTGAGATGACCCCGCAGGGCAGCCTGAAACCGCTGGTCAACGACCCGGAGGCGGTGCGTCCCTCGTGCCGTCGGCCAAGCCAGCTCAGCGCGTTCCTGCCGAACAAGATCGCGACCAGGCCGGGCGCGGTCGCGCCGGACGGCCGCTGGCTGGCCTCGGGCGACGACGACGGCGAGGTGATCATCTGGAAACGCGCAAGCGGGTGGGCTTTCCGAATCCTTTAACGGCCACACCAGTGATGTGCAGGTCTTGACGATCGCCCCGGACGGCACCTGGCTCGCCTCCGCGGACGGCGCCAGTACGGTGCGGATCTGGGACCCCGCCACCGGGCAGACCGGCCACTGCCGCTCGGGAAGTGGCATGGCATCTGTCTGCGGATCTGCCCACGGGACGGCCGACGCGGGCCGGCTCCATCAGCGCCTCAGCGCGCGCGGAAGAGTCAGCGCCACCGCAATCGTCACGAGCATTCCCGCCGTCCCCGCAACGACGAACGTCAGCGGGGCGCTCGTCGCGTCAAGGAGCAGCCCGCCGCTGACGTAGGAGAGACCGGCGGCCACCCCGATCGCGCCGTAGAGGTTGCCGAACACTCGTCCGAGCATGTGGTCGGGCACCAGCCGCTGCAGCAGTGTGTTGCTGCCGACGTCCATCGCGGCGATGCCGAGGCCGCGCACGGCTTGCAGGACGAACGCGACGGCGACGGCCCAGGCCAGGCCGGTCAGCAGGTTGCCGACACTCGACACGGCGAACCCGGAGATGAGCAGCACGATCATCGAGGAGCGCTTCGCCCCGCGGGCGAGCAACGCGTACCCGGCGAGCAGCCCGATCCCGACCCCGCTGAGCAGCAGCGCCACGCCCGACTCGCCTGCCCGCAGGTCGCGGGTGCCCAATACGACCAGTGCGACGTCGTCGATCCCGTTCGCCGCGACGACGGCGCAGAAACCCAGCAGAATGTCGGAGCGGTAAAGCACGGCCGAAACATGGCCAGGAGACCGGTCAGCGAGGACGGTACGGTGGCGCCGGGAGGCATCGACGGATCACTCTCACGAGGGTGGTGCAGACACCGTCGATGCTTTCCCCTTTTCACCCTCCAAGATCACGGACCTGGCCATCCCCCGGCGCGTCGCCACGACCTACGGACCTGACAGCACCCCGCAAACTGCGAAACACGAGGTGCAAGACACCTTACTCATGAGGCGATGCTGTCCATGCGCGCACGAGCAACCCGATCATCTGATCATCCACGTGGTCCACCGTGGTCGGACCGCTTACCGTCGTCACGCACGCTCTCGTCGAACAATCCGGGCGGACAGGTATCAAGCTTTATCCAGCATTCGTACCAACCAAACCCCGTTCGCCGCGCGAAACTGCCCATCGAGCGCAGTCGGTGCACATGCGGGCAACGATTGGCCAATACTTCCCAACCGCGCAGCTGACCCGTGCCGTTGCGTGAACGCTCCCTTTGCCGACCTGCTTCTCGGAGTTGATCCTGGAATGACCCGACTCACCCGTCTCTGCCGCGCCGTTGGCGTAGGCCTCGCCGCGGCCACGGCGACCCTGGCCATGACTCAGGTGGCCCACGCCGACCCGGCCCCGCCGACACTTCCCCACGGTCGTTTCAAGATCGACAAGGTGGGGTGAGCGGGTAGTCAGCGCATTGGGTTGATCACCGGCGGATGGTCTGGTGATCTTCGGCGTGTCGCGGTGGGAGAGGCGACGGAGCTCCGGTAGCAGGAGGAGCCCTCTCACAGACTTCTCGCCACCGGAGCTCCGTTGCTGCTGCATCCTGTCATTGCCGAGTCCGGATTCGCCGGGCTGGGCGCGGCCGCATCGGGCTCTGCTGTCGCCGACGACTTCCCGGCTCCGGCGCGGGTGTGCGCTGACCTGCTGCAACGGTTCGCGCGGGTGTCCGACGGTCGCCGGGACCAGGGCCGGGTTCACCCGGTCGTGGTGGTGCTGGCGCTGTGCGCGGCCGCGGTCGTGGCGGGCATGGCCTCGTTCACCGCGATCGCCGGCTGGGCTACCGACGTGCCCGCCGAGGTGCTCGTGAAGCTCTACGGCCGGCGATCCGATCCGCCGTCGAAGGCCACCATCTGGCGGGTGGTCACCGGCGCCGACGCCGCCACGGTGGATGCGGTGATCGGTGCCTGGCTGCTCGCCCAGGCCGCTGCACGTGACGTCGACGATGATGTCGTCGTGCCCGGGCCCGACCAGGACACACCCGAGCCGCTCGCGATCATGGTGGACGGCAAGGCGGTACGCGGGGTGCCACCGACACCGAGGGCAATCAGGTGCACCTGCTCGCCGCCGCCACCCACGACGACACCCTGGTGGTGGGCCAGGTCGAGGTCGGCGCGAAGAGCAACGAGATCCCCCAGTTCGCCCCGCTGCTGGACACCCTCGCCGCCGCCGGGGTCGATCTGGCCCACACGGTGATCACGGCTGACGCACTCCACACACAGCGCGCGCACGCGGACTACCTGCACGAACGCGGCGCCGGGTTCGTATTCACCTGCAAGCAGAACCAGCCCCGGCTCTTCGCCGCGCTCGACACGCTGGCATGGGCGCAGACCCCCATCGCCGCATCCGAGGTTCAACGCGGCCACGGCCGGGTCATCACCCGCACCATCCAGGTCCTGCCCGCACCCGAGGATCTGCCGTTCCCGCACGTCAACCAGGTCTGGTTGATCGAACGCTACGTCACCGCCCTCGACGGCACCCCGTCCTCCGCGGTCGCCGCGCTCGGCGTGACGAACCTGACCACCGACACCACCAGTCCCCAACGCCTCGCCGCCCTGGTCCGCAACCACTGGGGCATCGAGTCGCTGCACTGGCTACGCGACACCGTCTACCGCGAGGACAACTCCACCGTCCGCACCAGGTCAGGACCCCGCGTCATGGCCGGCCTGCGCAACCTCGCGGTCGGCGCCCACCATCTCACCGGCCGACGTGACATCACCGAAGCCAGCCGCGAGGCCGGCCGCGCCATGCACCGGCCCTTCAAGATCCTCAAGCTCGCATGATCTTGAAACGACCGTGGACACTTCCCCCTGGGACGGAGAGCATCGCGCCGCCGCCTGGGAACACGGCCAAGGTCTTCCTGGTCGGCCACGCCAAAGGCGTACAGATCTACACGTGTAACGGCAACGGGGACTGGGGCAAGTCGGTTCCCCGAGCAGACCTGGTCGACGACTCAGGAAACCTCATCGTGAAGCACTCCAAAGGGCCCACGTGGACGGCCACGGCTGACGGCAGCGCTGTCCTCGGCACAGTGCAGGCGAGCGCGCCCAGCCCCGCTCATGGACCCGCGATTCCCTGGCTGCGTCTCTCCACCGTGCCGGCACCGAATTCCTCCACTACCGGCCTGCTGATCGGCACGCAGCTCATCCAGCGGGTCAACACCCAGGGCGGGACCGCCCCACCCACCGCCGAGTGCAAGGCGCAAACGCTGAACAAGGTCGTCGAGGTCCCCTACAAGGCCGACTACTACTTCTGGAAGTAGAACGGCGCCTGATCGGCCGGAACGACTTTGGAGAATGGCCGCTCCCGGATGATCCGGGAGCGGCCATTCCTGTTGTGACCACACGCCAGTGGGTGACGATATGGTCGTCATCGACCAAGTGCGCGCGATCGTCGGCGGCTGGGTGTAGTCGATCCGGGGCATGTCCTCGGCGTCGGTGGTGAACGTCGAGACCAGCCCGCCGCCGACCAGGACGGGGACACCGGCGAAGGTGGTGGTCGCCATCGGGCGTCCACGAGCGAATTCAGGGCGATCAGCCGGTAGCCGCTACGTCGATGACGGATTCGGCCAGCCCGAGGTGGTGGACGAAGCGCGTGCGCACGTCGTGGTTGCCGGGGCATGCGAGCGGGATCGTGACGGTCGATAGCAGCTCGGCGGCGACCTCGTACTCGACGTCGAGCCCATGGTCGGTCAGGTCACCGGTCAGTAGCAGGACGTCCGGCTACGGCGTGCAGCCGGCGAGGTGATCGAGAGCGCGGCGCAGTCGGGCGGGTGCCTCGTCGGTGGCTCCGATGTGGCAATCGCTCAGGTGCGCGACGACAAACCGTGTCACGCCGGCGAGCGTATCGAGTATCGCGGAACGTCCGGCGGTGTGGCCTGCGCGGGACCGCAGGCTGAATCGGTCGATCAGGGCAACCGAGCGGTCGATGAGGTCGCTGGGGAGTGACCGCGGGTCGACCCCGCACAGGCGGAGCATGCTGTGCACGGTCGTGCGGGGGCCGAAGCGCTGCCGACGGCCGCGCATGACGGACTCACCGAGCCCGGGTACCGCAGCGACCACGACAAGGGGCGCGGCACCGACCCGGCGCACCGCGTCCCGCAGCGGCAGGGGGAGCGCCGCGTCGACCAGTACGAGCCCACGAACCAGATCCGGGGCTCTGCTCGCCAGCAGGATGGAGATCATCCCGCCCATCGAGTTGCCGACGAGGACGACGGGGCCACCGGCGACCTTCCGGATGAAGCGCTCCAGGACGGCCACGTTCGCGGGCACGGTGGCGGGGCGCTCGCCGGGCTCGCTCAGCCCGAACCCGGGAAGGTCCACCGCCAACACCCGCGCTCGGGCGGTGAGCAGCGGCGCGAACAGCGCCCAGTTCAGGTGGGAGCCGCCGAGCCCGTGCACCAGAACGATCGTCTCCCGCGTGCCGGGCCCGCGAAGTCGACGTAGTGGACCGGGCCACCCAGGTCCACGCTCTGGACGCGGCCGGTCTGGTCGTTCATGTGCGGCTCCCGTCGATCTCAGATCGGCCACCGACGTTGCCGTGTGGGAAGGCGGTGGCACAGGGACGAAGGCCCCGTCCCGGCGGTCCGACAGCACCTGAATTGCCGCTCCGAACCCGCCACCCCCGGGACTTCCGTCCCTGGTGACGGCGGGTCCCCCGGGGCGAGCATTGCCCCAAGATCGCGGTACGGAAGGAGTGATCCATGTCAGGCGAAGCCGTCATGAACGCCCGGAGACACCGGAACTGGCACGAGCTCGCCCCCCGAGAGCGACGTGCGATCGTCCTCCTCGGCGCGGTGCAGGCGGGCTTGCTGGCCGCCGCGTTGCGCGATGTCATCGGCCGTCCGGCAGGTGAGCTGACCGCGCCGAAACCGCTGTGGGTGATGGCGTGCTTCGTGAACTTCGTGGGGCCCATCGCCTACTTCGTCTTCGGACGGCGCCGCAGGCCGGTCGGCGGATGACCCATCCCACTCCCGCGGGCGGGTCTTCGGGCCCGCGGATACTGGTCGCCTACTCCACCGCGGCCGGATCGACCGCGGGCATCGCCGAGCGCATCGCCCAGGTGCTGCGCCTGGCCGGCCTGCCGGTGCAGTGCCTGCCCGCGAGCGCCGATCTGGACCTGGCGGGCGTCGACGCGCTGGTCGTCGGCAGCGCCGTGCACGACATGGCCTGGCTGGCGCCGTCAGTCGAAGTGCTGCGGCGGGCGGCGGCGTCGGGGACGCCTGCCGTCTGGTGCTTCAGCGTCGGCGGGGTGCGTCCGCACGGGCGTCTCACCCGCGCTCTTGCCGCGCTCGAAGCCCGGCGGGTCGGCCGACAGTTCCCGGCGGGCCTCCGGGTGCGCGACCATCGGGTGTTCGGCGGCATCGTGGAGTTCACGGGTGTGCCGCTGTGGGGGCGCCTGTTCTTCCGGATGATCGGCGGGCGTGGGGGTGACCGCCGGGACTGGGCCGCCGTCGAAGCGTGGGCCCTCGGCATCGCCGAGGCACCGACGGCGTCCGGGCACGGGCGGGCGACCCCGCGCTGCCCCTGAGATCAGCGCCCCGCGCGGAGCACGGGGCCTGCGGTGAACCGGCCGACGCTGAACCGGGCCGCGCGGCGGTGCACCCGGTGTCGCCTGCCACGCCGTCGCGCGTCCCGGGTTTCGCCGGAGCGCGGCGGCAGGTCGGCGTAGAACAGCCGCTTCGCGAACTCGATCAAGACGAGATAGGCGACGACCATGCCCGCGAGCGCGAGGTAGAACGCTGCCGGTGGATGGGCGAACCCGAGCACGGGCGCGAGCGGTGACAACGGCAGCACGACGCCGACCGTGACGGTCGCGAGCGCGGCGATCGTCAGCGGCAGGCTGGGTCGGCTGCGGGTGAAGGGGCTCCGCCGGGTGCGGATGGCGAAGATCACCAACGTCTGGGTGGCGAGGGACTCGGCGAACCATCCGGCGCGGAAGAGCTCGGGCCCGGCCTGGAAGGCCCCGAGCATGACGGCGAAGGTCAGGAAGTCGAAGACGCTGCTGATCGGGCCGAAGAAGACCATGAACCGGCGGATGAAGGAGATGTCCCAGTGGGCGGGCGCCCGGAGCTGCTCCTCGTCGACCCGGTCGGTGGGAATGGTCAGCTGGCCCGCGTCGTAGAGCAGGTTGTTGAGCAGGATCTGCCCGGGAAGCATCGGGAGGAAGCTCAGCACGGCGGACGCCGCCGCGGCGCTGAACATGTTGCCGAAGTTGCTGCTGGTGCCCATGAGCACGTACTTGATCGTGTTGGCGAAGATCCGCCTGCCCTCGCTCACACCGTCGGCGAGCACGTCGAGGTCCTTCTCGAGCAGGAGCACGTCGGCGGCGTCCTTGGCGACGTCGGTGGCGGTGTCGACGCTGATGCCGATGTCGGCCTTGTGCAGGGCGAGCGCGTCGTTGACACCGTCGCCCAGGTAGCCGACGGCCCGGCCGGTGCGGCGCAGCAGCGCGACGAGCCGGGCCTTCTGCTCCGGGCTGACCCGCGCGAAGATCGTCGTGTGCTGCGCGGCCGCGGCGAGCGCCTCGTCGTCCATGCGGTCCAGGTCGCCGCCGTTCAGGGTGCCTGCCGAGACGATGCCGAGCTCCGCGCAGACCTTGGCCGCGACGAGCGGGTTGTCCCCGGTGCAGATCTTGACCGTGATCCCGAGCGCGGCGAGCCGCTGCAGCGACTCCGATGCGGCCGCCTTCGGGCGGTCGAGGAAGACCAGGAACCCCGCGCACGTCAGACCGTGCTCGTCCGCAGCGGTGGGCACGGTGCGCGCGGAGACGGGCCGTGTCGCCACCGCGACGACGCGGCTGCCGTCGGCGAACAGGGCCGCCACCGTGGCCCGCGTGGGGTCGGGAAGATCCACGCAGCGGGGGAGGACCGACTCGGGCGCACCCTTCACCACCAGCAACCGTGCGCCGCCGGGTCCGCTGACGATCGCCGAGCTCATCCGCCGATCATGGTCGAACGGCAGTAGCCCGAGCCGCTCCCAGCCCCGCAGCTCGTCCTCGGCGGCGGCATCCCACAGCGCCGCATCCATGGGGTTCGCCCCGACGCCCGCGCTCGCCCCGAACTCCTCGGCTTCGGTCGCGAGCAGGCCGTACCGCAGCACGTCGGGCGCGGCGGCCCCGGTGGTGTCGACCGCCGCGGTGAACGCGATGCGCCCCTCGGTCAGCGTGCCGGTCTTGTCCGTGACCAGCACATCCATGTCGCCGAGATCCTCGATGCAGACCAGCCGTTTGACCAGCACCTTCCGCTTCGCCAGCCGATGGGATCCGGCCGCCAGCCCCGTGCTGACGACCGCGGGCAGCAACTGGGGGGTGATGCCGACCGCGATGGCGAGCGAGAACAACAGCGACTCGATCAGCGACCTGTGCAAGATCAGGTTGCGACCAGGATCACGCTGGTCAGCGCCCCGGCGATCTGCAGCAACAGCACCGAGAACCGGCGCAGGCCGAGTTGGAAGTCGGTCTCGGGCTGGCGCTCGCCCAGCCCCGATGCGATCTTGCCGAATTCGGCGTCGGCCCCGGTCGCGACGACGACGCCGCTGCCGCTGCCCGCGTGCACGACGGTGCCCATGAACGCGCAGCAGGTCAGATCGCCGAGGGCGGCCCCGGCGACGACCGGCTCGGTCGACTTCGCCGCGGGCAACGACTCCCCGGTCAGCACGCTCTCGTCGCACTCCAGCCCGACCGCCGACAGCAGCCGCAGGTCGGCGGGAACCACCTCGCCCAGTCCGATCCGCACCACGTCGCCCGGCACCAGCGCCGTCACGTCGACCTGGACCAGACGGCCGCCCCGACGCGCCGCCGCGCGGTGCGTGACCTGGGAATGCAACGCGTCCGTCGCCCGCTCGGCGCGGTACTCGTTGAGGAACCCGAGGCCGACGCTGGCCGCCAGGATGATCCCGATGACCGCCGTGTCCGTGGTCTCGCCCAAGAAGGACGACACCGTGGCGGTCACCGCCAACAGGAGGAGCACCGGGCTGCGCAGCTGCCTCCCCAATACCCGCAACGGCTGCGCGTGGTGGGTGCGCACAGCGTTCGGACCCGTCGCCGCGAGCCGCCGCGCCGCTTCCTCGACGGTCAGCCCGGCTGCGCCGCTGCCCAGCATCGTGAGGACGTCGTCGCCACCGACCGCCGCCGCGGCCGTGACGGGTACGCGCCGCGTCGACGCCTCTCCACGCGGCTGCGCGCGCACACGGGGCATCCGAATCGACACGACTCCACACTGGCCGGTTCCGCCGCGGAGGCAGTACCGCCGCCCGACCCGTCCAGGTGGGCCTTTCGGCTCCGCGGCCTACCTCAGGTGCGCTCCTCGTTGTCGAGCACGACGACCTGCACCCCGCCGCGCGTCGGGTTCACGCATCGCCCGGTGACCTGCTCGACCCGCAGGAGCAGGACATACGGCCGGGGCTCCCGCAGCCACGGATCGACCAGCCGGGCGAGCCGCTTGGCCTCGTCCGCGTCCTCGACCGCGGTGAGCGTCCCGTCGAAGAGGATCGTCCAGCCGCTGCGCAGGCCCTGCTCGAGGTCATCGACCTGGAAGGCGACCCGGGTGCTCGCGCGCGCCCGTTCCAAGAGCTCCGTCGCACCGGTCCGCACGATGACGGTGTGTTCGTCGCGGCCGTAGTTGACCGGGACGACCATGATCCGCCCGTCCGGGTTCGTCCAGGCGAGCCTGCCGACCCCGGAGGTGGGCAGCAGCTCCCAGCAGGCGGACTCACCGAGCGTCGCCAGGCCCTCGCCGGTGTCGTCGTCGATCGGTTTCATGGTGCCGCCCATTCTCCTCGTCGGTCATTCCTGCGCGCCGGCCAGGCCCGGTAGGCCTCGTCAACACCCCACACCACGACCGGCATCGGCAGCAGCAGACGCCCAGACCGGCGGGAGGGTGGTGTCGAACAGCCACTGGAGCGGCGGGAGCGTGGTCAGCGCGGCCGCGAAGACCACCTCGAAGGCGATGCTCCACAGCAGCAGCGGGTTGGTGGTCAGGCCGACCTGCCGCAGTGAGCTGTGCTCCGTGCGGGCCGCGAACGCCGTGCCGATCTGACAGGCGACGATCGCCAGGAAGGTCGCGGTGGTGGCCTGCAGGTAAGCGGCATGCAGTGGGCTGCCGCTGCCGGTCGGCTCCTCGGAGAACGTCTCCGGATGCTGTCACCCCGGGTCGGCAGCGTCGGGTGCCCGCACCGGACGGCGCAGGCACCCGACGGTCACGGCGATCAGCGCGCCCACTGCGTGCGCTGCACGAACGGCAGGGCGGCCCACCAGCGACCCAGACCCCACGTGTTGCCCGCGTAGGTCACGGCCACCACGACCAGCGCGATCGCGTAGATCACGTGGTAGTCGATCAGCGGGTTGGTGGACATGCTGGGCGAGCCATCGGCGGCGAAGCGGTCGGGCGGGAACTCCGCCAGCCACATCAGCAGCAGCATGACCGCGCCCACGACCGCGCTGAGCCGCAGCGCCACGCCCAGGGTCACGGCGACGCCGATGCCCAGCAGGCCGAGCATGAACAGCCAGTCCGCCCACCAGGCGCCCGCGATGGCGTGGAAGGCGCTGTCGAACGGGCCGACGTCGACCGAGCCGAGGAAGCCCTTGGTGGGCGACCCGCCTGCGATCCACGCCTTGGCGCCGGGGGTGGCGTAGCCCAGACCGAACAGCTTGTCCAGGAACGCCCACAGGAAGATCAGGCCGGTGGCAATGCGCAGCACGGCCAGTGCTTTGGCCTGGACGCCGGGTGGTGTGGTCGCGAAGTCGACCGGCTCGTTGGCCTTGGGGGCGAGGTGTCGGGTTGTCATGCCTTCTCCATCGGTCTCGTCAGTGCTCAGATCGACTCTCGCGCACCCGGGAGGTCGGGGGCTCCTGCACAACGCCCCGTTTCGGCGGGCCGAACGTCACCGCGATGCGGGCAGTCGGGGTGTCGATCGGCATCCGGACCCTCTGCCGTTCGGTCCGTATCGGTTGCTCGGCGAGCCGACGACCAGGGCGAAAACGCGCGTGGGGACCGGACCGGTGCGGCGCTGCGGGCGGGACCAAGGCCCGTCGTCGCGCCGAGGAAGGCCCGATCGCCGAGGCGCGCCCGGTCCTGGGGCGCAGGGCTGGTCGCGCGGGGCCACGTTCCCGGCGGAAACCGCGGCGACCGGTCGGCTTCGGCGGTCCCGGCGGTAAAGGACGTCTGACCCTGACCGCCGGGACCAGCCGGTTGCTTGGCTGGGATCATGACGTTGACCGCAGGCGGAATCCGAACCGTTGACGACGAGGCTGCATTGAACGCCGAACTCACATCGCTCGACGCCTGGTGGCGAGCCGCGAACTACCTGGCGGTGGGCCAGATCCACCTGCTGGCCAACCCGCTGCTGGTCGAGCCGCTGCGCCCGGAGCACATCAAGCCGAGGCTGCTCGGGCACTGGGGGACGACGCCGGGGCTGAACTTCCTGTGGGCGCACCTGAACCGGGTGCTGCGCAGGGACGAGCGGGAAGCGCTGTTCGTGACCGGCCCCGGTCACGGCGGCCCGGCCGTCGTCGCGACCGCGTGGCTGGAGGGCACATACACGGAGCGCTTCCCGGACATCACCCGCGACGCCGACGGGATGCGCAGGCTGTTTCGCCAGTTCTCCTTTCCCGGTGGCATCCCGAGTCACGCCGCGCCGGAGACGCCGGGCTCGCTCCACGAGGGCGGGGAGCTGGGCTACTCGCTCGCCCACGCCTACGGCGCCGCGCTCGACAACCCCGATCTGCTGGTCGCCTGCGTGATCGGCGACGGCGAAGCCGAGACGGGCGCGCTGGCCGCGTCCTGGCACGCGAACAAGTTCCTGAACCCCGTCACCGACGGCACCGTGCTGCCGATTCTGCACCTCAACGGATACAAGATCGCCAATCCGACCGTGCTGTCCCGCATCCCCGAGGGCGAGCTGCTGTCCCTCCTGCGTGGCTACGGGCACGAGCCCTTCGTCGTCGAGATCGCCATCGACGAGGACCACCTGGCCGCGCACCGTCGCATGGCGGGCGTGCTGGATGACGTGGTGGCCCGGATCGACGCCATCCGGGCCCGGGCCGCGGCGGGCGACGCGGAACGGCCGCGCTGGCCGGTGCTGGTGTTGCGCAGCCCCAAGGGGTGGACCGGGCCCGCCGAGTGCGACGGGAAGCCGGTCGAGGGCACCTGGCGCGCGCACCAGGTGCCGCTACCGCACGTGCGCGACGACCCCGCGCAGCTCGCGGAGCTGGAGCGGTGGATGCGGTCCTACCGTCCCGCGGAGCTCTTCGACGCCGAGGGGAGGCCGCGCGCGGAGCTGCACGCGCAGGTGCCCCCCGCGCGTCTGCGCATGAGCGCCAGCCCGCACTCCAACGGCGGCGAGCTGCTGAGCCCGCTGCGGCTGCCGGACTTCCGCGCCCAGGCCGTCGACGTGGCGACGCCCGGCTCGGTCACCGCGGAGGCCACCGCCGTGCTCGGCAGCTGGGTGCGGGAGGTCGTCGCGGCGAACCCCGACTCGTTCCGACTGGTCGGGCCGGACGAGGTGGCGTCCAACCGGCTGCAGGCCGTGTTCGACGTGACCGACCGGCAGTTCGAAGGGGAGATCTTGCCCGTCGACGAGCACCAGGCCCGGACCGGGCGGGTGCTGGAGATCCTCTCGGAGCACGTGTGCGAGGGGTGGCTGGAGGGCTACCTGCTCACCGGCAGGCACGGCCTCTTCACCTGCTACGAGGCCTTCATCCACATCGTCGACTCGATGGTCAACCAGCACGCGAAGTGGATCAAGGTGAGCAGGCGGATACCGTGGCGCCGCCCGATCGCCTCGCTGAACATCCTTCTGACCAGCCACGTGTGGCGACAGGACCACAACGGGTTCTCCCACCAGGACCCCGGCTTCATCGATCACGTGGTCAACAAGAAGGCCGAGATCGTCGGCGTGTACCTGCCGCCGGACGCCAACACGCTGCTCGCGGTGACCGACCGCTGCCTGCGCAGCCGGGACGCCATCAACGTCGTCGTGGCGGGCAAACAGCCTGCCCCGCAATGGCTCGCCGCCGACGCCGCGGTGGCCCACGTCGAGCGCGGCATCGGGATCTGGGACTGGGCCTCGGGCGACGAGGGCGCCGTGCCCGACGTGGTGTTGGCCTGCTGCGGCGACGTGCCGACCATCGAGGTGCTGGCCGCGGTGACCCTGTTGCGCGAACACCTGCCGCAGCTGCGGGTACGGGTGGTCAACGTCGTGGACCTGATGCGCCTGCAGGACTCGGCCGAGCACCCCCACGGATTGACCGACCGCGAGTACGACCTGCTCTTCCCGCCCGGGACCCCGGTCGTGTTCGCCTTCCACGGGTACCCGTGGCTGATCCACCGGCTGACCTACCGCCGCCACAACCACGACGACATCCACGTGCGCGGCTACACCGAGGAAGGCACGACGACCACACCGTTCGACATGCTGATGCTGAACGACCTCGACCGGTTCCACCTGGTCGCCGACGTGATCGACCGGGTTCCCGCGCTCGGCACCCGGCACGCCGCTCTGCGCCAGCACATGCTCGACGAGCGGATGCGGTGCCGTGCCCACACCCGGCGGACCGGTGAGGACGCACCGGACGTCCGGAACTGGACCTGGCCCGGCACCGAGCGGGGCTGACGGAGTGCGGGTTCTGGTCGTCAACGCCGGGTCGAGCAGCGTGAAGATCCGCGTTCTCGACGCGTCGGACACCCTGGTGTCGCGCTCCGACCTCGCGGCCGACCGCGGCCGTCCCGATCCGGACGAGCTGGCCGCCGCGTTGGCGGGCGTCGGGCCGGTCGACGCCGTCGGGCACCGGATCGTGCACGGCGGTCCCCGCCTGACCGGTGCCACGGTGGTCGACGGGGAGGTGCTCGCGGAGCTGGACTCGCTCGTCGCCCTCGCACCCCTGCACCAGCCGCCCGCCCTGTCCGCGTTGCGCGCCACCGCATCGGCGCTGCCCGGGGTGCCCGCCGTGGTCTGCCCGGACACCGCCTTCCACGCCCGGATGCCCGCGGCGGCGTCGACCTACGCCGTCCCGCCGCGGTGGCGCAACGAGCTCGGCGTGCGGCGGTACGGATTCCACGGCCTCGCGCACGAGTGGGCGGCGCACCGGTCCGCGGCACTCGCAGGCGCGGGCAGGCGCACGGTCGTCGCGCATCTGGGCTCGGGTGCGTCGCTGTGCGCTGTCGCCTGGGAGGACGGACGGCCGCGTTCGGTCGACACCACCATGGGCTTCACCCCGACCGCGGGTCTCGTGATGGGCAGCCGATGCGGTGACCTCGATCCGTCCGTCCCGCTGTGGCTGGTCAACCAGGCCGGTCTCGAACCGGCCGACGTCGCCGCCGCCCTCGACCACGACTCGGGCCTTGCGGGCCTGGCCGGATCCGCCGACATGCTGCAGGTGCTGGCCGCGGAGGCGGCGGGGGACAGCGCCGCGGTCCTGGCGATCGAGGTGTGGCTGCACCGCCTGCGCGCCGGGATCGCGGCGATGACCGCAGCGCTCGGTGGCCTCGACGTCCTGGTGTTCAGCGGAGGCGTCGGCGAGCACGCGGCTACGCTGCGGGAACGGGCGGTCGCGGGCCTCGGGTTCCTGGGCCTTGCGCTGGACACGAACGCGAACGACGCCGTGGCGGCCGAGTCCGAGGCGGACATCACGGCGCCGTGCGCGGCGGCCCACACCCTCGTGGTGCACGCACGGGAGGACCTCATGATCGCCGCTCAGGTCCGCGGCCTCCTCGACCGCCGTCCCGTCGAGCACACGCGGACGGAGGTCGGCCGGTGATGGGTCAGCCGTCCCGGCTTCCGTGCTTGCGCTCGGCCGCGTAGACCGCGGCCTCGGTCCGGCGGGCGAAGCCCAGCTTGTGCAGCAGCGAGGAGACGTAGTTCTTGACCGTCTTCTCGGCCAGGAACAGCTCGGCCCCGATCTGCCGGTTGGTGAGCCCGTCGGCGATGAGGCCCAGGATGCGTTGCTCCTGCGGGCTCAGCGAGGCGTAGCGGGGGTCTTGGGGCTCGTCGCCCTTGCGCAGCCGCTCGAGGACCAGTGCGGTGGCGCGGGGGTCGAGCAGCGAGCCGCCCGCGGCGACGGTCCGCACGGCCCCGACGAGGTCGACGCCCGCGACCTGCTTGAGCAGGTAGCCCGACGCGCCCGCCATGATGGCGCTGAACAGCGCCTCGTCGTCCGAGTAGGACGTGAGCATCAGGCACGCGGGCGGCGGCTCCACCGAGCCGCGCACGTCACGACAGACCGAGACGCCCTCGCCGTCGGGCAGGCGGACGTCGAGGATGGCGACGTCCGGGCGCAGGGCGGGGATGCTCGCGAGGGCCTGGGCGGCCGTCCCGGCCTGGCCGATGACCTCGATGTCGTCCTCGCCCTCGAGGAGTTGGGCGATGCCTCGCCGGACGATCTCGTGGTCGTCGAGCAGGAACACGGTGATGGGCACACCGGTGACGGTATCGGCGCCGAGCTTGACCCGCCCAGACGATCAGGTCCCGGACCGGTCAGGACCTTCGACCCGCCTCGGCGGGCCTCGGGTCCCGCTTACGCCTCGCCTGCCAGCGAGCGCACCAGGTCGGTTGTGGTCACGATGCCGACCAGCCGGTCGCCGTCGGTGACCAGGACCGCCTCGACGTGCCCGGCCAGCACGGCGCGGGCGGCCATCGAACGACGCTCGTCGACCGACACCATCGGCAGCGGGCGCACCAGCGGACCGAGCAGCGGCGACCCGCCGATCGCGACCGCGCACACGATGTCGGTCTCCAGCACCACGCCGAGGCACCGGGAGCCCTCGATGACCGGCAGGTGACGGACGTCGTTCGACGCCATCAGGCGCAGCCCGGTGCGCAGTGGGGCGTCGGGCGTGATCGCCACGACGTGCGGCGTCATCACCGAGCTGACGAGCGGGTCGTCGTCCACGGCTTCGGGCGGAGCGGCGAGGGGGTGGCGCTGCGGTGTCATGGCGGGCGTCCTGTTCGGTCAGCGGGCGGTCGCCTCCAGGGTGCGGCCTGCGGCTCCGGTCCGGTCAGGGGCGTTGGTCCCGCGGGTCCCCGCCGGAGGCCACGGGGGCGTTCCCCGGGCCCAACGGCCCGATCACCAGGGCCTGCCGCCACTGACCGTCCGGCCGTGTTCTCACGCATCGTTCGAGCACCAGGACGTGGAGAGAGGAGGCGGCGATGACCGCAAAGCTCGAACCCGGCCCCCGGCCGTCCCGGGATCGGGGAGGGCGGTCGTGATGCGGGCGCATGTCGGCGACTGGATCGCGTTTCCATCGACGGGGCACACCCGGCGCGGTCGGGTCGTCGCGGTCATCCACCCGGACGGCACGCCGCCCTACCGCGTCCCCCGGCTCGACGACGATCACGAGTCGATCTTCGTGCCGCCGCCGGACGCGGTGCTGACGTGCCCGCGACGCACAGCGTCGTCGGTCGATCGGAAGGGATAGGCCCGATGCTGGCGCGAGACGTCATGAGCAGCCCCGTGATCACCTTGCGAC
The DNA here is from genome assembly GCA_963739465.1 of uncultured Actinomycetota bacterium. Taxonomy (GTDB): domain Bacteria; phylum Actinomycetota; class Actinomycetes; order Mycobacteriales; family Pseudonocardiaceae; genus Pseudonocardia. The sequence continues at coordinate 241,750 of CAVUAS010000011.1, forward strand.
CGGACGTGCCCGTGCACGCCGCTGCGGCCCTGTTGGTGTCACACGGCTTCACCAGTGCGCCGGTGGTCGACGCCGAGCATCGGATGATCGGCATTGCGACCGAGTCCGACCTGGTCCGCGGGCGGATCGTGCCCGACGGCTGGACCGTCGACGAGCAGCCCGAGCCGACCGTCGGCGAGGTCATGACGCCGTCGCCGACCGCGATGCCGCCGGACGCCGACCTCGCCGACGTGGTCGCCCGCATGCTGGACGACGGCATCCGCTCGGTGCCGATCGTGGACGACGGTCGGCTGGTCGGCGTCGTCAGCGGCCGCGATGCGCTGCGGGTGGTTGCCAATCGCGAGCTGAGTTCCGAGGATGTTCGCCGCAGGCGTGGGGTCGCTTCTGCGGAGAGGTAGACGGCGGATGCGTGCATGGGTGGTGACAACGCCCGGTCCGGTCGACGGGCCGGGCTCGGGTCCGCTCCGCGCGACCGAGCTGCGCGACCCGGAGCCCGGGCCCGGCGAGGTCCGGATCCGGGTCGGCGCCTGTGGGGTGTGCCGCACCGACCTGCACCTCGCCGAGGGCGACCTGGTACCCCGGCGGCCCTCGACCGTGCCCGGTCACGAGGTCGTCGGGGTGGTGGACGCGCTGGGGCCGGGAGCGGAGCGGTTCGCGCTCGGCGACCGGATCGGCATCGCGTGGCTGCGCGGCACGTGTGGAGCGTGCCGGTGGTGTCGCCGGGGACAGGAGAACCTGTGTCCGTACGCCCGGTTCACCGGCTGGGACGCCGACGGCGGCTACGCGGAGCTGGCTGTCGTGCCCGAGGCATTCGCCTATCGTCTCCCGGACGCACTCGACGACGTGACCGCGGCGCCCCTGCTCTGCGCGGGGATCGTCGGGTACCGCGCGCTGCGCCGGGCCGAGCTCCCGCCCGGCGGCACGCTGGGCATCTACGGCTTCGGTGCGTCCGCGCACGTGGTCGCGCAGGTCGCGATCGCGCAAGGTGCCGAGGTGCACGTCTTGACCCGCTCGGCCGCGGCCCGTGCGCTCGCTCTCAAGCTCGGCGCCGCATCGGCCGGAGCGGCCGACGCCGCGCCGCCGGAGCCGCTGGACTCCGCCGTGCTCTTCGCGCCCGTGGGTGAGCTCGTCCCGGTGGCTATGCGGGCGCTGGGCCAGGGCGGCACCCTGGCGGTGGCGGGCATCCACCTCTCGGACATCCCGCGGCTGAACTACGCCGACGAGCTCTTCCGGGAGAAGCAGCTGCGCAGCGTCACGGCGAACACGCGTGCCGACGGCGAGGAGTTCCTCCGGCTGGCCGCCGCCCTCGACGTGCGGCCGACCGTCACGCCTCGACCGCTCGACGACGCCGACGAGGCGCTGCGTGATCTCGCCGCGGACCGCGTCATCGGAGCCGCCGTCCTGGTCCCGTAGCCGGGCGGACAGCACGCCCGTTCAGACGCCGGGCGTGCAGTCCGAGGTCACCGGCCGTTCGATGAGGTCGGCCACCGGCCGCCGGGGCGTCGCGCCGACCGGCCAGCCGTGGCCGATCCGCAGCACGGCTTGCGGCGCCCGGTTGGCGCGGATCATCTGGCGCAGCTCCCGACGCGTGTCGGGCACCTCGACGATCTGGGAGAGGAAGGAGACGACCAGCCCTTCGGCCGTGGCGGTGAGCAGCACCCGCTGGAGGGCCTGCCCGGCCTGGAGGTCGGCCGCCCGGCCGGACAGATGGGCGGTGAGCACCGCGACGAGCGGTTCCTCCTCGTAGCCCTTGCCCGACGCCAACGGGGTCGCCGTACCGCCGGAGAAGTCCCGTTGGACCCAGGCGTTGCCCGGTTCCGGCAGCGGGCCACCGGCGGCGGCGGGGACACCGTCGAGGCGTCCGGGCTGCACCGCGGTCCACCGCGCGAGCTCGGCCCGGAATGCCGGGTTGGCCATCTGCCGCCGGTGGGCGGTCGTGGCCAGGTCCCGCAGGTGCCCGCGTTCGGTGTGGTCGGACACGATGTGCAGCCACGCGCCCTCGTCCTGGGCCGCCCGGCGCAAGGCGTACTGCTCGGCCACCGTGACCGGAGCGTCACTGAACGGGTGGCGGTTGGTGTGGCGCCGGGGCACCACGTCCAGAAGACGGCGTTCCTCGGGCGTGGGCGGTCGGCTCCCGCCGCGGCGCACGATCGCCAGCAGATCGGGCTCGTTCGGGTCGGGCAGCAGAGTGACCATCGGCCGCATGCCGAGGCCCTGCAGCGCCAGCCGCAGGGTGAACAGCGCCGCGCCACACGCGATCCGCAGCTCGCCGTCGTCCGGGTCGATTTCGGGAAGTCGTCGCTCCCGGTCGGCGATCAGCGCGATCGACCGCTGGTCGAGCCGGAACCGCCAGGGCTGCGTGTTGTGCAGCGAAGGAGCCAGCCCGGTGGTCGCGAGCACCTCTTCGGTCTGCTGAGGGGTGAGGCCCAGCGCACCTCGTCGCTCGTCCATGTGGTCCGTCCCGCCGTCGTCGATATCTTGTCGCCGAGAGTGCAGGACGGGGAGGTCGACGAGGTACGGTCGAAAGGCCCGAGCCGGGTGGCCGGATGGTTTCCGCGCCGGCATCGGCGGCCCACCTTCCGTTCGATTGCCGACGCCGACCGAGGAGGCGCAGCCGTGGCGACACAGGAGCCGGGCGGGCATCCGCGGATCATGTCGGAGGTGCTGTCGGGGCTGCGGCTCGACGAGCTGCTCCGCGAGGTCCAGGACCGGCTGTTCGAGGTCATGAAGACCCGCGACCGGATGCAGCGCCTACTCGATGCCATGTTGATCGTCGCGGCGGACCTGGACCTCGACACCACCTTGCGTCGCCTCATCGAGGCGGCCGCCGACCTGGTCGAGGCCCGCTACGGCGCCCTCGGGGTGCTCGGCGCAGGAGGCGGCCTGAGCCGGTTCCTCTACGTCGGCCTCGACGAAGAGACCCGCGGGGAGATGGGCCCGCTCCCTGCGGGCAAAGGTCTGCTCGGCCAGCTGATCGTCGATCCCCGGCCGCTGCGGCTGGCCGACCTGAGCGCGCACGAGGCCTCCGTGGGATTCCCGCCGAACCACCCGCCGATGCGCAGCTTCCTCGGCGTTCCGGTCCGCGTGCGCGACTCCGTCTTCGGCAACCTCTACCTCACCGAGAAGGCCGGCGGCGGCGCGTTCACGAGCGCCGACGAAGCGGTGGTGGAGGCGCTGGCCGCGGCCGCGGGCATCGCGGTGCAGAACGCCGACCTGTTCGAGCAGGCCCGCGGTCGCCAGCGCTGGCTGGCGGCCTCGGGCGAGATCCAGTCCGAGCTCCTGGCGGGCGCCAGCGAAGCCGACGCCCTGGCCCTGATCGCCCAGCGCACGCTGGAGCTCATCGGCGCCGACACCACCGCGATCCTGCTCGACGGCGACCACGCCTTCCGGGTCCGCGCCCTTGCCGGGCCCGACGACTGCGGCTCCATGGGTCGCGAGATCGACCGAGACCACCCGCTGTTGCAGGAGGTGGCCGAAGGCCGCACGGCCGTGCTGGCCGGGCCGGAGGGTGACGTGCTCGCGGGTGCCGAGGACGCGCCGCCGCACGGATCGGTCGTCGCGGTCCCGATGCGGTCGCAGGACACCGTGACCGGCGTGCTGCTCGCGCTGCGCCGCGACGGCGCCGACGCCTTTCAGCCCGGTGTCGTGCCGCTGCTCACCTCGTTCGCCAACCAGGCCACGCTGGCGCTCGAGCTCGGTGAGAAGAACCGCGCCCAGCGCAAGATCGACGTGTTCGCCGACCGCGACCGGATCGCCCGCGACCTGCACGACCACGTCATCCAGCGGCTGTTCGCCACCGGGCTGCAACTGCAAAGCACGCTGCGCAGACTCGACGATCCGGTCGTCCGCGACCGGATCCAGCTGGCCGTGGGCGAACTGGACCAGACGGTGCGCGAGATCCGCACGGCGATCTTCGACCTGCACACCCTCGACGAGGGCGGCGCAGGTGGCCTGCGCCGTCGGCTGATGGACACCGCCGCCGAAGCCGTCGCAGGTTCCGGGGTGTCACCGGCCGTGCGGATCTCGGGGCCGGTCGAGGCGTTGGTGCCCAAGGGCGTCGCCGCCCATGCGGTGGCGGTCGTCAGGGAAGGGGTCAGCAACGCTGTGCGGCACGGTCATGCCGCGGCGATCACGCTGACGGTGGAGGCGAACAACGACCTGTTCGTGGTGGACGTCAGCGACGACGGCACCGGTTTCGACCCGACGGCGGCGCGGAGCGGACTGCACAACCTGGAGGAACGAGCGGAGGCCTGCGGCGGCACGCTGACCGTCGCAGCGGTCGAGCCGCACGGCACCCGCCTGACCTGGCGGGTACCCCTCGGCGACGGCCCCGCGGTCGCGGAGCCCGCCGGCTGAGCCGCCCGGCGGGCGTCGTCACTGCGGCGGGCCCTGGGCGTCGCCGACCGCGGCGACCGACAGCGCCGGGGGCACGATCGTCACCGGACAGGCGCTGCGGTGCAGCACGAAGCTGCTGACGGAACCGAGCACCTTCCGCGCCGCGGGCCCGCGCCCGTGGCTGCCGAGCACGACGTGGCGTGCGGTCGACGCGGTACGCAGCACGGCGATCGTGGGGTTGCCGTACCCGACGCGGGTTTCGACCGGCACCTCGGGGTGATCGGCCTGCCAGGGCGCCAGCAGGCGCCGCAGGTCCGCGAGCTCCGCCACCGCGGCTTCGGGCCAGACGCTGCGCTCGGGATGTGATCCGGGCGCGACGTGCAGTACCACCAGCCTGCTGTGGTGGCGCGCGGCGTCGTCGAAGGCGACGGTCACGGCGGCGGCGTCGAGCTCGACGCCGTCGACGCCCAGCAGCACCGGTCCGCTCGTCGCTTCCGAACGGTGTCTGCGGACAACGGTGACCGGGCAGTGCGCCCCGGTGGCGAGCCCGAGCGCAACGGAGCCAAGGTCGATCTCCGGCTCCCGGTCGCCGATCATGCCGACGACCAGCAGGTCCGCGGAGCGCGACGCCTCGGTGAGCGCGGACGTCGGCCGGTCGCAGGCGAGGAGGGTGCGGGTGGCCAGGCCGGGCCCGCCCTGGTCGGCCAACGTGCGGGCACGGCCCAGGATCGCGTCGGTGTCCGGCCGGGTCGCGGCGTCCCCGGGACCGCTCGACCCGGCCGGACACGTGACGGCGTGCACGATGTGCAGCGGCCGCTGCCGCAGCCGGGCCTGGGTGGCGGCCCACGCGACCGCGCGCAGAGCGGGGTTCGTGCCGTCGACGCCGACGACGACCGGGCGATCCTGCATGGCGCTACGTCCTCGACCGGTATATGCGCGAGCATCCGTCGCGAACGGGTCGGCGACGAGGGCCCGGGGACCCGCTTCCGGCGGGGCGGACGTCATGTCCCGGCAGGCTCCGCGGAAGCGGTGGCGACCGCCTCAGGCAGGGCATTGGTCCCGGCCATGCGGGTCGATCGCCGCTGCCGTGACGGGCCGGGTCCGGGCAGCGTGGGGTCCGGGTTCGCCGAGGAGGGACAGAACGCGATGGACGTTGGGCAGATGCACCGGCCGGTGATGGTCGGGGTGGATGGGTCCCCGAGCGCGCTGCGCGCGGTGGAGTGGGCGGTCGCCGAGGCCGGTCGACGGAAGGTCGGGCTCCGGCTCGTCACGGCGTTCGCGTGGACGCCCGACAACGTCGTCGGGAATCCGGCGCTGGGTGAACGCAACCGCGACCAGTTGCTGGGCGTCGCCCACCGCCAGCTGGCCGAGGCCACCACGACGGCCGCCCGCATCAACCCCGAGCTTGAGGTGACCGAGCACGTCGAGATCGGTTCGCCGATCAGCGCGCTGGGGTTGGAGGCCGGAAAGGCCCAGCTCGTCGTGCTGGGCGACCGTGGTCTGGGCGGCCTGGCCGGGCTCGTGCTCGGGTCGGTCGCCGTCGGGCTGGCCGCCCGCGCCGCCTGTCCCGTCGTGGTCGTGCGCGGTGACCGGACCGGCGCCGAGGGCCCGGTCGTTGTCGGCGTCGACGGGTCGCCGACCAGCGAAGCCGCGCTGGCGTTCGCGTTCGACGCCGCCGCGACACGTCAGGCACCGCTGATCGCCGTGCATGCCTGGTGGCCCACAGCCTTCGAAGACGTCGTGGACCCGATGGTGGGCTGGGACGCCATTGTGGCCGAGGAGGACGCGGCACTGGCCGAGCGGCTCGCCGGATGGGTGCAGAAGTATCCCGACGTCGCCGTGCGCCGCATTGCCGTGCGCAGCGCCCCGACGCGCGCACTGGTCGATGCCTCACAGGAGGCGCAACTGGTCGTGGTCGGCTCGCGCGGGCGGGGCAACGCCACCGGGCTGCTGCTGGGGTCGGTCAGCCACGGGGTGCTGCACGGCAGCCACTGCCCCATCGCGATCGTGCGTCCGGACACGCTCGACTGAGCAGGCAACACGCGGGAGGTCGTCGTGCTCAGCGAACGTGAGCGCCGCATCCTCGACGACATCGAGGCCGGGATCGCGCAGAAGAGCCCGCAGCTGGTCCGCAGGCTGCGGACCGCGCGGCTCGACAGCTGCTGGCGTCGCCGCCGCTACGACCTCACGGTGCTCTGCTCCTTCACCGTCAGCCTGCTGTGCCTCCTGCTCGCGAAGGGCGGCACGCTCGGCGCTGCGGGCGTCGCGGCGGGGCTCGCCGTCGTGACGATGGTGTTGCGGCACAAGCTGTTCCCCTACCGCAAGTGGCGATGGCTCCGGCGCTACAGCCGGTGGCTGGTCGACTGACCCGGGCGGGGGCACGGCATCACGATGACGCGGGAGATCGGGCGGCCCCGGAGCCGCATCGTCGCAGCCGCCGCTGCGCTCGGTGCTGATCCCAGCGCGGGCGAGGTGCTGGTCGCCTACCTGCACGCGCAGGCGTCCGAGCTGCGCCGCCACGATCCCCTGGTGCGTCGTGACCGGCCGGACGCCGTCCACCAGATGCGGGTGGCCGCCCGTCGGATGCGCAGCGTGCTGCAGGCGTTCGGGCGCGTTCTGGACCGCGCGTCCGTGGCGGATCTCGTCGGGGAGCTGGCCTGGCTCGGGGGTGAGCTGGCGCAGGTCGCCGTGGCCGCCCACCGGGAGGGCGGGAACGGGTTCACCTACGGGCTGCTGCACGCCGCGGACGCCCGTGCGGCCGAGCGGGCCCTGGCCGCGCTTCCCGCGACGTGGAGACGCCTGCGGCGTCGACGCAACATCACGTGGTTTCGGTAGACCTGTCCGCGTGGGCGGCGGTGAAGGCCGCCACCGCCGTCGGCAGGGTCGGGTAGATCTGCTCGACACCGATCCGGTCGACCAGCCCGCAGCGCCGCAGATCGGCCTGCAGCTCTTGCTTGGCCCGGCACAGCGCCGTCACGATGCCGCGGTCTTCGAGCTCGTCGAGGAGGTCGTTGAGGGCGTCGACGGCGGTCAGGTCGATCTCGATGATCGCCTCCATGTTCAGCAGGAGCCATTGCGGCGCGCTCGGCGCCGCCTCGACTGCGGCGAGCGCCCGGTTGCGGAAGTCGTCGGCGTTGGCGAAGAACAGGGGTGCGTCGTAGCGGTAGACGACGAGTCCGGGAACGGTGGTGGCGTCGGGGTAGTCGTCGATGTCGTGCATGCCCGCGAGCCCGGGGACGAAGCCCAGCACGCCGTCGTGCGGGCGGGACACGCGGCGTAGGAGGTCCAGGATGGAGAGCCCCACCGCGGCCAACACCCCGTACAGCACCCCCAACACCAGCACCGCGGCCGTGGTCGCCACCGCCAGGCCCAGTTCGGAGCGCCGGAAGCGGGCGAACCGGCGGAACTCGCCGATGTCGATCAGCCGGATCGCCGCGTAGACGACGAGCGCGCCCAGCGCGGCGGTCGGGAACGTGGCGAGCACCGGACCGCCGACGAGCAGCACCACGACCACGGCGACCGTCGTCACGATCGAGGACAGCTGGCTCCGGCCGCCCATGGCGTCGTTGATCACCGTGCGGCTGCCGCTGCTGCTCACCGGGAAGCTGTGGAGGAACCCTGCCGCGATGTTCGCCGCTCCGAGGGCGAGCAACTCCTGGTTGGCGTCGATCCGTTGGTGGCTCCTGCTCGCGAAGGCACGGCCGGTCAGGACGTTGTCGGAGTAGCCGACGAGCGCGACTCCGAACGCCGGAAGCACCAGGTTGATCGTGTCGGCGCCGGTCACCGGGGGGCAGCGCCGGGAGCGGGAGGCCGCCGGGAATCGGTCCGATGAGGTGTATGCCCAGCCTCTGGAGGGAGAACGCCGCGGTGGCCGCCGCCGCCGCGAGGACGGCGAGCAGCGGACCGGGTAGGCGGGGGAACAACCAGCCCAGCGCGACCAGGAAGACGAGCACGATCGTCGACAGGACGAGGGTCGGCACATGGATCCCGTCGAGATGCACGGCGAGCGACCCGATCTGGCCGAAGAATGTCTCGGCCTCGATCGGGGCGCCGAACACCCGCCCGAGCTGGCCGCCGATCATGATGAGGGCGATCCCCGCGAGGTAGCCGACGAGCACCGGGCGCGACAGGAGATCAGCCAGGAGCCCCAGTCGTCCGATCCACCCGAGCAGGCAGATCCCACCGAGGAGCAACGCCAGTGCCGCGCTCAAGGCGGCGTAGCCGCGGCCGCGAGCGGCGCGATGGCGATGGCGGTCATCAGCGCGGTGGTCGACTCCGGGCCGACCGAGAGCTGCCGTGACGACCCGAACACGGCGTAAACGGACAGTGCCGCGGCGGCCCCCCACAGCCCTGTCACCGCGGGCAGCCCCGCCACCTGGGCGCACGCGAGCACCTGCGGCACGAGATAGGCGGCGACGGTCAGGCCGGCCAGCGCGTCGCCCCGCAGCGGAGCCGGGTTTCGTCGGCGGAGGGCGGCCAGGCCGGGTCGCAGGCCCGCGCCCAGCGTGACATCGCGCCAACGGCGGCCGGGCCGAAAGCTCACCGCCGCGGCAGTGTGTGCGCCATCATGGCGACGAGGTCGATGGTGCGCTGGGCGTAGCCCCACTCGTTGTCGTACCAGCCGAACACCTTGACCGTATTGCCGACGGCGCGGGTGAGCGAGCTGTCGAACAGACAGGACGCGTCCTCGCCGATCACGTCGTGGGACACCACGGGTTCGCTGGTGCAGCGCAGGATGCCCTTGAGCGGCCCGTCGGCGGCGGTGGCGAAGGCCCGGTTGACCTGTCCGACCGTGGCGGGCTCGGCCAGCCGCACGGTCAGGTCCACCAGCGAGGCGTCGACCACCGGCACGCGGACGGCGACGCCGTCGAGCTTGCCTGCCAGCTCCGGGAGCACGATGCCGATCGCCTTCGCGGCCCCGGTGCTCGTCGGAATGATGTTGACCGCCGCTGATCGGGCCCGGCGCAGGTCCTTGTGCGGGCCGTCGAGCAGGTTCTGGTCCGCCGTGTAGCTGTGCACGGTGGTGAGCAGGCCTTCCGTGATGCCGAAGGAGTGCTGCAGGACCTGGGCCATCGAGGCCGCGCAGTTGGTGGTGCACGAGGCGTTGGAGACGATGTCGTGGGCGTCGGCGTCGTAGGCGTCGTGGTTGATGCCCATGACGATGGTCGCGTCGGCGTTGGTCCCCGGTGCCGTGATGACGACCTTGCGGGCGCCCGCGGCGAGGTGTTGGGACGCGAGCTCGTGGTTGCGGAAGCGGCCGGTGGCCTCCACGACGATGTCGACGCCGAGCTGGTCCCACGGCAGATTGTGCGGCTCCGGCTGTTGCAGGGCACTCAGCGTGTGGTCGTCGATGCAGAGGAACTGTCCGGTCGGCTCGACGCGGCGGTGCCAGGGTCCGTAGGTGGAGTCGTGGCGCAGGAGATGCGCGATGGTCGGGACAGGCGCGAGATCGTTGATCGCGACGATCTCGATCTCCGCGAGGTCGCCGTCCGACGCTCGGTCCATCGCGGCGCGCAGGACGTCTCGTCCGATGCGGCCCATGCCGTTGATTCCCACTCGGATGCGCACGCCGATCCTCCTTCGATTCTTCTGCCTTGTCATGCTGGCCAGGAGGGGGCCGCGTCCCACGGGCGATCGACGCAGGCACAGGGGCCATAGGTCCTGCGGGTCGGATCAGGTCGCCTGCCCGGTCGTGCGGCTTCCGCGAAGGGCGCGCACGGCCCGGGCCCGCAACGGAGCGACCAGCGTGGGCCGGGCGCCGCACGACGCAGGCCGGGTCGCGTCGAGATCGACCCGATCCAGGTCGACCGCCCACCGCCCGCCGGACGTCGAGTTGAGGTGGACGGTGTCGGCGGTCTCCTTGATCATGATCAGCGCGTCCGGCGAGCGCAGGCCGGTGGAGGTACGCACGGCGAGCTCGGCGACCTGACCCGCCTGCGACCACGTGCACCGGCCGCGGCAGCGGTCGGTCTCCACCTCGGCGGCCGCCGCGCGGGCGCGGACCGCCGTGGCCGCGACGGCATCGAGACGGCCGTAGACGTAGCCGGTGGGCAACACCATGGCCGTGGGAGCGAACCGGTGCCCGCCGAGATGGCTGCACGCGAAGACGTCCGGATCGGCGATCGCGTCGACCAGGGGCCGCCCGTCGATCCCGCAGCAGGGATCGCGCTGTTCGTGGGCGCACACCAACAGCAACGGACCTGGAACCGGCTCGCCCGGCGGTGATCGGTCGAGATCGGGCAGGGCCACGTCGTCGTACTGCTCCGGACGGTCGATGCTGATCATCGTCGTCGTGGCGCCGAGCGGCGACGTATCGGTCAGGAAGACCCGCAATCGGGCGGTGGGCCGGGAGCCGCGGACAAGCAGCGGCCGGAACCCGGCCGCCGCAGCCCGAGCCAGCAGCCGTCGCGCGGCGGGATCCGCGACCTGGCCGATATCGCGCGGCCATGGCTCCGGCCACTCCAGACACAGCCAGCGCCTGCTCGACGGTGCCGTCCCGACCATCGGCTCGTCGAGCCTGCCGGCGATCTGAGCACAGCGGCTCATGGCCGGAGGCTACCAATCAGGCGCGTGTAGGCGGCCGCGGTCGCCGCACCGGCGTCGCCGTCCCCGCACCGGCATCCGGACGCCTGTGTGGGGACGGCAACGCCGGTGCGAGTGGGTGGTGGTCGCGCCCATCTCGCATGCTCAGGCGAGAACGGCGGCTCCCGCCTCGGCGATCTGGACGTCCTGCTCGGCCGATCCGCCGGACACGCCGATCGCGCCTACCGTGCGGCCGTCGGCCACCAACGGCACCCCGCCGCCGAAGATGACCAGTCGTTCGGTCTTCACGATGCCGTGCAGCAGCGCGGGCTCGGATTCGAGCAGCCGCCACCAGTCGCTGGTGGGCATCCCGCCGAAGGCGGCGACGGAGTGGGCCTTGTCCTGCGCGATGTGGATGCACAGCAGCGGGGCCCGGTCCATCCGGGCCATGGCCAGCAGGTGTCCGCCGCCGTCGGTCACGGCGACGCACACGTCGACGGCCAGCTCGTCCGCCCGCGCGGTCGCCGCAGCGATCGCGCGCTGCGCCGCGGCGAGCGTGACCGAAGGCGCCAGAACGTAGTCGATGCTCATCGTTGGTTCACCGCTTCCGGTCGGTTCAGCCGAGGTCGCCGCCTGCCACCGGCAGCCGGGTGCCGGTGATGTAGGACGCCTCGTCGGAGGCCAGGAACAGGATCGGCGCGACCTGTTCGTCGAGCGTGCCGTAGCGGTGCAGCAGCGACGAGCCGACGGTCTGGTCGACGACCGTCGCGTACCAGGCCTTCTCCTGCTCGGACTGCTCGACCGCGGACCCGCGCGGCACCCGCCGCGGCGGCGCCTCGATGCCGCCCGGCGCGGTGGCCACCACCCGGATGCCGTGCTCGGCGTACTCCCAGGCCAGCGACGCGGTCAGCGCGTTCACCCCGCCCTTGGCGGCGGCGTAGGGCACCCGGTTGAGCCCGCGCGTGGCCACCGACGAGACGTTGACGATGGTGCCGCGGCCCTGCCCGACCATGATCGGCAGCACGGCCCGGCAGCACCACAGCGTCGGGAAGAGCGAGCGCCGGATCTCGGCCTCGATCTCCGCCTCCGCGTAGTGCGCGTACGGCTTGGCCCAGATCGTGCCGCCGACGTTGTTGATCAGCACGTCGACGCGGCCGAACTGGTTGCGGGCGGCGGCCATCGCCGTCGAGGCGCCCAGGTACTGCTCCAGGTCGGACGTCAGCGCGATGCTCTGCGCGCCCTCGGCGCCAGCTTGGCCGCCACCTCGTGGACGATCTCGGAGCGGTCGACGCAGGCCACGGCGGCACCCTCGCGCGCCGCCCGGGTGGCCACGGCCTCGCCGAGGCCCTGTGCCGCCCCGGTGACCACGACGACCTTGCCTGCGAACCGGTCGGGGTAGCCCATCTCAGGCCCTGCTTCCGGCCTGCTCGATGCCCGCCCGCATGGTCGACTTGGCGTGCTCGTTGTGCTCGGCCATCACCGCGAGCAGCCGCGCCAGGTCGCACTTCTCGAAGGCGTCGACGATGTCGCGGTGGTCCTGGGTGATGTCGCCGACCAGCTCGACGGTCGGCGAGAGCACCTGGCCCATGTACTCGCCCACCAGCAGCCGCCGGTGCGCCTGCACCAGGGTCTGGTTGCCCGTGGCCTCTATCGGGAACAGGTGGAACGCCGAGTTCGCCTCGCGGAACCCCGCCGCGTCGGTGAACTGCCCGTCCTTGATGTGCAGGCCCGTGGCGTCGGCCAGCCGCCGGTACTCGGCCAGCTGGTCGGCCGACAGCTTGCCGCACATCATGGCCGCCGCGCCTGCCTCCAGCGCCATCCGGGCGTCGAAGGCCTCGTTCGACTCCGGCACCCTGACGTGGATCTCGCCGATCTCGGTCACGACGCCGCTGCCCGCGAACTTCTCGTAGTAGAAGCTGGCGGGCTCGATGCCCTGGTCGGCCAGATGCTTGCGCACCGCGTCCACCATCGGCGGCGGCCCGCACAGGTAGACGTCCACAACGCCCTCGTTGAGGTGCTCGGGCTGCAGGTGGTGGGTCACGAAGCCCTTGTTCGGGTAGCTCGAGTCCTCGGCCGCGACCGTACAGGCGTAGGTGAAGTTGTCCATCCGCTCGGCGAACCCGTCCAGCGCATCGGTCTTGACCAGGTCCGGGTCGTTGGTCACCCCGAAGATCAGGTGGACGGGGTGCTCCGGCCCGCCCGCCGCCTCGAGCTTCTCCAGCATGGACAGGAACGGCGCCAGCCCGGTGCCACCCGCCAGGAACACGGTCGGCCGCTGCAGCTCGCGCAGGTAGAAGCTGCCCAGCGGACCATTGAACGCGATCTTGTCGCCGACCTTCGCGCGGTCGCGCAGGTAGGTGGTGAGCACGCCGTGCGAGGTGTTGCGAACCAGGAACTCCACCTCGTCGCGGCCCGGCCCGGAGCTGAACGAGAACGAGCGGGTCTGGTCGGTGCCCGGCACCTGGATGTTCACGTACTGGCCTGGCAGGAACCCCAGCGCCGACGCGTTGTCCAGCTTGATGCCGAACGCGATCGCGGTGTCGGACACCCGCTCGACGAAGGACACCGCCCCGCTGTGGGTGGCGATGCTGGTCTTGGCCACGTCCGAGGTGGCCGGGATGCGCAGGATGAGGTCCGACTCCGGCACCATCTGGCAGGTCAGCACGTAGCCCTCGGCGGCCTCGTCGTCGGTGAGCGCGTCCTCGATGTAGTCGCCGCCGTCGTAGCGGCCGGACTCGCAGAACGACTTGCAGGTGCCGCAGGCCCCGTCCCGGCAGTCCAGGGGGATGTTGATCCGCTGCCGGTACGAGGCGTCGGCCACCACCTCGTTCGGCCTGCACTCGATGAACCGCGTGACCCCGTCCTCGAAGTTCAGGGCGATCTGGTAGCTCATGGCTGTGATATCTCCGCCCTCAGACGTGGTAGATGTCGACGACGTGGTGGATGTAGTCGTTCTTCAGCACCACTTTCTTCTTCGTGATCAGCGGCTCCGGGCCGGTGAAATCAATGGTGTAGAACGACGTCCCGAAATACGGGTCGATGTTCTGGTAGCGGTAGTACAGCGTGAGCCAGTTGAACCGCACCTCGACCACGTCGCTCGACTGGGAGAGGATTTCCACGTTGGAGATGTTGTGGCCGGTCCGTGGCTCGGGCAGGCTGGTCGCACTCGACCGGTCGGTCTTGATCCGGAAAACCCGGTCTTCCAAGCCGCCCCGGTTGTTGTAGTAGATCAGCGAGATCTCGGTCGTCGGATCGGTGACGAGGGTGTCGTCGTCGTCCCAGGACGGCATCCAGAACTCGGCCTCCGGGGCGTAGCACTCCAGCCACTTGTCGAACTCGCGGTCGTCGAGGTAGCGGGCCTCGCGGTAGAGGAACTGCTCGACCTCGTTCTGTGACACGGCCATGTCAGGCCCCCTTCCCGTTCGAGAGCGCGGCCGCCGCGGCGGCCTCCGCGGCCTCGGCGTCGACGGCGTCGCGCATCGCCTTCTTCCAGTAGCCGTGCTGGACCAGGTAGAGCCCCTCGTCCTCGGTGCGCATCCCGCTGGAGACGGGGTCGAGACCCAGCTCCTTGGCCTCGTCGTCCGGGCCGCTGATCCAGTGCTCGGCGCCGCGGCTCATGTCGTTCCACGGGGCGGCCCCGGCCAGGTAGGTCTTCTGGCAGGAGCGGAACTCCTCGAGGTCGTCCGGTGTCGCCATGCCGCTGGCGTTGAAGAAGTCCTCGTATTGCCGGATCCGCGCCGTTCGCGCCGCGGCGCTTTCGCCCTTCGGGGCGATGCAGTAGATGGTGACCTCGGTCTTGTCGACGGCCACCGGTCGGAAATGGCGGATCTGCGAGGAGAACTGGTCCATGATGTAGACGTTCGGGTAGACGCACAGGTTCCGCGAGTACCTCAGCATCCAGTCCGCGCGGGCGGGCCCGAATTCCTTTGCCCATTCCTCGCGCCGGTTCCACAGCGGCCGGTCCTCCGGGTTGCCCCACTCGTTCCAGAGCAGCACGTGACCATGATTCCAGGCGTAGTAGCCGCCGCGCAGCTTGCCCCACTGGCCCGCGTCCATGGCCTTGGTCTCGGTGGCCGACTCGCCCGTCGTGCGTCGGGACGTGGTGGCCGCGTAGTTCCAGTGCGTGGCGGACACGTGGTAGCCGTCGGCGCCGTTCTCGGCCTGCACCTTCCAGTTGCCGTCGTAGGTGTAGGTGGAGGAGCCCTTGAGCACCTCCAAGCCCTCCGGGGACTGGTCGACGATCATGTCGATGACCTTCGCGGCGCCGCCGAGGAACTCCGTCAGCGGAACCACATCGGGGTTCAGGCTGCCGAACAGGAAGCCGCGGTAGGACTCGAAGCGCGGCACCTTGGTCAGGTCGTGCGAACCCTCGGTGTTGAACTGCTCCGGGTAGCCCGCCCCGCGCGGGTCCTTGACCTTGAGCAGCTTGCCGTTGTTGCGGAACGTCCAGCCGTGGAACGGGCAGGTGAACGTCCCCCGGTTGTCCTTCTTGCGGCGGCAGAGCATTGCGCCCTTGTGGCTGCAGGCGTTGATCAGCGCGTGCAGCTGACCTTCCTTGTCGCGGGAGATCACGATCGGCTGCCTGCCGATGTCGGTGGTCAGGTAGTCGTTGTTGTTCGGCAGCTGGCTCTCGTGGGCGAGGTAGATCCAGTTGCCCTCGAAGATGTACTTCATCTCCAGTTCGAACAGCTCGGGATCGGTGAACGCCTCTCGGCGTCCGCGGTAGAGCCCGTGCTCGGGATCCACCAGCACCGCACCGTCGATCTTCCGCCTGACTTCGTCCAGCGTTTCCGGCATCGCAGACTGACCTCCGTTGGCTCGATTGCGCTTGGGACAAAGCGTCGCGGCGGGCCGGGTGGCTTCGCGCCGGACGAACGCCTAGGTGTGCCGTCCTGGCTGGTCGCGCCGCCCGGCGAGGGCGGGCCGGGCGTCGCGGGTTCCGCCGGGGGGTCGGACCGTTGCCGCGACGACCGACGTCGGCGTGGGCCCGGGGGTGCTGCCGCTGAGCAAAACTAGGGCTTTTCCCTGCGCCAACCGGGGCCTTCGGGTGACACCGTGCTGGACATGGGTGTTCCGGACGTCGCCGAGATGGCCGAGGCGCTGTGGCGTGCCGAGCACGAGCGCGCGCCGATCGCGCCCCTCACCGATGCTCACCCCGATCTCGGCGTCGCCGACGGGTAC
This sequence comes from uncultured Actinomycetota bacterium, assembly GCA_963739465.1. Lineage (GTDB taxonomy): Bacteria > Actinomycetota > Actinomycetes > Mycobacteriales > Pseudonocardiaceae > Pseudonocardia. Next base: position 257,788 of record CAVUAS010000011.1, read on the forward strand.
GCGATCCAGGCCCGCAACGTGGCCCGCCGGATCTCGGCGGGTCAGACAGTGCGCGGCCGCAAGCTCGGGCTGACCTCCTGGCGTACCCAACGGCTGCTGGGCGTCGACGAGCCCACGTTCGGGGTGCTGGTGGACGAGATGTTCGTCGACGACGGCGCCGAGCTGTCGCTGACCGAGCTGCTGGCGCCCCGCGTGGAGGCCGAGCTGGCCTTCGTGCTGGCCGCCGACCTGGCGGGCCCGAACGTGACCACGGACGAGGCGCTCGGCGCGATCGGCGGCGTGCTGCCCGCCATCGAGGTGGTCGACAGCCGGATCGTCGACTGGCGAAGCCGGATCGTCGACACCGTTGCCGACAACGCGGGCGCCGCCCGGGTGGTGCTCGGCGGGCAGCCCGTGCCCGTGCCGGGGCTGGACCTGCGCCTGCTCGGGGTGTTGTTCTCGCGCAACGGCCGCCCGATCGACAGTGGGGCCGGCGCGGCCGCGCTCGGCCACCCGGCCGCCGCGCTCGGCTGGCTGGCCAACACGCTGTCCCGCTTCGGCGAGGGGCTGCACCGCGGTGACGTCGTGCTGGCGGGGGCGTTGACCCGGATGGTCCCGGTCCGGCCCGGCGACCGGTTCTCGGCCGAGTTCGCGCACCTGGGCGCGGTGAGCGTGCGGTTCGCGGCGAGGGGTGCGTCGTGACCAGCCCGCAGACGATGGCCGATGAGCTGCTGACCGCCGAACGCGACCGCGTGCCGATTCGGCCGTTCAGCAGTCGGAACCCGTTCCTGGACATCGGCGTCGGGTATGCGGCCCAGGAGCTGCTGGTCGGGCACAAGCGCGCGGAAGGGAAGCGGGTCGTCGGCGTGAAGCTGGGTCTGACCAGCAAGGTGAAACGGGATGCGCTGGGCATCCGCGAGCCGGTCTACGGCCGGATCACCGCCGACATGCTCGTGCCGCCGGGGGACGTGATCGTGGTGGCCGGGCTGATCCATCCGCGCGCCGAGCCGGAGCTCGCGCTGGTGGTCGGGCGGCCGATCCCGCCGGGCGCAGGCCTGGCCACAGTGCTCGCCGCGATCGACGCCGTGTATCCCGCGATCGAAGTGTTCGACTCCCGTTACGCCGAGTCGTTCCGGCAGGTCGACTCGATCGCGGACAACGTGGGCGCCGCCCGGGTGGTGCTCGGCGAACGGCCGCGCAGGCTCGCCGAGCTCGCGGACCTGCACGTGCTGGGCTGCGTGTTCGGGTTCCCCGAAGGTTTCGACACCGCGGCGGGCGGAGCGGCCATGGGTCATCCGGCCGCCGCGGTGGCGTGGCTGGCGGGCGCGCTCGCCGCCCGCGACGACCGGCTCGAGCCCGGCACGATCGTGCTCACCGGCGGGCTCACCGCGGCCGTGCCACTGCGCCCTGGCGACCGGATCGTCGCCGAGTTCGACGGACTCGACCCGGTCGAGGTGCACGGTGGCTGAACCGGAACCGAAGGCCGTCGAGAACGAGATCACGATCCTCCCCGACGGCGTGCGCGTCACCGCGACCGGCGACGAGACGCTGCTGCGCGCGCTGGGCCGGGCAGGCCTGCGGTACCGGGTCGGCTGCAGGCGCGGCGGCTGCGGGATCTGCAAGCTCCAGCTGTTGGAGGGCGAGGTGCGCTACGAGCGCCCCGTCGCCGACAGCGTGCTGTCCGACGACGAGCGCGTCGAAGGCATCTGCCTGAGCTGTCGCGCGGTGCCCTCACCAACGTCGTGATCGAACTGCAGGAAGGCGACCGGCTGCGGCGGGTGTTGGGCTTCCTGTTCACATCAACACCAACGAAAGGATCGCCATGAGTGCCGTAATCCGGCTGGGTTACGTCCACCTGCGGGTCACCGACCTGGAGGAAGCGCGCAACCACTACTCCAACACGCTGGGCATGGAGGTGGTCGCGTCCGAGCCCGGCAAGCTCTACCTCAAGTGCTGGGACGAGTGGGACCACCACTCGCTGGTGCTCGAAGAGGGCGGCGTCGGGCTCGTCAAGCTCGGCTACAAGGTCGAGAGCCCCGACGCCATGGCCACCTTCGAGCAGCGCGCCCAGCAGTTCGGCGTGACCACCGGCCGGTTCTCCGCAGGGGAGAACCTCACCGTCGGCGAAGGCGTGCGGATCACGCTGCCGTCCGAGCACAGCATCGAGCTCTACACCGACATGGAGTACGCGGGCACCGAGACCGGGTCGATCAACCCTGAGGCCTGGCCGCGGAACATGCGCGGCGTCGGCACGCACTGGATCGACCATGCTCTCATGCCCTGCGAGGACCCCGGCCTGAACGAGCGGTTCCTGCGTGAGGTCATGGACTTCAAGACCGCCGAGCGCGTCGTCACCAGCATCGACCAGCCCGAGGTCATCGGCACCTGGATGAGTTGCGGGGAGTCGCCGCACGACATCGCCTTCATCAAGGGCCCGAACGGCAAGCTGCACCACTTCGCCTACCACCTGGAGGACTGGAGCTCGATCCTGCGGGCGGGCGACATCTTCGCGATGGACGACGTGCCGATCGACATCGGCCCCACCCGCCACGGCATCACCCGCGGCACCACGATCTACTTCTTCGACCCGGCCGGGAACCGCAACGAGGTGTTCGCGGGGCTCGGCTACCGCGTGCAGGCCGACTTCCCGACCATCAACTGGACGGTGGACCAGCTGGCGAAGGGCATCTTCTACCACGCCCGCGAGCTGAACGACGCGTTCACCAGCGTCTTCACGTGAGCCCGGCCCGGCGCAGCCGCTCCGACCTGATCGAGCGCCCGCCGCGGCCGCTCGCCGGGCCGGGACGGCTGTTTCGGGACTTCGGCCCGCTCTACGCGGCCAACGGCCTGATCGGCGTGATCTTCGCGGCGACCGGGCCGGTCGCGGTGATCCTCGCCGTGGGCACGGCAGGTGGCCTGTCGCCTGCCGAGCTGGCGTCCTGGATCTTCGGCGTGTTCTTCCTGAACGGTCTGCTCACGGTGTTCGCCTGCTGGCTGTACCGGCAGCCGTTGGCGTTCTTCTGGACGATCCCGGGCACCGTGCTGGTCGGGCCTGCGCTGCACCATCTGAGCTTCGCCGCGGTCGTGGGCGCCTACTTCGCGACCGGGCTGCTGATACTGGTGCTCGGGCTCTCCGGATGGGTGCGCCGGGCCATGTCGGCGGTGCCGATGCCGATCGTGATGGGCATGGTCGCGGCGGTGTTCCTGCGGTTCGGCACCGACCTCGTGCATTCCGTGCGCGACGACCTGCTCGTCGCGGGCCCCATGGTGCTGGCCTTCCTGCTCGCCTCCGTGTGGCCGCGAACCCGGCTGCCGCCGATCATCGCCGCGCTGCTGGTCGGGATCGTCGTCATCGCGGTGAGCGGGCGTTTCAACCCCGGTTCGGGCATGGCGCAGTGGCTGGCCGCTCCGGTCTGGCAGGTTCCGGAGTGGTCCACCCAGGCCATGATCGAGCTGGTGGTCCCGCTGGCCATCACGGTCCTCGTGGTGCAGAACGGGCAGGGTGTCGCGGTGCTGCGGGCCGCGGGTCACGATGCGCCGGTCAACGCCGTCACCGTGGCCTGTGGCGTGTGGTCCCTGCTCACGGCCGCGGTCGGGGCGGTGCCCAGCTGTCTCACCGGCCCGACGAACGCGCTGCTGTCCGCCTCGGGCGACCGCTCGCGGCACTACACGGCGGGCATCTGCTGCGGGCTGCTGGCGGTCGGTTTCGGGCTCTTCGCGCCGGTGTTCACCCGGCTCATGCTGGCGGCGCCTGCCGCGTTCGTCGCGGTGCTGGCCGGCTTGGCCATGCTGCGGGTGCTGCAAGGCGCCTTCGTCACCGCGTTCGGCACCCGGTTCACGCTGGGTGCGCTGGTCACCTTCGTGGTCACCGTGTCCGACGTCTCCGTGTTGAACATCGGCGCCGCGTTCTGGGGCCTCGTGGCAGGCCTGGTGGTGTCGTTCCTGTTGGAGCGGCCCGACTTCGCCGCGGCCGCCGACAAGCGGGACCGCTACTCGCGGAACTGAGCGGCCAGCTCGGCCCGGGAACCGACGCCGAGCTTGGCGTAGATGTGCGTCAGGTGGAACTGCACCGTCTTGATGCTGACGAACAGCTCTGCGGCCACCTGCCGATTGCTCATCCCGACGGCGACCAGCCGCGCCACCGCCTGCTCCTGGGCGGTGAGCTTGCCCGGATCGAAGTCGCTGCGCCGGGCGGGCGTGAGCCCGCATCCGCGCAGCTCGCGCTCGCAGAGCTCCAGGAACGGAGCGGCCCGCAGCGCGGTGAACCGGTCGCGGGCGGCCTGGAGCTGGGCGGCCGCGGCCCGGCGTTGCCCGCCGCGGCGCAGCGCCTGCCCGTAGGCGAGCTCCACCAGGGCGCGCTCGAACGGCATCGTCAGGTTCGCCAACGCGGCCAGCGCGCCTTGGTACGCCCGCTCCGCCTCCGGCTGCTGCCCGCGCGCCACCGCCAGCCGCCCACGCGCCCGGCCGAGCCGGGCCGACATCGCCGCCCGGCCACGGTCGGCGGCCAACTGCTCGTGCGGGACGAGGAGGGCCTCGGCCTCGTCCAGCCTGCCCGCGCTGATCAGGGCTTCGGCGTACAGGTCCGGCCACGGCCAGAATCCGGGTTCGTCGACGCCCGCCCGGGGCTCGATGGCCAAGACGGGTTCGAGGGCGCGCAGCACGGTCTCCTGCTCGCCGCGGGCCGCCGCCACCTCGGCGCGGGCCAGCGCGGCGGTCACCACCATCAGCTCGTAGTCGCCGGTGTGCGCGGCGCCCGCGCGCAGGTGCTCCTCGGCCACCTTCCATTCGCCGCGCGCGGCGGGCACGAGCACCGCCGCGTAGCGGGCCAGCGGCCGCAGCCACTCCATGCCGGACTCGTCGAGCAACGACACCGCGCGTTCGGCGTCGGCCGCCGCCTCGTCCCAGGCGCCGAGCAGGAACTCGGCGTAGGCGAGCCAGGAGAACGACCACACGGCGATCCGCACCGACCCGGCCCGCAACGCCGCGGGCGCGGTCATCGCCAGCGACGCCCGCGCACCCGCCACGTCGCCGTGCACCAGCCGCAGCCAGCCGTGCGCCATCCGGATGCGCTCCAGCTGCGGACTGTCCTCGGCCGCGCTCACCCGCCCCAGCAGCGCCTCGTAGGCCGCCATGCCCTCGGCGATCTGCCCCTGCCAGCCCATGCCGAGCCCGAGCAGCGCCTCGGCCTCGACCCGGACGGGATCGTCGGGTCGGGCCAGCTCGACCGCGCGCGTCGTCCAACGGACCACCTCGTCGCCGCGCAGCCTGCCCACGGCGTGCAGGGCCTGGCGTTGGGCCACCACCGCGGCCACCGAGGTGTCCGGGTCGTCGGCGGACAGCCGCCAGGCGTGGCCCAGCAGCTCCTCGGCCTCGTCGCGGCGCCCGCGCAGGATGGCCAGGTAGCCGAGCGCGGCCTCGCGCCAGGCGCCGCGGCTGAAGGACGCGACGTCCCGGGCGAAGATCTCGGCCTGATGCAGATCGCCCGCGCCGACGGTGGCGTCGACCGCGAGCAGCAAGCGCTGCTCACGCACCTCCCGGTTGGGGCTGAGGTTGCTGGCCTCGACCAGCGCCCACGCGGCGCTCGCCCAGGCGCCGACGGCGGCTTCGCGGCGGGCGAAGGCTTCCAGCTCACGGGCCAGCTCCGCGTCCGGCGGGGTGGCGGCCAGCACCCGGTGCCGCAGGAGCGCCCCCTCGTCCTCGACGAACGCGGCCGCCGCCGAGTGCAGTTGCATCCGGCGCAGCGGACCGAGCTGCTCGTAGACCGCCGCTTGCACCAGCGGATGGGGGAACGCGACCTCCCGGATCCCGAAGTCCTCCCGCACCTGGAGGAGCCCGGCGACCGATGCCTCGTCCAGCGCCGCGAAGAGGTCGGGCACCCCGGCCAGCGTGGCGGCCGCGGCCACCGGTGCTGTGGTGCCGAGCACCGCGACCGCCTCCACGAGACGCCTGGTCGGGGCACCGGCGGCGGCCAGCCTGCGCAGCACCTGGGCAGCGAAGGCGCGCGGCGCGGGCAGCGACGGGTTCCAGGTGCGCCAGCGCTTCTCGGGCAGCTCGCTGAGCATCGTCTTGACGTACAGCGCGTTGCCGCCGGTGTGGGCGTGCAGCCGCCGCGCGGCCCGCGTGGAGAAGCCGCGCACGCCGAGTGCCGTCGCCAGCTCGTGCACGTCCGACGGCGGCAGCGGCTGCAGTGCGACTGTCGAGCCCGTTCGCCCGCCCGCCAATCGGCGCAACCCCTCGGGGAGGCGCTGCTCGTCCTCGACGCGTTGGCCGAGCACCAGCAGCACCCGCTCGTCGACCAACCGCCGGGCGGCGAAGAGCACGGCCCGCAGGGAGTCGATGTCGGCCCAGTGCGCGTCGTCCACGATCACCACGACCGGGGCCTTCTGCTCCAGCTCCTGGAGGACGTCCAGGATCCAGGCCCCGACGCCGACCGGCTCCTCGGGCGGGAACGACCGGTCGCGGCTCACCAGCAGCCCCGCGGTGCTCACCCCGGCGCAGCGCATGATCTGGTCGACGACGCCGTAGGCGACGTAGGCCTCCCACGGCTCGCCGGTGGCGCGCAGGACGGTGAGGTCGGTCTCGGCGGCCAGGAACTGGTCGAGGAGGACGGTCTTGCCGATCCCGGCATCACCTTGCACGACCAGGATGCGCGGTGTGCCTGCGCGGGTCGCCGCGAGTTCGGCCCTGAGCGCCGTCACCTCGGCGGTCCGGCCGACGAAGGGGTCCGTGCCCTCGGCGACGGTCATGGCGGTGTCCACCTCCGTCCGAGGTGATCATCGGTGATCACCGGGCCTGGCTGGTTCCGGGTCAGTCGTTGCTCGGCGAGGCGGCGGTGGAACCAGGGTTGCCCGGGTACTCGCGACCCTTCGCCACGATGTTGTCCCGCAGCCGCACCTCGCGCTGCATGCCCTCGGCGCCCTGCGACACCGCACCCCGCCACGGCGCGGCGACGTCGCCCGAGCCCGAGGTCACCCCGGCCCCGCGACCGATGCTCGGCCGCGCCGGGATCTTGCGGGTGACGCTCCCGCACTCCGGGCATTCGGGGGCCGCGGCGTCCCGCGCGACCAGCCGCTCGAACGTGTTCCCGCACTCGCAGCGATAGACGAAGATCGGCATGACACCCCCGGGTTCGGCGTGAGCGCGCGGGTCAACAGATGGACACTAGCTCGCGAAGCCGCCGTGGTCAGGGCCCTCGCGAGGAACTTCGCGGCAGGCTCGGCCCGGGGTCGTCCGTGGAACGGCTCGCCGGTCGAAGGCCGGGACCGGATGCGCGCGACTACTCGTTGGCCGGGAGCGGCGAAAGCCTGCTCGCGTCCATCGGCGGCCGGGGCGCGGGGATCGCGGCGGCAGGCGGGTCGGTCGTGGCGCGGGCGGCGAAGTAGTCGCCGCCCTTGCGGGCGGGGTCATCGGTGCCCCACGCGCGTTTCTGCGGTAGGCGCTGCATCCGCGGGATGTGCTTGCGGCAGTGGATGTACGCCTCGACGACCTCGACGACGACCCACCGCTCGGCGCGGCGCCCCGGCGTCGACTCCCGGCCCTCTTCCCCCGGGTACCGGGCGGAGAAGGTGTCGTTGTCGAGGATGTGCGCCCGGCCGTTGACGTGCAGGCCGATCAGGTCCTCCACGAAGTCGATCATCAGCAGGCCGACGTGCGGGTTCTCGCTGATGTTGCCGAGGCTGGCCATGACGCCGTTGCCGCGGTACTCGGGGTAGGCGAGGGTGCTGTCGTCGAGCACCCGCAGGAAGCCGGGTGTGCCCGCCCGCAGCGAGGCGTCGCAGTCGCCGCTCGCGTCGGCGGTAGCGATGAACACCATCTCCATGCGGTGGATGAACTCGATCATCTTCGGGAGCAGCCGGTCGCGGAGCTGGTCGCCGTAGAAGCGCTCGGCGCGCTCCCGGGTGCCGATCGCGTCCTGCAGTCGGTGCTCGCCTTCCGAGCCCGGCCGTGCCGGTGGTTCGTCTTGCGGAACCTGCGCGGGTGCGGGCATGCCCTTCCGGGCGATCGGTGTGGAGCTCTGACGTCGGGGACGGAGACGATGCTGACCCGGAACGCGCGACGGCACCCGACGACGGTGCACCAGGCCCGAAGATGGCGGAACCACCGGGCGGCAACCATGTAGCGAATTCCACCGGTACGACCACGCGCCGTGACCGACCGTGGTTGGCTCCGACCCGGAAGGGTGATGGACATCGGGGGAGTTGAACGGCGCGCCGATCGATGGTGGACTGGTCGACATGTCCGTCGGGTCCACGCTTGCGGGGCGCAGCTTCTGCGTGTGCCTCATCGCGATGGACCAGCTCTCGGTCGACGACCGGCGCTGTAGGGCGGCCACGTAGCGACCTGCCCTCGCGCGGGTCGTTGCGTGGTGGTGACCAGCCCGCTTCGACCCGAGGGACCTTCGATGACCGCAACCCCTGCTGCTGCCCGCGGCAGACGCCGCTCGCGCATCGCCCGATTCGCCGCCCGGATCGCGGCCGCCGTGCGCGCCGCGCACGCGGCGTCGGTGCCGTTCTGACCGTCCGGCTTGCCGGGTTGTTGCTAATGACCGTACATTAGTCCGGTCGTCCTGACGGTTGGGACGAAGTGACCGCCACGGCTGTCGTCGCCGCGGTGCTCGTCGTCGTCGGCGTCGTGATCGGTGGCCTCGGTGGCGGTGGCGGTGGCGGCGTGCTCACCGTGCCCGCGCTGGTCTACGTGCTGGGCCAGAACGCCCACGACGCGACGACGGGCAGCGTGCTCATCGTCGGGGTCACGGCGCTCGTGGGGGCGGTCGCCCGCATCCGCGAGCGCGGCGTGGACTGGCGGACCGGCACCGGGTTCGGCGTCGTCGGGACGCCCGAACCCGGCGGCTCCGCGGGGTCGGCCGTGGCGACCCGCCACCGGACGGTTGTCGTCGTGGCGGGCAAGGTCGTCGTCTGCGGGGCGCTCGTCGGCTTCCTCACCGGCTTCCTCGGCGTCGGCGGCGGATTCCTTGTCGTGCCCGCGCTGGTGATCGTGCTGCGGATGCCGATGTCCCTCGCGATCGGGACGTCGCTCTACATCATCGTGCTCAACGCCGTGACATCGGTGCTGTCGCGCGGGCCGGACCTGCACCTGCAGTGGCAGGTCGTCGCACCCTTCGCGGTGGCCGCGATCGCGGCGAGCGCGGGCACGGCCAGGGCGTGGCCCGCCCGGATGGTGCGGACCCGGCCGAGGCGGTCGGCGAGCCTGCCGCCGACGAGGGTGGCGGTGGCGCCGACGCCGAGCAGCACGGTGAGCGCGCTGCTGGCCGTGGCGGGATCGGCGCCGTAGCGCTGGCGAAGGTAGAGCGCGATCAGGCTGGAGGCCCCGAAGAACACGACGGATCGGGCGATCACCGCACCGGTCAGCCAGAAAAACGGCCGCCACCGGGCGTCACCCGTCGGCGGCGCGGCCGCCGACGCACGCGCCGGGTGGGCGGGTCGGCGGAAGCCGAGCACGACGGCCGCGACGACTGCGGGCACGGCCAGCAGCGGTGTGCCCCCGAGGCCGGTGACCAGCAGGACGGCGGTGGTCACCGTGGGCCCGAGGGCGAAGCCGATGTTGCCGCCGAGGGCGAACCAGCTCATCCCCGTGGCGGTGCCGCCGGCCGCGGTCCGGGCGGCCCGCGACGCCTCGGGATGGAAGGCGGCCACGCCGAGCCCGGAGAGCGCGACCGCCGCCCACGTGACCGTGTAGTCGGTGCTCACCCCCGAGAGCCCGATACCGATCCCCGCCAGCGCGAGCCCGACGGGCAGCAGCCACCGCATCGGCCGCCGGTCGGTGGCCCAGCCCGAAGGCGGGCTGGGCCACCGACGACAACACGGTCGCGGCCAGCGTCAGCCCGGTCGCCGCGGTGTAGCTGTAGCCCCGGGTGAACACCATCAGCGCCACCACCGCAGGCACCGCCCCCTGGTAGAGGTCGTCGACGAGATGGCTGGTCGTCAGCACGGCCAGGCTGCGCCGGTTCACGGGTCGCTCCGCCCGCGCAGCTGGAGAAGGGTCGTCTCCACGTTGCGCCGGGTTGCGTCGACCGCGGCGGTGTCGTCGCCCGCGGCGATCGCGGCGGCCAGGTCGTCGTGCGCGTCGGTGGCCGCGGCCCGGTCGGCCGGGGTGCGCAGCGCGGTGTCGGCGTTCAGGTCGAGCAGCGCCGTTCGCAGCGCCGTCGTGAAGTGCGCGAAGAGGTCGGTCAGCACCGGGTTGTGGGCGGCCGCGATCACGGCGTGGTGGAAGACCAGGTCGGCGTCGACGAACTCCGCGGCCGACGTGGCCGCGGCCCGACCGGCGAGTGCAGCCTGCAGCGCGACGAGGTCGGCATCGGTGCGGCGGGCCGCCGCCAGCCGGGCTGCCTCCAGCTCGAGCGCCATGCGGACCTCGTAGACCTCGGCCACAACCGCGCGGCGCAGCCGCCGGTCCAGCGGCGTGAGCGGGCTCGTCGAGGCCACGAAGGTGCCCGCCCCCTGCCGGGCCTCCAGCATCCCGACCGCGGTGAGCGACCGCACGGCCTCCCGCACCGTGGACCGCCCCACCCCCAGCAGCCTGGAGAGCTCCAGCTCGCCCGGCAGCCGCGCACCGACCGTCCAGTGCCCCGCCTCGAGCAGCCGGACCAGCTCGGCGGCGGCCTGCTCGACCAGCGACTGCCGGGCCACCGTCCGCACCACGTCCACGAGCTCTCCTCAGCTTGTCTGACAAGCAGAGTAGCTCGCGGTGGTGCGCGTGGCGAGGGCAGGCGTTCGGTGCTAGTCCAGTGAGGCTTCGCCTCGGACCGCCGAGGTGGTGGTCGGGTTGGCAGGTGACGTCGCGTTCGGGTGGGGCCAGGCTGGCGGGTTGAGCTGCCGCCGGACCGGAGGTGCGCCGTGGCGACCCGTGTGGTGAGCGTGAACGACATCCTGGACGGGCACGTCGGTGTGGATCTGGAGTGTTTCGACCGGATCTACCTCAACGGGTGGGTGCCCAACCTGCAGGTGTCCGGTCAGGTGGTCAACTTCCTGACCCATCACCTCGGCTTCCCGATCCCGTCGCCGGCGATCCTGGAGAGGATCGGGCTGCGGTTCCGCAAGGCGGTCGACGAGTTCGCCGCGGCCAACGACATCGCGGTGATCCGCTTCGCCAAGGGCGAGCGCAAGCTGGACGTGATGCGCCCGCACCTAGCCCCAGTTTCCCGGTTAGTTCGATCTTGAGTGTGTTGGGAACTGGCTCCAGGTGAGTTGAGCTGGGCGTTCTCGGCGCGGCAGCTGGTGTTTGATCTTGCTTTGGCCTATGACCTAAAGAGTACCTAAAGAGTGGCGAGTCTCTACAAGAAGGTGATCAGCGGCAGGCCGTACTGGTACGTGCGGGAGATGGCCTGGGTGCAGGGTAAACCCAGGATGGTCTCCGAGCGCTACCTCGGGTCGGCCGCCGACATCGCCGCCGCGTTCGACGAACGCGAGGCCGCGCTGCGGCCCGAGCGGACCCGGCACCTGGCGTTCGGGGACGTCGCCGCCGCGTGGGGGATGCTGGAGCGTCTCGGCGTGGTCGCGGTGATCGATGAGGTGGTCGGGGCACGCCGGGCCGACGCGGGCGCCTCGGTGGGCACCTACCTGGCGCTGGCCGCGCTGGGCCGCCTGGTGGACCCGTGCTCCAAGCGCGGGTTCGAGAAGTGGTGGCGCGGCACCGCCGCCGACCGGTTCACCAAGATCGGTGCCGGGGTGCTGGACCACCGCAAGTTCTGGGACGCGATGCACGGGGTCAGCCCCGAGCAACTGGCCCGCATCGAGCACCGTCTCGCCCTGGCCATGATCGAGACCTTCGAGCTGGACATCTCCGCGCTGGCCCTGGACATGACCAACTTCGCCACCTACATCGATACCACCAACGACAAGGCACCCATCGCGCAGCGCGGCAAGGCCAAGCAGAAACGAGCCGACCTACGCCTGGTCGGGCTCGGCCTGGTGATCACCCGCGACGGTGGGATCCCGCTGGTCTCCCACGCCTACCCCGGCAACCGGCCCGACGTCACCCAGTTCGCCACCATGATCGACCTGCTGGTGGCGCGGCATACCGCGTTGGCCGCGGCGCTCACCGACAACCCCGACAACCCCGACAACCCCGATAACCCCGATAACCCCACGCCCAGCGTGAGCGCGACAACCCCGCAGATGACGGTGGTGTTCGATGCCGGGCAGAACTCGCTGGCCAACCTCGCGCACCTGAGCGCGACCGGTCTCGGGTTCGTCGGGTCGATCCCGCCGTCTGACTGCCCGGACCTGCTGGCCCGCCCCGCCGCCGACCGGCACCCCGTGGACCCCGACCGGTTCCCCGGCGTGACCGCACTGGAACAACGCCGCCCGGTCTACGGCGCCGACCGCCGCGTCGTGCTCACCCACTCCCCGACCCTGCACACCGCCCAGTCCCGCGGCTTCGACCAGACCCTGGCCAAGGCCACCGCGAAGCTCTCCGCGCTGGCCGACACCCTGGCACGGGGCCACACCCGCCGACCCCACGACAAGGTCACCGCCGAGATCACCCAGATCGTCAACGACCCCTGGGTGCGTCGGGTCATCACCTGGCAGCTGACCGGCGCCACCCCCGCCGAGCACCGGCTCGCCTTCGACCTCGACGATCAAGCCCGCACCGACCTGGAAGCCGAGGTCTTCGGCAAACGCGTCCTGATGACCGACCGCGACCAGTGGCCAACCGCGGACGTGGTCGCCGGCTACCGCTCCCAGTCCGAGGCCGAGTTCGGCTTCCGCCAACTCAAAGACCCGCACGTGGTGTCGTTCTCCCCGATGCACCACTGGACCGAGCACAACATCCGGGTGCACGTGTTCACCTGCGTGCTCGCCCTGCAGATCGCCCACCTCATGCGCCGCCACGCCCACCAACACGGCCTGCACCTATCCGTGCGTGAACTGCTCGACACCCTCGCCGGTATCCAGGAGACGGTGCTGATCTACCCCTCCACCGGCGGGCGACCCAAGGCCCGCCGCATACTCACCGAGACCAACCCCACCCAGGACCACCTCGCCGAGATCTTCGATCTACACCGCTGGGCACCCCGAACTTAGGTCATAGCACACAACAACATCAACTTAGCTCCTGGCCAGGGAAAACACCGGCAGCGATCATGCTAGCCGGGAAACTCGGGCTAGACCGGCTGGCCCGCCAGGGTCGGACCGGGGTGGCCGCGATCGGGGTGGCCCAGGAGTTCCAGCGGGTGTTCACCGGCACCACCTACCACCCCGACGCCGACGGTGGCGGGGTGCCGCGGTTCGGCTACCACAAGGCCGACCGCCGGGTCACCGCCTACTACTTCTACCTGGTCGATGAGGTGTTCGGGCCAGCATTCGTCAAGGTGTGCGCCTACTTCCCGTACCCGGTCAAGATCTGGCTCAACGGGCACGAGTACGCCAAACGCGCCGCGACTGCCGCGGGGATCGGGTTCACCGAACTGGACAACGGGTTCGCCACCACCGACGACCCGGCCGGGCTGCAGCAGCTGTGCGACGGGCTCGGACCGGGCCAGATCCGGGTGTTCTGTGAGCGCTGGTGGTCCCGGCTGCCGCTGCCGTTGACCGACGCCGACCGGGCCGGCGGCTACTGGTGGGACATCGCCATGCGCCAGATCGAGGTCTCCCGCACCATCGTGTTCACCGCGCCGCGGCACGCGCGGGGGTTCTTCGAGGCGCTGTGCGTGGACAACCTGGACATCGGCCGCCCGGAACAGATGCAGATCGTGTTCGGTCGCCGGGTCCGCACCCCACCAGAAGGCGGGTACCGCACCCGGCTGCTGCGCTCCGGTGATGAGGTCACCCTCAACGCGCATTTCGGGCACTCCCGGGTGAAGTCCTACCTCAAGTGCGGGCGGGCGTTTCGCATCGAGACCGTCGTAAACGACACCGCCGACCTCGGGGTGGCCCGCCGCCTGGAGCATCTGCCGGAAATCTGGGTCAAGGCCCGTGACGTGAACCGTCGCATGGTCGATGCTTTCCGGGTCGGCCAGGGCTGTGTCCTTGCGAGCCCAGCCTTTGAGCGGGCCGCGCGACCCACCCTCGAGGACGGTCGGAGGGCCCCAGCCCTACGGTTCGGCGACCCTCGGGTCATGGCCCTGGTCGGCGCCCTGTGCGCCGGGCTGCACGTCGTGGCCGGGTTCACCAACCGGAGCCTGCGCGCCCGGGTGGCCACCCTGCTCGGCGTCCCGTATTCGATGGGCCAGATGAGTTACGACCTTCGGCGCCTGCGCATGAAAGGCATGATCACCCGGCTGCCGCATTCCAACACCTACGTCCTGACCCCAGCCGGGCAACGCGTCGCGATCTTCTATACCAAGCTCCACAACCGGCTGCTGCGACCACTCACGGCGGCCAACGACCCACCCGCGCCGCTGCCCCTACGCCAAGCACTGCGAGTGATCGATCGCCACGTCGCCGACTACATCACCGAGGCCCGCATGATCGCGTGAAGACTTGGCTCAAGATTCAAACTCCTAGCGACCAAGGCCGCTAGGCCGTGTCCCGTGGATCACGGCCGATGGGATTCGTGATCCAGATGGCTCCTCGCAAGGCGGAGGACGGCTCTCGCACCGGGCGTACTCGAGACGTCCGACAACGCAGCGAGGGGCCATCTGGGCGCGAAGACCGCGGCTGCTGATCCACGGGACACGGCCTAGCCGGCGACGGCGAACGCGCGCCGAGGCGCCAAGGTGAGGGCGAATTCCCAGGAGGACGGGTCCCGGTCGACCAGCTGCCACGTGCCGAACCGGGTGCCGCGCAACAGGGACCGGACCGGCCCGTTGTCCGGCTGCACATTGGCCTGCACCGTCCACCCGGCCCAGCGCGGCCGGCCGAGCTCCACGTCGAGCAGCCGCGTCGCCACCCCCCTGCGCTGCCAGGCGTCGGCGACGAGCAGGCTCAGCTCGACCGTCTGAACCCCGACGACGTTCAGGTTCAGCAAGCCGACCGGGCGGCGCTCGACGGTCGCCACCACGGCCGCGCCCACCGGCGGCCCGGCGAGCAGGTAGTGCCCGTACCGCGCCCAGACCACGGACGGGTCCATGGCGGCGGGCAGGAAGAACCGTCGTTGTAGCGACGCCTGCGAGCAGGCCTGCACCAACTCGCGCACCGCGTCGGCGGTCGCGGGGGACGACTCGATTATGACGACTGTCATAGCCCCTAGTTCTACGCCTCCGCACGCCCATCGGGCACTATGACGGAAGTCATAAGGCAGGAGGATCGATGGACCCGACGCGTCGGATGTGGACGCTCCTCGAACCGATCCACGTGGTCACCTACTTCACCCCGGAGGCCCGCGCCACGGCCGACGCGCTCGGCATGCGGGGCTTCTGGATGGGCTACGCCGCCCAGCGGTCGGCGCCGCTCGGCGCGGCGGGCGCCGCCGTCGCCACGGCCGCGTTCTTCGGCTTCCATCCCGATCGGATCGGCCGGGCGCTGCCCGACGCCTGGGCGCTGACGACGCCCGCGGCCGCACTGGCCGCCCGGCTCACCGGGGCGGACGCTGCGCTGCGGCGTCTGTGGGGCGACGCCCTCGTGGCGGCGCCCGAGACGGCCGAGGCGGCCGAGCTCGCCTGGCAGGCCGCGGCGGCCGCCGACTGCGCAGGCCGGGTGCTGGCCGCGGCCAACCAGGCGCTGCCCCGGCCCGACCAGCCGCACCTGGCGCTGTGGCAGGCCGCCACGACGCTGCGCGAGCACCGCGGCGACGGGCACGTCGCCGTGTTGGTGGCGCGCGGGATCCCGCCCGTGCTGTCGCACCTGATCAAGGCGGCGGCGGGGGAGGCCGACGCGGAGGTGCTGCGCACGGGGCGCAGGTTCGACGAGGCCGCCTGGGCCGAGGGCGTCGGGACGCTGCGGGCCGACGGCCTCCTCGCCGCGGACGGGGAGCTCACCGATGCGGGCCGACGCCTGCACGCCGAGATCGAGGACGCGACCGACGCCGCCGCCGCGACGCCCTGGCGCGTGCTCGGCGCGACGGCGACCACCCGGCTCGCGGGCCTGCTCACCCCGTTGGCCGCGGCCGTGATCGAGAGCGGCACCCTGCCACAGCCGAACCCCGTCGGGCTCGTCGCGGATCGGACGCGGTGACGCCGAGGCTCACGGGAGGCGGCGGGCCGTCGGGCGCGCCATCGGCCGTGCGGCGGGCGTCCCGGCCGGGTGGCGTGCCGAACTGGCGGCGGTACTCGCGGTTGAACTGGGTGGGGCTGTCGTAGCCGACGAGGTGTCCGATCCCGGCCACGTCACCCGCGTGGGCGACGAGGAGCGCCCGCGCTTCCTGCAGCGTCCGGGCGGGCAAGATCCGCTACGTGGGGTTCTCCAACACCCCGGCCTGGGTCATCGCCCGGGCGCAGACCATGGCCGAGCTCCGTGGCTGGACGCCCCTGATCGCCCTGCAGGTCGAGTACTCGCTGCTGGCCCGCGACGTCGAGGCCGAGATCGTCCCGGTCGCCCTCGACCAGGGCCTGGCCGTGACCGTGGAGCCCGCTGAAGAACGGGTTCCTGTCCGGCAAGTACCGGCGCGGCGGCGCGGTAGCCGACTCGGCCCGCCACGCCCACGTCGGCGGTCCGGACGCGGACCAGTACGTCGTCATCGATGCGGTGGCCGCCGTCGCGGAGGAGCTCGGGACCACGTCGGCGGCCGTGGCCCTGGCGTGGTTGCGGACGCGGCCCGGCACCGTCGTGCCGATCATCGGCGCGCGCCGCCTCGATCACCTGGAGAGCAACCTCGCGGGGCTGGAGGTGGCGCTGACCGCCGATCAGCTCGCGCGGTTGGACGCCGTGTCCGCCCCGGCCCCGGGCTGCCCGGCCACCCTGAACGGGGCGGTGCGCGCGATGCTGCAGTTCGCCGGGACCACCGTCGACGGCGAACCATCGACCGTGTACCAGCCGCTCCTGCTGAGCGACGTCCGCTACTGACGCCAGGTGAGCGTGTCCCACGCCCGGTCGAGGTGTTCCCGGTACGGAGCGGTGTCGATCGCCTGGTCGCGGCGCCAGGCGGCGTCCCAGAACGTGGCGGCGTAGCGGTCGGCACGGTCACACATGAGGGTCACGATGCTTCCCACGCGGCCTGCCGCGCGCAGCTCGCAGGCCAGCAGCAGCGCGCCGTAGAGGTTGGTGCCGGTCGACGGGCCCGCGCGCAGCCCGAACCGGTCGTCGAGGAAGAGCATCGCCGCGACCGAGGCGGCGTCGGGGACGCCGATCATCCGGTCGACGACCCGCGGCACGAAGGACGGCTCGACGCGCGGTCGTCCGATGCCTTCGATGCGCGACCCCGGGGCCTGCGCCGCCTCGCCTGCGTAGGCGGGCAGGAAGGCGGAGCCCTGCGGGTCGACGACGGCGAGGCGGGTGGCGAGGCCGCGGTAGCGCAGGTACCGGCCGATCGTGGCGCTCGTGCCGCCGGTGCCCGCGCCCACCACGATCCACGCGGGCACCTGGTGCGGCTCCGCGGCCAGCTGCTCGAAGATCGACTCGGCGATGTTGTTGTTGCCGCGCCAGTCCGTGGCGCGCTCGGCGTTGGTGAACTGGTCGAGGTAGTGCCCGCCCTGCTCGTCGGCCAGGCGGCGCGCGACGGCGTAGACGTCACCGGCGGACTCCACGAACTCACACCGGCCGCCCTCCCGTTCGATCAAGGCCACCTTGTCGGGGCTCGTCGAGCGGGCGACCACCGCCACGAACGGCAGCCCGAGCAGCCGGGCGAAGTAGGCCTCGCTGATCGCGGTGGAGCCGCTGGAGGCCTCGACGACCGTGCTCCCCGGCCCGATGTCGCCGTTGCAGATGGCGTAGAGGAAGAGCGATCGTGCCAGGCGGTGCTTGAGGCTGCCGGTCGGGTGGGTCGACTCGTCCTTGAGGTAGATGTCGATCCCGAGCTTCGGCGGCGTGCGCAGCTGCAGCAGATGGGTGTCGGCGCTTCGTCTCGTGTCGGCGCGCAGCTGCGCCACCGCCCAGTCGACCCATCCACGGTCGATCGGCGCCGTCGGTGCGACGTCCCGTACCAGCTCCACCAGGCTGCCCACGGGCCGAAACCTAGACCGTGAGCAACAGGTCCAGCTCCTCTTGCACCGCATCGAGCGCGCTGAAGTCCCGCCGGGCGCGGCTGAGCACCACCGCGCCCTCGGCGGCGCTCACCACCAGCAGGGCGAGCCGCGCCGCCCGGTCCGTGGGCACTCCGCCGCGGGCCAGCACATCCTGCAGCGGCGCGAGCCACGTCGCGAACGCCGCCCGCGCGGCCTCGGTCACCGTGGGGCTGTCCCACGACGCATCGGCCACGCCCGCCACGATCGGGCAACCGCCGCGGAACTCGGTGACGGTCAGCAGCTCCCGGAACCGGTCGAGCAGGCCATGGACGACTTCCCGGGGCGTCGGCGGCTCGTCGGCGGTCAGGGCCGCATGCAGCGGACGGGCGGCCCGTTCGGCCATCCATGTCATCGCCTCGGCGAGCAGTTGCTCCTTGCCGCCCGGGAAGTAGTACTGCAGCGAGCCGCGCGGCGCGCCCGCGTGCTCCACCACGTCGCGCAGTCCGGTGCGGCCGACGCCGCGTTCGCGGAACAGCAAGGCGGCGCTGCGGACGGTGCGCTCGCGCGGGCTCCTATTCGTCATGACGACCGTCATACTAGTCGCATCTTCCGGGGCCTTGAGCTTCCTCGCCGCGGGCGAGCGCGGTCTACCGAGGACGCGAGGATCAGGCGTCGACCTCGCCGTCGGGCGCCTTCTGGTCCGCGGGGTTCTCGGCCAGCTTCGCCATCCAGCCCTGGTTCTCGATCGAGATCACCCGCTCGGCCCGCCGCGCGAGCCGGTGCAGCTCGCGCTCCGGGACGTCCGGCTGGTCGGCGCCTGCCTCGATCTGGCGCAGCTCCTCGGCCGTGCGCGCGAACTCGATGCGCTGGAACTCGTACCGGGTGGCGGAGACGTGGGCGGCTACCGCGGTGCCGACCGTCGCGACCACGGCCATCCACGAGGCGAGCGACGCCCCCAGCGCCGCCGCGACCGCGCCGAGCACAGCCCCGGCGGCCCCGAGCGCGATCCCCACCGCCCGGAACCACCGGAGACGCTTGTCGATCAGCTGGACCCGAGGGAGGTAGTAGCCGGTGCGCTGCCCCGCGACGCGGACCGCGAAGAAGCTGGCCAGGTCGTGCACGGGCGGGAGCGTGCGCTTCGCGGGGTGGATGCCCTCGCAGGCCGAGCGCAGGTCGGCCGCGGAGAGGCGCAACTTGTCGATGCGGTCGCCGAGGACGACGGCGGCCGTGTCATGGACGAACGGGCCCGTGCGGGCGAGCCACAGGTAGACGTCGGCCTTGATCGCCTCCGACACGGAACGGGCCCGCGTCCAGTCCCGCAGCCGGGTGCCGCTCCACCGGGGCCGCAGCAGCGGTAAGACCGCCGACCCGGCCGCCGCCACCGCGGCGAGCAGCCGTCCGAGCGTGGGCGCGGCTTCGCTCACGGCCGCGGCCGTCGTGCCGAGGACCGCCACCAGGACGACGACGACCAGCGCCGCGAGCCGGGCCCGCTCGATGCCGTCCTTCATCCGGTCGGCGGCCTGAGACCAGACGGACTGCTCGCGCCACACCTCCGCGAGCAGCGGCGGGCGTGCCATGGAGATCAGGGCTTGCGGCCGACGCCGCCGGACTCGGAGACGTCGGGGGCCCGCCCGAACGCGTTGGGCGCGGGTCGCCACATGTGGATGGGCACCACACCCGGCTCGACCAGCTCCAGGCCCGCGTAGAACCCGGCGATCTGCTCGTGCGTGCGGACGTTGTAGGGGACGCCGCCACTGTCGCGGTACATCGCGATGGCCGCGAGGTACTCGGGGCTCGAATCGGTGCCGTCGGTCTCGACCAGGTAGCTGCCCGACGGCAGGCCGTCGACCAGCGTGCGCACGATCGAACGGGCTTCGTCGTACTCCGCGACGTGCCCGAGGACACCGATCATGAGCAGGGCGATCGGCTGGTCGAAGTCCAGCGTCTTGGTGGCCGCCGTAAGGATCGTCTCGGGATCGTGCATGTCGGCGTCGATGTAGCTGGTGGCGCCCTCGGGTGAGCTGGTGAGCAGCGCGCGGGCGTGGGCGAGGACCAGCGGGTCGTTGTCGACGTAGACGATCCGCGCGTCGGGGGCCGCCCGCTGGGCGACCTCGTGGGTGTTGTCGGCCGTCGGCAGGCCCGTGCCGACGTCGAGGAACTGCCGGATTCCCTGCTCCTGCACCAGGTAGCGCACCGCACGGGACAGGAAGTGGCGGCAGGCCCGCGCCTTGTCCAACTGCTGCGGGTAGAGCGCGACGAACTCGTCGCCCGCCTCGCGGTCGGCCAGGAAGTTGTCCTTCCCGCCGAGCCAGTAGTTCCAGATCCGCGCGGAGTGCGGAACCGTGGTGTCGAACGTGTCCGGCGGTTGATCCCCGTTCCTCGGGCTTGCCATGAACGCCTCGCTGCCTGTCGCGCCGATCACCGTCGCGACCACCGTAGTACTTGCCCTCGTCGCGTACCGTGATGCCGTCGGAAGGAGTCGGAACCATGCAGAGCGATCCGGCCCCGCGACCGCCCTCCTGCTACGACCCGACGGTGGCGCCGTACCGCGACGGCGACGTCGTGCACGTCCACGACTACGCGACGATCCGCGGGCTGCTGCGCGACCCGCTCCGGGTGACCGCCGACGTGACCGAGGTGGTGGCGCCCGAGGATCGCGACCGGCTCCATCCGGTGAGCGCGTTCGTGTGGGCCACCGACCGGCGGACGATGAGCGGCTGCCCGGGCCGACACGGAGCGCTGCGCACCGCGATGGCCCCGTGGTTCACCGCCTCCGCGGCCGCCGCCCGTCGGGGGGTGACGCGGGCCCTGGCCGAGGAGTTGGCCCCGGCGCCCGGCCGGTCGTTCGATCTCTACCACGACTACGCCGTGCCGGTCGTCGTGTCGTCCACGGCCGACTGGCTGGGCGTCGAGACCGCCGACGTGACCTACGCGATCGCCGACCAGATCGCCCAGGGGGAGTTCTTCGCGCACTGGCCGATGCTGTCCACGGCGGCGATGGACGACCGCTACCGCGCGGTGATGGGCCGTCTGCGCGCCGGTGGGGTCGCGGCGCAGGCGCGCGAGCTCGTCGCAGCGGGCGTGATCACCGAGCGTGAGGCGTGGGGGATCGTCTACGCGCTCTCGGTGAGCACGGTGGCCACCGCCGCCGCGGTCACACTGGTCGCCGGGCTCGCCGTCGAGCAGGGATCGTGGGAGCGCATGGTCGACCCCACCGACGCGAGCGCCGCCGTCCAGGAGGCGATCCGGATCGGCAACCCGTTCCCCCAGGCCAGCCGGTTCGTGCGCGAGCCGTTCCGGATCGGCGACGTGCCGGTGCAGCCCGGTGACCAGGTGCTGATGTGGCTCACGGCGGCCAACCGCGACGTGCCCGGCGCCCACGGGCAACCGTTCGACCGGTTCGACCCGGCGCGCGACAACGCCCAGCACCTCGGCTTCGGCTCCGGCTACCACCTGTGCGGGGGCGTGCACCACGTGCGCGAGGTCGCCGTCACCGCCGTGACCGTGCTGGCCGAGCGCTGCCCGCAGCTGCGCCTCGCCGCGCCGTGGAAGCGGTTCATCGGCATCGACGACGGCTACGTGGCCGCCCCCGCGCTCAGTGGGCCGTGACTCGCCCGATCGTTGTACGGCACGGGGCTAGGCTGTCGATCATGCTGCCGCTGATTGCCCGACCGGGCCCGTAAAGCCCGCCGGTTTGGCGCCCGAGACGCTCGCATTCGGCGTGCTCCCTATAGGGTCTCGGTGCGCAGCGAAGGGTGACGAGCAAGCGCCTCTTTCGTCACTCGAATGTCGGAGCGGAGATGCGGGGGAACGGGCCATGGGCGTTGAACGGCAGGGGGCGCCGGGAGAGGTGGTCGGCCACCCGCAGGGCATCGGGCCGACCGGCTTCGAACGCAATGGCGTCGACTCCGTGCCGGAGGGCGACCGCACCTCGACGCCGGGCACGTTCTTCGTGCTCTTCATCGGCGGCTCGGTCGGACTGGGCGCCATCGCCTTCGGCTGGGTCGGGATGACGTTCGGGCTCGGCCTGTGGGCCACCATCGCGGCCATCGCCGTCGGCACCCTCGTCGGCCAGATCCTGCTCGTGCCGCTCATCCTCATCGGATCGAAGACGGCCACGAACAACGCGACGTCCTCCGGGGCGACGTTCGGGGTGCGCGGTCGGCTCATCGGCAGCGGCATCGGGCTGTTGACCACGCTTTTCTCCGTGGCGCTCACGGTATGGACCAGCGGCTCCTCCGGGGCGGCCGTCGCGGGGCGGCTGTTCGGGCTTCCCGACACCGGCGCCACCGAGGGTGTCGCCTACGCGCTGGTCGCGGCCGTGTCGGCGGCCGTCGCGATCTGGGGTTTCCGCTGGCTGGTGCGCTGCACGACGATCATCTTCGTGCTCGGCGGCCTCGCCATGATCCTCATGCCGATCGCGTTCGCGGGCGCCATCCAGTGGGACTACGCGGGCAGCGAGCCGCTCCTCGGTTCGTTCTGGCCCACCTGGTTCCTGGTGGCGACGACCGTCGGGGTCTCCGGTGCCCTGCTCGTCAGCACGATCCTCGGCGACTGGACCCGCTACATCCGCGCCGACCTGCACCCCCCGCAGCGGCTGGCGTGGATCGGCTCGCTGGGCGTGTTCCTCGGGTTCGTCGTGCCCGCCGCGATCGGCGCCATCGTCACCACCGCGCTGACCGACCCGCAGCAGCCGTTCACGGTCTCCATCGCGGGTGAGTCGCCTACCTGGTACGCGGTGCTGCTGCTGCCCTTCGCCGTGTTCGGCGGGGTCGCGCTCGTCGCACAGTCGCTCTACAGCGCGGGCCTCGACCTCGAGGCGCTCGTCGTCCGGCTCACCCGGGCCCAGGCCACCGTCGTCATCGCGGTGGTCGGCGTCATCCTCGTCTACCTCGGGCTCATGGCGACGGTGCAGGCCTCGATCGCGGCCGGGTTCCTGGTGCTCGCCGAGCTGAGCGCGCCGTGGGCCGTGATCGTCGGCATCGGCTACCTGCGCACCGGCGGGCGCTACCACGCCGACGACCTGCAGGTGTTCAACCGCCGCCGCACCGGCGGTCGGTACTGGTACAGCGGGGGCTGGAGCTGGCAGGCGGCGCTCGCGTGGGTGGTCGGCTCCGTCGTCGGGCTCCTGATGATCCAGACGCAGCTGTTCTCCGGCCCGCTCTCGGGCATCGCGGGCGGCGTCGACATCAGCCTGATCGCCGGATCCGTGGTGGCCGCAGTGCTCTACCTCGCGCTCACGACGGGCAAGCGCGCCCCGACGACCTGACCGGCGCCACACCTCGCGCTTTCACCTCGATTTTCCCGATCGCGGCGTAATGTGCGAGAGATGCGACCGGTCGAGGCCGCGTCGCCGGTTGGGGAGCCGGAGGCACCACAGGCGGACCGGTCCCGTCGGCGCAGGCGGCGCGTGCTTCTCATCGTTGCCGTCGCCGTTGGCGCGGTGCTCGCGCTCGCGTTCTGGTGGCTGTTGCCCACCGGGCCGCCGCCGCTCACCCCGGCCGACGTCGACAAGGCCGTGCAGCGCGGCCTGCACCAGGCCCAGGAGCAGCAGCGCAACACCCCGCCGGACGCCACCACCGCCGACCACACGATCACGCCGTCGCTCGTCACCGTGACGGCTCAGCGCGCCGACCCCGGCGCGGGCGCGGGCGCCATCGACACGCGGCTCGGCAGCGGCGTCGTCATCAACGCGTCGGGCGCCGTGCTCACCGCCCTGCACGTCGTGGACGGCGCCACCCGGATCGAGCTCGCCTTCGCCGACGGCACGACCGCCGGGGCCACCCTGCTGGTGAGCAAACCGGAGAACGACATCGCCGTGCTCGCCCCGGACCAGCTCCCCGACGTGGTGGTGCCCGCGGTGATGGCGGGCCCTCCGCCGGTCGGGGACGCGGTCTACGCCGTCGGCAACCCGTTGGGCCTCACGCACAGCCTCACCGCGGGCGTCGTGTCGGCCATCGACCGCAGCATCCCCACCGGGCGTGGCACCACGCTGTCCGGGCTCATCCAGTTCGACGCCGCCGTCAACCCGGGCAACAGCGGTGGGCCGCTGCTCAACCGGGCCGGGCAGGTGGTGGGCATCGTCACCGCCCTGGCCAACCCGGCCAACCAGGACTTCTTCGTCGGCATCGGGTTCGCCGTGCCGATCGCCACCGCGGGCGGCGCGGCGGGCGGCCCCCAGCAATGACAGCGCCCCGGCAATGACAGCACAGAGCGGGAGACCCATGGAACACGAACTGCCGCTGGAACCGACTCTGTACCAGGTCAAGAAGACGATCGTGGGCCAGGACGGGCTGTTGGAGCGGATGCTCGTGGCCCTCCTCGCCCGGGGCCACCTGCTCGTCGAGGGCGTGCCCGGGCTCGCGAAGACGATGGCGGTCAAGACACTGGCCCAGTCCATCGGCGGCGACTTCCAGCGGATCCAGTTCACCTCCGACCTCGTGCCCGCCGACGTCATCGGCACCCGCATCTACAACCAGCGCGAGGGCGAGTTCCAGGTCTCGTTCGGGCCGGTCTTCGCCAACCTGCTGCTGGCCGACGAGATCAACCGCGCGCCCGCGAAGGTGCAGAGCGCGCTGCTGGAGGTGATGCAGGAGCGGCAGGTGACGATCGGCCGCGAGACCTTCCCCGCGCCGGACCCGTTCCTCGTGATGGCCACGCAGAACCCGATCGAGTCCGAGGGCACCTACCCGCTGCCGGAGGCGCAGCTCGACCGCTTCATGTTCAAGGTGCTCGTCGGCTACCCCACGGCGACCCAGGAGTACGTCGTGGTCGAGCGGATGATCACCACGCCGGAGCGGCCGGAACCGGTGATCGACACCGCGACGTTGCGGGAGTTCCAGCGCGCGGCGGACAACGTCTACGTCGACCCGCAGATCATCGAGTACGCCGTGAAGATCACCGCCGCGACCCGCGACCTCGCGGCCGCGGGCCATCCCGAGATGGCCCGCTACGTGTCGTTCGGCGCCAGCCCCCGCGCGTCGATCAACATGGTGCTCGGCGCGAAGGCGCTGGCGTTCCTGCGCGGCCGCGACTACGCCCTGCCCGGCGACGCCCAGGAGCTGGCCAAGGACGTGCTGCGCCACCGGATCGTGCTGTCCTACGAGGCGCTCGCCGACGACGTCGCGCCCGACGCCCTGCTCGACCCGCTGCTCGCCTCGACCGCGCTCCCGCAGGTCGAGCCGGGCGTCCGCGTGCCCAAGTCATGATCGATACGGCTGCGCTGACGCCGGAGCGGCTGCTCCGCAGGCTGGAGTGGCGCGTTCTGCGCCGCCTCGACGGCAGGCTGCAGGGCGACTACCGCACCGTGTTCCGCGGCACCGGCGTCGACGTCGCCGACCTGCGCGAGTACCAGTACGGCGACGACCTGCGCCACGTCGACTGGAACGTCACCGCGCGCACCGACATCCTGCACGTCCGGGAGTACCTGGAGGACCGCGAGGTCACGGCGTGGCTGCTGCTCGACGCGTCGGCGTCGATGGACTTCGGGCCGGTCGAGCGGCGCAAGCACCTCGTCCTCACCGAGGTCGCGGCCACGGTGGCGCAGCTCCTGTCCCGCGGGGGCAACCGGGTGGGCGCGCTCTTCTTCGACGGGCGTGTCCGGGAGACGATCCCGCCCCGAAACGGCCGCAACCACGTGCTGCACATCCTCGCCACGATGCTGGCCGCGCCGGAGAGGGCCGAGCGGGGGACCACCGACCTTGGCGTGGCGTTGCGCGCCGCGTTGGGAATCCTGCGGCGGCGCTCGCTGGTCGTGATCGTGTCGGACTTCCTCAGCGAGCCGGGTTGGCAGGGCCTGCTCGGCCAGCTCGCCCGCCGCCACGACATCGTGGCGATCCAGGTGGTGGACCGGCGCGAGTTCGAGCTCCCAGCCGCCGGGATGATCTACGTGGAGGACGCCGAGACCGGCGAGGTCATCTTCGTCGACACCGACGACCCCGGCTTCCAGCGGCGCCTGCGCGAGCATGCGGACGAGCGGCAGGCAACGCTCGTCGCGGACCTCCGTTCGGCTGGGCTCGACCTGTTCACGGTGTCGACCGACGAGGACCTGGTGCGCGCGCTGTTCCGCGTCTCCCAGCTGCGCAGACGGCGGCGCTTATGAGTCTCCCGGCCACGCAGGCGGATGCGTCCAGCACGGATCTTGCGACCGCGTCATCAGGGCTGATCTTCGCCTGGCCCTGGATGCTGCTGGTTCTCCTCGTCGTCCCGCTGGTCGTGCTGTGGTACCGCAAGCTGCAGCGCGACCGGGCGGCGCGGCGCGCGCAGCTGGCCGCGCTGGGCCTGGTGGCGTCGCGGGCGGCCGGAGGACGGGCGGCCGGATGGCGCCGCCACGTGCCGCCCGTGCTCCTGCTGCTCGCGCTGGTGGTGCTGGTGACGGGTCTGGCCCGGCCGGAGGCGACCGTGCCGCAGCCCCGCCGCGAGGGCACGGTGATCCTCGCCTTCGACGTGTCGGCCAGTATGGCGGCCAAGGACCTCGAGCCGGATCGGATCGACGCCGCGAAGGCGGCCGCGCGCACGTTCGTCCAGAAGCAGCCGACGACCGTGCGGGTCGGGGTGGTGGCGTTCAGCGGCAGCGGGCTGTTGACCCAGGAGCCGACCACGGACAAGGGGGCGGTGCTCGCCGCGATCGACCGCCTCACCCCGCAGGGCGGCACGGCCCTCGCGAGCGGGCTGCAGACGTCGCTGTCGACGATCGTCGGGCGGCCGGTGCTCGTCGACAGCGGACCGGTCAACCCGCTCGAACCGCGGGGGCAGAACCTCGGCTACCACGGCTCGGCCGCGGTGATCCTGCTCTCCGACGGCGAGAACACCGTCGGGCCCGATCCGCTCGACGTGGCCGACATCGCGTCCGGGGCCGGGGTGAAGGTCTATCCGATCGGGCTGGGCAGGCCCGAGGGCACGGTGCTTTCGCTCGACGGCTTCCAGATCGCCACCCGGCTGGATGAGCCGCTGCTGCGCGAGATCGCCTCCCGCACCGACGGGAAGTACTTCGCGGCGGCCGACGAGCAGGCGTTGGCCTCGGTGTACGACTCGATCGCGCTCGCGTGGACGGTCACCGACGAGCACATCGAGCTCACCGGCATCTTCGCCGCGGTGGGTGCGCTGCTGTTGCTCGCGGGCGTCGGTCTGTCGTTCGTGTGGTTCGGGCGGGCGGTGTAGCGATGGGCTTCCAATGGCCGTTGGCCCTGCTGTCCGTGCTGGTGGTGCCGCTGCTCGTCGCCGTTTACGTCTGGCAGAACCGGCGGCGACGCAAGCAGGCGGTGCGCCATTCCAGCGTCGCGCTGATCCGGGCGGCTGCGCCCAAGCGGGCGGCGTGGAAACGGCACGTGCCGTTCGCGCTGGTGCTGGGGGCGCTCGCGCTGCTCGGCCTGGCGGCGGCCCGGCCCCAGGTCAGCATGGATGTGCCGATCTCCGACTCGACGATCATCCTGGCGCTCGACGTGTCGGGCTCCATGTGCTCCACCGACGTCGCGCCGAACCGGCTCACGGCGGCCGAGACCGCGGTGCGTGAGTTCGTGCAGAACCAGGACGCCGACACCCGGATCGGGCTGGTCGTGTTCTCGGGGTTCGCCCAGCTCACCGTGGCGCCCACCACCGAGCGCGACGCCCTGCTGCGCAGCCTCGAAGGACTCACCACAGGCCGCGGCACGGCGATCGGCGCGGCCATGCTCAAGTCCGTCGACGCGATCGCCGAGATCGACCCCGAGGTGGCGCCGTCGGATCCCGGCCAGAGCGGGGGTGCCGGGCCGCGGGCCCGGCCGCCGGGCACCTACGCGCCCGAGATCGTCGTGCTGCTCACCGACGGCGCCAACACCACCGGGGTCGAGCCCGTCGACGCCGCCAAGGCCGCCGCGGAGCGCGGGGTGCGCGTCTATCCGATCGGGTTCGGCACCCGCAACCCGGCGGCGATGGTCTGCAGCGCCGCGCAGCTCGGCGGCCGGGGCTTCGAGAGCTACGGCGGGGCCAGCCCGCCGATGGCGGGTGGCGGCTACGGCGGTGCCAGCGCCCGCAGCTACCTCGTCGCCGACGAAGGCACGCTGCGCCAGGTGGCGAGCGTCACCGGTGGCCAGTACTT
This sequence comes from uncultured Actinomycetota bacterium, assembly GCA_963739465.1. Lineage (GTDB taxonomy): Bacteria > Actinomycetota > Actinomycetes > Mycobacteriales > Pseudonocardiaceae > Pseudonocardia. The sequence goes on from CAVUAS010000011.1 coordinate 285,840, forward strand.
CGCGGCCGACGACGCCGGGCGGCTGCAGAACGTGCTCAAAGACCTTCCGCGCACGGTCGCCACCCAGCAGCGCGACGTCGAGGTGAGCGTCGTGCCGGTGGCGGTGGCCGCGCTTCTGCTGCTCGGGGCCCTCTGGGCGGCGGCCCGCTGGACGGCGTTCCCCCACTGATCGCCCGAAAGGCTCAGCGCACCGCGGCGACGGGCAGGCGGCGCTCCAGCGCGAGCACCGCGGGCACGCTCAGCGCGTTGACGACGCCGAGCAGCAGGAACGGCAGCGCGTGCCCCGCGGCGTAGAGGCCGCCGAAGAAGGCGGGCGCGATCACCGAGGCGGCCGCGAAGGAGTACTGGAACGTGGCGAGATAGCGACCGCGTGCCACGGCGGGCGCGGCGCCCGCGGCCGCCGCCGTCGAGATCGGCGCATGGACCGCCTCGGCCACGGTGAACAGCACTGTGCCGACGACCAGCATGATCGTCGCGGCGCTCCCGTCGCTGACCCCGACCAGGGCGAGCATCCCGCACCACAGCACCCACAGAGCGGCGGCGACCGCGATGCTGCGGGTGCGGCGCACCCCACCCAGCCTGCGCACGAGCGGGGCCGACAGCACCGCGATGAGCACGGCGTTCCCGGCCAGCAGCACCGACGTCAGCCAGGCCGGTCCGGCGCCCGCGAGCACGACCGTTGGCAGGGCGAGCGTCAGCATCATGCTCGTCATGGCGTAGACGGTGTTGAGCGCGACCAGCCCGAGGTAGGGCCGGTCCCGCAGCAGCTCGCGGTAGCCCACCGGGTCGCAGGCGTCGGTGATCCCGTGCGGTGCGCGCACCCCGACCGCGACCAGCACGGCCGCCGAGGCCAGGAACGCCGCGGCGCCGAGGGCCACCGCGCGGTAGCCCACGGCGCTCCCGTCGGCGACGGCGATCCCGGTGGCGAGGCCGCCGAGGGCCAGCCCGGCCGTCCGCGCCGCGTTGCTGATCGCGTACCAGGTGTCGACGCCCGCGCCGCCGGGGCGCCCGTCGGCGTAGTCGGCGACCAGCGTGAAGATCGTGCACCAGAACACCCGCACCCCGGCCGCGACGAGCATCGACTCCACCAGGATCCCGACCGGGCCCGTGACGCTCGCGAACGCGAGGAAGCCCACCGCCATCGCGGCCTCGGCCGCCACGACCAGCGGTCGCGGACCGAACCGGTCGGCCAGCGCTCCGGCCCACACGGGCAGGGGGAGCGCGACGAGGTTGGCCACGGTCAGCAGCACCCCGACCACGGCAAGCGACACGTCGGTGAGCCGGACGAAGTAGACCAGCGACAGCGGGGCGAACAGCCCGTTGCCGACCGAGTCCACCGTGAGGGCGGCGACCAGCACAAACCCGCCCCGACTGCGCACGGCCGCCGATGCTGCCACGGGCCGGTGCCGCCGGTCTCCATCGGATTCGAGCGCGCGGCGGTCAGCTGCGGGCTTGCAGAAGCGTCGACGGCGATCCGGGGTGTCCAGCAGGCCATGGAGCGCGCCGGGAGCCACCCGCACACCGAGGATCAGACGACGGTCGCCCGACGGATCCGCTTGAAGAGCGGCCGCCACACCG
>CAVUAS010000012.1:2500-678915 GCA_963739465.1 uncultured Actinomycetota bacterium
GTGACCCAGGGCAGCGCGAGCGCGCGGTAGAACCCACCGCCGATCACGGTGTTGCCGCTCATCAACGCGACCCCGAAGAACGCGTGGAACGGCACCGACGCGAACACGATGCCCAGACGGGCAGCGGGTGGCCACCGACGCGGCGCGGGATCGACCCCGACGAGCGGCCAGAAGAACAGCAGGCCCACGACCAGGAAATGCAGGTTCATCGCGAGGTGCGCCCAATGCTGGTACAGCGCGACGTCGAACAGCCCGGAGAAGTAGAGCGCGTAGTAGGAGCCCACAAAGAGCGGCAAGGTGACCAGAGGATGAGTCAGCAGCCGCGCCACCGGCGAATGCACGGCGGCGAGCAACCATTCGCGCGGCCCGGGCGGCCCTGAGCGTCCTCCGCTCGGCAGGGTGCGAAGGCCGAGCGTCACCGGCGCCCCCAACACCAACAGGATCGGCACCAGCATCCCGAGCAACATGTGCTGGGCCATGTGCACGCTGAACATCGCGGGCGCGTACCGGCCGATTCCCGAGCTCGTGGCCAGGAGCAGCCCGAAGCAGCCCGCGAGCCATGCGACCGTGCGGCCGACCGGCCAACCGTCCCCGCGCGCCCGGAGTCGTCGCACGACCGACGACGTAGAGCACGGCGAGCGCGATCGCGGCCGAGCCGTAGATGAGATCGAAGCGCCAGTCGAAGAGCAGGCGGGCCGGCGTCGGCGGGCCCGCGAGGTCGTAGCCGATGAGCACCTCGACGCGGGAGGGAATGGCGCCGGTGTCGGGTGGCGCACTCCGCCCGAGCGCGACGGCAAGGCCGATCGTCGCGAACATGAGCAGGACCTCGGCCGCGCCGAGCCGCAGCAGCGCCCGAACGTCGCCTGCCGAGGCCGCGCCGACCGACCGACGGCGGTGGACGGCGCCGAAGCCGCCGAGCGCCAGCAACGCGAGGACCTTGGCCAGCACAAGTGCCCCGTAGGTGGTGCCGATCAGTGCCGACAGGGGTATGCGCACCAGCGCGTTCACCACGCCGGTGACCGCCATCGTCAGCCAGCAGGCGAGCGCCAGCGACGAAAACCGCGGTACAACGGTGGCGAGCGCCGTCGCTCGGTCGGAGCTGCGTGATGCCGCCGTGCCCAGCACCGCGGCGAGCCCGCCGACCCACAGTGCGGCGGCGAGGACGTGCAGCACGAGGCTGTCGGTGGCGAGGTCGTGCGCGCCGCCCGCCGAGGAGTGCCCGGTGAATGCGACGGGCAGCGGCCCCGCCAGCGCCAGCGCCAACAGCACGACCGACCAACCCCAGGTCAGCACCGTCCGACATCCGATGAGCACGATGGCGGCGATCATCGCCGTCAACACCCAGGACGTGGGGTCGGCGAGCTTGGGTACGATCCGCACCAGCAGTCCGGGCGAGAGGACCAGCGACACGGGTCGGCCCAGCGCATCCGCAACACTCAGGGGCACCATCAGCACGGCGGCTGCCGTCCAGGCGACCGCGGTCCACGACGCCACGCACAGCGCCCGATAGCCCGTGCCATCGAGGTAGCCGTTGCGCTGCGGGGGTGCGAGGAACGCGGCCAGGAGCACACCGCCGATCGTCAGCACCATGCACACTTCGGCGACCGCGCGGACCGCGGGCAGGCCGACGGTCGTCAACGTGCCCGGATCGGGGAGGCCCAACGAGGAGACCGGACGCGCCCCGGTGAACACGGTGAGGCCCCCCGCCACGACCGCCGCAACGGCCGCGCCGACCGCGAGAAGCCCCGGCACCGTCGTCCGGGGCGGGGCGGAGGCGTCTGGCTCGACGGTCGCGTTCGCCATACGGCCAGGCTAGCCCCGCGTGCGGAGCCCGCCTTCGCTCACCGTCACGCCGCGGCGCCCGACCGGGCGACTACGCGGGCTCGCGGTCGACCGCCGCCGCACCGACGACGACCGCTCCCTCGTCGGTGGCGGGCGCATCGACGAGATCGGCGACGATGCAGGTGATGTTGTCGGGTCCACCGCCCGCGTTGGCGAGGCGGAGGAAGCGCGCCACGGCCGCCTCCCGATCGGACTCGGAGCGCAGTACCTCAGCCACCATCTCGTCGTCGAGTACGGCGGTGAGGCCGTCGGAGCAGATGAGGTAGCGGTCACCGACGGCGCCGGTATGCACGAACAGGTCGGGCTCGGCCGCGCTGCCATCCTGCAGTGTGCGCATGAGCCACGACCGCCGCGGATGGGTCGCCGCCTCCTGCTCGGTGATGCGGCCTTCGTCGACGAGGCTCTGCACGAGCGTGTGATCGCGGGTCAGACGGACGAGCTCGCCGTCGCGGAGCATGTAGGCGCGGGAGTCGCCGATGTGCGCGATGCCGATGCGCGTGCCGTCGGCGAGGAACGCGACGACCGTCGTGCCCGTGCCGCGCAGTTGCGGGTCGTCCTGCGCGAGCGTGGTGAGCCGGGCGGCTGCCTTGTCGAGCGCGGTGCCGAGTTCGGCGGTCAGGTCGACGTCGGCGAGGTCATCGGCGAGCCGCTCCTCGAGCGCCATGACGGCGCCGACCGCGACTGTGCTGGCCACTTCGCCGTGAGCGTGACCACCCATGCCGTCGGCGACGACGAGCAGGCGCGTGCTCGCGGCGGCCGAGTCCTGATTCATAGCCCGCCTGCGGCCGACGTCCGAGCCTGCCGCGGACAGCAGCGTCGGTGACATGGGCTCACCCTCTCATCCTGCGGGGACAGCCCCGGCGACCCGCTGTCGGCGACGCGGGAACCTACCGCGTCCAGGCCACTCGTGACGAATTGCCACGCGCATCGCGCCAGTATGGCTGGTCCAGCCACGGCGCGACGGAAACCTCCTCGGCCGCTACGCTCCCGTCCGGACGGTCCCGCGGGACCGTCCCAGCCTCCGTAGCTCAGCTGGATAGAGCAAGAGCCTTCTAATCTCTAGGTCGCAGGTTCGAGTCCTGCCGGGGGCGCTCGGCCGCAGGTGAGCGGGTAGGCCGTTCGGCACCTTCATGATCGACCCCACGTTTACCCCACGCTTTCGGGTCCGAAGGAGTCCAGCGCAGTGCTCGCGTTGGTGCCTGTCGCCTTGCGGGTCATGTAGACGTCCTGCGTCATCGAGATGCGCTCGTGGCCGAGGTAGTCGGCGATCTCGCGAGCGCTGAGGCCCGCCTTGTCCAGTCGTGTGGCAACGAGGTGCCGGAAGGCATGCGGGTGCAGCCCCTGCCATTCGGAGCCTGCGACAACGTCGCGGAGCTGCTTGCGGGTGTTGTCCGGGTCGCGGAGCGTGCCGCGCGTGGACGGGAACACCCACGGTCCGTGGGAGTCCGCATGCCGCTTCTGCAAGAGTCTGATCAGCCAGGGTGGCGGCGTGATGGTGCGCATCCCCGCCTTCGACTTGGTATGGGGCTGGACCATCAGGCCCTCCCCCGGTACCCGGACGACGGTGCCCTCGATCGCGATCGTGCCCGTTTCGTCGTCGATGCGCGGCCAATCCAACGCCAGCAGCTCGCCGATGCGGCAGCCCAGACCGGATAGAACCTCCGCGATGTCGACGAGGTCGTGGCGCTTCGCGTCCTTGGAAGCGGCGAGCTGTGCTCGCAGGCCTGCCCAGCTCGCCTCAGTCAGCACGATCGGTCGAGCAGGCCGCTTCTTCCGCCGCGTCGGTGCCAGTTCTCGGACCGGATTGGCGGCCAGGGCGTCATACCGTACGGCCAGGCCGAGGACACCGGAGAGGATGACCTTGGCGTGCTTGGCGGTGCCATCCCCCGCATGCTGGCGCAGTTGTCGTATGACGGCGTCGATCCGGGAAACGCGCGCATCCCGAATCCGCAAGGCCCCGACCGCGGGCTCGACGTGCCGGGCCCACACGTCCCGGTAGGTGATCTTCGTGCGGATGGCCCGGTCAGATTCGTCCAGCTCTCGCAGCCAAACGACCGCAACGGCGGCGATCGTCGAGTCGGCGGTGATCTCACCGTCGGCGGGTGTCCACCGGCGGTCCCGTAACGCCTCCTTCAGGTTGTTGACCGCGACGACCTTCGACGGTCCGACCCGTTCGACGGGGCGGGTGACGCCGTCGTAATCGCGGAAGCGGGCACGTGCCCGAAACCGCGTGCGGCTGCTCTTCAACGGAGTGACCGTGATCTCTCCGTAGGTCCCCATCGGGAGCGGTGGGCGGCCCATCAGTGCGCGTCCTCGCCGAGCTGATCCCACCAAAGCCGCACGGTCTCCTCCTCGTAACGGAGGTAGCGCCCGACGCGCTTGCCCTTCGGGCCGTAGCCCTTGCAGCGCCAGTCGTAGAGCGTGCCGACCGGGACGTTGAGGAACTCTGCGACGTCCTGCACGGTCCAGAGCGGGTCTTTGACCTTCATGTGTCCACCTCCTCTCGCGGTCGTCCGAGGTGACGCCGATCGCTACGGGCGCGCCGTTCCATCGGGATTCCTTTCTCATGTCGGGCATTCATGCGCTGCTGTGCTCCTCACGGGCGAGAGCGCGGTAGGCACGAGCGCGGGCTGCTGCGGCGGCGGCGAGGTGGGCGTCGGCGGTGGTGTTCCAGCCGATCCCCGCAAGGTGCAGGTCGGTGACGATGAGCGTGGTCTCGGTCTCGCCCTGGTCGTCGTCGACGCCAGGTCGGTGGTGGCGGTTCCACCAGTCGTTACGGCTGGTCCGTCGCCATTCCCGGCGAGCAGCCCGCAGAGCCTTGTGGGTGGTGGAGTAGCGGCGGGACTTGGTGGCGAAGTGGCCGCCGAAGCCGAGCATGTGCGTCCAGCGCCGCAACCTGCCGTAAGTGTCGTGCCAGCGTTCCCGCTGCTCCTCGGTGGTCCAGTCCGACGGGCGACCGCCGAGCTGCCAGGCGTAGGCGATCAACCGGCCGAGGTGAGTGGCGGGGTCGGCGTAGTGCTCGGCAGTCTCGGCGTTCATCCGTGAGGTGACCGGTAGCCCGGTGAGTTCGGTGGCCTTGGTGGCGTACTTGGCCAGGTAGGCGGCCACCGCATCGGTCGAGACGTCGGGTGTGCCGTCGTGGGTGGCGAGGGTGACGGGGCGGACGTCGAGTTGTGGGCCCCACTCGATGGGCCAGGCGTGCCCGGTGTCGGCGTAGCCGGGTGTCAGGAACCGGGTGGTGGTGACCGCGGCGGTAACGAGCTCCGCGAGCTCGGCGGCGGTGATGACGCTCGGTGGCCGAATTACGGCGTCCGGGTCGGTCGGGTCGATCTGGTCGAGCCGGATCAGGGCGTGAAAGTGCACGACGCCGCGGCGTTGGTACTCGGCGACCTTGCCGTAGGACACCCGAAGTCGGATCTCGTGAGCGCGCTCGAGCGGCCGTAGCGCCCGGGTCAGCGTGATCATGGTGCGCCGCCACAGTTCCCCGGCCCAGCCGTTCCAGACCACATGGTGGGCGTGGTCGTAGCAATCCAGGCAGATCGGACGCCCCAACCGCGGATCGTCCTCCGTGTGCCGCTTGGTGCACACGAGCTGCCGCCCGTGCGGGCACAAGGTGATGTCGCGGCGCATCCTGCACGGCCGGACCTTGCCCGTCTTGGGATTGACGCTGCGGGTGTGGACGGGTCCGAAGGAGGGCGCGGTGAGGGTGGCGAACACGACCGGATGCCCGACCACGCTGTCCGGGACCCCTTTGCCGCCGACCAACCCGGCCCGCATCAGTTGGTAGGTATCGGCCCGGTAGGTCTCCGCACACGCCGGGCAGACCGAAGCGCGGCGATCCCCGCAGGGCACGTAGATCACGCCGTCGGGCAGATCCGTGGTGGTGTGGCGGGTGGCGACGATCCGGCCGGTGGCCTTCTCGACGGTGTGCAGCGCTCCGGTGAGCCGGACCGGTCGGACGCAGCCGCGGGTGGCGGCGACGTGCGCGAGCCACCGACCGTGATCCGGGCTGGAAGCGCGGCGCAGCATGCGGGTGTGGGTGTCGTCGATCCCACGTCGGTCGTGTTGGCCGCGGTGCAGGGTGGCCGGTGGAGTGGTCATCGGCGTCACCAGGGGATCGGCGGGAAGCCGATGCCGAAGTAGTCGCGGGCGATCAGCTCGGCGCGGGCCAGGACCCGGGCGACGTCGGTCGGGGTGCGGCCGGTGGTCCAGCCGGTGAGCCGGTCGGGGTGGTGGCCGCAGTCGAAGCGGATCACCGCGTCCACGGCGGCGAGCGGGTCGACGACGGTGACGGCCAGCGTGTCGCCGTAGCGGGTCAGGTGATGGGCGAGGGCGTGCACGAGCTGCCGCGCGGTCAGCGCGTAGGTCTCCGCTTGCAGGAACACCGCTTCCGCGCGAGCGTTCAGAGCGGTGGTGGCGGGTTCGGCGAGGGTGGTCACGGCTGTTCTCCTTGTGTGTGGTGGTGGTTGGCGGTCACCCCGGCCCCCGAACACGCGTCCTGCTGCTGGTCGGGGGTGGGAGTCGCCGTCAACGCGTCATGAAGTGCGGCGTTATCGACCGCGGCGGTGGTGTTGGCCGGTGGTCGGGAGCTGGTCGAGAGAAGCGATGTCGATGGCGCCGCATTGGGCGCAGCTGCGGTACAGGCCGCAGCCGTTCTCGGCGTGGGCAGGGATGGCCCCGCGGCATTCGCAGATGCGCCAGACGTCCCACAGGTGGTCGAGGGAGGCGCAGAAGTTGCGGGCGGTGCAGACCGGGCAACGGATGTGCCCGTCCTCGCTGATCGTCCAACCGCCGTGGATCAGGTAGTCGAGGATTTCGCGGTCGGTGTCGAAGTGGATCAGGTAGCCGACGTCGTCGTTGGCGAGCTGGTCGTCACAGTCGTCGCAGATGGCGACGAAGCAGCCGATTCGCCGGATCACGGGACGTCCCCGGTGCTCCCGGCCCAGCGTTGGTGGGCGGCTTGGCGGGTGATGCCCAGCCGAGTCGCGATCTCGGTCCACGAATAGCCGGCGCGATGCAGGCCCTTCACGGCCGTGCTCATGGCCTGGTCGATGTCGTCGGCGAGAGCGGCCAAGGTGGTGAGGCCTTCGATGTCGCCGCGGGCGATGCGGCGCCCGTGAGCGGCCAGGACACGGCGGGTGAAGGCCGCGTAGTCATCGTTCTCCACCACCGTCCGATGGCGGTGCGGTGTCAATCTGCGCTTGACGGTCGGCGCGGTCACCGGATGCTCCCGATAGGAGGGGCCGGCGGGGTCAGGACCGGCTCTTCTGGTGGGACTGAGCCGTCGTCCGAGCCGTCGTTTTCGTGGAGGCTCGGGTAGGTCTCGGTCCAATGGTCGAGTAGCGGTGAGATCAAGGCGCCGAGCAGACCGACCAACACCAGGACCACGAGAGCGGTGAGGCTGATATCGGTGGCGGCCGCCTTGAACTCGGGGCTAACCCGGGCCAGCACGCCGACTCCGACGATCACACCGGCGGCGGCACTGGCGAGAATGACGTTGGTGCGGTGCATGATGGGCAGACTCCTTCTGCTCGCCGAACAGCAAGGCCGTTCGGGCGGCGGGTAATGGACGGGGTGCCGAGTGCCCAGGCCAGCTAGCCGGCGGGGCGGTGGCGAATGCGCAGGGCGTGCGCGATGACGTCGTCGATCTGGTCGTCGTCGAGGTAGGCGGCTTTGAACCGCCGGGGGATGCCGCCTTCGGCGAGCAGGAAGCCGACGCCGCGGTAGGCGTCATCGGGCGGGATGGACTTGGCGGAGAAGCCCTCAGAGGCCCAGCCGACGGACAGGATGATGTCGCTGCTGGAGTCGGTGGTGCAGCGGAACGCCACCCGGTAGCCGAACAGGTCCCGCAGGCTGGTGGGGATGATGTCGGCCGACGGCCGCTGGGTGGCGACGATCATGATGATTCCGGCGGCGCGTCCCCGGGCGACGAGGTCGCGGACGAGGGTCTTGAACTCTTCCTGCTGTTCTTTGGCGCCGATGGTGACGGAGAAGAAGGCGAGTTCGTCGATGACGCACACGATGACGTCGAGCCCGTCGGCCGGGACGATCTTGCGGCGTCGTTGGGCGCGTAGCCGCTCGTAGCGGCGGTCCATCTCGGCCTGGAGGGTGCGCAGGCAGTCGTTGGCGTGGGTGATGTCGTTGCCGACGAACATGTCGGCGACCGGTGACCAAGGCCCGAGTTCGACGAGCTTGCCGTCCACCAGCCACAACCGTGCGTCGGTGCACAGCGCGATGTGGGCGATGATGGTGTTAAGCAGGCTGGACTTGCCCGAGCCGGGTTCGCCACCGGCGAGCAGGTTGCGGTAGATCAGGGTGACCTCGACCGGGTCGCCGTTCTCGTCGATGCCGAACGGCACCGGGTCGTAGATCGAATAGTTGCCCCTCGTGGGGCGGCGGTGTCGCCGCTGGCGGCGACGTGGATGACGCAGAGACATGACAGGCGTCCTTCGCAAGCATGGGTAGTCGGAAGGGCAGGGCAGAGCGCCGAGGTAGGGCGCCCTGCCGCTACTGGTGAGGGAGATGGACGCCGTCAGGCCCGCCCCGGAGGGGTCAGACGTAGTCGGAGACGTCCATTCCGCCGAAGCCGGTCACACCCGGCGGATCGGCCTGAGCACCGCTGGTCTGGTGCTCTTCGCGGCGCCGTTCTTCGCGGCGGTTGTCCGTTCGTCGTCGGCACTCGGCCGTTGGTAGCCGGAGGCGGGATCACCGTCGGTGCTGGCTGGACGCGGTGTGGCGTCCGTCAGTTCCTCGGATGAGGGCAGCCACGTGGGGCGGCCGTCCGGGTCGAGGTGATCGACCACGGGCGGCGACAGCGGACGCTCGGTGCCCAGCGGGTCGCGGCGGATGACGTCGACCACCACGAGCGCGGCCTGACCGCGAACCGGGGTGATCCGGGCTTCGCGGGCCCAACAGGCGGCCCCGAGTTCGTCGATGATGCGTTCGAGGTCGTTGACGGACAGCCCCGCCGGGAGCCACACTCGAACGCGAACCCCGACACGGGTCGGGCGGGACCACACCAGGAACGGCAGTCGTCCGTTCGCGGTCCACGTCCGGGTCTGCAGGAAGCAGGCCCGCATCCGATGCCGCATCACCACCGCTGTGGCGCGGCGCAGCGTGTACCGGCGGGATACCGGGACGGCCAGGACCACCGCGAGGGTGGCGGCCATCAGCAGCCACGCCCACTGGGCGGGCGTCATCCACCCGGGCAGGCCGGGGGTGACATGCGAATCGAGCTGGACGAACACCAGCCAGCAGACCGTGATCACGGTCAGTTCGGCGCGACGCCGCACGACGAACCCGACGACCAGCCAGAATCGGTTGTGCTCGGGTCGGGCCAGGAACTCCCATCCCCAACCGGGGGTGTTGCTGCGGCCACGACGGGCCGGAGCGGCCGCGAGAGCGGCCCGAGGCAGAACGTGCCATCATCAAAGCTCCTCACTCATGCTCGTTGCAGAGAGCGGGGAAACCGGGCGGACGCGGAACCGTACCTAGGTCGGCAAACCTGTGCGGTTCCGTGTCCAGCCCCTAACCCCTTCTTTGGTTCGGTCAGAACGGCAGATCTGCGCCGTTCCGGTCGTCCTCGATCCGCAGCCGATGCCCGACGGCGGTCCTCAACATGTCCAGATGCAGTGCCGCCAATTCCAGGCACTCGCTGCCATCGACCAGATGCCCGTAGACGATGGCCGTTCCGGCCTTGCGGTCTTCCCACACCAGATGCATGAACTGCGCCAACTGCGTGGCCGCTTCGGACACGATCTCCCGCAGCGCGGACTCGATCTGCGCGTGCACCTTCGCGGTACTGGCCTTCGGCCGATACCGATCCCGATCGGTCGTAGACGTCGTGCTTGCCGCCGTAGCGGCCGGGTCATGCACGGTCGTGGACATGCCTCACCCCTTCCTGTAATGATCGACTTGCTCAGTTGCCCGGCGCCGGGCTCGGCTTGGCCGTACCAGACGCCCGTTGGTCGGGATCACGGACTTGGCACGAAACGCCACCCGCGAGTTGCCGTTCTGCACCCACGGCATTGCCTGCAGACGCTCAACGGACACGTACTGACCTTGGGAAACCTTCGGAGGGTCGGCGACCGCGACGGTCACCAAGATCGTCTCTGCGTCCGCGTCGGACCAGGCGACGAGCTTCACGGCCCACAGAGGCAGGTTCGTGCCACCGCTCTTGTCCCGACGGTGCACACCGTCCTTGTCCAGACGCGGTTCGAACACACCGCTGGTCTGGAACGTGTAGCTACCGGTGTCGATGATCAGATCCATGACTGCTGTGCTCCTTGGAGGATCAACTTGCAGGATTTGCACCCCCGGATGGGGATGCCACACCAGGCAATCAGGGAATTGGCGGCGTCGTAAGTGGCGACAGGTAATGCGAGGTAATGGGTGGCCCGTTACGTCTTACGTGACGTAGATTTCTGTGGAAGACTGGCGGGGCGACCACCATCGACTCAACGGAAACGTGGACAATGGTGAATCCGATCCGGCAAGCACGCGACGCGCGGGGATGGACCTCGGCGCGGCTTAACCATGAGCTGCGTCTTGCTGCCACCGCGCGGGCGTGAAGACGGCCAGTGCAGACCAGTCTGCGCGTCATGATCTCTCAGTGGGAGAACGGTCGCCAGACGCCTGATCGCACCTACCAGATGCTGTTGCAAATGGCGTTCGATCTCCCCGCCGAAGCATGGGGTTCGCCGACGAGGCACCGGACGACACCCTCGCGGGCGGCATGGGATCGCTCATCCGTCGCAACGTCCGGCAGCTCGACGTCTCCGAGAGCGTCCTCGGCTACTTCCGCCGGCAGCATGCGCAGCACACCCTGCTCGACAACATCGCCGGTCCGGGTTTGGTCGTCGACATCGCCAGCACGCAAGCCGACCAGCTCCGCGCCATGGCCGAGCACGGCCCGGTCGAGGCGATGTTGCTCGCGGCCCGGTTCCAGGAAATGGCCGGATGGATGCATCAGGACTCGGGCAGTCTCGACGAGGCTCTGCGCCGCACCGATGCGTCGATCGACTGGCCGAACGTGCTCGGGACGCCGACCTGGCGGCGTACAACACGATGCGCAAGAGCAACGTGCTGACTGAGCAAGGGGATGCGCAGCGGGCAGTCGTCACGGCTCGACGCGCTGTCCGGTTGGCTACTCGACATGCCCCGCAGCAGGAAGCCATCTGCCTGCGGCAGGTCGCGTTGGCGGAGGCGCAGCTTCGGCAGGAGCGCCAGGCACGTGTCGCCATCGATCGTGCGTTGGAGCTCACCGGCTCCACTCCGGCTGGTGCACGACTTCTCCGCGTACTGCACGACGCCGTATGTGCAGATGGAAGGTGCGCTGTGCCTGTTGACGCTCGGGCAGCCGGTCGCAGCGGTCCAGGCGTGCACACAGGCGTTGGCGAGCTGGCCGCCTGATCGGGCACGAGACGAGGCGCTGTGTCTGTCCAGGCTCGCCGTGGCGCAGCTGGAACTGCGGCAGATCGACGCAGCGTGCGATGCCGCGCTGCAGGCCATCGAACGTGTCCAGGCGGCACCGTCGGCCCGGACTCTGCACATGCTGCGCGTCGTGGCCCGGCGCGTGACTCCGCTCAACGAGGCCCGTCGGGTCCGTGAGTTGCGCGAGGCGCTGGCAGCCGTGGCGTAAGCGGACGATGATGGGGTCCGATGCTGCCGACCACGACCTCACCCGATATTGCCGACCTGCACCCGGACACCGCGATCCTGCCCACCGGGAGCTTCGAGCAGCACGGCACACACCTCCCCCTCACGACCGATTCGCTCATCGCGACCGCGATCGCCGAACGGCTCGCGAGCCGACTACAACCTGTTCCTGCTCCCCGTACTGACATTCGGCTGCTCCCACGAACACGCCGAGTTCCCCGGAACCGTCAGCATCCGTACCAGCACGCTCGCCAGCGTCGTCAACGATGTCGTTCGACTCGCTCGCGCGATCGGGAGTCGAGCGGCTGGTCATCGTCAACGCCCACGGTGGCAACTACGTGCTGAGCAACGTCGTCCAGGAGGGCAACGCCAACGGGCGACGCATGGCGCTGTTCCCCCAGAACGCGGAATGGCAGGAAGCCCGCGACGAGGCCGGGCTGGCGACCTCCAACCATGACGACATGCATGCCGGTGAAGCCGAGACATCGATCCTGCTGCACCGCTTCCCCGACGTCGTCCGGGACAGCTACACCTCAGCGGACCACCTCGCCAACGACCGCCGTTACCTCCTGACCACCGGCCTGCTGCCCTACGCACCAGACGGAGTGATCGGCCGCCCCTCTCTTGCCAGTCCGCAGAAAGGGCGACGACCTCCTCCGATCGTTCTCCCGCATCTTCAAGCAGCACCTCGCCGTACTCCGCGGCGAGTGATTCGGCACCCACCGTACGCAAGTCGACCACACCGCTCGGGTGACCGCCAGACCGAAATCTGTAGTCCGGTCGGTGAGGACTTTCTCTACGTCTTCAAGCCCGCGCCCACCGGGCGCGGGCCGGACTACGGCCGGACGGCACACAGCCCAGCCCCCTCCGGCCTGACGGCCTCCGGGCTGGGCTGCACCTATGGGCCGCCGGCTACGTGCCGGTGGACCGGGTTATAGACGGGAGCGAGTCATCCCCGCTGGCCGCAGATCGTCTCGGCGGCACCGGACGGCGTCAACCCCGCTGCGCGCCCGATCCCGGCTGGTGGCATCGTCAGCGATGTCGGGCGGCGGTGCCGAGCTCGCCGGGTAGCCGGGATCGGGGTCCCGGGTCGACACCGCCCGCTGCCGCCAAGTGCGGCCTGGATCGCGGGGATGCCGCGCTGTGGCTGCCCCGGCATGCGGGGAGTTACGGGCCCGGTTCGAGCTGGCCGAACGAGCGGCAGAGCGCGGAGCCGGTCGATCGCCCAACCGAGCGAGAGGCCCTCAACCAATGCAAAGCCGAGTCGACTTAGAAGCTCCGACAAATCCGCTGCTACACCACGTATCGCGTCCACATCACGCCCCGCTCTGGCCTGCCGGAGATATTGTTGCTGTCCTACTCGTTAATGAGCCCTTCGAAATTACGACAATACCTCGGCCTCCGGACCCGAATATCGTCGATGAGTGGCTTAAGGACCTCCCAAATTTCCAGAACGTCATCACCGTGGAAATCCATGACGACCGAGCGGTCAAGGCCCGCCTTCACATACAGCCCGACCCTATCATATGCAACGGCAAGCCGCATGAGCTCGGCCCGGTCCGTCTCGCTGAGGTCATCGATATTCGGGGGGTACTGTCCTGTTAGCACCTTATGGCGAACTCGGCGGACCTCTGGTTCGCCGATTTCTAAGAGCAGCTCGTGCGCTGCCGCAACCTGAGCACTTCTTGCGGCAAAGTCGACCTCTCGTGAAAGCAATCGGAAGGTACGAGCTGTGACGATCAAGCTGATCGCGACCAGAATGTCTCCGATCAGTGCGGCAATATCGAGCCCAAACGTCACTTTCCGCTTTCTTTCAGGTTTCTTTCGATGCAATGGCGGTAGATGTCAACAAGGCCTCGTCCACCTTCTTCGAGCGAGACATAATTTGCCACTACTCGCACTTCCTCGGAACAATTTGCCGGCGCGGCTGAGAAGGCGGCCGTCGTTAAAGCCGGGATGTCGCCTCGGCTATCGCCGACGGCGGCAACAGTTCCCATCGACACGTGTAGATCGGCCTGCACCGTTGACACAAGCCATTGCAGCCCGGTTCCTTTGTCTACACCATGGGGCGCGATGTCGACGGCAGATGCCGAGTTGGCTACGGATGCTGATACATTTACCGACGCGAGCGCTGCTTCAACTTTGCCCCGCAACTCTTGGACGGTCATGCCTCCGACGGGATGGAGCGTCCAGAGAATTTCTTTGCCGATAGATTGCACGGCTTTCGTCTCATCGACGACACCACCGCACGCTGCTCGAATTCGCTCGATCTCGTCACGGCGAGTCATGAGAGTCAGGGCGAACTCATGTCGGGGCCATGAATCACGCGCGATGTGAAATAGTCCACAGCCATTTTCAAATATGGCAGGCAGATCGGTGTCCACCATTCTAGTAACGGCTTCAGCAAATGCCGCTTGACGTCCGGTGCAAAGCGCCAGGTGGGGAATGGCGTTAGAAGTTGAGGCGGCCTTGCTGGCTCTGCGGAGCCACGCCAGCGCATCGTGATCGTAGCTACGCTCGTCCCGGTTAACGCAGCCCTCGATATCCGTGACGATTAACCGGACAGGCTTCATGGGAACTTCGACGAGTGTCGCCTCATCGAGGATCTCTAAATCAAGGAGCGGCTCAGTCAAGGTGTCTCCTTCGGTCGACTCAGTTGTCGTTCAAGGTCGTGCGGTAGAAGTTACGGTACCTAGGAGTGCCGCTGCGCACCTGTTTGCCCATGCGGTAGTAGCGCCTTGCTCGCTGTCGGACGCCCCCTCGCCGGGCCAGGTTGCTGGACGCGGAGCTCGGCTCTGCGGCGCCTGCACCGCGGCCAACGCCCTCGGTTGAGCAGCGCGGGCGTCGCGGCGGGATGTTTGGACCCCCGGTCGGGGCCGCAGCCCGGCACGAGCCCACGATCGAGCCTCTGTCCGGCTTACAGGCCGCGATGCAGAAGGCCGCGAGCGGCGGTCTTTTCCCGCGACGACGGCGCGGATCGGGCGGGGCGACGCGCACCCGATCACCGGTTGCCCCCGCACGAGTTAGGGTCGCTGGGATGGACTGGTTCACGCAGACCAAGGACCTCATCGGCATCGTGATCGCGACGCTAGTGTCGCGTAATGGTTTCTCGTTACTTGGCGTTGTTGGCCAACAGCTTCTTGAAGTCGCGGTGGAGGATGCGAACACTGGCGATGATCTCGCCGGGAGTCGCTGTCCATTCGAAGGGTTTCGCGTCGCGGTTCCAGTTCTCGATGTAGGAGTTGATAGTCTTGATGAGTACACGAAGTGAGGTGAAGGTGCCGCGCCGGATCGCCTGCCTGGTGATGATGTTGAACCAGATTTCCACCTGGTTCAACCAGGAACTGCCGGTCGGCGTGAAGTGAAAGGTGACATTGGTGTGCTTGGTGAGCCAGGCGTCCACGTCGTTGCCTTTGTGGGTCGACAGGTTGTCCAGGACGACGTGGATCTCGCGGTCACCGTAGCGCGCGACAACCTGGTCCATAAACTTGAGGAACTCCGTGGTGCGCCTCCGCTGGTAGCACTCCCCGAGCACCTCTCCGGTTATCGTGTCCAGCGCGGCAAACAGGTTCGTGGTGCCATGCCGGACGTAGTCATGGGTGCGCTTCTCGGTCTTCCCGACGTTGATCGGTAACATCGGCTGCGTTCGATCCAGGGCCTGGACCTGCGTCTTCTCGTCGATGGACAGGACGACTGCAGCCGTAGGGGGATCCAGATAGAGCCCGACCACATCGGCCACCTTGGCCTCGAAGTCCGGATCGTTCGACAGTTTGAAGGTGCCTTGACGCTGCGGCTGCAAAGCGTGGTCCCGCCACACCTGCGCGATGAAGTTGTGCGACACCGAGATGTTCTCTGCCCGTTTCAAGTACGTCGCCATCTCGCGACTCGACCAGTGACTCAGTCCCGTCTCGGCCGGTGGCGTGCACCGCGTCAACGCGACAATGCGAGCCCGCACACTATCGGGCACCGCTCGCGGCTTCCCCGGGCGCGGCAGATCCGTCAAGCCATCGACTCCGAACTGTTCGTATCGGTCCAGCCATTTGTATACCGTCGGCTTTGACGCTCCCGACAACTCAATGATCTCCGTCACCGACAACCCGTCGGCCCGCCACAACACCATCCGGGCACGAGCGGAGACCGAACCATCGTAGCCAACTTGCTGGATCATAGCATTGAGCGATGCCCGCTGCTCCTCAGACAACTCCACAGCGGAATTATTGCATAGCGCGCGTAGCTAATCTATGATGTCCCCGGACCTGCACCGCGGCCGCTGGACGCTCGTCGACATCGGGAACGAAAAGATCGAGATTCCCGCGCAGGACTCACCGGATTTCTTCCGCATCTACCGCACCCTCGGCGTATTCGACGCGCTGGCGACCTACACCCGGCACCGGATCGTCCCCCGTCGCTTGGTCGTCAAGGTTTGGCGGCGCCCCCTGCTGGACATGCGCAAGGGTGCCGCGATCGTCCGCAGCCGCCACACCGACTGGGAGCCGTGGGAGGACCTGTGGTGGCTGTTCGAGCGCCTGTAGCCGGTCATCGTGTAGCAACGGGCTGGACGGTGGGCCGAGCCCGAGCCCATCATCTCCGCTGCACAGCAGCGACAACCTCACGCGCGCCGAGCGGCCCAGCCGTGACCCGACATCTTGAAAGCGAGTGTTGCCTGCCCGCGAGGACCGGACGTGGTGAGCGGTGACAGCAGGTCGTGACAGCAACGGACCTGGCCCACCACGTCCGGTGGCTCCTTGCTCGACACATCGACCCGCTGGTTACCGACTCTACGAGACATCTATAAACGGATCTGATGGGATTTTGGTTCTGATGGTCCAGGTTCTCGGAACGGCAGGCCAGAGGCCGCCGCGCTTCTCCCCGCGCATCAGTGCGCTCGTTGATGGCCCCATCCCTCTACAGTTCGCCAAGTCGACGTCGAGGTCACTATCCGTTGGATCGACCACCCCCTACCCTCAAGGGTATGCAGGCCACCCCGCTCCGGGCGCGGCTGCGCGAGCTTCGCCGTGTGCGTGCGCGGACGAAGACGTCGTAGATCTGGCGGTACGCGTCTCGTTGCTGCTGTCGCTTCTGGACCAGCACGGTGACCAGCGAAAGGATCACAGCTAGTGTCACGTAATGGTACTTGTGCGCTGCGTTGGAACCGGATCGACTTCGCGGCCGGTGTGCTGGAGATCCGCGCCAGCATCGCCCAGACCAGCGGCCGGACCTGGGAGAAGGACACCAAGACCCATCAACGGCGCCGGATCGTCCTCGACCCGCAGACACTCACCCTGCTGCGTGCCTACTTGCAACACCGCGCAGAGCAGGCCGACCAACTTGGGATCGAGCTGGTGGACGACGGGTTCGTCTTCTCCCCCGACCCCGACGGTCGGACGTGGCCCAAGCCGGACTCGGCCACGCAACGGTTTGCCCGGATGTGTGCGCGACTCGGCTGGAGCATGCACTTGCACCAGCTGCGGCACTACTCGGCGACCGAGCTCATCGCGGCTGGCGTCGACGTGCGCACGGTCGCCGGTCGGCTTGGGCACGGCGGGGGCGGCGCGACGACCCTGCGGGTCTACAGCGCCTGGGTGTCCGAGGCGGACCAACGCGCGGCGCAAGCGCTGACCGCCCGGCTTCCGGAGCTACCGGCGGGGCACGCGGACGCGCCGCTCCTGCTTCCGGCTCGCGACGCCGACTCGGCCACACCCAGCCCGTATCAGCGCATCGCGGACGATCTTCGCGCCGCCATCCGCTGCGGGGCCCTGAGGGACGGCGATCCGCTGCCGCCGGAGAAGGACCTCGCCCGGCGCTACGGGGTCGCGATCTCCACCGCGCATCGGGCCGTCAGCCTGCTGACCGACGCGGGTGAAGTCCTGGCCTCGCGCGGCCGACGGGCCCGGGTGGCGGCGCCGGAACCCGTCACAGAAGCCGTCACACGGTCGTGGAACCCGTCGCAGCGTGTGTGACGGATTCACGGGCCGCTGAGCAGCGCAAACGCGGGTTGTGACGGGTGTGACGGGTTGCTCTGACACCCGTCACATCTCGATGCCTGGAGGGGAATACGGACAGGCCGCAGGCCGGGCTTCTCGCAGTTAGCTCGATCCCGTGGAGTTAGGTTCTTCGCTCGCCACTGGCTGGCGCTATCACCGCAGCCGTCCTGCGAGGAGTTACACAAGTGAACCGGGTTAGGCCGGTGTCGCACCGACGCGCTGGCCACCCGGAATGGGCGCCCCGGCGAGGATCGGTCTCGGCGAAACTCGGCGAACTCGCGCCGGTCGAACGCCTGCGCCCGGTCGTGAAGGAACCTGTAGGGTTCCAGAAGTCGGCCTTGCCTGTGACCTGCGAACGTTACCCGCGAAGCGGACCAGCGCCATCTGGGTCCGCCTCCGCGAGTGCGGTCAGCGCGCTCAGCGACGCGCTGACCAGCTCCCGTACGTAGGCCAGGCGCCCGCCCTCGTGCGGCGGCACCGTCGCCCGGGCCGTGATCTCCGTGCCGTCCGGGGCCTCGGCGAGCTGCCAGCTGAAGTCGATGTCGCTGACCTGGCATGACATCGTCACCCGCCCGGCGCGGGCGTCGGTGCGCAGCTGCTGTGGCATGGGGAACTGCGGATCGCTGTCGTACCAGATGGTGTAGGAATCCGGCGACTTCACCTGCACGGTCTCGATGCCCGCCCACCACTCGGGGAAGCGGCTCGGGTCGAACAGCAGCTTCCACACCTCCTCGACCGGCGCGGCGGCCCTCGCGGTCAGCGTGAACTCGGGCATCCTGCCTCCTCCAGCTCGGCCAGCTCGGCCGTGACCCGGGCCAGCTCCCGGTCGGGCTCCACCAGCCCGACGACGGGCGGCCGGCCCAGGTCGACCAGGCTAGCCATGTACTCCTCCCCCACCTGCCGGCTGGTGGCACCGCCGCGGCGCCGCCAGCCCCCGGCCGACTCGGCGAGCCGGCGCCGCGCCTCGTCCGCGTCGCCGCGGGCCCGAGCCACGAGGCCCTGCACACGGGCCATCCGCGGCACGAGCGCCCACGCCTGGTCTCCCGGTCCGACGGGCTCCAATACGGCGCGGCGCAGCTCGGCGCCCGCGTCCGCCGCGGCACCATCGAGCGCGAGCGCCTCCGCGAGAGCCAGCCGGGCCGCCGGGCGGCTCACCGCGGCGTCGGCGTCCAGCGCGGCCACGAGCAGCTTCGCCGCCTCGCAGTGCCGCCCGCCGGCCAGCGCGACGAGCCCGGCGTCGTGTCGTGCCGTGGCCAGCATCGGCGCCGAGTCGAGCCGCTCCGCCGTGGCCAGCAGCTCCGCGACGGTGCCCGCGGCCTCGTCGTGGCGACTGAGCCGGGCCAGCAGGTGCGCCCGCGCGGCCAGGCACGGCAGCGCCACCACGGGGGCGCTCCTGGTCGCGGCGATGCCGCGATCGGCGCAGCGGAGCGCGGCGGCCAGGTCGCCTGCGCAGGCGAGTGCGCTCGCCGCGTTGATCCAGACGGGGTAGGCGAGGTCGGGCCGCAGCAGGCGCTCGATCGCGCGCCCGGCGCGCTGCGCCACCGCCTCGCACTCGGCGAACCGGCCGAGCCGAATGATCGCCATCAGCCGCGCGTTCTCCATCTCCGCGACGGTGACGTCGTTCGGCGCCGGAGCCAACGCCTCGGCCTGGGCGAGGAGGGGCGCGGTGAGGGCGGGGTCGCCGGCCGACGCCTCCGTCCAGGCAAGGCCGAGCAGGACCTCGACCCGCAGCGCGGCGGGCGCGTCCCGGGCGAACTCCTCGGCCCGGCGGTAGGCGGCGAAGGACTCGGCCGGGTTGCAGGCGACGGTCCGGAAGAGCAACCCGCGACGGCACCACGCTGCGGCCTGGTCGGCGGATGCGAGCCGGGCCAGCGCGCTCGCCCACTCCCGCTCGAAGTCCAGGGTCCGTCCGGACCAGGCGTGCACTTCGGCGAGCTCCAGGCGGGCCACGGCGTCGTCCGGGTCGCAGCGCAGCGCCTCGGTCCAGAACGCGGCGGCCTCCGGCAGCGCGCCCAGCGAGCGGGCGTGTCGCGCGGCCCGCTGCCAGCGGGGCGCCGCCAGGTCGTCGCGGCCTGCTTGCTGGAGATGCCGCGCCACCTCGGCGGCGCGCGCGTCCCCGCCCTCCGCGGCCGCCTCGACGGCCAGCGCGACGGCCAGGTGCCTGCGCTCCGGATCACGCAGGTCGGCCCGCGCAGCCTCGGCGAGCAGGGCGTGTCGGTACGCCAGCCCGCCGCGGACCCGGCGGGTGAGGCCGGTGTCGAGCACCTGGCGTTCCGCCTCATCGGTGGCCGGCAACGCAGCGACCTCAGGAGCAGCGAGCCCGCGCCCCGCCGCCGCGATCGCTTCCGCCAGCGCCCGTGCCGGCTCGGGGAGCGGGCCGAGTGCTGCCCGCACGACGGCCCGCAGGCTCGGCGGTGGCGCGCTGCTTCCGGCGGCCACGGCCCGGGCGCTCTCGACGGCGAGCAGCGGGTTGCCGTCCGCCGCCGCGACCACCTGCGAGATCATGGCGTCCGGCAGCGTCGCGACGCTGCGGACGACCTCCGCCACCTCGGCCCGCCGCAGCGGGCCCGGCTCGATCTCGGTGACGTCGAGCCCACGACCGGCGAGGTCGGCGAGCAGCGCGTCGGCGTCCGGGCGGGCCGGGCGGTCGCGCCGGGTGAGTACGAACAGCACCGGCAGCGCCGCGAGGCGCCTGCCGATGTGGGCGCAGAGGGCGAGGCTGGCCCGGTCGGCCCGGTGCACGTCCTCGGCGACGAGCAGCACCGGACGCCCCGCCGCCGCCCACTCGACCAGCCGCAGCACCGCGTCGAACAGCCGCAGCCGCTCCAGCTCCGGCGACGCGACGACGGGTGGCACGGTGCGGCAGTCCAGCGCGCCCGCGAGGTCGGGAGCGAGGCGGCCGAGCTCGGCGGGCCATCCGGCCCGCTGCGGCGGTGGTGGGACGATCGCCACCAGCGCACGCGCCAGTTCCTGCCAGACGGCCAGCGGTGCCTCGCCTCCGACATCGACGCCTGCGCCGACTGCGACCCGCGCGCCGGCGTTGTCGGCGCGCCGTGCCAGCTCAGCGACAAGCCGGGTCTTGCCGATGCCCGCCTCGCCGGTGACGAGCACGACCCGGCCTCGCCCGTCTCGCGCCGCGGTCCAGGCCGCGGTGAGCGCGGACAGCTCGGTTGCGCGGCCGAACATCGGTGCCGCGCCCCCCGCCGGAGCGCTGCCCACAGCCGCCGGACGGCGCAGCCGGGCCAGTAGCGCCCGGGTGGCCGGGGCCGGGTCGACGCCCAGCTCGGCGCGCAGCCGCTCGGCGAGCTCGCGGCCTACAGCGAGCGCGCCAGCCCGGTCACCCGCGGCCACGAGGCGCTCGACAAGGGCACGGTGCGCAGGCTCATCCAGCGGGGTCAGCCCACAGCGGCGGGCCGACCAGCGAGCGGCCTCAGCCGGGTCGTCCGTGGCCGCCGCGAGGCCGTCGAGCCGGGCAGTCCGCCGGCGCAGGTGCTCGGCCCGCGCCGCTTCGGCCCAGTCGTCGTCGATGCCCGCGCACGGCTGGCGCGGCTCGTCGCGCTCGAGAGCCTCGGTCTCGTCGAGGTCGCGGGTGACCGGGCCCAGCGCGACACTCGTGCGAGTGGCGACCACCGCGTCGTCGCCCAACGACCGGCGCAACACCCACACCGCGGTGCGCAGGTTGGCCCGCGGATCCGGCACGTCGGGCCAGAACCGGGCGGCCAACGCATCGCGCCCTTGCGGCCCGGGGTGCAGAGCGAGGAACGCGAGCAGCCGCCGATGCGGCGCCGACAGCGGCACCGGCTGGCCGTCGCGGAACGCCGTGATGTCCCCGAGAAGCTGCACCCGCAGCACGTCCCCGACGGTATCCGGACGTCCGCGACACGCGCATCCGCCTTCGGCGTCTGCTGTGACGGTGGCTGAGACGCAGCTGCACGCCGACGGCCGGTCCAACCGCGACATCGGGTCCTGGCTCAACAAAGGCGAGTAGACCGCTCGCGGCATGTACCTCGGGTCCGCGCCCTTCCGCACCCTCGGGTCCTACCCGCACTTCACCGACCTCGCGCTGCGCCGGTTCGAGGTGGACGAGACCGCGGCCCGCTGCACCCAACCCGGCCTTGCCGTCGTCGCACCTGACGCTGCGTTGACGGTGCGTTGACGGTGTCTCGGCACCGTTCCCGGCATCCAACCCGTCCTCAGGAGGAGCGCACATCATGACCACATCCGTCGTAGACAACGGGGTGAACGTCGAGGCCCTGCTCGGGGCGCGGGCGATGTTCACCGACACACCCGAGATGGCCCGGTTCCAGTGGCGCTCGAGCGTGGCCTGGGTCAACGGCACGCACAGCGAGGCCGAGGTCGAGACGTTCTCCGGCTTCGGTGAGGAGCAACGGCACTCGAGGAGGTTCGCCTTCGACATCGACCACCCGCTCCAGTTCGCCGCCGAGGACAACGGGATCACGCCGACGGAGTACGTGTTGGTCGCCCTGGGCGGCTGCCTTACAGCGGGCATTGCCGCCGTCGCCCAGCAGCGGGGGATCCAGCTGCGTTCGGTACGGGCCACGGTCGCCGCGGAAATGGACCTGCAAGGCATCCTCGGCGTGGATCCGGATGTGCGCAACGGCTTCGGCGGCGTGCGCGTCGACTACTCGATCGACGCCGACGCGGCGCCCGCGGAGATCGAGGCGTTGATCGCGCAGTCGCAGAAGCGGTCGGCGGTCTACGACATCCTGACCAACCCGACCGCGATCACGGTCACCGTGAGCTGACCGTGCGGCACACGACCACGGTGGTGGTCGGGGCCGGCCACTGCGGGCTGGCCATGAGCCGCCGCCTCACCGAACGCTCGATCGACCACGTCGTCCTCGAACGCGGCGAGGTGGCGCACTCGTGGCGGACCCAGCGGTGGGACTCGCTGCGCCTGCTCACCCCGAACTGGATGACCCGGCTGCCGGCCCACGCCTACGCCGGCGCCGACCCGGACGGCTACCTCGGCGTACCCGAGCTCGTCCGGCTGCTCGCAGACTACGCGGGGCCGGCACCGGTGCTGACCGGCACGACGGTCGCATCGGTCCGGCCCCACGGGCAGGACTACCTCGTGGGCACCGACCGGGGCACCTGGCTCGCGCGGACCGTCGTGGTGGCGACCGGCGCGACCGCCGTGCCGGCCCGCCCGGCTGTGCCGCTTCCCCCCGGGATCACCTCCGTGAGCTGCGCGGACTACCGCAACCCCGGCCGGCTCCCCGACGGTGGCGTGCTGGTCGTCGGCGCCTCGGCGAGCGGCGTCCAGATCGCCGAGGAGCTCGCCCTGTCCGGGCGGCCGGTGACGCTGGCCGTCGGCGAGCACGTGCGGATGCCGCGCACCTACCGGTGCCGCGACATCCTGTGGTGGATGGACGCGTCGGGCCTGCTCGACGAGCGCTGGGACACGATTCCGGACCTGGCGCGGGCGCGCGCCCTGCCGTCGATGCAGCTGGTCGGCGCGCCGCGCACGCTCGACCTCACCGCGCTGCGCCGGCTCGGGGTGGTGCTGGTCGGGCGGTTCGCGGGCGTCCGAGACGGGTCGGCGCAGTTTGCCGGGTCACTCGCTAACGTGACCGCGCTGGCCGACCTCAAGCTGGGCCGGCTGCTGGACACCCTCGACGCCTGGGCCGACCGAGCGGGCGTCGAGGCCGAGCCGCCGCAGCGGTTCACGCCGACCGAGGTGCCGAACCCTCCCACGCTCGCGGCGCGACTCGGTGCCGGCGGGATCGAGACAGTCGTCTGGGCGACCGGCTTCCGCCCGGACCTGTCCTTCCTCGACGCCGGGGTGTTCGACCGGAAGGGCCGGGTCGTGCACGACGGGGGGGTCACTGCCGCGCCAGGGCTGTACCTGATGGGCCTGCCGGTCCTGCGCCGGCGCAGATCGACCCTGATCGACGGCGCCGCCGCGGACGCCCGCGACCTCGCCAAGCACCTCGTCCGCTACTTGGACTCGCTCGCCGCTCGGCGGGCGAGCTGAGAGGAACCGTCATGGAGAACCATCCCGTCGCTGCCGCCGTCGCCGCGACCGTTGCCAGCCGCGACTTCCCGCGGCTGGCCGCAATGCTGACCGCGACTGCGCGGCTGCGCGCCCTGCTGCCCGGTGGCCCGATACAGGTGCACGGCCGCGGGGAGGTCGTCGCCTGCTTCCACGGTTGGTTCGCCGACTTCGACACCGTGCAGCTCGTGGAGTCGGCGGGCGAGGCGGTCGGCGACCGCCTGTTGATCCACTACCGCCTGCACGTCACCCGGGGGGCGACTCGCCGAGTGGTCACCCAGACCGCGGTCTGCACGCTCGTCGACGAGCGGCTGGCGGTCATCGATCTGCTGTGTTCCGGCTTACGAGAGGTATCCAATGAGTACGTCACTGCGGCATCCGGCGCTCGACGCGTGGGGTGACCACGACCGCGACGACCCGTTCCCGCTGTTCGCACAGGTGCGTGCCGCAGGCCCGGTACACCCGGTGCGCCTGGCCGACGGGCACCGGGCGTGGCTGGTCGTGGGCTACGCCGAGGCGAAGGCGGCGCTGAACGACCCGCGGCTGTCCAAGGACATGCACGCCGCGCTGGCCCGCAGCGGCGAGACGGTGGCCGAGGGCCTGCCCGGTCCCGCGCTGGCCCGGCACATGCTCGCCGTCGACCCGCCCGACCACACCCGGCTGCGACGGCTCACGGCTCCTGCGTTCGGCAGGCGACGGGTCGACGGGCTGGAGGACCGGGTACGCGCCATCGTGACGCAGCTGCTCGACGGCCTGGCGGCGCGCAGTGAAGAGGTCGTCGACCTGGTGGCGGACTACGCGTTCCCGATGCCGTTCACGGTGGTGAGCGAACTGCTCGGGATCCCGGAACCGGACCGGGCCGACCTCGGCCGGTGGTTCCGCACCCTGCTCGCCCCGCACTCCTGGCCGCCGCCTGCCCAGGCGGTGGCGGCGTCGGACTCGATCGTCGACTACCTGGGCGCGCTGCTCGACCTCAAGCGCGCCGAACCCGGTGCGGACCTGGTGACCGACCTCGTCGCCGCAGGCGACACCCTCACCCGGCAAGAGGCGATGTCCACGATCTTCCAGCTGATCGTGGCCGGGCACGACACCACCACCAGCCTGATCGGCAACGCGACCGTGGCGCTGCTACGGCATCCCGCGCAACGTGACGCCCTGGTCGCCGATCCCGACCTCGTGCCGCGCGCCGTCGAGGAGGCCATGCGGTGGGACCCGCCGGGCCAGCACTCGACGTTCCGCTACGCCACCGAGGACATCCGGATCGGCGACGTCGTGATCCCCGCATACGCCCAGGTGATCGTGTCGCTGGCGGCGGCGAACCGGGACCCGGCCCGCTACCGCAACGCGGAGTCGTTCGACATCCACCGCGCCGAGGGTGGTCACCTCGCCCTCGGGCACGGCGTTCACCACTGCCTCGGCGCGCCGTTGGCCCGGTTGGAAGGGCGCATCGCGCTCGGCGCACTGCACGCGCGGTTCCCGGCCATGCGGTTGGCCGTCGACCCGGCACAGCTGCGCTGGGGTCACGGCGACGGGCTGGTGTTGCGGGGGCTCTCCGAACTGCCTGTGCGCCTGGGCGGCTAGCTCAGCCCAGCTGGCGGCCACCCGCATCCGCGGGCCCGTCGAGCAGAACACGAGACCCTCGTCGGGACGGTCGCCGACGCGCTGTGCGCAACCTGGTGCGGGGGCAGCCGGCCGGACCGCGCCGGAGAACCCGGCGAAGAGAGGAGTGGTTGAGGATGGCCTTCGACCTCATCGTGGTGGGGGCCGGGTCGGCCGGCTGCGTGCTGGCCGCTCGCCTCAGCGCCGCGGGTCGCCGGGTCCTGCTGTTGGAGGCGGGCCCGGACCACCCGTCGGCGGCCGACCTGCCTGCCGACGTCTCCGACGTCTCCGACGCGTCCCAACCGACGCTCGGCCACGACTGGGGCTTCACCGCCCAGCCCGACGGGGAACGGGGCCCGATCCCGCTTCCCCGGGCCCGGCTGGTCGGCGGCTGCTCGGCGACCAACGGGACGTTCTTCGTGCGCGGCTGGCCTGCCGACTACGACGCCTGGGCCGCCGCCGGCAACGACGGATGGTCGTTCACCGAGTTGTTGCCGTCCTTCCGGGCGGTCGAGTCCGACGGCGGCGGCGACGAGTGGCACGGCGGGGACGGCCCGATACCGGTCGCCCGGACGCCCCGCGACGCGCTCGAACCGTGGCCGCGGGCCTTCCTCGACGCCGCCGTGGCTGCGGGCCACCCACCGGTGGCCGACCACAACCGCCCCGGCGCCCTGGGCGTCGGCCCGCTGCCCCGACCGGCTGCCACCCGCGCTGAAGCCGTTCGCGGCCGTGCCGCCGCCGATCTCCGACATCGACCTATCCGTGGACGACCGGTTCCTCTACGTCTCCTGCTGGGGCACTGGGGAGCTCAAGAAATACGACGTGTCCGACCGGCCGCACCCGCGCGAGTCGGGGTCGGTGCGAATTGGCGGAATCGTCGACCGCGCCCCGCACCCGGCCCGCCCGCACATGGCACTCGCAGGCGGACCACAGATGGTCGAGGTCAGCCGCGACGGCCGACGCGTCTACTTCACCAACTCGCTCTACGGCGCGTGGGACGACCAATCTACCCGGACGGCGTCGGCGCCTGGATGGTCAAGCTGGACGCCGACCCCACCGGCGGACTGAGGGTCGACGAGACCTTCTTCCCCCACGGGGATCAATTCCGCGGCCTGCGCGTGCATCAGATCCGGTTGCAGGGAGGCGATGCCTCATCCGACTCGTACTGCTACCGGTAACGACCGGGGTTCAGTCACCGAGACTGTCCGCCACACATGGACCGCTCATCGCGCTGGCGCAGGCACGGCGCAGGTGGTGCGGCGTCACGGTGGGTCGAGGTAATCGCGCAGGAGGCGGGCGCGGGCGGGGTGGCGCAGCTTCGTCATCACCCTCTGTTCGATCTGGCGAATCCGTTCGCGGGTGACGCCGTAGACCTGGCCGATCTCGTCGAGGGTGCGCTGGCGGCCGTCGTTCAGGCCGAACCGTAGCCGGACGATCCCGGCTTCCCGGGCCGTGAGGCCGCTGAGCATCTGATGGATCTGGTCATGAAGGAGCGTCGCCGCCACCGCGTCGAAGGCGTTGGCCGCGTGTGCGTCGGGGATGAGGTCGCCCAGCGTCGCATCGCCGTCCTCGCTCACGTGCTGATCAAGCGATACCGGGTCGCGGGCGACTCGTTGCAGCTCCCATACGCGTCCCGGTGAGACGCCCAGCAGCGTGGCGAGTTCCTCCGCCGTGGGCTCACGGCCGTGGTCGCGGAGGTATTCGCGCCGGGTGCGGCCGAGCTGGTTGAGCTGCTCGATGACGTGCACGGGTATCCGCACCACCCTGGCCTGGTCGGCCAACGCGCGGCCGACCGCCTGCCGAATCCACCACGTGGCATAGGTGGAAAACTTGTAGCCCTTGGCGTAGTCGAATTTCTCGACAGCCCGGATGAGACCGATGTTGCCCTCTTGCACGAGGTCGAGGAACGTCAGTCCACGTCCGGTGTAGCGTTTGGCGATCGAGACCACGAGCCGGAGATTTGCCTCGATCAAGGCGCAGCGCGCGGCACTGCCCGTGCGCACGATCTGACGCAGGTCGCGCCGCATTTCCGCGGTGACTTGCTCCTCGCCGTCAACCCACCGGCGCAGCCGCTCGGCCGCGAACACGCCCACCTCGATGCTGATCGCGAGCGTGACCTCTTCCTGCGCGGTCAGCAGCTTGGTGCGACCGATCCTGCGCAGGTATCCGCGCACGGAATCGACATCTGCGGTCTCACCGCTGACGGCCGGACGTCGCGTCGACCGGCGTTCCTCGGCGGCGGAAAGAACGAGGCTCATCCGCCCGGTTCGTTCCGGACGACCGCACCGTCGTGAGTCACATCGAAGGCCACGATGGTGAGGGAACGGACGAGATCACGCACAATCGCGAGCGCCTGGTACTTCTCCCCGATCTCCGGATTCTCGCCTGACCGTTCCACGTCCTGCCACAACGCCTCTACGTAGTGTCGGACCACCTCACGGGCGTCGAGCTGCGTCGACCACGCGACCTTGTCCATCCGGCTCAAGCGCGCACGATCGATCGAGGCGAAGGTGTCGATGAAGTCTGGTCGGCTTTCCATGACGACGCGTCGCGGGATCAGATGACGCGAACCGCGGTGGCCTGCGGACCCTTCTGACCTTGGCCGAGTTCGAACTCGACCCGCTGCCCCTCATCGAGGCTGCGGAAACCGGCGGCGTCGATCTCGGAATGGTGGACGAACAGGTCGGGACCTGCCTCCTGCGAGATGAACCCGTAGCCCTTCTCGCTGTTGAACCACTTGACGGTTCCCTGTGCCATGGCGGCGCTCCTTTTATCGAGGTCGTGCGAAATGTGGACGGTTGGTGGGCGCTGGCCGGCGGGTCAGGGCGTCCACACACGGACGGCGCGGGCACCCGCAGGGCCGTCGAGCACCGTGCGGCGGACGCGATCGCGGGGCCGCAGGCTCTGCGCGCCACCGCCGTCGATCTCGGCCGACCGCACGGAAACTTCGCGGTCGACGCCGTCCATGACGATGCCCCCAAACCTCCGCTGGGGGTCGAACCACGTGACGGTGCCAAAGATCACGGCGCAGTCCCTTCATCTGTAGGCCACTGGGCCCGCGCGCCGGATGGAATCGATTGATCCG
Source organism: uncultured Actinomycetota bacterium (assembly GCA_963739465.1). Classification (GTDB taxonomy): domain Bacteria; phylum Actinomycetota; class Actinomycetes; order Mycobacteriales; family Pseudonocardiaceae; genus Pseudonocardia. Next base: position 30,684 of record CAVUAS010000012.1, read on the forward strand.
CCGTACCGCTACGCTGTAGACCCTACGCCATATCGCTCGGGGCGGGCAACGTGCGGCGCTCGAGGAGCAGGCCGGGGATGGAGGGATCAGGCGGTGGGGTCGGACACCCGACGGAGCGATCATGCGCAGGGCGACGTCCGTCGCCGCCTGACCCGGCACGACGTGCTGCTCACCGCCTTGCGGCTGATCGACGAGCACGGTGTGGAGGCCCTGTCGATGCGCCGACTGGGCCGCGCGCTCGACCGCGACCCGATGCGTCTCTACCGCTTCGCGGCGAGCAAGGACGAGCTGCTCGACGGGATCGTCGAACTCGTTCTGGGCGAGTTGGAGGTTCCGACGGCTTCCCCGCCGGAGGCGTGGCCCGAGGTCCTGCGGGCGACGGCGCACCTCTACCGCGGGCTGGCTTTGCGGCACCCGCACGTTGTGCCGCTGTTGGTCACCCGGCCCCTCTCCACACCGCTGGGGCTGCGCCCGCTCGGCACCCTCCGCCCGCTGGAGGCCCTGCTGGAGCTTCTGATCAGGGCGGGCTTCGATCCTGACGGCGCCCTGCACGCCTACCGCCTCTACATGGGCCTCCTCCAGGGGCATGTGCTCAACGAGCTGCAGGAGCGCGTACAGAACCCGGACGAAACCGACGCCCTGCTCCGGCTCGGCCTCTACCGGCTACCGGTGCGAGAGTTCCCGCGACTGCGTTCGCTTGCCACCGTGCTCGCCTCCTACGACGGCGCCGCCGAACTCGACGAGGGACTCGACATCATCCTCGGTGGACTCCAGCGGCAACTCGATGCCAGCCGCGGCCGAAAGGATGAACCGGACCGTCGATCAAGATCGCGACAACCGGAGATCACGCATCGGCAGACCGGCCCGGCAGCACAATGAGCAGTGTCACCCAGAGGTGGCCGAGCCACCCCGAGTAGCGCTCGTCGGTCCAGCCCCGGTCGTCCACGAGGTTGTGCCACAGCGAGCCGTCGGTCATGGCGAAGAGGACGTCGCGACACTCCTCCACCGAGACGGCCAGCTGTCCGGTGGCCGCGGCCAGGCGGGCGTGCACTCCCATCGCCTCCAGCCGTGCCTGGTCGATCTCAGCCAGGAGGGCCGCCGCCGCCGGGTCGGTACCGGCCGCCCCCTGCACGGTCAGCCGCAACCGCGCCGTCCGTCGCATGATCGCCGTATTGACGGCGGCGAAGCGCAAGAACCGAGGGGCGAGGTCCGGTTCGTCGAACACGGCGCGCATCTCCGGCCGTTCGAGGAGATGGACGTCTTGCTCGTCCCCGCCAACCGCGACGTCCCAGGCGCGACGCAGCAGCATGATCTTGTTGCCGAAGGTTGAGTACACCGTCACCACGGCAACCCCGGCGGCGGCCGCGATCTCCGGCATCGTCGTGCTGCCGTACCCCTTGTCCACGAACAACTCCTGGGCAGCCGTCAAGATCCGACGACGGTTCTCCCGCGCCTGCTCCCTGCGCAAGGACGAGTCGTAGCGCCTCTTGACACCGTCAACCATTCGCCACATCCTTACGATATTGGATATAGCTCCACTATATCGGAAGGCTGGGCGACCACACCGTGACCGAGCGACGACAGCACACCACGATCGACGGACCCGCCGCCCTCGCCGTCGGTCCCGGCGACGGACAGCCCTTCATCCTGCCGACGCGCGGCCACGGCGCCGTCAAACTCGGCACCTCCGACACCGGCGGGACTTTGACGGCCCTCGAGCTCGTCATGGAGCCCGGCGAAGGGCCCGGCCTGCACGTGCACAGCCGCGAGCACGAGCTCTGGTACGTCCTCGAGGGCGAATTCCGGTTCCTTCTGGGCGACGCCATGGTCCATCAGCCCACGGGCGGCCTGGCCTTCGGCCCGCGTGGCACACCGCACACCTTCCAGAACATCGGCACGGGGACCGGGCGGCTGCTGGTGATCACCGGGCCGTCGGGGGTGGAGGACTTCTTCCTCGAGTACGACCGGCTCGCGGCCGGACATCACGACGCCATGGCACTGCAGGCGGCAGCCCGGGCGGGCGGGATCAGCTTTGTCGGCCCCCCGCTCGCGGTCTCCGCGCCGCTCGCCTGACGCATCACCGTGCCGGGCGGTCAGTGGAAGTAGGCCCCCGCGTCGATGTCCTCGATGAGGGTGGGGCCCGTCGGCTCCCACCGGAGCAGCGCGCGGGTACGCCCGCTCGTGGCCGACAGCTCCATCGCGAAGAACGAGCCGATGTACCCGAAGTGGTCCACGGCATCCTCGGACGCAACCGACGTCACCGGCAGGCCGAGGCCGCGCCCGATGGCCTCGGCGATCGCCTTCGTCGGAACGCCCGCTTCGGCGACCGCGTGGAGGCGCGAACCCGCGGGCGCCTGCTCCAGCCCGAGCCGCACGAGCCGGGCGGCGTCCGAGCGATGCACGGCCGACCACCGGTTCGCGCCGTCGCCGACATAACCGGACACGCCCTTGTCGCGCGCCGCGGCGACGATGTACGCGACAAATCCGTGATCACGGTCGCCGTGCACGGTCGGGGCGAACCGCGCGCTGACGACGCGCACACCGCGGTCAACGTAGGTGAGCGCGAGGTTCTCGCTCCCGCCACGCGGCGAGTCGGGCCCGTGGAACGACGACGCGTCCTCCTCGGTGCTGGGGCGCCCTTGGGCGAGTCCGGCGAGCCCGGAGGCGAACACGAACGGTCGCTGGGTGTCGACGAGAGTCTCGGCGATCGCCTCCACCGCGGCGCGCTCGGCGGCGTTCGACACCGCCGGGTTGCTCCAGTCGTGCTTGTTCGCGAGGTGCACCACGCCATCGGCGTCGGCGGCGCCCTTGCGGAGGGCGTCGAGGTCGTCGAGGTCACCGCGCACGACGGTGACACCCTTCGCCTCCAGGGCTGTGGCGGATGCGTCCGAGCGGGCGAGCCCGCGCACGTCGTGACCTGCGGTGAGCAACTCGTCGACGGTGGCGGAGCCGATCCACCCGGACGCTCCGGTGACGAACACGCGCATGTGCGCAACCTCCTGTGATTACATGGACTGACATCACCCTACACCTCGATGTCAGTCAATGTCATCGCTACGCTGTACACATGCCCCGTTGGCAGCCCGGCGCACGCGAGCGTCTGCAGGCAACGACCTTGGAGCTCTTTGCCGAGCAGGGCTTCGAGCGGACCACCGTCGCCGAGATCGCGAGCCGCGCAGGCCTCACCGAGCGCACCTTCTTCCGGTACTTCGCCGACAAACGTGAGGTGCTCTTCGCAGGCCAAGATGAGTTCGAGGGCATGTTCGTCGACCGCATCGCCGCCGCGTTGCCGGAGGCCGAGCCGTTCGCGGTCGTCCTAGAGGCGGAGCGGGCCGTGGCGACGGAGCTGTTCCCCGCTGAGCGCCGACCCTTCGCCCGGCAGCGTCAAACGATCATCGACGCGAATCCCGGCCTACAGGAGCGCGAGCTGCTCAAGCTCTCGGGGCTGACGGCAGCGATGGCCGCCGCGCTGCTGAAGCGCGGCACGTCGGAGCCGACGGCGATGCTCAGCGCCGAGTGTGGCGTGACGATCTTCCGCGTGGCGTTCGCCCGATGGGTAGGTGAGAACGAGGACCGCGAGCTGGTCTCGATCGTCGACGACGTGCTCGCCGAACTCCGGCAACTGACCGCATTGGGGCCGGCGACGTCGTAGCGCACGCCTACGCCGCCCGCGCCCGCCGAGGCGAGCGGCCGACGAGCATTCCGGGCAGGCCGCCGCGACGATCGGTGCCCTGCCGAGGCCGTCGGCAGGGCAACGGGGTCGCCATCGGCAGGACTGCGCGCCGTCGCCGTTGATGTTGTTCTTGGTGAGCAGGCCGGTCCGGATCTTCGGTTTCACCTGGCCGCCCTTGAGCGCGGCCGTGGCATCGCTCCTCACAGGTCTATTGCGATCGCGGGGAAGCGCGGTGTTGGCCGTCGCCCGAGGGCCCGCGGTACCGCTCCGTACGCGACGTTGAGGCAGCGGACCGACGAGACGACCACTGGATCAGTCCCGGGCGGAGTCCGCGATCACTCTCCAACGTCATGTCGGTCAAACCACCGGTGGCCCGGCACGCCTGCCTGGCCACCGGTGGGACTGTCCGGCCGGGCTCTGTGCGGTCAGCAGCTGGACTTGTAGATGGCGGCGGCTCCGTCGCCATCTACGTTGTCCTTGGTGATGATCGTGAATCCGGTCTGGACCTTTGGCGTGACGTTCCCGCCGTCCAAGGCAGCGACGGCCATGTCAACGCCGTATTGGCCGATGAGGGCAGGCTCCTGGGCGACCAGTGCCTGCACGGTCCCGTCCTTGAGGGCCTTGACCTGGTTGGGGCTGGCATCGAAGGTGACGACCTTGACCTGATTGCCCTTGCCGGCTTGCTTGATGCCGGTCGCGGTGCCCTCAGCGCTGAACAGGTTGGCGGCGAAGACGCCGACCATGTCGGGGTCCTTCTGCAGGGCTGAGCCGATCAGGTTGGCCGCGGTGGCCGGGTCGTCGTGCGAGTACTGCACGTTCAGGTAGGTGAACTTGGGATCGGTCTTGACGGCGTCCTCGAATCCCTTGATTCGGGCGTCGACGGTCGAGACGCCGGGGTCGGTCGACATGACCATGACCTTGCCGCCGTTGGGGTTGAGCTTTTGAAGCGCTTCGAACGCGGCCTTGCCGCCCCCTTCGTTGTCGGAGGCGATCGCCGATGTGGCGTAGCTGGGGTCTTTGGTCGTGGTGTCGACCAGTACGACCTTCGTCGACTGGGCAGCTTGCTGTAGAGGCGTCTGTAGGGCGGTCGTGTCTGTGGGTGCGATCAGCAGCGCGTCCGGCTTGGCGGCCATCACCGAGTCGAGGATCGGCTTCTGCAAGGTGGGGTCGAACTTCTGTGGGCCCTGGGTGGTGACCGAGACCCCGAGCTTCTTGGCCTCGGCTTGGATGCCGCACTGCATCGTGATGTAGAACTCGTCGCCGGACACACCCTGGATGAACTGGAGGTTGTAGTTCTTGTTCGCCTTGGTCGGGGCGTTCACCCCGGTCGCGACGGGAGCATTGGCGGCCGCGGACCCCGATCCACCGCCGGACGGTGCGCTCTCGGGCTTGGAGCTGGAACAGGCCGCCACCGGCAGGGCGAGGATGATCAGCCCCGCAGTGGCTTGAAAAATGCTGCGTCTCATCGGGGATCCTTCCGTCTTACTTGTTGGTCTTGAACAGGGCCGTGAGGGGGTTTCGGGACTTGGATCCGCGCAGCGCCGCCGCGCGGCGCGACTGGTCCACATACACAGCCGCGACCAGGACGGTGCCGACGGCGACGCCCTGCCAGAAGGCCTCGACGCCGATGATGACGAACCCGGCCTGCAGAACCGCGGGGATGAACAGTCCGACCACGGTGCCGAAGATGGAGCCCTCGCCACCGAAGATGGAGGTCCCACCGATCACGACCGCGGCGATGACGTTGAGGTTGGTCAGCGACTGTCCGGCGATGGTCGTGGTACCGAACTGGGACAGCGACAGCATCCCGCCGAATCCGGCCATCAGGCCGGACAGGGCGTAGATCATGATGAGGTGTCGGTCCACCCTGATCCCGACACGCCGGGCGCCCAGCTCGTTGGAGCCGATGGCGTAGGTGTAGCGGCCGAACCTGGTCTTCTGCAGGACGATTCCGCCGACGATCACCGTGATGAGCGCGACGAACGGGAGCGCGGGGACACCGAGAATCTTGATATAGGTGTTGAAGTCGGTGAGGGCTTCGGGCACGGAGCGAATGTCGACACCGCCGGTGATGACCTGCGCGAGGCCGAGGGCGACCGACAGGGCGCCGAGTGTGACGATCAGCGCCGGGACCTTGGCCTTCGCGACCAGGAAACCGTTCAAGGCACCCCACGCCATGCCGACGACAAGCGCGACGACGAGGCCGACCAGGGCGGTCCCCCAACCATCGCCGCCCATCGCCTCCATCACCTTCGCCGAGACGACGGAGGAGAAGACGAGCACCGAGCCGACCGATAGGTCGATACCGGAGGTGATGATGACGAACGTCATCCCCACGCCGATGACCGCCCAGACCGCGATGTTCTGCGAGATCAGCGAGAAGTTGCTGGCCGAGAGGAACTTGCTGCCACCGGTGATGGTGAAGAAGATGACGATGACCAGCAGCACTCCGAGGATCCATACAGACTGCAGGCTGCCCAACCGCTTGAGCAGCGGCTCTCCGGTGTGATGATCGACGACCGGGCTCTCGCTCCGGTCGACAGCCGGTTCCGTGGTAGTCACTGCGCAACCTCCTTCTCGGCCGGAGCCTTCGCGTCGAGGGCGCCGGTCATGGCGCCGACGAGGTCCTCGACGGTGGTGCCTTGGGCGGGCATCGTGGCGATGCGGGTGCCGAGCCGCATGACGTGGATGCGGTTGGCGACCTCGAGCACGTGCGGCATCGAGTGCGAGATCAGGACGACGGCGATGCCCTTGTCGCGGACCCGCTTGATCGTGTCCAGCACGTTCTTGGTCTGGACGACACCGAGGGCCGCGGTCGGCTCGTCGAGGAATATGATCTTGTTGGCCCAGGTGATGGACCTGACGATTGCGATCTGCTGCCGCTGCCCGCCGGACATCATGCCGACCTGAGCGCCAAGCGCCCGCACGGTGCCGCCGAGCTCGGCGAACCCCTTGCTCGCCTTCTCGCGCATGGCCTTCTCGTCCATGAACCCGAATTTCCCGAGCAGGCCTTTCCGCGGGATCTCACGGCCGAGGAACGTGTTCTGGACAGGGTTGAGGTGCGGCGCCAGGGCAAGGTCCTGGTAGACGACCTCCATGCCCATGTCGGAGGCCTGCTGGGGGTTGGCGATCGTCACCGGCTTGCCCTCGAACAGCAGCTCGCCGCCGTCCACCTCGAGGTTGCCGGTCATGGCCTTGACCATTGTTGACTTGCCTGCGCCGTTGTCGCCGATCAATGCGACGACTTCGCCCGCGTCGACGTCGAAGTCCGCGTCGATCAGGGCCCGGACGTGGCCGAAGCTGCGGGAAAGCCCGCGCGCCTCGAGGATGGGAGCCATTTTGTCATCACCGCCTGAACTCGAGTACGTGGCTCTTCGATGTGCTCTTACACATGACTGACTGCCTCACTTGGCCACTCCTGGTGAAAGTTGATCACGCGGACGGCCTGCCCGGCCGTAGCGTCCTTGGTGTCGCGCATGTTCTTGGCCTGCACGACGCCAAGCGCCGCAGTGGGCGTGTCGAGCAGGACCGCCCCTTGGGTCAGGCGACGGCGATCGCTTGTCGACGGCCACCGGGCATGCCGCCCACGGGATCGCAGCAACTGCAGACGGTCGCGGCCAAGGTCCTCGAAGGTGCGAGGCCAGTGCCTGGTCCCGGAAGACCGTCTCCCCGTCCATGCTGGCGGCCACGCTCGGGAAGTCGGGCCGACCTTGCACCCGTCGAACAGGATCGTGCCGGAGTCGAGCGTGAGGTTGCCCGACGGCGCCTTCACCATCGTTGGCTTCCCGCTCCGTCGTCGCCGATCAGCGCGACGACCTCGCAGGCGTCGACGTCGAAGTCGGGCCGGTCGAGCGCACGGACGGCCCCGAAGCTCCTGCGGAGTCCGCGTGCTTCCAGGATCGGCGCGGCGGTGGTAACCGTCACGGTCGCTCTCCTTCGTTGGAGGGGCGGTGCACCGGCGAGCCGCCGCCTGGTCCCGTGACCGTAGACAGCCGTGTCACCGGTGTCAAGCGTTCAGCGACGCTTGTGTCACCGTCGATATGTATTTGCGTGACACCGGTGACAGGAGCGCCTTCGTTGTCTACGATCGGGCTGCCCGTCGACGCGCGCGAGAGTCCGTCGACCATAGCGCCAACCCGACGACACAAGAGGCGAGCGACGGTGGACAGCAACGGGGACTTCAACGGCCGCACCATTCTGGTGACCGGGGCGAGCGGCGGCATCGGCGGCGCGACCGTCCGGAGGCTCGTGCGCGCGGGCGCCGACGTGATCGCCGCGGGCCGCACGGATGACGGGCTGGCGCCGCTGGCGAAGGAGACGGGCTGCCGCACGCTGGCGTTCGACCTGACCTCCGAGGACAGCGTGCGGGGCGCGTGCGAGGGCCTGGACGTCTACGGGGTGGTCAACTGCGCAGGCGACGGCGGCGAGATCGCCACCCCGATGGACACGGACATCGCGGTGTTCGACCGGGTCATCAGCGTGAACGCGCGCAGCGCGCTGCTCGTCACGAAGTACACGTCGGCGTCGATGATCCGCCTCGGTACGGGCGGATCGATCGTGAACGTGTCGAGCCAGGCGTCGCTGGTGGCGCTGCCGGGGCACATCTCCTACGGCTCGTCGAAGGCCGCGCTCGACAACATCACCCGGGTCTCCGCGCTCGAGCTCGGGCGCTACGGCATCCGCGTCAACAGCGTGAACCCCACCGTCGTGATGACCCCGATGTCCGCGTGGTACTGGGGGCGCCCGGAGATCGAGGAGCCGTTCCTGCGGGCGATGCCGCTCGGGCGGTGGGCGACCGAGGACGAGATCGCGGCGCCCATCGTGTTCCTGCTCGGCGACGGCGCCTCGATGATCAGCGGCGTGTGCCTGCCGATCGATGGCGGATACACCGCGCAATAGGCTACGGCGGCAGTGGAGAGGGTGGGTCGTTCGCCATGACGACGATGCGAGAGGTCGCCACCGCCGCGGGCGTCAGTGCCAAGACGGTGTCCCGGGTGTTCAACGACGACCCGCACGTGACGCCCGAGACCCGCGCCCGGGTCGAGTTGGCGCTCCGGCAGCTGAACTACGTGCCCAACGCCGTCGCCACCACGTTCCGGACCGGCCGCTCCCCCGTGGTCGGCATCGCGGTGCCCGACATCGTCGACCCGTTCTTCGCGGCCATCGCGAAGGCGGTGGGCAGGCTCGCCACCCAGCACGGGATGTCCACTGTGGTCACGAGCCTCGGCGAGGACCTGCAGAGGGAGGCCGACGTCGTCGGTCGGCTGCTCAGCCAGTCGCTGAGCGGTCTCATCATCGCCCCCGTCGCCGCCGAGCACACCTACCTGGAGCCGTGGAGGGACCGCCTGCCGATCGTGTTCGTCGACCGCAGGCCGGTGCGGTTGGCGGCGGACTCGTTCACCGAGGACGACCACGGCGGCGCGTGCCTGGCCACGCGGCATCTCATCGACCACGGTCACCGCCGCATCGCGTTCATCAGCGACACCCCCGACCTGCCCACCAGCCACAGCAGGCTGCTCGGCTATCGGGCCGCGCTCGCCGAGGCCGGAATCGGTGCGAACCCCGAGTACGAGGCGTTCGGCGCGGTGGACCGCGACAGCGCGGCCGGCGTGCTGCGCAAGCTCACCGAGCTCGCGGAGCCGCCGACGGCGATCATGTCGTCCAACGCCCGGTCGTCGATGGCGCTCGTGCCCGCCCTACGCGACCACGACCTCGCCGTCGTCGGATTCGGCGACTTCCCAATGGCCGATATGCTCGACCCGGCGATGACCGTGATCGACCAGGACCCCTACGCGCTGGGCACGCTCGCCGCGCAGCGCGTGTTCGACCGGCTCGCGCACCCGGGGCGCCGCTACCGCCGCCGCACGGTGCTGCCGGTCGCCCTCGTCGAGCGTACGTCCTGCCGCCGGGCGCCCTGAAGAATCGGACCGGGTCGCCCGCCGACCGCGCACCCCACGACACCACCGCGCACCCCATCGGTGGGGTGCGCGGTCGCCCGGTGGGGTGCGCGGTTGACAGGTGGGGTGCGCGGTCGGGCTCAGCTTGCCCGGCCGTCGACCACGGCGGCGAGCTCGCGCAGCCGCGGCAGCGCGCGCGCGGTGAGGTGGTCCCGCCGGGTGGTCGCGGAGATCGAAAGGCTGTCCTTCCAGAGCGAACGGCCTGCCATGGCGCCGCTCGCGCCGTTCGCCATCGCGGTGCGCACCTGCTCGAGGAAGGTCGTGTGGTCGACGCCCGCCGAGAGCACGGCCCAGGGGACGCCCGCCGCCGCGGCGGTGACGGCCGCGCAGCCCTCCGCCGAGCCCGGGTACTGCAGCTTCAACGTCTTGGCCCCGCACGCGACCGCGAGCCGCGCGCCGTCGGCGACGAGGCCGGGGAACGCCGCACGGTAGGCGTCGTCGGTCTCACCGTCGAGCTGGTAGGTGAGCAGCTCGGCGATGAGGAGGATCCCCTCGGCGGCGCAGTCGCGGACGAGCCCGTGGATCTGCTCGGCGACCGCCGAATCCGGGCCCTGGCGGTCCGGGCGAAGGTAGAACAGCATCTTCGCGACGTCGCCACCCAGTTCGCGGGCCCGGTGCGCGGTGACGCCCGGCACGAACCGGGTGTACCGCAGGCCGTCGACGGTCTCGTAACCGGACGCGTCCATGCCGACCACCAGCGCGGTGTCCCGGGCCAGGGTGCCGTCGTCGACGACCGCGGGCAGGGCGATCTCCGGGTCGAGCAGGATCGCGGGTGCGTTGCACCCGAGGTAGCGGACCAGGTCGGCCTTGGCCGCGGCCAGTTCGGCGTCGCTGACCGAGCCGGCGCCGCCGGGCGCGTCGGTCATCACGGCCTTCATGCTGTTGCGCTGGTCGGCGGCCACGATGAGCATCCGGCAGGCCGCGGTGGAGATCGCGGTCAGGCCGCGGCGTTCGCGGGTGGTGAGCGGGTTCATGGTTCCTCCGGGATGATTCGGGACTTTGGGCTGCAGACGCGCGGCCACGCGCGCCGCGCCGAAGGCGGTTTCCTGCCCTCGATCGGACACCGACACCTGGGGCAGGATCACCGCGCGGGCGCGGCGCACGCTCGCCATGGCGGCCCATCCGCCGGTGAGCACGGCCGACGTCGCGGGCGGCACCTCGCGGTCCATGGCCGCGACCAGCCGTGCGATCTCGTCGTTGCTGTGTCGGAGCGCGGCGGCGAAGACCTCCGCCGGGCTGATGTCGTCGGTGCGGACGGTGAGAGCGAGCACGCCGTCGTCGTTCCGCGCGCCGGACACCTCGATTCCCCCAGCGGGCAAGGTGCCTTCGTAGGGGATCGCCATCACGGCGGCGTCGAGCCGGTCGCGGCCATCGTGGTCGCGGATGCCCAACGCCTGCAGGGTGCGGCGCAGCAGGAGACCGGTCTTCAGTCCGGCGACGAGCACGTGCTTGCCCGGCACGACATGGCGCACCTCGTTGATGAGGTGCTCGGCCAGCCGGGCCCGCGCGGCGTAGCCCAGCGGCGCGTCGATCACCCGCAGCAACACCTCGGCCGTGCCCATCGAGACGAGGTAGCGCCCCGCCGGGATCGGGCCGTCGGCCTCGGCCGCGACGAGGTGGTCGTGGCCCGCGACGGTGAGCCGAGCGCCCGCGAACGGATGCCCATCGGCGATCCGGCCGAGGTCGGTTCCCGCAGTCACGAGCGGCGGCAGAAAGTCCGCGGTGACGCCGAGTGCGGCGAGCATCGCGGGCCAGGGGGCGCCGGTGTCCTGGTCGAGCAGCCCGGTGCGGGAGGCGAGCGACAGTTCGAGCGCCGCGCGCCCGCCGAGCGTCGTGACGACGAACTCGGGCAGGTTCAGCCAGCGCAGGCCATCCAGCTCCAGCCCTTGTTCGCGCAGGTAGGCGAGCTTGGCGACGGAGGCCTGGGGTCCGAGCGGAAGGCCCGTGCGCCCGCCGAACTCGGCCCGCACCTCTTCGGGGAACGCGGCCACATGCTCGGCGCCGCGGGGGTCGAACCACGCGTACGCGGGGGCGACCGGCCTGCCCTCGGCGTCGACGACCATGCCGGTCTCGCCCATCCCGGCGATCGCGAGGGCGGTGACCGGGGCGTCCGTGAGCGCCGCGAGCTTGCCGGACGCGGTGTCGAGCAGTTGCTCGATCGCGCCGACCAGCCGCTCGGCGGGCAGGTCCGCCGCGCCGCCCGGACCCGCGCGCCAGGGTGTCGGCACCTCCTCGACGACGAGCTCCGCGCCATCCTCGTCGAGGATGAGGATCTTCATGCCGGTGCTGCCGAGGTCCATTCCCGCCACGAGTCGGCCCGCCATCGGCCCGGTCCTCCTCAGTATCGCCATGACTCCGGTGTCATGACACCGGTGTCTTACCTGCGCTATGGTCGGGACATGACTCTTCCCTGTCAAGGGGGCCATTCCGGCGCGATCGCCGTCGCCGGGGTCGCGGGCAGCGGCAAGTCCACGCTCGGCCGGGCGCTCGCCGCCGCATTGCACCTGCCGCTTGTCGATCTCGATGCCGTGACGAACCCGCTGCTCGACCGGCTCGTCGGCCCGGTGCTGCCCGCACACTGGCTGGCGGGCCCGCACAGCGAACTCGTCCGCGCGGGGCGGTACGCCGCGCTCCGCGCGGTCGCGCACGACGTCGTCGCCACGGCGGGGGGCGCGGTGCTGGTCGCGCCGTTCACCGCCGAGCTGACCGGTGGGCCGGAGTGGGCGGAGCTGGTCGCGGCGGTCGCCCCCACCGCGCTCCGGGTCGTCCACGTCGATGGCGACCCCGAGTTGCTTGCCCGCCGCCGTGTGGCCCGGGGTCTGCCGCGCGACACCTATCGACCCGACGACCCAGCCGGACCGCCTGCCGTGCCGCGCATCGCCCTCGCCGCGGCGCTCACCCCCGGACAGCTGCTCGCTCGCGCGCTGCGCGCCCTCGGCCACCGCATGACGGTCGACCCGGCCAACCCGCTCTTCGGGCAGCCCTTCGAGGCGGTGCTGTTCGACTTGGACGGCGTGCTCGTCGACTCCACGGCCTCGGTCAGCCGGTCCTGGGACCGGTTTGCGGTCGAGTTCGGCGTGTCGGCCCGGGCGCTGCAGGAAAACCACGGCCAGCCCGCGCAGACGCTCGTGGAGCGGCTGCTCGGACCGGACCGGGTCGCGGCGGGTCTCGCGCGGATCGAGGCCATCGAGGTCGACGACGCGGCCACGGTCGAGGCGGTGCCCGGCGCCCGTGCGCTCTTCGCGGGCCTGCCCGAGCACCGGCGGGCCGTCGTGACCTCCGGCACCCCGCCGATCGCCACGGCACGCCTGCGCGCGGCGCGATTCCCGCTCCCCCGCACGCTCGTCACCGCCGACGACGTGACCCGCGGCAAGCCCGACCCGCAGCCCTACCTCCTGGCCGCGCGCCGACTGGGGGTGCCTCCGGACCGGTGCCTGGCGGTGGAGGACGCTCCCGCAGGCATCGCGTCCGCCCGTGCAGCGGGCTGCCAGGTGCTCGCGGTGACGGGCACGGCGCCTGCCGAGGAGCTCGCCGCGGCCGCGTTGACGGTCGACGGGCTCGATCGGGTCGCGATGAGCGTCGACGGCCGAGGGCTGCGGCTCGAGCTCGGCGGCCCTGCTCAGCCGTCGTCGTCTCGGGCGGCGGCTCGGTCGAGGTAGCCGGTGAGCGCGTTGAGGGGGCCGTCCCAGTCGCGGGCGAGCGCAGCGAGGAACTGCTGTGCCACCTGCATCGGCGCGGAGCGCAACCGGTAGCGCACCCGGCGCCGCTCCCCCGGCTCGGCCGTCACCAGGCCCACGTCGGCCAGCAAGTTCAGGTGTTTGGCGATCGCCTGCCGCGTGATCGGCAGGCGATCGGCCAGGTCCGTCGCCGTCGCCGGGCCCCCCGCGGCGAGCGCGGCCAGGATGCTCCGCCTCGTCGGGTCGGCCAGCGCGATGAATACCTGCTCGGCGACCGACTCGAGGGCGGGCTCGCTCTCAGGCGGCATCGAGGTAGGCGACCAACTCGCCCAGCTCGGCGGTCCAGCCCGTGGTGTGGGCGTCGAACTCGCTGCGGTGGTCGTCGTCGGAGAGCTGGGCGAACCCCGTCTCGACCATGCGGAGGCGGGTGCCCGCGCCGACCGGTTCGAGCGTGAACTCGACGTAGGTCCGCCGCGGATCGTCGTCGGGCAGCCCCTGGATGGGCCAGGTGAACCCGAACACGGTCGGCTCCTCCACCCGTTCCACCCGCATGTGGGCGGTCGGCCCGTCGCTCCAGCTCATCCGGAGCGAGCCACCGGGACGCAAGTCGATCGTCGCCTCGTGGCCGAACCAGGCCGCGAGGCCCTCGGCGGTGGTGAGGGCCGCCCACACCGCACGCGGTGGATGCGTGACCTCCAGTGTGCGCTCGATCCGGTCGGGGAATCCCATGCCCTGCCTCCAGGTAGCAACTCGATTATTGCCACTCTATGGCAATTCATGAGTTGCGTCAATCTGAACAGCACGACCGCCCGCAGATGGGCAGCTCGGGGCGCACGTCCGCCAGGTACTCGGCCATCGGGCTGCGGAACTGCGGCACCAGGAAGATCCCCGCCGTCTACGGCTGGTCCAGCACGTAGCGCAGCTCCGCGGGCCGGTAGGCCGGGTTCACCGTGACCGGCGTCAGACCCGCCAGCGCGGCCCCGTGCTCCAGGATGATCCACTCCGGCAGGTTCGGCGCCCACACCGCGACCCGTTCCCCGGGCCGGAACCGCGCGGAGAGGGCCCGGGCCGCGCGCTCGGCGTCGGTGAGCAGGTCGTGGAAGGTCCACCGCTTGCGCGCTGCCGGGTCGGGCGCCCGGCCGACCAACGCCAGGCCTTCCGGGGTGTCGGCCGCCGCGTCGCGCAGCACACCGCCGACGGTCGTCTCCAGCACCGGTAGCGAGGTGTCCGCAGGCCAGTAGGCACTGGTCAGTGTCATGGTCCTCGCCATGGTCCTCGTCATGGTCCTCGCCGTCCCTTCGGCTCCGCTGCCGGTGCCCGCATTGTCCGGGTCGGACGTTGCAGGGAGCGCCACAGAGAGGTCACGGGAGGAGGCCACACCGGTCCCCGACATCGCGTTCGCCATGATGAGGTATGCGCTCCTCGACCGGACGGCGGGCCGCGGCGCTCGCCGCGGTGGCGATCGTCGGCCTCACGGCTGCCTGTGGGGCGGGCTCCCCGCTCTCGACGGCGGCGGGCGGCCCGGCCCCATCCGCGGCGGTCCCCCAGGACCTGCAACCGGCCACGCTGATCGTGCCGGACGCCCTCAAGGGCAAGGTCGACCCGCATCAGGTGCTCATCCCGGCGGGCTGGACGATGTCGGCCTGGGCCGCTGTGCCCGACGCCCGTCTGGCGGCGTGGACGCCCGACGGCGCGCTGCTCGTGTCGCGGCCCGGCGAGGGCCAGGTGGTCCGGCTGACGCCGGGCGGCGCGGGTGCGGCTAACTCGACGGTCCTCCTCGAAGGGCTCACCCAGCCGCACGGGCTCGCCTTCGACGGCGCCACCCTCTACGTCGCCGAGAGCGACCGGATCCAGGCCTACACCTACGCGGCAGGCGCGGCGACCGGTCCCCGCGTCGTCGCCGACGGCCTTCCCGACGCCAAGTCCGCCGAGCTCGGTGGCCAGTACGCGCACGCGCTCAAGAGCGTTGCCGTCGGCCCGGACCACGCGCTGTATTTCTCGATCGGGTCGAGCGGCAACATCTCCGCGGACGACCGGGACGCCACGCCGCAGCGCGCCGCCATCATGCGGATCCCGCCGGGTGGCGGCCCGCCCGAGGTCTTCGCCAGCGGCGTGCGCAACGGCACCGGGCTCGCGATCGCGCCCGACGGCTCGGTCTGGACCGCGGTGAACAACCGCGACAACATCGGCTACCCGTTCGACGCGTCCTTCGGTGACGCGAAGGAGTCCTCGCAGGGCGAGGTGATCGACGAGTACGTCAACGAGCACCCGGCCGAGGAGCTGGCCAAACTCACGGCGGGCCGCGATCTGGGCTGGCCGTTCTGCAACCCCGATCCAGACGTGCGCCCGGGGATGGCGGGCACGGCGTTCGCGTACACCACCCCGCCCTTCGTCAACGACATCCAGACCAACGCAGGCGGCACAAAGCTCGACTGCGCAGGTCTTCCCCGGATCGAGCAGGGCATCGGCGCACACTCGGCGCCGCTCGGGCTCAGCTTCACCGCAGCGCTTCCCGCGCCCTACGACAACGGGGCGCTGGTCGGCATCCACGGCTCGTGGAACCGCACGCCGCCGCGCGCGCCCGAGGTCTCCTACTTCCCGTTGGTGAACGGCACTCTGGGGCCGCAGCGCACGCTCGTCGGCGGGTTCCAGGACGCGAGCGGCGATCGGTGGGGACGGCCGGTCGCGGCGGTCGTCGGTCCCGACGGGGCGATCTACATCACCGACGACGACGGCGACGCCGTCTACCGGTTGGCCCCGCCGGGACGCTGACCGGCTCATGCGGCCCGCGCAGCTCGTTCGGCCGATGGTCGTGGCCGACCTCCTGGCCACGTTCGTGTTCGCCCTCCAGGGCGGCGCGACCGCGGCGGCGGCCGGGCTCGATGTCTTCGGGATCCTCGTCGTCGCGTTCGTGGCCGCGCTCGGCGGCGGCGTGGCACGCGACGTGCTCATCGGCGACGTCCCGCCCGCCGCGTTTCGCTCCACCGTCTACCCGGTGGTGGCGTTCGCGGGCGGTGCGGCGGCGACGCTGCTGTTCGGCCTGGTCCGGGAGCTCCCGCCGCTCGTGCTCGGGTCGCTCGACGCGGCCGGGCTGGCCCTGTTCGCGGTGGTGGGCGCGGCGAAGGCGCACGACCACGGGATGCAACCGCTGCTCGCCGCCCTGCTCGGGACGCTCTCCGGGGTGGGCGGCGGCGTGGTGCGCGACATGTTGCTCGGCCAGGTGCCGCTGGTGCTGAACAGCCAGGTTTATGCGGTCGCGGCACTGGCGGGCGCGGCGACGACGGTCGCGCTGCTGTGGCTGCGTGCGCCGCGGTCGGCCGCCCTCGGCGGCGGCGCCCTGGTCTGCTTCGTGCTGCGCATGCTGGCGCTCTGGTACGGCTGGCAGCTCCCGCGGATCGTCTAGGCGGCGCCCTGCCACGGCACCGACCGGCCGACGCTCCGGTCGCAGGCTCGGCGAGGTACCGGGGCTCGCCCGCACCGCGCGGGCTCCGCCGATCACGACCCCCCGGCGCATGATCGACTTCCCCGGCAGGTCGTGCCAGCATCCGGCACGTCTCTGCCTCCCGGCTGCGAACCTAGGAAACCCGAGCCCGGACGGTGAAGGGCCAATCCCGGCCGATCCGGATAGGTCCGGTGGCGCAGAATCGGGACCGATGCTCGCGACGGCCGCGTTCCTGGTGCTCGCCGGAATGGTGGCGGGGCGTCGTCGGCTCGGCGGGCGGCATCACCTCGCTCGTGTCGTACCCCGCGCTGCTTGCGGTGGGGATACCGGCGCTGCCCGCGAACGTGACGAACCTGGTCGCGGGCGCCGCGTGCTGGCCGGGCGCCGCCTTGACCTCGCGACGGGAGATGGCGGGCAGCGGGCCGCATCTTGCGCGTCGGCTCCCGGTGGCGGCGGCGGGGGCGGTGCTCGGCGCGGTGCTCCTGCTGGTCACCCCACCGGGGACGTTCACGGTCATCGTGCCGTACCTCGTGGCGGCCGGGGCGCTGGCGTTGCTGGCCCAGCCGTTGCTGATCGCCGCGACCCGGGGCTTGCGCGGGCACGCGCTCGTCCCCATCGGGCTGGTCTCGGTGTACGGCGGCTACTTCGGTGCGGGCTCGGGGATCCTGCTGCTGGCGGTGACCCTCGTCCTCCTCGACTCGGACCTGCCCCGGGCGAACGCGCTCAAGAACATGCTCGTCGGCGCGTCGACGCTCGCGGCGGCCGCCGTCCTCGCCGTCACCGGGCCGGTCGCGTGGCCGTTCGTCGCGCCGCTCGCGCTCGGGCTGTTCGCGGGCAGCATCGTCGGTCCGGTCGTGGCGCGGCGGGTGCCCGCCCCGATCGTTCGGGTGACGGTCGCGGCGCTCGGGCTGTACCTGGCCTTCGTGCTCTGGCGGGGGTGACTCCCGAAACGGCCCCGGCGCCGTCGCCGGATCGGTACGCTCGGCCCGTGCCCGATCCCGCCGACACCGAGGCGCGCCTCTCCGCGCTCGAAGCCCGGGTCGAGGACGTGGCAGCGGAGGCCGCGATGCAGGCGGGCTTCGCCGAAACCGACCGAGGCTTCGCCGAGATGCGCGGGCGGCTGGACCAAGCCGCAGCAGGCCATGGCCACACCGTCGACTCGCTGACCACCCTGCTGCGCGACGACGAGCGCTAGCGTGACGACCCCGCACCCCGTCGACGCGGCGGTGGCGGCGATGCGGCTCGTCGACCACCACGTCCACGGGGCCCTGCGCGCCACCCCCGACCGCGCCGCCCTGGAAGGAATGCTCACCGAGTCGGACCGGCCCGTGCCGCCGTGGATGACGATGTTCGACTCCCCGCTGGGCCTCGCGATCCGCCGATGGTGCGCGCCCCTGCTCGACCTGGAACCGGCGGCCCCGGCCGACGAGTACGTCGCGCGCCGCACCGAGCTCGGCGAGGCCGAGGTCACCCGGCGGATGCTCCGCGCGAGCGGGGTCGAGCGCTACCTGGTCGAGACCGGCTTCGCCGCCGACGCCGTGCTCGGCCCCGACGAGATGGCCGCGGCGGCGGACGCGGCGGCGGCCGAGATCGTCCGCCTGGAGTCGGTGTTCGAGCAGCTCGCCACGGAGGTCGGCGCCGCAGCGGCGGTGCGGACGTTCCCCGAGGTGCTGGCCGAGCGCACGACGGGCGCGGCGGGTCTCAAGAGCGTGGTCGCCTACCGCTTCGGTTTCGACTTCGCGCCCGAGCCGCCCACCCCCGTGGAGGCCGTCGCGGCGGCCGGGGCGATGCTGGCGACCGCCGGTCCACGGGGCCCGCGGGTCGCCGATCCGACCCTGCTGCGCTCCCTGCTCTGGAGCGGCGTCGACCGCGGGCTGCCGATGCAGCTGCATTGCGGCTACGGCGACCCTGACCTGGATCTGCACCGGTGCGACCCGCTGCTGCTCACCCGCTTCCTGCGCCTCGTCGAGCCGCGCGGCGTCGACGTGTTGCTGCTCCACTGCTACCCCTACCACCGGCACGCGGGCTATCTCGCGCAGGTGTTCCCGCACGTCTACTTCGACGTCGGGCTGGCCGTCAACCACACCGGGCTGGGCTCGCCCGCCGTGGTCGCCGAGTCGCTGGAGCTTGCCCCGTTCGCGAAGATCCTCTATTCGTCGGACGCGTACGGGCCCGCCGAGCTGCATTACCTCGGGGCGCATCTGTGGCGCCGCGGCCTGGCCCGCGTGCTGCGCGGCTGGGTGGACGAAGGCGCGTCGACCGCCGCCGACGCCTGCCGGATCGCAAGCCTGGTCGGCCGTGACAACGCCCTGCGGGTATACGGCTATGCGTGAGCAGGCGCGGTTGCGCCGCCGTCGCAGGCGGCCGATCCTGCGAGAATGACCGCCGTGATCGACGAGTTCGTCGTCGGACGCCCACGCGGAGCCGCAGGCGCTGTCATCGCGGCCTACCACGGCTACCGCCAGCGCGACGTGGCCCCGACCCGGCACCGCGGGCTGCCCTCGCCCTACCTCACGCTCATCTTCACGCTCGACGACCCGCTGCAGATCATCGAGCACGTGGACGGGCGGCCCCCGCGCTCCTACGACGCGCTCGCGGGCGGCCTGCACACCACGCCCGCGGTGATCACTCACGAGGGCCGCCAGTCCGGTGTGCAGGTCCAGGTCCATCCGCACGCGGCACGCGCCTTGTTCGGCATGCCCGCGGGCGAGCTTGCCGGGACCGACGCCGACGCCGACGCCGTGCTCGGCCGTCTCGTCGAGCGGGTGCGCAGCCGGATGGGCGAGGCACCGAGCTGGCGACAGCGCTTCGCCGTCCTCGACGACGAGCTGGGCGCGCTCGTGACCCACGCGGCGATCGCGGGTCCGCCGCCCGCCGTGGTCAACGCGTGGCGGTTGCTGCGCAACAGCCGGGGCGCCGTCCCCATCGGCGCACTCGCCGACGCGGTCGGCTACAGCGATCGTCGCCTCTCGACGCTGTTCGACGCCGAGATCGGCCTCACCCCCAAGACGGCGGCCCGGGTCATCCGGTTCGACCAGGCCCGCCGCGCCGTGCAGACCGCGGCCCCGGGCGGGCTGGGCCGCATCGCCGCCGAGCACGGCTACAGCGACCAGTCCCACCTCGTGCGTGACTTCGTGGCGTTCACCGGCCGGTCGCCCACCAAGTGGTTGGCCGAGGAGTTCGGAAACGTCCAAGCGAAGGGCGCGGCAGGCCGTCGAGACTGATCCTCATGACGGACAACACCCCGGCGCCCCAGGTCTGGCCCACCCTGCGCGCCCGCGACGCCCGCGCGCTCATCCGCTTCCTCGTCGACGTCGTCGGGTTCGCCGAGACCGCCGTCTACGGCGAGGGCGACGACGTGCATCACGCCCAGCTCTCCTGGCCGCTCGGCGGCGGGATCATGCTCGGGTCGGCCCGCGACGACATGTGGGCGCTCCCGCCCGGCACGTTCGGCGCCTACGTCGTCGTCGACGAACCGGACGCCCTCTACGAGCGGGTCGTGGCCGCGGGCGCCGACTATCATCCGCAAGCCGGAGGACACCGATTACGGCTCGCGCGAGTTCGCGCTCCGCGACCCCGAAGGCAACCGTTGGTCATTTGGCACCTACCGCGGCGAGCCCGTCCGAACGGGGTGAGCTGAGTTACAGTGCCCATGGTCCAGGGACGGATCACCGAGGATCACGGGTCACCTCCCTCGGGCCGCATACCGCCGCCCGAAGGGATCGTCCATGAGCAATCGCACTGTCGCCGTTCTCGGTCCCATCCCGCGCGATCGCATCACCACCCACCGCGGCGAGGTGTTCGAGAAGTACGGCTGCGCGCTCTACACGGTGGCCGCGCTGTCGGCGCTGATGGAGCCCACCGACCGGATCTGCCCCATCGTGCACGTCCGCAAGCAGGACGAGGAGGCGATCAAGGAGCTGCTCGCCCCGATGCCGAACGTCGACCTCACCGGCATCCGCTCGGACACCGACCGCGGCGACGTCGTCGAGCTGACTTATGAGGACCAGAACACCCGGCGCGAGGCTCAGACCGGGTTCATGAGCCCGATCCTGGCCCGCGACGTCGAGTTCGCATTGGACGCCGAGGCGTTCGTCTGCGTGCCGATCACCGACTACGAGGTGGGCCAGGCGACCCTGGAGTACATCAAGAGCCACAGCGACGGGGTGGTGCTCCTGGACGGACACGGCCCGGTCAGCACCCTCACGCTCGGCGGCGAACGGCAGCACCGGCTGTGGGTCGAGCGGGATGCGTGGCTGCCCAGCATCGACATCCTCAAGATGAACTTGGAGGAAGCGGGCTGCAGCTGGTTCCCCCGCGAGGGCGAGGACGGCGCCTCCGGGATGGGCCAGCCGATGACCGAGTCCGAGATGCCGAAGTTCGCCGAGCACTGCCTCCGGCGCGGGGTCAAGGCCGTCTGCGTCACGCTCGACCAGCAGGGCTGCGTCGCGTACCGGCTCGACCGCGATGACACGCTGGAGGAGCACATCGTGCCCCGCATCCCGGTGGAGCACGTCGTCGACACCACCGGCTGCGGCGACTCCTTCGCCGCGGGCATGGCCTTCGGCTACCTGTTCGAGCGCGACATCGTGAAGGCCTGCCAGTACGGCAACGCGATGGGTGCCCAACGCTGCGCGGGCTCCGGGTTGTCGATCTACCTGCCGCGCGCCGAGACCGACGCGCAGATCGAGCGCACCTACGGCCCGATGGCGGGAGCGGCACGTGCGTGAGGCGCTCTCCCCGGCGGAGTGGCTGATCACCGAGGACGGGTTCGATCCCGAGCGCGCGAACGTGTGGGAGACGCTCTGCACGGTCGGCAACGGCTACCTCGGCACCCGCGGCACCTTGGAGGAAGGTCACCCCGGCGACCTTTCGGGCACGTACCTCGCGGGCGTGTACGACAGCCACGACTCCCCCGTGATCGACCTCGTGAACGCGCCGGACTGGCTGTCGCTCGCCGTCCACGTCGACGGCGCCCGGCTCGATGTGCGCAACGCCTCGGTGCTCGACCATGAGCGCACGCTCGACCTGCGCACCGGCCTCCTCCACCGGCGCACCGTGTTCGAGGACGCCGACGGCCGCCGCACCCGGCTGGAGACGCTGCGCTGCGCGTCGGTCGCCGACCGGCGCACGTGCGCGGTGCGCGTCGAGATCACGCCGGAGAACCACGACGGCGAGATCACTGTCGAGAGCGCCCTCGACGGCAGGCGGCGCAACCTGGAGCGGCTGCCCGTCTACCCGGCGGGGCACGTGTTCCCGGTGGACGCGCGCTGGGAGAAGTGGGCGCGCACCCGCCATCTGGAACGCACGGCGCGCGCGGCCGACGGCGACGTCATGTATCTGGAGACGCGCACGATCGCGAGCGGCATCACACTCGGATATGCGGCGACGACCGTCCCGTCGGTCCCGCCCACGCGCAGCGGCTTCCGGCTGGAGGACGAGCAGGTCGTGTGGCACGCCGTCTTCCCGGGCGGCCCGGTGCGGCTGGACAAGTTGGTGCGCATCGGCACGTCACGCGACGTCAACGGCACCGACGGCGGCGCCGATTCGGTGCGCGAGGGCTGCCTCGACGGGCTCGAGGCCGCGCGCGGCGCCGGGTTCGACGCGATCGTCGCCGCGAGCGCCGCGCAGTGGGAGGAGCGCTGGGAAGACTGCGACTGCACGATCGACGGCGACCCGGACTGCACCCAGGCCCTGCGTTTCGGCATCTACCACCTGCTGATCGCGGCGAACGACGCCGACCCCACCGTGAACATCGGCGCGAAGTCGCTGTCCGGCGAGGGCTACCGGGGGCACGTGTTCTGGGACACCGAGATCCTCATGCTGCCCTTCTTCGTCTTCACCCGCCCCGACGCGGCGCGCAGCCTGCTCGCCTACCGCCACCACACGCTGCCGGGCGCATGCGAGAACGCGCGCATCAACGGAGCGGCCGGGGCGCGCTACCCTTGGGAGTCGGCCGACACCGGCCGGGAGGAGTGCCCCGAGTTCACCCCGGACGGGGTCAACCGGTTCTGGACGCGCGAGGAGGAGGTGCACATCAACGCCGATGTCGCGCACGGGGTGATGCAGTACGTCGAGGCCACCGGCGACCGGGCGTTCCTCCTGGAGCGCGGCGCCGAGATCCTGTTCGAAACCAGCCGCTTCTGGGCCGACCGGGTCGACTGGACGGAGTCGGGCACGTGCTCGCTGCGCCAGGTGATGGGGCCCGACGAGTTCCACTCGCACGTCGACGACAACGCGTTCACCAACTACCTCGTCCGCTGGCACCTGGAGACGGCGGCCGACGTGCACGACGAGCTGCGCACCGAGAACCCCGACGTGGCGGCGGCCCTCGACGCGGCGCTCGGGCTCACCGACGCCGAGGTCGACCGGTGGCGCGCGGTTGCCGCGGCGATCGCGCTCCCGCCGCAGCGACCGGACCGGCTGATCGAGCAGTTCGCAGGCTACTTCGACCGCCTCGACGTGCCCGTCACGGAGTGGGACGAGAACAACATGCCCCGCTACCCGGCGGGCTACCACCACTTCAACTGCGAAGACACCCAGCTGCTCAAGCAGCCCGACGTCCTGATGGCCCTCTACATGCTGCCCGACGTGTTCGACGCGGCCACGAAGCACGCCAACTTCGAGTACTACGAGGCGCGCACGCTGCACAAGTCGTCGCTCAGCCCGTCCATCCACGCGATCATGGGGATCGAGGTCGGGGACCCGTCGCGCGCCGAGCAGTACTTCGCACGCTCGGTGTTCGTCGACCTCACCGACAACCAGGGCAACACCGCCGAAGGCATGCACATCGCCTCGGCGGGCGGCACCTGGCAGGTGCTCGTGTGCGGGTTCGGCGGCTTCCGGGTGGTGCACGGGCAGATGTCGTTCCGGCCGTGGCTGCCCGCGAACTGGCAGGCGATCCACTTCCGGCTGCGGTGGCGGGGCGCCCGGCTGCGCGTCACGGTCGACCACGCGGGGATCACGTTCGATCTCGACGGGCCCGAGGGCAGCACCCTGCCGGTGGTGGTGCACGGCCGCCCCGTCGAGCTGACGGCGGGCTCCACCACGGTGCCGTACGAGCCGGTGGCCGTCGGCATGACCTAATCCGGCTCGGGGTGCGGCGCGTCGCTGCGTGCGTGTCCGTGCTCGTGTTCGACGATGCGGCCGACGGTCGTGTCCCGCAGCCGTTCCAACGCGGCCGCCGCCCGCAGCCGAGCCTTGGCGGCGTCGCCGAGCTCGGTGCGCAGCCGGGCGTGTTCGACGACGTCGAGCTCGGCCAGCATCCGGTCGGTGACGGTCAGCAGCACCGTGTTGAACTCCCACAGGCCGGCCCGACGGCGGGGATCGTCCAGGAGCAGCGCCTCGACATCGCTCCGGTGTCGGCGCAGCGCGTCGAGCGCGGCGGTCAGCTCGGCCTCGTCGGGCTCGCCCGGTTCCTCGATCTCGTCGCGGATCAGGTCGCCGAATGTCCGGACGACCGCCGCCATCTCGCTGAGCAGCACGGCCGCCGCCAGCCGCACCTCCTCGGCGTAGGCGGGGTCGCCCTGCTCCCGGGTGCCGTCGAGCACCGAACGGAAGAAGGTGCGCACCGACACCGAGCTGTGTTCCAACGCCTCCAGACCCTCCCGCAGGCTGCGATCGACCTTCCGGGTGCCGATCGCGCGCATGTTGAGCCTGCGGCTTTCGTCCGCCTCGGCCAAGGCCCGGTCGACTTGGGGGGCATGCCGGTTGAGCCGCCGCGCGTCCTCCAACCAGCGCTGGGCGACGTGCGGCTCGACCGGGCCGTCCGCCATCGCCGTGGCGGCCTCGACGAGCAGGCTCGCGATCTCCCCCGCGTACTTCGCCACCGCCCGGCCCGCGAACCGGGTCTGGACGGCGGGCGGGAACGCGACGTTGACCAGCACGCCGACAGCCGCGCCGAGGAGCGTCTCGACGATCCGGGACATGCCCGTCGACTCGGCGCCGGACGCGTAGCCCGCCCCCAAGACGAGCATCGCGCTGATCGGCACCTCCAGCAGGTGCGGGCCCAGCCGCAGGATCTGGCCGCCGATGATCGAGGCCGCGACGACGATGCCGAGGCTCCACCAGTGCAGCCCGACCACCGAGACGAACCCGAGGGCAAGCGTCACGCCCAGCACCACGGAGAGCACCCGTTGCACGCCGCTGACCAGTGTGCTCGCCAGCGTGGCCTGCACCACGAGCAGCGCGGTGAGCGCCGCGACCAGCGGCGGCGGGTCCGAGAGGCCCACTAGCTCGGCCACGACGAAGGCGGCCACGGTGGCGCCGGTGATGCGCAGCGCCCGCAGCAGCGCCGTGCGACCACGCTCCCGGGAGCGGCGCACGAGCTCGGCGAGGAATCGGCGCACCGCGGCCGAGGCCCGGCGCCACCACGGCGGGCGGGACGCGGTCACCCCTCGATGCCTACTCAGGGGGCGAGCGCCGGTCAAGCGGCGACGTCGGCGGTGCCCCCGAATATCAAGTGCCCCGCCGGTCCGAGCATCTCGGCGCCGAGCAGGGAGACCAGCCAGTCGAGCCGGCTTTCCCGGCGGCGCAGCGCCCGGGTCTCGGCGGCCGGGATCGGCCACAGGTGGTTCTCGCACACGAGCCAGGCCAGACGCCGGGCGATCTCGATGAGCTGCTCCGCGCCCTCACGCGCGTCGGCGAGCCGGTAGAGCCAGCTCAGAAAGCCGTCGTGGCCGATCGTGAAGTCCAACGCCTGCGGCAGCAGCGCATAGAAGATCTCGTTGACCTGCAGGTAGTCGCGGTACTCGGGGCTCGTCGGCTCAGCCGGGAACGCCTCGGCGTCACGGAGCGCCATGAGCAGGGCGAACGGCAGGTCGAAGTTGATGTGCGCGTTGACCCCGGCCGCCGTGCGGGCCATCAGCGACGCCTCTTCGCGGGGGTCGAACACGACCTGCCATGACCGCGGCACCTCGGCGCCGATCGCCGTGGCCCGCACCGCGGCGAGGTAACGCACCGCGAACCGGGCATCGAGCGCGCAGATGAACCCGGGCGCTTCGAACGCGCCCGCCGCCAGCCGGGCGGCCACCTCGGTCGTCGTCGCGACGTAGAGATGGTGGAAGCCCGCGGCGGGGCTCCCGCTGCCCGCGAGGACATCCTCGAGACCGGCCAGTACCCGCAGCACCTCGTCGACGGCGGCGGGGCCGTCGAGGGCGGTGAGGCGGCCGAGGTCACGGGTGCGCAGCTCGACGGCGCCCGCGATGTCCGACCGGAGGTGCGAGGACATGGGAACCACTCCGTTGCGCGACATGGTCTGACGATGCGCCTGACGACGGCGCCGACACACTCGCCGCGAGGTGCGAAAACCCTTACCCCGCGGCTGTTCTGACCTCGACCGTGATCGTCCACGCGGCGCCGGGGTCACCCGTCGTCCACGCGGCGGCGTTGGAGGCGAGCACGAGCACGCCGTGCTGGTCCGGCCCGGCCCGCCACTCGTGGAAGCTGCGGGCCACGAACCAGGGCGAGGCGCCGACGCGCGCCACGAGGCTGTGCGCGTTGGCGTCGACGTCGGCGGCCGGGGGCACCGGCGCGTCCTCGGCGGGCGGATGCCCGAGCCACCCCTCGGGACTCGTGCGTACGCCGAGGAACGCGCCGGGCAAGATCGTGCCGGTGGCGGACAAGGTGACCGCGTCGCCGGGATGGATCGTGAGTCCGGTGTCCACCGGCCCCCCACCGGGACCGTCGTGGAACCGGAACTCCGCGCGCCGCACGTTCATGCCACGAGCGTCCGGCAGAGCGACGACCCGGCGCATCGGGAGAATCCCTAGTGCCTACACCGGTGCGGCGACGAGCCCGGGGACCTTCGCGAGCTGGGCGCGGCGGTTGACGCCCAGCTTGCGGAACGCCTTGCCCAGGTGGAACTCAACGGTCTTCTTGCTGAGGAAGAGCGTCATCGCGATCTGCGCGTTGGACTCGCCGTCCGCCGCGAGCCGGACGACCTGCAGCTCCTGCGGGGTGAGGTCGGCCGCCGCGGCGGGTTGGTCGGGCACGGCGGCCCCGCAGGCGCGCATCTCCGCCGCCGCACGCTCCCGCCATGGTGTCGCGCCGAGCGCATCGAACGCGTCGAATGCGCCGGTGAGCTGTCGTCGGGCCGCACCGAGCTGCTTGCGCCGCCGGTAGACCTGGCCTGCGGAGAGCTTGCTGCGCGCGCTCTCGAACGGCACTCCGCGCAGGAGCCCGGCCGACTCGTCGAGCGCGCCGGGATCCGGCTCGCGGCTCGCGAGCGCCTGCGCGCGCAGGTGCAGGCCCCGCGAGGCGGCGGTGCCGACGGTGGTCGCGTGCTCGGCCATCCGCTCGATCGTCGCGGCCGCGGCGGGGTCCTCCAAGGCGAGTTCGGCCTCGGCGAGGTCGGACAGCCACGGCAGCATCGGGGTGTCGGGGAGCCCGTTCGCCGTGGCCATGTCGTCGAGCTCGCGCAGGTGCACGAGGGCCGCCTCGAAGTCGCCGGTGCCCAGCGCGAGCAGGCCGAACGCGCGGCGGCCGTGTCCGACCAGGAAGTCCCTGCGGTGCGCGGTGCCGAACGCGAGGCACTCCCGCGCGTGGCGCCTGCACGCCACGGCGTCGCCGGTCGCCGCCTCCAGCAGCGCCAGCACACCCGCGCACTCCGGCTCCAGCACGTTGCCCGCCTCGGAGGTGGAGCCGCCGATCGAGGACACGAGGGACATCGCCTCGTGCGCCGTGATCCGGGCGCGGGCCCAGTCGCCCCGACGGAACTCCAGCCGCGACGACAGCAGCAGCGGGTTGGGCAGAAGATCCAGCACCTCGAATTGGCGCATGACGGCGATGACACCGTTCAGGCCCTGCGTGGCGGCCGACACGTCGTCGAGGAGGAACAACAGGAAGGGCGCGATCAACGGCCATTGCTCGCCGGGCCGGGCGGCGATGAACGGGGCCGCCTCGCGCAGCAGGGCCCGCGCGCGGTCGTGCTCCAGCATGATGGCGTGCAGCGTCGCCCGGACGATCAGGCCGGGCATCCGGACCGGGCCCGGCAGATCGCGGGCGAGTTCGAGGGCCCGGTCGGCGGCCTGCGCCGCCCCTGCGCGGTCGCTGCGCATCAGCGCCGCGAGACCCGCCTCGGCGAAGATCACCGCGGCGTCGGCCGGGTCGGTGGCCTGCCGGAGCGCCGCGTCGGCAAGGAAGCGGTCGACCGAGTCGGGCACGCCCTCCCAGAGCGACGCACGATAGGCGAGATGGGATGCGGCCATGCGGGTGGCGTCGTCCCCTGCCCACGCGAAGGTGGCCTCGACGAGCCTGCCCAGATCGCCGAGCCGCCCGGCGGGCAGGGCGCAGGAGGCCGCGGCGAGGTAGCGGCGGGCACGGAGGTCGGTGTCGGTGGACAGCAGCGCCGCCCGCTCGAGCATCCGCGCCGCGGTGGCGTAGCTGCTGCGCGCCGCCGCGGCGTGTCCCACCCGCTCCATCTCCGCGGCGAGCGGCTCGTCGGGGAGGTCGCCCGCCATGGCCAGGTGGGCAACGCGGCGCTCGGCGTGTGCGGGAGCGGTGAGGTCGGCGAGTGCGTCGGCGAAGCCCACGTGCACCGCGCGGCGCATCGCGGGCGGCGCGTCGTGGTAGACCGCCGAGCGCAGCAGCGGATGCCGGAAGGTGACCCGGCCCGCGTCGACGACGAGCAGGCCACCCGCCTCGGCCTCGTCGAGGTCGGCGATGGTGAGCCCGTTCGCGGTGAGGACCGCGGGTAGCACGGGCACGTCGTTCTGGCCTGCGGCCGCCACGAACACGAGCGCCCGGCGGCAGCGCTCGGAAAGCGGCGCGACCTGGGCGCGGAACGTCGCGCGGACGGCCTCGGTCGCGGGCAGCGGGTCCTCGTCATAGGCGTGGTCCGCGCCGCCGCCACGCAGCAGCTCCCGGATCACCAGCGGGTTGCCCGCCGTGATGCGCCGGAACCGGTCGACGTCGTCCGCGGTGCGGCCGAGCTCAGTGAGCAGCCCGGACACGCCGTCGTCGTCGAGGCCGGTGAGGGTGAGGGTGGGCAGGCCGCCGTAGAGCGAGGGCGCACCCGGCGTGGACCGCTCCGCGATCAGCACGACGATGCCCTCGGCGGCCACCCGACGGGAGACGAACGCCAGGGCCTCGATCGACGCGGCGTCCAGCCACTGGCCGTCGTCGACGGTGATCAGCACCGGCCCGCGGCCCGCCAGGTGGGACAGGTGCCCGAGCACGCCGATCGCGACCCCGAAGCGGCTCCCGGCGGTGGGCGAGCCCATCGCGAAGGCGGACTGCAGGGCGTCGCGCTGCGGGTCGGGGAGTTGGTCGACGACATCGAGCGCGGGCCGGAGCAGGTCGAACAGGCCCGCGTAGGACACCTCGACGTCGAACTCGTTGCCCGTCACCGAGAGCGCGGTCATGTCGGCCGCTTGCGCGCGGGCGTGCGCGATGAGGGCGGACTTGCCGATCCCAGCCTCGCCCCGGATCACGAGCGCCGCAGACCGGCCGTCGCGGGCGTCGGCGAGCAGGCCGTCGATGTGGGCGCACTCCGGCGCCCGGCCGTGCAGCACCGTCAGCCCCTTTCCAGCTCGAGCCACTGGTCGGGCCAGTAGTGCACGGGGTCGGCCGCGTCGGTGCCCTCCGCGATCGAGCGCCCGATCAGTGCCCGGCCGAGCAGCCGCGAAGGCAGCCGCAGCGTCCATCGGTCGACCGTCGCCCGTGACACCAACCGCTCGACGCCCACGGCGACCGAGATGGCCGGTGACCAGCGGCTGCGTGGCACGGCCAGCAGGTCGGCCACCGCGGCGCCCGCGAGCCTACGCACCAGCGCGGCCGGAAGGGTGCGCAGCGGGCCCGGCATCCGCGCCGACATGTCATCGAGCAGGGTGTGCATGAGCGTGGTGCCCCACGGTGAGGCCTCCACGAGCGACACCTCGAGCCGCCGCGTCAGCCTCTGCGCGACCGCGAGATCGGCGGAACGGCGTGCCTCCGTGATACCGAGATAGTGGCCGACAACGCTCCAGAGATGCAGATACGCGCGTTTGTCGCGCTTGCTCATGCGATAGCCGAGCCGCGCAATTCCGTCGAAGGCCGCGATCGTGAACGCCAATTGTGTGCCCAGCAGATCCTGCTGGTTGATGGGCAGCCCGCGCATTTGTGCGGGCCAGGGGTTGCCCGCGGCGTCGCCGAGCAGGAGCAGCGCGCGGACGCAGGCGTGCAGCAGCCGCACCCGCCGCAGTGTGCGGTAGCCGACGGCGCCGACGGCCAAGGAGCCGGGCGTGGTGATGTCGAGCAGCATCTTGCCGGTCAACGAGATCCGCTTCTCCACCCGGCGGGGGTCGAAGAGCTCGGACGCCGAGGCCAGGACGGCCGCGCCCCTTCCGCTGGCGTAGGCGTGCGGGAGCGAGGCGCAGAACAGGGCCGTCGTGAGATCGAGCGACCAGGCGTCGAAGACCTCCTGGCCGAGGCGCAGGAGGTCGTCGTCCATCCAGGGCGGAGGGTCCACGGGCCTGCGCTCCCACTCCGTGGCCCACGCGGCATCCGGTGGCTCCGCCCCGCGCAGCGCCGCGATGGCGGTGGTCAGCCATTCCTGGCGCCGCCCGTCGGCATTCGCGAGCTGAGCCGCGACATAGGCGTCGGCCGGGGCGTCACCGATCGTGCGCAACGCCGACAGCCATTCGTCGTCGCCGTTCACGGGCGCTCCCCGCGGTGAGATGGTCCAGGTGGAGTCGACCGTAGTCGGGAATCGGCCCTGCCGACAGCGTCGTTGCGCCGCTCGCTACTTCGGCGGCAGCGAGCGGGCGTAGGCGACACCGCGCGCGATCCAGCCGTCGACCTCGTTGTCGGGCAGCTCCGCCGCGGCGACCCGCAGCCAGCCATCCATGGGACGGCCGCGCATGACCGCCCGCTCGGCGTGCGGGTCGGCGATCAGCGCATCGGTGTCGGCCGGGTCGACCCGCAGCAGCATGCCGCCGCGGCTGCTCGCGCTTGCCGCGAGGTTCCCGTTGATCAGGAACCCGAGTCCGCCGAACATCCGCTTCTCGCTGACGCCCGACTCGCCCGCGAGGACCGCGCGGATCCGGTGCGCCAACTCCTCGTCGTACGCCACAGCGGACAGTATGGCCGTTCGGCCCGTCAGGAGGGGCGCAGCGGGCGGGTGGCGCCGCTGGCGAGCAGGCCCAGCACCAGGGCGCCGACCACTACGAACAGCGCCGACAGGATGCCGTCGTGCTGAGCGAGCACCCCGATTAGCGGCGGCCCCGCGAGGAACGCCGTGTAGCCGATCGAGCTGACCACCGAGACGCGGGCCGCGGCGCGGGCCGGGTCGTCGGCCGCGGCACTCATCCCCACCGGGAAGCCCAGCGATGCCCCCACGCCCCAGAACAGCGCGCCGACGAGCGCGACCGGCGTGGACCCGCCCACCAGCACCATCAGCAGCCCCACCAGCGCGCATGCCGCCGTCGCACGCAGCACCCCGACGCGCCCGAAGCGCTCCAGCGCGGCGCCGCCGAGCAGCCGCCCGACCGTCATCGCCGCGACGAACAGCCCGAACGCGATGGCGCCGACGGTCTCGCTCGACCGGTGACCGTCGACGAGCGCGACCGCGATCCAGTCGTTGGCCGAGCCCTCCGTGAACGCGAACGCCAGCACCAGCAGCCCGACCAGCAACGTGCGCGGCTCCCGCCAGGCCCGCAGCGCGCCCGAACTACCTGCGCGCTCCTCGGTCACGGGCGCGGGCCGCGGCAGGAACCGACGCGTCGACCAGACCATGAGCACCGGCGCGAGCACCGCGATCACCCCGACCTGCGCGGCGATCGGGATCGCCGCCGCGGCCGTCAGCGTGCCGACGCCTGCCCCGACGACCGTGCCGAGGCTGAAGGCCGCGTGCAGCCGCGGCATCAGCGACCGGTCCAGACGCCGCTCGACGTCGGCGCCTTCGACGTTCATCGAGACGTCCCACACGCCGATGCCCAGGCCGACGAGCACGAGCCCGGCGGCCGCGGGCGCGACGGATCCGCCCGCCAGGCCCAGCGCCGTCAGCCCGAGGCCGATCCCGAGCGTGACAGCCCCGCCGAGCACACCGCGGGCGGTGCCGAACCGGTGCACGATCGGCCCGGACAGCGGAAGGCCTGCGATGGACCCGCCCGACATGCACAAGAGGAGCAGGCCCAGCTGCGCGGTCGTCAGCCCCAGCGCCTCGCGCACCGCCGGGGTGCGCGAGGCGAACGAGGCGAACGCGATGCCGCTCGTCGCGAACGTGACGACGACGGCGGTGCGCGCGCGCAGCAGGCCCCGGTCGGCCTGGACGGTGGCCACGGAGACTCCAATCGAATCGATTCGATGCAGGCTTGAGGGTACGTGACGAAGCCGCGCCCGCTCAACCCGCTACCTTCGGAGGATGGCCGCTCGACCCACGCTCGCGGGCGTCGCCGCGCGCGCCGGGGTCTCCCCCTCGACGGCGTCACTGGCGTTCTCCGGCAGCCCGCGCGTCACGCCCGCCACCCGCGACCGCGTGCTCACCGCCGCCGCCGAGCTCGGCTACGCGGGTCCCGACCCCCTCGCCGCCTCCCTCCGCCGCGGCCGCAGCGGCGTGATCGGGGTGTTCATCGGCGAGCGGCTGCTCTACGCGTTCCGCGACCCCGTCTCGGTCCAGCTGCTGGACGGCATCACCGAGGTGCTCGGGACCCACGGCGCGGGGCTGCTGCTGCTCGCGGGCGACTCGGGGCGCCCCCCGCTGGAGCAGATCCTGCGCATGCCGCTGGACGCCGCCGTCTTCGCCACCTGCGGGCTGGAGGACGACCCGGCGCTGGCCGCCCTGCAGGCCAGAGGCGTCCCGATCGTCGCCGTGGAGGGCCCGGACCTCGACGGCGTGCCGCTCATCGACATCGACGACCGCACAGGCATCGCCGACCTCGGCAGGCACCTCGCCGAGCTCGGCCACCGCCGGGTCGCGACCGTGGCGATGCCGCTACGCCTGGACGGCACGCGCGGCGCGGTCGGCCCGGAACGGCGGGCGCGGGCGCACTACCGCGACGTCCGGCACCGGATCCTGGGCGTCGAGGACGTGTTCGGGCCGGTCCCCGTGGTGGAGACGGCGAGCAACGCGGTCGCCGAGGGCGCGCTGGCGGCCCGTGCGCTGCTCGACGTGCCCGCCGAGCGTCGTCCCACAGCCGTGCTCGCGCAGAGCGACATCCTGGCCGCGGGTGTGCTCTCCGCGGCGGCCGACCTCGGGCTGCGCGTGCCCGCCGACGTCTCGGTCACCGGCTTCGACGGCGCCGACCTGCACTGGCTGGCGCCCACGCTGCTCACCACCGTCGTCCAGCCGACGGAGGCCAAGGGCCGCGCCGCCGCCGAGGCCGCGATGGCGCTCGTGGCGGGCGACCCCGCCCCCGACGTGCTCTTGCCCGTGAGCCTGCGGATCGGCACGACGAGCGGCCCGCCCCCCGCCTGAAGCGCGCCCCGGAGTTGCAGCAGGGTGACACTGCCGCCACTCAACGACAGGAAGGTCACCCTGCTGCAGGCCCGCGAACCCGGTCAGGCGTGACTGTCCCGGTAGGCTGGCCCCCGATGAGCGAGCCCGCCACAGGCGCCCCACTACGCGGCCGCCGCGCGGAGCGCACGGCCACCAGCCGGGCGCGGATTCTTGACGCGGCGGTGGCGTGCCTGGTGGAGTCGGGCTACGCGGCCGCCACCACACTGCGTGTCCAGGCCCGCGCGGGTGTCTCCCGCGGGCGGCTGCTGCACCATTTCCCGTCCCGCGACGAGCTGCTCGTCGCCGCCTCGCGCCACCTCGCGACCGAACGGCTGCGCGCCGCCGCCGCGCGCATCAACGGTCTCGCAGGCGGCCTGACCGGCGGCGAACGCCTCGACCGCGCGGTCGAGCTGATGTGGGAGACGTTCTCCGAGCCGCATTTCTGGGCCGCGGTCGAGCTCTGGACGGCGGCCCGCACCAACCCGGAGCTGCGTCGGGCGCTGCTGCCGGAGGAGCGCGAGGTCGGCGCCGCGATCCGGGCGGCCGCGGACGCGTTCTACGGTCCCCGGCTCGTCGCCCACCCGCTCTACGTGCAGGTCCGCGATCTGATCCTCACGAGCATGCGGGGCGTCGGGCTGACCTATGCGTTCGACCCGCGCGACCCGCGCACCGACCCGCATCTCCGGCTGTGGAAGGCACTGGCGCGCACGCTACTGGAGTAGCTTCTTCCCTCGTGACGACCGGCATCGACCCGTCTGTGACCCCGTCCGGCCCGGGATGTGTGGAATGCGACGCCGCGGGCGGCTGGTGGGTGCACCTGCGCCGCTGTGCGCAGTGCGGCCACGTCGGCTGCTGCGACACCTCCCCCGCCCAGCACGCCACCGCGCACGCCCGCGCGTCCGGCCACCCCGTGGTGCAGAGCTTCGAGCCCGGCGAGGACTGGTTCTGGGACTACGAGCGCGGTGTGGGGACGACCGGGCCCGAGCTGGCCGCGCCGACCCACCGCCCGCTCGACCAGCCCGTACCGGGCCCGGCCGGGCGCGTGCCCGCCGACTGGCAACGCCACGTCCACTGACCCCAGCGTGGGCCGTGCGAGCCCGGGCGGGGATCATCGGAGCATGCACCTGTCCGCACTCGTCGAGCGCGCGGCGGCGCAGCTCGCGGGCGTCGCCGTCACCACACCTCTGCAGCCGTGCGAGCGGCTGTCGGACGCCACCGGCGCGCGGATCTGGCTCAAGCGGGAGGACCTGCAGGTCGGACGCTCCTACAAGCTTCGCGGCGCGTACAACCTGCTCGTCGGCCTCGACGCCGCCGAACGCACCGCCGGGGCCGTCTGCGCGAGCGCGGGCAACCACGGCCAGGGCGTGGCGTACGCGTGCCGCCGCCTCGGTGTGCGCGGCCGCGTGTACGTGCCCGCCACGACGCCGCGGCAGAAGCGCGAGCGGATCCGCGCGCTCGGTGGCGAACGGGTGGAGCTGGTCGTCGAGGGCGACACCTACGATGACGCCGCCACGGCCGCCGCGCGGCACGCCGAGCACACCGGGGCGACGATCGTGCCCGCGTTCGACGACGTCCGCACGATCGCGGGCCAGGGCACCGTCGGCGTCGAGATCGTCGCGCAGCTGGGCCGGGCGCCCGGCCTCGTCGTCGTGCCGGTCGGCGGGGGTGGGCTGGCGGCAGGCGTCGCCAGCTGGCTGGCGGCGGCGCACCCGACCGTCCGCGTGATCGGCGTGGAGCCCGCCGGCGCGGCGAGCATGGCCGCCGCGATGGCCGCGGGCGGCCCGGTGGCGGTCACCGAGCTCGACACGTTCGTCGACGGCGCCGCCGTGCGCCGGGTGGGCGATGTGACCTTCCCGCTGGTGCGCGACGCGGGCGTGGAGATGCGCACGGTCAACGAAGGCCGGGTGTGCACCGAGATGCTCGACCTCTACCAGACCGACGGGATCATCGCCGAGCCCGCGGGCGCGCTGGCCCTCGCGGCGCTGGACGGGCTCAACGTCAGCGGCGACCTCGACCCGGACACCGACGTCGTCTGCCTGCTCTCGGGCGGCAACAACGACGTGAGCCGCTACGCCGAGGTCGTGGAGCGCTCACTCGTGCACCGCGGCCTCAAGCACTATTTCCTCGTCGAGTTCCCGCAGGAGCCGGGTGCGCTGCGCCGCTTCCTCGACGAGGTGCTCGGCCCGGACGACGACATCGTGCTGTTCGAATACATCAAGCGCGACAACCGGGAGACCGGTGCGGCGCTCGTCGGCATCGAGATCAGCGAGCGGGACGCATACGAGCCGCTCTGGAAGCGGATGGAGGCGAGCCCGCTGCGTATCCAGCTGGTGGCGCCGGGCACGACCGCTTATCGATTCCTCGTCTGACTCGAACCGTTCGGCTCGGATGATACGAATGCCGGTGGGCCGGCGGTCGTCGTTGGGGAGGGGTCGTCCGTACGACGACCGCCGGCGCGCATGATCGGAGGGCACCCCGAGCATGCGCGTTAACGAGGGTAAACCGCACCTCAAGATCCCGCTGGGTCGGCAGCGCTGCCGTACCGTAGGGGTTGTGGCGAGCTACTCAGGAGAGAAAGACGCGTACTTGAAGCGGCTGCGCCGCATCGAGGGCCAGGTGCGCGGGCTGCAGCGGATGGTCGAAGAGGACAAGTACTGCATCGACATCCTCACGCAGGTCTCCGCGGCCACCAAGGCCCTTCAGGCGTTCTCCCTCGAGCTCTTGGACGAACACCTGTCCACCTGCGTCCGGCAGGCCGCCGCCGCGGGCGGACCCGAGGCCGACGAGAAGGTGCGGGAGGCGTCCGAGGCCATCGCCCGGCTGGTCCGCAGCTGACGCCGGTCGTGAGTGGATAACGTCGCCAGAACAACGTTATCCACTCACGACCGATGCGCACGACCGGATGACCCGCCGCGCGTCCGCCCACGGCCCGTGGCCCGGTTTCGCCAGACTGCGATCATGCCCGCCCGCCGCGTCGCAGGCCTCGTCGCGCTCACGATGGCCACCCTGCTGGCCGCCACCCCGAGCGCGTCGGCCGCCCAGCCCGCCCTCCCCACGCCCGACCACGTGCTGGTCGTCGTCATGGAGAACAAGGACACCGACGAGATCCTCGGCAGCGCCGCGGCGCCCTACCTGAACGCGCTCGCGCAGGCCGGGGCGAGCTTCACCGACGCGCACGCCGAGACCCACCCGAGCCAGCCCAACTACCTCGCGCTGTTCTCCGGGAGCACCCAGGGCGTCACCGACGACGACTGTGACCACAGCTTCGACCGGCCCAACCTCGGCGCGGCGCTCCTCGCCGCGGGCCGGACGTTCGTGGGCTACGCCGAGGGGCTCCCCCGCGCGGGCTCCACGGCGTGCCGGGCGGGCCGCTACGCGCGCAAGCACAGCCCCTGGGTGAACTTCACCAACCTCCCCGGCGCCACCACCAACCTGCCCGCCTCGGCGCTGGGCACCGACTGGGATCGGTTGCCGACCCTCGCGTTCCTCACGCCCGACCTGTGCCACGACATGCACGACTGTCCCGTCGCCGCGGGCGACGCATGGGCGAAGGAGACGCTGGGCAGCTACCTCGACTGGGCCCGCACCCACAACGGCCTGCTCGTGCTGACCTTCGACGAGTCCGAGACCCACACGCCCGGCAACCCGATCGCCACGATCCTCGCGGGCCCGATGGTCACGCCCGGCACCTACCCCGGCCGCGTCAACCACTACGCGCTGCTCCGCACGATCGAGGACATGTACGGGCTCACCCCGCTCGGCGCGAGCGCCGACGCCGCACCGATCACCGGGGTCTGGCGCACCGCCGGGACGGAGGGCACCACGGCGGTGGGCGGCACGCTCGTCCACTCCGGGGCGGCCACCCGGGGCCCCTCCGGGAGGAGTGCCTAGCCTTCCTCCTCGATGCGCAGGGCGCCCGAGGGGCACAGCTTCACGGCGTCGCGGACCGCCGCCGCGTCGGCCGCGCCCGGGGTCTCGACCAGCACCTCGACGAGCCCGTCGGCTTCGCTCTGGTCGAAGACGGCCGGTGCGGTGAGCACGCACATGCCCGCCCCGATGCAGACGTCCCGGTCGGCCGTGACCCGCATGCCGCTCACCACCGCACCGGGAGGGCCTGCAGCCCGTAGATGAAGTGGAACGCCCGGAACGGCACGTCGTCGACGGGCACATCCAGCGCCAGCGTCGGGAACCGCCGCAACAGCGCCGGGAACGCGATGCGCATCTCCATCCGGGCGAGCGGCGCGCCGAGGCAGTGGTGCACGCCGTGGCCGAAGGCCAGGTGACCCGGGGCGCCGCGGGTGACGTCGAGCCGCTCGGGGTCGCGGGTCAGCTCGGGATCGCGGTTGGCCGTGGGCAGCGAACACACCACGAGGTCGCCCGCGGGCACCGTGTGGCCCGCGATCTCGACGTCGACCGTGGCGGTGCGGACCACGCCGGAGTGCACGATCGTCAGCCAGCGCAGCAACTCCTCCACGGCGAGCGCGGCGGCCGCCGGGTCGTCGCGGACGAGCGCGAGCTGGTCGGGATGTTGCAGCAGCGCGAGCGTGCCGAGCGCGAGCATGTTGGACGTGGTTTCGTGGCCCGCGATGAGCAGCAGGTTGCCGATGCCCACCAGCTCGTCGTCGGTGATCTCGCCCGCGTGCTCGCGCACCAGCATGCCGAGCATGTCCTCGCCGGGGTCGAGCTTGGTCCGTGCGACCAGCGCCTCCATGTACGCCCGCCCGGACCGGCCCAGCTCCAGCCGCTCCTCGATCGGGATCGACAAGTCCAACTGGCGGGCCGTGCGGGCCTGGAACTCCGCCCGGTCTGTGTACGGCACGCCGAGCAGCTCGCAGATGACCAGCGACGGGATCGGCAACGCGAACGCCTGCACGAGGTCTGCCGGGCTGCCCGCGGCCGCCATCGCGTCGAGGTGCTGGTCGACGATCTCAAGGATTCGCGGCTCCAGCCGCTGCATCCGCCGCACGGTGAACTCCGGCGTGAGCAGGCGTCGCAGCCGGGTGTGCTCCGGCGGGTCGAACGCCAGCAGTTGGCCCGCGCGCGCCTTGATCCGCTCCTCCTCGCTGCGCGGGTCGGCGGGCGGTCGGAACGCCATCCGGTTGCTGAACCGGGTCGCGTCGCCGAGCACCTCGCGGACGTCGGCGTAGCGGGTGACGATCCACACGTTCGCGCCGAACGGCGTCTCGAACCGCCGGACGCCCTCCCCTTCCCGGAGCTCGCGCAGCTCGTCGACCGGTGCGAAGC
The DNA here is from genome assembly GCA_963739465.1 of uncultured Actinomycetota bacterium. GTDB lineage: Bacteria > Actinomycetota > Actinomycetes > Mycobacteriales > Pseudonocardiaceae > Pseudonocardia. Next base: position 69,091 of record CAVUAS010000012.1, read on the forward strand.
GGTTGCGCCGCATGTACAGCGGCATGGTTGGTGCCTGGGTCATCGTGGTCCTTCCCCCCGATTTCGCCACCGACGCTACGCCCGAATACTGAGTACGCACTCAGCAACGGGCCGCACGGTCGAGGAGGTACTCGCGCTCGGGCACGCTCAGGGTGAGCCCGGCCGCACGCCGGTACTGCGCACGGGCACCCTGCCGGTCGCCCTCCTGCTCGAGCAGGTGTGCCCGGACGGCGGGAACGCGGTGGTATCCGGCGAGCGCGGGGTCGGCGGCCGCGGTGTCCAGCCGGGCCAGCGCGGCGTCGGGCCCCTCGACCATCGCGATGGCGACGATCCGGTTGAGGGTGACGACCGGGCCCGGCGCCAGCGTGGCGAGCACCTCGTAGAGGGCGAGGATCTGCGGCCAGTCGGTGTCCTCGGCCCGCGCCCGCCTCGGCGTGGACGGCGGCGATGGCCGCCTGCGCCTGGTAACGGCCGATCGGGTGGGCGACGAGCGTGGCGGCGAGCAGCGTGGTGCCCTCGGCGATCGCCGCGGCGTCCCAGCGCCGCCGGTCCTGCTCGGCGAGCGGGACGAGCCTGCCGTGCTCGTCGACGCGGGCCGGGCGGCGGGCGTCGGTCAGCAGCATGAGCGCAAGCAGCCCGGCGACCTCGCCCGCCTCCGGGTCGTCCGGCGGCAGCTCGTCCCACAGCTGCCGGGTGACCCGGATGGCCTCGGCTGTGAGCTCCACACGGTGCAGCGCCGCGCCTTCGCTGGCGGTGTAGCCCTCGTTGAAGATCAGGTAGAGCACCTCGAGCACCGCGGCGAGCCGCTCCGGTCGCTCCTCGGGCGACGGTTCGCGGAACCGCGCGCCCGCGGTCTTGATCCGCGCCTTGGCCCGGCTGATCCGTTGCCCGACGGTGGCCTCGGGGACGAGGAAGGCGCGGGCGATCTCGGCGGTGGACAGGCCGCCGACGGCCCGCAGCGTGAGCGCCACCTGCGACGGCCGGGTCAGCGCGGGATGGCAGCACAGCATCAGCAGCGCGAGGGTGTCGTCTGTGTCGGGCGCGGGCTCCCGGTCCGGCGGTTCCAGCGCCGCGACGGCCTGTTCACGGCGGGCCCGTGCGGTGTCGGCGCGCGAGCAGCTCGATGCGGCGACGGGCGGCCACCGCAGCCAGCCAGCCGCGCGGGTTGTCCGGCACCCCCTCGACCGGCCACTGGCGCGCGGCGGCCAGCAACGCCTCCTGTACGGCGTCCTCGCAGGTGTCGAACCCGCCGAAGCGGCGCACCAGCGGACCCAGCACCACGGGCGCCGATGTCCGCAGCAGCTCTGCGATCTCGGGCGGGGTGTTCACATCTCCATGCCGCGCAGGTCGAGCACCGGGCGCACCTCGACGTCGGTGAACGCGGCATCCGGCACGCGGGCGGCGTGCTCGATCGCCCGTTCCAGGCTGTCGCACTCCACGAGGTAGAACCCCGCGAGCTGCTCCTTGACCTCGGCGAACGGGCCGTCGGTCGTCATCGTCTCGCCCTCCCGAACGCGAACACGTACAGCGCGCGACTGGTCGGCGAGGCCCTCCGAGACGATGAGCTCACCCGAGTCCGCCAATGCCTCGGACAGGGCGAGATGGCCTCTACCGAACTCCCGGCCCTGCTCCGCGGACAGCCTCCGCAGCGCCGCGGCGGACTCCGGGTTGCTCAACACCATGATCAGGTACTTCATCGTCGGCCTCCTGAAAGTTGCGTCACCCCGGATGTCGAAGCCGTCGGTCCGGCTTCGACATCCCGGGTGACGGCTCGACCCGCGAGCCGCGCAACCCTACGGAGACATCATGCCCACCACCGATGAGGCGCAGATCCGGGAGATCATCGCGGCGGAGCTCGCCGCCCTGCACGACCGCGATCCCGAGCGGATGCACGCGGCCTACAGCCCGGACGTCGTCCAGTACACGCTGGCCCCACCGCTGCAACACCTCGGCTACGACGTGGACGGCGTCCGGGCCTGGATGGCGGGGTTCGACGGCCCGATCCACCGCGAGCCCAAGGACCTCGAGGTGACCGTGGGCGGCGATGTCGCGTTCGCGCACGGCCTCACCGCGCTGCGGGCCACCCCGGCCGGTGCACCCGCCGGGTTCGAGCTGTGGACGCGCACCACGGTCGGCCTTCGCAAGATCGACGGCCGCTGGCTGGTCACGCACTACCACGAGTCCACGCCCTTCCACATGGACATGGCTCCCGACGGCTCGTTCCGCGCCGCCACCGACCTGCGGCCCTGAGCGGCGGTCCGTGGCCCGACCGGCGATATCGGACGCGCACGACGGCGGCAGGTCCACCCCCCGATGGACCTGCCGCCGCTGACCGGCCTACGCGGCCGTCGGACCGGTGAAGCCCGAGAACTGCTGGGTGAACTGCCAGTCCTTTTGCGCGATGCCGCTGCAGTCCGGCTGGGCTTTGACCTTCTTGGCGCATGCCCCGTTGTCACGGGCCAGCGACCAGAACCCGAGCCTGCCCACGCCGCGGGACTTCGCGAAGTCGATCACCTTCTGCGCGTCGTCGGGCTGCGTGATCACGCCAGCGACGTCGTTGCGCCCGATCATCACCGTGATGGACAGCGTGCGGTTCTGCACCGCCTCGCTCGCGTTCGGGTAGATCTTGCGCAGCTGGTCGAGGCTGGCCTGCGCCGCATCGACCATGGCCTGGCCCCAGCTGCCGCCGGTCTTGAAATCCATGTCCATGATGTTGACGGTGATCGGGATGTTCGCCGCCGCGGCCTTCTGCACCAGGTCCAAGCGCTCGGCCGGGATGCCGCCGAGGTCGACCGGCAGCGTGAACGTGACGTCGGTGCCGCGCGCGGCCTGCACCTGGCGGAGCGCCTCCACCACCTTGGCCGTGTCCACGCCGGTCTCGATGTCGACGTCGAGCAGGTTGGTGCCGGTGCCGTCGAGCAGCTTCATGTATGCGCCCGCAAGGTCACCAGGGGTGGCGCAGGCGTTCTCGAGGTAGTTGCCCACCTGGCCGCCCGTGGCGGCCGAGACCGACCCGCCTGCGGCCCGGAACGCATCGATCTGCGGTTTGAGCGCGTCGATCGGCTGGTTGCCGCCCCACCCGGGTTCGCAGGCGCCGTTCAGCGCCAGGGCGAACGACAGGTTGACGTGCTTGAGCCCAGCCTGCTTGGCGACCGCAGCCAGGTCCGGCTGCTTCACCGAGACGTCGAGGTAGGCCCCGAACGCGGGCCGCGCCGCGGCGGGCGAGCCGGTCGCAGCGGTGGGCGCCCCCGGGATCGTGGACGAGCAGGCCGTCAGGGCGAACAAGGTCAACCCGATCAGTACCGAGAACAGACGCTTCACCGCGCACCTCCAGGGGCGCCGACGGCGCCGAAGTCTCCGACTCGCTTGAGCTTCTGCCACTTCAGCCGAACCCCGGCGAAGGCAGTGCCCAGCGACTTGATCAAAACGCCGTACATCAGCTGGCGGTAGGCCAGCTGCTGCAGCGGCATCCACAGCAGCGGAAGCGGGTTCTCCCGCTCCATCGCGAACGCGAGCAGCCCGGCGAACATCTGGATGCCCAGCACGGCGGCCCAGAGCTCCAGGGTCGCGATCGGGTCGAGGGCCAGCAGGCCGTAGACCAGGAACACGTCGATCAGCGGGGCGAGCGCGGGCAGCAGCACCTGGAAGATCGCGAGGTTCAGCAGGCCGACCCGGCCCATCCGGCCCGCGGGACCGGACTTGAAGATCGCCCCGCGGTGCTTCCACATCGCCTGCATCGTGCCGTAGCTCCAGCGGTAACGCTGCCGCCACAGCTGCTGCAGCGTGGTGGGCGCCTCGGTCCAGGCCCGCGCCCGCTCCTCGTAGACGATCTCCCAGCCCGCCGAGCAGACGGCCATCGTGAGGTCGGTGTCCTCGGCGAGGGTGTCCTCGCTGACGCCGCCGACCTGCAGCAGCGCCTTGCGGCGGAACGCGCCGACCGCGCCCGGGATCGTGGTCATGCAGCCCAACAGGTCCTGGATGCGGCGGTCGATGTTGAAGCCGATCACGTACTCGATGTGCTGCCACCGACCGACGATCTTCTTGCGGTTGGCCACCTTCGCGTTGCCCGACACCGCGCCGACCCACGGCCGCGAGAACGGCTGCACCAGCGTGCTGATCGTCTTCGGCTCGAACACGGTGTCGCCGTCGATCATGACGACGATCTCGTAGCGGGCGTGCCGGATGCCGTTGTTGAGCGCCGCGGGCTTGCCCCCGTTGGCCTGGCGGATGAGGCGCACGTTCGGATAGTTCAGGCCGCGGACGATCGCGGCGGTCTCGTCGGTGGAGCCGTCGTCCACCACCAGGATCTCGATGGGGTGATCGCTCGCCCGCAGCGAGTTGATCGTGGCGGCGATGCACTCCTTCTCGTTGTAGGCCGGGACGATGACCGAGACCGGCTCGGTGACCCGCGGCCCCCACGTGTAGCGCTTCGGGTTGCGCCGCCACGCGTGCCAGATCGCGAAGATCAGCATCAAGGCGAGGCGCAGGATCACCAATGCGCCGGTGACGAGCAGCAGCATGCCGAGCGCATCGACCGTGTGCGTCGCCACGGACACGGCAATGATCATGCCCTGGCCGATCCGCTGGTCGCGCTCACGGGCGTTCTGCGGCGCGGGCGGCAGGCCCGTGGCGCCGGTGACGGTGTCGAACGAGTAGCCCGCCTTCTGCAGGGCCGGGATCACCCGCGCGAGCGCCGACGCGAGCTGCGCCGTGCCGCCCTGGCTGGCGTCGATCCCGACGACCATGCCCCGCTGGTCCTTGCGGACGATGTCCTTGAGGATGTCGTCGGTGCTGCGCGCCGCCCAGTTGTTCGCGTTGACGTCGCTGAACACCGTGACGAAGCCCTGCGCGGCCAGCTGCTGCACGACAGCCCAGTTGGCGTCGTCGATCCCGGCGACCGACCCCGAGAACGGCGGCCGCGCGAGATAGGTCGTGTGGTCGGTGGCGCCCGCGAGGGTCAGCTGGGTGAGCGTGGTCTCCCGCTGGATCCGGCTGGGCGAGGCCGAGGTCAGCTCGAGGGTGTTGAAGGTGCGGATGCCCATCTCCGAGCCGCCCGCCGCGATCGCCCGCAGCGAGTCCGGGTGCTGCACGGCCACCGAGCCGTCGATGAAGAAGGTGGCGGGGACGTGGAAGTGCTCGAGCACCGCAAGCAGCTCGGCCGTGCGCTCCGGCTGCGGACCGCCGTCGAAGGTGAGGGCGACCGTGGCCCTCTTGAGTGCGAAGGTCTGCACCGGCGTGGTGCGGGCCTCCACCACCTGCTGGCCATGTGTCACGACGAACGGGACCTGCAGGACGGAGCCCTTCTCGACGGGCTTGCTCGGCGGCACGCCGACGCCGCCGCGAACGGTGCCGTCGACCACGAGGATCGTCGCGAAGACCAGGAGGGCGATCACGGAGAGCACCCAGGTGGGGCGCGGCAGGATCCTCATGGCAGGGGACCTCAGTTCTGGGCAGCTTGATCGGCGGGGGCACCAGTCTTGCCGACGACGGCGCCCGCGTCAGCCACCACCGGAGGGTTGGCGTCGACGACCGGGGGCTTCGGCTGGGCCTGGCCGCCGCCCTGGCCGGTCTGTCCACCCTGGCCGGTCTGGCCACCGGTCTGTCCACCCTGGCCGGTCTGGCCACCGGTCTGTCCACCCTGGCCGGTCTGGCCACCCTGCCGGTCTGGACCGCTGCCACCCTGGCCCGTCTGGCCACCCTGCCCGGTCTGGCCACCGGTCTGACCACCCTGACCGGTCTGGCCGCCGTCTGCCCGGTCTGGCCACCGTTCTGGCCGGTCTGGCCGCCGTTCTGACCCGTCTGACCACCCTGACCGGTCTGGCCGCCGTTCTGCCCGGTCTGGCCGCCGTTCTGGCCGGTCTGTCCGTCGGTGCCCGGCGCGGGGGCCTCGGTCACGGGGGGCTTCTTGGGCTTGGGCGCGTCGTTCGTCTTGGGCTGGGGCGCGACCGGGGCCGGCTTCGCCTTGGGCTTCGGCTTGACGACCTGCACCTTGGGAGCGGGCGCGACCGGGGCCTTCGGCGGCGGCGGAGCCGCGGCACCGGGCACCACGAACGGGACGACGTCGCCGAGGCCGACCGAGGTGGCGACCGACGGAACCGCAACCGCGACGCCGACGATGGCGAGGAAGCTGATCGACAGCAGGCCGATGAGCACACCGACGATGCGCAGCAGGCGCTTGCGGCCGCCACTGTCGTCGACGAAGACCGGCGCCTCGCCGATCTCGGGGATCAGGCCGGTGGCCGCGGCGGAGGGGGCGGGGGCGAGGACAGCGCTGGGCACGCAGACCGTGACGCCCTCGTTCACCGGCGGGACGGGCCGCGCGGGCTGGAACGGGGGCCGCGGGGCACCGCCGTTGAAGGACACCGTCACGTCGTCCTGCCGGAAGTAGTTCGCCGGTCCGGTGTTCTGTCGCATCGCTCTCAGCTCCCGTTCTGCTGGGGCATCGTGTCCGCCCCGGTAGAAGTAGATGTTGCCGAGTCGCGCGGCGATACATCATCACCGCGATGGCCACTCGGAAGCCGCGCGACAGCAGGGTTGTGTCACCTTCGGGTAAGGCCGCCGGGCACCATGGACTACGTGCGCGCCCGGACGATCGTCATCACCGGGCTCGTGCTCGCCCTCGTGGCCGTGCTGGCGATCGTCGTGCTGCGCGAGGTGCTGCGGCCCGGCCCCGGCTGCACCACGGCGCTGGGCGACGGCGCCGGGCCGGTCACCGTCGAGCAGGCCGACAACGCGGCCACCATCGCGGGCGTCGGGTTGGCGATGGACATGCCCGACCACGCGGTCACGGTCGCGCTGGCCACGGCGATGCAGGAGTCCGGGCTGCGCAACCTGCCCGGCGGCGACCGCGACTCGGCGGGCCTGTTCCAGCAGCGTCCGAGCCAAGGCTGGGGCACCCTCGCGCAGGTGACCGATCCCGTCCACGCGGCCACGGCCTTCTACGCCAAGCTGCGCACCGAGCCGGACTGGCCGACGCTGTCGGTGACCCAGGCCGCGCAGCTCGTGCAGCGCTCGGCCACCCCCGAGGCCTACGCGCGCTGGGAGCCCGCGGCCCGCTCCCTCGCCCGCGCGCTCACCGGGGAGGACCCGGTCGCGCTGACCTGCCACGACCTCACCCTGAGCGGGCCCGGCGAGAACGTCGCGACGGTCGCGGTCGCCGAGCTGGGCACGGCACGGCTCTCCGGTCCGCAACCGCCCGTGCGGGGCTGGGCCATCGCGAGCTGGCTCGTCGCGCACGCGGCCCGTCTCGGCCTGGACTCGGTGACCTACGACGGCCGGACGTGGACGGCCCAGCAAGGCAGCTGGAGCGCCGAGGGGCCGTCGGACGGGATGCTGGCATTGCACCGCGCATCTCCTTCGGCGGCGTGAGATTACTCCGAACGGACGCCAACGCCGACCGTTCATGGCGCACGGCGGTTCGATCGGCGCCGTGGCGGGACGCAGCGGGTCGATCATGGTCACGGGATGATTACGGTCAGGTCGCCGTCCGGCAGCCAAGGAGTCGGGCGGTGCGCCTGGTCGGTCCCGGCTCCCCCGCCTGCCGACAGCTCCCCACGGGCGCCGCCATACGGCCAGGGCGGGGACGTGCCACCCGCTCCCCCTTCGGTGGCGCGCGCCGGGGCGAGGATCTGCCATGGGCTCACACCGTGCCCGTCATCGCGCTGACCAAGGCCAGTCTGAGGAGCTGGCGACCGATCTTCTGGCCCGGCTCGCCGACGAGGCACGGCCGCGCCCCACGCGCACCCGCCATACCCCGCGGACCGCGCTCGACCCGTTCTCGACGGCCCCGTTCCCCGCGCACCCACCGCAGACGGCGGAGCTGCGGGACCTCCCGGTCGACGTGGGCAGCCCGACGTTCCCGCCTGCCGAGGAGGCCGACCACTCGCCGGGCGTGCCGCCCGCAGGAGCCGCCGGTGACAGCGCCGACGACACCGGCGGTGAAAGCACCGGTGACAGCGCCGACGACAGCACCGGTGACGGCGCCGGTGACAGCGCCGACGAGGACGAGGACGCCGACGACAGCGGGGAGCATCGCGCGGCGTACGTACCCGCGCCGCGCTTCCCGAGCGACCCCGGCGCACCGTTCCCGCTGGAGGCGGCCCCGGCCGACCCCGGCGCGCTGTTCCCCCGCGCCGACGCGCCTGCCGGGCCCGGCGTGCCGTTCCCCCGCGGCGGCGCCCCGGCGGCCCTGCCGGACGCCCCGCGGACCACCCACGGCAGGCTCGCCGCGCTGCGCCGCAAGCCGATCTACGCCGCCGTGTCCGCGACCGTGATCACCGCGACGGCTGCGGCCGTCGCCTCAGCCGGGCCCGCGGTCATCACCCCGCCGACGCCCACCCCCGACCGCACGTCCCCGGCGCTCGCCGCCGCGGCCCTGGACCTCGCGCCCGCCCCGAAGCCCGGTCAGCCGCCCGCACCGGTCGCCCCGCAGCTCGCGGGCGGCGCCGCGGTGCTCGCCCCCGGACAAGGGCCCGCCGGCCCGCGCGACGACTCGCCCCTGTTGGGGTCCACGATCGCGGCCCGCGCCGCGGCCGACGCCAAGGCCTACGCCGCCGCGCAGGCGCGCCAGGCGGCCGCCCGCGCCGCGGCCGCGCCCAGGAACGCACGCCGCACCCAAGCCGGCACCGAAGGCCGCCCCGAAGCCCGCGGCCGCCGCGCCCGCGGCAGGCAGCAGCGTCGGCGCCCGCGCACTCGGCCTCGCGAGGGGCAAGCTCGGCGATCCCTACGTGTGGGGCGCCGCGGGCCCGAACGCGTTCGACTGCTCCGGCCTCATCGTCTGGGCCTACAAGCAGCTCGGCGTCGCGCTTCCGCACTCGTCCGCGTCGCTGTCGACCATGGGCACGCCGGTGTCGAAGCCCGCCCTGCAACCCGGTGACCTCGTGTTCTTCTACTCCCCCGTCAGCCACGTCGGGATCTACGCGGGCAACGGCATGGTTCTGAACGCAACCCAGTCCGGCGAGCCCGTGCAGTACTCGAAGCTGGCCAACCTGCCGTTCCACAACGCCGTGCGTATCACTAGGTGAGAACTTCGTTGCACGATGTGGACGCCTAGCCCGACGATCGGCCCATGCGCGCCGACCAGGAGATCTACACCCACGGGCACGCGGCCAGCGTTCTGCGCTCGCACGCGACCCGGACGGTCGCCAACTCCGCCGCCTACCTGATTCCCCACCTGCGCTCCGGGGCGCGGGTGCTCGACGTCGGCTGCGGGCCCGGAACGATCACCGCCGACCTGGCCGCCCGGGTGGCGCCGGGCGCCGTCATCGGGATCGAGCCCACACCGGGCCCGCTGGACGACGCCCGGGCGCACGCCGCGGCCGTCGGCGTGCAGAACGTGGCGTTCGCGGTCGGCGACGTCTACGCGCTCGACTACCCGGACGGCGCCTTCGACGTCGTGCACGCCCATCAGGTGCTGCAGCACCTCGGCGACCCCGTCGCCGCGCTGCGGGAGATGCTGCGGGTGTGCGCGCCCGGCGGCGTCGTGGCCGCGCGCGACGCCGACTACGCGGCCATGACCTGGTACCCGGCCGATCCCCGGCTGGACCGGTGGCTCACGATCTACCGCGAGATCGCCCACGGCAACGGCGCCGAGCCCGACGCGGGCCGCCGCCTGCTCGCCTGGGCGAACGCCGCGGGTGCGGCCGAGGTGACGGCGAGCGCCTCGGTCTGGTGCTACGCCACGCCCGACGATCGGGCCTGGTGGGGCGGCATGTGGGCGGACCGGATCCTGACGTCTGCGATCACCGCGCAGGCCATCGAGGGCGGCCACGCCGACGAGGACGAGCTGCGGGCGATCTCCGCGGCCTGGCGCACCTGGGCGGCACACGACGACGGCTGGTTCGCGATCATTCACGGCGAGGTGCTCTGCCGCCGGTGAGCGGTGTGCAATCTGAGATCGCAGGCACCCCCCGTGGCGTCGATACTCGGCCGTCCGGCTTGCGCCTGCCGCCGACGCCCCGACATCCCGCTGCTGGCGAACGCGGCCAAGGCCGGCGTCACGCCCGCCGCTCCCCGGCCGACCACCCCGGAGCAGGACGCGGTGCTCGACTTCATGCGCCACTCGATCGCGGACGGCGCGCCCGCGCACTGATCAGCCGGTCCGGTCGCCCGCCGCGATCGGCAGCGCATCCAGCGCCCGCAGCACGCTGACCACGTTGCGCAACACCCAGAGGGGGTTCCGCGCGAGCGCGGGCGCCTGGATGAGGTTGACGGCGACCTGGCGCAGCCACACCAGCAGGAGCACGTCGGTATCGATGCCGGGCCCGACGGGCGCATCCGCCGCGCGGTGCAGTGCGCGCTCGGTGTCCGCCCAGACGGGACGCCGGAGCATCTCGGCCACCACGTCGCCCAGCTCGCCGCGGCCCGCCTGCATCCGCGCGTGCACGCAGGCGTAGACCAGGTCCTGGGCGGGCAGCTCGTCGCGCGCGGCCCACTCCCAGTCGACGATGCCTGAGAGGGTGCCTTTCGCGGGGTCGACCATGACGTTGCCGAGCCAGAAGTCGCCGTGCACCCAGCCGATCTCGACCCGTCGCCCGGCCCAGGCGGCGTGCAGCCGACCGCGCAGCGCCGCCAGCGCGTCCTTGCGCCGGGTGGCCCTGGCCAGGATCTCGATCCGGACGTCCACCCAGCGCCGCAGCAGGGCCGCATCCACGACCGCGGGCCGGGCCGTGCGGGCGTGCAGCACGCCGATGGCCGACGCGGCGCCCACGGCCACGGAGGCGGCCACGGTGCCGTGGCCGGGCAGACCCACGATGTCGGCCGCAGTCCCCGGGATGGCCCGCTCGAGGACGAACGGACGGCCGCCGACGTAGCCGTCGGTGATCCGCAGCGGAAGGAACCGGGTGAAGTCGCCCACCGCGGGCTCGGCGGCGAGCGCGGTGAGCGCGCGGCCCTCGCGCTGCTGGCTCGTCACGCCGATCCGGGTGCCGGGCAGCTTGGCCATCGCGACCGGCGGCCTGTCCGGGGGTCCGAGCGGCACGACGGCGGTGCGAGTGCTGCTGACCAGCGCCGGACCGGCGACCCACCGCTCCGCGGGATCGCCGATCGTCGCGAGCAGCCGCGGCACCAGCGCCACCGCGCGTTGCCGATGCCATCGACCGGCGCCACGCCGCCACGCCGCGGGACCGGCCCGCAGCACGTTCCCGCCCACGCCCACGAAGTTCACGAGCGAGCCCCGGCGTCGAGGACCGCCTGCCAGATCCGGTCGACGGCAGCCGCGCGCAGCTCATCCGGCGGCCGGTCGGCGTCGAGCGCAACCGCCCGCGGCAGCCGCCCGGCGAGCGCGCGGTACGCGGTGCGCGTCGCGGCCAGCGCGGCCGGGTCCTCCTCGGGCCGACGGCGCGCGGCGACCTCGGCGGGCACGTCGAGGACCAGCACCATCGACGGGGCGGGCACCGTGCGCGCCAGTACCGTGAAGAACAGCCGCTTGAGCGCCACGTGCGGCGGGGCAGGCGGCAGCAGCGCGTCGTAGGGGTGCCGGTCGAGCACGACGAGCCGCCCCCGGGCCTGGTGCCAGACGGTGACGGCGGCCCGCCGCCACGACCGGAACGGACGGCGGGCCGCGGCCAGTGCGGCGGCGGGCAGCGTCCGGGCCGCGCCGTCCTCGCCCTGCCACAAGCCCATATAGACGACGCGGGCCGGAAGGCCGATCGACTCCGCGATGCCGCGGGTCAGCGTCGACTTGCCCGCGCCGTCGGGTCCGAGCACGGCGACCGAGAGGCCGCGCCTGCGCCCGCCGACGCCTGCGGCGAGCCTGCGCAGCCCGCGACCCAGTGCGGCCGCTCGGCCTGCGGCGGTGGGCCTGCCGGGCAGCCGGGCCCCGAGCGCGACCAACGCGGGCCAGTCGCGGTCCCGGGCCGTCGCGAGCACCCGTGCGGCGTCCCACCCGGGCGGGCAGTGCGCGGTGACGATCCGGCCGAGCACGCCGTCGGGCCGCGCCTCGGGCACCAGCTCCGCCAGCCGGGCGGCGTGCCGGGGGGCGGCCGCGCCCTTGTCGACAACGCAGTGCAGCAGCAGCGCCCAGAACGCGTCGTCGGCGCCGGGCACGGCAACCGGGCCCATGCGGCGGCGGGCCGCCAGGAGGGCGTCGGCGGCGTCGGTGCGCAGCGTGGGCCACAGCCAGTTCACCGCGGGGTGGCCCGAGGGCCCGAACTCGACCGAGGACTCGACGTCCAGCTCGAAGAAGCGGTCCGTGGCCGCGTCGCGGCCGACGTAGCCGCGGTGCGCTCCCGTGCCCCACGCCCGGACGTGCAGAAACCCGGCCGCCGCGAGGACGGCGTCCAGGCGCGGCAGGTCGGCCGGGGCGACGAGCAGGTCGACGTCGCCGGGCGGGTCGGCGAGCTGCGCCTCGCCACGCAGCAGGCACCACGCGACCCCCGCGTCGTCCAGGACGGCGAACGCCCGGAGCAACGCGGGATGGACGGTGTGCACGGCCCCGTCAGGCCGCATCGGACCATCCCGGCGCGGCACCGGCCGTGGCACTGACCCTGCCCCGGGCGCGGCGGTACCAGCGCCAGCCCACGGTGAGCAGCCGCTCGTCGGCCTGCCCGACGGGCACGCCGCGGCCTGCGAGCCAGCCGTCGAGCTCCGCGTCGGGGGTGCCGGACATGACCATGAGGCGGGCGAGCGTATACGGCCGGTCGTTCGGCGGGCTCAGCGCATTCTTGACGCTGCACGCCGACGTGAACCCGGCGTCGCGGACGACCCGGCGCACGCGCGCGTCGGAGTAGCCGTGCGGGTAGGCGAAGCTCGCGATGGGCAGGCCGGTGCGGTCCTGCAGCCGCGCCCGGCTGCCCCCGACCTCGCGCCGCACCGATCGGAGCGCGAGGGTGTCGAGCTGGGGGTGGGTGTGGCTGTGCGCGCCGATCTCGTGGCCCATCCCGGCGAGCTCGTCGATCTGCGACCAGGTCAGCATCGGGTCGCCGCCGGGGCTCGCGGCGTCCACGACCACGGTGGTGACGTACACCGTGGCCGTCATGCCGCGCTCGGCCAGCGCGGGCGCGGCGGTGGTGAGCGTGTCGCGGTAGCCGTCGTCGAACGTGACGAGCACCGGCCGTTCGGGGAGCGTGCCGCTCGTGCGGGCCGCGAGGAAGCCGGACACGGTGAGGGTGGTGGCGCCCGTCGCGGCCACGGCGTCGAGGTGGCGGCGGAACGTGGCGGGGCTGACCGTGTAGGGCGCGATGAACTCCGATGGTCGGTCGGTCACGGCGTGGTAGAGCAGGATCGGAACCGCGGTGCCCGCGCGCTGCGTCGGAGATTCGCCCGCAGGCCCACTCATGGCACCGCCTCCGGGCTGCGCTGGGTCGATGCCACCGCGGGACGGTCCGGCCGACGGCTCCACCGCTCCGCGAGATAGGCCGCGGGCCCCACGGCCATGCCCAGCAGCTCCCGGCGTTCCAGGTCCTTCGGGTAGTCCTGGCGCTTCGCCCGGTTCTTGGGCGAGGAGCGCCCGACGACGTGCCGCACCCCGGCCGCCACGTTTCGGGACATGCCCAGCGCCAGCCGGGGCTGCCGCATGGCCGCGGCGGTAAGGTAGGCCGCGAGCCCGGTGCCGTAGTCGTGCATGAGCCTGCGCAGGCTCGCGATGTCGCGCCGGTTCCAGTGCCACACCAGCGCGCTCGGCTCGTAGACGACGCCCCCGCCGCCGGTCAGCACGTCGAACACAGCGAGCAGGTCCTCGCCGCCCCGCGCCCGGGTGCCGGGCCCGAGCGCGACGTCGAACCCGCCACGTTCGCGCAGCTTGGCGGCGTCGAACGCGATGTTGGCCCCACTGCCGAGGCGCCCCGTGGTGAACGGGAACAGCGGGTCGTCCGGGCGGTGCTCGCCCAGGTCGACGCGGCGGCGACGGAAGCCCCGCGCGTAGCCGCCGAACTGTTCCAGCAGCTCCTGGGCGGGTGTGGCGACTTCGGCGGGCAGGATCAGGCCGGTGACGCACTCGATGCCGGGCGCCGACGTGGCGGCCTCGGCGATGGCGGCCAGCCAGTCGGGGTCGACGACCACGTCGTCGTCGGTGCGCACGACCCACGTGCCCTCGGCGACCGCGAGCGCCCGGTTGTGGGCCCGCGCGGCACCCGGCACGGGCTCGGCAAGGTAGCGGACCGGGATGTCCGGATGGGCCAGCTCCCAGGCCCGCACGACGGCGCGGGTCTCGCCGCCCGCGGGCGCGTTGTCGACGACCACCACGTCGAAGGAGCGATAGCGCAGCGCCGCGATCGAGTCGAGGCAGCGCTGCAACGGTACGGCCCGGTCCCGGGTCGCGATCTGCACGGTGAGGTGCGGACCGCGCTCGGCGAGCTCCGCCCGGCGGGCGAGCCGCGCGAGATCCGCCGGGTCCGGCCCGACGTCCGGCCCCAGCACCTCGGCGAGGCGCGCGGCCACCCCGACCGGGCCCAGCCCGTCCGGCGGCACGTCGAGAGCACCCAGCGTGAGCGGAACACCATGCGCCCGCACCAGAACGCGGATGCGGCCGCCGTTCATCGGCGGCAACGCCTGCAATGCGGTGAGCTCCACGTCGTACGCCTGCACGGGACCACCGGGCAGCGTCACCACGGCACCATCACGCGCACGAATTCCTCCCCGACTGAGAACGTGCCCCTCGTTCACGGCCAGGGCAGCCGTTCGGACGAAAGTCATCGGCCATGCGCCGCACGATAAGCCCTAGCCGTTCAACCTCCGTCCACTGCCCGTTCGCGCGTTACCTAACACGATTTTGGGGCAATTTGCTGCGGACACGCTGATACCGGACAGATCGGTGACACGCTCGGTGATGATTCCACCACGGACTGTCGAAACGGTGGCCCCGAACCACGTTCCGTGATCAGTCGGGAATGCTTCGTGCTTCGGCGAACAAAGCAGCCCGGCCCGCCTCAAGACGCGCAACCGGCACCCGGAAGGGTGAACACGAAACGTAGTCGATCCCGGCGTCGTGGAAGAAGTGCACCGACTCCGGGTCGCCGCCGTGTTCACCGCAGACGCCCAGCTTGATGTCCGGCCGGGTACGCCGACCCGACTCGACGGCCATGCGCACCAAGGCGCCGACTCCGTCACGGTCGAGCGTCTCGAACGGCGACACCGTGAACACACCCTTGTCCAGGTAGGCCGGGAAGATCGAGGCCTCGACGTCGTCGCGGGAAAAGCCCCACGTGGTCTGGGTGAGGTCGTTGGTACCGAAGGAGAAGAACTCGGCCGACTCGGCGATCCGCCTTGCCGTGAGCGCGGCCCGCGGCAGCTCGATCATCGTGCCGATCGGGACGTCGAGCGCGACGCCCGCCGACGCCTCCGCAACGACGCTGTCGATCTCGTCGCGCACGAGGTGCAGCTCCATCACCGAGCCCACGAGCGGCACCATGATCTCCACCCGCGGGTCGCCGCCATCGCGCTTGCGCTGCGCGGCGGCCTCCACGATCGCGCGCACCTGCATGGCGAACAGCCCCGGCACGACCAGCCCGAGCCGTACGCCGCGCAGGCCGAGCATCGGGTTGGCCTCATGCAGCCGCTCGACGGCCGCGAGCAGGCGCACGTCGGTCGGGTCGGGTTCGCCGGTCGCTTTCGCCACCGCCACCCGTACGGCGAGCTCCGTGTGGTCGGGCAGGAACTCGTGCAGGGGCGGGTCGAGCAGCCGGATCGTGGTGGGCAGCCCGTCCATCGCGGCGAGCAGCCCGACGAAATCCTCCCGCTGCAGCGGCATCAGCGCGGCCAGTGCCGCGTCCCGCTCGGCGGGCCCTTCGGCCAGGATCAGGCGCTCGACCAGCGTGCGGCGCTCGCCGAGGAACATGTGCTCGGTGCGGGTGAGCCCGATTCCCTCGGCGCCCATCCGGCGCGCGTGCTCGGCGTCCTCGGCCGTGTCGGCGTTCGCGCGCACCCGCAGGCGCCGCGTGCGGTCGGCGTGGCGCAGCAGCCGGTCGACGGCGCGCACCAGGTCCTGCTGGTCGTCGCCTGCCCCCTCCAGCGCCGCGTCGAGGCCCTCTTCGAGGTAGGTCACGACGGGCGGGGCGACGACGGGCAGCTCGCCGAGGAAGACCTCGCCGGTCGACCCGTCGATGGAGAGCACGTCGCCCTCGTTGATGGTGATGTCCCGCACCCGCGCGGTCCGCGCCTCGGCGTCGATGTCGAACGCCTCGGCCCCACACACGCAGGTGCGCCCCATGCCCCGGGCGACGACGGCGGCGTGGCTGGTCTTGCCGCCCCGGCTGGTGAGCACCCCGGCGGCGGCGATCATCCCGCCCAGGTCGTCGGGCGTCGTTTCGCGGCGCACGAGGAGCACCTGCCTGCCCTCGGCGGCCCGCGCGATGGCCGTCGCCGAGTCGAACACCACCTCGCCGACCGCCGCACCCGGCGAGGCGGCCATGCCCTTGGCGAGCAGCGAGCGCTCGGCGTCCGGGTCGAACTGGGGGAACATCAGCTGCGATAGCTGGTGGCCGGTCACCCGCTGCAGCGCCTCGTCCTGGGTGATCACCCGCTCGTCGACGAGCTGGGTGGCGATGCGGAAGGCGGCCGCGGCCGTGCGCTTGCCAACGCGGGTCTGCAGCATCCAGAGCTTGCCGCGCTCCACGGTGAACTCGATGTCGCACAGGTCCCGGTAGTGGGTCTCCAGCCTGCGCATGATGCGGGTGAGCTCGGCGTGCGAGGACGGGTCGAGGCGGGCGAAGTCCTCGAGCGACAGGGTGTTGCGGATGCCCGCGACGACGTCCTCGCCCTGCGCGTTGGCCAGGTAGTCCCCGTAGACGCCGGGCTTGCCGGTGGCGGGGTCGCGGGTGAAGCAGACGCCGGTGCCCGATGTCTCGCCGAGGTTGCCGTAGACCATCGCGCAGACGTTCACGGCGGTGCCGAGGTCCTGCGGGATGCGCTCGCGGCGCCGGTAGATCCGGGCCCGGTCGGTGTTCCACGAGTTGAAGACCGCGCGCATCGCCATGTCGAGCTGTTCGCGAGGATCCTGGGGGAACTCGCGGCCGGTCTGCTGCGCGATGATGTTCTTGAACGCCGCGACGAGATCCTGCAGCACGGTGGCCGACAGCTCGACGTCGGCCGACACGCCTTCGCGGGCCTTGGCGGCGACCAGTTCCTCCTCGAACAGCTCGGAGGGGAGGTCGAGCACGGTGCGGCCGAACATCTGCAGGAGGCGGCGGTAGGAGTCCCAGGCGAAGCGCTCGTCCTGCGCGGCCTCGGCGAGGCCCTTGACCGAGTAGTCGTTGAGGCCGACGTTGAGGACGGTCTCCATCATCCCGGGCATCGAGAACTTCGCTCCGGAGCGCACCGAGACCAGCAGCGGGTCCTGCACATCGCCGAGGCGACGGCCGAGCTGGTCCTCCAGGCGGCGCAGCGCCATCGTCACCTGGATCCGCAACGACTGCGGCTCCTCGCCGCGGTCGAGATAGTGCCTGCATGCGACGGTGGTGATCGTGAACCCGGGCGGGACCGGCAGTCCGAGGCGCGTCATCTCCGCCAGGTTCGCGCCCTTACCGCCGAGCAAGTCCACCTGCTCCCGACTGCCTTCCGCGAAATCGAAGATCAGCCGGGCCGCCTCGGCGTTCATGAGCATTCCTCCGTGGTCGAACGTCGGCCCACGGTAAGTCCCCGACGGGGGGTCGAACAGGGCCTTCAGCCTGTATTGACACGTGACCATTTGGTCACCTATCTTCGTGGCGTGACGGACGACGACGACCTGGTGTTCAAGGCACTGGCCGATCCGACCCGTCGCCACCTGCTCGACCGGCTCCTGCACCACGACGGGCGCACGCTCACCGAACTGGAGTCGGAGCTGACCATGACGCGCTTCGGCGTCATGAAGCACCTGCGCGTCCTGGAGGAGGCCGGGCTCGTCGTCACACGGCGGTCCGGCCGGGAGAAGCTGCACTTCCTCAACCCCGTGCCGATCCGGCTGATCCACGACCGTTGGATCGACAAGTACACCGAGCGCCACGTCAGCGCCCTCGCCGATCTCAAAGCCGAACTGGAGAACCCGTCATGACCGTTCCCGTTACCGCCGCCACCACCACGACCCAGGTCTTCCGCGTGCACATCAAAGCCGCCCCCGAGAAGGTCTGGGCGGCGATCACGCGTCCGGAGTGGACCGCTCGCTACGGCTACCGCACCGCGTCGGACTACGAGCTGAAGCCGGGCGGCACGTTCCGCGCGCTGGCCAACGACGGCATGAAGGCCGTGGGGGCGCCCGACGTCGTCGTCGAGGGCGAGGTGCTGGAGGTCGATCCGCCACGGCGGCTCGTCCAGACCTGGCGGATGCTGTTCGAGGAAAGCCAGGCCACCGAGCCACTCACCCGGATCACCTGGGAGATCGAGCCGATGGACGACCAGGTGTCGCGGCTGACCGTCGTCCACGAGCTCGACGGCGCCCCGCTGCACCTGGCCCTGGTCACCGGCGAGGTCCGCGAGGCGGGCGGCGGCTGGCCGTTCATCCTCTCCGACCTGAAGTCGCTGCTGGAGACGGGCGCGGCGATGGCGGGCTGACCCCGCCGCCGGTCATGGCGGCGAGGCCTAGCCTGGTCACCATGACCGCTGACGTCTCGGGAGCCAACACCCGGGCGGTCGAGGAGGGGATCGTCCGGGACTTCCGGACCAACCTGTCCTACTCCGCCTACCTGCACCTCGACGAGCTGCTCGCGGCCCAGCAGCCGCGCAGCAGCCCCGTCCACCACGACGAGCTGCTGTTCATCGTCCAGCACCAGACCTCCGAGCTGTGGCTCAAGCTCCTCCTGCACGAGCTGCGCTCCGCCTGCGACGACCTCGCCGCCGACCTGCTCGCGCCCGCGCTGAAGAAGCTCGCCCGCGTGAAGCACATCCAGAAGACGCTCATCGAGCAGTGGTCGGTGCTGGCCACGCTCACGCCCGCCGAGTACGCCGAGTTCCGCTATGCGCTGGGCTCGTCGTCGGGGTTCCAGTCGGCGCAGTACCGGGCCGTGGAGTTCCTGCTCGGCAACAAGAACGCCGCCATGCTGCGGCTGTTCGAGCACGACCCGCGAGCGCACGCCGAGCTCACGGAATTGCTCGAGCGGCCGTCGGTCTACGACGAGTTCCTGCGGCTGCTCGCCCGGCGGGGCCACCCGGTGCCGGAGGCCGTGCTCGACCGCGACATCCGCCGCGCCCACGTCTTCTGCCCCGAACTGGTGGACGTCCTCACCCACATCTACGCCGACACCGAGCACTACTGGGACGTGTACGAGGCCTGCGAGGAGCTCGTCGACATCGAGGAGAACTTCCAGCTCTGGCGCTTCCGACACCTCAAGACGGTGCAGCGCACGATCGGCGGCAAGACCGGCACCGGCGGCTCCAGTGGGGTTCCGTTCCTGCGGCGCGCGCTGGAACTGACGTTCTTCCCCGAGCTCTACGCGGTGCGCACGACGATCGGCACCTAACCCGGGCGATTTCACCCGATCTAGCATATGGACTAGCGGCTGGCTCCATTCGGTCGAAGATGTGTCCCGGCGCCGGGGGTGGCGCCGATCACCGACCGGGGAGAGACACCGTGCCGACCGACCGTCGACCGTCCCATTTCCGCCGCCTGGGTGTCGCAGCCGCGATGACCCTCGTCGTAGCGGCCGCGCTCGTGGGGGCCGCGGGCACCGCCGCCGCATCGCCCACGAGACGCGTTTCCAACGCCGACATCGCACCTGGCTGCACCGGGCTCACCGCGAGCCGGTTCTGCACCGAAACGAACGGGACCGCGGGCACCGCCGCCGTGGTGGACGACCGACGCGCGGACGTCGGGCGGGGGTATCTGCGCCTCACGACGCCGTCCAAGGACGACCACGTGACGGTGTTCTCCCAGGACCTGTCGGGCCACAAGCTCTCCGAGATCACCGACCTGCAGTACGAGACCTACGTCGAGCAGGTCGCGACCGGGAACGACCAGATCGCGCCCAGCATCAACATCGCGATCACCCCCAACAAGGCGGGCATCACGTTCAGCACGCTCGTGTGGGAGCCCACGTACACCGGCGCCAAGGTCATCCCAGGCCGGTGGCAGCCGTGGTCGCCGTCGACGAGCAAGGGCGGCTGGTGGGCGACGCGGACCACGCTCGACGGCACCAAGCCCAACGAGTTCGGCTTCACCAGCTACTCGGCGACGTTCGACCAAGTGAAGGCCGTGCTGCCGGACGCGGTCGTCCTCGGCGTCGGCGTGAACCAAGGCACTGGTAGTCCGGGGCTCATCGCGGGCGCCGACCAGCTGAAGGTCAACGAGACGACCTACGACTTCGACAACCCGCTCCCGACCGCCGACCTCGGCGTCCAGATCAAGGCGCCTGCCTCCGCAGTGGCGGGCACGAGCTTCCAGGTCACCGTGACCGTGAAGAACACGGGCACAGCGCGTGCCCGCAAGATCAGCACAGCGCTCTTGCTGGGCTCGGGCGTCAAGGTGACGAACGCGCCGGGCGGCACGGGGCTCGGCGGGCTCGCCGCATACCAGACGAACGAGCTGCCTGCGGGCGGCTCGGTGGACTTCGTCGTGACGCTCGCCGTCGACAAGGGGGCGCGCAAGCCGCTCACGCTGTTCGCCGCGACGCACTCCCTCGTGCCCGACCGGAACCCGCAGAACAACGCGGCACAGGTGAGCGTGCCGCTGGGCTGACTTCCGGCGCGGCGGGCGACTGCCCTTCGTCCCGTCGCGCCGGAGCGGGTCCGCGGGAGGACAAGACGGCGTCCTTCCGCGGACCCTCACTCGGCAGCGGCGCGCAGAGCGGCCAGGATGCGCGCCAGCTCGGCGCGGTCCGGGTCGGGCAGCCGGGCGAACAGGCTGCTCGCGCCGGACGTGCGGGCCGCCATGATCGCCGCCGCGACCTCCGCGCCCCGCGCGGTGAGCGCCACGCGGGTGGCGCGTCGGTCGGCCGGGTCGGGCTGCCGCTCGACGAGCCCGCGCTCGGCCAACGCGTCGACGACCTCCGTGGCCGAACGCGGCACGATCCGCAGGTGCTCGGCCAGCTCGCCGAGCCGCTGCGCCCCGCCGCGGCGCAGCACGGCGAGTGCGCGGGCCTGCGAGGGCGTGACGTCCCACTCGGCCAACGCCTCCCGCGCCATGGCCCGGAGCCTGCGGCTCAGCGCCCAGAACGCCTCGACGAGAGGCTCGTCCGTTCCGTCCACACCGGCACCATAACCTCATTGTGAGGTAACCTCTATATCGACCGTTTGTCGAGAGGAGCCGTCCTTGGAGCCACCTACCCGTCCGCGCTCGCGCGCACACATCGTCACCGCCGCGGAGAAAGCCCAGGCCCGCGGCGTCTCGCTACGCCGCATCGGCCGCCTGTTCGTGCCCCATCGCGGGGCGATCGCGGGCGTCACCGCGATCATCGTCGCCGCATCTGTGCTCGGGATGG
Source organism: uncultured Actinomycetota bacterium (assembly GCA_963739465.1). Taxonomy (GTDB): domain Bacteria; phylum Actinomycetota; class Actinomycetes; order Mycobacteriales; family Pseudonocardiaceae; genus Pseudonocardia. The sequence goes on from CAVUAS010000012.1 coordinate 90,414, forward strand.
CCTCGCCGTTCCTGCTCCGGGCCGTGATCGACACCGCGCTGCCCAACCGCGACCTGCCCCTGCTCGCCGCGCTCACCGGCGCCATGGTGGCGGTCGCCGCGGTGACCGCCGCGCTGGGCGTCGTCCAGACCTGGGTGAGCACGCGCGTCGGGCAGCGGGTGATGCACCGGCTGCGCACCGACGTCTTCACGCACCTGCAGCGCCAGTCCATCGCCTTCTTCACCAGGACCCGCACCGGCGAGGTGCAGTCGCGCATCACCAACGACGTCGGCGGCCTGCAGGCGGTCGTCACCGGCACGGCGACGTCGATCGCGGCCAACCTGACCACCACCGTCGCCACGGCGGCCGCGATGGTCGCGCTGTCCTGGCGGCTCTCGCTGATCTCGCTCGTCGTGCTCCCCCCGTCGATCTGGCTGACCCGCCGCGTCGCCCGGATGCGGCGCGAGATCACCTCGGCGCAGCAGCGCGAGCTGGCCGATCTCAACGTCACGATCGAGGAGGGCCTCTCGGTCAACGGCGCGCAGCTCTCGCGCACGCTGGGCACGGGGCCTGCGCTCGTCGCCCGCTTCACCGGCTCGTCGGAGCGCCTGATCGACCTCGAGCTGCGCTCCCAGCTCGCGGGGCGCTGGCGCATGGCGTCCACCGGCGTGATCTTCGCGGCCATCCCCGCCGTGATCTACCTCGGTGCCGGGCTGCCCGGCACGACGCTGACGATCGGCACCCTGATCGCGTTCACTACGCTGCAGAGCGGCCTGTTCCGACCGCTGACCCAGTTGCTCGGCGTCGGCGTGTCGCTGGTCAGCTCGCTCGCGTTGTTCGCGCGGATCTTCGAGTACCTCGATCTGCCCGTCGACGTCGACGACCCGCCGCATCCCGTGCTCGTCGACCCGCCGCGGGCGCGCGGCGACGTCCGGTTCGAGGGCGTCACGTTCGCCTACCCGGGCGGCGACCGCAACGCGGTGACCGCCGTCGACCTCCAGGCGCCCGCGGGCACCACGCTCGCGCTCGTCGGCGAAACCGGCTCGGGCAAGAGCACGCTCGCCGCGCTCGGTGCGCGCCTGTACGACCCCGACGCCGGGCGGATCACCATCGACGGCATCGACCTGCGCGACCTGCGGTTCGCCGATCTGGCCCGCATCGTCGGCGTGGTGAGTCAGGAGACCTACCTGCTGTACACGACCGTGCGCGAGAACCTCCGCTACGCCAAGCCCGACGCCACCGACGCCGAGATCGAGGACGCCGCCCGCGCCGCGCGGATCCACGACCTGATCGGCGATCTCCCCGACGGATACGACACGGTCGTCGGCTCCCGCGGACACCGCTTTTCCGGTGGGGAGAAGCAGCGCCTGGCGATCGCCCGCACGCTCCTGCGCGATCCTCGCGTGCTGATTCTCGACGAGGCCACGAGCGCGCTCGACACGGAGACCGAGCGCGCCGTGCAGGAGGCGTTCGACGCGCTCGCGCAGGGCCGCACCACGATCACCATCGCGCACCGGCTGTCGACCGTGCGCGACGCGGACCGGATCGTCGTGATCGACCATGGTCGCGTCGCCGAGTCCGGCACGCACACGAGCCTGCTCGCCGCGGAGGGCCGCTACGCCGCGCTGGCGGCCTGATCGCTTGTGAAACACTCGGGGGCGGGCGACAAAGGGGGGACGTGAGACGCGATCTCGTCGGGCACGGCCGACGCATCGTCGCCGTCGCCGGGCTCGTGGTCAGCTTGTTGTTCCCGCTGCCGCTGCCCGCCGCCCTCGCCGACCCCAGCGCCCCGACCGCCGCGCAGGCCAACGGGTGGGGCGCGCCCACCCGGGCCGAGGACTTCACCGGCGACCTGTCCGGGTGGAGCCTCTACGACGGCCCCGGCCACGACGACAACGGCAGGCGCACGCCGTCGGCGGTGCGGGTGGCGAACGGCATCCTCACGATCAGCGGCGACGCCGCGGGCAACGCCGAGGGCATGGCCTGGGGGTCGGGCGCCATGTACGGCAGGTGGGAGGCCCGGATGCGGGCCTCGGTCTCCGACCCCGACTACCACGCCGTCCTGCTGCTCTGGCCCGACAGCGAGGACGAGGGCGGCTACGGCGGCGAGATCGACTTCATGGAGAACAGCGACCCCACCCGGCAGAGCACCGAGCTGTTCGTCCACTACCGCAGCGAGGACAGCAAGCTCAACAGCGCCGTCACCGCCGACGCCACGCAGTGGCACAACTGGGCGGTGGAATGGGCGCCCGACCACATCAGCACGTTCCTCGACGGCAGGCAGTGGTGGACCACCACGAAGGCCGCCACACAGCCGCCGGGCCCGATGCACATGACGGTCCAGCTCGACCTCTTCCGCCGCCCCGGCGGGCTCAAGCCCTCGACGATGCAGGTCGACTGGGTGCGCTACTACCCGATCACGGGCAGCGGCCCCTCGCCTGCGCAGGCCAACGCGGACGGCACCTGTCCGGCGGTGCCGCGGCCCGCCGTGCGACCGACGGCCGTCCCACCCATCGGCGGCGCACCCGGTGCAGGGGTGGCCGAAGCCGCGGCCGCCGCGGCCGCCGCGGGCTGCGCTCCGGGCATCGCCCCCTTGCCCGGCGGATAGCGGGGTTCCGCCCGGGCGATGAGTTCAGCCGGGGGCGCGGGTCTCTCTTGTACCAACGCCCCTTCGCCGCCATGGAGCCCGCGATGTCCGTCCTCTCCCCCACCCGCCCGATCTCCCGCGCCGCATCCCGCACCGGCACGGCCCTCACCGCGATCCTCACCTTGTTCTTCCTGTTCGACGCGTTGCCGAAGCTCTTCCAGCTGCCCGTGGTCGTCGAGGCCACCCAACAGATGGGCTTCGCCGCGTCCGCCGTGCCGATCATCGGCGCCGTGCTGCTGGGGTGCCTCGTGCTCTACCTGATCCCGCGCACGGCGATCCTCGGCGCGGTGCTGCTCACCGGCTACCTCGGCGGCGCGGTCTGCGCGCAGCTGCGGATCGAGGCACCGCTGTTCGGGTTCGTGCTGACGCCGGTCTACTTCGGCATCGTCGCCTGGGTGGCGCTCTACCTGCGCAGCGCGGCGCTGCGGCAGGTCGTTGCGGCAAGCATCAGCTGAGCGTCCGCCGCGCCAACCGCGCTACGACCTGCTGGTAGCCCGACCCCGTCAGGCGCACCAGCAGGTCGAGCGCTTTGGCGTCGGCGCCCACGAGCACCCGTGCGCGGTTGCGGGCGACCCCAGTGAGGATGACACGGGCGGCGGCGGTGGGGGCCATGCGCAGGGCGACGCGCTCGAAGCGCTCCAACGCCTGTCCGTCGGCGTAGTCGGCGGAGCGGGTGGCGTTGCGGGCGATGTTGGTCTTGATGCCGCCGGGGTGCACGCAGGTGACGCGCACCGGGTGCCCGGAGAGCAGCATCTCCTGGCGCAGGCTCTCGGTGAACCCGCGCACGGCGAACTTGGCCGCGTTGTAGGCGCTCTGGCTGGGCACCGACAGGATCCCGAACAGGCTGGAGACGTTCACCACGTGGCCGTCGCCGGACGCGATCAGGTGCGGCAGGAAGGCCTTTGTGCCATTCACCACGCCCCAGAAGTCGATGTCCACGACGCGCTCGATGTCGTCGAACGAGCTGGTCAGCACCTCGCCCGCGAACGCGACGCCCGCGTTGTTGTAGACCTGGTTGACGTGGCCGAACGCGGCGGCCACCTCGTCGGCGTAGGCGAGCACGGCCGCCCGGTCGGTGACGTCGAGCGGGTCGGCGCGGTGCTCGGCGCCGAGCAGACGCGCCGTGTCGGCGAGACCGCGCTCGTCGACGTCGGACGCGGCAACCCGCGCCCCGCGCTGCGCGAGGGCCACCGCCAGCGCCCGGCCGATCCCCGATCCGGCCCCGGTGACCACCGCGACCCTTCCCCCGAACTCACTCATGCCCGTTCCTCCACCCGGCCGATCCGGGGATCATGCCGGCCGGGGTGCCTCCGCGGTCAGGGCCGCGCGCAACGCCACGATCCCCGTCGCCGCGAGCACGACCAGGGCGGCCGCTGACAGCACGCCGAGCGCAAGGGGCGGGGCGAGCGGAGGGATGTCCGCGAACGCCTCGACGCCGACCACCGCCGTCAGCACGGCGTCGGCGACGACGGCGACCCCTACCAGCCGCAGCCGTCGCTCCTCCGGCCACGGCGCGTGGGCCAGCAGCCACGCCAGGGCGGGCAACACGAGCACCGCGTGCATGGCGACGGCGTGCAGCGGCTTGAGCGACCCGGCGGTGTCGTAGGCCAGCTGCGCGCTCCCACCGCGGGAAAGGGCGACGCCGCGGGAGATCATCACCGCGCCCGTAGCCAGCGCGACCAGCAGCACCACCAGCCCTGCCCGTACCGCCAGCGCCATGCTGGGGGCCAGCGCGCCCGCACCCACGAACGCCGCCGCCGTGCATACGAGACCGACCGCGACGATCACCGCGCCGCCCGCGGCGAGCGTCATCGACACGGCCGTGTCGAACGGCGTCGCGAAGTCGAAGTGCGACGGCACCCCGCGCCAGGCCTGCAGGGTGACCAGCACCGTCTCGACCACGCACGCGGCCAGGAACGCCCCCAGTACCAGCCCGCGGGCCCGCAGCCGCAGGAACGACGTCGCCCACGCCACCGACGGCAGCGTGAGGCCGAAGGAGAGCCCGAACGTCGCGGCCTTGCGCAGGGACACCGGCCCGATCCAGGTCCACCCGGTGACCAGCAGCACCACGACGTGCACCAGCCCGCTGACGAACAGCACCCCGCCGACGACGTAGGACAGCCGCTCGATCCGCCGCCCGTCGAACCAGATCCGCCGCAGCGCGTCCCCGAGGTCGGTCATGGGGCCAGGGTGCCACAGATCGTTCGATATCTCACCTTTTGATGTCGTCAAGTACCGCCAACGCGGCGTTGCGGCCGTTCACGCCGATCACGCTGCCGCCCGGATGCGTCGCGGCGCCGCAGAGGTAGAGCCCCCGGACGGCGGTGCGCGGGGCGAAGCGGCGGTCCCACATCTGGTCGGGCAGGCAGTCGCCCTGGAAGATGTGGCCGCCGGTCAGCCCGATGCGCGCCTCGACGTCGGGCGGGCCGAGCACCTCGCGCTCGACCACGCAGTCGAGCACGTCCGGGGCGAACCGGGCGACCTCCGCGAGCGCGGCGTCGGCGATCTCGTCCCGTCGCGCGTCCCAGGTGCCGTCGGCGAGGTCGTACGGGACGTACTGCGCAAACACGCTCATCACATGGCCGCCGGGCGGGGCGACCGAGGGGTCGTAGGCCGACGGGAAGTACACCTCCGCCCACGACGGCGCGGGGTCGCCCGCGACCGCCCGGCAGAACGCCTGCTGGGTGGCGTCGATCCCGGACGTGATGCTCACCATCGCCCGGTGGGGCAGGCCCGGCTCATCGGCCGCGGGAACCCCGGCAGGCGCGCCAACGCGCAGTTGACCTTGAGGACGGGGCTGGTGGAGCGCCAGGCGGCCACCCGTTCCCGCCACGCCACCGGCACGTCGGACGCGCAGAGCTCCGTGGTGCGCTTGGGGTCGGCATTGGAGACGACGACCGCCGCCCGCACCAGCTCGCCGCCCGCCAGCCGCACGCCGGCGCCCGGCTCGATGGCCGCGACCGGCGTCCCCGAGGCCAGCACCGCACCGTGTTCGCGTGCGGCGTCGGCGAGCGCGAACGACACCCGACCGGTGCCGCCCCGCACGTAGCCCCAGCGGCCGTCGGCGAGCGTGCCCATCGCGTGCATCGCGTGCACGGCGGCGGTGCCGGGGTCGCGCGGGCCCGCCCACGTCCCGATGACGCCCTGGCCGTGCAGCAGCGCCCGCAGGCGCTCGTCGCGGACGTACGCCTCGACGACGTCGGCGATCGAGCGGTGCAGGAGCACCTCAAGGGCCTCGGCGTCGCCCGCGAGCAGCTCGGCGAGCCCGGCCTGATCGGGGCTCACCCCCAGCCAGGCGTCGCGGGGACCGATGCGCAGCGCGACCCGGATCCGCTCGAACAGCGCCTCGTAGGCCCGATAGCCGTCGACGTCGGCCGGGGCGAGCGCGGCGACCTGCGCGAGGGTGCGCTCCGCGTCGGCGTACACCGCGACCGAGGTGCCGTCCGGGAACGGGCACCAGAGGCTCGGGTCGAGGAGCGCGAGGTCGAACCCGTGGCGGTGCAGATCCAGCTCGGCGACGACCAGCGGGTGCAGCAGCCCGACGACGTACGCGCACGGGCTGACCAGGTACCGCTCGTCGGTGAACGGCCGGTCCAGGGTGGCGGCGCCGCCGAGCTGCTCGCGCGCCTCCAACACGAGCACGGAGCGGCCCGCACGGGCGAGGTAGGCGGCCGCGGTGAGCCCGTTGTGGCCGCCGCCGACCACGACGACATCCCACCGCCGGGCGGCCAGCTCGCGCATCGGCTCCGGCAGCCCGACCCGGCCCAGCACGTCCTGAACGCTCACCGGCCGACGCTACCCCGAACACCGCAGGCCGACGCGCGACCGCGCATGCGCTCTGGTGCTCGCACCCCCGTCCCGGCGCAGGCGTGAGCACCAGAACGCCGGTGCGTGGCCCACACGGGCGTGGAGGAGCATCGTCGCGGTGCGTGCGCCGCGGGTCGAGCATCGCCAACACGCCTACGACGTCCGGTGCGAGTGGGGCGTGCACGGGTTGGCGCTGTTGGCGCGCGAGTGTGCCGTCGTCGTCATCGTGGATGTGTTGTCGTTCTGCACCGCGGTGGACGTCGCGGTGAACCGCGGCGCGCGGGTCCTCCCCCAGCCTGGACCGACGCGGACGCCCATCCCGATATGGCAGCCGCACGCCGGGCCGCCGCATCCGGGGCGGCCGCGCACGGGGCTGCCACGCACGGGGCTGCCACGCAGGGGGCCGCCGCGCACGGGGCTGCCACGCACGGGGCTGCCACGCAGGGGCCGCCGCGCACGGGGCTGCCACGCAGGGGGCCGCCGCGCAGAGAGCGGCCGGATACGGGGCGGTGCAGGCAGGTCGGCGGGATGGTCCGGGCCCGTCGCTGCGGCCGTCGTCGCTGCTCAGCCTGGCGCCGGGCACGGTGCTGGCGCTGCCGTCGCCCAACGGCGCGTCCCTGTGCGCCGCCGCCGCCCGGCACGACGCCGTCGTCATGGCGGGGTGCCTGCGCAACGCGACGGCCGTGGCGGCCGATGCCGCCGCCCGGGCCGCGGACGGACCGATCGGCGTGGTTCCCGCCGGCGAGCGCTGGCCCGACGACACCCTGCGCGTCGCCGCCGAAGATGCGCTCGGCGCGGGCGCGGTCGTCGCCGCCCTCGCCGGGCGCGCCCGGAGCCTCTCCCCCGAAGCCGAGCTCGTCGCGGCGCAGTTCGCCGCCGCAGAAGGCCGCCTGCCCGCCATCCTCGCCGGGCTCGCCTCGGGCCGGGAGCTGATCGCCGACGGCTACGGCGCCGACGTGGACCTGGCCGCCGCCCACGACGTCAGCACCGTCGCCCCCCGCCTCGTCGACGGCGTCTTGACCGGCTGAGCATCGGCCGGTCGACACGCCGTGTCGAAACGCGCGACTCGCCGTGTCGAAACGCGCGACTCACCGTGGCGAAACGCGCGACTCACCCGGGGGCGGGGGCGGGGGCGGGCTCGGCGGGAGGGCGGTCACACGCCCGTAACATCGGCCGCATAGCGTCGGCGCCATGAGCGAGCTCCCCCGCCTCGGCGTGGAGGAGGAGTTTCACGTCGTCGACCTGCAGACCCGCCGTTCGGCCCCCGAGGTCGACGCGCTGCTGGCCCAGCTCGACGGCGCGGAGTTCGCCCCCGAGCTGCAGCGATCGCTCGTCGAGACCAACACCCCGGTGTGCGCCACGCTCGACGACCTCCGCGCGCACCTGCGCAGGCTGCGCGGCACGTTGGAGTCGGTGGCCGAGCCGCTCGGGCTGGGCGTGGTCGCGGCGGGCACCGTGCCGCTGGCCGACCTCGACGGCGACGACATCTCCGCGGGCGCGCGCTACGAGCGCATGCAGCACGAGTACCAGCTGCTCGTGCGCGAACAGCACATCTGCGGCGCCCAGGTGCACGTCGACGTGCCGAACCGGGACATCGCGGTGCAGGTCGTGCGCCGGGTCGCGCCCTACCTCCCCACGCTGCTCGCCATCTCGGCCAGCTCGCCCTACTGGCGCGGCCAGGACACCGGGTACGCCAGCTACCGCAGCCTGGTGTGGTCGCGCTGGCCCACCGCGGGCCCACCCGGCCACGTCGAGACGGCCGCCGACTACGACGCGATGGTCGACGAGCTCATCGCGTCGGGCACGATCTCCGACCCCGGGATGGTCTACTTCGACATCCGGCCCAGCGCCCACCTGCCCACCGTCGAGCTGCGGGTGTGCGACGCCTGCCCGGACGTCGAGGACGTCGTGCTCATCGCGGGCCTGTTCCGCGCGCTCGTCGGCCGCGCCCGCACCGACCTCGACGCGGGCCGCCCCATCCCGGACTACCGCCACGAGCTGCTCCGCGCGAGCAGCTGGCGGGCCGCGCGCTCGGGCCTGGAGGGCGACCTCGTCGAGCTCGACGGCCCCCACCTCGTCGCCCCCCAGCTGCTGATCGGGCGTCTCGTGCACGACCTGCGGCCGCAGCTTGAGGAGCTCGGCGACTGGGAGCAGGTCCTCGCCCTCTCCGAGGCCACGTTGACGACGGGCAGCGCGGCGGCCCGTCAGCGCCGCACGTTCGGCCGCCGCGGGGAGCTGACCGACGTCGTCGACGCGCTCATCGCCCGCACCCAGGGCCGCGCCCCCGTGCTGGAGCCGCCCGACACCGTGCCCGCCCGGCCGGAGCTGCTCGCGGCGTACCACCCCGACGCCTACGACGAGGCGGTCGGCCCCGACGGCGAGGTGCGGCCCGACTACGGCTGGATGTTCCGCGCGCTGAGCCGCATGGGCGCCCGCGGGCTCGTCGCCGCGCAGTCCGCGCTGCAGTCCGAGCAGCGGGCGCGCGGTGTGACGTTCCGGGTCGGCGACGGCACGCCCGACCGGCTGTTCCCGCTCGACCTCGTGCCGCGCATCGTCACCGCGGACGACTGGGCAGGCCTTTCGGCCGGGCTCACGCAGCGGGTGCGAGCGCTGGAGGCGTTCCTGCGCGACGTCTACGGCCCACGGCAGATCGTCGCCGACGGCGTGGTGCCCGCCGCGGTCATCGACGACGCGCCCGGCTGGAGCAGGCTGGGCAAGCTCAACTCGGCCGACGCGGTGCGCATCGCCGTTGCGGGCATCGACCTCGTGCGCGACCGGGCCGATCACTGGCTCGTCCTGGAGGACAACCTGCGGGTGCCCTCCGGCATCGGGTACGCCATCACGTCCCGGCGCCTCATCCGCAGCGTGATGCCCGACCTGGAGCCGCCCGCGGGCGTCGTCGGGCTGGAGGGCGTGGCGGGCCTGCTCCGCGGCGCGCTGCTCGCGGCGAGCGAGCCGGATCTGCCCGGCCACGACGAGGTCGCGCTGCTGTCGGCGGGCCCGAGCGACTCGGCGTTCTACGAGCACGAGCTGCTCGCCGCCCGGATGGGCGTGCCGGTCGTGACCCCGCGCGATCTGCAGGTGACCGAGGCGGGTGTGTTCCTCGTCGAGGAGGGCGGACGGCGGCGGCTCTCCGCGCTCTACCGGCGCCTCGACGAACAGGCAATGCTCAGGGCCAAGGGCGCGGACCTGCGCCCGATCGGGCGCGCGCTCTGCAACGCGGCGGCGCGCGGTCGGGTCGCCCTGGCCAACGCGATGGGCAACGGGGTGGCCGACGACAAGGTCGTCTACGCCTACGTCCCCGACATGATCACCTACTACCTCCACGAGGCTCCGCTGCTGGCCAACGTGCCCACCTACCCGTGCGTCGATCCCGACCGGCGGGCCGAGGTGCTCGACCGGCTCGACACCCTCGTGCTCAAGCCGGTCGACGGCTACGGCGGGCAGGGCATCGTCATCGGCGCACACGCGAGCCGCGAGGAGCTGGCCGAGCTGGCGACGGCGATCAGGTCCCGGCCCGCGGCGTGGGTGGCCCAGGACCTCGTCCGGCTCTCGACCCACCCGACGTTCTCGGGCGACAAGCTGGAGCCCCGCGCGGTGGACCTGCGGGCGTTCGTGCTCCAGTCCCGCCGCGGCGCAGGCACCGACGTGCACGTGCTGCCCGCGGCGCTGAGCCGGGTCGCGCCCACGGGCAGCCTGATCGTCAACTCCTCGCGCGGCGGCGGCGCCAAGGACACCTGGGTGCTGCGCTAGTCACCAGGAACGGACGGCCCACTCGGCCGCGTGCGCCGGACGCCGCCGCGCCGCCCACACCGCCCGGCAGCACGGGCACGCCGATGACCGGCCGGGGAACTGCGCGGTCTGTCGGCGCGCGCCGTGGCCCGCGGGCGCGGCCCGCACCCCGTCGAATGCCACCGCCCGCCGCCCGTGGCGCCGCGCGTCCGCCATCCCCCGTCGCAAGGTCATGTGACGAGGCTCGCACCAGGCGGGGACGTCGTTACCAGGCGCCCTCGCGACCCGGCGTAGGCTGCTGGCCGCGCCGTCGACCAGGAGGGAGCGCACGTGGCCAGCGCCCCCACCGACGTCGCCGCCGTGGCCCCCGACGAGCCGCCGCACAGCTCCCCCACCGCGCGGCCACGCCACCGCTTGCTCACGGCGCTCGCTCCGGGCGCGGTGTACATCGTTGTCCGCCTGGTCGGCGTCGCGGTGCTCGGGGTGATGGCGGGCGGCGACAGGCTGGCCAAGGCCCTGAACGCCTGGGACGGCACCTGGATGGTCGCGATCGCCCGCTACGGGTACGCGGGCATCCCCGACGATATGCTCGACGCCTTCGGCAACCACACGCCGGACACCGCGCGGGCGTTCTTCCCCGGCTACCCGGCGGTGGTCGCCGCCACGGGCCTGCTGACCGGGGACGATCTCGTGCTCGCGGGCCTGATCGTCTCGCTGGTCGCCGGGGTGGTGGGCGCCTACGGCCTCGTCCGGCTCGGCGAGCTGGTGCCCGGCGGGTCCCGGCGGGCCGGGCTGCTGCTCGTCGGCCTGTTCGCGGCCGCGCCGATGGGCGTCGTGCTGTCGATGACCTACACCGAGGCGCTGTTCTGCGCGTTGACGGCCTGGTCGCTCGTCGGCGTGCTTCGGCGGCAATGGCTCCTGGCCGGGCTCTGCGCGCTGGTGGCCGGGCTGGTGCGCCCCACCGCCGCCGCGTTGATCGCCGCGGTGGGCCTGGTGGCCCTCCTGGCGATCATCCGGCGCCGCGACGGCTGGCGGCCCTGGGCCGGCCTGGTTCTGGCCCCCTGCGGGGTGCTCGGCTACCTCGGCTACGTCGCGCTCGCCACCGGGCAGGTCGACGGCTGGAGCCGGATCCAGCGCGCGGGCTGGGCCTCCTACCTCGACGGCGGCGCCTCCACCGCGAGCTTCACGAAAGACGCGCTGGCAGGCGGATCGGAGGTGTACGACCTGGCGATCGTGCTCGCGCTCGCCACGAGCCTGGTGCTGCTCGTGGTGGCGATCCGGATGCGGCTGCCGTGGCCGCTCGTCGTCTACGGCGCGCTGGTGCTCGTCCTCGTCTGGGGTTCGAACGGCCCCGCGCACTCGAAGCTGCGGCTGCTGGTGCCCGCGTTCACCCTCCTGCTTCCCGTGGCGATCGGGCTGGCGCGGCGACGCACCGGCACGGCCGTGGCCGTAGTGATCGGCGCCGCGCTCGCGTCGGCCTGGTTCGGCGGCTACGCGCTCACCATCTGGCACTACGGCATCTGACGCCTGTCCGGTGCCTCCGCCTGCTGCCGGGCGGGCTTGTGGCCGGTGATCGAGCCCGCGTGCGCGACCGCCGCAGGGTCCTTGCGGGTCTTGACCAGGCTCGCCACGGTGACGACGGCCAGCACCACGAGGATCACCCCGAGCGAGAGCGGCGTCGGGATCTCCGGGAACGCCGGGCTGATGTCGGTGTGCGCCCAATGCAGGATCAGCTTGACCCCGATGAACGCGAGGATCAGCGCCAGGCCGGTCGAGAGGTAGACCAGCCGGTCGAGCAGCCCCTTCACCAGGAAGAACAGCGCCCGCAGGCCGAGCAGGGCGAACGCGTTGGCCGCGAACACGATGAACGCCTCGTCGGTGACGCCGAAGACGGCCGGGATCGAGTCGAGCGCGAACAGCAGGTCGATGCTGCCGATGGCGATGAGCACGATGAACAGCGGCGTGACCATGCGCCTGCCGTCGATCTTGGCGATGAGCTTGCCCTCGACGTACTCGTCGGTCACCGGCAGCAGCCGCCGGGCCGTGCGCACGACGCCGTTGCTCTCGACGTCGGGATCCTCGTCGCGGTGCCGGAAGAGCTGCACCGCCGTGTAGATCAAGAGCAGCCCGAACAGCAGGAACACGATCGAGAACAGCGACAGCAGCGTGGCGCCGACCGCGATGAACGCCGCCCGCATCACGAGGGCGAGCAGGATGCCGAAGGTCAACACCTTGTGCTGGTGGCGCTCCGGCACCGCGAACGTCGTCATGATGATCACGAAGACGAACAGGTTGTCGACCGAGAGGCTCTTCTCGACGATCCAGCCCGCGAAGTACTGGGTGCCCGCGTCAGCGCCGTACGCGGCCGCGAACCAGATGCCGAACGCCACGGCCACGCCGATGTAGAACACCGACCAGGCCACGGCTTCGGAGAAGCCGACCTTGTGCGGGCGCATCGCGGCGAGCACGAGGTCGACCGCGAGCAGGCCCAGCACCAGCGCGATCGTCACCGCCCAGGTGAGTACGCCGATCTCCAGCAACGCCACGCCCTTCCCCGCGTTTTACCAACGCTTGACCAACGGCTGGGCGTCCGCCGGGTTCCCGGGCCCACCGTAGGCTGTCGGCGATGCGCACCGTCCTGTTCGACCTCGACGGCACCCTCGTCGACTCCGCCGCCCTCATCACCCACCACCTGGCGGGTGCGCTGCGGGCCGTCGGCGCCGAGGTCCCCGCGCAGGCCGGGCTGCTGAGCCTGGTCGGGCCACCGTTCGAGACGGCCTTGCCCGCCATCGGTCTCACCGCCGAGCAGACCACGGCCGTGATCCGGCACTACCGCAGCACCTACGATCCCGTCGCGCCCGAGCAGAGCGTGCTCTTCCCCGGCATTGCAGCGCTGCTGGACCAGCTCGTCGCAGCCGGGCTGCGGCTGGCGATCGCGACCGCGAAGCCCGAGCGCACGGCCCGGCGGATCGCGGTGGGCATCGGCATCGCCGACCGGTTCGCGCTGATCGGCGGCGCCGAACCGGCCGTCGGCCGGGTGGGCAAGGGGCCGGTGATCACGTCGGTGCTGGCTCGGCTGGACCTCGACCCGGCCCGCAGTCCGGTCGTCATGGTCGGCGACCGCAGCCACGACATCGAGGGCGCGATCGCGAACGACGTGCCCCCGATCGGCGTGGGCTGGGGATACGCCTTCCCGGGGGAGCTGGCCGATGCCCGGCTGGTGGTCCCGGACCTCGACGCGCTGTTCGTCGTCCTCACCGACGACGACGCCGTCTGGTCCGCGTCCGGGTCGGATCAATTGGGCCGGGCCCACCCGTAGCTCCGGTCGACCGCCCGACCCCAGTTTTCCCGCTCCCGGTCGCGGACCGCCGGGTCCATGGCGGGCTCCCACACGGCGGCGCGGTGCCAGTTGGCCCGCAGCACCTCGACGTCGGGCCAATACCCGACGGCGAGGCCCGCCGCGTACGCCGCGCCGAGGGACACGGCCTCCGAGCCGAGGGGGCGCTCGACGGGCACGTCGAGGACGTCGGCGATGAACTGCATGAGCAGGTAGTTGGCCGTCATCCCGCCGTCCACCTTCAGCCGTCCGACGGGCACGCCGGAGTCGGCGTTCATCGCCTCGACGACCTCGCGGGTCTGCCAGCCGGTGGCCTCCAGCACCGCGCGGGCGACGTGTCCGCCACCGATGAACGACGTGAGCCCGACCATGACGCCGCGGGCGTCGGGATTCCAGTGCGGCGAGTAGAGCCCGGAGAACGCGGGGACGATGTAGCAGCCGCCGTTGTCGGGCACGGTGCTCGCCAGCGTCTCGATCTGGGCCGCGGTCGGGATCATGCCGAGGGAGTCGCGCAGCCACTGGACCAGCGAGCCGGTGACCGCGATCGCCCCCTCCAGGGCGTAGACCGGCGCGTCGCCGAAGAGATAGCCGACCGTCGGGATCAGCCCGTGCGTCGAGGACGGGAGGATGGCACCGGTGTTCATGAGCAGGAACGCGCCGGTGCCGTACGTGCACTTGATCTCGCCGGGCGCGAAGCAGGCCTGGCCGACGAGCGCCGCCTGCTGGTCGCCGAGCGCCCCCGCGACCGGCACGCCCGGCAGGACACCGACGCACGTGCCGTAGATCTCGGCGTTGCCGCGGATCTCCGGGAGCATCCGGGGCGGGATGTCGAAGATCTCCAGCAGCTTGTCCGACCACGACAGCGTCGTGAGGTCCATGAGCATCGTGCGGCTGGCGTTGGTGACGTCGGTGACGTGTCGCCCGCCGTTGACGCCGCCGGTGAGGTTCCAGATCAGCCAGGACTCCATCGTCCCGAAGAGAGCATCGCCCGCCGCGGCCGCGGCGCGCAGCCCCGTGACCTCGTCGAGCAGCCAGCGCAGCCGCGGCGCGGCGAAGTAGCTGGCCATCGGCAGCCCGGACACCGCGGTGATCTCCGGTGCGGCGTGCGCGAGGTCGGCGACGACGCCCGCCGTGCGCGTGTCCTGCCAGGTGATCGCCTTGGCGAGCGGACGGCCGGTGTGCCGGTCCCAGACGACCGTGGTCTCCCGCTGGTTGGCGATGCCGACCGCGACGATGTCCGCGGGCGTGAGGCCTGCCGCGCGCAACGCCTCGGGAACGACCCACAGCACGTTGCGCCAGATCTCCGCAGCGTCGTGCTCGGCGTAGCCAGGACGCGAATGGAACTGCCGGTGCTCGCGCTGGCCGACGCCCAACATGCGCCCCGAGCGGTTGAACAGGAGGCAGCGGGTGGAGCCCGTGCCCTGGTCGATTGCGGCGATCACCCGTTCCGTCATGTGGACAGGCCATGACCGATGGCGCCCGCGGCGGCCAGCAGCTCGTCGTCCAGCCGAGGACGCAGTCGCCCGCTCGATCCGAAGAGCTCCTCGACGGGGCCGAGGATGCCGAGCGCCGCGACGACAAGTCCCCCGCCAGACCGGACGGGCGCCGCCGCAGCGCCTGTGCCGCTCTCGTACTCACCGACCGAGGTCGTCCACCCGCGTTGTCGCGCCACCGTCAGATGTTCGTCTAGCGCCGCCACGTCCGTGCAGGTGCTGGCCGTCCAGTGCGCCAGCTCCAGCTCGCCGAGCGGGGGTGTCGCCGTCGGGGCGAAAGCCAGCAGGCACTTGCCCACGGCGGTGGCGTGCAGCGGCAGCGCCAGCCCGGTGCGGACCTCTTGCGCCGAACCGTCCGGTCGGAAGACGTGGTGCACGAGCCGCACCGTGTGGCCGTCGGACACGGCAAGGACCACCGCAAGCCCGGTGCTACCCGCGAGCGCATCCGCCCAGTTCATCGCGGCCGCGCGCAGGTCATGCCGGTCGATGCCGCGGTGGAGCCGGAGAAGGCCCGCCCCGAGCAGGTACCGCGCCGACTCCGGCTCCTGGTCGACGAGGCCGACGCCGTACAGCGTGCGGACGATCCCGTGTGTCGTCGGCCGCGGCAGGTCGAGGGCGGCGGCCAGCTCATGCACGCCGAGCGCCCGGTCGGCGATGCCGAGCAACCGCAGGACGGCCGCAGCGCGCTCGATCGACTGGATGGTCCCCGGCACCGACCGACCTTACGCCCGCGAGGGTGCTGTTCGACAATGTCGAACGCCGTCCGTTGCCCGACGTCGCGGCGGTTTCTAGCGTCGTGACACCCGCCACAACGGCAAGTGGAATCGAGGCTTCAATGAAGAACACCCTCACGGGTGAGCTCAGCGCCGAGTTCCTCGGCACCATGATTCTCATCCTCTTCGGCAACGGCGTGGTGGCGCAGGTCCTCACCAGCGCCGACAAGGGTCTCGGCGGCCACGACTCGATCGCCTGGGCCTGGGGCATCGGCGTGACGCTCGGCGTTTACGTCGCCGCGCGGCTGTCCGGCGCCCACCTCAACCCGGCCGTTTCGATCGCGCTGGCGATGTTCAAGGGGTTCCCCTGGCGCAAGGTGGCCCCGTACTCCCTGGCCCAGACGGCGGGCGCCTTCGTCGCTGCCATCATCGTCCGCTTCGTCTACACCGACCTGATCGATGTCGCCGACCCCGGCCACACCATCAAGACCCAGATCATCTTCGCCACCCTCCCGGGCAACGGCGGCGCGCCGGTGACCATTACGACGGCCTTCTTCGACCAGATCGTCGGCACCGCCATCCTGGTCTTCGTGATCTTCGCACTGACCACGGCGGCCAACAACCCGCCGCTCGCCAACATCGGCCCCGTGGTCGTCGGCCTGCTCGTGGTCGCGATCGGGATGGCGTGGGGCGCCAACGCGGGCTACGCCATCAACCCCGCCCGCGACTTCGGGCCCCGGCTCGCGTCGTTCATCACCGGCTACGGAACCGCATGGATTGATCAGAACGGCACGCCGTACTGGTGGGTGCCGATCCTCGCACCCATCATCGGCGGGATCATCGGCGGAGGGATCTTCCGCTACATGGTCGAGGGCTTCTTGCCCGCCGAGGGGGAACCCGTCACCGTGTCCGAGCCCGCCGAAAACCTCTAAGGAGACCCACCATGGCCGAGTTCGTCGGTGCCGTCGACCAGGGCACCACCAGCACGCGATTCATGATCTTCGACCACGGCGGCAACGAGGTGGGCCGCCACCAGCTCGAACACGAGCAGATCCTGCCGCAGGCCGGCTGGGTGGAACACGACCCGACCGAAATCTGGGAGCGTACGAGCACCGTGATCCGCACGGCGCTCAACCGGGCCGGCCTGCAGACGTCGGACCTGTGCGCGCTCGGGATCACCAACCAACGCGAGACCGCCGTCGTCTGGGACAAGTCCACGGGGCGCCCCCTGTACAACGCCATCGTCTGGCAGGACACCCGTACCGACCGCATCGCCTCGAAACTGGAGCGCGAGGGCGCGGGCGAGGTCATCCGCCGGAAAGCAGGCCTCCCACCCGCCACCTACTTCTCCGGCGGCAAGATCCAGTGGATTCTGGAGAACGTCGACGGCGCGCGCGAGGCCGCCGAACGCGGCGACGCGGTCTTCGGCAACACCGACACGTGGGTGCTGTGGAACCTCACGGGCGGAGTCGACGGCGGCGTCCACGTGACCGATCCGACCAACGCCAGCCGCACGATGCTCATGGACCTCGAGACCCTCGACTGGGACGACGAGCTGCTCGGTTTCTTCGGGATCCCGCGCTCGATGCTGCCGCAGATCCGGCCGAGCTCCTACGCCGAGGGCTACGGCACGACCCGCTCGAACGGGCCGGTCGGCGGCGAGCTGCTGCTCACCGGCGACCTCGGCGACCAGCAGGCCGCCACCGTCGGCCAGGTCTGCTTCGCCCCCGGCGAGGCCAAGAACACCTACGGCACCGGCAACTTCATGCTGCTCAACACGGGCACCGAGCTGGTGCGCTCCAAGTCCGGCCTGCTCACGACGGTCTGCTACAAGTTCGGCGACGAGGCCACCGTCTACGCGCTGGAGGGTTCGATCGCCGTCACCGGCTCGGCGGTGCAGTGGCTGCGCGACCAGCTCGGCATCATCTCCGGGGCATCGGAGAGCGAGTCGCTGGCCCGGCAGGTGGAGGACAACGGCGGGGTGTACTTCGTGCCCGCGTTCTCCGGGCTGTTCGCGCCGTACTGGCGCTCCGATGCCCGCGGTGCGATCGTCGGGCTCTCCCGCTACAACACCAACGCGCACCTGGCGCGGGCGACGCTCGAGGCCATCTGCTACCAGAGCCGCGACGTCGTCGAGGCGATGGCGGCCGACTCCGGGGTGACGCTCGACGTGCTGAAGGTCGACGGCGGCATCACGGCCAACGAGCTGTGCATGCAGATCCAGGCCGACGTGCTGGGCGTGCCGGTCAGCAGGCCCGTCGTCGCGGAGACGACCGCGCTGGGCGCGGCGTACGCGGCCGGGCTCGCCGTCGGGTTCTGGAGCTCCACCGATGAGCTCCGCCAGAACTGGAACGAGAGCAAGCGCTGGGAGCCCGCCTGGAGCGCCGAGCAGCGCGACGAGGGCTACGCGCGCTGGAAGAAGGCGGTCGAGCGGACGTTGAATTGGGTGGACGTGGATTAGACCCGGCCCGGAGAGGATCACCATGCGATCAGTTGCGTTGTCACCCGCGGCGCGGGAGGAGGCGCTGCAGGCGATGGCGGACACCGAGCTCGATGTCCTCGTCGTCGGCGGCGGCGTGGTCGGTGCCGGATCCGCGCTCGACGCCGCCACCCGGGGTCTGTCGGTGGGGCTCGTCGAGGCGCGCGACTTCGCCTCCGGCACGTCCAGCCGCTCCAGCAAGCTCATCCACGGCGGATTGCGCTACCTGGAGATGCTCGACTTCCGGCTGGTCGCCGAGGCGTTGGGCGAGCGCGGCCTGTTCATACAGACCCTCGCGCCGCACCTCGTGCGCCCGGTGCCGTTCCTCTACCCGCTGCGCCACCGCGGGTGGGAGCGCCTCTACGCGGGCGCGGGCCTCGCGCTCTACGACACGCTCGGGCTGCTCTCCGGGCGGGCGCGCGGCGTGCCCCACCACCGGCACCTCAGCCGCCACGGGGCGCTGCGGGTGATGCCGTCGCTGCGCAAGGACGCGCTGGTGGGGGCGCTGCAGTACTACGACGCCCAGGTCGACGACGCCCGGCACACGATGTTCATCGCCCGCACCGCGGCCGCGTACGGGGCGCACGTCGCGAACCGGGCGCGGGTCACCGGGCTGCTGCGCGAAAGCGAGCGCGTGGTGGGTGCGGTGGTGCACGACCAGGAGTCCGGCGCGACGGTACGGGTGCGCGCGCAGCAGGTGGTCAACGCGACCGGGGTCTGGACCGACGACACCCAGTCGCTCGCGGGCGAGCGCGGCCAGTTCCACGTCCGCGCGAGCAAGGGCATCCACCTCGTCGTGCCGCGCGACCGCATCCGCAGCGACTCGGGGCTGATCCTGCGCACCGAGACGTCCGTGCTGTTCGTCATCCCGTGGGGCAGGCACTGGATCATCGGCACCACCGACACGGACTGGTCGCTGGACAAGGCCCATCCGGCCGCGTCCGCCGCGGACATCGACTATCTGCTGCAACACGTCAACGCCGTCCTGCGGGAGCCGCTCACCCACGAGGACGTCGAGGGCGTCTACGCCGGGCTAAGGCCGCTGCTGTCCGGCGAGTCGGAGTCGACGTCGAAGCTCTCGCGCGAGCACGCCGTGGCGCACACCGTGCCGGGCCTGGTCGTGGTGGCGGGCGGGAAGTACACGACGTACCGGGTGATGGCCCGCGACGCCGTCGACGAGGCCGTGCGGGCCATCGACGCGAAGGTGCCGCCGTCGGTCACGGAGAGCATCCCGCTGCTGGGCGCCGAGGGCTTCGCGGCCATGAAGAACGCGCGCTACCAGCTCGCCCACCGCTACGGCGTGCACGTCGCGCGCGTCGAGCACCTGCTGGGCCGCTACGGCTCGCTCACCGCCGAGGTGCTCGAGCTCGTCGCCGCCGACCCGACCCTGGGCGAGGCTCTGGCCGGCGCGCCGGACCACCTGCGGGCCGAGATCGTCTACGCGGCGTCGCACGAAGGCGCACGGCACCTGGACGACCTGCTGGCCCGCCGCACCCGCATCTCCATCGAGACGTTCGACCGCGGCATCGGCGCGATGGAGGAGGCCGCCCGGCTGGCGGCGCCGGTGCTGGGCTGGAGCGAGGCCCAGGTCACGCGGGAGGTCGAGCACTACCGCAAGCGGGTGGAGGCCGAGCGGGAGAGCCAGACGATGCCCGACGACGAGACGGCCGACTCCGCGCGCATGGGCGCCCCCGAGGTGGTCCCGCTGCACTGACCGGCCCCGCTGCCCTCCACGGCGACTTCGCACCCCGTGCGCCACGGGGTGCGAAGTGCGGCGGGCTACCGTCGACACCGTGGGGAACCTGATCGACATCGCCGACATCCGGGCCGCCGCCGAGCGGGTGGCGCCGCACGTCCTGCGCACCCCGACGCTGCCCAGCCCCGGGCTCGCCGCCCACCTCGGCGTGCCCGTGACGCTCAAGCTGGAGCTGTTGCAGCGCACCGGCTCGTTCAAGGCGCGCGGGGCGTTCGCGAAGATCACGTCGTTGAGTCCGGCGGAGCGCGCGGCGGGCATCGTCGCCGTGAGCGGCGGCAACCACGGCATCGCGGTCGCCGACGCGGCGGGCGCGCTGGGCGTGGCGGCAACCGTCGTGATGCCCGAGTCGGCGCCCGCGCCGTCGGTGGCGCTCGCCCGCGCCGCCGGGGCCGATGTGCGGCTCACCCCCACGATGGACGGCGCGTTCGCGCTCCTCGCCGAGCTGGTGGCGGCCGGTGCCACGCTCGTGCACCCGTTCGACGACCCGGTGGTGGTCGCCGCGCAGGGCACGGCCGGGCTGGAGTTCGCCACCGACGCGGCGGACATCGCGGACGTCACCGATGTTCTGGTCAGCATCGGCGGCGGCGGCCTGGTCGCGGGCGTCGCCACGGCGTTCCGCGCGCTCGCCCCGCACGTGCGGATGTGGGGCGTCGAGACGGAGGGTGCGGACGCGATGTCCAGGGCGCTCGCGGCGGGCGAGCCGGTCGCGACGCCGCTGCACTCGATCGTCACGACGCTCAGCGCGCCCGCCGTCTCCGACCTCACGCTGGAACACGCCCGGAAGCTGCTGACCGACGTGCTCGTCGTGTCCGACGCGGAGGCCGTCGCGGGCACGGTCGCGCTCGCCGAGCACGCGAAGCTGTGGACCGAGCCCGCGGCGGGCTGCCTGGTGCCCGCGGCGCGGCGGGTGCTGGAGCGAGTCGACCGGCCGTGTCACCTCGGCCTGCTGGTGTGCGGTGGCAACGCCACGGTCGCCGACGTCGCGCGCTGGACCCTAGTCAGCGGGTGATACCCGTGTGGCCGAGCGAGTACCGGCCCGGCTGCGGCCAGACGCACAGCCCGTGCGGCCCGTTCCCCACGTCGATCCGCTTGATCAGATGGCCGTCGGCGGCGGACAGCACGTAGACGGCGCGGTCGTAGCGCCCGGAGAGCCACAGCTGGTTGCCGTCGGCGGTGACGTTGCCCATGTCGGGGCTCGCGTGCTCACCGATGCGCCAGGTGGCCTGGACGGCGCCGGTGTAGGCGTCGAGCACGCTGACCGTGCCCTCCAGACGGTTGGTGACGAAGAGCCGCTTGGCGTCGCGGGACAGATAGAGCCCGTGCGCGCCGTGGCCGGTCGGGATGACGCGGAGCACCTTCGTCGCGGCCCCGTCCAGTACCCAGACCCCGCCCTCCTGGCTGTCGGCGATGTAGAACACCGAGCCGTCCGGGGCGAGCTTGATGTCCTGCGGGCCCATCGTCGTGTGCCGGGTCGGCATGTCGATCATGCGCACGACCCGGTGCGCCACCAGGTCGATCACGGCGACGCGGCCGGCGAACTCGCAGGTGAACACGGCCGTGCGCCCGTCGGGCGTGACGTCGGCGTGGTCGATGCCCATGCAGTCGGGCGTGGCGAGGGTCTGCTGGACGGCCCAGGTGTGCGGGTCGTAGAACACCAGCTCGCGGCGCGCCTCGGCCACCGAGATCGCCGACCGCCCGTCCGGGGTGAAGTACAGGTTGTACGGGTCGGTCACCGGGATCGGCTTGCCGGGCAGCCCGGTGCGCGGGTCGAACGGCGTGAGCTGGTCGCCGGTGTCGTTGCTCGCGTAGAGCGTGCGCATGTCCCAGGACGGCACGACGTGCTGCAGCTCGCCGCCCAGCCGGTAGCGCCCGACGACCGCGAACGTGGCCGGGTCGATCGTCCAGACCTCGCCGGTCTTCGTGTGCGGCACGTAGACCATCGGCCGGGCCGCCTTCGCCGCCTCGGAGAGCATGCCCGCGCCCGCGTCGGCGTAGACGTTGTGCGGGTCGCGGACGGGCGGCATCCCCGGTATCCCGCTGGAGGTGGGGACGACCGATCCGGGCGCGGCCACCGCCGCGGGCGTCGCCGACGGCGTCACCGAGGGCGCGGGGGCGGCACACGCGATCAGGGTGGCGAACAGGGCGCTGAGCACGGCGCAGACAAGCATCGGGCGGGCGGGCTGCGGCACGGGCTCTCTTTCTCGTTCGGGGATCAGCGGAACAGGGCGCTCGCGGTGACCGGGGTGAGTCCACGGGCAGCGAGGTCGTCCAGGAGCCCGGGCAGGGCGGCGAGCGTACCGGGGTGCCCGAGGTGCATGCTCACGACCGAGCCGCGTGTCGCCGCAGCGACGGCGCGGCGGATCGCGGCGGCGCCCGGGTCGGTGAAGTCGCGGGAGTCGACGTCGTAGGACAGCACGGTGGCGTACCCGGCGGCGCCCGCGAGCCGGAGCACTTCGGGGGTGGCGTGCTGGGCGGCCGAAGGTCGGAAGAACGCGCCGGGTCCGCCGGTGAGGGCGGCGATCCGGTCGCGGCAGCGCTCGATCTCCGACCGCACCGCGGCCGTCGTCAGCCCCGTGAGCGTCGGGTGGCTCCAGGTGTGGTTACCCAGCTCATGACCGTGGTCGGTGACGAGCTTGGCGGCGTCCGGGTACTGGGCGAGCCACGTGCCGATCGCCAGCACCGTGACCGCGGCGCCCCGGTCGGCCAGCGTCGTGAGGACGGAGCGGGCGAGCCCGGGGTCGCCCGCGCCATGGAAGGTCAGCGCGACCTCGGGGCGGCCGGAGGTGGCGTGGACGAGCTCGCGCGCGGGGCCGCCCGGGGAAGGCGCCGGTGTCGGCGCCGCGGTCGGCGTGCCTGCCTGAGCGGGAGGCGCCGGACCCGGGGCGCCCTGCACCTCGGCCACCCCGCAGGCCGCCACGCCGCACACCGCCGCAGCGGGCACCGCCGCGAGGAACCCTCTGCGCGTCAGGCGCCCAGCCGTCACGTCACGGGACCGTACACCAGGCGCTGACCTGGGAATTCCTTTACCCGGAAACGCCGTGCTCTGCGCGCAGGAGGCGCTTGAGGAGCTTTCCCGACTCGGTGCGCGGCAGCGCGGCGCGCACCTGCCAGCTGCGGGGCCGCTTGTAGTCGGCGAGCCGCTGCGCGACGTGTGCCTCCAGCGCGCCGGCATCCAGCGCGCGGCCGTCGCGGGGGACGACGGCGGCGTGCACGGTCTCGCCCCACTCCGCCGACGGCAAGCCGTAGACGGCGACGTCGAGCACGTCGGGGTGCTCGTGCACCACGGCCTCGACCTCGGCCGGATACACGTTCATCCCACCGGTGATCACCAGATCGCCAGGCCGATCGCGGATGTAGACGTAGCCGTCGGCGTCGAGATGGGCGATGTCGCCGACGGACTTCCAGCCGTCGGCCACCCGCTCCCGGCCGTGGTAGCCCGAGAACGTCGTGCAGGAGCGGACCTGCAGCACGCCCGGCTCCCCCGGCGGCAACTGCACGCCCTCGGCGTCGACCACCCGCAGCTCGACGCCCGGCAAGGCCCTCCCGCACGAGCCGGGCCGGGCCAACTGCTCCTCGGGCGGCAGCACGGCGTCGACGCCCAGCTCGGTGGAGCCGTAGATCTCGAAGAGGAAGCCGTCGCCGAACCGTGCGATCACCTCCTGCTTGAGCGCGTACGGCACCGGGGCCGCGTTGACGACGAGCGAGCGCATCGAGGACAGATCGGCGCGGGCGAGGACGTCCCCGGGCAGCGCCACGATCCGCTTGAGGGGCGTGGGGGCGGTGAACGTGTTGGTGACGCGGTGCTCGCGGACCAGCTCGACCCAGCGCTCGGCGTCGAACCGCCGCAGGAGCACGACCGTGCCGCCGAGGGCATGGGTGAGCAGCGCCCAGGCCAGCGGCCCGGAGTGATACAGCGGGCCGGTGGTGAGGTGCACCTCCTCGTGCGGGCGGAGGCGGACCGTGGCGGCGAGCGTGCGGGTGGCCGCCGGGTCGGTGGGGCCGCGCACCGCGCCCTTGGGCTTCCCGGTGGTGCCCGACGTGTAGATCATCGAGCCGCCGGTGCCGTCGGGCGGGGGCGGCGGTACGGCGGGGCCACCGAGGAGCGCCTGCCACGCCGGGCTGCCGAACACCACCACCTCGCGCACGGCGGGCAGCTCGGCGCGGATCGCGGCGACGCGCTCGGCCTGCTCCGCGTCGACGAGCACGACGGCCGCCCCGCTGTCGGCGATCACGTAGCGCATCTCGTCGGCGGTGAAGCGGTAGGCCAGCGGCACGGCGACCAGGCCCGCCTTGCGGGCCGCGTGCAGCACGACGAGCACCTCGACGCTGTTGGGGCCGCACCAGATCACCGGATCGCCGCCGGTGAGGCCGAGGCCCGCGAGGCCGTGCGCGAGTCGGTTGGCGCGGGCCTCCAGTTCGGCGAACGTGAGCCGCTGGTCCTCGGGATCGAGCACGGCCGGCTTGTCGGGGACCAGCGCGGCCTGGGCGCTGAGCGAATCGGGAGCGGGCACGGGCTCACTCTCGCCCATCGCGCCGCCGCGCGGAACGGCGATCGCGCGCCCTGTGGATAACTCCCCGGTTCCGTCGGTGCCCCGTGCCACACTCGACGCCATGACGGCTTTCCCCGTTCCCCTGCGGTCCCTGACGGCGGCCGAGTACGCCGCGCTCCCCGAGGACTCCGACCACGATTACGAGCTCCAGGACGGTCACGTCATCATGTCGGCCAAGCCGATCCCCCGACACCAACGTGCCCTCCTCAGGCTGGCAGGCCAGCTGCAGCCGCAGATGCCGGAGCACCTCGAACTGCTGGTCGACGTCGACATCGACATGGAGCTCGACCCACCCGACCAGCCGGGCACGGTGCGGGTTCCCGATCTCGTCGTCGTCACTCGCGAGGCGTACCGACGCGTCGACGCCGACGGCGGCTTCCTGCGCGCGGCCGAGTGCATCCTCGCTGTCGAGATCCATTCGCCGGGCTCCTACCGCACCGACCAGGCGATCAAGCACAGCGAGTACGCGGACGCCGGGATCGGGCACTACTGGATGGTCGATCTCCTCGGCGGCCCGGCGCTCACCGCCTGCCACCTCGGCGGCCCGTTCGGCTACGTCGACGAGCCGCCGGTTACTGGCAGGTTCACCACCCAGCACCCGTTCCCGGCGAGCGTGGATCTCGGAGCGCTCGCGTGAGCGTCAGGCGTCGGTGCGCACCTCCGTGCCGTCCTGCCCCCAACGGGTGTGGAAGCTGCCCTCGGCGTCGAGGCGCCGGTAGGTGTGCGCCCCGAAGTAGTCGCGCAAGCCCTGGATGAGGTTGGCCGGGCCGCGTTCGCGGCGGTAGCCGTCGTAGTAGGAGAGCGAGCTGGAGAACGCCGGGATCGCCACACCCTGCTCGGTGGCCGCCACCACCACGCGCCGCCACGCGTCCTGCGCCTCGGCGAGGCCCTGCGTGAAGTAGGGCACCATCATCAGGTTCTCGACGTCGCCGTGCTCGGCGTAGGCCTCGCTGATCCGGTTGAGGAACTGCGCGCGGATGATGCAGCCGCCCCGCCAGATCGTCGCCATCGCGCCGAGGTCCAGGCCCCAGCCGTTGGCCTCGGACGCGGCCCGCATCTGCGCGAACCCCTGGGCGTAGGCCACGATCTTGGACGCGTACAGGGCCTGGCGGATGTCGTCGACCAGGTTCTCGGGCACGCCGCCCTCCCCCGGCCGCGGCCCGGCCAGCGTGGTCGCCGCCGCCGTGCGCTGGTCGCGCAGCGACGAGAGCGTGCGCGCGAACACGGCCTCGGTGATCCCGGTGAGCGGCACGCCGAGATCCAGCGCGTCCTGGCTGGTCCAGCGGCCGGTGCCCTTCTGCTCGGCCTGGTCGACGATCACGTCCACGAGCGGCGTGCCGGTGGCGGCGTCGGTCTTCTGCAGCACGATCGCCGTGATCTCGATCAGGAACGACTCCAGGTCGCCCGAGTTCCACTCCTCGAAGATCTTGCCGATGGCCGGAGCGTCGAGGCCGCCGACGTGGGTGAGCAGGTCGTACGCCTCCGCGATGAGCTGGATGTCGGCGTACTCGATGCCGTTGTGCACCATCTTGACGTAGTGGCCCGCCCCGTCCGGCCCGACGTGCACGCAGCACGGCGTGCCGTCCACGTTGGCCGCGATCGCGGTGAGGACCTCTTCGACCTCGGCGTACGCCGCGGGGTCGCCGCCGGGCATGATGCTCGGCCCGTTGAGCGCTCCCTCCTCGCCGCCGGACACGCCGACGCCCATGAACCGCAGCCCGTTGGCGGCGCACTCCTCCGTGCGCCGCTTGGTGTCGGGGAAGTGGGAGTTGCCCGCGTCGATGATGATGTCGCCCTCATCGAGCAGCGGGGTGAGCTCCTCGATCACCCCGTCGACCGGCGCACCCGCCTTCACCATCACGATGATCCGCCGCGGCCGCTCCAGCGCGGCCACGAACTCCTCGGTGGTCTCCGCGGCGCTGAACGTGCCCTCCGACGCGTAGGCCTCCATGAACTCCCTGGTCCGCGCGGTCGTGCGGTTGTGCACGGCCACCGGCACGCCGTGCCGGGCGATGTTGCGGGCGAGGTTCGCGCCCATGACGGCGAGGCCGGTGACGCCGATACGGCTTTCTCCCATGCGGGGAAACCTACAACTCGGCGATGGCGGGGACGACCTCCCGGCCGAGGATCTTCAGGGGCTCGATCTCGTGAACGCGCGGCACCCAGCCGTGCGCCTCGCTGACGCCCAGCTTCGCGAGGTTCTCCAGCCGGGCGATGAGATCGTCGACGTTCTCGCCCTTCTCGCCGGGGTCCAGCGGCACCATCACGGTCTTCTCGATCGTGTCGTAGTCGCGGCCGACGTCGGCGCAGTGCCCGCGGAGAACGTCCAGCTTGCGCGGCAGATCCGGGGTCGGGAACAGGTTGCAGGCGTCGGCGTACTGCGCGACGAGCCGCAGGGTCTTCTTTTCGCCGCCGCCGCCGATGAGGATCCGCGGGTGTGGGCGCTGCAGCGACTGCGGGACGTTGAGGGTGCGGCCCAGCTGATAGTGCTTGCCGTCGTAGGGGGCGTCGGAGTCGCTCCACATCTGCAGGCAGATCTGCAGCGTCTCCTCCAGCCGCTCGAAGCGCTCCGCCGTGCCCGGGAAGAACAGGCCGAGGCCCTCGGCCTCCTCGCTGTTCCACGCGGCCCCGATGCCGAGCCAGGCGCGGCCCTTGGAGAGCACGTCGAGTGTGGTGATGATCTTGGCCAACATGCCGGGATCCCGGTAGCTGACGGCGGTGACCCAGGCCAGCAGCTCGACCTTCGAGGTGCGTGCGGCGAGGTAGCCGAGCGTCGTGTAGGCCTCGAGCATCTCGTTCTCGGGCGGCCCCAGCACCTGGATCTGGAAGACGTGGTCCATCACGCTGACGCGCTGGAACCCGGCCTCCTCGGCGGCCACGACGATGCGGGTCAGGTCGTCGGCAAGGCCCGGGCCGCCCGCCGGATAGGTGAAGTCTGCGATGTGCAGGCCGATCTTCACGTGCGTTCTCCTTTCGACGTCCGCGCGGGAGCGGACGCCCTCCTTCGAGCCTGGCACGAGATCGCGGCCGGTGCCCGTTCCGCTCGGCGGCACGCGTCGGTCCCGGACGGACCCGGGCCGCCGTAGCGTGGCGGTCGTGATCGAACACGCGGGGTACGAGGTGGTGCTGTTGCGCCACGGCGAGACGGTCGGCTACGACGGCGACCTGGGGCTCACCCCGCTCGGCGAGCGCCAGGCCCACGAGCGCGGGGCCGCCTTGGCCAAGGAGATCGCTCCCGGCACCGACGTGCGGATGCCGCACGCGCAGACCGAGCGGGCCACCGCCACCGCGCAGGCGCTACGGGCTGTGCTGGTCGACGAGCTGGCCGGTCTGGAGAACGGCACCACGGTGGGCCCGCTGTACGGCGAGCCGGACCTGACGAACCTGCGCTTCGCCCTGCACGAGGACGTCGTCGACACCTCGGTCGCCGTCACCACCCGGTTGCGGCTTCCGGAGAACACGCTGCCGGACTGGGCCCGCGAGTTCGATCGGTTCGACAGCGACTACCGGGCCATCGCGGCCCGGGGCGGCCCGATCGAATACTGGCTGCGCAACCCGACGCTCTGGTTCGAGCCGCCGCAGCTCGCGGCCTTGCGACTGTGGCGGGCCGTGGCGACGTTCGGTGCGCAGGCAGGCCGTCGTCCGCTGCTGGTGGTGGCCACGTCGCACTCGGGCCCGATGCGCGCGCTCGTCGCGACGGCGGTGGGTCGGGATCCGGGCGAGCCGGACAACCTGGAGGACGTCCGCGTACGGGTGGACGGCGACGGCGCGGCGACGCTGACGTTCCGCGACATCGTCGTGCCGTTCGAGGCGGTGCCCACGCTGCCGCCGTGGTTCGGCTAGCGACCCAGGGTGTAGGCGGTCATCGAGAGGGAACCGTAGGTGTAGCCGTCGACGAGCACGTCGGTCCCCGAGTCCGCCGCGGCGCCGAGTCCGGCCAGGTAGAGCAGCGGGATGAAGTGGTCGGGGGTCGGTACGGCGGCGTCGAAGTCGGCGGCACCCGACAGCGACGGCAGCTCGCCCGGGCGTTCGGCCATCACGGCGCGGGCGGCGTCGTCGAACCGGTGCGCCCAGTCGAATCCGGAGTCGGGCCGCGTCGGATCGATCCCGCCGAGGTTGTGCACCACGTTGCCGCTGCCGATCACCATCACGCCGCTGTCGCGGAGCGGGGCCAGCTTCGCGCCGAGGTCGAGGTGGTAGTCGAAGGGCTTCATGGCGTTGATCGACAGCTGCACGACGGGGATGTCGGCGTCCGGGAACATGTGCGTGAGCACCGACCAGGTGCCGTGGTCGATCCCCCAGCTGTCGACGTCCGCCCCCACCCACGTGGGCTTGACGATCTCCGCGACCTCGGCCGCCAGCTCGGGTGCGCCCGGCGCCGGGTACTCGACCGCGAAGAGGTCCTCCGGGAAGCCGAAGAAGTCGTGGATCGTGCGCGGCCGGGCCATCGCCGTCACCGCGGTGGCGTTGATGTACCAGTGCGCCGAGACGACGAGCAGTGCGCGCGGCCGCGGCAGGCTCGCGCCCAGCGCCGCCCAGGCCTCGGTGTAGCGGTTGTGCTCCAGCGCGTTCATCGGGCTGCCGTGCCCGACGAACGCGGCGGGCATCGGTTGCGGGGCCGTCATGCGAGGAGCGTACGGCCGGGTCAGAAGGCGGGCCAGGGAATCGCGGGCCCGTAGCCGGACGGCTCGGGGTAGCGGGGATCGTTCAGCAGAGCGTCCACGCGTGCGGACAGGGTGCGCACCTCACGGCGGGTGATGTGCTCGCCCAGCACGTCGCAGAACGCGCCGTCGAGCTCCGTGCGCAGCTTCTCCAGCCCCTCGACGACGTCGGCGGGCAGCGGCTGCCCGACCCACCCCCACAGCACCGTGCGCAGCTTGTCCTCGACGTGCAGGGTGAGGCCGTGGTCGACGCCGTAGAGGTCGCCGTCGACGCCCGCGAGCACGTGGCCGCCCTTGCGGTCGGCGTTGTTGACCACCACGTCGAACGCCGCCATCCGCCGCAGCGCAGGGGTGTCGGCGTGGACGAGCACGGCGGGCTCGCCTCGGGAGCCGCGCGCGCGCAACACCCCGACCCAACCGGGCGGCACCTTCTTCGGCGAGCAGACATCCACCAGTTCGCGCTCGTCTTCGGTCTCCACCCAGATCTGCACCATCCCGGGCCCGAACGGGCCCTCGCGGTACACGGTGTGCGGCACGACGTGGAAGCCCGCCGCCTCCGAGATGAGGAACGAGCCGACCTCGCGGCCTGCGAGCGTGCCGTCGGGAAAGTCCCACAGCGGGCGCTCGCCGCGCACCGGCTTGTAGACGCACTCGGTCTGGAGGCCGTCGGCGCTCACCGTGCCGAAAAGGGTGGCGTTGGACGCGTCGACGATGCGGCCGGTGATCTCGATCCGACCGCGCTGGAGCAGCTCCGGCACGGCCGGGTCACGAGGGTCCAGACGTACTGGCTACTCTGCGGCCGGAGTCCTCTGGTGGTACCCGTTGAGGCGCACGCAGACGTGGCCGTTCGGGTCGAGCGGCTCGGCGCACAGCGGGCAGGGCGGCCGTCCGGCGGACACCACGCGCTCGGCCCGGTCGGCGAACGCCTTGGCCTGACCGGGCGAGAGGAAGACGCGCAGCGCGTCGGGGCCCTCTTCGGTGTCGTCGAGCACGACGGACTCGTCGACCTCCTCTTCGGTGACGGCCAGCAGCTCGACCACGATCGACTTGGAGTCGGCGTCCCAGCCCAGCCCCATCGTGCCGACGCGGAACTCCTCCTCCAGCGGCACGGCCAGCGGATCGAGATCGGTGCCGGTGGCCTCGGGCACGCCCGCGCCGAAGCGGCGGGTGATCTCGGTGAGCAGCGCGCCGATGCGCTCGGCGAGCACGGACACCTGCTGCTTCTCCAGCAGCACACTCACCGTGCGGGAGTCCTCGATCGCCTGGAGGTAGAAGGAGCGGTCCCCGGGCTCGCCGACGGTGCCCGCGACGAAGCGCTCGGGCTGACGAAAGACGTGAATGACACGGGACATGGCGAAATCCAGAGTAGGCCAGTTCGGCCCCGCAGGCACATCGCTCTCACGTGGTGCCGCCCACGACCGCGTCCGAGCTGCGCGCCGCGGCCTTGCGGCGACGCCGCGGCTTGGGCGGAATGAGGCCCGCGACGTCGCCGCCGAGGTCGTTGACGCGGGCCACGAACGGCCGCGTCGGCGTGTAGTGGATGACGCTGATCGAGCAGGTGTCGACCATGATGCGCTGGAAGTTGTCGAGGTGCGTGGCCAGCGCGTCGGCGAGCACGGCCTTGATGACGTCGCCGTGGCTGCACGCGAGCCACACCGTCTGTGGTCCGTGCGCCTCGGCGATGCGGGCGCCGTGTCTGCGCACCGCGGCAACCGCCCGCGCCTGCATCCCGGCCAGGCCCTCCCCCTCGGGGAACACGGCCGCGGAGGGGTGCGCCTGCACCACCTTCCACAAGGGCTCTTTGGCCAGGGTCTTGAGCGAGCCGCCGGTCCACTGCCCATAGTCGACCTCGGCCAGCTCGGGCTCCGACACCGGTACCAAGTCGCGGTCCTTCGCCAGCGGCTCCACGGTCTGCTCGCACCGCAGCAGCGGCGAGCAGACGATCTCGACGAGCGGCACGCCCGCCAGCCGCTCCACGACCTTCTGCGCCTGCGCCCGCCCCGTCTCGTCCAGCTCGACGCCCGGGGTGCGCCCGGCCAGCACGCCCGCGACGTTGGCGGAGCTGCGGCCGTGCCGGAGCAGGATCAGGGTGGTCACGACGTCCGAGCCTACGGGTCTGGCGGCGGGGAGAGCCCGGCGATCACAATGTCGACGAAGCGGGCGCGCAGCTCGGGCGACACGCCGGACCCGGGAACGGCGCTCAGCAGCACGCCGAGGTCGGCGAGCGTGAGGTCGCCGCGTATCTGGCCCGCGAGCTGGGCCCGCTGCAGGAGCTCGGTGATGGCCGCAACGCTGCGGGCGATCGGCGAGCCGGGCCGGGCGGCGGCGATCTCGGCGTCGATGTCGAGCCGGCCCGCCGCGGACTTGAACGCCTGGTCCGTCGCGTGTCGCTCGGCGATCTCGCGGAACAGCTGCCCGATCGCGGGGCCCGGCGGCGCGCCCGCGTGCACCGCGGCGAGCGCGCCCTCGGTGAGCGAGGCCATCTGGGCCAGCGAGTCCTCGACGACGGCCGCGACCAGGTCCTCCTTGGCCGGAAAATGCCGGTAGAGCGTGCCGACCGCGACGCCCGCGCGGCGCGCGATGTCCTCCATCGTCGCGTCGACGCCGGTCTCGGCAACGAGCGTGCGGGCGGCCTCCAGGATCCGGTCCCGGTTGCGCTGTGCGTCGACTCTCATCGGTACATCATGAAGCATCGTTCATCTTGCGGCTAAGATGAAGGCGCATTCATCTTCGATCGGAGGACCCCCGATGGGCTGGACACCCGCCGACATCCCGGACCTGACCGGCCGCCGCGCGATCGTCACCGGAGCCAACGCAGGCCTGGGCCTGGAGGTTGCGCACGGCTCGCTGCGCACGGCGCGGAGGTCGTGCTGGCCTGCCGCAACACGACGAAGGCCGACGCGGCTGCGGCCGCCATCCGCGAGCGCACGCCCGGCCGCGACGGTCCGGGTGGGCGCGCTGGACCTGGCCGACCTCGACAGCGTCGCCGCTTTCGCCGCCACGCAGACCGGGCGGCTCGATCTACTCGTCAACAACGCCGGGCTGATGGCGATCGACGAGGCCCGCACGGCACAGGGCGTCGAGATGCAGTTCGGGGTGAACCACCTCGGGCACTTCGCGCTCACGGCCCGGCTCCTGCCGCTGCTGCTGGCGACGCCGGGCTCGCGGGTCGCGACCATGTCGAGCATGGGCCATCGCGGCGCCCGCGGGCGGCCCGACCGCCGCTACGACCGCTGGCAGGCGTACTTCCACAGCAAGCTCGCCAACCTCCTGTTCACCGCGGAGCTGCAGCGGCGGCTGGCCGCGGCGGACGCGGCGACGATCGCGGTGGCCGCCCACCCGGGCGCGTCGAACACCGATCTGGGCACCGAGGGGTCGGGCCTGTCCAACCTGGGTCTGCGGCTGGTGCCGTTCATCGGCCAGCCCGCCGAGCTGGGCGCCCGGCCGATGCTGCGCGCGCTCACCGACCCGGCGGTGCGCGGCGGGGAGTTCTACGGCCCGCGCTTCCTCGCGTTCGGGGCGACCCCGGTGCGCGAGACGCCCTCGCGCGCCGCCCGCGACGCCGCCGCGGCCCGGCTGCTCTGGGACCAGTCGGTGGAGCTCTCCGGCCTGGAGCCCGCGTTCGCCGCCTGAGCGCGGTCAGGTCGCCGACACCCACCCCAACCCGAGCGCCACGAACAGCAGCGCGCCCAGGGCGATGCGGTACCACACGAACGCGTACACCGTGTGTTTCGCGACCCAGCGCAGCAGCCAGGCGATCACGCCGAACCCGACCACGAACGCGATCACCGTCGCCACGATCATCTGGACCGGGGTGATGCCGCCCTTGGCGATGTCGGGGATGGTGAAGAGGCCTGCCGCGACGACGGCCGGGATCGCCAGCAGGAAGGAGTAGCGCACCGCCGCCGTGCGCTGCAGCCCGAGGAAGAGCCCCGCGGTGATCGTCCCACCCGAGCGCGACACTCCGGGGATCAGCGCGCACGCCTGCGCGAACCCGAGGATCACGCCGTCGGACACTTTGAGCTGCCGCAGCTCGACCCGCTGCCGCCCGTAGTACTCGGCGAGCCCGAGCAGCACACCGAAGACCACCATCGTCGTCGCGATCAACCACAGGTTGCGGGCCACCGTCTCGATCCCGTGCTTGAACACCACGCCGAGCACGGCGATCGGGATGGTGCCGATGATCACCAGCCAGGCCAGGCGGTAGTCGGGATGGGCGCGCGCCTCGGGGCTGCGCAGGCCGCGGAACCACACCGCGACCAGGTGCGCGATATCGCGGGCGAAGTACACCAGCACGGCCGCCTCGGTGCCGAGCTGGCTCACCGCCGTGAAGGCGGCGCCGGGGTCGTTGCCGAAGAACACCCCCGAGACGATGCGCAGGTGGGCGGACGAGGAGATCGGCAGGAACTCGGTGAGACCCTGCACGATGCCCAGCACGACGACTTCAAGCCACGACACGAGGGGCGACCGTAGCGGGTCCGCCTGAGGTTCCGCTTAAGCTCGGGCCCGTGCGGCGACGGCGGGTCGGTGGAAGCGGGTTGGAGGTCTCGCGCATCGGCCTCGGCACGATGACGTGGGGCGAGATGGCCGACGTCGACGGCGCCGCCGCGCAGCTGAGCGCGTTCGTCGACGCGGGCGGCACGCTCGTCGAGACCGCCGACGGCTACGGCGACGGAGCCGCACAGGAGGTGCTCGCCAAGGTGCTGGCGACGAGCGTCCCGCGGGAGTACGTCGTCCTCGCGGGTCGTGCGGCGCTGCCCGGCGGCCCGCTCGGCGACGGCGCGGCGCGCGGCGCACTGCTCACCGCGCTGGACGCCACGCTGCGCAGGCTGGGCACCGACCACTTGGACCTCTGGCAGCTGCCCGGGTTCGACGCCACCGTCCCGCTGGAGGAGACGCTCTCCGCCGTCCAGGTGGCGGTGATGTCGGGCCGCGTCCGCTACGCCGGGTTGGTGGCTCCGTTGGGCTGGCAGCTGGCCACCGTGGCCGAGCGCGGAAGGGCGCTGGGCAGTGTCACGGTGCCGGTGTCCGCGCAGGTGGAGTACTCGTTGCTGGCCCGCGGTGCGGAGCTCGAGCTGCTGCCCGCCGCCCGACACCACGGCGTCGGCCTCCTGGCCTGGGCTCCGCTCGGCCGCGGCGTCCTCACCGGCAAGTACGCCGACGGCACGCCCGCCGACTCCCGGGCCGCCTCCCCGACGCTCGCGCCGTACGTGGAGGCCCGCCGCAACGAGCGCTCGGCACGGATCGTGCAGGCCGTCCTCACGGCGGCGGACGGCCTCGGCACGTCCCCGCTCGCGGTGGCGCTGGCCTGGGTGCGTGACCGGCCCGGCGTCGCGTCGGCCATCGTCGGAGCCCGCGACGCCGCTCAGCTCAGCGCGTCGATGGCCACCGAGGCGGTCACCCTGCCCGCGGAGATCCGCGCCGCTCTGGACGACGTGAGTGCGCCCGTCGCAGACCTGGCACTCGACCCTCGGGTGCGCCTAGGGTGAGCAGTCCAACCGCCGTTCACCGGCGGTTGGAATCACGGTCCCTATCTTTCGGAGGTGAGCCGGTGGCGCGAAGCGGCCCGACCGGCACGATCGAGGGAGACGCAGTCGAGGGGAATCGTGGGGAGGGGGCCATCGGGGAATGGGAATACCGCCCCATCCGGCTCCCCGGTGACGTGTCGCGGATGACCGCGGCCGTCCGGCTCGCGATCCAGGCGGAGTACAGCGGCTGGGAGCTTTCCCGGGTGCGGCTCTACCCCGGCGGAGTGCGGAAGGTGGTTCTGCGCCGTCGGCGCAGTTCAAGATTGCTCCCCGGGCTGTCCATCTAGACCCATCTAGACCCGTCTAGACCCATCTAGGGCACGAGCACGACCTTCCCGGTCGTTTCCCGCGACCCGAGGCGCCGCAACGCCTCGGGGGCTTCCCGCAGCGGCAGCTCCGCCCCGACCAGCGGAGCGATCTTGCCTGCCGCCCAGAGGTCGTTCAACCTGCCCTGCCATCGGGCGATCCACTCGGGCGCCACCTGGCGGTAGCGCGCCCAGTGCACACCTACCACCGCGTAGTTCTTGATCAGCACGTGGTTGGTGGGCGCCTCGGCGAACCGGCCCGCCACGAACCCGATCACGAGGATCCGGCCCTCGAACGCGACGAGCCTGCGCGAGGCGTCGAAGACGTCACCGCCGATGGGGTCGTAGACGACGTCGGCGCCGCGGCCGTCGGTGAGCTCCTTGACGCGGGCGACGAGATCCTCGGCGGCGTAGTCGACCACCTCGTCCGCGCCCTGTGCCCGCGCAACCGCGCACTTCTCGGGGCCCCCGGCGGTGCCGATGACCCGCGCGCCCAGCGCCTTCCCGAGCTGCACCGCGGCGCTCCCGACCCCGCCCGCCGCGGCGTGCACGAGCAGCGTCTCCCCCGCCTGCAGCCGGGCCCGGTGCTCCAGTGCGCAGATCCCGGTCTGGTAGGTCACGAACATGCCCGCAGCCTGGCCCGCGCTCATCCCCTCCGGCCAGGGCAGCGTGGCGTCGGCGTCGAGTACGGCCAGCTCGGCGTAGCCGCCGCGGCCCATCGGAGGCGTGCCGAGCACGCGATCCCCGACCGCGGCCACCGCGCCTTCGCCCGCGGCGACGACTTCGCCCGCGATCTCCATCCCCGGCGTGAACGGCGGCGCGGGCTTCTCCTGGTAACGACCCTGGCAGAGCAGGATGTCGGGGAAGTTGCAGGCCACGGCGTGCACCCGAACGAGCACCTGGCCAGGGCCCGGCTCCGGGTCGGGCATCTCACCCCAAGTGAGCACGTCCCCGGGATCGCCCAGCTCGTGAACCTGCCAGCCCCACATGCACACCCCTCCGGTGAGTCCCGCGTTTCGCCACGGTGAGTCGCCCGATCCGGTACGGTGAGTCCGGCATTCGTGCGCGCTCCGGTCAGTGGCTCTGCCAGCTGATCTCCGGCGGCTTCGGCGATCCCTTCGGCCCGGGCACGCCGCGGAAGCCGTACGGCGCGGGCTCGCGGCCCGGCTGCACGAACCAGCACTCCCCCGGCTCGCCTCGGTCGAGGATCTCGAAGATCGCGTCGACCACATTCGAGGGTGTGAGCAGCGGAAAGTCGCCCAGCTGCCCCTTGGCGGGCGTGAGCAGCGGGGTGTCGGCGAAGCCCGGGCACACCGCGTTGACCCGGATGTCCTCGGCCGCGAGCGTCGACGCCGCCGCGCGGACGTAGCCGACGACCGCGTGCTTGGTCAGCGTGTAGAGCGCGTCGCCCGGCATCGGGGTGAGCCCGGCCAGCGAGGCCGTCGCGATGATCGCGCCGCCGCCCGCGCGCCGCAGCGCGGGCACCGCGGCCGTCAGCCCGAAGACGACGTGGTCGACGTTGACGCCCATGATCCGGCGGTAACCCGCGAGGTCGAGGCTCTCGATGCCCGACTGGCCCGCCGTGATCCCGGCGTTGAGCAGCACGATGTCGAGCCTGCCGAAGGTGTCCTCGGCGATGTCGACGGCCATCGTCATCGTGTCCGGCTGGGCGGCGTCCCCGGGCAGCGCGAGGCCGCCGATCTCGTCGGCGAGGGCGCGGGTACCGGCCTCGTCGAGGTCGGCGACGGCGACCCGAGCGCCCGCCGCCGTCAGCCGCCGGGCGGCCTCGGCCCCGATGCCGGACGCCCCGCCCGTGACCAGCGCGGCCTTGCCGTCGAGATCCATCAGCAGCTCCTCAGGAAGGTGTCCAGCACGCGGGTGCCGAACTTCAGTGCGTCAACCGGCACGCGCTCGTCGATGCCGTGGAACAACGAGGCGAAGTCCAGGTCGGGCGGGAGCCGCAGCGGCGCGAACCCGTAGCACCGCATGCCGAGGGTGTGGAAGGACTTCGCGTCGGTGCCGCCGGAGAGCATGTACGGGATGGCGATGGCGTCGTTGTCGTGCACGCGCAGGGCGGCGATCATGGCATCGGTCAGCGGTCCTTCGAACTCGGTCTCGACGGGCGGCAGGTCGGTCACCCACTCGCGCGTCACGTCCGGGCCGAGGAGCTCGTCGACCTCCCGCAGGAACGCCTCCTGCCGTCCCGGGATCACCCGGCAGTCGACGACGGCCTCCGCGACCGACGGGATGACGTTGGCCTTGTAGCCCGCCTTGAGCATGGTCGGATTGGCCGTGTCGCGGACGGTGGCGCCGACGATCCGCGAGATCGGGCCGAGCTTGGCCAGCGAGCCCTCCAGGTCGTCCTCGGGAAACTCCAGCCCGGTGAGCTCGCTCATGCGACGGAGGAACGCGCGGACGGTCTCCGTGAGCGTCAGCGGGAACGTGTGGTTGCCGAGCCGAGCCACGGCTTCGGCCACTTTGGTCACGGCGTTGTCGTCGTGCAGGAACGAACCGTGGCCGGGCTTGCCGCGGGCCCGCAGCCGCATCCAGGCGATGCCCTTCTCGGCCGACTGGATCGGGTAGACCCGGCGGTCTTCGCTGAGCGTCAACGAAAAGCCGCCGACCTCCCCGACCGCCTCGGTGCACCCTTCGAAGAGGTCCGGCCGGTGCTCGACCAGCCACTGCGCGCCGTACGCCCCGCCCGCCTCCTCGTCGGCGACGAAGGCGAACACGATGTCGCGCGGCGGCACCACCCCGTCACGCTGGAACGAACGCAGGACGGCGAGGGTCATGGCGACCATGTCCTTCATGTCCACCGCGCCGCGGCCCCACACGTAGCCGTCCTGCACCGCGCCGGAGAACGGGTGCACCGACCACTCGCTCGGATCCGCCGGCACCACGTCGAGGTGGCCGTGCACGAGCAAGGCGCCACGCCCGGCATCCGACCCGGCGACACGGCAGAAGATGTTGTCGCGCCCCGGCGCTCCCGACTCGACCCGGTCGTACGTCAAGCCGACATCGGCGAGCTTCGCGGCGACGTAGTCGGCCGCCTCCCGCTCCCCCTTCGTCGTGTCCAGCTCCCCGGTGTTGGAGGTGTCGAACCGGATGAGCTCCGAGCACAGCTCGACGACCTCGTCCTCGGCTCGCGCACTGGTCATGCGGATCTTCCTACCACCCGGGTCCGGTGACCGCGGCCCGGACGCGTCGGCTATCCTTGCGCGGCAGGTCCGAGTGGCGGAATGGCAGACGCGCTAGCTTGAGGTGCTAGTGCCCGAGTAGGGCGTGGGGGTTCAAGTCCCCCCTCGGACACGTACGTTAGCCACAACAAGTGAGATTACGGCTTCGCCGCCGCTCTCCTCGTGGCGGTAGCTCACCTTGATGCCCAGCTCCTTGTAGAGCTTCGTCAGGCTGTCCGGCCGGGCGTCCTTGATCGCTTCTCCTATATCGCCCAGCGCGTCGATCATCGCGTAGACCTCGGCCACGTCCAGTCGGCCCGACGGCGGCATGGACGCCAGCGCCGCGCGCGCGCCGCCTCTCGTTGCGCTTGGGCCGCGTTGATGGCCTCCTTGACCGCCGCCGGGTCGATCCCCGCGACGATCGCGGCCTGCAGCCGTCGCAGCGCCTCCTCGGCGTCTTTCAACCGCGTCCGCGCACCCTCGTTCACCGTTGACGCAACGCCGCCCTGTGACTCAACAAGCGCCCGCACCGTGTCGTCGCGGTTGTCCGAGCTGAACAGCCCGCCGATCCACCCGTTGATGGCTTTGGTGAGGACGTCCTCACGGAGGTTCACCGTCTTGGGATGCTCGGCGAGGGCGGCTGAGCCCGGCGCAAGGCGGCGGGCAGTGCACCGGTAGTAGACGTTGTGCCGGATCGACCCTCCCTGCATCTTGCGGCGGCAGATCGCGCACTGCACCAGTCCGCGCAGCAGATAGGGCTGCCTTGCCGCCGCACCGGACCGCGGCCTTTCCGCCAGTCCACGCATTCCCTGGGACGATCGCGACCGCCGTTCCACTTGCACACGGGTGAAGTCGGATACCGAGACGATCGCTGGATGCGCGGGCTGACGAGACCGCACGATCCGCTCGGGCGTCGCGCGCTCGAAACGCACTACGTGCCCTGCCGCGACGTCGTCCGGATCGGCGAGCTTCTCAACCTTCGCCCAACGCCCGAACACCGCATAGCCGGTATAACGCGGATTCTCCAGGATCGCGTGAACGGTCGAACCCTGCCAACCGTCCGCCAGCCGGTGTCGATTCTGGTCCGGTCGACGCGCCGATGGGCAGACGATTCCGTCTCCGTTGAGACTGGCTGCAATTGCCCGGACGCCCTCGCCCTCCAGGAACTGGCGGAAGATCCGGCGCACCACCTCGGCTGAAGGTTCGTCGAGCGCAAGGCGCCGCAGCCGGTAGCCCTCGGCCGCCTTGCGCGGGTTCGGATGCGCGCCCGCCGTCGACCACCACGTACCCGTAGGGCGCGCGGCCGCCCTGATGGCGCCCCTCGTTGACGACCTGCACATCCATCGCGGCTCGCACCCGCGCCTGCACGTGCTGCCGCTCGGACTCGCTCATGCCGCCGAGGATGCCCATCAGCATCTTGTGCGACGGGTTGCGCGGGTCGTACCGCCCGCCCAACTCCGGCACCCACAGCTCCACCCCGTGCGCGGCGAACCGCGGCGCGATCAACGAGAACTGGTTGCCGAACCAGCAGCGCGTGCCCTCGCCGACAACCATGGCGTTCCACGTCCGCGCGGGGTCCTTCAGCGCCGCGAGCAGCCGTGCGCCTTCCGTCCTCCGCTCCCACGGCACCGATCGCGACTGCCCGATGTCGAAGAACTCCGCAACGATCCGGCCGCCGAGCGGCTCGACGAACTGACGCGCGTTCGCCAGCTGCCAACCGCGGGACGTCTCGGGATCTTGGTTGTCCTCCGTTGAGCAGCGGCCGTAGAACGCGCACCCTTCGACCACCGGTTCGGCGTGGGTTGCCTCCACCTCGATCCCGAGCAGTCGATCCAGGGTCGACCAGTCGTCAATTTCAGCAGCTGTCACGGTCACCATCCGAAGGTTCGTCGAGAAGCTCGACGGTCGTCAGCTCCACCAGTATGCCCAACAGCACGCGCGCTGACGACGACGTCAGCACTGGAAGCTCCTCGGGAATGACAACGGCCACCGCGCGATCATCCTGCGTCTCGCCAGCAGTCATTGGTCGATTTCAACCGCCGTCGAGCGGAGGCACACCTCGAAACAGACACCGGTCGCGAACCTGCGCACCAACGCGCGGGAGCCAGATGCAAACGGCCGCTCCCCCGTCCGATGAGCGCCGCGATCGCGTGCATCAGCCGAGTGAAGCGGACGAGGCGGAGTGAAGTTCTTCACCCTCAGTCTCTCGGCCTCGCGCTACCACGTTGACCTGCGCGAATGAACTCGAAGGTGAAGTGAACCGAACCTGATCCGACGCCGTTCCCAACCCCGCAAACGGGCCGTGCCCGTACGATCGGACCCACCTCACTCACTCCGGAGCCCGTAGGCCAGGTCGATCATGACTCCTCGCCTGGTCCGTCGCCGTCCTCCGACCGAGCGTCGCGACGAGCGAGCGCCTCTCGGATGGCGGTCGGGTCGACCGGGTACTTGTGCCCGGTTGTCGCGACCTTGATCCCGTGCTCGGCCGCGAGGTAACGGCGGATGTCCAGACCGCTGATCGACTGGTACGGCGCCCAGTCCGGCGCGAGAGACCGCAGCCGCGCGGGGATGTCGGCGGCCGGAACACGCGGCGCGTCCCAGCGGTCGACACCGAGCACAGTGGCGAGATCGTCGAGCAGATCCCGCGACGGCGTGCGTTCCACCGCGGCGTCGGGCGCTGCGGCGATCGCCGGATGCAGGTTGAGCATGCTGCGGGCGATGATGTCCGCGGCGGCGTCGTACCCGGTGTCGTCGTCGACCTCGAGGTAGAACCACTTCACGATCTCGAACCGTTCCGCGGTCGCGCCGGTGAGGATCGACGTTCCGACGTCCTTCCCCATCCGTAGCTCGGTGGCGCGGATCCCGGCTTGGAAAGAGCCGTCGCCGAGGAAGCCATCGTTCGAGCGCCACGATTTGACGGCAAAGCAGGCGTTCAGCTTCACCAACTCGACAATCTTCGGCGGGATGGCGTCGGCCCGCGAGGATTGGGTGTCGAACGCCAGGGTGATCGCGGTCTTCCGCGCCCGGCGCATGGTTTGCACGGCCAGGTCCGCAGCTTCCCGTCCATGCTGGGCGTCCCCGAACAGTTCGTGGCACTCGGAGAACAACACGATCAACGGTCGCAAATCCGGGTGCTTCTCCGCCAACGGTCGGGTGACCTTCTTCGCGCCCAACTCCGCCAACCGCGCCTCGCGCCGACCGACCTCCTCATACAGAGCGCGCAGCGCCTCGACCGCAGCGAGGACGGTGGACTCGTCCACACCGCGGTGGTAGCGGGACAGCCGCGGCTCGATAAACGTCGAAGTCGCCGTTGTTGGCGAACACGAACACCCAGAGCTCCGCCAGCGGGTCCAGGGCAGCACCGGCCATGACGACACGGGCGGCGTTGGACTTGCCCTGCCCCATCACTCCGCCGAACGCGACGTTCGCCCCGGGCAGCGATGGAGCGATCAGCTCCCCCCGTTGCGACATCCCGAGCGGAACCCCTGCGAACACGTCGGCGACGCCGTCGTGCAGCAGCGGGTAGCCAGGCGCCGGCCGTTCGGTCGAGCCGGGGTCGGCGACCCACAGGTCCACGTAGCCCGCGCGCTCAGCCGCACTGGGCCACACCTCCAACGGCGCCCGGACCAGGTTGCGCGCCAGGACATCGCGCTTGTCAGCGATCATCTCGGGCGTCACGCCCATGGGCAGCGAGAAGGTGGTCTGGTAGCCGCGCCCGTTGACCCGCACCGGCGGGGTGGCGAACTCGACCTGCCAGCCGTCCTTGACCGCCCGGCTCAGCGCGGGCAGCCCCAAGTGCGCCAACGCCGCCGCCACCCCGCCCGGCGTGACGATCACCGTCGGATGCACGCGGCCCGACGCAGGCGCAGCCCAGCGCGGCACCTGCCCGTGGCGGCGGCCGATCTGCCACAAGCCGACCAGCCCGAGCCACGGCAAAGCCGCGGTGATCGGCAGCCAGACCAGGCCGACCAGCCAGACCGTCCACGCGACGCCGTCCACGACCTTCTGCAGCGGGGTCAGCATCCATGCGGCGTCGCGGTGTGCGAGGGACAGGACCGCGCCCAGCCCGAGCAGAAGCCCGATCCCGGACAGGACCATGACGGCGACCCCACGGGCCAGGTCCAGCGGTGCGACGATCCAGTCCATCCGACGGCGGTGCCGTCGTTCCCGGGCTTGCTCGGCGCGCGCCTCCCAGTCGGTCAGCCGGTCGTAGTCCCCCGCAGCTTCGGCGGCGCGCATCAGCCGCTCGTAGCGGGCGTTCGTCCGTGCCTCCCACCAGCGCCGCCCCAGGACGAACACGCCGGTGACGATGTAGATGACGGCGTTGCGGACGAGCCAGCGGGCGACAACTCGGGTGCGCTGGTGCATCGCTGCCCGTCCGACGACCGCGACGGCCTCGACGACGATCGGCCGTCCTCGGCGCCTGCGCGTCGGGCACGCGCCGCGCGGGCAGCGTCGCCGCGCGCACCACCACTTCCTTGCCTGCGGATGCACCGCGGTCCGACTCCTGTTCGCGAGTCATCCTCGGCCCCCGATCCGCCGTCGGAGCGCTCGTGCCCGACGCCTGTCAGTGCGCACG
This sequence comes from uncultured Actinomycetota bacterium, assembly GCA_963739465.1. Lineage (GTDB taxonomy): Bacteria > Actinomycetota > Actinomycetes > Mycobacteriales > Pseudonocardiaceae > Pseudonocardia. The sequence goes on from CAVUAS010000012.1 coordinate 133,156, forward strand.
ACCCGTGCGACGGCGCACAGACGCGCCACCGAGGCCCCAGCCAAGAACGCCGGCACCCCGTGCACCGTCGTCCACAGCGCGACCGAGCCGGGGTGGACGGCCACCGCCCATTGCAGACCGACGATCGCCACAGCTAGCGCTGCGGTACAGGTCAGAGCCCCCACCAGCTCCGCCGGAAGCCGACGGACGTGCGCGGATCCGTGCGTGCGACGACCCGTTGCCGCGGCATCGCCAACATCGCGATGCCCATCAGCATCAACGCGATCCCCACCGAGACCAGCAGCCAGCCGTCGTTCGCGCTCATCGTCGGCTCCCTCGACGGCGACCTGTCGAGCCGAGCCCGGTGCTGCCGGTGAGGGCGTCGGCGAGGGTGTATCCGGCCAGCAACGCGGGGACGCCGAGCGCGACCCACACCAGCGTCGTGTTCTGCGGCCAGTACGTGATGACCGCCCACTGGGCGCCCGCGATGACCGCCGCAGCCAGCAATACCCGTCCGGCGACTGCCACGAGGATCACGACCAGCAGTACGCCGAGCACCATCACGACTTGTCCGCTGGTGACCGTGAAGCCGGTCATCACCGCTCACCCCCTGTCGGACCGCCGAGTTGGCGCCGCAGCTGTCGGTAGCGGTGCAGAGCGCGCCGGTCCTCTTCGCCGAGCGCGCCCCAGACGCCGACGGTCTGGTCACCGAACAAGCGCAGTTCGAGTTCGAGGCAGGGATCTCGGACCGGACATCCCTGGCAAAGCCGAGCGGCGATGTCGCGGTCGTCGCCATCGCGGAAGAGCCAGTTCGGCGGGTCACCGTCGGGCAGCGACTCCATGCAGGCGCCGTCTCGGGCAACGACGTCGCCCAATACGTCGCGAGGAACCGACGCGAGTGCGTCCAGCCGGGCGGTTGTCTCCACCAGCCAACGACCATCGCGGGCGGTCATCGGGCACCGCCCATCAGCCGGGCGACCTCGCTGGCGGGCACGACGAGTCGCTCGCGGCGCCGTACCGGATGGAGTACGCCGACGCGGATCAGTCGATGGACGGAGGACTGCGGCACACCGAGGAGCCATGCCGACTGTCGGAGGGTCAGGTAGGAGCGTCGTTCGTTCGAATTCATGAGAGTAGCCCTTCGTGAGTCAATTTCATCAATATGTGGATGATTTCATCCATCAGGGACACACGTCGGCCAAAGAAGGCGCGTGAATAACCCCGAATCGCCCTTGGCGACCGCGCCGGGCCAGTAGCATCCGGCCCGCGATGACAGAAGCGCGGAGGACGTGAGTGTCAGAGGACTGGGCGGCCGTGGCCGCCGCAATCGATGCGCGCGTGCGTGAGCTCGGTTGGCGACAGCGGGAACTGTCGGAAAGGGCGCACGTCTCGCACGCGATCGTGCGGGAAATCCAGCATCACGTGGTAGAGCGACGGCGGAGCACGCGCACACTCGAAGCGCTTTCGACGGCGCTGGGATGGCCGCCGAGCTCATCTGCATTCGATCCTGCACGGCCAGCCGTCTACGCAGGCCAGTGCCCCGACGGCCACCGAGGACGCGAACACCCTGCGTGTGAGGCTGGAGAAACTGGAAGGGCGTTTGTCCGCGATCGAGTCGCGGCTTGACGACATTCACGCAGACCTGCGCACCGTCGTCGACCACACGCTGAAAGAGCCCTGATGTCCGGCGTGTGGATTTCTTGTTTGGCATGCTCTCAATTGAAGATGGCTCGCGGCCAACAGCCCATGCATCAGCGGTGCACGACCAGTGCAGGAGCGGTGCACAAGCAGTGCACTTCGCGATTTCTGAACGGGAGGTCGGGTGCATCCCGCTAACGGCTGGACCGGCGGAAGCGCGACGGCCCTTCAGTCGGCGCTGCGACTGAGCAACGAAGGATTTGCCGCACATCTCGGGATCGCAGTACGCACGATCGCCGCGTGGCATCAGAAACCGTCGGTCTGTCCACGGTCGGAGATGCAGCAGCTCCTCGACACCGCGCTCAGCCGCGCTGACGACGACGCCCGATTCCGATTTACGCAGATGACCGCCGCGCAAACTCACGACGCCGAGCCGTGCACGCCACTGCCGGACAACCCCCACGTCGCGGCCGCCCTGGAATGGCTCGACCGACACAGCGAACGACGACCCGGCTGGGCGCGACGCGCCGTATCACAGCAGGTCGGCCGGACCGACCTCGACGACCTGCGCGCCCGTGCGGCCCAACGCAGCCGGGTACGGCAACGGGACCTCGCTGATGCGCTACGCACGTACTACGACTCGGCACCCGTCTACGGTCAGTACGCCTCGACGTTCGGCCCGGAGTCGGTCAAAACCAGCGTCCTGACCCGTCCGGAGTGGCTGGACCTCGACTGCACACTCCATACGAAGCACGATCGACTACGTGTCAGCGGCGCCAAGTCCGAGATAGATCCGTCGCTCGACGACGTCACCGCATCGGCAGCCGTTCGCCGCCTCGCCGAAGCGCTCACGATCAACACGCGATTCGTGAACAGCCCGATCTACCAACTAATCAACACGGACATCACCGACGGTGGCATCGGCGGCACGGTCAGCCTGACCGACTTCGTCCACTACGCGCTGACGATGGACCTGCTCGAAGGCGAGCTGACCGACGCGCTCGCCAGCGGCCTCGCCCCTGTCCCCGGCAACTTGCCACTGCGCGACCACTACCTACCCGACATCGCCTCCGTCACCGGCATCAATCAGCGCCTCTGTGCGGGCGGCGCACTCGCCTTGCTCGCCATCGCCCGTCCTGCGGATCCGCTGCACGGCGAGGCGGACTACCTCGTCCTCGTACAGGAACGCTCGGGTCACGTTCTCAACGCCGCCCGGCGCCTCGCCGTGATCCCCAAGGGCTTCCACCAGCCGCTCGACAGACGTCCGCGCCGACGCCCAGATCGGCGCGACCCTCCTCCGAGAGATGGAGGAAGAGCTCTTCGGCCGCGGCGACCTCGACAACACGCTCAACGAGCTTCGCCACGCCGACCCGATGCACCCCAGCCGTCTGTCCGAGCCCCTGCGCTACCTCCTTATGGAACCCGGCCGTCTGCGCATGGAGTGCACCGCGTTCGGCCTCAACCTGGTCAGCGGCAACTACGAGTTCGCGTGTCTGATCGTCATCGACGACGAGGATTTCTGGGCGCGCTACGGTGGCGTCGTCGAGGCCAACTGGGAGTCCTCGGCGCTGCGCCGCTACTCCTCCACGGACGACGAGTTGCTGGCCGACCTCATCGCCGACGAGGCGTGGAGCAACGAAGGGCTGTTCGCGATGACCCAGGGGCTACACCGCCTCGCGGAGACCGGCGGACCTCGCGTCTGCCTCCCCCCGATGGCATGGGAGCTCGTCTGATGGCCGACAACTGGACGTCCGGCAACGCCAACGACGATGCCGCCGACACCCGGGGATGGCTTGTCGGCCACTTCCTCCCTTCGTCGGCTGGCGTTCGCGCCGACGACAACGTCGAGGTGAAGTGGGCGAACCACCCCGTCGGCGATACAAGACAGGAATGGACGGCTGACGACCAGCGGACGACGCTCGTCATGCTGGTCCAGGGCGAGTTTCGCGTCGACCTCACGACAGGTGCCTCGACGATGCGGCAGCCAGGCGACTACGTGATGTGGGGTGCCGGCATCGACCACAGCTGGACAGCTCTCGCCGAATCGACAGTGCTAACCGTGCGGTGGCCATCTGCCCCAGCCTCGCCGCGACGCTGAGCCGCCACCTCCCTGCAAGCCCGCTGACGAGGTGACCATGCGCTGGAACGGTCACGACGTCGTTCCAGCCGACGTGTCCGCGTCGGCCCGGCCCTACGACCTCGACCCGTTGCCCGTCACGCCGTCCGTTGGGTAGTACGGGCCGGGCCGGACAGCCCTCGGGTGCTGCTCCTCGCCAGACCGGTACCAGGCGACCGGATGGCGCGTGCCCAGCTCTCCCAAGACGTAGCTGGTGACGCTCACAGCGAGCACGCGGTAGTCCGCGCTGCGGGACCGCGCGTAGTCACGAGCTTCGTACTCGTCCTCGAACACGATCTCCACCGCGCCCACCTCATCGGGGCGCGTGGTGTGGACGGCGTAGACACGGTCGGTCGCCATGCCCTCAGCATAGAGGCTCAAACAGGTTCATATAGGTTCAAACGGGTTCAGGTAGATCACAAGGGCCCCGACCTGGGCATACGTTCGTCCGGTGGCCGACGAGGAGTTGCTGACGACCTCGCAGCTCGCTCGCGCGCTCGGGCTGTCCCTCAGCTCGATCAAGCGCTACATCTCGGCAGGCCAGATCAAGCCGGACCTCACCACGCCGGGCGGCCACTACCGCTGGAATGTCGAGAGCGTTCGACGGCAACTGCGAGAGCTTCAGCAGCGGCGACAAGACTCGCCTTAAGTGCCACACGCCGCACACCCCTCTGATGCCCAGCGATAACCTACGTCGAGCCCAGGAAGCGACTTGGCCGCCCGTGCCACGAGATGCGCAGCGTGTCCCGTGCCCGGGTGGCGGCGACGAACAGCAGCGAGCGGCCCCGTACCTCCTCCCGCCGGTAGCGCGGCGGGTCCGTGTCGCGGATCCGCTCCAGCGCCGCCCGCGGCACAACGCCTTCGCTCACACCGGCGATCGCAATCCGCTGGTACTCCAGCCCCTTGAAGCGGTGCATCGTCCCGACGTGCACCTCGCCGCCGCCCTGCGGTCCGTCCTTGGTCAGCTCGGCGGTGCCGACGCCCTCGTCTGCGAGCCGGGTCACGACCTCAGCCACCCGCTCCCGGCTCGTGACGCACACCGCTATGGCGCCGCGCGGATCCTTCCGGTTCCGGGAACCGTCGGCGATCTCGTCGCGCCACTTCCGGACGACGAGCGCCAATGCGTCGAGCTCGGCCGCCCAGCCGTCGTAGCCGACCAGCTCCGGCGCGGGCCCGCGGAGCACGGAGCGGTAGCCGTCGATGGCGTCGGTGCCGTCGTCGAGGTCATCGTAGGCGCCCGGGTCGACGATCCCGACCGCGCGGGCCAGGATCTCCCGGGTCGTGCGGTAGCTCAGCGTCAGCCGCGACGACCGGCCGCGGATGTTGACCCCGACGCGTGCCAAGCGTGACGCGGTTGCCGTAGATGCGCTGGTGGGTGTCGCCGGCGATGAACATGTCGTCCGGCCCGGAGGCGACCATGGCGCGCAGCATCGTCCAGTGCGCGGGGCTCAGGTCTTGCGCCTCGTCGACTACGACGTGTCGGTAGCGGTGACGCCGGTAGCGCCCTGCCAGAGCTCTCGCCTACGGGAGCGGCGTCGCCGGTCACCGACTCGGCGCGGGCGACCTCGTAGCGGGCGGCGCGGTGGGCGGCCTGCCCCCACGTCTCGAGGTTCTCGCCGTCGAGCCGAGCGGTGAACTGCTCCAGGACCTTCCAGATGTGGCCGCGCTCGAGCCGGGTCAGCGACGTCCCACGGCCCGCCCGCCGCGCTTCGAAGTACTCCCGGCGGCTGCTCAAGCCCTGGCCGAGCACGACCTGGTCCCACTCCTCGATCAGGAACTCCGGCGCGAAGCGGTGGTCGTCGAGCTCGGTGAGCAGGTGGCGCATGACGGTCGTGGCCTGCGCGTCGTCGATTCGGCGGCGGGTGGCGCGCGACGCGTTTTCGCTGATCACCCGGGCGGCGAGCTGGTCGATGTGGGTGACGTCCACCCGGGCCAGCAGCTCGGGTTCGAGTAGCGACTCCAGGCGCAGCCGCAGGTCGGTAGCCAGGTTCTTGGTGAAGGTGGTGAGCAGGATCGGCCGGTCGGTGCCCGGTTCGAGCTGGCGGGCGAGGTGCTTGACCCGGTGCAGCGCGACGATCGTCTTGCCGGTGCCCGGTCCGCCCGACACCCGGGCGGGGCCGGTGAACCGCCGCTGCACGATCCGTTGCTGGGCGGGGTGCAGGAACACCTTCCACGCGCGGAAGTCGCCCTCGCCGAGGACCACCGCGATGTCGTCGTCGATCGTCGTGACGGGTGTCCGCGCGGCCGCGGCCGCCAGGTCGCCGGGGTCGGGGCCCTGCACTTCGACGGGGTCGGTGATCTCGCGGCGGACGTCCGCGACGCTCATCCCGGAGGCCAGCCCGTAGAGGACGTCCTTGCTCAGCAGCGGCGCGTCCCGCACGAGGTCGTCCAGTTCGCCGCTGTCGGTGACGACCAGTGCGACGTCGATCAGGCCCTCGGCAACGCCGAGCCCGCGCAGCACGTCGGCGTCCACTCCGCTCAGCAAGGGCGCAGCGGGCGGCTCGGGGGTCGCCGCGAGCCCGGTGCGACGCAGTGCGCTGTCGCCGACGACACCCAGGTCGACGACCTCGATCTCGCCCGTAATCCGGTTGATGGCGACGGTCAGGTGCTCGTAGACGTCCTTGCGGTCGCGCAGCGCGACCACCAGCCAGCTCGCCACCCCGTCCGGGTCGACCCCGGTGCGCACGAGCAACGCCCGGAAGTCCCGGTTGACCTTGGCACGGAAGATCTGCCCGTTGCCCTTGAGCGGCTTGAGGTCGAGGCCCGGGTGGTCGGGGTTGTCGCGGAAATGGTGACAGAAGTCGTAGAACGCGCCTTTGACAGCGCGCTCCATCCGGTAGATCTCGCCTTCGGCCTTGTGGTGCAGGCTCAGCCGCGCGGTCATCGGGTGGTTCCCTCCCCGTCGGGCAGCAAGTCAAGCAGGGACTCGAGGTCCGCGAGCCAGTCCTGAACGCTGCGGACGGTCCAGCCCGCGGCGGCGTAGGCGGCGTCGCGGCGGCGGCCCTCCTCGCTGTGGGCCTCGACGGACAGCAGCACGCCCGCGCGGACATCGGGCCAGCCGAAGTCGATCTGCCAGGCGTGCTCACCCAGCTCGTGGCCGAAGACCGGGGCGGCCTTGCCACGCGCGGCCAGCAGCTCCGCGATCCGGCGGAGGGGGGCCTCGTCGGGTTCGAGCGTTTCGAGGACCTCGGTCCAGGCACCGTCTACCGCGGTCGTCGGCTCCGGTGCAGGCGCGGCGGACCGGGGCTCCCGACCTACGGCCAGCGCGTCGACCGGGAACTCCCCCGCCCGGCTGGCGACGAGCTGGACTCCGCTGCCGCCGCCCGCGTCGAGGAACTGCAGCAGGTTCGCCCAGTACAGCCAGGCCCGCCAGCGCAGGCCGCCGTCGGCGGTGTCCAGCATGGCCCCGTCGTCGTCGAGCACCGCGGCCGCGCTCCACACGACCTCATCCGCCGCCGGGCCCGCGGTGGCGTCGAGGGCGTAGACCACGGGGAGCGCGGACCGGTCGGCGCCAGCGAACACGTGGATCGCCCCGCGCCCGCCCCCGGCAGGCGCGGGTTGCCGCACAGCCCGGCCCGCAGCGCGGCGCCCGCCCCCGCCCGGTCGACGCCGGTGGCGAGGACGCGGGCGCTCGGCATGCAGCCCGGAGACCAGCGCGGCCGCCCGATGGGCCCACGCCGCCGGTCGGGTTCGCGCAGGTAGGCCAGCAGCGCGGCGACCGGGTTGACGAACACCGTCCCCGCGAGGTCGGTCGCCGCCGAGCCGGGCGTAGGTCTCCGCGGCCCGGTCCTGGCCGGTTCGCGGGTACGGCGGCCAGACCTCCGCGGCGCTGCTCGCGGTGGGCCGCCCCTCGAACAGCGTCAGGTCGTCCCAGGTGATCTGGAAGACCACGACGCCGTCGCCGCGCAGCCGCGTACGTTTGTCCGCGTCTTCGGCGACCCGGTTGCGCGCGCGGCGTGGCGTGGTGGTGGCGGCCGTCGAGGTAGACCGCGACCGTCCCGGCCGGGCCGTCGACGCGGGCGAACGCCAAGTCTGCAACGGTGTGGCCGAGGTCGTGCTGCCCGCGTGACCTGCCAGCGGACCACCCCGTCCGGGTCCGGTGAAGCGCAGCCCGCCGCCGTCGGAGTCCTCGTCGAGCGCAGCGGCGTGGTCGGCGGCGGACCGCCTCGCGCAGCGCCGCGAGGAAGCGGGCCTCCAGGTCGGACTCGACCTGCCGGTCCAGGCCGATCTGATCGGTATGGGCCAGCTCGTCGTCGTCCACCCGTCGGAGATCGGCTCGCCGTCCTCGTCGACAGGGCCCAGCAGGTCGTCGAGGATCTCGAGCCGGCCCGCGGCGGGACACGACGTCGGTGAACCGGTCCTCGGTGTGCCGGTGCAGGCAGCGGTGGCAGGCCGGTCGGCCGTCCTCGCGGCAGCGGCAGGCGAGCAGGGCCTGCCGGGCGTCGGCTGAGCGTCGTCCGCGGAAGGTCTCGGGGTCGGCGAGGCGGTGCAGGTAGCCGGTGCCGCCGGGGAGCCGGTCGTAACAGCACGAGGTAGTGGCGCTTGGCCCCGCTCATGCCGGTCCGGGGCATGCCGTCGAGCGCGGTGTCCAGGTGCTGCGGGTCGCCGCCGAAGTGGCGGTCGATGCCCAGGCGACAGCGCCGCGCGGAACGAGTGGATCCGCTCCTCGACCAGCGACGGTCGCGGCGGGCAGCAGGATCCGCAGCGCCTCGGTGTGCAGCTGGTGGGCGAGCAGGACCGGGTCTGCTGCGCGTGCGGCCCTGCGCCGCGCCGCAACGGGCACCACGGCAGGTGGTGGCGCGTCGGCCGGGTTGCGGTGCGCGGCCGAGGAGTCCAGCGCGTCGGGTTCCTGCTCGACGACCGGGCGGCCGTCGGCGGTCGCCGCCGCCGCACGCGGTGCAGACCTGGAACGGGCTGAGGCGCACGGTCTGCCCGGCGAGGGCGTCCTGCGGCCGCTGGTCGAAGCGGGCCTGCCCGACGTTGATGCGCCGGATCACGGCCCGCCGGCTGAAGTCGACGCCGAAGGTGGCCGTCTGTGCCGCCACGAGCCCGGCTCGACGTCCTCACGCGCGATGTCGACGGCGTCGATCACGGTGTAGAAGCGCGGTCGCGGTCGTCGCGCTCGTCGCCGATCCGGGCGTCCTCACGGCTGGCTCGCGAGCATGACCACGGTCGGCTCGACGACCTGGTGCAGGCACGACCCGTCGTCGGCCGATGCCCGACGCCGCCGCAGCGCGGGCACGGCCGACGGTCGCGCTCGGCGTCGACTGGTGCGGACGTAGCCGCAGTCCGGGGCAGAAGCGCCACGTCCGCCAGTGCGGGCGGGCCGCCGAGCCGACCTCGATCCCGGCAGATCTCGTGCTTGTAGCCGTTGGCGTAGAACGTGTTGCCCGGCGCGAGCTCGGACAGCGCGTACCGGCGCGGCCGCTCGTAGGCGGCAGCCGTCTTCGCCGTGAGGCGCCGTGTCCGCTCCTCCCAGTACAGCGTCGCGTCGAGGCGCGGTCGTCGTGTCGACGAGCGCGTAGTTGGGCAGCAGGCCGAGCTCGCAGAGGCGGCCTGGGCGTCGGTGTCGCCGAGCCGGTGCAGTTGCCGGGCGATCCCGCCGCGCTCCTGCGCCAGCTCGGCCTGCGCGGCGCTCGTGCTCGGGGTCGCCGTCGTGCAGCTCGGCCCTGGCGTCGTCGACGAGCGCGAGCCGGGCCAGGAGAACCTCGCGCCGCGCCTGCCATGCCGTGGCCGCATCGTCGGCCGCGCAGCCGCAGGCCGCCGGTGGCGTACCCGCGCAGCTCGCCGTCCGCGGCTCGCTGACCCCGGTCGGGAACAGGGCGAGGAAACTCGTCGACGAGTGCGGGGCCCGTCGTGCAGCGCGGCCTCGACCAGGTCGGTGAGGTACCGCCGGTCCCGAAAACCGTGGTCGCCTTCGGCGGCAGCGGGGCGAGCGGGTGCCCGTCGGCGCGCGGGAGCCGGCGGGCGGCCAGGTCGATCAGGTGCGCCAGGTACTGGCGGCGCAGGATCTCCACGGCCGAGAGGTAGCAGCCGGGCGGCACGATCTGCCCGGCGATCATCTCCGCGCGGCTCGTCGAGGAAGTACAGGTCTCGGCGGCTGCGGTCGGGGATCGTGAGCAGGAACGCGTTGCCGGTGCGCCGCCCGGCCCGGCCCGACCTGCTGGACGTAGTTGGCGGGCGCCGGAGGCAGCGCGGCGAGCACGACCGCGGACAGGTCGCCGATGTCGATGCCCATCTCCAGCGTGGGCGTGCAGGACGAGCACGTTCGGGTCGCTGAACCCGCGTGCCGCCCTTGAACGCCGCCTCCACCCGTTCCCGTTGCGGGCGGGTGAGCAGGCCGGTGTGCTCGGCGGTGACGATCCGGTAGGTGCCGGCGCTGGCGGTAGAGGCGCCGGTAGTAGTCGTGGCGGAAGTCGCGGTCGCGGTGGTGCACACCCAGCTGGGCAAGTCGCGTGCCGGCGACGAGCCGCCCGGTGCGGCAGCGGTAGGACGGGCAGGGCTGCCCGTGCCACTGCTCGTAGTGGTCCGGGGTGCACGGTGTGCTCCCAGGCGCACACGGGGCAGCGCACGAACGCGGCGTTGGCGCCTCGTCGTCGGTGAGCAGCCGGACCTCGATGTGGCCGGGCTGCAGCCCGTAGACCCGCGCGGAGCGTCGTCGGCGGTGCCGGGCGGCGAGCAGCCCGGCCGCGGCGAGTTCGGGCAGCAGCCGGTTCCACAGCTCCGGGGCCTGCTCGCGGGTGATCTGCAGGCAGCGCTGCGCCCAGCCCTCGTACCAGCTCAGCCGACCGGCGGCGACGTCGAACTCGCTACGCTTCTTGGGCTGGGCGAGCAGGAACCGGGGCGCGGCGACGCCCCTCGGGAACGCGCGCATGCCCGGCGGGCGCCCGCCCCAGATCTGGAACCGGCTCGTGCCCGCCTCGTCGAGGTAGCGGTCCAGCCAGCGGTGGCCGAGCCCGCCCCGGGTGCGCAGCCGCTCCAGCAGCACGCGCAGGAAGGCGAGGTAGCGCTCGTCGGGCTGCTCGGTCGGGTACTGGCCGCCGAGCTCGAGGTGCACGCCGCGGACCAGCTCGATCGCCGCGGCCGGATCGGCGATGCGCGACGTGCGGCGGCGGCCGTGCGGGTGAGCTCGAGCGTGCGGCCCGTTGCGCGAGCGGAACCCGAACTCCATCAGCGTGTCGAACGCCAGCCGCTCGCCGATCAGGTCCAGGTCGTCGCGCGGTGCGGCCCCGGCCGGAGAGCAGCCTGCTCACACCGCGGCTGGTCGTGCAGGTCGGCGGGGACGACGGCGGCAGCGTCTCCGGGTCGGTCGTCGCGGCGACGAGATCGGCGATCAGGTCGTTAGCGCGGTCGGGCCGGTCTCGGCCAGGTGCTCCGGTGAGCAGCGCGCGCAGCGAGAACGTGTACGAGCGGCTGGCCACGAACCCGGCCCGGTGCGCGGCGTCCTGCACCGAGTCGTTGAACATCAGCGTCTTGTCTTCTGCGAGGCCGCGTCGAGCTCACCGCCGGTGAACAGCTGCGTGATCGACGCGGCGGCGAGCGCGGCCGACGCCGGTGCCGAGGTAGCGGATCGCGTTGCGCTCCCCGCAGGCCGGGCACCAGTCCTCTGCGCGGCGGTGTTGGCGTTCGGGCCGAGGATGACCAGCACGAACGCGGCGTCCCGTGTGGCCAGCCGCGGCTCGTCGGGTCGGCGTCGTAGTCGGCGGCCGGGTCGGGCGGCCGGAGCCGCCCGCCCGGGCCGTCGAGCACCATCAGCGTGCCGCCGGTCCGCGCGAGCCGGCCCCGCGGCGCGGCCCTCGGGCGGTCCTCGCGGGCCTCCCGGTCGGTCGCCGCGATCAGGGCGCGGACCCGGACCTTGTCCTGGCTCGTCGACGCGCGCCGGATGCGGTGCGTGTCGAACTGCAGCGCGTCGTCGTCGCTCTCCGGGGAGAACACCGCCCAGCCCGAGCGGCCGCAGTCGCGGCAGTACACGGCGGGCAGGAACAGGTTCGCGGCCTGCGCCGGCGGTCGGCCGACGGTCAGCGGGTGGTTCCGGGCGTGCCGACGGGCGCCGCGGCATCCCAGCGGAACTCCGCGCGCGGCCACGGCAGCACCCCGCGCAGCAGCCGGGACACCGACCGCGCCCACTGGTGGACCTCGACGTGCACGAACGGCCGGGGCCGCTGCCCGCGAGCGCCGGGTCGCGCGCGATGGACAGCAGCGCGACGACGCGGGCCAGTGCGTCCGCTGCCACGTCCGGGCGCTGGGTGATCGCCTGCGCCCAGACGGCGCTCCGTTGCGCCACAGCAGGTCAGGATCTCGTTGCCGTGCGGGCCTGCCGTCGAGCGCCGTCGAGCACGGCGATGGTCAGCGGATGGCGCTGCAGGCTGCTCGCCGAGCGTCGAACGGGTCGAGGTCGCGCTCCGCCGGTGACGCGCCTCGACGAGGGCGGCCATCGCGCGCGGGACGTCCGCCGGGTCGCGGCAGGGCCGCGAGCTCGGTCGGGTGCGGGCAGCGGCAGCTCGGCGTCCCACCCGGTGCGCGGCAGGAACTCCTCGACGGTCGAGGCGGTCCTCGCCGATCACCGCGTCCTCGGTGAACGGGGTGCCGAAGACGTCCGTCGGCCACGTCGAGCAGCGCCCGCCTGCCGTCGCAGGTCCGTGCCCGAGCCGAGGGTGGCCGAGGTGGCGACCGGGCAGATCGCGCCGAGCGGGCGGCCCGGCTCGGGCGTGCCGACGGCGGCGGCGAGGCGGCGCAGCAGCATCGCCACGTCGGTGCCCTGCGCGCCGTCGTAGGTGTGGAACTCGTCGACGCACCACGTAGCGCGAGTCGGCGCCGTCGCCACAGGTCGCGGTCGGCGTCGCGCTGCAGCAGCAGGTCGAGCATCTTGTAGTTGGTGATCAGGACGTCGGGTGGGGCGATCCGCATGTCGGCGCGGCTTGGTCGAGCACCTTCTCGTAGCGGGTGGCGGCGCGGTCGCCGATGTAGAGCCCACCCTGCAGCGCCCGCAGGGCGGGCTCGGTCGCGCAGCAGCTCGTCGAGCCGCTGCGCCTGGTCGGTGGCGAGCGCGTTCATCGGGTAGAGCAGTACGGCCTTGATCCCGCGCCGGCCGTGCGCGCGCTCGCGGGCGCAGTGGTCGAGCACGGGGTAGAGGAACGCCTCGGTCTTGCCCGACCCGGTGCCGGTGGTCACCAGCGTCGGCTGCGGGGTGCGGCCGCCCGCGGAGCTCAGCCGCGCGAAGGCCTGCGCCTGGTGGGCGTAGGGCGTGAAGCCGTCGCGACGCCAGTCCAAGAGCGCCGCGCCAGCCGTCGCCCGCGGGCCGGAACGGGGTGCGGATGCGCAGGTAGGGACCGCGGAACATGCCTTCGGCTCCTCGTCGCCGAGGAAGCGGTGCAACGACTCGCGCGCTCCCTCGTCGGACAGCGCGTAGGTGGTGGAGAGGTACTGCACCAGGCTCTCCTTGAGCCCCTGCGCCTCCAGCGTCGGCCTCACCGCGGCGCCTCCCATTCGCGCGGCGGCGAGCCGGGCCGAGAACACCTCGTGCGCGGCCCGTCATCTCGGCTTCGCGCTCGGCCTTCCGGAACGGCGGCGTGTAGCCCTCGGGCGGCGCGGCACCGGGGTCGGTTCGGATGGGCCTGGAACTGCTGTCCAGCTCTCCTTGGTGCTGGCGCTGCCCGATCGTGCGGGCGTTGCCCGCGATCTTCGCGCCGTCGGCGTCGAACCAGGTGACGGCCTCGTACTTCTGCAGCACTGGGAACCGGCCCTTGTACGCGGCGACGAGCGCGTCGGCGCTCATGCCGAGCCAGACGGCTACCAGCGCATCGATCTCGACGAGCGCGGAGCGCCGCGCCCGCTCCGTGCGAAGCGGGGTGGCGGCGGTCCAGTCCGGGCCGACGTCGTCGAGCGGCGGCAGGCCGGGCCAGTCGAGAGCCCAGCCTTCCCCCGCCAGCCACGCGGGCTCGTACAGCTCGCGCCACAGCCGGGCGTAGGCGGTAGTAAGGCAGTTGAGGCGCAAGGTGCGCAGTAGCAGCGCGGAGGCGAGAGGATGGCCGTCCTGCGGAGCAGGCATCGCGCGTGCTCCGGCCCCTCGGAGATCGGCTCGACCAGTGATACGGAGAAAGTAGTCAAGCGGTAAGGCGCTCCAGAAACCGGCGACGAGAGCGAGCTGGCGCGTGTCCGCGACGATCATGCTGTTCACTCGGTCGACGTGCGTAGGCCCCGGTGGGATGAGTGTTGCGTAGAGCGCGCGCTCGGTGTTAGTGACTATCTGACGGCGCCAGGCCATCCGATAGAACGCCGTGTAAGGACGTGTGGCGCGGCGCTTCAGTACGGCTTCGACGGCTCCTGGCTCGACCTTGGCGAGTGGTGATCCTGTGCTTATGGTAATTTCACGCTGCGCTCGGGCGAGCGCTCTAGGGTCATTGCGGAGGTAATCCAAAGCCCGCCGATCAAGCCAGCGGTCTCGGGCAGCCAAGAACTGCGCGGAGCGACCGGGAACATGCACATACTCAGAATCTGGGATGAAGTTGCAGGCCAGATTGACCAAGTCGCGGCCATACGGATCATTCGAGTTCGCGTCGTACCGCTTAAATACCGGCGTGGACGTTGTGAACTGTGGTGGCTTGAGAACGACTCGCCGCCAACTCTCGGGCTGATACTCGTGACCAGTGGCTGGGTCGACCCTATTGTAGTCGATCAGCCCATCATCCCTTGCGTCAGTCTCAAGGTAGCCCATACTAATCTGGGGCGACATCTTCCCAAGGCGGTGCGGATACTCGGCAAGCGCCTCGATAGCCGCTGCCTCGTTCATGCTGACCGGGAACAATAGTCGCGCCTGGTCGACCGGAACATCAGTCTCATCAAGTAGGCGCTGCCACACCGCAAGCAGCTTGGGCGTGACCCTAACAACCCTGCTGCGGTGCGGCCTGTCGTCGAATGCCGCGTTGTCGCGCCGAATACCAATTATTTCATTCAAGTTGGAGTCATGCGTTCCAGACAGGCGGAGCGCGTCAGCAGATACCAGCCAAGAGAGATGTTCGAATGCAATCTCGGACAGCTGCCCGTAGATATGCACACCGAAGTGAGCGGTATGACCTACGGGCTCAGCAAAGAAGCGTTGGCCTGCGTTGACGAAGTCACCATGCATGCGCAGTCGATGATACGCCGCCGCACGCAGAGAAGCCTCCCTTTCACCCGTAAAGTGAGTGTCTGGATGAACTAATCCGATCGTGCCCGCCACCGCCGCGTGATCCCATGTCCTGCACATAAATGCTCGATAGAAGTCTGGTCGGGTGCCATCGAGTAGCGGGTACATTTGGGGTGAGCTAAGGAGTGCCACCTGGCCACTAATTGTGGTCAGCTCTCTCAACACTGACGCCAGCACCGACGGATCGAGGAGAAGCTCTCTCCTCCGACGGGCCGTCTCAATCGTGGGCGGCTTCTCTACGAGCTCGAACCAGGGCTCGTGCTCGGCTAGTGTCGCGTAATGGTTTCTCGTTACTTGGCGTTGTTGGCCAACAGCTTCTTGAAGTCGCGGTGGAGGATGCGAACACTGGCGATGATCTCGCCGGGAGTCGCTGTCCATTCGAAGGGTTTCGCGTCGCGGTTCCAGTTCTCGATGTAGGAGTTGATAGTCTTGATGAGTACACGAAGTGAGGTGAAGGTGCCGCGCCGGATCGCCTGCCTGGTGATGATGTTGAACCAGATTTCCACCTGGTTCAACCAGGAACTGCCGGTCGGCGTGAAGTGAAAGGTGACATTGGTGTGCTTGGTGAGCCAGGCGTCCACGTCGTTGCCTTTGTGGGTCGACAGGTTGTCCAGGACGACGTGGATCTCGCGGTCACCGTAGCGCGCGACAACATGGTCCATAAACTTGAGGAACTCCGCGGTGCGCCTCCGCTGGTAGCACTCCCCGAGCACCTCTCCGGTTATCGTGTCCAGCGCGGCAAACAGGTTCGTGGTGCCATGCCGGACGTAGTCATGGGTGCGCTTCTCGGTCTTCCCGACGTTGATCGGTAACATCGGCTGCGTTCGATCCAGGGCCTGGACCTGCGTCTTCTCGTCGATGGACAGGACGACTGCAGCCGTAGGGGGATCCAGATAGAGCCCGACCACATCGGCCACCTTGGCCTCGAAGTCCGGATCGTTCGACAGTTTGAAGGTGCCTTGACGCTGCGGCTGCAAAGCGTGGTCCCGCCACACCTGCGCGATGAAGTTGTGCGACACCGAGATGTTCTCTGCCCGTTTCAAGTACGTCGCCATCTCGCGACTCGACCAGTGACTCAGTCCCGTCTCGGCCGGTGGCGTGCACCGCGTCAACGCGACAATGCGAGCCCGCACACTATCGGGCACCGCTCGCGGCTTCCCCGGGCGCGGCAGATCCGTCAAGCCATCGACTCCGAACTGTTCGTATCGGTCCAGCCATTTGTATACCGTCGGCTTTGACGCTCCCGACAACTCAATGATCTCCGTCACCGACAACCCGTCGGCCCGCCACAACACCATCCGGGCACGAGCGGAGACCGAACCATCGTAGCCAACTTGCTGGATCATAGCATTGAGCGATGCCCGCTGCTCCTCAGACAACTCCACAGCGGAATTATTGCATAGCGCGCGTAGCTAATCTAGTACCATTACGTGACACTAGGACAGCAGCCTCGTTCCAGTCCGGCCGGACCCAGGGTGGGTTGCCGACCTGCAGGTCGAACCCGCCCGCGGCGCTCTGGAAGACCCGCGCGAACTCAAGCGGCCAGTGCAGGATGCCCTGCTGGTCGGCGATCTCGCGGACCTGGTGCAGCCACGGGAACCGCTGCTCGGGGTCGCCGACGTCCATGCCCATCCACGCGGGCAGCTGGTCCTCGTAGATCCGCAGCTCGTCGAGGGTGTCGAACTGGCTGACCAGGCTGCCCTCGGGCACGTCGTCGGTGCCCAGCATCGCTTCGAGGAAGTCCAGCCAGTCGTCGAGGTCCGCCAGCGGGATCATCGGGCGGCGACCCTGCCGCGGCCGGGGTTTGTGACCCCCGGAGCCGGAACCCTTGACCTTCATCGGAGCGGTCGGCTCTAGTCCGTCGAGGCCCAGCTGCTCGCCGTCCACGCCGAACAGGGCGGGGCTGTCGTAAACGAGCGGCGCGGTCGTCGCGCGGGCGGGCTCGGGCGCGGGCGGTGCGGGTGGCGTCTTCGCGGCGGCGTAGACCCCAGCGGAGCCGTCGAGGCTGCTCGCGTGCCCGAGCGGCCAGAACCACAGCGCGCACCAGGCGTCCATCACCTGCTTGAGCCGCCAGTACGGGGTGTCCGGGGCCTCGAACAGATCCTCGAACACCTGCTCCTTCTCGACCGCTGCGCCGCCGCGGTCGAGGAACGCAAACTCCACGGTCGTCGGGTCGGCGCCCCACACGGGGATGCGGCGGGCGATCGCGTCCTCGGAGATCTCCATCCGGCGCCCGACCAGCCCCCACAGGAACTCCGCCCGTCGACCCAGCTCCGGGCGGGCCTCCACGACGCCCGCGACAATCCCGGCCTCGCCGGGCCGGGCCCCGTCGTCAAGGAAGGCGCCGAGCCCGAAGTCGATCAGGACCGGGCCGTACCGCCCGAGCATCACGTTCTGCGGCTTCACATCGCGGTGCAGCAGCCCAGCGGCGTGCACCGCCGTGAGCCCCTCGGCCAGGAGCGCGCCCAAGCTCGCGACGAGCGGCTCAGCAAGCGGCCCGTGGTCCTCGACATGTGCCGCAAGGGTGATGCCGGGGACATACTCGACGGCGAGCCAGGGCCGTTCAGCGTAGGGGTCGGCGTCGAGGAAGCGGGCGACACGGCTGGTGCCGATGACCGTGCGCGCGATCTCCGCCTCGGTCTCGAAGCGGGTACGGGTCAGCGGGTCGAGCCGATCTGAGCGGATCTGCTTGATGGCCACCGGGTCACCAGCGGGCGAGTAAGCGAGGTAGACCTCACCCATGCCGCCCGTGCCGAGGTGGCGATCGATCACATAGCGATCGATGCGAACGACCGAATCGACCATCCTTGAGGCGCCTTCCCGGACACGTCACTGGACCCGGCGGGGGTCGAGGTTCTGACTTCTGTCATGTCGGCACCCGGCGCACCTTAGTTACGGCACCGGTGGAGCCCCCCTCGCGAATGGCTGCATGACTGCCGGGTCGCGGACCCAGGGCACGGGCTGCGCCTTCATCACGTTCGCCGAGGGGGCACGCGTCCATTGACTTGGAGGGCGCCGCCGACCAGCGGATCGTCGTCACGCGAGGGCGGGTTCGAGGAGCTCCCCGAGTTCCGCGACAACAGATGCTCCAGCCTCGCCGGCCGGCCCGCGAGGGGTCTCGTTGGCCTCCATCAGCTCTGAGATCTGCACGGCCTGGCGCCGCACCACGACGATCAACTCGTCGCGCAACACAGCTCCTCCGGCTCGGGCACCGGAAGATCACACCGCACGCCAGCCGATCACCCGGTGACCAACACGCCCACAGTTGCAGCTCAGCATTAGGCCGGGCACACTTAAGCGTCATATGGGGAGATGTGCCACCCCTAGGAAAGTCGTTTGCCTTTAGATTCGACCAATGAAAAGTTCTCGAGACGCTCGAGCTCGTCACGTACTCGAATTAGGGCCAGCCCGAGGTCGGTGTCAGCGTCCATGATTAGACTTAAGTCTATCCGAATTTCGAGCATTTGACTCCATAGGATTGCACGACCAAGCTCGAGCAAGGTCACCGCCTCACCTACTCGATCGACAGTAAGCGCAGAGGCGGCTGCGTCACATCCCAAGCCACGTTCATTTGTCAACAGTTTCTGCTGATCCTCCCTTCCTACTCCGCGCCACGCCAGTAGGGGTAATAGCTTAACGACGGTTGCATACCCATCAGCAGCTGATTCGGAGAGTTCCGGCGAAGCGTTTGCCAGAACAGCCCACTTATGGGCGGCGAGAATGCGGATATCTGTCCGACTCACCTCCTGACAGGCAGCGAGTCGAAAAGCTTGGATCGCACGCTTAGCA
Organism: uncultured Actinomycetota bacterium; assembly: GCA_963739465.1. Lineage (GTDB taxonomy): Bacteria > Actinomycetota > Actinomycetes > Mycobacteriales > Pseudonocardiaceae > Pseudonocardia. The sequence continues at coordinate 151,863 of CAVUAS010000012.1, forward strand.
TCGACTGACTGCTGAGACTCAAGAAATCTCAATTGATGGCAGTTGCCGAGCTCGTGCCATAGATTCGCGCGATCCGGATGAACCTCTGTAGTCATTTTAAGGCCGTAGTTTGCAGCTTGGAGAGCTTGATTCAGATCCGCAACCTCGTTACTAATACCGTAGCGAAGTTGCCACAATGAGCAAAGCCCGGCGTACATGGCACCTGCTGTACTCTCAAAGTTTCCGTCTTTGCCCGCCGCAATAATTTCGATGAATGCCTCTTCAAGGTCAGCTCTTTCTTGAAACTTTTCAAATCGCAAGCGCAGGGCCAGGCCGAGATTCGCGCGGTACGTGCTCCGCTGAACGATTTCTCGCGGACACTTCGTTACAGCCGCACGATATAGTTTAATCGAGCTGGAAAGGTCTTCAAGCTCGCCGCTACGGTGAAATCTGGTAAGGTGTGCATTCGCAACATGGTCCAAGATGGCGGCAACTTCAAAGTCACTGGTGAAAGTAGTCAGTGACGCCTCATCGCCGTACTCGATACTTCGATTAAGGTCTTCGATCGCGCCGACCGAAAGGTATCGTTGAAGCAGACTAATAGCCAGGTGACCAAGCCGCCGGCCTCGGCTAAGAGAGTCCGGTTGCTCACGAAGTGACTGTTGAAGAAGACTAATAGAGTCACTCAGGTCACCGGCTTGACCGCCCAACTCAAATCGGGTTCGCAACGCTAGACCCACGTTTGCCATTACGCCGCTGGCGGCGGCCGTGAAGGACCTCTTGGCAATGCCCGCGAGTGCCTCTCTTCCAACCTCGACAGCCTCGTCGGCTTCCAGGTGTGAACCCGATCTGACCGACTTTCGACTCAGGGCCGCACAAAGGCAAGACAATGCAGCGGAGCGATTAGCAGTCGACAATGCCGAGATGGAGCGGGCTTCGCGCGCGGCATCTATAGCTTCATCGATGTTTTCCTCTGCCCCACTTATCTCGAACATGAGTCGATTGCCATCGCTCAAGGCAACAAGCGTCATAGCCCGACTTCTAGTATCCGAAAATGAAGTATTGCGCAATAGCCGCAGCAACGTTAGCGCTTCTCGCAGATCTGAAAGAGTGCTAATCGCCTCGTATCTGCATAGTAAGGCTACCGCGACGGTAAACCGCGCCTCATAGGCATTGTTGTCATTGCTCAGGCGAACGGCCTCCCTTCCGGCTTCTACCGCTACCAAGGGGAAAGTTAGCTAGCCCGGGGATTCTTCCGAGATCCCGCCTTGGCCTATATCGACCGCGGCCGGGTTCGAAGAAGCGCTCAAGGCAGCGCTACGCGAGCAGGAGGTGTTGGGCACCGACGAGACCCCGGCCCTGCTGACCGGGGCCGCCGGTAACGAGCCGGACTGCCACAACCCGCACGTGTACACCGTGCGCACGATGGGCGCCTACACCGGCGGCGGGGCGGACCTGGTCTGGTACGGCGCGACGCGACCCACCGCCCGGACTCGGCCCGGTTGGCCGCCGTGCGGCAGAAGGCACCCGACGACGTGACCAGTCACCGGGCTCGGGCCCGCTGGTATTCGCTGGGACACGAGCCGATGATCAATCTAAGTCTCGCTGAGAGACCGGTCCGCGCACGGTCCGTGCCCATTCCTCAACCCCCGCTCTAGCCAAACCGAGACCGAACTGCGCGTGGTGTCTAACGTAGAGCGTGGAAGCCGCCCACTTGATACCCCGGCAACGCGCACGTCCTGGGTGCGCTGCTGCTCGCCGCCCACACAGCAGACGGGAAGTTGGGGTACGTCGGGCATGTCTGCACCGGGTTTACCGATGCCCGGCACAGCCGAGGGCCAGTGCGATGGCAGGCTGAAGCCGACTGACTCTTCGATCGGATGGCTGGTCGGTTCGTCTGGATCGAGACCCGCGTTCAGGCACGCGGTTCCTGCTCTGTCTGCTCGCTGACCTGCCCGGGGAGAATTGTTGGAAGATCGCCAAGCATGTTGGTGACATCGATCTCATGACTACGCGGCTAACGGACTGGACCGAACAGGCGAGTCAACTATGTCGGAAGCCGATCGCCCCGAGAGGAACCCAGTAGTAGTGAGAAAGCTCGGAGTCTTCGTGGCAGCGATTAGCGCTGTCACCGCCGCGGTCTTGACTGCCGCGCCGGCCTCGGCGCAAGAAGAAGTTTCGGGGCCGACCCCGGTCGCGGTCGACCAAGCGGCACAATCGCGAGCCGACAGCCAGTGCAAGGGCTGGAACGGGGTCGCGGCCAACTTTGGTAACGCTGCTGTTGGCATCCTGCAGCCACCGATCATGTCGGAGCCCGAAGTCGGCCAGCCGTATGTGGAGAACGGTGTCGTTAAGGCAAAGAGCAGCCTCAGATTCTACAACTGGGGGACGTCGTGCTCGTCGATGGTTACGTTCAACCTCGAGACGAAGGCCTGCGGGTTTTGGGGTTGTAGCTGGCAGACCAAGGATGGTTCGAAGTCGGAGTTCCTTTGGGCTCACGCCGGAACCGGCCTCATCGAGCACGAGAACTCCATGCCTTGCCGTAAGGGCACGAACTCGTACAAGGTGTACGTGAACTACGTCGGCGTTGTTAGCACTGGCGCTGAAAGCCCGTACGAAGGGGCGAAGGGCAAGTCTGCCGGTACGCCGGTTAGCGTCGAAATGGACTCCGACACCACCGAGGGGGATGTCGTCAAGCTGACCTGCTAACAGCCCACGGAGATTGTCGCGCCGTATACTGCTCGTCTGGTCATGCGGCGTGACAGTCAGCGGGCCTGTTCGTGCTCCGCCTTCGGCGCTTGTTTAGGGCATCACTGTTTAGGTCGATAGCGTACAAGCCCTCTGTCGCGTTCGTGGCGCCCATCTTGAGCTGGCTGATCGAACACTGCCACTCCGATGGCTGCCGGGCAGCTGCACGCGCTACTTACCGCCTTCACCGACCGGGTGTGGGCCGGTCTGCGCGTACGTCTAAATGCGACCGCCGCCGATCTATCAGTGGCCTCCGGAGTAGCTCGCTCGACCGTGTGGGTGCCGAGAACCGTGTCACCGGCTCCGACCAGCATCTCTCCGTGGCCCGCCCTCACCGTCAGGTCCCGTGGCAGCCCAGCATGATCGCTCGGCATGGCCCTCAGACTTGCCTACCTGATGCTCGTACGCGTGCTGAGCTGGCTGGCGCTGCTCGCCCGCTCCGACACCGCCAAGGACGCCGAGATCCTGGTGCTGCGACATGAAGTCGCCGTGCTGCGCCGCACCAACCCACGGCCCACACTGACGTGGCTCGACCGTGCCGTGCTCAGCGCGCTGAGCAGACTGCTCCCTCCCCCGCTGCTCAGGATGCGGCTGGTGACGCCTCGCACGCTGCTGCGCTGGCACGCCCAACTCGTCGCCCGACGCTGGACCTACCCGCGCCGACGACCAGGCCGACCACCCACCCCATCAGCGATTCGAGCGCTGGTGCTGCGGATGGCCCGCGAGAATCCCCGGTGGGGCTACCGACGCATCCAGGGCGAGCTGGTCGGCCTCGGCCATGCCGTGGCCGCCTCGACCGTCTGGACGATCCTCAAGAGCGCCGGGCTCGATCCGGCGCCGCGACGGTCCGGACCGACCTGGCGACAGTTCCTCTCCGCGCAGGCCCGCGCGATCCTTGCGATCGACTTCGCCCACGTCGACACCTTGTTCCTGCGCCGCCTCTACATCCTCGTCGTGATCGAACACGACCGTCGCCGCGTACACCTCGGCGGGATCACCGCCCACCCGACCGGCGACTGGGTGACCCAACAGGCCCGCAACCTGCTCATGGACCTCGGGGACCGCGCCGACCGGCTCCGGTTCCTGGTCCGCGACCGAGACAGCAAATTCACCGCCGCCTTCGACGCCGTCTTCACCGGTGCCGACATCCGCATCATCCGCACCCCGGTACGGGCACCGCGGGCGAACGCGATCGCAGAACGGTTCATCGGGACGCTGCGCCGAGAATGCCTCGACCACGTCCTGATCACCGGACCCCGACACCTCTACGTCGTCCTGCGGGAGTACATCGAGCACTACAACGGGCATCGTCCGCACCGATCACTGCATCAACGCCCGCCCACGGGCGGTAGTCCGCCACCCTCTGGAGCGGTCATCAGGCCGCTCCGACGTGACCGGCTCGGCGGCCTCCTACACGAGTACGTCCAGGTCGCATGACATGACAGGGTTCTCGGCACCCACAGGCTCACGTCCTCGACGAGCCGCCCGCGCTCCGGTGCTGGATGGCCGGACCGCTGCAGGTCACGTCCTCGGGCGGTGCAGTTAGTGACCGCTGAGCTGCCCGACTTGACTCGTCTGTGCGGCTGTTATCCGTAGCGGCCCAGCTCGTGGAAGAAGCCGTCCACCACCTGCAACTCTCCACGACGTTCGACCTCGCCGTAGACGAAACCGCCGACAGCGAGGTCGAGCACCCCGAGACCGAACGGTGAGAAGATCACCGTGCCGTCGGCCGGCATCCGGACACGGTCGGTGAGAACGTCGTCGAGGGTGCCGGCCAGGAACTCGCGGTTACCTGTGCGCTGCTCTACCAGGTGCGGTGAAGTGTCTGCCTTGAGGCAGTGCTCGATGTCGTCGACGATGTTGGTCGCGGCCAGCAAGACCTCGGGTGCGAGGTCACGCAGCGATACGTGCAGCACCAGTGGTCCGTGGTTGAACCAGGAGGGGTCGTGCACGTGCGGGGCCGCGGCCACGGTCGCGAACACGAGTAGGTCGCTCGAGCGGACCAGCGACTCCGCGGTGTCGTGCATCCTCATCCGCGGACCCGGCCCGCTGCGCTCCAGGTAGCTCTGGAAGCCAGCGGCGCTGTCGGCGGACAGGTCGTGTACGCCGATCTCGTCGAACTCCCATCCCGTCCCGGCTAGGAACGTGTGCACGTATCGGGCGATCAGGCCCACTCCGATGAATCCCACCCGCCTCGGCCGCGCTCGGCCACGGCTCAGCGCGTCGGCCGCCAATGCCGCCGATGCTGCTGTCCGGGTCGCGCTGATGATCGAACTCTCCATGCAAGCGAACGGGTAGCCCGTTTCGTGGTCGTTGAGGATGAGCACCGCCGAGGCCCGGGGAATCCCCGCCGCTACGTTGTCCGGGAAGCTGGAGATCCACTTCAGTCCGTCCACCGGGGACGGGCCGCCCAAGGACGCCGGCAACGCGATGATCCGCGAACGGGGACGATCCGGGAACCGCAGGAAGTACGACGGCGGGTTCACCGACTCACCGGAGCCGTGCAACCGATAGGTCCGCTCCACCAGCTCGACGATCTCCTGTTCGCGACCGTGCAACACCTGGCGAACCTGTGCACCGGGAATCACCGCGAATGGGGGCGGCACAGCTGCCGGTCTTCCGACGGCTGTTCGGGGTGCGTCCGGGGTCGTCATGCCGCACCGTCGACGGGGGTCGCGGGCAGGCAGTCGGCGAGCCGAACCGGGTCGGCGAGTGCTGCCACGATGTCGCGGGGGCCCTCGTAGGGCGCGCGGCCGTGGGCGTAGTGGATGTTGTCGATCAGCAGTACGTCGCCGGCCTGCCATTGGTGGCGCAGGGTGTGTGCAGCGTAGGTGCGGTTGAGCAGCTCGACGATGCCGGGGCCGACGGGGTCGCCGTTGCCGAAGCGCGTGGTGAACGGCAGGTTGTCGGGGCCGTAGCTGTCGATCATGTATTGGCGCACGTCCGGGTCGAGGGTCCACTCGCTGAGGAACGCGATCTGGTTGAACCAGCTGTAGCGACCGGTCCGTGGATGCCGCACCACGGCCGGTCGCCGCTGGCGGGTTCGCAACCCCCCGTCGGGGGTCCAGGCGAACTCGATCCTCTGGGCCCGGCATTGGGCCTCGACGGCGTGGCGGTCGGGGGTGCCGAAAGCCTCGGCCCAGGACGCGCCGATCTCGTCGTTGTAGGTGCGGCACAGCTGCCAGCCTTCCCGCGCGAACCGGTCCACGAGGTCGCGCGGCAAAGCGTTGAGGACGGCGCCGGCGTCGGCGACATCGGTGGTTCCGGCGGCGGCGGGTGGGGTGAGGCAGGCGAACAGCATCAGGCCGGGTAACTCCAGGTTGTAGCTCAGTTCGTGGTGCATGCACATCTGCTGGGCGGACGCCCACGGGGTCGAGGTGTAGAGGCCACCTCCCAGGTGGGTGCGCGGGGCGAAGGCGCCGCGCTCGGGCATGAGCGCAGCCAGGTTCGTGAAGGCGGCGATGGCACTGTGGTTGTCGCGGATGGCCAGCCCGCGCACGAGCAGTACGCCGAGGTCGGTCACGGCCGCCCGCAGGGCGTCGCGATGGGCGGTCACCCAGCGTTCGGGTGGAGCGGCGGGATCGGCGAGGACGATCGCTGGGGCGCCGGGACGGCGGTGGATATTCGGCTGAAAGGTCATCTTGTGCTCCTGCGGTTGATCAAGTGATGGGGTCAGGCGGTGTGCGTGGGGGCGGCCGGCATCGTGGCTGGTTCTGGGGCCAGCAGTCGGGCCAGGTCGGCGAGCACCGGGTTACGGGCGATGTCGCGCAGTGACACAACCCGCTTGAGCTCGACGGCCAGCGAGACCGCGGACAAGGACGTGCCGCCGAGGCCGAAGAAGTCGTCCCGCCGGTCGATCTGCGCCGGGTCCATGGCCAGGACCTTTGCCCATGCGGCCGCCAGCCTGGTCTCGGCTGGCGTGGCGGGGGGCTGGCGCTGCCCGGTCTCGGCTGCGGAGGCGGCGGCGAGCTCGGCGGCCAGCACCTGCAGCGCCTTGCGGTCGATCTTCCCATTGCCGGTCAAGGGCAACACTTCGCGCTGGTGGACGGTGGCCGGAACCATGTACTCCGGTAGCGACCGGGCCAGCCGCTCGCGGACGAACTCCGACGTCACCGGCGTGTCCGCGGTGCAGAAGCCGACCAGCCGCGAGCCATGACCGTTGTCGGAGACGACCACGGCGGCGTCACGCACGCCGGGCACCCGCATCAGCGCGTTCTCGACCTCGCCCAGCTCGATCCGGAACCCGCGCACCTTCACCTGCCCGTCGAGGCGGCCCAGGAACTCCAACTTTCCATCCGGCAGCCAACGGCCGTAGTCCCCGCCGAGATACAGCCGCTCATGAGGCCGGTACGGGTCGACGCGGTAGCACTCCCGTGTGCGTTCCGGGTCGTTGACGTACCCGCGGCCTACACAGACCCCGGCGAACGCGATCAGCCCGGGCGCACCCAACGGGACCGGCACCAGGTTGGCGTCGACGACCGATATGCGCACGTTGCGCACCGGCGTACCGAGCGGGATCCGTTCCTGCTCGGGAACCGCGTGCAGGACTTCGTGGTTGGTGTCGTCGGAGGTCTCGGTCAGCCCGTAGGCGTTGACCAGTGGGACACCGTGCATCGCGGCGAACCATCGCTGCACCAGCTCTTTCTTCAATGCCTCGCCCGTCGCGGACACGATGCGTAGATGGGGAAGCTGCCGCGGGCTCCGCTGGAGCAGGTTCAGCAACACCTCGAGATAAGACGGAACGACCTGCAACACCGCGACGCGTTCGGCGGCGACGGTGTCCAGGAACCGCTCGGCGTCCAGCACCACCTGTTGTGGGATGAGCACCGTCCGGCCCCCGACCAGCAACGCCGCCACCAGCTGCCACAACGAGATGTCGAAACATTGCGGCGCGGTCTGGGCCACTACCGTGCCCTCGTCGATTTCCAGGTCTTCGATCTTGGCCAGTAGATGGTTGAGCATCCCCGCGTGCTCACACATGGCCCCTTTCGGCTCGCCCGTCGAACCGGAGGTGAAGTAGATGTAGGCCAGTCGGTCCGCCTCGACCGCGAGGCCCGGATTCTCGTCGCCGCGCTTCTCGGCGATGGCGTCGCCGATGGTCAGCGCCTGGATCGCGGGCAGTTCGACCAGCGCGGGTGCCAGCGTGGCCGTGGCGTTCTGCTGGGTGAGCACGAACCGGCAGCCCGAGCGGCGCAGCACGGCGGCGATCCGCCCGGTCGGGAACTGCGGCTCGATCGGCAGATACACCCCGCCGGCCTTGAACACACCGAGCACCGCGACCGTCCAGTCCAGGTCCCGCTCGGTCACTACCGCGACAATGTCCTCCGGACCCAGCCCTCGGGTCAGTAGTGCGCGGGCGATCCGGTTGGCCCGCGCGTTCAACTCTCCGTAGGTGATGGTCTCGTCGCGGTACACGACGGCGGCACGGTCCGGGTGGCGACGCACCCTGTCCTCGAACAGCTCATGCACACGCTGGTCGGGCAACGGGCGCCGCGGCCCGGCGAATCGCTCAAGCTGCGTCACGACCTCCTCCTCCGATACCAGGCTCTCCCCCGTGGGGCTGGCATCCGGGTCGGTGACGATCCGCTGTAGGGCGGTCAGGTGGTAGCCGGCGAAGCGTGCGGCAGCGCCGCGTCCAGCGCCTCGGTCCGGTAGCACAGCACCAACGCGAGACCCTCGCGCGACGAGGCCGCGGCGAGGGTGAGCAATTGCCCCTCCTCCGGATCGCGGCCGGGGTCGGTCGGATCAAGCACCGTCTCGTAGACGGGCGCGGCGACCCCCATCTCGGCACGCAAGGCGTCGAACGGAACATCGACGTGGGCGGCGAGCTCGGCCTCCGTGCGGGCGGCCGCGATCACCAGGTCCCGCCACGAACCTGGGTCGACGGTGAGCAGGCACGGGCGCGTGCCGGCCCTGGTCGATGCATCCGGCTACGACCTCGGACTCACCCGAGACCGCCGCAAGCACCGCGGCGTGTGCGGCGAGCAGGACGGCCGACCGCGATACGTCCAGGGCGTCGATCGCCGCCAGCAGATCGTCGGGGATCGGCTCCGTGTGCACGGCGACGCCCGGGGCGGGTTCGAGCGTCCAGCGCGGGAGCTCCGTACGCCCACCCGTGGTCAACACGTCCCGCCAGTAGGCAGGGCCGGGTCCGGTGATCGCCACGTCACGCCACCGGGCGCATAAAGGCAGTGGGTGCGGCGCAGCCATCGACGACGGGCCGCCGAACGCCGGGACGGTGGAAGACTGTGGGTCGGTTGTGGTCATGACGGTTCTCCGAGATGAGTGCGCCACTCGGGGCGCCGGAACGGATAGGACGGGACAGTTCGCCGGCGGGGTTGCCGCCCCAGTACGCACCGGCGGGCACTTCTTGGCCCTTCATCAGGAAGGAATCGGGGGCGATCACGGCACCGTCGTCGACGGTGACGCCGTAATGGACCAGCGCGCCCGCGCCGACCGACGCTCCTGCACCGAGCATGGAGCTGTCGGACTTGAACGCGCCGTCCTCCTGCGAGTGGCACTGCAGGATGCTGCCCTCGTCGAGGGTCACGTCGTCCCCGATCGTGAGCAGGGTGCGCTCTGTCATGACCGCGCCGTTGTCGAGCACCCGGCGCCCGATCTTGGCCCCCAGCAGTCGGGTGACCAGGTTCTTCCACGGGGTACCTGCGAGGATCTTGTCCATGCCGAGGGGCATGACCAGCTTCCAGTAGCGCTCGTGGCGCCAGAAGGTCTTGTCATAGATGGAGCACGACTGCGGCCGCCGCCGCCGGAACCCCCCACCGAGACGCTCGACGAGGATGTGGAGACCGAAGATGTAGACCAGCGATGCGACGATCTCGGCCCCGAAGGACAGGAACCCGAAGCTCGGATAGGTATCGACGGCCAGCAGAGCGATCAGCAGTAGCCCGGCCAGGTCGACCCAGCGGACCAGCAGTGCCATGGCGAGCGTGACCAGGTTGTGGAGATTCTTGCGGCGCAGCAGGCGCCGCTGCTCATCCGGTCCGACCTCCAGCGCCAGGTCGCGGCGCACCGAGCGCGGGATCTCGAACGCCGGCGATCCCAAGAGGCCGACGCCATGACGGACGGGTCCGCCCAACGGGACCATCACCTTGGTCGCCAGCAGACAGTTGTCGCCGACCCGGGCGCCGGCGGGGTAGGCGATGTGGTTGCCGAGGAAGCTGCGGGCGCCGATCGCGACCCGGTTGATCCGGAACGCGGTGGCCGAGATGTCCGCGTTGACGATCGTCAGGCCGTCGGCGACGACCGTGCCCGGACCCACGATCGACAGGTAAGGGTTGTCGTGGGAGACGGCCGATCCGAAGTTCGACCCGGTCTGCTCCACTCGGCCCAGGTCGTAGCCCAGCGCGCGGAGGTAGCCGACGATGAATGAGCTATCGCCGAACAGCCCGACCATCGTCTTGACGTTGGTCAACCGTGCGACGGCGCGGTACAGCGCATACTGCACGCCGTACACGCGGTGGACCTTGCCGGGACGCACGCACAGCCCGAGCAGCCGCGGCAGGGTGATCACGAACACGAATCCGATCAGCAGCCCACCGAAGACGACGACGGCCGAACCGACGAGGGCGTCGAGGTACAGTTGCAGCTGGTTCAACGCGACGGGACCCGGGTCGATCGACGAGCGCAGTTGCGGGGCGTTGGCCAGAAGCATGATCAGCCCGCCGAGCACCAGCGGCAGATAGACCCCAAATATCTTGATCAGCTGCAGCAGCACGTAGACGATGGCGCGCGCCCGGCTGGCGGCGTCCGCAGGCACCCGCCGGTGATCGACCTGGGTGGGTACGGCTGGCGAGCCATGCCAACGGGCTCCGGCGGGGATCACCTGACCGGCGTGCAGCGCCGAAGCGTGGCCCAACTGCGCGCCATCGCCCATCACGGTGCGGATGTCGAGGACGCTCTTCTCCCCGACGACCACGTCGCGGCCCAACATGACCGGGCCCAGCCGAATCGTGCCTGCCACCGCCGCGGACCCGGTGAGGTGCACATCCTTGCGGATGACCGTCCCGCTCCCAATGGTGATCAGGTCGGTGCAGACGGGGACGTGCTTGGTGAGGATCAGGACGTTTCGGCCGACCTTCGCGCCCAACGCCCGCAGGTACAACGGATACAGGGGCGTACCGATGATCAGCGGGATCAGCGGGTTGCTCCGGATCAACGTCCGGACCAACCAGAACCTGAAGTAACCCAGACTCCAGGCGCGGATCTCCCGCTCCCGCCACCGCCCGACAAGAATCCACTTCGCCAGGACCGGCAACAGGGCCGCTGCGAGGAAGACAACTGCGCCGAACGCGACTGAACGCAGATAGACATCCAGCAGGGTCGTGCCCGCGGAGATCGTTGTGTAGGCCTGGTCGGTCGCAACCCCCGCGACCAAGGCGTAACCGAGGAAGGCCAGGGTTTGCAGCAGGCCACAAAACAGGTATGCCGCCGTGCTCGCCGGCCGTGGAGGTTGCTGCGGTTGAGGTGAAGGGGACGCGATCGTGGGATCGGTCGGCGCTGTCGCGGACGGGGTGAGTGCGCGAGCGAGCCCGAGCATGGTCGGGTTCGCATAGACATCCTTGAGCGCCACCGGGGGCAGGCCGGGCCGCTTGCGCACCTGCGTGCAGAAACCCGCCAGGATCAGCGAGTCAGCGCCCAACTCGGCGAACACGTCCTGTTCCGGACCCACCCGCTCGATCGTGAGCACCTCGGCCAGCACCTGCGCCAACATCGCTGCGACGGCATCGGTCGACCGCCCGGCCAGCCGGGGCCGGTCGGGCATGGCTGTGTGCACAGCGGGAGACACCGTGAGCGGGGTGAGTGCCCGGGCGAGCCCGAGCAGAGTCGGGTTCCCGTAGATGTCTTTTATCGAGACCGGCGGGAGATCGGGCCGCTCACGCACCTGCGTGCAGAACCGGGCCATGACCATGGAGTCCGCGCCCAGTTCGGCGAACACGTCCTGATCCAGGCCTACCTGCTCGACCTTGAGCACCTTCGCCAGAACTCGCTCCAGCCCGGCCGCCACCGCCCCCACGCGCTCGCTGGGCACCGCGGATTCCGCGACTGACATGAGCGGACCTGACCGGCTTGTCGACGTCGATCGGGGGTGGGGCGCCGCTCTGACCGATGGAGCCGGTCGGAGGGGCACCGTAGTCCGCGACGACCCGACCGGGCGGGCGGGCGCTGCGGGGCCGGGCGTCGGCGCGGACGTCGGCCGCGTGGGCGGAGCGAAGTGACGCACTGGTGTGGGCTGCTGGGCGGGTGTGCGCGGCTCGCTAGCGCCGCGGCGGGTCGGCGGCGGCGCTGAAGCCGGCGGCCGACCGGGCGCCTGCCGCGCCACCTTGTCTGGCCCAATCGGCGACCTGCCGGCCCGGGTGGGCCGGACCTGGGGTGGGACAGCCGTTGGCTGCGTCGCAGCGGACGCGGACCGCAGGCGCTCGACCTCCGCCCGCAGCCACGAGTTCTCCACCTGCAGCAACTTGACCCTCGGGGACGCGCCGGTGACGGCGGCCGCCGTTATCGCTGCGCTGACATCCTCAGGTGGTGTGGTCACACCGGGAGAGGAGGTGACCAGTGCTTCGACCTCACCGGGCGGCGTGGTCGGGGTGCGGCCCGCCCGGGCGGACACCAGCTCGCGGACGATCTCCTCGTACCTGTCCTCGATCTCCTCCTCGACTCCGGCGACGGGCCCCGGCGTCGACATCACGTCACCGCTCCCCCGCCGGACAGCGGCCGACGCAGGCTTGGAGACATCCCCGTAGGTGTCACGTACCCAGTCGGCCCGGTACACCGTGTCGAGGTAACGCTCACCCAGATCAGGCGAGATCGTTACCGCCACGAGGTCCCCGGCGTCATGACTGTCCAGCCACCGACTGGCCCCACTGACGACGGTGCCGGTCGAGCCACCGAACAGGAATCCCCGCGCCGCCAGCCGGTTGCATGCGGCGACGGTCTCGGGCTCGGCAACGTGCAGCACCTCGTCTACGACCGACTCGTCGAGCATCGGCGGTCGCATGGCCATCCCCAGCCCAGGGATCGCGCGCGGCGCCGCCGCGGAGCCGAATGTCACCGAACCGACCGTGTCGATCGCGACGATTCGCACCTCGGGCCGGTGCAGGCGAAACCAGCGCGCGCAACCCATCAGCGTGCCGGTCGTACCCGCCCCGATGAACAAGACATCGAGCCGGGGGAACTCTGCCGCGATGGCAGGTGCCGTGGTGTCCACGTGCGCCCGCCAGTTGTCCGGGTTCTCGTACTGGTTGAGCCACACCGCGCCCGGCTCGGCGGCGCACCGCTCGCGCACATAGGCCAGCCGCGCACCCAGCAACCCATCCTCGTTGGGCTCGGTGATCACCTGGACCTCAGCGCCGAACGTCTCCATCAAACGGCGGGTCGCCGGGTTGCACCGCGAGTCCGTCACACAGACGAACCGGTAGCCCCGGTTGGCCGCGATCATGCTCAGCGCAATGCCCAAGTTCCCCGAAGACGACTCGACCAGCACGGAGCCCGCCCGCAGCCGGCCGGATTTCTCGGCGCCGTCAACCATGCCAGCCGCGGCCTTGAGCTTGATGGAGCCAGCGAAGTTGAAGCCCTCACATTTGAGGAACAGGCTGTGTCCCACGACGGACCGGAGGTCGACGAAAAGCTGATCCTCATGGAACTCCTGCGGAGCCGAAATGATCGGCATGTCGCCTCCAAGGGGGCGGTCGCCCACGACGGTGTCGTCGGCTGCGGGTCTGCGGCCAGCGCAGGGACTCTCGTCGCCTTTAGCTCCGGCCGGGCAGCCGGTGGGTTATCGACCCGAGCTGAATACGAATAATCGTCCGACGAAGAGACACTCGCCGCGATCACCGGAGGACTAGGTCATGCACGCACGACGACAGGATCCTCTTACCGTTCAGCAAGCCCAGGGTCCGTAATGTCAGATTTCGATAGAACCGGCAAAGTCGCAGCGGTCACCGCTGACGAACAGGCCGCACCTCACAACGGTTCGATGCCGGGCCTTACCCCCGGATGATGGACACGGGGTGGTCGATTAGGCGACGAACTGCAGCGTAGCGACGAGCTGCTGCTCGTAGACGCTCGGGGATTGTTGGCCAGGCGTGCGCGCCTTGCAGTGTTTCGCGTTTGAGCGTGGCGCTGAACGACTCGGCCAACGCGTTGTCGGCGCATTACTGTATCCGCGCCCACCGACTGGGTCACCCCGAGTCGCTGGCAGAGCTGGGGTGAAGGCCTTCGCGCTGTATTGCTCCGTGATCGGTGTGGAAGATCGCCCCCACGAGCAGACCCCGCATGCCGTGGGCGGCGGTGAGCGCGTCGGCGACCAGGTCGTGCGCATGTGCTCGGTGATCGCCCACCCCCCGCCAACCGTCGGGAGAAGCAGTCGACCACCCGTCGCCAGGTACAGGTTCGAGCCGTCTGCGATCGCCAGGTAGGTGATGTCGCCGACGTAGCGCTGGTTCGGCGCGAGCGCGGTGAGTCGCGGCGCAGCAGGTCGGGCACCTGCTGGGCAGGCTCGGGGATCGTGGTGCGGACCCGGCGGCGTAGCCGCAACCCCGCGATGGCGTGGGCGCGCATGACCCGGGACCCGCGTGCGGTTCACCTGCTGCCCGGGAGCGGCGCCGTCGTTGAACTCGGCGGTGATCCGAGGTGCGCCCTGGGTGCGGTCCTGGTCGTGGACAGCGCGGATCCGGTCGGCCAGCTGCGCATCTGCCGCCGCGCGGGCAGCGCGTGTCGGGGCGGCGTGCTGCCAGGCGTAGAACGAGGACCGGGCGACCTGCACGATCTCGCACAGCCGCTTCCCCTCGAAGGCGTGCCGGTGATCAGCGACGAACTGGAAACGGCTCACCAGTTCGTCTCCCGGCGAAGTACTTGGCCGCCTCGCGCAGGATGTCCCGCTCGGTGGCCAGCCTGGCTTGCTCGACCAGGAGTTCGGCGTTCTTGGTCTCCAACGCCGCTACCTGCGTCGGGCTCGGCTCGGGCGAGGGGCCGGTCGGCTCCGGGTCCAGTGTGTGCACCCACACCCGCAGCGTGTGGGTTCCGACGATTGATAATGCTCGAGGACCGTGCTACAGATGGCGCGAAATGCCCGAATCGTCGAAGACGAGCCATGTTCTGATATCCGGATGCGGACGACAGGGCGGCCTGGCGTACGGCGCCGACCCTCTACAGATGATCTGTCTCAGACCTCCGGAACTTGAGTGAAGGCCGAAGCTGAGGTTCGCCACCCGCATTTTGATCTTGCGGGTGACGGAGCGGGGTCGCTGGGGACCTGGCGCCGGGGCTGTTGCCCGGCATTCGAGTGATCTTGGGGCCTCAGTCGCGTGTCGATCGCGACGGTGATTGATCTGGTGGTGTAAGTGATCTGCTCGCCGCTGCGGTGTCAGCCGCTTTCGGACCTCATCTCTTTCGGGAACAAGTCGATTTCGGAAATGCCACGTCAAGGGCATGCCCCTCACCCGATTCCGGAGGTCTGTGTCTCCTGATGACAAACCTCATCAGTTAGGTCCCGTCAGTGGCCGGGGGCCGCGCCGGATCGAATCCGGTTTGTGCGTCGGTGAAGACGGCGGCGTCGTGGGCGACAGGGGTGACGATACGGATGACGGCTGTCACGAGATCTGGTTGGATTCCGCCATTACTGGCCCAGCCCGGGATTTTAGCCAGAACCTCATTGGCTTCGTCGTGCTGGCTTGCTGGCGACTTGCCCTGGAACTCCAGCATGCAATTGAGCACATAGTGCGCGTTAGGGCCGCCCAACGCCGGGTTGGGCGCCAGGTCGGCAATGATATCGACCGGTGCGTTGAGCACCGTGTAGGGCGTGGTTGCCGCAGTTGCGGCTCGAGCGTATTCGGGCGCGAGATGGCCATTCGCCGCCAGCGTGAGCACTCGCAATGCGTTCTGCCGGCGGGCTTCGCCGGTGCTGGATGCGACCGCCGCGAGGTCGTCGCGCAGGAGCGGTCCATCGACACCTGCCGCCATTGGGTCAAGCGTGACCGCAGCGAGCAGGCCAGACACGGTCGCGGGCGGCGTAGGCTTGAGCGGCGTCAATGCCGGCACCGGTGCCGCCCCCTGCGCCGGCGCTCCGCGTCCAGGTGTTAGCGCCGGATGAAACCAGACCACGGCACCAACTGTTCCGAGGATCAGAAGGTTCAACGCGGCGACCAACCCAATGATCGCGGTCCGGTGCCACGAGCGCGCGCCTGCGCTGGCTCGTCTGGTCTTACCTTCAACCGCGTGCTCAGACGGGAGCCCAGCGATGGGGTCATCGCGAGTGGCGGTCGCCGAGGCGGTCCAGGACGGTTCCGTCGGCAGCGGCAGCGCGGCCAGGTTGTCGAATGCGGCCGGGTCGTCGAACGAAGCCGGACTGTCAAATCCGGCCTGGTTGTCAAGTGCGGCCGGACTGTCAAACACAGTCGTCGGGGCGGTCTGAGACGGTTCCGGCGGCGCCGGCGCCGCGAGTAGATCCAGCTTGGAGCATAGGTCTTCCGAGTCGTTGTGGAGACTCCGGTCGTCGGAGGCCATCATCGTGTAGATCGAGTAGACTGGACCGATATCGTCGATAGAAGGGGCACCTACGCACGGAAGCGGAACGAGCCGTGCCTCGTAGTCCGCTCCAACGATCACCGTGTAGGGATCGATTGTCGCTGCTCCGGGACAGCCCTGCTGACGCAGGCTACGTCGCGCGGTGAGCACGTCCAGCGCAATTTTGGCCGCGGCACGCATCGACAAAGGACCTCTGCGGAGAAGCTCGCCGAGCAGTTCCCCATGACCCGGGGCAAGGATCAAATATCTGCGACTTCCGTCATCAGCGACATCGAGAATGTGGGCAAGTCTGTCATCACTTGAGCCCAACTGGCTCGCGGTCCGGCACTGCCGGACCCAATCGAAAGACGACCACGTTGCTGGCAGCGCGAGGACACTCACGGATCGGTCCAACTCGGTGTCGGTTGCTTCGATCATGGCATACGCGCTTGGCTTGACGATGCGGTCGCTAGGAATGGCATAGCGCCCCGCCAGCATTATGGTTGCAGTGGTGGTCACGACTTGCTCCCGAAGAGAAAGGCCGGCCGCTGCGCGCAGCGGGTATGGTCGGTACCATGTCGGTGGCACCCGACCACCGCCCGGATCGGCATGATGATCGGCTTAGCATCGCTCCAGGCCGCACACACTCCGATCTGAGCAATCTCTGATGGCTGCACGCGGCGGTAGAGGGACATCTCGGTATGTCTCATCGCCCTCAGATCCGATTGTGCAGGTCGGTCGGGTTTACCGGCACGAGCAAGTTAAATAATTGCCCGAAGACGATGCCGACAGCGATTGCCAGACGGCGAGGTCATGCATGCGCACCGGCAGAGTTTTTCTTACCGTTCGGCAAGCACGAATTCCACAGCGAGTTCCTTAAAGGCCTTACCAGGACAAAACGGGCAGGCGCCGCCACCCCTGGCCAGAGTGCTCGCTGCCTCGTCCATGTGCATGCCACGTAGCGTAAGTTGATCACGCTGTTGGCGGGAGTCCGCGGAGGTTGATCGTGGCCGGTGCTCGGTGGCGGGTGCTGACCGGTTCGTCGGGTTTCTTCGTCCATGTGGTCGATGTTCTAACCGCTGCGGCCGTCACCTTCCCGGATGCCCCCGCCCGCGGTGCGATGCATATGCACTGGCCAATCTTGCCGATCTTCATGGTCACGACCGGCGCCGCTACGAAGCCCATCACGCAGCTCCTTTGGCAACGGCTCCGACTGCAGCAGGGCGATGAACTGACCGCACCGAACTGGTACGTGATACAGCGGGTTATCACGTACCCGGCGTTGCATACGGGCCGGTCAGGAGATCGCCGCAACCAGCGGTTCTCATGCGGCAACGCGGCTCTCCCGTTTCTGCACGTCAGAGCGTTGGGTGGACCCGACGTTGCGGCATAAGAACCGCGTCGAGATGCTGGTCGATGGCCCTGAGATCGTTGTTCGGCCGGTTGGTGCGTGATACGCGTGATCGGCAGGTCCTCTAGCTCGCCTGTGGGTGCCGAGAACCGTGTCACGGCCTCTGATCAGCACCTTCGCCGCTGGCCGACCTGAACATCACCTGCCCAGACCAGCTCAGCATGATCGCTCGATGTGGCCTTCGGACAGTGAGGATGTGGGTGCGCCCCGCAGCGGGTCGTCCTGACCCTCCTTCGGACTGACTTCGGGTCCTTCGCGAGATCTGTCGTTCGGTCTGCTGCGGGGCTCATGTGCACCGATCATCCGCGGGTGGCCGCCTATCACCGGACCGAGGTATCGAGCGAGGTGTTCTCCGGGCTCGATGACTACATGTGGAAACTGACCTACCGCTGGACACGCCAACGCCATCCCAAGAAATCTGGGTGGTGGGTCGTGGACCGCTACTACGGCCAGATCCACCCGACCAGGCATAATGCGCGGCGCCTACACCCCGCGGTCACCGAGATAGGGAATCAGCTCGCGGATGAAGTCGCGGTCGGGCGACGGTGGCGCATCGCGGAAGGCGGCCTCGAACTCCTCGAGGGCGGCCTGGACCATCCCGCGCAGGGTGGCGCGCGCGAAGTCGATACTGCCGTACCGCTCCAACAGGTGGAAAACCCACTCCACGTCGTGCTCCGTGCGTTGATCCCGGGTGACGGAGAATACGTGCCTGGAGCCGTTTCCCTTCCGCGGGTGTGCAGCTGCGGGCGGCGTGCACGAGCATCAGGGTCCGCTTGCCCTCCCAGATGTCGCCGAGGATCTCCTTGCCGTAGATCGATACGGTCCCCGACCAGGTTGAGGATGTCGTCCTGGATCTGGAACGCGGCGCCGAGCAAAAAGCCGAACAGGTTGAACCGGTCGGCGTCGACCCGGCCCGCCGACCCGATCAGGGCGCCGATGCGGCAGGGGTGGATGCAGGTGTACCAGCAGGTCTTCTTGAGGACCATGCGCAGGTAGTCGTCCTCGTCCAACGCCAGGACATTGTCCCGGGTCCAACCGAGCTCCAGCGCCTGGCCCTCGACCGACTGCAGGATCAGGTGCAGGGACTCATGGAAGATCCGGTACGCCAGTTCGGCGCCCAGCACGGGGATGTTCTCGATCAGCGAGGCGACGCTCAGCGCATTCATCGCGTCGCCGACGTTGAGGGCGAGCGGAAGGCCTTCCTCGACATACAGCGCGGCCCGGTTGCGGCGGTACAGGCTGCCGTCCTCGATGTCGTCGTGGACGAGGAAGGCGTTGTGCAGGAGCTCGATCGACACCGCCGAGGGCAGCGCCTGCTCGAGCGATCCGCCGAACGCGCGGCAGGTGGCGATGCACAGCGCGGGACGCAGCCCCTTTCCGGCGCGCGACAGTTGATCGAAGATCACGTCGTACAGGTAGCGCCGTGGCTCGCGGCTCGGGAGTTGCTTGCGCAACGCCTGGTACGTCAGGTCCCGGTACTCCGCGAGCCTGCGCTCGGTCGGCGTCACCTCCGCTCCACGAACCGGAGTCCGCCCGCGGCGGACTGCGGCAGCGCGATGTCGGCGCCTTCCTCGGTCGCTTCCGACAATGCACCGAGCGTCGAGACCGCGGCCGCCATAGCGGGGTCGGCGGCGGTGCGGGTCAACGCGGCGAAGGCGCGCAACAGCTCGCCGGAGGGCGCTGCCGGGCCCGAGGTCAGCCGTTCCATCAGTTCGGACCGGCTCTCGCCGGTGCGGAGGTAGGACAGCAGGTCCTCGACGTGCAGCCCGGCGCCGACCGCATTAACGATCGACGCCTCGAGCGCGGCGGTTCCCCGGTACAGCGCCGCGAGTGCGGAGAGCGCGAGCCGGGCGCCGGTGTCGTCCCAGGGCAGGCCCTGTCGGTAGCGCGCCCGGTCGTGGGCCCGCCACGGCTCCAGCAACTCGGGCTCGTGGAGGTTCCAGATGCGGCAGGGCCGGGCATCCGAGCCGGAACGCTCGAGGATGCCGTTGACTGCGCGGCGGGCCGCCTCGTTGGCTCCTTCCATGGTCGCCAGGTCGGTGTAGGTCTGCACATAGTCCGCGGCAAGGAACAGGTTCGGGATGGTGGTCACCGCCTGTGGACGCAGTCGCCACGTGTCGACGTAGTTGACGAACAGTGGCTCGGCGTTGGTCTTGAACAGCGGGTCCACGTCGAGATCCAGGTACCAGTGGACCATGTCCTCGTCGCGCAGCACGACGCGACCGTCGACGTTCAGGCTGCGCTTGAGCTGGTCCCAGACCTCGTCCCGGATCTCGTGGCGGCTGCAGTCACGGGCGGGCTTCCCGTTCAGCCCGGGCGTCGACCAGTCCGAGATGTCCACGGAGATCACGCCGCGGATGTTGCCGTCGCCGAAGCGGCTCATGTCGACGTCGGTCCAGAACTGGCTCTGCGAGATCGAGGTGAGGGCCCACGGAGAGTCCAGGTAGAGCTGATGGCCGCGGCCGATCGGGACGTCGTTGCGGAGGTAGAACTGGATGCCGTTCATCCAGTCCGACGTTGCCGCTGAGCGGGAAGATGTCGGCGAGTCGCGGATCGGCACGCACGACGTCGTCGGTGAGGATCCCGGCCATGACCTCGATCGGGAGGGCCGCGACGTAGTAGTCGGCACGCTCCTCGCGTGATCCTCCGGTCCTGCTCGACGGTGACATTCCGCACGACGCCGTCATCTACCTCGATCGCGCGCACGCGGGTGTTCAGCCGGTAGTCGACGCCCTGGCGATGGAGAAACGCCAGCCACGGGTCGATCCACACGTCGTTGGTCGGTCCGTTCAGGACCCGGTCGGCACTGATGTCCGGCTCGGCGAGGTTGAAGAAGTACTGGACGTACATGTCCCCGATCGTCTTGGTGCTGGCGAGCTTCGCCTGCGCGGCGACGAGGGAGCGTGTCAGGCCGATCGCGAAGAGCTTCTGGTACTCCTCGGACCGATCGCGCCGCGCCGACGAATTCCCACCAGCCGACCTTCTCGTACTCCTCGTCGCGGCGCTCCGCGCAGCTTGTGAGGATCTGCCAGATGCGCTCGCCGAAGAAGGAGACGTCCTCCGGGGCGACGCCGAGGCCGGGCCCGAACAACGCGCCGAGGTCGCGCAGCGTGGTGTAGATCTCCGGCACAGTCGTCGGCAGGGTCGTCGGGATCGAGAGGGGCGGCGACCGAAGCGGGCGAGGACCGTGGTGCGCGTGTCGACGAGGTTGTCGGCGACCGTGCCGGAGTCGCCGTAGGGGATCCGCTCCATCGTGTCGATGACGTGCTTGTAGAAGCGGGGGAAGAAGCGGAAGCCGTGCTCGCCGGGTAGGTCCCTCCGGGTCGGCGCGGCCAGCCTGCCGAGGTGCACGGAGCCGATGTTCTGCCGGGGAACGGTGCTCGGCACGACGACGCTGCGCGCCTTGCCACCGGGGACGTCCCGCATCTCGAAGACGCGCACCGCGAAGCCGCGCTCGATCAGCTCGTGGGCCGCGGACATGCCCGCGACCCCGCCACCGAGCACGATCACCGTCTGCGTCACGGCCTCCTCCTGCGGTTCACCGGATGGCGTACATGTCGTAGGCGTACTCGTAGTCGGCCGGTCGCACCTCACCCACGCCGAGGCAGAACAGGCGGTTGAGCCCGCGGTACGCGGGTATCGGCGGTCACCAGGCGGATCTGCGAGCGAACCGGCAGCACTGCGGGCCAGTCGCCGCGCCGCAGCCGGGCGGCCCCGTCGACGCCGTAGTCCACCGTGCCGGAATAGCTGATCGAGATCAGGGCACGGTCGAGCGTCTGGACGGTCACGCTGACGGTGAGCATGCCGATCCCGTCCGGCCGAACGACCGTCTGGTGCTCTCCCCCGGGCAGCACCCGGCCGTGGAAGGCGGGGCCGTCCAGCGTGCCGCCCGTCGGCGCCCAGTTGATGACGAAGCCCGCAGGCGTATCACCGATGATCTCCGGTTCCCGCACGAGCGTGACCCTGACATTGACCAGGTGCTCGAGCTGCACCGGGAAGGCGGTCTTCGCGACGTCGAGCGGAGCGAGTTGTGCGGTGCCGCGCTCGGGAAGCGCGCTGGCATTGCTGAGCCGGAAAGCCGACGGAAACGTGGTTGCCGTCGCCGGATCCGGCGCCCGGCGCCCGTCGCAAGTGACAATCGGCAGATACTCGACCAGTCTCGCCGGACCAGAACGTGGGGAACGTCGCGCAGAAGTACTGTGCCCCGTTCACGAAGTCGCGGGCAAAGCCGCGGCGCCGATACGGTCTCGGCGCCGCGCCCGTCGACCCGATAGCGTAGCGACACGGAGTTCGAGGGGCTCGCGGGCCGCACACCCACCGTCACCGTCACCCCCTGACGCGGCTCGGCCGTCCCGTCGGGGGCGGGCGCATCCGGGGTGCCGTACCAGAGTTCGAGCCTGTCGTGCGCCAGATGGACCATGCTCCGCGCTGCCCTACGAGAAGGTCAGACGCGTGATCGCGCTGGCGTCCTTGATCCGCAACGCGAAGCGCTCGTAGACGACGAAGACATAGCGACCCTGCTGGTCCACGTATCGGAACTCGGGCGCCGCCTCCGCGGCAATCACGAGGTCCACCACACCCTCGGCAAGCGACAGGAGCACGCCGCGCTTCTGCCATGTCTCTCGCTCGTTCGATGAGGTGAATGGCGGCACGTCGATCGCGCTGGCATGCACGAGTTCGCGCCCGATAAGCGGTTCGAGGCGATCCCGAGGGGTCGAAGTCGATCCGTTGATCGACCTGTGCGCTTCGACGAATGGGTCGCGACCGAAGACGCAGACGTAGGGAGCGACGAACCCGCGCTCCTCGAGCCCGGAGATGGCTTCCACAACGACGTCGATCAGTCGATCCGGAGAAGACGCAGTAGCCCCGGAAGCCACGCTGGGGCTACTGGCCGATTCGGCGGACCCGGCCGAACCGGCGATCAGGCCGAGGGCACCGGGATTTCGTTGACGTAGCCCGTCCACCTGGGTTGGCCTGCTGGCAATCGGCTTCGGATCTCCGCTCAAGTACGCGAAACCCTGCGGAAGGCGATCGTCGTTCAGGAAGGCGAAGTCCGGACGATAGGTCGTTGACGGAAGGCCCGAGAGAGTCTTCGCCGCAGCTTCCCGCGCCGCCGGATCGAAGCCGTCACTGGGGTAGGTCCCGTTGAAGATGTACCAGTCCTCGAGCTGCCCCACCTGCGCGGCCCGCCGCCGGAACTGCAGCAGGGCACTGGAGAGATCTTCCTCCCGGATCTGTTGGCGGCTCAACGTGACCGGCAACGCGATCTCGAGGAGGCTGGCGGTTGCTTGGTCGTCGACCGAGCCGTCGGCCTTGAGGATCTCGCTCGGGACGATCTGGGTACCGGCAGGCAGCGGGCCGTAGATGGGCAGGAACGAGGCCGCAGCCCGAACGCGTTGCCACGCCTGGAGGACTTCTTCTCGGACCCGGTTCCACTGTGCTTCGGTCCACCCGACCTGGCCGTTTCGATCGTTCATCTATTTGCCTCCATCGGAGAAGGGTTCCCGTCGTATTGATCGGCAGCAGGCGCGCCCAACTCCGCCAGCAGCGTCGCGGCCTCGCTGAAGGTCGGGATGTCCAGGCCTTCGGAGAACCAGCGCGTAGATGGGGGCCAGCAGCTCGCGCGCCTCGCGTTCACGGTCCTCGGCCTGCCACAACCGCGACAGCGAGACCGCCGCGCGCAGCTCGAGCGAGCGCGCGCCTTGGCGCCGCGCGACTCCAGCGCGCGGCAGGTAGCACGCCTCGGCCGAGGCCGGACGCACGACCGACTGGCCTCGTCGCGGAGCCCAGCAGGAGCCGGCCGCGGAGGCGGTGGATCTCGGCTTCCCAGTAGCGCTCGCCGGTTTGCTCGACGGCCGCCTCGGCCTCGTCGAGGAGCGCCAGACCTTCGCGCGCGGCGCCCGTGCCGAGGCACCGCCTCGGCAAGCAGACACAGCCAGTAGGGCCTGGCCAGCTCGGCGCCGGTGGCGAGCTGCGCGGCGAGCCCGCGGCGCATCTGGGCCATCCCTCGTCGAGCGCGCCCTCACGGGCGAGCACCCAGCCCTTGAGCACGGCGGCCATCGCGCCAATGAGCGCCAGGCCGTGCGCCTCCGACAACTCGAGCGCCTCGTCGACCAGTGCGCGGGTGGCGCCCGCGTCGCCGAGGTACTGGCGCAGGAAGGCGGCCAGAGTCGAAACCGAAGGCGACGCTGTAGGGGTGATCGACCAGGGACCGCAGGATCGCCAGGTTGTCCTCGCTCAGTCGCCGCGCTTGGTCGACGTGGCCGAGCAGCCACAACACCTGGGCGAGGCGCTCCGCGCCGAGGTCGCCGGGTTGTCGCCGTAGGTGAAGACGTGCGAGCTGTGGCGCTCGTCGTCGTAGATCAGCGAGCACGCGCTCGAGATGCACTCGCGCGTCCGCTCCAGCTCACCCGGAGGAAGTGCGACCAGCCCGTCGCCATGTTGCCCTGTAGCAGCAGGCCATCGTCGTTGGCGGCCTCGCCGAAGCTGGAGGACCTGCTTCGCCGAGCGCGAAGCGCGCCGATGTGCCGGGCCCGCACGATATAGTATGTCCAGAGGCCATGCAGGACGGGCACGAGCTGGGGCGGGTCACCGAGTTCGCGGCACAGCTCCCGCGCGCGCTGATAGCAGGCCTCGACACGCGGTGAGGCGTAGCCATGGATGGCCATGTACGCCGGACCGAGGGCAAGGCAGAACTCCAGCTCCTGCCCGGCTCGCTCGGGTCCCGCAGGCAGGTTCACCGAGCACGTCCATGCCTGCCTTGAGATGCGCGATCGCCTCTGGGTTGGCCGAGGCGCGGCGGCGCGCGCTGGCCTGCCCGCAGCCAGCACGGCACCGCCTCGGCGGTCATGCCTGCCTGGGTGTAGTGGTGCGCGAGCAGCTCGGCGTCGGACTCGACGTGCCGGGAAGCGTTCGGACAGCGCCTGCGCGATGCGCCGGTGGTACTGCGCCGGGTCGATCGCAGCAGCGAGCCGTAGGCCGCGTCTTGGATGAGGGCGTGTTTGAAGGTGTAGGTCTCGCCGCGGGCGTCGCGGTCGACGAGGAGCAGTCCTGCGTCGACCAGCCGGGCCAGGTTGTCGGGCAGCGTCCGCGTGTCGACGCTCGTCGATCGTCTTGGCCACCCGGCCGAGCAACTCGTATGAGAACTGCCGACCGATGGCTGCGCCGAGCTGGGCGACACCCTTGGCGTCGGTCAGCCGGTCCAGGCGTGCGGTCAGCGAGTCCGCAAGCGTTGCCGGGAATGGCCAGGTTCGGCGCCAGGCGGTCCGGATCGGGCCGCGCCGTCGCCGTCGGCGAATCGAGGCCCTGCTCGACTGACGAGCTTGGTCAGCTCTTCCAGGTAGAGCGGCACCCCGTCGGCCTTCTCCACGAACTGGCGCAGCAGCTCGGTCGGGGCTGGCACGCCGGCGGTCTCCGTCACGATCCTCGCCGACGCCGCGCGGTCGAGGCGGTCGAGATCCAGCCGCTCGAGCCCGGGGCCGTCGGCCCAGGGAGGCGTGAAATCCGGGCGGAAGCTGAGAACCAGCCAGTCTGCCGGGTCGCGGAGGGCACGTGCTCGATCAGCTGCGTCAGCAGGTCGAGCGACGATGGGTCGATCCAGTGCAGGTCCTCGGACTACGCAGGAGCACGGGTTGATAGTCAGCGCGCACGGGCCAGCGAGAGTTCGATAAGCGACGTCGATGGTCAGCTGCCGCTGGCGATCCGCCGGGAAGTCGAGCGGCGGGTAGCGATCCTCGAAGGGCACCGCCAACAGCTTGGCGAGCAGCGGCGCTACGCGGTCGGGAGGTCGAAGCCGTACTGCGCCAGGAGGCCGTCGATCTTGTCGAGACGCTGGTCACGGTGTCGTCCGGCCCGAACTCCAGCAGCCCGCTCGAGGAGCTGGACGACCGGGTCGAAAGCGGTGTTCACGTGAAGTAGGGCGAACAGCGAGGCGGACCAGGAATGGCGTCCGGCGACTGGGCCACATGCTGCTGGAGCGCCCAGATCAGCCGCGACTTGCCGATGCCCGGCTCGCCCGCCACGAGGGCGACGACCCCCTGACCGGCCCTGGCCTGCGCCCAGCGCTCGGTCAGCGTGGCCAGCTCGTCATCGCGACCCTGCATCGGGGGCAGTCCGCGCTGTGCGGCAACGTCGAGCCGGGTTCGCGCCCCACTCTCGTGCAGCACCTGGTAGATCGCCATCGGCTGCGAGATTCCCCGGATAGCGTGGAAGCCGAGCTCGCGACAGTCGAAGAGCCCGCGATCAGTCGGTATGCGGCCGCGCTGATCACCACCGAGTCGGGGGTGGCCAGGGCCTGCAGGCGCGCGGCGATGTTCGGCGGTGACACCGACGGCCCCTACGGCGTCCGTGCCGTCGTCAGGGGCGAGGCGGCCCGCGACGACGAGGCCGGTGTCGATGCCGACCGGACGTGGAGTTCGATGCCGTAGTTCGGCCTGACGGCGGCGTTGAGCGTGCCGACGGCCTCGACGATCCCGAGCCCGCTACGCACCGCCCGCTGGGCGTCATCCTCGTGGGCCGACGGAATCCGAAGTAGACCATGATGCCGTCGCCGAGATAGTCGTGGATGTGGCCGTCGAAGCGGCGGACGACGGATTGCGCAGACGCGACGGTAGGCGGCGAGAGTCTCGCGCAGTTCCTCGGGATCGAGGCGTTCGGAGAGCCCGACCGAGTTCACCAGGTCGCAGAACAGGCACGTCATCTGCCGACGTTCCGCCTCGCCCGACCCCGCGGTTTCCCCGGGTGTTCCCTGGTCTCGCAGCGGCGAGCCGCATTGCAGGCAGAACCGTGCGTGCGCCGGGTTTTCGGCGTCACAGCTCAAGCACTGCATCGTTCGCTCCCTGAACTCGGCGGGCGGTCGTCCGACTCAGCGCGCGATACCGACCGGGAAGACAAGCGTCGTGAACAGCCCGACGTTGTCCGTGGCCTGAACCAGCACGCGATAATGCCCGGGCCGGGCATCGAGGGGCACGTCGAGAACGGCCGTGAGATCGACCGAACCCCCCGGGCCGAGGCGTACCTGCTCGGGCGAGATGCGCAGGTGGCTCGCCGCAATACGACTGTCCGGCGCCGCCGCCAGATCACCCCATAGGAAGCCGACCCGTACGGCGTTCGGGCCGTCGTTCTGCAGACCCGTCCGGATCTCGGCCGTTCCACCAGGTGGAACGGGGCGCCGAGCGGTCAGCACCGGGACACTCGGAGCAGGCTGTGGCGTGCTCGATGCACTGTGCGCAGGCGCGACAGGCGCGGACGGCACAACGAGTTCGAGCACATCACCGATCAAGCCGCCGATCCCAGCCACCCCTGGCGTCGCCGCCATGGTGATAAGGTCGCGGTGGACAGCGGGCCACCGTTGCCGGGCGATCGCGATATTCGCCAGAGCACCGTTCGCGATCTCGTCGCGCAGAATCGCGGCGGCGCGTGCTGCCAGTGACGATACTCCCTGACCTGTGGCGCGAACGGGCGATACAGCGGTCATTGCGGCTCCCCGGAATGGCGGCAAGACGATGGGCGAGTCGTACGAACCGTGAGCCCCTGCCCCTGCAGGCGCGGCGGCAAGCATACACGGATTGCCCCGCCCCAGATATCCTGATCAAGCGGCATCTCCGCGACCACACTTCGCCTGAAGCGGCTCTCCCCGACCCAACCGAGCAGATGGCGCACAATCACGCCAACAACTCGACCGAAAAGACCAGCGCCAAATACCATCCCGCCGCTGCCATGGCCGCCCCCGTCCGCAGCCGCAAGCAGGCTCAGATCCAGCACGCATCCGCACTGCGCGCAGATGGCCTGACGTGGGGAGAGGTCGCCGTGGTCTTCCGGGGCGAGTACCGCGTCAACGCGCGCGTGGCGCTGCGACTCGCCCATGGATGGAGCCAGAACGAGGTCGCCGACCGGTGGAACGAGCGGTGGCCCGAGGACCTCAAGACCTTCAAGAACATCTCCTACTGGGAGAAGTGGCCCGCCGCGACCGGCTACGCGCCCTCGCTGGAGGTGCTGACGAGACTCGCCGCGATCTACTCCTGCCAGGTGGCCGATCTGCTGGCCGATGTCGCCGACCATCGGCTCGAGGACCCCGTCTTCCGGGCACGCTCACGCCTGGCGTCCCTGCCCTCAACGCTGCGACGCATCGACAACAGGGCCGTCAGCGGCGCCAGCAACGACGGCGGCGGCGGGTCCGAGGAGTTGAACGCGATCGTGGCGCACCTGCAGTCCGTCGACGTGCGCGACCTGGCCGGCGAGATCGCCCTCTGGTCCACGCAACTCGACCCCGGCCTCGATCACCGCTCGTTGCTGGTGAAGCTCGGGTTCGCCCTCACCCTGGCCGCGGCCTCGCCCGCCGACCCGGACCGCCTCGAACCGGCACCGACGGCGCACGACGACACTGATGGTGATCTGTCGGGGGTGTGGCGTAGCGAGTACGGCTACCACAGCAGCGGCCGCGGGGAACACTTCGTCGGGGTCCACTACGTCACACTGCGCCGGCAGGGACCCTCGCTCGCGGTCACCGGGCTGGCGCACACGACCGGGTCGCAGTTGGGCATGACCCTGACGGTTGACGGGATGGTCGCGACCGGGTCGTGGGAGGAACGCACCTCACCGACCGGCTACTACAAGGGCGCGGTGTACCGGGGTGCGCTGCAGCTGCTGATCGACCCGTCGGGTGGGCAGATGACCGGCCGATGGATCGGATTCGGCAAGCGGTTCCAGATCAACAGCGGCGACTGGACGCTGCGCCGGGAGACGGCCTCGCTCGACCGGCGCACCGTCAAGAAGTACGAGTTGAAGGTGTAGCCGGGCCGGTGACCACGGCCACGATCGTGGTGCCCGGCGCGAACCGGCCCTGGCCGATCAGGTCGAACACGCCGTAGATCATCTTCGCCACGTACACCCACTCCGGCTCCCAGCCATGGCGGCGCCGGAAGTCCTCGATGAACGCGTCGAGCGCTGGGGAGCGGCGGGCGTACCCGCCGCAGTGATAGCCGAGCTCGATCGACCAGTTGTCGGTCACCACCCCGTACTCGCGCTGCAGGCGTCGCACCTCGTCGTTGAGGAAGCCGCCGCCCTTGAGCGCGGCGAACCCGAGGGCTCGTTTCCCCAGCGGCAGCCCCGCGGCGAGTCCGGCCAGGGTGCCGCCGGTGCCGACCGGGCAACAGATCACGTCGTAGGGGCCGGGGATCTCCTGGGGCAGCTCGGCCGCGCCGCGGACCGCGGCCGCATTGCTGCCGCCTTCCGGGATCAGGAAGAACTCACCGAAGCGGCGGCGCAGCCCGTCCAGGACCTCCGCGCTGTCCTTGGCCCGGTAGGAGGTCCGGTCGAGGTAGGTGATCGTCATGCCGCGGCGGGTGGCGAAGTCCAGGACCGGGTTGAGTGGTCGGTGCTCCTCGCCCCGGATGACGCCGACGGTGGCGAACCCGAGCCGGTGACCGGCCGCGGCCACCGCGCGGACGTGGTTCGAGTAGGCCCCGCCGAAGGTCAACAACGTGCGCTGCCGGGCCGCGTGGGCGTCGACGAGGTTGTACTTGAGCTTGCGCCACTT
The DNA here is from genome assembly GCA_963739465.1 of uncultured Actinomycetota bacterium. Classification (GTDB taxonomy): domain Bacteria; phylum Actinomycetota; class Actinomycetes; order Mycobacteriales; family Pseudonocardiaceae; genus Pseudonocardia. Next base: position 181,058 of record CAVUAS010000012.1, read on the forward strand.
GTTGCCCGGGACCTCCGCGCTGATCAGATCATCACGCTTGACCAGCAGCCGCACGCCGCGGCGGGACAACCGCTCGTCCTGCACGACCTGCATCGGCGACGGCAACCGCAGATCTAGGCCGGACAGTGCCGGAACACTCACGACGGCACCCCCGCCCGTACACCGCGCCCACCGCTCGTCGAGGACCACGACCGTAACACCGCCCGATCGCCTCATCGCCGTCCCGCAGGCGTCGGGCCGGGACATCGCACCCCACCTGCGACTGCTGGTCCGACCCCGCACTCACCGACCGAGACCACATTCACCGACGCTGCTGCACCGCAAGCAGCACCAACCTCCGCCGCTCCGCTCGATCGGACAGCGGCGGACAGCACGCTGTGGGCCTGCGCGCCGTGCACGGTCGGTGCTTACCGCGGGTCCGCCGCCGATCGGCGCTGCGTGCTCTGCCACGGTCGAAACCTGTGAAGGGTCCGTCCGCGGATCTGCGGCCGCCGCTGCAGGCGATGGTCGCGCGAACCGCTACCCGGCTGCCCGACCGGCAGCACAGCGGTGGCTATGTGTTTGAGCCCAAGCTGGATGGCTGGCGCTGCCTCGCCTTCCACCAGAGCGGCGGGCACGTCGCGCTGCAGTCGCGGCAGCACAAACCTCTCACCGCGTACTTTCCCGAGATCACGACCGCGGTGCAGGCACAGGTACCGGCCGCGACGGTGCTCGACGGTGAACTCGTGGTGTACCGGGGCGGCCGATGCGACTTCGCGGCATTGCAGGGACGTGTCACCGGCCGCGCGGATCCGACCTGCGCGGCGTCGTTCGTGGTGTTCGACGTGCTGGCGCTGGCCGGGCGGGACCTGCGCGGTCTGCCCTATCGCAAACGCCGCAAGCAGCTGCGGCGCCTCCTCACCCAAGCGGGACCGCCGCTGCTGCTGATGCCCGCCACCCGCGAGCTCATGGGCGCCCACGCCTGGCTGCACGAGCACGCCGCGGCCGGTGTCGAGGGGGTGGTGGTCAAACACCGGGAGCACGGCTATCACCCGCGCCGCCGTTCGTGGTGGAAAGTGCGCACACGCACCACGGCGGACGCGGTGGTGGGCGGCGTGATCGGTCCGCTGCACGCGCCGGAAGCGCTGCTGCTCGGGTTGCCCGACGAGCACGGCCGACTGCGGGTGGCGGGCCGGACCGGGCCGCTGACGCTGCCGGCGCGCCGCGAGCTCGGCGCACTGCTGACGCCACCCCGCCACGACCATCCCTGGCCACAGCGACTCCCGTCCTCGCGGTTCGGGCAGCTGCCCGGAGACCTGGTCGACTACACCCCGACCGAGCCGCTGCTGGTTGTCGAGGTCGACGCCGACGTGTGCTTCGAACACGACCGCTGGCGGCACCCGACAGGCTTCCGCCGGGTGCGGGCAGAGTTGCATCCCACAGACCTGACCTGATCTCGAGCCGCGCCGGTTGCGGGGGCCTGGATTTGCGCGCGGTGCTCAGCGCATGCTCACCGCCATGGACGAGCCGGAACCCGGCTGGCAGCCGGGCGACCAGATCCTGCTCACGCTCCCCGACGGGCAGGTTGTGCGCTGCCGCATCGTCAACCTCCGCGAGGACGGCACCGTGCAGGTCGTGCCCGAGCACGAGGTCATCCTCGGCTGAACGCGCCGGGCGCTGCGGCCGCAGTCCTTGCCTCACCGCGGGGACTCACGGGTGGTCGCGGACTCGCTTCGCCTATCGAGGCTCCTCGGTGGGGTGTTCGCTCGCCCAGGCTTTCGCGCGCTCGACGAGACGCTCGGCGGCGGCACCGCGGGCGAGGGGACCCTCCTGTTCACCGGCCCACCGACGGCCGGCGAGTTCGGTGCGGTGTTTGTCGCGGCGGCGGTGGAGCACGTCGTGGTCACGGGGCAGCAATGCTCGCGCGGCGATGAGCTGCTCGGCGTGTCGATGGCAGGCGAACCCCAGCCACGCGGTGCGGCCGTGCGCGGCGTACCACAGCCCGACGACGACCGGCTCGGCCTCGCAGTGGGTAGGCCCCAGCGCTCCCCGGAACACCATGCCACCGCATCCGGCGGCCATGACAAATTCACGGCGCCGAGGGCAACGATTCGCCGACGCTGCGCCGCTCTCGACGATCGGGGAGGCCGACTGAACGTAAGTCCCGTTATCGGACCGATCGGGCGACTGCTGCGCGCGCTGGAAGACTACCTCGCGCCCCTACGTAGCGCGCGAACGTCCACAGGTGGCGGCCGCGCCGGTCTTGGGAGAAGCTGGGTTGGGGCGAGGTGAGGGGTGGCCGTGGCAGCGCGAGATGACTCTGCACCAACGCCGCGCCGGTTACGCAGCCAGGCGTGGTTCGACAATCCAGCCAACCCGGCGATGACCGCGCTTTACGTCGAGCGGTACCTCAACTGGGGCTTGACCCGGGCCGAGCTCCAGTCCGGACGGCCGATCATCGGCATCGCGCAGACGGGCTCCGACCTGTCCCCGTGCAACCGCCATCTGCTGGAGTTGGCCGCGCGCACCCGAGAGGGCATCCGTGATGCCGGCGGAATCGCGCTGGAATTTCCGGTCCATCCATTGCAGGAGACCGGGAAGCGACCGACCGCCGCGCTCGATCGCAACCTCGCCTACCTTGGGCTGGTCGAGGTGCTCTACGGCTATCCCCTCGACGGGGTGGTGCTCACCACGGGGTGCGACAAGACGACCCCGGCCTGCCTGATGGCGGCGGCGACGGTCGACATTCCGGCGATCGTGCTGTCCGGCGGTCCCATGCTCAACGGCTGGCACGAGGGGCAGTGCACCGGGTCCGGCACCATCGTTTGGAAGGCGCGTGAGCTGCGGGCGGCCGGTGAGATCGACGATGCGCAGTTCGTCGAGTTGGTCGCCTCGGCCGCGCCGTCGCCGGGTCACTGCAACACCATGGGCACCGCGTCGACGATGAACGCGTTGGCCGAGGCGCTCGGGATGAGCCTGCCCGGCTGCGCGGCCATCCCCGCGCCGCACCGCGACCGCGGCCGGATGGCGTACCAGACCGGGGTGCGGGCCGTGGAGCTGGTCCGCGAGGACCTGCGCCCCTCGCACGTCCTCACCCGGCAGGCGTTTGAGAACGCGATTGTGGTGAACTCCGCGATCGGTGGCTCCAGCAACGCCCCGATCCACATCACCGCGATCGCCCGGCACGCCGGCGTCCCGCTGGAAATGGAGGCCTGGCAGCGGCTCGGGCTGACCGTGCCGCTGCTGGTCAACCTGCAACCCGCCGGACGCTTCCTGGGTGAGGAGTTCCATCGTGCGGGTGGGGTCCCGGCAGTCGTGCACGAGTTGATGGCGCACGGGCTGATCCATCAGGACGCGGCCACCGTCTCCGGCGCGTCGATCGGGGCGAACTGTCGCAACGCCGCGTCCACCGACCGGGAGGTCATCCGCGGCTTCGACGCTCCGTTGCTGCCCGACGCCGGCTTCTTGGTGCTGCGGGGCAACCTGTTCGATTGTGCGATCATGAAGACCAGTGTGATCTCGCCCGAGTTCCGGCAGCGCTACCTGGCCGACCCGGCACATCCGAACGTGCTGGAGGGTCGGGCAATCGTCTTCGACGGCCCCGAGGACTACCACGCCCGCATCGACGACCCCGAGCTGAAGATCGACGAACGTTGCCTGCTGTTCATCCGCGGCACGGGGCCCCTGGGCTACCCCGGTGCCGCAGAGGTCGTGAACATGCAACCGCCCGCTGAGATGATCAAGCAGGGGGTGCACGCGCTGCCCTGCATCGGGGACGGCCGGCAGTCCGGTACGTCGGGCTCACCCTCGATCCTGAACGCCTCGCCCGAGGCCGCGGCGAACGGCGGGCTGGCCCTGCTGCGCACCGGCGATCGGGTGCGCATCGACCTGAATGCAGGCACCGCAGACATGTTGCTGCCCGACGCGGAGCTGGTACGGCGGCGCGAGGAGCTGCAAGCGGCGGGCGGCTACCCGGTCCCGCCGTCACAGACCCCCTGGCAGGAGATCCAGCGGAGCATGGTCGATCAGCTCGCCGAGGGCATGGTGCTGCGTCCGGCCATCGCCTATCAGAGCATCGCCCAGCAGGGGCTGCCGCGCGACAACCACTAGCCGGGCTGCGCCCGATGCCCGAAGGCATGCTTCGGCTGGTCACGTCGGCGAGAGGGCTCCGGCCTGCGTGTGGGGTTCCAGAACGTTGCCATGGTGCCTGACCAGCGGCTTCAGGCTGCCGCTTCGTACTCGTTGAGGAGTCCGCCCAGGATCGGTCGACGCCGAATCGGGCCATGAACCGGCTCAGGGATCGGCGATGTTGGGCGCGGCGGCCGCAGCCCCAGTGCTCGATGCGGCCGCGCGGTGTTGTAGTAGGCGGCGTAGACGGCAAGCACCTTGCGCAGGTGCCGCTCGCCGAAGATCAGCATCCGGTCGGTGACCTCGGTCCGCGCCGTCAACACGAAGCGTTCGGCGAAGCAGTTCGCGCGTGGACACCGCGGCGGGATCTTGACCACCGCGATGCCCGCGTCCGCCAGGACCGCATCGAACGATGCCGTTAACTGACCGGCCCGATCGCGGACGAGGAACCGAAACCGGGCGGCGCGGTCGCCGAGTTCCATGACGAGGTTGCGGACCTGCTGTGTCGTCCACGGCCCGTCGGGATGCCCGGTCACGCCCAGCACATGCACGTAGCGGTCGCCGACCTCAAGCACGAACAGCACATAGAGCCGCCGCAGTGTGAGCGCGCAGTCGATGTGGAAGAAATCGACCGCAAGCATGCTGGAGGCCTGGCTGCACAGGAACTGCCGCCAACTGGTGTCGGCGTGCCGCGCGGGTGCCGGTGGGATCCGGTGGCGCTTCAGGATGCGCCGGATCGTCGACGCGCCGACGCGGTGGCCGAGCTTGAGCAGTTCGCCCTGGATCCGGATGTAGCCCCAGCGCGGGTTCTCCCGTGCCATCCGCACCACCAGGGCGGCGAGGACGTCGTCGATCGGTGGTCGTCCGGTCCGGTTGGGGTAGGTCCATCGCCAGCGGACGAGGCGGCGATGCCAGCGCAAGATCGTGTCCGGAGTGACCACGCGGCGGCACCGTAGCGCGCGGGGCAACCGCCGCACGAGCGCGGCCAACACGGCCCGGTCCGCCCAGTCCAATCGCGGTCGTGGGTCGGTGCGGCGCAAGACGGCGACCTCGTGACGCAGCACGAGAAGCTCGACGTCCTTGGCGGCGGAGGTGCGTCCGAGCAGTAGGACCAGTCCAAGCACTTGTCGGAAGATCAAGTACAGCAGGCGCAGCGACACGCCGGGATCATGTCCGACCAACGATCACCGCTGGTCAGCGACCCAGGCCCGACTTCTGGCACCCCACACGACCTCGCGGCGCTCGTCAAGAGCCGAGGCCCGTTAACGCCGCAGATGGCCATCCGCATCGTCGGGCAGGTTGCATCGGCGTTGGACGCCGCGCATGCACTCGGTCTGGTCCATCGGGACGTCAAGCCTGCGAACGTGCTGGTGGGTGGCCCCGCGGACGAGCCGTTCGGCTACCTGGCCGACTTCGGATTGGCCAAGCCGATGCAGGCGGCGTCGGTGCGCCTCACCGCGACCGGAGGTGTTTGGGGCACCCCGGCCTTCATGGCGCCCGAACTGCGAGGGGCGACGAGCCAGAGGCTTGTACGCAGCACGTCGGTCGTGATCGGCGGCGCCGGCCGTGCCCGCCAACGTGCTCACCAAGCACGAACGGTCACCACTACTGAAAATCTAGCCCTGTAGTACTAGAAGTGCAGGGCGACGTCAGGCACAAGATCGGCAAGAAACTCGAAGGTGGAGACCTCCAGGCAAGAGACCCCATGGTGGAGTCTCTGCGCCCGAGGCTCTTGTCCCCGACCAGACGGCGTCGGCGGTAGCAGTCCTATCCCCCGCTCCAGAAACGATGCGTTCGGGATGGTTGGCGGGTCGCGTGGCCGAGGATTTCGACGATCCAGGTGACTCCCTTTCGGGCGCTGGTTCCAGCGATGCGGAGTTCCAGCGATGCGGGTGGCGACGATGGTGGCTGCCCGGGGAGCTCGTTCGACTGCGGCGCGGAGGTTGGCAGGAAGGTCGTTGCCGGTGGCGAATGGCGCTTCGCTCAATCGCTTACCGCCCAATCAGGGGAGGAAGAGCTGGGCGACTTGGTTCTCCACGACTGTGCCGTCAGTAGGGTCGGGGCCGAAGACGGACGAGAGGATACCGGTCGTGCCGGCGAAGCGCCCGGTTCCCTCGATCCGCCAGATGACCGCGCCGCGGATCGCCCCCTCCACCGGCGCCGGTTCGAGGATGCCGGTGCCAATCGTGGACAACCGCAGGCCGCCGCCGTCGAGGGTCATCGTGCCCTCCTCGACCAGTGCGGTGTCGTCGAGCATGGTCACCGTCGTCACGTAGCTCGCCTCGGTCGGTACCCCCGTGCTGTCGCCCTCGAGCAGGGCGACAGTTCCCGGCCCGGATTTGACCTCGAAGGTTGGGGGCTCACCTGCCGGGGGCGCTGCTTGAGGCTCGAACCGGAGTTGCCATGTCTGTCGGCGCATCGTGTTCTCCTGGTTGTGTGAACGGTGGCTGCCGTGCATCCAGGAGCATGGCGAACGGATACCAGTGTCGAGAGAGGGTCGATACGTACGTTCCGTCGCGACCATCACGTAGATAAGGTCGCCAAGCCGTTGCGGAGCACTCGACCCTCGCCGCCTCGCCGTCGATACTGCGGCGGTGCCCGTCCTGCGATGCCCGGTGATGGTCGGTCGGGATGCCGAGTGGGATGCCCTACAGGCCTCACTGGCGTCCACGGTTGTCGGACGCGGCGCGGCGATAGGGGTGATCGGTCCGGCAGCGATCGGGAAGTCGCGACTGGTCGAGGACTTCACTAGGTGGGCCCGCGATGACGCCGCCGTGTTCATCGGCCGCTGCGTCGAGGACGGATCACCTCCCGCGTTGCGGCCTCTGACCGAGGCGTTGCTGAGCGGTCTTCGGGCAGCACCAACGCCCGCAGATGCGGATCTCGATCCATTTCTGCCTGCCCTGAGCCGGGTCTTGCCGTTCTGGCCGACCGCGCCGAGACCGTTCGACACGTCGCCGATCGTTCTGGCCGAGGGCATCATCCGGCTGCTCGAAGCGGCTGCCGGACGTGCCCCGGCGATTCTCGTGGTGGAGGATCTGCAGTGGGCCGACCCGGACTCATTGGCCGTCCTCGAGTACATCGCGGACAACGTCGCACTGACCCGGCTGCTCGTGCTGGTCACGGCCCGGGCTGTGCCTGGCTCTGCCAGCACTGTGCTCCGACGGCTCGCCACCCGCGGGGCCATGCGCCAGCTGGTGCTACGGGCCTTGACCGACGAGGAAATGCAGTCCATGGCGGTGGCCTGTCTCGGCGAACGACCTTCTCCCAGGCTGCTCGAACTGCTGCGCGACCGCGCGGACGGGTTCCCGTTGCTAGTCCGAACTTGCTGTAGCTCTCGGTGATCTTGCGGGCGTGATCAGGGCTGGGACACGTGACATCCGAAGATATGTAGTCACTAAAGTGCTAGCGCCAGCAAGATCGTTGTGGTTGAATCGTGCTGTGAGACGCCCTGATGGTGCGATGCATGTCGATCGCGCGAGTAGGCACTACACCGCGGCCGACGGGTCAGAGCGGGTGTACCGGCGCGATCTGCTGCGTCGCTCCTACCGTGACGAACGGGGCCGACCACAGAAGGAAACGCTGGCGAATCTGTCGGCCCTGCCCGATGCGGCGGTCGTGGCGTTGCGCAAGGTTCTCTCCGGTGCCGTCCTGGTCGAGCCGGCTGAAACGTTCGAGATCGAGCGGTCGTTGAGTCATGGTGCGGTCGCCGCCGTGCATGCGATGGCGACCAGGCTCGGCGTGAAGAAATTGTTGGGCGAGGATTGTCGCGAACGTGACCTGGCGTACGCACTGGTGATCTCCCGAGTCCTGCATCCGAAGTCGAAGCTGTCCACCCTCGGATGGTGGAACGACACCACGCTCGGTGCAGATCTGGGCGTAGCCGACGCCAGCACGGACGACGTGTACGCCGCGATGGACTGGCTCGGACAGCGCCAAGAAGCGATCGAGGCCGCCCTCGCGAAACGGCATCTCGTCAACGGCGGAACAGCGATGTTCGACCTGTCGAGTTCGTGGCTTGAGGGTCGCTGCTGCGAACTGGGCGCGTTCGGGTACTCCCGGGACAACAAGCGCGGCCTCAAGCAGATCGAGTACGGCCTGTTGACCGACGAGGCCGGTCGCCCCGTCGCGGTCAAGGTGTTCCCCGGGAACACCTCCGACACGAAATCCTTCATCGACGCCGTCGAGTTGGTGACCGACAAGTTCGGGCTGACCGAACTCGTCATGGTCGGCGACCGTGGAATGATCACGAACGCGCGGATCGGCGAGCTCCGCGCGCATCCCGGGCTGGACTGGATCACAGCCCTGCGCGCGCCCGCGATCGCCGCCCTGGCCAACGACGACGGACCGCTGCAGATGTCGCTGTTCGACACCCAGAACTTCGCCGAAATCGTGCACCCCGACTACCCTGGCGAACGACTGATCTGTTGCCGAAACCCCGCGCTCGCCGAGCAGCGTGCGCGTAAACGCCGAGAACTCATCGCGGCCACCGACACCGAACTCGACAAACTCGCCGCCCGCGTCGCGAGCCGAAAGCTGACCGGCCAAGACGACATCGGCATCGCCGTCGGCAAGGTCGTCAAACAAATACAAGGTCGGCAAGCACTTCGTCCTTGACATCACCGACACCGCACTCAGCTACCGACACGACCTGGAGAAGATCCGAACCGAGGTCGACCTCGACGGGATCTACGTCATCCGCACCAGCCTGCCCGCCGAAACCTTGGACGCTCCCGGCGTCATTACCGCGTACAAAAACCTCGCGCGCGTCGAACGCGACTTCCGCATCATCAAAGTCGACGACCTCGACTTGCGACCCATCTTCCACTACCTGTCCGAACGGGTTCGCGCACACGTCTTCCTATGCATGCTGGCCGCTTACCTCATTTGGCACCTCCGGCAGGCCTTCAGCGCGCTAACCTATACCGACGAACACATCCCACAACGCACAGATCCCGTATCCGCAGCCCAACGCTCCCTCAGCGCAAAGAAAAAGGATACGCGAAAGCAAACATCAGACGGGCTACCCGCCCGCAGCTTCCAAGATTTACTCAGCCATCTCGCAACCCTCAACCGGGAAACAATCAACTTCTCCGGCCAACACATCGAGAAGATCACCAACCCGACACCGACCCAGCGACGTGTCTTCGAGCTGCTCGACGCCCCGATCCCCCTCACGCTCGCCGACATGTAGCCACGAAGACCCGCGCCAAAAACGCGGATTCGCAGGTCAACGCCTCACACGCTGTCCAAGATCAAGTAAGTTCGGGCTAGTAGAAGAACTCCTCGGCGCGGACCCGTCCACACCTCACACCAGCGTGGTGCCCTCGACGATCGCCGAACTGACGGCGGCGAAGATGACAGCTCTGGACGTCCGCGCGCAGATCCTCGTCCGAACCGCCGCCGTGCTGGGGGTGCGCTTCGGCTGGGACATGCTCGCCTCCGTCGTCGACCACGAACCCGCCGGAACGATCGATGCGTTGCGCGCGGCAGTGGACGCGGACCTGGTCGTCGAACTGGCCGAGGGCGACTTTGCGTTCCGGCATGCGCTCACCCGTGATGCGGTACTGGCCACGACGTTGCAACCGGAGCGGGCGATCATCGCTCGCCGCGCGTGGCAGGCGCTCAAACTCGGCGAAGGCGCCCGCGACAGCGCATGGTGCGGACAGGCAGCCGAGTTCGCCGCCCTCGCCGGAGAAGCTGAGGCTGCGGTCACGCTGCTGCACACAGGCGCCCGCGTCGACCTCAAGCGGGGTTCCCTCGCCACCGCCGAAGCCACGCTGCAGCGCGCCAGGTCGCTCGCCGTCGACGCGGCGCAGATCGTCGAGACCGACGAGTTGCTCGCCGACGTGCTCATCCAGCAAGGGCGCCCAATCGAAGGCGCCACCGTCACCGCCACCCTGCTGGAGGGACTGGGCAGGCTCACGGATGGCAGCGTCAGGGTCGCTGCGGCGCGGTTGCGGCTGGCGCGAGCCTGGTCGGCCGTCGGCCGCTGGACCGACGCCGCACACGAAACCGCCGCCGCCCGGGCGGCACTCCCCGATCCGTCGCTACGCCCGGAAGCCGACCAGGTCGACGCCGTGATCGCGTTCGGTCGCGAGGAGTTCGGCCGAGCCGAGGACTTCGCCCGCGCTGTGCTGACATCCACCGCACGTGCCGGGCCGTGGAACCTGGCTTGCGAAGCCCTCGAACTGCTCGGACGGCTTGCCCGGCGCCACGATCTGTCCGCAGCAGAGGACCTGTTCAGCCAGGCGCTGCGCACCGCCGAGCAGCACGACCTACCGATCTGGCAGTTGCGCGCGCTGCACGAGCTCTCGACCGTGGACCTGCTCTGGAGCCTGGATCCCGGCACAGCCGTGAGAGCAGGCGCCGAGGCGAGGCGCAGCGGCGCCGTCAACCTGGTGGCCTTCTCCGACTTCCACCGGGCCCTCATGCACTGCTGGCGCGACGAGGACGACGCGGCGTCGACACTGCTCGACGACTGCGAGCACCTGTGCCGATCGCTGCAACTGCCCCTGTTACCCATGGTCCTCACCATCCAAGCCCTCCTCGCAGCGAAACACCTACGCCGCTGCGACGGACTCTGCGACGACGCGCTGGCCGCGTCCGACGGCGACCCCCACGTCCACGCCGCCGTCAACCACGTCCACGCAACCCGCCTGCTCCTCGCGGAGGACCGTCGAGCCGCCCTCGCCGCCCTCGACCCCAGCATGGACAGCTACCGGACCCGCCTGGAAACCACGTCCGGCCCCCCGCTGGCGCTGTGGACACTCCTCGCCACGATCGAACGTGGCGACGACGCACTCGACCACGTCACCGACCTACCCGGAATTCGGCTATCGCGATGGACCACCGGCTACCTCGGCTACGCCGAGGCCATCTCACTAGGCCGACAGGGCCGACCCGACGACGCCCAGGCGGCGTTCGCAGCCGCCGAGGGCGCCATGACCCACCCCGCGCCGATGCCCCACTTCCGGCATCTCGCACGCCGCCACGTCGCGGAAGCCGCCATCCACGACGGCTGGGGAGACCCCCGACGCTGGCTACACGAGGACGAAGCACACTTCCGCGACAACGGACACACCACCGTCGCGACAGCATGCCGAGGCCTGCTCCGCCGTACCGGCGAACCCGTGCCCCGCCGTACACCGGGACCACCGGTACCTGCCGCGCTCACCGGCTACAACATCACCGGACGTGAAATGGAGGTCCTGCAACTCCTCGCCGACGGACTGACCAACCGCGAGATTGCCCAACGTCTCGTCCTGTCCGTCCGGACGGTCGAGAAGCACATCGAGCACCTCCTGTCCAAGACGGGCACAACGCAACGCACGCAGCTCGTCGCCCGAGCCGCCCGCAGCGATTGGTGAACAGCAGAACAGCTCCCACCTCGCGGTCGCGACCAAAGGACGATGATCAAGACGAGCACGAGCAACCCATATCACCGAAGGGTGATGGTATCCGAACCGCCGAAGCCCACGTGACGTTGCCGCACGTCGCGGCAGGTCCCATCCTTATAGTGCCCCGCCCGGCATGCGGCCCCGCGCGAGCACGATCTTGCGCAGGTTGGTGCCCTCCCCGGCATGCGGCCCCGCGCGAGCACGATCTTGCGCAGGTTGGTGCCCTCCCCGGCATGCGGCCCCGCGCGAGCACGATCTTGCGCAGGTTGGTGCCCTCCCCGGCATGCGGCCCCGCGCGAGCACGATCTTGCGCAGGTTGGTGCCCTCCCCGGCATGCGGCCCCGCGCGAGCACGATCTTGCGCAGGTTGGTGCCCTCCCCGGCATGCGGCCCCGCGCGAGCACGATCTTGCGCAGGTTGGTGCCCTCCCCGGCATGCGGCCCCGCGCGAGCACGATCTTGCGCAGGTTGGTGCCCTCCCCGGCATGCGGCCCCGCGCGAGCACGATCTTGCGCAGGTTGGTGCCCTCCCCGGCATGCGGCCAGGGCGGCGGCAGTCCCGAGAACACTCTCGACTACACGCATTGCCGCCGCCACTGGCCTCCAACACGTGGACCTCAGCTCACCGACACGAGTCCCGCGTGGACTCTCGACGTCAGTGGATCGCGACTTGCCGATCGTCCCGGTATCAGTCGGCCTACGATGTTTGGGTACTCGTACACAGCACCCCGCCGGGAGGTCGGGGAGGTTGCACCACAAGCCGACCCGCGGCCGCTCCTACGACGTCTTCCTCAGTCATGAAATACCCGGTCATTGTCCGCCGTCGCTACTCCAGACTTCGACCCGAGGATCGTAGTGAGCGTTCACGAGCTTCTTGGTGGCATCGGTCAGCTGGGCGCGGCGCAGGCTGAGGCGTGCCCGCTCCGCCCCGGTCGTGCGGATTTCTTCGTTGACCTCACGTGATTCCCCGCTCAGGAAGTACTCGATCGTGCCCCAATAGCCTTTGGCTTCCGCATTGCGCGCGACGGCACTGTCATAGCGGCGCTGTGCCGTCCGCTGCAGCGCCGCTTCCGCGGCCTCCTGGCCTATGAGCACCACCCGCGCGAGCTCCTGCATCACCGTGCCCGCCGCGCGGACGCTGATGCGCGGCGGCTCGCCGCGGAAGCGATAGCGCGCGATGAAGTCGGGCAGATCCTCGCCAGATACATCCTGCCAACGGGCTTCAATTAGCTCGACGCAGCCGTAGGTGTCGATGGGCGCATAAACCACCCGCACCGGATCAGCGCGTGACTGAGTCTCCGCGGCGATGATCTCAAGTAGGCGGCCGTAGCGCTCCTTCACCTCCTCCCGCAGTCGCGCCTCGTCGTGTCCGTGGCCGCCGTTGTCGCCAAAGTACTTCTCGCACTTCAGGGGTGCCAGGACGACGACCGCCGGCTCCGGTCTGTGCTGCACCATGCGACCCTTTCCCCAGATACGGCCCATCTCCTCCACATCCAGGAGCGCGAGCAACTCGGTGACAGCGGCGCGTTGCCGCGGCAGTACAGCCTCCATGAGCACGGCGGCGTCGATCGGGACCAGCAACATGACGCTGTGGCGGACGTGGTTGAGGTAGTCGGGCCAGGCCTGCATGGCCTCTCGACTCAGCCCGCGGACCTCCGGATCCAGCCAGGCTCCGGGGTAGTCCAAGAGCTCGAAGGGGATCTCGATCGACTCGTCGCCGTCGGCCTGCAGGGCCACCCGATAGCGGCTCACAGTCCGGTCGCCGCCTAGTGCAGCGGCGTCGAACTCGCCCACCTCGATCGCCCGTCGCAGATTCATCTGCTGCTTGCGGACCCGGCTGCGCGTGGGATCATCCATCTTCACTGACACCGGAGTACCCTCGAGTAGGGTGTCGGTGGCGTTTAGTACCGCGGTGAGCAGGGTGGTCTTGCCCACCCGGCTGGGCCCGGTAATGGAGACCCGAAACGACGGGGTCATGCCCCGTTCACCGCAATCTCCGTGGTCCGGCGCGCCGCGGCGGAGGGCGCCTGCAGAAACCCAACGATGCGCTGCGCCCTCGCGGAGGCAGTCACCGGACCGGAGCGCTCCTCGGGCCACATCCCGTCCCGGTACACGCCGACGAGCGTACGGAACTCACCGTCGGAACTGCCGGATCGGATCGGCATCTCCTCAAGCTGTCCGCCGTAGGCCAAGAGCACCAGTTCCGTTCCGGGACGCTGCCCGGAACGGATGGCCCCTGGCGGGGCAGCTGATGGGAACCTGCCGAGGTGGCCGACGGGTTCAGCGATGGGTTCAGTGCGCGCTACGGCGATCTGCTCTACGGCAGCTACGACTGCGTGGACCGGATCGTGCTCAACGCCTACTACCCGTTGGGTCACAACCCGGGCGGGTTCCGCACCTGGTGGCGACGCCTGCATGGTGACGATGCGCAGCTGGACAATGCGCACCTGATGCGGATGGCCGGGCGATTCGCCCGCCGGGTCCGCGCAGCGGCCGCCGCGCACGACATCCCGGTGATCGACTGCAAGCGCGGGGAACGCAAGCACGAGATCGCCGAGGAGTACCTGGCCACCCACCGGGTGGATCGCGGGGTGTTCCTGATCTTCGTGGCGCGCGCGGTGGCCCCGGTCTGGGAGGTCACCCGCTCGACCGGCGGGGTGCTGTGCAACCTGGTCAAGAAGCGGGCCTTCGTCAACCACTACTCCTTCCACATCCTGGACCCGGAGTGGGGGCATATGACCATCAAGATGTCCGGGCATCCACCGTTCGGGGCGCAGGTCATCCTCAACGGCCACGAGTACGTCGCCGCCGCAGCCCGCGCGGGCGGCCTCGGCTACGTCAAGGAGGGCAACTGCTTCACCCGCATCGCCGACCCCGCCGGCCTGGCCCAGATCGCAGACACCTTGTCGCAGCCCGCGACGATAGGGCGACTGGCCCAGGTCATCGACCGGTGGATCTACACCGCCTGCCTGTGCTTCGGGCTGGACCTGGCCGAGCAGGCACGCTAGCGGGTTCGGCTACGGCTACTCGGTCTACCAGGCCGAGTACAGCCGCAACCTGATGTTCACCATCGGCGCCCAGATGGACCGCGTGTTCGACCGGATCGTCGACCGCACCCGCTCCCGGCTGGACGTGCCGATCCTGCGGACCCTGTTCGGCGCCAAACAACGCCCCGGCCGCAACGGCACCCCCGACCTGTCACTTAAGCTTGCCGCCGTGATCGAGACACCTCGGTTCGACCTGACCCTGTTCAAGCTCCACTTCGGGAACTTGACGTTGAAGGCCTACACCAAAGGCGAACACGTGCTGCGCTTCGAAGCGATCGTGCACAACACCAAGGCGTTGCGCTGCGGGCGTGTCCTGGACAACTTCCCGCACATCATCGCCCGACTCGCCGGCATGGTCGACCGCTTCATCACCACCCTGGACTGCGTCGACACCACGTTCATCGCCGACGGTCTGCTCGATCGACTCCCGGCACCGGCCCAGCTCGGCGCCACCCGCGTCGGCGGGGTCGACCTCAACAAGCCCCGCATCCGCGGCGCGCTCGCCGCGGTCCTCGCCCTCTCAGCGACATCCGATGGGTTCACCGTCGCCGCGTTCACCGCCAAGGTCCACGCGATGACCGGCAACACCGGCTACACGATCCGGCAAGCCGCCTACGATCTCCGCAAACTCCGCGGCAAACAGCTGGTCACCAAACCCGGACGGACCCACAGCTACCACCTCGACCCGCGCACCGCGGGCACCATCGCCGCCCTGCTCACCCTCCGCGAGCACGTCATCGGCCCCATCCTCGCCGGCATCCGCAGCCCCCGGATGGGACGCAAACCCATCACCTGGACCAGCGTCGACCGTGACTACGAGAAGATCCGCATCGACATGCAAACGCTCTTCCAGCACCTGGGCATCCAAGCCGCCGCATAGACAACATCTTGTCGATCGGCGTTTCGTAAGCGCCTAGAGCCATAGTCTGGGCCTCCTCTGGCAGCAGCTGTTTGCGCTGGTAGATGAGCCTACTGTGCGATTTCGGCACTCTGGCGCGGAGATCCTGCGCTCCCTCCGTGGCCGAGGACGATGATCGGACCACGGTTCTCGCCGGTCTGCGGTATCGACGCCCACCTGCCATGTTGACCAGGATCGTATTGAGTCGCGGGCCGACGCGGCGCTGCGGGCTGCTCGATGACGTCGAGGCTGCCCGGTCCTCGATGGGCCACCTGGCGTTTGATATCGGTGGACCGCACGACTATTTCGATCCGTCTGCGCACGTCTCACATACGCTCCTGCCAGTTTGGACCACGTGCACCTGCGCAGGGGATCCGACCGGGTCGTACCAGTGCGTCGCGCGTCGGGATCCGCGCAGCGTGAGCAACCGACGCCCGGTCATGTCGATCGTGGTGCTCGTCGTTGGCCTCTGGGGCATGCTGTGCGGCATGCCTGGTGACCGTCCGCCGCCTCGCCGCGTGTTCTTGTCGCACACGTCGGAGTTGCGGCGGTTCCCGGTGAAGCGGTCGTTCGTGGCGGCGGCGGAGTCCGCGGTGAGTCGCGCGGGCGACGCGGTCACAGATATGGAGTACTTCGCGGCGCGGGACGAGCTGCCCGCCGAGGTATGTCGTGACGCGTTAGCCGGGGCGGATGTCTTCGTGCTGATCGCCGGTTTCCGCTACGGGTCGCCGGTGCGAAATAATACGGCATTGTCCTATACCGAGCTGGAGTTCAACCTCGCTACAGAGACGGGTGTTCCTCGGCTGGTGTTCGTCCTTGGTGAGGACACCGAAGGCCCGGCATGGATGACGCGTGATCCGCAGTACGGCAACCGCCAGGACGCCTTTCGGAAGCGGCTGGCGGGTAGCGGCCCGACTATCGCGACGGTCACCAGCCCTGGTGAGCTGGAGACAGCACTGCTGCATGCCTTGACGACACTCAGAGTGAAACCAGGCGAGCGTCAGCCGAAAACCCGCGGATCGAGCGTTGATCTGAGTGCGGAGTTACGGGCGCGGTATGAGGTCGCCCTGACAAGTCTGTACCGTCTGTTGGAGCTTTCGACGCTGGTTCCAGACGGCGCCGAGGAGCAGCCGGTGGCCGTGACGCAGGTGTTCGTCCCCCAACACGTCCGGGCCGATCCGCCAGCCGTGGAGCTGCCACGCGACGTCCGACGGCGCTTACTCGAATCCGGAGACGTCGACCCGGGCGATCTGCCCGAAGAACTAGATCGCGAGATGTTGGCGCAGGCCCGAGCCCGCCACGCCGCCACCGAGCCGCGGCCGGTAATGGAGGTGGTAGCCGACCCGGGGCAGCGACTGCTGGTGCTGCTCGGGGATCCTGGCGCTGGCAAGTCGACGCTTCTGCGCTACCTCACCCTGACGCTCACGGCTGCCGCTCCGGACGAGCCGGAAGTCAGCCCAGCAGTGGGTGGCCGGTTGGCAGGCTGGCTGCCAGTGCTGGTCGAGCTACGCGGCTACGCCGAACCCGGCTGGCGGCGTGGACGTTGGGCAGACGCTACCGTGCTGGACCATCTGGATTGGCTACACGTCCAGTACGGTTCCGGGCTCCCCCGCGACGCGTTGGACGCCTACCTGCACGGTGACGGGCGTGCGGTGGTGATGTTCGACGGCCTCGACGAGCTTTTCGACCCAGTCCAGCGGGCAGATACCGCGCGGCGCATCGCCGCCTTCGCAGCCACCTACCCGACGGTGCGCGTGATTGTCTCCTCGCGTGTCGTCGGCTACCAGCGGGCCGTCTGGGACGGGGCCGGGTTCGGGATTTACACCCTACAAGATCTCGACCTCGACCAGATCGATGAGTTTGTCCACCGCTGGTATCGGCAGGCCTACACCACCCATCCCTACGAGGCTGACCAGCGCACCACTCGCTTGCTGGCCGCGATCGACAATTCGCCAGCGATTCGGGATCTGGCGGGCAACCCGATGTTATTGACGATCTTGGCTGTGATCGGCCGCCGCCGTGAGCTGCCCAAGGAACGCCATCGGGTCTACCAGCACGCCGTAGAGGTCCTCACCCAGTATTGGGACCTGAACAAGGCAGTGCGCATCAGCCGGGTGGCGATGGATTACATCGACGAGGAGGACAAGCGCGAGCTGCTGCGTCGTGTCGCCCACCAGATGCAGGAAGGCCGCGAAGGGATTGCCGGAAATCGGCTTACACGCACCGAATTGTTAGCCGAGTTCGAGGGCTACCTGCGGGAGCGTTACCAGAACCCGCCCGACCAGGCGCGGATGGTGGCGAAGGCGATGTTGGAGCAGTTCCGGGATCGCAACTTCATCTTGTCCCGCTTCGGGCCCGGCCTGTACGGGTTCGTGCATCGGGCGCTCTTGGAGTACTGCTGCGCCGACGAAATTGTTCATCGGCTAAACCACGAGCACACCCTCAGCGCGGTGGACCTCGTCCACCAGGTGTTCGGGGTGCACGCGGAGGACCCGGTGTGGCAGGAAGTCCTACTACTGACCGCAGGTATGATCAGCGAACGCTTCCTCTGCCCGGTCATCGATGAGCTGGTCATTCGGGCGAACACACCCGCCGCCCGATTAAACCCGGTCCGGGGCGCACGGCTGTTGGTCCTAGCGCTGCGCTGTGTCACTGAGGCCCGCCGCATCAACCATCTGCAGCATCAATGCAGGGCTCTCACCGCTGCTCTCACCGCGCAGCTCGCAGGTGCCATTGCTACCGCGAGCATCAATCGCTACTCAGTGCAGCCGGAGATGCGCGAGCTCAAGGGCGTTCCCGCCCTGATGCGTGAGCTTGGGGTCGGTTTTCCCGCGCGGGAGATCTTCCGCGTTTGGTATCGCCGAACGCCGCTATTGACCGAAGACGTCACTACTGCTCGCGGACTGGCCGAGACCGTCGGCGGGATCGTCGCTGCCTTGTTCGCCGGCGACCGGGCCGAGAGCGAGCACCTCAGGGGGCAACTGCTCACCAGCCCATCCTGGTCGAATCGGCTGATTGCCGTGCAGGCTCTCGCCCAGGGCTGGCCCGACGAGCAGACCCGCACCCTGCTCACCGGCCACGCCACCACCGACGACCACGGGAATGTCCGTCGGGCGGCGATGCATGCTCTCACCGAGGGCTGGACCGACGAGCAGACCCGCACCCTGCTCACCAACCGCACCACCACCGACCCCGACGAGGACGTGCGTCGGGCGGCGTTGCAAGCCCTCACCCAGGGCTGGACCGACGAGCAGACCCGCACCCTGCTCACCAACCGCGCCAACACCGACACCCACGGGAACGTCCGCGGGGCGGCGATCCAGGCCCTCGCCCAGGGCTGGCCCGACGAACGAACCCGCGCCTCGCTCACCGACCACGCCACCACCGACGACCACGAGGACGTGCGGCAGGCGGCGCTGCAGGCGCTCGCGCAGGTGTGGCCCGACGAGCAGACCCACACCCTGCTCACCGACCACGCCACCACCGACGACCACGGGAATGTCCGACGGGCGGCGCTGCAGGCCCTCGCCCAGGGCTGGCCCGACGAGCAGACCCGCACCCTGCTCACCGACCACACCACCATCGACGACCAGTGGACTGTCCGACGGGCGGCGCTGCAGGCCCTCGCCCAGGGCTGGCCCGACGAGCAGACCCGCACCCTGCTCACCGACCACGCCACCACCGACACCCACGGGAACGTGCGCGAGGCGGCGATGCAGGCGCTCGCGCAGGTGTGGCCCGACGAGCAAACCCGCACCCTGCTCACCGACCACGCCGCAGACGACCAATGGAACGTGCGGCAGGCTGGGGTACATGCCCTCGCCCAGGTCTGGCCCGACGAGCAGACTCGCACCCTGCTCACCTACCACGCCACCACCGACACCCACGAGTACGTCCGCGAGGCGGCGATGCAGGCCCTCGCCGAGAGCTGGCCCGACGAGCAAACCCGCACCCTTCTCACCGACCGGGCCACCACAGACGACGACGGGAACGTCCGCGAGGCGGCGATACAGGCCCTCGCCCAGGGCTGGCCCGACGAGCAAACCCGCACCCTTCTCACCGACCGGGCCACCACCGACGATCACGGGAACGTGCGTCGGGCGGCGATACAGGCCCTCGGCCAGGGCTGGCCCGACGAGCAAACCCGCACCTCGCTCACTGACCGGGCCACCACCGACGATCACGGGAACGTGCGTCGGGCGGCGACGCAGGCTCTCGTCCAGGGCTGGGCCGACGAGCAGACCCGCACCCTGCTCATCGACCGCGCCACCACCGACACGGACGAGGACGTGCGTCGGGCGGCGACGCAGGCTCTCGTCCAGGGCTGGGCCGACGAGCAAACCCGCACCCTGCTAGCCGACCGCGTCACTGCGGACACCCATGGAATCGTGCGGCAGGCCGCGATGCAGGGCCTCGCCCACGACTGGCCCGACGAGCAGACCCGCACCCTGCTCACCGACCGCACCACCACCGACGATCAATGGAACGTGCGCGAGGCGGCGCTGCAGGCCCTCGCCCAGGGCTGGCCCGACGAGCAAACTCGCACCCTTCTCACCGACCGCGCCACCAACGACACCCACGAGTACGTCCGGCAGGCGGCGATGCTAGCTCTCGCCCGGGAGTGGCCCGACGATCAGCCATAGAGATGGCTGGTCCGGCGGCTACCTCGGCGACACCGTCTCGGACGTGTTCTTGACCATGGCAATCCTTGAGTCGGCCAACCATCATCCGTGAGGTCCCCCTGCTCGGAGATCGTGTCGGGTTCCAGAACGCAGCCATGGTGCCTGACCAGCGGCTTCAGGCGGCTGTCTCGTACTCGTTGATGAGGCCGCCCAGGATCGGTCGACGCCGTATCCTCCCATCAACCGGCTCGGGGACCGGCCATGTTGAGCGCGGCGGCCGCAACTGCAGCGCCCGATGCGGCCGCCGAGCGTTGTAGTGGTCGGCGTACCCGGCAAGCACCCGGCGCAGATGTCGCTCCCCGAAGATCAGCATCCGGTCGGTGACCTCGGTTCGGACGGTCAAGACGAAGCGTTCGGCGAAGCAGTTCGCGCGCGGACACCGCGGCGGGATCTTGACCACCTCGATGCCGGCGTTCGCCAGGACCGCGTCGAACGATGCCGTGAACTGTCCGGCCCGGTCGCGGACGAGGAACCGAAACCGGGCGGCATGGTCACCGAGGTCCATGATGAGGTTGCGGGCCTGCTGGGTGGTCCAGGGCCCGTCGGGATGTCCAGTGACGCCCAGCACGTGCAGGTAGCGGTCGCCGACCTCGAGTGCGAACAGGACGTAGAGCCGCCGCAGGGTCAGCGCGCAGTCGACGTGGAAGAAGTCGACGGCGAGCATGCTGGCGGCCTGGGTGCGCAGGAACTGCCGCCAGCTGGTGTCGGTGTGCCGGACCGGGGCCGGTGGGATCCGGTGGTGTTTGAGGATGCGCCGGATGGTCGAGGCGCCAATGCGGTGGCCGAGCTTGAGCAACTCACCCTGGATCCGCATGTACCCCCACCGCGGGTTCTCCTGCGCCATCCGCACCACCAAGGCGACGAAGCTGTCCTCGATCGGCGGCCGTCCGGTCCGGTGGGGGTAGGTCCATCGTCGGCGGACGAGGCGGCGATGCCAGCGCAAGATCGTGTCGGGGGTGACCAGATGATGGCAACGCAACATTCGGGGCAGCCGCCGGACGAGGGCGGCGAACACGACCCGGTCCGCCCAGTCCAGCCGTGGTTTCAGGTTGGTGCGACGGAGCACCGCGACCTCATGGCGCAGCACGAGGAGCTCGACGTCCTTCGTGGAGGACGAGCGACTCAGCAGCAGGACCAGCCCGAGCACATACCTGAAGATCAAGTACAGCAACCGCAACGACACGTTGGGATCATGCCCACCCGCCGATTGCCGCTGCTCAGCGACCCTGCCCCGAGTTTTGGAACCCCACAGGCCGCCTCGTCGACCGCGAGGTTGAGGTCGTCCGATCTGATCGCGACGACCGCGCGACAGAACTGCTGCAGAAACGGCCAGGGGCGGGCCGAAGTGCGGAACCGACGTCCGGGCGGAACGTCTCCGCGCCGAATACGTGCCGAAGAGCTCCAGCCAGCGACGGGCGCCACGAACACCCGCACCCATCACGACCCCAGCCGCTAGTGTCGCGTGTCGGAAGTAGTTTTACGCTTCGCTTTGGTCAGGATGGTATCGGCGTCCTTGGTCCAGATGAACGGTTCGCAGCGCTCGTTCCAGCCGTCGATGAAGCGGCGGATGGCATCGACGAGGTCGCGGACGGAGTCGAAGCTGCCGCGGCGGATGGCCTGGCGGGTGATGATCCCGAAGAAGATCTCCACCAGGTTCAACCAGGATCCCGAGGTCGGGGTGAAGTGCAGCGTGATCCGCGGGTTGCGGGCCAGCCAGGCCTTCACCCGGGGGTGTTTGTGGGTGGCGTAGTTGTCGCAGACGATGTGCAGCTTCCGCCGCGGGTAGGCCTTGGCCACCTGCTTGAGGAAGCGCAGGAACTCCTGGTGGCGGTGCCGGGGCAGGCAGGCGTCGACGACCTTGCCGGTGGCCACCTCGAGGGCGGCGAACAGCGTGGTGGTGCCGTGGCGGATGTAGTCGTGGGTGGCCTTCTCCGGCAGCCCGGGACGCATCGGCAGGATCGGCGCGGTCCGCTGCAGGGCCTGGACCTGGGACTTCTCGTCGATGCAGAGCACCACGGCGTTCTCCGGCGGGTGCACATACAGCCCGACCACGTCGCGGACCTTGGCCTCGAGCTCCGGATCGGTGGAGAACTTGAACGTCTCGACCCGCCAGGGCTGCAGGTCCCAGTTGCGCCAGATCCGCGCCACCGTGGCGAAGCCGAGCCCCAACTCCGCGGCCAGCAGCCGGCTCGACCAGTGCGTCACCCCGAGCCGCTGCGGCGGCGGGGTCAACGTCGCCGCCACCACCTCGGCCTCGTCGACCCGCCGCGGCCGACCCGAACGCTTGCGGTCCTCCAGCGCGCGCAGCCCGCCCTCCGCGTAGCGATCCCGCCAGTGGATCACCGTCGGGCGGCGACACCCCGACCCGGGTCGCGATCTCGGTGTTCGAGTGGCCCTCGCCGGCCAGCAGCACGATCCGCGCCCGCTGCGCCAGCCCGGCCCGAATACCCGAGGCACGCACCCAGGACCGCAGCGTCGACTTGTCCTTGCCCCGAACCTCCAGACGAGCAGCAATCGGCATACGCCATTGTCTCAGCCCCGGCATCGTAAAGTCATTTACGACACGCGACACTAGGGCACCGCTAACGTCTTGCTCACCAAATGAATCGGATGTCACCCCGCGTGTGGCGCGGGGCGACCTCCGAGAACTTGAGATCGGGTTACCAGGCGTGCAAGAACGGGCGCCATGCTGAAACGGTCTCGGCGTCAGGAGACGATCATCGGCTGCTGACGCAGACCCACGGGCCCGCAGCCTTTTCGCGGCGTGCTTCGCGTGGGTGCCCGATACTCAAGTCGGGGATCGCCGACCGGGAGGACGAACCTTCTCTGCCGATTCGGCCTTGGCCTGCCGGTATTCCCGTACACCCGGTTTACCCCTTCGCTCCCCCGCTGACAAGGGCCACCGGGCCCGTATGCTTGCCGGGCGGCGCGCAGACCCGTTTGCGCTGTTCAGCGCCCGATGGGGGACACTCGGCTGCGAGGGCCGAGCGCGCGGATCCGGCGGGTGGTGAAGGCTCGTGGGGCGCTCCCCGAACGAGGTTGACACGCGGATCCGGGGCGAGAGCTGCAGCCCGAGCAGGTCGAACAGTCCGAAGTTGACCAGGGTGACGCCGTGGGTATCGGTGGCGTGTTCGGTGATCGGCAGGTCGGTCGACGCTGGGCCCGGACCGCTGTGATGTGACCTTCGTCCTCGCTGACGGACTCTCGGCACGAGCCGTCCACGAGCACGGCGCGGCGCTCCTGGCAGGCACGCTCGCCCACCTGCCGACACAACCGTCGGGACGCCGGTCCTGGCACAACAGGCCCGGGTCGCCATCGGGGACGAGATAGCCCTGCTCACCGGCGCCCGGCTCGTCGTCGTGCTGATCGGCGAACGGCCCGGTCTGAGCTCCGCGAACAGCCTGGGCGCCTACACCACCTACGCGCCCCGACCCGGATCAGCCGACTCCCGACGAAACTGCATCTCCAACGTGCGACACGGCGCCGGCCTGCCGGTGGCCGTCGCGTCGATCCAGCTTGCCCGTCTCATCCGAACCTCACTGACGCTGCAGATCTCTCGCGCAAGTCCGGCGCGTCCAGCTAGAGGCGGCGTCGCCGTCGCAGGCGTATCCGAAGGCTGCGTCCACGCCGGTTGAGCCCGCCTCTAACCGGCCGCGGACCCCCGGCGACGGCGGCTTCACCGTCCCTGCGGGCCGACGCGCTCAGCAGCATCCCCGCGGCGCAGACCGTCGCGGCGGGTGGAAGGGGCTGGACGCGCTGAACACGGGAGGGTGTCGACCGCAAACTCGGTCCTCCCCCGCGGGCAGGTAGAGCTGGGGCCAGGCGGTGATTCGCGGTAACGAGGTGCTGGGGTGGCGGCACGGCGGGCGCTGACGATCGCGGACGCGCAGCACTTCGCGGATTTCAGGGACAGGCCCAGCGCCGGAGCCGAGCCGATGCCCCGTCGCCGGGTGACCGTGTCCTTGTTGCCGGGACGGGCCCGCCGTGGCAACAACGCCGGCATCACCTCGCCCACCCGTTGCGCGAGGTCGCGGTCCTCCGGGGACGCGGTGTCCGACGCCGGGATTCGCGGGCGCGCCGGCGGCGCTACGGGGTAGTTGTGCAGGCGACGCGAGCGCACCTGCGCCAACCTCCTGGCCGCCGCCTGGCCGCCGTCCTCGTCACCGCCGCCGGGGATCGAAACGCGCTAGCCTTGGACCGGTCGAGCCGCTGACGGCGATGAGGGGGAGTCGGTGGCCTTCCGGCACTTACGCGACCTTGCCCGGCGCCACATCGGGACGCTGCTCGTCATGCTGGCCGCCACCACGGCCTGCAGCGGGGCAGCGGGTTCGGCCACCGCGGCCTCGCCGCCGTCCGCCCCGCCCTCTGCGTCAACCGTCGCCGCCTCCCCGACGGGTTCGGACAGAACCGCAGCCGTGTGTTCGGCGTGGGTCGACTCCGACGCGGCCGCCGCAAAGGTGCTGCTGAACGCCGAGCTGGGAGCGGGCGCTCCCGAGCAGATCCAGACCATCGTCAAGGACTTCTGGACCGCCCAACAACCGATCCTGGCCTCGATGCAACCCGCCCCCGAGCCGATCAACGCCGACGTGGAGAAACTCCTCGCCCTGGCCCAGCACGGAGCCGCCACCGGCGACCCCGCCACCCTCACCTCCGCCGACCTGCAGACCGCCGACCGCAACATCGACCAATACATGCTGCGCTCCTGCGGCTACCCGCACCTCCAGATCACCGCCACCGACCATGCCTACCAGGGAATCCCCGCCACCATCGGGTCCGGTCCGGTGGGGATCACGCTCGACAACCAGGGCCGCGAAGCCCACCAGGTGCTGATCGTTCGGATCAACGACGGCGTCACCGAACCGTTCACCGTGCTGCTCCAGCTGCCCCCCGAACAGCGGACACAGGCGGCCACCGCGCAGGGCTCGGTGGAAGTCGACCCCGGCCAGGTCGCCACCGTGTTCCTCCGACTCACCCCGGGCCGCTACGGCGCCGGCGACTTCCTCACCCAGGGCACCGCCCGCCTCGACGCGCCCGCCAACGGCAATCCGCACTACCTGCAAGGACTGCAGACCGAATTCACCGTCACCTAAAGCCAAGCCCACCAGACCGCGGTTCCCCGCGCCGCCCCGCCGGCAGTCAGCGCGGTGTACAGAATTCGTCCTGGGCCGGCGAGATACCGAACGCCGGAAACACCGTTCGCGAGACACACCCAAGCGCCAAGCCTTCGCGGCATCGGTCAGCGGACATTTTGCCATGTGACGTGCGACGGTCGCCGTATTCGGTCATCGCGGCGGCGCCCAGGCGAAGTGCTTACGAAACTGTCCGGACTCGGGAGAGCCCAGCAGAACCGGGCGTTCATCGAAGAGAGTTGCCCGGACGTATCCGACCCCTGCGTATCACCGCTGTCGGTTCCAGAACTCGGCCGACGTCTCTGATCTTGGGGTCGTAGGGTCGGGCGGCGTGGCGTACGTGCGCACGGTGAAGACCGCTTCGGGGCCGCGGGCGGTGCAGATCGTGGCACGGCTCGCGGCGTGGGGCGCGCACGATCGAGCAGCTGGGATCGGCGCACGACGATGAGGAGTTGGAGGTGCTCAAGGTGGCGGCGCGGCAGGGGCTGGCCTGCGGGCGAGCACGATCGCGCCGCCCGCGACCCTGCTCGATCATCAGCGGGCTGCGATGTGCAACCCTCCCCGTCACGACCGCGCGCCATCCTCGCCGCGGCGGCTGACGGTGAGCGCGATGCATGCCAGCCCGGCCGATGCGACGCCCAGGCCGGTACGTACCCAATTCCAGCGATACCAGGTGGTCAGCTCGGGGGGGACGGCCCCGGGCGGGAAGCCGGGGTCGAGCATTCCGAGGTTCGTCGGAACGAAGTAGATCAGGAGCACCAGCGTCCCGACCATGCCCGACATTGCCAGAGCCCAAAGAAGACGGCCTGGCCGGTGACTTGTGACCGCCGAGTACGTGGTGGTAGCCAGCAGCACTACCGAAGCGAGCTCGAACGGAAACACCGTCGCTCCGGTGACGGGTCCATAGGTCGCGACAAGACCCAGGAACGCGACCGGATCCATAGCCCGCCAGCCCGGGACGATCACGGTCTGGCTGACGAGGGCGCCACCGGCGAAGGCCGAGGTAGCAGCAACCGCGGTTGTGTCGACGATGCGTGCGGTGCGTCCTTGGGGGGCGAGCCCGCGAGAACGAGAAGGGGTATTCGGGGTCATGGCCATGGGCGACACCTTCGTTCTCCCGTCACGACCTTCCAATCGGCGGAGGGGCTATCACATTGTTGATGACGAACAACTACTGGGTCCAGACGGGGGCGCCGATGATGGGCTGCGGGGGGTTCCTGAAGTCGGCCTGAGCCTGTGGCCAGCGGTGATCGGCAGCCGGGCATGATCACAGCAGTGCAGCTACGCCTGCTTTACCTGATCTTCAGCCCACCTACTGAGTTGGCTGACGCTGCTCCCCCGCGCATCGTCGTCCCAGGACATCGAACTCCTCGTTCTGCGCCACGAGGTCGCCGTACTCCGCTCAGGGCTCAGGGCTCGTTGTAGGTCTGGCGGGTGTGCAGGCAGTGGTGCAGGTAGCCCAGGAGCAGGTTGAACAGGTTGCGTTGGGCGGCGACGTGGCGGTCCCGGCGGCTTTGCGGCGGTCGTAGTGCGCGCGGGCGCCGGGTGAGGCGGTCAGCGCGGCGAACGCCCAGACGTAGCCGACCGAGGCCAGACGTTGGTTCTTGACCCGCCGGTGCAGCACCGCGGTGGACTTGCCACTGGCCCGGGTCACCGGGGCGCTGCCGTGTAGGCCTTGAGGCCTCTGGCGTCGGCGAACCGATTGCGGTCGTCGCCGATCTCGGCCAGCACCCGGGCGCCGGTCAGTTCCGCGAGGCCGGGCATACTGGTGATGGTGGCCGCGTCCGGATGCTGGGCGAAGTGTTGTGCGTTAGCAGCGCGGCGAGCTGTTCGGCGTTGGCGCAGGCGGTATCGAGCTGTCGGAGCAGGGGCCAGAGCCGGCTGGCCGAAGGCCTCCTCCACCAGCGCAGGGTGGTGCAGATAGTCGCCGCGCAGCACCTGCTGGAGCCGTTCGGCCTCCACGTCGAGGCCGCGCTGCAGCCCCGCGCGGCGCAGCACAGCCCGCAGCTGGGAAAGGGTCAGCCGGGCCGCGGCGCGGGGCGTGGGGGGCGGGCGTTCACACCTTGGCCGCGTAATCGGGATCCCGCGGGAAGATCCACGATCGATGCCGCCAGGGCTTGAGCGCGTCGGCGGTCAGCCGGCGGCGCACCGTGGACGGCGAGATCGCGTCCACGATCCCGCGGCCAACGGCCTCCACGGCCAGTTCCGGGGCGCTCCACCGCGACAGCGCTACCCGGACACGGCGGGCAACTCACACGCCAACGCCTTGACCGCCACCACGGCCACCGGGGGAAAGGCCCGCGGGCGATCGCTGCGCGGGCGATCGCGCAACCCGGCTCTCCTCGTAGCACCGCTTGCGCCACTTCGACACCAGCTGCACCGGCACGTCGAGCCGGTCGGCGATCACCGTGTTCTCCCACCCCGCGGCGGCCAGCAGCACGATCTTCGCCCGGGTCACGACGTGATATGGGCCGGTGTAGGCCCGCGATCGCTGCTCCAGCACCGCACGGTCCTCGGGCGACAACTCGATCACGAACGGGGACTGACGGGTCACCACGGCCTCCGCACAAGATGACAACACGGAGGCTCGGCGCTTCCCCCTCGCCGAGACGACACGGTCTTACGTCTATGTGGTTCAGGCGTCGACTACTAAGCGGGGCCGATCTTGTGGATACCGCCGTCCAGCCAGTGGACATACAGCTCGGCGGGCCGGATCGTCTCGGCGATGGCGCGCAGGTGTTCGAGCGCCTCCGGCAGCCCGTCATGCCGATCAAAGACAGTGCGGCCGTGTTTGCAGGCCCAACTACCGTCCGTCTGCTCGATCGCGCGGAGGAACCAGGCCATCCGGGGACGATCCGCGTTGTGACCGGGACCACATAGGGCCCAACGGCCCGCGGCCGCTGGGTGAAGGGTCACGACAGCCTCCACGATGTCGGCCCCCGCGGTAGCGTCGAGCCATCCGCGCTTCCCCCGCGGCCTCGTCCGTGCAGTCGATCAGCGCAGCGCCAAACCAGACAGACCGCCGCCCCTGGGAGCAGTTGCAGGCCGACCGCCAGGCCATCGACCCGGCCGCGGCCTGGCTCCATCCCGACGACCGGTCCGGGCCAGACGGACAGGAACCGCTGACCGGGGGGCACGCCCGGCGCGGACGCGGCGCGCTGGGCAAC
This sequence comes from uncultured Actinomycetota bacterium, assembly GCA_963739465.1. GTDB lineage: Bacteria > Actinomycetota > Actinomycetes > Mycobacteriales > Pseudonocardiaceae > Pseudonocardia. The sequence goes on from CAVUAS010000012.1 coordinate 209,485, forward strand.
GGGCGAGGACAGGCCCCTGGCGGTGAGCACCGGGCGGTTCCGCATGTCGATCAGGCAAGGTAGCGTTTCGTCCGGTTCCGGGGGGGTGGCATGACGGTGCAGTCAAATGATCAAATCGTGCCGGTCGGCGACGCCGCCGTAAGAGAGATAGTCGCCGGAGTGGCCTCGATCGGTGGCGCCGAGGGTCTGATGGATCTGGCGGCCGACCTCGCCACACGGTTGGCCACGTTGATCGAGCAGGTCGCGGCCGCGCAGAGCCGGACCGCGGTCGATGTCGCCGACGAGCTCTTCCACGACTGACCCGCCCGAAGCGGCGCCGGGGATCAGCTGAAGGTGTGAGTGCCGAGAACCGTGTCACCGTCGCTGAACAGCGCCTTCCGTGGGCTCGACCCTCAACATCACCGTCCCGGGCCCGTCCAGCATGATCGCTCGCTGTGGCCTTGCGACTCGCGTATTTGATGCTCGTTCGCGTGCTGAGCTGGCTGGCGCTGCTGGCCCGCTCCAACGCGGCCAAGGACGTCGAGATCCTGACGCTGCGGCACGAGGTCGCCGTGCTACGCCGCACCAACCCTCGCCCGATATTATCGTGGCTTGACCGCAGCCTGCTCAGCACACTGAGCAGGCTGCTGCCTGTCCCGCTGCGCCGGGTGCGGCTGGTGTCGCCCCGAACGCTGCTGCGTTGGCACGCCCGACTCGTCGCCCGACGCTGGACCTACCCCCACCGACGACCAGGCCGACCAACCACCGCACCGCCGATCCGGGCCCTCGTGCTGCGGATGGCCCCGAGAATCCCCGCTGGGGCTACCGAAGGATCCAGGGCGAGCTCATCGGGCTCGGACATCCCGTCGCCGCCTCGACCGTCTGGAAGATCCTCACGAGCGCGGGGCTCGATCCGGCGCCGCGACGGTCCGGGCCGACCTGGCGACAGTTCCTCTCCGCGCAGGCCCATGCAATCCTCGCGATCGACTTCGCCCACGTCGACATGGTGCTCCTGCGCCGCCTCTACATCCTCGTCGTGATCGAACACGACCGCCGCCGCGTGCACATCGCCGGAATCACCGCCCACCCGACCGGGGCCTGGGTTACGCAGCAGGCGCGCAACCTGCTCATGGATCTCGGCGAGCGCGCCGAGCGGTTCCGGTTCCTGATCCGCGACCGGGACAGCAAGTTCACCACTGCGTTCGACGCCGTGTTCGCTGGCGCCGACATCCGGATCATCCGTACCCCGATCCGGGCACCTCGGGCGAACGCGATCGCGGAACGGTTCATCGGGACCCTGCGACGGGAATGCCTCGACCACATCCTGATCACCGGACCACGCCACCTCGACGTCGTGCTGCGCGAGTATGCGCAGCACTTCAACACCCACCGCCCACACCGATCACTGAATCAGCGCCCGCCCGCAGGCGGCATCCCAGCACGTTCCGGGGCGGCCGTCCGCATACTCCGACAAGACCGGCTCGGCGGCCTCCTGCACGAGTACCTGCAGGTCGCATAGGGTGACCGCATTCTCGGCACCCACACGCTCCTCAATGCGAACCGCCCTCGCTCTTCGTGGGCTCCGCTCACTTAGAATGAATAGCTACTTTCTGTCTCCGAAAGCCGGCGCCCTACACCGCACGCCCGCACTTCTCTTGAACTCGCCAAATTGGTGATCTTCCGCGCTGCACCGGCGCGCATTAGGCTCGCGCTATGGATACGCCGAAGATTGCCACCCCTCACAAGCTGGTTGATGGTGGTTACCTTCGTCACTTCGATCCCCGCATATTTCATCCTTTACGCCCGGGTGCGGGACAATCCCGAATAGAGCGCAGGTAGACCGGACCAAAGGTTACTGGTATGTCCGTCGGCCACGACCATCTCGCTCACGGCCTTCTCCCGTCGGGTCTGTGCGGACGGAAGAGGCTCCCCGGCTCGCTGGACGGGTCCGGAGGAGGCGTCGGCGGGACGCGGCGCCGGAAGTGGCGCCACGAGAAGAAGGCGACCCCCATCGAACCGACCACGATCATGAAAACGCCTAAGTCGTGCACGAAATTGGTCATCGGGTGTCCTTCGGCTAAGTCCCCACGCTACCGCTGCGGCGGCACTTCCAGCGCACTCAGAGCCTCGGCGGGCACCACAACCGATCCATCCGCTCCACATATTGCGCCGTGGTGATCGCACACGGTGAAGTCGACTCGTCCGATCCATCGGCCGCCTGCCGGAACCGTGCCGCTGAGAACCAGACCGTGCACGAGGGTGCCACCCGTCCAGGGCGCCACATCCGCGGATGCGGGCTCGCGCAGCTGGTCAAGATCAACCCAGAGCGGCGGGTCTAAGTGAGGTCGACCCGGGGCGCCCTGCCGGTATTTCCACCGGTGGGTTTCCCCGAGCCGCCTCCCGCACCCGCCGTGCCCGTTTCCGAGCAACGGGCGCTCCACAAGCCCCGTTTCTGCTGGTGTGGTCCTCGTCCTGTGACCGGCCACGCAGCGGGGATCACTGCGCCCCGGTATCGGTATCCAGTGCGTGAAGGGGTCAAGGTCGGTCGGGAAGCGGAGGATGCTTCACCGGGGGCGAGGCCACACCTACATGCGACAGCGCGAGGTCCGGCTCAGATCAAGTCCCACTTGAACCCCCGATTCCTTACGCTAAACGCCCGATCCATAATCGACCTCACTCAAGATCAGAATTCAGACCAGCGGGAGACGGTAATGCGCTGGTCGGAGGCACCATAGCGGTACCGCGTCGCCACTGGATGCTCCTGCGGATCGAGCTATTGTCAATCACATGAACACCTGCCTGGCGCAGGTGTGCCACGTTTCGGTGCCCGAGTCCCCCCTCGGACACGACCACTACGTACATGGACGGTGTTGGCTTTACTTCAGCCAGCGCAGTCTTGTCGGCGTGGCGATAGGTGATGGTCAGGCCCAGCTGCCGGTAGACCTCGGCCTTATCGACAGGCTCGGCGGCGTCGAGAACCCCGAGCAATCCCCCGAAGGCGGCGACAGTCGCAGCGATTTCGGCCCTACTCATGCGTCTCGTGCTTCGATCAGCTCCAGCTTCGATGCGGGCCTCCGCGGCGCGCTTCTGCTGCTGTACGTCGGCCATCCACGACGCGACAAGAGCGGGGTCGGCGCCTGCCTCAAGAGCAGAGCGGTGCCGGGCAAGCTTGCGGTCACATTCGGCAATCTCCCTCCTGACCCCGTCATCCTGCCCGTGATGCGGCTCGGGCTGCGCCGCCTCCATCGCCGCTAGCGCCTGTTCGATCCGGTTCGGGGCGAATACGCCAGCCAACCACTGATCGAGACGCGGCACCAGCGCGTCCTCGCGGACGTAGACCGCAGCCGGATGGTCGATCTTGTTAGCAATCGCATACTCAGCTGGGAAACGGCAACGGTAGTGCGCGCGGCCGTTATTCCACGTTCCTTGCATACGGCGCTCACAGACCTCGCAGAACACCAAACCACGCAGCGCATAGCCGTGGCGGCGTCGCGTTACGACCCGGCCAGCGGAGGTGGGCCCGCGTGACGCCAGACGCAACCTGACCCGTTCGAAGTCTTCGGTCGTGACGAGCGCAGGATGGGCCTGCTCATCCGAGAAGATCCACGCCTCGCGCGGGTTCCATGCCAGGTGAGTGGCATGGCCGAGAGCAACGTCGTTGACATCGACCAACGACTCCTGCTTCCGCTGCTTGTTCCACACCTGCCGCCCGGTGTAGCGAGGGTTGGTGAGAATGACTCGCACCGCGCTCTTGGACCAGGCGATGCCCGTCCGGTGTCGGTTTCGCGCCGGGTCAGCAGCCGCCGGGCTCGGGATGTCGTCGGCGGTAAGCCTCTGGGCAATGGCGAAGATGCCGATACCGTGGAGGTACTCCCGGTAGATCCGCTCGACGACGGGCGCCGATACCGAGTCGGGCTCGAGACGCCGAAGCCGCTTGCCGTCAGCGGCTTTCGCAGGGTTGGGGTGCGATCCCGCGTCGGCAAGGCGGTAGCCGTAGGGGGGTCGACCACCGAGGAAGCGGCCCTCGACCTGCGCCTGGGCTGCCATGGCCGAACGGACGCGGATCTTGATGCGGGTGCGTTCCCCTTTCGACATGCCGCCAAAGACCGACATCACAAGATCGTGCGCCTCGGAGTCGGGGTCGACCGCACCGCCGACCTCGGGTACCCACAGGTCCACGCCCCAGTGCTGCAGCACCGGGTAGGTAAGCCCGTACTGGTTGCCGTAGAACGCGCGCTGTGGCTCGCCGATCACGACAGCCGTGAATCCACGCTCCGCGTCTGCCAACGCGTCGAGCAGCCGTGCGGCCGCGGGTCGTCGTCTCCAGGGAAGCGACCGGGACTGTCCGATATCGAAGAACTCCTGGACGAATCTCGCCGTGCTTCTCGATGAGTGCGCGGGCGCGGGCGAGCTGCCAGTTGCGTGATGCCTCCGGGTCCTGGTTGTCTTCCGTGGACACCCGGCCGTAGAACGCGAACCTGATCGCCATGCGGCTACTCCGTCTGACTCCGCTTGTTCATTGCCCTCATCAGCAGCCGGGCCAACGCCCGCGCAGCATCCGGAGTCAGGACAGGCGGATCACTCGGCACAGTCACACGGACGATGGCAGATTCTGGTCGCGCTGGGACGGACATGGTATCGAACTCATCGCGCTCGGCCCTGGGTTGAGGCCTCGGCTGTGGACAGCCAGTTGCCGCTGAATCCCGGTGATCACTCACCGCACGAACGGTGGTCGGCGCGTTGTACGGATTCGTGGCTTCCACGCGTCGTCCTGGACCGTCACTCGGGTTAAACGTGGCGACACCGTGCACATACCCTGAAGTGGGTTTGGGCCGGACACCAGAGTCGGCACAGCGGCGGCGGCGGTGTGGCCACGACATCCGCCCACGCGGCCACCGCCTGCGCACGCGTGCGTCGGCGTGGTCGCCCCACAGATACCCAAATCAGCGGCATGGCCACAGCGTGCGCACGGTCTGGCCACGCCTGCGGCGCACGCGTGCGGCGCGTATAGGCCCCTCAACGGCGTGGCCACAGCGTGCGCGCTGCGGCGCGCTGCGTGCGCGCTGCGTGCGCGCTGCGTGCGCGCTGTGTCCTCCCGGTTGGTAGAGGGCGTGCGCACGCCGCGGCCACGCCACGCGCACGCGACCGCGGACCGTCAGCCCCGAACCGAGACGAAGGGGGCGACGTGGACGAGGCAGTCGCGCCGCGGGCACCGTTGGTGGCCGGGGTCGCGGGCGGCGTGGGCACCACCACGATTGCCCGTGCCCTGGCTGGGGTGGACCGGGGCGTGTTCACCGGTCGCCCCGTCGATGTGCTGGTGTGCCGCGCGACCGCGGACTCATTGGTGCGGGCCGCACGCGCCGCCTACCTGATCTCCAGCCAGCAGCATCGCCGCCCTGTGTTGGCGGTCAACACGGCCGACATCGCCGGGCCGAGCCGCCCCGGCGTGGCGCGGATGCGGCTGCTGGAACCGCACACCGCCGGGGTGGTCGTGCTCCCCTATGTGCGCCGCTGGCGGGACCTGGCCACCCCACTGGCGGACGTCACCGGTCTGCTGAACCGCCCGGTGACCGAGCTGCCGCGGCCGTTGCGGCGCTTCGCCACGGCCGTGCACTCCCTCGCCCACTCCCTCGGCCCCCAGATCGGCGACATCTCGCCGCAGCGTGCGTCCGCTCCCCGCCGACCCGCTCGACGCCCGTCTCACACCGCCCCGCAGAGGAGCCAGCAGTGACTGTCCTAACGAGAATTTCGTCCGCATTAGTCCTGGCCGTCACGCGACTTGCCCAGCCACCGGATCCACCGCCCGCGCCACCACCGGGGCTGACCGAGATCACTAACCGCCTCGTGTCGTGGATGAAGTGGGGCGTCGTCGTGGTCGGGGTGATCGGCCTCCTCACCTGCGCCATGATGATCATCATCGGGCGGCGTAACCGGTCGGCCACCGCCTACGAGGGTCTGGTCGGATCGGCGTGGGTGCTGGCGGGCCTCGGTCTGGCCTCGGTCGCCGCGCTTATCGTCGGCGCGTTCCAGCTGGGCCCGTGATGACCACCTTCATATCTGTCATCGCTGTCAGCGCCGCGCAACCGCCGCCTACGCCGATCCCGCCGACACCTGGGCCGTCGTGCGCGGTGTGGGATGCCGGGTGCCAGGCCGGGCAGATCGCGCAGACCGGGTTCCAGTCGTTGGTCGCCGAGATCGCCCGGGGCACCGGCGAGTTCGTCGTCTCGGCCACCACCTGGTGGATCACCACGCCGAGCGTGGATCCTCTGGATCCGGCGGTCGGGCACGCCCAGACCGTGCTGCAACCGCTGAGTCTGGCGATCCTGGTCGGGTCGATCCTGGCCCAGGCCATCCGGATGATGATCTCCCGCAAGGGTGATCCGCTCGTGCAGGTGCTGCTCGGGCTGGTCCGCTACGCGGTCACCGCCGGGCTCGGGCTGACCGTCCTGCATGCCGCGTTGACCGCCGGGGACGCGTTGGCCACCGGCATCCTCGACGACGCGCCCGCGAAGTTCGCCCGGTTGTTGCAGGCGATGCTGCTGGCCAACTCCCACCAATCTGTGGGGGGTGCTGCTGTTGTCGAACATCGCGACCGTGCTGGCGGTCGTGCAGTGGCTGCTGATGGAGCTGCGCCAGGCCGGGCTGCTGGTCCTGGCCGCCATGCTCACCCTGGCCGCGTCGGGGTCGCTCAACCGGGCCACCCGGGCCTGGTTGGACCGGCTGATCGGCTGGCTGCTCGCGATCGTCGCCTACAAACCCGCGGCCGCGTTCATCTACTACCTCGGTTTCTCCTACCTGTCCCCCCGCGCAGGCGCACCGGGTGAGCTGGGCACGATCCTCACCGGCGTGCTGATTCTCGGCCTGGCGGTCGTGGCGATGCCGGTCCTGCTGAAGTTCTTCTCCTGGTCGGGCACCCAGCTCGGCGGCTCCGGCGGCAGCGGCTCCGGAACGCTCGCCACCGCGGGAGCGGTCGCGCTGGCCCGCGCCGGGCGCGGCCCGGCCATCGACCGCGGCGCCGCCCTCAACGCCGCGGCCGGCCCGGTCGGTGCCACGGTCGCGGCGGCAGGTGCAGCAGCGGCCGCCGGGCGCGGCGCCGTGAACCAGTTCACCGGCGCACCACGCCCAGGTGGTGGCCGGCCATGAGCATCCCGATGCGGTCAGATCCCGCCGACGTGCGGCAGCTGCGGCTGTACGGGAATTGGCGAGCCGAACGCGGCTGGGGCATCGGCCGCCTGTCGAGCACGGCCACCATCATCGTGTTCCTGGCCGTGCTGGCCCCGCTACTGGCCGTGTCGACCGCACCCGTGACCGTGCTGCCGCTCACCGTGGCCGGTGCCGGCGTGGTGGCCGCGATCGTGATGCGGATCGGAGGCCGCTCGGCCGCCGACGTGCTCGGGGTGCGGCTGCGATTCTGGCGGCCGCGACACCGCGGCTGGACCCAGCTGTCCGCCGGCGTGCTCGCCGACGACACCCGCGCCGCCGACCTGCCCGGCGTGATGGCCCCGCTGCGCCCCCTGGATATCGACGATGGGCGCGGTCGCCGTCACGTGTTGCTGCACAACCGGCGCACCGGCACGTTGACCGCGGTGCTGCGGTGCGCGCCGATCGGGCTGGATCTCACCGACCCCGATCAGACCAATCAGTGGGTGGCCGCGTGGGGCGGACTGCTCGCCGACCTCGGGTATCAACCCCTCGTCCGGCACGTCGCGGTCACCGTCGACACCGCCCCCACCGGCGGCAGCGGTCTCACCGCCCACGTCACCACCCACCTCGACCCGCGCGCGCCGCGGCTCGCGCGGCAGGTCCTGTCGGAATTGGTCGCCGACACCACAGCCCGTACGGCAGCGGTGCAGGTGTGGCTGTCGGTGTGCCTCGACCCAAACTGGGCCACCCCGAAACCCACGGATCTGCTCGCCGCCTGCGTCGAGGTCGGTCGCTGGCTGCCCGGGCTCGAGACCGAGCTGGCCGCATGCGGTGTCGCCGTCCACGGGCGCGCCACCCTCGCCTGGCTGACCGGGGCGCTGCGGGCCGCGTTCGACCCGGCCGCCCGGCCCGACCCGGCCAGCGCTTCGCTGGAGTGGGCGGACGCGGTCCCGGTCGCCGCCCGCGAGGAGTGGGACCACTACCGCCACGACAGCGGCGTCTCGGTCAGCTGGGCGTTGCGGGAGGCGCCCCGCCAGGCCGTCGACGCCGCGGTCCTGGCCCCGCTGGTGGCGCCCGGCCCCTATGCGCGGCGGGTGTGCTGGCTGTATCAGCCCTACCCGGCCGGGCAGGCCGCGGCGAAGGTCGAAGCCCAAGTCACCGCCGGACAGATCCGCCGCGCCTGGGCCGCCCGCACCCGCCGTGACGAAACCCAACGCGACCGCGACGATCGCGACCGCGCCCTGCAAGCCGCCCGCGAAGAAGCCGCCGGCGCCGGTGTCGGCCGGTTCACCCTCTACACCACCACCACGGTCACCGACGACACCGAGCTCGCCGGCGCGGTCGCCGACGTCGAACAACGCGCCGGGCAAGCCCGACTGCGCCTGCGCCGCCTACGCGGAGCGCAAGCGGCCGGGTTCGCCGCCGCCCTCGGTCTGGGCGTCGATCCCGACGACCTACTCACCCTCGCAACCCGCCGATGAACCTCGCGACGATGAAGCTCACGACGATGGGCTGGGCCATCCCCGGCGGTGGGCGCGCAGCGAACGTCGACGGCGGCACCCGCTATGCGGGCACCACCAGCCAGCTCTGCGGCTTGTTCCCGTTCGCCGTGGCCTCGGGCGCCACCCTGACCGGGGTTCCGTTGGGTCGCAGCCTGCACACCGCCGAGCCGGTCGGGCTCGACCCCGCCCACTGGCTGCGCGCCGGGCTGATCAGCAACACCGGGGTGTGGGTGCAGGGCCAACCCGGGATCGGGAAGTCCTCGATCACCAAACGCCTCATCACCGGCCTGGTCGGGTTCGGCCTGCGCGCCCTGATCCCCGGCGACATCAAAGGCGAATACACCCCCCTCATCGAGGCACTCGGCGGCACCGTGTGGCGGCTGGGCCGCGGACACCACACCCTCAACCCGCTCGACCCCGGCCTCGCCGCCCCCGCCCTGGCCGCCGCCGTCGGCACCGAACGCCGGCAGCTCACCGAGAACCTGCGCACCCGCACCCTCGCCCTGCTCGAAGCCCTGCTGGCCATCACCAGCGGTCGTGCGCTGTCGGCGACGGGGCGGCGGCTGCTGGCCGCTGCGCTGGACCAGACCACCGCCGCCCGGATCGAGCCGACCATCCCCGACCTCCTGGACGCCCTCACCCTCGGCGCCGACCCGCTGCCGCAGATCGTCGCCACCGATAACGAGCGCGGCTACGCCCGCGCGGTGCGGGGGCTGGTGAACACCCTCGGGCTGTTATGTGACGGGAGCCTGCGCGGGCTGTTCGACCGGCCCTCCACCATCACCGCCGACCCCACCACCCCCGCCATATCGCTGGACCTGTCCGCGCTGGACAACGACGCCGACGACGTCGTCGCCGCCGCGATGCTCTGCTCCTGGGCGTGGTCGGCCACCCTCGCCGACACCGCAGGCGATCACCGCAACACCGTCCAAGTCCAAGACGAGCTGTGGCGGGCCCTGCGGGCCGCACCGGGTCTGGTCGAGCACTCCGACCGGATCACCCGGCTGGGCCGCCACCGCGGAATCGTGTCGATCCAGGTCACCCACAGCCTCGATGACCTCGACGCGCTGCCCACCCCAACCGACCGGGCCAAAGCACGGGGCATGGCCGCCCGCAACGCGATCCTGATCCTGGGCGGCATGGCCCCCCAAGACATCGACCGCCTCGCCGGGATCGTCGCCCTCACCAACCCCGAACGTGAGCTGGTCGGGTCCTGGGCCGCCCCACCGACCTGGCATCCCGGCCACACCCACCCCGGCCGCGGCCGCTACCTGATCAAGTCCGGGCAACGCATCGGCCTACCCGTCGCCATGCTGCTCACCCTGACCGAGGCCCGCCTCTACGACACCGACACCGCCTTCCGGATCCGACCATGACCCAGCCCACCACCAGCAGCGCCGGGCTCGCACGAGATGCCGCGGCACCGCTGCTGCTCCTCGCCGCCCTCGCCGCCGCCGTGCTCGCCACGAGCGCCGTCTGGGCCGCCGCCGGAATCGCAACGCTCCTCGGCACCGGCAGCTGGACCGCCCCAGCGTGGAGCCTGGGCCTGCTGCCCCGCCTGCTCACCGACGGTGTTCCCGCGCTGGTCGGCCCCACTGCCTCCACCGTCGGCTTCTTCGTCACGCTGGCGACGTTCGTCGCTGCCGCCGTTGCCGCCATCACCCTGAGTTGGCGACGGGCTCGGCCACGCCGCAGCCCGACCGCCCGGTCCTTGCTGCGCGGGCATCAGCTCGGTGACCTCACCGGCCATCCCGCCCAAACCAAGGCGCGCGGGCTGCGGCCCTCCCTCACCACCGCCGGCAGCGTCGCGGGCGATCAGGTGGGGATCCGGGTCGGCCGCCTCGACGGGCACGACGTGCACATGTCCTGGGAAGACGTCGCCCTGATCATCATGGGCCCGCGGTCGAACAAGACCAGCGCCCTCGCGGTGCCCGCCGTCCGCACCGCCCCCGGCCTCGCGGTCGCGACCTCCAACAAGGCCGATCTGTGGGCGTTGACCAGCGGCTCCCGCGCCGAGTTGGGCCCGGTGTGGGTGTTCGACCCGCAAGACATCGCCTACCACCCCCAGCAGTGGTGGTGGGATCCGTTGCGGGCGATCCGTGAGGTCCCCGACCCGCACCGTGTCGAGGCCGCGACCCGGTTGGCCGGGCATTTCATGGCCACCATCGGCGGCACCCGACGCGACCCGTTCTTCCACGCCGCCGGGGAACAGGTCCTCACCGGCACCCTGCTCGCCGCCGCGCTGGACCCCATCGCCTCCCTGCGCGAAGTCGTGGAGTGGCTGCAACACGGCCGCCGCGACGCCATCATCGCCCTCGACACCGCAGGCGCCGACACCGAAGCCGCCGACCTGCACGCCGCCCTGTCCGGCGCGGACGTCACCGCCAAAGGCATCTTCCAAACCGCAAGGACCGCGACCAAAGCGCTGACCTCGCAGCGGATCCTGCGCTGGGTCACCCCACCCCACGCGTGGCGCGCACCCGGCCCAGACCTGCCCGAGCTCGACCCCTGGACGATCCTCGACCAGACACCCTCAACGCTGTATCTGCTGTCCAAAGAAGGGGCGGGCACCGCCGCCCCCATCGTGGCCGCCATCGTCGACCGCCTCCTCGACACCGCCGAACGCACCGCCCAATCAGAGGGTGGACGGCTCGACCCGCCCGTGGTCGCCGTGCTCGACGAGGCCGCGAACATCTGCCCGATCCGCGAGCTGCCGCAGCTGTATTCGCACTACGGCTCCCGCGGCATCCAAGTCCTCACCATGCTGCAGAGCTACCAACAAGGCGTCGGCGTCTGGGGCAACCAAGGCATGGACGCCCTGTGGTCGGCCGCCACTGTCAAACTCGTCGGCGCCGGCGTCGACGACCAACCCTTCCTCGCCCGCCTGTCCGGCCTGATCGGTGACCACGACGTCGACCAGCTCGCCATCACCCACGCCCGCGGACAAGGCCCCTCACGTCAGTACTCCACCCATCGGCGCCCCATCCTCGCCGTCTCCGACCTCCGCGCCCTGCGTAAGACCCACGCTGTCCTACTCACCACCGGACGCCCGGCCGGGCTCGTCGACCTGTGCCCCTGGTACCGCGAGCCCGACGCCGCCGACATCACCCGCCGCTCCGCCGCCGCTCTGGCCGCGCTCCGCGACGCCGCCGCCTCCACCCACCTCACGACCCGAGGAGAACACCCGTGAGCAAACCACCCGGCAACGTCGACGACACCGTCGACGACCTGGCCCGCGTGCTCGCCCACCTGCACGCCCGCGTCGATGCTCTCGACGCGTGGCGAGCCCATCAGAGCGACCTCCTCGACGAACACCTCAATAGCCATCCCAACCCCGACCGCGACGACCCCGACTCGAACGACGATCTCGACGAACCTGAAATCGACGGGGCTGATCTCGGCGGAGACGCTCTCGACCCTCGACCCGCGTCACCCACGATCGGCGGCTACGCGCTCGTCGAGTGGGTGCACGACACCGTCGCCGCCATCACCGCCCGCCCGTTGCGCGGCGAGTTCGCCTGGTGCCCGCTGTGGTGGGAACACCCCGAAGCCGTGTTCCGGTTCGAAGCCCTCCACGGCGCCTGGACCGAACTCGCCCCCGAACCCGGTGCCGCCCTGTCGATCTGGATCCGCGACCACCTCGACCCCTGCCTGCAGGTCCTGCTCAGCCCCCACGGGCCCTTCGCTGACTGCGCGCACACCGAACGCCACCGCGGCAGCCCGCACCCCCACCGGCCATTACCGACCCTGCCCACCACCACGCCGCCATGACCGGCCGCACGACGCTCCTGGGTGGCGCCGGCGTCGCGGTCCTCGCAGCGCCCCTGCTGCTCGTCGGGCTCCTCCTCACCATCACCACCACAACCGCCAGCCCGGGCGGCGCGCCCGCAGCGATCAACGTCGACGCGCTGCCCTCGCTGGCACGAAAGCTCCTGCCCGACCTGCAAGATCTGCTGGCCCGCGAATGCCCGCACCTACCCCTTGCCTGGGCACTGGCCATCCCGCAGGTCGAGTCCAGCTGGAACCCCGCCGCCTACAACGCGACCGGACACGCGGCCGGGCTCTACCAGCTCACCGAACCCGCCTGGACCGCCGCAGGCGGTCCGCCGTGGCCCAGCACCCCGCCACCACCCGACGCGCCGGTCTTCCAACCCGGACCCCACCTGCAGCGGGCGATCCCCTGGATCTGCGGCAACCTCCACACCGTCACCACACATCTGGCCGCGACCGGGAAACCCGTCAGCCCGCTCGACGCGCTGCTCGTCTGCCACGTCGCAGGCTGCCGCCGTGTCCTCGACTCCCCCACCGGCATCCCGAGTCCCGGCGATGCCGGATGCGATGACGCCTGCGCCGCGACGGTGCACAGATACATCACCTCGGTGCACGCCGTCCTCGACCACATCACCCAACCGAGAGTGGCGATCGGCGACTTGCCCGACCCGACGCCCTACACGGGACCCGCCGGCGCCGGATGCATCGAGCCCGACCCCAGCGGCCACGGCTGTCTGACACCCGTCATGCGTCACGCGCTCGACCAGATCCTCGCCGTATTCGGCCCCTCCGGGCCCGGCCAGCCGATCCGAGCGCTGAGCTGCTGGGATCCCCATGCCTGGAACCCCACCAGCGACCACTCCCGTGGTCGCGCCTGCGACCTGTTCCCCACCCGCGCCGGAACCTTCCCGACCGGCACGGACCTCGCCAACGGCTGGCGCATCGCCACTTGGCTGCGCGCCCACGCCACCGCCCTGCACATCAGCTACCTGATCTGGCAAGACCGCTTCTGGTCGCCCACCACACCCGACACCCCCGGAAACTGGGGCACCCCCTACGACGGCGGCGGCATCTACAACATCCACGACGCCATCGGTGGCCACTACGATCACGTCCACGCCAGCGTCGCCAGTTAAGCCGGGACTCTGCACACATCGCTCCAGCTTCAAGCCGAAGTGAGCCATCGGGCTCGTCCCGCGCGGCGCGACGATCCCGTCCGCTGGCATGAGCGTGTTTGGCGGCGTGCGGCATGGGAATCACGGGCCCGCCAGCGGGGTCATCGACACGTCGGACCCTTTCCTGCGGTCACCCGACCGTCGTGGGTGACACAGACGCGCGCCCGCCGAAAATGGCGACCGACGGGTCCGTCCCCAAGATCATTCCCGTTGCCGCCTGAGCTGATCCTCGACTTCCTCCCACCGAAATCTCAGCTGACCTCCGGGGGTCGTATAGGCGGGCGACAGCTTGCCCTCACGTACCCATCGAGCGACGGTCCGGCGATTGACGTTCAGGCGACGAGCGACGTCTTGGCTGGTCATCAGCCGCTCGTCGCTGCTCACGTTGATCAAATTACGCGGTCGGACCCATCTGGAACACCAGGTCGAGTCGTATCAACACACATCGACACACATCGACACAGATGTCCCCGATTCGCGTACTCTCGTGCTCGCGGGAGTCACGGTCGATGACGTGAAAGGGTCGCGACTCCCGCGTCCAGCGGACGACGGGATGGGCGATGACGGACCCAAACGTGACCGAGAGGTGTCCCTGCGGCTTTCGTTGCGAAAGCTGTGCCGTGGCTTGCGACGAGCTGGAGGTCGTTGCCATCGCCGTCCTTGGGGCAACGATGTGCCTCACGCTGTGCCCCAAGTGCCGGCAGAGCGGCCGCCCGCCACAGATCCAGCTGAGCACCGCCCAGAAGCTCGTCGAGCAACACAGTCAGCATCTGGCGGGCTTCGACACCCATCACCCACGGCAGTGACCGGGAGGAATCACGGCACTTCCGGCGCTGTCCTTGGCGAAGCTCGGACAGCCGGCTTCCGCTAGTCCGACGAGGCTCCGAGCTGTCCGCGAGCGCCACCGAGGCGCGGATCGCCGACGTCAGCTCGACGGCCAGCCGCGATGCCCGCGCCGTATCCGCTTCCTGAGAGCCGACGGTTACGGCCCTTCTGGAGGTTGGTGAACCGCTCTTCGAACGCCTTCTTGACCACCGAGCGCCGGTCGGCCAACACCAGCGCGGCCGACGGGCTGCGGATGGCCGCGGCTGCATCGTGCTGATCGGTCGCCGCCCGCTCCGCGGCGGTGAGCCGCCGATAGATCTCGGCGGCGAAGCCGGTCAGCCACGTCCGGCGAAACGCCGCGGTTGACTCGCCCGCCCAGGCCGATGGTCGTTGATGAACCACCTGGCGGGTCGCCTGCAGCAGCAAGGAAGTGAACAGCACCTCTGTCCGCTGCAAATCGGACTCGTAGCCGAAGATCGTCACGGCAATAATCTGGCCTCGGCCATAGCCAGGGTGTCGCACCGCGCGGCAGCCGAGCGCACGGCCGATCAAGCCGGCCAGCTGCGCCTTCTCCTGCGAGTAGGGATCGGCCAGGGCGATGCGGCGCTCACCGAGCGCGTCCTGCTTCACACCGGTAGCGGCGAGCATCGCCTCGTCCACGCCGTGGCGGGCCATCATCTGCGCGGCCTTGGCGTTGTAAGCGCTCGCCTCCTCGGGAGTTGCGGCCTTCTCCGCCTTCGCCAAGAGCTTGCGGATGACCTCCAACTTCTGGTCGCCACCGCCCATCACGCCACCTCCGCACCCGTCGAGTTGATCGGGTCCGTGGTACGCGGTGGCGTCGATCGCAACGTGCCGGATGCGTGCTGCTAGCGGAGGAACCAGATGACCACGATCTCGCCACGCCGCAGGCACCCCACCAACGCGACGAACAGGGCGCCGCCGAGGACGACGGCGATCAACGCCGCCGCGATCAAGCCGGAACTCCTAACGAAGCGGACCAAGTCTCTTTGCACTTGGGCCGCAGGGACCACCGGGTGTACGCCCCAATGCCGCGTCGCCTGTTGGCTCGTCAGCGGCAAGTTGCGCGGCTGGTCCCCAAGAGGGCGGTCGGCTGAGCGACCAATCGTGATCACCAATCGATCGATCGGTAGACCGGATGCCTGCCATACGGAACGCCCCAGCGTGTCGAACGACTGGACCTCCGATAGCAGCCTCCCGTCCACCCCACGGCAGGCGTCGGCCGTCACGGCTACGACGACCTCGTCGCCGGCCGACCCGACGTACCCGCGGACGTTGACACATTGTGGCGCCGGGACTGCGATGGGGACCATCGAACCCACACGCTGTGAGGCAGGACAGCACAACAACGCCGACGACCAACACCCGGATCCGCACCATCCCTTCACGATCGCCGCGGCGTCACCATGTGTGGCTGTAGCGATCGGGTCTGTGGATAACTCGGTGCGGATGTGGATAACGCATTGATCACCGACGCGACCCCGACGGGGGGCCTAACCTCCGTGGTAAGGCGGAGGTGGGTGCGTTCCGGGCTGCGCGGCGCAGGCCGGATGCGATCGTGCGTGCGACCTCGTCGTGGCCAAGATCTGGTTGGTGGCGACAGGCGTGCTCCAGCACACAGATGACGACGTCCTCGGCGACGAGTCCCTGGGCTACGAATCCGCCCAATCGGGCGGCGGCGCGGAACAGGGTGTGGTTGCGGGTACCGACGGCCGCCTGCTCGACTCGTTCGGCCTCGCCGCGCAGCACGGCGTCCACATAGGCCGAGGAATGTGGCAGCACCAGCGATGCAGCCACCGGTGCTTTCGGCAGGAGTTCCTTCAGGAGCCAGCCGGGCATCGGGAGCGGCGGCGCGTTGACGGTCAGTCGGTAGCGGCGGCCGTTGATGACCGAGCCGGGGCCGACGACGTAGCCCCCGGTACCGCGGGTGTCGATATGCCGGCCGAGATGTCCAACCGTGTTGCGCAGATCGACATTGGGTGGCGAGCGGAAGTAGAGGTGCTGGCCGCCGCTCGGTGTCACAACCGTTTGAGTGTGGCGTGGGATCGTCTCACCGCGATCTTGAGCTAACGCGGCAAGCGACTGTCGCCCGTGGGGTTCACCCGGTGTCTTGGCCGCGTCCAGGTCGACGACCACGATTCCGCTCGGACTCCCGGTCGCGATGCCGATGTTGAACGCCGACCGGGTCCACCACGCTCGGATCGTGTCGGGATCGGTGCAGGCGTGCTGTGGCCACCGCTCGATCGCCGGGACCTTGGTGTGCGGGCGAAGCGGAAACACCGGCATGCCGTCGGCGGCGATCCGCAGCGCACAGCGCAGCAAGAAGGGTTCACGTTCGGCCACCGGCGCCTCCTCGGCTCTCGGGGCTCGCAGCGTCCTCGGAGGGGTCTGTCAGTGCGTGCGCATTGCATCGCTTCTCCGTGCGCACGCAGGTCCAGATGGCCGCAGTTGTTCCAAACGGCCACGGAGGTTCGACCCGCTCTGATAGTCATTCGCCGACAGACGCAGCACCGCAGGCAGCGCAAGCACGAGGCGAGCACGCAACAGCCACGCTTCGCGCGCACCGTGCCTGCATGACCACCGAGGTGATCGACATGTCGCAGACCCGGCCACGCGTCCTGGTTGCCGCGTGCGGAGCGCTGCTTGCCGCCGGTTGTTCGTCGGCCCAACCAACGGCACCCGCAAGCCCATCACCGATCCCGGTCACGACGACCGCGCCGAATGAGGCTGCATTGAGAACCTACCGCGAGTTCTGGCGCATCACCGACGCAGCGGGAGCGGCTCCCCGATCCCAGGACTGGACGCCGAAGATCAAGGCGGTGGCGACCGGCCAGGCGCTAAAGACGGCACTGACCGACATCGCGAACTACGCCAGCCTGCCCGCGCACATCGTGGGCACGATCACACGAGACCCGAAGGTAGCCAGTGTCACGCCCGGCCGGGTCTCGATCCTCGACTGCGTCGACCTGGGCACCGTTCACCTGGTCTCCGACCGAAACGGCGGCCTCCTGGACGACACCAAGAACCGGGTGGAGCGATTCCACTTGCGCGCCGACGTAGTTCCCGGCCCGGACGGCCGCTGGCTGGTCAGCACTACAGCGCCCGCCCTCAACGAACCATGCTGAGGCGCGCGGTGGCCGTGCTCAGCACGGTGACGATGCTTCCCGCGACCCTCGGAGCGACGAGCCCGAATCCCGGTCACTGTGACGTAGTTACAGGCTCGGGAATCTGTCTGGTGTCCGCAGCTGACCCGGCACGTCCCGGCGGACCCTCCGCCACCACCCGCAGGGCACCGCGGCGACCGAGCCAACCAACCACACCAAAGCCCGAGCCGACCCCGCTGACGAGCGTTGACCTGAGTGGGGGCGGGTTCGCCGGGAAGTTCCTCGACTGGTTCGGCCCCGCAGCTCGGCGCGCGGCGCCCGGCACCACCGATGTCCTGGCGCAGCAGGCGGTTCGACTGCTGCGGCTGCCTCGTCCCGGGATGCAGATGTCGGTGCAGGACCGCGCCTATGTCGGGGTTCCGCTGTGGCTGTGGGTGGCGGGCGGGCCGCCGAATGTCGGGCCGCTGAGGGCGACGGCGACCGCAGGTGCCGCCCAGGTGACGGCCACGGCGCGTCTGGCGCGCACGGTCTGGGTGATGGGCCCACCTGATGCCGTGGTGACGTGTCCGGGCGCCGGTACGCCGTACAGCGGCGGATCGGGTGGCTCGCCGGACTGCGGATACACCTACACCCAGCGGTCGCTGCCTGAGCGCACGGCCGGGCGTGGGGCGTGGCCGGTGACGGTCACCAGCGTCTGGCAGGTGACCTGGACCGGCGTCGAGGGCGGCGCGCCGGTCGTCGGGACGCAGGAGGTGGCGCTGACGGTGAACCGCGCGTTGCCGGTCGGCGAGTTGCAGGTCCTGGTCACCGGGAGCAGTCGATGACCGCCGCGACCACCGACCGCCCGTCGGCCTCGCCGGTCCGCGCGCTCGGGCGCCGCCGCTCGCGCATGACGATGGTCGGTGTCCTGTTGGCCATCGTGGGTGGCCTGGTGGCCTGGTTCGCCTACAGCCAGGCCACCCGGGGTGAGGAGGTCGTCGCCACCGCCCGCCATATCGCGTACGGCGCGACGATCACCGAGGCCGATCTGCGGCCGGTGGAGATCCCGACGGGTTCGACGCTGCGCGTGACGGCATGGAGCGATCTCGCGACGATCGTCGGGCAGGTAGCGACCACCGACCTGGCGCCGGACGCGCTGGTGCCGCCCGATGCGGCGGGGGCCGCGCGGCTAGCCCGGTCGCGGTGAGGCGATCGTCGGGATCCCGGTCGCGGCCGGGCGCCTCCCGGTCAGCGGCTTGCTCCCGCGGGATGTCGTGGAGATCGTCGCCCCGGCGGCCACGCGGACCGGGCTGACCGGGCTGACCGGGCTGCGGGCGACGGTGTTGGCCATCGGCGACCCGGACGCGGCCGGGCGCCGCACGGTCGACCTGATCGTGCCCGACACCGCGGTCGACGAGGTCGCGGCGGCCGCAGCCAACGACAACACGCTGCTGGTGCTGGTCGGAAGCGGCGGGTGAGGTCGTGCTGATCGGTCTGCTCGGCGCCAAGGGCGCGCCCGGGGTCACCACCAGCAGTGTGGCGATCGCCGCGGAATGGCCACGGCCCGCGGTCGTGGTGGACGCCGACCCGTCCGGCGGTGACATCGCGGCGGGACTGGGTCGCGGCGCCTGGCCCGCCGGGTGCCATCTGCTGGAGCTCGTGGCGCGCTGCCGCACCGAGGCGCTGGATGCGGCGCTGCGCGCCCTCGTGGTCCGCGCGGGCGAGCACGCCCCGCTCGCGTTGGCGGGGCTGGGGAGCCCCGCCCAGGCCAGCCGCGGTGCCGTGGGCGTCGATCGGGCGCGGCCTCGCCTGCCTCGACACCGTCGATGTGGTGTGCGATCTGGGCCGCTATCTGCACGGTGCGGGCAGCCGCGACCTCCTCGGCGTGTGCGACCGGATCCTGGTGGTGACCCGCTCGACCCTGCCTGCGGTCCGCGCCACGGCTCGCCTGCTCGACCTGCTCCGGGGCGGTCCGCTCGGCACCCGCACCGCCCTGTTGGTCGTGGCGGCGGGCCGGCCCTACCCGGCCGAGGACATCGCCGCAGGGTGTCAGACTGCCGCTGATCGGCGAGCTGCCCGACGATCCGCGGACGGCGGCAGTGTGGAGCGACGGGGCGGTCGCCGGCCGCAGCCTGTCGCGCAGCCCCTTGCAACGAGCGGCCCGACGGGTCGCCGAGGCGTTCGCTCTACCCGAGATGTCGGCTCCGGCCAAGATGTCGGCCCCGCCCGGGGCGGTGGCGTCGTGAACGCCACGACCGCCGATCGCGCGCTGACCGAATCCATCAGGGCCTCGGTCGTCGAGCAGCTGGGCCGCCATCCTGGCCGCGACCGGCTCGAGCTGGCCGACCAGCGCCAACTGGTGCGCGGCTGGATCGAGGACCAGCTCGGGCTGGAAACCCGACGTCGACTCAACAGCGGGCACCCAGCGCTGCGCCGCGAGGATGAGGTCGTCGTCGCGCAGGAGGTGGAGAACCTCATCTGGGGTCTGGGCCGCCTGCAGACGCTGCTGGATCGCCGCGATGTCGAAGACATCCACATCGTCGGCGCCCAACGCCCCACACTCCGGCTGCGCGACGGGAGCCTGACCCCCGCCGGGTCTCCGGTCGCCGACAGCGACGACGACCTGATCGCGCAGCTGCAGCACCTGGCGGCCCATCACGGCGGGGTGGAGCGGGCCTTC
Source organism: uncultured Actinomycetota bacterium (assembly GCA_963739465.1). GTDB lineage: Bacteria > Actinomycetota > Actinomycetes > Mycobacteriales > Pseudonocardiaceae > Pseudonocardia. The sequence goes on from CAVUAS010000012.1 coordinate 229,661, forward strand.
TCCCCCGCACAGCCGTTGCTGAACATGCAGCTGCCCGACGGATCCCGGCTCGCGGCGATCCGCGACGTCGTGCCGCACCCGATCGTGACGATCCGCCGTCACCATCTCATCGACGTCACCCTCGACAACTTGGCCGCCCGCGGGATGCTGTCGCGCGGCATGGTCGGATTCCTGCGCGGTGTCGTGCGGGCCCGGCGCAGCATCCTGGTCACCGGCATGCCGGCATCGGGCAAGACCACCCTGCTCCGCGCGCTGGCCCGCGAAATCCCCGGCTCGGAGCGGGTGGCGACGCTGGAAACCGAGTTCGAGCTGGGGCTGCACCGCCTGGCGGTCATACCGCCCGCGTGGTTGGCGATGGAGTGCCGCCCGGGCTCCACCGAGCTCGACCCGGCCACCGGACGCCGGGCAGGCGAGATCACCCTGGCCGACCTGCTGCACCAAACCCTGCGCATGTCGGTCACCCGGGTGATCATCGGCGAGGTCCGCGGCGCCGAAGCCCTGCCGATGCTGGAGGCCATGAACGCCGGCATGCCCGGCTCGATGTGCACCCTGCACGCCGGGTCGGCGACCGACGCGATGGAACGGCTGGTCACGGCCGCGATGAAGGGTGCCGCGGCGGGCTGGTCGGACAGCTTCGTCACCCGGCTGGCCACCCAGGGCATCGACTATGTCGTGCACGTGCGCCACCTGCCCCACCCCCGTTGGGGGCCGGTGCGTTTCATCGCGGAGATCGCCGAGGTCACCGACGTCACCGAGACCGGGAAGGTCGCGATGAACCGGATCTTCTCCCCGCCCGCGGCGCACGAGCAGGTCGGGGTGGACCCGCGGGGGCGGTTCGTCATGGCGCCGCAGATCCGGTGGCCGTTCGACGAGGCGGGGGTCGATCTCGGCTGCTTGTGGTCGCCTGAGGTCGACAGCTGGAACACCGCGGGACGGCTGCTGTGACGGGCTCGCTCGTGGTGTTCGCGGCAGGCGCCGCCGTGGCGGTCGGGGTGATGCTGGCGCTGCGGGGTGCCCGACATGGACAGGTGGCGGGACAGGCGGTGGGACCGCCGCCGCGCTGGCGGCGCACCGTCCGGGCCGTGTGGACCGCATGGTCGGCGACGCGGCCCGGGCTCGGGTCGCGGTGGCGGCTGATCTCCTGGTGCGGGGCCGGCGTCGCGGTGTGGTCGGTGACGGGCTGGCCGGTGGCCGGGCTGGTGGTGTCGGCCACCGGGCTCTGGGCGCCGTGGCTGATGGGATCCGGTCGTGTCATCAGTGACCGCTTGGACCGCCTCGAGGCCGTGGAGGGCTGGTGTCGGCGGATGGCCGACATGCTGTCCGGCGGCGGAGCCATGGGTCTGGCGCAGGCCATCACGATCAGCGCAGGCCATGTCGACGACGTGATCGGTGAACCCGTCAGACGGCTCGCCGCCGCGCTGGGCGACCGGTCGATAACGGCGGGCGCGGCGGTGCGGGAGTTCGCCGCCGCCCTGGATGACCGGGTCGCCGACACCGTGGCCGCCGCATTGTTGCTCGCGCTGGGGCAGCAAAGCGTCGGGATCGCCCGGGTCTTGCGGCTGCTGGCCGACGGCGTCGCCCGCGACGTGCGGGCGCGCCGGGAGATCGAGGCGGCCCGGGCCGAGTCCCGCCAGTCCATCCGGATGCTGCTGCTCATCCAGGCCGGGGTGTTGGCGATGCTGGCCGTGGTGCCCTCGTTCGCCGCCCCGTATGCCACCCCGGTCGGGCAGACGGTGATGGCGCTGCTGCTGGCGAGCACGGTGGCGCTGCTGGTGTGGATGCGCCGCCTGGCGTTGGGCAACCGGCCGCCGCGATTCCTCGGGCAGCAGCCGCAGTGCCGGCCGCCGGGTCGACCACAGCGTCGGCCGCAGGGTCGGGAGCACCCCGATGAGCCCACTGTTGATGCTGCTGCTGGCCGCGGGCGCGCTCGCCGGCGGCGGCGTCGCCGTCACCGCGGCCGGGATCAGCCGACGGCCGCCCTCGCTGGTCGGTGTGTTGGCCGCGCTCGACGAGCGGACCCTGCCCGCCGCTGTCGAACAGGTGAGCCCGTGGACGCGGCTGGTGCGCCGGGTTCCCGGCTCGGTTCCGGACGCTGATCTTGTCGTGTTGGGGTGGAGCCGCGACCGGTTCCTGGTGACCCGGGTCACCACCACCCTCGGGTATGCCGCGGCCGGACCCGCGCTGGCGACGACGTCGGGGCTGCTCGACCTCGGGCTGCCGCTGACCGTCCCGGCCATATTCACCCTGGCCGGAGCCCTGTTGGGGTGGACGGGTGTCGCGCGGTCGGTCCGCGCCCGGGCCCAGGACGCGCGGGAGGAGTTGCGGTTCGCCCTCGTGTCCTTCCTGCAGCAGGCCGGGCTGTTGCGCCAAGGCGGCGCCGGTGTCGCGACCGCGCTGTCCCTGCCGGCCCAGTTGCTGGCCGACGGGTGGGCGATGCGGCGGATCGCCGACGAGTTGACGGTGGCCGAGCGGGCCGGGCAGATGCCGTGGGCGGGGCTGCGCCGGTTCGGCGAACAGGTGGGTGTGGACGAGCTGACCGACCTGTCCGCCATCGCCGCCGGCGCGGGAAGGGATGGGGCAGCCGTGGTCGACACGCTGCTCAAACGGGCCGAAAGCCTGCGCGACGAACTCCTCGCCGACGAACACGCCGCCGCCCACCGCGCCAGCGGACAGATGAGCACGCCCGGAGCACTGCAGGTGTTCCTGATCGCGGCGTGGGTGCTCTACCCGGCAGCCGTCGCCCTGCTGTCGTTCTAACAACTGCTGTCGTTCTAACAATTCGGTCATTTTCGGCACATGCGAAGGGGAGATCGATGACAAGGATCAACAACCGGCTCAGGATCAACAACCGGCTGACGATCGCGATCATGTGGTTGCTGCAACGTGTGGAACCGGTCGACGAACGCGGCGGCGGGCGCAACACCGATGAGGGTTTCCATATCGCGGCCGGGGCGGTGATCGCCGGAACGATCGCCGCGGCCGTCGGTGCTTTCATCGCGAAGAAGCTCGGCGCACTCGGATAGCCGATGGACACCACACCGCACGCCGGGGAGCGCGGTGGCGCGGTCGGCGTCGAGATGGCGTTGCTCTGGATCGCGATGCTCGCCCTGGTCGCCGCGGCAACGCAGGTGGCGCTGGTCTTCTACGCCGGGCAGCTCGCGCTGACCGCCGCACAAGACGGCGTCCACGTCGGCGCCATACAGAACACCGCTTCCCAGAACATCGCTGCCCAGAACCCGGCTGCCCAGGACAGCTCGCGTAACGCCGCCCGTGACGCCGCGCAGGGCTTCCTGGCCAGGGCTTCCGGCACGGCGTTCACCTCCACCGGGGTGACGGTGAGCGTCGAGCAGGGCGGTGGCGTGCTGCAGGTCCAGGTGCGCGGGCAGGCGCTGTCGCTCATCCCCGGGTTGGCGCTGCCGGTCGACAAGTCGGCCGTGGCAGCCCTCGAGCGGGTGACCCCGTGATCGCCGCAACCAGGCTGTGCGCCCGATACAGCGGTGAGCGGTGTGGTGAGCAGGGTGGTTCGGCGAGTGTGGAGGCCGCGATCGGCGCGGTCGCCCTGATCGCCCTGCTGACCTTCGGCCTGGCCGTGGGCAGGCTCACCGCGGCCGAGGCCGCCGTCACCGAAGCGGCGCACGCCGCGGCCCGGCTCGGTTCCGCGGTCCGCGACCCGGCCGCCGCCCGTGGGCAAGCCACCACCGAGGCAGACCGCGTTCTCGGCCGGCAGGGCATCGCGTGCGCTGAGCTCACCGTGACCGTCGACGTGCCGGTGACGCCGACCGGCCAGCCGTCCACGGCCACCGCCCGGGTGCGCTGCGCGGTCCGCTGGGCCGATCTCGCCCTCCCCGGACTACCAGGCCGCCACGACGTCAGCGCCGTATTCACCAGCTCGATCGACCGCTACCGGGAACGACCATGACCCTTGCGACAACCCTGACAGCACTGACCGCACTGCGTGACACTCGCGGCGGCGGAGCGGTGACCGTGCCGACCGCGATCCTCGCCCTGGTCGTGGCCGTCTTGTCGGGGCTGGCCGTCGACGGCGTCCGCGCCGCCCAAGCCACCGCCTCAGCCGATGCGATCGCCGCCGAGGCCGCCCGGGCGGGCGGCCAAGCCGTCGACACGGCCGCGCTCGCGCGGGGCAACCCGCAGATTGATCCGGCGGCGGCGGTGGCCGCGGCCCGCTCCTACCTGACCGCGGCAGCCGCGGACGGCACGGCGGCTGTCGATGGTCGGACGATCACGGTGTCGGTTACCCTCACCCGGCCGACCGTGCTGCTCGGCCTGGTTGGACGGGCGACGATCACCAGCCACGGTGTCGCCCGCGCACTGCTCGTCCCGGTCGGTGCGCCATGAGGTCCATCCTGGGAGCGTCGGTGCGTGCGACGGCCGGCCTGGCGGGGATCGTCGCGATCCTGGTGGGCGTCCCGATCCTGCTCTGGCAGCTCGGCACGCCGCTGCTGCCGTCACGGGTGCCGTCGCTGCACGAGGCGCTGGCGGTGTTCCTGCGCCCGGACGACGGCTCGCTGCTGATGGGCACGCTGCTGGTCATCGGCGTGCTGGTGTGGGCGCAGCTGAGTGTGTCGATCCTCGCCGAACTGGTTGCGGCGCTGCGCCACCGCCCGGGACTGCGGGTCGAGCTGCCCGGACTGGGGGCGAGCAGGCTGCTCGCGTCCGTCCTCGTGGCCGGTGTGCTCGGGGCGGGCGGCACCGGGCCTGCCCTGGCGGCCCAGCCGGTCGCCGCCGTCGTGGCCGCCGACCACAGGACCGCCGACCATCCGACCGCCGACCCTGTGATCACCGATTCGTCCCCGATCATGGGACGTGAGCTGCCGCACTACGTGGTGCAGGAGCGGGACTCGCTGTGGCGGATCGCGGAGGCCCGGCTCGGCGACCCGCTGCGGTGGCGGGAGATCTACGACCTCAACCATGCGGTGGTGCAGCCCGACGGAGGTCGGCTCACCGAGGCCACGCTGCTGCATCCCGGTTGGACGCTGCTGCTCCCGGCCGATGCCGCCACAACGGACGCGACAGCAGTCGTGCACGCCGGAGACACCCTCGGAAACATCGCCACGACGCGGCTGCACGACCCACGACGCGCGGAAGAGATCTTCGACTTGAACGTGGGCCGCCCCCAACCCAACGGGGTCCGGCTCACCGACCCCAACCGGATTCAGCCGGGCTGGCGCCTCACCCTGCCCGCCACGCCGGTCCCGACCGTTCATCCGCGCCCCGCAGCACCGTCGACCGACGACCCGACACCCTCCCCCACTGTGACTACGGTGCCCATGCACCCGCCCACCGACACCGAGCCGAGGACCGCCGACCCGACAACCACAGAATCGACCAGCACCGAACCGAAGGCCGCCGAGCCGACAACGGTGCCGACGACAGCGCCGACCACCCACACGCCCTCACCGTCCGTGGCGACGCCGAACGCCGGCTCGGTGCCGGTGAGCGCGCCGGTGGGAGTGGTGGCCGGGTGGGGCGGGTCCGCGCTGGTGATTTCCGGGCTGGTCGCCGCGCTGACATTGGGCAGGCGCCGCCAGCAGCGCCACCGCGGCTACCGGCGCCGATCGCCGTGCCCGACGACCCTGCGGCGCGAGTGGCACGCCGTCCCACTCCGGTGGACACCGCGAGTGGACGCGGCCGCGCGGGCTGGCGCGAGGATGGCCACGCCCGCGTCGACCAGGCCAACCCGACCACCGCGGCGCCCCCGTTCATCCCGGGCGAGGACGCGGTGACGTGGCTGCTGCCCGGTGACGCCAGCCTTCCCCTTGACCCGGACGAGGCCGGCCGCTACTGCGCTCCCTACCCGTTGGTGGTTTCGGTCGCGGCCGACGACGATCGGCTGTTGCTGCTGGATCTGGAGCACCTGGGTTACGCCACCGTGACCGGGGAGCGCGACACGGCGGTCGGGTTGCTGCGCCACATCGCTGCCGAGTTGGCCAACGCCCGCTGGAGCGACGACGTCGAGATCCTCCTGGTCGGTTTCGGCGGCGAGCTGCCACCGCTGAACATCAACCGTCTGCGCGTGCTGCCCGACCTGGCCACTGCCCTGACCGAGATGCGGGTCGCGAGGCACCGCATCGCCGCGACCCGCGAGGCAACCGGCACCGGCGTCGTGGAGGGCCGATTGTCGGGCACCGCCCCGGACGGCTGGCTGCCGGTCCTGCTGCTGGTCGCCGACCTCACCGCCACCGACGACCAGGCCCGTGCCGAACTCCACGCGCTCGTCGACGAGCCGCCCGAGCGCGGGTTCGCCGTCGTGGCCCACGACACCGACGTCATCGGCACCGAAATCCGCATCACCGACGACGGCAACCTGCTCACCCCGAGCGCCGGGGCTGACGCCGGGCCTGGCCGGTGGAGGGTCGAGACCATGACCGCCGCCATCGCGGGCGGCCTGGCCGACATCCTCGCCCCGACCACCGCACCCGACCTTCCCGCCGGTCCCGCCGAGCATCCTGAGCCGTGGGCGGCCGACATGGACACCGACGGCGCTCTTACCGGCTCCGACGACACTTCCACGGACGACGCTTCCACGGACGACGCTTCCACGGACGACGCTTCCTCCGAGGACGCCGGGGAGCCGGCCAGCCCGGAGGCCCTGCGTCGACTGGAGATCGTGCAGCGGCAGGATCCCGAGCTGGACGATGACCTCGCGACCTGGCATCTCGACGCCCCACCGCGGCCGCTGGTCGGGGTCCTGGGTGAGCCCAGCGTGCGCGCGCCGGGCGAGCGGCCCCGCACCCGCGCCGCGTGGTTCACCGAAATCCTCGTCTACCTGGCCTTGCACCCGGCCGGGGTCAGCCAGGACAAGGCGTTGACCGACCTGTGGCCCGACGGCAACCAGGTCGCCGTCGGCCACCGTCCGCTCCTCGCTCTACGGCGCCCGTCGCTGGGCAGGCCGCGGCCTGGACGGCGACCCCGACCGCAGCTTCATCAGCGACCTCAACCACGACCAGACCTACCGCCTGCGCGGACACCTGCTGGACTTCGACCTGTTCCGCCGGCTGCGCAAACGCGCCCAAGCCCGCCACGCCGCCCGCCATCCCGGCGCGGTCGCCGACTACCAGGCGGCGCTGCGGCTGGTCCGCGGCCCGGTGCTGTCCGGGCTGCGCCCCGCCGGGTATGCCTGGTTGAACAACCACGACCAACGCCACGACCTGCAGATCCCCGGCTACCTCGTCGACACCGCCCACGAGCTCGTCGACATCGCCCTCACCAACAGCGACATCGAGCTGGCGCGCTGGGCCGCCGAGACCGCACGGTCCCTGGACATCGACGGCATCTTCGACCGGCCGTTGACCGACCTCATGCGGGTCGCCCACGCCAGCGGTCACACCTCGCAGATGGAGCGCTACGCCCGCATCCTGCTCGACGCCCGCGAGGCCGACATCATCGAAGACCTCCCACCCGAAACGTTCACCGTGCTGGACCAGCTGATGCCCGCCGGGCCACGTCCCGCCTGCCGCACACCACCACCATGACCGCGTATGCAACGGCCGCTGTGACCGGCGCCGCCGCGACCCTGCTCGTGCTGCTCCTGGCCCATCACACCCGCCTCCAGCCCGCGACCATCGGCTACGCCGAAGCGGTGCCGGTCGGGCTGCTGCTCGGCCTCAGCACTGCGACCACCGCCCCACCGGGACACGCCGCGATCGTCATGGCGGTCGCCGTGCTCGGGACGGCCGCGGCGGTCGTCGACGCCCACGAGCGGCGCGTGCCCAACGTGCTGACCGCGACGCTGGGCGTCAGCCTCCTCATTGCCCTGCCCGCGACGGCGCTGCTGACCGGCAACCCCCAGGGCCTCCTGCGGGCATCGGCCGCCGCGGCCATCACTGCTGCTGCGGCGCTGCTGGTTAAGGCCGCGCGCCCGACCATGATCGGCTGGGGCGATGTGAAACTGCTACCCAGCCTGGCCGCCACGCTGGCCTGGGCCGGCGAGTCGGCACTCGCCCAGGGGTTCGTATTGTGGATCGTGCTGCTGCTGACCACCACCGCGGTATGGAGCGTCGCGCGCTTCGACACATCCGACACCGTGCCCTACGGCCCGGCGTTGGTCCTCGGCACGCTCGGCGCGCTGCTGGTCGTGACCTGAGGCCCGATCCCGCCCATGTGCCGCGACGCGACCGCACCCGTCGCGGCCCTCGGTCGGGCACGCGCGACCGGACGTGGTCGTGGCGTCGGGTTGAGTCGCGGACTCGGTCCGGCTGCGGGAGCCGGTGGAGTGCGGGGCCGGGGCCGCAGAACGAAGGGCGCGTGGAGATCGACGCCGGCGAACCGGTCCCGGATCACCGTGTCCAGGATGCGGTCCACGCCCAGCAGCCGCTGCGCCACCGCCCGGTCGCGATCGCGCCGTGGGTCCAGCGAACCGACCACACCGGCGAGGTCGACTCGGTCCGATAACACCGGCGGCGGCTGGGCGCGTTGCGTCATGGCCCACGCCCCGAGCTCGGCCGCGGGTTGGGTCAACACGTGCCGGCGCACCGCGTCGGCCATGGCGTGATCGGTCATGCGGGCGCCGACCGGGCCCAGGCCGGGCACGTGTCCGATCACCGCCCATCCCTGCTGCCCGAGCGGGGCCAGGGACACCACCTCCGCCCACCGCGGACCGGGCGCGATGAGCCCCCGCGCGGTGTGGAAGGTTGCGGCGTCGATCGGCTCCGGTAACGCGACCGGACGCGTCGCGCCCAGCGCACGCTCCAACGCGGCCCGCCCGGCGGCCAACCCGTCCAGCGCAGCACCCCGCTCGGCCTTGGTGGTCGCGCCGCGCAGCCTCGTCAATCGATCGGCCAGGAACGTGGCGATATGCGCCACCTGGTACAGCTCGTAGCTCGGCAACACCGCCAACGGGTAATCCGGCTGCGTCATCACAGGCTCCGTCCGTGGACGGGGTGAGAGGTCTGCGGGCGTGGACGGCTGGTGTGTGCCACGCCGGGTGCGCGGGCCGGGCGGCCCGTCGCGCGGGGGGTTCCCATCGCGCCCGCTACGATCTCCGCAGCCACCGTGCGCAGATCCGCCGGGCCGGCGGGAAACACGGCCGCCGCTGTCTCGCGGGCCGTTGCGAACGCCGTCCGCAACGACCCGTACGCGGCACGGTCGTACACGACGATCGCCAACCGTCCGACACTGACAAACAGCCGCTTCGGCCTACCCGCGATGGCCTCGAGCCGACCCGACACCGACACCGCAGCCCCACCGACCACATCGATCACGCTGACCGCCGACACCGGCTCGACCATCGGCTGCGCACGCATCGACCCTCGGCTCTGCGCCGGCAACCACGCCGCCTCCCGGGAGCAGCGCGCCCAGCCCCGCGACACCGTGGCGGCGGAGGCCCAGTCGTGGAAATACACCAGGGCGGCGCCGATTCGGACGGCGACCACGGCGCTGTCGGTCCGCGGGTGATGGGCCTGAATGTCACAGTCCTGCAGGCCGCGAGCGCTCAACACAACGTTGAGCTCCTGCGCCGGTTGCCGTTGCGTCATACCCCGCCTGCCCCGTCCGATTCGCTGCGCCGGGTATCGGGTCACCCGCGCGGTCGCGTCGACGGTCACCGACCGGATGGATCGACGCGTGCTCGCTGCGTGTCCGACCCCAGACCAGGTCGAGCAATCACTGTGCGCGCCGCGTCGGGGCCGGGTAACCGGGCCGACCACGCAGCAAGCACGCCGGCGGCTATGTCAGCTGCCGCCCCCTGGTGGGGCTGCGCACGCCGCCGTCGCCATGCGGCGATCTCCCAGGCCAGCGCGACCAACGCCACCGCCAACGCCGCACCCGCACTGATCTCCTCCGCCCCCACCGGAGAGCGGCGGCGCACCAGCCGACGCGCCACCCTCCGCAACTCGATACTCAACGGGCTCGACGACCCGACCCCGCCATGCGGGGGCCGCGCAGCGCGGTCGAACGCCACCGCGGCCTGCTCCCAGCGCGCCACCCGACCGCCGCCACGACATCGGCACCCGCATACACGACCTCCTCGACCTCACCCTCGACGTCACCACCGCCGCTGTTGCCGCTGTCGGCGACGAGCCGGCGGGCGCGCTCGACCACGGCACGGGCCGCGACCAACGGTTCGTCCCCCTCCCGGGCACCCCCGTCCGGGGACTCCGCCCAACGACGCAGCAACCTAGGCAACGACAGGTCAGCAGCCAGCTTGCTTCCCGAGTAGAAGACCGGCTCTCCCGTCGCGGTCAGGTCGCTGGGGCGGGCGACCTTGTACCCCAGCGGGTCACCTGACGGTCCTCGTCGGATCTCGATCTGGTACCCGCCCTCCTGCAGCGCGGCCTCGAACGAGGCCACGTCATGCGCGGCGATGGCCGCGCGCCGGACCGCCCGCACCAACTCCACGCGCGCCGGGCGACGACCCTGCCGCGCCGCCTTCTCCCGCTCCCCCCGCGTCGGGGCCCGCTCCGCCGTCCCGTCCGCGGCCGCGGTCACCGTCAACCCCAGCCGCCGCTCCAGCCCCCGCGCGGCCTCCCGCAACCGGGGATAGTCCCGGTAAGGCCAAAACCGGCGACCGGTGTCCTGCCGCACCAACACCACCACGATATGGATGTGATCATCCGCATGACGGATGGCCACCCACCGCGGCCCACCCCGATCATCACGTTTCGCGACACCGGCGCCGTGCAACAACTCCCGCGCGATCTCACCCCACTCAGCATCGCTGAGCACCCGATCCCCACCAGCGACCCGCGCCGAGCAATGCCAGACATACCCGCGCCTGCCCTCGGCCCCGCCGTCCTCGGCCAGCCCCGCCGCCACCGCGGGCGCCCGCAACGCCCGGATCAACGGCCCCAACTCCAGATCCCACTCCCCCGGACCGCTCGACTGGGGCTGCCACTGCGTGTCCCGCCCGTCCCATGCCGCCACCACCCGCGGCCGGCGATGCTCCTCGGCTCGGCCCGGGCCCATCAGGTAGGCGACCAGACCACCGACCCGCCAGCCGTGGACCACCTTCGTGATCACGACACTCGCGCGACCAGCACGTCGATCAGCCCATCGAGGAGGGCTCGCACCGCCGCGTCGTCAGTGGCGCAGCCCGCGGCCTGCGCCTCGATCAGCGCCCGCAGCAAAGCCCGTTCAGCGAACCCAGTATCGGCCGCTACGGCGCGGGCGGCGGAAACGACCGATTCGCCCACCCAGGCACCGACCGCCAACCCAGCCGCTGCAGCTGCCGCGCGGATCTCCCGCAACTCCTGATCAGAAAACCGAACGACAACCTGCCGCAGCCGCGGAACCGACGACTGCGCACGACGCGCACACCCTGCTGCCACGTCGACGACCGTCGACGCCGCCGTAGTTCACGCCGTGCTCACCCCGCGCGCCAGCGCGCTCGGAACGCCCCCGTTCCGAGCACACCGCGAGCACAATGGCCGGAAGCATCGCTTCTGGCATATCTCGCTCCTTCGAATTCGGCGTGCGCACGCTTGAGCGGAGAATGCAGCCACACCATACGCAAGATCGCGTTCGACCACCAACTTAGCAGTCACGGCCAGCGCAGGAAGATCAAGGGCGTACACTCCCGAATGATCGATCACGCTTGCTCCAGCAGGCGTCGCTCGATCTACGAAAGAGATCATGTCCCTCTATGTTAGTGCAGCTCAGGGCTGCTATCGACGGTCGACGTCGAAGGCTTTGACCCTTTAACTGCCAGTTCGGCCCGCGAAGCGCGCTGACCTGCGTAAACAGACTCCGCGCAGGTCATGACCATGCGGTTGGACGCAGTTCGGGCACGTTCAGCGCAGTTCAGCCCAGACGGCTGCTCCACCTTTGCTCCACCTCCACCAGACAAAGAGTTCGACGGGGTGACCATTTGATTCGGCGTCAAATGGTCACCCAGTTCGTGCAGGAGACGAGCCGACGACACTGCCCACGCGCGGCGTGCAGGTCGATGGTCCTGGCGAGAAGATCGGTTGTGTCGCAGACCTTTCTCCGCCCAGATCATGGCCGGCAGTTCCAGAAGCGCGAAGTCGTCGATGAGCACAGTGTCCTGGCCTGCCACGGCAGATCCCGGGCGCGGCGCGGGGGATCCAGACATGTACCGGCGGGACCGGGGAATCTGATCCAGACGGTCGGCCTGGACATCCCGACATGGCGCAGCTGTATCCGGGTGACGACATCACCGACGAGGACGCCGTCCGGGCGCTGCGCGGGCGTGCGGCCTCAGCGTCATCGTCGGCCGCGCCGCCGATCCGGAGGTGGCCGTCCAGCCTGTCGCCGCCGATCTCGTCCTCGCCTCCACCACCGCGGTTGAGCAGTTCCTGACACGCTCGGGTGTTGACCGTGCCGGTGCCGCTCGGAGGGGATCTCATGCAGGACGTCACACTCGCCTACGACCGGTTCGACCCCGCGTCCGAGGGCCTGCGTGAGGCGCTGACCTCGACCGGCAACGGCTATTTCTGCACCCGGGGGACGGCCGAGTGGGAGGACGCGGGAACCGTGCACTACCCGGGCACCTACGCCCACGGCGGCTTCAACCGCGAGACCACGATCCTGGGTGGTCGCCCGGTGCACAACGAGGACCTGGTCAACTTGCCCAACTGGCTCGTGCTGAAACTGCGCATCGAGGGCGCGGACGCGATCCGGCTCGACAACGTGGAGCTCCTGTCCTACCGGCACGACTACGACATCCGGCGCGCGTTGGTGGGACGCGAGCTGCGCTTCCGGGACCTCGCTGGCCGGGAGACGACCCTGCGGAGCCGTCGATTCGTGAGCATGGCCGACAGCCACCAGGCCGGTATCGAGTGGATCCTCACCCCGCAGAATTGGTCGGGTCGCATGGAGGTGGTCTCCGCGCTCGACGGGCGGGTGACCAACCAGATGGTCGCGCGCTACCGCGAGCTCGAGGGCCGCCACCTCAACCCCGTCTCTCCCCGCACCTTCGGTCCGCAGACGATCGCGCTCAAGGTGCAGACCCGACAATCGAACATCTACATCGCCGAGGCCGCCCGGACTCGGGTGTTCCGCGGCGACGGCCCGGCCGGGGTGGAGCGCAGCCTCTACCAGATGGAGGACTACATCCAGCAGGTCCTCGCCTTCGACGTCACCGCCGGGGAGCCCGTGCGCGTCGAGAAGCTGGTCGCCTTGTTCACCTCGCACGACAACGCGATCACCGAGCCGTTGGCGGCCGCCGGCCGGCACGTGCTGCGCTACCCCGACTTCGCCGCGGCGCTGGCCGAGCACGAGGGTGCATGGACCGAGCTGTGGGACATCTGCGACGTGCAGCTGCCGCGCGAACCCCGCGTGCAGCTGCTGCTGCGCTTCCACACCGCCCATCTGTTGCAGGTCTGCTCCCGCCACACCGCCCGGCACGACGCGGGCGTCCCGGCCCGCGGGCTCAACGGCGAGGCCTATCGCGGCCACGTGTTCTGGGACGAGCTCTACGTCTACCCGTTCCTCAACTTCCGGCTCCCGGAGATCACCCGCGGGCTGCTGCTCTACCGCTACCGCCGACTGTCCGAGGCACGGGCGGCGGCGCGGGAGGCGGGCTATCGGGGTGCGATGTTCCCGTGGCAGAGCGGCAGCGACGGCACCGAGGAGACCCAGGTCGTGCACCTTAACCCGCTGTCCGGGCAGTGGGAACCCGACCGCAGCCACAACCAGCGCCACGTCAACGCGGCGATCTTCTACAACGTGTGGCAGTACTACCAGGCCACCGACGACTTGGAGTTCCTCCGCGACTACGGCGCCGAGCTGATGCTCGAGATCGCCCGCTTCTGGGCGTCCATCGCGCACTACAACCCCGAGCGGGACCGCTACGAAATCCACGGCGTGATGGGGCCCGATGAGTTCCACGAGCGCTACCCCGGAGCCGACGAGGGCGGGCTGAACAACAACGCCTACACCAACGTCATGGCCGCGTGGATCGCCGCCACCGCCCTGCAAGTGCTCGACCTGCTGCCGGCCGCACTGCGCGCCCGCCGCGGCCTGACCCAAGCCGAGCTCGACACCTGGCGGCGGATGAGCACGCGCATGTTCGTGCCGTTCCACGACACCGACGCCGGGCCGGTGCCCAGCCAATTCGAGGGCTACGCCGAGCTGGATGAGCTCGACTGGGCCCGCTACCGCGCCGAGCACGACAACATCCAACGCCTCGACCGGATCCTCAAGGCCGACGGCGACGATCCCGACCGCTACCAGGTCGCCAAACAGGCCGACACGGTAATGCTGTTCTTCCTGTTCTCCCCCGACGAACTGCGCCGGTTGCTCGAACAGCTCGGCTACGCCCACGACCCGGACATGGCAGCGCGGACCATCGACTACTACGACCGGCGCACCTCGCACGGCTCGACACTGAGCCTGATCACCTACGCCGGCGTGCTCGCCGGGCTGGATCCGGCCAGCTCATGGCGCCGGTTTCTGGAGGCGCTGGAAAGCGACCTCGGCGACGTGCAAGGCGGCACCACGAAAGAAGGAATCCACATGGGCGTCATGTCCGGGACCCTGGACCTGCTGCAGCGCAGCTACGCCGGCAGCACCGTCCGCGACGGCGTGCTGCACTTCGAACCACGGCTGATCGACCGGCTCGACGGCCTCTCGTTCTCCATGCAGTTCCGCGGGACCTCGATCCGGATCTCGATCAAGGGCCACGAACTCACCGCGCTCGCCCAAGCCGAAGGCTTCCGCGCGCCGGTGCGAATCGCCGTCGGAGACCAGGTTCGCGAACTGCGCGCAGGCGCCCGCTGCGTGTTCGCACTCCCACAACAGCCCGACCCGACGCCCCGATAACCACGCCCGACCCGCAGGAGCGACCATGCCTCCCACCGGGATTCGAAGGAGTCATCTCCGACACACATGAGTATGTGCAGGTCGCATGCCGTGACAGCGTTCTCGGCACCCACAGGCAGCCAGAACGTGGGAACGCACGCGATGGTGGGAGCAGCCCTGACAACGTACGGGACAGGTCGGCACTGTCAGACGGCTCGGGTCCGGCAAGCAGTGATGAGAAGGCGTACGTGAGGAACCGCTGTCTGAAGCCCCGTAATTCCAGAGCCGGCTCAAACCTGACGGATATGGGCCGGTGTGCAGCGCGTGATCCGCGCCGCTGCGTGTCCAGCGCGGCGATGGGGGATCAACTCCGAAGCCGGGTTGTCGGTCCGGTGGGGAGGCCACGTCGAAGAACTGCGGCGTAGGCGTGGCGATGCTGTCGGGGTCAAGGCGGGCGCCTCCCTCATCGATCGATTCCGTGGTGAACGTGGGAACCATCCCCGGTCGCCCTCTCGCCGGACAGCCGGTCCGGTGGCGGGCAGGTCCGTTGTCGACCGATGGCCGTGGGATGGGGCGGAGGCCCCGTAGTAGTCCGAGCACGCGAGAGGCGTGCACATGGCGAAGTTGCGCCGTCTAACTCGGCGTTGGATCACTCTCGCAGAGAGTAGAGGTTCGGAAGGAGGAAGCCTCTGGGTCACCCGCCTCACCTGGACGCGAAAGCGCGAGGGGACAACAGCATGGCGGGGAAGCGTGGGGCATCGTGAAGGCGTTAATGGTGCCGCCGCGCAAGGCCCGTGTGATATGGCGAAGACCAGACCGTTGAAGCCTAGTTCCCAGCGATGGAAATGTGCATCCTTCGATATACAACGCCCAGAGCGGAGCCACCAGCATCAGGCGAATCCCCTTTGCTTCGCCCCAACCCTTCCGGCTGGTGGGCGGTGAACAACGAGTTCACTCAAGGGAACGGACAGGCCGCCTACGTCACACTCGATACGTCCAACGCAAGGGGAATTCGGGATCGCCTAAGGGGCGCGAGCCCTATGGTGACGGAGTGCCAGTAGTAGTCGTGGGAGTGACGCCCCACCAGGGAGAGCGGGAAAGCCGCTTACAGGGCCAAGTGGCACAGGTGTTCGCGGATACCTCGCCGGCGGCCTAGTACGGCAGCCGCAGGCTGTGATGTTTAAGGCGTTGTCGCTGGTAGTGGCTGCGTTTGGCGCGGGTCTGGTGGAGTCGACGCCAGTCTGACCAGTGATCGGTATGGGCTCGGGGGTGATCTGGGTGGGTCAGCGTGGCCCAGAGGCGTCGGATTTCGTTGCAGGACAGGGGAATCAGCTGGTCACGGCCGGGGGTGGTGCCCCCCTTTGGTCACCGCGCTCGGTGTGAGCGGTGACGGCGAGGAACGCCGCGGCGAGCATGGACAGAGTGATGTGCCGGTACCAGGCGGGGTAGCGGCGAACCTGGTAGTGATCAAGACCGGTCTCGTTCTTGGCGAACTGGAACGTCTCTTCCACACCCCACCGGGATCCAGCGACGCGGACCAGCTCGGCGACCGGCACCGGCCCGCTGGAGTGGCAGGTGTAGTAGGCCAGCTCGCTGGGCTTGGAGATCGAGCGGCGGACCAACAACAAGTGCTGATCGGCGCCGGGGTCCAGTAGCAGCCAGTCGTAGAGCCGCCGGCCCTTGCTCCCGTCGCCGCACGACAGCCGCTGCCAGCCCTTTTTCGGCGCCGAGGCAGCAAGTTCGTCGGCACGCCGCGGTCCGGTCGGGGTGATGAACCGGGCATCGCAGGACACGGCCATCACGTAGTTGATGTCCTGCTCGTCCAGCCAGGCCCGCAGTCCAGGGTTGTCGCCGTAGGCCTCGTCCGCGGTAAACCACCCGACCGCTTGCCGGCCGTGCTCGGCCAGCAGTCGTTCGAGCATGCGCTGCGCCAGCTTCGGCTTGGTGGCGAAATCCACGTCGTCGTCGATCCCGGCCTGGGCGCAGCGTTTCCGATCGTCGGTCCAGGACTTCGGCAGGTACAGCTCCCGGTCGATCAACGCCCGTCCGCGCGGCGACACGTAGGTCAAGAACACTCCGAGCTGACAGTTCTCGATCCGGCCCGCCGTCCCGGAGTATTGCCGCTGAACACCGGCCGAGCAGGTCCCCTTCTTCAGGAAGCCGGTTTCGTCGGCCACCACCACCCCGGCCGGGTCACCCAGCCGGTCCAGCACATAGCCGCGCAGGTCGTCGCGCACCTTGTCGGCGTCCCAGGCGTAGAAGTTCAGCAGCCGCTGCATGCCATCTGGGCTCAGGTCACCGGCCTGCTCGGCGATCGTCCAGGAGTTCTTGCGCTCCGCCCCCGACAGCAGCCCCAACAGATACAGCCTGGCTCGACGGCGGGACTGAACTTGCGCGAACCGGCCAGCCACCAGCCCAAACATGTCATCGAACCCGGTCCGCCACCGGACCAGGGGATCATCATCAATTGTCAGCGACGCGGCCACCACGTCATCTTCAAGATCCAACACGCCTTGAAGCTGATCACGCGGTGGCCGTCTCCGTGATCACGACACGCCGACCTTGATAACACTGTGCGGCTGCCGTACTAGCGCCGAGGGTCTGCCCAACCATCCTGCGCGCCCGCCTCATCGCCTGTGCCCCTTCGCCCTGTGGTCCGGTTCTCCCGGTCTCCAGATTGGGCGGACGTTACCCCGCCGACTAATACGGGCACTCCGTCGCCATAGGACTCGCGTCCCTTAGGCGATCCCATGTTCACACTGCTATACGTTCAGCACGACTTAGGTGTCCCGTCCGTCTCCTTGAATGTCCTGACAGGACATCGCTCCCGCACCCCGGAGGATTGCGGCGCGCCTCTGGCCATCACGCCGCAGGGGCCGGCACCGGTTTCAGGCGTCTTTCCGGCGGGCGTCAAAGTTGCACCCTCTGGAGACTGGGTTTCAAGTAATTCGACCTTCACCGTATCGCGCGGATCTCCCGGCACGCCGTCCCGTACGCCTGGGCACGACTGCCGGTTTTCTGCCATGCTATTTTCCCGTCATTAGCCTTTCGGCTCTCAGGTAAGGCATCAGATCCAGAGATATCTCCTCTCATCTCCGCCCGCTTCGCGGGCGATATAGCAGTGCGCCTCATGGGTAAGCAGTCACGGGGTGCCGCCTGTGGATCAGGCTGTCTGGGTCGGCATCCAGGGGTTGGCGGTGAAGGCATCGCGGATGGCGTCGATGGGTCGGTGTCCGTGGTTGCGGGCGCTGATCAGGTAGGAACGGATCCGGCAATGTCGTTGCAGGGTAGCCAGGGTGCGCCAGCAGCCTTGGACCTTGGCGGCGAGTTTGAACCCGCGGATCGCGGATTCCGAGCCGTTGTTCGTGGCGGGGACGTCGAGCCGGGTGGTGAACAGCCACACCTGGTGGGCTTTGCGTTTGAGGCGTCTGGCCAGTTGCAGGCCGGGGTGGTTGCCCTTGTGCCAGGGCCGGGACAGGTTCGTGGAGATCCCGACCGCCACCCCGTTGTCGTAGCGGCGCCGCAGCCGGGTGAGCAGCTCGGCGTCCAGGACGGTGCGGTCGGCGGCCCGGGCGGTGTTGACCTCGTGGATCGCCCCGCGCAGGGCGTCGGCGACCTGACGGGCCCAGGCCTGGGCGTCCGGGTCGATGGCGTGGGCGTCGTCGAGGTAGCGCAGCACGTGCGACAGGCACTGCTGCACGCCGGCCAGGTCCTCGTCGTAGCTGGTGTAGCCGCCGTAGTCGTCGCGGACCAGCACCCCCCGGAACTCGTCAAGGATCCCGAACCCGCTGATCGAGGTCTTCGTGCGGTCACCGGCCGCGCCGTACCAGACCAGGTCCGCCCCGCCGCCGGCGTAGGCGCGCATCGTGCGCACGGTGTACACGTGCGGGTTGTGGCAGTCCGACTCGCTGCCAGTGACAGCAGCAGCGGTGGCGGCAGCAGCGGTGGCGGCGGTGGTCAGCGGGGCGGGGGTTTCGTCAGTGTCCAGCACGTCCTGCTCACCCAGCGCCGTCTTGAGCGCCTGTTCGAACCCGGCCGTGGTCAGCGCGTCGTCCAGGCGGGTCAGGCAGCAGGAGATGAACCCGGTGGACACCCCCACCCCGAGCAGGGCGGACATCAGGTCCGCGGTGCGTTGGATCCCGAGCACGTCCTGGCTGGCCAACAACGCCGCCGTGGCGGTCACGTTCGGGCCGTAGCAGGTTGGCCCACCCCGCACCCCCGCCGGCAGGGCCGCGGTGGTGACGTGCCCGCAGCCGCAGCGGCGGCGCATCATCCGATACTCGGTCACCGCCATCGAGAAGGCCGGCAGGTCGAACACCTGCACCCGGGACGCGACCGTTCCCGGCGCGCCGGCCAGGTCGCCCCCGCAGCCTGCACAACAGGGCGGCTCGACCGGCTCCCGGCGATCGGGTGTGGTCACCGGCGCCAGGCCGCTGCCGCGATGCCCCGGTTGCCCACCCTGCTTGCGCCGGGGCCGGTTCGGCGCACCCGCCAGGGGCTGCCCGTCGGGTGAGGGCTGCGCCTCCCACCCGGCCGCCCGCCGGCCCGCCTTGGCCTTCGCCTTTGCGCCCGGCCCGTCCGTGCTCGGCGGCTGCGAAGAGTTCGACGAGTCTCGACCCGCGTGCCGTCGAAGCGCCTCCAGCTCGACCCGTAACGCCTCGATCAACACCGCCTGCTCGGCCAGCCGGGCGGCCTGCTCGGCCACCAGAGCCGCCAACTCCGCATAGGAGGGCGACGGCTCGGACACGGCCGGGAGTCAACCATGATCAAATACCGGACACCAGCACCGACACACCGCAAGTCAACAGGGGGTCTGACTGGTTACCCTCATGGCGCACCCAGGGTTTTCAGCAGGGACGTCTCGGCGTTCCAGCGCAGCGCGCCGAACCGCCAGACGTCCTGGGCGAGCCGGTAGTAGTTCACGATGCCCCGGTATTCGGCCCCGTAGATCCGCACGATGTCGTAGTCGTGCAGGTTCTGGAGCTGTGGCCGGTGCCAGGGTTTGCCCCGGCGCCGGTACGGGGCGCACTTGGCCCTGATCACGTCCAGGGGTACCCGCAGCGCGATCCCTCCGTTGGCCGACCTGCAGCCGTTGGTGAGTTTCGTGTCGCAGTGCTGGACGGTGATCTCATAGCCGAGGAACCGCGCCGCGCGGGTGCGGGCGTGGGTGATCAGGGTCTTGGACTGGTTTTGTTCCAGGGCGAGGGTCTCCCGAGGAACGTCGCCAGCTTTGCCTTGATCTGTTCGGCTTCGGCCTTCGGCCCGATGAATCCCAGGATGTGGTCGTCTGCGTACCTGAGGTAGCGCAGGCGACGGTAGCCGGGGTCGGTCGGGTCGCCGTAGGGGACGGTCCGCATTTGCCGCGCCAGTTCCCGGGCCTCGGCCCGGTCCCCGCGCCGCTTTGCGGCTTGCCGCCGTCGTGCGAGCCGCGAATACTCGCGGTTCACCTTCCGGCTGTTTCCCCTGGTGTGCTGCGGGATCAATTCCCTTTCGACGAACTCGTCGAGCTTGTGCAGGTAGATGTTACTGAGCACGGGCGATACCATACCACCTTGCGGGGTGCCGCTGAGCGAGTCGTGGTATTGCCAGTCTTCCATGTACCCGGCCTTGAGCATGTTACGTACCAGCCGGAGAAACCGGTTATCTCGGATTTTCTCGCCCAGGATCCTCACGAGGATCTCATGGTCCGTGCTGCCGAAGCAGTCGGAGATATCACCCTCGATGAACCACACGGAACCGGTCCAGGTTTCCTGCACCTTCCGCAGCGCGGTGTGACAGCCACGCCCTTTCCGGAAACCGTGTGAATGGTCAGAGAGCATCGGTTCGTAGTACGCCTCCAGCAGGAGCCGCACCACCTCACCGACGAGCTTATCTGACCATGACGGCAAACCGAGCGGCCGCAGTCTCCCGTTCTTCTTCGGGATGTACACGCGGCGCACCGGCGAACCGGTACCGCTCGCCGCGCATCGCCGCGATGATCTGGTCGATCTTGCCCTCGGACATGCCGTCTGCGGTCTCTTCGCAGGCCCCCGGCGTCATCTCCCCCTGGTTGGAGTAGATGCGGCCGTAGGCCAGCAAGTACAGGCTCTTTTGGAACATGGCGCCACATGGTTTCTCGTGTTTCGCAGTTTCATGGCACTGGTCGCCGACCCGTGGGTCGTGGGGACACGCCGGTGACGTGTGGTTGGCCGATCTTGGGGTGTGAGGAGGACAGCATCGACCGCTCGTTCACCGTCCACGTGAGAGTGATCCGTCGATGCCATCCGGGCCCCACCGCACCGTGCTCGCTGGCCGGTCTGCTTGCCGTGTTTCGCCCGTGCTTTACCGCCCCGACATTCCATACTTTCGTCGGGCTGGTTGTCGGCCTGATCGCGCAGACCCGTCGCCGAACGGTGTGTGGAATGCTCACCGGCGCCGGACTGGACCGGGCGTGGCATCACAGCCGCGCGCACCGATTATTCGCCAACGCCCGCTGGTCGAGTGACGCGCTCGGATTGGCTCTGGCCGATCTGATCGTGACCCGACTGCTCTCGGCGGATTCTGCACTCACGATCGCCGTCGACGACACGCTGTTCAAACGGTCCGGCAAGAAAGTATTCGGGGTGGCGTGGCATCACGACGGCGCGGCGAAGGGGCCGAAACCCATCGGGTTCGGCAACTGTTGGGTCGTGGCCGGCATCGTGGTGCAGCTACCGTTTCTGTCCCGCCCGGTGTGCCTGCCGGTGCTGGCCCGGTTGTGGCGGCCGCGGCACACCGGGAAGATCGCGCACGCCCGCGAGCTGGCCGAGTTGATCGCCGCCCGCTATCCCGACCGGACGGTGCACGTGGTCGGCGACGCCGCCTACGTCGGGGAACACCTCCGCGACGTGGACGGCCGGATCACCTGGACCAGCCGGTTGAAGGTCACCTCCGTGCTGCACGAACTGCCCCCACCGCGCACCGGGCGCTCCGGGCGCCCCCGCACCCGCGGCGCCCGGTTGGGCACCCCGGCCGATGTCGCCGCCCTCGCCACCACCACGAACACCTGGCGCACCACCCAGGTCCGCAGGTACGGACGCACCGACACCGTGCAGATCACCGAACGGGTCTGCCTCTGGTACGGATCGTTTCGCAGCCGCACCGTGCGGGTCATTCTGGTGTGCGACGACAAGCCCCGGACTCGGGGCGGTGACGACCGTGGTTATGGACTTCCGTTGGTCACCACCGATCTGCAGTCTTCTGCGGAAGATCTGGTGGCCCGTTATGCGTCGCGGTGGAGAATCGAGCAGGCCTTCGCCGACGCCCGCCAGATCATCGGAGTGGGCGAGCCGCGCAATCGGACGCGCCGCGCCGTCGAACGGACGGTGCCCTTCGGGTTCATCTGTTTCAGCGTTGTCACCCTCTGGTACGCGCTGCACGGACACGCCCCCGAGGACGTGACCGGTCACCGGACCCGAGCACGCTGGTACACCACGAAGACCGAACCCTCCTACGACGACATGACCGTCAAGCTCCGCCGCGTCATCATCGCCGCCAGATTTCGCAGCCCATGCCCTGAGCAGGCCACCCCGCAAGAAACCCGGGCCGTCCTCGCCGCCTGGGCCGCCGCCGGGACTTGATCAACAAAAACTGCGAAACACGAGTGGTTTCGGCGACCTGGGCAGATGTTCGAGATCCCGCACTGACCAGGGTCTATGTACGAGGTGTCGGGGGGTGCACGGGGGTACACGGTGGTGTCGGATGACGGATTCTTGACGGACTGACGGACTCCTGACGGACTCTCCACAGTGGAAAATGCGACTTGGAGTGGATCACTCCGGGTCGCATCCACGCCATACTCGTTGCCGCTCCGGGGCGCCCTCGCTCAGCCCCGTCCCGTGGGTGCTCGGCCAGTTGCCGCTCGGCGTCTTCCTTGGTCCACCGGAAGTGCCCGCTCGGCAGGCGTCGGGTCGGGACGAGGATGCCGCGCTCGACGTAGCGCAGAACGGTGCGACCCGAGATGCCCAGCACCCGCGCGAGCTGCTCGGTCGTCAGCCACTCCGGTTCCGACACGGCCGTGATCGTAGGCGGGACTGACGTCGCTCGACGCTGCTTGTCGAGATCGTCTAAATAGATGCTCGATGCGCGTCTGCAGCTCCTCCGACAGCACCGCGGTGGTCGGGCCCGCTCACTTCTTCTCGTGCAGACTCCCGATCCTCATCGCACCCATCGGGTGACGAGTGGGCCGATGATGGCGAGGATCAGGACGTAGGCCGTGACTAGGGGGCTGAGTACGTCATCGCTTGCTCCAGCCAAGGTGATGATCACGATGGAGAACTCGCCTCGGGCGATGAGGGCGGTGCCCGCGCGCATGCGACCGCGTTGGCCCGCGCCATCGCGGGCGGCCGCGTACCGGCCGGTGAGGATCTTCGTGACGGCGCCGACGATCGCGAGTGCGAGCGCAGCGGGCAGGACCGGGACGAGGTCGAGGACATTGACGGCGAATCCGATGGAGAGGAAGAACGCGGCGGCGAACAGGTCCCGCAGCGGGGACAGCACCGCGCGTCCCCGTTCGGCGGTGTCGCCGGTGAGGGTGAGGCCGACCAGGAATGCGCCGACGGCGGCCGAGACGTTGACCAGCTCGGCGAGCGCGGCGACGACGAGGGTGGTGCCGAGGATCCGCAGCATCAGCTCTTCGGCGTCGGGGTGGGCGAGGGCGAGCCACCGGTTCGCGTGGTGGCCCCAGCGGTGGGAGGCGGCGAGGGTCGCCGCGACGATGCCGGCCGCGGCGAGGACGCCCAGCATCGCCTGCCACCAGGTTCCACCGGCGGCGACGACCGCGAGAACGGGCAGGTAGACGGCCATGGCGAAGTCCTCGATGACGAGGACGGCGAGCACGGCGGGCGTCTCGTGGTTGCCCAGCCGACGCAGGTCGGCGAGCAGGCGGGCGGCGATTCCGGAGGAGGAGATCCAGGTGGCGCCCGCCAGGGCGAGGATTCCCGCGGCATCCAGGCCGAGCAGCCACCCGGTGATCGCGCCGGGCGCGGCGTTGAGGGCGAGGTCGAGGACCGCGGAGGGCACGTGGCGGCGGACGGCGTGGGCGAACTCGGTGGTGGTGAACTCCAGGCCGAGCGTCAGCAGCAGGAGCACGACCCCGATCGCGGCTCCGGTATGCACGAACTCGCCCGCCGCGGGCACCGGGGCGACGCCGCCCTCGCCGAGCGCGAGCCCGGCCAGCAGGTACAGCGGGATCGGGGGAAGCCCGGCCCGGCGGGCCACCGCACCGAGGCCGCTGAGCAGCACCAGGATGACGCCGAGTTGCAGAAGGAGCGCCAGCGGGCTGTGCACCGGTCAGCCATGCAGGATCTGGCGCACGCCCGCAATGCCTGCGTCGGTGCCGATGACGACGAGGGTGTCGTCCGCGTGCAGGATCTCCGCGGGAGTGGGCGAGGCGATGACCTGCTCGCCGCGCACGATGGCGACGATCGAGGCGCCGGTCCGGGTCCGCGCCCTGGTGTGCGCCAGGGCATGGCCTGCGTGTCGTGAGCTGGCCGGGACGGTGATCTGGGCCGCGGACAAACCCGGAATCTCGCGGGTGAGGTCGGCGAAGCGTTCGGTGATCCGGGGTGCGCCGAGGATCTCTGCGACCGTGTCCGCCTCCTCGGCCGTGAGACGGAACAGCGGCACGGACGCGTCCGGGTCGGACTCGCGGTAGGCGACCAGTTCGAACTCGCCCGTGCGACGCGCGACGATGCCAAGCCGATCGCCGTCGGCGTTGACGAACTCATAGCGGAGTCCGACACCGGGCAGGAGTACCTCGTTCAACTCCACGGGCGTGTTCCTCCCTGGACGAATTGGGACGACGGCACGGTAGCTATCCGAGTCACCACCTGGACGATCATCCTCGGGTCGTCGGCGTAGGCCGCGTGGTGCGTGATCCAGGCCTGCCTCATCGGCTGCCTGCCTGCGCGGTCGCGAAGTGACGGGAACCGTCGAATCCGGCAACAACGTCGTCTTTCACCAGGTTCCTTTCCACGCTCGACGTCGACTACCCTCGCGCGCACCATCGCCAGCCCGGCAGGGCCAAATGTCCGTTTAATGGTCAACCAGTGGCCCGAGCGGTGGCCGCCGCGCGCAAAACGGTTCCCAGCACGGACGAGCCCCGGCCGCGCCGGTGACTACCGTTCCCGCGCGCGGCTCAGCTCGCGCCACTGCGCGCGCAGCGTCTCGACGTCCCACTTGTAGGTGACCCGTCCCCGGCCGGGAATGGTGACGGCGGGCGTCAGCCGCCCCTCGGCGGCATAGCGGGACAGAGTGCGTCGGGCGATCCCGAGCAGCTTGGCCGCTTCCCCGCTCGTCAGCAGGCCCCCGGCGTCCGCCACGAGATCAACGTTAGGGCCGGATGGGCCCGATAGGCCACCGGATCGGCCTATTAGGCCTTACTAGCCTATAAGGCCTATAAGGCCTATCTTGACCTGATGGTCACCGACTCCTGCCCGTGCGGCGAGCGCTGCGAGAGCTGCGGCAGCGAGAACGGCCCGATGGCGGTGGTGGAGGTCAAGATCGGCCCGGACGACGCCGCCGAGTTCTGCCTCACCTCGTGCCGGAGATGCGCGGTGGCGCTGACACACGGGGTGCCCGCGCCCATCACCTCGGCCACCGTCGGGCGCTTGATCACCGAGCACGCCGAACACATGCGGCACGCTGCGCAACGATGAATGGTCGCGACGACTCTCCGACCTGGCCCCGACGGCCCTACCATCCTCCGGCCGACCCGGGCGAAGGTGTCGTCATGACGACGACAGGGCTGGCCATCGCCATCACCGCCGTTGCCTTCGCTGCCCTGACCGGCTGCGCGGACGCCCCCGTCGCGGCGACGCCGCCTCCAACCCCGGCGGCCACGGCCCCTGCCGCTACCGTTACGACCCTGGCCCCGGCCACTCCGACCCCGGCGCCCGCGACGACGGCCGCGGATCCGATCCCACCACACCTACACGGCTGCGCAAGACCGAGAGTTCCTACGTGAGCTGACCGCGGCGGGCTTCGTCATCACCGATGAGGCTCCCCTCGTGCATGCCGGGCAACGGATCGGTGATCTCTACAACATGGGGATCTTGACGCCCGCACAGATCACCACCACCGTGGCCCAACTGCTGCAAGATCGGAACCCACCGATCCCGAAGTATCTGATCGGCCAGTTCGTCCAGGCCGCCGTGGACGCCTACGGCGCCGGATAACCCTGCACCCCAGCTTGCTGTATTGCCGCGTGAACGCCGCGAAACGCCGCGCAGGTGGTCGGTGCCCCTGGCTTACTGCTGTGCTCGGCACCGCGGCGCGTTCGATTCGCCACGTCCGACTCATCGTCGGGGTGGCCTGCGCCGGTTTGTCGGTCGTCTCGCCTAGAGTGTTCGCGTGTCGCCGACCATGATCGATCTGTTCGCGGGTTGTGGCGGTATGACCGCAGGTTTTGTGGGTCATGGCTTCACGCCGGTCCTGGCCGTCGAGCACAACCTTCATGCCGCCGCCACCTACGCGGCCAACTTCGGCGAGCACCACACGATCTGGGGTGACGTCGCCGAGGTCGACGACCCGGCCATCCCCGCGGCCGACGTGGTGATCGGTGGGCCGCCGTGTCAGGGGTTCTCCAACCTGGGGAGCAAGAACGTCGACGATCCTCGCAATCAGTTGTGGAAAGAGTTCCTGCGCTTCGTCCAGGTTGCCCGCCCGCAGGTGTTCGTGATCGAAAACGTGGACCGGTTCCGCGCTAGCTCGGAGTTCGCCCTGCTGCTGGAGCAGGCTGACCACGGCATGATCGCCGAGTACGAGTTGACGCACGGTCTGCTGCTGGCCGCCGACTACGGGGTGCCGCAGCGGCGAACCCGCACGATCCTCATCGGCTCCCGGGTCGGGCGGATTGATCTGCCCACACCTACTCATGCCGGGGCGGCCGGGACGTGGCGCACGGTACGCGAGGCAATTGGTGGGTTGCCCGAGCGACCCGACACCACCGAGCTGCCGCAAACCCGTGTGGAGTATTTCGGCCGAGCGGTCCCGGGTACCTACAAGTGGCTGGACCTGCATTTCGGACGGCGCCCGCGGGAGTTGTCGCTGCGCCGCTACGACTGCGTGCCGCCCGGCGGTGGCCGCTTCGACCTGCCCGAGGAGCTGCTGCCGCGGTGCTGGCGGGAGAAGCCGACCGGCACCACCGACGTGATGGGCCGTATGCGCTGGGACGCGCCGTCGCTGACCATCCGCACCGAGTTCTTCAAGCCGGAGAAGGGCCAGTACCTGCACCCGCAGTGGGAGCGCGACCGCCCCGACCATCGCGTGAACCGGGTGATCACCCACTTGGAGGCGGCGCGGTTACAGCAGTTCCCCGACACGTTCCTCTGGTGCGGATCCAAGATCGAGATCGCGAAGCAGATCGGGAACGCCGTCCCCGTCGGGTTGGCCAGCGCCCTCGCCGCGCACCTGCGTGACCGTCTCATTTGAGAATGCCGCGGCCCGACACGCCGGTCGCGCCCGGCGTGTCGGGATGGTGAATTGTCGGCCTCACTCGATGGCTGGCTACGGTGCCGCGGATGCCTTCATCGAACCCGCCCCACCAGCTGTCGCTGCTGCCCTGGGGTATCACTCCGGCGGACTCCTCGAATGGCGGCAATGATGGTGAACTCCAGCAGGTGAGGACCTGGCTGCTGAAGCGGGATCCGGACGGAGCACGGTTCGCCCGCGTGCTGCGCGAATCCCTGGACCAGGTTCTCGACGGGCCCCGCACCGGCCGGTTTCGGTACGCCGATCTCCGCAAGACCGAGAAAACCCACGTCGGCACCGTTGTGGAGATCAACATCGGGAAGGAGTTCGATCTCCTCGACGGCGATGCCATGGATTACCGCATCGCCGGTGTCGAGGTCGATTGTAAGTACTCGATGTCCTGGGGCGGCTGGCAGTTGCCCCGCGAGTCGATGCACCACCTTGTGTTGCTCACCTGGGCTGACGACGACACCAGCCGATGGTCCGCGGGTCTGTGGCGGGTGCAGCCGGACAAGCTGAATCAGGGCAAGAACCTCGACAGCAAGAAGACGATGACCGCCGCGTCCCGGCAAGAGATCACCTGGCTGTGGCGCGACTACGCCCTCGACGAGAACCTGCTGCTGCATCTGGACCGGGCCACCGTCGCGGCCATCCTCGCGCCCACCACGGGCCAGCAGCGCATCAACACGCTGTTCCGGCTCGTGCAGCAGCGCATCGTGCGCCGCGAGGTCGTGCTCACCGTCGCCCGGCAGAAAGACGGACCCCGTCGGGCCCGTACGGCGCGCGAAACCCGCCACCTCGGCAAGGAAGGGATCATCGTCCTGGGCCACTACGAATGGGACCTCGACGTCGCCCGTGCCCTGGACCTGCCGCGCCCCCGTAGCGGGGAATGGCTCTCGGCCCGCGTCCACCCGGCAGGCCAGGGCACTGCCCGGGCCACCTTCACCGTCGATCACGAGTGTTGGGCCATCGCTGAACCGGACGAACCTATCGTGCGAGCGCCCACTATCCCGCGCAGCCGGTCCCTGGACCCCGAAGCATGATTGCCGAACCGCGGCCAGAACCCGAATCCGTCAGCAGCGACGACCTTGCAGGTTCTATCGCGCGGCGGATGCGCATGACCGTGATCTACCGCTACGCCCGCGGCGCGCGGTCTGACCTGTCCGTCATTGATGGCCGACCCAACTTCCACACTTCCACCACATCACCGCGGCGGTCGACGGGACCCGCGTGCTTCTGGAGAGCGGGATCAACCGGGTCCGGACAGTGGCCGCGGTCGACGGCTGGCGACGACCAGTCATCGCGTTGCGGTCGAGTCCCTGGAAAGCGGGTGGTGAGTCCACTCCGTGGCACGACGTGTTCGATCTCGACCACGGGCATGTGCGTTACTTCGGTGATCACAAGGTCACCACGCCGGTTCCGCTCGGGCGTACCCCCGGCAACTCGTCGCTGCTTGACGCCTGGCAACTGCACAACGGCGCCAGCCGCGCCGAGCGGTTGACCGCGCCACCGATCATGCTGTTCAGGTCCATCAATGTGGGCGGCGTCGCCAAGGGCAATGTGGAGTTCTGCGGTGTGGCGGTCATGGATCGGCTCGAACATGTCGTCCAACGCGATCCGACCACCGGGCACAGCTTCGCCAACCACGTCTATGACCTTTGCGTCCTCAATCTGGCACGGGACGAGGAGTGCGTCGACTGGCGTTGGATTGACGATCGGCGAGACCTCTCGATCCCGGCTGAGCAAACCCTGCGCTACGCACCCTCGTCCTGGATCGATTGGGTCGCCCACGGGCGCTCGATCCTGCCCCGGATCCGCCGCCGCGTCTCCGCTATGCGAGTCAGGACCCGGGCAGACCAACTCCCGCCACCGGGCACGACCGAGGCAACGACACTCAACTCGATCTATCGCTTCTTCGACAACCGTAAGCACGCCTTCGAACTCCTCGCCGCTCGCGTCGCCGGAGAAACACTGCGGGGACGCGGAGCCACCTACCACGAAGGATGGATAACCCGCGGCGGTGGCGACGGCGGCACCGACTTCGTCGGCCGCCTCGATGTTGGTGCCGACAACGCCATCACGTCATTGGTCGTGCTCGGACAGGCCAAGTGCGTCAACCCGGAATCCGCCATCAGCGCTGAACAGATCGCCCGGGTCATCGCCAGACTCCAACGAGGTTGGATCGGCATCTACGTCACCACCGGAACCTACAGCAGGTCCGCTCAGGAGGAAATTGTCGACGACCGCTACCCCATCGTCCTCATTGACGGCCGCACACTAGCGAACACTGTCCGAAGAATGGCAATTCAATCATTTCAGGGCAACCTCCAAGCGTTCCTCTCAACGGTCGCTCAAGAATATCCTCAGTCCGTCGCTACCCGCAGGCCGGAAGAAATCCTTTCTATCTGATCGGGCTGTACGCCCGGCTTGTCCGCCCGTCTTGCAGACGATCTGCGCGTCTTCGGCCACGCGATCAAAGAGGCAGGCACTGCCGATCGACGGAATGGGGGCCCTCCGCCGCTGCCGATGGGGCGGCGAAGGGGAGGCGAAGGGGTTCCTGTGATCGTCCTCGGGTACAGCGACGAGCGCCGTTCGAGCGGAATGGGCAGGGTCTAGCCCGAGTTTCCTAGATAAGTCGATCTAGTGTCTCGTGATTCTGATTTATTGATTTCAGGCCCGAGTGGCGATACAATTTCCGAGTGGATCTGACTGATGATCAGCGAACTGAGTTGCGGACGATGATTAGCAGCCCGGATGTTTCGGCGGTTGTCGCGACGAGGGCGCGGATTGTGTTGTGGCGTTCGGAGCGTCGATCGAGGCAGGAGGTGGCGGAACTTGCGGGTGTGTCGCTGCCGACGGTGGATCTTTGGGTCGGTCGGTTCGCTGACGAAGGTGCCGCCGGTCTTTCGGGTCGAAAGCGTGGTGCGGCGAGAGAGCAGATGAGTCCACGGATGGACAAGTTGGACACATGACGGGATACTCTTTCTCCACCCCAGCGGTGGCGACGGGAACCTGGAACGTGAACGGACCCGAGGACGCGACACCCGACTGGGACGCCATCGACTGGCGCGCCCACGAGGGCCGCGTACGGCGGCTGCGGCGAAGGATCTTCAAGGCGACGCAGGAGCAGGACTGGGCGCAGGTTCGGTCCCTGCAGAAGATGATGCTGCGATCCTGGTCAAACACGCTGCTCAGCGTGCGCCAGGCGACGCAGCGCAATGCCGGCCGCACGACCGCCGGGGTGGACGAGGAGATCGCGCTGACTCCCGCCCGCAGGATGGAGGTGGCGGTGCGCGTGCACCACACCATCTCCTGCTGGCAACCCCTGCCGGTCAAGCGGGTGTACATACCAAAGGCCAACGGAAAAAAGTGATCATGCCGGCTGGCGCTGGCACCCTGGCCGCATGAGAATCCGTGTGGCCGTCCGGTCCTGACGTCGGTGCTGCTTGGTGCCGTGAGCCCGTAAAAAAGTGTGACGCGGGGGATCTGAGGCACCCTGACCTGCTGCTTCGAGCGCGTACCTCAGTTTCTTGATGGACAGGTTCCCCATTCCGGGCGGCCCCTGCCGTCGACAGGAAGGGGCACGGGGATGGATGTGTTGATCGAGCGGTGCGCCGGGTTGGACGTGCACCGCGACACGGTGGTGGCCACGGTGCGCCGCCCGGGTCCAGGTGGCACGCGTCGCTCGGAGACCCGGACGTTCGCCACGACGACCGGTCGACTCGAACAGATGTCGGACTGGCTGGCCGCCGAGAAGGTGACGCTGGTCGGGATGGAATCGACCGGCGTCTATTGGAAGCCGGTCTATTACGTGTTGGAGGAACATTTCCCGGTCTGGGTGATCAACGCCGAACATCTGCGGAACGTTCCCGGCCGCAAGACCGATGTCGCGGACTCGATGTGGATTGCCCAGTTACTTGAGCACGGATTGGTGTCGCCGAGTTTCGTACCACCGCGCAATGTCCGCCTACTCCGCGATCTGACCCGCCACGGCCGCCGGCTCACCGAGGAACGTACCCGCACGATCCAGCGCCTGGAGGTAGCTGTTCAGCCTGAGTGACAGGTCGGCGGCGTGTCGGCAGCGGTCGCCACCGTTGATCCACTATGGTTTTGATCATGGGGTCGGGCCGGGAAGCACACGATGACGTCGTGTCGTTGCTGGCGGCCAAGGACGCTGAGATCGCGGCGCTGGTGGCGCGGGTGACGGAGCTCGAAGGCCTGGTCGCGGCGCTGCATGCCCAACTCGGTCGAGATTCCTCCAACAGCGGCAAACCACCGTCGTCGGATTCGCCGTTCATCAAGAAGCCCGCCGCCAAGCGCTCGGTACGGACGCGTTCGGGTAAGCCGCGGGGTAAGCAGCCTGGTGCGCCCAGCGCCACGCTGCGTCTGATCGATGATCCCGATGACACGATCACCCACATTCCGCCGGTGTGTGCGGGATGCGGGGAGGGTTTGGTGGACGCGGAGGTCTTCGGTGTGTGTCGCCATCAGGTGGTTGACCTCCCGCCGCCTCCGCCGCGCCCGTATGTCACCGAGCATCGGGTGCAGTCACGAACCTGCGGCGGGTGCGGCACCGTCACCGAGGCGAGCGCACCCGCCGTCGCGTCGGGCCGGGTTCAGTACGGACCCGGGGTCAAGGCTCGGGCAGCGTGGCTGACGTGCGCGCATTTCCTGCCGGTACGTCGCGCGCGGCGGGTGCTCAACGCGTTGCTGGGGTTCGCGGTGTCGCCCGGGTGGGTCGCCGGGCTCCGTGCTCAGGCCGCCCGCCTGCTCGAGACCCGGTTCCTGCCGCATGTGCGGGCGTTGATTGCCGCCGCGCCGGTCGCCCACGCCGATGAGACGACCGCCCGCGCCGAAGGCGCGCTGAGCTACCTGCACGTGGCCTGCACCCGGTTCCTGACCGCGATGCACGTCGGCGACCGCAGCCGCGACACCATCGACGCCGCCGGCATCTGGCCGACGTTCACCGGGGTCCTGGTCCGGGACGGCTACGCCGGCTACGAACACCTCGACACGATCGAACACGCCTGGTGCGGCATTCATCTGGTCCGCGACCTCCGCGCGGTCCACGACCCCGACCCTGCGGGTCAGTCCTGGGCCGAGGCGATGGTGAATACCTTGCTGCTGGCCAACGACACCGCGCACGCCGCCCGCGCCGAGGGCCGCGCGGCCCTCACCGACACCGAACTGTCCACCATCCGTTCCCGCTACGCCGGGGCGATCGCCCGTGGCCGGCAGGAGAACACCCGCGGCAGCGACCCGCTGCACCAGCAGGCCCGCACCCTGCTGCGACGCTTCCAGCGACATCGGGACATGATCCTGCGGTTCACAGTGAACCTGGACGTGAGCTTCACCAACAACACCGCCGAGTTGCCGGCCAGATCAGTGAAGGTTCAGCAGCGGAGCTCCGGAGGTTCCTGGCGCACCCTGCAAGGACTCATCGACTTCGCTGTCGTGCAGTCCTATCTGTCCACCGCGACCAAGTGGGGTCTGGACACCCTTGACGCGATGACGCGCCTGTTCACCACCGGTGCGTGGCTCCCGCCTGCCCTCACCCCCGACATCGCCGCCGCCGCATAATCACGCCACCAAGGCTGAACAGCTACGCCTGGAGAAGGTGCTCCAAGACGCCGGGATCAAACTCACTTCGGTCTCCTCGACCATCCTGAACAAGACCGGTCGGGCGATCCTGGCCGCGCTGTTGGCCGGTGAAGAGGACCCCACGGTGCTGGCCGAGTTGGCCAAGGGAAAGCTGCGACCGAAGATCCCCGCGTTGCGTGAAGCGCTGACCCACCGGTTCCGGCTCGAGCACCACGGCCTGCTGGTCGCGCAGATGCTCGCCCACGTCGATTTCCTGGAGTCCTCGATCGGCGACACCTACGGCCAGGTCGAGGTGCTACTGCGCCCGGTCGTCGACGTCGTGGAGTTGGTGATGACCATCCCCGGGGTCGGGCGCCGGGTCGCCGAGGTGTTGATCGCCGAGGTCGGGCTCGACATGACCGCCTTCCCGACCGCGGCGCACCTCGCGTCGTGGGCGGGGATCTGCCCGCGCAACAACGCCTCCGGCGGGAAACGCCGGGCCGGGCGCACCCGGCACGGCTCGATGTGGCTACGGATCGCGCTCACCGAGGCCGCGCAGGCCGCGGCCCGCACCCGCGGCACCTACCTGGCCGCGCACCACGCCCAGATCCGCGGACGGCGCGGCACCCAGAAAGCGATCGGCGCGACCCGCCACGACATCCTCATCGCCTACTACCACATCGTCCGAGACAAGGTGCCTTATCAGGACCTGGGCCCGGAATGGAACACCCGCCGCCACACGACCGAGCAGCAAACCCGACGACTCGTCCGGCAACTCGAACGACTCGGACTCAACGTCACGATCGAACCGACCGCGTAACACCGGCACGACCAGATCCGCCCCGCACAATTTCAGAGACCATCCGGGGCTTCGCCCCGGCGGCACTGCCGTGCCCGAGCGTGGTCGCCTGATTCACACCTCAGGGCCGCATGTCGGTGGGTGTGCAGCGGCAATATTCCGGAACGCTCGGTCGGATCGACAACTGTCAGATCGCCACCTTTTTGGCGTATGTGACGCCGGGCCGGGACAGGGTGCTGATCGATCGGCGGCTGTACCTGCCGGAGCACTCGTGGATGGCCGACCCGGGCCGCTGCGCCCAAGCGGGCGTCCCGCCGGAGGTCACGTTCCAGACCAGACCCCAGCAGGTGCAGCAGATGATCGAGGACGCCCGGGCGGCCGGGGTTCCGTTCACCTGGTTCACCGCCGACGAAGAATTCGGCCAGAACCCCGGCCTGTGCGCCTACCTCGAACGTGGTAAGCATTCGGTGATCCCGTCGGCAGAGCTGTCCCGCCGGGATCCTCGAGTCAGGGCTCGGGCTGCGCGATGAGCCCGCCGGTGTCATCGGCGGGTGGGTGACCGCTTCTCGTCAGGCGGGTTGGAGGTGCCGTTCGTGGTCCAGGCCATGGTCCCGGTCGGCCGGGCTTTCAGGTGCTGGCCCGACGCGCGGATCGGTGTCGGTGTCGGGCTCGGTGGTGTCGGGTTGCGGTCGCGGGTCGCGTGCCCACGCGGTGCGGTCCTCGGTGCTCACCGCCCAGGGCAGGAACCGGGTCAGCGCCGGACCGGTGGGGGCGGTGCCGCCGGCCTGGGCGCATTCGTCGAGGTAGGCCCGCAGGTAGCCCAGTGGGTTGAGCCCGGCCCGGGTGGCGGTGGCGGTGATCGTGAAGACCCGGCTGGCCAGCTGCGCGGAGACCACCGAGCCGGAGCC
The DNA here is from genome assembly GCA_963739465.1 of uncultured Actinomycetota bacterium. Lineage (GTDB taxonomy): Bacteria > Actinomycetota > Actinomycetes > Mycobacteriales > Pseudonocardiaceae > Pseudonocardia. The sequence continues at coordinate 264,155 of CAVUAS010000012.1, forward strand.
GTAGTAGTTCTTGCGGCCGACCACCGGCCCGCGCAGCGCCCGCTCGGAGGTGTTGTTGTCCAGGGCCGGTTCGGGGAACTCGCGGTGTCGGGCCAGCCCGTCCCATTCCCGGTCCAAGGTGGCCAGCACCTTCGCTGCGGCCGGGTGCAACAGGGCCGCGTGTGACATCTGGGCGGTGCGTTCGGCGTCGATGGTGTTCAGCGCGGCGGAGAACTGCGCGGCCGCCCAGGTGTGCGCGGGGCTGCCCGGCTCGGCGGCGCCCATCGCGGTGTGCGCGACGTAGAGCTCCGCGATCCGTTCGATCCAGCCGGCGGTCCAGGCCGCCAGCTCGGGGTGGGCGTCCCCGGCGCGGATGAAGTAGCGCCGGATGTGGGACCAGCACCAGAGGTTGTCGACCCCGTCCACGCGCCCGAGGATCTGATAGACCACGTAGAAGTCCGAGGACAGCAGCAGTTCACGACCCCCGGGCAGGGCGTCGGGCAGCTTGTCATCGCCGTCGGTTTCGAGGCCCAGGTGCTCGGTCAGGATCTTCGTCGACCGGGATGGGGCGATCGTGAACACGGTGGTGTCGGGGCCGACGAACACCCAGCACCACCAGCGATGGCTGTCTTTGCCCTGCACCGCGGCGTAGACGTTCCAGCTGGTCTCGTCGATGTGCAGGTGCGCGGCGGCCGAGTTCCGCTCGGTGATCAACGCGGCGAGCGGAGCCAGCAGATCCGAGCACGCCGCGAACACCCCGGCCAGGGTCCCCTCGGCCAGGTCGAGCCCGTCGTGGGCCAGCCCGGCGACGATACGGTGCGCGGGGCGGCCCAGCAGGAACTTCTCCACCAGCAGCCGAGCCAGAAACCCCGTGGTGAACCGGCCCTTGGGAATCGCCTTGGGCACCGCTGCGGCGATCAGGACCCCGCGGACCGGGCAACCGCAGGTGCGTCGGTAGGTCGGGCGCCGGTGCACGATTCGGGTCAGCTGAACCTGCCAGTCGATCTGTTCGCAGCACTCCTGGCCGAACGGGGCGTAGCCCGCGCCGCAGCGCGGGCACACCCGCTCGGCCTCGGGCACGTCGTGGACCTCCTCACGGCCCGGCAGATGGGAGTAGTCCCGGCGGCCGTGTCCGCGCGAGCCGCGCCGCTGCCCGCGACCGCGTTTCGCCTTCCGGCCGGCCGTGTCATCACCGGCCGCGTCATCACCGCCGCAAGACCCACCAGCCGGGCCGTCGCCGCCCGGCGCCCGCTTGGCCTTCTCCGACGACGTCCCGAACGCCAGCCTCGCCAGCACGGACACCTTCTCGGCGAGCGCGCCGACCTGACCCTCCAGGTCCGCGACCCGGGTCTGCAACACGACGTTTTCCACCGTCAAGCGCTTCGCCTCGGCACGCCAGAACTCGACCTCGCACACACCACCGAGATCACCGCTGCCCATGACGCCGACACAAGATCACCGCAAGCGGCTCGCGTCCAGCACCCGGCCCCGACGGCGTGTCGCTCGACGAGCCAGGCGCCATCCCAGCTACGGGATCACCGAATGCTTACCGAACGTGAGCGCCTGCCGTATGTGATGGCGATACCGAAGAACACCACGTTCTGCGACAGCATCGGCGTCGAGAAGAAGATCGAGGTCCTCGCACAGCAACTGCCGCGAAATTCCTGGCAACGCCGCGCCTGCGGTATCGGAGCACAAGGATACCGGGTCTACGACTGGGCGCTCACCGGGTCCGCCGAGCCCGATTTCCCACTACCTGATTCGGCGGTCTATCACCGATGGTGAACTCGCGTTCTACCGCTGCTACGACCCAAAGCGGGCGGGCCTCGGTGAACTCGTCAACGTGGCCGGCGCCCGATGGCCAATCGAAGAATGCTTCGGATCCAGCAAGAACGAGACAGGGCTCGACAACTACCAGGTCCGCACCTGGACCGCCTGGCACCGCCACATAACATTCGCCATGCTCGCCCACACCTTTCTCGCGGTCACCGCACACCGGGCCAAAAAAGGGGACGCCGCGCTCAGCCAACCGAAACCGACACGCCAACACCCACCCGCCGACGCCTGATCCCGCTCACCCTCGCCGAAATACGTCGACTCCTCAACCTCGACCGCCACGACAAAAACGCATTCACCCACGGCCTGCAATGGTCGATCTTCCGCCGCAGCCACCAGGCCGAGGCCCGCCGCGCTCACATCCGCCGCCACCTACGACTACAGGTGATCGTGATCTAGCCCTGTAGTACTAGCCGGCCACCTGCAGCGCCGCGGCCACGTGGACGGCCTCGTCGAGCAGCCGCGCAGGCCCGACCGCCGTCCCGCAGCCGGGCAGCACCGCCAGCCGCCCGTCGGGCAGGTCCAGCTCTACGAGCTGCGCGATCGTCACCACCCCGTCGGCAAGAATGAATCCGGCGGCGGCGGGTCGACCGGGTCCTGCACTACATGGCACGCGAGGTGGATCTCGTCGTGCGCAGGGAGCGTCGTCAGCAGAGCGTCGCAGCTCGCCGCCCCGCCGACGATCTCGCTGACAGGAGCCCGACCGGAGCGGGCAGAGGTGACGCGCTGCGCGAACCCGTCGACTCGGCGGGCATCTGCCACCAGCGCGTCCCACACGCCCGCAAGGGCCTGCCTGCGGCGGTCGGGCACGCCCCCGGCGCGGTTCGTCGGACGCGCCCGGCGGGCGGTCCGGCAGAGCGCGGACCCGGTCCAGCCGCGCCGCCAGTTCAGGACGCGCCTCGGCCAGCGCATCGAGATCGCCGCGCAGCCGCAGCTGCTATGACCACAGCACGGTCCGGGCGCTGTCCACGAGCTCCACAGCGCGGTCCGGTCTGCCCGCCGCGATAGCGGCCTCGGCCGCGTCTGTAGCGAGCGTGGCGTGCGCGGCGAGTCGATGCTCGCGCGAGCGCCGGTCGAGACCGTGCCACGCTGCAACAGCGAGCAGCTCGACCGCGGTGCCGAACCCGGCGAGGGCGACGCCGAGGCAGCCGTGGCCGCGGGCGAGCGATCCCGAGAGGTGAGCGGCCGCCAGTCGCTGGAGTGCGGGCGACGTCGACGACGAGGTGGCGCGCCGATAGGCGACGAGCGCGTACCACAGGTCCCGTCGGTCCCGGGTCCGGCACAGCCGGATGGCCAGTGCCCGGCCCAGCGCGAGTCCGCACGCCGCCTCGGCGGGACGCCCCGCCCCGGTGCCGACTTCGGCCGTCCCGACGTCCACCGCCTCGTCGAGGTCGCGCGCGGCGATACCACGTCGGTCTGCTGCTCCGCCCGCAGTCGCAGCACGATCGCCAGGTTCACGAGATGGTCGAGCCGCTCGAGGTGCCCGATGCCGGACGCGGCCGCCGCGGACCTCGCCACGTGGACGGCCTCGTCGAGCGCGGTGGCATCGCCGGAGTGCTCGGCCTCGAGCCGCAGCGCGAGACCCAGCACCGCCAGACGCGCGGGGCGGTGCGGCGAGGACGCAGCCGGGGCGTCGACCGCGCGGCGAGCCAGCTCGACCGCCCGCCGGATGTCACGGCCGGGGCCGACCCGCTCGATGCGCGTGCACAGGGCACCGGCCAGGTTGGACAGGTACATCGCCCGCTCCGGGCGGCCCGGGGCGGTCGCCTCGACCGCCGCGGTCCCGGCGCGAATCGCCGCCTCCAGATCCGGTGTGCTGCCGGTCAGCTCATACCGCGCCCGCAGCGCGACTGCCTGGTTGGACAGCCGCGCGCCCAGCTCACTGTCGCCGTCCGGGTGGCCGCGACGGCCGCGGTCGCGGCATCCACCGCGCCATCGAGGTCGAGGGGTCGCCGTCGCGCTCGTAGCGGGTCAGCAGCGTCACCGCGAGGACGGACGACGTCGCACGGGGTCGGGCGACGTCCGTCTGGCGGCGCCCGCCGCCGCGGTGACGGCACAGTCCAGGTCCGTCGCCGGGCCGCCCCGCTCATAGCGGGCCAGCAGCGCCGCCCCCGGGTTGGTCAACGCGCCCGCCAACGTCGGGTCGTCGGCGTTCATGGCGTCGACCGGCCCCTGCGCGGCCCCCACCGCCACCGTCAGGTCGTCGCGACGGCCCTCGATCTCGAAGCGCAGCAGCAGTGCGCCCGCCAAGTTCGCGAGGGTGACCGGCACCGCCCGGTCGGACGCTGCGGCCGCAGCGGCGGTGAAGTGCTCGATCGCCTGGTCGAGCAGGCCGCGCTCCCCCATCATCCGGTAGAGCAGCAGCTCCACGCGGGCCTGCTCGGTGAGCGCTTCCCGGGGTCCGTCACGGACCCAGGTGGATGAACGGCGCCAGCATGTCGATGGTCATGTGATGGAAGAGGCTCACGGCGGGTCATGTCGCCCGCGACGTGTCGAGCCACCTCGGCCTCGGGTCCGGCCCGCGCTGCCCGGAAGACTCGGCGACGATCAGGGCGCGGCCCCGGTCCGCCGCCGCTTGGAGCCACTCAATGTCGTCGCCGATGTCCGACAGGTCTTCCACGTGCACTCGGCGACGTCCACGAACTACACCGCGTTCGACCCGTGCTCGGTCATGCTGTACCCGATCAAGGAGCGGGACGCCGTGGCCTACCTGGTGCCCGGCGACGCCATGGTCGCCGGGCAGCTCGTGCTGGTCGAAACCGACGGGCGGGTCCGCGGTCGAGGCGGCGCGCCTGCGCCTGAAGCCGCGCGGGCCCGTTGCGACCTACCTGGGGACGCCGCCGTACGGGATCTCGAGGCAGGCGACGATCTGGCGCACCGCCCTGGAGCGGGTCTGCGAATACGCGAGGGACGCCGTGATGGAACCGCTGCTGGCCACGCTCGACGGGCGGCACGGCGGCGGCCCCGACGGCGTGCCGCGCGTGGTGCTCGTGCCCGGCGAGGCGCTGAGCGTGATCCCGTGGCAGGCCGTTGGCCTTCCCGCGGCGATGGCGCCTGCCCGGTACGCGTGCGAGGCGCTCGTGCTCTCCACCGCGGTCTCCGCCCGGCAGCTGGTCGACGTCGCCGCCCGCTCCGTCCGGCCTGTGGACGAGGCTCCGGTGCTGGTGAGCGACCCGCTGGAGGGCGGCCCGAACTCCCGCGACGAGGTGCTGGTGCTGCGGGCGGCGTTCTACCCGGGAGCGCGGGTGTACGGCGAGCTGGAGGGAGCCCCGATCGCGCTTGCGGGCGGGGGCACGCCGCAAGAGGTGCTCGACCTGCTCGCGGGCGCGCTGACGCTGCAACACCTGCGCTGCCACGCCGTCGCCACCGACACACTGGAGGCCCCGCACATCGAGCTCACTAAAACCAACTGTCGCTCCAGGCGGTGCTGGAGCAGGCGACGCGGCGCGGGACCCGGCCTCGGGGCCGACCGTGCTATTCGCCACCTGAGACGCCGACCGGACCCGGTACGACCACGACGAGGCGCTGACGCTCGCCACGGCGTTCCTCGCCGCGGGGGCGGCCACCGTGTTCGGCGCACGCTGGGCGGTCTTCAACCCGCTACACCGACGTCGCGATGTTCGCCCTCCACCACTTCCTGACGGCCCGCCGCCTTCCCGCCGCGGACGCGCTGCGCGCGGCCCAGCTGTGGATGCTCGACCGGGGGCGTGCGCCTGCCGGACATGCCCGCCCCGATGGCCGTGCGCGCAGCGGCGCATGGTGGGCGACCTCGCCGTCCGGGCCGCCTTCAGCCACCACGGCCGCTGACGGGCCCCGCGTCACCCTTCCGAGGGCGGAGCGTTCCGGCCGTCAAGGGTGTAGACCAGCTCGTTGACCTCCTCGATCACCGAAGGTGGCGGCTCGACGACCGGGACCCTCGGGAACTCCACCGCCCGGGTCGGGCCGCTGAGCTCCAGCTCGTAGACCGCCGTGCGGAACGCCGCGACATCGCCGCGGCGCACCGCCGCCGTCATCGCCTCCAGCGCCTTCTCAATGGCGGCCCACCGGGGCCCGACCAGCCGCCACTCCAGCACGTCCCGCAGCACGTCGAGCGCGTCCACGCGCAGCTCGACGTCGAGCGCGGCGTCCGGTCCGAACGCTTCGTCCACCACGGCGCGCACCTTAAGACCGGTGGCGCCCCGGCTCAGGGCCCGAGGTAGACGAAGGGCGCCCACCGCGACGGGGCGTCGGGGTGGGCGCGCCGCAGCTCGAGCATGAGGTCGTGGACGGCGGCGGCCGAGCGGTCGGGCCGGAACCCGCCGTCGGCGCACAGGTCGCGGTAGACGCGCGCCGCTGCAACGCGGGCGAGCCGATCGCCGACGGGCCAGAGCGTCGCGACGACCCGGCGGTAACCGGCGTGCTGCATCGCCGCGGCCAGGTTCAGCGCCTCGTCGGCGAGGTCGACGCCGCCCATCGCGCTCTGGCAGGCGGACAGGTAGGCGCCCGCCGCCGGACGACCTGGCGCGCGGGTGATCTCGGTGAGCCGCAGTCGCCCGTCGGTGAGCAGGAACGCGGCTCGGGAGGGCTGGGCCAGGTCCTGCTCGGCGTGACAGGCCAGGTGCGCCCACGCGCAGTCGGCGAGGCCCCTCGCGACCGCGGCGCGGGTCGCGTCGTCGAGGCGGGTGAACGCGACCCCGCCGGGCAGAACGGCGGCGAGGGCGTCGAGCTCGCGCACGGTGCCGGGTAGCGGGAGCCCGCCTTCCGCGTGCGCGGCGGTGACGCCGAGCACCCCGTCGGTGAGCCGGTCAGCGGCGGCTCGGGCGCGCCGCAGCGCCGCGAGCGACGGGGTGTAAAAGGCGACGACCCGTTCGGGAGCCGATCCCGCGGCGTGCAGGGGCAGCGCAGCGAACGGCCCCGTCGGGCACCACCAGAGCCGCGCTCCGGCCATGACGGCGTCGAGAACGGGATCCACAACGCTCCCCCAACCAGGCCAGGAGTGCCGTGAGCCGCCGCTCCCCCGCGCGCCGTTCCGCCCGGTCGACAGGGTCGATCACCTCGCCCAAAGCGCGGTAGTAGTCGCCGAGCCGGTCGGCGAGCTCGTCGAGGTCCAGCCTCGTCAGCAGCAGCGCCCGCACGCCGTCGCCGACCAGCAGCGCGTCCCGCCGGTAGCGGCTGACGACGACGACGGCGATCGTGCCCTCGGGGGCCGCCGACCACGCGGGCGGCGCGAGGAGACCCGCGAGCTCGGGCCGCCCCCGCAGCTGCGTCCACGCCGTGTCCCAGGCCGCGGCCGCAGCGATGCGGGCGTCGGTCGTCCGGTCCGGCTCGGGCTCGCCGTCGAGGACGGCCCGGGCCGCGTCGAGCCGGTCGACCAGCTCGGGTGCGACATCGCGGAGCGCGGCGAAGTCGGCACCGGTCTCGGTCCGCTGGTTCCACAAGACGGTGCGGCCGCGCTCCAAAAGATCGACCGCACCTGCAGGGTCGTCATGCTCCAGCGCGGCCGCGACCGCCTCCGCCGCGAGCCAGCGCGCGTCACGGATAGGCCGCTCGCGCCCAGCGCGGTCGCCGCCACGCCATACCGCGGCGGGCACCAGGTCGATCGCGGTGGCGAAGGCGGCCGCGGCGTCGGCCCACCGCCGGTGTCCGCCGCGACCTGGCCGCCCGTCTCGGCGGCAACAAAGCGGGGCAGGGCGGGCGCGGTGACCGTCGCCGCCGCGCGCCGCAGGAGATCGAGGGCGGCGTCGAGATCGGCCTGCGCGCCGGTGCGGACGTAGCGGTCGCGATGGCTACCCGCGAGGTTGGACAGCACAGTGGCGTACTCCGGATGGTCAGATGGGGTGACCTCGACGGCCTCGCGGTGCAGGCGGTGCGACTCGGCGAGGTCAGCGCTCCCGGCGTCACCGAGCAGCTCGCCACGGCGCCGCAGCGAGTTGGCCAGGTCCGAGAGCCACATCCCGCGGTAGCGGTCGTGGCCGGCGGCCAGCCGGACCGCCTCGGTGCGGGCCTCGATGGCGGCGTCGAGGTCGGCGACGGTGTCGCCGCGCAGGTCGAGGGCCGATCCGAGACCGGCCAGCACGTCCGGGAGTCTGCGGGCGTCGGGCTCGGCCTGCAAGGCCGCATCGAACGCCGTGACGGCGGCGCTCACGTCCTCGACACGGCCGGTGAGCTGGGCGTGCAGGCGGCGGGCGTAGGCGCGGGCGGCGAACCACCGGGCGGCGCCGACCCGCCCCGGACGCAGGCCCGCGACGGCCCGCTCGTGCCAGTACAGCGCCTCCTCCAGGTCCCCCACCGCGCCGTGGCGCACGTAGCGCCCGACGAGCGCCGAGCCGAGCCACGAGCAGAAGACCGGATGGTCGCGGTGCTCCGGCCCGCCGAGCGCGAGGGCATCCCGGAGCAGCCGCACGGCCTCGCGGGCGGCCGCGGCATCGCCCGTGTTCACCGCCCTGACCCGGACGGCGACGGCCTCGTCGGCGAGGTAGCCCGCCCGGGCCTGCGGATGCGACGCGGCGAGCTCGGCCGCCTCGCGGTAGCCCTCGACCGCCACCGCGGTCGTGTCGAGCCCGAGCACCTCGGCCGCCGCGAGGAGCGCCCCGGCCCGGTTGGCCAGGATCGCGGCCCGATCCGGATGGGCGGGCCCGCCCAGCGCGACGGCCTCGTCGTGGCGCTCAAGCGCCTCCCGCAGCTCGTCGGCGGCCCGCGGCTCGCGCCCCGGCCGCGAGGCCAGCGCCGTGCCCAGGTTGGACAGGCGCATCGCCCGGTCGACCGCGCTCGCCGCCGCGGCGGCGGCCCGCTGCCACGTGATCGCCGCGTCGAGGTCGGCGGGCTCGCCGCGCCAGAGGAACCGGCTCAGCAGGGCCGAACCGAGCGCGCCCAGCACCTGCGCCCGGTCACCGCCGACCGTCGCGTCCGGTCCCGGTCGCGCGACCTCCTCGGCGCGGGTCAGCACGGTGATCGCCTGCCCGAGGTCGTCGGCGTCGCCGGTGAGCTGGAACCGGGCATGCAGCAGGACGCCGAGGATCCCCAGGCCCCGCGGCCCGAGCCTGCCGTCCGCATCGGGCAGGGCCGCGGAGATGGCATCCTCGAGGTCGTCGAGGGCCCCGTCCCGGCGGAAGCGGTCGTGCAGCGCAGCGGCCAGGTTGCCGCGGGCGCTGTCACGATCCGCGGTCGTCGCCCCAGTCCTGGCCGCCGAGCGGGCGAGGTCGATCGCGCGGTCGAGATCGGTCGGGTCCCGGGTCGCGCGGTGGCGTTCCAGCAGCGCGCCCGCAAGGTTCCCGCCCTGCCGCGCCGCCTGCTCCGCGTCACCTCCCGCCGCCGCGACCGCCCGCTCCAGCGCGTCGACCGAGGCGTGCAGGTCGTCCTCGACACCCGCAGCCTCGTAGCGGTCGCCCAGCGCGAGCCCCCAGTTGCCCAAGCGCCCGGCCGCGGCGGCGTCGCCCGACGGCGTGGCCGCCACGGCCCGGCCCAGGACGTCCACCGCCGCATCGAGATCGCCCGCGTGCGGTGCCCACCGGTACCGGGTCCGCAGCGCAGCCCCGAGGTTAGCCAGCACCGACGGATCCCCGCCCGCCGCCCGCAGCAGGGTGACCGCCTCGTCGAGCGCGGCGGGGTCGTGGGTGCTCAGCGCCCGCTTGAGCGCCGCGACCCCACGCACCACCGCGCCCGTCACGTCACAGACCGGCGCACGAACCACATCGACATCGCCGTCGCCGCGATCCCGACGGTCGCGGCCCCCGCCGTGAGGATCGCCGGAGCGGGCAGCGGCAGCCCTGAGAGCGTGCAGACCACGGCCGTCACCAGCCACGCCGTCATCCCCGCGAGCAGGCCGAGCGCCACGGACCGCGCGGCGGCAGACGCCGAGCGCCGTTCCGGCATCGTCGGCAGCACCGCCATGTACAGCACCAGGGCCAAAGCACCGACCGCGGCGATGACGGGCGGGATCACCGCGGCCTTGGCGGGCTCGGCGAGCGGCACCTGGTAGCCGAAGGCCTGGATCGCGGTGAGCACGGCCGCCACCGCCCCGATCACACCGGTCAAGGTGAGGTTGACCCGCTCCCGACGGGTGGCGAGGCCGCGGGTGACCAGATGGTCGCCGAGCGCGGCGACGGCCCGGGCCCGATCGGCGGCGCTTTCCAGGAACGCCGCGTCGTGCCCGAGCTGGCGCTGCATCCACCGCGCCAGTTCTGCGTCATCGAGGAAAAGCCCGCCCGCCTGGTCGCGGCGGGCGCGCGTGGCCATGTTGTTGGCCGCGATCTCCACGACCCTCGCGATGTCGTGCAGGCGGGAGGCCCGGTCGGCCAGGTCCGCCTCCGACACCCGCAGGCGCACCAACGGCGTCGTCGCGGCCAGCAGCGCCTCCGGCCGCGGCTCGCCGCCCTCGACCACCTCGTCCGACAGCCGAAGCAGAGGGGCGATCGCCTTGTCCGTCGCCCGCCGCAGCGCGCTGCGGCCCGCGGCGCCGTCGGCGTTCCACAGCCGCATCTGGAACCGGGTCTTCGCCGCGTGCAGCAGGTAGTGCGCGAGCGGGGCGAGCTCCTCGCCGAGGCTCCACGTCCACGCGCTGAGCGGGTCGTCCCTGTCGTGTCCCACGACGACCACGGTGCGCCGGTCGGCGCGGTCCTCCGCGGCGGAGGGTCCGCTCGCCTCCCACACGGCGAAGGGCCCCACGACCCCTCGGGGCGCACGATCCCCCGGCTCGACCAGTCGCCCGCGACCGGAAGCATCCCCGCGACGACCGGCCCGAGCGCGGCCGCGTCGACGGGCTGCGCCGGATCGTCCAGCTGCGCCTGCAGGATCCGGGCGACACCGAGCACCCCCGCGGTCGGGGTGGGCAGGACCGCGCTCCACTCGGCGTCGAAGGTGTCCCACCGGGGGCCGCCCGCTGTCGGCGCCCGCACGACCGACAGGCACACGACGTCACCCACCCGACGCACGACGGCCTGGTGCACCCCCGGTGCCGACGCCGTCCGGGCGGCCACCACCCCGTCTGCCTCGGGCGCCCGCGGCGGAAGGTCCGCTGTGGACCCGGCGATCGGCTGCGCGATCCCGAACGCCGACCCGAGCCTCGCCCACAGGTCCGTGAGCCAGGTCCAGCCGACGGCGGCGTGCGGACCGGTAGCGGCCACAAAGGCGTGCGCCACGAACTCGAACCGCTCCAGCCCCACCGCCACGCGAGGACGGTAGCGGGACCCGCGGTCCCGGGGGTGCGGACCCGCCACACACCTGGGGCTTCCCCGTCCGATCCAGCGGCGCCGTCCCTAGCCTCGGTGCCTGCCGAGGGAAGGGCCCGTGGCACGACCGTCGAGCGAGAGCACAGTCACGGAGCTGGTGACCACCGTGCGGACGGGTGTCGCCCGAGGAACCTATGACAGCCGCTGCCAGCTGCCACAACGCCGCCGCACATCACGGACAGCGCCGCGTCTCAGCCGCCCGACGACAACGCCACACGTGCCCGCCCAGGCCGTACCCGCCAACCCAGACCTCGCCACCTGCCCTGAGCTGCTGATCATGAGCCACGGCACTGGTTCTCGAACACCGCACCTACCAGATCGCTCGGCCCGTGAAGCGGAACCGGGCACCGGTTGGCCAGCAGCGCGGCGCGCGTCGGATCGTCGGGCATCGGCTCGTCCGCCGCCGCGTCGGCGGACGCCACCGCCTCGTCGAGGTCGGCGAGCGCACCGGTCGTCTCGAACCGGGCGTGCAGCGCGGCCACGAGGTTCACCAGCCTGATCGCCCGCCGATCGTCGGTCGGCACTGTGGCGGCGAGCACCCGCCGCCATGCCGCAACGGACGCGCAGGCGTCGGCCGCGGAGCCCGTCGCCGACGCGCGGTGCCCGAGCGCTGCGGCGAGGTTGCCGAGCCGGTCGCCCCATGCCGGGTCGTGCGCGGGGGCGGCCGCCACCGCCTCGTGGCCCAGCGCGATCGCCTCGTCCAGGTCGTGCAGGCCGCCGCGGCACCCGGATCGGCGTCGCAGCGCGACCGCCAGCGCGGCAAGCGGCACGACGCGGAGTCGGTGGGGACGGCGGCGAGGAGCGCGACGACGTCGAGCAAGGCGTCCGGCCCGGCCACGGCGGCGTCGTCGCCCGCGCGGACGTCGAGCAGCCGATCTCGGACCGCCTCGCGGGCGCTACCGTCCAGGCCTTCCCGCTCCGGTGCCGACTCCTGCCCCGAGCACGACGAACGCGGCGTCCTGGAGCAGCTCCGCCGCGGTTTCGCCTGGTCGACGTCGCTCACGGCCCGCCCCTCCCGCAGCCTTCTCCGCCTTGGCCTTCCCCGCCTCGGCGGCCGTACGCTCTCGCCACAACTATCATCGGCTCGCCCGGTCGGAGAACAATGTTGAGGGAACGGCTCGCCGGGGTGCTCGGTCGGTTCGGCCGCCGTACCGGCGGGCGGGCCGACCGCGACCCCGGGAACGGCGCCGAGGACCTGGCGGCGCACGCGGCCCGCTCGCTCGCGGCGGCGCTGGCCACGACCGACCGCGACGCCCTCGACAGGACGGTCGTGTTGCTGCGCGAGGCGCTAGCCGCCATCCCGGCAGCCCACCCCGACCGGGCCGGAGCGCTGGCCAACCTCGGGGCCGCGCTCCAGGCGCGCTACGAGCGAGGGGGCGGGCTCGCCGACCTGGTGGAGGCGATCGATGCCGGCGAGGCGGCACTGGGCGCCAGCCCCGCCGATGACCCGGACCGCCCTGGGATTCTCTCCAATCTCGGGAACGCGCTGCGGCTGCGGTACGAGTGCGGCGGCGGCCCTGCCCTTCTGGACCGGGCGGTCGAGGTGGGTGCGGCCGCGGTGGCCGCGACGTCGCCGGACGACCCCGATCGCGCAGGCGTGCTGTCCAATCTCGGCAATGCGCTACAGGCCCGGTACGAGCTGGGGCGAGCTGCCGCCGATCTCGACCGAGCGGTCGAGGTCGGTGGCGCAGCCGTCGAAGCGACGCCCGCCAACAGCCCGGACCGGCCCGCGTACCTGTCCAACCTCGGGAACGCGCTGCAGGCGCGGTACGGCACGCGCCGCGCGCCTGCCGACCTCGATCGAGCGGTCGAGGTGGACGAGGAAGCGGTGGCGGCCGCACCCGTCGACAGCCCGGACCGGGCCGGGTACCTGTCCAATCTCGGGAACGCGTTGCAAGCGCGCTACGAGCGACGGGGCCACTTGCCGGACCTGAACCGGGCCATCGCGATGCACGAGGAGGCGGTGGCGGCCACCCCCGTCGACAGCCCGGACCGCGCGGGATACCTGTCCAACCTGGGCGGCGCTTTGCAGGCCCGCCACGAACGGAAGGGCGAGCTCGCGGACCTGAACCGGGCCATCGATGTCGGCGAAGACGCGGTGGCGGCCGCCGCGGCGGATGGCCCGGACCGTGCCGGGTACCTGTCCACCCTGGGAAACGCGCTGCGAACCCGCTATGAACGGCTGAGTGGCACCGTGGACCTGGACCGGGCCATCGGGATCGGCGAGGCCGCGGTGGCCGCGACCCCGCTCGACGGCACCCACCGGGCCAGGCATCTGTCCAACCTCGGCAACGCGTTGCGGATCCGCTACGAACGGCTCGGCGAGCTCACCGGTGTGGACCGGGCGGTCGCGCTCGGCGAAGCCACCATTGCGGCAGGCCCCGCCGACGACCCGGACCGCGCCGTCTACCTGTCCAATCTCGGGCTGAGCCTGCAGGCTCGCTACGACCGCCTCGAGACGGCGGCCGATCTGGACCGCGCGATCGAGGTGGGCGAGGAAGCGGTGGCGGCCACCGCCCACGACAGTCCCGACCGGGCCGCGTACCTGTCCAACCTCGGCATCGCCTTGCAGCGCCGGTTCGGCCACGCCGGTGCCGCGATCGATCTGGAGCGGGCGCTCGAGATCTGCTCGGCCGCGGTATCGGCCATCCCGGCCGAGCACCCCGACCGTGCCCTCTACGGGACCAACCTCGGGCTCGCGCTGGAGTCCCAGTTCCGCCGCACCGGGCGGAAGGTCGATCTGCACCGCGCCGTTGCCGCGTTCCGAACGGTCGTGGCGGTCCGGACGGCACCCGCGAGCGTGCGGGCGTTGGCGGCCCGGGAATGGGGTGCCGTCGCGGTGGCCGGTCGCGACTGGCCGCAGGCGGTAGCCGGATACGCCGCCGCGATCGGCTTGCTGGCCCGAGTGGCGACCCGCGGCCTCGAACGCTCCGATCAGGAATACTGGCTGGCGGAGTTGGCGGGGCTGGGCGTCCAGGCGGCGGCGTGTTGCCTGGAAGCGGGTCAGCCCGACCGGGCCGCGCAGTTGTGGGAGCAGGGTCGCGGGGTGCTCTTCGGCCAGGCGTTGGACACCCGCACCGACGTGACCCGGCTGACCGAGCGGCATCCACAGCTGGCCGCCGCCTTCATCCGGCTCCGCGACGAGCTGAATGCCGTTCCCGGCGCGGGCCGGTCGGGCGGCGCCGTCGGGCGGTCATCCGGCTCCCTCCTCCCTGCCGCGACGGCGGCCGGGACGGACTCAGCCGCGGTCGGCCGCGAGATCGACCGTCGGCGGGCGTTGGCCGAGGAGTTCGACCGGTTGATCGCCCGCATACGCCGCAAGCGCGGCTTCGCCCGGTTCCTGCTGCCGCTGCCGGTCGGCGAGCTGCTGGCCGCGGCCGCGGACGGGCCGGTCGTGTTGCTCAACGTCACCGCCATCCGCTCGGACGCCCTTCTGCTCACACCGGCAGGTGTGCGGTCGGTGCACCTGCCCGGCCTGCGTCCTCAGGTCGTTCATGAGAAGGTGACCGAATTCCTCGCCGCGCCGAGCCAGTCGCCAGACCGGATCGAGGCCGTGCTGAACGACGTGCTGGGCTGGCTCTGGGACACGATCGCGAGCCCGGTCCTGCGGGCCCTCGACCTCACCGGCTCCGCCGACAAGCGCGCCCGGCCGCGGCTGTGGTGGGTGCCGTCCGGGCTGCTGGCGTTTCTGCCGCTGCACGCCGCGGGCCATCACGCCTCCCGCGGCGACCCCGTGCCCGCGACGGTGCTGGACAGGGTGGTGTCGTCCTACACCCCCACTGTGCGGGCCCTCGTCCACGCACGTCGTCACGACCCCAGTGGGCGGTCCAAGAAGGGGGTCCCGGCCCAGGTCCTCGCAGTCACGATGCCGCACACCCCCGGCGAGCCGGACCTGCCCGGCACCCTCGGCGAGGCCGCCCTGTTGCTCAAGCGATTCCCAGACCGCGTGCGGCTGCTGCACGGGGAGCTGCGCGCCGACGAGGCGGGCCGCCTCGGGCTGCCCTCGACCGGCCCCGCTCCGGCCGACGCGCTGCACGATGAGGTCATGAGGGCGTTGCCGCTCTGCCGGTGGGCCCATTTCGCCTGCCACGCCACCAACGACCTCACTGATCCCTCGGCGGGCAGCCTGCTCCTGTGTGACCATCCGACCCGGCCGCTGACCGTGCTCGACCTGACCCGTCTGCGGCTCGATGACGCCGAGCTGGCGTTCCTATCCGCCTGCGCCACCGCCCGCACCGGGCCTCGGCTGGCCGACGAGGCCATCCAACTCGCCGCAGCCATGCAGCTGGTGGGCTACCGCCACGTCGTCGCGCTCCTCTGGCCGATCGCCGACCGACCCGCGGTCCGCATCGCGGGCGATATCTACGCGGTCCTCGCGGCCCGCGGCGCCGCGAGCACGGCCGAAGCCGTCCACGAGGCCGTCCTGCGGTGCCGAGAACGCACCCCCGACCGGCCTTCCGCCTGGGCCGCGCACATCCACAGCGGCGCCTGAGCGAGCGCTCTACACGATCTTGATGGGTCGTGGCGGCGTGACCCCCGACAGCGCAACAAGATCGATTACGGGCCCGCCGCCCGGAGCTCACCGGTCGGGCTCGGCGGCCCGTCGATCGTCTGGATCAGCTCGTTGACCACGTCGTTCAGCGGTTCGGGGACGGGTACGGCACGCGGGTTGGGGCCGCCCGCCCTCGTCGCCCGCACCGCGCCCGTCAACTCCAGGTCGTCGACCGCTGCACGGGCTGCGTCGCGGTCGCCCGCCCGCAGCGCTGCGGCGAGCGCAGCCTCCGCCTCTGCCACCGCGTTCCACCGCAGCTCCGTCAGCTGCCCGCCGAACGCGTCGCGCAGCACGTCGAGCGCGTCTTCGCGCAGCGGCCCGTCGAGCGTTCCAGGCGGGCCGGTCCTCTCGCCCGTCACGGCGCTTGAGCCTAGCGCCGACGAAGGCGTGACAGACACCCGCGGTCGCCTCGGGCCGCGCCCGTCGATCACGCCCGAAGTGCACGTACGGCACAGCAGCGCGATCGCCGTCTCGAGCGCGTCGGCGTCGTCGGTGTCCAGAGCCCGGCGCAGCGCTGCCGCTCCCCGCTCCCCCGCGTCGGCTGCTCCAGTCATCGGCATCCCCTCGTCGCAGCCATGCTGGCAGCGGACGGACGAAGCCACACAGACTCGACGTCCAGCTCGGCGAGGAGGGCATCCGCGCTGCCCGCGGCCGATGTCAAACGCGAATTCGACATCGGTGTCCATGCGCCAGTGGATGTCTCCAGCGACAACTGGTACCGGCAGGCGCCAGCCGGAACGCGCAGCGAGTCTCCCCTGCGACGTCGGGTCGCCATCAGGCGCCCACGTGGACGTACGCCGCCCAGCTGCTCGGTCGGTCCGGGAACCGCAGCCGCAGATCGCATGCGATCTTGCTGACCGCCGCCGCGCTGCGGGATCCGTCGGGGGCGCCCCCCGCCGTCAGCACGCGGTAGTAGGAGCGGGCCGCGTGCAGGGAGGCCCGGTCGCCGACGGGCCAGAGCGTGCCCACTACATGGCGGAACCCGGCCAGCTGGCAGGCCGAGGTCAGGTGCAGTGCCTCGTCGGCGAGCTCGACCGTCGAGCGGCTCGTCGTGCAGGCCGACAGGAAGGCGCCCTGGGCGTGGCCGAGGTTCAGTCCGGCGAGGTCGGCGACGCTCAGCGGGCGGCCGTCCGGGTCGTGGGCTGCGATGCTGCTCAGCGATGGCGTCGTCATGTTGGACGTCGCGTGCCCCGCGATATGGACCCAGCTCGCCCTGGCGAGCTCGGCCATGACGGCGGTACGCGTGGCGGCGGCTCCCGACAGGAGCGTCGCCGGGCACCCGAGCAAGTCGGCGACGGCCAGCGCCTCCCGCGCGGCGCCTGGCAGCGGGTCGCGCGCGGGTCCGACGGGCGCCGTCACAAGGCCGTGGTCGGGGACCGGCGCGCCCGTCCGGCGGGCGAAGGCGAGCGCGTGCAGCGTCGGCACGGACGACGACACGACGCGGTCGAGCGCGCACTCGGCTGCCTCGCTCCGGGCCGCGTGCAGCGGCAGGAATGACAGCGCCCCGGTCGGCATCCACCAGATCCGCTGTGGCACGTCCTGGCCGAGATCGGCGAGGACGGGCCCGGCGACGGCGTCCCACAGCCAGGCCAGCAGGTCCACCAGCTCCGGCTCCGCAGGCGCGTCGTCGGGCGCACGGTCGGTCAATGCACGGGCGCGGCGGCCGACTTCGCGCCCGGACAGCCTCGTCAGGGGGCAGATCCGCACGCCGTCCTGCTGCACCACCAACGCATCGCAACGCAGCTCGCTGACGTTCAACACCACGACCGGTCCTGGACGGGCCAGCGCGAGCAGGTCCGCGACGGGCGGTGGCGCAGGAAGTCCGCCAGGCCCGGCAGCGCGCGGACCCGTTCGAGGACGGCGTCAAGCTCGGCGGCGACCGCCCGCCGGTCCCGACCGCGATCGCCGCGACCCGCGGCCGCGAAGCCGGTGGAATCCAGTTCCCGGCGCAGGTCGTCGAGGCGGCGGGCGAGCTCCGGCGCTCTCGCGGTTACCGAGCCGAGGTCGCTCCGGGCGTCGACCAGCCGCCGGATCAGGATGCCGCGACCCAGCTCCAGCAGGGTCAGCGCACGCTCGGCGTCCCCCAGCTCGATCGCGCACGCGGCGGCGTCGGCAGCGACGGCGACGTGCCTGCGCAGCCCGCGCTGCTGGTCCTCGCCGGAGAGATCGGCGGGGGCGAGGAGGCCGAGGAGCTCGACGGACCGACCCAAGCCGTCCAGCGCGGACCGGAAGTCGCCGCGTTCGGCCGCGACGCGGCCCCAGGACGATGCGGTGGCCACCCGGACCCGCGGTCGGGCGGTCGGAACGGCGACAGCCTGGCGAAACGCCTCCTCGGCCGCCCGCAACAGTGCCGCGTCGGGCCGATGTTCGTGCAGCTCGTACCGCACAGCACCGAGGTTGGACAGCACCGCTGCCCGGTCCGGCGAGTCGGCCGGGCACAGATCAGCAGCCTCGGCAAGCATGTCCGCGGCCTCGGTGACGGCCGCGAGGTCGCGGTCCACCCGGAACCGGGCGCGAAGGACCGTGGCCAGCGCGGACAGCCGCGCCACGCGCGCCGGGCTCCCGTCGCCCGTGTTCCCCTCTCCCGTGCTCCCACTGTCCGCGCGGTCGTTGCCCGCGCCGTCGTCGCCCGCGCCGTTGGGCACGCCCCGGTCCGCGGTGACCGCCGCGCGGGCGGCGGCGAGCGCCGCGTCGAGGTCCGCCCGGTCACCCTGGCGCTCGAACCGCGTGCGCAGCCCGGCGCTCAGGTTCGCGGCTCGCCCAGCTCTGGCCGGATCCGCGGGTTCGGTCGCCACGAGCGCTGCTTGGGCGCTGTCGATGGCGGCGTCCAGGTCGGCGGGATCGTCGGTGTGGTCGAACTGGACGAGCTGCGCTGTGCTCAGATTCGCCAGCCGGGCAGGGATCAGCGGGTCGTCAGGCGGCGTCGCCGTTACGGGCACCGCTCGCGAGCTCGACCGACTCGGCGACGTCGGCTCCGTCGCCGACGCACTCCGCTCGCATCTGCAGGGTTGCCGAGAGGTTCGTCAATAGTGCCGCGCGCAACCGATCGTCGGGGCCCGCCGCGGCGACGGCCGCCCGACCGAGCTCGATCGCGCGCTGCAGGGACGCGAGGTCGCCGGTGAGCTCGTAGCGTACGTGGTGGGCGCCGCCCAGGTTGGTCAGCACCGCGACCCGGTCCGGGCCTGCCAGCTCTACCGCGCGCTCGCCGAGCGCGACCGCCTCGTCGGCGTTCGCGACGGACGCATCGAGCTGCGCCCGCATGCGTAGGCAGAGTGCGAGGTTGTTGGCGACGACGCGCTCCTCGTCGGCCCCGAGGGGACCGCCGTGCAGCGTCGCCCGGCCCAGCTCGATCGCCGCGTCGAGGTCGGCGAGCAGTCCCCTGGCCTCGTGGCGCAGCCTGTAGGTGTTGGCGAGGTTCGCTGCCAGCGCCACACGATGGGCCACGGACGCGGCCCGCGCGTCCGATCGACCGCGTGCCATCTCACCCGCCGCCACCGCGCGGTCGAGGTCGCCGACGTCGCCGGTTGCGGCGTAGCGAGCGTGCAGGGCGGCGATGAGCACCGACGCGACGGCCGGGTTCGCGCGCGCCGCCGCAGGCAGGGTCGTCACCCCACTGATGGCCGCGTCGACGAGACCGGGCTCGCCGTCGGCGAGCGCACGGCGGACCTGCTCCACCGCCTGTTCGATGGCGTCCGCCGACGTCCTCACGACGATGCTCCCGAGCCTGGCCACCCGTCACCGACCAACACGAAGGCCGCCCAGTGGCGCGGGTCGGCGAACGGCACGACCGTGGCCGACCGCCCGCTCGGCTCCCGCGCGCGTGGCGATCCGCGCCCGCGGCGCAGTCCGACCTCCGCCGCGAAGCGCTCGACGGCGTCGAGATCCGCGTGGGCCAACCAGCGCTGCGCGGCGGTCAGCGCCGTCGCGACGGGCAACGGCGGGCCGCCGCTGTCGGGGTCGCCGCGCAGGTGGTTGACGTAGAAGCGGGTGATGAGCACAGCTGCCGAACGGTCGTTGACCTCCCACAGGGTGCCGATGACCGCCGCCGCGCCCGCCTGCACCAGTCCCGCGGGCAAGCCGATCGCCTCGTCCGGCAGGCGCAGCATGTCGGTGGTCGCCGTGCGGCACGCCGAAGCCACTACCAGCCGGACCCCGTCGAGCTCGCGGCCGTCGAGCAGACGGCGCAGCGTCAGTCGTTGATGGTCGGCGAGCTCGAGCGCGGACTCCAGCGGCTGCGCCGGGTTGTAACGGCCGTGCCCCGCGAAGTGCAGGTGTGTGGCGCCGTCCCGCAGCACCACGTCCGTAGTCGCCGTGGCGCTCGGCACGACCTCGGTCGCGCCGCCGATGGCGGCGCAGAGGCCCGCCACGGCGGCGAGCTCCGCGGCCGCCCAGGGCAGCGGCGGATCACAGGGCAGCGGCTCGGCGACCCCGACCAGCTGGACCGGGCCGGCCCGGCTCGTCGATCCGGACGCGCGGGCGGCCCGCAGCACCCTGGCCGACGGCGTGTAGACGACGTCGACGTCGTCGAGCAGGTACCGCGGCGGTGTGCCGTAGCGCGCCGCGTGGACCGGCACGACGCCGAGCACCCCTGTCGCGACCAGCACGACCCCGGTCGCATCGCGTTCGGCAAGGCGGCGGGCGACCGCCGCGACCAGCCCGGAACCCAGCACGTCCAGCACAGCGTCCAGATCGGCGTCGGGATCGGTGAGGAATGGGGTTGCGGCCTCCATCAGCTCCGCGTCGGTCAGCGTGCCGAACACGGCTTCGACCGAGCCGCCTCCATCCCACACCAGGATGCCCACCGCGCCATGCCGCGCGACGTCGAGGTACACCAGCGGAACGCCGGGCCTGCTCTCGGCGTCGATGGCGTGGGCGGGGACGTCGCGCAGGAAGTCCGTGTACCCCAGTCGCAGCCTGATCCGCACCACCGCCGCGTCTAGCTGCGCCTGCGCGTCGGTCAGCGCGGCGCGCAGCCGTCGGATGTCCGCCGCGTCGGGTGCGGCAGTCGCCCGCAGCCGGGCCTCGGCCGCAACGATCCGGGCACCCGCGGCGCGGAACAGCGCGGCCGCGGCAGGCTCGGCCGTCTCCAGCGCGGTCAGGTCGGCGCGGTCGCGGGTGAGCCGGTCGCCCAACGCTCGCGCCCGGGCCGCCTCCAGCAGGCCCGCCGCCGCGACGGCGTCACCGGCGGCGGCGGTGGCGTACGCGCCCTCACGGGCCAGGTCGGCGGTCATCTCCAGCTCAGCGTCCCGCCCGCCCGGCAGGATCGTCGCCCGGTAGCGCACTTCGGCCGCCGCCAGCGCCTTCTGATAGGCGTCCGCGGCCTCGCTCCACCGACCGAGATCGCTGCACGCGTCGCCGAGCAGGCCCCAGGCACGGCGGGAGTGACCGGTCGATGCGCTGTCCCCCAGCACTTCGACCACCGGGCGGAGCAGCTCCACGGCGCGCAGCGGATCCGGCCCGTCCGACCGGTTGAGCCACGTCCTGGCGAGCTCGGTGACACTCGCGGCCCACTCCAGCGGCACCAGGTCCGGCGTGCGCACCCGGAGGCTGCGTTCGAGGTAGGCGACGGCGGCCGCGTTGTCGGGCGGGTCGGTCCGCCGCAGCGTCGCGGCGACGTTGTAGCAGGCCCGCGCCTCCTCCAACCGCTCCCCCGTCGCGGCGTAGAGCCGGATCGCGGTGTCGTGCAACGTGATCGCCTTGTGCAGATGCGCCGCCGGGACCTCGTCGGCCTGCACGAGGACGCCCGCCAGGTTGTCGGCGGCCGCAGCGTGCACCAGCGGGGCCGCGTCGACCGGAGCGAGGCGCAGCGCCCGCTCGAACCACTCCGCCGCGGCCCTCGGGTCCCGCCTGGCGCGCAACGCGGCGTTGCCGACGGCGTCGCCGACCGCGTTGGCGGCGATCGCGACGTCGACCGCGTTACCGATGCGCAGGCGGATCTCGTACGCCTCCCGGGAATAGCGCACCGCGGCGTCGATGTTGTCCTCGGGGTCGTCAGCCAGCCGGTCTCGAGAGCACCGCGCGAGGTTGATCAGTGCGGACGCGCGTGCCGACGCGTCGAGCTCCGGCACGCCAACGGCGTCGAGCAGATGCCGCCGCCCCGCTTCCAGGTTCTCCGGGTTGGCGGCGAGCACCGGCTCGGTGAGCACCAACCCGATGTTGCTCTGCACCGTCGCCCAGAGCCCCGGGTATTCGGCGCGGCTCAACACGCCAAGGGCCGCCCAGTGCCGTCGCAGCGCACGGGTCAGGTCGGCCGCACCACCGCCGCGCCGCCAGTACGCGTTCGCGAGGTTGACCATCGTCGTGGCCCACTCGAGGGGGTCGCTCGCCCGTCGGAAGACGGTCAGCGCCCTCCTGAACGCGCCCAACGCCTCCTCGACATCGGTTAGGTCGCCCGCTTCACGGTTGCGCAGCGCCGTGCCGAGGAACACCTGGCACTCCGCCCATCGCCTGCGCGTCCCGGTCCCGTCGAGCAGGTGCGCCGCCTCCCGCGCGATGGCGATCGCCTGGTCGCGCGCCGCGGCGGCACCGCCGTCGCCCACGGCCTTTGCGAGACGGAGCTGCAACACGCCGCGCGGCGGTGCCAGCCCGGGCTCGCTTTCCGGGAGCCCGGCGATCGCCTCGCCGAGGACCGCCGCACGGACATCAGGCTCCTCGGTCGCCGCGAGCCGGGCGAGCTGCGCGGACAGCTCCGGCGGCAACAGCTCGGCGGCGGGCCCCGCGGCCGCGCGGAGCTCGTCGAGGCGGGCGCGTGCCTCCGCGGCGGCCGCGCTGCCGGGATGGTCGCGCAGGAACGCCAGCGCCGCGTCGATCCGCTCCCGCGGCACGGCGTCCTCGTCGCGGCGCTGCATGAGCACGTACTGGACGAGCCCGCCGAGCGCTTCGGGGCGCTCGACGACGATCGCGGCGCGCTCGACGTCGGTGTCGGCGGCGAGCAGCGCGTCGACGGCGGCCAGCGCCGTCACGCCCTCCAGGAAGTCGGCAAGCTCCGCAACGGACGGATCGGCCGCCGAACGGGCATGGTCGAGCGCCGCGTCAGCCGCGCGGCGAGCGGCGTTGTAGTCGTGGGCTCTCAAGTGCAGCCGAGCCACCGCCTGCAGCGCCTCCACGGCGCCTGCGGCGTCGTCGACCGACGCGGAGCGCTCCGCCGCCACGCTATAGAGCCGCAGCGCCTCCTCGGTCGCGCCACGGCGCGCGTGGTAGCCCGCCAGATCCAGCGTCGCCTTGGCCTCGCCCGCGCGATCGCCTGCCTCGCGGAACATCGCGGCGGCGCGTTTGGCGTACCCGACGGCCTCCTCGTCACTCCCCAGCCGCGCGAGGGTGCGCGCGAGTTCGCCCGCGGCGCGCGCCTCGCCGAGGCGGTGCCCGGCGAGCCGGTAGGCCAGTGCTGCGCGCTGGAACAGTGCTGCGGCCGCGTGGGGGTCACCGTGCCGCATCAACAGCTGACCGCGGTGGGCCAGTGCGACCCCCTCGGCCCGGTGGTCACCCCGCGCGGCCGCAGTGTCCGCGAGCTCCTCGAACATGGCGCCGGCCTCGGCATCGCGACCAGCCCGCTGCAGGGCGACCGCCACCACCTGGCGCAGGTACCGGACGTCGTCGTCAGCTGCGCGCCGTGCAGCGGCCGCGAGGCCCTCCTGCGCAATGTCGACGAGGCCGTCCCAATTCTCGACGGCGGCGAGAAACGGGGTGGCGGCCCTGGTGAACCGCACGATCTCGGCGTCGTCACCCTCCGCCGCACGGCATGCCGCCAACTCCGGCCACGCCGACCGGAACCATGCGAGCGCAGCCGTCCCGGGCGCCGCGATATCGCCGTTCGGGGAGGTGAGTGCTGCGAGCTCCGCGTAGAGGCGCTCGGCTGGCGTCGCATGCTGCTGCGACGAGGCGCCCATCCACCGAGCCTATCGAGCACGCGCGTCCGGTCGCGGAATGAATCTTGTTGCGACTCCGGCGTGACAGGCGTCATGACCGCTGTCATGTCTCAGCTGATGTGTCAAGTATCTGTCTCAGGACATGTGCCCCGTCTTGTGATCTTGGTCAGGCGGAATCTTTGCTGCGGCGTTTGCGCTGGTCAAGGGTGGGGCGGGTGGGGTTCGAACCCACGACCTGACGGATTATGAGAACGAATTTTCCGCAATCTGAGCACCTCGCGGACCAGCGGGAACGCCCCCGCAGAACGCCAAAAGGCGCTGGTAGCGGCCAGTTTTGGCGCCCACCGGGAGCTACCGCGTGTCACCGCGTACGCCCTCGTGGTAGCCCGTCTCGCCGGTACGCGGCCGGTACGCGGGTCACGCGGGCCCGAAGTCGCCCGCGACATACCGCCCGCGGTAGCTATCAAAATCGTAGGCCAGCCAGTAGTCCCACTCTGCACCTTTCATCCCGGGGGTCGTCGCCTTCATCAGGTGCCACTTCCGGCCGCCGGTCGTCTCGCTTACGCCGAGCGGCGTGTAGCTGACTGTCGGTCCGCTAGCCATCGCGGCGAGCTTCGTCGCGCTCTCGGTCTTCGCCATCTCGTCCTCCGTCTCGAACCCTCTACAAATAGTCTACGCCAAAACTCGGCGCGCGTCCTCCCTATGGGAGTCCTATTTACGCGCGTGTGGTCGCTGTAAACCTAGGGCTGCGAATGACTTGGCCTATAACGGTGGCAAGGCGCGCTTCTTGTGCGGCGGCCCGACCCACAGCCAACTCCAAGGCTGCGGCTCTAGCTCCGCATTCCAGCGCCGCTCTAGCTCTGTCTGCGTCAGCTCCCTAACCGCGGCAGAATGGCGCCCAGCGCGACCGCATCCCCCACTGGCCGGGGGTGGGCCAACACGCGCTCTGGCAACAGCTCTGTGCCGCTCACGATGCCGCTCTGCACGGTGCCAACGGCAGGTCTCCCGGGGGTTGCGGCAGGCACCGCCATTCTGCTTGCGGGCGCCGCAGCGTTCCCCCACACGTAGCGGAACACCGCGGAGGTTGGCCCAGGGGTCGCCATCAATGCTTTTGTGCGCGCTCCGTCCGCTCATGTCACGACCCCGCCAGCCTAACGCCGTGGCGGCAGGCGGCACAGACATTCAGCAGCAGAAAGCAGTGCGGAGACCGGACAAACAACGGCGTGAGCGCATTCGCAAAGCAGGTGTTACAGCAGGCATCGCACACCGCGACAGTAGTCATTGCGCTCAAAGCATCTACCTCAGCCTTATCGGCGCAGGTGGTGCAGTACAGTATGTTCGGGCGAGAGCCGAGCACAGTGGGGCCTGTCCCGAAGTCATGGCCACAGCTTTGCGCTGCCCCTGACATGATGTCGAGCGCAATACGATCAAGCAGCGCCAGAACGGCGGGCGGCATTGTTTTCATGTCTCCAGGCCTTTTGTGTGGTGTTGAGGTGCCCGACCGGCGGCTCCAACCGGCCGGGCACCTACCCGCCCTCCGAGAGCGGCAGAGGCAGAGGGCGGGTGCTTACCGCGCTACGCGCCGCGCCCTTGTTCGCTTTGGGGCAACGCGCTTCACCTTGGCCACGCTCGGCTTGGCTTGCGGGCGTTTGCGTTCAACCCCGACAATGCCTTTCAGGAGTACTTTGCGGCTGTTGCCGACGCGGAACTGCGCACCGGCCTTAACCCCAACAAACTCGCCGCCACTCCCAATGTGCACCGTTGTGGTACCGGGTACGCGGGTCGGGCGGAACCGGCCCCTATTGTCGCGCGGGTGGAGCGCAGAACTCCATGCGTGGCCTGCCATGGCTGCCAGAGCCACTACGGGCGCGGTGCGGCGTATTCGGCGTCCGCGGTGATCTGCATGACAGCAGCGGCGCCCCGGTGCCTCACACCCACACCGAAAGCGCGCGAGTAGAACGACTCCGACAGCGGGTAGTCGGTCTGGTTGCCGGGGAGCAGACGCAGGCCCTGGTGGGCGGTGTTGGGGTGCTGGCGGAGACCGACCGGGTTGAGCGTGGAGTTGGAGCCGTCCGTCGCCACCGCGAGCAGGTAACCAGGCGGCATAAAGTCTGTTGGCACGACCAGCATGCGACCGTACGCACCCGCCACCGGCAGCTTCCCAAGCGACTCTGGCGCGAGCGAGCCGACGACTACCTTGTCTGTGAGATAGGCGTCTGCGGCCTTACCAGGAATGTAGTCACGAGCAGCAGTGGGGCCGACGCGGAAGCTCTCGACAACGGGCAGCTCATCGTGGTTGAGGAAGAGCACGAGCTGTGACCCGGCAGCCGTGCCGTAGCCGTGCTCTGCAATTGTGGAGATCAGGTCATCTAGGTCCGCCCCATCTGCGTCTGCGCTCTGCGTGGTCAGGTAGTGCGTGTGCGTGCTGGTGAAACTACGGAAGGCATAGGGTGGCGGAACCATACCGTCGTCGCCCGACCAAAGTCCATAGACGGTCTTGCCGTCTTCATTGTCGGTTGCTGTCGGGTCAAGCAACCGCGATAGAACGGCGGTCGTGACGAGCTTGTTGTCCGCAGCAATGGCGCGAGAATGAACAGCCTCAATCTCAGCCGCCGTCGCATCACGCAGGTAGCGCGCAGTAAAGCGGGTGGCCAGGTCCCAGTCATGGAAAGTGTAACCAACCGTCACGATGTCGGGCGGTGCAGCAATTGATACTGGCTCACCAAACTCAGAGGCGATCTCAAAGCCGTCTTGGTCCGTTGTTTGCGCCACACCGTCGCAAGACCGGACAGTCATAAACGACAAGAAATTTGCGACAGCTTCGCGCTCAGCGTTGACAATATCCAATGTGGCTTGGAATTCAGCAAACATCTCAGTCAGGTTGAAACCGTCCAGAGTGGTTTCAACAATATCACCAGCCGTGGAATACCCGCGTGGCATATCAGTTGCTCACTTTCTGCGCCACAGGCGCGGTTTGCGTCTCAAGCGACTGGACCCACAGGTCAAGGTCGCTCGCCTGGAAGTAGTATGGACCATTTGGCCCCGCCTTGAATGAGCGCAGCCGTCCTGTCTTGGCGGCATGGCCGATTGTTGAGGTGCTGAACCCACAATGCTTGTGGGCCTCCCTGATGTTCAACTTTGGTTCATGTTCCATGCTCCCAAGGATAGCGCGATAGGCAGCGAACGCGAGTGATCATCAATGGTCTGACCTGCTGAAATAGGGACGATCCGGGGCCGGGCTCGACTGCATCCCCTCTCGTCATATATAGTCAAGTTGTTCTACCCGCTGCCCCGAACCGTGGCACCCAGGGCCCGGCCTTTGCGCCGCAAGCCAACGAGGACCACCAGACGGCGTAAGCGGCCGATGAGCAATGGAATGCACGCGCGGTCCGCACAGGCCGATCGCGCCTCTCGTCCAATCGGCCGAGCAGTGGACAACCCCAACCAATGGGGAGTCCACGCTCGGCCACTTTTGTGCGCGGACTCTCCTGTTCATCCGGAGAGGTTATGCCAAAGATCCCGCCAAAGACTGTGCAACAAGTCCGCGACATGATGACCAAAGAGCAGGTCATCGCCTACACAGGTTACCCAGACCCAATCATCACTGGTGCTTATCGCCGTGGCGAGTTGATTGGCGAGAAGCCAGGCCGCTCCTTGCGCTCCCGAGTTTACTTCAACCGTGCTGAAGTTGACGCTTGGCTGGACTCGCTTGCTGATGAACCCGCATGACTAAGCAGCGCTGGGCAATTGATGCCACATATGCATACTCAGACCCAGATTCACGGCGCATTGCATTCTGGCGGCAGAAGCTTGTTGATGCCAGAGACGGTCGCAAGACGTTCCGCTCGCTCGTGCCTGCGGTGCCCTACTCAGGGCTGTCTTACAACGGCACAGTAGGCACGCCTGCCAAAGCGGAGCGCTGCCTGTATCGGCTGAACTCACTGCGCACAGCGATTGCCCACCCCCTCGGAGGGGGCGGGGTCATATTGGTCGTCGAGGGCGAGCGTGATAGCAACTCTGGTGCTCGGCTAGATGGCGTTGCTGCGGCAACAACGCACCCCGGCGGCTGCTGCAAGTTCACCGCAGAACAGGCCGAATGCTGTACGCAACGTACGTCGCGCCCGAGTTCGCCACCCGCGCCATCGGCTCCATCACCCCCGCAATGGCGCAGGGCCCCGGCGTAGTTCCGTTCTGGGGTGCGGTGTCCGGTTTGGGTGTGTACGGCGTGGTGTCGTGACAGGGGAGCGCGGCTCCTGGTGATCTTTCGGGTGTCGAAGCCTGAAGATCGTTCCGGGAGCCGCGCTCGTGTCCGTATCCTGCCCGCCGAAGTCTCCTCTTGACCAGTTGGCCGGTCTGGCCGAGCGTGAGCTGGCCTCGGCTGCTGATCCGGCCCAGGGGCAGTCCGCGCTGGTGTCGAGGCTGTCGAGGGTTCCTGACCTGCGTCGGCGGCGGGGTCGGCGTCATCCGTTGGTGGTCGTGCTGGCGCTGGCGGCGTGCGCCACGCTGGTGGTGGGTGGTGACTCGGTGACGGCGATCTGGCAGTGGGCGGCGCGGGCTTCGCAGGAGAAGCTGGGCCGCCTGAAAGCCCGCCGCAACCCGCTGACCGGCCGGTTTCTGGTGCCCAGCGAGCGAACCTTCCGGCGTGTGCTGGCCAACCTGGACGCCGATGCGTTGGATGCCGCGATCGGTGGCTGGGCCGCCGATGTCGCCCGCGGCGCTTTACCGGCCCCGGTGGTGGCGGCCACGCCCGGTCCGCCCGAGCGGGAACAACGCCGCGTGGCCCAGCGAGCGGGGCAGCACCCGGCCCCTGACGGGCTGCTTCCCGCGGCGGCGGTGGACGGAAAGGCACTGCGTGGGGCTCGCACACCCGAAGGTGGACGGGTGTTCCTGGTCGCCGCGATCGACCACGCCAGCGGCGCGCTCCTGGGGCAACGGCAGGTCCCCGACAAGCGCGGCGAGGGCGTCGCCGCCCGCGACCTGCTGACCGGCCTGCAGGCCCCCGGCATGGTGTGGACCCTAGACGCGCTGCACACCACCAAGGCCACCGCCCGACTGATCACCCAGGATCTCCACGGCCACTACATCCTGGTCATCAAGGGCAACCAGCCGATCGCCCAGGCCGCCGCCGCGGCCCTGCTGCGCGGGCCGGACACCGACTGGGTCGCCACCACCGCGACCGAGGACGACCGCGGCCACGGCCGGATCGAACGTCGCACCATCCGCGTCGCCTCTGCCGACGACAGCCTGTTCCCCGGTGCCCGACAAGCCTTCCGGCTACGCCGCGACACCGGCGGCCTGGACGGCGTCTGGACCAGCAAGGAAATCGTGTACGGGGTCACCAGCCTGCCCGCCGACCTGGCCGGCCCCCCGCAGCTCAACCACTACGAACGACGCCACTGGGTCGTGGAAGATCGTCTGCATTGGGTCCGTGATGTCACCTTCCACGAGGATGCCGCCCAGCTGCGAACGGGTACCGCGCCCAGAGCGCTCGCCGCCTTCCGCAACCTGGCGATCAGCGCCTTGCGTCTGGCCGGACGCGCCAACATCGCCCACGCCCGCCGCGACCTCCACGACCACAACGACGCCTTCACCGCGCTCGGAATCTGAAACAGTCAAACCGTCACGAATCGGAAATCTCACAACAATGCCGGGGCCCTGCGCAATGGCGCGCGCCTTTCGAGCGGAGCTGGTGGGGCGAGGGCTCGCCCGCGGCACCATCAAACACGCATTCGACGTGTTCCGGCGGGTGCTCGACACCGCCGCCACTGACAGCGCGATCCCCGCCAACCCGGCCATGTCGGTTCCGCGGTTGCGGGCGGGGGACGTCGAGCCCTTCCAGCCGCACCCGCTCAGTGGCGAAGAGGTTGCTGCCGTCGCTGCGCAGGTCGCCGAACGCGCGCCGGTCTACGGGCTCGTGGTGCTGTTCCTGGCGTACACAGGACTGCGCGCCGGAGAGCTGGCGGGGTTGGAGATCCGCGACCTACAGGGCAACACCATCACCGTCCGCCGGACCAAACGCAAGGTGCGGGGCGGCTGGGAGACCGGCACCCCGAAGTCCCGCAAGAGCCGCCGCGTTGTGCCGCTTGACGACTGGCTTGCGGAGGATCTGCGGGGGTACCTCGCCACCCACCCCCGCGCCACAGACCCGACAGCGCCTCTGTTCCCGGCCCGCTACAGCCGGAATGCGCCTGGCGTCTCGCGCGCTATGGCCGCCGACCCCGGCACCTACAACTGGGCCGCGCCGGTTGACCCCGGCACGTTGTACGCGGGCTACCTCCGCCCAGCGCTCCGCGCGGTCGGGTTGCCTGTGACGGACAAAGCCCACCGCGGCGTTCGGCTCCATGACCTCCGCCACACGTACGCCGTGCTGAGCCTGAGCGCCGGAGCGCACTACATGCAGGTCAGCCAATGGCTGGGCCACGAAAGCTACGTCACAACGCTGACAATTTACGCTGACTACATCCCGACAGAGGACGGCAAGGCCGCGCCGCTCGCCCGGCCGGTTGCGCCCGCAGCAACGGCGGGCAATGTCGTGCCGCTACGGCCCCGCGCGACCGGCTGATCTGCGCGCTCCGCCCACGAGAGCCCCGGCCCCCACCGAGTTAGACGGGCCGGGGCTTTCGCGCGCTACAGCACCGCCAGACGCCGAGAGAGGGGGTGACCGCTATGGCGTCTTCCTCCGCCCCGGCCGGGCACACGAGCGCGTGCACCGTGACCCACAGCCCCGCGACGTCACCCCCACGGATTGTGATCTCCAAGCCGCACGCCGGGCACGCCACTCTGAAGGGCTTACAGCAGTTGACCATGGCGCGACGCTACCGGCGCGGTCACCCTCTGTAGCCGAGCGACCGGTACGTCACCGGTACGCGAGCGACAGGGCCGCAGGCTTGGAGCTGCTTCGCAGCGCTGCTACCAGCGGGAATGTGTGGGGCGAGCAGGATTTGAACCTGCGACACGACGGATTATGAGTCCGCTGCTCTGACCAGCTGAGCTACCGCCCCGGGGCAGGGCGGACCTTACCGGAGGGCGGCGTGCGCACCGGCCGTCAGGCGGCGTAGCGCAGGATCGCGGCGAGGTCGCCGCCGCCGGGCACGTCCTCCCGGCGCACCGCGACCAGCCGCGCTCCGGACAGCCACGCCCGTCGCGCGATCTCGTCGGCGACGCCGAGCGTGCCCGGAGCAGGCTCGTCGGCGAAGGTCACCGCTCCGTCAGCGGCCACCGTGCCGGGGACGACAGCGTCGATGTCGAGGAACAACGTGTCGACCGCGCCCTGGGTGGCCAGTCGGGCCACCGTAGCGACGTCGAGGGAGGTGCGATGTTGGCCGGTCCGCTGCTCGAACAGGTCCTTCAGCTCGGCGAGCCTGCCCGCGTAGTACCGGTCGAGCACGTCGCGCGCCGCGGCCACCAGGTCGGCGTCGGCGATGTTCTCGGGGTTCCCCGCCACTGTCTCCGGCACCACGTCGGGATACCGGCACACCGACCGGAAGATCGCGTCCAGCGGCTCGGTCGCGGCGATCACCAGCGGCACGCCGTGGCCGGGAAGCACCTCGCGCAGGGCATGGTCGATCTGCCGCGCGTACTGGCGCATCCGGACCTTCTGCCCCTCGACGCCCTGCAGCCTGCGCACCGGGGCGCGGTCCTTGATGGACGACTTGCCGACCGCGCTCGCGACGTCGCTCGGCATGTCCGGCACCCGCACGACCTCGGGCGCGGCGTCCGGCACCGTCTCCAGCAGCCGCAGCCCGCCTTGGGCGAGGGCGAGCACGAACGCCGTCTGCGGGAAGGTCACCGCCCGCATCAGGGGCTTGACGTGCAGCCGGTCTCCCGCGACGGTCAGCTCGACCAGGCGGTTGGGCAGCCGGAACGTCCGCATCCAGCCGGGTGTGGCGAAGACCGCGAGCGTGCGCGCCTGGTGCCGCCAGAACTCGTCGTCCTCCTCGAGGTCGACGAGGGCTTCCTCGATCGCGGCCAGGTCGTGCTTCTCCGCTTCAGCGAGCTGGTCCAGGGCCGTGCGGGCGAGGTTCTTGAACGCGATCCGCTCGGCCTCCCCGGACGACGCGGGGTCGGTCGGAACGTACAGCGACACCGCAGCCGGGCTCACCGTCTCCCACAGCGCGTCGATCTCGGCACGCGTGGGGATGTCGGTGTACAGCGTCATCGCAGGCTCCTTGCTCGGCGGGCGAAGTCCTTCTAGCCTCCCGCGCCGAGCGGCCTGCGTGAACCCGCTGGTGTCAGTACCTCAGCTGCTGACCGCAGCCACCCGCTTGCGAGCGTCCTTCGCGACACCCTCGGCCTGGTGCGCGACCTCCGCGCCGACGACAGCGGCGCGCTCGGCGACGTCATGGCCGAGTTTCACGGCCTGGTCCCGGATTCCCGGGGCGCGCTTCTCGAGCCGCGCCACCGCCCGAGCGGCGTCCTCCTGCCACGCCGCACCGCGCTTCGCCGCTCGCCGCTGCAGCTTCTTTCCGCGCTTGGCCGCTTGCTTCTGCAGCTCCGCACCGCGCTTCGCGGCATCCTTCTGGAGCACCGCGCCGCGCTTCTCCGCCGCCTTGCGCAGCTTGGCCCCGCGCTTCTCGGCCTTTCGGCGGGCCTTCGCCGCCCGCTCGGCCCAGTCCTGCGTGCGCTCGGCCGCCTGCGCGGAGAGCGCGGCGCCTGCGCCCGGAGCCAAACCGACGAGGCCTGCGGCCACCCCGCTCACCGCCGTGGAGGCGTCGCCGACGCGACTGCCCACGCGGCCGCCGACGTCCTGGGCCAGCTCCCCGACCCGACCGCCGACGTCGCCGACGCGGCCGCCGACGTCCTGCGCGAGCTCGCCGACGCGGCCCCCGGCCACCTGCGTCGCCTCGCCGACACGCGTCGACACGTCCGTCGCCACGCTTGCCAGCCGCTCGCCCAGCTCGGCGGCCGAGTCTCCGAGCGTGGACGACTGGCCCGAGAGCGACGCCGCCGCCTTGCGGGCCCGCCATCCGAGCGACGGCCTGCCGTGCGTATCGGCCGCCGCGATGAGCAGCCCGCCGAGCAGGCCGACGTTCTTGAAGAAGTGGATCTGCTGCTGGGACCGGACCTCCGGGTCGTCCTCCTCCCAGAACCGGTGCCCGGCGAGGGTGGTGGGCACGAGCGACGCCGCGAGCGCGGTGGAGGCGAGCCGGGGGAACCTGCCGAATGCCAGCATCGTCCCCGCCACGATCTTGACCCCGGCATCGATCTTGATCAGCGTCTCGTCGTCCGGACGGCCGTCCACCGGAGCGATCTCCGCCGCCTGATCGACCGCGGGCTCGACCGCCTCGAGCACCGGCTTCGCGGCCCGGGCGTGGGCCTGGGGCGAGCGCAGTGCCTCGATGCCACCGGAGATGAAGATGGCAGCGAGCATGGGACGGGCTACGCGGCGCAGGATCATGCCAGGACCCTACCCGGGTAGCGCCCCGGTCAAACGGATCCGGCGGTCGCCCGTCGCGTGTCCCAGTAGGCTGAGACCTGTGTCACTCGTGCTCGGGCCCGTCCTACGTCACGTCGGGGAAACGACAGCTCAGGTGTGGGTGCAGACCGCCGATCCCGCGACCGTTCGCGTGCTGGACGCCGAAGCCCGCACGTTCGAGGTGGCGGGCCATCACTACGCGCTGGTCGCCGTCTCCGGATTGACGCCAGGGTCGAGCACCCCCTACACCGTCGAAGTCGACGGCGAGCACGTGTGGCCCCCGACCGCGAACCCGTTCCCGCCCAGCGTGATCCGCACCCGCGGGCCGGCCTCGGACGGGCGCAACCGCATCATGTTCGGCTCCTGCCGCTACCCGAAGGTGAACGAGCCCGGCCACACGTCGCGGTTGGGTCTCGACGCCCTCGACGTCTGCGCCGCCCGGATGGCGCGCCGCCCGCCGGAGGATTGGCCCGACGCGCTGCTGCTGCTCGGCGACCAGATCTACGCCGATGAGCTCACACCCGACACCCGGCGGCGCATCGCCGGGCGCCGCGACCGACACCCTGAATGGCCCGACGACGAGATCGTCGCCTTCGACGAGTACGTCGGCGTGTACTGCGACGCCTGGTCGGATCCCGAGGTGCGGTGGCTGATGTCCACCGTGCCCGTCGCGATGATCTTCGACGATCACGACGTACGGGACGACTGGAACACCTCGGCGGTCTGGCGCGCCGAGATGCGGGAGAAGCCCTGGTGGCGCGACCGGGTGCGGTCGGCGCTCACGTCGTACTGGGTCTACCAGCACCTCGGCAACCTCTCGCCCGACGAGATCGCCGCCGACCTCGACACCCAGAAGGTGCTCACGCACGACGGCGACACGTGGCCGCTGCTGGTGGAGCTCGCCGACCGGGCGGACGCGGAGGCCGAGGGCGGCGAGGCCGTGCGGTTCAGCTTCCGCTGGGACCTCGGGAACACCCGGCTGCTGATGATGGACTCCCGCAACGGGCGCGTGCTCACCGAGGGCAAGCACCTCATGCTCGGCGACGGCGAGTTCGCGTGGCTGGAGGAGCAGGCCGGTGCGCCGGGCCGGGTCGACCACCTGCTGCTCGCCACCTCCGTGCCGTGGCTCATGCCACACGCGATCGGCGACCTGGAGACGATCAACGAGATCGCCGCCGCGCGGCGGGGCTGGCGGGGCCGGTGGGGGGAGACGCTGCGCCAGGTGGCCGATCTGGAGCACTGGCCCGCGTTCCGGCAGTCGTTCGACCGGCTCGCCGCCCTCGTCACGCGCGCCGCGAACAGCGGTCCGGCGACGGTCAGCATCCTGTCCGGCGACGTGCACCACTGCTACGCAGCGCGCGCCAATGTGCCCGGCTCCGCCGCCGTGCACCAGCTCACCTGCTCGCCCGTGCACAACGTCATGGACTGGTATATCAAGCCCGGGTTCCGGCTCGCGTGGTCGGCGGGCGCGCGGGCGCTCACCCGGCGGTGGGCGGCCCGCGCGGGCGCCCCGCCCACGCCGGTCACGTGGCGGCGGCTCGCGGGCCCGCTCTTCGGCAACACCATCGCTACGCTCGAGATCGAGGGCCGCACCGCGCGGGTGCTCTTCGAGCAACCTGTGACGTCGGGCACACTGGCGGTTCGCGCACGTCTGGAGCTCACGCCATGAACAACGCACCCGGCCCGATCGCGGGGCAGACCGTGGTCCTTCGGCCGACGACGGCAGCCCACGTCCCCACGTTCCTCGAAATCCTCGACCACCCCGACATCGCCAAATGGTGGGGCGGCTACGACCTGGAACGGGTGCGGCGCGAGCTGCTCGGGCCGCACGGCTACGCGATCGAGCTGGCGGGCGAGGTCGTCGGCCTGATCATCTATCGCGAGGAGCAGGACCCGGACCACCGGCACGCCGCGATCGACCTCGCGCTGCACCCCGACCACCACGGCCAGGGCCTCGGCTACGACGCGATGCGCGCGATGGCCCGCTACCTGTTCTCGGGGCGGGGCCACCACCGCATCGTCATCGACCCCGCCGCGCACAACGCGCTGGCGATCCGCAGCTGTGAGCGTGCGGGATTCACGCGGGTGGGCGTGCTGCGCCGCTACGAGCGCTCGGCCGACGGCCTCTGGCACGACGCGCTGCTCATGGAGCTGCTGTCCGACGAGCTCCGGTAGCGAGCGCGGCCAGCCCGCCGACGAGCAGTTCGAGGCCGAAGCGGAAGCGCTCGTCCCCTGTGCCGGTCATGAGCTGGGGCACCAGCGCGGCCGTGACGGGAAAGCGATCGGCGGGCAGCCCCGCGAAGTAGCGGTGCACCTGATCGTAGTACTCCTGCGGGTCGCGACCCTCCCGCGCCAGGTCAGCGGTGACGGCGTCCTCCACGGCGTTGGCCGTGACGAACATGCCGATCACGTCGACCGCCCACGCGACGGCCTGGTCGGGCACACCGCCCGCGCGCAGCACGGTCATCGTGAGCTCGGCGATGCGCAAGGCGTTCGGGCCCATCGGGACCCGGCCCAGGCTGTAGCGGGCGATGTCGCCCGCACGCGCGAGCGCGTCCCGCGAGTCGATCCACAGCCGGGTCACCTGCTCCCGCCACCGGGCCGGGTCCGGCTCGAACAGCGGGATCGTGCCGACGACCTCGTCGTAGAGCAGGTCGAGCAGCTCGTCCTTGCCCGCGACGTGCGCGTAGAGCGAGGCGGGCCCGGTGCCCAGCTCGGACGCGACGCGGCGCATCGACACCGCGTCCATCCCCTCCGCCCGCAACACGTCGAGGGCCGTGGCGACGATCAGTTCGCGGCTCAGCGCCCGCCGCGGCGTCGCCACCTTGCGGGGCGTCCACCACGGGGGTTCGGGACCGGGCGCGGTCATGGCGAAACCCTACTTGACACGAACATCGTTCGCCAGTAGAACGTCGTTCGTTAACGAACACTGTTCGAGGAGGCGCCGATGACGGGGGCACTCACGAAGACCCCCGAGCCGATCGCGTACCGGTGGCGATGGCTCGCCCTCATCGCCGTGCTCGCGGCCGAGATCATGGACCTGATCGACGGCACGGTCGTCGGCATCGCGGCCCCGTCGATCCGCGCGGAGCTGGGCGGCGGCGACGCGATGATCCAGTGGGTGGGCCGCGGGCTACACGCTTGCCTTCGCCGCCGGGCTGATCACCGGTGGAAGGCTCGGCGACCTCTACGGGCGGCGGCGGATGTTCCTCGTCGGGCTCGTCGGGTTCATCGCCGCGTCGGCGCTGTGTGGGCTCGCGGGCACGCCGGGCGAGCTCATCGGCTTCCGCATCGCCCAGGGGCTGCTCGGCGCGATGCTGATCCCGCAGGGCTTCGGCATACTCAAGACGGCCTTCCCGCCCGACGAACTCGCGAAGGCCTTCGGCGCGTTCGGCCCGACGATCGGGCTTGCGGTGGTTGGGGCGCCGATCCTCGGCGGCGCGCTCATCGCGTGGGACCTCGCCGGGCTGAGCTGGCGCACGGTCTTCCTGATCAACGTGCCGCTCGGGCTCGCCGCATTGGCGCTGGCCGCTGTCGTGCTGCCGGAGTCCCGCGCCGAGGACGGCCCACGCCCGGACCCGGTCGGGATGGTGCTGGTCTCCACAGGTCTCGCGCTGCTGGTGTTCCCGCTGGTGGAGGGCCGCGAGCTGGGCTGGCCTGCGTGGACGTTCGGCATGCTGGCCTGCGGGGCCGCGGTGCTCGCGGTGTTCGCCACGCACCAGGTGCGCCGCAGCCGCGTGGGCCGGGCACCGCTCGTCGAGCCCGCGCTGTTCCGGCTGCGCGCGTTCTCCGTGGGCATGGGTGTGGGACTGGCGCTCTTCGCGGGGATGACCGGGCTCGTACTGGCGCTGGGTCTGTACCTACAGCTGGGGCTCGGATACACGCCGCTCATGGCCGGGCTGGCGCAGGCACCGTGGGCCGTTGGCATCGCCGGGGGGTCGGCGCTGTCGGGTGCGGTGCTGACTGCTCGGCTGGGTCGCACCGGTCTGCAGCTCGGCGCGTTGGTGACGGCGGCGGGTCTCGGCGGGGTGCTGCTGACCGTCGCGGCGGCCGGGGAAGCCGTGACGGGCTGGGAGTTCGCGCCGTCGCTGCTGGTGTGCGGCTTCGGGTTGGGCCTGGCCATGACGCCCTTCTTCGACATCACGCTCGCGGGCGTCACGTTGCCGATGGTCGGTTCGGCATCGGGAGTGCTGAACGCGAACCAGCAGCTGGCCGGCACGGTGGGCATCGCGGTGCTGGGCACGGTGTTCTTCGACCTCTTCGATGCCGGCAGGCCGACCGGCGCGATGGTCGCCGTGCTGGCGCTGACTGCAGGCCTGGTGCTGGCCGCGGGGGCGCTCGCGTTCCTCCTGCCCCGTCGGGCGCGCGCCGGGGGGGTAGCGCGCCGCGCCGGGTCAGAAGCCGGTATTGATCAGCCAGCGCTCCCACACGGCGGCGTCGCCGATCGTCTCGACACTCTCGGGCGGTCGGCGGCGCATCGCCACGAGCAGGAGGTCGACGGCCGGGCCGCGTACGGCGACGTCGCCCTTGGCGTGCCCGTGCTCCCACCCGACACTCGCGCCGGTGCCACGGACGAACCACTCCCCCGCCGGTCCGAGCCCGTCGTCGGTGGCGTGCAGGTGCAGCGTGGCCCCCTCGGCGAGCGGCGCATCGGCCGGATCGGTCTTGCGCGCCGCCAGCAGGCCGAGCCACTCGGAGACACCGTCGGCTGCCCGCTCGGCGGGCACCGAGTAGTCCATCCCGAGGGCGAGCGCCGCATCGGCCCGGTGCACCAGCACCTCGTGCTCGCGCCTGCGGATCCACCACGACGCGGGCTGCGGCCCGAGGAACGTCCAGACGGGGGTGTCCGGCCCGACCTCGGCCACCGCGTCGAGCACCGCCCGCGGCCCGCCCCGCAGCCACTCGGCCATCCCGCCCTCCGGCGGCCGCCCGTCGGCCACTTCCCGCGGGTCGGCGAACGCGCCGGTGCGCAGGATCGTGGCCGCCCACCGATCGCCCCGCCCGACGTGTCGGAACAGCTGCTTCAGCGACCAACCCGGGCAGGTGGGCACCGGCGTCTCGAGGTCGGCCGACGCGGCGAGCGTGGCGAAGAGCTCGTTCTCCTCGACGAAGGGGGCGGCGTGCGCGGCGGGGACCTCGGCGCGATCGGCGGCAGTATCCACAACCCCGACCCTAACGGGCGAGCGCCCCCACGCATGATTCGTTCGGTGATCGGGTAGGAACTGCCCATGCCGTCTGAGATCCGCGAGTGGTCCGTGCCCACGCCGGTGCGCACCCTCCTCTGGTGGCCCGGCATCTCGTTCGTGCTCGTCGTGGTCGCACCGGACGCCGCGACCGGGGTGATCATCCTCGCGGGAGCGGTGCTCGCGCTGCTCGGCGTCGCGCTGCCCGCGCTGGCCCGGCGCCTGCGGGCGCGCCACGGTGAGTCGCCGACGATGGAGTTCCCGACGATGGAGCTGCCGCCGGCGCAGGGAGACCACGCCGCCTGAGCACTGGGTCACGAACGGTAGCACGTCCGATAGTTGGATGTCATACTAAATCCGCGGCGGCGCTGTCGGGCGCCCCCGGGGAGGACATCCGGCCATGACCGACCTGCACGTGCCCACCCATCCGGTCCGCTTCGTCAGCGCGGCGAGCCTGTTCGACGGCCACGACGCGGCGATCAACATCATGCGGCGGATCCTGCAACGCCAGGGCGCCGAGGTGGTGCACCTCGGGCACAACCGCTCGGTGGACGAGGTGGTGACGGCCGCGATCCAGGAGGACGCCCAGGGCGTCGCGATCAGCTCGTACCAGGGCGGCCACGTCGAGTACTTCAGCTACCTCGTCGACCTGCTGCGTGAGCGCGGCGCGGGGCACATCCGGGTCTACGGGGGCGGTGGCGGCGTGATCGTGCCGCGGGAGATCGAGCTGCTGCACTCCCGCGGCGTCGCGCGGATCTTCTCCCCCGAGGACGGCCAGCGCCTCGGCCTGCCCGGAATGATCAATTTGATGATCCGGGAGTGTGACGTCGATCTCGCCGCGCAGCCGCCCGCCGCGTTCGACGACCTCTACGCGGGCGAGACGACCACCCTGGCCCGCACCCTCACGCTCGCCGAGGCCGGGCGCATCCCTGCCCACCTCGACCTCACCCCCCGCCGAACGGTCCCGGTGCTCGGCATCACCGGCACCGGCGGCTCCGGGAAGTCCTCGCTCACCGACGAGCTGGTGCGCCGCTTCCGCCTCGACCAGGAGGACAAGCTCCGCATCGCCGTGCTCGCCGTCGACCCCAGCCGGCGCAAGGGCGGCGGCGCGCTGCTCGGCGACCGGATCCGTATGAACAGCCTCTGCGGCGAGAACATCTTCTTCCGCTCGATGGCCACCCGCGGCGCCGACGCCGGGCTCCCGGAGCGGCTCGCCGACGTCATCGCCGTGCTCAAGGCGGCCGGGTTCGACCTCGTGATCGTCGAGACGCCGGGCATCGGCCAGGGCGACGCGGCGATCGTGCCGTTCGTCGACCGCTCGCTGTACGTGATGACGCCCGAGTTCGGCGCCGCGTCGCAGTTGGAGAAGATCGACATGCTCGACTTCGCCGACGCCGTCGCCATCAACAAGTTCGAGCGCCGCGGCGCCGAGGACGCGCGCCGCGACGTCGGCCGCCAGCTCGTGCGCAACCGCGAGGAGTTCGGCGCGACGTGGGAGGACATGCCGGTGTTCGGCACGTCCGCCGCGACGTTCAACGACGAGGGCGTCACCGCGCTCTACCAGCACCTGCGCGGGGTCCTCGCCGAGGACGGGCTGGCAGTGGGCGAGGGCAGGCTGCCGCACACCGACCGGCGCACCTCGACGCCGCACGCGGCGGTGATCCCGCCGGGCAAGGTGCGCTATCTCGCCGACGTCGCGGAGACCGTGCGCGACTACCACGCCGCCACCGACAAGGCCGTCGAGGCCGCCCGGGTCCGCCAGCACCTGCGCACCGCCCGCAAGCTGGTCGGCGACGCGGTCGACGAGGCGCTGACGACCGCCGAGCACGCGCTTCCGGCCGCCGACGCCGAGTTGCTCGACGGCTGGGCCCAGACCGCCAAGGACTACTCAGGCGACGAACTCGTCGTGCGCGTCCGCGACAAGGAGCTGCGCACGGCGCTGACCCGCGAGACGCTCTCGGGCAGCCGGATCCCGCGCGTCGCGCTCCCCCGCTACACCGAGGACGCCGAGCTGCTGCGCTTCCTGCGCCGCGAGAACCTGCCGGGCCGGTTCCCGTTCACGGCGGGCGTGTTCGGCTTCAAGCGCGAGGGCGAGGACCCCGCCCGCATGTTCGCGGGCGAGGGCGACGCGTTTCGCACCAACCGCCGCTTCCGGGTGCTCTCGGCCGACTCCGCGGCCAAGCGCCTGTCCACCGCGTTCGACTCGGTGACCCTCTACGGCCGCGATCCCGACACCCGCCCCGATGTCTACGGCAAGGTCGGCACGTCCGGCGTGTCGATCGCGACGCTCGAGGACATGAAGGTGCTCTACGGCGGCTTCGACCTCTGCTCGCCCACCACGTCCGTGTCGATGACGATCAACGGACCGGCCCCGACGATCCTCGCGTACTACCTCAACACGGCCATCGACCAGCGGATCGACGCCTTCCACGAGGAGGAGGGCCGTGCGCCCGACGAGGCCGAGCGCGAGGAGCTCACCGCCTACGCGCTGGCCAACGTCCGCGGCACGGTGCAGGCCGACATCCTCAAAGAGGACCAGGGTCAGAACACCTGCATCTTCTCCACCGAGTTCTCCCTGCGGATGATGGCCGACATCCAGGAGTGGTTCATCGCCCACAAGGTGCGGAACTTCTACTCGGTGTCGATCTCCGGCTACCACATCGCAGAGGCCGGGGCGAACCCCATCAGCCAGCTCGCGTTCACCCTCGCGAACGGCTTCACCTACGTCGAGAGCTACCTCGCCCGCGGCATGGACATCGACGACTTCGCGCCGAACCTGTCGTTCTTCTTCTCCAACGGCATGGACGCGGAGTACTCGGTGATCGGGCGGGTGGCGCGGCGGATCTGGGCCGTGGCCATGCGGGAGCGCTACGGGGCCAACGAGCGCAGCCAGAAGCTCAAGTACCACGTGCAGACCTCCGGCCGGTCGCTGCACGCGCAGGAGATGGACTTCAACGACATCCGCACCACCCTGCAGGCCCTGTGCGCGCTCTACGACAACGCGAACTCGCTGCACACCAACGCCTACGACGAGGCCGTGACGACGCCCACCGAGGAGTCGGTGCGGCGCGCCATGGCCATTCAGATGATCATCAACCGGGAGTGGGGCCTCTCGCTGAACGAGAACCCGCTGCAGGGCTCGTTCATCATCGAGGAGCTCACCGACCTCGTCGAGGAGGCGGTGCTCCGGGAGTTCGACCGGATCGCCGAGCGCGGCGGTGTGCTCGGCGCGATGGAGACCGGCTACCAGCGCGGTCGGATCCAGGACGAGTCGATGCTCTACGAGCAGCGCAAGCACGACGGCTCGCTGCCGATCATCGGGGTCAACACGTTCGTCCGGCCCGAGTCCGACGCCTCGCCGAAGGAGATCGAGCTCGCCCGTGCGACGGAGGCGGAGAAGCAGAGCCAGCTCGACCGGCTCGCCGACTTCCAGGCCCGGCACGCCGCGGAGGCGCCCGCCGCGATCCGGCGGCTGCAGGACGTCGCCACCGGCGAGGGCAACGTGTTCGACGAGCTGATGAAGGCGGCCCGGGTGTGCTCGCTCGGCCGGCTCACCGAGGCGTTCTTCGAGGTCGGCGGCCAATACCGGCGCAACATGTAGTAGGCGGCCCCGCCGGAACGCCACTTCGCACCCTTTCGGCGTCTTCGCACCCCGCAGGCGGGGTGCGAGGTGGTACCAAAGGGTGCGAAGTCGCCGCGGCCGGCCCTACGGCGCGCGGTAAGCGGCGGCGACGCACGAAGCCCATCGCTTCGCAGACGCCGATCGCGGTGGCGTCGTCGTGGGCGCGGCGAACGGGCACAGGTCGGGCCGGAAGCGCACGGCCCGACCGTGCCGCTCGGCGAAGCCCGGCTCCGGGCCGTTAGTGCATTCCACGCCGGATTTGTCCAGGGGATGATCGGACAATTCGTGTAGAAACCTCTGAGCCGCCGACCCCACGCGTTTCGCCCTTCCCGCCGCCCCTATTCTCTCGCCGTGATCGTCGACGACGAAGGGCGGGCTGTCCCGACCCCCGATCGGGTTCGACGAGTCGTGAGCATCGTGCCGTCGCTCACGGAGGCGGTGGCGTGCAGTGACCGGGCGCTGCTCGTGGGCGCCACCGACTGGTGCACCCATCCCGCCGACCTCGACGTCGCGCGGGTGCGGGGCACGAAGAACCCCGACGTCGCCGCGATCCGCGCACTTCAGCCGGACCTCGTCGTCGCCAACCAGGAGGAGAACCGGCCGGTCGACCTCGACGCGCTGCGCGCCGCGGGCGTTCCGGTCTACGTCACCGACGTCCGCACGCTCGACGGCGCGTTCACCTCGCTGGCCCGCATGCTCGCCGCGTGCGGGCTCGCCCGGCCCGCGTGGCTCGACGAGGCGGAGCAGGCATGGGCCGCCGTCGCCGTGCCCGCCGTGCGCAGGCGGGCCGTCATTCCCATTTGGCGGCGGCCGTGGATGGCTGTCGGCCGCGACACGTTCACCGGCGCTTTGCTGACCCGGCTCGGCGTCGACAACGCGTTGTGCGACGATCCCGAGCGCTATCCGCGCTTCGACCCGGAGGCGCTGCCCGCGCACGATCTCGTCGTGCTACCCGACGAGCCCTATAACTTCACCGCCGAGGACGGCCCCGAATCGTTCCCCGGCACGCAGTCGGTGCTCGTCAGCGGCCGACTGCTGACGTGGTACGGCCCGAGCCTCACCGAGGCGGCCCGGGTGCTCCCCGCACTGCTCCACACCCAGGAGCGCGTGCCCACGTCACCTGCAACCGATGTCGAGCATCCAGAGGACTAGACCTATGGCGTCAGCGACCTACGACTACGTCATCGTCGGCGGGGGGTCGGCGGGCTCGGCGCTCGCCAACCGGCTCAGCGGGGACCCCGCCACGCGGGTCCTCGTGCTGGAAGCGGGCGCCGCCGACCACCGCTGGGACCCGATCATCAACATGCCTGCGGCGCTCGGCTTCCCCGTCGGCAACCGACGCTACGACTGGTGCTACGCGACCGAGCCCGAGCCGCACATGCAGGGTCGCCGGATGCGCCAGCCCCGAGGCA
Source organism: uncultured Actinomycetota bacterium (assembly GCA_963739465.1). Lineage (GTDB taxonomy): Bacteria > Actinomycetota > Actinomycetes > Mycobacteriales > Pseudonocardiaceae > Pseudonocardia. The sequence goes on from CAVUAS010000012.1 coordinate 307,225, forward strand.
AGATCCTCGGCGGCTCCAGCAGCATCAACGGGATGATGTACCACCGCGGCCACGCCGCCGACTTCGACCAGTGGGCGGCGGAGACCGGCGAGCCGGACTGGGACTACGCCCACCTGCTGCCCTACTTCCAGCGCCACGAGCACGTGCTGACCTCCGACCCGGACGGCATCCGGGGCCACGCAGGCCCGCAGTTCCTGGAGCCGGGCGCGGCGACGGGCCCGCTCTTCGAGGCTTTCTTCGCCGCGGCGCGCCAGGCCGGGCACCGGGTCGCCACGAGCATCAACGACCACGTGCAGGCGGGGGTCGCCCCCGCCGAGCGCATGATCTACCACGGCCGCAGGCTCTCGGCGTCGAAGGCCTACCTGCATCCCGTCCGGACGCGCGGCAACCTGGAGGTGCGCTGCGGCGTTCAGGTCGGGCGGGTGCTGATGGAGGGGTCGCGCGCCATCGGCGTCTCCTTCCGGCGCGGGTCCGGTGCCGAGGAGCGGGTGTTCGCGGGCGACATCGTGCTCTGCGGCGGTGCCATGGGCACCCCCCACGTGCTGCAGCTCTCGGGCATCGGGCCGAAGGCCGTGCTGGAGCGGGTGGGCGTGCCGGTGGTCGCCGACCGGCCCGCCGTCGGGGAGAACCTGGAGGACCACCTCGCCGTGCACATGCAGCACCGGTGCGCGAAGCCGGTGTCGCTGCTGGCGATGCGCAAGAAGTACCGCTGGCCCGCCATCGCGGCGCGGTGGCTCCTCACCGGCACCGGCCCGGGCGCCAGCAACCACCTCGAGGCCACCGGCTTCTTCCGCAGCGACGAGACGCAGGACCGGCCCGACATCATGATGTCCTTCGCCGCGCTGGCGATGCGCAGCGAGGAAGGCGCACAGGTCAACGGGCACGGCTACCAGATGCACGTCGGCGTGATGCGCTCGGAGGCCCGCGGCAGCGTGCACCTCCGGTCGGCCAACCCGGCCGTGCATCCGGCGATCCGGGTCAATTACCTGTCCGGCCGAAGCGACCGGGAACGCTGGATCCGCGGCGTGGAGATCGCACGCGAACTGCTGTCCCAGCCCGCCTTCGCCGACCTGGACGGGGGCGAGGTGCTGCCCGGCCCGGGTGTCGTCGGGCCCGACCAGGTGATGGCGTGGGTTGCCCGCGCCGCCCAGACCGGCCTGCACCCGGCGTGCACCGCGCGCATGGGCTGCGGCGAGAACAGCGTGGTCGACGCCCGCGACATGCGCGTGCACGGCATCACCGGGCTGCGGGTGGCCGACGCCTCGGCGATGCCGTCGCTGACCAACGGCAACACCTACGCGCCGACGATGGCGCTCGCCGAGAGGGCCGCCGACCTCATCCTGGGCAACACCCCCCTGTCGCCCGTGGATGTCCCCGCCCGCCCGGCGCGGCCCCCGGTGTCGGCGCGGACCGACTAAGCCGCCGTCAGGGCGGCATGCGCGCGACCCAACGTCGCCGCCTTCTCGCGGGCCTGCGTCCGGGAGACGGCGGCGGCAGGCCGCAGCTCGGCGAGCGCCGGGGTGACGTCGGCCAGCGTCAGCTCGGCCTCCACCAGGGTCACGTCGGCGCCCCAGAAGTCGCGCAGGATCCGCAGCAGGTACGGCGTGGCGTGATCCCAGCCCTCCCGCGGCGTGCCCGCACCGTAGCCGCCCCCGCGCACCGCGACGAGGACGACCGGCCTGCCCGCGAGCGGACGGCTCCCCGGCCCGAACCTCGGGTCGGTGATGACGAGGTCGATCCACGCCTTGAGGTGCGCGGGCACCCCGAAGTTGTAGAGCGGCGCGGCGATGAGGATCGTCTGTGCCTCCAGCAGCTCGTCGGCAAGGGTCGCGGCCAGCTCCGCCGCCCGGCGCTGCTCGGGCGTACGCGCGTCCTCCGGGACGTGCGCGCCCGCGACGGCGGCGGCCCAGGCGTCGGACGGCAGCGGAGCGAGCCCGATGTCGCGGCGGACGACCCCGTCGCGACGGCGATGGCGGACCCACGCCTCCTCGACGGCGTCGGCCACCTCCCGGCTGACCGAGCCCTCCGCGCGGATGCTGCTGTCCAGACGGAACAGAGCCATGGCAACTCCTCTGCATCGCAGACGTTCTGCTTATCAGACGATCGTAACAACAGAACGTCTCCGCCGCAGCATTCCCGGTATTCTGAGGCGATGACCACACCGTCGGGCGTCGAGGCCGAGCTCGGCTGGGCGCTGGGCACGGTCACCCGGGCCCACCTGCGCGCGGCGCAGGACGTCGTCGGCGGCCTACCCGGCGGACCCCGCGGCTACCAGGTGCTGGCCGCGGCGGCCACCGGGGCCGCGGGCAGCCAGCTCGCGCTCGGCAGGCAGCTCGGCGTCGACCGCACGGTGATGACCTACCTGCTCGACGAGCTGGAGCGGGCGGGCCTCGTCGCCCGCACGCCCGACCCCACCGACCGGCGCGCCCGGCGGATCAATCTGACCGAGGACGGCCGCGCCCGGCTCTGCGCGCTGGAGCGATCGCTGCGCGCCGCGGAGGAGGACTTGCTCGCGCCGCTCGACACCGAGGAACGCGACGCCCTGCGCACGCTGCTGCTGCGGGTGGCCACCCACGTCGGCGGCCCCGGCTTCACCTGCACCGAGGCCGAAGAGCTCTCTTGACGCCCGTTGCCGCGGCCGGTACGTGTGAGGATCTTCGCGGCAGCGCCCGCCGCCGCGCCCTGCACTCGGCAGCCGGGAGGGACGCGGCATGGCTCGCGACCGGTACGACTTCATCATCGTCGGCGGCGGCTCGGCCGGATGCGCACTGGCCAATCGGCTCTCGACCGACCCGTCCACCACCGTCCTGGTGCTGGAGGCGGGCCGCAGCGACTACCCCTTCGACGTGTTCGTCCACATGCCCGCGGCGCTCACGTTCCCCAGCGGCAACCCGCTCTACGACTGGCGCTACGAGTCCGAGCCGGAGCCCCACCTGCACGGCCGACGGGTCCCGCACGCGCGGGGCAAGGTGCTCGGCGGCTCGAGCAGCATCAACGGGATGATCTTCCAGCGGGGCAACCCGCTGGACTACGAGCGCTGGGGCGCCGACCCCGGCATGGGCAGCTGGGACTTCGCGCACTGCCTGCCCTACTTCATGCGCATGGAGAACTGCCTGGCCGCCGCGGCAGGCGACGCGTTCCGCGGGCACAGTGGCCCGCTCGTGCTGGAGCGCGGCCCCGCGACGAACCCGCTGTACGGCGCGTTCCTGCAGGCCGCGCAGGAGGCGGGCTACCCGCTGACCGACGACGTCAACGGGTTCCGCCAGGAGGGCTTCGCCCGGTTCGACCGCAACGTCTACCGCGGACGGCGGCTGTCGGCCGCCCGCGCGTACTTGCACCCGGTGATGTCGCGGCCGAACCTCGATGTGCACACGAACGCGCTGGTCACGAAGGTGGTGTTCGACGGCACCCGGGCCGTCGGCGTCGAGTACTCGCGATTCGGCCGCCGGTCGGTGCAGCGGGTGCGCGGGGGCGAGGTCGTGCTGAGCGGCGGCGCGATCAACTCACCGCAGCTGTTGCAGCTGTCCGGGGTGGGGAACCCGACACTGCTGCGCGGGCTGGGCATCCCGGTGGTCGCCGACGTGCCCGGCGTGGGTGCGAACCTCCAGGACCACCTGGAGGTCTACGTGCAGCACGCGTGCACGCAGCCGGTGTCGATGCAGCCCTATCTCGGGAAGAAGCACTGGCTGGGGGTCGGCGCACGCTGGCTCTTCCTGCGCAGCGGGCCCGGCGCCACCAACCATTTCGAGGCGGGCGGCTTCGTGCGCAGCAACGACGACGTCGACTACCCGAACCTGATGTTCCACTTCCTCCCGATCGCGGTGCGCTACGACGGCACCGTGCCCGGGGGCGGCGCGCACGGCTACCAGGTGCACGTCGGGCCGATGTACTCCGACGCCCGCGGCACGCTCGCCATCACCAGCACCGACCCGCGCAAGCACCCGGCGTTGCGGTTCAACTACCTGTCCACCGAGCAGGACCGCCGCGAGTGGGTCGAGGCCATCCGCGTCACCCGCACCATCCTGGACCAGCCCGCGCTGCGGGCCTTCGACGGCGGGGAGCTCTCCCCGGGCCCCGACGTGCAGACCGACGAGCAGATCCTCGACTGGGTGGGCCACGACGCGGAGACCGCCTTGCACCCGTGCGGCACCACCGCCATGGGCACCGGCCCGATGGCGGTCGTCGACCCCCTCACGATGCGCGTGCGCGGCACCGACGGGCTACGGGTGGTCGACGCGTCGGTGATGCCCCACGTCACGAACGGCAACATCTACGCGCCCGTGATGATGCTGGCCGAGAAGGCGGCCGACATCATCCTGGACCGCACACCGCTGCCGCCCGCGAAGGTCGACTTCTACCGCCACCGCGCCTGACGGCCGCCCCGGTGCGGCCGCAGGGTGACACTGCAGACGTTGAGTGTCCGCAGTGTCACCCTGCTGCCACCCCGGGGTGAGCTCAGGTGAACCAGCGGGCCGGAGCGGGCGCCGTGTTGTGCCAGATGTGCTTCTGCTCCTGGTACTCGTGCAGCCCCGTGGGGCCGAGCTCGCGGCCGTTGCCGGAGCGCTTCATGCCACCCCACTCCGCGCCCGGCACATAGGGGCCGAAGTCGTTGATCCACACGGTCCCGTGGCGCAGCGCACCGGCCACCCGGTGCGCCCGGGCGGCGTCGCCGGTCCAGACCGCGCCCGCCAGGCCGTAGGTCGTGTCGTTGCCCAGCGCGATCGCCTCGTCCTCTCCTGCGAAGCGCTCCACCGTCAGCAGCGGGCCGAACGTCTCCTCCCGTACCACCCGCATGTCGCGGTGGCAGGCGTCGAGCACGGTGGGCCGGTAGAAATAGCCCTTGGCGAGCTCGGGGTCCTCGGGGCGGCAGCCGCCCGCGACCACCCGGGCGCCCTCCGCACGGGCGGACGCGACGAAGTCCTCGATCTTGGCCCGGTGCGCCGCGGAGACGAGCGGGCCGGTCTGGCTGGCCGGGTCGAGCCCGTTGCCGATGCGGATCGCGTCCGCCCGGACGGCGAGCTCGGCGACCACCTCGTCCGCGACCGCCTCCTCGACGATCAGCCGCGCGCCTGCCGAGCACACCTGGCCGGAGTGCAGGAAGACGGCGGTGAGTGCGTTGTCGACGACGGTCTCGAAGCCCCCGTTCTCGGCCGCGTCCGCGAACACGATGTTGGGGTTCTTGCCGCCCAGCTCCACCGCGACCCGCTTCACCGTTTCGGCGGACGCCCGGATGATCGCCTGACCGGTGGCGAGGCCACCGGTGAAGCTGACCATGTCCACGTCCGGGTGCGCGGTGAGCGGCGCGCCGACGGCCGGACCGGTGCCGAGCAGGATGTTGACCACGCCCGGGGGCACACCCGCCTCTTCGACCAGCCGCACGAGCAGCACCGACGTGAGCGGCGTGACCTCGCTGGGCTTGATCACGCAGGTGCAGCCCGCCACGAGCGCGGGCGCGAGCTTCCACGACAGCTGCAGCAGCGGGTAGTTCCACGGGGTGATCAGCGCACAGACGCCGACCGGCTCGTGCGCGATCCGCGACAGCACGTGCGGCTGCCCGACGTCGACCGTCCGCCCGTCCTGCGCCATGGCGATGTCGGCGTAGTAGCGGAAAACGGCCGTGACGTCGTCGATGTCGATGCGGCTCTCCGGCAGGGTCTTGCCGGTGTCGAGCGTCTCGACGCGCGCGATGTGCTCCTTGTCGCGCTGTAGCAGGTCGGCGACCCGGCGCGCCGCGGCGGCACGTTCGGCCACCGGGGTGGCCCGCCAGCCCCGTGGATCGTCGAAGGCGGCGCGCGCGGCCGCCACCGCGGCCACGACGTCGTCGGGGCCTGCCTGGTCGACCGCCTCGACCACGCTTGCGTCGAATGGGTTAAGCACGTCAGCGGAGCCGCCGGAACCCGCGGTCCACTTGCCGTCGATATAGAGGCTGAGCACGCCGCGATCGTTCCGGAATGTCACGGAACGTCAAGTGTCTCGCTACCGTGATCGCATCGTCGCTTGACCTGACCTTCACCGGACTTACGATGCAGCGGGGCAAGCGTGGTGCGCCTCACACAGATATGCGGCGAGGTGAGGCAGATGTCCGAATCGACTACGACACGCACGGTGACGGCGACCGCCGAGCGTGAGTCGGCGTCCGGTCGGGAGCCCGCGATCGCGGTGGGTGACCTCTGGAAGGTCTTCGGGCCGAAGGCCGAGGAGGTACCCCGCTCGCCGGAGCTCTGCGCGCTGAGCAGACGCGAGCTGATCGATCGCACCGGGTGCACGGCCGCCGTGCGCGACGTGAGCTTCGACGTGGCGCCGGGCGAGATGTTCGTGGTGATGGGCCTTTCGGGCTCGGGAAAGTCGACGCTCGTGCGCTGCCTGACGCGACTGATCGAGCCGACCTCGGGCACGGTCAAGTTCGATGGCGAGGACATCCTCGGCGTCGACCAGTCCCGGCTGCGTGACATGCGTAGGCGCAAGTTCTCGATGGTGTTCCAGCACTTCGGCCTGCTGCCGCACCGCCGCGTCGTCGACAACGTGGCCTTCGGCCTCGAGATCCGCGGCATCGGGCGCGCCGAGCGGGTCAAGCGGGCCAACGAGGTGATCGAGCTGGTCGGCCTGTCCGGCTACGAGCGCTCCTACCCCGACCAGCTCTCCGGCGGTATGCAGCAGCGGGTCGGCCTGGCCAGGGCGCTGGCGGGCGAGCCGGACGTGCTCCTGTTCGACGAGCCGTTCTCGGCGCTCGACCCGCTGATCCGCCGGGACATGCAGAACGAGGTCATCCGGCTGCACAAAGAGGTCGGCAAGACGATGATCTTCATCACGCACGACCTCTCGGAGGCGCTCAAGCTCGGCGACCGCATCCTGATCATGCGGGACGGCGCGATGGTGCAGATCGGCACCGGCGACGAGCTGGTCGGCGCGCCCGCCGACGACTACGTGCGCGACTTCGTCCGCGACGTCTCCCGCGCCCACGTCCTCACGCTGCGCTGGATCATGCGGCCGGTGCGCCCCGACGACCCGACCGACGGGCCGGAGCTGGGCCAGGACGTGATCGTCCAGGAGGCCACGCGCGCGGTGCTCGCCGCCGAGAAGCCCATCCGGGTCGTCGAGGGCGGGAAGGTGGTCGGCATCGTCGGCGACGAGGAGATCCTCGGCGTCATCGCCGCCGTCGACGGCGCAGGCGACTGATGGCCACGCTGGCCCAGCCCAGGGTCCGGGAGTGGGTGGTCAGCACCCGCGGCGCGGTCGCCGCTGTGCTGATCGGCTGGATCGTGCTGTGGATCCCGTTGCGCGGGATCAACACGCTGTACCTGGCGTCGTCGGACCTCACGCCGCTGCACGTTTGGCTCAACGACCTCAACACGGCGGTCAACGCCTCCCGCAGCACCAGCCCCTTGTTCCTCTACGTCTTCGACCCGATACGGGTGGCCATCGACACGCTGGTCAGGCTCTTCCAAGGCCTGATCAGCCAGCCCGTGTTCGACAGGCCTGCGCCCCTGCTGGGCTGGCTCGGCGTCGTCGCCGTGTTCGGGTTCCTCGCCTGGGCCTTCGGCAACGCGAAGGTCGCGGTGCTCACGCTCGTAGGGCTGGTGTTCATCGGCCTGCAGGGCCTGTGGCAGGAGAGCATGGACACCCTCGCGCTCACCCTGGCGGCGGTGCTGGTCTGCCTGCTGATCGGGATCCCGCTCGGGGTGTGGGCCGGGTTGTCGAACCGGGTCGAGCGCGTGATCACGCCGATCCTCGACTTCATGCAGACGATGCCGACGTTCGTCTACCTCGCGCCGCTCACGCTGATCTTCCTCATCGGCCCGGCGTCGGCGACGATCGCCACCCTGATCTACGCGATGCCGCCGGTCGTGCGCATCACAGCGCTCGGGATCCGCTCGGTGCCGCGCACCACGGTCGAGGCCGCCGAGTCGTTGGGCTCCACACGCAGCCAGACGCTGCGCGGGGTTCTGCTACCGATGTCCCGGCGCACCATCGTGCTCGGCGTCAACCAGACGATCATGGCCGCGCTGTCGATGGTGACGATCGCCGCCCTGATCGACGCCCCCGGTCTCGGCAAGACCGTGATCAAGGCATTGGAGACGCTGGACGTCGGCACCGCGTTCAACGCGGGGCTCGCGATCGTCGTCATCGCGATCATCCTCGACCGCGTCACCACGGCGGCGGCCGCACAGGCCGATGCCACGAACATCATGTCGTCCGCCGCGCACCGACGGCGACGGCTCATGCTCGGCGCGGGCGCCGTGGTCGCGGTGGTGTGCGCGTACCTGTCCTACACCTACGTGTGGGCCTCGACGTTCCCCACCACCGGCCTCGGGGTCGGGAGCGGGATCTCCAAGTTCGCCGACACCCTCACCACCTGGGCGCAGACCAACCTCTCGGTCATCACGGGCGACTTCAAGGACGTGTTCACCCGAATCTTCCTGGACAGCGCCGAGACGCTGCTCACCGAGTCGCCGTGGTGGCTCACCTGCGCGGTCGTACTGGCCCTCGCCTACATCCTCGGCGGCCTGCGCGTGACGATCACCACGGCGATCTGTCTCGCCCTACTCATCGGCACCGGGCTGTGGTTCGACGCGATGGCCACGCTGGCCGCCACCCTCGTCGCCACCGTGATCGTGATGGTGCTCGGCGTCTTCGTCGGCGTGTGGATGGGCCGCAGCGCCCGGGCCGACCAGCTCGTCCGGCCGGTGCTCGACGCCGCGCAGGTCATGCCCGCGTTCGTCTACCTCGTGCCGTTCCTGGCGCTGTTCGCCGCGAGCCGGTTCACCGCGGTTGTCGCGGCCGTGGTGTTCGCCGCGCCGGTCGCCATGAAGATCATCGCCGACGGCATCCGGAACGTTCCGGCCGTCACCGTCGAGGCGGCGACGGCGGCCGGGTCGAGCACGAACCAGCTCATCACGAAGGTGCAGCTGCCGATGGCGCGCAGCGCACTCACCCTGGCCACCAACCAGGGGCTCATCTACGTGCTGTCGATGGTCGTCGTCGGCGGGCTCGTCGGGGCGGGCGCGCTCGGCTTCGACGTGGTCGCCGGGTTCAGCCAGGGCAGCCTGTTCGGCAAGGGGCTTGCTGCCGGGTTCGCCATCGTGCTCCTCGGGATCATGCTCGACCGCATTTCCCAGGCTGCGGCGCGCCGCGCCCGGGAAGCTCGATAAGGGAGGTTGCACCAGTGGGAGCAGTCGGTGTGAAGGCGTGGCGACGCGCATGGGTCGCGCTCGTCGGCGCCGCAGCGCTGGCCCTGGCGGGTTGTGGCGGGGCGACGGTCGGCGGTAGTGGGGGCGGCTCCGGCGGGTCGGGGGGTTCGTGCGGAACCGTCAACCTCGCGATCAACCCGTGGGTCGGCTACGAGGCCGACGCGGCGGTCTACGCCTACGTCGCCAAGAACAAGCTCAATTGCAACGTGGTGAAGAAGGACCTCAAGGAGCAGGTGTCCTGGGCCGGTTTCGGAACCGGCGAGGTGGACCTGATCCTGGAGAACTGGGGCCACCCCGAGCTCACCAAGCAGTACATCACCGACCAGAAGACGGCCGTCGACCTCGGCCAGACCGGCAACAAGGGGATCATCGGCTGGTACGTGCCGCCGTGGCTGGCGCAAGCCCACCCGGACATCACGGACTGGAAGAACCTCAACAAGTACGCCGACCAGTTCAAGACCTCGGAGTCGGGTGACAAGGGCCAGCTCCTCGACGGTGACCCGTCCTACGTCACCAACGACAACGCACTGGTCAACAACCTGCATCTGAACTTCAAGGTCGTACAGGGCGGCAGCGAGACCGCCCTGATCCAGTCGTTCCGGCAGGCCGAGCAGCAGAAGCAGTTCTTCCTGGCGTACTTCTACGAGCCGCAGTGGTTCTTCCAGGAGATGAAGCTCGTCAAGGTGAACCTGCCTCCGTACAAGGAAGGCTGCGACGCCGATCCAGCCAAGATCGCCTGTGACTACCCGCCGTACGACCTGAACAAGATCGCGAGCGCGAAGTTCGCGAACGGGGGGAGCCCGGCGGCCGAGCTGGCGAAGAAGTTCCAGTGGACCAACGACGACCAGAACGCGGTCGCGCGCTCCATCGCCGTCGACAAGATGTCGCCGGACGACGCCGCGAAGAAGTGGGTCGACGCCAACGCGGACAAGGTCAAGGCCTGGTTGCCCGCGGGCGTCAGCTGACCTTCTGACCGTCGCGAGGCCGACGTTGCCGGGGCCCTGACCCCGGGAACGTCGGCCTCGTCGCGTTCCGGGCCGCGGCGGAGCTCCCGCGGTGCCGGGGGTGGCGGCGCCAGGCGGGCGGGCCCCGCACGCGTCGGTGTGACGGCGCCTGCGTCAGGACGCCTGCGCCGACACCACAAGCCCCTTCGCCGCGGCGGCCCGTCAGGGCGTAGGTGCGGCGACGAGGTCGGCCAGGGCTTCCTCCAGGAGGGCGTCGCCCACGACCACCGTCTCCAGCGGCAGGCCCAGCTGCGCGGCCGCCTGCTCGGCCGCCGCCCGGAGGCGGGGCGTGGGGTGCTGGGCGAGCCAGACGACGCGTCGGTAGTGGCCGAAGTAGACGTCCCGCAGCTCGGGATAGCGGTCGAGGCCCAGCTCGACGACCACCGAGCGGGCGAACGACGTCGCGAGGTAGTCGGTGAGCACGTAGGTGCCCGGCTCGGCGGCCAGCAGCGCGCCGAAGCGCTCGGCGCCCGCGAAGACGTCGTAGCAGTGCGCCCCGGGCAGCCTGCGCACGTCCAGCCGGGCGCAGACCTCGTCGAGCGCGCCGTAGGTGCCGCAGTCGGCGTAGCCCACCGCGACCCGGGCGTAGCGGCGGCGCAGCCGAATGACCGCCCGCTCGACCTCCGCGGCGATGCGCTCGGGCCGGTTGTGCAGCAGTGGGGGCAGCGGGTGGACGTCGACGGGCCAGCTCCGGCGTGCGGCGACGTCGGCGACGTGGCGGGCGATCGCCCCGCACGCCACCACCGCGACGGATTCGGCGGGGGCGGCGCGGTCGGGCGCGTCAGCCGGGGAAGGCGAGGCGGTCGACGAACCGGTCGTTGAAGTCGGCGCGGTCGGAGAGCTCGACGTAGTGCACCTCCTCCAACAGCGCCTGGGCCGCGGCCCGCTCGCGCATCGACAGCAGGGCCATCTTCGCGCCCTCGCCCGCCACGTTGCCCGCGCTGACGATGCGCAGCGTCGCGACCTCGGGCACCAGCCCGATCCGCACGGCGCTGGACGGGGCGAGGTAGCTGCCGAACGACCCCGCGAGCACCACCTGCGCGACGTCGGCGGCCGCCAGGCCCTGTTCCTCCAGCAGCAGGGTCCATCCGGTCGCGATCGCCGCCTTGGCGAACTGCAGCTCACGGATGTCGCGCTGGGACAGGTACAGGGAGTCGGCCGGGTCCCCCCCGCGGAAGTGCAGCACGAACACGCGCTCCTTGCCGACCTGCTGCAGCCGCGCGGCCAGGCCCGGCGGCACCCCCGGCGCGTCCGCGGCGATCAGCCGCCCCGAGGCGTCGATGAGGCCCGCCGCCACCAGCGCGGCGACGGCGTCGACGAGCCCAGAGCCCGCCAGCCCCATCGGCTCGACGTCGCCGATCACCTGCAGCAGCACGTCGTCGTCGCTGATCTTCACACCCTCCACGGCGCCGGGCGCGGCCCGCATCCCGCAGCGGATCGCGGCACCCTCGAACGCCGGGCCCGCGGGGGCCGCCGTGGCGAGCAGCCGGTCGCCCGCGGCCAGGAGGATCTCGCAGTTGGTGCCGATGTCGATGAAGAGGCGGATGCGCCGGTCGCGGTCCATGCCCGACGCGAGCGCCCCGGCCACGATGTCGCCACCGACGTAGGCCCCCAGCGCCGGGAACACGTACGCCCGCGCGCGTGGGTGCACCCGGACGCCGAGGTCGGTTGCGAGCAGCCCGTCGAACGACCGGGACGCCATGATGAACGGCGCCACGCCCAGCGGCTCGGGGTCGATGCCCAGCGCGAGGTGGGTCATGGTGGCGTTGCCCGCCAGCGCGATCTCGTAGACCTCGGCGCGCACGACGGCGCCCTCGTCGCACACCTCGCCGGTGAGCTGGTCCAGCGCGTCGTGGGCGAGCGCGCTGAGCCGGTCCAGCGCCTCGGGGTCCATCATCGTGGCGCTGATGCGGGTGATCACGTCGGCGCCGTAGGGCTGCTGCGGGTTGAGCATCGAGGCCACCGCGACGGGGGTGCCGGTGGCCAGGTCGAGCAGCGTGGCGACGACGGTGGTCGTGCCGAGGTCGAACGCGACGCCGAAGCGGCGCTCGGTGGTGTCGCCGGGCTCGACGTCGACGAGCACGTCGTCGACGACCACCGCGGTCACCCGCGGTTCGGCGCGCATCGCCCGCGACAGGCTCCGCACGGCCGCGAGGTCGACCTGCAGGTCCAGGTCGGGCAGCGCGTCGCGCAGCCGCTCGAGGTCGGTGCGCTGATCGGCGAGCGTCGGCTCCGGCAGCTCCACGCACCGCTTCTGCAGCGCGGGCCGCAGGATCACCTGGCGGCCGACGCCGACGGTCGCCGCCTTGGGCCGCGTCACCAGCGGCGGCACCACCACCCGCAGGTCCTGCGTGGCCTGGGCCCGGCAGGCCAGCCGCCAGCCCGCGCGCAGCTCCTCGGGCGAGAAGGCGCGCGGGTCCAGGCGCGACACCGCCACGTCGCCCTCGACCACCTGCATCTTGCACTTGCGGCACGTGCCGTGGCCGCCGCAGGTGGAGTCGACGGCGATGCCGTTCCAGCTCGCGGCGTCGAACAGCGTGGCCCCGGCGGGCACCCGGACCTCACGGGGCTTGGCCCCGTCGGGGTCGAAGTGAATGCGGACCCGATCCGGGGTCGGCTCGCCGGGCGCGGTCATCGTCAGGCCGACTTCTCGGCGGCCGCAGCCGCCGCGCGGGCCCGCGCGATCCACGCCATGCCCCACTCGTCGTTGCCGAGCAGCAGGTCGGCGGCCTTGACCGCCTCGACGATCTGCGGGGCGCGCACGTCCATGATCGCGCTGGTGAGGCCGCACCGCATGGCCATCGGCAGGAACGTGGCGCCCAGCGCGTGTCGCCCGGGCATACCGAACGAGACGTTCGACGCGCCGAGGGTCATGTTGAGGCCCAGCTCGTCGTGGATCAGCTCGATGGTCTTGAGCGTCTTCACGACGAGCGTGGTGTCGGCGCCGATCGGCATCGCGAGCGGGTCGATGACGATGTCTTCCAGCGGGATGCCGTACTCCCCCACCGCGATGTCGAGGATCTTCTTCGTGATGTCGAGCCGCTTGTACGGGTCGTCGGGGATCTCGTCCTCTTCATTGGGCAGCGCGATCACGGCGGCCCCGTGGCGGGCGACGATCGGCAGGATCGCGTCCAGCCGCTCCCTCTCGCCGGTCACGGAGTTCACCAGCGCCTTGCCCTGGTACGCCGCGAGCCCGGCCTCCAACGCCTCGACCACCGACGAGTCGATGACGAGCGGCAGGTCGGTGAGCCCCTGGATCATCGTGACGGCCTGGGAGAGCAGCTCGGCCTCGTCGGCGAGCGGCACGCCCATGTTGACGTCGAGCATCGTGGCGCCGCCCGCGACCTGCTGCTCGACGTCGATCGCGATGCGCGAGAGGTCGCCTCTGCGCAGCTGCTCGGCGAAGATCTTCCGGCCGGTCGGGTTGATCCGCTCGCCCATGAGGCAGAACGGCTGGTCGTCCCCGATGACGACCTCGCGGGTCGCGGAGCGCAGAACGGTGTGCATCAGTTTCTCCCACCCAGCCAAGCCGCTGGTTCCGTTGCCGAATGGACGTCCCTTCGGGCTTCCATTACGAGACCCCGACGGCGGCGCGACGGGCGGCGAGCAGTTCCTTGGCCTTGCGGACGGCGGTCGAGGCATCGGCCGCGTAGCCGTCGGCGCCGACGGCGTCGGCGTACTCCTGGGTGACGGGCGCTCCGCCGACCATGACGATCACCTGGTCGCGCAGGCCCGCCTTCTGCAGCGCGTTGATGTTGGCCTTGAACATCGGCATGGTCGTGGTCAAGAACGCGGAGAACCCGACGATGTCGGGCTTGTGCTCGTGGATCCCGGCGATCACCTTCTCCGGCGACACCTGCACGCCGAGGTCGATCACGTGGAAGCCCGCGCCCTCCAGCATGATGTTCACGAGGTTCTTGCCGATGTCGTGCACGTCGCCCTTGACCGTGCTCATGAGGAACGTGCCGACGGTCTGCGCGCCGGTCTCGGCGAGCAGCGGGCGCAAGATGTTCAGCGCCCCGCTCATCGCGCGGCCCGCGACGAGCATCTCGGGCACGAAGAAGTCGCCGCGCTCGAACCGGGCGCCGACCTCCTCCAGCGACGGGATCAGCGCTTCGAAGAGCATCGACTCGGGCGAAAGGCCCGCGTCGAGACCCTCATGCGTCAGCTCCAGCACACGAGGCCCGTTGCCGACGAGGGTCTCGTCGTAGAGCCCTCGCAGGATGTCATCCCTACTCATCCCACGCCTTCCTTCCGGGGTTGATGACCCAAGAGCGACGACAGGCCGCGCAGCTCGGCCACGAGGAGATCGCCGATCTTGGTGATGCCGTAGTCGTTGATGCGGCCGGTCGGTCCGGAGATCGACACGGCCGCGATGACGGTGCCGTCGACCGCGCGCACCGGCGCGCCGACGGCGGCGAGGCCGAGCTCCAGCTCGTCGAGCGAGGCGGCCCAACCCCGGCGCCGCACCTCGACGAGGGCGTGGTCGAACTGGGCCCGGTCGACCGGCGAGTGCGGGGTACGGCGCTCCAGGTTGCCCGGTGGCAGCGGGAGTACACCATAGGCGCAGAGCACCTTGCCCAGCGCCGTGCAGTGGGCGGGCACGTCGACCCCGACCCAGTTGGTGGCTCCGATCAGGTACCGGCTGTCGACCTGGTCGATCTGCACGACCTGGCCGCCGCGCGGCACCGCGAGGTTCACCGTCTCCCGGCTCACCTGCGACAGGTGCTCCATCGTCGGACGGGCGAGCTCGGAGAGGTCGTGCAGCGCGCTGGGCCGCGCGGCGTGTAGCGAGAAGAGCGCGCCCGGCCGGAACGCGCCTGCCCGGTCGCGGTGCACCAACCTGCTGCGCTCCAGGGCCTGCAGGAGCCGCGACGTGGTGGACTTCGCGAGCCCGAGCTCCTCGACCAGCGAGGAGAAGGTGCGTGGGGCGCCGGACTCCACGATGACGCCGAGGAGGGCGCTTGCCCGCTCGACGGCCTGGCTTCCCGTTTGCTGTGGCGTCGCCATGGGTCCCGTCCCAAAGAGTTTCATATTATGGAACCTGTGTTCCGTCAATTGCGGTTACTGTGACCCGGGTCGAGCACCCGCGTCAAGAGGGGAAGAACCCGCGCATGTTTCGCAATGCCATGCCCCGCTACGAAATCCTCAGCGAGGATGCGATGGCCACGCTCGACCGGGGGTGGCGCAGGCTGGTCTCCGACATCGGCGTGGAGTTCGGGTCGACCCGGGCCCTGGAACTGTTCCGGCAGGCCGGGCAGAAGGTCGAGGACGACGTCGTCCGGTTCGATCCCGACTTCGTGCTCGAACAGGTCGCGAAGGCGCCCCGCTCGTTCGACGTGCAGGCCCGGAACCCGGCCAACACCGTCCACATCGGAGACAACGCTATGGCCTTCGGCGCCGTCTACGGGCCTCCGTTCGTGCGCGAGGGCGACGTACGTCGCGACGCCAGGATGGAGGACTTCCGCAACTTCGCCCGCCTCTCCCAGAGCTTCGCCGCGATGGACTCGGCGGGCGGCATTGTCTGCGAGCCCGAGGACACGCCGCTGGACTCGCGGCACCTCGACATGACCTACGCGCTGCAGACGCTCACCGACAAGATCTACATGGGCAACGTCGTCTCCGGCGAGAACGCCGCCGACACGCTCGCCATGACCGAGATCCTCTTCGGCGGCCGGGAGACGATCGAGGCCACGCCCGCCACGATCTCGCTGATCAACTGCAACTCGCCGCTGCGCTGGGACGAGCGCATGCTCGACGCGCAGTTCGCCTACAGCGAGGCCAACCAGGCCGTCGTGATCACGCCGTTCCTGCTGATGGGCGCGATGTCGCCGGTGACGATCCCGGCGGCGCTCACCCAGCAGATCGCCGAGGCGCTCACCGGGATCACCCTGTCGCAGCTCATCCGCCCCGGCAGTCCGGTGATCTTCGGGTCGTTCCTCTCCAACATCGACATGCAGTCCGGCTCGCCCTGCTTCGGCACCCCGGAGTCGGCGGTCGGCCTGCTCTGCACCGGGCAGATCGCCCGCCGCTTCGGCCTCCCGGTCCGTTCGGGCGGCGGCCTCACCTCGAGCCAGACCGCCGACGCGCAGGCGGGCTACGAGGGCCTGATGACGATGCTCCCGACGTTCCTCGCGGGCATCAACTGGGTCATGCACACCGCGGGCTGGCTGGAGGGCGGCCTGGTCGCGAGCTACGAGAAGTTCGTGCTGGACGTTCAGGTGCTGGAGATGCTCCAGAAGGAGTTCACGCCCCTGGAGATCGACGAGGCCTCGCTGGCCTTCGGCGCGCACGACGAGGTCCGCCACGGCGGGCACTTCCTCGGCGCCGCGCACACGATGGAGCGCTTCCGCACCTGCTTCTACCGGCCGTTCGTGAACAGCTCCGACAACTACGACCGCTGGATGCGCAATGGAGCCAAGGACGCCGCCGCGCGGGCGCGCGACGTCGCGCAACGCAAGCTCGACGAGTACGAGCCGCCACCGCTCGACGACGCCGTCCGCTGCGAGCTGGCCGAATACGTGACCCGTCGCAGGCGCGAGCTGGGCGACTGAGAAAGGAATTGTTCAGTGAGCGTTCCCGCTACCGCCCGGGTCGTCGTCATCGGCGCGGGCATCGTCGGTAACAGCCTGGTACACCATCTCGCGAGGCTCGGCTGGCGCGACATCGTGCAGATCGACAAGGGCGCCCTGCCCAACCCGGGCGGATCCACCGGCCATGCGTCGAACTTCATCTTTCCCGTCGACCACTCCCGTGAGCTGACCGACCTCACGCTGGACTCGATGCGCCAGTACAAGGAGCTCGGCGTGTTCACCGAGTCCGGCGGCTACGAGGTGGCGCGCACCGAGGAGCGGATGGAGGAGCTGCGGCGGCGCATGTCGTCGGCCAAGGCGTGGGGCATCCACGCCGAGCTCGTGACGCCGGACCACGTGGTGGAACACATTCCGTTCCTGGAGAAGGACAAGATCATCGGCGCGTTCTGGACGCCGTCGGTGGGCGTGGTCGACTCCCTGCGCGCGGGCACCCTCATGCGCGAGTCGGCGCTGGCGCTCGGCGCGCTCACCGTCGTGTCGACCGTCGAGGTCACCGGGATGGATGTCGAGGAAGGCCGCATCCGCCGGGTGCGCACCACGGGCGGCGACATCGAGGCCGACACCGTCGTGATCGCGTGCGGGGTGTGGAGCCCGAAGCTCGCCCGGATGGCGGGCGCGGCCATCCCGCTCACGCCCGCGGTGCACCAGATGATCTCGGTGGGCCCGGTCCCGCAGCTGGCCGAGCGGGCGGGCGAGATCTCGTTCCCGATCGTCCGGGACATGGACACGTTCTGCTACGAGCGCCAGCACGGGGCCGACATGGAGGTGGGCTCCTACGCCCACCGGCCGATCCTGCACGACCCGGAGGACATCCCCTCGATCGAGCAGGCGCGCCTGTCCCCCACCGAGATGCCGTTCACAGCCGACGATTTCGACGAGCAGCTCGAGCAGGCGTTGGAGCTCATGCCCGACGCGCTGGGCGCCGAGGGTGCCGAGATCCGCTACGCCATCAACGGCCTGCTCTCGCTCACCCCGGACGGCGCTCCGATCCTCGGCGAGACGCCCGAGGTGAAGGGCCTCTGGTCGGCCTCGGCCGTCTGGATCAAGGAAGGGCCGGGCGTCGGGCGCGCGGTGGCGGAGTGGATGACCCACGGCCACTCCGAGATCGACCTCGCCCACTCCGACATCGCGCGGTTCTACCCGCACCAGCGCACCCGCGCGCACGTGCGGGCCCGCACGAACGAGAGCTTCAACAAGACCTACGGCATCGTGCACCCCGGCGAGCAGTGGGCCAGCGAGCGCGGCAAGCGCGTCGCCCCGATGTACGCCGCCGAGAAGTCCGCGGACGCGGTGTTCTTCGAGACCGTCGGCTGGGAGCGGCCGATGTGGTACGCCTCCAACGAGGCGCTGCTCGGCGAGTACGGCGACGCCGTCATGCCGCGCGAGCACGAGTGGGACACCCGCTGGTGGTCGCCGATCATCAACGCCGAGCACCTCGCGATGCGCGAGCGCGCAGGCATCGTGGACCTGTCGGCGTTCGCGATCTTCGACGTCGTCGGACCCGCTGCGGCGCAGGCGGTGCAGGGCATCGTGGTGGCCCAGGCCGAGGTCGGTGAGGGCCGCGTGATCTACACGCCGGTGCTCGACGCCAAGGGCGGGTTCCGCTCGGACCTCACCGTGATGCGCCTGGCGCACGACCGCTACCGCGTGGTCACCGGCGGCCTGCACGGCATGGCCGACCTCAAGTGGTTCGCCGACCACCTCACCGGCGACGCCCAGATCGTCGACCTGACCTCGGCGTTCACCACGATCGGGCTGTGGGGCCCCAAGGCCCGCGACATCCTCGGCCGCCTCACCGACGACGACATCTCCCACGGCGGCTTCCCGTTCCTCACCTGCCGCACGGTCGAGCTGGACAACGTCGCGGTGCTCGCCTCCCGGATCTCCTACGTCGGCGAGCTGGGCTGGGAGCTCTACGTCCCGATGGAGCAGGGTGCCCGCGTGTGGGACCTGCTGCACGAGGCAGGCAAGCCCGACGGCGCGGTGCCGGTCGGCATCGGGGTGTACGGCACCACCGGCCGCATCGAGAAGGGCTACCGCGCGTACGGGTTCGAGCTGGACGCCGAGCGCACGATCGTCGAGGCCGGGATGATGCGGCCCAAGGTCAAGGCCGCGGACTTCGTCGGCCGCGAAGCCTATGTCGCGCAACGGGAAGCGGCGCCGCAGACCGTGCTGTGCACGCTGACCGTCGACGACCACACGTCGGCGAGCGGCGGCAAGCGTTACATGCTCGGCGGGGAGCCGATTCGCACCCGCGACGGCAGCGAGCTCACCGACGGGCACGGCCACCACCCGTACGTCACGACGGCAGGCTCGGCGCCCTCGCTCGGCAAGCACGTCCTCATGGCCTACCTGCCGCCGGACGAGGCGGTGGTGGGCAACCAGCTCGCCGTGTCCTACATGGAGGAGCTGTACCCGGTGACCGTCGGATCCATCGACGCCACACCGCTGTTCGACCCCGCCAACGATCGAATCAAGGGCTGACTCTTGACGCGACCAAGGCGAGATCCACTCAACAACGGCGCCACCGGTTTGGCTGGGAGAAACTGAGATGCCCAATGTGCTGGTCTGCATCAAGCGGGTGCCCGACGCCGCGGGCGAGGTACTGCTGACCGCGGACGAACAGTCGCTCGACGCCCGGTTCGTGGGCTTCACCGTGAGCGCGCACGAGAACTGCGCCGTCGAGCTGGCGGTGCGGATCGCGGGCGCCGACGGCGGCACCGCGACCGTGCTCACCCTCGGCCCCGCCGAGGCGGTCGAGCAGCTGCGCGCCGCACTCGGCGTCGGCTGCGGCGCGGCGGTGCTGGTCGAGGCCGACCCGGTCGGCTACGGACCCGCCGACGTGGCCCGCGAGATCGCGGCGGTCGTCAAGGCCCACGAGGCCGAAGGCCGCACCTACGACCTGATCCTGCTGGGCAACGACGCCGCCGACACCGGCGACTTCCAGGTCGGCATCCGCCTCGCCTACGAGCTGGGCCGCCCGGTGGTCAACGGGGTGCGCACCGTTGAGGTCGCCGACGGCGTCGCCACCGCGCGCGGTGACGGCATCGACGGCGTCGAGACCTACGCCGTGCCGCTGCCCGCCGTGGTGACCGTGCTGGAGGGCGGCGTCGAGCCGCGCTACCCGACGATCACCGGACGGATGAAGGCGAAGAAGACCCCGATCGAGACGGTCGCTCCTCGGCAGGAGCCGCGCGGCCCCGCACGGGTGCGGCTCACGTTGCCGCCCGCCCAGCCCAGCACGGTCGACGTGCTCGGCGAGGGCCCCGACGCCGCGGCCGCGGTCGTCGACCTGCTGCAGCGCCTGGGGGTGGCCCGATGATCCTCGTGTTCGTGGAGACCGCGGCGGACGGCGCGACCGAGGTGTCGCTGGAGACCGTCACGTTCGCCCGCTCGCTCGCCGATCGGACCGGGGCGCCGGTGCACGCCCTCGTCGTCGGCGCGCTGCCCGAGAAGCTCGCCGACGAGCTCGGCGCGTACGGGGTCGCCGAGGTGCACCACGCCACCGGCGACGCGTTCTCCGCCTACGCCGGAGCGGCGTGGGCCGCGGCGGTGCAGGCGGTGCTGGAGAGCGCGCCGGGGCGTCAGCAGGGTGACACTGCAGACGTTGAGTGTCAGCAGGGTGACATTCCTGCCACGGGGGGTGCGGGCGGCCCTGCCACGGGGGGTGCGGGCGGCCCTGCCGCGGGGGGTGCGGGCGGCGTCCGGGCCGTGCTCGCGCCCGGCACCCCGCGGGGCATGGAGGTGCTCGCGCACCTGGCCGCCCGGCTCGATGTGGCGATGGCGGCCAACGTCGTCGGCATCGGGGAGACCGGCCCGCTGGTCGTCACCCGTCAGGTGCAGGGCGGCGCGGTGCTGGAGGAGATGCAGCTGCCAGAGCGGCCCGCCGTGTTCACGGTCGCCGGGCACGCCGTCGAGGCGTCGCCCGCCGCGGCCGCGGGCGACGCCGTGGTGCGCGAGCACTCCCCCGAGGTGGCGGCGGCCGACCTGCTCGCCCGCGTCGTGTCGACCGAGCCCGCGGGCCCGGACGAGTCGGGCGCACTCACCTCGGCCCGGGTCGTGGTCGGGGCGGGCCGCGGGGCCGGGAGCGCCGACGGGTTCGACGGCGTGGTCGAGCTGGCTGGACTGCTGGACGGCGCGCTGGGGGTCTCGCGCGTGGTGACCAGCCTGGGCTGGCGCCCGCACCACGAGCAGATCGGCCAGACCGGCAGTCGGATCTCGCCGGAGGTCTACATCCCGTGCGGGATCAGCGGTGCCATCCAGCACTGGGCGGGCTGCTCCAGCTCCAAGACGATCCTGGCCATCAACACGGACGAGAACGCGCCGATGGTCACCAAGGCGACGTACGCCGTCATCGGCGACATGGCCGAGGTCGTGCCCGCGATCAACGCCGAGATCCGACGGCGGCGGGGATGAACGGGCGGGCGACCGCAACCGAGAGGACGCCGCGAGTGTGGCCGAGGAACGTCTGCGAGGACGCGGCGTGAGCGCGGCGCTGCGCGGGCTGCTCACGCCGTTCAGCGTGGAGATCACGCCCCGTGAGACCACCAAGCTGCCGCCCCTGTCGGACATCCTGGACCCGGGCACCGCCGTCTACCTGACGTTCCTGCCGAACGTTCCGTGGGAGCAGACCGTCGCCGCGGTCCACTGGATCGCGGATGCCGGGATGCGCCCGGTGCCGCACCTGGCGGCCCGCGGTGTGCCCGATCGCGCGGCGCTGGGTCGGATGCTGACCGACCTCGTCGCCGTCGGCGTCGAGGAACTGCTGCTCATCGCGGGTGGGATGGCCCCGGTCGGCGAGTTCCACGAGACGGTCCAGATCCTCGACTCGGGCTGCCTCGAAGAATCCGGGATCCGCCGCATCGGTGTGGCGGGCCACCCGGAAGGCCATCCCGACGTCGCCGACGACATGCTGACGTGGGCGTTGGCCGCGAAGAACCGGATCGCCCGCGAGCGCAACCTCGACCTGCACCTGGTCACCCAGTTCACGTTCGCCGCCGAGCCGATCGTGGTGTGGGAGCGGCGGCTACGGGCGATGGGCAACACGCTGCCCGTGCACGTCGGCCTGCCGGGGGTCACCTCCCCGGCGAAGCTGCTCAAGTACGGCTTGTCCTGCGGGGTCGGGCCGTCGCTGAAGGTGCTGCGCAAGCAGATCGGTGGCGTGCTCAAGCTCGCGACGGCCGTCTATCGGCCCGAGGAGACCCTGCTCGACCTGTCGGCCGCGATCGCCGCCGACCCCCGCAGCCTGCTCACCACCGCGCATTTCTTCCCGTTCGGCGCGCTCGCCGCGACCGCCGAGTGGGCCTACGACCTGCGCGCCCGTCACACCCCGAGATCAGAGAGGAGCGCCTAAATGTCCTTCCCGCCGAACCTGCGGATCGCCCAGTCCGCGTCGCTCAAGCCGCTCGGCGACATCGCCGAGGGGATGGGCATCGGAACCCATCTCATGGAGCCGTACGGCGAGCACGTCGCCAAGATCAAGCTGTCGGCGATCGATGAGCTTGCGCACCGGCCGCGGGCCAAGTACGTCGTGGTGTCCGCCGTGACGCCAACGCCGCTGGGCGAGGGCAAGACCACCACGACCGTCGGGCTCGGCCAGGCGTTCTCGCACATCGGGAAGCGGGCGACGGTCGCGATCCGCCAGCCCTCCATGGGCCCGACCTTCGGGATCAAGGGCGGCGCGGCCGGTGGCGGCTACAGCCAGGTCGTGCCGATGGAGATCCTCAACCTGCACCTCACCGGCGACTTCCACGCGGTCACGGCGGCGCACAACCTGCTCGCCGCGATACTGGACAACCACCTCCACCAGGGCAATGCGGCGGACCTCGACCTGCACGACATCACCTGGAAGCGCGTGCTCGACGTCAACGACCGCGCGCTGCGCAACATCGTCGTGGGCCTGGGCGGCAAGCTGGACGGCGTCCCGCGCCAGACCGGGTTCGACATCACCGCCGCCAGCGAAGTGATGGCGATCTTCGCGCTCGCCACGTCGCTGCCGGAGATGCGGGAGCGGTTCGGGCGCATCGTCGTCGGCTACACCGCGAAGGGCACGCCGGTGACCGCCGAGGAGATCGGCGGAGCGGGCGCCATGACGGTGATCATGCGCGACGCGTTGAAGCCCAACCTGATGCAGACCCTGGAGAACACGCCCGTGCTCGTGCACGCGGGCCCGTTCGGCAACATCGCGCACGGCAACTCGTCGGTCGTCGCCGACCGCATCGGCATCCACGCGGGCGACTATCTCGTCACCGAGGCCGGGTTCGGCGCCGACATGGGCGCGGAGCGGTTCTTCAACATCAAGTGCCGGGCGTCGGGCCTCACGCCGGACGCCGCCGTCGTCGTCGCCACCGTGCGGGCGCTCAAGGCGCACTCCGGCAAGCACAAGATCGTCGCAGGCAAGCCGCTGCCCGACGAGCTGCTCAACGAGAACCCGGACGAGGTCCACATCGGCGGGTCCAACCTGCGCAAGCAGATCGAGAACATCCGGCTGCACGGGGTGTCGCCGGTCGTGGCGATCAACGCGTTCCCCGAGGACCACCCGTCCGAGCACGCCGCGATCGCCGAGATCGCCGCCGAGATGGGGGCGCGGGTCGCGGTCTGCACGCACTTCGCCGAGGGCGGGCGTGGGGCGCGCGAGCTGGCCGAGGCCGTGGCCGAGGCCGCGGCGGAGCCCCCCATGGACGGTCGCGGCTTCCGGTTCCTCTACCCGGACGAGGCGAGCCTCACCGAGAAGATCGAGACGATCGCGACCAAGGTGTACGGCGCCGACGGCGTCGACTACGCCCCCGCCGCCGCCCGCCAGCTCGCGACCTACGAGCGCAACGGCTTCGGGAACCTGCCGGTCTGCATCGCGAAGACGCACCTCTCGCTGTCCTCGGACGCCTCCCTGAAAGGCGCGCCGACCGGGTGGCGGCTGCCGGTGCGCGAGGTCCGCGCCTCGGTCGGCGCCGGGTTCATCTACCCGATCTGCGGCGACATGCGCACGATGCCGGGCCTCGGGGCGCACCCGAACGCCCACCAGATCGACATCGACGCGGACGGAAATGTCGTGGGTCTCTTCTAGCTTGGCCCCATGACCACATGGAGCGAGCTCAAGGAGCAGGCACCGCGGATCACGGCGATCTTCGAGCGGCGGCACGCCGCCACCGGCAACCTCTGCATGCTGGCCACCCTCCGCACGGACGGGTTCCCGCGGATCAGTCCGATGGAGCCCGGTCTCTTCGAGGGCGAGCTGTGGATCGCGGGCATGCCGGGCACCACAAAGTTCCTCGATCTGGGCCGTGATCCGCGGTTCTGCCTGCATACGGCCACGGTCGACACGCATGTGAGCGACGGCGACGCGAAGCTGTGGGGCACCGTGCACGACGTGCAGGATCCCGAGCTGCATCAGCGCTTCGCGCAGAACCTGTACGAGCGCACCGGGTTCGACCTGCGCGGGCAGGTGTTCAAGCCGTTCTACGCGGCCGACATCACCGGCGCCTCCGCGGTCGAGGTCGGCGACGGCCACATGGACGTCACCATCTGGAAGCCGGGCGAGGTGGAGCGGGTGGTGCGCAAGCACTAGGGGAGGGCTCCCGCCGCGCTGGGCCAGGATGTCCCTCAACCGGGTGACGGGAGGGGTCGATCATGAGCACGAGCGTGGCCGTGCGGCCGCCCCTGCGGCGGGCCGTGGGCCGGATGGTGGGCACCGCGACCACGCCGGAGCGGCTGGTGCGCGTCGAGGCCGTTCTGGTGCTCGCCGCGCTCGTGCTCGGCGTGCTGGGGGTGCTCGGCGGCATGGCCCGGGAGGACGCGGTGCACGATGCCCGCACCCGGATCGCCGCGCTCACCACGGGCGCCGCCGACCTCTACCAGTCGCTGGCCGACGCCGACGCGATGGCCACCACCGGCTACGTCTCGGGGGGCCTCGAGCCCGCCGCCGGGCGAGCCCGCTACGACGACGACATCCAGCGGGCGGGCGGGCGGCTCGCCGCCGCCGCGGGCCTGCTCCCGCCGGACGACCCCGCGATCGAAGCCATCTCCACGATCGGCGAGCAGCTGCCCGTCTACACCGGCCTCGTCGAGAACGCCCGCGCGCTCAACCGGTTGGGGCTGCCGCTGGGCCAGTCCTACCTGGCAGGCGCGTCGAAGCTCATGCAGGGCACGATCCTGCCCCACGTCGAGCAGGTGCGCAGTGCCGAGTCCGCGGCGCTGGGCGCCGCCTACCGGCAGGGCGCCGCGATCCCGTTCGCGGTGCTGGCCATCGGCGCCGCCACCTTGATCGCGCTGGCGGATCTCGCGTTGCGCGAGTGGCGCCGCACCAACCGGGTGCTCAACCTCGGCCTGCTCGTCGCGGGCCTGGCCGTGCTGGTCTGCGTCGGGTGGTGGGCGATCGCGGCGATCACCGCCGACACCCGCCTCGGCGGCGCTCAGGGCCACAGTGACGCAGGCGCGGCGCTCGACGACGCCCGCATCGCGGTGCTGTCGGCGCGCAGCAACGAGAGCCTCGTGCTCGTCGCCCGCAACAGCGGCGGCGGCGGCTCGTCCGACCAGGCGTTCACCGTGCAACTCGCGCGCGTCGTCGACGACGGCGGCCTGCTCGCCGCGGCCGAGCGGGCCGACCCGGAGCTCGCCGACCGGGTTGTCGCCCTCCGGGCGGCCGCCACGGCGTGGGGCGACGCCCACCGCGGCGTCCGCGGGCTCGACGACGGCGGCCAGTACGCACAGGCCGTCGCGTCGGTGGTCGGCCAGGGGCCGGCCACATCGGGCGGCACGTTCGCCGCGCTCGACGCGGCGCTGGCCCAGACGACCGGCGAGGAGCGGGCGGCGTTCGCGGTCGACGTCGAGGCGGCGGAAGGGGCGCTCGTCGCGCTGCCGTGGGTCTCGGCGGTGTTGGCGCTGGTCGCGGCGGCTGCCGTGACCGTCGGCATCGGACGACGGGTGGGTGAGTACCGATGACCGCCCCCAAGACGGGAGTGAGCGTCGCGCGGCCGCTGGTCTACCTCGGGGCGGCTGCGCTGATCGGCCTGGGCAGCCTCCTGCTGCCGAGCAAGGGGACTAACACGGCCGCGCCCGCTGTCTCGGCCGCTGCGCCGTCCACCGCCCCGGCCGCGCCCTGCTCCGAAATCCGGGCGAGCCTGCGCCCGCAGGGCCCGCTGCCCGGCCCCGGCGCGATGCCCGCGGGCTCGACGATGGCGAAGATCGCGGCGCGCGGGCGGCTGATCGCGGGCGTCGACCAGGGCAAGTACCTCGTCGGCTACCGCAACCCGATCACCGGCAGGCTCGAGGGCTCGGACATCGACATCGTCCGCCAGATCGCGACGGCGATCTTCGGCGATCCGAACCGTGTGCAGTACGTGGTGCTCGACATCGCCGACCGGGTGGGCGCCCTGGAGCGGGGTCAGGTCGACCTCGTCGTCAACAGCTTCTCGGTCACCTGCGAACGCCAGCGCACGGTGGAGTTCTCCACGGCCTACATGGCGGCGACGGCCCGGGTGCTGGTGCCGGTCAACTCCGGCGTGCGGGAGGTCGAGGACCTGGCAGGCCAGCGCGTGTGCACCTCGGCGGGCTCCAATACGGAGCGCATGCTGCGGGCGCTGCCCGTGCACCTGGACGTGCAGACGCTGCCCGGCATCCCGGACTGCATGGTGGAGTTGCAGCACGGCCGGGCTGCGGCCGTGTCCAGCGATGACGTACTGCTCGCCGGGCTCGCGGCGCAGGACCCGCAGACGCATGTGGTCGGGCGGTCGCTGCTTCCGTCGGACTACGCCGTCGGCATGCGGCGCGACGCCCCGGACCTCGTGCGCTTCGTCAACGGCGTGCTGGAGCGGGCCCGGGAGGACGGCAGCCTCGCGGCAAGCGACGAGCACTGGCTGGGCCGGTTGAACCCGGTGCCCCAGCCCGCGCCCGCGGTCTACCGGGACTAGGCCCGGCATCGACGCGGACGGTGAGCACCGTCCAGGCGCCGATCTTGATGCGGTCGCCCGCGGAGAGGCGCACGGGCACGTTCGGGGTGATCGGGTCGGGTGACTCGTTGATCAGAGTGCCGTTGCGCGAGCCGACGTCGACGAGGTCCCAGCCGTCAGGGCCTTCCAGCAGCACGGCGTGCACCGTCGACACCCCGGGGTCCAGCGGCGGGCCGGACAGGTCGATCTCGGGCGCGATGCCCCGGGAGCGGCTGCGCCGTCCGATCGTCATCTGGGCCCCGGCCAGCGGGAACGTGCGCGGTGGGCAGTACTGCGGGAACGTCACCGACGCGATGTCGGGGCCCTCCCGTCGGCACACCTCCGCGAACCACGCCCGGTCGGCCGTGGCGATCACCGACCACGTGGCGGGCGCGGGCGGCGGTGTGGTGGTGTCGTGTCCGCAGACCTCGCAGAACCGGGCGTCGTCGTCGAGCGGCTCGTGGCAGGCCGGGCACGGCCGCGCCGCCAGGGGTGCCTGCGGGGGCGGGCGCATCGGCACCCCGCACTCGTCGCAGTAGTCGGTGACGGCGGACTCGTGGCCCGCCGGGCACGTCGCCACGGTCGCCCTAACCGTGGCCGCGGACCCGCACGGTGACGGTCGAGCGCGAGTCCAGCGTCATCCGGGCAGCTTTGCTCGCCTCGGCGCGCAGCCGGACGGTGCCGGTCGTCCGGTCGATGTCGACGACCTCGGCCAGGAGCCGCGCCGTCGCGTCGTTGCCGATCTCCGTGGCCAGCTCGACCGCCCGCCCCAGCCGCGCCGTCGCCGTGCGCTCGTCTCCCCGCTCCTGCGCCGCAAGGCCCTCCTGGATGGCCGCCGCCAGCTCGGCCTGCCCGGTGTAGAGCGCGACGCCGCGGCTGATGCGGGTGGAGAGCGCGGTGTCGTCGGTCCACTGCGCGAGCACGTCGCCCTTGCCGAGCACCTCGTCGCCGCGCACGATGCTGACCCGGGCCGCGGCCGCCGCGGGCTCGCCGACCACACCGGGCACGAGCTCGACGCATACGTGGTAGTCGCGGCTCTCCGCCCCCCAGGACCCGAGCGGGTAGTCACCACGCAGGTTGCCCGACGCGGTGCGACGACCGGTGAGGTCCTCGATCGTCGGCGCCACCTGCTTCACGAACTTCACGTGGGCCGTGCGCGGCGTCCAGAGCCGCAACGCCAGGTCGGCGATGGTCTTCCCCATCGCGGCGTCCATGATCGCCCGGAAGTCGGCGGCGAGGTCGGTGGGATCGGCGACGATGTCGACGGTGCCGAGCAGGGCCGACGCGATCGCACGCAGCTCGTCCACCCGCCAGTCGGTGCCCACCCCGCGGCAGTCGCACGTGAACCGGCCGACGACGGCGTCGAGCGCGGACCGGAACACCGTCGCCTGCTCGCCGTTCTGGCCGTCGGTGAGCAGGATGGCGTGCCGCAGCCCGCCGTCGTGCCCGTCGGCGATCTGCCCGGCGAGCGTCAGCCAGGTGCCGATCGCGGTGGCCCCGTTGGCCCGCAGCCGCATCACCCTCGCGGTCGCCTCGGCCCGGGTCCGGCCGGAGGAGGTGGCGGTGCCCGTCACCGGGTAGACCTGTTCGGCGGTGGCGGTGCCCGCGATCACGGCGACCGCGACCCCGTCGCGGACCTGCGCGATCGCCTCGGCGGCGGCGCGGCGGGCCGCGCTGATCCGGTCGCCCGACATCGACGTCGAACAGTCCAGAATGATGATCTCCAGGCGGCCGGCGGGTGGGACCGCGACCGAGGCGGCAGGTGCCTGCACGGTGATGATCGCGTCGACCCGGCCGACGCCCGCGGGCAGGTACATGTTCTGGTCGATCTCGACCGTGAACTCGAATGCCTCGGTCATGACGCGCTCCCCCCAGAGCTGTGCACCGGTATGCAGACGACGGTGATGTTGTCCCGGCCGCCCGCGTCGAGGGCGTGGGCGGTGAGCGCGCTCGCCGCGGCGCGCGCCCCGTCCCGCGTGGCCACGGGCAGCGCCAACGCGGCCAGGTCAGGCGCTTCGGGCTCGTAGTTCCAGAGCCCGTCGGTGCAGAGCAGCAGGACACCCGGCGCGGTGGGCGACAGTGTGGCGACACCCGGCTCCGGCGCGCTGCCGCCGCCGAGCCAGCGGGTGATGGCGTGCGCGCGCGGGTCGCGCATCGCCGTGCCCGGGTCGACGATGCCCGCTCGCACCATCTCCGCGGCCCACGAGTGGTCCGCGGTGAGCAGCCGGGCGTCGCCGTTCTCGGTGAGCCAGTAGGCGCGGCTGTCGCCCACCCAGCCGACGGTGATCGCGCCCGTCGCGGTGTCGACCAGCGCGGCGACGAGCGTGCACGACGGCGCATCCGATACACCCGGGGCCAGCCGGGCCACCGCGGCGGCGGCCGCCGCGACCGCGGAAACCATTCCCGGCTCCCCGCTGCCGTCGGCGGCGAGCAGCGCGTCCAACGCGACGGTGGCCGCGGTGTGCGAGGCGAGCTCGGGCCGTCGGACGGTCGACACACCGTCGCAGACGACCGCGGCCAGCGTGGTCGCCGCGCCGTTCTCCGGGCGGCGGCCCAGCGCCATCGCGTCCTCGTTGCGCAGGTGCACGTGCCCGCGGTCGCTGACGCCCGCCAGCGCGGAGAGGTCGACTTCGACCCGGTCGGCGACGTCGTCGTGCTGCGGGCGCAGCTGGGCACCGCAGAGCTCGCAGAACCGGTCGGTGACCGCGGGGGCGGGTTCGCGGCAGACCGGGCAGGTCACGATCGCGTCGGGGGTCATGGCGGGCTCACGTCCAGGTCCGGGGGCGCGCCGCGTTGGCGCGGTCGACCAGAACGATGCGCTCGGCCACGTCCGTGGTGAGCCGCGCCGACGTACGCAGGGAGCGCTCCAACGCCAGGCGCAGCTCGCGCTCCTGCCACGGGTGGCCCAGCAGCGGTGCGCCGCCCCGGTGGCTGCCGTTCGCGGTCACCAGCTCGACGGCCGCGGTGAACAGCGCCGCGCGCACGTGCTCCGCGGTGCCCGGGTCCAGCGGCAGGCCCGACACGCGGGCCGCGGCCGCCCGCAGGTCGGAGTCGCCGATCTCGGCGCCGGTGCGCCCGGCGAGCGTCGCGTCGATGGCCGCGAGCTGGGCGGCGACATGCTTGCTGGACGTGTCGGGCACGGCATCGAGCGCCTGGACGGCGGTGGCCCGGTCCCCCGCCCGCAGCGCCGTGCGGGCAAGCCCGAACGCGGCGTCGGTCAGGCTCGGCTCGATCCGCGTGAGGAGGGCGTAGTAGCGGTGGGCGTGGTCGTCGTCGCCCGCGCACTCCGCGGCGACGGCGAGCGCGAGCTTCGGGGCCTGCTCGCCGGGGAAGGCGAGGTAGGCGCGGTCGAACGCGGCCGCGGCGCCGGCGGGGGCGGTGAAGAGCGCCGCGACCCCTCGGTACCAGTCGATGCGCCAGTCGTCGGCATCGCCTGCGTCGTCGGCGGCCAGCGCGTCGAGCTCCACGAGCGCGGCGGCCGGATCGCCCGCGGCGAGCTCGGCTCTGGCCAGGGCGAGGCGCACCTCGGGGCCGGGCTGTGGCATCGTCGCGGCGAGCCGCCGCACCTGCTCGCGGCTCGCGGCGGCGAGCTGCGCGGCGGCCGGGTCGGCGGGATCCACCAGCGGCATCGGCAGGGCCGCGGCCACCCGGGCCGGATCCGGGCGTCCCGGATCGGCCGCGCCGAGGAGGTCCGCGGCGAACGCGCCGCGCGGGGCGGAGAACACAGTGGACATGGCGGGCCGGGCCTGCCCGTCCTCCAGCGCTAGCACCTCGCGCAGCACACCCGCGAGCTGGTCGGCGAACTCGTCGGTAGAGCCGAAGCGGGCGTACGGGTCGGGGTCGGTCGCGCGGAGCAGCAGGCGGTGGAACGACGCGTAGCGGCCGAGCACGGGGTGGTCGTCGGGCAGCGGGCTCGGCGCGCCGCGGTGCGCGGGACCGATGCCGAGGGCGAGTACGGCGAGCGTGCGCCCGACCGTGTGGATGTCCGAGGCGGGCGACGGGCCGTGCGTGGCGATCTCGGGGGCCTGGTAGCCGACCGTGCCGTAGATGGGGCTGTCCTCGTCGTCGAGGTGGATCACCGCGCCGAGGTCGATGAGCTTGAGTTGGCGGTCGTACTGGATGACGTTGTCGGGCTTGAAGTCGCAGTAGGCCAGGCCCTGCCCGTGCAGGTAGCCCAGCGCGGGCAACACCTCCAGCGCGTACGCGATCGCCTGCGGCACCGGGAGCGGCTCGAGGGTGCCGTCGTCGCGGCGTCGGGCCTCCATGATCTGCTTGAGCGAGGAGCCGCCGACGTACTCCATGACGATGAAGCCCATCGGGTTGCCCGCGCGGTCGTGGTGCTCGACGAAGTTGTGGATCGAGACGATGCCGGGGTGGTCGACCGTGGCGAGGAAGCGCTTCTCGACGTCGACGATCCCTGCGGTCTCAGGGGCGTCGGCGTCGAGCAGGCCCTTGAGCACCACCCAGCGGTTGTCGACGTTGCGGTCGGTGGCGAGGTAGATCCAGCCGAGGCCGCCGTGGGCGAGGCAGCCGCGGACCTCGTACTGGCCCGCGACGAGGGTGCCGGGGGCCAGCTTCGGCAGGAACGAGAACCGCTCGCCGTCCTCGGGGCAGAAGCCTTCGGCGCGACCGGGGCGATCGCCGCGGCGGCGGCCGACGGGATGGCCGCACTTGCGGCAGAACCGGCGGTCCTCGGGCACCTGCGGGTCGGTCATCAGGGCGGAGACGGGGTCGACGCGCGGCACCGCGGGCACATCGACGAGACCCGCGCCGAGCCTGCCCCGCGCCGAGCCGGGCGACGTCGTGGCACTTCCGCCGCGCCCGGATCGGCCGCTGCCCCGGCTGGCGCCCGCCTGCCGGGTGCCCTCCGCCCAGCGCGCCGCCTGGGCCGACGGCGAACGCGGCCGCTTTCCGGCCGCGGTGGGCGGGCCTGCCGCGGCGGTGCCCGGACCCGGGGAGGCGGCCGTCGGCGGCCCGGTGGCCGCGGTGCCGGGGCCCGACGCGGCGGTCGGCGGCCCGGCGGTCGCGGTGGCGGGTCCTGACCCTTCATCAAGGCCCGCGGCAGGCCCCGACGCAGCCCGAAGTCCGGCGGCGGGGTCGGGCGCGGCGGCGGACGGTGCGACGACGGCGGGCGGGTGGCCGCACTCGTCGCAGAAGCCGTCGTCGATGACGCCGCCGCAACCGGGGCGGGCGCACGCCACGCTGGTGCTCACGACCGTCATCCTCCGTCCCGGATCAGCCGCTGGTACTCGACCACCGCCACCGTTGCCGCCGCGAGGTCGCACGGCCGGGTCCACAGGAGATCGCGCACCCGGTCGCCCGCCGCGAGCACTTCCGGCCGCTCGGCCACGCCGAGCCGCGTCGCCTTGGCCCGGTAGGCCTCGAACCGGCCACGCAGTTCGCCGCGTCGGTCCACGAGCCCGGCGGCCGCGTCCGCGGCGATGTGCAGCGCGGCCGTCGTGTCCGCTACGGCGGCCCACAGATCCTGCACCGCGGCGGCCCGGGCGGGCCAGCCCGGAATCCGGGGCAGCGCCGCGAGCCGCTCCCGCAGCGGCGGCAGCTGGTCCGGGGGCGTCGGGTCGGCGCCCGCGATCAGCTCCCGGGCCCGACGGCCTGCCCGCTGTGCGTCGGCGCGCAGAGCCTCCGCCGCGGTGAGCGCCGTCTCCAGGTCGGCGAGCCCCGTCTCCCACCCGCCGCGCACGGCGACAAGCTCCGCGCAGCGCCTCGTCACGGGCTCGAGCGCGTCGGCGAGCGGGGCCAGTGCGTCCTCGACGGGCCGGTCGGCGAACGCCAGCGGATCATGGACCAGGGCCCGTTCGACGTCGGCCAAAGCGCCCGCGAGCCGGGCGGCGGTGGCGCCCTCCGGGTCGAGCTCGCGGGCCACCGCCAGTGCGGCGCGGGCCCGGTCCGCGAGCGGCGCCAGCGCGGCGAAGACCGCACGATGGGTGGCGTCGCAGGCCGTGACGACGTCGCCGACCTCGCGCAACGCGATGTTCATCCGAGCCGCCAGCGCATCGAGCGTGATCGTCTCACCGTCGCCCCACTCGACGGCGGCCTCGCGCAACAGGCGACGGCGCTCGGCGGGCCGGGCACGGGCGTCGTCGAGCACGCCCCGGTAGATCGCGAAGTCCGCCCACAGGCCGGCCAGGGTCGCGCTCGCGGCCGTCCACCGCTCGGCGGTGACGCCGGTGCAGGTGCCCGCGGCGAGCTCCGGATGGCGCTCCAGCTCGACGAGCGCCGCCGCCATCCGGGCCTCCGCGTCGACGCGCGCGGCCAGCTCGGCGGCCAGCGCAGCACCGTCGGTGGCCATCCGTTCCCCCTTCCGTGTGTGACCTACGTCTACACCGTCCGAGCCGGGAGGGGTCCCGTGCCTTCGGGTAGCCGACCGCGGCGGCGTACGGGCACGATGGGCCGTCCGAATGGATGAGGAAGGAGGACCGGCGTGCCACCCCCGCCCCGAACGCGGCGCCCGGCGCCGCCCGTGCCGGGCACGGTGTTCGTCCACGCGGTCGGCGACGCCGTGGCGATGCCGCCCAAGGAGGGCCGGGAGCTCCTCTTCGGACGCAACCGACCCGAGGTGCACCTGTGCGTCGGCGAGGACGACCCGACCGTCAGCCGCAAGCACGGCACCCTGACCTACTCCGCGGGCCGCTGGTGGCTGCGCAACACCGGCATCCTGGCGATCCGCATCGGCGAGTCACGGCTGCTCACGGCGCACGACGAGCCGGTTCCGCTGCCGGACGGCTACACCTCGCTGCTCGTGGAGGGCTCACGAGGGCGGCTGCACCTGGTCGAGGTGCTGGTGGAGGGGCCGGAGGCGGGGATGACGCCACGCCACGGCGACCAGACCCGGCCGGTCCGCGCGTGGGACCTGCAGCGGGAGGAGCGGCTGGCCGTCGTCGTGCTCGCCCAGGCCTACCTGCGCAACCAGCCCGGGGCACAGCCCGCCACGTGGCAGCAGGCGGCCGAGCTGATGGCCGAGATCGACCCCGGTCGCAGGTGGACGGACAAGCGGGTGGAGCTCCGGGTGCGCGCCCTGCGGCTGCGGCTCGCGGCGTGCGGGGTGCCCGGGATCATCCAGCCCGAGGTGGGCGGCTCCGGCGACGTCCTCAAGCACAACCTGATCAAGGAGTTGATCGCGACGAACACGATCAGTTCCAAGGACCTCGAGCTCATCGACCGCGACGACGCGGCGACCGGCGCGTGACCCGGCTGTCGGTCTCGGTACGGCCGCCGCGGGTGATCCTCGACCGGATCGCCGCCCTCCCCCGCGCGGCGCGTCCCGGGCTGAACTGGTCGGTGCCCGAGCAGTGGATCGTCAAGGTCCGGCCGCTCGGACACGTGCCGGAGCGGCTCGTCGGTCCGCTCGGTGACGCGCTGGCCGCCGCGCTCGACGGCGCTCCCGCCCCGAGGTGCGTGCTCGGCCCCGCGACCGTCCGGCCCGACAGGCAGTGGCTCTACGCCCCGGTCGCCGGGCTCGACGAGCTCTCCGACGAGGTGTTCGCCGCCACCGAGCATCTCGTCCCGGTGACCCATCCCCAGCCCTACCAGGGCGCGCTCGTGCTCGCACGCGGCCGCGTCCCGGCCGACGTGGCGGGCGAGCCGGTCGACGGGACGTGGTGCGCCCACGCAGTCGCGCTGGTCGCGGACCGCTCGGCGCCGGGACGGCCCCGGCTGGTCGACCTCGTCACCCTCCCCCTCGGCTCCTGATCACCGGTTCGGCGCGGAAGCGGCCCGATCTGGCCGGGATATGCGCCGAACCCGGTGATCACGGCGTCTGCACGCGGAATCCGGGCGGGGCGAGGACGTGGGTCACGCGGCCGTCGCGGTCGAGCGTGACGTCCAGGTGCCCGGCTCCGACGGGCAGTCCGCGCACCTCGACGGCACCGACCGGGCTCGGGGTGGGCGGCCGGAGCGTCACGACGCGGCCCGGGACGTCCACGGTGAGGCCCAGGACCACCCGCAGCAGCTCGACCGCGGCGGCCGCCGCCCACGCCTGCGGACGGCAGGAGGCCGGGTAGGCCACGGGCGCGGCGACCTCGTCGGCGCCGAAGCCCGCGAACAGCTCCGGGAGGCGTCGGTCGAACGCGTCGGCCGCCGCGAGGAGCTGACCGGCCAGATTCGCCGCGGCGTTCGCGTGGCCCGCCCGGGACAGGCCGCGGACCACGAGCGCCGTGTCGTGCGGCCACACGGATCCGCAGTGGTACGACAGCGGCGAATAGCCGCCCGCCCGGCGCGACATCGTGCGCAGCCCATACCCGCTGGCCAGATCCGGCCCGAGGAGCCTGTCCGCGACGAGCGCGCTCTCCACGTCCTCGAGGAGGCCGGTGCCGAGGAGGTGGCCGATGTTGCTGGTCGGCGCGTCCACTTCGGCGCCGGTGCCGTCGAGCGCGAGCGCCGGGAACCGGCCGTCGGCGTCGGCCACCCAGAAGTGCTCACGGAAGCGGGCGGCGAGGTGAGCCGCGTAGGCCCGCCAGGTCGCCGCGCCGTCGTGGCCGAACGCGTCCAACAGCTCGGCGCCCGCGAGCGCGGCCTCGTGGACGTAGCCCTGCACCTCGACCAGCGCGACCGGGCCCGTGGCGCGCCGCCCGTCGGCGAACCGGACGGCGTCGGTCGAGTCCTTCCAGCCCTGGTTGGCCAGGCCACGCCCGGACGGGTTGTGGTAGGCGACGAAGCGGTCCCCGTGGCGGCCGATCCAGCCCAGCGCCGCCTCCAGGTGCGGCAGCAGGGCGCGCACCTCCTCGGCGGGCAGGCCCCAGCGCCACGCGTCGCGCAGCAGGCAGACCCACAGCGGCGTCGCGTCGATCGTGCCGTAGTAGAGCGGCGGCAGGCGCTCCTCCGACGGGGTCGCGGCGCGGCGTCGCTCGTGCAGGATCTTGCCCGGCTCCTCGCCGGTGGTCGGGTCGGTGGTGCGGCCCTGCGCCCGGGCGAGCGTGCGCAGCGTGCCGCCCGCGGGCGCGATGTCGTACGGGAGGAGGAGCGTGGCCGCCCACAGGGAGTCGCGGCCGAAGAGCGTCAGGTACCAGGGCGCGCCCGCCCCCGCGAACACGTCGTCGGGCCGGCCGGGCTCGGTGAGCAGCAGCGCGTCCACGTCGGCGAGGGCGCGGTCCAGCAGGGCGGCGAGGCGCGGGTCGTCGGCTCGGACAGCGCTCGGTCGGCTGAGCCGCATGGTCGCGGGGGCGACGACGGCGCCGGTGTCGTGCACGGACAGTGACCAGCCGCGCGACGCCTCCGCACGGGCGGGCACCGTGAGCGGCCAGCGCAGCACCCGGGGGAAGCCCGGCTCGCACGGCCGTGCGTCGGGGGCGTCGATCGTCACGGTGACCCCCGGCGAGCTCGTCGGCACCGGGTCGCCCCACTTGATCGTCTCGATGGGTGCGAAGTCGGCGTCGACGTCCAGCCGCAGCTCGGCGATCACCACCTGATCGGACCGGTTGACCAGCGTGAACGTCTCGTGAAGGCCGTCGGGGAGCACCGTGCGGTCGCGGCGGAGCCAGATCGTCGGATCGGCGTCGGGGGCGCCGACGCCGCGCAGGATCCCCACGAACTGCTCCGTGGACGCGCTGGTGGCGCCGTGCCCGATCGGCTCCGGCTCGACCCCGTCGACCGTGATCACCGCCCGGGTCAACACGCGGACGTCGGCGCACAGCACGCCCTGCGTGCCGGTGCCGCGGAGCTGGCCGTCGGGGCCGGAGAGGCAGACCGTGGGAGCACGGAGCGTGACCGCCAGGTCGTGCAGCAGGGGCTGCCGGAGAGCCATGGCGCGATCGTCGCATCACCGGGCGGTGAACCGGACCCGTACCCGTAGCCGTGAAGGCGGCAAGCCCCGGGCAGGCCGCCCGGACGCATCCCGGAGGACCTCATGATCCGCACTCGTGTGCTGCCCCTCGTCGCGCTGGCCGCCGCGGCCGCCGTCTCGCTCGGCGCGTGCGGGACGACCAGCACACTCGCGGGCACGCCCTCCCCCGCGCCCGCCGCCGCATCGGCGCCGGTGCCCGTCGCCCCGCTCGCGCCCGCCGGGCCTGCGCTGACCGCGAGCCCGACCGACGCGCTCGGCACCGTCGTCGTCGACGGAACCGGCTTCACCCTCTACCGCTTCGACAAGGACAAGCCCAAGCCGTCGAAGTCCAACTGCAACGGGGCCTGCGCCGCGCAGTGGCCGCCGGTGGTCGTCACCTCTGCGGAGGCGGTGAAGGACGTGCAGCTCGACGGCGTGGACCGGGCCGCCGTGGGCACGGTCAAGCGCGCCGACGGCGCGCTGCAGCTCACGATCGGCGGCTGGCCGGTGTACCGGTTCGGCGGCGACAAGCAGGCGGGTGACACCGCGGGCCAAGGTGTCGGCAAGACGTGGTTCGCGGTGGCCCCGTCGGGCAAGAAGGCCACTGCGACCAACTGACCCGGCCGCGCCCGCCACCCGGCTCGCTCCGGTTGGGCGGCGGCGCGCGGCCTACCCGGGCACTTCGCACCCCGTCGCGCCTGCTCCCGTGGCGCAGACGGGGTGCGAAGTGCCGTGCGAAGTCGCGGTGGGACCCGAGCGTTGATCGTGACGCCGGGCCGCTCTGGCGCGCGGCACCGCGGCCCGACACGATAGACACGACGGGCGCGCGGGCCTCGTCCCGAGGAGGGGAGCGGGTCATCGGTACACCGACCCACATGGGAGATGAAGGCCACGTCGCAGGCGGCGGTCGGCTTGGCCGTGCGGGGCTGGAGCCCGGCCATCAGGGCATCGTCGCCGTGGCGGGCGAGGCGTTGGTCGATCTCGTCCCGGCGCCGGTGTCGGAGTACTTCGAGGCCCGTCCCGGCGGAAGCTCGGCGAACGTGGCCGTCGGGCTCGCCCGGCTCGGCGTGCCCACGCGGATGCTCGCCCGCATTGCGGACGACATGCTCGGCCGTCGCCTCCGGGAGCACCTGGCGGCCAACAACGTCGACCTCACCCACGTCGTACCGGCCACCGAGCAGACGTCGATGGCGATGGTCGCGCTCGGCGCGGACGGCGTGCCGAACTACGACTTCCGGATCGCGGGCACGGCCGACTGGCAGTGGACGGCCGAGGAGCTGAAGGGCGCGCTGGACGGCCCGGTCGTCGCGCTGCACTCCGGGTCCCTGGCGCTCACGATGCCGCCCGGCGCCGCCGTCCTGCGCGAGCTGATGGCCAAGGCCGCGGCCACCGCGACGATCAGCTACGACCCCAACTGCCGCCCCATGCTCATGGGCGACCCCGCCCACGTCCTCGCCGGGGTGCACGAGCTGCTGGCCACCGCCGACGTCGTGAAGGTCAGCTCCGAGGACCTCGCCTGGCTTTCCCCCGACGCGACACCCGAGGAGATCGTCGAAGACTGGCTCGGCCGCGGGCCGGCGATCGTCGCGATCACGCTGGGCGGCGACGGCGTGCTGGCGGGCACCGTCAACGGGCTGCGGGTGCGGCGGCCGGGCGTGCTCGTCACGGTGATCGACACGGTCGGGGCGGGCGACACGTTCTCCGGCGCGCTCCTGGCGGGTCTGCACGAGCGCGGGCTGCTCGGCGCAGAAGCCCGGCCCGCCCTGCGCGCGGTCGACGAGCCCACGCTGAAGGCGCTGCTCGACCAGGCCGCCCTCGCCGCCGCGATCACCTGCTCGCGCCGCGGGGCCGACCCGCCCACCCGCGACGACCTCGCCGCCCGCGCCCGGGTGGTCGGCGGGTAGGTCGCACAGCTGCTTGGGGCGGCGGGTGACGGCCCCAGACCCATTCGCCACCCGCCGCCCGCACACATCTCAGCGGGGTCGGTCGCGCCGCGCGAGATCAGCCACCCGTCCGGGTGGCGGCGAGCAACGCGTCGACCGGCCACGTGTTGAGCACCCGCTCGGGCGGCACCGCGCAGACGACGGCCCGCTCGCACCCGTTGCGCAGCCAGTCGAGCTGCCCGGGCGCGTGCGCGTCGGTGTCGATCGTGAACACACAGCCCGCTTCGAGGGCCTGGCGCAGCAGCCGCTTCGGGGGATCGAGCCGCTCCGGCCGGGAGTTGATCTCGACGGCCACGCCGTATTCCGCGCAGGCGGCGAACACGGCGTCGGCGGCGAACTGCGACTCGGGCCGCTTCCGGTTGCCCGTGACCATCCGGCCCGTGCAGTGGCCAAGGACGTCGACCAGCGGGTTCGCGATCGCCGTGAGCATCCGCTCGGTCATCTCCACGCCCGGCATCCGCAGCTTCGAGTGCACGGAGGCGACGACGAGGTCCAGCTCGGCGAGCAGATCCGGGTCCTGGTCGAGCGAGCCGTCCTCGTTGATGTCCACCTCGATGCCGGTCAGGACGCGAAACCCCGGGCCGAGGGCCGCGTTCAGCTCCGCGATCTGGTCGAGCTGGGCGCGCAGCCGCGTGGCCGAGAGGCCGTTGGCGACGGTCAGCCGCGGCGAGTGGTCGGTGACCACCAGATACTCGTGTCCGAGCCCGCGGGCCGTCGCCGCCATCTCCGCGAGCGGCGAGCCGCCGTCGGAGGCGTCGGTATGGCTGTGGCAGTCGCCGCGCAACGCGGAGAGCAGCCCTTCCGTGGCGGCGTCGACCGGCTCGGGGGCCTCTTCCTCCAGTCGCTGCAGGTAGGCGGGCACCTCGCCGCGCAGCGACTCGACGACGCAGCGGGCGGTGACGTCGCCGACGCCCTTGAGCCGCTTCAGGTCACCCGCCGCCGCGAGCCGGGCCACCTCGTCGGGATCGCGCCGGGCGAGGGCGACGATGGCGCCGCGGAACGCGCGCACCCGGTAGGTCGACTCGTGCGCCCGCTCCAGGAGGAACGCGATGCGGCGCAGGTCGGCGATCGGGTCGCGGGAGGCATCCACGGCCCGATCGTGGCATGTCACCCGAGCTTGGCGCGGGCCCGCTTCCACAGCGCGGGCAGCTCGGCCTCGATCGCGGCGGCCCGGGCGTCGCCCTGGCTGTACAGCAGGCCGAAGCTGAAGCCGTTCTCCGCGGACGCGCCCAGCTCACGCAGCACCGGCCGGGCGACGATCACGTCCTGGTGGCGACCGAGCGCCTTCTGCAGCGCCTTCAGCCCGCGGGGCCGCGCGTCGATCACCTCGGTGGCGTAGCGCAGCCGCTTGGCGGCCTTGCGGGCGGTGTGCAGCGCGGTATCGCCGCCGCCGTCGAGCGCGGCGGTCATCGCGCGCCGCACCCTGCGGGCGGTGCGGCGGGGGCGCAGCGCCTTCCGCGCGGGACGGCGTGCTCGGCGGTTCAGCGGCGGACGGTCGAGAAGGTCGTCGAGCGCGTTGCGCAGCGCGTGATGCTCGGGGCTGTCGAGTGCGGCCAGCACCGCGGCCCTGGCCTCGGCCTCGACCCGGGCGAAGTGCCGGGTCGCTTCGGCCCGGACGGGCCCCAGCAGCAGCTCGGGCGGCAGCGCGGCGAGGTCGGCGTCGATGCGCTGGCGCAGCACCTCGGCGTCACGCGCGGGCGCGAGGCGCCGCCCGAGGTCGCGCAGGGCGCGGGCGACCGGGTCGGTGCGCCGCCGGTCCAGCACCCTGCGGTGCGCGGTGAGCGCGCTGCGCAGGCGGCGCGCGGCGACCCGCATCTGGTGGATGGCGTCGGGCGCGTCGCGGCGGACCCGCAGTTCCTCGGCCGCGATGCGGTCGGCCTGGCGGCCGATGTAGTCCATGAGCACCGCCCCCGCCGATCCCTTCCGGCCGCTGCGCCGCCGCGGGGCGGGCCGGAGCATCCGGTCGAGCTCGGCCGCGGCGGCGCGCGCACCGGAGCGCATGCCGGTCTCACCGATGCGGGCGGCGAGACCGTCGACGAGCCCGTCGCCGCCCTCGCCCGGAACCAGGTCGATCTCGGTCCATCCCCGGACGTCGGCGCGGCGGCCCATCGTCGCGACCGTCACCTCGTCGTGGACGAGCGTGGCCAACGGCCGGTCGTCGTCGCCGAGCAGCCGGCTTCGCGTGCGCACCGTGCGGACGTGGCCCACCGGGCGCAGGGTGCGCTCCCGCGCGGCGGCGCGGACGAGCTCGGCCAGCTCGTCGGGGACGTCCGGGCGTGGGCTCTCGCCCGCGGGCACGCGGAGGGTCTCGTCGGGCAGATCCAGCCGCCACTGGGCAGGCGCGTCCGGGGTGCGGTGCAGCCCGAGCGTGATGCCCGCCGCGGCCAGCCTGCGGTCGCCGGTGTCGAAACGTTCGGTCTCGATCACCTCGGGGAGTGCGGAGTCCAGCCGGACGACACCGGGCAGGCCCGCGAGATTCGGCAGCGCGGCGCCCCCCGGTCCGCGGAACGTACGGGCAGAGCGGGTTGCGGTATCGGCCATGCTCGTGGGTGCCCCGTCGCCGGTGCGCCCAATCACTCCCGGGGCAGCCGGGTCTTGACGACTTTGCCCATGTCGTTGCGGGGCAGCGCGTCGGTGAACCGGATCTGCCGCGGGCGCTTGTGCGGGGCGAGCAGCGTGGCGACGTGGTCGATCAGCTCGCGCTCCGTGGGCGCCTCCCCGGCCGGGACGACGTGCGCGACGATCCGTTCGCCGAGATCATCGTCGGGCACCCCGATCACGGCGGCCTCCGCGACGCCCGCGTGCTCCAGCAGCGCGTTCTCGATCTCCCCTGCGCCGATCTTGTAGCCGCCCGACTTGATCAGGTCGGTGGCGCTGCGGCCGACGATCGCGAGCGCGCCCGACGCACTCCAGCGGCCGATGTCCCCGGTGGCGAACCAGCCGTCCGGCGTGCGGGCGGCGGCCGTGGCGTCCGGGCGGTTGAGGTAGCCGTCGAAGAGGCTGGGGCCGCGGACCTCGACCGGCCCCATCTCGCCGTCGCCGATGATCCGCACCTCGGTGCCGTCCACCGGGGGTCCGACGGTGCCGGGCTCGGGCTCGTCGGACGCGCGGGCGGCGGTGAGGATGAGGGTCTCGGTCATGCCGTAGCGCTCGCGGACGGCCAGGCCGGTGAGCTTGCGCAGGCGCTCGTGGTCGACCGCGGTGAGCGCCGCCGAGCCGGACACGAGCAGCCGGGTGCGGCCGATCGCGGCGGCCGCTTCGGGATCGCCTTCGAGCTGGTCGGCGAGGCGGTGGTACTGGGTGGGGACGCCGAAAACGAGGGTCGCGCCGGACGCGGCGAGCGCGCGGGCGTCGAGCGCGCCCAGGTGGTGCAGGGTGCCGCCGCGGCGCAGCGGGCCGAGCACGCCCAGCACCAGCCCGTGGACGTGGAAGAGCGGGAGGGCGTGGGCGAGCAGGTCGTCGCCCGTCCACGCCCAGGCGGCGGCAAGCGCGTCGAGGTTGGCCGCGACGGCCCGCCGGGAGAGCACGGCGCCCTTGGGCATGCCGGTGGTGCCGGAGGTGTAGATCACCAAGGCCGGGTCGCCTGCGGCGGGCTCGGGCGGCACGCTGCCGTCGGCGGACAGGTCGACATCGATCCGCGGCAGGTCGAACGGCACCTCGGCGCCGGGGGCGGCGAGCACTCGCTCGGGTGCGGCGTCCGCGAGCTCATGCGCGCGGTCGCGCTCGCCCAACTTGGGGTTGAGCGGCACGAAGGGCACGCCAGCGAGCAGCGCGGCGACCACGCCGACCACGGTGTGGATCGTCGGCGTCGCATGCACGGCCACCCGCGTGCATCCGACGATCCGGGGCACGAGCGCGCCCGCCGCCCCGGCCAGCTCGCGGTAGGTCAGCTCGACGGCGTCACCGGGCGGCCCGAAGCGCAGCGCGACCTTGTCGGACGGTTCGAGGGGCAGCAGGCGGCTCACCCGATCACCTTGCCCGGGTTGAGGATGCCCTTCGGGTCGAGGGCGGTCTTGATCGCGCGCTGCATCGCGAGCGAGACCGGTCCGACCTCGCGGCGCATGCCCGACCGTTTGAGCAACCCGACGCCGTGCTCGCCGGTCACCGTGCCGCCCAGGTCCAGCGCGGTGTCGATGATCGCGTCGAACGCGGCGAGCGCACGGACGCGGGCGGCGTCGTCGCCGTTCGGGGCGACCAGGCAGGGATGCAGGTTGCCGTCGCCCGCGTGGGCGATGGTGGCGATCGGGGTGTCGTGCGTGACGGCGATCTTGTCGATCAGCGCGAGCATCTCGGCGAGCTTGCCGCGGGGCAGGCAGACATCCTCGGTGAGCACCGCGTCCTCGTGCTCCCAGAGCAGGGCCGGGCCCGCCAGCCGCCGGGCGTCGAACAGCGCCTCGGCCTCGACCGGGTCGGTGGACACCATCGCCTCGGACGCCTGCGCGGCGACGAAGCAGGCGTGGATCGCGTGCGCTTCCTGCTCGCCCGCGGGCTCGGGCAGATCGGTCTGGGCGAGCAGCAGGGCGGCGGCGTCCTCGGGAAGACCCATGTTCTTCCACGCGTTGACCGCGCGCAGGCAGGCCCGGTCGATCAGCTCGAACGCCGCGGGCTGCAGCCCGGCCGCCGTGACGCGGGCGACGGCGTCACCGGCCGCGGACAGCGTGTCGAAAAACCCCACGACCGTGCGCATCGGGGCGGTGCGGAGCGGCCGCAGCCGCACGGTGACCTCGGTGATCACCGCGAGCGTGCCCTCCGACCCGACCATCAGCCCGGCCAGGTCGTAGCCCGCCACACCCTTGGCGGTGCGCCGCCCTACCCGTACGACCTCGCCCGCGGCGGTGACGATCTCGAGGGCGAGCACGTAGTCGCGCGTCACCCCGTACTTGACGCAGCACAGCCCGCCCGCGTTCGTGGCGACGTTGCCGCCGATCGTCGACCACGGCGCGCTCCCCGGATCCGGCGGATACCAGAGCCCCTGCTCGGCGGCGGCCGCCCGCAGGTGGTCGTTGACCACACCCGGCTGGACGACCGCGAGCCGCTCCGCGGAGTTGATCTCGACGATCGTGTCCATCCGCTCCAAGGAGAGCACCACGCACCCGTCGATGGCGTTGGCGCCGCCCGAGAGCCCAGTGCCCGCGCCGCGCGGGACGATCGGGACGCCCGCCGTCGCGCATGCGGTGACGACGGCGGCCACCTCGGCGGTGCCGGTCGGCCGGACGAGGGCGATGGGCTGCCCGGCCTCGGCCCACGCGGCGTCGTCGCGGGAGTAGGCGGCCAGAACGTCGGGGTCGGTGACGACCCGGTCCGGCGGAAGGTCGGCGAGAAGACGCTCCGGCGCGGTCATGCCGATGACGGTAACCCTCCCGAGCTCACCCGGCTGCGATCGCGCGGGCGAGATCGGTCCCCGAGCGCCACGCGGCCTCGACCCGCGAGCGGCCCCAGGCGTCGCAGGCGAGCCCGATGCCGCCGTCGAACCAGAACGTCGCGGTCCGCTGCGCGGCGGGAGCGGCGAACCGCCACCGGTGGGCGTAGGTCCATTGCGGAGCGTCGACGCCGAGCAGCTCGTGCAGCGCGTCGAGCACCGGCGGGATCGCGCCGTCCGGGTCGGCGTCGTGGGCGGCGGCCTGCGCGGCCGTCGTGTGCGCGACGAGGACGGGGGCGTCGTCGCCGCGGCGCGCCCCGTCGTCGGCGACCAGCGCCAGCACGGGGTGGTCGTTGACGAAGGCGGCCGGGAGCGGGTCCCACGTGCGCTCGGCCCAGCCCGCGGCGACCGCGATGACCGGGTTCCAGCGTCGTTCGGCGAGCGGCTCGGGTACGGGATCGAGCAGGCGGGCGGCCTGGGGATCGGGCATGGCGAGCACGACGGCGTCGGCGGGCTCGCCGTCGACGAGCGGGCCGGGGCCGACGTGGCGCACCTGGTGCTGCAGCGTCACGTCCAGGCCGTCGGCCAGCGCCGCGACGAGGCTCCGCAGGCCGCCGGGCGCGGCCCACCGCATCGGGCCGGGCGCGGCTTCGCGGGTGCCGCCTGCGAGGACGGCGAGCGTGTCGGTCCACGGCCGGGCCAGCCCCGCGGCCCGCCATCCCTCGACGACCTGCGCGAACTCCGGGTCGGAGACGGTGAAGTAGGCGGCGCCGAGGTCGACCGGCCGTCCGTGCAGGCGGCGGCTCGCCATCCGCCCACCGACAGTCCGCGCGCGCTCCAGCACCCGCACCGCCACCCCCGCGGCGGCCAGCTCGCGCGCGCACGCGATCCCCGCGATCCCCGCCCCGACGACGACTACCGCCACCCGCGGCACGCTACCCGGCCCGCGCCCCCGCCACCCGCAGCCCACCGGCCCACCGGTCCACGACCCACGACCCACCGACCCACGATCACCGGTTCGGTGCAAAAGCGGCCATATTCG
Source organism: uncultured Actinomycetota bacterium (assembly GCA_963739465.1). Taxonomy (GTDB): domain Bacteria; phylum Actinomycetota; class Actinomycetes; order Mycobacteriales; family Pseudonocardiaceae; genus Pseudonocardia. Next base: position 352,055 of record CAVUAS010000012.1, read on the forward strand.
GCCACATTCGCGCCGAACCGGCGATCACGGAACGGCGCGCGTCGGGAATCACCGGCCGGGCGGGCACGCCGATGCCGCGACAGGCCGGTGTGGGTGAGCGCCCGCCGTCACGCGAGGGCGCGGACGCGGACGTAGCGCGCCGCCCACCACGCCGCCCTGTCCGCAGGCGCCGCCCACGCGGGGTCGGGCACGGGCACGGGCGCCTGCCGGGGAACCGGGAGCCAGCCGTCCACCGGCACGAGCGGGCGGGCCACCACATCGGCCGTGAACAGCGCGCCGGTGCCCAGCCCGCACGCGAACGGCAGCTGCGGCAACGCTCCGGCCAGCGCGATCTCGGCCGCGAGCCCGACGCTCGTCTGCAACGCCGACGACACGACGCACGGCAGCCCGCACGCTTCCGCCACCGCGAGCGCGCGCCGCACCCCGCCGAGCGGCGCGCACTTGAGCACGGCGACGTCGGCCGCCTCGGCCACGGCCACTCGCAGCGGATCCTCCGCGCGCCGGATCGACTCGTCGGCGGCAATCCGCACGTCCACCCGCCTGCGCACCGCGGCGAGCTCAGCCAGCGATGCGCACGGCTGCTCGACGTATTCCAGCCCGTCCGCGGCCTTGTCCAGCGCGCGGATGGCCGTCACCGCCTCGTCGACCTCCCACGCCGCGTTGGCGTCCACCCGCACCGCGCCGTCGGGCCCGAGGGCATCCCGTACGGCCGCCACCCGCTCGACGTCAGCGTCCAGCGAGCCGGGCTCGTCGGCGACCTTCACCTTCGCCGTCCCGCAGCCCGACGCCCTGACCAGCGCGTACGCCTCCTCGGGCGATACCGCGGGCACAATCGCGTTGACCGGCACCCGGTCGCGCACCGGCTCCGGCCAGCCCTCCTGCGCGGCCTCGACTGCGGCCGCGAGCCACGGCACGCACTCGGCGTCGTCGTATTCGGTGAACGGGCAGAACTCGCCCCACCCGGCCGGTCCCTCGACGAGCATCCCCTCGCGCACGGTGATCCGCCGGAAGCGCGTGGTCAGACCGATCGCGTAGACGAGCACGCGCCCAGTACTACCCGATCAGCTCGTGGTCGGCGGGGTCGATGCGGCGGGTGCGGCGGCGGAAGTCGAAGGTGTAGCCCGGCCAGAGGGTGCGGTTGCGGCCCTGCGCGTCGAGATACCAGCTCGCGCACCCTCCGGACGTCCACACCGAGCCCGCGAACCGGCGTTGCAGGTCGGCGTTGAACGCGTCCTGGCGATCCTGGCGGGTGTCGATGGCCACCGCGCCCGCTGCGTCGACGGTGCGCAGCGCATCCAGCAAGTACCGCGTCTGCGACTCGATCATGTAGACCATCGAGCTGTGCCCCAGCCCGGTGTTGGGGCCGATCATCATGAACAGGTTGGGGAAGCCCGCAACCGTCGTCCCCAGCAGTGCCTCAGGGCCGTCCGCCCACACGTCGTGGATCTTGCGTCCGTCCCGGCCGGTGATCGTCACGCCGTCGGCCATGCCCTCGCCGACCTTGAAGCCCGTGCCGAAGATGATCGTGTCGACGGGGTGCTCGACGCCATCGGCCGTCACCACACCGGTGGCGGTGACGCGGGCGATCGCCGACGTCACGACCTCGACATTGGGCTGCCGCAGCGCCGGGTAGTAGTCGTTGGAGAGCAGGATCCGCTTGCAGCCGATCGTGAAATCGGGGGTGGCGGCGGCGAGCAGGTCGGGACGGCCCGCGAGCGCTCGGGCGAGGTAGGCGCGGGCGACGCGCTCGATCACCCGCATCCGGCGCGGGTTGCGGAAGCCGCCGACGAGCAGCTCATTGCGCGCGTAGACCAGCGCCCGCGCAATCTTCTGTGCGCCGGGCACGGTGCGGTAGAGCCTGCGCAGGGCGTCCGGGATGGGCCGGTCGGGCTTGGGCAGCACCCACGGCGCCGTGCGTTGGAACAGCGTGAGCCGTGCCGCCTGCGGCTGCACCTGCGGCACGAACTGGATCGCGCTCGCCCCCGTCCCGATCACGGCGATGCGGCGGCCGCGCAGGTCCTGCTCGTGGTTCCAGCGCGCGGAGTGGAACACCGTGCCGGTGAACGCGTCGAGGCCCTCGATCTCGGGGACCTGCGGCAGGTGCAGCGGGCCGGTGGCCCAGATGAGCGCGCGGGCCCGCACGACCTGGCCGTCGGCGGTGCCGACCACCCAGCCCGCGCCGTCCCATTCCGCGTCGGTCACGTGCGCGCCGAACCGGATGCGGTCGCGCAGGCGGTAGCGGTCGGCGACGTGCTCCAGGTAGGCGCGGATCTCGGGTTGCCGGGCGAACGTGCGCGTCCAGCGCGGGTTGGGGGCGAACGAGAAGGAGTAGAGGTGGCTCTGGACGTCGCAGGCGCAGCCGGGATACGTGTTGTCGCGCCAGGTGCCGCCGAGGCTCGCGGCCTTCTCCAGAATCAGGAAGTCGTCGCGGCCCGCGTCGGCCAGCGCGACCGCGGCGCCGAGCCCCGCGAACCCGCTCCCGACGATCACGACGTCGATCATCTGGCCTCCTCGAAGTTGGTTACCGGCGGTAAGTTACCACGAGTAACTTACCTGCGGTAGGGTCACGCCGTGCCGACCAGGACGCGTCTCCCCCGCGCCGAGCGGGAGCGACAGATCCTCGACGCTGCGCTCGCTGTGTTCGCCGAGCGCGGGTTCCAGAACGCGTCGATGGATGCCGTCGCCGAGCGCGTCGGGGTGACGAAACCGGTGGTCTACACCCACTTCGGGTCCAAGGAGGGGTTGCTGCTCGCGTGCCTGGCCCGGGCGCGGGCCGAGCTGCTGGAGGTGACGACCGCCGCGGCAGGCGCCGCCGACAGCCCCGAGCAGATGCTGCGGCAGGGCACGCTGGCGTTCTTCCGGTACGTCGAGAATCGGCCTGCGTGGTCGCTGCTGTGCGCCGAGTCGACGGTGGCGGGCGAGGCGCTGGAAGGCATCCGGGCGCAGCAGACCGACTTCATCGCCGGGCTGCTCGCGGCCTGGGCGCCGGATGCGTCGGCGCAGCAATTGACCGGGTGGGCGCACGTCATCGTTGGCGCGTGCGAGCGGCTCGCGATCTGGCGGGCGGGCGACCCGACGGTGACGGCCGAGCAGGCGACCGAATACCTGATGGACCTCGCCTGGACGGGCCTGGCCACGGTCCGGTAGCCGGCCCCACCCGCCCAGCTGGCACCCGCGTGCGGTGGTCACCCGGGCCCGGCCCCAACGTGCCCAGGCCGGGGCCCGCGCGGTGGCCACCCCGGACCCGACGGGTGACTTGGCACCCCGTCGTGCCACTTCGCACCCGCCGCCGTGCGAAGTGACGTCAGGGGTGCGAAGTCGGCCCACCCGCACCCCGGCGGCGCGGGGGTGGGCCGGGCGGTCGACTTCCGCGGCACGGGTGGGCCGGGTGGCCGTCGCCCGCGGCGCGGCACAATCGTGCGCGTGACGACGACCGCGCCCCGCCTCCTGCAGGTGCGCCGCAGCGCGCGGGTGACGCCCGGGATGATCCGCGTCACCCTCGCGGGCGACGAGCTGGCGGGCTTCGCCGGGGACGGCCCGGACCGCCGGATCAAGATGTTCTTCCCGGTGGCAGGCCAGGAGCGACCCGCCGTGCCACGGGCGAGCACCGGCGGCCCGGTCTGGCCCTCGGGCGAGGCTCGGCCCACCATCCGCACGTACACGGTGCGCCGGTTCGACCCGGCCGCGGGTGAGCTCGACGTCGACTTCGTGCTCCACGCGGGCCACGGCCCGGCCGCGGCGTGGGCCAGGGCCGCGCAGCCGGGCGCATGGGTCGGCGTGTCGGAGCCCGGGGGCCACTACGCGCCGGACCACACCGTCGACTACCACGTCGTGATCGGCGACGAGACGGCCCTGCCCGCGGTGGCGACCGTGCTCGACGCGATCGACCCCGCCCGGGCACTGACGTTCCTCGAGGTCGCCGACGCCGCCGAGGAGCAGGCGCTGCCCGGCGCCGTGACGTGGGTGCATCGGGACGGCCGCCACGCGGGTGAGCCGCTGACCGCGGCCGTGCGCGCCGCGACCCTCCCCACCGGCCGCGGGCAGGCCTGGCTCTCCGGCGAGTCGGCGTGCGTGCGGGACCTGCGCCGCCACCTCATCGACGACCGCGGCTTCGATCGGCGCCTCGTCTACGCCACCGGATACTGGCGCGACCGCTGACGGCCGGAGCGCCGACGGGCGAGGGCGGGCTCGGCCTACGTCGCGGCGGCCGGGCCCACCCGGCTGACCGCGGGATCGGCCTCGGCAGCAGGGGCCGGACCGCCGGAGGCGGCGGCAGGCCCGACCTCGCCACCAGCGGCCGGGCCGGCCTGTGCGTCGGCGGGGCTGACGGCGGCAGGCCCTTCGCCGCCGGCGGTGGCCGGGCCGGCCTGTGCGTCGGCGGGGGTGACGGCGGCAGGCCCTTCGCCGCCGGCGGTGGCCGGGCCGACCTCGGCATCAGCGGCGGCGGCCGGGCCGACGTGCGCTTCCAGCCACCCCACCAGGGGCGCGGCCGCCCGCCACGCCGCGCGGACCCGCTCCAGCGGCTCCGGCGTCGCCAGCCACGGCCCGAGCTCCCAGCGACGCACGACCTGCAGCCCGCGACGCCGAGCCAACCCGATCCGGGGGTGGTCCGCCCGCCAGCCCCGCGGTGTGGCCCGCAGCTCACCCTCCGGATCGGGCGGGAACCCGCCCGCGGCCAGCCGCGCCAACAATCCGCCCAGCTCCTCGCCCGACGCGGCGGCGTCGACCGCCGCCCGGTAGCGGATCCGCTGGTCGCGGTCGAACCGCCAGTGGCCCGCCGTGACCGTCAATGCCTCGGCCGACAGCACGACCGCCAGCGCGCATCCGCCCGGCGACCCGGCCACCCCGCCGGTGTCGACGCGCAACGGCGGCGCGTCGGGCCGAAACCGCCGGGTGACGTGCGGCCGGAACACCCGCACCGGGCCGAACTCCGCCGCCAGTTCCGCGGCGAGCGCGAGGGTCGGGCCGCGCACCAGCGCGGCATGTCGCTCGCGCAGCGCGGGCCACCGGTCGGCGCGGTTGTCCGCCGCGATCTCCGCCAGCAGCGCGGGCGCCTCGGCGGGCCAGCCGTCGAACGTCGTATCCATCTCTCCTCCTCCGGGCGGGGCTGTCGGGAGTGCAGACGGATTCCGGAGCGCCGCGGTTCCACAGGAGAGGCACAGGATTCGCCCATCTCCGGCACAGCGTCGGCGATCACGATCGCTACCATGGCGGCAGCGGAGCAGGCCCAGATGGAGGTGCAGGCGGGCGCGATGGACGAGCGAAGCCTGCGTCGACCCGACGGCGGCGCCATCCGCGTGCTCGTCGTCGACGACGAGTCGAGCCTCTCCGACCTGCTGTCCATGGCCCTGCGCTACGAGGGCTGGGAGGTCCGGACGGCGGCCGACGGCGCCTCCGCGGTGCGCGTCGCCCGCGAGTTCCGACCCGACGCCGTGGTGCTCGACGTCATGCTCCCCGACTTCGACGGCCTCGAGGTGCTGCGCCGCATGCGCGCCGACGCCCCCGAGATGCCCGTGCTGTTCCTCACCGCGCGCGACGCCGTCGAGGATCGCGTAGCCGGGCTCACGGCGGGCGGCGACGACTACGTCACGAAACCGTTCAGCCTCGAGGAGTTGGTCGCACGCCTGCGCGGGCTGCTGCGCCGCTCCGGGATGGCGGCGGCGCGACAGGGCTCCGAGCTCGTCGTCGGCGACCTCGTGCTCGACGAGGACAGCCACGAGGTCCGCCGCGCCGACGACCTCATCGAGCTCACCGCCACCGAGTTCGAGCTGCTGCGCTTCCTCATGCGCAACCCCAAGCGCGTGCTGTCCAAGGCCCAGATCCTCGACCGGGTGTGGAACTACGACTTCGGCGGCCAGTCGAACGTCGTCGAGCTCTACATCTCCTACCTGCGCAAGAAGATCGACGCCGGGCGCGCGCCGATGATCCACACCGTGCGCGGCGCGGGGTACGTGCTCAAACCGGGGGCCTAGAGATGCTCCGCGCGCGGTCGCTGCGCACGCGGCTGGTCGCTCTCACCCTCGTCTGCTGGCCGCCGCGGCGATCGTCATCGGGCTCGTCACGGCGCTGGCCGTACGGCAGTCGCTGATCTCCCGGTTGGACACCGAGCTCTTCTCGATCAGCAACGGCCCCGGGCGGATCCGGCCGCCGGACACCGTCGGCGAGAGCCCGCCGGGCGGACCGCCCCCGTCGCCGGATCTCATCTCGGTCACGGTCCAGAACGGCCAGGTCGCCGACGCCCGCGTGCGCACCCGAGGCGGCTACGACCGGGCCTTCCCGCAAAGCGACCTTCCGCCCGTGCTCGCGGTGCCGCCCGGCGCCCGTCCGATGACGCTCGACCTGCCGACGCTCGGTCCGTATCGGGTCGTCGCCAGCCGCCGTCTCGACGGCGGCGTGCAGGTCACCGGTCTCCCCGAGGGCCAGCTCCAGCAGACCGTCACCAACCTCGTGACGACCGAGCTGGTCGTCGCGGCGATCACCCTGGCCATCGCGGGCGTGATCGGCGCGGTGCTGGTGCGTCGGGAGCTGGAGCCGCTGGAACGCGTCGCCGCCACGGCCCGGCGGGTCAGCACGCTCCCGCTGGACCGGGGCGAGGTGGAGCTGGCCGAGCGCGTGCCCGACGCCGACCCGGCCACCGAGGTCGGCCAGGTCGGGGCCGCGCTCAACCACATGCTCGACCACGTCGGCGCCGCGCTGGAGGCGCGCCAGGACAGCGAGACACAGCTGCGCCAGTTCGTCGCGGACGCCAGCCACGAGCTGCGCACCCCGCTCGCGGCGATCCGTGGCTACGCCGAGCTGACCCGCCGCGGACCGCTGTCGGAGGACGCGACGCACGCGCTGTCGCGTATCTCCTCCCAGGCCGAGCGGATGACGGCGCTGGTGGAGGACCTGCTGCTGCTCGCCCGCCTCGACGCCGGACGGCCGCTGGAGCGCGCCGACGTCGACCTCACCCGGCTCGTCCTCGACGCCGTGAGCGACGCCCACGCCGCAGGCCCGAACCATCGGTGGCAGCTCGACCTCCCCGAAGAACCCGTCACCGTGGCCGGAGACGCGTCGCGGCTCACCCAGGTGCTCACCAACCTCCTCGCCAACGCCCGCACGCACACGCCGCCCGGCACCGCGGTCACCGTCACGCTGGCCGCCGGATCGGGCACCGCGCGGGTGGCGGTGGTCGACGCGGGTCCCGGCATCCCCGACGAGTTGCTGCCGCACGTGTTCGAACGGTTCGCGCGCGGCTCCACGTCGCGCTCGCGGCACGACGGCAGCACCGGGCTGGGCCTGGCGATCGTGTCCGCGGTGGTCGCGGCGCACGGCGGCGACGTGAGCGTGACGAGCAGGCCGGGCCACACCGAGTTCGCGGTCCGGCTGCCGCTGGAGCACGCGGTCGAGGCCGTTCACAGCTGACCCACAGCGCGCCCACCGTGCCCGCACAGCGCAGATGACCACGCTCGGGTCACGTGACGTCGACCCTCTCCCCACCGACCGCCCCGTCCGCGCCAACCCCCTCCCCCGCGCGGACGGGACGCCTGCGTCCCCGCCACGGCGCGTTCGGCGCCCTGCTGGTCGCGACGGCCGGGCTGTACCTGTGGAACCTGTCCGCGGCCGGCTGGGCCAACGCCTTCTACTCCGCCGCCGCGCAGGCCGCGGGCGTGAGCGTGAAGGCCTGGTTCTTCGGTTCGTCCGACTCGGCCAACTGGATCACCGTCGACAAGACACCCGCGGCGCTGTGGGTCGACGGCCTCGCCGTGCGGCTCTTCGGGCTCTCCTCGTGGAGCGTGCTCGCGCCGCAGGCGCTGATGGGCGTGGCGACGGTGGGGCTGCTTTACGCGACGGTGCGCCGCAGCGCGCTCGCAGGCGGACTGGCTCCCCGGCTCGCGACGGGTGCGGCGCTGTTCGCGGGCGCGGCGCTCGCCGTGACCCCGGTCGCCGTGCTGATCTTCCGGTTCAACAACCCGGACGCGCTGCTCACCCTGCTGCTGGTGGCCGCGGGGTACGCGACTCTGCGCGCCGTCGAGAAGGGCGGAACGCGCTGGCTGCTGTTGGCCGCCACCCTGGTCGGGCTCGGGTTCCTCACCAAGATGCTGCAGGCGTTCCTCGTGCTGCCCGCGCTGACGCTCGTGTGGCTCGTCGGCGCGCCGGTCGGATGGGGACGGCGGCTGCGCGACCTCGCGCTCGCGGCGGTCACGCTGGTGGTGAGCGCGGGCTGGTGGGTGCTCGTCGTCGAGCTGTGGCCCGCCGACGACCGGCCCTTCATCGGCGGGTCGCAGACCAACAGCGTGCTGGAGCTCGTTTTCGGCTACAACGGCCTGGGGAGGCTGACCGGTGCGGAGGTCGGCAGCGTCGGCGGCGCGCCCGGCGGTGGCTGGGGCGAGACCGGGCTGACCCGGCTGTTCGGCGCCGAGTTCGGCGGGCAAGCGGCGTGGCTGCTGCCCGCCGCACTGCTCGCGCTCGGCGCGCTGCTGTTGTGGACGCGGCGGGCGGCGCGCACCGACGCTCTGCGGGCCGCGGCGCTGGTGTGGGGTGGGTGGCTCGCGGTCACCGGGCTGACGTTCAGCCTGATGGCCGGGATCGTCCACCCGTACTACGCCGTGGTGCTGGCGCCGTCAATCGCTGCGCTCGTCGCGCTCGGCGGGGCGGTCGCGTGGCGGGACCGAGCGCGGCTCTCGGCCCGGCTGCTGGTCGCAGGCGGCGTGGCGGTCACCGCGGGGGGGCGTTCGTGCTGCTGCGGCGCACGCCGTTGTGGCAGCCGTGGTTGGCGTGGACGGTGCTGGGGCTCGGCGCCGTCGCGGTGGCGGGGCTGTTGGTGGCCCACCGTGCGCCCCCGGTGCTCGGCGCGGCGACCGTCACGGTGGCGGTGTTGGCGGGGCTGGGGGCGCCGACCGCGTACGCCCTGGCCACCGCCGCGACGGCGCACACGGGCGCGATCCCGTCCGCCGGGCCGTCGGGCGGGATGGGCCCGGGCGGGTTCGGCCGCGGGTTCGGTGGCGGCGGTGGGCCCGGCGGGGGCCGTTTCGCGCCGGGCGGCTGGGGCGCGAGCGGCACCGCCACAGGCGGCAGCGGCGCGCCCGGCAGCGGCGCAAGCGGCACCGGCGCACGCGGCACCGGCAGCGGAGGCGGCACGGGCGCGGGGGCCAGCACGGCCGGCGCGGCTGCGGGCGGCGCGGGTGGGCGTGGCAACCGGAGCGGCCCGGGCGGGATCGGCGGTCTGCTGGGGAGCCCGACCCCGTCCGCGCAGGTCGTGGCGCTCCTCCAGCGCGACGCGGGCGCCTTCACGTGGGCGGCCGCCGCCGTCGGCTCCAACACCGCAGCTGGCTACCAGCTCGCGGCCGGGCTGCCGGTCATGGCCGTCGGCGGGTTCAACGGCACCGACCCGTCCCCCACGCTCGCGCAGTTCCAGGCGCTCGTCGCCGCGGAGAAGGTCCACTGGTTCGTCGGCGGGGCGGGATCCGACATGACGCGGAGCGGCGGGAGCGATGACGCCGCTGCGATCGCCCGCTGGGTGCAGCAGCACTACCCGGCGACGCGGGTGGGCGGCACCACCCTGTACGACCTGTCCGGAGCGGCGCTGTGATCGCGCACACCCCCGGTCGGATCGCACCCACAGCCGACGCACAGGTCGGCCACAAGGACCCGACAGCGCCCGCCGACATCGTTGACTCTCATGACCCGGCCAGCCAACACCACGACTTCGATCCCGGCAGCACCCCCGGTAGAGGAGCACTCGGCATGAGTGTCGACACCGCGCCGAACCCCGAGATCGCGCGGCCCCGCACGGGGCCGGTTCTCGACGTGGTCGTGCCCGTCTACAACGAAGAGGCCGAGCTGGAGCCGTCGGTCCGCCGCCTGCACGCGTACCTGTCCACCCAGTTCCCCTACCCGTTCCGGATCACGATCGCCGACAACGCGAGCGTCGACGCCACCCCCACGATCGCGACCCGACTCGCCGCCCAGCTCCCCGAGGTCGAGTCGCTGCGGATGCCGGAGAAGGGCCGGGGGCGGGCGCTGCGGGCCGCGTGGACCGCATCCGACGCGCAGGTGCTCGCCTACTGCGACGTGGACCTGTCGACCGACCTCGCCGCTCTCCTGCCGCTGGTCGCCCCCCTGATCTCGGGCCACTCGGACCTGGCGATCGGCACGCGGCTCGCCCGCGACTCCCGCGTGGTGCGCGGCGCCAAGCGCGAGTTCATCTCGCGCACCTACAACCTCATCCTGCGCGGCACCCTCGCCGCCCGGTTCTCCGACGCGCAGTGCGGCTTCAAGGCCATCCGCGGCGACGTCGCCCAGCGGCTCGTGCCACTGGTCGAGGACACCGGGTGGTTCTTCGACACGGAGCTGCTCGTGCTCGCCGAGCGCGCCGGGCTGCGCATCCACGAGGTGCCGGTGGACTGGGTCGACGACCCCAACTCGTCGGTCGACATCGTCCACACCGCCACCGAGGACCTCAAGGGCATCGCCCGGCTCGGCCGTGCATTGGCGACCGGCCGCGTCCCCCTGCAGGACCTGCGCGAGAAGCTGGGCCGCGGCGCCCTCGAAACCCCGGAGCGGGAGGTGGCGGGCGTGCCCCGTGGGATGATCGGCCAGCTGGCCCGCTTCGCTGCGGTCGGGGCCGCGAGCACGCTCGCGTATCTCCTCCTCTACGTGCTGCTGCGGGCGGGCGTGGGGGCGTTCGGGGCCAACCTGGTGGCGCTCGTCGTCACCGCAGTGGCCAACACCGCCGCCAACCGGCGGCTGACGTTCGGCGTGCGCGGCCGCCAAGGCGCGGCGACCAGCCAGGTGCAGGGCCTGATCGTGTTCTTCCTCGGGCTCGCGCTCACCACCGGAGCGCTGGCCCTGCTGCCCGCAACCGCGAGCAGGCCGGTCGAGCTGCTCGTGCTCGTCGGGGCCAACGCGCTCGCCACCGTGCTGCGCTTCGTCGCCTTCCGGTCCTGGATCTTCGCAGGCCGCCGCACTCCCACCTCCTCGGAGCACACGGCATGAGCACGCCAGCCAACACCGCGGCCCCGATTCCGGCCGCACCCTCGGCCCCGGAGCACTCGGCATGACCGCGACCCTCACCCCGAGCGACCCGACCCCGGCAACGCCACCGCGGACGATCCGGCGCTCGTCGCGTGAACGGCTCGCGCTCGGTGGACTGCTGGTGGTGACGGCGTGGCTCTACCTCGTGAACCTGACGGCGAACGGCTGGGGCAACGAGTTCTACGCCGCCGCCGTCCAGTCCATGACCAAGAGCTGGGAGGCGTTCTTCTTCGGCTCGTTCGACGCGGGCAACGTCGTCACCGTCGACAAGCCACCCGCCGCGCTCTGGGTGATGGCGCTGTCGGCGCGGGTGTTCGGCTTCTCGACGTGGACCATCCTGGTGCCGCAGGCGCTGATGGCGGTGGCGACGGTCGCGCTGCTCTACGCCGCGGTCCGGCGGGTGGCCGGGCCGGGCGCGGCGCTGCCGGCGGGCGCGGCGATGGCGCTCACGCCGGTGGCGGTGCTCATGTTCCGGTTCAACAACCCGGATGCCCTGCTCGTGCTGCTGATGGTGGCGGCGGCGTACGCCGTGGTGCGGGCGGTCGAGCACGCGGCCACGCGGTGGCTGCTGCTCGCGGGCGCGCTGATGGGGTTGGCGTTCCTCACCAAGACCGCGCAGGCGTTCCTTGTGCTGCCCGCCCTGGCGGGGGCCTATCTGTGGGCGGCGCCGACCGGGCTGTGGCGGCGGGTGCGGCAAGTGCTCGCCGCGGGGGTCGCAATGGTGGTCGTGGGCGGCTGGTGGTTCGCCGCGGTCGCACTGTGGCCCGCGGCCGACCGGCCTTACATCGGCGGGTCGACCGACAACAGCGCCATCCAGCTCGCCCTCGGCTACAACGGCCTCAACCGGATCTTCGGCCAGGGCGGCGGACGCGGTCCGGCCGGCGCGGCGGCGAGCGGTAGCGCCATGGGCGATGCCGCGGCAGGCGGGGCCATGGCAGGCGTTCCCGGCGGTGGTGCGGCTGGTGCTGCGACGGCAGGTGGCCTCCCCGGCGGGGCGGCGGGCGGCGGCTTCCCGGGTGGCCCGGGCGGCGGACCGTTCGGGGGCGGAGCCGGGCTGAGCAGGCTGTTCGTGAACGACGTTGGCGGGCAGATCGCCTGGCTGCTGCCCGCGGCGCTCGCGCTGCTCGTGCTCGGCCTCGTGCTGACCCGACGCGCGCCCCGCACCGACCGGCTCCGCGCCTCGCTCATTCTGTGGGGCGGCTGGACGGTGGTGTCGGCGCTGGTGTTCTCCCTGATGGAGGGGATCTTCCACCAGTACTACACGGTGGCACTCGCACCGGGCATCGCGGCGCTCGTCGGCATCGGTGGGGCGCAGCTGTGGCAGCGCCGGGCGGCCACGGGTGCCCGGTGGGTACTGGCCGCGTTGGTGGTCGGCACGGCCGGGTGGGCGTGGGTGCTGCTCGGCCGGACCCCGGAGTTCGTGCCGTGGCTGCGGTGGGTGATCATCGCGCTGGGTGTGGTCGGGGCGGTGCTGCTTCTGCTGCCCGGACGGGGGCGGGTGGTGGCGGCGGCGACGCTCGCGGCCGCCGTGGGATCGGCCCTGTTGGGCCCGGCCGCCTACGCCGTGGACACCGTCGCCACCGGCCACCAGGGGTCGATCCCGCTCGCAGGCCCGGCGTCGGCGGGGGGCTTCGGCCCGGGTGGTGGATTCCGCGGCAACCGCGCCGACCGGGCCGATCGCGCCGATGAGGGGACGGCAGCCGGCGCGCAAGGGCCCGCCGCCGGACCGGGCGGGCCGGGCTTCGGCGGCCCCGGGGAGGCCCAGCCGAGCGATCCCGCGCTGGTGAGCCTGCTGCAGGCCGCCGGGACGAAGTGGTCCGCGGCCACCGTCGGGACGATGCAGGCGGCCCCCCTCGCGCTCGCCAGCGGCACCGACGTCATGGCGATCGGTGGCTTCTCCGGCGGAGACCCGGCGCCGTCGCAGGCCCAGTTCCAGTCCTACGTCGCTGCGGGGCAGGTGCATTACTTCCTCGCGGGCGACAGATTCGGGGGTGGCCCCGGCGACGGGTCCGACGACGCAGGCGCGCGCCGCGGCGGCGAGCGCGGCGGATCGACGATCAGCGCGTGGGTGGAGCAGCACTACACCGCGACCACGGTCGGCGGGCGCACCGTCTACGACCTGACCAAGCCGAAGCCCTGACCAAGCGATCAGCGTCGGCCCATCGAGTTAGGACACCCTTCGCTACACTGAGGTGATGGAAGCCCCAGCGCCCGTTGTCACGGAGCGTTGTGCGGTGCTCGCCCAAGCGGCGGACGAGCCGATGGCGGGCACCGCACCCGTCGCTCCGCGCTGGGCCTGCCTGGAGCATCGCGGCGCGTGGCCGCGCGACATCACCCGCCACACCGACCCGGCGATCGTCGGGTTCGCCGCCCGCGCCGCCGCCGCGGGTTTCCGGCTCCAGCTCATCCGCCGTCCCGGCCGCCGCAGCGACGACGCGCGGGCCCGGCTCTACCTCGCCGACACCACACCCCCAGGCGCGCACACGACGATGGTCACCGTGGCCGGGCCGTCGGAGCTGCTCGATCTCCCCCTCCCCCCGCCCGGCGCCCGCCTGCCGGGGCGGCCCGTCCACGACCCCCTCCTGCTCGTGTGCACGCACGGGCGCCGCGACCGCTGCTGCGCGCTGGACGGCCGCGCCCTCGTCCGGGCCCTTCTGGACGCGGGCGAGCCGGACGTCTGGGAGTGCAGCCACCTCGGCGGCCACCGATTCGCCCCGACGGCGCTGGTCCTGCCCACCGGCTACCTGTACGGCCGCCTGGACGTCGCCACCGCCGTCCACGCCCGCAAGGCCGCCGAGCTTGGCGAGGTCGAGACGGCGCTGTGCCGCGGGCGGTCGGCGTGGCCTGCGGCAGGCCAGGTCGCCGATCTCGCGGTGCGCGCGGCCACCGGGATCCGCTGCGCCGACGCGCTGACCGTCACCGACACCACCATCCGCGGCCGCCACGGCAGGGCCTGGCGGGTGGACGTGCGGGAACGGGTCGGCGCGCCGCACCCGGCCTCCTGCGGAGCGGCTGCGCTGCCGGTGGCGTCGCTGTCGGCGGTGGCGGTCACCCCGATCTGAGCACGCCGAGCGTGTTCCACGCCCGCGTCGCGAGATGCAGGTTGAACCAGGTCTCGGGGTCGCCGAGGTCGAGCTGCCCGATCTGCCGGATGCGCTGGAGCCGGTACTTCAACGTGTTGCGGTGCACGATGAGCGACTTCGCCGTGAGCTCGTAGTTGCCGCCGTGCTCCAGGTGGTGCGACAGGGTGCGCACCAGCTCCGAGCCGCGCTGCGCGTCGTACTCCAGGAGCTTGCCGAGCCAGCGCTGGACGAACCGCTCCACCTCGCCGAGGTCGGAGATCCCGACGAGCAGCCGGTAGACGCCGAGGTCGTCGAACCGGATGGCGCGGTCGTCCCACTCGGCCAGCGCGGGCAGCCGCAGCGCGAGCTTGGCCTGGTGGTAGGAGCGCGGGAACTCGCCGACGGTATCGCAGCGCTCTCCCACCCCCAGCCGGATCCGGCCGCCGCCCAGCTCGCGCAGCACCGCCCGGCGCAGGCTCTCCCATTCGGGCTCGGCGTCGGCGAGCAGCACCACCTCGGTGCCGCGGGTGGCGAGCAGCGTGCCCGCGGGTTCGTCGCGGGCGGCGCGGCGCACGGCCTGTAGGAGCGTGTCGAGCGGATGCCGCTCCCCCGCGGGCCCATGCCCTTCGACGACGGCCACGCGGTGCGGTCGCTGCAGGTCGTAGCCCAGCGCGGTGGCCCGGGCGACGGCGCTGTCGGTATCGGTGCCCGCGAGCAGCTCGTCGAGGAGGTCGCGGCGCAGCCGAAGCTCGCTCTCGGCCAGGCTGCGCACCCGGGCCAGCTCCATCGCGAGCACCGTGGCGCCGTGTTCGAGCGCCATCAGCTCCTGGTCGCCCGCGCGCCGAGCGGGGTCGACGAGCACGATCACGCCGAGCGTGTCGCCCTGGGGGTGCGCGATCGCCAGCAGCCGGGCGCCGTCGCGGATCGGCCGTCCTTCCTGCTTGACCCGCGCGAGTAGCCGCTCCCGGCAGGCGGGGGTGTCCTTCGGGTACGGGTCGGGCGGCGGCGACCCCGCCCAGGCCTGCAGGTTGCCGTGCCGGTCCTCGACCGCGACCTGCAGCCCGGTCAGCTCGTGCACGGCGCGGGCGATGCCCTCCCGCCCCTCGCCCGACACCGCGACGGCGGTGAGCCGGGCGTGGATGTCCATGCTGCGCCGCAGCGCGCCGACGCTGCCCCGCAGCCGTTCGTTGAGCGCCGCGAGGGTGGACGCCGTGGCCTGCTCCTGCGCGTGCAGCCGCCGGTTGGCCAGCGCACCGCCCGCCTGCTGCGCGAGCGCCCGCAGCAGGAACTGCTCCTCGCCCGTCGGCTCCCGCCGCGCTCCGACGACGAGGTGTCCGAGGTGGCCGGAGGTGCCGTTGAGCGGGAACGCCCACGCCCAGCCCGAGCCGGGCAGCGTGACGGCCCCACCGGTGATGCCCGCGGCGCGCAGCTGGGCCGCGAGCCGGGCCGGGGTCGGCGTGCCCCCGACCAGCTCCACGCGCACGACGTCGCACGGGGCGAGGGTCGGGGCGGCGGTGGTGGCCAGCTGGAGGATCTGCTGCTCGTCGGCGCCCTCGGTCATCAGTGTGCCGAGCACCAGGAGGCTGCGCATGCTCGACAACAGGCTGCGCTCCGCGAGGTGCCGGGACGCGTCGACGGCCGTCATGGGCTCAAGCCCCGGCCACCGAGACGTTCGTGGCCAGGTACTTCTTGGGCTCGACGTACCACGGGTTCTCCAGGAGCCTGCCGGACAGCAGCACCGTCGGATGCGTGCGCAGGATCTCCATCAGGATCTCGCCATCGGCGAACTGCTCGAGGTCATAGAGGCACAGCAGCACCTGCGGGTAGCGGTGCAGGAACAGGTTGAGCTTGGCCTCGTACGCCATGAGCAGCTCCGAGCCGGGCATCCCGCGCAGCGCCCACGTCATCTCCCCCGCGGCCCGCACGAAGGCGAATCCGTCGTGGACCACGGCCGTGTTCATCGCCCGGTCCCAGAAGCCGATCATCTTGTCGATCGCGAAGCACCCGCCGGAAAGGTAGGTGGACGCGGAGTCCATCGGCTGCAGCTGGGCGGGTGCCGCACGCCCGAACTCGCCTGCGAGCGCGCACACGGCCGCGCCCGCGGCCGGGTCGTCGGTCACGCAGATGCACTTGTCGCCCGCGGCGAGCCCCTCCCGCAGGTACGGCAGCAGCAGTTCGTCGCGCTGGCTCGGGCCGCGGTAGAACGCACAGATGTGCAGGCCCGGGGTGAAGCTCACCCCCGGCAGCCCCATCGCTGACGTCATGGCGGCCTCCTCGGCGTCCACTGTCACGGACCGTACCTACGAATGTGATCGGCGAACAGGGCGTCGACGTCGATCACGCGCGGCGGGATCGGCCGAGACACCCAGGTCAGGTTGACGAAGTGGCGGGCGTTGATGTTCTCGGTCGTGATCGTCCCGCCCCAGGTGCCGCAGCCGAGGCTGAGCGTGAACGGCAGGCCGTTGCGCGGGCTGGCGGTGGTCAGCTCCCGCGTGCGGTCGGTCCAGTCGTCGATCACGGCCTGCGCCCGCCTGGCGCCATCGACCACGTCGGCAACGGTCATGGCGTCACTCCGATCTTCCAGTCGACGGCGACGGCGCCCTCGGCGGTGGCAAGGACGGGGTTGAGGTCGAGCTCGGCGACGTCCGGGCAGGCCAGAAGGAGGTTCCCGGCGGCGACGACGACGTCGGCGAGCGCGTCGAGATCGACGGCGTCGCCGCGGCGGGCGCCGGTGAGCAGCGCGTGCCCGCGCAACCCGGCGAGCAGCGCGCGGGCCTCGGCGCGGGAAAGCGGCGCCATGGCGAACGCGACGTCGCCGAGCACCTCGACCCAGATCCCGCCGAGCCCGACCATGACGACCGGCCCGAACACGGGGTCGCGCACCGCGCCCACCGCGATCTCCACCCCGGACAGCTGCCGCTGCACCAGCACGGGGCCCTGGGCGAGCAGCGCGTCCGCGGCGGCGCGCACGGCGTCGCCGTCGGCGAGGTCGAGCCGCACGCCGCCCAGCTCGGTGCGGTGCGCGGCCTCGGCCAGCTTCACGACCACCGGGAACGCGGTCGCCGCGGCGACGGCCTCGTCGGCGGTGCGGGCCAGGATCGACGGCGCGGTGCCGACGCCCAGCTCGGTCAGCAGCGCCGCCACGGCGACCGGGTCCGTGGGCGTCGGCCCGGTCCGGACCTCGGGGGTCGACGCGGCGGGCGTCGTCCGCTCCCGGGCCACGACGTAGCGGCGGGCGTGCCCGATCGCCCGCGCGGTGCGGGCGGGCCATTCGAAGCACGGCACGCCCGCGTCCTGCAGGAGGTCGGCGTTGGGCCGCGCGTCACGGGGCGCCACCCAGCACACGTGCACCGGCACCGGCACCCCGTCGGCGCGCAAACCCACCGCCACATCGCGGAGCCCCTCGGCCGTCTTCGGGTCCAGTGCGGCGCGCTGCAGGAGAACCGGCACGACGACGTCGACCTCGCCGGACCGGGCCAGCAGATCCGTCAGCGCGCGGTAGAGCTCGGCGAAGCGCGACCAGACCGGCGTGACGTCCACCGGGTTCGCCGGGCTCGCGAACGCGGGCAGCAGCACGCGGATCTTGTCCTGCAGCGGCGCCGACAGGGCGGGCACGGTGAGGCCTTCGTCGGCGAGCAGGTCGGACAGCTCCACCCCGACGCCGCCGGAGTTCGTGATGATCGCGACGCGGGGTCCGGCGGGCAGCGGGTGGCCGTCCAGCGCACGGGCGGCGTCCAGCAGTTCCTGGCCCGACGCGACCTCGAGGATCCCCGCCTGCCGGAACACGCCACGCCAGATCGCGCTGTCGGCGGCCAGCGCCGCGGTGTGCGACGACGCCGCCCGCGCCCCCGCCTCCGAACGGCCGGTCTTGACGACCACCACCGGGCGGTTCGGCGTGACCGCCCGCGCCCGCTCGACGAACGCGCGCCCGTCGGCCAGGGACTCGAGGAGGAAGCAGAGGGTGCCTGCGGCGGGGTCGTCGGCCAGCTCGCCGAGCAGTTCGGCGATCGTCACGTCGCAGGTGTTGCCCGGCGCGAGGATCTTGGCGAACCGGACGCGCTCGTCGGCGGCCAGCGTGTAGATCGCCATGCCGTACGCCCCGGACTGGCTGACCAGGCAGATCCCGCCGCCGCCACGGGGCAGCCCGGCGGCCATCGACGCGTTCAGCGGCAGGTCGCAGTTCTGGATGCCGAAGCAGTTCGGCCCGATCACCCGCGTCGCGCCCGCGTTGGCGACGAGCGCTTCCTGCAGCTTCGCGCCGTCCGGTCCGATTTCGGCGAAGCCACCGGAGAGCACGACCATCGCGGCGACGCCTTTGGCCGCGGCGTCGGCGGCCACTGCGGGCACCGCGTGCGCGGGCACGGCGACCACGGCCAGGTCGATCTCGCCGTCCACGTCGCGCAGCGACGCCCCGGAGCCGACCGGCACGACCTCGCCGGGGTAGGACGCCAGGTTGGTCGCGAGCAGGTGGCCGAGCGTGCCCTTGCGGTCCGAGGCGCCGACGAGCGCGACCCGGCGCGGGGAGAAGAGGGCGTTCAGGAGGCGCACGGGAAGGTCCGCTTCAGCTCGTCCGGGCCGAACTCCAGGCGCCGGACGCCGAGCGGGTCGACGGCGCGCACGGCGGCCAGCTCGTCCTCGGTCGGCGGCTCCAACAGCCCGTCCGTGAGATCGACGCGCAGGTCGAACCCGGTGGTCTCCTCGACGTCGGCGAGCGTGACGTCGGGCCAGAGCGCGCGCAGGCGGGCATACCCGTCGGGGTAGTCGAAGAGGCCCAGCTCGGTGACCAGCCACTGTGGCCCGCCGCCGGGATAGCCGAGCTCGGCGCGGTCGCCCTCCGGGGTGAGGTGGCCGATGTCGGTGAGCACGTCCAGGTCGCGGACCAGCGTGCGGCCCGACCGGTGCCGCGTGGTCCAGACGGTGAGCGCACCGACCGTCGCGGAGATGTTGCAGCCGCCACCACCACCGCCGAGCTTGATCTTGGGACGGGCCGGGTCGGGTCCGATCGCGGTGACGTTGGTGTTGCCGTGCCCGTCGATCTGCCCGCCGGAGAGGAACATGCGGTCGACGTCCCCGCGGCAGGCGGCGTCGAAGAACTCCTCGAACGTCATGCGGTAGACGGCGGCCTGGTGCAGCGCGAGGTCGTTGCTGGTGGGCGGGATGAACACCGGGTCGGGGTTGACGGCGTAGGTGGCGCCCTCGACGAGCAGGCAGTCCGGGGCGTGCGTGCGGCGGGCCACGTGCATCGCGACCTGCGCGCATGGGCTCGCGAAGCCGTGGAACACGACCTCCCGGTCCCGCACCGTGCGGGCGAGCGCGACCACGAACCACTCGTCGATGGAGCACTCGTGAGTGGAAAGAGTGGCGGGAACAGTGTTATCCACTCACGACCCCCCGGAACAGCTCCTGCCAGTCCTCCACCGACGCCGACCAGCGCGTCAGCCGCTCCGGGTCGACGGCCGCGCGGTAGGCGTCCTCGCCCGCGTGCACGTAGGTGTCGAGGTAGGCGGTGACGTCGCCGCTGCCCGCGGCCTCCAGGTAGGCGGCCAGGTGCGGCCGGTCGTAGGCGTAGCCGGGGTAGCACGACGACGGGTGCGCCCCGAACGGCGCAGGCGCGACGGCCGCGACGGTGTGCGCCGGGATCGTCACCCCGGCCGCGGCCACCTCCTCGGTGGACACCAGCCGATCCACCGTGGCGACGACCATCGCCGACGCCGCCGCGAACCGCACGTCGAGCACGTAGGGCTGGTCGAGGTGCAGGTTGCCGCGCGCGTCGCCGAGCGGGGCGTGCAGCAGCGCCACGTCGGGCCGCAGCGGCGGCACCACCACCAGCTCCTCCCCGGTGAACGGGCAGGTGACCCGCGCGTACTCGCCGTGCAGCTTCTCGATGCCGGTGCCCTTCACCCCGCGCACGGGCAGGAACGGCAGCCCCATCTCCGCCGCCCGCAGCTGGGCGAGCACGGTGGCGCAGCAGCTCTCCCGCGCCTCGACCGCGCCGGTGGCCGCCGCCCGCCGGTAGGCCGGGGCGAGCCCGAGGTCCTGCTCGAACCCGACGTAGCTCTCCTCGCAGACCTTCACCGCGCCTGCCGCGATGAGCAGGTCGACGTCGATGCTGTGCGCCGAGCCGACCAGGTGCAGATCCCGGCGCCCGGCCCGGACGAGCGCGCGCACCAGCGCCATCGGCAGCCGCGCGCACAGCCCGCCGCCGAGTGCGACCAGCGCGCCGTCGGTGACGAGCGCCGCCGCCTCGTCGAGCGACGCCCGCTTGTCCCGGTCGAGGTGGAACGAGCTCATATGGCCGTCATCCCCCCGTCCGGCGTGACCACCGACCCGGTCATGAACGACGACTCGTCGCTGGCCAGGAACAGCGCCACGTTGGCGATCTCCTCCGGCGTGCCCAGCCGTCCGATCGGGTACTTGAGCAGCGTCTTCGCCAGCCCGGCTTCCAGGTCGCCGTCGCCGCGGGCGCGCAGCATCGGCTCCATCAGCGGGGTGTAGACCGTGCCCGGGCAGATGACGTTGACGCGGATGCCGCGCGGCGCGAGGTCGACGGCCATCGAGCGGGTCAGGGCGATCACCGCGCCCTTCGCGGCGCAATAGGCGGCGAAGTTCGGGACGCCGACGAGCCCGGCCACCGAGCCCTGGTTGACGATCGCGCCGCCCGGCATGTGCGGCAGCACGGCCTTCGACACGACGAACGTGCCCTTCGCGTTCACCCGCAGCGCGCGGTCCCAGTCGTCCTCCTCGGCGACCGCGACCGAGCCCGCGCTGTCGACGCCCGCGTTGTTGTAGAGCACGCCGATCGGGCCGAGCTCGGCGACGACCCGCGCCACCGCCTCGCCGACCTGCGCGGTATCGGCCACGTCCGCCGTCACCGCGACGGCGCGGCCGCCGTCCTTCGCGATCCGCTCGGCGGTCTCGGTCGCCGCGTCGGCCGCGACGTCGAGCGCGCCGACCGCCGCACCCTCGACGGCGAACCGCGTGGCGGCGGCCCGCCCTATCCCCGAACCGGCGCCGGTGACCAGCGCGGCCTTCCCCGCCAACCTCACAGGACCGTCCACCCTCCGTCGACGACGAGCGCCGCGCCGGTCATGTAGGCCAGGCGTCCGGACGCGAGCACGGCGATCGCGTCGGCGATGTCGTCGGGCTCGGCGACGCGCCCGGTCGGGATCCGCGCTTCGACCTGCTCGCGCAGCTCCGGCACGTCCAGGCGCCACTGCGTCATCGGCGTGCGCACGAACCCGGGGCAGACGGCGTTGGACCGGATCCCGGCACCCGCGTAATCGGCGGCCAGGGACTTCGCGAACATCAACGCGGCGCCCTTCGACGCGGTGTAGGCGCACCGGCCGGGGAACGCGACCTGGCCCGCCACCGACGCCACGGTGATCACGTGGCCGCCGCCTTGCGCCAGCATCACCGGCAGCGCCGCCCGCGAGCACAGGAACGGGCCGCGGGTGTTGATCGCAAGCACCCGGTCCCACTCCTCCACCGTGGTCTCGTGGCAGACCGTGGCGTCGGCTGTGCCGCTCACGCCCGCGTTGTTGACCAGCACGTCGATGCGCCCGAAGGCCGTGACGACCTGGGCGAACGCCAGGTCCACCGCAGCCCGGTCGGCGACGTCGGCCGCGCACCCCAGCCCGTCGGGGCCCGCAGCGACCGCGGCGGCGTCGCCGTCGACGTCGAGCACGGCGAGGGTGAACCCGTCCGCGGTGAGCCGGGTGCAGGTCGCGCGCCCGATGCCCGAGCCGCCGCCGGTCACCACCGCCACCCGGGTGCTCATGCGGGCACCGGCGCGCGCTGGGCTGCCTGCGCGGCGATCAGCAGGGGGTCGTAGACCGGGGAGTACGGCGGGGCGTAGGACAGGTCGAACGCCGCCAGGTCGTCCACGGCCAACCCCGCGTACAGGGCGGCGGCCACCACGTCGACGCGTTTGGCCGCCCCCTCACGGCCGACGAGCTGGGCTCCGAGCAGCCGCCCGCCGTGCTCGTGGACCAGCCGCACGTGCAGCGGGACGGAGCCCGGGTAGTACTTCGCCCGGCTCTTGTGCAGGACGTCGGTGGCGCTCGCGGGAAGGCCCTCCTCCTTCGCCTCGGCGAGCGTCAGGCCGGTGCGGGCGACCTCCAGATCGAACACCTTCACCACGGCGGTCCCGACGACCCCGGCGAACACCGCCTCGCCGCCCGCCGCGACGGTGCCCGCGACCCGCCCGGTCTTGTTCGCCGCCGGACCGAGCGGCACGTACGCGGGCCTGCCGAGCACGCGGTGCCACGGCGCGACGGCGTCGCCTGCGGCGAAGACGCCCGGCAGGCTGGTGCGCATGCGGTCGTCGACGGTCAGCGCGCCGCCGGGCCCGGTCACCGCCCCCGCGGCCGCGGCGATCCCGCCCGCGGGGCGTACCCCCGTGCACACCACGACGACGTCCGGGTCGATCTCGGCGAGCACCGCGTCGGCGTCGGCGCCGAGACGCACGTCGACGTGCGCGCGAACGTGCTCCTCCACCAGCGCCGCAACGGGCTCGTCGACCGTGGGCAACACCCGCGGCAGCCGCTCGACCACGGTCGTCGCCACGCCGCGGGCGTGCAGCGCCTCGGCGGTCTCCAGTCCGATGTAGCCCGCGCCGACGACGACCGCGGTGCGCACGATGCCCCCGTCGAGCAGCTCCTTGAGCGCGCCGGTGTCCTCGATCGTCCGCACGGTGAACACCCGGCGCCCGGCGAGGCCCGCGAGCGTCGGCACCCCGGCGGTCCCGCCCGCGGCGACGACGAGTGCGGTGAAGCCCAGCCGTTCCGTGCTCCCGTCGCGCGTGTAGGCGACCTCGCGCGCGGCGAGATCGATAGCGGTGGCCGTCGCGCCGAGTCGCAGGTCGACGTCGCGCCGCTCCCGGAAGTAGGCGGCCGGGTAGGAGAACAGGTCGGCGCCCTCGACCACGCCCGCCAGGTGGTAGGGCAGCCCGCAGAGGCCGTACGCGGCGTTGCCGGTGGCTTCCAGCACGACGATCGGCAGCTGGGGGTCCACGCGTCGCGCGGCCGAGGCCGCCGACATGCCCGCGGCACCACCGCCGACCACCACGAGCCCGCTCACCTGGCAGAACCTACGGACCGTCCCGTGGCCGCGGACACGTCCCACTGAGACGGAGTACGCCGCGGTCTTGGTCCTCCGGTGACGAGGCGGGCGTGCACATCGGGAACGTAGATTCTCCACGATGTGGGACGACCCGCTGCCCGCCAACATCCGTGCCCACCCCTACCGGGGGCTGTCGGTGCAGGAGGTGGATGTCCCGCTCACCGACGACGCGATCCTCGCCCACCTCAACGGGCGTGAGGTCTACCGGCGCACCGACTTCCTGGCCCTGCGCCACGGCGACGCCACCGCGCTGGTCGAGGTGCGCAAGGCCAGCCTGGAGCCGCTGTTCTCGCCGGTGGTGGCCGCCCGGGTGGTGTCGGGGCCAGACGACACGGCGTGGGTCGCGCGGCCCGAGGTCGACGTCGGCAACGCCACCGCGCTGGCGAACGCGGCCGTCCCCGGCGCCGCCACCACGGTCGTGCTGGGCCGGTTCGAGCACGTCAACTTCATCCACCGACCCGCGCCGATCCCCGTGCGCGTCACCGAGGTCGTGCCGCCCGAACCGGCGAAGCTGCTGGCGCAGGCCCGGCAGGCGGTGGAGTTCGACGAGGACCTCCCGCCCGTCGAGCTGGTGCTGGACGCCGTGGAAGTGGCGGCGATGGCCGCGGCCCGTCCCGCGCAGGCCTACCTGCTGCCGTGCCGCGGCTCGGGCGCCGACCTCGGCGGGGCGGAGGTGTCCTACCTGGACACCCGGCCTGCGGAGCGGCGCGCATGGCTGCTCATCGGCTGCGAGCGCTCCCTGCAGTTCCACCGCCACTTCTACGGCGACGAGCCCGAGCGGGTCGACCTGTGCCCGCGCAACCGCGCGCTCGCGGTGGGCAAGGTGCTCACGAAGTGCTGCCTCATCGAGCGCGGTCTGGAGGTCGACGGCGACACCGCCGTCGTGCCGTGGGGCGCCAACCTCGACGAGGTGCGCGAGGGCCTGCGGAAGCTGCTCCTGTGAGCTCCCACCTCACCGACTCCGCGATCTACGGCCACCTGTGGACCACCCCCGAGCTGCACGACCTCTTCGACGACCGCGGCCGCACCTCCTCCTGGTTGACCATCCTGGCCGCGCTCGCGCAGGCTCAGGCCGACGTCGGGCTCGTGCCGGCCGAGGCCGCGGCGCTCATCGCCGAGCACGTGACGATCGACCGGCTGGACCTCGCCGCCGTCGCCGAAGGCACCCGCGCGTCCGGGCACTCCACGCATGGCCTGATCAGCCACCTCCGCGAGATCCTGCCCGAGCAGGCGCGGGAGTGGGTGTACTACGGCGCGACCGTGCAGGACCTGTCCGACACGTGGTTCGGCTGGGTCCTGCGGAAGGTCGGCGACGTCGTCGACCGGGACCTCGCCCGCTGCCACGCTGCCACGGTCGCGCTCGCCCGCCGCCACCGCGACACCGTGATGTGCGGACGCACCCACGGGCAGCCGGGACTGCCGATCACGTTCGGGTTCAAGGCCGCGGTGTGGGCGTCCGAGCTGGCGCGGCACCGGGAGCGGCTGGCGCAGCTGCGGCCGCGCGTGGAGGTCGTCCAGCTCGGCGGGGCGCTCGGCACGATGGAGTTCTGGGGCGAGCAGGCACTGGCGCTGCTCGACGGGTTTGCGGCGAGGCTCGGGCTGGGCGCCCCGGACATCCCGTGGATCACGGCGCGGGACCGCGTCGCCGAGTTCCTGGTCTTCCTCGCCCTCGTCACGGGGACGCTCGCCAAGATCGGCAACGAGATCTTCGAGCTGCAACGGCCCGAGATCGGCGAGGTCGGGGAGCCGATCGTCGCGGGCACGGTCGGCAGCATCACGATGCCGCACAAGCGCAACCCGGAGTTCTCCGAGCAGCTCGACACGCTCGCCCGGGTCGTCCGCGCCGACGCCGACGTCGCGCTGGAGGGCCTCGTCGCCTTGCACGAGCGGGACGGGCGCAGCTGGAAGGCCGAGTGGCTCGTCGTTCCCGAGGCGTGCCAGCTCACCGGGGCCGCGCTGGGGTTCGCCGCGCGGCTGCTGGAGGGCCTGCGCGTGGACGCCGAGCGGATGCGCGCCAACCTCGACGCGCACGGCGCCGCGATGACCTCGGAGCCGCTGATGGCGGTGCTCGCCGCGCGGATCGGCAAGCACTCCGCGCACGACGCGGTGTACGCGGCCGCGATGGCGGCCCGGGACGCGGGCACCGACCTGGGCGCGCAGCTCGTCGCCGACGGCCTGCTCACCCGCGACGAGGTCGCCGCCGCGGCCGACCCGATGCGGGCGCTCGGCGCGGTCGGGGCCTTCGTGGACCGGGTGACGGGCGCGTGAACGCGATCGGCGACCGCGCCGACGCGGGCAGGCACCCCATCGCGTCCGCGGCCTCCGAGCCAGCCGTGCCGCACCCCTCGTCAGGCCCACTCGCACCAGCCGGCACCGGCTCACCCTTGGCAGCAGCCGACCCGTCATCCGCGGCAACCGGCTCCCCGCCGTCGACCAACCCGGCCGCCGCGGCAACCGACCCCCCACCGTCGACCAACCCGGCCGCCGCGGCAACCGACCCCACACCGTCGGCCGCCGCGGCCGCCGAGCTGCCGCTGCGGGCGACGGGCCGATCGGCGGCGGCGGCCGACCAGCCGTCGGGGCTGGCTGCCCAGCCGCGGATCCGCCTCGGCACCCTGCCCACTCCGCTGCTGCCCGCGCCGCGGCTGTCGGACGCCGTGGGCGTCGAGATCTGGCTCAAGCGCGACGACCTCACCGGGCTCGGGCTGGGCGGCAACAAGGTCCGCGGCCTGGAGTTCCTGCTCGCCGACGCGCTCGCGCAGGGCTGCGACACCCTGGTGACCGGCGGTGGGCCCGGCTCGAACTGGGCCATGCTCGCCGCGCTCGCCGCCCGCACGCGCGGGCTCGCCACGGTGCTCGTCTGCTACGGCGACCCCGTGCCGCCGGTGGGCAACATGCAGCTGGCGAGGACGATCGGCGCCGAGATCCGGTTCACCGGCGACAAGGACCGCGCCTCGGTCGACACCGGGGTCGCGGCGGTGGCCGACGAGCTGCGCGCCACGGGACGCACGCCCTACCCGATGGGCCGCGGCGGCGCGACCGCGGTCGGCGCGCTCGGCTACCTCACCGCGGCCCGGGAGCTGGCCGTACAGCTCGCGGTGGCGGACTGCGTGCCCGCGGCCACTTGGTTGGCCACCGGCTCGTGCGGCACCCAGGCCGGGCTTGTGGCGGGCGCGGCGTGGCAGCGGCTCGGCCCGGTCGTCGGCGTGACCGTGAGCCGTCCGGCCGACGAGTGCGTCGCCCGCGTCACGACGATCGCGCAAGCGGCGGCCGCGTTGGCAGGCGTCCCCGCCCCGGACGACCCACCGACCGTCCTTGACGGCCACATCGGACCCGGCTACGGGAAGCGCTCACCCGAGGGCGACGCCGCCGCGGAGCTCGTCGCGCGGACCGAAGGCGTGTTCCTCGACCCGATCTTCGCGGCCAAGGCGATGGCCGGGCTGCTCGCCGCCATCCGCCGAGGCGACGTGACCGGCCCGGTGGTCTTCCTGGTGACGGGCGGCGCCCCGACCCTCTTCACGACGAGCTGACGCCGCCGCAGCCCGCAGCCGCTCACACGGACGCAACGCCGTGCCGCCCCGCCCCCGCACGCCGCACCCGCATCCGTACGCCGCCGCACATCCGCACGCCGCCCGCGCACCCGCACGCCGCCCGCGAGCCCCGCCCGCCGCTCACGTCGACCGCACCAACCTTCCTACGCCCGCACCAGCAATGCCGTGCCCGCACCGGCGCCCGGACGCCCGTGCGGACACCGCAACGCCGGTGCCGTCGCCGCACACGCAGACCAGCCCACCCCCGCGCCCGCAAGCCGCCGCCGGTCAGAGGTCCTTCTCCCCGAAGTACACCGCGATGTGGTTGCCGTTGTACGGCGCGATCTCCCGGTAGCCGGTGTTCGCGAACAACACCCGGCTGTGCTTCTGCTCCTCCCCCGCGTCCAGCCGCACGGTGCGGTAGCCCAGCCGCCTGCCCTCGGTCTCCAGCGCGGCCAGAAGGGCCCGGCCGACCCCGCGCGACCGCGCGTCCGGCACCACGTACATCCGTTTGATCTCGCAGACGCCGTCGCCGAGGGCGCGCAGGCCGCCGATCGCGATCGCCCGCCCGTGCTCGTAGCCCACGAGGAACGCGCCGTCAGGCGGCGTCATCTCGTCCGGTGTGGTCACCGAACCGGGTTTGGCCGCGCGACCCGGGTACTGCGCGTTGAACAGCGCGTCCAGCTCCGCGAACAGCTCCCGGCCCGGGGACTCGTCCGACCGCCCGGAACGGAACTCGACCGCCACGGCGTCATCATCCCCCAGGCCCGCAGGCGGGACATACTTCCGGCATGTCGCTGCCCATCGAAGGCTTCTCCCACGTTCGCGTCACCGTCACCGACCTCGCCCGCTCCCGGCGGTTCTACGACGAGGTGCTGGGCCTCCCCGTCGCGTTCGCGATGCCTCCTGACGCCGACGACGCCACCCGTGCGCAGATGTGGTGGCTGTTCGACGGCGTCGTCTACCAGGTGCCGGGCGGGTTCTTCGGGCTGCGGCCGGTGGCCCCCGGCGGCGACCGGTTCGACGAGAACCGCGCCGGTCTGGACCACGTCGCCTTCAAGGTGCCGTCGCGCGCGGACCTCGACGCCGCGGCGGCCAAGCTCGACGGCCTCGGGATCGCGCACGACGGCGTCAAGGACATCGGGCTGGGCTGCCTGCTGGAGTTCCGCGACCCCGACAACATCGCGCTCGAGCTCTGGTCCGACGCGACCTGACCGCCCCCGCGCCACCCTTGGCCGGACAGGACGAGAGCACCTGTCCTGGACGGCTCACCTTTGTGCGCCGCGACTCGCCACCCGGCAGGCTGAGTGTGATCCAGACCACCCCCTGGGAGGAGCGAAATGCGCGTCGGAGACCAGGAGATCCTCATCCCCACCTCGATGGTGGGCAACTACCCCAACCCGCGCTGGTGGGACGCGGGCCCCGTCCGCGACTGGCACGGCGACCAGGAGCCACCGGACTCGTTCAACCAGGAGGCCTTCCAGGACGCCATGGCCGCGCTGGTCTCCGACCAGGAGCACGCGGGCCTCGACATCATCAGCGACGGGCGCCTGCACGGCGACAACTACGCCGACCAGGCCCTCTACTACTACTACCGCAGGCTCGGCTACAACCTCCACGGCGGCTATCTCGGCTTCCCCATCTACAGCCGCCTGCACGCGGGCACGGCGACGGATGAGATCAAACGGCACGGCGCGATCATGGTTGAGCAGGCGCGCGCCCTGAAGCGGGCCACCAACAAGGCCACGAAGGTGCAGTACACCGGCGTCCAGGTGCTGGCCCAGGCGACCAACGACCTGCACTACGACGACGCCCGCGACCGCGCCATGGCGATCGCGGCGGCCATGAACGAGGACATCCTCGAGGTCGACGCGATGGGCGTCGACTTCATCCAGCTCGACGAGTTCACCTGGCCCTACTTCTACGAGGACTGGGCCATCGAGGCGTTCAACCGCGCGGTCGACGGCGTGCAGAACGCCAAGATCATCGTGCACGTCTGCTGGGGCAACTGGGGCGGCACCCCCGCCTACTTCCCCGACGAGACCGCCCAGGCGGGCGAGATCTTCGACCTGACCAAGCGCGTCGGCGACGCCCCGGCCGCGACGGCCACGGTGGTCCCGAAGTCCTACGAGGCCAACATCGACGTGCTCAACCTCGAGAACTGCGGGCGCCGCTCCGACGACCTCTCCGGGCTCGACGTGATCAAGAGCCACCCGATCCCGGACAACGTCATGTTCTGGGCGGGCGTCATCGACGTGAAGTCCACGATCACCGAGACGGCCGAGCAGGTGGCCGACCGCATCAACCGGCTGCTGGAGTACGTGCCCGCGGACAAGCTCGGCGTGACCACCGACTGCGGCCTCATCCTGCTGCAGCGCTACATCGCCATGGAGAAGCTGCACGCGCTCGTCGAGGGCACCGAGCTGGTGCGCCAGAAGCTGGGCTGACCCCGGCGCGCTCGTGAGTGGAAAACGTCGCCAGGGCGACGTTTTCCACTCACGACCGTCACAGGTGGGTCAGGCGGGACTTCCCGGCGCGCAGCCGCGACAGCTGCACGAAGTGCTCCGGGTTGAGGAAGAGCTCGTTCATCCAGCCCAGCTCGTCGATCGTCAACCCCTCCGGCCGGTGGATGAGGTAGTCGAGGTACTGGAACGCGTCCTTGGCCCCGTAGCCGCAGTGGTGGGCGCCCAGCACCTTGCGCGTCGCCCCGTCGACCACGAGCTTCTGGAAGCCCGACAGCTCCGGCTTCGAGAACGCGTAGAGCATCGTGCCCTCGGCGCACGGCAGCGGCAGGTTGGGCGTGTCCAGCCCCTCGACGTACGGCGGCATCTGAATGATGATCACGTCGTCGCGGGTGGCCCGCGCCTCGGCTTCGGTCAGCCCCACCCAGCTCACCTCGTAGGTGGTGTGCAGGAAGTCCGGGTACTCGCTGAAGTCGAACTCCAGGTCCTCGCCCATGATGTTGCGCGCGGCCGTGACGCCGGACTTGCGCGCCTTGAACATCTCCATCGGACCGCTGATCATGTCGCCGATCGCGTAGACGCCCGGCACGTTCGTCTGCATCCGCTTGTTCGCGACGATCCGCCCGTCGTCACCCACCTCGACGCCCAGCACCCGCTGCAGCTCCTCGGTGGCGGGCCGTTCGCCGAGGCCGAGGAACACGAAGTCGGTCTCCAGATCGACGGTCTCACCCGCCGCCGTCCGCACCGTGACGCTGCGGACGCGTCCGTCGCCGTTGATCGAGACCGGCTCGGCGCCCTCCAGGATCGTCATGCCGCGCTTGCGCATCCCGTCGACGACGTAGTGGCGCAGGTCCTCGTCCACGTGGTGCAGCGAGCGCGACCGCATCACCGGCGAGCGCGAGACCATCGTCGTCTCGCACCCGGTGGCCTGGAAGAACGCGCCGTACTCCATCGCCACCTTGCTGCCGCCGATCACGACGCACCGGGTGGGCTCGTAGTCCAGCTCCTCGACGAAGCTGACGAAGTCGTACACGCCGTGCAGGTCGAGGCCCGGGATGTTCGGGGTCTGCGGCCGGGCGCCCATGCCGAGCACGATGTTCGCCGTCCGGAACGTCCGGCCCGCCGCCCGCACGGTGTTCTTGTCGACGATCGTGGCCCGGGCGTTGAGGACGTACTCGACGTCGAGCTGCTCCTTGGTCTGCCAGTTCATGAACGCGTGCGCGCTGCCGCGCCCGGCCAGGAACAGCCGCACCATCTCCAGGATGCTCGCACGGGAGGCGTCGAACTTCGGGAAGAACAGCTCGTCGGAGAACCACCGCATGCGGTCGAGCTCTTCGGCCGCCTCGGAGAACAGGTGGTGTGGCACGCAGGCCTGGTGCGGGCACGAGCCGCCGAGGAACGGCCACGCGTCGACGATCAGCGGCCGCCCGCCCATCGCCCGCATGTAGGACGCGCCGAACCGGCCGCCCGCGCCACCACCTACGAAGATCGCGTCGTAGACGGGGTCGGGGTCGGGGTCGGGCGCGACGTTGAGGATCGGCTCCGAGTCGGGGTCGGCGAGGCTCGCGTCGATGAGCGCGTTCCACTCGGCGAGGTTGGGGTGCTGGTCCCGGATGTCCATGTCTACTCCTCCGCAGCGCGGGTGATCACGGCGTGCTCCGCCG
The DNA here is from genome assembly GCA_963739465.1 of uncultured Actinomycetota bacterium. Lineage (GTDB taxonomy): Bacteria > Actinomycetota > Actinomycetes > Mycobacteriales > Pseudonocardiaceae > Pseudonocardia. The sequence goes on from CAVUAS010000012.1 coordinate 382,909, forward strand.
CGGTGAACCCGTCTCGTCGTTCCCTGATCGCGGCCAGGACGGCTTCCGCCGCCTCCGCGCACTCCTTCGCCATGCCGCGCACGATGTCGGGCGCGGCGCCCCCGCGGGTGCGACGGCCGCGGACGATCGATTCGGGGTCGAGCGCGGCCGTGAGGTCCAGCCCGGCGACCGAGGGCGCGGTGAGCCCGGCTTCGGCGGCCGCCGCGGCGAGGTCCTCGCCCGTGAGGTCGACGCCACGCCGTCCTTCGGCCGCGGCCCGCCGCACGGCCGCACCGACCAGGTCGTACGCCGAGCGGTAGTCCAGCCCGAGCGTGGCCATGAGGTGCTCGGCGAGGTCGGCGGCCTGCGCGAACCCGCCGTAGAGCGCCTCGCGCATGCGGGCGGCGTCCACGGTGAGGTCTCGGACGACGCCCGCCATCAGCCGCGTCGCCCGCGTCGCCAGGTCCAGCGCGCGCGGCACCTCGCCGTAGGCGAAGATCAGGTTGTCGCTGCGCGCGGACGGGCTCTTGGCCAGCGCCAGCATGCCGGTCGCCCGCCCGATCAGCACCCCGGCCGCGCCGCGCACCATCGTCAGCGCGTACGGGTTGCGCTTCTGCGGCATGAGCACCGAGGAACGAGTGTGGCCCTCGCCGAGGATCACCCAGCCGAACTCCGCGCTGGCGTAGATCTCCAGGTCCTCGGCGAGGCGATCCACTGTGGTGACGAGCGTGGCGGCGTCCCCGACGAGCGCGGTCAGCCCGTCGCTCTGCCACATGGCGTCGCGGGTGTGCTCGATCACCCCGTCGAAGCCGAGCAGCACCGCGGTGCGCTCGCGGTCGCCGACGAGCGGGCTGCCGTTGACCCCGCCCGCGCCCGCCGGGCTGCGGTTGATCTCGTCAAGGCCCGCGGTCAGCCGGTCGATGCTGCGCAGCACCGGGTACGCGCTGCCGAGCAGGAAGTGCCCGAACGTCGACGGCTGGGCGTGCTGGAGGTAGGTCTGGTCGACCATCAGGGTCTCGGCGTGCGCGTCGGCGACCCGGGCCACCGCGGCGACGAACCCGGCGGCCGCCTCGACGAGGTCGGCCACGTCGCGGCGCACCCGCAGCCGCAGCGCGATCCGCACCGCCTCGCGGCGCGGCCGTCCGGCGTGCAGCCAGCCCGCGTCGCGCCCGATCGCCGCGGCGAACCGGCGCTCGCGGCAGTTGTAGACCTCGCCGTGCGCGGGGTCGTAGCCGAACTCGGCCCACGGCGTGGCGAGGGCTTCGCGCAACACGCCGAGCAGCGCGCGGGCGGCCGCGTCCGGGATGACGCCGCGCTCGCGCAGGACGAGCACGTGCGCGAGGTCGGCCACGTTCAGCCCGTCGTGCAGCAGCGGCGCATCGGCCACCTCGACGGCGAACCCCGCGTCGACGAGCTCGGGCGCGTACCGACTCACAGTGTCGCCAGGAGCTCTCGGGTGCGCCGCACGTCGGCCGACCCGACCGGGAACGGCACCGGCCAGAGATCGGTGACGCCGAGGTCGGCCAGGTGCCGCAACTGCTTCTCGACGTCCGCCTCGGGCCGACGACCGCCAGCGCGCCCACCGACGACACGCCCTCACGCGCGAACTGCCGCCGGTAGTTCTCCAGCCCGTTGTAGCGGGCGAAGCAGACCTCGGCGGCGGCGCGGGCCGCGTCCGGGTCGTCGTGCACGGCCACCGGCAGCGCGGCGACCAGGCGGGTGCCCCGTCCGGCCCCCTGCAGGGTCGCGGCGACGTCCGCCACCGAGCGCGGCCCGACCAGCCACGTGATGACGCCGTCGGCGAGCTCGCCCGCGACCCGCACCATCCGCGGCGACAGCCCGCCGACCAGCACCGACACCGACCGCGCGCCCGGCACCGCGAAGCCGCCGTCGACCCGGTAGTGCTCGCCCGCGAACGTGACGGTCTCGCCGCGCAGCAGCGGTCCGAGCACCGTGAGGTACTCGCGCATGTGGGCGGCGGGCGAGGCGTACGGCAGGCCGTGCAGCTCCTCGATCACCGGCCGGTGCGAGACGCCGACACCGAGCGTGAGCCTGCCCCCGCAGAACGTCTGCGCGGTGACGGCTTGCTGGGCGAGCGCCAACGGGTGCCGCGGGTAGGTCGGCACGACGCCGACGCCGAGCTCGATCCGCGTCGTCTGCGTGCCCGCGACGGCGAGCGTGGTGAGCGCGTCGTAGGCCCGGGACATGTGCACCGACCAGGCCGTCGCGAAACCTTCGTCTTCGGCGCGGCGGGCATCCGCGACGACGTCGGGCGGGGCACTGGGGCGGGCGAGGGCATCGCCGCCGATCGTCATCCCGATGCGCACGGTGACGAGCATCCGCCCGCCGCGCCCCGGTGGGCCATGTCCGGCGGGGACGAAGTCGCGCGCGAAAATCGTCGCTTTGGCCGTGTCTTTCGCGCACGTCGCGACGGCGGCCCGACCCGACTTCGCACCCTTTGGCATCACTTCGCACCCCGACGGCGGGGTGCGAAGTGATCGAAAGGGTGCGAAGTGGCGCCTACAGGGCCTACAGGGCCTACAGGGCCTACAGGGCCTACAGGGCCTACAGGGCCTTGCGGACCTCGTCGGCGGCCTGGCCCATGTTGCGCAGCTTGGCGTAGGCCGTAGTGCGGCTGAAGTAGCCCAGCCCGCAGTCCGGGGAGACCAGTAGCCGGTCGGCGGGCACCACCTTGAGGCAGCGGCGGATCCGGTCGGCGATGGTCTCCACTGACTCCACCATCGTGTTCTTGGCGTCGACCACGCCGACGCCGAGCACCTTGTCCTGCGGGAACTCGCCGAACGCCTCCAGCTCGACGAAGTCCTTGTTCGTCATCTCCACGTGGATGACGTCCGCGGGGGACTCCCGGAACAGCGGCATCATCGCCTGGGCGTGGTTGTCGAAGACGTCGCGCTGGCCGTCCACGCTGCCGTAGCAGATGTGCCAGAACTTGATCATGCTGATGCCCTCCCACAGGATCTGCTGGCACTCGATCTGCCACATGTCCGTGGTGTAGGGCGGCAGGACGTCGATGAGCTGCACGGACTCGCAGCCCATGTCCTGCAGGAAGTGCATCTCCTTGTTGAGCGCGCGGGCGATGTCCTTGGCCAGCGCGACGCCGTCGCCGTAGTGCTGGTCGTCGAGGATCACGCTCTGCTGGGCCGGGCCCAGGAAGGCGATCTTGAACGGGCGGTCGGTGGCGAGCTGCATCGCGTAGCAGACGCCCTCGAAGATCGGGCGCACCCATTCGACCTTGCTGTTCACGGTGCCCTTGTAGAACGGCTTGTACTTGACGCCGTCGCCGGGCGGCCCGTAGTTGGTGATGCCGCCGAGCATCTCCGGGATGAAGTGGAAGATCGGTTCGAGCTGGAAGCCGGGGGCCTCCCACTCGTAGTACTGGGCGCCGTCGCACAGCACGTGCAGGCCCGCCGCCTCCTGCTCGCGGGCGGTGAGCTTGCAGGCGTCCTCGTAGGCGACCCGCAGGTTGTGGCTGCGGTAGGTCGGCTCGTACTGGCTGCCGAAGACCCGGCCCTGTAGCCAGTGCGGCCGGGGGAACGCCGACACCGCCGACACCGGCAGCAGAACCTCCTCGCCGCGGATCTCCACTACGACCACCTTCTCCTTCTCGACAGAGCGATGCGCGTCACAGTGGCAGAAAGGGCGGTCGCGGTCCTCGTCCTTCCGGGTCAACCATCATCGGATGCCCGGTCCCCGGGTGACCAAGTGCGATGCTGACCGCATGCTGCGGGAGTCGTTCTTCGTCGCAGGCCAGGAGGTGCGGTGGGACCGGTGGGGCGCCGGGCCGCCGGTGGTGTTCTGCCATGGCACCCCGTGGTCGTCGGCGCTCTGGGCGCGCATCGCCGACGCCGTCAGCGCGGACCACACGGTCTACCTGTGGGACATGCTCGGCTACGGCGCCTCCACGATGGCCGACGGCCAGGACGTCTCGCTGGCCGCGCAGGCGGCGCTCTTCACCGACCTGCTCGGGTACTGGAGGCTGACCGATCCCCACGTCGTCGCGCACGACTACGGCGGCGCGGTGGCCCTGCGCGCGCACCTGCTCCACGGGGCGCGGTACCGCTCGCTGGCGCTGGTCGACGTCGTCGCGCTGGCGCCGTGGGGCTCGGAGTTCTTCCAGCTGGTCCGCGCGCACGCCGCGGTGTTCGCGCAGCTCCCACCACCGCTGCACGAGGCACTGGTGCGCGCCTACATCAGCGGCGCCGCCCACCGCCCGCTGCGCGCCGCCGAGCTGGACCTGCTGACCGCACCGTGGCTCGGCGAGCACGGCCAGCCTGCGTTCTACCGCCAGATCGCGCAGGCCGACCAGCGCTACACCGACGAGATCGAGCCGCGCTACCCGACGCTCACGCTGCCCGTGCAGATCGTGTGGGGCACCGACGACACCTGGATCCCCGTCGACCGCGCGCACCGCCTCGCCGCGCTGATCCCCGGCGCCCGGCTGGACCTCGTGCCCGACGCGGGCCACCTCATCCAGCTCGACGCCCCCGAACGCCTCACGGCGGTGCTGCTGCGGTGGCTGCGGGAAGCCGCATGAGCTCTCGCGGAATCCGGATCTTCTGTGGACGACGTCGGCGTGGCAGTCTCGGACCCCGTGGCTGCCGCTGACGAGCAGACTGCAGGCGCAGGGCTGGCGCCTCTGCTCGCGGTCTGCTGCGGCTACTTCATGGTCATCCTGGACGTGACCATCGTCAACGTGGCGGCGCCCGCGATCGGGCGCGAGCTGGCCGCGTCACTGACGGACCTGCAGTGGATCGTGGACGGCTACACGGTCGCGTTCGCGGGTCTGCTGCTCTTCGGTGGGGCGCTGGGCGACCGCTGGGGACACCGCCGGGTGTTCTGCCTCGGGGTGGCCCTGTTCACGGTCTCCTCCCTCGGCTGTGCCGTCGCGGGTGACGCCATCATGCTCACGGCGTTCCGGCTCGTCGAGGGCTGCGGCGCGGCCCTGCTGGTGCCCGGCTCGCTGGCCCTGCTGCAACAGGTCTATCTCACGCCCGCGGCCCGGTCTCGGGCCTTCGGGCTGTGGGGCTCGATCGCGGGCGTGGCGGCCACGGCGGGCCCGCTCGTGGGCGGTGTCCTGACCAGCACGGTCGGGTGGCGCTGGGTCTTCGCCATCAACCTGCCCGTCGGAGTGCTGTGCGTCGTGCTCACCATGGCCACCGTCGGGCCGTCCCCGCGCGACCGCCTGCGCGTCATCGATCCCCTCGGTCAGGCGGCCGTCGTGGTCACCGTGGCGGCCCTCATCGCCGCTCTCAACGAGGTGGGGCGCCAGGGCATCCGAGGGCCCGCGGTCGTCGGCGGCGTCCTCGTCGCGGCCGTGGCCGCAGGCGTCCTGGTCCTGCGCGAGCGATACGGCGCCCACCCTCCGGTGCCCAGGACGATGGTGAGATCGCGACCGCTGACCGGCGGAACCGCCATCGGCTGCCTGTTCAACTTCGGCTTCTACGGCATGATCTTCGCCGCCAGCGTCTACTTCCAGCAGCACCAGAACCTCAGCGCCGCCTTGGCCGGGCTTGCTCTGCTGCCCGCCATGGCCGTCACGATGGTGGCATCCGCCCTTTCCGGTCGGCTGTCCGACCGCTTCCCCCACCGGCGCCTCATGCTCATCGGCCTGCTGACCGCATGCGCGGGCCTGACGCTCTGGGCGGTCGTCGGCGAGGCGAGCTACGCGATTCTCGTGGTCGCCATGCTGGCCTGCGGCTTCGGCACGTCCTTCACGCTGACGGGGGCGACCTCGACGGTCATGGACGCCGCCCCGGCCGGTTACGCGGGAACGGCGTCGGCGGCGCTCAACACGGCCCGGCAGACGGGATCGGCGGCCGGGGTCGCGATCAGTGGGTCGCTCATCGCGGTGGCCGGGCTGCCCGACCGGCGTCTCGACGTTCATGGCCGTCGGTGCCGCAGGCTATCTCCTCGGCGCGGTCCTCACCGTGCTGTGCGTGCCCGCACAACCGCGGTGACGGCCGTGCATTCTCCAGTGCCGGAGGGTTACTGGGCGGTGACGCCGCCGTCGGCCGCGAGCACGGCGCCGGTGAAGAAGGAGCCGTCGGGACCGGCGAGGAACAGCGCGGTGCCTGCGATCTCCTCGGGTCGGCCGAGCCGGGCCAGCAGGTACTTCTTCTCGGTGATCGCGACGCCCGCCGCGACATCGCCCTCGCCGCGGGCGCGGAACATCGGCTCCGGCATGCCGGTGTGCACGGTGCCGGGGCAGATGCAGTTCACGCGGATGCCGGGGCCGAGCTCGGCGGCGGCCACCCGGGTCAGCGACAGGACCCCGCCCTTCGCGGCGGTGTAGGCGCCCGCGCCGGTCACGGCCATCAGCGCGGCCACCGACGAGATGTTCACGATGGCGCCGTCTCCGTCCATCCGCGGCGCGGCGTGCTTGATCATGAGGAAGGTGCCGCGCAGGTTGATGCCCATGACCCGGTCCCAGTCCTCGACGGCCGTTTCGAGCAACGACGCGCCGAACGCCACCCCCGCGTTGTTGATCAGCACGTCGAGCGGCCCGACGTCCGCGACCGCCGCACGTACCGAGGTCTCGTCGGCGACGTCGCAGGCGATCGCGCGGGCCTGGCCGCCGTCGTCCTTGATCCCCTGCGCGGTCGCCTCCGCGGCGTCGAGGGCCACGTCGGCGAGGACGACCGCCGCGCCCTCCCGCGCGAACAGCCGCGCCGTCGCCGAGCCGATGCCGCCGCCCGCGCCCGTGACGAGGGCGACCTTGCCGTCGAGCTTGCCCATCGTGGCCCCGCCTAGTGTCCCGCGCCGGAAGTTCGCCACATATCTCGACGGCCCAGCCGCACGTCAGCGGCGTTGCTGGTCCGGCCGAGTACACCCGGTACGAGGCGCGGACCAGCGCCTTGCCGACGTACACCTGGATCCGCCGATATACGCAACGAACTTCCGGCGCAGGACACTAGATCATGATCGTGGAGGTCATGCCGCCGTCGATGACGAGCGCGAGCCCGGTGACGTAGGCGAGCTTCTCGCTGGCGAGCATCGCGACGGCCTCGGCGATCTCGGCAGGCTGCGCCACCCGGCCGATCGGGATCGGCGCCGTGGCCCGCGGGCCCAGCTCGGGATCGTCCAGGCGCCAAGCGGTCATCGGCGTGTGCACCCAGCCGGGGCAGACGGCGTTGCAGCGCACGCCTTCAGCCGCGTAGTCGGCGGCGACCGACTTGGTGAACATCAGCGCGCCGCCCTTCGAGGCGGTGTAGGCGCAGCGCCCGCGCGTGGCGACCATTCCGGCGATCGACACCAGGTTGATCACGTGCCCGCCGCGCTGGTCGAGCAGCACCGGCAGCACGGCCCTGGTCATGAGGAAGGGGCCGCGCAGGTTGACCCCGACCACCCGGTCCCACTCGGCGATCGGCGTCTCGTGGCAGCGGCCTGCGGCCTGGGTGCCGGTGATGCCCGCGTTGTTGAACAGCAGGTCGATGCGCCCGAACTCGGCCATGATGCGCCCGACCGCGCGCTCCACGGCGTCGGCGTCGGCGACGTCGGCCGCGAGACCGAGCCCCTCGGCTCCGGCCGCGGCCTTCGCCGCGTCGGCGTCCAGGTCCAGCACGGCGAGCGTGTAGCCCTCCTGTGCCAACCGCGCACAGCTGGCCCGGCCGATGCCGGACGCGCCTCCGGTGACGACCGCGACCCGCGTATCCATGCGGCCACGCTAGGAAGCCCGCCCGGAGCGCCGGTACTCCCGCCCGGGACAAAGGCGACCGCAATTGTTTGGCGAAGCGGGAGAAACCGGGTGCGCGCTATCGCCGGTAGCGTCCGGACGCGATCTCATCCTCTTGCATCCCGGGAGATGCCATGAAGGTTCGCGACGACGACGTCCTGCTCCCGACGACCCTCGTCGGGGCCTATCCCCGCCAGGTGTTCATGCAGGGCCCCGTCTTCGGGGCCGGGGTGAACGAGAAGGAATACCCGAGCTACCGCATGCGCGAGCTCTACCGCGCCGCCGTGGCGCTCACCGTGAAGGACCAGGAGGACGTCGGCATCGACGTGGTGACCGACGGCGCGCAGCACTACGAGAACGAGACCGACTGGGAGCTCGCCGAGCTCTTCCACATGATGCCCCACCACCTGGAGGGGTTCGTCCCCTACGGCGACGACGTCGTGCTGGGCACGAACACGCTCGCGGTCTACAAGCCCACGGTCGTCGGCGAGGTCGGCTGGCGACGGCCGATCTTCAAGCCGGTGCTGGAGGCGGTGCGGGCGGCCACCGACAAACCGCTGAAGATCAACATCGGGCTCGGCCCCACCACGATGGCCCTGCTGTCCACCGACAAGCACTACGGCGACGTCAAGGCGCTCGCGTTCGCCATCGCGGACGCCTACAACGCGGAGTTCAAGGACCTCGCGGCCCGGGGCCTTGAGCAGGTGCAGTTCGCCGAGCCGCTGACGCAGTTCGCGGGCCTGATGGAGCTGGAGTCCTGGATGGTCGACGTGCTCAACCGGTGCTTCGACGGCGTCGACATGTACCGGGTGGTGCACCTCTGCTACGGCCACGAGCAGGGCCAGCCGTCGTTCGCGCCGGACTGGGTGAGCGCGGACAAGGTCTTCCCGTTCGCGTTCGACATCGACTGCGAGCAGTTCCACATCGAGATGGCGAGCCATGATTTCAGCGAGGTCGAGGCGCTGCGCGGCTGGCCGAAGGACCGCGACCTCGCCGTCGGCGTGATCGACGGCAAGGACCTGCGCGCCGAGGCCCCCGAGCGGATCGCGGGATGGGTGCGCCGCACGCTGGACGTCGTGCCTGCCGAGCGGCTCGGTCTGTCCACCGACTGCGCGCTGTCGTCGGTCCGCCGGATCGTGGCCCGCAGGAAGCTCGAGAACATGGTGAACGGGGCCGAGATCGTCCGGGCCGAGCTGGAAGGTCGCTGAGTGTCGGACGAGATGACCGGCGGCGAGCTGCTCGCCGCCACCCTGGCCGCGCACGGCGTCGAGGTCGCGTTCGGCCTGCACGGCGGGCACCTCGACGCCTGGCTGATCGCGGCCCGCAACCTCGGGATCAAGCTCGTCGACACCCGGCACGAGACCGCCGCCGTCAACGCCGCGGACGGCTACGCGCGCAGCACCGGCCGCATCGGCGTGGCGTTCGCGACGGCGGGCGCGGGGTTCACCAACGCGCTGGCAGGCCTCGACGTGTCCTACGCCGACCGCAGCCCGCTGCTGCTGCTCACCAGCTCGCCGCCGCAGCGCGAGGTGGAGACGAACGCACTGCAGGGCTTCATCGACCAGACCGCGATCGCACGCCCGCTCACGAAGTGGGCCCACCGCGTGACGGCGGCGACGGAGATCCCGCGGCTCGTCGGGCTCGCGGTGCGCACCGCACTTACCGGGGTGCCCGGCCCCGTGCTGCTCGACCTACCCGTCGACGTGCTGTTCCGCCCGGTGCGCCTGGACCGCCCGCCGCAGCCGGACGTGCGCCTGCCCTACTCACCCTCCCCGGCGCCCGAGGCGGTGGCCGAGGCGGTCGAGCTGCTTCGGAACGCGCGGCGGCCCGCGGTGATCGCGGGCGGCGGCCTGCGCGGCATCGCTCCCAGCGCGGCGCTCGCGACGTTCGCCGAACGCGCGGGCGTGCCGGTGTTCCACCCGGGGATGATCGTCGGGGCGATGCCCGCCGACCACCCGAACAACGCCTGGTCCGCCCGCGGGCTGGCCGCGCTCACCGGCGAGGGCCGCGGTCCGGACGCCGTGCTGATGGTCGGCGCCCGGTTCGGGTTCTACCTCGGCGGACGCGGCGGCGGCACCGTTCCGCTCGACGCCGCGGTCGTGCAGGTCGACCTCGACGGCGCCGAGATCGGCCGGATCCGGCCTGCCGAGGTCGGCATCGTCGCCGACGCGACGCGCACGCTGCAGGCGCTCACCGAGGCGTGGGGGCCCACCGACGACAGCGCCGAGCGGAGGGAATGGCTCGCGACCGCCACCGGCGTGCCCGCCCGGCCGACCCCGTTCGCCGACGAGCCCGAGCACGTCAAGGGCAGGCTGCACCCCTACCACGGCGTGCGGGCGGCGCTACGGGCGCTCGACCCCGGCGCCACGCTCGTCGTCGACGGCGGCGAGATCAGCGCGTGGGTCACCATGTCGATGGCGGAGGCCAAGCCGCGCCGTGCGATCGGCTGTGGCTACATGGGCCACCTGGGCACCACGCCGGGCCTGGCCATCGGGACGCAGATCGCCGAGCCGGACCGGCGGGTGGTGCTGCTCATCGGCGACGGCGGGGCGGGCTTCCACATCCAGGAGTTCGACACGATGGTCCGCCACGGGCTGCCGATCGTCACGATCGTGGTCAACAACGAGTCGTGGGGCATGTCGCTGCACGGCCAGCAGCTGATGTACGGGCCGGAGACCGAGGTCGTCACCGGGCTCGCCGACACCGCGTTCGACCGGGTCGCGGCGGGCTTCGGCGCCTACGGGGTGCGGGTCGACACGCTCGCCGAGGTCGGGCCTGCGGTACGGGCCGCGCTGGAGCACGGCGGCCCGGCGTGCGTGAACCTCGCGGTGTCGGGCGAGGTCGCCCACCCCGTCACGGCGTCGATGCTGGGCGCCCCGGGCCAGGGCGGCACGGTGCTGCCGTACTACGAGAACGTGAAGGACTCCTGATCGGAACCCAGGGCGAGCGCGCGCAGGATCGCGATGGCGAGCTGGGCGTCGAACCGGTCCCGCTGGCCGGACAGGTCGCGGTGGGTCAGCTCCTCGACCCGGCGCAGCCGGTAGCGCACGGTCTTCGGGTGCACGTACAGGGCCGCCGCGGTGCGGGTGAGGCTGCCGCCGTCGTCGAGCCACGCGCCCAGGGTGGCGATGAGGTGCGTCTGGTGGTCACGGTCGTAGTCGAGCACCGGACCGAGCACGGCGCGGGCGAAGCGCAGCTGGTCGGTGCGGTCGCTCGGGGCGAGCAGGAAGCGCAGCAGGCCGAGCTCGTCGAACAGCACCGCCGGGCCCTCCGGGGCGAACGCGGCGGCCTCGATGGCCTGCCGGGCCTGGCGGTGGGCGTCGCGCAGGTCGGCCGACCAGTCCACGCAGGCGCTCACTCCCGCGGCGCCGACCGCGCCGGGCGCGTGCCTGCGCAGTGCGTGCACGACCTGCCCGACGACCGATCGGGTCACGGTCGTGTCCTCGACGCCGAGCACCAGCGCGAGCGTCGAGCCGCGGCGGCCCGCGAGCACGTTCACCCCGGCGGCGTCCGCGATCCGCTCGGCCGTCGCCGCCAGGACGTCGAGGCGTTGCTCATCGGGCTCGTCGTCGGCGGTCACGGGCACGACGGCCACCCGCAGCCGCGACGGCAGCTCGCACCCGAGCTGGCGCGCCCGCACCTCCGCGACCGCCTCGTCGACGAGCCCCTCCAGCAGTTGCCACACGAAGTCGGCGTGCACCCGGGCGCGGGCGTCCACGACCGCTCGTTCGCGGGCGAGGTGCAGTGCGCAGGCGGTGGTGGCGTGACCCGCGATGTCATGGTCGGCGGGTGTGGGCGGGTGCGGCAGGCACAGCGCGAGGCGGGCCAGCGGCACCCCGTCGGCGACGACGGCGCGGAGCAGCGTCCACCGCGGCAGCCCGGGCCCCGGGTCGAGGACACCGTCGGCGTGACCGGCGATCCGTTCGCGGATCGGGGCCGCCGAGCCGCACGCCGCCAGCTCCCCGAGGCTCTGGTCGAACAGCGCGGCGTCGCCGCCGGTGTGCACGCAGACGGCGTCCAGCAGCGCCGCGGTCTCGCACCCGGTGAGCAGGAGTGCGGCCAGCTCGTCGCGGAAGGCGGCGCTGCGACCGCGCGCCGCGACGCACTCGGTCAGCTCGTCGCAGCGGGCCGCGAGCTGCCCCGCCTCCCGCTCGGCCGCCTGCGCGCGCCTGCCACCCACGAGCGCGAGCGCGGCGAGGTCGGCCAGCGTGACCATCGCCTGCGTCGTCGTCACGCCGAAGGCATGCGGACGGCGGCTCCACGCCATGAGGACGCCGACGAGCTCGGCGCCCGCGAGCATCGGTGCGCCCAACCCGGCCCGGGTGCCGTCGTCGGCGAGGATGAGGGCGAAGTCGTCGGACTTGATCGAGCGGTCGCGGGTGTAGTCGTCGACCTTCCACGGTCGGCGCGTCTGCAGGATCCGCCCGGCCAGGCCGTGGCCCCGGCGCACCCGCAGGTTGAGCGAGTGCACGGTCCACCGGCCCGCGCAGGCGCGCATCGTGGCGGTCTCGCCCGCGTCGTCGGTGAGCAGCACGCCCGCGATGTCGGCGCCGGGCAGCCGAGCGGCGGCCTCGACGGCGGCGGCCAGCGCCGGATCGGGCCGTGCTTCGCCGTCGGTGCGCGCCGCAGTCCCGAGAACGCTCGTGCTCACGGGCCCTCCTCGGTCACCGCGACCGTAGCCCGCCGATCGGAAGAGCGACAAGGAGTCGGTGAAGGAGTCAGCGATGGATGAGGTCCACCCGTTCCGCATCGCCGTGCCCGACGCGGTGCTCACCGACCTGCGCGCCCGCCTCTCGGCCACCCGCTGGCCGGAGCCCCAGACCGTGCCGGACTGGTCGCAGGGTGTGCCGCTCACCTACCTGCGGGAGTTCTGCGACTACTGGGCCGACGAGTACGACTGGCGCGCCCGTGAAGCGGCGTTGAACGTGTTTCCCCAGTTCACGACGACGATCGACGAGCTGGACCTGCACTTCTACCACGTGCGCTCCCGGCACGAGGGCGCATTGCCGCTGATGCTCACGCACGGCTGGCCGGGGTCGGTCGCCGAGTTCGCGAAGGTGATCGGACCGCTTCACGACCCGCCCGACCCGGCCGACGCGTTCCACGTGGTGTGCCCGTCGCTGCCCGGGTTCGGGTTCTCCGGCAAGCCAACGACGCCGGGCTGGGGCGTGCCCCGGATTGCCGAGACCTGGTGCGCGCTGATGAGCGGGCTGGGCTACGAACGCTTCGTCGCGCACGGCGGCGACTGGGGCGCGATCATCGGAAGCAGGCTCGGGGAGGCGCACGCCGACCGGCTGATCGGCCTCCATCTGACGATGCCGCTGGTCGATCCGGAGCCCGGCGACGCCGACTCCGCCGACCCGCGCGTCGCCGACGCGATCGCGGCGAGCAAGCACTACGAGCGCACCGACTCCGCCTACGCCCGCCAGCAGGCCACCAAGCCGCAGACGCTCGGGTACGGCCTCACGGACTCCCCGGCCGGGCAGGCGGCGTGGATCCTGGAGAAGTTCCGCGAGTGGACCGACTGCGACGGCCACCCGGAGAACGCGATCGACCGCGACGCGATGCTCGACACGATCACGATCTACTGGGTCACGGCGACGGCGGCGTCCGCGGCCCGGATCTACTGGGAGAGCTTCCACCGCTTCCCGCGACGGCCGGTGACGGCGCCGACGGCGGTCGCCGCGTTCCCCAAGGAGATCCTGCGCGTCACCCCGGAGTGGGCGGCGCGCCGCTACAACCTCGTGCGCTGGACCGACATGCCCCGCGGTGGGCACTTCGCGGCCCTCGAACAGCCCGTGCTGCTGGTCGACGACATCCGCGCGGCGGCTCGTGCCTGGCGCTGACGACGGCTCACAGGAGAGCGACGTGGACAGGCAGCCGAACCGGATCCCACGCGGTGGCGTGTGCGCTCTCGGCCACGGTGTGGTCGACCGACACGGGCGGGTGGGCGCCGACCCGCACCCAGTCGACCACGAGGGACGCGGTCACGCTCTGCTCCCCCGCGAGGCCGATCAGCCAGCCGTCGCCGACCTCGGCCCGCAGGCCCGCGAGCTCGAAGACGACCGACAACGTCGCGCCGACCGTCGCCGCGACGACGCCGTTGACGAGCACGCCGAGCTCCGCGGTCAGCGTGACCGGGATCGAGGCCAGCTCGGCGAGGTCGACCGTGATCGGGACGGCGGGCTGTGCCCGGCTCCGCCCCGCCGCTTCCCGGAGGTCGTGCTGCACCTGCAAGGCGTCCGCGAGCGTCGACCCGAGATCGTCGTCGAGCGCCTCGATGGCCTGGACGACGACCAGGCTGCCGGTGGCGGCGGCCCACGCCCGTCCGTCGTGACCCGCGTTCGACCCCGGCGGGTCGCCGCCGCCTCGGACCGGGACCAGCACGTCGCGCACCCGCGTCGGACGCACGGTCGTGTCGATCATCGCCGCAGCACCCGCCCACCCGGTACGACGACGAGCACGTTCGACGCCGCGCCGAAGCCTTTACGCATGCCGCCTCCCCCGACGTTCGTCCTGATTCGAGAGTCCGGGACACCCCCACGAGATACGCGCAGCCCGGACATCACACCGATGGCCGAACGTCCGGGGGCCGGGCTGTCGTGCCCGCGGGACAAGCGAACGCGCCGAGTTCGACCTTCGCGGCCGGACACGTCGCCACGGCCGCGGGCGCATACTCCGAACAGTGGATGAGCAGGAAGGCAGAACGGGTGGGACAAATCGGACCAGGGTTCCTCAGCCTGCCCTACCGCACGCCCAAACCACGCTCGGATGGCCTGACCCACGTGCTGGACAAGGGCCTGTCGCTGTTCGCGCTGGAGTCGTTGATCCAGACGGCGGGCGACGCGATCGACATCGTGAAGCTCGGCTGGGGCACGTCCTACGTCTCCGACGGCGTCAAGGCCAAGGTGGCGCTGTGCCGCGGCGCGGGCATCCACCTCTCCCCCGGCGGCACGCTCCTGGAGATCTGCGAGTACCAGAGTCGGATCCCGGAGTACGTGCGCTGGCTGCAGCGGCTGGGCGTCACCCACATCGAGGTCTCCAACGGCGCGTTCGGCATGGACACCGACCGCAAGCGCGCGCTGATCCGGATGCTGGCGCAGGACTTCACGGTGCTGTCGGAGTGCGGGTCGAAGAACCCGAACGCCGAGGTCGTCGCGGCCGACTGGGTGGCCGAGATGTCGGGTGACCTGGAAGCGGGGGCCACGCTGCTGATCGCCGAGGCGCGCGAGAGCGGCACGGTCGGGCTCTACCTCCCCGACGGGCGGGTGCGGGCGGAGCTGGTGGACGCGCTGGTCGGGGAGCTTCCCGTCGAGAAGATCATCTTCGAGGCGCCCCGCAAGGACCAGCAGGCGTGGTTCATCCGGCGGCTCGGACCGTCGGCGAGCCTGGGCAACATCCCGTCCGACGAGGTCGTCGCGCTGGAGACGCTGCGGCTGGGGCTACGCTCCGACACCCTCGACCTCCTTCCCGACGGCGGAGCCCGCCCGCACGCCACCGACGAGACACCGGTGACGCCGATGCCGCCGCTGTTTCACTGATATGAAGATCGCGGGCTACGACATCCTGCTGCCGACGACGATGGTCGGCAGCTGGCCCCGGCCGCTGTGGCTGCGCGGCGGGGTGCTGCGCCAATCGCCGTACGAGGTCGACTTCCCGGACATGTACCAGCGCACGCTGTTCGAGGATGCGGTGCGGCTGTGCGTGAAGGACCAGGACCTGGCGGGCCTGGACATCGTCACCGACGGCAACCAGTACTTCGAGGGGGAGACCCCCTACGACAAGATCCAGATGCTGCTGGTGCCCCTGCGCCTGCACGGGTTCCGCGGCTACGGCCCGCCGGGCGCCGTCCCGGGCATGGAGCAGTACTTCCGGCCCGTCGTGCACGACCGGGTGCGCTGGGTGCGCCCGGTCTTCGGACCGGTCCTGGGCGCCGTGAAGATCGCCACCGACAAGCCGTTCAAGATCAATATCAACGCGGGGCCCGCGACCGTCGCGAGCTGGTGCGAGGACGAGTGGTACGGCGACCCGACGGCCCTGCGGATCGACGTCGCCGACGCGTTCAACCGCGAGCTGCGCTGGCTCGCCGACCACGGCGCGAACGTCATCCAGCTCACCGAGCAGACCTTCATCGCGTCGGCGGGGCGTGAGGAGTGGGCGCTGGAGATGATGAACCGCGCCGCGCACGGCGTGGACGCGCACCTGGTCTGGCACATGTGTTACGGCAACGCCCGCGAGTTCGACTGCGCCTACCCCGAGGTCAACGCCGCGTGTCTGGCCAAGCTGTTCGCGTCGGCGCGCGAGGTGGGCTGGCAGGAGATCCACCTGGAGACGGCCCGGCCCGCGATGGCCGAGATGGAGATGCTGGCGGGCTGGCTCGATCGGGCGGACACCGCGCTCGGCATCGGCGTGGTCGAGGTGATGAGCCCGCGCGTCGAGACGGCGGGCGACGTCGCCGCGCGCATCCGCACGGCGTTGGAGTACGTGCCCGCCGAGCGGCTGGTGGTGAGCACCGACTGCGGGCTCTACCAACTCCCCCACGACGTCGCGTTCCGCAAGCTGCGCGCGCTCGTGCGCGGGACCCATCTAGTACGGCACGAGCTCGTGAGTGGATAACACTGTTCCCACCACTGTTTCCACTCACGAGCCCTTTTTGTCCTGCGCGGCCGAAGCTTGCCGTCGATCATCTGCGTAGCGTCCCGAGCGTGACCATCGTGGAGGCGCCCGACCGGGCCGAAGCGCTGCGCAGGCACGAGCAGATGGTGCTCATCCGCCGGTTCGAGACCAAGATCGACGTCTTGTACCGGCAGGGTCGCGTGCGCGGGCCCGCGCACCTGGGCATGGGACAGGAGGCGGTGGCCGTCGGCGCCGCGGCCGCGCTGCGCCCCGGCGACCGGTCCATCGGCACCTATCGCGGCCACGCGCACGCGCTGGCCCGCGGCGCCCCGCCCGACGCCGTGCTGCGCGAGCTCCTCGGCCGGGTCGGCGGGATCTGCCAGGGCAAGGGCGGCTCGATGCACATCACCGACGTCGAGCACGGCTACTTCGGCTCCTACGCGATCATCGGCGCGCACCTGCCCATCGCGTGCGGCATGGCGTGGGCCGACCAGATCAACGAGAACGGCGCGGTCACCGTGTGCTTCTTCGGCGACGGCACCACGAACATCGGGGCGTTCCACGAGGCGCTGAACTTCGCCGCCGTCTGGACGCTGCCCGTCGTTTTCGTGTGCGAGAACAACCACTACATGGAGTACACGCCGATCAGCGACGTCATCGCGGTCAAGCGCCCGGCCGCGGACCGTGCGGCGGCCTACGGGCTCGCGCCGATCGTCGTCGACGGCAACGACGTGGACGCTGTGCACGCCGCCCTCGACCACGCCGTCACCCGCGCCCGCGACGGCGGCGGCCCTTCGCTGGTCGAGGCCGAGACCTACCGGCACAGCGGGCACTCCGCGGCCGACCCGGCGGCCTACCGCAGCGCCGAGGAGGTGGCGCAGTGGAAGGAGCGCGACCCGCTGATCCTGCACGCGGCGGCGCTCGTCGCGGCGGGTGTGCCGGAGGCCGATGTCGCCGCGATCGACGCCCGGCTGGGCGCCGAGATCGACCGGATGGCCGCCGAGGCGCTCGCCGCGCCCGCGCCCGACCCGGCGACGGCGTGGACGGACATGTGGAGCGACGGGACGAGCGAATGGCGGAACTAGCCCCCGCCCACCGTGAGTCGTGCATTTCGACACGGCCAGTCGGGCATCTCGACACGGTGAGTCGTGCATCTCGACACGGCGAATCCGGCGTTCAGGCACGGAAGCGGGCAGGCCTCGGCCGGAAGGAGGGGCGATGCCGGAACTGACCTACCGGCAGGCCGTGGCGGCGGCGCTGGCCCAGGAGATGGCCCGCGACGACCGGGTCGTGCTGCTGGGTGAGGACATCGCGTCGGGCGGGGTGTTCAAGACGACGCTCGGTCTCGCGGAACGGTTCGGCAAGAAGCGCGTGCGCAACACCCCGATCTCGGAGACCGCGATCGCGGGCGCGGCGATGGGGGCCGCAATGGCCGGGCTGCGGCCGGTCGCCGAGATCATGTTCTCGGACTTCTACGGCGTCTGTTGGGACCAGGTCGCCGTCGAGATCGCCAAGGCCCGCTACATGACCGGCGGCCAGTTCGGGCTGCCGCTGGTGATCCGCGGCGCCAACGGCGGCGGCATCGGCTTCGGCGCCCAGCACAGCCAGTCGGTCGAGAACTGGGCGCTGTGCGTGCCCGGACTCAAGATCGTTTCGCCGTCGACGCCCGCGGACGCCGTCGGGCTGATCGCCGCGGCGGTCCGCGACAACGACCCGGTGCTCGTCTTTGAGCACAAGGCCCTCTACGGCAGCAAGGGCGAGGTGCCCGACGGCGAGCACGTGCTGCCACTCGGCGAGGCCGCGGTGCTGCGCGACGGCGACGACGTCACGCTGGTCGGGCTGTCGCTCACGGTCGGGATGTGCCTCGCGGCCGCCGACCGGCTCGCCGCGGCGGGCATCTCCGTCGAGGTCATCGACCTGCGCACGCTCGTCCCGCTGGACACGGCGACGGTGCTGCGCGCGGTGCGGCGCACCGGGCACGTCGTCATCGCCGAGGAGAACCCGGGCCAGCTGGGCTGGGGTGCCGCGATCGCCGCGATCCTGGCCGAAGAGGCGTTCGAGGACCTCGACGGGCCGGTGCTGCGGGTCAGCGGCGGCAACATCCCGCTGCCGGTCGCCGCGCCACTGGAGGCCGAGGTTTCGGTGTCGAGCGAGCGCATCGTGGCCGCCGTGGGCCGCCTGCTCGGCCTTGAGGTGCCCGCCGCGACCGGGTGAGCCGTCGCAATCCCGGCGACCCGCGCCGTCCGGTTCCGGCACACTCGGGACGTGTCCGTCGCACTGCCGCTCCGACCGCCCGCCCATCAGGTCGACCGCCGGGCGGTGCGCTGGTGGCAGCTGCGTGACCTCATCACGGTGGTGGTGCTGCTCGTGCCGCAGGTCGTCGCGCCTGCCTTCGGCGGGCCGGGCTGGCTCGTCGACACCGCGCTCGCGACCGCCGTGCTCGGCCTGATCTACGTACTCGTCGTGCCCCACCTGCTCTACCGCATCCACCGGTGGGAGATCACCGACGAGGCCGTCTACACGCGGTCGGGCTGGCTGGTGCGCGAGTGGCGGATCGCGCCGATCTCCCGGGTGCAGACCGTCGACACCCAGCACGGTCCCCTGCAGCAGTTGCTCAAGCTGGCCAGCGTGACCGTCACGACGGCGTCGGCCAAGGGCCCCGTCACGATCCGGGGCCTGGCCACCGACGACGCCGCCGAGCTCGCCCGCGTGCTCACCGCGACCACCCAGGCGACGGCGGGAGACGCCACGTGAGCAGGCCCGACGCCCGCACGGAGATCCGCGACGCCCGGTCCGACGCCGGACCCGCCTCCCTGCCAAATACCCCGGGTCGTGGCCGCACCGAGGCCCGGCCCGACGCAGGCCCGGCCCCCGCGCCGGACACCCCGTTTGGTGGCCGCCCCGATGCCGCCACGCCGACCGCCACCTCGACCGTGCGCACCGCGACGTCGACCGCCGCCGAGACGCCGTGGCGGCGGCTCGACCCGCGCATGCTCGTCGTCCACCCGGTGGCCGGGCTCGTCCGGCTGCTACCGGCGTTCGCGATCGTGCTGCTCACCGGCCGCGAGGGCGATCTCTCGCGCGTGTGGTTCAGCCTCGGCGGCGCCGCGCTCGTCGTGATCTTCGGCGTGCTGCGGTGGCGCTTCACCCAGTACCGGATCACGCCGGACCGGGTCGAGCTGCACAGCGGCTGGATCCGCCGCCAGCGGCGCTCGGTGCCCCGCGACCGCATCCGCACGGTCGACCTCACGTCCCGGCTGGAGCACCGGATCTTCGGGCTGTCCGTCGTGAAGATCGGTTCGGCCACCGGCGGCAGCAGCGAGCACGCGGGCCTCGCTCTGGACGCCGTGAGCAAGGCCGAGGCCGACCGCCTGCGCCGCGAGCTGCTCGACCGCTCCCCCGTCGCGGCGCCGCGGTCCGCGCCCCGCGCCGTCCCGCCGCCGGTCGAGCTGGCCCGCCTGGACTGGGCGTGGCTGCGCTTCGCCCCACTCTCGTTCTCCTCGCTGGCCGGGGTCGGCATCGTGGCGGGTGCGCTGTTCAACCTCCTGAACGAGGCGGGCGCCAACCCGGGGCGGCTCGCGGGCGAGGCCGTCGAGCGCCTGGCCCGGACGGGCTTGGCGGCCGCCGTCGGGCTGATCGCGGTCACGGTGCTCGCCGCGGCGGTGGTCGGGTCGCTGCTGCTGTTCGCCGAGCGCTGGTTCGGCTACCGGCTCACCCGCGAGGCGGACGGCACGCTGCGGGTGCGCCGGGGCCTGCTCACGCGCCGCTCGCTGTCGGTGTCCGAGCAGCGGCTGCGCGGCGTCGAGGTGTCCGAGCCCGTGCTGTTGCGGGCCGGGGGCGGCGCGCAGACCCGCGCGCTGTCGGCCGGGCTCACCAAGGACGCCCAGGGCGGGGTGCTGCAGCCGCCGGTGCCACGGGCCGAAGCGCACCGGGTGGCGTCGCTGGCCGCCGCGGCCCCGCCCGAGGAGATCACCTGCGCCCCGCTGCGGCCGCACCCACCCGCGGCGCGGCGGCGCCGCCTGACCCGCGCGCTCGGGCCCGCCGCTGTGGTCGTGGCCGTCGCGTTCGTCCTCGAGCCGCGCGTGTCGGGGCCGGTTGCGCTGGTGCTCCTGCCGGTGATGGCGCTGGTCGGGTGGGACCGGGCCCGGGTGCTGGGCCACACCCTCACCCGCGGCTACCTGGTGGCCCGCCAGGGCTCGGTCGTGCGGCGCACGGTGGCCCTGCAGCGCGGCGGCGTGATCGGCTGGAGGGTGCGGCAGAGCCCGTTCCAGCGTCGGGCGGGCGTCGTCACGGTGGAGGCCGTTACGGCGGCGGGCAGTGGCGCCTACGCGGTGCTCGACGTGGCGCCCGCCGACGCGGCGGCGCTGATGGCGGCCGTCACCCCGGAGGTCGTGGGGCCCGTACTCACCTGAGCCGCGCGCCGACCCCGACCAGCGCCCCGGACCGGTGAGTCGCGCAAACGAGCACGGCGTGTGCCGGATCTCGACACGCCGCGCCCGCGCGTCATCGCCTGCGGGTGCCGAACAGCCCGCGGGTGATCTCCCGGCCGAGCTGGGTGCCCATCGACCGGAGGAAGCTCCTCACCACCGGCGAGCCCAGCACCTCGGCCACGACGCCAGTCGCCTCGCGCTCCTGCCGTGGCGGCGGCGCGTACTGCAGCTCGTCCGCCGGCGGCGGGGGCGCCTGCGGCGGCTCGGCGATCTTGGCCGTCAGCTTCTCGTACGCCGACTCGCGGTCGACGGTCGTGCCGTACCTGCCGTAGAGCGGCGAGCCGTGGGCGGCGGCCGACACCGCGTCGCCGCCGAGCGCGGCCATCAACGAGCGGGGCGAACGCATGCGCGTCCACGCGACGGGGGTGGGCGCACCACGCTCCGAGAGCACCGTGACGATCGCCTCGCCGATGCCCAGCGACGTCAGCGCCTCCTCCATGTCGTAGTTCTTCGTATTGGGGTAGGTCTTTACCGTCTTGGCCAGCGCCGCTTGGTCCTCCGGCGTGAACGCCCGCAGGGCGTGCTGCACGCGGGCGCCGAGCTGCGACAGCACCGCGTTCGGCACGTCCGTGGGTAGCTGCGTGCAGAAGAACACGCCGACGCCCTTGGACCGGATGAGCTTCACGGTCTGCTCGATGCGCTCCAGGAACGCCTTGGACGCGTCGGTGAAGAGCAGGTGCGCCTCGTCGAAGAAGAAGACGAGCTTGGGCTTGTCGAGGTCGCCCGCCTCGGGGAGCGTCTCGTACAGCTCGGCGAGCAGCCACATCAGGAAGGTGGAGAACAGCCGCGGGTTGGCCGCCTGGTCGGCCAGCTCCAGCAGGCTCACCACGCCTTTGCCGTCCACTACGCGCAGCAGGTCGTTCGGCTCGAACTCGGGTTCGCCGAAGAAGTCCTCTGCGCCTGCGGCCTCCAGGTTCACGAGGGCACGCAGGATCACGCCCGCCGTCGCGGACGACACACCGCCGATGCCTTTGAGATCGGCCTTACCCTCATCAGAGGTCAGATGCTGGATCACCGCGCGGAGGTCCTTGGTGTCCAGCAACGGCAGGCCCTGCTGGTCGGCCCAGTGGAAGATCAGCCCGAGCGTGGACTCCTGGGTGTCGTTGAGGTCGAGCACCTTCGACAGCAGGATCGGGCCGAACTGCGTCAGGGTGGCCCGGATCGGGATCGCCGGGCTCTTGCCGCCCAGCGAGAGGAACTCGACCGGGTACGCCGTGGGCGCCCAGTCGTCCCCGGTGTCCTTGGCGCGCGCCTGGACCTTGGCGTTGTCCTCGCCCGGCCTGGCCATGCCGGACAGGTCGCCCTTGACGTCGGCCAGAAGCACCGGGACCCCGGCGTCCGACAGCTGGCCCGCCAGCCCCTGCAGGGTCTTGGTCTTGCCCGTGCCGGTGGCGCCCGCGACGAGGCCGTGCCGGTTGAGGGTCGCGAACGGGATGCGGACCTTCGCGTCGGGATCGACCTGGCCGTCGACGATGACGGAGCCGAGCTCCAGTGCCGCGCCGTCCGTCGCGTACCCGGAAGCGATCTCCTGTGCGGCGTTCGCCGTGTTCTGAGCCACGAGCCGTGACTGTAGCGCTTAGGCTGCTCGGGTGAACGATCGTCTGGTCTGGATCGACTGTGAGATGACCGGCCTCGACCTGCGCACCGACGCCCTGATCGAGATCGCCGTCCTCGTCACCGACGGCGAGCTGGCCGTCCTCGGCGAGGGCGTCGACATCGTCATCCACACCGACGACGCCACCCTCGCGGCCATGCCCGAGGTCGTGCGTGACATGCACGCCCGATCCGGCCTCACCGACGAGGTGCGGCGGTCGGCGGTGACCGTCGCCGAGGCGCAGGAACGGGTGCTGGCCTACGTCCGCTCCCACGTCCCGGATGTGCGCACGGCGCCGCTCGCGGGCAACTCGATCGCCACCGACCGCGGCTTCCTCGCCCGCGACATGCCCGAGCTCGACGCCCACCTGCACTACCGGATGGTGGATGTGAGCTCGGTGAAGGAGCTGTGCCGCCGCTGGTTCCCGCGCGTGTTCTACGCCAAGCCGGAGAAAGGCATGGCGCACCGGGCGCTCGCCGACATCTACGAGTCGATCCGGGAGCTGGACTACTACCGGCGCACTCTGTTCGTCGCCCCGCCCGGACCGACGTCCGACGAGGCCCACGCGGTCGCCGCCGCCCTTCCCCCGCGGCCGTAGGAACCCGCTGCGGCCGGGCCGTCGCGCCGCGATACAGTGGATGCATCACCGGCTCCGGCAGGTGATCGCATGGTGGGTGTAGCTCAGCTGGTAGAGCACCTGGTTGTGGTCCAGGTGGCCGCGGGTTCGAGTCCCGTCACTCACCCCATGCCCCGGCCCCGCCGCACGGCACGGACGCGACGGTTGATACCGTTGAGCCCGCGCCGACGGTAAGGCCGACGGCAGGCGCCGCTAGCTCAATCGGCAGAGCAGCTGACTCTTAATCAGCGGGTTGGGGGTTCGATTCCCTCGCGGCGTACAGTTTGTGCAGGTCAGAGTTTTGTCGCCTCTGTCCGCTAGCCTCTCGGAAGATCCATCCCACCGGAAACCCGGCGGAAACTCTTCCGGAGGCCTCCATGGCTCGACCCCCGCTACCCCTCGGCGAGCACGGTGAGATCAGCATCGCGCCCAAGCGCGGCCAGTGGGTCGCGCGCTGCCGCTTCCGCGGGCTCGACGGCGTCACGCGCAAGGTCGAGCGCTGGGGTAAGAGCCGCACCGCGGCCCGCCTCGCCCTCCAGGACGAGCTGCGGGCCCAGCGCGGCGAGCGCGCGGAGATGCTGCGCCCCGAGTCCCGCTTCCGCGAGGCGGCCGACATCTGGATGGGCAAGATCCGCGCCCGCCGGGCCGACTCGACCGCTGACACCTACGAGCACTGCCTGCGGAAGCAGGTCCTGCCCCAGCTCGGCGAGCTGCGCCTGTACGAGTGCGACGTGGCCCAATTGGATGCCTTCTTCACCCGCCTGGAACGCGCGCGACGGCCTGTTGAGCTGGGGGACGGCACGGCGAGCGAGCTGCCGACGTACGCGGCCAACACCCGCCGTCAGATCCGCGCCATCGTCAGCGGAATCCTCCAGCAAGCCGTCCTGCACAAGGCCATCCCCACCAACCCCGTGCGCGAGCTGGAGCGTATCGAATCCCCTAAAGGCCACCGCACCGCTCCCCCACGCGGCCTCACGCCCGAGGAACGCCGCCGCCTGCTCGCCTACGTCGACACCGACAAGGCCGCGATCCGCGCCGACCTCCCCGACCTAATCCGCTTCGCCCTCGGCTCGGGCCTGCGTATCGGCGAGATCTGCGCTGTGCGCTGGATGGACCTCGATCTCGACGGCATGCCTGTGGTGAGCGAGCACGACATGCGCCTCGTCCCCGTCGTGGCCGTGCGCCAGAACGTCTACCCGGTCAAGGGCAAGGGCCTCGCCGTCCACGGCGGCAAGAGCGCCATGGCCCTGCGCATCGTCCCTCTCCCGCAGCTGTTAGTGGACTGCCTGCGCGCCCGACAGCACGTCGACGACGACCCGGCATGGCCGGTCTTCGCCTCCGCAGGCCGCGACGGCACACCGACCTATCGCTGGCCCTCCAACGTCCGCCGCAACGTCCGAGCCGTCCGTGAGGACGTCGGCCTTACCTGGATGACACCCCACACCTGGCGTCGCACCTACGCCACCATCCTCGACGACGAGATGACCCTCAGCGATCGTGCGAAAGCCGACCTCATGGGCCAGGCCAAGTTCCTCAAGGACACCTATGTCAGCCGGGGCGAGCTCCATCCCGACGCCGCGGTATTCCTCGACGCCGCTCTTCGCTGAAACGACGCACAGAGAGTCGGGGACGTCTTTCAGCCAGCTTGCCCACATGTTGCGGAGTTCCGCCGAATCGCCGCGCCACTGCGGACTGGAATCATCCAAGCTCCCCTGACCATTCAACGTCCGGAAGATGCGAAATCCAGGCCGACCGAATAGACGAACGACTAGGAAGATTCGTCCTGGCGCCGATGGCGCTAGACGCACATAGCGCCATCAAGAAGGATAAGTTACAGCATGCAGTCTTCTCCATCCTAGACAGAAGGCCAGCGATCACACCTGCTGCGAGAGCATCGCCTGCCCCGGTCGCGTCGATGATCTCCCTACGACGAGATCCAGCATCCGGACCAGTAAACTCGTCAAGCTCGTCCTTCCCACAGCCGATCGACAGGTACTGTTCAACTCGTCCCTCACGAAGACCCGATGGCCTCTTGACTACCAGGAGCAATGGGTGGACGGGGCCCCTGCTACCGCGCCAAGCGTAAAAGCGACGCATCTTTTCAATGAGATCAGCTCCCTCAAGAGGAGGCGCAGACGCGGTACCGGCCAATAATGCATCCAATTGATTCTCATACAAGAACACCACATTTGACCGACGTAAAAGTCCCGCCAACCGATCAGCTCCAAGCTTTGAGTATAGCGTCCCAGGCGTAACCGACAAGACCTGATCCGCGAATAGGCGTCCAGCGAGAGTCTCTTGTAGGACTCTTTCCGACGAGCTAGTAAATGATGATAGGTGCACCCAGCGGGTTTCGTCCATATACCCATTGAGATCTGCAACTCGACCCTGAGAACGCAGCTCGTACGCGAACCGCTGGTTAGCGCCGGGTCGCACGTAGATTAGCCGTTGGCCGCGACCATCGGTGAATACCATAGTTCGACCGCTCCCGATGCCGATCGAGACTTCGAGGAGCGTCGAGGTGTCCACGCCAGCCGAGGAGAGACTCTCGCGGAGAATAGAACCTTCCCGATCGTCACCAATTGCACCGATCACGCCTACACGAAATCCAAGCCGCCCAAGCGCCGCGCCCGTATTCGCTCCGGACCCTCCCGGATAAGCCCGAGGTGCCTCAACATGCTCTTCGTGATCAGCTCCGATATGCTGTACAGCGAAGACGTCGTCGAGATTGTTGGCAGATACGGCAACCACATCACGATTCAAAGTGATCGTTCTATCCAACATCGACGCAATTTGATCGAATGCCGATAGCCCATCCTCGGTTGCGCCCGCGCCACGCACTCGCAAACGACCTTCAGCGAACGTTACCCGGTCCCACGCATCGGCCCACGCCCTCTGCTCTTCCGGAGGAACTCCGAGTGCAATAACGATGTTGTCGAGAACATCTGGAGGCGGCAGCGTCTTTCCCGACATATAGTTTGCTATTGTCGACTTATTCGAAGCCGGAAGTGCGAGCAGCCTTGTAATCTCTTGATAACTCACGGTTCGCATGCCACGACCTCTTGCCGCCCGAGCTTGCAGTAGCTTCAGTTCAGCCGCCAGCGTGGCACGATCTCGCACTCGTTGCGGGTCGGGTCCAGGATTCTCACCGGAGGCATCCCGTCCACGTTCGTCCATGTGTACCCACCTTTGTCCAACTCTGGCTACGCCGGTCCCCTGGCGACGTTACACAGAACACACATCGCAAGCGCAGCGCAGTTTTCGCACAACGATTCCGAGTTCTGCCACATCGCCTTCCCAAAACGCGGCCGACGGATGTCGAGGAGCTAGAATGACTACAGCAATCGACGTATTGCTAGCTCTAACCAGCGCATCAGCTGTTGCAATAGCCATATCCGCACTGAGCGATCGGACGGCCCGCGCGAATGCCTGGCGCCAAATCGCCAGGGAACGAAGGTGGAACTTTGAGAACCTTCGCCGAAATGGCGCAGATGATATCGATCAGAACTAGTCAGCGCAGAGATTGCATTAATTCGGCCAACGGCACATGACACACTCTGACAACTAATGAATTGTTGTCTCGTCGCCTTCGTCGGTCGCCACACCGGCGGCGAGTGCAGCGAGGTCCGTGGCGATCTGGCGGACGTGAGCCGTGACGGCCGAACCCCGACCCGCAGGCGCAGACCGCCGCCCTCGCCCGAGCCGTCGAGCGCACCGGACGCCAGCTCTCCGAGCTTGACGCCCTCCTCCAGGGTCGGGACGTCGGTGTGGTCGTCGGCGGGCTCATCGGCGTGGACGGGCTCGTCCTCGGTGGTTGAGCAGCGCGGTGACGGCTTCGTGGACACGTTCGACCGCGGCCGTGGTTCGGACACGCTCGTCGGCTCGAAAGGTGCGCAAGCAGGTCGGCCTCTCCTAAATGGCCCTGCACCTCGCGCCGCACGTATGCCACAATCCTCGACGACGAGATAAGCCTTACCGATCGCGCAAAGGCAGACCTCATGGGTCAGGCGAAATTCCTAAAACACCTACGTCAGTCGTGGAGAGCTGCATCCTCCATGCAACGCGGTAGCGGCTCGATGCCGCATTTGCGGTGAGGCACCAATCTTCCAGGCCCAATCCATCACGCTGTAACACGCTCAACCCTGCCAACGAGTATCCTACTGGCATCACAAGCGAAACCGTATGGTCACCGAAACGGCGGCGAATCACACATGAGTCTTACCGACTTGCTCTCGATCATAAGCGGACTCGTTGGAATCGCTGGGTTCGTGTTCGGAATCTGGACATGGCAATGAGCCGAGGCTCAAATCAAGGAATTTGCGACGGCCATGCAAGCCCTCCACGACATCGCTGAGGCCGCAGCTTGGGAAAGCGAGATCGTGGGCAGTGGCGACGCCCCCACGCGAGCTGCTCAACTTGAAAAGTCCCTTGGTCAACTGATTGCGATTCGCACAATGTCGGCGAGGTTCCTTGCGAACAAGAAGGGACAACCTGTCGAACTCGACCCCTTTATCCACCGGAAGGTCATTTGGAGCAAGCCGCTTATAAACGGCGTGGAAGCCTCCAGCAGCGTACAGACTGTTTGGCTTGCAACACCCGACCTGGAACCCGACATGAGCCATACTGGAGCAGGCTTGATCGTCAGGAACAATCTAAGGGCCGGAAAGAACTACGTGTACTTCTATCCTGCAGCGATGCCGTTGGCAGCGGCACACCTTCAACGGCTTCGTCGCAACATTGGCGCCGACGACCGTCGACTGGGCAGACACGTCGCATTTGTCGCAATCCCCGACTGGGCACGTTACACGTTTCTGCAGTCAAACGGCAACACTATTCTCTTCTTCGAAGATAGCGCAGATCGGGGTCCGCGTCAAGTTCTCCAAGAGGTTGTCCTCAATAAGGTCGGGGAACGGGGGGTTCTATGGCAAGAATGCGGTGCCGAGGAAGGTGCCTTGGTATTCAATTCCCTTCGAGCGCTCGTTACCCCCGAGCCAACTCCATAGACGTAGCTGTTCAGCCTTGGTGGCGTGATTATGCGGCGGCGGCGATGTCGGGGGTGAGGGCAGGCGGGAGCCACGCACCGGTGGTGAACAGGCGCGTCATCGCGTCAAGGGTGTCCAGACCCCACTTGGTCGCGGTGGACAGATAGGACTGCACGACAGCGAAGTCGATGAGTCCTTGCAGGGTGCGCCAGGAACCTCCGGAGCTCCGCTGCTGAACCTTCACTGATCTGGCCGGCAACTCGGCGGTGTTGTTCGTGAAGCTCACGTCCAGGTTCACTGTGAACCGCAGGATCATGTCCCGATGTCGCTGGAAGCGTCGCAGCAGGGTGCGGGCCTGCTGGTGCAGCGGGTCGCTGCCGCGGGTGTTCTCCTGCCGGCCACGGGCGATCGCCCCGGCATAGCGGGAACGGATGGTGGACAGTTCGGTGTCGGTGAGGGCCGCGCGGCCCTCGGCGCGGGCGGCGTGCGCGGTGTCATTGGCCAGCAGCAAGGTATTCACCATCGCCTCGGCCCAGGACTGACCCGCAGGGTCGGGGTCGTGGACCGCGCGGAGGTCGCGGACCAGATGAATGCCGCACCAGGCGTGTTCGATCGTGTCGAGGTGTTCGTAGCCGGCGTAGCCGTCCCGGACCAGGACCCCGGTGAACGTCGGCCAGATGCCGGCGGCGTCGATGGTGTCCTTGCTGCGGTCGCCGACGTGCATCGCGGTCAGGAACCGGGTGCAGGCCACGTGCAGGTAGCTCAGCGCGCCTTCGGCGCGGGCGGTCGTCTCATCGGCGTGGGCGACCGGCGCGGCGGCAATCAACGCCCGCACATGCGGCAGGAACCGGGTCTCGAGCAGGCGGGCGGCCTGAGCACGGAGCCCGGCGACCCACCCGGGCGACACCGCGAACCCCAGCAACGCGTTGAGCACCCGCCGCGCGCGACGTACCGGCAGGAAATGCGCGCACGTCAGCCACGCTGCCCGAGCCTTGACCCCGGGTCCGTACTGAACCCGGCCCGACGCGACGGCGGGTGCGCTCGCCTCGGTGACGGTGCCGCACCCGCCGCAGGTTCGTGACTGCACCCGATGCTCGGTGACATACGGGCGCGGCGGAGGCGGCGGGAGGTCAACCACCTGATGGCGACACACACCGAAGACCTCCGCGTCCACCAAACCCTCCCCGCATCCCGCACACACCGGCGGAATGTGGGTGATCGTGTCATCGGGATCATCGATCAGACGCAGCGTGGCGCTGGGCGCACCAGGCTGCTTACCCCGCGGCTTACCCGAACGCGTCCGTACCGAGCGCTTGGCGGCGGGCTTCTTGATGAACGGCGAATCCGACGACGGTGGTTTGCCGCTGTTGGAGGAATCTCGACCGAGTTGGGCATGCAGCGCCGCGACCAGGCCTTCGAGCTCCGTCACCCGCGCCACCAGCGCCGCGATCTCAGCGTCCTTGGCCGCCAGCAACGACACGACGTCATCGTGTGCTTCCCGGCCCGACCCCATGATCAAAACCATAGTGGATCAACGGTGGCGACCGCTGCCGACACGCCGCCGACCTGTCACTCAGGCTGAACAGCTACCCATAGACCACACTTGAAGAAGCTTCATCCTGCAACGGTTTACGTTCCTGGCGGTTCCGCCGTCGGTCGGGCGTGCGTAGCAAGGCCGCGCCGAGGCCGGGGCGGTCAAGGCGCGCACTTCTGCCTTCACCGCCCCCGGCGTCGGTGTGGCATCCCTCCAGGGCGACCGAGCGACGGCGGAACCGTACCCAGCCACCGCCCAACCGGCGCGTCATTGCGGTCGTGGTCACCGCCGGAGGGAGGGCCGGGTCTGGGCGGAGCCCGGGTTCCTGGTTTCGAGCGCGCTCGGCTCGCCGCACGGCGTGCTCGGCGGGGCGGCCAGGTGACGTCGCGGGTCCAGACGGCTCGGTGGCGGGCGATCCCGTAGACGGTCCCGACCTCGGCCGGGCTGAGCACCGTCGGCAGCGCCGCCAGGTGGGCAGTGAGTTCGCGGGTCATCAGGACCGCGACTCCGGGTGCGTAAACCTCAACGATCACCGGCGCGCCGACGACGGCGATGACGGACCGCACGTACAGACGTGCCGCGATCTGCGGGTGCCCAGCGACAGGCAGCACCGTCGCGAGCAGGGCCTTGGCGCGATCGGACTCGCGGCGTGCCTTGGGGATGTAGTCGGTTTGGTGCCGGTTCACCAGCAGCTGGTCGTCGCGGACGCGGACCTTGGCGGCGAGGTGGTGCTTGGTGTTGATGGTGACGACGCCCGGTGGGCCGATCAGGACGTGGTCGATGTCGCCGCGACCGGTGCCGACCGGCACGGAGTGCAGGACCCGCCACGCGGGTGGGCGGCGACGGAGCCGATCGAGCCGCGTCGGCGTAGTGAGCTGCTCCAGGATCTCCCCGACGGTGGCCTCACCGTCGGCGCCCTTGCGCCATGAGCGGTCGGCGCCCGCGCCTTCGGTGTGGCGGCGGCGGGTGGCTTCGTAGGTGACGCCGATGCCTGCCGCGTTGTGGGCCAGGTCGTCGGGGCCGCTGTGCCATCGGGTGTCGGCGAGTATCCGCACCAGCGGGTCATCGGTGCGCGCCGACTCGACGGCCGTACCCTTCGGCGACACGACCGCCGGTGCATCTTGCCGAGGGACGCTGCGGTGCACGTCCGCGGCTGCGTTGGTCGTGCCGGTGGTCGTGCGGACTCGGGCGAGCTCGTGTTCAGCGACCTCGGCGCGCTGGTCGGCGGCGGGTGCCTGGCGGGGCTGGATGCCCGCGGAGGTGAGGACGCTCAGGTCGAGCTCCCAGGTCAAAGCTGAGCGGACGGCCCATTTCTCGTACGCGACCCGGATGTGGTCGCGGGCTTCGGCGTCGGTCATGCCGGTGACGACCTGCAGGTGGGCGAGCGCTTCGTCGGCGCGGCCGCGGATCGCGGCGAGGCCGAGGTGTGTGCTGGTGTGGCAGGCCGGGCAGAGCGCGATCAGGCGACGCAGGCTCTGCACGCCGCGGTCGTAGTCGTAGTGCCAGCGCTCATGCACCTCCAGCCCGCGGCCGCCGCGGCGGTCCTCGACCGCGCCACAGACTTCACAGCAGCCGTATGCGCGGCGCAGGATCGGGCGGCGCAGCCGTTCCCAGTCGGCCTCGGTGACGCACCAGCGGACGTTGGTGAACCAGCACGAGCTGGGCACCAGGTCGACGAAAAGGCCCTGCCCGAAGCTGCGGTCCTCGCCCGGCAGCAGCTCGGGGACGTCGGGGCGCGCGGCCCAACGTTGCAGGGCTGGTGTGGGTGGGCGTGGGTCGTACCAGCGGCGGGCGCTTTGGTCCCACC
Source organism: uncultured Actinomycetota bacterium (assembly GCA_963739465.1). GTDB lineage: Bacteria > Actinomycetota > Actinomycetes > Mycobacteriales > Pseudonocardiaceae > Pseudonocardia. Next base: position 414,220 of record CAVUAS010000012.1, read on the forward strand.
GCGCCCCGACCTGCTTGGCCTCGTCCTTCTCGCTGAATGGCACATCCAGGTAGGCGCGGCCTGACGTGGCCGCGGACTGTGGAGGGACCATCGGTGATCCTTTGGTCGCTGCTGGTGAGATCCGCCTCTACGGTCGCATCCTGCACCGACAATTCGCCTGTCGTCAGCGGCGACGGTGGTCTATCGCATCTTGGTGGCGCCCGAGCCTGCATCGGGATCGGTGTCGGGCCACCACACCTGCGGCACCGACCGGATGCACAGCGGGCTGTCGAGGTCTGCGCGCACCGCGACCGCCAGCTCGTTGGTCCATCTGATGGTGCCGTAGCGGACCTCCGCGAACCCTTCGATCTCCTCGACAGGCATATTCAGGCTGTCGGCGAGCTGCTCGACCAGCGACATCACCATGGCCTCCATGCTCACCCATGGCCCGCTGCTCGACCAGCTCGGCCAGCCGCTCGGCCTCCTGCCGGGCTTCGGTGGCGGCGGTGGCGAGTTCGTCGCGGGCGAGCGGATCGTTGGTGACGGTGGCGCGGGTCTGCCAGACGGTGGCGTTCTCCCGCGCCTGTCGTAGGGCCTCGTGGGTGGCGTCGAGCTCGTCGGCGACGTAGCGCGGCGCGGTGTTGAGCTCGCGCTGCCACGCCGCCCAGAGCGCGCGCAACCTCCCCTCGGACATGCCTTCCTCGTCCGCGCCCACCTCGGGCAGGCCGAGCGCGGCATGGGCGGCGTGGAAGGCAGCGTGCTTCTCGGGCAGGCCGCGCGGAGGTGCGGCGCCGAGGGCGTCGGCCGGGTCGTCATGTTCGGCCAGCTCTCGGTAGGAGCCAGCCCAGCCTGCTCGCTGCTCCCAGCTGGCGCGCTCGGCCGAGTCGGCGTCGGGGACAGGGCCGAGGGCTTCCCGCGCCCACTGGGGCGAGTCTTGGGCGATCCGTTGGCCCAGCTCGGCGCGGCGGTCGTCGGCCGCCAGGGCGAGGTCGAGCAGGCTCTGCTGGACGTGCGTAGGCAGATGACGCGGGATCAAGTCGGCGTAACTGTCCAGCTGCGGGGTCAGCCGATCGCGGTAGGCCTCGCGGAGCCGGAAGTGCAGCACCTGTGCTACCGACGTCGACCCGTCCAGGGTGGTGCGGGTGACAGCGTCGGCCATTGCTTGGGCTGGGTCGTGCCCGGCCAGCTCGATGGTGCGCAGCAGCTGGTCCAGTGCCGTGCGGGCCTCGTCAGCGGCCAGCGCGACCCGATGGTGGTCGGGCAGGTGCCCCGCCGCGGCCAGCTCGTCGAGCCAGCGTTGGGTGCGTCCGGCGGTCACGTCGGCGACCACGGTGCTCAGCGGGTCGAGGCGCGCGGCTGTGGAGCGGGCGGTCTCGGCGGCGGTCTCGGCCTCGGTCAGCGCCGTGCGGTTCGCGTCGAGCTCGGGTGGGCGGACAGGCCGCTGGACGCGCCTGGTTGGCCGACACCCTCGCCGGCCGCGATGCGCTGGTCATCGTCGGCTCCAACCAGGCGCGTCCAGCGGCCTGCTCGGCCTGCTCGATCGTGCCCGCATCGACCAGGCGGCCGTGCTTGACGTACTCGGCCGCGACCGACTCGTCGCCGTCGCGCAGCCGCAGTGAGGCGGGGCCTTCCCACGCGTTGTGGAAGCGGCGGACCTCGGCCAACTGGTACTCGATCCCTCGCTCGGCGCCAGCGCCCGCGACCGCTCGCTCGCGGGCTGCTCGTGCCCGTGCCGCGCCATTACGTGACGGCATCCGTCTGCGGGAGGCCCGGTCGCTGGCACGGCGCGCCGGGGAACCCACCGTCGGATCGGGATGCGTAGGTCCGCTCTGGCTGTTGTGGTTGGTCGTTTGCATTGGCGGCTCATGGCTGGTCGGGTACTCCCGTGCGGGGTCGCCGTCGAGGGGGATGGGCTGGGTTGGCGGCTGGTTGTCGGGAGCTCTACAGCATCACCCTGCCCATCGTCCTGGTGGTCATGGGTGCGGTCCTCACCGCCACCCACGTCGTCGTGATCGAGCTCGACACCGAGTCGGTGCGGACACTTGTCGAGCTGGCGCTGTCGATCCTGCTGTTCGCCGACGCAACCGAGATCTCCGGCGCAGCGCTGGACGGCTGCCGCTGCGGATGCTCGCCCTCGGGTTCCCCTTGACCGTCGCCGCCGGGTTCGCCACCGGCTACCTGCTGTTCCCGGGGTTGAGCGTCTGGGTCGTCGCGCTGCTCGCGGCGGCGCTGGCTGCCACCGACGCGGCGCTGGCCTCGCCCGTCATCATGGACGAGCGCATACCGCGCCGGCTGCGCCGGATCATCGACGTCGAAAGCGGCCTCAACGACGGTCTGGCGACCCCGCTCGTGCTGTTCTTCCTGGCCGGAGCCGTGGCCGGCGGCGGCCCGGCCGGGGACGCGGCACCGTTGGTCCAGGCGCTGGTCGAGCTCGCCCTCGGCGTGGCCGTGGGCGTGGTCATCGGAGCCGGTGGGGCGCGGCTGCTCGTGTCCGCGAGGCGGACGAGCTGGAGCGACGCGGCCGGGGAACGGCTCGCCGTGCTGGTCCTGCCGGTGCTCACCTACCTCGCCGCGACCGCCCTGGGCGGCAACGGGTTCGTCGCCGCGTTCGTGGCGGGCATAGCCGCAGGCACGGTGGGCCGAGAAGAGGTCGCCCAGCAGCGGCTGCAGCTGACCAACGACGTCGGCACCCTGGTGTCCGCGGCCGTGTGGTTCGTGTTCGGGTCGCTCATCCCGGCCGTCGTCGCCCGGGGCATCTCCTGGAATGTCCTGCTGTACGCGGTGCTCTCACTCACGCTCCTCCGCCTGGTGCCGGTGGCGCTGGCCCTGCTGCGATCCGGTCTCGGCACCCGCGAGGTGTTGTTCCTCGGCTGGATCGGACCGCGCGGACTGGCCTCGATTCTGTTCGGGTTGATCGCCATCGAGGACCTGCACGCGCACGGGCAGGCCGCGGCCGCCGACTTCGTCGCCGAGGTGATCGTGGTGACCGTGGGCCTGAGCGTGCTGCTACACGGACTGACCGCCGGGGTCATCGCGGCCCGCTGGCCGGCCGACCGGACAAACCTCTGACCCGACCAGCCGGCAACTCGTCGACAGCAACGCAGCAGACGATGCCCTCGCAGGATGATTCCGGCCGTCCATGAGCGGCGGGCCGAGCAGCGTCGGGACGAACGCCATGTCGAATCGACGAGGCCGGGGTCGAGCTCTGCGTTGGCGCCAAAGGGGACCGTCGCAGCGTGTCCTGAACCCTTTCCCCGGCCCGCTCCCCGCCGGTAGTCGTCAGCGTCGTGCCTCCGTTCGGATTCGCGGACCGCCGCAGTCATGGGCTACAGACCAGCACCGGGCATGGGAGGTGGTGTCGCGCCGGCGCGGGGTGACTGTGCCAGGTGCACATCGACCGCGGTTTCGCGGTCGACGGTCCGTGAAACGGCGTTGGTCGTATGACAGGTACGGGTAGGGTCCGTTTCATAGCGTGAGGGGGCGGGTCTTCATGGCTGCAGGTGGCGAGGCGCCGCGGCAGACGAGGCTTGCCTGGCTACCGATCGTGGCGCAGTTCCGCTCCTACGATCGCCGGTGGCTGCGCGGCGACCTCATCGCCGGGATCACTGTTGCCACCTTGATCGTCCCGAAGAACCTGGGGTATGCCGGTATTGCCGGGATCCCACTCCAGAACGGGCTTTACGCCGCGGCAGCAGGCGCGATCCTCTACGCGGTCTTCGGCACCTGCCGGCAGATATCCATGGGGCCAAGCTCGGGACTCGCCGCCGTGGCGGCAAGCGCGGTGCTCGCCGCGGGCATCACCGACGAGCACGACGTCGCCACGTTCGTTGCCGGGATCACCCTTGCTTCCGGGGTGCTGTTCCTGCTTCTTGCCGTGCTCAGAATGGGCTGGATAGCGCAGTTCTTGTCGCGTGCGGTCGTCACCGGTTTCCTCTTCGGGGCGGCGATCGACGTGGTCATCGGGGAACTCCCGAAGCTCACCGGGACGAAGGTCACGGGCGCCAACCCGCTCCAGGAATTGCGGTCGTGGGTCGGATCGCTTGGCGAGGCGCACACAACGACCGTGATCGTGGGCGTCATATCGCTGGCTGTCGTCTTCGGGCTGAGGTGGGTGGCCCCCAGGGTCCCCGGCGCTCTCGTCCTCGTCGTCGGTGGGCTGCTGTCCTCGTGGGTGTTCGACCTGGGCGCCCGTGGGGTGGCGCTGGTTGGTGACGTGCCACGGGGGCTGCCGGCGCCGAAGTTCCCCGATGTGGGTCTGTTGTGGGACCACGCGGGGACGGTTGTGGTGGCGGCGGTGGCGCTCCTGCTGATCGGCTTCTCCCAGACCGCCGGAGATGCCAGGGCGTTCGCGGCCAAGCACCGGTACCAGATCGACATCAACCAGGAGTCAGTGGCCCAAGCGCTGGCCAACAGCGGCGCGGGATTGTTCCAGGGGATGCCGGTGTCGACGAGTCTGTCCGCGAGTGCGCTCAACGATCGCTCCGGGGCACGGACCAGCTTCGCGTCCCTCACGTCGGGCGTCACGGTTCTCCTGACGCTTCTCATCCTGGCGCCGGTTTTCTCCGACCTGCCGAAGGCGGTCCTTGCGGCGTTGATCATCGATGCAGTTGTCATGGGCATGATGGACGTGCCGGAGATGCGGCGGCTCGCGAGGGTCCAGAGGTTCGACTTCTGGATCGCGGTGGTAGCGATCGTGGGGACCCTGGTGTTCGGTGTGCTCGCCGGCGTGATGATCGGGATCGGCCTCTCGCTCATCTGGCTGGTCTCGGTAGCCACACATCCCGAGATGCCATTTCTCGGGCGCGAGGCAGGCACGCAGGTGTTCCGTGAGCTGGATGAGTATCCGGGCGACGAGCAGTTCCCCGGAGTGGTAGTGATCCGGCTCGATGGAGGTCTCTTCTTCGCCACCGCGGACGCGCTGGAAGACCGAATGCGCGAGGTCATCCACACGACGCCGGACCTCACCGGGGTTGTGCTCGACTGCGAAGGAATCAACTTCATGGACTCGCAGGGCTCGGCCAAGATGGCCGAGATTGTGGACCTCGCCCAACAGTCCGACGCCGCCCTTCGTCTGGCCCGGCTGAAGCCTGCGGTCCGGGCAATGCTGGAAAGGGATGGCGTCGTCGAGCGGCTCGGACCAGACATGATTCACGGCAACATCCACCGAGCCGTGCAGGCGGCCCTGTCCGACGCAGCGACGAGGCGTGATAGTCCGTCGAACTAGACCGTGAATCGAGGCGCCGCTGGCGTCACGGCCCACGAGCGGTTGTGGCGGATCACCCCAACCGGATGGTGGCACCACGGGCGGCCGGGCGGACCGTCGCTGGAAGTCGTTCGGTGCTCGCCAGCGGACGATCACCGGCCGGGGAACCTCCCCGGCGTCGACTTGACTGCGGATGACCCGTCCGGGTTGGAGGTGGTCATGGCGACCTTCGCGGCGCTGCTCGCGGTGGTCCTGACGTGGGGCCTGGTATCGCAGCGGCTGGCCCGCTACAGCATCACCCTGCCCATCGTCCTGGTGGTCATGGGTGCGGTCCTCACCGCCACCCACGTCGTCGTGATCGAGCTCGACACCGAGTCGGTGCGGACACTTGTCGAGCTGGCGCTGTCGATCCTGCTGTTCGCCGACGCAACCGAGATCTCCGCGCGGTGGCTGCGCAGCGCTGGACGGCTGCCGCTGCGGATGCTCGCCCTCGGGTTCCCCTTGACCGTCGCCGCCGGGTTCGCCACCGGCTACCTGCTGTTCCCGGGGTTGAGCGTCTGGGTCGTCGCGCTGCTCGCGGCGGCGCTGGCTGCCACCGACGCGGCGCTGGCCTCGCCCGTCATCATGGACGAGCGCATACCGCGCCGGCTGCGCCGGATCATCGACGTCGAAAGCGGCCTCAACGACGGTCTGGCGACCCCGCTCGTGCTGTTCTTCCTGGCCGGAGCCGTGGCCGGCGGCGGCCCGGCCGGGGACGCGGCACCGTTGGTCCAGGCGCTGGTCGAGCTCGCCCTCGGCGTGGCCGTGGGCGTGGTCATCGGAGCCGGTGGGGCGCGGCTGCTCGTGTCCGCGAGGCGGACGAGCTGGAGCGACGCGGCCGGGGAACGGCTCGCCGTGCTGGTCCTGCCGGTGCTCACCTACCTCGCCGCGACCGCCCTGGGCGGCAACGGGTTCGTCGCCGCGTTCGTGGCGGGCATAGCCGCAGGCACGGTGGGCCGAGAAGAGGTCGCCCAGCAGCGGCTGCAGCTGACCAACGACGTCGGCACCCTGGTGTCCGCGGCCGTGTGGTTCGTGTTCGGGTCGCTCATCCCGGCCGTCGTCGCCCGGGGCATCTCCTGGAATGTCCTGCTGTACGCGGTGCTCTCACTCACGCTCCTCCGCCTGGTGCCGGTGGCGCTGGCCCTGCTGCGATCCGGTCTCGGCACCCGCGAGGTGTTGTTCCTCGGCTGGATCGGACCGCGCGGACTGGCCTCGATTCTGTTCGGGTTGATCGCCATCGAGGACCTGCACGCGCACGGGCAGGCCGCGGCCGCCGACTTCGTCGCCGAGGTGATCGTGGTGACCGTGGGCCTGAGCGTGCTGCTACACGGACTGACCGCCGGGGTCATCGCGGCTCGCTGGCCGGCCGACCGGGCGAACCCCTGACCCGACCAGCCGGCGTCGTCAGCCAACCGGAACCCCGCAAGCCCTCGACGTGAGCCGACCCCGCCGAGTCGCCAGGCATCGCCTGCGATGCAACGGCCATGCGAGCATGGATCACAGACCGATTTGCCCTACGGACCTGCCGGCCCGAAGAGACTTGTGCAGTTGCGTACGACATCGAAGTCCGGTCACGGCGGTGACCGGACTTCGACACAGCGGGTGGCGGTCATCCCAACGGCAGGGCGGAAAGATTCGCCCCGTCAAGGCCCCGCGGGCGCGCCATGTGGTCGAGCGACTTGCACGTGTTGAATCAGGCGACTTGTGAGTGCGTCATCCGGTGTCCGGAGAAACGGGCCCGGTTCCGTTGGCGCCATGAGTGCGGGTTGGGGTCAAGCGAGCGCCTTGGCCTTGAGGGACTCGTACTCCTCCTGCGTGACGGCTCCGGAATCGAGCAGCGCCTTGGCGCTTGCGATCTGCTCGGCAGGCCCCGGGGATGTGCCGGCAACCTGTTGGATGTACTTGTCCTGCTCGGCCTGCCGCTGCGCAACCGCCGCCTGCTGCCGTTCGGTCATGCTGCGGCCCCGCGCAATGAGGTATATCAGTGCGCCCAGCCACGGCACGAAGATGAGCAGGATCGCCCATCCAGCCTTCGCCCAACCGCTGAGCGAGCTGTCGCTGAACATGTCGAACAGGCAGCGGAACCACACCATCAATGCGGCGATCCAGATGAAGAACCAGAAGCTCCACAAGAGAACTTCCCCGAAGTTGGTCGTGATCGAGTCCATGGTCATTCCTTCTTGAGATCGGCCACGCGCCGTCCGATCAGCGCTGCGTCCCCAGCCTTCCAGACGCGAAGGTCCCTGGTCGGGCATAGGGGCGGCGTGTCGGCGACGCCATTTGACCAGCTGCGCAGCGTTGCGCCAAGTTACACGGGCGCGCAGACATCGACAGGGTCTTCGACGCTTGTCGACGACTGGCGAGCAATCAACGACGGTGGCGGCGACGGCGGCAGCGGGATCCGAGCGGCCCTGCTGAGCAACCTATGGGGGAGATGTCAAGTCTGGAGTTTGACGGGTTGTGAGCGCGTTGCATCGACCCGCGCGGTGGCGGCGGGTTTGATCTTGGTGGGTGTGGGTGGTGGTGGTGGGTGCGAATGACCGTGGTGGCGGGTGCCTGCCCACTCTGCGTGCTCGACCTAGCGCAACCGGGTTTGTCCCAACAGCCCTCATCCGAGCTGGGGTGCAGGTGGGCGGGGCGCTCGTGCTCAGCGTCGGGTTCTTCCCATGGGAGCTCCGGGATCGCCCCGCCCGCGGTCAGTGTCGCGGTTAAGCGGCCTGGGGCGCCACCTCCGCGGTGGGGTGTCCGGCGGCGATGCGCGGATCCCAGGGGACCCGGTGGGTGATCACGACGTGCAGTTGGCGCAGCAGGGCGGCGGCGAGCGCGGCGCGGGCCTGGGCGGGGCGCAGCGGGTTGTTGGCGCGGGTGGTCAGGTGCCGGTAGCGAGCGGTGTAGACCGGGTTGTGGCTCAGGGCGCCCCAGATGGCGCGCCAGGCGGCGGTCCGCAGCGGGGGGCGGCCCCGGCCGGAGACCTTGGTGGTGCCCTGGAAGGTGCCCGACTCGTTCGCGCGGGGGCACAGCCCGGCGTGTTTGACCCAGGTGCGGGGGCTGTCGTAGCGGGCAGGGTCGCCGGTTTGGGCCAGGATCGCCGCCGCCCCGACCGGAGACAGTCCGGTGATGGTGCTCACCAGGCGGGTCAGGTGCAGGGCGTCAAGCACGGCGAGCATGCGCGCTTCGACGCCTGCGATCTCGCCCAGGGCGTGGTGCCAGTCGCGCAGAAGGTCCGCGGCGCGTTCGCAGGCGGCGTCGCGTTCAGCCTCGACCCCGCTCGGGGCTTGGGCGGCGGCGTGGATCGCGTGCAGGATCCGGTGGTGGCGTCGTTTGCCGCCCCAGCGGGGCAGCACCTCGGTGACCGCGGCGGCGAACTCGTCGTAGCCCAGCGCGGCGATGTGGTCGGGATGGGTGGACACCGACAGCGCCGCCCGCCAGGTCACGCCGGAATCGGCCCTCACCCCGTTGTGGTGATCACCGAACCGTAGCGACACACCGGGATCATGTCCGACCGGCGGTCACCGCTGGTCAAAGACCCAGGCCCGACTTCTGGTACCCCACAGGTGCTGGCGGCGGGCGGGCTGGTGTAGCCGGCCGCAGGGCTGGCGCCGAGCGTCACGAGGTCGGGAAGCAGGCGGCGAGCGGGCCTCGGCGTGCCGACGGCGCACCTCCTGGTCCGGCTGCCCGTCGACCCCGTAGGACTCCTCCTGGTCAACGCACCGCTCGGCGTCGCGGTCGGCATGGTGTTGGGCCCTGTTCGTCGGGCCCGGGTTCGACGGCGGGTCGATCCCCCGCACCCGCCCGACGACCCGGCTGTCGCCGCGCGATCCATCGTGGACAGGTTCGTGGCGGCTGTCCGGCGGTGCCGTCAGCCGAACTGCCTGCCATCCGGCGGTGCGCCGTTCACCCCGCACGGGTGGTGTCCAACGACGGCTCCGGGAAGTGACCTCTTCCGCATCAGCATGAGATCGGACGCGCCTGATGATCCCTACCGGGAGATCGCGATGCCGAACCCCGACGACCAACGACGGCTCGCCGCGATCGAGGAACAACTGCTGATCGACGATCCCGCGTTGGCCCGGCGGCTGGCCCGCGATCGCTGCCCTGTGCGCCGTGCTCGCCGTCTCCATGCTGCTGGCAGGCTCGGTCGGAACTTGCCGCGTTCTTCCTCGCGCTGACCCTCATAGCCACATGGATGTTGCGTCGGGAACGACGTCGCGGCTCCGAACGTTACGGAATCTGATGCCCGGGCACTACCCGCTCAGCTGAGAGGAGATGGTCGCGGTGCGGACCGTGCTCAACATTATCTGGCTGCTGCTGTGCGGGATCTGGATGGCCCTCGGCTACGTCGTAGCGGGCGTGATCTGCTGTGTGCTCATCGTCACCATCCCGTTCGGAATCGCCTCCTTCCGAATCGCTCATTATGCCCTTTGGCCATTCGGGCGCAGCGTGGTTAAGCGGGCCGGTGCGGGCGCCCCGTCGATGATCGGCAACATCGTGTGGATCATCTTCGCGGGCTGGTGGCTCGCGCTCGGACACGTGCTGACGGCGATCGCGCTGGCTGTGACGATCATCGGGATACCCCTCGCGATTGCGAACCTGAAACTCATCCCGGTGTCGCTCGTCCCGCTCGGACGCGAGATTGTGGACGCGGACGACCCGACAACCCGTGGGTCGCAGCCCAGTCCCCTGCCATAGGCCCGACCTACCCCGTCACCGGGCCCGAACCCACCGCGGTGCAAGACGACGGGCAGATACGCCCCGAGTGCGTCCGGTCCACGTACGGTGGCGCGGTAGCGGGCAGCGTTGTCACCTCGAAGAGCAGTCGGTGCGCCAGAGCCGCCCATTGGCCAACCCGGGCACCGACCGGACCCCCCACGGTACCCGCGAGCGACCACCTCGTCTCGAGCGTGACGATCAGCAGGACGACCCGGTCGTCGACCGTGGCGCTCGAAACCGAAGGCCGCGGAAATCTGGGACCGCGTGGGTGGGCCTGAGCGGGCGGACCCATTGAAGGTGGTGCGAGCGAGGTTCGACGCCATGGGGACGATCCTCGCTGGCTACGAGGGCCCGAAGCATCGCGTGATGGCCAGGAACGCGGCCTCTCGCCGGTTCGTGGGGCGCGCGGAGGTGATCGGCAAGCCGCTGCGCGAGTTGCTGCCCGAGTTCGAGGAACAGCATATCCTCGCCATGGCCGACCGCGTGAACGCGATGGGCGAGCCGGCGATCGGGCGCGAGTGGCGGGTCCGCACAGCCCGCCCTGGCCAGTCCCGTGCAGCGGCGCTCCGGTCATCTGGTTGGGGTGAGGGCCTCGGCGGCCGGCCCCGGGAGAATCCGAGGATGACCAAACCTACCCCGGCGTCCGCGTCGTCAGCGTCCACATCCACCGTAACCACCCCCACCGAAACCGTGGGCTCCCCCGCCCGCCTCGCCGACGACACTGCGCAGGGCAAGACCACGATCTCGGCGGCGGTCGTCCAGAAGATCGCGGGCATCGCGGCGCGGGAGATCTCCGGGGTCTACGCGATGGGCGGCGGCGTGTCTCGCGCGTTCGGCGCGTTTCGCGAGAGGATCCCGGGCGGGGGCACCGGGGTGTCGAACATCGCCGGCGTGCAGGTCGAGGTCGGTGAGAAGCAGGCCGCCATCGACCTCGACATCGTCGTTGAGTACGGCGCGTCCATTGTCGAGCTGGCGCGGGCGGTGCGGCGCAACGTGATCACCGCAGTGGAGCGGATGACCGGCCTCGAGGTGATCGAGGTCAACATCGCTGTCAACGACATCCAGATCCCCGGGGCCGAGGACGGTACGGACGCCCTGGTCGCGCCCCCGCACGCGCGCGTGGAGTGACAGTCCCGCATCCACCCTCGACCGGCGACACCACGCCGGCCTGACCAACGGAGACAGGCATGAACGCCACCACGACCGGCCTGCTTGCGGGTCTGATCCTCGGCGTCGCCGGCTCGATCGGCGGCTTCGGCCCATTCCTCATCACGCTGGTCGTGGGCGTCGTCGGGCTGTTGGTCGGCATGGCGATCGACGGACGGCTGGACGTCACGTCCATGCTCGGTCGCGGGCGGGACCGATGAGGACCCCACTGGCCGAGCCCGCCGAACGCGGCCGGTTGGACATCCATCCCACGGTGCTGCGCAAGATTGTCGAGCATGCGGCGGACGGCGTGCTGTCAGGTGCCAGAACCCGGCCGTGGTGTGTGACCAACGGTTTCATGCTGCGGGTTCGTACTGGTTGATCAGTCCGCCGAGGATGGGGCGACGCCGGATCGGGCCGTGGACCGGCTCGGGAACAGGCGTTTGCGGACGTGGCGGACGCAGTTGCAGCGCTCGGTGTGGCCGCGCGGTGTTGTAGTGCGCGGCGTAGGTCGCGAGCACTCGGCGCAGGTGCCGCTCCCCGAAGATCAGCATCCGATCGGTGACCTCGGAGCGTACGGTCAACACGAAGCGTTCGGCGAAGCAGTTCGCCCGCGGACACCGCGGCGGGATCTTGACCACCTCGATGCCCGCGTCCGCCATGACCGCGTCGAACGCTGCCGTGAACTGGCCCGCCCGATCGCGGACGAGGAACTTGAGTCGGGCGGCGTGTTCGCTGAGATCCATGACGAGGTTGCGCGCCTGCTGGGCGGTCCAGGGTCCGTCGGGATGTCCGGTCACGCCCAGAACGTGCACGTAGCGGTCGCCGACCTCGAGCGCGAACAGCACGTAGAGCCGTCGCAGCGTGACCGCGCAGTCGACGTGGAAGAAGTCGACGGCAAGCATGCTGGCGGCCTGGGTGCGCAGGAACTGCCGCCAACTGGTATCGGTGTCCCGGAGCGGGGCCGGTGGGATGCGGTGGCGTTTCAGGATTCGCCGGATCGTCGAGGCGCCGACGCGGTGGCCGAGTGTGAGCAACTCGCCCTGCAGTCGCAGGTATCCCCAGCGCGGGTTCTCCCGCGCCATCCGCACCACCAACGCCACGAGGGCGTCGTCGATCGGTGGCCGCCCAGTCCGGTGGGGGTAGGTCCATCGTCGGCGCACGAGGCGGCGATGCCAGCGCAGGATCGTGTCCGGAGTGACCAGACGATGGGCTCGTATAGTGTTCGGGGCAGCCGCCGGACGAGGGCGGCGAACACGGCCCGGTCCGCCCAGTCCAGGCGCGGTCGCGGGTTGGTACGGCGAAGGACGGCGACCTCGTGGCGCAGCACGAGCAGTTCGACGTCCTTGGCCGCGGGCGTGCGGGCCACCAGTAGGACCAACCCGAGCACCTGCCGGAAGATCAAATACAACAATCGCAGCGACACGCCCTGATCATGCCCAGCCGACGATCATCGCTGGTCAGCGGCCCAGGACCGACTTCTGGCACCCCACACGTGGCGCAGGATCAGGATCTCGGCGTCCTTGGCGGTGTCGGAGCGGGCGAGCAGTGCCAGCCAGGACAGCACGCGTACGAGCATCAGGTAGGCAAGTCCGAGGGCCACGCCGAGCGATCATGCTGGGTGGCGCCGGACGGCGACGCCGAGGGCGGCCCCGCGGAGAGATGCTGGCCAGAGCTGGTGACACGGTTCTCGGCACTCACACGCTGCGCTGGGTGACCCCGGGCGGGGCCGCCGCATACTGAGCCGATGACCGGCATCGTGAAGCGGGTCCTCATCGGCAGGCCGGTCGGGAGCGGGCGGCTGGGCGAGACCCGGCTGTCCAAGACGATCGCGCTGGCGGTGTTCTGCAGCGACCCGATCTCGTCGGTGGCCTATGCGACCGAACAAATCGTGCTGGTCCTCGGTGCGGGTGGCCTCGCCTACCTGTCACTGTCCACACCGGTCGCGGTCGTCGTCGCGCTGCTGCTGGTCGTCGTCGTCGCCTCCTACCGGCAGACCGTGTTCGCCTACCCCAACGGCGGCGGCGCGTACGTGGTGAGCAAGGAGAACCTTGGCGAGCGATCGGCACTCGTGGCAGCCAGCGCGCTGCTGGTCGACTACGTGATGACCGTTGCGGTGTCGGTGACCTCGGGCGTGGTGGCCGTGACCTCGGCGTTCCGTTTCTTGACCCCGTACGCCGCGCCGATGTCGGCGGTGCTGGTGATGGTGCTCGCGCTGGTCAACCTGCGCGGGGTCCGGGAGTCCGGTCGGGCGTTCGCGGTGCCCACCTACGCGTTCATCGGGCTGACCTACCTGATGTTCGCCTTCGCCGTCGCGCGCGGCCTGTTCGGCGACCTCCCGCCCGCGGAGTCGTCGACGAAGCCGGTCCTGCAGACGACGGCCGTCGGTGGGGTCCTGACCGCCGTGCTGCTGGTGCGTGCGTTCGCGTCCGGCTGCACGGCCCTGACCGGGGTCGAGGCGATCAGCAACGGCGTCCCGGCGTTCCGGGCCCCGCAGGCCCGCAACGCCGCCGCGACCCTGGCCGCAATGGGCGTGCTGGCCGTCACCATGTTCGGTGGCATCACGGTGCTCGCCGTGACCTTGTCAGCGCACGCCGAGCCCGACGGCAACCCCTCGGTGCTGTCCCAGATCGCAGCGTCCAGCCTCGGCACCGGCTCCGCCCTGTTCTACCTCTACCAGGCGGCCACCGCCGGGATCCTGGTACTGGCCGCCAACACCGCGTTCAACGGGTTCCCGCTGCTGGCCTCGCTCCTGGGTCGCGAGCGGTATCTCCCCCGCCAACTGTCGCTGCGCGGTGACCGGCTCGCGTTCAGCAACGGCATCCTGCTGCTCGCCATCGCCGCCGCCGTCCTCATCCTCGCGTTCGACGCCAACCTGGAAGCCCTGCTGCACCTCTACATCATCGGCGTGTTCACCAGCTTCACACTCAGCCAGACCGGCATGGTCCGACACTGGTCACGCGAACGGGCAGCGGACTCAGGCGTCGGACCGGCCCGGATCCGCCGGGCCCAGGCCGTGAACCTGACCGGTGCGCTCTGCACCGCGATCGTGCTCGTGGTCGTGTTCGCGACGAAGGTGACCCAGGGCGCCTGGATCGCGGTACTGGCCATGGCCCTTGCTGTTCCTGTCCATGCGTGCGGTCAACCGCTATTACCGGCGGTTCGAGGCCGAGCTCACCGTCAACCCGGACGAGCGCCCGACGATCCCGGCCAGTGTGCACGCCATGGTGCTGGTCGTCCGGGTGAACTGGCCGGTGCTGCACGCGATCGCCCTTGCCAACGCCCTGCACCCGGACAGCCTGGAAGCCGTCACCGCCGCCCAGGACGAGGAGGAGGCACAGCGACTGCGCAGCGACTGGCAGCGACGCCACCTGCCGATCCCGCTGCGCGTGCTGGACGCCCCCTACCGCGACATCGGCCCACCGCTGCTGCAGCACATCCGCAGCATCGCCGGTCACGAGCCACGCTCGGTCGTCACCGTGTTCCTACCCGAGTACGTCGTTGCCCACTGGTGGCAGAACCTCCTGCACAACCAAAGCGCCCGCCGGCTCAAGGGCCTCCTCCAGCAACAGCCCGGCGTGGTCGTCGTCAGCGTCCCTTTCCGCCTCGGCGACCGCGAGAAAGGCTGGCTCGCAGGCGCCCATCAGGGGCCCACCACGCAACCGGAACGGCCACCATCCCCCTGAGCGGGGTCCTCCTCCACGTTGGGCACGTTGTTGCGGGAGTTCAGCATTGGGCACGCCAGCCAGCTGGAGTCGGTGCTGCGCGAACACCTGCTCGGCCGACCGGACGCACCCCGGCTGCTGGTCGGGATCGATGAGCAGGCGTTCATCGACATCGACTCGCTGCTGCGCCCGGTCTATGCGCACACCAAGCAGGGCGCCTCCTACGGCCACACCAAGATCGCTGGCAAGCAGGTGCTGCGCAAGGACCTGCCGCCGGCCACCACGCTCGGCACCGCGGTCCGCTGTGTGCGGCCGGGGACAGCGCGGCGGGTCGGCTGGGTGCGTGGGCCTACAGCGCGGATGCGGGGAGCGCGTCGAGCGTGTCTATGGTCTGGGCCAGGGCGAGGATCTGGCCGTACATCAGGCGCTGGTCCAGCTTGTCCAGGTCAAGTAGCTGCGGCTGCTGCGCGTCGCCGGCCTGCAGCAGGTAGGTGGGCGAGGGGCACAGCGAAACGGTGCCCAGCCCGGCCGCGTACAGCGAGGATCCCTCGCCGACGTAGGCCGGGAACACTCCCGGCCGCACGGTGGCTACCGGATAGTCCGGCCAGCCGCTGGCGTTGACCGCGCGGACCGCGGCCAGGTACGCGTCCTTCTCGGCGTTGATCAGTCTCAGAACGTCGCGCTGCATGGTGTAGGTGGCGCCCCACTCCGATCCGCCGGCGGGCACGTACTGCCCGGTCTCGAGGTTGTTGGTCCACATCGTGGCGCCGAGGTGCTCGACGGTCACGCCGAGCACGGCGGCCCGGAGGATGTCCGGGTGGTCGAGCATCCATGTGCTGACGGCGCCCTGGCCGGCCTCGGGGTGGGCGAGGTTCACGATGGTGCGGCTGAACTGCGGCAGCTGGAAATGCCCCGTGACCAGCGCGAAATACATGTCGCGGTTGCGTGAGGGCAGGGCCGCCAGGTGCCGGGCCAGCGCGATGAGCCCGAGCCCGCCGTTCTCCTCGACCGCGTTCGGCCCGTCGGTGTGGGTGTTGATGATGATGTGCTCGCCGGTGTCCCCCGAGCCTTCCAGCCGGCCCCAGACCGTCTCGGTCGCCGCGCCCGTGGTGATGTCCGCGGTGAGCACGAGCGTGGCAGTTGCCTGGCCGTCCGCGGCCAGTCCGGCCAGCTCGGCGCCGGTGGCGTCGCCGACCCAGACGGCGGGGCAGCCCGGATCGCCGGGGGCTGGCAGGCCCGATGCGGCCGGATAGGACGTGGTGAACGGGTTGTACTGGTGGACGACCTCCTCCTCGGGCAGCCCGGTCCAGGCAACGACCACGCCGCGCACCCCGGCGTTTTTCGCGTCAAGCAGCGGAACCGGCTCGAATATGCCCTGAAAGACAGGATTCATCTGCGCGGCGGCGTACGCCGCGTAATCGATGGCCGCCAGGGCGGAGATCTGACCCGGCACGTAGCCGCCGGTCACCGTCTGGGCCAGATCCAGCGGGAACACCGGCGGCGCGGCCCGAACCAGCGCGATCGCGCCGCGGGCCTGCGCCCAGAACGCCTCGGTCAAGCCGCTGACGACCGGGTTACCGGCCGGGTACAGGCCCAGATCGACCAGGCGGCCGGTCACCCCGCCGGGGGGCGTCTGCCCCGAGTAGGGATAATAATAGGTCAACGGGACCGGGCCCGATCGGCCCACGGACGCGGGGACGCTGACCGTCAAGGAGAACTCGCGGGCCAGCCAGCGGCTGAAGGTCAGCCGGTCGGTCCGCATCGTCAAGCCGGGCACCGCAGACAGCTGCCCGGCAAGCCAGTCCACATAGGCCGCATGACCACTGCTGCCCGTGTAACGGGTCCCGAACCCGACCAGCTGCTCCTGCCACTGCCACACCTCCGGCAGGCCCGGCATGCCCGCGGCCGAACCGACCGATGCCACATTCATTATCGATCCTCAGCTCTCTGCCTTGTTGAATCCCGCCAGCCGGATCTGATGTCTGTGGGACAAGAGAGCGACAACCGGACGGGAGCCGATAAAACCAGTCCCACCAGCAACAAGCACCTTCCGGCCCGGCGCGTCTGACCCAGACCGCCATTACCCACTCTCTCGCACCCACAATCAGGTGCACGACCCACACGGCGAGGACCCAGTCGGCCAGAAGTAGCCGAACCCAGTAATTGCCCAAATGACGATCAGCAAGGCGTTGACGATGAAGTATGCCCCCACATCGGCCCCGGAACTTACTGTACAGCTCTTCAGTGCTGGGCACGAACGCGCTCGTACTCGCCGCCTGTCGGTCTCATGCACCCCCTCCTCCATGACATTGCCTCATCAGGGACCGGTGCTGTTCAGGGCCTTTAGTCCCGGTGCCGCGCGGTAAAGGTTGGCACGCGATGATCGCAACTCACACAAGCGCTTCGGCGAGGTGATCAGCGTGCAAGGACGTCCGCGACGTCCGACCGGATTCCTCGGCCGCCATCCAGACGAAGCCCCGACCAGAATCGTCGTTATCGGATCGCGCGGGAGTCACAGCCGGTGCTGTCACCCCCCAGTGCCCGCTCGACAGTTGAAGACCGACCAGCAAAGGTCGTTCCGTAGCCGCTGGTCGTCGAGCACAAGCTCGCGAATCACCTCCGGCAGCAGGTCACGCTGCCACCGGCACTCGAGCAAACCCACCGCCTCGGACTCGCCAGCCGCAGCAGCAGCACGCGCGGCCTTGATCGCGTAGGCAGCCGCACCGAGCTCGTGGGCGGCGACATGGGCCACCGCGCCAGCTTGACCAGCTGCATACGCCGCGTACCGTGCCGCCCCCCGCTTGTCGCGCGCCGCCGCCATGGCATGACCGCCGACCGCACGGGACTCCATCATCCCGACCTCGCCACGAACCCAGGCGCGAGCATGCTCGATGGCCTGACGCGGTCGCGGATCCTCAGGGTGCGCCAACTCGAACAACGGCAGGACATGCTCAGCGCATGAGGCCGCCCAGAGAGCAAGCAGACGGTGATCCGCATCCGTCAAGGTCCCACCGCGGCGGATCGTCACGAAGCGCGGATCGCGCACCTTCGGAAGGATCATGGTCGTCCGCCCCTGCGCATGTCCCGCCCATCAACTTCCGTCCCTCAGTCACAGCCCACAACTACCGCACCGCTCTCGATCAATTCACCCAGGAAGGTGGCCTCGCTGCCTGAACACCGACTCGACTCGATCTTGCCGACTTCGTTGGCCGCAGCAGGCTGGAGCTAGGACCCATTGGCGAACAGCCGCACGTAGAGCTGAAAGTTCCCGCCGCGTGGTCGACACGAGCGAAGACCGTCATGCCGCGGGCGGTCACCGCAGCGGTCAGCCGGTCGATGGTCGCGCCGACCGAGATGCCACTGCGAGCCGTGATCAATCCATCGTCTCCCGCCGTCACTGAGCATCGCACGAACGAGGATCGTGCCCTTGCCATCAACCTGTCGCGAGGCTTGTTGCCAGATCGGTCAGTGATGTCACGTTGAGGTCGGCGTCAGGGTCCCTCGACGGCGGAGTGCCGCGGGGACCGAACTCGTGGGGGCGGTGCACATACGCGGTGCGCAGACCACGCCCGCGCGCCGCGGCGAGATCGTCGACGTGCGCGGCGACCATCAGCACCTGCTCGGGATCGAGGCCCAGCAGCCGGGCCGCGCCGTCGTACACCTCGGCGTCCGGCTTGTAGTGCCCGAACAGCTCGGCCGACAGCACCACATCCCACGGCAGACCCGCGCGCTTGGCCATGTCGACCAGCAGGGCAACGTTGCCATTGGACAGCGTCGCCACCACGAAGCGCTCGCGCAGCCGGTCCAGCCCAACGACCGCGTCGGGCCACGGGTCGAGGCGGTGCCAGGCCAGCACCAGCTCGGCGCGCACCGCTTCGCCCGGGGCCTGGCCGACATCGGTCAGCAACGTGTCGAGGGACTCGCGATGCAGTGTGTCCAGGTTCGCCCAGACCCGCTCGCCCCGGCGTACCCGGTTCATCGAGGGCGCGTAACGCTCGCGCCACGCGTCGGCGAACGCCTCGGCGCCCGTCCCGGGCAGCAGCCGACGCACCTCACGGGCCACCCCACCGCGCCAGTCCACAACAGTGCCGAACACGTCGAACACCAACGCCCGAACGTCCACGGCACGACCTTACGGCCGCCCCGACCCGAGGTGACCGGGTCGGTCAAAGCATGGCGTCGATCTCCGCGCGCTGGTACGTCAGCGGAGTGACAGGAAAGTGTCGAACTCATCCTTATGCAGCGTCGTCGACGCGCACCACCCCCGGCGGTCCGACGCGTCCAGCACGGCCCGGCCCGGCCCGGCCCGGCCCGGCCCTCAAGGCTTACCTGCGGAAACAGACTCTGCGCAGCTCGCGGCGGCGCAGTTCAACGCAGCTCGGGCCTGGTCGCGGCGGTTGAGGTCAGACGCGTACTCCACTTTTGCTCCAGCACAATTAGTCAAAGAGATCGACCTGCGAGCATTTGAGTCGGCGTAAAATGATCGGTTGGCGTGGCAGCTTGCCTCAGCTTACGTAGGCCCGTCCTCGATCGGCGGGTGTGATGGAGCATCTTCTGCCGCGATCGGGGCCGATTTCGTCCGGTGCGGCACGCGACTCGTCGAGGCGACGTGGAGGATCACGTCTTGGTGGCCGTCGACGAGCCGCGCAGGCGACCCCGGCGAAGATCTCGCTGCGGGCTACACCCCTCACGGCCCGGTCGCGGGAGGTCGTGGCGGTTACTGGACGGTGGCTCGGTGGAGTGTCAGCCCGACACATCCGCAGGTTGTGTGGCGAACGCGGTGATCAGGTCGTCGGTGGTGGTGATCTCGGCGAGCAGGCCGAGGGACTCGAGTGACGCGGCGTGGGCTTCGGGCGTGGCCGCGCTGCAGGCGTCGCTGATCATGAGGACGCGGTAGCCCAGGTCGGATGCGCCGCGGGCCGTGCCTTCGACGGAGGCATTGGTGGCCACGCCGAGGAAGGCGACGGTGTCGACTCCCAGTCCCCGCAGGACCTCGTCGAGGTCGCTGTCGTGGAATCCGCCGACGCGCTGGTGGGTCACGACGCGGTCGGTGTCCTGAGGGTGCGAGTTCGTCGGTGATGGCCGCGCCGGGGGTGCCGTCGACGAGGCAGTTCTGCTGGACGACGATGTTGAGCAGGGGCGAGTTCGCGTGCAGGTCGCTGTAGTCGGGGCGCCAGGCGACGCGGGTGTAGACGACCGGGACGCCTGCGGCGCGGGCGGCGTCGAGCAGCCGCGCGGCGGTGGTGAGCGTTCCGACGCGGTCGATTTCGGCGCGGAAGAACGGTGCGAACGCGCCGTCGGCGCCGACGATGTCGTTCTGCAGGTGCACGGCGACTAGCGCGGTGCGGGCGGGGTCGAGGGTGGTCATGGCCATCCTCCGATGTGGTCGGGGGTTACGAGGTCAGGCGTGGGCGAGGATCGAGGAGCCGATGTCGGCGATGTCGCGTTGCGCGGTGAAGGGGTTGGACAGGAAGACGCTGACCATGTCCACGCCGGCGTCGAGCATGCAGTTGGGTCTTTTCTTGCAGCTGCTCGGGGGTGCCGTAGAGGCACCAGTAGTCGACCAGCTCTTTGGTGATCAGCGGGCCGGTGGACGGGGTCGAGTCCGCGTAGGTATTTGGCCCAGACCTCGAGGTAGTGCGGGGCGTCGGCGGCGGTGGGGTCGCCGAGGTAGGCCATGGCGGCCTGGGTGGAGGCGTTGACGATGTCGGCGCCGAGCTCGTCGACGTGTTCGTTCATGAAGCCGGCGTTGGTGATGCAGGAGCTGATCGGGCCGGAGCCGAAGCCCTGGTCGATCCCGGCTTCCCAGGTCTCGCCCGGGGCGGAGCTGGTAGAACCAGGACAGGGCGACGAGCTTGACCGAGCCGGGTGGGCGGCCTGCGTCGGCGACGGCCTTGTCGAGCTCGCGGCGGACCACGCCGATCATGTCGGCGTTGGGGCCGAGGCAGTAGGTCATGTAGTCGGCGTGTTTGGCCGCGATCGCCAGGCCTTTCGGGCCGCCGGCGGACATCCACACCTCGACGGGTAGCTGTTCAGCCTGAGTGACAGGTCGGCGGCGTGTCGGCAGCGGTCGCCACCGTTGATCCACTATGGTTTTGATCATGGGGTCGGGCCGGGAAGCACACGATGACGTCGTGTCGTTGCTGGCGGCCAAGGACGCTGAGATCGCGGCGCTGGTGGCGCGGGTGACGGAGCTCGAAGGCCTGGTCGCGGCGCTGCATGCCCAACTCGGTCGAGATTCCTCCAACAGCGGCAAACCACCGTCGTCGGATTCGCCGTTCATCAAGAAGCCCGCCGCCAAGCGCTCGGTACGGACGCGTTCGGGTAAGCCGCGGGGTAAGCAGCCTGGTGCGCCCAGCGCCACGCTGCGTCTGATCGATGATCCCGATGACACGATCACCCACATTCCGCCGGTGTGTGCGGGATGCGGGGAGGGTTTGGTGGACGCGGAGGTCTTCGGTGTGTGTCGCCATCAGGTGGTTGACCTCCCGCCGCCTCCGCCGCGCCCGTATGTCACCGAGCATCGGGTGCAGTCACGAACCTGCGGCGGGTGCGGCACCGTCACCGAGGCGAGCGCACCCGCCGTCGCGTCGGGCCGGGTTCAGTACGGACCCGGGGTCAAGGCTCGGGCAGCGTGGCTGACGTGCGCGCATTTCCTGCCGGTACGTCGCGCGCGGCGGGTGCTCAACGCGTTGCTGGGGTTCGCGGTGTCGCCCGGGTGGGTCGCCGGGCTCCGTGCTCAGGCCGCCCGCCTGCTCGAGACCCGGTTCCTGCCGCATGTGCGGGCGTTGATTGCCGCCGCGCCGGTCGCCCACGCCGATGAGACGACCGCCCGCGCCGAAGGCGCGCTGAGCTACCTGCACGTGGCCTGCACCCGGTTCCTGACCGCGATGCACGTCGGCGACCGCAGCCGCGACACCATCGACGCCGCCGGCATCTGGCCGACGTTCACCGGGGTCCTGGTCCGGGACGGCTACGCCGGCTACGAACACCTCGACACGATCGAACACGCCTGGTGCGGCATTCATCTGGTCCGCGACCTCCGCGCGGTCCACGACCCCGACCCTGCGGGTCAGTCCTGGGCCGAGGCGATGGTGAATACCTTGCTGCTGGCCAATGACACCGCGCACGCCGCCCGCGCCGAGGGCCGCGCGGCCCTCACCGACACCGAACTGTCCACCATCCGTTCCCGCTATGCCGGGGCGATCGCCCGTGGCCGGCAGGAGAACACCCGCGGCAGCGACCCGCTGCACCAGCAGGCCCGCACCCTGCTGCGACGCTTCCAGCGACATCGGGACATGATCCTGCGGTTCACAGTGAACCTGGACGTGAGCTTCACGAACAACACCGCCGAGTTGCCGGCCAGATCAGTGAAGGTTCAGCAGCGGAGCTCCGGAGGTTCCTGGCGCACCCTGCAAGGACTCATCGACTTCGCTGTCGTGCAGTCCTATCTGTCCACCGCGACCAAGTGGGGTCTGGACACCCTTGACGCGATGACGCGCCTGTTCACCACCGGTGCGTGGCTCCCGCCTGCCCTCACCCCCGACATCGCCGCCGCCGCATAATCACGCCACCAAGGCTGAACAGCTACCTCGACGGGGTCGGCGAAGTTGTACCAAATCCCGTTGGGGTCGAGGAACTCGATCTCGCGGTCCTGTTTGAGCCACCGGTGTTCGACGCGTTCGCCGGCGAGCAGGCCGCGGATGACGGTGAGGGAGTTGTCGAGCTCCTTGAGGGTGGCGGGGCGGTTGCCCATGGAGCGCAGCGCGTTGTTCGCAGTGCCGATGCCCAGGAACGTCCGGCCAGGCGCGAGCGCGTTCAGGGTGGCGATCGAGTTGGCGGTGACGGGGGCGATCCGGGTCAGCGGGTTGGTGACCCAGGTGCCGAGCTTGATGGTGCTGGTGTCGCGGGCGGCCAGCGCCAGGTACTGGTAGGGGTCGCTGAACAGCAGCGGCCCCTCACCCACCCCGAAGTGGCTGGCGCCGACGTCTTCGGCCTGTTTGACGAGGTCGACGGCGTCGATCTTCGCGGTCGTGCCGATGCAGAACTGCATCGTTTCCTCCTTGGCACCTGCGTGGGCGCGCCATGACGGGTTGGGCCGGGGATGGCGTCCTGCAGGCGGCGCTGCTGTGGTGGCGGGAGTGTGGGCGGCCGCGTGCACCGCAGCCAGGAGTCGTGCCGCGATTCGGCACGCGGAGCGCGCAGGGCCAGGCGAGCGACGGACAGTGGGGGGCGCAGGCCTAATCAGGAGGACCGATGACTCGATCGACGGCCAAGCCGAACCGAGGTCGGCGCCGCCCAGCGGTTACCCTTCGCGGGTGAGCCCGGGGAGCAGAGATGCCGCGCATGCCGCGGCGAGCCCTCTGCACCGCGGCGGAAGCAGGCTCAACGACGCGGTGTACGACCAGCTCAAAGAACGCCTGATGGAGGGCCGCTACAAGCAGGCGAACGCGTCTCGGCCGAGGTCTTGCGCCTGGAGTTCGGCGTCAGCAAGCAGCCCGTCATGGAGGCGTTACGCCGGTTGTCCGGCGACGGACTGATGGAGATCGTGCCTCAGGTCGGGTCCCGCGTGGCCCGATATGACCTGCGCGAGGTCGAAGACTTCTACGTGATGTTCGGCGGGTTCGAGGGCACGATCGCGGGGATCGCGGCGCTGCGGCGCACGGACGAGCAGCTCGCCGACCTGGACGAGGTGTCCGAGACGGATCGATGCGCTGCGTCGCGAGTGCCGACGCATCGGACCAGGTCCCATGGCTATCGGATCTGGAATCGACGTTTCCACGAGGTCATCCACGAGATGGCCCACTCCCGAATCATGGCCGAGACAAGCCGACGCATGTGGGACCTGTCCGATTTCCTGATCAACACGACCGGTGTGCCGCAGCCTCTGAGTTCGGCGCTTGACGAGCGACATGCCGACCACGAGGGCATCCGCGCCGCCCTGCACGCCAGGGACCAAGCCACTGCGCGGTCCGCGATGGAGACGCACATCGTCGGGCACGGTACGGTGATCCATGCCGAGCGCCCAGCGCCGAACCTCGCTCCCTGAGATCCGGCCGTGCCTTTCCGGTTAACCGGCGACCGCGCCGCTGATGTGCGCACCGAGCGACGACAGGAACTCCTCGGTCGTCGTGATCTCGGCGAGCAGGCCCAGCGACTCCAGGGACGCCTGGTGGGCCGTCTGCGGTGGCGGCGGAGCAGGCGTCGCCGACGACGACCGTACGAAATCCCATGTCGGAGGCGATGCGGGCGGTGCCCTCGACCGACAGGTTGGTCGCGACGCCGACGAAGATGACAGTGTCGATCCCGCTGCCGCGCAGCAGCACGTCGAGCGAGCTGGAGTGGAAGCCGGTGATCCGCGTGTGGGTGATCACGACGTCGCCGGGTTGTGGCGCCAGCTCGTCGACGATCGCGGCCCCGGGCGTGCCGTCCACCAGGCAACTGTGCTGCGCGGTCATCGCCAGCAGCGGCGAGTTGGGGATCAGGTCGGGGTAGCCCGGCTGGAACGCGACCCGCGTGTAGATGACCTTCATACCGGTTGCGCGGGCTCCGTCGAAGCAGTGGCCGATTTGGTCGAGCACGCCGGTCCGCTCGATCTCGGCGCGGAAGAAGGGGGCGAGGGCGCCGTCGGCGCCGACGATGTCTCCTTGCAGGTGCACGGCGATGACGGCCGTGCGCGTGGGGTCGTAGCTGGTCATGGCAGTTTCCTCTGAACTGCGGTCAGGCGTCAGGCGAGGATCGAAGCGCCGATGTCGGCGATGTCGCGCTGGGCGGTGAAGGGGTTGGCCAGCATGACGCCGATCATGTCGACTCCGGCGTCGAGCATCAGCTGCGTCTGGTCGCGCAGTTGGTCGGGTGTTCCGCACAGGCACCAGTAGTCGACGAGTTCCTTGGTGATGATCGGGTCGGTGCAGCGGGTCGAGCCCGCGCAGGTATTTCGCCCACACGTCGAGGTAGTGCGGAGCGTCGATCGCGGTGGGGTCACCGAGGTAGGCCGTGGCGGCCTGCTGGGCTGCGGTGACGATCGAGGACCCGAGGTCGTCTACGTGTTCGGCCATGAAGCCGGCGTTGACGATGCAGGAGCTGATCGGACCCGAGCCGAAGCCTTCATCGACTCCGTCTTCCCAGGTTTCTCCCGGTCGTAGCTGGTAGAACCAGGTGTTGGTGATGAGCTTGACCGACCCGGGTGGGCGGCCTGCTTCGGCGACGGCTTTGTCCAGCTCGCGGCGGACCAGGCCGATCATGTCCGGGTTGGGGCCCAGGCAGTAGGTGATGGCGTCGGCGTAGCGGGCGGCCAGGGCCAGGCCTTTCGGGTCCGCCGACGGCCATCCAGGTGTCGACCGGGTCGGCGATGTTGTACCAGTAGCCGTTCGTGTCCAGGAACTCGATCTCGCGGTCCTGGTTGAGCCAGTGGTGCAGGACGCGATCACCTTTGAGCAGGCCCTGCACGACATCGAGGGACTGCTCGAGCTGGTGCATGGTCGCGGGCCGGTTGCCCATCGAGCGCAGCGCATTGTTGGCGGTGCCCATTCCGACGAAGACCCGGCCGGGGGCCAGCGCGTTCAGCGTGGCGATGGAGTTCGCGGTGACCGGCGCGCTGCGGGTCAGCGGGTTGGTCACCCAGGTCCCGAGCTTGATTCTGCTGGTTTCCCGGCTGGCCAGCGCCAGGTACTGGTAGGGGTCGCTGAACAACAGCGGGCCGTCTCCGACGCCGAAATGGCTGGCGCCGACGTCCTCGGCCTGTTTGACCAGGCCCACAGCATCGATCTTCGCGCAGATACCGATGCAGAACTCCATCACTGCTCCTTGGCGTCGAGTCCGTGCAGCCTGGGATGGCGAAGACCCAGTAACGGCCGTGGCGCGGCACGGCGTCCAATAGAGAATCGCGACGCCTTGAGAACCGCTGATTATCAGCCGGTCGTGGTCGTGCTGCCCATGCGGCAGGCGGCGACGAAGGCCGTGAGCAGCGGCGAGACCCGGTGCGGGCTCCAGACCAGGCCGAAATCGGCGGTGGGCGCGGGCCGGCTGAACCGGCGCACCACCACACCGCGCGGTCGCAGTCGTGCCGCGCGTTGGGCGTCGAGAATGCACACCCCGACGCCGGCGGCCACCGCAGCGAGCAGGTGCTCGGGATCGGGTTCGGTCGCGGTCACCGACGGAGGGTCCTCACCCCAGACCACCGAGCGGATGTGGTCGAAGTAGCCGGGCGCCTGTTCGCGCGGCCACGAGATAAGGTGACCTCACGCAGGTCGCCCGGGCGCACGACCCGCCGGCGGGCAAGGGGGTGCGTCGCCGGGAGCATGACGATCGAGCTCGGTCGAGCCCAAGGTGAGCAGCCGCAGGTCGTCGGCGTCGTGCAGGGGAGTCGGACGAATGCGGCGTCGGCTTCCGCGGCGCGCACCATCGCGATGTTCCGCATGGTCCACGCCGTCTCGACCTCGATCTCCACCTCGGGGTGTTCGCGGTCGGAACCGGGCCAAGAGCTCGTCGGGTACACCGCCTGCGAGCGAACGGGTCGACACGATCCGCAGCCGCCCGCTGCGTCCCTCGGCGGCCGCCCGTACGAGCGCGGCGACCCGCTCGACCTCGCGCAACAGCGGCACCCCTCGTGCGCAAGCGCATGGCCGGCGTGGTCAGCGTGACACCCGCCGTGGTGCGTTCGAACAGCACCGCCCCCAGCTCGCGTTCGAGCACCCGGATCTGCTGGGAAAGCCCCGGTTGCGCGATATGCAGGCGTTCCGCGGCGCGGCGGAAATGCAGCTCCTCGGCGACCACGGCGAAGTACTGCAGCCGCCGCAGATCCACTCCGGGGATGATAACTGCTTCTTCTCAAGCCTGCAGGTAGCGGTATTGGACGGTCACCCGTGGCGGGTCGCAGCATCGGTGTCGAGTGCCGGCGACGTCGGCGTGGGAGGGAAATCATGCAGAACGAACGGTGGCCGACGCGCTGGCCGAAGGGTTGGCGCGCCACGGGGTCACGGACATCTTCGGGCAGAGCCTGCCCTCGGCGCTGTTCCTGGCCACACCGCAGGTGGGCATCCGGCAGATCGCCTACCGGACCGAGAACGCGGGCGGCGTGATGGCCGACGGCTACGCCAGAATCTCGGGTCGTATCGGAGTCGTGGCTGCCCAGAACGGGCCTGCGGCGACGCTGCTGGTGCCGCCGATGGCCGAAGCGATGAAGGCGTCGGTGCCGATCCTCGGGCTGGTCCAGGACGTGCCCCGCGCCAATCGTGATCGCAACGCCTTCCAGGAGTTCGACCATGCGGCGCTGTTCGCCTCGTGCACGAAGTGGATGCGTTCACTCGATGACCCCGGCCGGGTCGACGAGTACCTGGATATGGCGATCACCGCCGCCTGCTCGGGTCGCCCCGGTCCGGTTGTCCTGATGCTGCCGCGCGACGTCCTCGCCGAGCCCGCGCCGGAGCACCCGACCCGGCGGGCCGATTCGGGCAGGTTCCCGCTCGATCGCAGTGCGCCCGACCCGGCCGCGGTGGCCCAGCGCCGCGGACCTCATCGCCTCCGCCCGGCGCCCCGTACTCATCGCCGGCGGTGGCGTGCACCTTCGCGGCGCTCGGCCGCGGTCGCAGCTCTGCAGGAGCGTGCCGTCGTTGCCGGTCGGGACGACCACGATGGGCAAGGGCTCGGTGGACGAGCTGCACCCGCTGTCGCTGGGCGTGATCTCGAACTACATGGGGCGCACCTCGGCCGGTCACTATGTGCGCGAGTTGGTTGCGGATGCGGACGTGGTCGTGTTCGTCGGGTCGCGGACCAACGAGAACGGCACCGACGCCTGGCGGGCGTTCCCGTCGGATGCGGCGTTCATCCAGGTCGACATCGACAGCAACGAGATCGGCCGCAACTACGAGCCGGCCGTCCGGCTGCTCGGCGATGCCCGGCTGACCGCCGAGGCGCTGCTCGCCGCGCTGGAGGACCGCGACCTCGGCCGTCGGCAGGCCGCCCGGCGCCGACCTCGAGGCGCAGATCGCGACGGCCCGTCGGGCGCCACCATGAGGCGGTCAGCGAGCTGGTGACGGAGACGGTCAACCGATCCGGCCGGAGCGGGTGGCCGTCGAATTGGACGCCGCGCTCGCCGACCGGCGCGCTGTGGTACGCGGCCGACGCCAGCTACTCCACCATCTGGATGGGCAACTACCTGCGCGCCCGCCACCCCGGGCAGCGGTTCTTGTCGCCCCGCGGTCTGGCGGGGCTGGGCTGGGGACTTCCGCTGGCGCTCGGCGCGCGGGCGGCGAATCCCGACGCGGCGACGGTGGCCTTGGTCGGCGACGGCGGGTTCGGCCACGTCTGGTCCGAGCTCGAGACCGCCGTCCGCGAGCAGCTACCGGTCGTGGTGGTCCTGCTCGACAACGGCATCCTCGGCTTTCAGAAGCACGTGGAGCTCGTGCAGTTCGGCGAGCACACCACCGCCACCGACTTCTCGCCGGTCGACCACGCCGCCGTGGCCCGCGCCTGCGGGGCCGAAGCCGCGCGCATCGAATCCCCCGCCGAGCTGGGACCGGCGCTGGCCAAAGCGCTCGACAGCGGCCGCACCTGGCTACTGGAGGTTCGCTGCGACCCCGACGCCCGCCCACCCATCACCGCCTGGGACGCCTGAACCGGCGCGCCCCGTCTCCCGATCCCGCTCCCGATCCCTTCGAAAGGTCGGTCGTTTGCGCACACTCGTCATGGGAGGAACCCGGTTCCTCGGGGTTCATGTCGTGGAGAAGTTGCTCCGTGCGGGTCACGAGGTCACGCTTTTCACCGAGGCAGTCGCACCCCGACCTGGGAACAGCCGGTTGATCACGTACTGGGTGATCGCAACGTCGCGGCCGGATCTGACCCAGCTGACCCGGTTGACGTTCGACGCGGTGCTCGATCTGTCCGCCTACACCCACGCGCAGACCGCGTTGCTTCTGCAGGCGCTGCCTGACGTTCCACGTCTGGTGCACACCTCGACCGTGAACGTCTACCGGCCCCAACCACTGTTGCCCTGGCCCGAGGACACTGCCTTACGGGCCGCACCCGCTATGGGGTTCCTACGCGGTGGAGAAGATCGGCTGCGAGCTCGCGCTGCGCGAGCGGCGCCCGGCACCGCTGTCGACAGTGGCGATCCGGCTGCCGCTGGTGCTGGGGCCCGGCAACTACATCGCCCGGGAGGAGTTCGTGCTCAACCGGCTACTCGACGACGAGCTAATCCTGCTTCCGGCGACGGCCAGGCCGTCCATCAGTACGTGTGGATCCGCCACGCCGCGCACGCGCTCGCCCGAGCGGTGGACCTCGACGATGACGGCTTCCACGCCTTCAACGTCGCCTCCCGCCGCTGCGTCACCTCGCTGCAGGGCTTCGTGGAGGTCTGCGCCGAGGTGTCCGGGACGACTCCCGCCTGCGCACCGTGGGCGGGGGCGCGACGGGCGAGGACGTGGCGGTCTTCAACGGGGTGGACTGCGTCTTCCCGTTCAGCAACGAGAACACCATCGCCGATCTGTCGGCGGCTGAGGCCGCCGGACTGCTCGAACCGTTTCTCCCCCTGCACGACATGATCGCCGCCGCCCTGACGCATCTGCAGACCGCGCCCGGACGGCGCACCTGGACCCGCACCGCCGCCGAGCACCGAGTCCTGGACCGGATCGCCCTGCCCGGAGCGGTCCGATGACACGCCCCGCCCGAACCAGGTCGGTACCCGACCGCAGTCCGCGACACCGGGACACGGTCCGCGGTCCTGCTGCTGCACGGCACCGCCCCCGGCACCACCGCGACCGGCAACTTCGCCCAACTGATCCCCGCCCTGACCGACCACCAGTCCTGGCTCCCGACCTGCTCGGCTTCGGCGCCGCCAGCAAGCCCCTCGACGTCGACTACGGCCCCCAGCTGTGGGCTGAGCAGTCCTGGGCATTGCTCGACGAGCGCGGCATCGACCGCGTCGGCGTCGTCGGCAACTCCATGGGGGCCCGCGTCGCCCTCGCCATGGCCGTGAAAAACCCGCAGAGGATCCGCGGGCTCGTGCTGCTGAGCACCCGGGTTGTCGCCTCGGCGACCACGCCGGCCCAGAAGCTGCTGCGCAACTACACCCCGAGCCTGGC
The DNA here is from genome assembly GCA_963739465.1 of uncultured Actinomycetota bacterium. Lineage (GTDB taxonomy): Bacteria > Actinomycetota > Actinomycetes > Mycobacteriales > Pseudonocardiaceae > Pseudonocardia. The sequence goes on from CAVUAS010000012.1 coordinate 444,042, forward strand.
CGGCATGGAACAGCTGATCCGCGCCTGCTTCGCCGGCGATCAGGACCTGGTCACCCCTGAGGTGATCCGCAGCCGCTACGAGGCCAGCGCTCAACCCGGCGCCCACGAGGCCATGCAACGCGTCTTCGCAGGCCTGGCCGCCACACCCGCCCTGGACACCGCCGAGCTCGCCGCAATCGCCGCGCCGGTCCTGCTCCTGCACGGCCGCGACGACCGGGTCGTCCCGGCCGACAACGGCGTCCGGCTCGCCGAGCTGCTCCCCCACGCCGACCTGCACCTCCTGGCCGGCACAGGACACTGGCTGCAGACCGAACGCGCGGCACGGTCAACCTCCTGATCACCGACTTCCTCTCCCGGTGCCCGGCATGACCCCCCAAGCCACGACACAACCCCCGACCCAGCAGAGGACCCCGCAGACGACCCCGCGGCCGACCCCGGCCGGAACGCTGGACGAGGTGCTCGCGTCCGCGGCACGGGCGGCGCGCCCCGCCGCGCGCACGAGCACCGTGACACGGGCCGGCTGGCTGCGCTCGGTCGCGGACGCCCTCGACGCCGCGGCCCCCGAACTCGTACCCCTCGCCATGGCCGAAACCCACCTGCCCGAGACCCGGCTCGCGGGCGAGGTGCACCGCACCACCTTCCAAGCCCGGCTGATCGCCGACCGCCTGGCCGCAGGCGAGATCACCGGGGTGACGATCGACGTCGCAGATCCGAACTGGCCATCAGGGCCTCGACCCGACCTGCGGCGCACCCACCTCCCGCTCGGACCAGTCCTCGTCTACGCGGCCGGCAACTTCCCGTTCGCGTTCAGCGTCGCGGGCGGCGACACGGTGAGCGCGATCGCCGCCGGATGCCCCGTCGTGGTCAAGGCCCACCCGGGGCACCCCCAGCTGTCCCGCCGCACGGCAGCCGTGGTCAGCGCGGCGCTGGACGCGGCCGGTGCGCCGCCCGGGGTGTTCGCGCTGATCGAGGGCGAGCAGACCGGTGTCGACGCGGTCCGCGACCCGCGCATCACAGCCGTTGCCTTCACCGGGTCCACCCGGGGTGGGCGGGCGCTGTACGACATCGCGACCTCGCGGCCCGACCCCATCCCGTTCTACGGCGAGCTCGGCAGCACCAACCCGGTCGTGGTCACCCCCCGCGGCTGGGCACACCGCGCCGAGGACATCGCGACCGGCTTCGCCGCCTCGCTCACCCTCGGATCCGGCCAGCTCTGCACCAAACCCGGCCTGCTGTTCGTCCCCGACGTCGACGAGTTCCTCGCCCGCGTGCCCCAGCTGCAGGCGGGGCCGCTGCTTAACGAGCACATCACTCAGGGATACCTGCACAGCGTCGGGGACATGGCCCGACTGGCCCAGCCCGCCCACGGCGACGTTCCGACCGCAACCCCGCAACCCGTGCTGTTCCGCAGCACCCGTTCCCGACGTGCTGACCCGACCCGAGCTGCTCGACCTGGAAATGTTCGGCCCCGCAGCGCTGGTCGTCGGCTACACCGACCTCGACGACGTCCTCGACCTCGTGGACCTGCTCCCCGGCCAGCTCACCGCCACCGTCCACGGCGCCGAGGACCCCGACCCGACCGAGACCGAACTCGTCGCACGGCTCGCCGAACACGCCGGGCGGATCCTGTGGAACGACTGGCCGACCGGGGTGTCCGTCACCGACGCCCAACAACACGGAGGCCCCTACCCGGCCACCACCGCTCCGCTCACCACGTCGGTCGGAACCGCCGCGGTGGCACGGTTCCTGCGCCCGGTCACATTCCAGAACATTCCGTCCGCCGCGCTGCCGGTCGAGCTGCGCGACACCACCGCCGAATAAACGCCCACGAAGGAAGGCCAACGATGACCACACCCGGACCGCAGATCACCGCCGTCGCGCTGTCACACAGCCCACAGATGGCACAAGACACCGACCACCTCCAGGGTGGCCGGTTCCGCGCCGGCTTCGCGCAGCTCGCCAAAGCCGTCGCCACCTACGACCCCACGCTCGTGCTGTACTTCGGCCCGGACCACATGCGCGCCCTCGCCGGCATCGCGCCCTGCTTCACCGTCGTGGAGTCCGCGACCGGCTACGGCGACTGGGGCACCCCCGCCGAGCAGTACCGGGTCCCGAAGGATCTGGCCGTCGCGCTCGGCGAACACCTCGCCGCGTCCGGAATCGACATCGCGATGGCGCCGCAGCTGCGCCTCGACCACGGATTCGGCCAGTCCACACACGACCTGTTCGGGTCGCTGTCGGCCGTGCCGCTCATTCCGATCGTCATCAACTGCGTCGACCGGCCGATCCCCACCGCGGCCCGCACCGCCGCGCTGGGTACGGCGGCAGGCGCGTTCCTGCGTGCTCACCTGTCGTCCGACGAGCGGGTCCTGGTCATCGGCTCGGGCGGCATCTCCCACGCGCCCCCGTCGCTGATCCCGGGCGCCCGCGACCTCACCGAAGCGGACCGCCAAAAACTGATCACCGACAACATCGCCCGCGCCGCCGAGGCCATCAACCCCGAGTGGGACCAGGCCTTCCTCGCCCGGCTCGGGAGCGAGGACTGGCACGGACTCGCCGACCTCACCGCCGAGGCTCTCGCACCCGCCGGCACCGGAGGCGCCGAGGTGCGCACCTGGATCGCCGCCGCCTTCGCCGCCGACGCACCGCTACCGACCGTCGTCTACGAGCCCGTCACAGAATGGATCACCGGCATGGGCATCGCCGCCGGCCGCACCCTCAACCCAACGTGACCGCGCCTGACGCTGAAGGTTCCATTTGTCATTCGTCGTGCGTCACGGCGACGCCGGAGGCTCGTGCTCCAACACGAGTTGGGCCTGCTCGAGAGACAGCCCGGAAGCTTGCAACAAATCGACAGCTGCGGACCGCAGTTGAGCAACGATGACGAGGGACGAGAATCCCTGGTTCTCGCCCTGCACTGTGCCGATCGCCCGCGCAGCAGCCATCAGGGGCGGAGACCCCTCAGACACGTCCTGTCCAGTCAACAGTCCGCCACGGATGACGTCGATCGCGCCGGCCAGGGTCGCCAACAAATCGGGAAGTCCGGCCACGGTCGATTCCTGATCGCGCAGCGCAACATAGGCCCGGCGGGCAAGAACTCGGGTATTGCGTAGCGCATAGTCGACGTGATCAGCGAGCGAGCTGTAGCGGCGCAGACGGGCCCGATTCGACCAACGCGTCGGGGCGAAGCGGGCGATCTCGTTCGATGTTCTCACCGTTTCGCGGAGCCGATCGACAAGGGGCTGAGCACTCCGAACCCGTGCGAGGACCGCCTCGGCGCCGCTGAGATCTCGGCCGGCAATCGTGGTGCCGACAGCGCGCAGGGTCGAGGACAACTCGTCCAGAACGGCGATGACCGCCTTCCGGACGGGAGGAATCGGATCCGCCGGCAGGAGCGTGACGACCAGAAGGCCGATCACACCTCCGACGAGCGCATCGAGACATCGATCCCAGCCGCCACTCCCGCCGGGAGGCAGCAGGGTTGCGACGAGCACGGCGGAGCTTCCGGCCTGTGTCGCGATCAGCGGTCCGCCGTCGAGTACGACGGCCGTCGTCATGGCCAAGGCAACCACGAGGGCGATCTGCCAGGCGCCGCTGCCGATGACCGCTATCAGGAGGTCGCCGATCCCCACGCCGACGCTGACACCGACGACGAGTTCGACGGCACGACGCGTCCGCCGGGAACCATTCAGACTGACCACCGCAGCTACCGGCGCGAAGAACGGCCGTTGATGGCCGATCACCTCGGTCGCCACCCACCAGGCGATCCCGGCCGCGACAGCACACTGCATGATCGGCACAAACGCATAGCGGGCGTAGCGGAACCGTACGCCGACCCGATGTCCGAGTCGGCTACTCGGCGACTTCACCATGGCCGACAAGGCAACGCAGGGGGCGCGGGGAATCGCGAGACCGCGTGCACCTCAGGGCGTCCCGGAGAGCTCATCGGTGGTGGCACGAATACGCGGGTACTCCGGCCGCCACATCGCCCGATGAACCTGCTGGATCGGATCGTCGAGGGCGGCGCGTGCGACCCCGTCACGCTCGGCTGCCACGGCGACCGCGACCGCGACCGCGGCCGACACCTTCCGTAATTCGTCGATCCCCGGCAGCAGGGGTGCGCCCAGGCTGGCGGCGTCAGACAGCCTGGCCACGGCGTCCGCCGCCGCGACGATCATGGAGTCGGTAATGCGGGTCGCCTGCGCGACGACGACGCCGAGGCCGAGACCCGGGAACACCAGCGCGTTGTTTGCCTGCGCGATCGTGAAGAGGGTCCCGCCGACCGTCACGCGCGGGAACGGGCTGCCCGTGGCGACCAGCGCCCGCCCCTCAGTCCACACCAGCACATCCTCGGGCCGGGCCTCGGCCTTCGAGGTCGGGTTGGACAGCGGCAAGATCAGCGGCCGTGGCGTGTGCGCGGCCATCTCGCGGACGATGTCCTCGGTAAAGGCGCCGGCCTGGGTGGAGGTGCCGATCAACATGGTCGGCCGGACGCGGGCGACCACCTCGGCCAGCCCCGGCGGACCGCCTTCCGACCATGCGGCAACTTCGGCCACGGGCCGTGCGTAGGGCACCTGGAAGTCGCGCAGCGTCGCAGAGTCGTCCACCAGCAGGCCGCGACTGCCGAGGGCATAGAACCGCCGCGTGGCTTCAGCGGGTGAGAGCCCTTCACCGATCATGACGTCACGCAACATGTCAGCGATCCCGAGGCCGGCGGTGCCGGCGCCGTGGATGACAACCCGCTGGTCACTCATCCGGCTGCCGGTGACGCGGATTCCGGCCAGCGCGGCCGCCAGGACGACCGCGGCGGTGCCCTGCATGTCGTCGTTGAACGTGCATACCTGCTCGGCGTACCGGTTCAGGACACGCCGTGCGTTGCTTGCTCCGAAGTCTTCCCAATGCAGCATGGCGTCCGGGAACAGACGGCTCGCGGCGGCGACGTAGGCGTCGAGGAGATCGTCATAGCGCCCGTCGCGGATGCGGGGGTGGCGAGCACCCAGGTACATCTCGTCGTTGAGCAGGGCCAGGTTGTCGGTGCCCACGTCCAGCACCACAGGAAGGCATCGAGCGGGGTGAATACCCGCCGCAGCGGTGTAGACGGCCAGCTTGCCGATCGCGATCTCGATCCCGCCGACGCCCTGGTCGCCGATGCCGAGGATGCCTTCCGAGTCGGTAGCCACCAGCAGGTCGACGTCCTGCGGGCCGAGCCCGGTGTTGCGCAGTGCGGTCTCCACCTCGTCGATGTGATCGACCGAGAGGAACACCCCTCGCGGCCTGCGAAATTCGTGGCTGAACCGTTCGATCGCCAGACCGACGGTGGTAGCTAACTCGAAAATCAAGTCGGGGACGGGCATGCTCGTGTACCCGGTGACCGGCGGCGGACCCGGTTTGTCTGGTTGGGCTAACTCGAGTGGCCAGCCTGCGGTCAGGCGGCCGGGGTGGATGTTGCCAGGGTGACTTTCTTGCCGGTGAGGTGTTCGAGCTGGCGGATGAGATCACGCTCTCGACGATGCGTGTTGAGTTTCGTCTGGTAGAAGTCGGCGCCGAGGTCCTGGTAGCGGGCGTCGGGCTCGTCGAGCAGGTGCCAGATGATGGTCAGGACCGAGTTGCCGACCGCGACGATGGCCCGGCTCTTGCCGATCCGGCGGGCCAGTCGCCGATAGCGTTCGCCGAGGAACGTGTCGGTCCGCGACAGCGATGCCACGATCTCCCCAAGGGTGCCGGCCAGCCACGAGTTGCCCTTCCCGGTGGACCCGCCACGTTTGCGGCCGGCGGAGTTGCGGTCGATCGGGGCGAACTTCGCCCATGACACCAGGTGCGCGGCGCTGGGGAACCGGGTGGCGTCGACACCGATCTCGGCGATCAGTTCCTGGGCGGCGGTGAGGCCGACCCCGGTGATCTCATCCAGCCGCTCCACGTGCGGGGAGAAAGGGCCGATCACCGCCTCGATCCGGACACTGACCGCGTCGATCTGTGCGGTCAGTGCGTCGACGTGCTCCAGCATCGCCTGCAGCAGGAAGCCGTGGTGGTCCTCGAAGTGACCAGTCAACGCCTCCTCCAACACGGCGGTCTTGGAGCGCATGCTGCCGCGGGCCATCTGCGCCAGCACCTTGGGACTACGTTGACCGGCGATCATCGCCGCGAGCATCTGTCGGCCCGACACCCCGAACACGTCGCTGATCACGCTGGAGAGCTTGATCTGGGCGTCCTCGAGCAACTTCTCGACCCGCTGCTTCTCCCGGGTCCGTTCCCGAATCAGCGAGCGGCGATAACGGGTCAGGTCGCGCAGTTGCCGGATCGGTTTGGGGTGCACCAGGCTCGGTGAGCACATGCCCCGCTCGACCACCTTGGCCAGCCAGACCGAGTCGATCTTGTCCGTTTTGGGTCGGCCAGGCACGTTCTTCACGTGCTTGGCATTCAGCAGCCAGCAGGTGAACCCCTCGGCCTCCAGCAGGTAGAAGACGGGTTTCCAGTAGTCGCTGGTGGCCTCCATCGCGACCAGTTCCACCCGCTCGCAGTGCAACCAATCTGCCAGCTCCAGCAGCGACCGCGACAGGGTGGCGTACTCGCGGATCTCCTGGCGCCGACGGCCCGGCCGGTCCTCGTGCGGTACCCGCACGCAGGCCATCAGGGCGGCCTTGCCGAGATCAAGCGCGGCCACCCGCTCGACCAGCTCGAGGGGTTCATCGGTCGTTTCCATGTCCTCACCTCCACCACGCGCTCTTCACGAACGGACAAGGCGTGGCTGCCCGGGGAGCCAGCGGGGCAAGGAACAGAGGCGAACTCTCGTGCTCGAGGCAACAATGCAGAGGCCCCTCACAGCAGCTCCCAGCGTCAGACTATTCAACGGCCTCAGGCGAGGCGCCAAGCGACCACGACGTCACGGGCAGCCACAGGCCAGATTTTCAGCCCGGCACGGGCGCCCCCGCCAGGGGGAACTGATGACTATTCAGCTGGTTTGAGTGTGGGTGGTAGCCATGCGCCGGTGGTGAAGAGTTGGCGGAGGGTGTCGAGTTTGTCGAGTCCCCATTTGGTGGCTGTGTCCAGGTAGGACTGGACGATGGCGAAGTCGGTGAGGCCTTGCAGGGTGCGCCAGCAGCCGCCGGAGGTGCGTTGTTGGATCTTGACGGGCCTGCACGCGCGCTCCGCTTCATTGTTCGTGAACGGCACCGAGAGATCCGCGGCAAACCTCAAGATCATGTCTTCGAACCGTCTGAACCGCGTGATGAGGGTGCGGGCCTTGTCGGCGAGCTTGGAGTGTTCGCCCTGGTTGTCGGTGTTGCCTCGGGCGAGTGCTCCCAGGTAGTGGTTGCGGATCTGTTTCAGCGTGGCTTCGTCGAGGCGGTCGGCGCCACGATCACGGGCCTCGTGGGCGGCGCGGTTGGCTTCCAGCAGGGTGTTGGCCATCGCCTGCGCCCACAGCTGGCCGTCGGGGTCGGCATCGGAGATCGACCGCAGATCGCGCAGCAGATGGGCTCCGCACCAGGCATGTGCCGCCTGCAGGTGTGCGTAACCGGCGTAGCCGTCGCGCACCAGCACCCCGGTGAACTGTCCGAGGACACCGCCGGCATCGATGCTCGCCGCGGAGCGGTCGCCGACGTGCATCAACGTGAGGTATTCGGTGCAGGCCACGTGGACGTAGGCCAGGGATCCGGTGGCGCGGCCGGGTGTCTCGTCGGCATGCAGCACCGGCGCGGTGGCCAGCAGGTTTCGCATGTGGCCGAGGAACTTCTTCTCCAACTGTCGGGCGGCGCGGCCACGGATGGCGGCCAGGAACCCGGTGGACACATCGATCGCGGTCAACGTCTCCAGCAGGTCGCGGGCGCGCCCGACCGGCAGGTAGTGCGCGCAGGTGAGCAACGCGGCGCGGGCGAGGGTTTCCGGGCCGATCCGCACCGGTGAGCCCGGTGCGGCCACAATGCCGACGTGCTCGACCGGCACGGCCTCGTCATCCCAGCCCGGGGTGGTGACCACCCCGCAGCACGCGCAGACCTTCGAGATCCGCGCATACTCGGTGACCTTCGGGGGCGGCGCGGGTTGGATGTCGACGATCTGACGCCGCTGATGGCCGTGTTCCGCGGCCTCGACCAGTGACGCGTCACAGGACCGGCAGCGGCCCGGCCGGATCTCCCGCCGCTCGTCCGGGTCGTCGATCAGGCTGCGCGAGGACGACGAAGAGCCCGGCTGCTTGCCGGACTTGCGTCCCGACCTCGTCCGCGACGAGCGCATCTTCGCCGGCTTCTTCGCCCACGGCGCATCCGACGACGGAGGGCGGGAGGAGTTCGAGGAGTCCCCAGCGGCCTGGCGCCTCCACTCCGCGATCTCATCGGCCTGTGCCCTGACCACCCGCTCCAGCTGCGCAACCTGCCCGGTCAACACCGCGACCATGCTCTTCAACTCGGCGTGATCGACACGCACCGCAGCCTCGCTCGCCCGAAGCTCCTGCACCTCGGCACGCAGCGCGGCGTTCTCCACCCGCAGCGCAGCGTCCACAGCCGACTGCTCGTCGGGCACGCGATCGGGCACGACGACACCCTGCCCAATCCCACACCGAGATCAACTCGACACGCCGACGATCACGTCACACCAAGCCACAACGCGCACGCCGCCGCCGCTCGCAACACCGGGACCCGTCCGCCGACCGATGACCGTCGACGCACCGCCCGTCTACCCGCTGAAAGTGGCTCGGAACGTGCCGCCGAGGTGAGCGGCACCAGCTGAATAGTTACCGACGGTGGGCGTGTAAATGACGGGCAGCATCTCCTCGAGGTGCTCGGACAACAGCCGGTAGAACAGCACCTCGTTGCGGTCGCGCAGATTGGCCAGATATACCCACTTCCGCAGATCGTCGGCCTGGGCTCGGTACTGCGCGTAGGTTCTGCGCAGCTGTCCATCGATCGTGCTGACACCGCTGGGTAGCAAACCCGTCAGACCGAGAGCCTGCCGCTCATGCAGGGTGAAGGCGGTGCCCCTGTTGATTCTCGGATTGCTCAACACCCCGTTCCCCCGCGCCCGAATCCGGGCGATCACTTCATCCGAGCTTCGTATCAACTCGTAGAATCCGCCGTTGGTCGCAGCTTCGATGCTGGTCACGGCGCACCGGCGCCCACGCCAAGGCCGTCAGGGGTGGCCGTGGTGAGTCCGAAGCCTGCGATCAGTTCCCGAATGGGTCGGTAGTAGCTGTAGCCCACGGTGTAGGAGCCTGCCGCGGCGAGCGCGGCGTAGGCGGCGATCCAGGTGCGGACCTCGTGGGCGGAGTTGCCGGCGATGCGGGTCATTTCCTCCGGTGTCCACGCGTCGAGCGGTGTGAGGTCGCCGGAGGCGAGGATCTTCATCAGCTCGCGGTCCCATTCCGGTGCGAGGTCTTGAATCGTGGCGGTGCCTGCGGCGAACTCGCGGGCGGCCTCGATGACCCGCTGTTGGCGGGCGTCGCGCAACTCCGGTGACAGCGGGCCGCCGTCCCCATCAACATGCGTCGCTGATCGGGAGTCGCGGTGGCCAGCCGCGGCACGGGCGGGTCGTGCGACAGACCGCCGGACGCGATGAGCAGGACCTTGCGGTCCAGCGTCGCGAGGTGGCGGCCGATGGCCTCGCCCAGCAGTCGGATCCGCCGGATCGACGTAAACGGCGGCGCGACCGAGTTGATGAAAATCGGGACCAACGGTTTCGCCCGGATGTCGCCGTAGAGGACTTCCATCGGCTGCACCGCGCCGTGGTCGACCTGCATGTCCAGGGACACGGCCAAGTCGATCCCGTCGCCGATCACGGCCTCGGCCAACGCCCGGGCCAGGTCTTCGGGAACGTCGAGCCGCCCGGCTTGGCTGCCGTAGTCCCCGATGCCCTCCGCGGCGTACCCGATGCAGAACGGTGGCATCAGCCGGTAGAAGAAGCCGTTGTAGTGATCCGGCGCGAAGTTGACGACAACATCCGGATCGAACGCGTGCACGAACTGGCGGGCCTCGGTGAACGCGTTCTCCAACTCCCCGGACACGTCCGCGTCGAGCTCGGCGTGCTCCAGCAACGGGCTGTGGCTCATGGCCAGCAGCGCGAGCGTCATCCGCGCTCACCACCCTGATCGCCCTGATCGGTGCGGTTCAAGAGGAAGTCGAGGTGCAGCTGGTTGAAGGTTTCGGTGTCCTCGTACTGGGGCCAGTGCCCGCAGTTGTCCATGATCGCCAGCTGGGCGTTGGGGATCAGCGAGGCGATCCGCTTGGCTTCATCCACCGGCCCGGAGGGGTCCTTCGTCGTCCACAGCACCAGAGCGGGGGCCTGGATGCGGGCCAGCAGGTCGTCGGTGAGCATGTTGCGGCGCCGGATCTCCGGGTCCTGCAGGGCCATGTTCATCTCGCAGGCCTGCAGCCAGTCGGGCTGTTCGAAGATGGCTTGGCGGGTGCGGATCAGGTCGTCGGTGACCATGGCCGGGTCGGCCATCAACCACTCCAGCCGCGCCTTGACCCGCTCCCAGGACGGGTCGCGCGCGGCTTCCATGGACAGGGTGTAGAGCCGTTCCATGACCTTCGGGTTGGCCATGGTGCCGCCCATGGTGTTGAGCACGATGCGCTCGACCCGGTCGGGGTGATCGATCGCGTAGCGGGCGGTGGTCCACCCGCCCAGCGACTCCCCGGTGAAGTAGGCCTTGTCCACGCCGAGGGTGTCCAGGACGTGGGTGACCTGATCGACGTAGTGCTTCACCTCCAGCGGGTGATCAGGCTTGGTCGAGTAGCCGTGGCCGATGAAGTCGATGGCCCAGCAGGAGAAGTGCTCGGCGTGCGCGGCCAGGTTGCGCACGTAGGCCTCGGCGTGCCCGGTGATGCCGTGCAGCATCAACAGGGTCGGCTTCGAAGTGTCCCCAGCGTGCAGATACCGGGTGCGGTACGGGCCGGCCTGGAGAAAACCCTGGGAGAACTCGACCTCGCGCAGGTCGTTCCAGACGCTCGTATACGGACGCGTGCTCATCGGTCTCCTCCGGAAGCAGTGACGGTCTCGCTCGCGACGGGCTGGGTCGAAGACCGGTCATCAGGTGTGGCGATCGGGACGGCGATGGGAACCACCTGGGTGCTGTATTCGGGAGCGTCCGGGTGGGTGCCGGATTGCTTGTCGACCGGTTGGGCCAACACCGCGGTCAGCGCCTCCTGCAGCTGGTGCAGGGCCTCGGCGTCATCCCAGACCGGGTGGGGCTGCCGCCACGCGACGTAGCCGTCGGGACGGACCAGGAGCGCTCCGGCCTCGTGGATCTCCCGCACCCGGTGCCAGTAGCCGTACGGGTCGATCGTGCCCGGCTCCCCCACCACGACGGTGCGCAGGAACGACAGATCCAGCTGTCCGGCGGCGTGTTTCCACGCCTGTCCGCCCAGCCCGGTGAGCAGCGTCATCTGCCCCTTGCCGGTCACGTCCAGGGTCGAGATCCGACGGCCGTCCGCGTCGACCAGCCACGCGTGGGGCAGCTTGGCCCCGGGACGGGTGGTGGCCTGCAGGTAGACCTCGCGGTGCCGCGGCCACTCCTCGGGCTCGCTGCCGGGCTCGGGGAGCACCGCGGTGGAGTCGTAGCGCTGGTTGAGCTCCACACCGTGCGCGTTGAACTCGGTGTTCTTCAGCTCCAACGCCTCGTACAGCCGTTCCCGGCGGGCGACGCCTTCCGGACTGGCCTCCTTGAGCTTGATCAGCCCGTCGCGGACCGGGTCGTCGCTGTCGCGGTCGAACCATTCCCGCAGCCCGGCGTAGTCCTTGCGGGACTGGTTGGCCCGGGCCACGATCTGGCGCCCAACCGGGGCCCGCTCCGGGTAACCAGTCAGGCCCCCGGCTGACCTGCGGCGTGTCGGTGTCGGGTGTCGGTGTTTGATCATGATTGACTCCCGGTCGTGTCCGAGCCGCCGCCGTCCTATGAGGAGTTGGCGGCGTTGGTGGTCGAGCAGGCCGCCCGGCTGGCCGAGCAGGCGGTGTTGATCGAGGCGTTGCGGGTCGAGCTGGAGGCGTTACGGCGACAGGTGGGCCGGGACTCCTGGAACTCCTCGCAACCGCCGAGCACAGACGGGCCGGCCGCGAAGGCCAAGGCCAGGGCCAGGGCGGGCCGGCAGCAGGCCGAGCCAGCGCCCGGGTCGTCGTCCGGGTCGTCGTCCGGGTCGTCGTCGGAGGGGCAGCTGTCCGAGGGGCAGCCGGCCGCGGGCGGTCCGGGTCGGGGCCGGGCCCGCCGCAAGCAGGGTGGGCAGCCGGGGCATCCCGGCAGCGGTCTGGCCCCGGTGGCCACCCCCGACCGTCGGGAGCCGGTCGAACCGGCAGGCTGCGCGGCCTGCGGCGCAGGCCTGGCCGGTGCACCGGGAACGGTCGGCTCCCGGGTGCAGGTGTTCGACCTGCCAGCCTTTTCCCTGGCGGTCACCGAGTACCAGATGATGCGCCGCCGGTGCGGCTGCGGACACGCCACCACCGCGGACCTCCCGGCCGGGATCCGCGGCGGGCCGGCCTGCTACGGCCCGAACGTGACCGCCGCAGCGACCCTGCTGGCCGGCCAGGACGTGCTCAGCCTCGAGCGCACCGCGGATCTGATGTCCGCGCTGCTCGGGGTGGCGGTGTCCACCGGGTTCATCTCCTCCTGCCTGACCCGCCTGGACGACGCGCTGACCACCGCCGGGTTCGAACAGGCACTCAAACAGGCACTGCTCGAGCAGGACGTATTGGGCACCGACGAAACCCCCGCCCCGCTGACCCACGCCGCCACCGGCGAACCGGACTGCCTCAACCCGCACGTCTACACCGTGCGCACGCTGAAGGCCCACACCGGCGGCGGGCCGGACCTGGCCTGGTACGGCGCGGCCGGTGACCGCACCAAGACCTCGATCAACGCGTTCGGGATCGTGAACAAGTTCCACGGGGTGCTGGTCCGCGACGACTACGGCGGCTACACCAGCTACGACACCGACCTCGCCGGGGTCCAGCAATGCCTGGCCCACATCCTGCGCTACCTCGACGACGCCCACGCCATCGACACCGACGCCCAGGCCTGGGCCCGCCAAGTCGCCGACGCCCTACGCGCGGCGATCCACGAGATCAACACCACCCGCGCCGGCGACCAGGCCACCCCCGACACCGACCTGATTACCCGGCTGCGGCGCCGCTACGACAACGGTGTGGCCGTCGGGATCTCCACGAACCTGTCCCGGCCCTGGCACACGGGCAACCATCCCGGCCTGCAACTGGCCCGACGGCTCAAACGCAAAGCCCACCAGGTGTGGCTGTTCAGCACCCGACTCGACGTCCCCGCCACGAACAACGGCTCGGAATCGGCGATCCGCGGGTTCAAACTCGCCGCCAAAGTCCAAGGCTGCTGGCGCACCCTGGCCACCCTGCAACGCCATTGCCGGATCCGCTCCTACCTCGTCAGCGCCCGCAACCACGGACGCCGACCCATGGACGCCATCCGCGACGCCCTGACCGCCAACCCCTGGATGCCAACCCAGCCAGCATGATCAACCGACCCCTGACTGATTACCGCTCCGGGGTGTAGGAATCCAGCAGCCCGGGACCGGCGTGGCCCTTGACCACGAACGCGACCTTCCACGCCAGGTTGAACGCGTCCTGGATCGAGGTGTTGGAGCCCAGACCGCTCGACGGCGGGTGCCGATGCACGGCGTCGCCGCCGCAGAACACCCGCCCGACCTGGTAGTTGGTGGCGTGCTGCTGGTTGACGTACCACAACGACGTGCGCACCAGCTCGACCTGCAGGTCGGGGTCGCCGACCAGCATCCGGATCCGGTCGAGTACAACGTCGTCGGACAGGTCGGGTTCGCCGTTGGCCATGTCGAAACCCCAGCCGGCGATCCACTCGTTCCACGGCCGGATCGCGCGCAGCAGACCCATGCCGATCTCCCCGAAACCGGCCTTTGAGTTGAAGATCCAGTGCAGGATGCTCGGCCGGTGCGCGACGTAGCGGCTCAGGTCGGCGTTGAACATGATGTAGGCGGTGCCGGCGCGGGCGAGCTCACCCTCGAACGGCAATTCGAGCTGCTCCGCCACCCGGGACCGGGCGCCGTCGAAGGCCAGAGGTAGCGGGCGCGCTGCTCGAACACTGGCCGGTGCGCAGGTCGCGGAAAGCACGGTGACGCCTTCGGCGTCCTGCTCGTGGTAGAGGTACTCGGTGTTGAAGCTGAGGATCGCGCCGCGCTCGGCCGCGTTCTTGATCAGCAGCGGTTCCATGTAGGGCTGCGGGATGTCGAGCATCGTGCAGGGGCTGCCCTGCAGATAGTCACCGACGCGGTGGTCCCCGGTGCCCCAGGTCTGCAACCGGACGATCTCCTCACCGGCCAGGCTGGTGGTGAACAGGGTGTCGCCCATCTGGTCCCAGGGGGTGGCGTACTTGCGGGCCTCGTCCTCGATCCCCAGGTCGCGCAGCACTTCCACCGCGCGCTGGTTGGTGATGTGCGCCCGCGGCGAGTTCGCTGCCCACGGGAACATCGTCATCGCGTGGACCCGCACGCCATAGCTCGCCAGCGCGAGGGCTGCGGTGCCGCCGGCCGGGCCGAGCCCGACCACGACGACGTCGGTGTCGAAGCCATCCTCGGACCGGAACGGCGTGAAGGTGATGGGAGGAAGGATGGGTGTGTCCATCAGGCGAACCTTCTTCGGGCGGTGGGAGAGGGAGCCCGAACACAGCCGGGCGCTGAGGGCAGCAGAACTGAGGGCGGCAGAACTGAGGGCGGCAGAACTGAGGGCGGCAGACCGGTGATGGTCATGGCACGCACAGGAAGTTGGTGAAGCCGCCGTGGCGCTGCGGGATGGTGTCGAGGGCGTCGTTGACGTCGGCCAGCGCGAACGTGTGGTGTTCGAGGACCGACAGGTCCAACGCGCCGGAGCCTGCCATGTCGGCCATGTCCTGGGCCTCCGCTGTGGTGAACCACAGGCTGCCCAGAACGCTGCGCTGAGCGCACATCATCGCGAACAGATCGAGTGCGGGACGTTCCATCATGCCGCCGATGTCGACCAGGACTCCGCCGCGGCCCAGGCTGGCGATGGCCTCGAGCATGGCCTCGGCCGGGGCGCCGGGCCCGAGTGCGTCGATGACGATGTCGACGCCCTCGCCATCGGTGCGCTCACGCACCCACTCCGGGAGGCTCCCCGCGCCCGCGGGGAGCACATCGATGCGGTCGGGCGCGATCGCTTTGACGTCATCGAGCAGAGCAGCGTTGCGGCCGGTGCCCAGTACCCGGGTCACGCCGAGACCCAGGGCGATCAGGCAGGCGCCCAGACCCAGCGTGCCGGAGATCCCGTCGACGAGGACGGTACGGCCGGGGCCAGCGCCCGCTTTGCGCAACGCGGAGAACGCCGTCCCCAGATAGCCGAAACGCGCGCCCTGCTCGAAGCTGACCGAGTCGGGCAGCACGACGAGGTTGCGGGCGGGCGCGGTCAGGTATTCCGCGAGGCCGCCAAAGGGGTAGGCCTCATACAACCGCTGGCCACCGGGACCGAACGCGAAGTAGCCCATGAAGGTGTAGTCGGCGCAGTTCGGGTCCTCGCCGCGGCGGCAGGCGCGGCACGCCCCGCAGGACAGACCGGGATTGACATACACACGGTCGCCGACGCTGATCCCGCGTACCTGCTCGCCGACCTGGGTCACCACACCCGCGGAATCGAGTCCGAACACCGCCGGAAGCTGGGGCAACGGCAGGTAGGGAAACCATTCGGCATACGTGGCGAGAACGTTCTTCAAGTTCGGCACCACGTTGCAGGCCTTGACCTGCACCACCACGTCGGTGGAGCGCGGCGTGGGAATCGGTACCTGCTCCAACTCCATCGGCTTGCCGATTTCGTGCAGACGGGCAGCGAGCATCGTTCCCACGGCGTTCTCCTGATCGGTCAGTAGGTCTCGGTCGACACAGGCCGCCCCGGCTTGCATCGACGCGGGAGGCGGTGTGCTGCCGCCGGCGGCATCCGCCTGCGGCAGCGACGGCGCAGCCTGCGCCCGGTCGTGCTGACAGGTCGGAGTGTGGGCTCCCTCCGGTCACGGCACCCAACGGTTGTGCCGCGATCCGGCACGCCCACTGAGCGTGACATCGGGCCCGATCACTCGTCACATGCGTCATCGCCGTCAAGGCGTCGGTTGTGGCGCGCCAACGGAACCGCTGGGCTCCTCAAAGGGACACCGTGCCGATTACGGCACGGGAGATGGAGCCGGGCCGCTTGCTTTCCCATAGTCCTCGACCACCGCACCACTCGAGCGCCCTTCGTCGAGAGCGCCGGACTGTCCGTCTGTGCAAACGCGTGCGACCTGGCCTGTCCATCACCTTCACAGAAGGAGCTGCCGGTGAACGCCCGTTCCGGCCCAGACACCGTCTCTACGACACCGATCAGCAGAGTGGCCGCCGCCTGCCTGATCGGCACCACCATCGAGTTCTACGACTTCTTCATCTACGGCACCGCCGCCGCCCTGGTGTTCCCCAAGCTGTTCTTTCCCGAGGCCAGCCCCTTCCTCGGGACCGTGCTCGCGTTCGCCACCTTCGGCGTCGGGTTCGTCGCCCGCCCCCTCGGCGGCGCCGTCTTCGGTCACTTCGACGACCGGCTGGACCGCAAAAAGATGCTCATCCTCTCACTGATGATCATGGGTGTCTCGACCGTCCTGATCGGCGCACTCCCCACCTACGCCACCGTCGGAGCACTCGCACCCACACTGTTGGTGCTGCTGCGGCTCGCCCAGGGCATCGCCGTCGGCGGCGAATGGGGCGGCGCGGTGCTGATGGCCGTCGAACACGCCCCGCCGCAACGCCGCGGCTTCTACGGCAGCTGGCCCCAAGCCGGTGCCCCGCTCGGGACACTGCTGGCCACCGGAGCGTTCTTCCTCGTCTCGCTGCTGCCCGGCGACGCCTTCCTCACCTGGGGCTGGCGGCTGCCGTTCCTGGCCAGCGCGATCCTCATCATCGCCGGACTGATCATCCGCCTGCGGATCACCGAGAGCCCCGCGTTCCAGGTGGTGCACCAGCGCAAGGCCGAGGTGCGCCAGCCCCTCCTCGAGGTGCTGCGCCATCACCCACGTGCCGTGCTCCTCGTGGCGGGCGCCTTCCTGATCCAGAGCACCGTCGCCTACGTGTTCATCGCCTATCTCGCCACCTACGGCACGGCCGTGGTGAAGGCCCCTCGGACCACTGTGCTGGCCGTGATCATGCTCAGCGCGGTCGTGAGCACCATCTTGCATCTGGTGGCCGGTGCACTGTCGGACCGGTACGGCCGCAAACCGATCTACATGGCCGGCGTGATCGCCATGGGCGTGCTGATCTTCCCCGCGTTCGCCCTGTTTAACACGGGCAACTTCGCACTCATGTTCATCGGCCACGTGCTGATCTTCGGCATCGCGCTCAGCCTGGCAGGCGGCCCCACCGCGGCGATGTTCTCCGAGATGTTCGACAGCCGGATCCGCTACACCGGTGCGTCGGTGGGCTACCAGCTCGCGGGCGTGTTCGGGGCCGCCCTGTCCCCGATCATCGCCGCGTCCCTCTTCGAGATCTTCAAGTCCGGCTACGCCATCGCCATTTACGTCGTGCTCAACGCCGTCATCTCGGTCATCGCCGTCGCGCTGATGCCCGAGTCCCGCGGCACCGACATCATCGAGGACGTCGAACACGCCGCCATCGCCTGAACGAATCACATCGCGGGAGCCACGGTCACCTGGTGCCGTGGCTCCCGTCCTGTGTCCACGCGCCCCAGCTCACATGCTCCGATGACACACAGGCCTTTCTCTTCACTCAGCTGTAATGCTAGCATTTCAGTTGCCGCCAAGCCCGACGACGCGATGGAGCAGGCCAATGACGTCCTCCCTCACCCTCGATGCCTCCCCACTCGCTTCGGTCACCCCGCTTGCCGAGAACTCCGAGCGTGCGACAGATGGTGCGCGCACGGCGGTCGACAAGGCCTTCGAGATCCTGACCGCGCTCCCCGCGGGCGGCCAGTTCGTCGGCGTGAGCGAGCTGGCCCGCTCGATGCAGCTCTCCAAGTCAACCGTGTTCCGCCTGCTCACCACGATGGAACGCAACGGCTTCGTCGAACGCGAAGGCGGCCGATACCGCCTCGGCCGCCGCCTGCACGACATCGGCGCCCAGGTCTACGAACCCCGACCCGGCCGGCTGCACGAACTGCTCTCCCCCGTCATGGCCGCGCTCTACGAACGCTCACGCGAGACGGTGCACCTGGGCGTACTGCGCGACAACGAAGTTGTCCTCCTCGGCCGTCTGCACGGACGCAGAACCACGCCGCACGCCTTGCGCCTCGGCGCACGCTTCCCCGCCCACTGCAGCGCCATGGGCAAAGCCATCCTCGCCCACGACCCCGACGCCACCGACGCCCTCCTCACCCGAAGACTGATCGCCCGCACCCCCCGCAGCATCGTCGCGCCGCAGCAGTTCCGCGCGGAACTCCGCCGCACCCGCGATACCGGCATCGCCACCAACGAGCAGGAAGCCCGCCCCAACCTCAGCTGCGTCGCCGTCGTACTCCGCGACACTGCCCGACGCCCTATCGCCGCACTGTCCATCAGCGGCCCGTCCCAAGGATTCGACACCCCCCGCAACATCGCACTACTCCGCGGTGTGGCTGCAGAAGCCGAGCAGTTGCTGCGACGCGCCTACGTCTCCGAGCGACACGACGCCGCTTCCTAACGGCTGAGTCACAACGTCTGAAGCCGCTCTGCTAGTGCGCTGACCTCGAAGATTCACCGGGTGGAAGTCCGCGACACGCCGTCATCGGTGCGTGATCCGTGGGCTGGGACGGTGCACCTTGATCTTGCGGGGTGGATCGAGGTGCGTCATGTCCAGACCTGTCCGGGCACGTCGATTGACCGACGATGAAGGCCAGTTCCTGCTGCGCTTGGTACGCCGCCGGGGTCGTGCCGACGCCATCCGGTACCGCCGGGGGTTGATCATCCTGGGGTCGTCGTCGGGGATACCGGTGCCGGCGATCGCCCGGCTGGTGGCCGCAGACCCGGACACAGTCCGGGACGTGATCCACGCGTTCAACGCCCACGGGCTGTCCGTGCTGGAGCCTCACTGGGGCGCCGGGCGCCCCCGGCGGATCACCGACCCGGACGAGGCGTTCGTGGTCGAGATCGCCCGCAGACGCCCGGGGAAGCTGGGTCTGCCGTTCACGCACTGGAGCATCCGCAAGCTCGCGAACTACCTCAGCGGCCGCTACGGCCGCACCGACCCGGCACAGATGCCGCACCGGATCGTGCGGATCGGCCGGGAACGGGTGCGGCGGATCCTGCACTCCCACGACATCACCTTTCAGCGCACCCGGACCTGGAAAGAGTCCACCGACCCGGCCAAGGACGCGAAGCTGGACCGGATCGAGGAAGTGATGTCCCGGTTTCCCGATCGTGTCTTCGCCTTCGACCAGTTCGGGCCGCTGAGCATCCGGCCCTGTCACGGCACCTGCTGGGCCGGCACGAAGCACCCGGACCGGCTGGCGGCGACCTACCACCGCTACCACGGCGTCCGCTACTTCCACGGCTGCTACGACCTGGCCCGCGACCAGCTGTGGGGTGTGCTGCACGAGCACAAGGGCGGTGCACACACCCTCGCCGCCCTCAAGAGCGTCCGTGCCGCGCGCCCCGACGGCGCACCGATCTACGTCGTGCTGGACAACCTGTCCTGCAACACCACTGCGGCAATCCGGATATGGGCAGCAGCGCACAAGGTCGAGCTGTGCCCGACCCCGACGAATGCCAGCTGGGCCGACCCGATCGAGGCGCAGTTCGGGCCCCTGCGAACGTTCACGATGGCCAACTCCGACCACCCCAGCCACGCCGCCCTGGCCCGCCGACTGCACGCCTACCTGCGCTGGCGCAACGCCAACGCCCGCGACCCGCGGGTCCTGGACGCCCAGCGCCGCGAACGCGCCCGCGCCCACAGCGAGAAAGGCCACCGCTGGGGACGGCCCCAGCCCCGCGCCGCCTGACCAACCCGGTGATCTATCCGGGTCAGCGCACTAGCGGGTCAGATCGACCACGCCAGGGAAGCGGGCCCGAACAAGTCGCGTCGTCAGGTCCATCGGCTGCCGGTCGGCGCGAATCCGCCGGAACCCGGTTGGGTGCCGCCATCGGTCGTGTTCTAAACACACATCGGCGTCGACCTCGACAACGAGCCTCGGCTCCGTCGGCGTGTGGTCGATCAGGTCTCCGGACAGTTGCCCGAACCGCGACGAAGGAATCCGCAATGGCCACGGGTCTGCCCGCAGTGGCCAACCGCACCTGGGCGGTCGCTGGACCGCGAGTCGGACGTCCGGTTCCGAGGCGGATGCCACGCCATGGACGGGGGCCTTATGGGAGCAAGTCGCGCCACCGAGGGAGGGGATCGGGGGGCGCGACCCGACAGGGAGTCGCTGTCGGAGATCAGTTGCTACCGAAGAGACGACAGGGCAGGCTGGGCCGATGGGTCGGGTAGCAGCGAGGTCAGGTGACGCTGCGCGAGCCTTGCCTCTGACCAACGCGTCCTAATCCGGGCTGGCGAATCGAGCAACATCCATCAGGTCAGGTCTATCGGCCGCAGATCGCTGCGGACTCTGCGATACCTCGTCGGGTGACGCCACCGGTCGTGCTCGAAGGACACGTCGGCATCGACCTCGACAACAAGCAGCGGTTCGGTCGGCGTGTAGTCGACCAGCTCCCCCGGCAACTGCCCGAACCGCGAGGAAGGAATCCGTTCCGGCCAAGATGCGCATGTCGCGGAGACATCAGCACCGCTCCTAGTGTCACGTAATGGTACTAGATTAGCTACGCGCGCTATGCAATAATTCCGCTGTGGAGTTGTCTGAGGAGCAGCGGGCATCGCTCAATGCTATGATCCAGCAAGTTGGCTACGATGGTTCGGTCTCCGCTCGTGCCCGGATGGTGTTGTGGCGGGCCGACGGGTTGTCGGTGACGGAGATCATTGAGTTGTCGGGAGCGTCAAAGCCGACGGTATACAAATGGCTGGACCGATACGAACAGTTCGGAGTCGATGGCTTGACGGATCTGCCGCGCCCGGGGAAGCCGCGAGCGGTGCCCGATAGTGTGCGGGCTCGCATTGTCGCGTTGACGCGGTGCACGCCACCGGCCGAGACGGGACTGAGTCACTGGTCGAGTCGCGAGATGGCGACGTACTTGAAACGGGCAGAGAACATCTCGGTGTCGCACAACTTCATCGCGCAGGTGTGGCGGGACCACGCTTTGCAGCCGCAGCGTCAAGGCACCTTCAAACTGTCGAACGATCCGGACTTCGAGGCCAAGGTGGCCGATGTGGTCGGGCTCTATCTGGATCCCCCTACGGCTGCAGTCGTCCTGTCCATCGACGAGAAGACGCAGGTCCAGGCCCTGGATCGAACGCAGCCGATGTTACCGATCAACGTCGGGAAGACCGAGAAGCGCACCCATGACTACGTCCGGCATGGCACCACGAACCTGTTTGCCGCGCTGGACACGATAACCGGAGAGGTGCTCGGGGAGTGCTACCAGCGGAGGCGCACCGCGGAGTTCCTCAAGTTTATGGACCATGTTGTCGCGCGCTACGGTGACCGCGAGATCCACGTCGTCCTGGACAACCTGTCGACCCACAAAGGCAACGACGTGGACGCCTGGCTCACCAAGCACACCAATGTCACCTTTCACTTCACGCCGACCGGCAGTTCCTGGTTGAACCAGGTGGAAATCTGGTTCAACATCATCACCAGGCAGGCGATCCGGCGCGGCACCTTCACCTCACTTCGTGTACTCATCAAGACTATCGACTCCTACATCGAGAACTGGAACCGCGACGCGAAACCCTTCGAATGGACAGCGACTCCCGGCGAGATCATCACCAGTGTTCGCATCCTCCACCGCGACTTCAAGAAGCTGTTGGCCAACAACGCCAAGTAACGAGAAACCATTACGCGACACTAGTTCGCGGCGCGCGGGCAATGTCAATGGCACGGTCCGGCCCGCCACCCGCAGCCGGCCGTGCTCATCCGGCCTGCCGAGGAGCAACGCCTCCGGGGCAGCGAGCGCGCCGATCACGCCGCCCACCACCGCGTCGGCCGTCACCCGGGTCCGCACCTTCCACCACGACCGCCGCCGCGGCCGGTAGCCATGCTCCCGATGTTTGACCACCACGCCCTCAACCCCCGCGGCGGCATGATCACGTAACCACGCTTGCGCGCCCACCAGCTCCCGCGTGGCGGGCATCAACATCAGCGGCGGCCGAGCGTCGGCCAGCAGCCGACGGAGCCGCTTGCGGCGCTTGCGGTAGGGCATGCCCCGTGTGTCACGACCGTCCATGGTCAGGACGTCGAACACCACGAACGACGCCGCGACCGCCAGGCTCGGGCGACCCGAGACCCGCTCGTGCAACGCCGCGAAGTCACACCGTCCACCGCGATACACCACGAGCTCGCCGTCCAGCACCGTTCCGGACGGCAGCTGCTCGACGACAGCGGCCGCAACCTCCGGAAAATACGGGGTGAACAGCTTGTGCTGCCGGGACTGCAACGCCACACCGCCGTCCACCCGGTGAAACGCCAGGCATCGCCAGCCGTCGAGCTTCGGCTCGAACACGTACCTGCCGCTGTGCTGCTCGTCGGGCAACTCGGCGGCAGGTCGTGCGGTCATCGTCACCAACGGCGGCCGCAGATCCACGGGCGGATCCTTCACACACCTGACCGTGGCAGAGCACGCAGCGCCCACCAGCGGGAGACCGCCCGTAACGGCGCTCCGACTTCACTGCTCAAACGACCCCGGTGGCGGAACGCCGACCTCTCCTCGCGTCGACCTCGAGCATTCCGAGAGTGAGACCACGGGCTGACGAGCGTTGCATCGCCGCGCTCCCCGGCTGCGTGGAGGTCATCGTCACGCTGGTGGGGCGCTGCGCTCCTTCCACTGATGCTGCATCCTGGCATCTGCCCGGCTTCCCCCCGGCCATCCACACCGCTACCCCTGTGGGGTGCCAGAAGTCGTGTCTGGACCGCTGACCAGCGGTAATCGCGGGTCGGACATGATCCTGGCGTGTCACTGCGGCTGCTGTACTCGATGTTTCGGCAGGTGCTCGGGCTTGTCCTACTGCTGGGCCGCACGTCCGCCACGAAGGACATCGAGCTCCTCGTGCTACGCCACGAGGTCACCGTGCTCCGCCGCAGCAACCCGAGACCACGCCTTGAGTGGGCGGACCGAGCCGTCTTCGCCGCACTCGTCCGACGGCTGCCACGAGCGCTGCGGGCCCATCGTCTGGTCATGCCGAACACGATCCTGCGCTGGCATCGCCGCTTCGTACGCCGACGATGGACCTACCCGAACCGAACCGGACGGCCACCGATCGACGACGTCCTCGCCGCCCTGGTGGTGCGGATGGCGCGGGAGAACCCGCACTGGGGCTACCTGCGGCTTCAGGGCGAGCTGCTTACACTCGGCCACCGCGTCGGCGCCTCGACAATCCGTCGCATACTCAAGAGTCACCGGATCCCACCAGCACCGGTGCGGCACACCGACACCCGCTGGCGGCAGTTCCTGCGCACCCAGGCCCCCAGCATGCTCGCCGTCGACTTCTTCCACGTCGACTGCGCGCTCACGCTGCGGCGACTCTACGTCTTGTTCGCGCTCGAAATCGGCGACCGCTACCTACACGTCCTGGGCGTGACCGAGCATCCCGACGGACCCTGGACCACCCAGCAAGCCCGCAACCTGCTGATGGACCTTGGCGAACAGGTAGCGCAATTTCGGTTCCTCGTCCGTGATCGAGCCGGACAGTACGCGGGCTCGTTCGACGCGGCGCTGGCGGATGCGGGCATCAAGGTGGTCAAGATCCCGCCGCAGTGTCCGCGCGCGAACTGCTACGCCGAACGCCTCGCACCGAGCTCACCGACCGCATGCTGATCTTCGGAGAGCGACATCTCCGCCGGGCGCTTGCCGTGTATGCCGCGTACTACAACACAAGGCGACCGCATCGAGCGCTACAGCTACGTCCGCCGCGTCCGGAAGCGCCTGTTCCCGAGCCGGTTACGGCAGCATCCGGCGTCGACCTGTCCTCGGCGGGCTGATCAACGACTATGCACCAGCTGCCTGAAACCGCTGGTCACAGGCCATGACCGGATTCTGGAATCCGACAGGCCGCGGCCGTCGAACGCGCGGTCCGCGAAATGCTGGGCTGAACCGGCCCTAAACCGACCCTGCGCCGGGATGGTAGAGCGGGGCAGGTGCTGCCGTCGGCTACTTCATCGTGACGACGACCTTGCCCTTGGTCCGGCCGGAGCCGACGTGGTCGAGCGCGGCGATGGTGTCGTCGAAGTCGAAGACCCGGTCGAGGACGGGGCGGATTGTGCCGTTGTCGATCAGCGCGGTGATCTCCCGCAGCTGGTCGCCGTTGGCTCGCATGAACAGAAATGAGTACCGCACCCCGTTCTTGCGCGCTGCCCGGCGGACCTTGCGGCTGAGCACGGCCAGCACCGGGCGCAGCAGCGGCCTGCCCAGCTGCGTCGCGAAGTCCGGGTCGGGCGGGCCGCCGATGCCGATGGCCAGGCCACCGGGTCGCAAGACCCGCAGCGACTTCTCCAGGTTCTCGCCGCCGAGGGGGTCCAAAACGACGTCGATGTCGCGCAGCACCTGCTCGAAGTCCTCCCGACGGTAGTCGATGACGCGGTCCGCGCCGAGGTCACGTACCCAGTCGAGGTTGGCGGTGCTGGTGGTCGTGGCGACGTAGGCGCCGAGGTGTTTGGCCAACTGGATCGCGACTGTCCCGACGCCGCCGGATCCCGCATGGATGAGGACCCTCTGGCCGGCTGCAGGTCCGCCTTCTCCACCAGCGCCTGCCAGGCGGTGAGCGCGACCAGCGGCAGCGACGCCGCCTCGGCCATCGTCAGCGCGGCCGGCTTGAGCGCCAGATCGGCTTCGTCGATCGCAATCAGCTCGGCGAAGGTGCCGATGCGGTCCTTGTCCGGACGCGCGTACACCTGCTCGCCCGCCGCGAACCGTTGCACGCCGGGCCCTACGCGCTCCACGACCCCGGCCAGGTCGTTGCCGAGCACGAACGGTGGCTTGTAGGGCAGGACCAGCTTGAACTCCCCCGCCATGATCTTGGCGTCGAGCGGGTTCACACCCGAGGCCAGGATCCGCACCAACACGTCGTGGTCGCCGATCTCCGGTTCGGGCAGCTGTCCTGCCCGTAACCTGCTGTCCTTGCCGTACTTGTCGACGATGAAAGCCTTCATGTCAGCCCGTCCTTCACGATTCGGGGTGGGCCGTCGCCCGGGAAGATGGGTCGCTGACGTGACACAGCGCTGCAGGTGGCCTCACTCATCGGCGACGGCGAGGTTCGCCAGCGCGTTCGCGACACCTTGCTCGAGCAGCTGGTCGGAAAGGTGCCGATCCGTCAGGGCGCGGGCCAGCTGCAGTGTCCCGACCATCCCCGCGAACGTCGCGAGGGTGCGGAAGCGCGCCGAGGACGGATCATCGGGTTCGAGTCGGGCCGCGATGACGTCGATGACACCGAGCAGACCGTCGGTGTAGGCCCGCCGGACCACGTCGTCGCAGCGGCCGATCTCATCGAGCAGGGCCGCGGACGGGCAGCCGTCGCCGGGGTGATCGCGATGCTCGACCGACAGGTACCCGCGCACGATCTGCTCGATGTCGGAGTCGGCAGGTAGAGCCGCGATGGCCTCGCGTTGGCCGCCGAGCTGCTCGGCGACCACGCCGGCGACCAGGTCGTCTTTCGACGCGAAGTGCGCGTAGAACGCGCCGTTGGTCAGCCCGGCGTCGGCCATGAGCGTGGCGATCCCCGAGGCGTTCACCCCGTCGATCTTGAACCGCCGCCCGGACGTCTCCACGATGCGCCGTCGGGTCTGCTCTTTGTGCTCCTTGCCGTACCGCGCCATCATCGACTCCTCTCGTTCACAGACCGGCACCCCAAGCACCCCTCGGCGCGGCGGCGGTTCGGATGAACCACGGCGTGGTCACCCGCCGAGCTGCCGGCGGACGTTGTCAACCGGCCATCCTGTTCAGCTTGCGGATCTGCCCGTCGAACAGCCGCGCGGGTGCGATCCTGCGCAGCGTGCTGACCCGGCCCGCTCGGGCGCCTGCGGTGTAGCGGAGCCTGGGCTTGGGGTCGGTCGCGGCGGCGACGATCGTCTTTGCCACGACGGTCGGGGCGTCGCCGTCCTTCATGGCCTCGCCCAACACCTCGTCGAACACGACACGCCGCGGGGCGTAGACCGGCTGGGGGTGGTCCGCGACCACGGCGTTCGCATCGAACGCCGTGCTGGTGTACGCGGGCTCAACCAGCACGACCCGGACACCGTGTTCGCGCACCTCATGATCCAGCGACTCCGAAAAGCCCTCGACGGCGTGCTTCGAGGCGACATAGGCCGCCATAAACGGCTGCGGCACGAGACCCAGGAGCGAAGAGACGTTGATGATCCGGCCACCGCCCTGCGCCCGCATCACCGGCAAGACGGCCTTGCTCATGCGGATGACGCCCAGCACGTTGACGTCCAGCACCCGCTGGTGCTGCTCGACCGACATCTCCTCGACGGCTCCCGCCGCGCCGATCCCGGCGTTGTTGACCAGGACATCGATCCGGCCGAACCGCGTGATCACCTGGCCGACCAGAGCGTGCACCGAGTCGTCACGCGAGACATCGAGGTCGAAGAACGTGGTGCCCGCCGGCGCGGTGACCCGCGAGGCGGTCCGACTGGTACCCACGACCCTGAAACCCCGGTCGACCAACGCCAGCGCCGCCGCCCTACCGATACCCGAGGAGGCTCCCGTCACCAGCGCCACCGGTTGTGTCGTCATCATCGCTCCTCGTTTGTCGTACGATCATAATCTTACGTTCGACAGACCATAGCTCGAAGCGTCGGCGGTGGCAATGCCGACGAGCGTGTGGGTGCCGCCAACCATGTCAAGGTCTCTGATCAGCAGGTGCGCGGCTGGGCGACCTGAAGATCAGCGTGTGGGTGCCGAGAACCGTGTCACGGCCTCTGATCAGCGCCTTCACCGCTAGCCGACCTCGCGGTCACGGTCCGCGGCCCGCGCTGCGTGATCCCCCGCTGTGGCCTTGCGACCCTACCTGCTGCTCGCCATGCACTGAGCCGGCTGGCGCTGATCGCACGATCCGATCCAGCCAAAGACGACGAAATCCTGGTCCTCCATCACGATGTCAGGCCACACTCCCCCGCGCTCCGCAGCGACCATTCGGCCACTGCGACGAGACCGACTCGGCGGCCTCGTAGACGAGCACAGGCACTGTTGCATGACGTGACAGGGTTCTCGGCACCCACAGGACCGCAGCCGTTCAACCCCGACGTGGACCTCGCCCTCGGCGATGGCCGGCTGCCCGGCTGCCGGCACCGCGAGGCAGCCGGTGCGGCCGACCTGATCACCAGCGGCCGGCTCGGCGAGGCGCGTCACCGTAGTTGTCGGCGGGGTGTTCGACGCCGAGATCGGCGACATCACCCGTCGGCGCGCGCCCAGCACGCTGCCCGCAGTCTCCGATACCCGCCGACCGACAGCCCGCCGGGGCCGGTCGCAGCGGCGGCGACCCGGCCGTTACCCCCTCGGGTGCACAGATGCCCTCCTGCCCAGCGGTAGCAGCAAGGCCATCTCGCCATGTGGCGGCATGCTGCACGGGTGGAGCCGTCGCCTGCCGACCGCAAAGTCGTCCCCGAGGGTTCGGCGTGGTCGCCGTTGCGGATCGCGGCGTTCCGGGCGCTGTGGCTCGCCCAGCTCGGCAGCATGATCGGCACCTGGATGCAGACCGTCGGCGCCCAGTGGCTGCTGGTCGACGAACCGAACGCCTCCACGCTCGTGTCCCTCGTGCAAACCGCGGGCCTGTTGCCGATGCTGATCCTGGCGCTGCCCGCAGGCGTGCTCGCCGACACGTTCGACCGCCGCAGGCTCCTCATCGGGACGCAGCTGGCCACCTTCACCCTCGGCGCGATCCTCGCCGGGCTCACCCTCACCAGCGATCTGTCCCCGGCGCTGCTGCTCACGTTCACCTTCCTGCTCGGCGCCGGCGCCGCGGTCAGCATGCCACCCTGGCAGGCCCTGATCCCCGACATCGTTCCGCGCCACCAGGTCCGCGCCGCGGCAGCACTCGGCGCTGTCAGCATGAACCTGGCCCGCGCCATCGGTCCCGCACTGGCCGGTTTCCTGATCACCCAGTTCCCCGTGGGCATCGTCTTCGCGCTCAACGCCGTGACCTACGCCGTGATGGCCCTCGTCCTGCTCCGCCGGGGACCGCGCGGGCGCGTGTGCGGGGACACGCCGGAACGGTTCGTCCCCGCCCTGCGGGCGGGCGCCCGCTACGTGCGGCACTCGAAGGTGGTACGGCGGCTGCTGCTGCGGTCGCTGCTGTTCGTCCTCCCGGGCACCGCCCTCTGGGCGCTGCTCCCGCTGGTCGCCACCCGCCGACTCGGGCTCGGATCCGGCGGATACGGCCTGCTGCTGGCCGCCCTCGGGGTGGGCGCAGTGGCAGGCGCCGTCGTGTTACCCAGGATCTCCGCACGACTGTCCACCGGATCCATGATCTTCATCGCGAGCATCGTCTACGCCGCGGCCCAGATCGGCATCGTGTTGATCGACAACCTCACGCTGGTCGTCGCGCTGCTGCTGCCCGCAGGCGCCGCCTGGTTGGCCGTGCTGTCGAGCCTCGGCGCCGCGACGCAGGTCTTCCTGCCCGGCTGGGTCCGCGCGCGCGGGCTGTCCATGCAGCAGATCGTGTTCATGGGCGGGCAGGCGGTCGGCGCCCTCGTCTGGGGCCTGCTCGCCCAGTACACCGGCCTCGTGGTCACGTTCGCCGTCGCGTCGGCGCTGATGGCACTCGGCGCCACCACGATCATGGTGCTGCCGCTGCACGACACCGAGGGCGTCGACCGCACCCCCGTCGTGTACTGGCCGGAACCCCAACTGGTCACCGAGCCCGATCCCGACGAGGGCCCGGTGCTGATCACCCTCACCTTCACCGTCCCCCCCGACAACGTCGCCCGGTTCCTCGACGCGATGCGGCACGTCCGCTCCTCACGCCGCCGAACCGGTGCTTCCCGATGGAGCCTCTACCGCGACGCGGCCGACCCCTCCCGCTTCATCGAGACCTTCTTCGTCCCGTCCTGGGAGGAACACCTACGCCAACACCGCGACCGCCTCACCGGCGCGGACCAGGACCTCGAGCAAGAAGCGCTGACCCTCGCCGCCGGACCACCCCAGATCGCCCACCTATTCCGCGCCCCCGACAAGGCCTAGAAGCAAGGGCGTTCACAGGGCTGGGCCTGTAGCGCGAACGGTGTTTCGGCATGTTCGGTCAGTAAGCTTCAGCGGCCGGCCAGCGGTCACTGAATGTGACGGCGAAGGCGTCGATCACCGGCTTCCAGCGCATCGTCCATCGGCTGCGGCCGGTCCCGGTCGGGTCCAGGCTGCGGGTGACAAGGTACAGACACTTCAGCGCAGCCTGCTCGGTGGGGAAATGCCCACGGGCCCGTACCGCTCGCCGGTAGCGGGCGTTGAGGCTTTCGATAGCGTTTGTGCTGCAGATGACCCGCCGAATTTCGATGTCGTAGTCTAAGAACGGGATGAACTCGTTCCAGGCGCTTCGCCAGAGCCGGATGATCGCCCGATACTTCTTACCCCATTTCTCCTCGAGCTCCTCCAACGCGAACTCGGCGGCTTCGGTGGTGGGTGCGGTGTAGATCGCCTTCAGATCTTTCTTGAGGGCGTCGTGGTCGGCGCGGGAGGCCAACCGGAACGTGTTGCGGATCAGATGAATGATGCAGGTCTGCACGACCGTTTGCGGCCACACGTGTTCGACCACGTCGGGCAGCCCCTTGAGTCCGTCGCAGACCAGGAAGAACACGTCGCGCACGCCACGGTTGCGCAGGTCGGTGAGCACGCTCATCCAGAACTTCGCACCCTCACCGCCGCTGCCCATCCACAGCCCGAGCACGTCCTTACGGCCGTTCAGGGTGACACCGATGGCGGCGTAGACGGGCCGGTTGGCCACCTGCCCGTCCCGGACCTTGACCATGATCGCGTCGATGAACACGGCCACGTAGACACCATCCAGCGGGCGGGCGGCCCAGTCCTGCATCTCGGCCACCGCGGTGTCGGTGATCCGGGAGATCGTCTCCTTCGACACCGAGGCCCCGTAGATCTCGGCGAAGTGCGCGGAAATCTCGCCGGTGGTCAGCCCTTTCGCGTACAGCGACAGCACGATCGCGTCGACATCGGTCAGCCGCCGTTGTCGTTTCTTCACGATCTGTGGCTCGAATGTGCCTTCCCGATCCCGTGGCACGTCGATGACGACCTCTCCGGCGGCGTCGGAGATCACCGTCTTCGACCGAGAGCCGTTGCGGATGTTCGTGGACTCCCGGCTCGGGTCGGCCTGGCGTTTCGGATGCCCGAGGTGTTCGGTCAGTTCCTCGTTGAGCGCGGTTTCCAGCACATTCTTGGTGAACAGCTTCAACAGCCCGTTCGGGCCGGTCAGCTCCAACCCGCGAGCCTTCGCCTCGGCCACCATGGCCGCCGCAGCGGCCTGCTCAGGCGACAGCTGCCGCCCCGGCTCGTTGTCACGCTTGTGTGGACTCACAGCCTCGGATGTCATCACTCACAGTGCCCATCCCGCCGGATCTCAGCCCGGCGTGTCGGGCCGAAAACACCCCTTTGATCCGCAGTCCCACAGGGCTGCGTGGTGTGGGTCAAGGAGGCGCTGGTTGACGGCGTGTCGGCGCGGGGAGAGGTGGCGGAGCTGCGGTAGGACGGGCGTCCGCCAAGACGTCTTGTCCGTGAGGAGCTCCACTGAGCCCGGATTCTGCCATCAGTCGTGTCGTCAGGGTGGCCGGTGGCCGGTTCGCGCCGGGTCATCTGGGTGAGCTGACCGGATCGTGCCGTTCGAGATGGTCGATGCGGTCTTGGTCGAGACCCGCAGCGGGCAGTGGCGGGTTCGGGCTCTTCCGTCACGGGTGGTGGTGTATCTGCTGCTCGCGGCCGGGGTTGTTCACCGAGCTGGGCTACTCGCAGGTGTGGGCGCAGATCACCGCCGCGTTCGAGGACCGGCTCGGTGTGGTTGTCGTCTCGCCGACGGCGTCGGCGCTGTGCCGGGCCCGCCGCCGGATCGGTCCGGCGCGGTTGCGGGCACGGGCGACTGTCGGACCTGGATGCGACGCTTGACAGGCCAGCCGGTCCAGGTTCTCTCTCCACTGGGTGATGAAGACCGACCATGGCGTTCGAGTCGTCGACGTCTGGCAATCCGCCGACCAATTCCGCGCTTCGCCGACGGTCAGATCGGCCCAATAACACAGGAGGTCGGGATGAAACCCCCCGAGGTGCAGATGCGCGAAGTGCACACCTACCTCACCGCCGGATAGCACACTCCTATGGCGGGTAGGCGGGCAAGCTTTCAACAGCTGGTCCGTGCCCACGCGCGTCAACGCGATGGCCGCAAGGGCGCACCGGCGACAGCGACGGCGCGACGCCTCAGGCCTGTTCCTCCGTTTGTGGTGCCATTCCGCCGATCCAACGCTGGGCTCGGGTCACAGCGCGTCGAGCATCGCGTCGACGGAGCTGACGGTGACCGCCAACGGGTCGGGCTCGACCATCAACTGCCGGACCACGCCGTCCTCGAGGAGCGCGGCATAGCGCTGGGAACGGGTGCCCAGCCCGAACGCCCTGCCGTCCAGTTCCAGCCCCGCGGCCGCGGCGAACTCGCCGTTGCCGTCCCCGAGCATGACGACCTTATCGCCCGCCCCGACCGCGTCACCCCAAGCGTTGAGCACGAACACGTCGTTGACCGCGACGCAGGCAACCGTGTCCACCCCCTTCGCCCGCAGCTCGTCGGCCCGCAAGATATAGCCGGGCAGGTGCTGGTCGGAGCACACCGGGGTGAACGCGCCCGGAACCGCGACCAAGACGATGGTCCCGCTGCCCAACACCTCTGCGCTGGCGACCGGGGCCGGGCCCTCACCGGTCATCCTCATCACCGTCACGTCCGGAATGCGGTCACCCACCGACAGCGTCATGGCTTCTCCTGGATCCAGGGCTGGCCCGACCATCATGCGCGCTGCTATGGAACCGCGACAGGAGCGACCAGCCGAACTGCCGGCATCGCATCGGCCATCACGAACGCGAACGCGGTGGTCTGCATCCCTACCGGCACTGAAGATGACGAAACCTAGCCAGCTGCCCCCAGAGAGGCACGCCTCGCGTGGGCCAAAAGGGGTGGCACGCCGGGCAGCGGCTCCGTGGCAGGTTCGGAGCCGTTCGGATGCACCGCGTCGAACGGGCTACATCGGCAGCGCCTGATAGACGTCGACAGTCCCGCCGTAGCCAAGCAGCGGACAGCCCTTGGCGAGCGCGGCGGCCGCGGCGAGGTCGGGTGCCTCGACGATGCTGTACCCGGTAAGCGCCGCCGATCCGCCATCGGTCGACCCGCCGTCCGGCCGTGGCGGCCGCCTGCTGAGCACAATGGTCGCCATGCCCCTGGTCGCCACGAGTCTGCGTGAGGTGACGGCCAACCGCTACGTCACGCCGCTGCGCGAGGGCGGATCGCTGCCCGGCCTGATGGAGGCCGACGACCTCGGCACGTACGCCGTCAAGTACACCGGTGCCGGCCAAGGCCCCGCGGTGCTGGTGGCCGAGGTCGTCGCCGGTGAGCTGGCGAGGGCGTTGGACCTGCCTGTTCCGGAGCTGGTCGTCGTGCAGCTCGATCCGGCGCTCGGGGCGTCCGAGCCCGACCAGGAGGTGCAGGAGCTGCTGCGGGCGAGCCCGGGCGTCAACCTCGGCATCGACTTCCTGCCGGGAGCGCTCGATCTCGACCCCGGCGCGTTCGCGGTGGATCCGGGCTTCGCCGGACGGGTGCTGTGGTTCGACGCGCTCATCGGGAACGTCGACCGGTCGTGGCGCAACACGAACATGCTGTTCTGGCACCGCCGCCCGTACCTGATCGACCACGGTGCCGCGTTGACTTTCCACTACCACTGGCCCGGCGCGGACGCCTGGGTGCGCCGACCGTTCGCGGCCGCCGATCACGTCCTGCTCCCCGCCCGACCCGACGTCGAGGCGGCCAATGCCGCCCTCGCCCCACGGGTGACGCCCGAGCTGCTGACCGACGTCGTCGCGCTCGTCCCGGACGCGTGGCTGGTGTCGGGACCCGAGGCGCCCGCCGACCTCCGCAGCGCTTACGCGGCGTTGCTGCACCGACGCGTCGAGGCGCGCGCCGCCTGGCTGCCCGGTCTGCTGGCCGCCGCGGCCGAGGCCGCCGCGCATCCGCCGCAGCGCACGGGCAATCCGCTCGCACGCCTGCGCCGCTCGCGAGAGGGGCAGGCATGAGGCACGCCTTCGAGTACGCCCTGCTGCGCGTCGTGCCCCGCATCGAGCGCGGCGAACGCCTCAACGCGGGTGTGATCCTCTACTGCCGGGCGCTCGACCACCTCGGCGCCGCCGTGTACCTCGACCCCGCCCGGCTCGCCGCCCTCGATCCGGCGGCCGACCCGATCGCCGTCGGATGCGTGCTCGACGCGATCGTGGCCCAGTGCGCGGCGGGCACCGGGGCCGCTCGCTACGCGGGCCCGGCGGGCGCGGAGGACCGCGGCCGCCGCTTCCGGCGACTGACCGCGCCGCGCAGCACCATCGTGCAGCCCGGGCGTGTCCACACCGGGCTGACGGCCGACCCCGACGCCGACCTCACCCGGCTCCTCAACCTCTTGGTGCGCTGACAGCCCCGCAAGCCGAGCCGCGCGGCGCCCGAGTGGAACTGCTGGGAACAACGAATTCACACCTCGGAGGAGGGCACGACGTTGCTCACCAGCACCAGGAGGTCGGCATGCTCATCGACGAGATCCAACGCACGCCCGCAGCCTGCGCAGCCGTCCGTCCCCGTGACCCGCACCGCGGACGTACGGCAGATCCCGCCGCGGCAGCACACGTCGCCTCTCCCCAGTCCGCACCACGTACAAGATCGCGTACACGACCGGGCGCGATCAAGGGCATCCTCGTCACAACCTCACGCTTCGACGCCGAGTCCTACCGCATCGCGCGAGACAAACCGCTCAACCTCATCGTCGGCGAGCAACTCCGTGAATGGCTCCGCCAGTACCTCGGCATTAATGCCAGGCAGCGTCTGCTCACTCGACAAGCAGAGCGGTCAGGCCAGACCGGACCCATCGCACACATACGGGATGGGCATTATCGGGCGCCGAGGTCGTTGGCCTCGACGACCGCCGCGCAAGCTCAGCAGAGCTAACCGCGAGCACTTGACTATTTGTCAATCGTTGAGCCGCTGAGCAGCAGGAACGCCAGTTGTGGTCGCAATGTGGTCGCCGATAGGCGCGCGACGTGGACTGCAAGACAAGGTTCGATCCCCGGACGTGCGAATGCGCCTGAGGAGGTCGAACATGACGAACTCTCACATGCACCGCGGCCGCGTCTACCGCCGCTGCGCCTGCCGGTGCGCGGGCAAGCAAGTCGGAGCGCACTGCCCGGAATTGACATCCAACGCCAGGCACGGCACCTGGACGTTCGCCGTCGACATCCCCAGTCTGACCGGCAAGCGCGCCACCACGCGCCGCGGCGGCTACCCCACCCGCAAGGCTGCGACCGCGGCACTGACCCGAGTCCTGGAGTGCGAACGTGCCGGGATCTGGCTCGACGACCGGCAAACCGTCGCCGACTACCTCACCACGTGGCTGGCCGAGAAATCCCGCACGCTCAAGCCGACAACCACCGCCGTCTACAGCGACTACATCATCAAGGACCTGGTTCCGGCCTTCGGCGCCATCCGTCTGGAGAAGCTCAACCACCTGCACGTCGCCCGCTTCATCGACGAGCAACTCGCCGCAGGCCGCGGACCCACCACGATCCGCCGCCTTGTCGCGACCTTGTCCAGCGCACTCGGCGACGCCGTCCGGCAACGCGCCTGCAACACAATCCGGCCCGCTACGCGCCCCTACCGAGCCCGACCAAGCCGAACTTTCCCTGCTGGACGCCGACCGACGCGGTCACCTTCCTGCGCCACTGCGCCGCGGTGAACGACCCGCTCACCGACCTCTTCGAAGTTCTCATCGGCACCGGGCTCCGCAAAGGCGAGGCTCTCGCCCTGCACTGGGCCGACGTGCACCTCGACGAGGCAGTGCTGTTCGTGCGCTACACCCTGTCCAACATCCGCAACACCACACCCGTCATGACCGCGCCGAAGACCAAGTCCAGTCACGCTTGGGTGGGGCTGTCCGCACGCGTCGTCTTCGCCTTCGAGCGACAAGCTCGCAGGCAGGCCGCGCTTGGCGTGCCGAGCGACCTCGTGTTCAGCCAGGCCAACGGAGCGCCGCTGCGACCGGAATCGGTGCTTCATCAATTCCACCGGCTCTGCGCCGCGGCGGGCGTCCCGCGGATCCGAGTTCACGACCTGCGCCACCTCGCCGCCACACTCATGATCAGCTCTCAGGTGCCCTTGGCGATGGCGTCGAAAACCCTGCGCCACTCGAAGCTATCGACAACCGTCGACACCTACGGCCACCTCGTGCCCTACGCCGCCCAACAAGCCGTCGACGCGATCGCCCACGCCCTCGCCGACGCGGAACGCCGCAGGTCAGAAGCCTGAGCCGCTCGGAGGTCTCCGACGTGCGATCACAATGCGACCACAATCGACCATGCGACCGCGTTCAATGCCGGATGCAATGAGAGGCACCAACCGCCAGGAAGCCTGCGACCAGCAGAAACGCTGATACCAAGATCCAGCTTCTCCGAGTGGAGCTGAGGGGATTCGAACCCCTGACCCTTTGACTGCCAGCCGCTGACCTGGGCAAACAGACTTCACGCAGGTCGCGACGATGCAGTTCGACGCAGTTCAGGCCTGTTCGGGCCCGTTGAGGTCAGACGCGTGCTCCACATTTGCTCCACCCCCGTCGGTCAAAGAGCTCATGTCTTGACAATTTGACTCGCCGTCAAAACAGTCATCAAGCCGGCTGCGGATCGGGCTCGCTGCACCACCTCACCCATCACCCGCCAGGTCCGGCCGGCAGCCACCCCCTCGGCATGGAATGCCCGCCGAGCCGCGCTGACGGGGGATCGCTCTAGACCCCCGACGAAGCGTCGCCGCAACGCACCCCAGCACAGCGGCGCGCCGAATTCGGCGACCAACCAGCTGCACAGCCTGGCAGGCGGTGGCTCCGGCACCACCGGCACCGGACCCACCTGCGACGCAGGCGGCAACGCGCTGCACGACTGCGGGCCCGCACCGGCGCTGACGGGCATCGCCGGTTGGCTCAACACCCCCCGGCAACACGCCGCTGACGCTGGCCGGGCTGCGCGGCAAGGTCGTCCTGGCCGACCTCTGGACCTACAGCTGCATCAACTGCCAACGAACGCTTCCGCATCTGGAGGCATGGAACAGCGCCTACTGCGACACCGGACTGGTCATCATCGGCGTGCACACACCGGAGTTCGCCTTCGAACACGTCACCGCCAACGTCACAGCTCAGGCCCAGGCGCTGGGCGTGCAAAACCCGATCAATCTAGCGCCGACCCGCGCCGTCGACCGGTCTGAGCACAGCTTCGCCAGCAGGTGCTCCGCAGCGTTCGATCAGCGAACGACGCTAGTTCGCTGACCCGGATAGTGGACCGTTCCCGATCTTGTAGACACTCGGTCGTAGACTGCCGCTGAACGCAGCGGAGGAAATCGCGTGGCGACACGCCGTCACTTCACCCAGGAATACAAGGATCAGGCCGTTAGCCTCGTCCTCGATTCGGGCCGGACCATCGCCGAAGTAGCGAAGAGTATCGGCGTCCACGAGATGACGTTGGGTAAATGGGTGAAGAAAGCACGAGAAGCCGGCCGGGTTCCCGACTCGGATCTGTCCGAGCCCGAACGGGCCGAGCTGGAACGACTCCGCAAGGAGAACGCGGTCCTGCGGATGGAGCGGGATTTCGCAAAAAAAGTGGCGACCTGGTTCGCGAAGGAACAGCCGTGAAATACGCGGCGATCGCGGACTGGGCGACCGACAAGCAGTACCCGGTCACGTTCATGTGCGCCCAACTCGGCGTGGCCCGCCAGGGCTACTACCGATGGCTCGCCGGCGGGCCCAGCGAGCGCGCGCGCTGCGACGCCGAGCTCACCGCCACGATCCGACAGATCCACGCCGAGCTGCACGGTCACCCCGGTGTGCGGCGGGTCTGGGCTGAGCTGGTCGTGCGCGGCGTGCGTGTCGCCCGCAAGCGAGTCTGGCGGCTGATGCAGGCCGCGGGCCTGCAGGGACGTCACCCCCGGGCCTGGAAGAAGACCACCGTCGCAGGTCTGCGGCCCATCGATGCCCCGGACCTGATCGGGCAGGACTTCACCGCCGAGCAACCCGACACCCGCTGGTGCGGGGACATCACCTACGTGCAGACCGTCGACGGCTGGGTCTACACCGCGACCGTGATCGACCTGTACTCGCGCAAGGTCGTGGGCTACGCCGTGGCCGACCACCCGCGCACCAGCCTGATCGTCGAGGCGCTCGCGGCCGCGCTGGTGACCCGTCGCCCGCCGAACGGTGTGATCTTCCACAGTGACCGCGGCTGCCAGTACACCTCTCGGGAATTCGCCGATTTCTGCACCGAGAACGGTGTTGTCCGGTCGATGGGACGGCGCGCGACCTGCTTCGATAACGCGGTCGCCGAGTCGTTCTTCGCAACCTACAAGAAGGAGCTCATCCACACCCGGCCATGGAATGATCTCGCCGAGGTTCGGCAACACACATTCCTGTGGATCGAGGGTTACTACAATCGCCGGCGGCGACACTCGACACTCGCCTACTTGACACCCAACGAATACGAGCTAGGATTCAGGAAACTCACCGACCTGGCAGCCTAAATCGGTGTCAATAAAATCGGGGACACTCCATAGATCACCGGGTTGGTCAGGCGGCGCGGGGCTGGGGCCGTCCCCAGCGGTGGCCTTTCTCGCTGTGGGCGCGGGCGCGTTCGCGGCGCTGGGCGTCCAGGACCCGCGGGTCGCGGGCGTTGGCGTTGCGCCAGCGCAGGTAGGCGTGCAGTCGGCGGGCCAGGGCGGCGTGGCTGGGGTGGTCGGAGTTGGCCATCGTGAACGTTCGCAGGGGCCCGAACTGCGCCTCGATCGGGTCGGCCCAGCTGGCATTCGTCGGGGTCGGGCACAGCTCGACCTTGTGCGCTGCTGCCCATATCCGGATTGCCGCAGTGGTGTTGCAGGACAGGTTGTCCAGCACGACGTAGATCGGTGCGCCGTCGGGGCGCGCGGCACGGACGCTCTTGAGGGCGGCGAGGGTGTGTGCACCGCCCTTGTGCTCGTGCAGCACACCCCACAGCTGGTCGCGGGCCAGGTCGTAGCAGCCGTGGAAGTAGCGGACGCCGTGGTAGCGGTGGTAGGTCGCCGCCAGCCGGTCCGGGTGCTTCGTGCCGGCCCAGCAGGTGCCGTGACAGGGCCGGATACTCAGCGGCCCGAACTGGTCGAAGGCGAAGACACGATCGGGAAACCGGGACATCACTTCCTCGATCCGGTCCAGCTTCGCGTCCTTGGCCGGGTCGGTGGACTCTTTCCAGGTCCGGGTGCGCTGAAAGGTGATGTCGTGGGAGTGAAGGATCCGCCGCACCCGTTCCCGGCCGATCCGCACGATCCGGTGCGGCATCTGTGCCGGGTCGGTGCGGCCGTAGCGGCCGCTGAGGTAGTTCGCGAGCTTGCGGATGCTCCAGTGCGTGAACGGCAGACCCAGCTTCCCCGGGCGTCTGCGGGCGATCTCGACCACGAACGCCTCGTCCTGGTCGGTGATCCGCCGGGGGCGCCCGGCGCCCCAGTGAGGCTCCAGCACGGACAGCCCGTGGGCGTTGAACGCGTGGATCACGTCCCGGACTGTGTCCGGGTCTGCGGCCACCAGCCGGGCGATCGCCGGCACCGGTATCCCCGACGACGACCCCAGGATGATCAACCCCCGGCGGTACCGGATGGCGTCGGCACGACCCCGGCGGCGTACCAAGCGCAGCAGGAACTGGCCTTCATCGTCGGTCAATCGACGTGCCCGGACAGGTCTGGACATGACGCACCTCGATCCACCCCGCAAGATCAAGGTGCACCGTCCCAGCCCACGGATCACGCACCGATGACGGCGTGTCGCGGACTTCCACCCGGTGAATCTTCGAGGTCAGCGCACTAGCCGGTGTCATCATCGTTCGGGACCTCGAGTTCCACCACATCGGTCTCGGGACGTCTGGCCGAGCGTCGACCACTCGCCGTTTTCCAATACGTCTCCTTGCCCAGCAACGATTCCCCAAACCGATCGAACTCGGCGATCACCTTCTGCGTTGCCGCGGTGACAGCCTCGCTCGTCCGTTCTCGTACCTCGTCCAGCTGCCGCGTTACCTCGCTGTGAACCTGGCCAGCGACCTCGTCCTTGGTCAGCTCTCGAATCTCCTTCTTTGCCTCGCGCACCGCGGTTCGCAGATCCTTCGTGGCTGCGTGCGCCTCACGGATCATCTCGCGGCACTCGCTAATCGCGGCCTCCAGTCGGTCGAGATCGCTCATTGCTTGCTCCCCGCTACTCCGCTGGTGTGGTCATTCCATTGTCCGTGGGTACGCCTCGGCGGCGCGCAGGAGGGCGACGAGGTTGCGGCGGCGTTGGTCGTCCCAGAACTCCCGGTCTCCACCGGCGCTGCGGTAGCCATGTCCGGTGGCGGCGAGCATGTCGCTGACCCGTTCGGCCGCGGTCACCGGGTCGGCGCATACGATCAGTGGGTCGAACGTCACGGTGGACGGAGCAACTCCCAACTCCGTGCGTGCCGAGAACCGTGCCACGACCTCTGATCAGGGCTTCCCGGCCAGCTGAGCTCGCAGTCACCGCTCGCAGACCGCCCAGCATGATCGCCCGTGGCACTTCGACTCGCCTACCTGGCGCTCGCCCGCGTGCTGAGCTGGCTGACGTTGCTCGCACGGTCCGACGCAGCCAAAGACGCTGAAATCCTGGTACTCCCCGGCCGATCACCCGACCACGTCCCTGCGGCGCCGCAACCCGCCCCGAGCGTCAACCTCGGCCGCCCGCTCAGGTTCAGGCAAACCGGCCACGGCCTGCGGATGACCGGATTCGGCGTGTCGTGCACCCTCCCCTGACCGCACTCGTGCAAGGGTGCGCGGGTGCGCCTATCCATCGCGAATCACAAGGGCGGCGCCGGGAAATCGACCGTCACGGCGTGCCTGGCCGAGGCATTGGCCGCCCGCGGCTGCCGAGTTCTGTGCATCGACCTGGACCCGCAGGCCAACCTCTCGCGCCGGCTCGGCTATGGCGGTGACGCGCTGGCCGGCCTGGTCACGGTGTCCGAGGTGGTGAAGGCCGATGAGTTCGGCTGTGCCGCACAAGCGATCACGGCCTGCCGCTGGCCGGTGTCTTTGGCCCAGGCGATCGATCTCATCCCGTCGCGGTTCGATCTGGAGAACCGGATCGCCGAGGCAGGCCAGCCCGGCGCCCATCTACGGCTCGCGCGTGGGCTCGCCGGCGTCACCGATAACTATGACGTTGTCCTGCTGGACTGCCCGCCATCGCTCGGGCACCTGGTGCAGCTCGGGTTCACCGCCAGTGACGCCGTGTTGGTCCCGGTGCGACCCGAGTACGACTACGTGGCCGGGGCGACCCGGGTGCGTGAGTTCCTGGCCGAGCATGCCCAACACCTGGCCCTCCCGCCGGGCCCGCTGCGACGACCGCGCCCGCGGCCCGGTCCCCGGCTCGCGATCGCCGGTCTGATGATCAATGAGCAGGATCGGCGCCGCGGCCTGCATGCCTGGCACCGCGACGGTCTCCTCGAGCTGTTCGGCGACCTGGTCTGGCAGCCCGGCATCCCGTCGCGGGCGGCGCTGGCCGAGGCAATCGACGCGGGCGAACCGCTGCGGGCCCGGACCGGATCGGCCGTGCGCGACCTGGTGAGCATCTTCGACGAGCTGGCCGACCACGTGGAAAAG
Source organism: uncultured Actinomycetota bacterium (assembly GCA_963739465.1). Taxonomy (GTDB): domain Bacteria; phylum Actinomycetota; class Actinomycetes; order Mycobacteriales; family Pseudonocardiaceae; genus Pseudonocardia. The sequence goes on from CAVUAS010000012.1 coordinate 484,949, forward strand.
CTCTATGCCGCCTAAGCGCCAGCGGCCGCCGGCCACCGGAGGGTTGACCCCCTGCCCGGAACCGCTCATGACGACGAACCCGACCGCACCGGTAGCCCCGGCGGCTCCGCAACCCGCTCCCCCGTCCGCGACCTCCGGTTCAAGCCAGTCGGTCTACCTTTCCGCACCAGTGCCACGGACCCTGCGTGACGCGCTCCAACACCAGGCCATCCGCGAGAGGCGGCCCCTGGCAAACCTATTGATCGACGCCGTGACCGCTTACCTCACCGAGCACCGACCTACAGATGCACCGGCGCACCGCCGCCCATAGGCATCTTCGACCTGCCGGTGTCACTTCCTGTGGCCGCCGCCGTCATCAGCCACCGGGCAACGGTCATCGACCCCGCGATCCCATTCGTCCCGACCCAGCACACCGCCCCATGCGCGCGAGCGACACCATGAGAACCCCGCATCGAACGAGAACCCCGCATCGAACGCGGCCGGTCCTCCTGTGTCGGCCATCCGCGGACCTCCTCGACCATCCGCAGGTTGTCGCAGGACAGCCCGACGTGCGGCAGGTAGAGACCATCAGCGGTCCGGGTCGCCCGCGGTTTCGGCGAGTCTCATCGCCAGTCGCCATCAGGCTTGCCCCGCACCGCGCGATGACGCAAGTCGCATGATCGACGGCGAGAACAAACCATGCCGGAGGCAGACGACGGCGGTGGGATCCGCCCTTGAGCGGCCTGAGTGCCGCCGATGGCCCCTGCCGAGGTATCCGCAGACCGCGTACCAACACCGCCATGACCAGCACCGCCATAACCAGCACCGTGCCCGCGGCCGGTAGGCCACCGCGCGGGTCGGAGTGCCCAGCGGCGACGTACACGCACGCTTGAAGAGGTCACGCAGGTAGGCCCGCTGCACAGCGCCGCCGCGCGGGTCGTTCCAGGCATGAATGTGGCCGGGATCGAGGTCACCCTGGATCGCGACACACCCCGGTGATGTAGTTCTCCGCCTCGCGGGTCGGTCCGGCGAAGCCGATGTCGGCGGCGTTGCGGACCATGCTCGACGTACTACCCCTCGACGGGCCAGAGCTCGCCCGTCGCGCTATCGATCAAAGCGACACGGTCGAGCCGAGCGTCCAACGGCAGCACGTCGTAGACGGTCGCGGCCAACACCGGCAACTTCGCCAAGGGCGCACGAGGAGCCACAGAACAATGCGGTAACCATCGGCCGGGACGGTAGTGCTGGTGCAGCTCCGCACCGGTCACGGTGATCGCCTCGACCACGCGTTCCTGTCGTGTATGCAACTCGGCACTGCCACCCGCCAACAACCACGCCCGCCCCCGCCGGAACAACCCGATGCCGTCAAAACCGAGCTCAACCGGGGCAAGACCACCCACCCCGAGCAGCGCCGCCGAGACCTCCGACAGATCCCAACTCCGCAGGACCGCATACGAGACGTGCGGCACATGTCGCCCGTGAGTGTGCGACCGCAAGCTCGGCACCCCGACGCGCTCCAGACGATCCCACAGCGCCCGCACCGCACGCTCCGAGCGACGGTCGAACAGCAGGCACACCGCCAACGCCACCCGGCGACCGTAGTCGGCCGGTGTGCCTGGGAAAACTCGACTCGCGACACCACGGGATCCACCTCAACTGCGCGCTTCCTCGCGGAGACGAAGGCGAGCGGGACTGTAAAAACAAGTTGGTGTAACTCCGATCAAGGAGGATGCACCCGATGACTGATGTGATGCCCGAACAGCAGCCCGTGGACCTGGACGAGCTTGGCGGCGACGAGCCCCCCGGCGCGGACGTTCTGGACGCGGTCGACGAGCAGTTGATCGCCCGGCTGGCCGGGCGGGCCCGCGAGGGCGGGCTGACGCTGACCGGCGAGGGCGGGCTGCTCGGCCAGCTCACCAAGCGGCTGGTGGAGTCGGCGTTGGAGGGCGAGATCACCGATCACCTCGGCTACGACCGCCACGACGCGGCCGGGCGTGACGGCGGGAACTCCCGCAACGGACACCGCGCCAAGACCGTGCTGACCGAGGTCGGGCCGGTGCAGATCGAGGTTCCCCGCGACCGCGATGCCACGTTCGAGCCGAAGATCGTGGCCAAGCGCAAGCGCCGCCTGTCCGGTATCGACGAGCTGGTCATCTCGCTGTCGGCCAAGGGCCTGACCACTGGCGAAGTGCAGGCCCACCTGGCCGAGGTCTACGGCGCCCAAGTGTCCCGCCAGACCATCTCCACGATCACCGACAAAGTCATCGAGGGCATGGCCGAGCGGCAGAACCGGCCCCTCGACCCGATCTATCCGGTGATCTTCATCGACGCGATCAACGTGAAGATCCGCGACGGGAAAGTGGCCAACCGGCCCATCTACGTGGCGCTCGCGGTCACCTGCGAGGGCCGCCGCGACATCCTCGGGCTCTGGGCCGGCGAGGCCCCCTCGGTCACCGGCGGGCCGGGCGGGGAGGGCGCGAAGTACTGGCTGCACGTGCTCACCGAGATCCGCAACCGGGGCGTGGGTGACGTGCTGATGGTCGTCTGCGACGGCCTGACCGGCCTGCCGGACGCCATCAGCGCCGTCTGGCCGCAGACGATCACCCAGACCTGTGTGGTTCACCTACTGCGCAACAGCTTCCGCTACGCCGGCCGCCAGCACTACGAGGCGATCGCGAAGGCGCTGCGGCCGGTCTACACCGCCCCGACCGAGGCCGCGGCCATGGTGGGCAGGTCACCGGCGCGACGTGAACTAGCCGGGAGTCGTCGGCCGGCGGCGCGTGGTGTGGTGCGGAAGCCGGCAATCAGCGGTCCGGCGCCGTCCCCGGAGTCGAACCCGGGGTCGGCCTCGAACGGCAGCAGCCGCAGCCGGTGGGCGATGACATCGCGGGCGACGTCCAACATGGGACGGCCGGTCGCGACCGCATGTGCCTGTAGCCGGGCGAGGGCTTCAGGGATGCGCAGCTCAAGCTGCGCGGTGAGCATGCCGGCGGCCTGATGCACCTCGGCTCGCCCGGCCAGATAGTCGCCGTTGGTGTGGGCTGTGGGATGGTCCATCGACCCTCCCGGTGATGCACAGCTTCGGCTGCGCCACCGGGAGTCTGGGGCGGCAGGAGCAGGCTAGTGCGCCACAGGGCGAGCTGGCGACGGCTGGGAGCCGGTCACCCAGGCCGCCGGGGGTCGCGGAAGCTTCCCCGACCCGTGTGACCCAAACCGGATGCGCTCGGCGATACCGCCGCGCAGTGCGTGGGACGGACGACCCACCGCCGGCGCAGCCGAGTGTCCCCCATCGGAGCGCTGAACAGCGCAAACGAGTCCTGAGCGCGCACTCGGCTATCACCGACCGGCGCCCTTGCCAGCAGGGGAGCGAGGGAGTAGACCGGATTTACGGGAACACCGGCAGGCCAAGGCCGAATCGGCAGAGAAGGTTCGTCCTCCCGGTCGGCAATCCCGGACTTGAGTACCTGGCACCCACGCGAAGCATGCCGCGACAAGGTTGCGGGCCCATGGGTCTGCGTCGGCAGCCGATGATCGGCTGCTGACGCCGAGACCGTTTCGGCATGGCCCCTGTTCACGCCTGGTAACCCGATCTCAAGTTCTCGGAGGTCGCTCCGCGGCACACGCGGGGCGTCCTCCGATTCCGCTGGTGAGCAAGACCTTCAGTGGCGTGGCCCAGACCCGGTGCGCGTTGGCCGCTGCGCCGCGGGCCGGCGTGGACGGGATGGACGCGCCGTGGCCAGGCCGTGGTCACGACCTCGCTCCATCGGCCGGTGGCCGGTCGGCTCGGCACAGTTGGCCGAGGCGGGGGGCTGGCCGCTCCAGGGCGTGGCGCTGCTCCCCCCTCCCAGCGCCACGCCCAGCGCCACCCCCTGTACCCGCTCCGTGGCGCCGCCCCGCGGGCAGGACGAGGGCAGCGTCCTGCCCGCCGCACCAGATCGTCGCCGGTCACCCGCACAGCGAGACCGGCCGGGCACTGCCGCCCTTGGCGATCCCGTCACGGAGCGTCTGTTGATCGCGGCGAAGGATGGAGGGGAACGCGACCGCGAAGATCCCCGCGCTGGTCGCGGGCATGGTCGTTGGCGCAGACTCGATCAGCGACATGGACCTGCTGCGCCACGGAGGCATGGACTCGGAGGACTCCGGGCCCGAGGCTTTCGCGACACGACCGATGCCGCGGCCCGACTCGTAGCCCGATCAGCATGCCTGCCAGACGCCGCACGACGCACGGTCAAGGCGATCGCCCAGGCCGTGGTGGGCTGCGGAATCCGAGCCGAGAACTGGCTGGCCACGATCCGCGCCGGATGCCGTTGATGCCGGCGGTCCTCCGCTTGCCGGACGGGCGGGCTTCCCGCCGCGAGCAGACGCACCAGGCGGGAAGGTCTACCGGGAGGGTCTACATGGTCCGGTCGGAGTCCTCGACCGACGCCGGCGACGGCTCACCGAGGTGTCCGAAGGACCACCCCGAGACCTCGGACAGCCGTCCCCGCCAGTGCATCCCGCCGGGGGGCAAAGGGCTGACCCCCGACGCGAGCACCCGGGCATCGCTGAGATGAATGTGGGTGGTGCGGTGCTCCCGAGCGAGCAGCCGGCGGTAGCTCTCGGACAGACCCGCTATCACATGCTGCGCAGCACGGTGCTCCTCCCGGTCCGGTACCAGCGACTCGCTGACGCCTCGTAACAGCCTCGCCCAGCCACCGTGCTCGTCGTCGATGGAGCCGCCGGTGTGCACCGTGAACCCGGCCCGGGCCGCATGCTCGACCTCGTCGAACCACTGCCAGTCCGGAATGATCGTCCCGCCGATGACCAGGCCACCCACCGTGAGCACCACGCCGGGGGCCGACGCCCTGTTCGCACCGGCAAAGCGGACTGACGCCACACTCATCCGGGCCCTCGTGCTGCGGATCGCCCGCGAGAATCCCCGCTGGGGCTATCGACGGATACAGGGTGAGTTGGTCGGCCTCGGGCACACCGTAGCCGCCTCGACCATCTGGAAGATCTTGAAGGGCGCTGGGCTCGACCCCGCGCCACGACGGGACGGTCCGACCTGGCGACAGTTCCTATCCGCGCAGGCCCACGCCATCCTGGCCGTAGACTTCGCCCACGTCGACACCGTCTTCCTGCGCCGCCTCTACATCCTCGTCGTGATCGAGCATGACCGCCGCCGCGTGCACCTCGCCGGGATCACCGCCCACCCGACCGGCGTCTGGGTGACCCAGCAGGCCCGCAACCTGTTGATGGATCTCGGCGACGGGGCCAGCCGGTTTCGGTTCTTGATTCGGGACCGGGACAGCAAATTCACCACCGCCTTCGACGCGGTCTTCGAAGGCGCCGACATCCGGATCATCCGCACCCCGATCCGGGCACCGCGGGCGAACGCCATCGCGGAACGGTTCATCGGCACGCTACGCCGGGAATGCCTCGACCACCTCCTGATCGTCGGACCCCGCCACCTCGACGCGGTGCTGCGCGAGTATCTCCAGCACTACGACGCCCACCGCCCGCACCGCGCATTGCATCAACGCCCGCCCGCGGGCGACACTCCGCCACACTCCGGGGCGGTCATCCGGCCGCTACGACGTGACCGGCTCGGCGACGTCATCCATGAGTACGTGCAGGTCGCATGAGGTGACCCCGTTCTCGGCACCGACAGGTTCCGATTCCTGGTCCGCGACCGCGCCGGACAATTCGCGGCCTCGTTTGACACGGTGTTCCCGGACGCGGGCATCGACGTGGTCAAGATCCCACCACGGTGTCCGCGCGCCAACTGCTTCGCCGAACGCCTCGTACTGACCGTCCGGACCGAGCTCACAGACCGGATGCTGATCTTCGGCGAGCGCCACCTGCGCAGGGTGCTCGCGGCCTATGCCACGCACTACAACTCGCACCGGCCACACCGAGCGCTGCAGCTACGTCCGCCCGTCCGGAATCACCCGTTCCCGAGCCGGTCCACGGCAAGATCCGACGTCGACCGGTCCTCGGCGGCCTGCTCAACCAGTACGAACCCGCGGCATGAAACCGCTGGTCACAGCCCGCGGGCGCCGGTTTCGGAACCCCACACGCTGCACGGCACGACCCGACAGCCCCCTTCAACCTCATGGGTCACATCTTCCTCAACGTTCACGAGCGCAACAGAGACATCTCGTGATGCACAACCTATCCACATTAGGGAAGAAGGTGTCCACAGGGCGGCGGACGCGGCCGATGAAACCGTTACAGTCTGGTCACATACCGGCCACATCACTGTTCGGGGCAAAGCTTGCCTCCTTATAGTTTCAACACTGTTCGCTCCCCAGCCTTCCGTTGCATTCAGGCCTGCCCGACCCATGGGTGCCGCTGACACGTTGTCTCATGTGAGGTAGACATGGAACACACTGAGATCTTCCTTGAATTTGATCCAGACCTGCACCCACTCGGCCACGCACTTGCGATTGAGCTTCTTGACGAGAGCTCGTACGTAGCACCGGGAGTTGGCCGATCGAAGATTCTTCCCGGCCATGCGGACAGCCGGTTCGGGTGGGAGTTCGATATCCGCGCAGCATGAGTCGCTCGCACGCTGGCTACGTCATCGGCGACGATTAGTAGCCTCGGCAACCGGCCCCGATCACACGGAAGCTCGAAATGCTCCGTATGAGCCTTTGCGAGAACCACCTGGACTTGCACCTAACCGGAGCCACCGCTCTACTTGCTCGTCGGCGGCAGCTGCGCATACCGCGTGAACGGATACATCGCGCCTTCGTATTGGGGAAGTCGTTCGCGGTGAACGCCAGCCCTCGAGTTCCCTGCCCGGGCTGGGCAAGCCGTCGCTTACGGATCGGCGTGTTCGGATTTCGAGACTCCGCGCAACTCTGGTCGGCGGGCCCCAAGGCTACCGTACTGGCTCTGTACTTGCGCGGCGTCCCGTACCACCGGGTCGTTTACGACGTGCCTGATCCCGTCCACGAAGCCGCGACGATCAATCAATGGCTCGACAAGCGCGGGTTTTAGCGCTGGGCCGAGAGGCACTCACGAGACTAGCCCTGGCCCTTCATGGAGCTGCGGCGTGTCCGGGCCCTGTGGGGTTCCAGAACGTTGCCATGGTGCCTGACCAGCGGCTTCAGGCTGCCGCTTCGTACTCGTTGAGGAGTCCGCCCAGGATCGGTCGACGCCGAATCGGGCCATGAACCGGCTCAGGGATCGGCGATGTTGGGCGCGGCGGCCGCAGCCCCAGTGCTCGATGCGGCCGCGCGGTGTTGTAGTAGGCGGCGTACACGGCAAGCACCCGACGCAGGTGCCGCTCACCGAAGATCAGCATCCGGTCGGTGACCTCGGTCCGCACCGTCAACACGAAGCGTTCGGCGAAGCAGTTCGCGCGCGGACACCGCGGCGGGATCTTGACCACCGCGATGCCCGCGTCCGCCAGAACCGCGTCGAACGACGCCGTGAACTGACCGGCGCGGTCGCGGACGAGGAACCGAAACCGGGCGGCGCGGTCGCCGAGGTCCATGACGAGGTTGCGGGCCTGCTGGGTGGTCCAGGGTCCGTCGGGATGTCCGGTCACGCCGAGCACGTGTAGGTAGCGGTCGCCGACCTCGAGTGCGAACAGGACGTAGAGGCGTCGCAGGGTGAGCGCGCAGTCGACGTGGAAAAAGTCGACCGCGAGCATGCTGGAGGCCTGGGTGCGCAGGAACTGCCGCCAGCTGGTGTCGGTATGCCGTAGGGGCGCTGGTGGGATGCGATGGCGCTGCAAGATCCGCCGGATCGTCGACGCACCGACGCGGTGGCCGAGTGTGAGTAGCTCGCCCCGGAGCCTGACGTATCCCCAGCGCGGGTTCTCCCGCGCCATCCGCACCACCAAGGCGGCGAGGACGTCGTCGATCGGCGGACGCCCGGCATGGCTCGGGTAGGTCCATCGTCGGCGGACAAGGCGCCGGTGCCATCGCAAGATCGTGTCCGGAGTGACCACGCGGCGGCACCGCAGCGCGCGGGGCAACCGCCGCACGAGTGCGGCCAACACGGCCCGATCCGCCCAGTCCAATCGCGGTCGTGGGTTGGTACGGCGCAAGACGGCGACCGCGTGGCGCAGCACGAGAAGCTCGACGTCCTTGGCGGAGGAGGTGCGTCCGAGCAGTAGGACCAGTCCAAGCACTTGCCGGAAGATCAAGTACAGCAGACGCAGCGAAACGTAGGGATCATGTCCGACCAACGATCACCGCTGGTCAGCGACCCAGGCCCGACTTCTGGCACCCCACAGGTGTGCGCATTCGACGGCACGTCGATGTGCTGCCCGGACACCCCGGCGAACCTGCGGGTGTTCTGCAAGGGCGGCAACTACCACGGCGGCACCGGGTATCCGATGATCCGGCTGCTGGCGCTGGTGGCGTGCGGTACCCGCACGGTCATCGACGCCACCTTCGGCGCGACCAGCACCGGGGAGACCGGTTACGCCCCGAGCCTGCTCGGTGCGCTGCGCCGCGGGATGATCGTGTTGGGCGACCGGAACTTCGCCGCCCAACAGTTGATCATCGCGGTCGCCGGTACCGGGGCGGACCTGCTGATCCGCACCAAGTCCGGGCGCAGGCTGCCGATCTGTCGACGCTTGGGAGATGGCAGCTACCTGTCCCGGATCGGGCCGGTGACCGTGCGGGTCATCCGCGCCGAGATCACCATCACCACCAACGCCGGGCGACGCAGCGAGGTCTACCAGCTGGTGACCACCGTCCTGAACCCCCGCCACCCACCCGCGGAGATCGTGCGGCTCTACCACGAGCGGTGGGAGATCGAGATCGCGTATCTGGAGTTGAAGCAGACCATCCTGGGCGGGCGGGTCCTGCGGGCCCGTACCCCGGTCGGGGTCGAGCAGGAGATCTACGCGCTGCTGATCACCTACCAGGCGCTACGGGTCGCGATCGCCGACGCCACCCTCGGCGAGCGGCAGGTCGATCCCGATCGGGTCAGTTTCTCCATCGCCCTCAACACCGCCCGTGACCAGGTCATCGCCGCCGCCGGGGTCCTCGCCGACACCGTCATCGACCTGGTCGGTGTCATCGGCCGCCATGTCCTGGACAGCCTCCTGCCCGCCCGTCGTGTGCGGACCACCCCGCGGGTGGTGAAACGAGCGATCTCCAACTACACGGTCAAGACCGCGCACGGACGCATCCGAGGACCCAGCCGACCGATCACAATCACGGTCGACATCATCGCCTCGACAGGCCCTTGACAACACGGCCGCACAGCTAACTGCACGGCATTGCGCCTAGTGTCACGTAATGGTACTAGATTAGCTACGCGCGCTATGCAATAATTCCGCTGTGGAGTTGTCTGAAGAGCAGCGGGCATCGCTCAATGCTATGATCCAGCAAGTTGGCTACGATGGTTCGGTCTCCGCTCGTGCCCGGATGGTGTTGTGGCGGGCCGACGGGTTGTCGGTGACGGAGATCATTGAGTTGTCGGGAGCGTCAAAGCCGACGGTATACAAATGGCTGGACCGATACGAACAGTTCGGAGTCGATGGCTTGACGGATCTGCCGCGCCCGGGGAAGCCGCGAGCGGTGCCCGATAGTGTGCGGGCTCGCATTGTCGCGTTGACGCGGTGCACGCCACCGGCCGAGACGGGACTGAGTCACTGGTCGAGTCGCGAGATGGCGACGTACTTGAAACGGGCAGAGAACATCTCGGTGTCGCACAACTTCATCGCGCAGGTGTGGCGGGACCACGCTTTGCAGCCGCAGCGTCAAGGCACCTTCAAACTGTCGAACGATCCGGACTTCGAGGCCAAGGTGGCCGATGTGGTCGGGCTCTATCTGGATCCCCCTACGGCTGCAGTCGTCCTGTCCATCGACGAGAAGACGCAGGTCCAGGCCCTGGATCGAACGCAGCCGATGTTACCGATCAACGTCGGGAAGACCGAGAAGCGCACCCATGACTACGTCCGGCATGGCACCACGAACCTGTTTGCCGCGCTGGACACGATAACCGGAGAGGTGCTCGGGGAGTGCTACCAGCGGAGGCGCACCGCGGAGTTCCTCAAGTTTATGGACCAGGTTGTCGCGCGCTACGGTGACCGCGAGATCCACGTCGTCCTGGACAACCTGTCGACCCACAAAGGCAACGACGTGGACGCCTGGCTCACCAAGCACACCAATGTCACCTTTCACTTCACGCCGACCGGCAGTTCCTGGTTGAACCAGGTGGAAATCTGGTTCAACATCATCACCAGGCAGGCGATCCGGCGCGGCACCTTCACCTCACTTCGTGTACTCATCAAGACTATCAACTCCTACATCGAGAACTGGAACCGCGACGCGAAACCCTTCGAATGGACAGCGACTCCCGGCGAGATCATCGCCAGTGTTCGCATCCTCCACCGCGACTTCAAGAAGCTGTTGGCCAACAACGCCAAGTAACGAGAAACCATTACGCGACACTAGGGCTTCAATGGTAGCTGCGTCATTGTTATCGGACAATGCGCGGGCGGCGCGTCGTCGTACGTCGGGTAGCGGATGCTTGAGCGCGCGGCGAAGAATCGCCCAGGCTTCCGGCGTCCGGGCCGACATCAGCGTATCGACTGCTTGCGCTCGCTCGCCATAGTTTGCGCTCTCGATCGCATTCGCAGCCTGTCGAACAAATGACGGCAAGTTCGCAGGGACATCAGCAACCGCCCATGGCGCGGAATCCACTGCGGTGCGTAACTCAGCGACGAGCCGATGCCAGGGTCGGGATGCCGCGTTCGAAAAATCGAGATATTGCAGAGCTTCGAGGCGAGGGTGTAGTATCGTCGGACGCAGGATGATGGAGACCACCTTGATGCCCGCCCCCAGGCGAACGCCCATTCGTAGGTGACGTACTCGGAAACTTTGGCTTCAGGGGTCATCAATACAATCAACGCGAACGAGTTGCGGATCAGGGCGAGGCGCAAAGTCGTTTCTGCTGGTCATGAGCGGGTTTCGGGGCGTTGCTGCAGGCCGAGGATGGTGAGTAGGAGGAGCGGGTCGTTACGGATCTTCCGTAGGGTGGCGGCGATGCGGGTGTAGCCGGCTTGTCGGAGGAGACCGATCGTCAAGTTGCGGAGCGTCGCCATCACTCGAAATCTGAGGCCTTTCCGGACCTGCGAGGCATCTTCACGGAACGTGACATCACGCACCCAGTGGATCTTGTTTTCGATGGTCCACTGTCCGCGGATGTAGCCGGCCAGGTGCTCGGGTGCTGCCTCGCGGGCCGAGAGGCTGGTCACGCCGAGGACGGCCACCGCGCTGCGGACCTGCATCTTCTTGTAGCGGCGGGAGCCTTTGGGGCGTTTGCGGATGGTGCGGGTGGTGTAGCGCTCGATGAGGAACACCTGCGCCGCACCGGGGAACCCGAGGTCTTCGGGGGCGTCCAGGACCCGGATGGTGCGCTTGTCGCGCCGGCCGTGCCCGACATCGAGGGTTTCGTGGGCGATCGGGGCGTTCGCCCAGTCCAGGGCGTCGATCTTGTCGTAGAGCTTGCGCGTGTTCTGCTTCACGATCATCACGTAGTGCGCGTACAACTGCGAGGTGATCAGCGTGGCGTGGGAGCGGACGGTGTGCGCGGCGTCCATGGTGAACACGCACCCGCTGACCCCGCCGATCCGCTTGGCCAGGCCGCGCAGCAGCGGCGCGAACTCGGGCACCTCGTTGGTCTTGGCCCCGATCAGCCGTTCGGCCAGCACGACCGACCGGTCGTGGGTGGCCGCGGCCAACAGGTAGGGCACCTGTCCGTCCTGGTCGACCGCGCCGCGCACCGCCTTTCCGTCCACCGCGATCGCCGGCAACCAGCCCGGGCCGGCGATCGGCGCGCCCACCGGGCCAACCCCGGCCCGCTCGGCCAGCCACGTGCCGGCCTCATCGGCCACCTGTTGGGCCTTCAGCAGCGCCAACAACCGATCCACGGTGTCCGGGTGCGGCGGGGTGAAACGGCCCGTGCTGTCTCGGCGGCACCCGAACGCGGCCAACACTTCCTGGTTTGCGGCGCTGATCCAGGCGGTGATGTCGGCCAACAACACCTGCCCCGATGTCGCCGCTGCGGTGCACAAACCCAGGATCGTCGGCAGCGAGTGTCGGATCCCGCGCCGGTCGCGCGGATCGTCGATCGCTGCGAAACACCCCAGCAACCCGCCCGCACCGGCCTGTGCCAGCACCGCAGCCTGCTCAACCAGAACCTCCACCGCAGCCCGCGCCGGCGGGGTTGACGCCACCGGCGCGGCGGACTGGGCGGGAATGACAGACTGCACGTGCAACGGGGCCACCGATAAGACGAAGATCTTTAGGAAGTCCTCGTCCTACGGGGCTCTGTTGCCCATTTCCCGTGGACACGCCGACCGCGACCACTCTGTGATCATCACCAACGGTGACCGATTCCCGGTCCGTCCACCTCAGGTCGAACCTCGTCCAGGTCGGCCGCCGACTACTCAACGTCACACCCGGATGCGGCTGATCAACCAGCACACCAGGCCGCACGCTCACCAGGCCCGACCAGCCGCGAGTCAGTTAAGCAGCCGCTGACCAGCAAGAACGACTTTGCGCGTCGCCCTGGTTGCGGATCGCCGAGTCGATCGCTGCACGCCATTCATCACCGACGCTGATGCGCCAATCAGCCCACGTGGGCAGCCCGTGACTCTCAAGTCGCGCTGTGAGGCCCTCGGCAAAGTCTATGTCTTCATGCCTGAACGATAGGAAGACGTGCTGCATAGGGGCGACCTTCGTGAATGCGACACTCGAGCAAACCGGTGGACCTTGTACGACAAGCTTAGCCTTGACTCTTGACGGGCCGATCGGCGTGTCCTGCGCCTGGATAGACGAAAGTGCTTCTTGAACAGGGAAGACTGAGCTTGTTGAGGACTCGGTCAGACCTGATGGAGAGGCACTTTCGAGGTGCACCCTACAACTACTCGTCCCAAGCTCGCGGTGAACGCGGACGGGGCCCGGCGAGCCGTTGGCGAATGCCCCATCACCACACCGCGGTGGATGATCACCCGACGGCAGGCGCCGTCGGACCCGACGGCGCACCGCCTGTCGGGTGCCAGAACCCAGGCATGGCGCCTGACCAGCGGTTTCAAGCCGCCGCCTCGTACTCGTTGAGGAGCCCGCCCAGGATCGGTCGACGCCGGATCCTGCCATCAACCGGCTCGGGAACCGGCGATGTCGGGCGCGGCGGCCGCAACCGCAACGCCCGATGCCGTCGCGCGGTGTTGTAGTGCGCTTCGTACCCGGCAAGCACCCGGCGCAGATGCCACTCACCGAAGATCAGCATCCGGTCGGTGACCTCGGTCCGGACGGTCAACACCAAGCGTCCGGCGAAGCAGTTCGCCCGTGGACACCGCGGCGGGATCTTGACCACCTCAATTCTTGACCACCTCAATTCCTGCGTCCGCCAGGACCGCATCGAACGAGGCCGCGAACTGACCGGCCCGATCCCGGACGAGGAACCGAAACTGGCCGACGTGCTCGCCGAGATCCATCAGCAGGTTGCGGGCCTGCTGCGTCGTCCACGGCCCGTCGGGATGTCCGGTCACGCCCAACACGTGTAGGTAGCGGTCGCCGACCTCAAGCACGAACAGCACGTAGAGCCGCCGCAGCGTGAGCGCGCAATCGACGTGGAAGAAGTCGACCGCGAGCATGCTGGCGGCCTGAGTGCGTAGAAACTGCCGCCAACTGGTGTCGGTGCGCCGCGACGGCGCTGGTGGGATCCGGTGGCGCTTGAGGATCCGCCGGATCGTCGAGGCGCCCACGCGGTGGCCGAGCTTGAGCAGCTCGCCCTGGATCCGCACATACCCCCAGCGCGGGTTCTCCCGCGCCATCCGCACCACCAACCAATGCGGCGAGGCCGTCGTCGATCGGTCGCCGTCCGGTCCGGTTCGGGTAGGTCCATCGTCGGCGGACGAGGCGGCGATGCCAGCCAGGATCGTGTCCGGGGTGACCACGCGGTGGCACCGCAGCGCGCGGGGCAACCGCCGCACGAGCGCGGCGAACACGGCCCGGTCCGCCCAGTCCATGCGCGGTCGTGGGTTGGTGCGGCGCAGAACGGCGACCTCGTGGCGCAGCACGAGGAGCTCGACGTCCTTGACGGCGGACGTGCGTCCGAGCAGTAGGACAAGCCCGAGCACGTGCCGGAAGATCAAGTACAGCAACCGCAGCGACACGCCGGGATCATGTCCGACCAGCCATCACCGCTGGTCAGCGACCCCGGCCCGACTTCTGGCACCCCACCCATCGCCCCCTGACTCCGCCGCCACTCCCACCTGGCCGGAGCAGTCGGCGGCGTGAGCATCGTCCGAACAGCGACTCGTACCGTCGCGCCCCCGGTTCCCGCGGGCGTCGACGGCGTGGAGCACAGCTCGATCGACCTCTCCATCGGCCGCATCGACATCGCCCATCCTCGCGACGTCGTGAAGGTCTTCTACGAGCTCAACTTCGGAGCAGACGGGCAAGAACCGCCCTACTGGGCCACACCCTGGCCCTGTGGTGTGGAACTCGCCCGCGCCGTTGCCGGGGCCATACCGTCCGGGTCACGGGTGCTCGAGCTCGGCTGTGGGTTGGCGTTGCCGAGCATGGCGGCCGCACTCGGCGGCGCGCACGTGCTGGCCACCGACCAGGCGCAGGGCGCGCTGGCCTTCGCCGACTACAACGCCCGGCGCAACCACATCCCCCTCGACGTGGCGACCTGCCACTGGACCGACCCGGTGACGGCCGCGGCAGGGGCGCCGTGGGACTTCGTCCTCGCTGCCGACGTGCTCTACCTGCACTCCGGCCTCGACGCCCTCCGCGCCTTGCTTCCCCGGCTCGTCGGGAGCACGGGCGAGATCTGGATCGCCGACCAGGCCCGACCACCGGCCCGCGACTTCCTCGCCGCGTGCCGCGACTGGGCCACCATTTCCACGGCCAGCACCGCCAACCCGGAAGTGACGATCCACCGGCTTCGGCCGCGCCCGTGGGTGCCGAGAACCACGCCACCGCCTCTGACCGACGCCTTCGCGGCTAGGCGACCTCACCGATGAAGCGGTCTGCATGATCGCTCGATGTGGCCTTCGGACTCGCCTACCTGGTCCCGGACCCGGTGCTGTCACCCCAGTTGTTGTTCCGGATCCGCGCGTTCGAGCTGATCAGCCTCACCGGCTTCCTGCTCGGTCTCACGATGTTCGCCGCGAACATCTACCTCCCGCAGCACCGCAACGCTTCATGGTGCACGCCCAGTTGCCCGGCCGGCCGGCGGATCACTGGCTCGGGTCCGACTCCCGGTAGAGCCGGACCGCGCGCTCCACGCAGCTCGTTGAGGTCCTCTTCGGCGCTGCCACAGACTCCCTTCACGGCCCGACGGCCATGATCGTCGATCTCCGAGCACGCGGGGACCTCAACACGCGGTCGGCAGGCATCACAGGTGCATCGGGAGCAGACATTGACGGCCCCCCTTACACGTGGCGGCGACCGATCAGCCAACCGAAAGTCGTCGGTGGTGGCGGCGGCACACGGCGGCGCTCCGCCTCGGTACCCGCTCGGCGGCGGCGCAGTTCCAAATCCAGGCTCTGCTCGCCGCGAGCCATCGCCCATCGGTGGTTGGCCGCGAACATCGGTCTCAGCAGCCAGGTCATCCTGCGCAGCAGCGGTTTGCTCGCGCTGACCCGCCAGTCATAGGTGATCACGACCTCCGGACCGTCCTGGACGAACTTCCAGCGACCGTTCCCGATCAGGTCACCCGACGCAGTCAGCGCATAGCCGGTCGTGGTGATCGGCTCGGTGACCCGCAATGTCCAGCGCAGCGTGTAGGGGCCCTTGGTGAACAACGCGATCTGCCCGCCCAGACCGCATTCGTCGCCCTCACGCAAGGTGTCGACCGACAGATAGACCGCCGCCCACCAGCAGGGCGACGCGCAAAGTCGTTCTTGCTGGTCAGCGGCTGCTTAACTGACTCGCGGCTGGTCGGGCCTGGTGAGCGTGCGGCCTGGTGTGCTGGTTGATCAGCCGCATCCGGGTGTGACGTTGAGTAGTCGGCGGCCGACCTGGACGAGGTTCGACCTGAGGTGGACGGACCGGGAATCGGTCACCGTTGGTGATGATCACAGAGTGGTCGCGGTCGGCGTGTCCACGGGAAATGGGCAACAGAGCCCCGTAGGACGAGGACTTCCTAAAGATCTTCGTCTTATCGGTGGCCCCGTTGCACGTGCAGTCTGTCCTTCCCGCCCAGTCCGCCGCGCCGGTGGCGTCAACCCCGCCGGCGCGGGCTGCGGTGGAGGTTCTGGTTGAGCAGGCTGCGGTGCTGGCACAGGCCGGTGCGGGCGGGTTGCTGGGGTGTTTCGCAGCGATCGACGATCCGCGCGACCGGCGCGGGATCCGACACTCGCTGCCGACGATCCTGGGTTTGTGCACCGCAGCGGCGACATCGGGGCAGGTGTTGTTGGCCGACATCACCGCCTGGATCAGCGCCGCAAACCAGGAAGTGTTGGCCGCGTTCGGATGCCGCCGAGACACCACGGGCCGTTTCACCCCGCCGCACCCGGACACCGTGGATCGGCTGTTGGCGCTGCTGAAGGCCCAACAGGTGGCCGATGAGGCCGGCACGTGGCTGGCCGAGCGGGCCGGGGTTGGCCCGGTGGGCGCGCCGATCGCCGGGCCCGGGTGGCTACCGGCGATCGCGGTGGACGGAAAGGCGGTGCGCGGCGCGGTCGACCAGGACGGACAGGTGCCCTACCTGTTGGCCGCGGCCACCCACGACCGGTCGGTGGTGCTGGCCGAACGGCTGATCGGGGCCAAGACCAACGAGGTGCCCGAGTTCGCGCCGCTGCTGCGCGGCCTGGCCAAGCGGATCGGCGGGGTCAGCGGGTGCGTGTTCACCATGGACGCCGCGCACACCGTCCGCTCCCACGCCACGCTGATCACCTCGCAGTTGTACGCGCACTACGTGATGATCGTGAAGCAGAACACGAAGAAGCTCCACGACAAGATCGACGCCCTGGACTGGGCGAACGCCCCGATCGCCCACGAAACCCTCGATGTCGGGCACGGCCGGCGCGACAAGCGCACCATCCGGGTCCTGGACGCCCCCGAAGACCTCGGGTTCCCCGGTGCGGCGCAGGTGTTCCTCATCGAGCGCTACACCACCCGCACCATCCGCAAACGCCCAAAAGGCTCCCGCCGCTACAAGAAGATGCAGGTCCGCAGCGCGGTGGCCGTCCTCGGCGTGACCAGCCTCTCAGCCCGCGAGGCAGCACCCGAGCACCTGGCCGGCTACATCCGCGGACAGTGGACCATCGAAAACAAGATCCACTGGGTGCGTGATGTCACGTTCCGTGAAGATGCCTCGCAGGTCCGGAAAGGCCTCAGATTTCGAGTGATGGCGACGCTCCGTAACTTGACGATCGGTCTCCTCCGACAAGCCGGCTACACCCGCATCGCCGCCACCCTACGGAAGATCCGTAACGACCCGCTCCTCCTACTCACCATCCTCGGCCTGCAGCAACGCCCCGAAACCCGCTCATGACCAGCAGAAACGACTTTGCGCCTCGCCCTGAGGCCATCACCGCGGCAGTGACGGGCCATCGGCCAGCACATCACGGACCTCGTCGACCGTGCCTGCAACGCGCCACACCGTCCGAAACTCGTAGTCGGCCGCCATGGCGGGAATCTACTCTGGACTCACGCGCTCGCCGAGGCATCGCGGTTATATCGCTCGGCCTGGATGCCCAACCGGGCCAGGGCACGGGGTCCTGCTGACAGCCATGTCGCTACCGGGGTTGCGTCCTCGGCGAAGACCGCGAGAACGGCGGGGATGTCGCCGTTGGCGAACGCCGTCCAGTTTGCGCGGACGAGCTCGACGTGAGACGGCGCCCGCGGTGTAGCCGACGACCTCGAAACTGGATGTCGATCGCCGTGGCGAAAGCCGCATCCGCCGGACATGACCCGCTGCACAAATGCGGTCGATCGGCGACGGGCCTCGACAACCCCGAGGGGCCCGAACCTTGGTCCGGGCCCCTTGGAAAGCGCGTGATCAGACCTCGGCGGTGGCCTTCTTCCGCGTCCGGCGCTTCGGCTTGGCGTCAGCCTCGGCGGGCGTCTCGACAACAGGCTCCGCGGCGGGAGCGGCGGCAGCGGTGTTTCCGCGGTTCTCGTACGCCTCGAGAACCGTGGAAGAGATACGGCCGCGGGTGGACACCTCGAGCCCGTTGGCGGTGGCCCACTCCCGGATGGCCGCGGTCTCCTCGCGCGGCCGACCGGCGCCCGTCGAGGTCCGGGTGGACATCCGCGGTCGGGACCCCGCTGCCGGGCCGCCGGCGCGGCGGGCGCTGCCGATGAACGGAGCGAAAGCATCCCGCAGCGCGGCCGCATGCTTCTCGTTCAGGTCGATCTCGTAGGACTTTCCGTCCAGACTGAACGACACCGATTCGGCAGCTTCGCCGCCGTCGAGGTCATCGAGCAGCCTGACTTCTGTGATCTGAGCCATCTTCTACTTTCCATCCACGCTCGTTCGGAAGGGATACAACAACTGTAGCGAACCATTCCTGAAAACGTTTCACGGCCCCCCGGGCGCGCGTAGATGTCGGCAACGGCCGGCGGGAGGGTGCACGAAGAGCACGATGCGCGCCGGCTCCTCGACCACACCATTCTCGCACTGCACGGCGGGGGCACGCCGCCGATGCCTGGACACCCTTACCAACCATGACGGACCGGCGTGCACCGCGGTGCCGTCAGTTTCGCGGTATCAGTTCGGCGGCACGATAGTCCGCGGCGACGCCGACCAACTCCCGTGGCCTGCGAAGGACGGTGCTCGTGGCTAGTCAGCGAAAGGTACCTGCACGCCGCGGGGATCGCGATCGGCACGTAGCCCACGCCAGGAAGGGTGGCGGAAGCTGCCCTCCCGACCCGTGAACGTCCGATACTCGATCTCCCCGACCAGCTGCGGCGCCACCCAGTGAACAGGGCTGCGGCTGGGTGGACGGCCCGGCCAGCCGCGGGCCCGCACGAACTCGCCGACGAACGGCGGGTCGTCGCGGTGCAAGGGCCGCAGCAGGCCCAGAAGCCGGCGCCGGACGGCATCGGTGAACCCGGTACCGACGTCCCCGACATACACCAACTCCCCACCCGGGTCGTGCGCGGCAAGCAGCAACGAACCCAACACGTTCGCGTTGCCGGTGCTGGGTGACCAGCCCGCGATGATGACCTCTGCGGTGTGCCGGATCGCCGTCTTGACCCACGCCCGCGACCGGCGCCCCGGCTGATAGGGCGAGACCAGTCGTTTCGCGACCACCCCCTCCAGACCTTGCTGCGCGATCCCGGCGAGGACCACATCGCCGGCGACATCGGTGAAGTTGGCCGGGACTCTCAGCCCGGGCCGTTCGAGACCGAGGTGGGCCAGAAGTTCGCGTCGTCGGCCGTAGGGCAGTTCCAGCAACGATCGATCCCCGTGGTGCAGCAGGTCGAACACGACGTACTGCACCGGCACCCGTTCGATCAGCTCCGCGGTGGGTGTCGTGACGTGCATGCGGTGTTGCAGCAGGCCGAAGTCGGGGCGGCCGTGCCCGTCCAGCGCGACCAGTTCGCCGTCGACGATCACACCCTCTTCGAGCTCGAGTGGGCGATCTCGGGGTAGGAGCGGGAGATGTCGCGGTCGTTGCGGCTATACAGGGTCAGGCCACTGGGTCCGGCATAGCCGATGGCGCGTACCCCGTCGAACTTGACCTCGAAGGCGCACCCGGGCCCGACCGGCACCGGACCGGCCGTGGCGAGCATCGGCCGGATCAACCCACCGGCGGCCGGTCGTGATCGCGGCGCTGCCCCGTCGGCCCTCTCCGCAGTGTCCGCCGCGACCCGACGATCGACCAGACAACGACAGCGCAGCCACCCCACGACCACCCCGACGTGCGGCTGCGGACTGCGGCCGGGATCCGGCAGGAGGCCCCGGTCTCCCGGTAGATGGCCAACTGTCGATCCAGCTCTGCGCAGGCAGCGGAGATGAGGCTGGTCACCGCGGTCTGTGGCGCCCGAACGCTGTCCCGCTGCGGCCATTAGCGCGAACCGAAGTGGTTGGTCTGAGAGTTTCCGTCGCCGAACTGCACACCTTGGCTGTTTCGCACCGTGACCACGTACTTCGGGAACTTCGACCTCTGGCCTCCACCCTCCAACTGGCCACCTTTCCACTGCATCAGCGAATGCACGAGCGCGGCCTCCAACTCGGCAGGTGAGTTAACCGTCGTGGCCACGAGATCAGCGGTAAGCAGCCGTTGCCGGAAGGCCCGCTGCCGACGGCCATACTCTGGATCCGCGAAGAGCCCCACAGGGCCCTCAGTTTCCTCACCGAGCAAGAAAACCAGACGGGTAATACCCGCCTCGCCCGCTGCGGCGAACTCGAGCTCCGTATACGACTGATCTGGCTGGTCCCGCACCGGAGACCCATAGCGAAAGCCAGCGATCAGCACGAAGACGTCGGCGCGTTCCACTGCGCGTCGGCAGGCTGCGGCAGTCGGCTCGTCTATACTTGCGAAGTAGGCCATATCAGAAATGGCATCGCCCGCACGGGAGACGGCGGACTCAGCCGCAGCGACGAATGACCGCTCCTTCGGGAGCTCGCGCAGCTCTGCCGTATGGCTGAGAAAGACGCGGCCGGGCGAGTTTCCATCTCGATCCATAGCCGCAGTATCCCGGTCGCGCACGCGCGAGGACAGGAGGTCGTCGCTCAGCGCCAACCGGAGCCGCTCTCCGGGTCCGGACCTCTCCGCGGCCGGATACGGTCGTCCCCTTGCACGGCGTACATGGTGCCGCGCGTCTGAACCGATCGAGCTGACGCGCGCGGCGCTCGGCTTGTGGACGCCACGGCATCACATGCTGTCGTGCGTACTGATCGACGTGGCATGTGACATTTTCGTCATGGCAGACGAAGTACCGCTGACAGCTTGAGCAGAAGTCGACTGGCAGAAGGTGCCGTGCTGTGAGATCCCGGAGCAGTGATCACCCGAGGCGGGCTATCCGACGATCCGACGGTCGACGGTGCCGCAGTTGGGCGGCACGAGTCGTGAGCGTGGGAGGATGCCATCGCCGTGTACATGCCCGGTGACGACACGTGAGCGGCGACGGCCGACACACGAGCGACCGCGATGTTGATGATCCGAGCACGACACCGATCGAGATGTCCGTTGCACGACCAGCAGCCCAACGCCGCCGCCTCCCCGACTCAGCCGCCCTCGGGGCCGCCGCGGATGCGCAGTGTGAGGCACGTCCGTCCCAAGGCGTGCAGATCGGCAGTGGCAACGTCCAGCACAACTACTTCGCGACGAAGGTAATCCGAAATCTGTCGATCACCACGGTCGTCATTGGCCTCATTATCGCTGGCCTCGTGGTCTACACCCAGCTGCCAACGTCTCCTCGCGCAGAGCTGCAGCTGGTCAACTTGGCCGTGGAGAAACCGAGCAAGGTCGATGCCGTCCTATCCGATGCCTCAGGTTGGGAGCCCGAGACCGCCGGAAGTGCCGACACCACCGTAGTCGATGTGACCGTGAAGAACGTCGGGACCGCACCCGCTGTGATCCTTTCGGCCGACTTCGTCACGAACTTCGCCCAACAGACCCAAGACTGTATTGGTATCGGCGGCGAGTTGCGGGTAGCGGCGAACTACACCCTCAAGGTCCCGGAGACCCCTCCCCCGTACCCTTCACGATCAGCCGTGGCATGCGGTTCGAGGTCGGTGCGGGATCGGCGGAACGTCTCTCGTTCACCATTGGACCCGAGAAGTACAGCGGGTCCTCCCCCATTGCCTGGCTCTACGAGGGAGACATCATTCTCCACACCGACGACGCCAGGCAGCCTTTGAACGTCGGTGCGGTCGCCCTTGCCGCTCCGCCGGGTACGGCTCTGGCCGCAGCGGACAACTTTCTGCGCAATGGCGGCAATCCGGACTGCATCCGGCAAAACAAGGATCAAATTGACCGAATCCTTGAGATCCCCGCTACCCGGTCCGATGAGATCAACGCGCTGCATCAAGGATACTCTGGCGTCGACGGAGCGCCAGCGACCGGCAAGTCCGCCACATCCGCAATACCTGCCATGCCTGCCATGCCTGCGAGCCGTAAGTATTCGGAAGTCCCGTGGAGGGCATGCCGGGGCGCGGCGTGACCGTTTCTGAGCGGTGGCGCCGTGACGGGGTCGGTGGTCATCCGGGTCAATCGGGGCGGGGTGGCTGTGCCCAGGTGTGCAGGTCTTCGCGGGTCGCGGTCCAGGGCAGGAACCGTTCCAGGTCCGGGCCGGTCGGGGACTTGGCACCGGTTCGTCCGCAGGCGTCGAGGTAGGCGGTGAGGTAGGTGATGACGTTCAACCCGGCCATTTCGGCGGTCGCGGTGACGGTCCAGACGCGGGCGGCGAGCCGGGCGGCGTCCTCGTTGCGGGAGCCGTAGGCGTTCTTGCGGGTCACGACCGGGCGGCGCAACGCACGCTCCGCGGCGTTGTTGTCCAGGCTGATCATCGGGTAGTCGCGGTGGGCGGCCAGCCCGTCCCATTCTCGGTCCAGCGTGGCCAGGGCCTTCTTCGCCGGGGTTTGCAGCCCGGGCGAGGCCATCTGCTTGGTGCGCTCGGCGTCGATGCCGCCGAGGGCCTCATCCCAGGCCGTGCGTGCGTGCTCCAGTTCGGCGGCGACACCACCGGCCCACGCGGTGCTCAACTGCTCGTGGGCGGTGTACAGGTTCTTGATCCGCTCCAGCCAGGCGGTGGCCCAGTAGCTGAGCTGATCGGGGTTCGCGTCCCCGGCCCGCACGAAGTACCGGCGCACGTGCGCCCAGCAGTAGAGATTCACCAGGCCGCAGGCCTTGCGGCCGGCCGAGGCGTAGACGCTGTAGAAGTCGCTGGAGATGACCAGCTGCCGCGGCCCCTCGGGCCGGTCACCACCGGCGCCGCAGACACCTTCGGGGTGTTCGACGAGTTGGCCTGTTGTCTGGTCGATCCCGGCGTGGCGGGCCAGCACCGCGCCCGAGCGGGTGGGGTCCATGACGAAGCAGGCGGTGTCCGGGCCGAGGAAGACCCACAGCCACCACCTCGCCGGGCCGCCCGGCTCGCGCGGGGCGAACACCCGCCAGCTGGTCTCGTCGGCGTGTAGGTGCCACGAGCCCCGCGACCGCGCGGTGACCGCGGCTTCCAGCGGGGCCAGCAGCGCCCCCGCCGCGGCGCAAATCCCGGTCAGCGTGGCCGGGGAGAGGTCCGCGCCGTGCCGAGCCAGGCCGGTGATCAGCGAGTTCTGGGAGCGCCCGGCCACATACCGCTCGACCAGCCACTGCGCGATGAACGCGTTGGAGACCAGGCCCTTGCCGATCGCCTTCGGCGGACCCGGCGCGGTCACCGTCGCCGGGACCTGGCACCCGCACGCCCGCCGGTACCGGCGGCGGCAGTGCGCGCTCACCCGCACGATCACCACCCAGTCCAGCACCTCGGTGACGTGATCCCCCAGCCGGCTAAACGGCGTGCCGCACTCCGGGCAGCAGTACCCGCCGCCGTCGGGGAAGTCCCAGACCACCTCCACCCGCGGCAGGTGCGAGTAATCCCGCCGGCCCGCCCGCGCTCCCGGCCCCCGCTTCCCGCTCTTCCCGCCACCAACGGGCCGAACCTCATCCCCGCCGGCTTCCCCGCCGTCGCCGTCACCGCCGGGGGTCCCGGGCCGGGCCCGTTCCGAGGAACGGCCGAACAACATCCGCTTCAGCACCACCAGCTCGGCGTTCACCCGCTCCAGCTCGCCGTCCCGCACGGCCAGCTCCTCACGCAGCCTGGCGATCTCCGCCCGCTGCCGCTCCGCCAGCGCGGCCAGCCGCTCGTTCGCCTCCAGCGCCCGCGCCAACAAACCCTCCAGGCGCGCGACCGCATCCGCTTCCACGAGCACGCCAGCAGCCACGGGCCACAGCAGACACCCGCCCACAGTGGAAATCACGCACCGCGCCTGGTGTGTCACCCACCGGCAGACGAACCCCGGGCCAGGCACGGGCCACAAGACTTCCGACTACTTACGCCGAGCCTGCCACCGAAGGTACCCTTATGCAGACCATCGGTATCTGCACAATCGCTTGTCGGGTAACTAGCTCAGCCGTCATCAATCACCCGGCCTGGGGGCGAAGCACGATCGTCACCACATTGTCGACCTCGGATCGGGAGAGGGACGCAAACATTGCGGCCATTGATGCCGACGGCAACGTCCGATGGCACCATCGAGCGGGGGATTGGTACGAGCTGACCCTCGCCGATCCGCCCGTCGACAAGTCCGGAAATGTGCTGATCACCTACAACCCAGGACGTGATCCCGGGGTGATCATCCTGCGGGCCACACCCAAGGGCTTCGACTCCTTCGGCACACTTCCCGAACCCGGCGACTACAACGCGCGCTTCTATCACGCCACCCTCACCGACACCGACAGAGACGGAACAAACGAAGTCCTCGTTACCACCAACGATTGCACACCCACCTGCGCAAACGCTCAGCTGACATCGACCACCTACCGCTGGAACGGCACCGGCTATACACCTTGAGCTTGGCTGTGGGTGCCGAGAACCGTGTCACGTTCTATGATCAGCGCCTTCACGGCTGGCCGACTGACAGCGGCGGCCCGGCCAGCCCAGCATCATCGCTCTCGCGGCCTTCAGACTCGTCCACGTGATGCTCCGCGTGCTGGGCTGGCTGGCGCTGCTCGCCCGCTCCAACGCCGCCAAAGACGTCGAGATCCTGATGCTGCGTCACGAGGTCGCCGTGCTACGCCGCACTAACTCCCGGCCCGCGCTGACCTGGCTCGACCGCGCCGTGCTCAGCGCCCTGACCCCGACTTGGGACAGGATCGCGTGGCCGGCAGCTCCGGCGTGCCCATGTCGTGCTCGACTGGGGTTAGCCGGGCGGCACCGGCGTGTCCTGAGCGCCTATCTCGGCCTTCAGACCGTGCTGATCGCGAACGCACGTGAAGACGCTCAATCGTCGTCTGCGAGCAAGGATGCGCAATTGAACGGCCTGGACGCCCGGGTCACTGCGCTGGAACAGGCAAACCAGCGCCTCGGCTCGGAGAACGGTCAGCTGCGCGGCCAGCTCGGACTGCCGGCACCGAACGCAGACCCTCAAGTGCCGTCGGGGGCGACGGTCCGTCGCAGCGGCCAGGTCACCATCGCGGTGTCCGGGGATGCCATCGATCTGGACGCGCCGAAGACGGACCTTCAATGGACGGGGAGCGGCAGTGATCTATCGTATGACGGGACCAAGATCGGCTTTGCTTACTACGGCCAGTTTCTCGCGCTCGGCAAGAGTAGCTGTTCAGCCTTGGTGGCGTGATTATGCGGCGGCGGCGATGTCGGGGGTGAGGGCAGGCGGGAGCCACGCACCGGTGGTGAACAGGCGCGTCATCGCGTCAAGGGTGTCCAGACCCCACTTGGTCGCGGTGGACAGATAGGACTGCACGACAGCGAAGTCGATGAGTCCTTGCAGGGTGCGCCAGGAACCTCCGGAGCTCCGCTGCTGAACCTTCACTGATCTGGCCGGCAACTCGGCGGTGTTATTCGTGAAGCTCACGTCCAGGTTCACCGTGAACCGCAGGATCATGTCCCGATGTCGCCGGAAGCGTCGCAGCAGGGTGCGGGCCTGCTGGTGCAGCGGGTCGCTGCCGCGGGTGTTCTCCTGCCGGCCACGGGCGATCGCCCCGGCATAGCGGGAACGGATGGTGGACAGTTCGGTGTCGGTGAGGGCCGCGCGGCCCTCGGCGCGGGCGGCGTGCGCGGTGTCATTGGCCAGCAGCAAGGTATTCACCATCGCCTCGGCCCAGGACTGACCCGCAGGGTCGGGGTCGTGGACCGCGCGCAGGTCGCGGACCAGATGAATGCCGCACCAGGCGTGTTCGATCGTGTCGAGGTGTTCGTAGCCGGCGTAGCCGTCCCGGACCAGGACCCCGGTGAACGTCGGCCAGATGCCGGCGGCGTCGATGGTGTCCTTGCTGCGGTCGCCGACGTGCATCGCGGTCAGGAACCGGGTGCAGGCCACGTGCAGGTAGCTCAGCGCGCCTTCGGCGCGGGCGGTCGTCTCATCGGCGTGGGCGACCGGCGCGGCGGCAATCAACGCCCGCACATGCGGCAGGAACCGGGTCTCGAGCAGGCGGGCGGCCTGAGCACGGAGCCCGGCGACCCACCCGGGCGACACCGCGAACCCCAGCAACGCGTTGAGCACCCGCCGCGCGCGACGTACCGGCAGGAAATGCGCGCACGTCAGCCACGCTGCCCGAGCCTTGACCCCGGGTCCGGACCGAACCCGGCCCGCCGCGCCGGCGGGTGCGCTCGCCTCGGTGACGGTGCCGCACCCGCCGCAGGTTCGTGACTGCACCCGATGTCGGTGACATACGGGCGCGGCGGAGGCGGCGGAGGTCAACCACCTGATGGCGACACACACCGAAGACCTCCGCGTCCACCAAACCCTCCCCGCATCCCGCACACACCGGCGGAATGTGGGTGATCGTGTCATCGGGATCATCGATCAGACGCAGCGTGGCGCTGGGCGCACCAGGCTGCTTACCCCGCGGCTTACCCGAACGCGTCCGTACCGAGCGCTTGGCGGCGGGCTTCTTGATGAACGGCGAATCCGACGACGGTGGTTTGCCGCTGTTGGAGGAATCTCGACCGAGTTGGGCATGCAGCGCCGCGACCAGGCCTTCGAGCTCCGTCACCCGCGCCACCAGCGCCGCGATCTCAGCGTCCTTGGCCGCCAGCAACGACACGACGTCATCGTGTGCTTCCCGGCCCGACCCCATGATCAAAACCATAGTGGATCACCGGCGCGGCCGCCGCCGACACGCCGCCGACACGCCGCCGACCTGTCACTCAGGCTGAACAGCTACAAAAAAAAAAAAAAAAAAAAAAAAAAAAAAAAAAAAAAAAAAAAAAAAAAAAAAAAAAAAAAAAAAAAAAAAAAAAAAAAAAAAAAAAAAAAAAAAAAAAAAAAAAAAAAAAAAAAAAAAAAAAAAAAAAAAAAAAAAAAAAAAAAAAAAAAAAAAAAAAAAAAAAAAAAAAAAAAAAAAAAAAAAAAAAAAAAAAAAAAAAAAAAAAAAAAAAAAAAAAAAAAAAAAAAAAAAAAAAAAAAAAAAAAAAAAAAAAAAAAAAAAAAAAAAAAAAAAAAAAAAAAAAAAAAAAAAAAAAAAAAAAAAAAAAAAAAAAAAAAAAAAAAAAAAAAAAAAAAAAAAAAAAAAAAAAAAAAAAAAAAAAAAAAAAAAAAAAAAAAAAAAAAAAAAAAAAAAAAAAAAAAGAAAAGAGAAGAGAGGAGAGGGGAAAAAGGACAGGTAGCTGCGGATCGCGCAGAACTGTTGGGCTCCGGTGAGGGTGCGTAGGCAGCCGGACACCTTCTGCCGGAGCTTGATCATGCGGATGTCTCGCTCGGAGCCGTTGTTGTCGGCGGGTATCCGCCCGTCGGTGGTGAAGCGCAGGTAGTCGTCTTGCCGGTCGAGCAGCCTGCGGGCCAGGGCGTTGTGCCTTTTCATCACCTTGCTGGAGCGGGCGGCGGTCTGGGTGGCGCCGATCTGTGCGCCGGAGCGGTAGAGCCGGACCTGCCTGGCGAGGGCGTCGGCATCGAGGGCATCGAGGGCATCGAGGGCATCGGACGGCATCGACGGCATCGGCGGTGTCGGCACCGGTGGCGATCGCGTCGTTGATGAGCTTCTGCATCGCCACGAGCGCGTCGGCGGTCTGGGTGGCCCAGCACCAGTCCGTGTTCGGCACGGTGTCGGTGACGGCGGCCAGTTCGCGCAGCGCGTGGGCGCAGCACAGTTGATGTTCGACGTCGGCGTAGGTGTCAGAGCCGCCCACGCGTCGGCACCGCGACCCCGGAGAACCGGCCGAGCACGCCGGCGTCATCGATGCCCTTGTGCCGCGCTTGGGATGGCAGGTGATCAGGGTGTACTTGCCGGTGCGGGCGCAGTGCACCCAGTGCAGCTTGCCCGCCACCCGTAGCCCGGTCTCATCGAAACCGGCCACCTCGGCCTCGGCGATCCGGTCTGCGACCGTCCCGAGGAACCCGGTGAGCCCGCCGGCGGCGCGCTTGCTCATCGTGGCCACGGTGGCTTCGCAGACCGGGGTGTCGAACAGTTCGGCCAGCGCCTGGGCGGTGCGCTTCTTGGACAGGAACTGCCCGACATACAGGTAGAGGACGATCGCGGTGATCCGCGGCCCGTACTGCACCGGCGCGGTCACGCCCTGCGGGGCGCTGCCGCAGCTGGTGGTCCCGCACGGGCAGCGGCGGGCGATGAGCTGGTGTTCGATGACCCGCACCGTCATCGGCGGCAGATCGAACACCTGCCGCCGCTCCATCCCCACCTCGGGTGCGTCCGCCAGGCTCGCGCCGCAACCGCTACACGGGCCCGGTTCGTGTCGCTTCCGCTCGTTCGGGTGCTCGACCGGTGCCAACGTCGCCCCCGGATGCCCCGGCTGTCCGCCCGGCTGACGACCGCTCTTGCCTCGCAGCGACCTCGGAGCCGGTTTGGTGAACGGCGAGTCCGACGACGGTGGTTTCGAGGAGTTCCGACTGTCCTGGCCCAACTGTCGCCTCAAGTCGGCGACCTCGGCCTTCAACAACTCGATCTGTTCGGCCTGCCGAACCACCAGCGCCGCCAGCTCCTCATAGGACAGACGTCCGGCGGCGGGCATCACACCATGGTCAACACGCCACAGGTAGAGATCAACTCGACACGCCGCGGGAGACCTGACCAGTTACCCCTGCAGTTCATCCAGCCGCAATGGCAGCGGCGGTCGGTCCAGACCAAGTTCGACAACATCGAGCTGGGTACGAGTGAGCAACACTACAGCGGAGCCGTTCGGGCGCCCAGACGAGTTGCCAGTGGCTACATAACGAAGCCACTGGTCCTCACCGAGGGCGTCTGCAGTGACCTTGGCGACGAGCTGCGCGTTGCCCATGGCCCGCTGCGGGCCGGGGAGCACGTGACGGATCATCGCTTCGGTCGCGTGCTCGACCATCTCCTGCCGAGTCCGCGTCCGTTGCAGGCCGTTCCTCATATGGTCAGCGACGCTGGCCACCACGGCCAAGGGGTCGGCCTCGACATCCCACAGGTGGTTCGTCCGAACCGCGACGGGAGGCCGCGCGCCCAAGACCGATTCCCACTCGTCGAAGGCGGGAATATCGCTACGGTCCACCAGGACCGCGACGATCGGAACGTGGTTCTCCAGCGCAACGAGTAGTTCCCGGCGCACCCAGTCGTTCTCGGAGCGCAGACGCTCGATGTTGCGACTATCGTCCCAGGCTCGTCCGATTACCGCGAGGACCATCTTGCTCCGGCGGACCGCATCAAGCAGCCGCGGCCCGAACCTGCCTCGCTGACGAAGGAACAATGTATCCAAGAACACCTGGTCGAGGCCGATTCTCTCCGCGAGAAGCGACATGATCATTGCTGCGGCGAACGGCTCGTCCGAGCGCCGGTAACTGACGAAGATCGACGGGGATGTCGCGGCCACACTCCACGGTGGCAGCTCGGCGGGGCGTGCACCGCGGGGTCACTGATGGCAACCGCCCTACTAATGTTTCCTGCTCGGCGCGGTACAGCCACGAGGACAGCCCTGATCTCGAGATCGCCCGCTGCCTGGTCGTCTCCCGCATCACCGTCAAGACGCACCTCAGGTCACTTTTGCCAACTCGACGTCAGCAGAAGAGCCCCCGCTCGCCGCCGTCGCCGCTCGCCGCGACGCCAGACTCGGCTGATCCGGCCGGGCCGTCGGACCTGCACTTCAAGCGCCGACGGCGATGGTCACCGTGCGCGTTTGCTCGCCTCGCACGACGTTCAGGACCAACGAACGAATCAGCGGCATCCAGGCGCGGCTCGCGGCCAAGGGCCCGGCCAAGCTCAACGGCGCGCCGGGCGAAGTATTCGGGCTCGGTGATCTCTCGAGGTCTACTGCTCTCGCTTCTGCAGCTCTCGAATGCGCTCCCGGACCTTGTCCAGATCCCACCGCGCGTGGCCGCCAAGTGTCGTGCTGCTCGGCTCCAGCCAGCCCACTTGCCGCCACCGCTGGATCGACCGCGGCGACACCTCAAGCTCACGCGCGAGCTCGGCGGTGGTCAGGAGGCGTGACACGTCCTGCACCCTAAGTGACCCATAGGCCTTAAGCTGCGGCCCAGACGGCCTTGGCAGTCTGTCGCCCTTGGCGGACTCCGGCGTCGTCGAGGGATCGTGAATCCAACGCTGCCGATTTACGAGTTCGCACCCCACCGTGACCACCGTCTACACAGTCCACGTCACGAGGCCGGACGACATCGGCGCTGTAGAGATCGTTTCGGTGACGAGCAGGAGGCCGGGGCGTACGCCGTCGACCGGTCACGGGACCACCGGGTCGTGGCGGCGTCAGTGACCGCCTTGACGTGGGGCAGCTCGCGCCCTGCGAAAAGGGAATCAGAGCGTTCAGCGACTTATTTGTGAACAATCAACTAGAAGCTACTAAGGCGAGGAGACGCCGGAACGCTAGTGTCACGTAATGGTACTAGATTAGCTACGCGCGCTATGCAATAATTCCGCTGTGGAGTTGTCTGAGGAGCAGCGGGCATCGCTCAATGCTATGATCCAGCAAGTTGGCTACGATGGTTCGGTCTCCGCTCGTGCCCGGATGGTGTTGTGGCGGGCCGACGGGTTGTCGGTGACGGAGATCATTGAGTTGTCGGGAGCGTCAAAGCCGACGGTATACAAATGGCTGGACCGATACGAACAGTTCGGAGTCGATGGCTTGACGGATCTGCCGCGCCCGGGGAAGCCGCGAGCGGTGCCCGATAGTGTGCGGGCTCGCATTGTCGCGTTGACGCGGTGCACGCCACCGGCCGAGACGGGACTGAGTCACTGGTCGAGTCGCGAGATGGCGACGTACTTGAAACGGGCAGAGAACATCTCGGTGTCGCACAACTTCATCGCGCAGGTGTGGCGGGACCACGCTTTGCAGCCGCAGCGTCAAGGCACCTTCAAACTGTCGAACGATCCGGACTTCGAGGCCAAGGTGGCCGATGTGGTCGGGCTCTATCTGGATCCCCCTACGGCTGCAGTCGTCCTGTCCATCGACGAGAAGACGCAGGTCCAGGCCCTGGATCGAACGCAGCCGATGTTACCGATCAACGTCGGGAAGACCGAGAAGCGCACCCATGACTACGTCCGGCATGGCACCACGAACCTGTTTGCCGCGCTGGACACGATAACCGGAGAGGTGCTCGGGGAGTGCTACCAGCGGAGGCGCACCGCGGAGTTCCTCAAGTTTATGGACCATGTTGTCGCGCGCTACGGTGACCGCGAGATCCACGTCGTCCTGGACAACCTGTCGACCCACAAAGGCAACGACGTGGACGCCTGGCTCACCAAGCACACCAATGTCACCTTTCACTTCACGCCGACCGGCAGTTCCTGGTTGAACCAGGTGGAAATCTGGTTCAACATCATCACCAGGCAGGCGATCCGGCGCGGCACCTTCACCTCACTTCGTGTACTCATCAAGACTATCGACTCCTACATCGAGAACTGGAACCGCGACGCGAAACCCTTCGAATGGACAGCGACTCCCGGCGAGATCATCGCCAGTGTTCGCATCCTCCACCGCGACTTCAAGAAGCTGTTGGCCAACAACGCCAAGTAACGAGAAACCATTACGCGACACTAGATCCGAAGAATTGGGAGATGCGGCGGATAAAGCGATTCGCAGACCGCATGATTGACGCCATCTCGCTTCGACTCTATGCTAGCCAATCACGAGCGCAGTCTCCGAAATATGGAGGGGCGCCCCCTTGGGTTACAAGGAGACGCCCTTAGGTTTCCTGTCGGCCTGGGGGTTCTCAGTCCGAGCCTGGGGAGCGACGCGGGTATGAAACTGTCAGATGTCCAGCCCTGTGCCATGCGTGCCCAGTAGGCGACCAATCCAAATGCCTACCAACGCGCCCGCAGCCATGAGGGCTACCTGCGAACCAAGTCGAAGGGTTAGACAGACTCTTGACCTGAAGTCGTCGTCGTCTTCATCGTCACCATCTGAATCTTCGTCCTCCGGAGGTGCTAGGTCAGCCTCGTCAATGCCGACCTCTTGAGGATCGCCCTCGTCCTCGTCATGCTCGGGCCGTAGCGGTCCGAACGCCCGGTCGTAGCTGCGCCGGAACTCGCCGATTGACGTGAGGACACCAGCCATGCGCTTGATGAAGTATCCAAGCATCAAGGCCAACACGCAGAGGCTGGCAACTACTAGGCCGATTAAGGTGAGGACCGGAGGACCGTCTGGCCCGAAGGCGGTCCAAGCATCATGAACTGCCAGTTCGCCGACGACGTAGATCGCCGACGCAGCTACGTCACAGCCGACCTGGACTGGGAGGCGCAGCTCTTCGCGAAACCCTGGCGGGTGCACGTGACCTTCTTTCTCCGTGATGTTGGGATGTTGAACAGTCGTGATGCACCTGGATGAAGCACCACGAACGTCTTGCCACTAAGATCGACTTCTGCATGATCCGCGAAATCTACACCCGGCCCGCTCGCACACAAGTCTGCCCAATCCGCCCAACGCGGCGAACGCGCCAAACACGCCGGCCTTGCGTGTTACAGGACCTTGGACTGACTGAGCCAAAAGGTCGCGTTCATGCGACTAGCGGTTGCCATGAGCGATCAAGGCAACGACTCCTTAAGAAAATTCGAACAAACGTTTCGCAATTCATGCCTATGTTCGCGCATTCTTGAAACGAGATGCATGCCGATACTTTCCGGCGCTGACCTGCGTGATCGTTCATAAGAGTCGATTAAGTGGCATGTCGAGCATGCTTGAATCCTGGCATCGGACCGTCCAATCTACCCAGACGGCGGGCGACCATCCGGGTGATGGGTCCGCTACGCTGACGGTAGGGGTTGGTAGGTCTGGGGTTGTGATGCAACTCACGTGCGACCCGCGGAGAACTGAGGGTAACGCGGTGTCGCATGTGGACCTGAGTTACGTCCTACTGCCGTCACCCGGCGTTGGTGGCGCGCACGAGCGGCAGATGCAACACGCTCGCCCTACCTGTCGGGTTCCAGAACCCTGTGGGGTTCCAGAACGTTGCCATGGTGCCTGACCAGCGGCTTCAGGCTGCCGCTTCGTACTCGTTGAGGAGTCCGCCCAGGATCGGTCGACGCCGAATCGGGCCATGAACCGGCTCAGGGATCGGCGATGTTGGGCGCGGCGGCCGCAGCCCCAGTGCTCGATGCGGCCGCGCGGTGTTGTAGTAGGCGGCGTACACGGCAAGCACCCGACGCAGGTGCCGCTCGCCGAAGATCAGCATCCGGTCGGTGACCTCGGTCCGCACCGTCAACACGAAGCGTTCGGCGAAGCAGTTCGCGCGCGGACACCGCGGCGGGATCTTGACCACCGCGATGCCCGCGTCCGCCAGGACCGCATCGAACGATGCCGTGAACTGACCGGCCCGATCGCGGACGAGGAACCGAAACCGGGCGGCGCGGTCGCCGAGGTCCATGACGAGGTTGCGGACCTGCTGTGTCGTCCACGGCCCGTCGGGATGCCCGGTCACGCCCAGCACATGCACGTAGCGGTCGCCGACCTCAAGCACGAACAGCACATAGAGCCGCCGCATCGTGAGCGCGCAGTCGATGTGGAAGAAATCGACCGCAAGCATGCTGGAGGCCTGGCTGCACAGGAACTGCCGCCAACTGGTATCGGTGTGCCGCGACGGAGCCGGTGGGATCCGGTGGCGCTTCAGGATCCGCCGGATCGTCGACGCGCCGACGCGGTGGCCGAGCTTGAGCAGCTCACCCTGGAGTCGCAGGTAGCCCCAGCGCGGGTTCTCCCCCGCCATCCGCACCACCAGGGCGGCGAGGACGTCGTCGATCGGTGGCCTTCCGGTCCGGTTGGGATAGGTCCATCGCCAGCGGACGAGGCGGCGATGCCAGCGCAAGATCGTGTCCGGAGTGACCACGCGGCGGCACCGTAGCGCGCGGGGCAACCGCCGCACGAGCGCGGCCAACACGGCCCGGTCCGCCCAGTCCAATCGCGGTCGTGGGTCGGTGCGGCGCAAGACGGCGACCTCGTGACGCAGCACGAGAAGCTCGACGTCCTTGGCGGCGGAGGTGCGTCCGAGCAGTAGGACCAGTCCAAGCACTTGTCGGAAGATCAAGTACAGCAGGCGCAGCGACACGCCGGGATCATGTCCGACCAACGATCACCGCTGGTCAGCGACCCAGGCCCGACTTCTGGCACCCCACAGGTGGCTGCGGCGGAAGATCGACCATTGCAGGCCGTGGGTGAATGCGTTTTTGTCGTGGCGGTCGAGGTTGAGGAGTCGACGTATTTCGGCGAGGGTGAGCGGGATCAGGCGTCGGCGGGTGGGTGTTGGCGTGTCAGTTTCGGTTGGCTGAGCGCGGCGTCCCCATTTTTGGCCCGGTGTGCGGTGACCGCGAGAAAGGTGTGGGCGGGCATGGCGAATGTTATGTGGCGGTGCCAGGCGGTCCAGGTGCGGACCTGGTAGTTGTCGAGCCCTGTCTCGTTTTTGCTGGATCCGAAGCATTCTTCGATCGGCCATCGGGCGCTGGCCACGTTGACGAGTTCACCGAGGCCCGCCCGCTTTGGGTCGTAGCAGCGGTAGAACGCGAGTTCACCATCGGTGATAGACCGCCGAATCAGGTAGTGGAAATCGGGCTCGGCGGACCCGGTGAGCGCCCAGTCGTAGACCCGGTACCCTTTGTGCTCCGATACCGCAGACGCGGCGTTGCCAGGAATTTCGCGGCGGTTGCTGTGCGAGGACCTCGATCTTCTTCTCGACGCCGATGCTGTCGCAGAACGTGGTGTTCTTCGGTACCCAAGGGGAAAGTTAGCTAGTGGACTCCGATATAGGCCAAGGCGGGATCTCGGAAGAATCCCCGGATGACCTCCGGAAGCTGCTGGAGGCGTTCCAGCGCCCGGACGGCGATGCCGAACAGCTCAGATCCACGCTGGATACCGGCGCGCTTGATGTCGTCGTGCTTCACATTCTTCCAAACCCATTCATCGGGGTTGAGCTCGGGCGAGTACCCGGGCAGGAAGAACAGCTTCAGTCGGCCATTGAGCGATGCGACGTACTCTTTCACAGGGGGCGCCTTGTGCACACTGAGGTTGTCCAGAATCAGGTACACCGGGCCCGGGGCGTCGTGCATGAGCTTCTTGAGGAACTCGACAAAGACCGTGGCGTCGCAGGTGCCGAAGAACACGTCGAAGTGAAGTGTCCCTCCCGGGGAGACCGCGGAGATCATATTGACCGACTTGCGTTCTCCGGTCACCTCGACCACCGGCGTCTGTCCGACCGGGGCCCACGTGGTGCCTGCGTGGTGATCGGTCCGTACTCCCGACTCGTCACCGAAGTAGATCTCGGCACCTTCCTGACGGGCCTGTTCCCGGATCTCCGGATACCGGTCTTCCTTCCACTGCCGCACCGCCTCCGGGTTCTGCTGGTAGGCGCGGTACAACGGCCGCTGCGGCGATAGACCGAGCCGGCGCAACAGCTGCCCCACCCCTTGCGGGGTCATCTCCACGTCGAACTGCAGGCGGATGAGATCCCGTACGATCCGGCGGGTCCACAACGCGAAATCGAACTGGAACTGCCGTGGATCACGACCTACCAACCAGCCCCGCAACTGACTGGACTGCTGATCGGTCAACTTCGGTGCCGCACCAGGAAGCGGGCGAACCTTCAACCCATCCAGCCCATGCTCCTGATACTTCTTCTTCCACTCGAAGTACGTCGTACGACTCAGCTTCAACGCCACCATGATAGATTGTGCCGACAGTCCATCGTCCAACATTCGGGCGAACTGTCGGCGAATCTCCGCAAGTTCGGTGCGAGGGATTCGGCGCTGCTTCACCTGGCAACCCTACCACGAAATCAATAGAGTCCGCTAGCCAGT
The DNA here is from genome assembly GCA_963739465.1 of uncultured Actinomycetota bacterium. Lineage (GTDB taxonomy): Bacteria > Actinomycetota > Actinomycetes > Mycobacteriales > Pseudonocardiaceae > Pseudonocardia. Next base: position 520,773 of record CAVUAS010000012.1, read on the forward strand.
TTTTCTCTTAGGTATCGCCATCACATACGGCAGGCGCTCACGTTCGAGGTAGGCGCACAGGCCGGGGTTCTGGCCGCGCCGAGGGTCAGCAGAACGCGGGACCGCGTAGCGTCTGCGCAGGCGACAGGCCGAAGCGGGCGCGGTACGCGGCCGCGAACGGCCGCGGCCGGAAGCCCCACGCGGTCGCGACCGCGGCGACCGTGGTCTCCCCCGGCCGGTAGAACTCCAGGTCGCGATGTGCTCGGCCAAGGCGAACCCGCACGACGTCGTGTCCGGGTGGCTGGTCGCGATGCCGCACCCAGCATCCGTGCAGCGCACGCACGCTCATGCCGGCATCGGCGGCGAGGCTCGCCAGCGTCATGGGGCGTTCCGGGTGGGCTTCGATGACGTCGACGCAGCGGCGCACGGGGCGGGGGCCCCACGTCGGGACCCGTCCGTCGAGCGCTTCTCGGTCGGGATGGTCGGTCGCGAGCAGCAACCGGGCCAGGAGCCGGTCCTGCAAGGGCTCCGCGCTCATCGGGTTGGCCAGCACCGAGGTCGCACCGGTGTCGGCGTCGGCCACCACCTGGACGGTGCCCACCCAGGCCCGGCCCGCTGGGGTGCCCAGTTCCATCGAGGTCGACAGGGGCAGCGGACGGCGCACCGGCCTGCCCAGCAGCGCCTCCAGTGCGTCCTCCAGCGCTGCCGACTCGACGCGCACCAGCACAACGTCGCATCGATTATCGGTGGCCATCGTCGCGTCGGCCGACGGCACGAACACGGCGGCCCGGCCTGGGGCCCAGGTCGATTTCCTGGCCGCGGTGGTCGGCATGCAGCGGCCCCCTGACCGGCAGCCCGATCGCGTAACCGGACTGATCCGTCAGCGCCATGCGGACGCCGTCAGTGCATCGGGTCTCCTCCACGCTGAGCGGTCCGCGCGTGACGGCGTGCATCCGCAGGGCGAACCCCGACCTCGGGGCGTGGTCGAGCCGGTCCGATGGCGTTGTGTGGGCTTGGGCCGCGTCCGCGTCGGTCTCGTGGACGTCGGAGAACCACGGGCTGCTCATCACAGCACCTGCCGAAAGATCTCGGTGACCCGCTCCCAGTGCTCGGGCGCCGGGCTGACCACGTCGGGATCGACGGCCCGGAAGCACCGGGCCATTGCGATGCTCAGTCCGCCGAACAACTCGGGAAGCAGTTCCTCTGTCTCCTCGGAGAAGGTCACGTCGGCGGGGGGCCTGCGGACATTCTGGGCCAGGATGGCGCGGATCTCGCCCGCCTCGTCGAGCTTGTCAAACTCGCGCATCCGCTCCTGGAGTCCCTTGGTGATCGGGAGATCCATCGGAGCGATGACGTCACGGGCATTCCACCGGGCGCAGTTGCGCCCGGCGATCGCAATGTCGTCGATCATCCCGTCGACGAACTCGCGGTACCGCTTGATGTCGTTCTTGTCCATCTTCAGCTGCGCTACCGAGCGGAAGAACCGCTCGAAGATCGGAATGCCCGGCGGACCGGCCACGCCATCACCTCCCCGCTACCGCACCCTGCGCCCGGTGCTCGTGCACCAGGCGGATCGCCATCGCTCCTTCGCCGACCGCGGACGCCGCCCGCTTGACCGATCCGCTGCGCACAGCGCCTGCCGCGACGACGCCGGGAATGTTCGTCTCCAGCAGCTCGGGTGGCGACACAGCCCCTCGGCGCGCTCCCAGTCCGGGGAAACGGCGTCGGGGCCGGTCCGCACGTAGCCGCCCGAGTCGAGGGCGAGCGGTCCCGGCGAGCCATGCTGTGCACCAGGGCGACGCGCAAAGTCGTTCTTGCTGGTCAGCGGCTGCTTAACTGACTCGCGGCTGGTCGGGCCTGGTGAGCGTGCGGCCTGGTGTGCTGGTTGATCAGCCGCATCCGGGTGTGACGTTGAGTAGTCGGCGGCCGACCTGGACGAGGTTCGACCTGAGGTGGACGGACCGGGAATCGGTCACCGTTGGTGATGATCACAGAGTGGTCGCGGTCGGCGTGTCCACGGGAAATGGGCAACAGAGCCCCGTAGGACGAGGACTTCCTAAAGATCTTCGTCTTATCGGTGGCCCCGTTGCACGTGCAGTCTGTCCTTCCCGCCCAGTCCGCCGCGCCGGTGGCGTCAACCCCGCCGGCGCGGGCTGCGGTGGAGGTTCTGGTTGAGCAGGCTGCGGTGCTGGCACAGGCCGGTGCGGGCGGGTTGCTGGGGTGTTTCGCAGCGATCGACGATCCGCGCGACCGGCGCGGGATCCGACACTCGCTGCCGACGATCCTGGGTTTGTGCACCGCAGCGGCGACATCGGGGCAGGTGTTGTTGGCCGACATCACCGCCTGGATCAGCGCCGCAAACCAGGAAGTGTTGGCCGCGTTCGGATGCCGCCGAGACACCACGGGCCGTTTCACCCCGCCGCACCCGGACACCGTGGATCGGCTGTTGGCGCTGCTGAAGGCCCAACAGGTGGCCGATGAGGCCGGCACGTGGCTGGCCGAGCGGGCCGGGGTTGGCCCGGTGGGCGCGCCGATCGCCGGGCCCGGGTGGCTACCGGCGATCGCGGTGGACGGAAAGGCGGTGCGCGGCGCGGTCGACCAGGACGGACAGGTGCCCTACCTGTTGGCCGCGGCCACCCACGACCGGTCGGTCGTGCTGGCCGAACGGCTGATCGGGGCCAAGACCAACGAGGTGCCCGAGTTCGCGCCGCTGCTGCGCGGCCTGGCCAAGCGGATCGGCGGGGTCAGCGGGTGCGTGTTCACCATGGACGCCGCGCACACCGTCCGCTCCCACGCCACGCTGATCACCTCGCAGTTGTACGCGCACTACGTGATGATCGTGAAGCAGAACACGCGCAAGCTCTACGACAAGATCGACGCCCTGGACTGGGCGAACGCCCCGATCGCCCACGAAACCCTCGATGTCGGGCACGGCCGGCGCGACAAGCGCACCATCCGGGTCCTGGACGCCCCCGAAGACCTCGGGTTCCCCGGTGCGGCGCAGGTGTTCCTCATCGAGCGCTACACCACCCGCACCATCCGCAAACGCCCAAAAGGCTCCCGCCGCTACAAGAAGATGCAGGTCCGCAGCGCGGTGGCCGTCCTCGGCGTGACCAGCCTCTCAGCCCGCGAGGCAGCACCCGAGCACCTGGCCGGCTACATCCGCGGACAGTGGACCATCGAAAACAAGATCCACTGGGTGCGTGATGTCACGTTCCGTGAAGATGCCTCGCAGGTCCGGAAAGGCCTCAGATTTCGAGTGATGACGACGCTCCGTAACTTGACGATCGGTCTCCTCCGACAAGCCGGCTACACCCGCATCGCCGCCACCCTACGGAAGATCCGTAACGACCCGCTCCTCCTACTCACCATCCTCGGCCTGCAGCAACGCCCCGAAACCCGCTCATGACCAGCAGAAACGACTTTGCGCCTCGCCCTGGCTGTGCACGGGTCGGCCCCGATGAACACCATAATCTCGCGCGCAGGCAACGTGAACCTCGATCCGTCGTCAATGTCCTCGACGACAACGCCCTCGAGCACCCTTTCGCCGATCAGCTCGCGTACCTCCGTGTACAGGTGCACCTCGATACACGGATCACGCTGGATCCGGTCGATACTCGCTCATGTCGACTCCGAGGACAACATCGTCCTCCAGCTCGGCCCGCGGCTTCACCCGCCGGTCAGATCCCGGATGCGGCGGAGCGGGCGATCCCGCCGGGCGTGTAGATCAGCTGCGGGCGCAGAGTGCCGGACCGGGCTCGAGCGTGGAACACCGCGGCTAGCGCGCCGGCGGCGCGCGTGAGATCTGAGATTTGGGCGATCGCGGCGCAGACGAGCCCCGTTGACGGGCCGAGGAGTATCGAGGGATGGCACGCCACGGGGACCCAGAGATCGACCGGGCGTTGGAAGTCGTGGTCAACGAGATCAACAGTCTTACGGAGCGACAGGACGGCGGCCCCGGCGTCGTGCTCACCGTGGGTGGCCTGATCATCGACGGGACGATCATTCCGGACTGGCAGTGGTTCGACGAGGTCGAGCATGCGGCCCGGGCGGCATTCACGGTGCACACCGGCGGCTCCATCGACGACGAGCACGGTGGCTGGGCGAGGCTGTTACGAGGCGTCAGCGAGTCGCTGGTCCGGGACCGCGAGGAGCACCGTGCTGCGCAGAATGCGATAGCGGGTCTGCCCGAGAGCTACCGCCGGCTGCTCGCTCGGGAGCACCGCACCACCCACATTCACCTGAGCAATGCCCGGGTGCTCGCTTCCGGGGCCAGCCCCCTGCTCCCCGGCGGGATGCACTGGCGGGGACGGCTGTCCGAGGTCTCGGGGTGGTCCTTCGGACACCTGGGTGAGCCGTCGACGGCGTCGGTCGAGGACCTCGACCGCACCATGTAGACCCTCCCGCCGGGTGCGCCTGCTCGCGGCGGCGCGAACCCGCCCATCCGACAAGCGGAGGACCGCCTGCATCAACGGCGGCCGGCGCGGGTCGTGACCAGCCGGTTCTCCGGGCTCGGACTCCGCAGCCCACGACGGCCTGCGCGATCGCCTTGACGTCGCGCTCGTGCGCCGTCTGGCAGGCATGCTGATCGGGCTACGCGTCGGGCCGCGGCATCTGTCGTGTCGCGAAGCCTTGTCAACGGGCCCAGAGTTCTCGGCCCGACAGGCCCGCGGGCACGGCCTGGGAGGGGTCGTGGCCAGGCGCGCGGTTCGCGGTACAAGCGGGGCCGCCGCTCCACGGCGGGGGTAAAGACCGCGCTGCTGTGCACCCAGGAGGCGCTGATCGGCGGGTGGACCCCCGGTCCAGGCTCAGCTCCAGCTTCCCAGCGTCGTTCGGCTTCACGCATGGTGTTGCCTCGCGGGGCAGGAGGTGATCGCTGGGGAGAAGTCGGGCCTGTTCAGCATCGACGTGTCTAGCAGTGGCGCTCCTGCATGATCGAGGCCGATTTCAGGTCGTTCCCTCGCCCAGGCGCCAAGAGTGGAGCATGCTGGGCGTGGGTCCGGTCTCCTCTCACGGGGTCCAGATCAAGGGGTGGACCGCGGGGAGTTTGGTCCCCGCGGTTCGCCCCGTTTCCCACTGCGGGCCTCGGGTGGACTCATCCCACCCGGTACCCCGCACAACGCCCTCGACCTCGGGCCCGAGATGGGAAAGATGCTCTCGACCTACATCGTCGAGGTGGACCTCCGCCCCACGCCTACCCATCGGACTCAGCTGCCACCACCATAAAGTCGTGCTGGTGTCGCTGCTGCGGCTCGGTCCATTTCCGAGACCGCCTGGACCGCGGTCACCAAGACACCTACCCACCCGGCAGGCCGAGCGCAGGTCTGCGCATTTCACGAAGCCTCCGTCAGGGTTTGACGTTCGCGGGGGTCACAGGCCGGCGAGCCGACGCCGACCCCTTGACCTCAGGTCAAATGCGCTCCGCATTTGACTAATCGTCAAAGGGTCAAGGAGGACCACTGAGGCTTATTCAGGCCAGTGAGTAGAACAGCAGTCCGATGGCAGCGGAAATGGTCGTGGCGAAGCTGTCGAGTGGGCGTCGATAGTCGGTGTGGAGGATTCGCCAGTTCTTCAGGTTGGCGATCACGCGCTCGACCACTGCGCGGGTTCGGTTGATGGCGGTGTTGAAGCTTTTCTGCCAGTCGAGCAGTTCAAGCTCCGGGATCTTCTTGATGGGTGTGATCATGCCTCGGCCGACGTAACCTTTGTCGCCTGTCCAGTCACGGGGATCGAGCGTGTGCAGAGCCCCGGATTCGTCCAGGCAGAACACGTCGTGGCGGGCGCCCTCGATCGGATCGGAGATCCAGACGAGTTCGCCGTCGAGGGTGCATACGACGTGAACGTTCATGCCCGTGGTCTTGTGCTTGCCCGAATACAGACCCGGGTGGGTGGCCCATGACCAGCAGGGAAGCAGTGTCCCGTCCACGATGTACTGCCGTCCGGGCACCAACTCCTCGGCCACGGGCACGAAGCGGGCCAGTGCCCGCGCCAGCAGTGGAGTGACCGCAGAGATGGCTCTGCTGATCGTCGACTGTGACACACCGTAGGTCTCGGCCAACTCCCACTGCACCCGATTCCGTCGCAGATATGTCAGCGTGACGACCACCGAATTTCCCAAACCCAGGATCGGTGGCCAGTCCCGGCGATCCGCCACCGGAACAGACGACTCGATCTCCGCGACCAACGCGCACAGATCCTCGATCTCACAACGGGAGAACCCGGTGGTATAGTACATTCTCGGCGGCTCGCTTACGGCAGGCTGGTTTGTGGAAACCCAATTCTTGCGGTAAGTGGGCCGCCGCCTATTGCGACACGCCGGGCCCGGAAACTACTTCCCCAGGCCGTGAATAAGGGGACGTAATGAAATAACTAATCCAAAGCGTTGGGGAATCAGGCCTTTGCCGTCCGGCGTGTCATCGCGAGACGTACGCATTCCGACGATATTGTTTCCGGCGTGGTCGATGACGACAAGTTTCGGCGGATGCAGTCAAGACTGGCGGATCTGTTGCCTCGCCTGAATGAACGTGATCGGCGTTTGGCGTTGGCGACCGAGGCGAAGTCGTGGGGTCGTGGTGGTATTTCCGCGGTGTATCGAGCCACGGGTGCGTCGCGGTCCACGATTCGCCGCGGTATCACCGAGTTGGATGGCGACGACCAGGTCGATTCTCATCGAGTGCGCCAGCCGGGCGGTGGCCGCAAGAAGGCCGAGCTGACCAACCCCGAACTGCTGGAAAATTTGGATTCACTCATCGCGCCGGAAACCCGCGGGGATCCCGAGTCGCCGCTGCGGTGGACCACGAAGTCGACCCGGCACCTGGCCCGGGAGCTGACCGCGATGGGCACCGCGATCAGCCACTCGGCGGTGGCGGCGATCCTGCGCTCGGGCGGGTACAGCCTGCAGGGCACCCGCAAGACCCTCGAAGGCGCCCAGCACCCCGACCGGGACGCCCAGTTCCGCTACCTCAACACCCTGGCCCGCCGGTACCTGGACGCCGGCGACCCGGTGATCAGCGTGGACACCAAGAAACGCGAGCTGGTCGGACGCTTCACGCAGGCCGGCAAGGAGTGGCAACCGGTCGGCGTGCCCGAGCAGGTGTCCACCTACGACTTCCCCCACCTGGCCGAGGGCAAGGCCATCCCCTACGGCGTCTACGACCTGGCCGACGACAGCGGCTGGGTGTCGGTCGGCGTCGACCACGACACGTCGGTCTTCGCGGTCGCGACCATCGAACAATGGTGGCTGCAGAGGGGCCTACAGAAATACCCGAACGCGCGGCAACTGCTCATCACCGCCGACGGCGGCGGATCCAACGGACACCGCCCGTGGCTGTGGAAATACGAACTTGCCCGACTCGCTCAAGCCACCGGACTCGACATCACCGTCTGCCACTACCCACCGGGCACCAGCAAATGGAACAAGATCGAGCACCGGCTCTTTTCCAGAATCACCGCGAATTGGCGTGGTCGTCCCCTGGAAACCTACCAGACCATCGTCAGCCTCATCGCCAACACCGCCACGACAACCGGGCTCACCGTCCGCGCCGACCTCGATCTCAACGAATACCCCACAAAGATCAAACTCACGAAACAGCAGAAGGCGGCAATCCCGATCAGGAGACACGAGTTCCACGGAGACTGGAATTACACGATCGGACGGGCAGGTGGATAAGTAACTTCATTACGGCTTCTAAGCCTCACTACTTACAAGGAAGTATTTCCGCAGCTCAGGAAGCTGATCAACGATCACCACACGCATGCGACCTCTTGACTGCCAGTCAGGCCCGGCAAGTCCGCTGACCTGGGCAAACAGACTTCACGCAGGTCGCGGCGATGCAGTTCGACGCAGTCCAGGCCTGTTCGGGCCCGTTGAGCTCAGACGCGTGCTCCACCTTTGCTCCACCCCCGTCGGTCAAAGAGTTCATGTCTTGACAATTTGACTTGCCGTCAAATGCTGACGACATCGTCGCGAAGTTTCCATCGTGCTGACAGTGATCTTCGTAATCCGGGTGCCCACCCGGGCGGCGTTGATGGCCTTCTATCGGTGGGCACTGGCCTGTGGGGTGCCGATGCCGCTTGTCCCGCAGGACTTCGGTGCCGCGTGGAGCGTGTTCATCACCGATCCGGAGGGCAACAACTGCGAGGTCTACTGGGCGACCGATCGGCCGCCCGCCGCGCCGCGGCCAGTCGATCCCGCCGTCCTGACCGGACCGGACGGGGACGACGTGCAGACGGCAGACGCGAACATCCTCCTGCGTCCCGGCGGCCGTGACGGGTCGGTCGGCGATGGGTGCGCAGGCGGGCAGGGCCGCTATGTGTCCAGCGCAACCTTCGCCTACCTGAGCGCCTCCACCTGGGCCCGGGTCATCGGATGGTTGCGCCGCAAACACCGCCGGATCACCTGGAAACACCTCCGCCGCCGCTACTGCGCGGGCAGATGGTGGCCGGGCACCACCGAACGGGTGCTGTTCAACCCGGCCGAGGTGCCCACCACGCGCTACCGATACCGGGGCCAGCGATCCCCGCTGCGTGGCCGGTCACAGGATGAAGACCACACCAGCAGAAACGGGCTTGTGCAGCGCCCGTTGCTCGGCAACGGGCACGGCGGGTGCCGGGAGGCGGCTCGGGGAAACCCACCGGTGGAAACACCGCCAGGGCGCCCCGGGTCGACCTCACGGCCGGCAAACGGGGAGGGGGAATACCGGTAGCGCGTGCGTCCACTGCGGCCGTAGGGCAGACAGGTCGGCGACGACGCGCCCGCCGTCGAGGCGCAGCTTTCGGACGGGACCCATCAAGGCCAAACGACCCGGCCCGCCAGCGCAGAGCGTGAAACTCTCTGGGCCGTAACCTGCAGTCATCGACGGACCGAAGGGGTCGGCATGAGCGATCTGCTGTATGGGATGAGCGAACTGGTGGGGGCGCCCGGCACGGAATTGGATCGGATCGTGGCGGGCGAGCACCATGACCCGCACAGCGTGCTCGGCGCGCACCCGGCCCGCGACGCCGACGGGCGGCACGTGGTGGTGATCCGGGGCTGGCGGCCGGACGCGGTCAACATGGCGATCGTCCTCGATGGCGGCAACGGCGAGCGGATGGCGATGCTGCCGCTGCACCCGGCCGGCATCTTCGGCGGGGTGGTGGCCGGCACCCGGATCCCCGACTACCGCTTGGAGGTCACCTATCCGGGCGACAACAACGTGGTGACCGTCGACGATCCGTACCGCTTCTGGCCGACGATGGGTGAGTTGGATCTGCACCTGCTGGGCGAGGGCAGGCACGAGGGCCTGTGGCGACACCTCGGCGCGCACGTCCACGTGCATCAGGCGGTCAGCGGCACGTCGTTCGCGGTCTGGGCGCCGAACGCGCGATCGGTACGGGTGGTCGGCGACTTCAACAGCTGGGACGGCCGGATGAATCCGATGCGGACGCTGGGCGGATCGGGCGTCTGGGAGATCTTCCTGCCCGGCGTGGCCGCTGGCGCGCACTACAAGTATGAGCTGCTCACCCAGCACGGCCATCTCAGTCTCCGCGCCGACCCGTTCGCCTTCGCCACCGAGGTCCCGCCCTCCACCGCCAGCATGGTGTACGACACGTCGTACGCCTGGCGCGACGCCGGCTGGCTGGCCGACCGCGAGGCCATCGACGCGATGACCTCGCCGATGTCGATCTACGAGACGCACCTCGCCTCCTGGCGGCTGGTCGAGGACGGCCACGGCGGCTGGCGCCCGTTGACCTACCGTGAGCTGGCCGACGCGCTGCCGGAGTACGTCAGCGATCTCGGCTTCACCCACGTGGAGCTGCTGCCGGTCGCCGAGCACCCGTTCGGCGGCTCCTGGGGCTACCAGGTGACCGGCTACTACGCGCCGACCGCGCGGTTCGGCTCACCCGACGACTTCCGGCATCTGGTCGACCGGCTGCACCAGGCCGGGATCGGCGTGATCGTCGATTGGGTGGTCGCCCACTTCCCCAAGGACGACTGGGCGCTGGCGCAGTTCGACGGCACCGCCCTCTACGAACACATCGACCCGAGGCTGAGCGAGCATCCCGACTGGGGCACCCTGGTCTTCAACTACGGCCGGCACGAGGTCCGCAACTTCCTGCTCGCGAATGCCCTGTACTGGATCGAGGAATACCACATCGACGGGCTGCGGGTGGACGCGGTGGCCTCGATGCTCCTCTACCTCGACTACTCCCGCTCGCACGACCAGTGGGTGCCCAACCGGTTCGGCGGAAAGGAGAACCTGGAGGCCATCGATTTCATCAAGGAAACAAACGAGGTCGTCTACCGGCATCATCCGTCGGCGTTGATGGTCGCCGAAGAATCGACGTCCTGGCCCGCCGTCTCTCGACCGACGCACCTCGGCGGCCTGGGCTTCGGCTTCAAGTGGAACATGGGCTGGATGAACGACTCCCTGGAGTACTTCGCCAAGGACCCGGTGCACCGTCGCTACCACCACCACGAGCTGACCTTCAGCCTGCTGTACGCGTTCCACGAGAACTTCATCCTGCCCCTCAGCCACGACGAGGTAACGCACGGCAAGGGCTCACTCGTCGGCAAGATGCCCGGTGACCGGTGGCAAAAGCATGCCAACCTGCGCACGCTCCTGGCGTGGATGTGGGCGCATCCCGGGCGGCAGCTGCTGTTCATGGGCGGCGAGATCGCCCAATCCGCGGAATGGCGGAGCGAGGGCAGCATCGAATGGAACCTGCTGCAGTACCCCGAGCACGTCGGCACGCAGACGCTGGTGCGCCAGCTGAACGCGATCTACCGCGCCGAGCCGGCCTTGTGGGAGCAGGACTTCGACTGGACCGGCTTCCGCTGGATCGATCCCAACGACGCCGACCACAGCGTGCTGTCCTTCCTGCGCTTCGCGCCGTCGGGCGCCGGCCGGCCGATCGCCTGCGTCGCCAACCTGACTCCAGTGGTCCGGCACGACTACCGGATCGGCCTTCCCGAGGGCGACCGGTGGGTGGAGATCCTCAACTCCGACGCCGCCGAGTACGCCGGCGCGAACGTCCTGCTCGGGGAGGTCACAGCGGAGGACACGCCGTGGAACGACCTGCCGCATTCCGCGAGCATCTCCCTGCCGCCGCTCGGTGTGGTGTGGCTGGCGCACGACCCGCACACCGCCGCGAGCTGAACGCGCCGCCACCCCGCAGCCTGTGGGATACCTCGTGACGCAGCACCAGGATCTCGGTCGGCGTGCTGATCGTCACATCAAGCGATCATCCTGAACAGCGCCTTCGCGGGTGGCCGCCTGGGGGAGTTCGCGTCGCGCTTCACCGGCAGCTCAGGCCCCCACACGGCCTCGACGGCCTGCGCGGCGCGGACCTCGTCGCCCTCCCCGCCACCCGGCAGCGGGAGTTCCCGCACCAGGTCCTGGACGCGCTACGCGAGGCCGCCGCCGCGGGTGCCACGATGCTCAGCGTCTGCTCCGGCGTGTTCGTTCTGGGCGCCGCCGGACTGCTGGACGGCCGCCGCTGCACCGCGCACTGGATGAACGTGGACGAGCTGCGCACCCGGCACCCGGAGGCGATCGTCGACCCCGATGTCCTGTTCGTCGACGACGGCAACCTCGTCACCAGCGCCGGCACCGCCGCCGGCATCGACGCCTGCCTGCACCTCGTGCGCCGCGAGCTGGGCAGCGCGGTCGTCAACATGATCGCCCGACGGATGGTCGTGCCGCCCCAGCGCGACGGCGGGCAGCGCCAATACATCGAGCAGCCGATCCCGACCGGCTCCGCGGACGGCCTCGCCCCGACCCTGGACTGGGTGATGCAGAACCTGCACCTCGAACACTCGGTCCCCGACCTCGCCCAGCGGGCCCAAATGTCCGAGCGCAGCTTCGCCCGCAAGTTCCTCGCCGAGACCGGCACCACCCCACACCGGTGGCTGACCCAGCAGCGCGTCCTACACGCCCAACGGCTGCTCGAAGACACCCACCTGGGCATGGACGAACTCGCCCAGCGCTGCGGCTTCAGCACCGGCGCGCTGCTGCGCCACCACTTCCGCAAGATCGTCGGCGTCACCCCGGGCGACTACCGGCGCACGTTCCACTCGTCCATACCCGCCGACCTGTCGGCCTGACCACTGACCACTGACCACGCCAACGCCCACCTGTCTCCGAACCCGACCTACCGCATGATCCGACGTCGCCCACGCCCTCGGCGGTCTGATCAACCAGTACGAACCCGCAGCCTGAGCCCGCAGATCAGATGTCACGGTATTCCCGCTGCTGGTCGATGACCAGCACGCGCAGCCCACGGCGGGCCAGCAGCAGTGCAGTGGCCGCGCCCGCGGCGAACCTCTCAAGCTCGGCCACCGCGTCAGCGCATCAACCATCCGCGGGATCTTCAAGCTGCGACCAACACCTCCAGCCCCGCTCCGGTTCACCGTCCCGCGAGAGCCAGCATGATCGCCCGCTGTGGCCCTCGGACTCGTCTACCTGATGCTCGTTCGCGTGCTGAGCTGGCTGGCGCTGCTCGCCCGCTCCGACACCGCCAAGGACGCCGAGATCCTCACGCTGCGCCACGAGATCGCCCTACTACGCCGCACCAACCCCCGACCAACACTGACCTGGCGCGACCACGCCGTGCTCAACGCGCTCGGCAGGCTGCTGCCCGCCCCGCTGCGCCAGCTGCGGCTGGTGTCACCCCGAACCCTGCTGCGCTGGCACGCCCAACTCGTCGCCCGCCGCTGGACCTACCCGCGCCGACGACCAGGCCGACCACCTACCCCGCCGCCGCTCCGGGCACTGGTGCTGCAGATGGCCCGCGACAATCCCCGCTGGGGCTACCGGCGCATCCAGGGCGAGCTGATCGGCCTCGGCCATCCCGTGGCCGCCTCGACCGTCTGGACAATCTTACTGGGTAAGGAGCGCCGGACTCGATCCGGCTCCCCGCCGCTCCGGGCCGACCTGGCGACAGTTCCTGTCCGCACAAGCCCACGCGATCCTCGCGATCGATTTCGCCCACGTCGACACCGTCTTCCTGCGCCGCCTCCACGTCCTCGTGGTTGTCGAGCACGACCGTCGCCGCGTGCACATCGCCGGGATCACCGCCCACCCCACCGGGGCCTGGGTCACCCAGCAAGCCCGCAACCTACTCATGGATCTCGGCGATCGCGCCGACCGGTTCCGGTTCTTGATCCGTGACCGGGACAGCAAATTCACCGCCGCGTTCGACGCAGCGTTCGCCGGCGCCGATATCCGGATCATCCGCACCCCGATCCGGGCACCCCGGGCGAACGCGATCGCGGAACGCTTCATCGGCACCCTGCGACGGGAATGCCTCGACCACCTCCTGATCACCGGGCCACGCCATCTCGACGTCGTGCTGCGCGAGTATGTGCAGCATTTCAACGCGCACCGACCTCACCGATCACTGCATCAACGCCCACCCGCGGGCGACACTCCGCCACGCTCCGGCGCGACCGTCCGCCCGCTACGACGACACCGGCTCGGCGGCCTCGTCCACGAATACGTACAGGTCGCATGAGGTGACCGGGTTCTCGGCACCCACAGGGTTGCTCGTGTTTCGCAGTTTCCGGCCGCCGGTCGCCGGTGTGTGGGTCGCGGGGGGACACGCCGATGATGCGTGGTTGGCGGATCTTGAGGTGTGAGGCGGACAGCATCGACCGCTCGTTCACCGTCCTCGTGAGAGTGATCCGTCGATGCCTCCCGGCCCCACCGCACCGCGCTCGCTGGCCGGTCTCCTGGCCATATTCCGCCCGTGCTTTACCGCCCCGACATTCCATACTTTCGTCGGGTTGGTTGTCGGCCTGATCGCGCAGACCCGCCGTCGAACGGTGTGTGGAATGCTCACCGGGGCTGGGTTGGATCGGGTGTGGCATCACAGCCGCGCGCACCGATTGTTCACCAACGCCCGCTGGTCGGGTGACGCGCTCGGATTGGCTCTGGCCGATCTGATCGTGGCCCGACTGCTCCCGGCGGGAGCTGCACTCACGATCGCGGTCGATGACACCTTGTTCAAGCGGTCCGGCAAGAAGGTCTTCGGGGCGGCGTGGCATCACGACGGCGCCGCGAAGGGCCCGAAACCCATCGGGTTCGGCAACTGCTGGGTCGTGGCCGGCATCGTGGTGCAGCTGCCGTTTCTGTCCCGCCCGGTGTTATGGGTGCCCGAAACCTCGCGCAGTGCTGTTGACCTGGTGCTTCGCCACTGAACGTGCCGCGGCATGATCCCCCGGCCCCACGACGGTCCGGGCCGACCGACCTGGCGCCGGTTCCTGTCCGCGCAGGCCCACGCGATCCTCGCGGTCGACTTCGCCCACGTCGACACGATCTTCCTGCGCCGCTTCTACGTCCTGATCGTGATCGAGCACGGCCACCATCACGTGCACATCGCCGGGATCACCGCCCATCCGACCGGGGTCAGCGCTGCCGATCTCGTCCTCGCCTCTACCACCGAGGTGGAGCAGTTCCTGACACGCTCGGGCGTTGACCCGTGTCGGATGCCGCTCGGAGGGGATCTCATGCAGGACGTCACACTCGCCTACGACCGGTTCGACCCCGCGTCCGAGGGCCTGCGTGAGGCGCTGACCTCGACCGGCAACGGCTATTTCTGCACCCGCGGGACGGCCGAGTGGGAGGACGCGGGGACCGTCCACTACCCGGGCACCTACGCCCACGGCGGCTTCAACCGCGAGACCACGATCCTGGGTGGTCGCCCGGTGCACAACGAGGACCTGGTCAACTTGCCCAACTGGCTCGTGCTGAAACTGCGCATCGAGGGCGCGGACGCGATCCGGCTCGACAACGTGGAGCTCCTGTCCTACCGGCACGACTACGACATCCGGCGTGCGCTGGTGCGACGCGAACTGCGCTTCCGCGACCTCGCGGGCCGGGAGACGAGCCTGCGGAGTCGTCGGTTCGTGAGCATGGCCGATAGCCACCAGGCCGGTATCGAGTGGATCCTCACCCCGCAGAATTGGTCGGGTCGCATGGAGGTGGTCTCCGCGCTCGACGGGCGGGTGACCAACCAGATGGTCGCGCGCTACCGCGAGCTCGAGGGCCGCCACCTCAACCCCGTCTCTCCCCGCACCTTCGGTCCGCAGACGATCGCGCTCAAGGTGCAGACCCGACAATCGAACATCTACATCGCCGAGGCCGCCCGGACTCGGGTGTTCCGCGGCGACGGCCCGGCCGTGGTGGAGCGCAGCCTGTACCAGATGGAGGACTACATCCAGCAGGTCCTCGCCTTCGACGTCACCGTCGGGGAGCCGGTGCGCGTCGAGAAGCTGGTCGCCCTGTTCACCTCGCACGACAACGCGATCACCGAGCCGTTGGCGGCCGCCGGCCGGCACGTGCTGCGCTACCCCGACTTCGCCGCGGCGCTGGCCGAGCACGAGCGGGCATGGACCCAGCTGTGGGACATCTGCGACGTGCAGCTGCCGCGCGAACCCCGCGTGCAGCTGCTGCTGCGCTTCCACACCGCCCATCTGTTGCAGGTCTGCTCCCGCCACACCGCCCGGCACGACGCGGGCGTCCCGGCCCGCGGGCTCAACGGCGAGGCCTATCGCGGCCACGTGTTCTGGGACGAGCTCTACGTCTACCCGTTCCTCAACTTCCGGCTCCCGGAGATCACCCGCGGGCTGCTGCTCTACCGCTACCGCCGACTGTCCGAGGCACGAGCGGCGGCGCGGGCGGCCGGCTATCGGGGCGCGATGTTCCCCTGGCAGAGCGGCAGCGACGGCACCGAGGAGACCCAGGTCGTGCACCTCAACCCGCTGTCCGGGCAGTGGGAACCCGACCATAGCCACAACCAGCGCCACGTCAACGCGGCGATCTTCTACAACGTGTGGCAGTACTACCAGGCCACCGACGACCTGGAGTTCCTCCGCGACTACGGCGCCGAGCTGATGCTCGAGATCGCCCGCTTCTGGGCGTCCATCGCGCACTACAACCCCGAGCGGGACCGCTACGAAATCCACGGCGTGATGGGGCCCGATGAGTTCCACGAGCGCTACCCCGGAGCCGACGAGGGCGGGCTGAACAACAACGCCTACACCAACGTCATGGCCGCGTGGATCGCCGCCACCGCCCTGCAAGTGCTCGACCTGCTGCCGGCCGCACTGCGCGCCCGCCGCGGCCTGACCCAAGCCGAGCTCGACACCTGGCGGCGGATGAGCACGCGCATGTTCGTGCCGTTCCACGACACCGACGCCGGGCCGGTGCCCAGCCAATTCGAGGGCTACGCCGAGCTGGACGAGCTCGACTGGGCCCGCTACCGCGCCGAGCACGCCAACATCCAACGCCTCGACCGGATCCTCAAGGCCGACGGCGACGATCCCGACCGCTACCAGGTGGCCAAACAGGCCGACACGGTAATGCTGTTCTTCCTGTTCTCCCCCGACGAACTGCGCCGGTTGCTCGAACAGCTCGGCTACGCCCACGACCCGGACATGGCAGCGCGGACCATCGACTACTACGACCAGCGCACCTCCCACGGCTCGACACTGAGCCTGATCACCTACGCCGGCGTCCTCGCCGGGCTGGATCCGGCCAGCTCCTGGCGGCGGTTTCTGCAGGCGCTGGACAGCGACCTGGGCGACGTGCAAGGCGGCACCACCAAGGAAGGCATCCACATCGGTGTCATGTCCGGGACCCTGGACCTGCTGCAGCGCAGCTACGTCGGCAGCAGCGTCCGCGACGGCGTGCTGCACTTCCAACCACGCCTGATCGACCGGCTCGACGGTCTCGCGTTCTCCATGCAGTTCCGCGGAACCTCGATCCGGATCTCCATCACGGGCCACGAGCTGACCGCGCTCGCCCGGGCCGAAGGCTTCCGCGGGCCGGTGCGAATCGCCGTCGGGGACCAGGTTCGCGAGCTGGGCTCGGGCGCCCACTGCGTGTTCGCGCTCCCTCAACCGCCCGACCCGGCACCCCGATAACCCAACACCCGACCCGGAAGGAGCGATCATGCCCCCACCGGGATTCGAGGGAGTCATTGTCTACGTCGACGGGGTCGTCATCGAGCTCGCATACATGAAGTCTGTGCAGCTCGCATGCCGCGACAGCGTTCTCGGCACCCACAGGCGCGGGCCCTGCCGATCGACCTTGTGCCAGCGTTCCCAAGCCTCGAACGCTGCCTGGAGCTCGACCGTCGGGAGGGCCGCGGCCAGCTGCTGCCGCCACCGTGCTGCCGACTTCGCAGCCGGTCGCCGCGTCCAGGCCGAGCACGTCGTACGCGGTGCCCAGCGGCTGCCACAGGCTGTCGGGTTCCAGAACGCGGCCATGGTGGCTGACCAGCGATTTCAGGCTGCCGTCTCGTACTCGTTGATGAGTCCACCCAGGATCGGTCGACGCCGGATCCTGCCATCAACCGGCTCGGGCACCGGCGACGTCGAGCGCGGCGGCCGCAACCGCAGCGCCCGATGCGGCCGCCCCGTTGTAGTGCGCGACGTAGACGGCAAGCACCTGGCGCAAGTGCCGCTCACCGAAAATCAACATCCGGTCGATGACCTCGGTCCGGACGGTCAACACGAGGCGTTCGGCGAAGCAGTTCGCCCGCGGTTATCCGGCTAATCAAAGATTAGAGGAGCCTCCGGCCCGGATAACCCCTGTTTACCGGCCAATCGATGCACCATATGTCCGGTTTGAGGAGCATCGCGATTAGCCGGTAAACAGAGGACATCGCGGCGGGATCTTGACCACCTCGATGCCCGCGTCCGCCATGAACCCGCGTCGAACGAAGCCGCGAACTGCCGTGTAGGTGCCGAGAAGCGTGTCACCGCTCTCTGACCAGCGCCTTCACAGCTGGCCGACCTCAGCGTCACCGTCGAGGACCAGCGCAGCATGATCGGCCGGTGTGGCCACTCGACTCGCCTTCCTGATGTTCGCTCGTGTGCTGAGCTGGCTGGCGCTGCTCGCCCGCTCCGACGATCGCCAAGGACGTCGAGATCCTGGTGCTGCGTCACGAGATCGCCGTGCTGCGCCGCAACAACTCCCATCCAGGACTGACTGTGGCCCGACCGCGCCGTTCTCAGCGCGCTGAACAGGCTGCTGCCCGCTCCCGTGCGCAAGCTGCGGCTCGCGACGAACGAGCGCGCTCCCCCCGCGACCGCGCACACCGTCACGGTGAGCAGCACGACGACCGGTGGCCGATCCCGCGAGCCTTGCGCGGATCGGTCACCTTGCTCAGGGCGACGCCCAGGGCCGAGGCGAGCACGCCGGCATCGGGTAGCGATACTGCGCCCAGACGTTCGGCCATGGCAGGGATGGACAAGGATGCAGCAGCGGGCACGGTTCCCTTCCGATGATCGAGACTGGCGTCAGAACCGTCATGATCACCATCAGAACTGCGCCCGCACCGGTACCTACGACCGTGTGTCGCCGCAGCTCAGCGCCCGCTCACCGCGACTTTGCCGAGCCCCTGGATGAACAGCGGGATGAACACCGACGCGAAGATCGCCCACCTGGGCAGCAGCCCCGGGATGATGATGTCCAAGATTGCGATCACCAGGATAGCCCGATGAGCAGCCGCCTCCGTGGTCGCACAGGACCACCCGCACACCCCGAGGAACGGTGGTCATCGACCGCGCGCAAGGCCTCCACGAGGGGTCGATGACGATCGCACCGGCGCCGCCGGCAAGGTTGAGATGGGTGCTGTCGAGCCGAACAGATCACTCATCAGCACTGCTACCGGCGGCGGCGCTAACATCGCCGAGCCCGGGCTTGCACCGCTGCCACTGCGTGTTCGGACAACCGGCGGCCTAGTCCGCCACGCGGTCGTCGCGCACAACTCGCCACTGGGCTCAACTGCGGGCCGGCTACATCATCGCGGCGCGGTCGAGTCCGACAAATAAGTCTTCCCGGCCAGACTCGCGGGCAACATTGCTGGCCGCCAAATCTCTCGCGCGTACCCGACCAGCAATTCCGTCGTTGAAGGGGAATCGCGTCAACCTGACGACCGCAAGGAGCTGACGGTGACTGCTACCACCCCAATGCCCACACGAGCAATGACCGCTGCAACGTCCTACCTCGTGCTTGTCGAACTCGCCGGGCTCGCTGTCCTGCTGCAGGGCCTCTGGGCCGGCATCTTCCTCAAAACCGACGGTGCCCGTGACGAGGCGAGCCGCTGGATCGACGTCCACGCCCGCGGTGCGGATGTCGCCATCAGTCTCGCCGCACTCGCCACGGTGGTCGCGTTCTTCTGGCTACGCGACCAGGCCGATCTCTGGATCGTCGGCGCCCTGCTCACCACCCTGATGCTGACCGAGAGCTACCTCGGCGGCCTCATCCGGGACGACAGCCAGGATGCGCTCACCGCAGTCCATGTTCCACTCGCCATGATCATCACCAGTTTGGTCGCGTACTTGATCTTTCGGGGAGTGCGAACCCGCAGCGGGATCGCCGGCAGCGTGCGCACCAGATAGCAGCGGCTTGCGTCCGCCCACGCCCGAAACAGCGACCAACACGGCCCGATGTCATGGCGGCTCGACAGACCGACCTTGAGACCAGCCGGTCACAAGCGGTGTGTCGAGCCTCAGGCACCCCCAGCCCACGGGCCCAGCTTCGCGGCACATGCGGCGTTCAACACCGACTCCACCCCACCGTCTGGGGCAGCCTGGGAGCAGGGCCTGCCAGGCAGGCCCGAATCGGGCGGTCTTCCGGCGGCCGACTTGCGGTCCAAGGCCTCTGTGCGGTCACAGGCAGGTGGCCCATCCTCCCCCGCATGGGTACCAGCGGGAGTTACGTGGCGTGGGGCGTCCTGCAGATATCGGTCACCAACCTGGTCATCATCCTGCTGATGCTCGCGATCTTCGCTTTGGCGGTGCTGGTGCCCTTCGGGCACCGTGACCGGGCCGACCGGCGGTGAACGAGACCAGTTGGACGGCGCGGCTGCGCACCCGGGTCGCGACGCTGGTTCCGCCGGGGCAGGCCCTGCCGGACCGCCAGCCGGTCTACGTCGCCTCCTGGATCTACGTCTTCGGGGTGCTGACCCTCGCCGCCCTCGTGATTGTGCTGATCACCGGCGGGTTGCTGGCCCTTGGCGGCCCTGTCTGGTGGCACACCTCGGGCACCGGCCACTTCATCAACTCCGTCCACCTGTGGAGCACCGAGATCTTCTTCGCCGTCATGGTCGTGCACCTGTGGGGGAAGTTCTTCATGGCCGCCTGGCGCGGCCGCCGCGCACTGACCTGGATGACCGGCGTCGTCGCGTTCGTCGGCTCGATCGGCACCGCGTTCACCGGCTACCTCTCCCAGACCAACTTCGACGCCCAATGGATCAGCACCCAGGCCAAGGACGGACTGAACGCGGTCGGCATCGGCGCGGTGTTCAACGTCCTCAACCCCGGTCAGATGCTGATGTGGCACATCTCGCTGCTGCCGTTCCTCATCGGCGTCCTCGCGATCTGGCATGTCGTGCTCGTACGCCGCCACGGCGTCGTCCCACCCATCGGCGTCCAGGCGCCCGAACCCGCCGTCAAACCCGAAGCCGATCGGCAGGTGACCCCGTGACCAGCGCATCCACCCCGCCGACGACCGAACGGCCGTCCACGACACCCGAGCGCGCACCGCGCCACCGCGGCGACCGCACCCCCGACAGCCACCTCTTCCCGACCCGACCCTACGACCTGGTCAAGGAGTTCATCCTCGCGCTGGCAGGCGTCGTCGTCCTGACCATCGCGCTGGCGTGGATCTTCTCCTCACCGGACGAGAAGCCGATCACGCTCGCCGACTGGGCCGCCGCAGCGCCGAACGACGTCATCGCGACCGCGGCCGGTGAGTTGGCGGGCACCACCACCAGCGCAGGCTACGGGCCGCCCTACAACACCGCGGCCGACGGTCAGAGCATCGGCCCGCTGCAACTGCAGAAGTGGGCGGGCGTGACCATCCCCGTCGATCCGGCGAACGACCTGGTGCTGACCCCGTTGACCCGGATCACCGGCGACCCCGTCCTGACCGTCGCATTGGCCAGATACACCGGCGCGAGCGCCGACCAGCAGGCCGCATGGAGCGGCGACTACGTCAAAGCCCTGGCCGCCGCGCCCGACAACGACCCCGGGCAGGTCGCAGCAGGCGACTACGGCCCGGTGCCGCTGTTGGCGCAGCGCTTCCTGGTTCTCGCCCGCTCCGGCGGTCTCGAGGGGACCCTGACGTCCTCGGGGACCTTCTACGGCTCCGACACCACCCGCAGCCTGCTGCTGCTCGCCGACGGTGCCTACCTGGAGGATCAGGCCCGCGCCCAACAGCTGGGCGGGGACCAGTGGGGCATGACGAACGAGACCGGAAACTACCCCGGCCAGCCCTGGATGTGGCTCTACACCTTCTGGTACCAGGTGCCCCCGTTCTCCGAATCCGACAACGCCGACGCGCTGGTGTGGGGCCTGATGATGGTGCTCACCCTGGCCCTGCTGCTGGTGCCCTTCATCCCCGGCCTCCGCTCACTGCCCCGAGTGCTGGGAGTGCACCGGCTGATCTGGCGCGACTACCACCGCACCCACCACACCTGACCACCCGCCCGCAGCCTCACCTCAGACCCACCGACCCTGTGGGCCACACCGGCCACCCGAAGCGTGACGGCCGAGGGCTGCTGCGGGTTCGCGTGTTGTCGTCGGCGGCCATATGTGGCCCCGCGTTTCACGCCGCTGTCGCGTCCGCGTGGGCACGGATTGGCTAGCGATCTTTGGTCGCTAGTGTCACGTAATGGTACTAGATTAGCTACGCGCGCTATGCAATAATTCCGCTGTGGAGTTGTCTGAGGAGCAGCGGGCATCGCTCAATGCTATGATCCAGCAAGTTGGCTACGATGGTTCGGTCTCCGCTCGTGCCCGGATGGTGTTGTGGCGGGCCGACGGGCCAGCTCGCCGACGGCCGCGGAGCTCTGACGTGGTGGTTCAAACGGCGGGAGCCGACGGGTTGTCGGTGACGGAGATCATTGAGTTGTCGGGAGCGTCAAAGCCGACGGTATACAAATGGCTGGACCGATACGAACAGTTCGGAGTCGATGGCTTGACGGATCTGCCGCGCCCGGGGAAGCCGCGAGCGGTGCCCGATAGTGTGCGGGCTCGCATTGTCGCGTTGACGCGGTGCACGCCACCGGCCGAGACGGGACTGAGTCACTGGTCGAGTCGCGAGATGGCGACGTACTTGAAACGGGCAGAGAACATCTCGGTGTCGCACAACTTCATCGCGCAGGTGTGGCGGGACCACGCTTTGCAGCCGCAGCGTCAAGGCACCTTCAAACTGTCGAACGATCCGGACTTCGAGGCCAAGGTGGCCGATGTGGTCGGGCTCTATCTGGATCCCCCTACGGCTGCAGTCGTCCTGTCCATCGACGAGAAGACGCAGGTCCAGGCCCTGGATCGAACGCAGCCGATGTTACCGATCAACGTCGGGAAGACCGAGAAGCGCACCCATGACTACGTCCGGCATGGCACCACGAACCTGTTTGCCGCGCTGGACACGATAACCGGAGAGGTGCTCGGGGAGTGCTACCAGCGGAGGCGCACCGCGGAGTTCCTCAAGTTTATGGACCATGTTGTCGCGCGCTACGGTGACCGCGAGATCCACGTCGTCCTGGACAACCTGTCGACCCACAAAGGCAACGACGTGGACGCCTGGCTCACCAAGCACACCAATGTCACCTTTCACTTCACGCCGACCGGCAGTTCCTGGTTGAACCAGGTGGAAATCTGGTTCAACATCATCACCAGGCAGGCGATCCGGCGCGGCACCTTCACCTCACTTCGTGTACTCATCAAGACTATCGACTCCTACATCGAGAACTGGAACCGCGACGCGAAACCCTTCGAATGGACAGCGACTCCCGGCGAGATCATCGCCAGTGTTCGCATCCTCCACCGCGACTTCAAGAAGCTGTTGGCCAACAACGCCAAGTAACGAGAAACCATTACGCGACACTAGGAAGGGGTTGGGGCGACGGTGAGGGTGGCCAGCAGGCCCGGATGATCGGTCGTGGCCTGCAGGTTGATCAATTCGCGGGATGCGATGACGAGGTTCGGCGTCACCACGATGTCCTGTACGCCGCCGTCATCGGCACGCCCATCCCCGGAAGGCAGGCATGAGCGGACGTCGGGGGAGCCTCCCACGCGAAGGTTGAGATCCCCGCCCAGCACCGCGGGCGCGGGAGAGTCCGCGGCGCGCACCGCAGGGATGGCCGTGCCGACCAGGTAGCCTGACTTTTGCCAGTTAGTGCGCACCTTCGGACCTGGTGATCAACGTGAGTGCCTCGCGGAGGTCGGCCGGGAGTGGGTCCTCGGCGGTGAGGATCTGCATTCCGGCGCGGATCTGGACGGTGCGGTAGCGGCGTGCGGTGCGTACGAACCGGCGGATCGACCAGCCGGTGCGCTCCTCGACCAGCCTGCTGACGGCGAGGGCGGCGAACACGATGCTCAGGTGGGCCTCGATGGACTCGCGCTTGTGGTGGTAGATCGGCCGGGCGGCCAGGTCGTGTTTGGACATCCGGAACGAGGCCTCGATCGCGAACAGCCGGTGGTAGGCGTCAATCACGAACTCCGGGGTGACCGGTGTGCCGTCGGGGCAGGTGGCGAGGTTGGTGGTGTAGCCCTTCCAGCCGGCCAGCGCCCGCGCCTTGGCCTCCAGCGCTCGGTTCACGGACTTGTCGGCGCCCACGAGCTTGATGAACCGGTTGCGCTTGACCGGCACCTTCCCCGCCACGGCGCGTTCGGCCTTGGCGACCTGCTCGTCGATGCCGTGCAGGCTGCGCCGGGCCCGATCCGCCCGGTACTGGTAGTAGATGACCTGGTCACGGCGCTGGTCACGGGGCCCGGCGGGCCAGGGCTGGGTCAGGATCAGCCCGTCGGCGGGCTGCTCGTCGGGGTGCTTGCGTCGCCACGCCTGCACGACGTAGGGGATGTCGGGGATCTTCGTGCCGAGGATGAACGACAGCCCCGCGGCTTCGATGGCCTGTTTGTTGCCCGCGGAGATCATCCCGGCGTCGGCGACGACGGTGATGTCGGCGAGCTGGTGGGCGGCCATGAACGCGCGGATCGTGGGCAGCATGGTGGTGGTCTCGGCGGTGTTGCCCTCGAACGCCTCGACCATGAGCGGGAACCCCGCGGCGTCGGTCAACAGGCCGATGGTGATCTGCGGCTCGAGGCGGCGTTCCTTGGAGAACCCGGGCTCGCGGAACCCGTCACCTCGATCGGTCTCGAAGTAGAGCGTGCTGACGTCGTAGAGCACCAGTGACGCCGGTCCCAGGGCCGTGTGCTGCGCGCAGGCCTTGGCGAGCTGGCGCCGGAACCCGTCCGCGGCGTAGCCGCGCAGGCGTCGGTTGAGCGTGCGATACGACATGGCCTCGACACCGACCTCGGCCAGCACCCGCAGGCTGTCGAGCTTGCTGGTCGGCTCGATGATCCGCGCCAGCACCAGCTGCCGAAACACCTCATCCCGGCCGACGGCCCGGTCGAACCCGACCGCGTCGTAGGCGCTGCTCAGGCCGTCCCACAGCGGCCCCATCCGTGACGAGGCGATCTCCAACGGCCGCGCCGACGGGTTCGGTGACCAGACCACCGGCCCGCCGGTGTCGATCGAGGCTCCCAGGCCGAGATCCAGCTCGGCCTGAGAGCCGGCCAACCGCTGCCGCGCCGCGGCCTTCAGCGCTTCCAGCTCCAGATCGTCGTGGGCCGACCCGACGTGCTCGATCGTGCGCGATCCCCGCCGGGAGCCGTGCACGATCTGCACCGCTCGCGCTCCGGACGCCGTCCGCACGGTGCGCACGTAGGCCACGACCCGACAGGCTACGAGATCGACTTAGTGCGTCAATTCGGCCGATCCCGACAGCGAACCCGCAGGTCAACCCCACAGTCTCGCTCCAAGATCAACAAACTGGCAAAAGTCAGGTCCCACGCGAAGGTTGAGATCCCCGCCCAGCACCGCGGGCGCGGGAGAGTCCGCGGCGCGCACCGCAGGGATGGCCGTGCCGACCAGGTAGCGACACTGCGCCCAGGCGACGGACGCGCTGGTGTCGGCCAGGTGCGTGGTGCACGCCGCGAACAGGCCCGCGTCCACACACAGCCTGTCGGGTGCCAGAACTCGGCTATGGCGCCTGACCAGCGGTTTCAAGCCGCTGCCTCGTACTCGTTGAGGAGCCCGCCCAATATCGGTCGACTGAGGATCCGGCCATGAACCGGCTCGGGCACCGGCGATGTCGGGCGGGGCGGCCGCAGTTGCAGCGCTCGATGCGGCCGCTGCCGGTTGTAGTGCCGCGAGTACTGGGCAAGGACGTTGCACAGGTGTCGCTCGCCGAAGATCAGCATCCGGTCGGTGACCTCTGTCCGCACTGTCAGGACGAAGCGTTCGGCGAAGCAGTTCGCTCGAGGACAGCGCGGCGGGATCTTGACGACCTCGATGCCCACGTCCGCCAGGACCGCGTCGAACGATGCCGCGAACTGCCCGGCCCGATCGCGGAGGAGGAACCGAAACTGGGCGGCGTGGTCGCCGAGGTCCATGACGAGGTTGCGGGCCTGCTGTGTCGTCCAGGGTCCGTCGGGATGTCCGGTCACACCGAGGACGCGCAGGTAGCGGTCTCCGACCTCGAGTGCGAACAGCACGTAGAGCCGTCGCAGCGTGAGCGCGCAGTCGACGTGGAAGAAGTCGACGGCGAGCATGCTGGTGGCCTGGCGGCGCAGGAACTGCCGCCAGCTGGTGTCGGTGTGCCGCGACGGCGCTGGTGGGATCCGGTGGCGTTTCAGGATCCGGCGGATCGTCGAGGCGCCGACGCGGTGGCCGAGTTTGAGCAGCTCGCCCTGGAGTCGGAGGTATCCCCAGCGCGGGTTCTCCTGCGCCATCCGCACCACCAGGGCGGCGAGGACGTCGTCGATCGGTGGCCGTCCGGTCCGGTTCGGGTAGGTCCACCTTCGGCGGACGAGGCGGCGATGCCAGCGCAGGATCGTGTCCGGGGTGACCAGGCGATGGCCACGCAGTGCGCGGGGCAGCCGCCTCACGAGGGCGGCGAACACGGCCCGGTCCGCCCAGTCCAGGTGCGGTCGTGGGTTGGTGCGGCGCAGGATGGCGACCTCGTGGCGCAGCACGA
This sequence comes from uncultured Actinomycetota bacterium, assembly GCA_963739465.1. Taxonomy (GTDB): domain Bacteria; phylum Actinomycetota; class Actinomycetes; order Mycobacteriales; family Pseudonocardiaceae; genus Pseudonocardia. The sequence goes on from CAVUAS010000012.1 coordinate 546,789, forward strand.
GGAGCTCGATGTCCTTGGTGGCGGACGTGCGGCCCAGCAGTAGGACCAGCCCGAGCACCTGGCGAAAGATCAGGTACAGCAGCCGCAGCGACACGTCGGGATCATGTCCGACGAGCGATCATCGCTGGTCAGCGACCCCGGCCGGACTTCTGGCACCCCACAGGCTGGCGCTGCTCGCCCGTTCCGACACCGCCAAGGATGTCGAGATCCTGACGCTGCGGCACGAGGTCGCCGTGTTGCGTCGCGCCAACCCTCGCCCGAAGATGTCGTGGCTCGACCGCGCCGTACTCAGCGCGCTGAGCAGACTGCTGCCCGCCCCGCTGCGCCGGGCCCGGCTGATCTCGCCTCGAACCCTGCTGCGCTGGCACCACCAGCTCGTCGCCCGCCGCTGGACCTATCCGCGCCGTCGCCCAGGCCGACCACCCACGCCACCGCCGATCCGGGCCCTGGTGCTACGGATGGCTCGCGAGAATCCCCGGTGGGGCTATAGAAGGATTCAGGGCGAGTTGGTCGGACTCGGCCATCCTGTAGCCGCCTCGACCGTCTGGAAAATTCTCAAGGACGCGGGGCTCGATCCGGCGCCCCGACGGGCTGGCCCAACCTGGCGACAGTTCCTGTCCGCTCAGGCGCACGCGATCGTCGCGGTCGACTTCGCCCACGTCGACACCGTGTTCCTGCGCCGCCTCTACATCTTCCTCATGATCGAGCACGGCCGCCGCCGGGTGCACCTCGGCGGCATCACCGCCCACCCGACCGGGGACTGGGTCACGCAGCAGGCCCGCAACCTGCTGATGGAGCTCGGCGATCGCGCCGAGCAATTCCGGTTCCTGATCCGCGACCGGGACAGCAAGTTCACCGCCGCGTTCGACGCCGTGTTCACCGGCGCCGACATCCGCATCATCCGCACTCCGATCCGGGCACCGCGCGCGAACGCGATCGCAGAACGCTTCATCGGGACACTCCGCCGGGAATGCCTCGACCATCTGCTGATCAGCGGACCGCGCCACCTCGACATCGTGCTGCGCGAATATGTGCAGCACTTCAACGCCCACCGACCTCACCGATCGTTGGATCATCGCCCGCCGACAGGCGGAACCCCGCCACGATCTGGGGCGCCCATCCGCGTGCAACGACGAGACCGGCTCGGCGGCCTCGTCCACGAATACCTGTCGCATGAGGTGACCCGGTTCTCGGCACCCACACCCCGCCGGTGTCGGTGGTGATCGCGGAGGTGAGCAGGTTTCGCAGCCCGGCCGCCCCAGCACGTCGCATAGGGCGCGCAGAGTTATGGTACTAGCACCCACAGGGCTGTTCATGTTTCGCGGTTTTTGTTGATCAAGTCCCGGCGGCGGCCCAGGCGGCGAGGACGGCCCGGGTTTCTTGCGGGGTGGCCTGCTCAGGGCATGGACCGCGAAATCTCGCGGCGATGATGACCCGGCGGAGCTTGACGGCCATGTCGTCATAGGACGGCTCGGTCTTCGTGGTGTACCAGCGGGCTGGAGCCCGGTGACCGGCCACGTCATCGACGCAATGACCGTGCAGCGCGTACCAGACGGTGACCACGCTGAAACAGATCAACCCGAACGGCACCGTCCGTTCCACGGCACGACGTGTCCGATTGTGGGCCTCACCTACCCCGATGATCTGGCGGGCGTCGGCGAAGGCCTGTTCGATTCCCCACCGCGACCCGTAGCAGGCTACCAGATCTTCCGCGGAAGATTGCAGATCGGTGGTGACCAACGGAAGTCCATAACCGCGGTCGTCACCGCCCCGAGTCCGGGGTTTGTCGTCGCACACCAAAATCACCCGCACAGTTCGACTGCGAAACGATCCATACCAGAGACAGACCCGTTCGGTGATCTGCACGGTATCGGTGCGCCCGTAACGACGGACCTGGGTGGTGCGCCAGGTGTTCGCGGTGGTGGCGAGGGCGGCGACATCGGCCGGGGTGCCCACCCGGGCACCGCGGGTGCGGGGACGGCCCGAGCGCCCGGTGCGGGGCGGGGCAGCTCGTGCAGCACCGAGGTGACCTTCAACCGGCTGGTCCAGGTGATCCGCTCGTCCACGTCGCGCAGGCGTTCCCCCACGTAGGCGGCATCACCGACCACGTGCACGATCCGGTCGGGATAACGGGCGGCGATCAACTCGGCCAGCACGCGGGCGTGCGCGATCTTCCCCGTGTGGCGAGGTAGCCATAACCGAGCCAGCACCGGCAGGCACACCGGGCGAGACAGAAACGGTAGCTGCACGAGGATGCCGGCCACGACCCAGCAGTTGCCGAACCCGATGGGTTTCGGGCCCTTCGCCGCCCCGTCGTGATGCCAGGCCACCCCGAAGACTTTCTTCCCGGACCGTTTAAACAAAGTGTCGTCGACCGCGATCGTGAGCGCAGAATCCGCCGGGAGCAGTCGGGCTACGATCAGATCGGCCAACACCAATCCGACCGCATCGCCCGACCAGCGGGCGTTGGTGAACAATCGGTGCGCGCGACTGTGATGCCACACCCGTTCCAGCCCGGCGCCGGTGAGCATTCCACATACCGTTCGACGGCGGGTCTGCGCGATCAGACCAAGGAGCAGGCCGACGAAGGTAGGGAATGTCGGTGCGGTAAAGCACGGCCCGGAACACGGCCAGGAGACCGGCCAGCGAGCGCGGTACGGTGGCGCCGGGAAGCATCGACGGATCACTCTCACGAGGGTGGTGCAGACACCGTCGATGCTTTCCCCTTCACCCTCCAAGATCTGTGAGTGTCGTTGCGGTGCTCCCGGGTGGAGGGCGGGCGTGCGGTTGACCATGGTGCGGCGGACCTGGTCGAGGGCCCGGTGGCCCAGGCCACCACGTGGAACGCACCAGGCACAACACCGCTTTCGGGGCGCGTACGGCGACGACGTCGTGGATCCACCCGGCGCCGTCGGCGGAGACGTGGGTGAGCTGGGCGGCGCGGTCGGCGCGAGGTCGTCGAAGAACCGGTTCAGGGTCTGCTTCGTCCGGTTCTTCCCGGCCGACACCAGCCGGCCGGTGTCGTGGTCGACCACGCCAGCAGGTAGCGCTGGCCCTTGCGGTAGCTGATCTCGTCGATCCCGATCGGCGCAGCCCGGCCAGCCGATCGGTTGCGGCGGCCCGATCGGCCACGACCCGGGTGACGATGTCGGCCACGCTGCGCCAGGCGACCCGCAGCAGCATCGCGACCACCGACAGGGTGGCGTGGCGACCAGCCAGGCGGCGGTGTCCTCGAACGCGGTGGGACCGCGATCCCGGTCGGGCCCAGGGCCCGCGGCGACCACCACCCCGTGCTCGCGACACGACACCCGTGACGTGGTGGCCTGCAGGAACACCTGGGGGTGCCCAGGTCCAGGCCCCGCCAGCGCCGCGGCGCCGGGCTGGTGCATAGCCTGGGCAGCGCCGCCGGCAGCGCGAGCAGCGCCGCGCCGCACCGGCCTTGACCCGCACCCGGGCCACCAGCACTTCCCGGCCGCGCCCGTCGGTCTCCAACTCCACCGACTCGATCACCGTCTGCTCGACCCCGAGCACCCGCCGCCATACCCGCTCGTGCGCACGTCGTCCCCGTCGTTGTTCTGACTGTGGAAAGCCAGAAACCTCCGACGCGGCGGCGTGCGCCCGTCATCCACGATCTTCACCGCGGCCACCGAGCAACCGAGGTTCGGGGGCGCTGCGCCCGCCGGGCAGGCCCCGGCCTGCCCGCAAGCCTGCGAAGGGGTCGCAGAGGTGCGGGCGACCACCAGGCTCGGTGCCGGTGACCGTGGTGTGACTCGTCCAAGATCTGGCCGCCTCGGCGTGCCCTCTCCGTGACTCGTCTGCTGCGGTTGCCGGCACCGGCCTGGCCCACCAGTTGGCTTGATCAGAAGTCTGTCCGCCCGTGGGCGTGACCCGTCACAGATGTGCCACACGGTGACCCTACCCAGACCGGTGCCGACCGTTGACCCGCTCCCCAGGAAAGGAACCAGGCCGGTGCCCATGCTGGCAGAACTCGTCGACGCCGTCGTCGGGATCGACACTCACCGCGACACCCACCAGGTCGAGATCGCCCTCCCCAACGGCGCCCCGATCGCCTTCACCACGATCACCAACGACACCACCGGCTACGCCGAGCTGCTGGCCTGGATCGTCGACCACGCCCCCGGCCCACGGCTGGCCGTGTCGATCGAAGGCACCCGCAGCTACGGCGTTGGGCTGGCCCGCGCCGCCGCCGCGGCCGGGCTGATCGTGCTCGAGTGCGAGCAACCCGCCCGCACGACCCGGCGCGGGAAGGGCAAGTCCGACCCGATCGACGCGCACCTGGCCGTGCTGGCCGCGTTGCGCCTGGACGCCGACCGGCTACCCATCCCGCGCGCCGACGGGGACCGCGAGGCGCTGCGGATCCTGCTCGGCGCCCGCCAGGAACTGACCACCGCGAGCACCGCGCAGACCAACCGGCTGCGCGCGCTGCTGCTGGGCGGCGACGACACCGACCGCCACCTCGCCCGCGGCACGCTCACCGATACCCGCCTGACCAGCCTGGCCCGGCGCCGCCCACTCCGCGACGCCACCCGGGAGCAGGCCATCCGACACGCCGAGATCCGCCGCCTCGCGCTGGCCCTGCGGGATGCCGCCCAGGCGCTCAAGGCCAACCGTGTTCAGCTGCAGGCCATCGTCAACGACCTCGCTCCAGGACTGACCGACCGTCGCGGCATCGGCCCGGTCAGCGCCGCCCAGGTGATCGTGTCGTTCTCCCACCCCGGGCGCTGCCGCAACGACGCCGCGTTCGCCGCCTTGGCCGGTGCCAGCCCACTCGAGGCCAGCAGCGGGCGCACCGTGCGACACCGGCTCAACCGAGGCGGGGACCGGGCGCTGAACCGGGCGCTGCACACCATCGCCGTCACGCGAATGCGCAGCTGTCCGATCACCCAGGCCTACGTCGCCCGCCGCACCGCCGAGGGCAAGAATCCGAGGGAGATCCGGCGCTGCCTCAAGCGATACATCGCCCGCCAGCTCCACCGTGCCCTGACCACCGCGATGACCCCTACCGTCGAAGTCAGCGGATAGCCGAGTAACGCGAAAATCGCTTTACGTCGCCCCACACTCGGGGGCCGCGCACGCTCAATCCCGGCTGCCTGGTTCTGCGCTGCCCGACCGCGCTGCCCGCGCCCGCGCCGCAGGCGCGCGCCATCCACCAGCCGGTCATCCAGCGCGGCCGGCCCCGCGTCGACCGCCCGGACTGTGGGGTTGCCGAACACCGCCAGCTCCGCATGTGATCACGGACGCCACGACCGAGCCGCCACAACAGAGAACGACCCCTACAACCCCTTGACACACATAGAAGTGTCACGGACCTGGCCATCCTCGGCGCGTCGCTACGACCTGCGGACCTGGCAGCAACCCCGCAAAACTGCGAAACACGAGGGGCTGACAGCCAACAGCGGGGTGGTCCGACGCGTGAGCGCTTACCGCGAGTCCACCGCCGGTCGGCGCTACGTGCTCCGCCACGGTCGTCCCAGTAGCTTTGCCCAACGCAACGCCTGGGACCGCGGCGCTGAATCAGATCGACGCGGGAGTCCTGGTGGGCGGGCCGGGCGCGTGACGCCGCGCGACGAGTAGGGCGACATCGTCCTGGGGGGTGGTGACCCCGATCAGTCGCTGCATGATCTCGACGCAGACGGACTCCGGGGCCTGCGCGGTCACCGTGTTGCGCAGCTTCTCGATGTTGTCGTCGATGACGATGTCGCGCCGCTCGACCAGCCCGTCGGAGTACAGGCAGAGCACGGAGCCGGGCCGCAGCGGCATGTCGGTGCTGTGTCGGGGGTGTCCGGTCTCGACACCCAACGGCAGATCGGGGGGTATCACCAGTGTCGTGGCCTCGCCGTGGGGACGGGCGAGGATGGGGGGTGGGTGCCCGGCCGAGGACAGGCGCAGCACATCGGTGGAGGGGGTGAGCAACCCGCACAGCACGGTGGCCATGGTGTCGGGCTGGAAGTGCCGCACGTGTTCGTCGAGCCTGGTCAACACCTCGGCGGGGTCCTCGGTGTGCAGCGTCGTCGACCGCAACACCGAGCGGAGCTGACTCATCGCCTGCGCCGCCGCCAGGCCGTGCCCGACCACATCACCGACAACCAGGCACACCGCGCCGGAGGGCAGGGTGAACACGTCGTACCAGTCACCGCCCACGTCGCCGTTGCCGCCGGGGACGTAGCGGGCGGCGAACGCCAACCCGGCAATCTCCGGCAGCGGGGGCGGAAGCAGGTGGCGTTGCATCACCGCGGCCGCCGCCCGCTCGGCCTGCGACATGCGGGATTGGGTGGCCATCGCCACGCGGTCGGCGACCATCTGCAGCAGCTCGGCGTCCTGCTCGGTGAAGCGGCGCCGCGTCAAGGTGCCCACGTGCAGCACGCCCAGCACCGTGCCCGCGGCCACCAACGGCACGCCCAACAGCGACGCGATGCCCTTCTCCCACAGGATCGGGTTGAGCACATTGTCGTGATCCACCTGTGCGATCGCGACCCAGTGCCGTTCCTGGGCGATGCGCCCGGCGAAGCCCCGACCCAGCGGGATCCGCACGCCCTGGTGGACCTCCTCCTCGATCCCCCGGGCGACCGTGGCGTTCAGGAACTGGTGGGACGGATCCACCAGCAACACGGCGGCGGTGTCGACCGCCATCAGCTCGCGAACCCTCTCGAGCAGCTCGTCGAGCAGTTGGTCAACGCTCAGCAGGGCAAGTCCAGCATCGGTGACGACCTCCAGCCACCGCGACCGCTCCTCGAACAGGCCCGCAGGCCCGACGTCCGCCGACATGGGAAGACCGTAGCCACGGAGGCGACCGGAGACACTAGCAACACGGCCCCATCTGCCGTCACCCGTTCTCGGGTTCGGAACCCGCCGGGGGTGCGCTTGCCGCGAATTCCACCGGCCTGCTCATCATCGTGACGCGCGTTCCTGCGCCGCCGCGCTCCACGCTGTAGCTTTCCACCATCATGCCGATCATGCGCAGGCCGCGGCCGCGAGTCCCCCCGCTGGGCGGCGCGGGACGCCAGACACCGAAGTCATCGACGACCGCCTTGGCCCGCCGACGGTCCGCATCGATCAACTCCATGACGATCAGCGCGACCAGACGCTTGGGCTCCTTCGCTGACGCGCCGCCACGGTAGGCGTGGTCAACCGCGTTCGAGACCGCCTCGCTGACCGCTAACACGAGATCCTCGCCGTCCTCATCCGGCCAGCTTCGGGCGGCCAACCACCGCGTCAGCTCGCCCCGGATCCGGCCGGGTGCGCGCCCGTTGGCCGGAATCTGCAGCTCAAGCGGGGTCATGGTGCGAGCATCGATAGCTACTTCATCGCCCACCATCAGTCGTCGGGCCGCCGACCGAGATGCCGGAGATCGGCATCGCGGCGGCGTTGTCGGCCATGATCAATCCTTAACGATCGAATAGTCGGAATACCCGCGCACGGCACGACCTAAACGCGCGTCACCGCTAGTACTACAGGGCTAGATCACGATCACCTGTAGTCGTAGGTGGCGGCGGATGTGAGCGCGGCGGGCCTCGGCCTGGTGGCTGCGGCGGAAGATCGACCATTGCAGGCCGTGGGTGAATGCGTTTTTGTCGTGGCGGTCGAGGTTGAGGAGTCGACGTATTTCGGCGAGGGTGAGCGGGATCAGGCGTCGGCGGGTGGGTGTTGGCGTGTCGGTTTCGGTTGGCTGAGCGCGGCGTCCCCTTTTTTGGCCCGGCGTGCGGTGACCGCGAGAAAGGTGTGGGCGAGCATGGCGACCGCAACCGCCCTGGTCGAAACCACCCAGCTGACCCTGGTCGAAACCACCCAGCTGGCCGAGGAAGCCGCCGATCGCGCCACCCAACCCGCCAGGAAGGTTGTCGACCAAATTCTGCGGGTCGACGCCGAACTGCTGGAGCATGCCCAAGGCCTGTTCGTGATCGATCTGACCCGATTCGGCGAGTAGTAGGTGAGTTGATCTATGCCTCGATTTGTGGATCTTTCCCGGGTGCATTTCGGGTTCGGGCAGGACGAAGCCCCGAATGACGCCTCGGGTGAGCGGGGTTCCGGGGTGTTCGGGGCCGGTTCGGCCTGGTCAGGACGTTGCGGGGAGTGCGCGGATGCGAGCGAGGACCTCGTTGAGCAGGTGATGTCCCGGTGGTGGGCGCAGGGTGAGCCCGCCGGCGTGGCGGATCAGCCTGGCCGGGACGCGGATCAACCGGTGCCGCAAGGTGGCGATCATGGCTTGGCCGCCGCGGAGGCCGTGCCCGAACAGCCGCGCGCCGGGTCCTGGGGTGGCGGTGAGCTGATGCAGCCAGCCCGCGATGCTGGCCGCGAGCAGCGCACCCCACATCCACGCGGTGTTGACCTGCGGATATCCCGAGGGGAGATGGCGAAGCGCCGCTCCGAGCTTGGCATCGCGGAACACGTTCTCGACCTGGGTGCGGTGCCGGTACCAGTGCTCGACCGCGGCTGCTCGCTCGCCGGTAGAGACGTCGAGGTCGGTCACGATGAACGAATAGCCGTACACCGCGTCGGCGCCGGCGAGCTCGGTGATCGGCAGAGCGCGCTGGTCGGGGTGCAGGGTACGGCGCCGCCGGGCTCGGGGGTCGGCGGAGACCTGCCCGGCGGTCACGTCGAGCCGGACCCGGCGGATCAGCAGCCGGGTGGCCGCGGGCCACCAGTCCGGGCAGTACTCGGCGACCGCGACCTGCGCGCCGTCCATGTCGACCGCGTCGGTCCACGCGTCCTCGGCGACGCCGTCCAGCAGCCGCCACAACGGCGCGATCCGTTTGGCGCCGATGGCGAACTCGACCCCGGCCAACAGCGCCGCGCGGGCCAGCCGGCCGGCGAAGTAGCCGGCGTCGGCACGCAGCCGGATCTTCCCGGCCCGCGCCGGGGCGGGCAGCGCCGCGAGCGCCCGCCCCAGCAACTCGGCGGCATGCGGGCGGGGGTCCTCGTTGCCGGCCATCAAGTCCGCGGCCAGCACCGTCGCCGTCTGCGCCCAGGTGGCCACATGCGGCCGCCCACACCGCTGCCCCTGGTGGTTGAACGCCACCCCACGCTTGTGCCGCCCGTACACCTCCACGTCGGTGGTGTCCAGATCGATGGTCACCTCGGCGCACAGGGCCGCGGCCCGCTGCGCGGGCAGCGCGGCCAACATCGCCGCGCCGATGTCACCGATCCCGGTCTCCACCGCATGCCACTGCCCGTCGGTGAACCTGCGGGCCAGCCCGGCCGCGGTCGTGGAACTCAACCCGGGCACCGGCGCGAGCTGCTGCCCGGCGACATCGTCACGTTGGCGATCCAGCCCGACCAAGAAGTCCTCCCCGGCCAGCTGCGCCGCAGCCATGCCGACCAGCACCTCACCGCCCGAGAAGCCCCGATCCCGCTTCTTGATCGGCCCGATCGCCGCGTCCAACCGGTCGATCACCCCGAGCCGATCGACCAACTCGGTCACCGCGAGCATGCCGGAGAACCCCGTCAACGACCCGTCCGGCGCGCCGATCCGCACCCGCCGCCGCAACCCACGTTGCCGTCGTATCCTGCCCACCAGATAGGTGCCCTCCCGACCCCGACGATATTGGCTCAACAACCTCATCATCGCAGGTCACAGGGCACCTATCCCCAACTCGCCGCACGTGTCGCACCGCTACTCGCGGATTCGGGTCTGATCAGGCAGCATCTGTGCCGCTTGCTGAATTTGGTGCTGGCCGATACCAATCTGGCCCATGTGTTCGAGTATCGATTGCTTGTCGATCATCATCGCAGTGACGGCTCCTTACGTTCAGTGATTCTCAGCACGAGGCTCGCAGCGGCGCCGATCATCTCGGCCGCGGGTCGCCACCGTCAACAATGACGCCTTGTTTGAGCGGAACGTCCGCGGTGCAGCAATCGTCTACCAATCTTTCGATTGTGCCTCGATGCGCTTCGTGTCTGCCAGGCCGGGTTGGGCTTGCCGAGCCGAAGACCTCGCCGACGAAAGCGAGACCAATTCGACTACTGCACGATTGGGACACCGGTGGCCCAGCACGTAAGAGCGGGGATCCAGCGCTCACGCTGACCTGGTGCTTGGCAGCTGACGGTGGCGCGGCATGATCCGCCGATCGCGGTCAAGCTGATCTACCAGTTGTTCGCGAAGGTCCCGAGCTGGATGGTGCTCCACGCCCGGTCCCCACACCACATGAGAAATCGAGATGCTCGTTCTGCACACTCAGGGGCCGTGTTTGCAGCGGCATACCCGGCCAGGATCGGCCGGACCGACCGCGCCGTAGAGCGGCAGCGAACATAGTCGTCGATGTCGGATCCTCTTGCTCTGTGGCCTTGGGCAGGTGTCGGGACCTGCTCACGCTGGGCGGGCCAGGTCCTGCCAGAGCAGGGTCCACGGGCTGCGGCGCTGCGTGCAGCGTCGGATCGGGGTACCGGTCAGGGCGTTGTCGACCCCTGGCGGGGTGGTGATCGTGGTGAGCACCGCGCAGTCGGTGAACATGCGGTTGAGCCGGGCGGCGGAGAAGTCACCGACGACCAGGGCCTCGGTGGCCGATTCCGGTGGCGGGCCCCAGTACCAGAACCCGTTGTGTGCCGAGAACACCGCCGGCGGCGCTGCGCCGTCGGCCGGTCGGAGAACGACGAGCGGCGCGGCCAGCTCGTAGGTGTCGGTCAAGACGATGGTGTGGTCCCGCTCGATCCCAGGCAGCGACGCCGCGACGATCCCTACGGTGGTGACGTAGTCGGGCCAGCCCACTTCGTGGGCCAGGTCCGGGTTGGGGCCGGTCGCGGCGGCGTACAGCGGCGATCCCGGTGGGTAGATCGGCAGCGCGATGCTGGGCGTGACGACCAGGGAGACGACCACGAGCACGCCGGCCAGCACCCGCCGCCACCGCAGAGCAGCGACCCAGTCCAGCACCGGGCCGGCACCCGCGGCCAGCAGCGGGGGGGTAGAACCCGGCCGGATAGTAGGCCTTGCCCCCGGCGACCAGCAGCAGCACGATGAAGATCAGAAACCCGGCGGCGAGCCAGCCGTCGACACCCCTGCGGCGCCCGCGCAGCAGCACACAACGAGCCCGACGACCAGCACGATGCTGACCACCGGCCCGATGTCCAGCAGGGTGCTGGGCAACAGCAACAACCGCGAGCTCGAGGACGTGGAGCCCCCACCGGCGATCACGGCGGCGACATGCGCCATCGGGAACCCGTGTGCGGCCTGCCATGCCAGGTTCGGGAGCGCGAGCGCCACCGCGACCGCGGTCGCGACCCACGGCCGCGGGCCCGCCAGGCGGCGGCGCGGACCCAGGATCAGCACCCCGAGCAGGCAGCAGGCCAGCACGGCCGCGGCGACGATCTTCACCTCCAGCGCGATCCCGGTGACGACGCCCGCCCCGATCCAGGGCGCCCAGCGCTGGGGCTCGGCCCGCAACGCCCGCACCAGCATCCAGACTGCGGCGGCGGTGATCACCATGTCGAAGGTGGTCGTCTCGAACAGGTGGCCCAACCACGGCGTGCCGCGATCGCCCTTGGTCGGGCCGAGGGCGTGTCACCGGCTCGGTCTCGGGGCGTGCTCGGCCCACATCGTGGTCGTCGACACCGGGGGTGTACCCGTTCCCGGCCGGGAGCGTTCAGCCGGGCAGCGGCGCCGACAGGTCGACCCAGATGCCATCCGGGTCGGCGAACGTGGCCGACCGCTCACCCCCGGGGCGTCATACGGCGGCAGCGGGCCCGCGTGTCCTGCGGCGGTGACCTTCGCAAACGACGCGTCGACCTCCGCCGATCCATCGAGCCGGACAACGGCACCGGCCGCGCCGGCCGGGGCCCCATTCACAGTTGGGTCACGCCGCCGTCGACGGGTAGTTCCGCGCCCGTGGTGAAGGTGGCCTCAAACCCGAGGAACCCGACCGCGGCGGCCACCTCCTCCGGGCGGCCGAAGCGTTGCATCGGGTTGTTGCGCTCCATCTGGACGCGCGTCTGCCGCGCGGCCGCCCCCGGCAGCGCCCGTTCCAAGATCCCGGTGTCGATCGGACCCGGGCTCACCGCGTTGACCCGGATACCGCGCGGCAACAGCTCCCGGACAAACGATCGCACCATCGAGCGCACCGCAGCCTTGCTGGCCGCGTAGACACTGGACCCCGCTGTTGCGCGTCGTTGATCTTGCACATGTGGCGTCATTGCTGGTGAGGCTGGTTCGGGTGTGAAGAAGCCCCGCCCGAATGGGTTCGGGCGGGGCTTCGGTGGGCAGGCTGTCGCGGCGGTGGTCAGGGTGTCGCGGGTTGGTGGTCGTGGTTGTTCTCGGTGACGGCGCAGCGGGCGCTGGCTTCGTCGACGAGGGTCTTGCCGGCTGTGCAGGCGGCGATGAGCGCGGAGATCGCGAGCCGGTTGACGCTGCGGGGTTTACCCCGGCCGGCCTGGTGGATGAGCGAGATGGCGTCATCGGTGAACAGGGGGTCGGCGCGGCCGGCGAGCTTGACGTGGTGGTGGACGTAGTCGGCGGTTTCCTGGCTGGTCATGCCGGTCATGTGGCGGCGCACGGTGATGCGTTGTTCGAGTGCGGCCAGTGTGCCGAGCTTCATCTTGGTGGCCAGGGTGGGCTGGCCCAGGAGCACTGTGGCGTTATGCGGGTGATCGTTGTCAAGAGCCAGGGCCACCTATTTGGGCGAGTTCACCTGGTCGGGTGAGGGGGTGGCGGTTAGGAGACTTCGCCTTCGAGTCGGGTGAGCAGCCCGTCGAAGATCTTCTCGCGGCCGAGCTGGCCCTTGGCGTGCGCGTCGTCGCGCTGGCGTTGCAGGGTGGGCCGGAACTCGATGGTGGTGACGAAGTGCGTGCAGGATTCGCAGATCGACTCGAAGTGACAGTCGAGCTCGACCGGGCGGGCGCAGTAGCCGTTGCCGAGCATGCGCTGGTGCATCTGGGTGCGAAGCTTGGCCATCTCGGTGCCCTCGGCGTCGGCGGGCAGCGCGCGGGGCTGATCGTAGAGGGCCTCGACCTTCTGCGAGACGGCGAAGTACTCGTCGGCCACGGTGCGGTCGGCGATGCGGGCATAGACGAGGGTCATGCTCAGCGAGCGGTGCCCGAGCAGCGCGGCGATCGCCTCCAGCGACATACCGCGGTTGATCGCCTGGGTGGCCAGGGTATGGCGGAGGCGGTGCGGGGAGACGTCTTGGAGTCCGGCGGCGCGGGCGACCTTGGCGACCGCGGCGTCGACACGCGCGGTGGACAGCGGGCGGCCGCGCTCGGTGAACATCAACTGGGAGCGCAGGTCCGCGGGCCGGTTGGCGAGCCAGCCGTCGAGGAGTTGTTTGAGCTGTGGGTGCAGCGGGATGTAGCGGTCGTTGTGTAGCTTGCCGACCGGGATGCGCAGCCAGTAGGCGGAGCCGATCTGCACGACCGCGTCGATGGTGAGCTTCACCAGTTCGCCCTTGCGCATGCCGGTGCGGGCGAGGAACTCGACGATGAGCCGGACCAGCGGGTCGGGATCGGCGCGGGCGGCGACGAGGAGCTTCGCGGCGGCGGCGTCGTCGAGGAACCGGGGCAGCGGCTGGTCCTTGAGTGGCAGGTCGGCGGGGAAGATCGGTGCCCGGGCCGGAGCGTCCGGGGCGCCCCACTCGATGAGCCGCTGGAAGCACAGCTGCACCGAGTTCAACCGGCGCCGGACGGTGTGGCGGTGCAGCCGGCCGCCGCGGTGGGCGGGGCGTTCAGCGAGCCAGTGTTTGTAGGCCTCGACGTGCGCGCGGGTGACCTGGGCCGCGGAGCGGACGTCGGGGTGTTGGCGGGCGAGGAAGCAGGCGAACTCGCGCAGCGCCTCGTCCTCGTTGGCGACGGTGCCGGGCCGGCGGGTCACCCGTAGCTGGTCGAGGTAGCCGGTCAACGTCTGGGCCAGCAGCGTGGGCACGTCCTCCCAGCGGTCCCGACGGGGAGCGACACGATGGGTGCGCGGGCGGGGTGGTTCGTTGCTGAGCCCGGCGTGGAACAGGGTGGCCTGCAGCCCGAACAGGATCGCATGCCGGTTGGGGTGCGGCGCGACACCGAGCCGGTCGGCGGCCGCGTCGAGCGCGTCGTGGCTGGTGTCGAGCAGCGCGTGGGTGACCGCGTCCGGTGACACGGCGTGCAGCGCGCAGACCTGCGCGAGGGCGGCCCATTGCCGCTCGCGGCCCTTGGCCGCGAAGCCCAACGCGGCGGCGGACTCGGTGAAGACGAGAGACACCGCCGGGTGGTAGGCAGCCATGATCGGGCCGAGCCGGGGGCGGCGCGCGATCAGGTAGTCGGCCGAGACCGGCATCCGCGCGGTCAGTGCGAGCCAGGCGACGAACCGGCGCACTCGTTCGTCGGCGTGGACCTGCGCCTGTAGCGGCGCGGCCCTCCATCCCTCGGGCGAACCGAACCGTGCGCAGAAGCCGCGGGCCCCGTCCTCGGCGCTGCGCACCGCGCGAAAACCGGCCTGGGTGAATTCGGCCAGGTAGGCCTCGACCAGGTCGAGCGCGACCGGCGGGAGCCGGTGCGGGCGGGGCATCACCGCGTCCCAGCAGACGGCGCGGCGGCGGCAGCCTGGGCGTCGATCGCGGCCAGTGCATTGGTGTACTCGGTGGCCAGCCAGCCGGCGGACAGGTGCAGGTAGACGCGGGTGGACTCGATCGAGCGGTGTCCGGCCTGGGCCTGCACCGCCTCGAGGGCCATCCCGGCCTCCCGCAACCGCGTCAGGCAGGTATGGCGCAGTTGGTGGCAGGTCAGGTGATCAAGCTGGGCGCGCCGGCGGGCGCCGCGGATGATCTCGTCGATCCCCGGGCTGGTCAGCGGTTGTCCCCGGTTCGGGCCTTTGAGCACCACGAAGACGTGATCGGAAGCCGGTTCGGTGGGCCGCTCGGAGTCGAGGTAGCGGGCCAGCGTGGCGAAGAACCGCGGCGAGATCGGCACGATCCGCTGGTGTCCGCCTTTGCCCTCGGCGATGAACAACCGGCGCTCGCCGACCTTGACATCGCCCAGGCGCAGCCCGAGTACCTCGCAGCGGCGCAGCCCACCCAGCAGCATCGCCTCGACCATGGCCCGGTCGCGGTGCGTGCGCAGCACCGACATCAGCGCATCGACTTCGGCCGGGAGCAGGACCCGCGGCAGCGTTCGCGGGGCCCGCAGCAGCGGCGTTCCCCGCCGGGGCGAGCCGGTGCTGGCCCGGCGCGTGGCCATCCCATGGGGCACCGGGTTGGTCCGAACTCCGGCGTCGCCGCGCGCGACCAGGTAGTCGAACAGGCCCGACACGGTGGCCAGGCGCCGCTTGATGGTGCGCACCGACAGCCCGGCCTCGCCGTCCTCCAAGCGCACCACACGCGGCCCGCGGCGCGGTGCGCGTTGGTTCTTGATGAAGGCGAACACGTCGGCGGTGGTCACCGCGGCCGGCTCCTTGGCGATGACCGAGAAGAACACCTTCAGGTCGTAGGCCGCGGCCAGCCAGGTGTTGGCCCGGGCCCGGGCGCCGACGAACTCCAGGTAGTCATCCAGCAGTGGGTGGCCGAGCCGTAGCGCACGCAGCTCGCCGCCCGCGACCGATCGGATCAGACAGGGCCGGATCACGCTTATCGCCGCTCCTCACGTCGTGTCCGAACAGAGCAACGACGATCAGCGGGCTCGGCGGTGAAGATCACCCTCATATCATGCGAACGGTGATTCGGTGTCCAGCTGGTGGTTGGTCAACAGGCGTAGTGCTTCCAGCGCGTCGTGGTTGAGCAGGTGGCCCTCGTCGATACACAGGATGGGGGCCCGGCCGCGTTCGGCGTGTTCCGCGGCCAGGGCGTCCCGGGTTTGGGGCACGAGCGCGGCGTTGTGGAAGCTGGGTTTGCCGCCCAGCGCGGTGACCACGTGGTGGTAGATCCCTCTCGCGCCGACGGTGGGGTCGGGGATGTTTGAGCGACAACGATGCCCGCACACGGGATCCGGAGAGCTCATGGATCTGGTAATTCGCCGAGCTGCGGATGAACTCGATTGCCCGTCCGGACGGCAGCGGGTCGGTCACGGCGCTTCTCCCTTCGTCACACGCCAACGTGTGTGATTGCCATGGTCACGACCCTGGGACGGGTTTCGTGGTCGCGAACGGTCGGAGTTTCGCAGTTGACGTGTGGGCGCAGTCGCCGGCCTCGACCGGCAGCTGCGAGAGTTCTACCCGCCCGTTCGTGACCCCAGCGCACCGACACCCGGTCTGCCGCGCGCCGGTGCGGAGGGATTCCGCGAGGTCGACTCGACCCTCCGTAAGTCGACAGCGGCGTCCCGATCGATGCCCAGCCCGTTGGCGCGCACGAGCAACCTGTCTGATAGCACACGGGCGACCAGCAGACGCGCGAGTCGGAAGGCGGCGGCGGATGTTCATGTGCGCCCGCCATGGACGGTGACATCGAGGTCGGCAGGTTCGAAAGCGCTGGTCAGATGCCGTGACACGGTTCTCGGCTCTCCCAGCCGACCCGGCGACCGAGTTTGAGCAGTTCGCCCTGGATTCGGCTGTACTCCCACCGTGGGTTCTCCCGCGCCATCCGCTCCACCAACGCTGCAATGACATCGTCAACCGGTGGGCGGCCGGGCCGGTTCGGGTAGGTCCACCGCCTGGCTACCAAGTGAACGCAGACGGTCTTCGGTTGACATCGGGCCGGGCCGGTCGGGACCCGGGTTGGGGTTCGGCGGTCGGGGTGGGCCGTCGGGGTTGTCGTCGAGGGGGATCCGTAGCCGGATTTGGACGTGCCAGCCGGTGACGTGGCTTCTTCGACGATGAGGCGGAGCAGGGTCTGTTTCTGGTCGAAGTCGAGGGTGTCGATCACGGCGAGGACCCGGGTGGCGAAGTCGCGCACGCGACGGCGGAGCTGGTTGTCGCGGGTCAGCTCCTGGCGTTGCGTGGTGACGGCGTCGCGACGTTGGTCCAGGTCGCGGCGGCGGTGCTCGACCTCGGTGGCACGGCGTTGCAGCTCGGGTAGCTCGAGCAGCCCGGCCTGGTAGAGGTCGATGAGGCGGCGGCGTTCGGCATCGACGGCGTCGAGCTTGCGGTCCAGACGGGCCAGCTCGGCGGCGAGCAGTTCGTCGTCGGGGGCAGCGGTGCGCACCGCGAGGGCCTGCTCGCCGGCGGTGAGCACCTCGGGGCGCAACAGGGCGGCGCGGACCTGATCGAACACAAACGTGTCGAGGGCGTCGGAACGGATGTTGCGCTCGGAGCAGCGCCGGTCGTCCCCGCCGGCCTTGATCGGGTCGTGGTTGCGGCGGTGTCGTGGTTGCGGCGGTGGTAGTAGCGGTTCCAGGCGCCGTTGCGGCCACGCCTCTTGTGGCAGTTCGTGCCGACGCCGCAGACCCCGCATTTGACCAGGCCACGCAGTAGCCATTGCCCGGGTTCGGCCCGGCGTGGAGTCCACTGGCTGTTGTCGCGGCTGACCCGCCCGGCCGCCTGGAAAGGTCTGGTCATCGACGATGGCGGGCACCGCGATCGGGATCCAGTCTTCGCGGGGGCGGGGGACCTGCTTGCTGCGCTTGCCGGGGCGCGGGTCGGGGATGGCTTCGGTGCGGTTGACGTAGACCCGCCCGATGTAGGCCTCGTTGCGCAGCAGGTTGCTCAGCGTGGAGGGTCTCCAGAGCCGGTCGCGGCCGGCCGGGGGTGGGATCTGGTCGGCGGCGAGCCGCCGGATGATCTCCCGCAGGGAGCACCCGCCGGCCGCGGCGTCGTGGAAGATCCGCCGCACCACCGCTGCTTCGGTTCGAACACCACCAGCCGCGCCGGGCCGTGCGCGTCGCGGGGCTGGCGGCGGTAGCCGTAGGGGACGCGCCAGGCCAGCACCTCCCCGGCGCGGGAGCGGAACAGCTTCCCGCGCCGTTACCGTTCGGCGATCTTGGCTCGTTCGTACTTGGCGATCACGCCCTGGACCTGGGTGAGCAGCTTGGCCTGCGGGTCGTCATCCATCGGCGGGGCGTCGGTGAACCGCACGCTCACCCCGTGACGGGCCAGTTCGTCGAGCACGATGACCTGGTAGGCGTAGACGCGGGCGAGCCGGTCCGCCGACAGGCACCAGACCCGCTCGATCAGCCCGGCCTCGGCGGCGTCGCGCAGCGCGTCCAGCCCGGGCCGGTCCAGCCGGGCCCCGGAATGGCCGTCGTCGCAGAACTCCGCGACCACCTCCTCGCCCTCGGCGCCGACCCGTTCGCGCAGCACCGCGAGCTGGGAACCGATGGTGCCCCGGGCCTGCTGGCTCTCGGTGGACACCCGTGCGTAGAGCGCGACCCTCATCCGGGCAACTCCTTGATCATGTCGTTTTGATCATGTCGGTGAGCGTGGCGGTGGGAGCGGCCGCGCCGGCGCGGCCGGTGTTCAGCAGCAGCGCGAAGGCGTCGGCCAACGCGTCGAGCCGGGGATCGTTGTGCGGTGTCCACGGTGGACGGTGCGCGCTCAGCAGTACGGCGTCGAAGACCGGCTCGGCGCTCGGCCAGGCGATCAGCCCCGCCATCCCGCGGCGGGCGAACCGCGCGGCAATCAGGCTGTCCGGCGCCGCGCCGGTGGCCAGCACGTGCGTCCGCAACATCTCGTAGTCGGCCTGCGCCGCCTCCCCGACCGGCCAGAACCGGTGCCCGGGCGAGACCAGCGCAGGCGCGCTCACCGCCGCCGGGCCCGTTCCACGGTGCGTCGGTGCAGCACCACCCCGAACCGGTCGGCGACCTGCACGGCCAGTTCGGCGCCGGATCGGTCCGGCGGCGCGGCCTGCAGGAACTCCACGATCTCGGCGGTGAGCTTGACCGGGCCGCGGCGGCCGCGTTTGTCGTCGAGCAGCCCGTTCATCCCGGCCTGCTCGAATGCCGCCGTGACCAGGTAGAACCCGGCCCGGGAGTAGCCGTGCGCGGCCGCCGCCGCGGTCACCGACGCTCCGTCGAGCAGATGAGCGCGCAGCATCTCGTACTTGACCTGCACCTTGTCCGCGGCGAGGAAGAACCCGCCGTGGGCGAACAGCTCCGCGGTCACCGCGTCCGCCCGCGGATGCAGCAACCCCTCGGCCTCCAATGCCCGCAGCCGGCTGGCCTGGCTCACCCGCCTCACCTCCGAGCGCGCACGCTACGAGCACACGTCCCGAGTGTCGAGTATTTCTCGCCGCGCGTGTCGCACTTTCTTCCACTGCCACGGGGAACGGGCACGATGAGCCCTGACACACATGAAGATGAGTCGATCACGCGACACAGGCTCGTAGACAGTGCGGCAGTAATCACTAGACACTACCGCCGCCGAGAGGATCGACCCGCCGCGACCGACGACGGTGCTGAGGATGCCGATAGAGCCCATCCACCGGCTCCGCGGGCGCCAGCAGAACGCTCAGCTGCAGCTTTGCGTTCTGCCCGTGCGCAAGAGATGGGCCTACCCGAATGGATCTGGCCGCCCGCCCATCGAAGACATCATCGCCACGCTCGTCGTGAGGATGGCCACGGAGAATCCGAACTGGGGATACCGCAGGGTGCAGGGTGAACTGCTCAAACTCGGCCACCGCATCGGCGCCTCAACGATCCGCCGGATCCTCAAGCGCCACCGGATCCCACCGGCACCGGAGCGGCATACCGACACCAGGTGGCGGCAGTTCCTGCGCACCCAAGCCGCCACCATGCTGGCCGTCGACTTCTTCCACGTCGACTGCGCGGTAACTCTACGTCCTGTTCGTGATCGAGGTCAGCAACCGCTCCCTGTACGTCCTGGGCGTCACCGCGCACCCCGACGGGCCCTGGACCACCCAGCACGCCCGCAACCTCGTCATGGATCTCGGCGACCACGTCGCGCAAATCCGCTTCCTCGTCCGCGATCGCGCTGGACAGTTCACGGCCTCGTTCGACGCGGTGTTCGCGGATGCGGGCATCGAGGTGGTCAAGATCCCGCCACGCTGCCCGCGGGCGAACTGCTTCGCCGAACGGTTCGTGTTGACCATTCGCACCGAACTCACCGACCGCATGCTGATCTTCGGGGAGCGACACCTCCGCCGAGTGCTGGCGACCTACGCTGTGCACTACAACACGCGGCGGCCGCATCGAGCGCTCCGGCTGCGACCACCACGCCCACCGACACCTGTCCCCGACCGATCCACGGCAGGATCCGGCGTCGACCGGTCCTCGGCGGACTGATCTGTGAGTACGAACCCGCAGCCTGAAACCGCAGGTCACGTGCCGTGGCCGCGTTCTGGAACCCCACAGGGTTTCGAGGTGTTGCCGCAGGCCGAGGATGGTGAGTAGGAGGTGGGGATCGTTGTGGATCTTCCGTATGGTGGCGGCGATGCGGGTGTAGCCGGCCGGCAACCACCCCGGCCCGCCGGTCGGCGCGGCGACCGGGCCGACCCCGGCGCGAGCGGCCGGCCAGGTCCCGACCCCATCGGCCACCTGTTGGGCCGGTAGCAGCGCGAACACCCGCTCCACGGTGTCCGGGTGCGGCGGGGTGAAACGGCCCTCGGCGTCGCGGCGGCACCCGAACGCGGCCAACACCTGCGGGTCGGCGGCGCTGACCCACGCGGTGATGTCATCCAACAGCAGCTGCCCCGAGGTCACCACGGCCGTGCACAGCCCCAGGATCGAGACCAGCGAGTGGCGGATTCCGCGCCGGTCACGCGGATCGTCGATCGCCGCGAAACACTCCAACAACCCCTGCGCGCCAGCCCCCGCCAGCATCGTGTCGAGCACCCCGGCCTGCCCGACCAGGACCTCCACCGCCGCCGGCCCGGCGGCCGGCCCGGCACCTACCATCGGCGCGACGGACCCGCCGGGAATGACAGACTGCACGGGCAACGGAGCCACCGATCAAACGAAGATCCTCAGAAAGTCCTCGTCCTACGGGGCTCCGTTGCCCATTTCCCGGAGACGCGCCGACCGCGACCACTCCGTGATCATCACTGGCGGTGATCGACACCGGCCCCGGGACCGCCCTCGGGGCAGACCCCCCAACCGGTCTCCGGCTACTCATCGTCACCCCGAGCGTGGCTGATCACTCAGAACACCAGGCCACCCGTCCACCGGCCCCAACCAACTGCGAGTCAGTCAAACAGCCGCTGACCAGCAAGAACGACTTTGCGCGTCGCCCTGAGGTAAGGGTGGGTGCCGTGGATAGTGCCGTCAGGCTCTTCGACTTGCAACAGTCCGTTTCGGCCAAGATATCCCGACACGCCTGGATGTCCGAGCTGACCGTGGCACGGCGCTCGTTGCCCCGGTTGTTCGCTGAGCGTATGGTCAAATTCGTAGCAGTGGTTCTGATCATCTCGGCGCGGTTGCAGTCGGGGCGGTTCCCGGTACGTCGCTCCAGCCCTTGGTGACGTAGTCGAGTTACCCAGGAAGGGACCGATGAGCCGTCCCGGGACAGGCGAGAGGAACTGCGAAGCGACTCGCCGCCGAGCGGGTGCCGCCGGGTCGTGCAATGGCACCGGCAGGCCCCGGGCCAGCGGCGGACCGGCGCGGTGAAGCACCCGGTGCACGGGTCCGTGAGCCGCTACTGCTGCGGGCACGCGCATTGCCCGGTGTTCGTTGTGTCGCCAGCCGGAGCGGCCTGGTGAGCAGGCCGGGCGTGGCCATGTACGCGCTGCTGACCGACGGCAGCACGGTCGAGATCGGGTCGGCCCGGGCGCAGGATTTTGAGGCGGTACGCGCGATGCACGCCGCCATGTCACCGGACAACATTTACCTGCGGTTTTTCAACCTGAGCCCGAACGCGGCCGAGCAGGAAGCCAAGCGGGTGTGCCGCAGGCCGGACTCCGACCACGCGGCGCTGCTCGCCTGGCAGGGCGACCGGCTGGTCGGCGTCGGCGCCTACGAGCTCGCCGGGAAGCCCGGCGTCGCGGAGGTGGCGTTCGCCGTCCCTGATGACATGCACGGCCGCGGTATCGCCAGCCTGCTGCTCGAGCACCTGGTCTGGCAGGCGCGACAGCGCGGCCTGCGGGCGTTCACCGCGGAGACGCTGGCGGCGAACTCGGCGATGCTCCGGGTGTTCGCGGACGTCGGCCTGCCCGTGAAGCGGCGGATTTCCGGCAGTGTGGTCGAGCTGACCTTCCCGCTGCCCGATGGTGAAGACAATTACCGACTAGACAATTACCTGGCGACCGTGGCCAGCAAGGAAAGCCGGGCGGATGTGGCGAGCCTGCGCCCGCTGCTGCAGCCGCGATCGGTCGCCGTGGTGGGCGCGGGCCGGCGCCCCCGCACCGTCGGCCGGGCCGTCCTGCGCAACATCGTGACGTGCGGCTTCACCGGGCCGGTCTATGCGGTAAATCCGCATGCCCGGACGATCGAGGGAGTGCCCTGCGTGGCATCGGTCAGTGACCTGCCCGGGCAGGTGGACCTGGCGGTGATCGCAGTGCCGCCCTCCGCCCTACCCGAAGTGGCTGCGCAATGCGGCCGCAACGGGGTCAGTGCCCTCATAGTGATAACTTCCGCTCTGGGCGCCGCAGGCGCTGAACTGCTGGCCATCTGCCGCCAGTACGGCATGCGGCTGGTCGGGCCTAACTGCTTCGGCGTCATCATGCCCTGGATCGGCCTGGACGCGACATTCGCCGCCGGCCACCCGCTACCCGGCGTCGCTGGCGTCGTCGTGCAGTCCGGCGGCGTGGGGATCGCGCTGCTCGAGCAGATGTCCAGACTCGGCATCGGCGTGTCCTCCTTCGCCTCGGTCGGCGACAAATACGACGTGTCCCCTAATAGCCTGCTGACCTGGTGGGCGCAGGATGAGGTGACCCAGATAGCGGTCCTGTACGTCGAGTCCTTCGGCAACCCGCGCAAGTTCGCCGGCACGGCCCGCCGGGTCGCGCAGCGGATACCCGTACTGACTGTCATCGGCGGCCGGTCGCCGGCGGGCCAGCGCGCGGCGACCTCGCACAGCGCGGCGGCCGCGACGCCGCTGGCCACCCAGGAGGCCCTGTTCGAGCAGGCGGGTATCATCGCCACCACGAGTCTCGGCGAGCTCATCGACACCGCGGCGCTGCTCGCCTGCCAGCCGCTGCCCGCGGGTAACCGGGTCGCGATCATCTCCAACACCGGCGGTGCGGGGGTGCTGGCCGCCGACGCGTGCGGTGACTGCGGCCTGCAGGTCGTGCGGCTCGGCGCGGCCACGCGGCGCAAGCTGCGCGGACTGCTGCCCACCCGTGCCGTCGTCACCGGGCCGGTGGACACCAGCCCGGTGGTGACGACCGATGCCTTCCGCGCTTGCCTGGAGGAAGTAGCCGCTGACGACGACGTCGACGCGATCCTCGCCGTGGTGGTGCCGACGGCCATCTCCGACCTAAGTGCCGCGGCGGCCGAAGCGGTCATCGGCAAGCCGCTCGCTGTCGCCATGCTCGACCGGGCAGAGTCCGTGCAACGGCTCAAGCGCCTGCCGGTGGCGCAGCCGCCAGCCGGCCGACGCCCGGACACCAGACCGGCGAGCGGTCTCACAGTCGTCGACGCGGCGGCAGCTGACGAGGAGGCGGCTGCAATCATCGACGAGGAGGAGACGGCGGTGGCAATCATTGACGAGGCGGCCGCTGCCGTCACCGGAGTGCCGGCTTACGCCGATGCGGAGAGCGCGGCCCGCGCGCTCGGCCACGCGGCCCGGTACCAGGCCTGGCGCAGCCGGCGGCGGGGCGAGATCCCCGAGTTGAGCGGACTGCGCACGGCCGACGCTCGCGCCCTGGTCACCGGATTTCTGGCCGGCTCACCAGCGGGCGGCTGGATGCCCGAGGCGAAGGCAGCCGAGTTGCTGTCCTGCTACGGCGTCCCGCTGGCTGTCACGATGTCAGCGGCCAGCGAGCAGGAAGCGGTCGAGGCTGCGGCAAAGCTCGGCGGCCGCGTCGTGCTCAAGGCGGAGGCCGAGGGATCGGTGCACCGGACTGACGCCGGGGACGTGACGCTCGATCGGCGCACCCCGGAGGAAGTGGCCGAGGGCTTCCGCGCGCTGACAGCCGACTTCGGATCCAGGCTGAAGCGGGTGCTTGTCCAGCCGATGCTGACTGGCGGCTTCGAGGTGCTGATCGGCGTCGTGCAGGAGCCCGTGTTCGGGCCGCTGGTCGTGTTCGGGTCCGGCGGGGCGCCGGGACACTTGCTCGGCGAGCACGTGACCCGGCTGACGCCACTGACCGACGCCGACGCCGACGAGATGCTCCACGCGGCGCGCGCCGCGCCGCGGCTGTTCGGCGCTCTGGGCGCACCGCCGGTGGACACCGCGGCGCTCGCTGATGCCCTGCTGCGGGTCTCCAGGCTTGCCGATGATCTTCCTGAGGTCAGCGAACTGGATCTCAACCCCGTCGTCGCCAGGGAGGACGGCGTCTGGTGCGTGGACGTGCGGGTGCAGATCACCCCGGCAGAGCCGAGGGATCCCTTCCTACGCCGGCTGAGCTGAGCACGCCACAACGCACAGACAGCCAGCGGCGTGTGCGTCCTGCCATACCGGGATCTCCGCGAGATCCGCGACACCGCACGCGACCCCGGCACTCCGCCCCGCCCGCATCGCCCAGCGGTGCCTGCGGGGGTTCCAGAAGACCGTTCGCTGATCAGCCGGCCAGGAACGACTTGCCCTGCCCGGTTCAGCCACAGACGGCCACCCGATCTCGCAGACATCCAGCAGGCTGTGGTCGTTATCGGCGCCGAGCGCGATTGTACTGTACTGCGAAGGCCACGATCGCCGAGCGCCTCGAGCAGGCCGGCGCCCTTGGTCACCCCGGCCGGCAGGATCATCAGCTAGCCCCGGGCCCCCGACCATCAGCCGGTACGGCCGACCGGCGCCGCTGAACATGAACACCCCCTCGCCGCTGCCGCTGTCGATCCGCTGGATCGAATGCGGCACGCGCCGTTGACGTGGAGCGTGAGCGACCAGCCAGGGTCCGCGGCGATATCGGTCACATCGCCTCGCCCTTTCACGTTCGAAGCTGCAACCCGGCGAGGAGCCGGTCGGTGTCGGAGAGGTCGCCGACGATCTTCCGGATGGGCAGCGGGTACTGCCGGACCAGCGTGGGCACCGCCAGGATCTGGTCGTCGGCCGCCCGGCTCGGGTTCTCCAGCAGGTCCACGAGCTCGATGCGATGCCGCCCCGCCAGGTGCTGCTCGCAGGCAAGCCGCAGGTTCTCGATCGCGCGGAGGCAACTGGGCGAGCGCCCGGTCACATAGAGTCGCAGCTCCCAGGTCTCACTGGCGGGCGCCGGTGCCTTGGCTCCTGCATCGGCGTTGCCGGCTCGGGTCATCGTTGCCCTCCTGCGTCGCGCGGCGCTTCGTCGCGCGGCGCCGAATCGGCCCAGCGCTGCGAGGCCAGCGCCGACCGGTCCGCCTCGGCGTCGGCCGCCTGACGCTGTTCGCGCCCGGCGATCCGCTCGAGCTCGGCCCTGTCCGCGGCGACCTCGTCCTGCAGTACAGCGAGCTTTGCCTCGCCGTCCACGATGCCCCGCCGCAGCTCGCGCCGGCGACGGCTAAGGTCCTCGGCTTGCTGCAGCTCCGCGCCGCGCTGCTGGGCTTCCTGCACCAGGCGAGCGGAGCCGGTCACGACGCCGTCCGGGCCCACATACACGTCGACGAGCCGGACGCCGCGGTCAGTGAGCACGAACTCCCGCACCTGGTTCGAATGGGCGCTGCCCCGCGACTTCAGCACGAACAGCAGCCGGTTACGCTCACCGTTCGACTCGAAATTGCGCAGCAGCAACCAGGTATCCACCAACGAGGACATGCCCGCCGCGCTTGTCTCGTCGTCAGCCAGCGTCGTCGCCAATGCGGTTATCCCCGAAGCCTTAAACAGGTCGATCTGGCGCGCCACCATCGAGGTCACCTCGGGGCCGGTGGGCCCATCGGCGAGGCTGGCGAGCCCGTCGAGGACGGCGACGGACGGCGTGACCTCCTCGATCAGCCGGGCCAAAATCGCCAGGTGCGCCTCGAACCCGAACGCTGTTGGCCGGGCCGCCCACATGCGCAGCAGGCCCGCCTCGACCCAGCGCCGCAGGTCGAGCCCCACCGATAGCATGTTGCGGATGACCTGGTCGGGTGATTCCTCGAACAGGACCAGCAGCGCCCGCTCACCCCGTGCGCACGCGGAGTCGATGAGGTTCGCTCCGAGCGTGGTCTTGCCTGTGCCCGCGGTCCCGCTGACCAGGACGGTCGATCCCCGTAACAGACCGCCGGCCAGCATGTGGTCAAGGCGGGCCACGCCTGTCGAGATCCGCTCCTCGGGCGCGCCATAGTCGAGAGCGACGGACGTGATCGGCAGTACGACGAATCCCTGGGCCGAGATCAAGAAGGGGTACTCGTTGGTTTCGTGCGCCGACCCGCGGTACTTGACCACCCTGAGACGGCGCGTGGAAATCTCTGCGTGTATGCGATGGTCGAGAACGATCACGCAGTCAGACACGTACTCCTCGATCCCGTGGCGTGTGAGGCCGCTGCCGCCCCGCTCGCCGGTCACGATCGCGGTGATTGCCCGGTCCTCGAGCCAGCGGAACAGGCGGCCGAGCTCCGCCCGCACGATTGCCTGCTCCTGGAACGCACTGAACAGCAACTCGACGGTGTCGAGCATGACACGCTTCGCCCCGATACGCTCGATGGTGTCGCCGAGAAGGAGGAACAGCGGCTCGAGGTCGAACTCCCCCGTCTCGACCAGCTCAGAGGGGTTCACTCGCAAGGCATGCACGACCAGCAGATGGTCCCGCTGGAGCCCGTCGAGGTCGAAGCCCAGCGAGGCGACGTTGGCGCTCACCTTTTCTGCCGACTCCTCAAAGGTGACCAGCACGCCTGGCTCGCCATGCTCCCGGGCGCCAGCGACGAGGAAATGCAACCCCAGCAGCGTCTTGCCGGATCCCGTGCCGCCCGTAACCAGCGTCGACCTGCCATGGGGCAGACCGCCCCGGGTGATCTCGTCGAGTCCGCGGATCCCCGTCGGGGCCTTAGGCAGCAGGGGGCCTACGGCAGCCTCGGCCTCGGCTGAGATCGGTTCCGCCACGATTCGGAGGTTATACCCGCTCCAGCGTCGTTTCCAAGGTCCGTCTCCCAGCGCTGCGGGCTAAGGCCAGAGTCTTCACTGAGCCGATCGCCGCCGCACCAGGAGCCGCGCCCCGACCCGACCCGGGTCACGGTGCTGCGCCGAACCGGTGATCACCGGGCTGGTAAGCCGGGTCAGGGGTCGGGCAGCGGGGCGGTGTTCGGGGCGTCGGTGTAGGGCCCCGCGCAGGGCACGCGCACCCGGCTCGGGCCGCGGGAGAGCGTCGGGTACTCCGGGCTGGTCCCGCATAGGTTCCGGCGGGTCGGCGAAGGACCGTGCGTGATCGTGATGGTGCACAGTGGAACGTGAAGCGACGGGCTCATGACGCGGTGGCCGAGGTGCGTCATCTGACATCCCGCTCTTACGAGTGGGTCGTGGAGGGCGACATCAAAGCCTGCTTCGACGAAATTTCGCATTCGGCCCTTCTGGATCGGGTGCGCAAGCGAATCGGGGATAAACGCGTCCTGACCCTGATCAAGGCATTTCTCAAGGCGGGCATCCTCGGCGAGGATCGCGCGCTGCGGGAAACCACCGCCGGTACTCCGCAGGGTTCGATCTTGTCGCCGCTGCTCAGCAACGTAGCGTTGTCGGTCCTCGACGAGCATATCGCTGCAGGACCAGGAGGTCCCGCCGCCAGCCCTTGGCAGCGGGCCAAACGTCGCGCCCACGGTCTTCCCAACTACCGGCTTGCCCGGTACGCGGATGACTGGTGCCTGATGGTGCACGGCACCCGGGCCGACGCCGAGGCGCTGCGTGACGAGATCGCCGGGGTCTTGAGGCTTATTCAGGCCAGTGAGTAGAACAGCAGTCCGATGGCAGCGGAAATGGTCGTGTGCGAAGCTGTCGAGTGGGCGTCGATAGTCGGTGTGGAGGATTCGCCAGTTCTTCAGGTTGGCGATCACGCGCTCGACCACTGCGCGGGTTCGGTTGATGGCGGTGTTGAAGCTTTTCTGCCAGTCGAGCAGTTCAAGCTCCGGGATCTTCTTGATGGGTGTGATCATGCCTCGGCCGACGTAACCTTTGTCGCCTGTCCAGTCACGGGGATCGAGCGTGTGCAGAGCCCCGGATTCGTCCAGGCAGAACACGTCGTGGCGGGCGCCCTCGATCGGATCGGAGATCCAGACGAGTTCGCCGTCGAGGGTGCATACGACCTGAACGTTCATGCCCGTGGTCTTGTGCTTGCCCGAATACAGACCCGGGTGGGTGGCCCATGACCAGCAGGGAAGCAGTGTCCCGTCCACGATGTACTGCCGTCCGGGCACCAACTCCTCGGCCACGGGCACGAAGCGGGCCAGTGCCCGCAATGCCAGGGAGATTCGGTAGTTCGCGGCGCGGCGGACCCTCGTGGTGATCTTCGAGTTGTGTACGGAGGGTGATAGCGGTCGGGGGGCGTGGTGGTGGCCCGGCGGTCTGGCCGGGTGCGCCGGGTTCCCGCCCGGGGTGGTGATGTTCTGGTCGAGGGACGCGACGGTGCGGGGGTCAGGCCGCGGTGGTGCCGCAGACGTGCACGTGGGCGGGGGCGGTGCGGGTGGTGATGCCGCGGGGGGCGTGGGGAAACGGCTGTCTGGTTTTGATCTTGTGGTCGCGGTGGCGGTGCCGGTCGGTGGTGACGCGGGCGCTGGCGATCACGGCCAGGGCCGTGTGGTGGGCGGCGGCCCGGGCGGGTGCGGGTAGTGAGGCGGTGGCGGCGCCAGCCCGGACGGTGGTGATCAGGGTGCGGCGGGCGGTGGTGAACGACAGGTGCCGGGCCGCGACGGCCTGACCGGTGCGTGGGCCTTTCCGGAACGGCTGTGCAATGGTGGCGGCCGAGCGGGTGGTGACGCGGACGAGCTCGGTGGCGACGATCCAGGCGGCGTGTTCCTGCCGGATCAGGTTCGGGGTGTGTGAGCGCAGGATCGCCCCGGTCGCCGGGCCGGCGTCGTGGATGGCCGACTTGGCCTCCCGCAGGGCGGTCTCGGATCCGTCCCACCGCCACCGGTAGGCATCGGCGAGTAGATGCGCCGGGTGGGTGGTGTGGTCGAGCAGATCGGTGACCAGGCAGAACAGCTCGGGCGTGGTCTGTCCGTCCAGGGTGACGTAGTACTCGACCACCCGCATGGTCAGGGTGGTCCCGCCGCCGGACAGGAGGGCCAGGTAGGACCCGTCCTCGGCGAACCCGCCGATACGGGGCAGCCGGATGTCGGACTTGACGCGGATCAGGACGTGGCTGCCGGTGGCAAGCATCGCCTTGATCCGCGCCACCCCGGGGAAGTTCCGGTCCATGATCCACAACCGGTCGGGGCCGAACACGTCGGGCTGCTCGGCCAGGGCCCGGTCCAGCAGCGCCTGCTCGGCCTCGGCCTTGTCCCCACCGGCCGGGCCGGTCACCACGGCCAGGGTGGCGCGGGTGAGCGCGTCGGAGATGTGCAAGTGGCGGATCTGCGGGTAGCCGGTCTCGGCCGCCCCGGCGGTGCCGAACACGGCCCGGTTGGCCGCCGTGTCGGGCATCCGGGTCACGGTGCCGTCGATGGAGCCCAGCCGCAGCCCGCCGCCCACCTCCACCGCGAACAGCCCATCGGGGCGGTGCTCGGCCACGACCGCGGCCAGCAACTCCCGCTGCAGCTCCT
Source organism: uncultured Actinomycetota bacterium (assembly GCA_963739465.1). GTDB lineage: Bacteria > Actinomycetota > Actinomycetes > Mycobacteriales > Pseudonocardiaceae > Pseudonocardia. The sequence continues at coordinate 576,309 of CAVUAS010000012.1, forward strand.
GCAGCGGTGCCGGGCCGATCGCGGTCCGCCAGGTGGACAGCACCGTGCCCGAGGGCACCGTGTGCGCCCGCTGCCACGGCACCTCGACCAGCTCTCCCAGTAGCGTGGTGAGCACCTCGCGGGCGTCGGCGTCGGGCATCAAGGTCATCAGCAGCACCGCCCGGATCGTGAACGCCACGCTCATCTCCCGCCGCGCCACGGCCTTGATCTTCCCGGTCGGGTGGACCCCCGCGGCGATCCGCTCGATCGTCCCCGGCCCGCAGCGGCGGTCCAGTTCCTGCTCCGCGGCCCCGAGCCGGGCGTGATCACACGGGCGGCCCTCGGCTTGGACCCGCCCATCCCGGCGCAGCAGGGCCGGCGCCACCACCACAACCTTGCACCAGGCCACCAGATCGCCCGCCGTGATCCGTGAAGGCCCCGCGACCACCAGCGCCGATCGGCCTTCACCGCCCGAATCCGCCCGCACGGGCCAGGCCAGCGCCGAGACCGGGACGGCCACCATCACCGCCGCCTGATCTACACCGGGAATCTCCACACCGGGGATCGCGGGCCAGGACGAGACCGGGTAGAAAGACACGCGGAGGCTCCAGGGACGAAGATCGGCTTCATACACCTGATCTTCTACCGGGAGCCTCCACCCATCCCGGCACGCCACGCCGAACACGCCCCGATCACATCGAACCACCCACACCAGAGGTCGCCCGGCTGTCGCAGGAGGGCCTGCCGATCGACCTCACTCAACGTGACCGCGGCGAGCAGCCCCCAGACAGAGGCCGAAACCACTCATCTCCCTGGCATTGCCAGTGCCCGCGCCAGCAGTGGAGTGACCGCAGAGATGGCTCTGCTGATCGTCGACTGTGACACACCGTAGGTCTCGGCCAACTCCCACTGCACCCGATTCCGTCGCAGATATGTCAGCGTGACGACCACCGAATTTCCCAAACCCAGGATCGGTGGCCAGTCCCGGCGATCCGCCACCGGAACAGACGACTCGATCTCCGCGACCAACGCGCACAGATCCTCGATCTCACAACGGGAGAACCCGGTGGTATAGTACATTCTCGGCGGCTCGCTTACGGCAGGCTGGTTTGTGGAAACCCAATTCTTGCGGTAAGTGGGCCGCCGCCTATTGCGACACGCCGGGCCCGGAAACTACTTCCCCAGGCCGTGAATAAGCCTCAGTAGGCCAGCTCGCTGGGCTGGGAGATGGAGCGGCGGACCAGCAGCAGGTGCTGGCCAGCAACGTGCGAGCCGGGGTCCAGCAGCAGCCAGTCGTAGAGACGCCAGCCCTTGCTCCCGTCGCCGCACGACAGCCGCTGCCAGCCGGTTTTCGGCGCCGAGGCGGCAAGTTCGTCGGCACGCCGCGGTCCGGTCGGGGTGCTGAACCGGGCATCGCAGGACACGGCCATCACGTAGTTGATGTCGTGTACCCCGTGTCGCGCCTGTACTCGCGGATTCGGGTCTGAGGCAGTCACGAACGCGGTACCTGGATACAGGAACTGGCCGGAGCATGACCAGCGGCCTGGACATCGACGGATGCGAAGGGTCCCGTGATCAGGTGGCGCAGTCGGGGCGTTGCCTCCGGCTTCGGCGCGGATGGAGAATCCGCGGCGACGGCGTTCCGGTTCCGCTGGTGATCGACGGGCAGAGGGGTCGATGGGTATGGCGATATCGCAGGCGATGTGGGCGCATGGGCATAGCATCCAGCCGGAGGATCCCACGCTGACCGTGGGCAGGGTGGGCTGGGCTGGGCAGATCAAGCATCCGAACTCGCAGGGCTGGTATCACATCAGCATCCCGACGGCGGTTATCATTACGGATATTCGGATGCGGGTGGACGCGGCGCTCATCCTGTTCTCCACCGGAACTCAGGGAGTCATCCAGAACGTCCATGTCTATGACGGGCGGACGAAGATCGCCGGCAACGATAATGTGGCTGTCTCGGGTGTCAATCAACTGAGCAGGTTTCCGGTACGGGACCCGGCGGGCAACCGACTGCCGGTCGGCTTCGGCATCGGACTGTCCATGTTCGTGAAGCTGGGTGCGGATCCTCAGCAGGCATGGGTGGAGATCTCCGCGGCCGGCGTGGATTTGATGTGACCGGGGCCGGGGCAACATCGTGAATGTACTCACCCATCACAACGACATCAGCCGGACGGGCACGTACGGAGGTGAAACGGTTCTCAGTCCGAGCGTCGTCGGCGGCGGCGGCCGATTCGGGAAGTTGTACGAGCGAGACGTCGAGGGCGATGTGTACGCGCAAGTCCTTTACGTCGAGGATGTGCCGACCCGGCAGGGCCGCCGGAATCTGTTCTATGTCGCGACCTCCACCAACAGGATGTACGCTTTCGACGCCGACGACCACCGACCGAACGCGCAACCGGTGTGGCAGCGCCAGCTCGAACCGGCCCGGATTTTGACGTCGGATGAGATCTGTCGAGAAACGATCGGTGCCGTCGGGATCACCAGCACTCCGGTGATCGATGCCCAGCAGGGCATCATGTACGTCGTCGCCCGATCCTCCACGAACCACCCTGGGACACCCGGTGACGGGGATAACTACCTGCACGTGGTGGACATCGCCACCGGGGCGGAGAAGCCGAACGCGCCGGTCCGGATCGCCGCGTCGCTGCCCGGTACCGGACCCAATACCGGACGCACCATCGTCTTCAATCCCCGCTGCCAGCGAAACCGGCCGGCGCTGCTGCTGCTCAACGGCGTGGTCTACCTCGCGTTCGGCACGTTCAGCTGCGACCAATGGTGCGGTCCCGACGAGCCCTACTACGGGTGGGTGTTCGGTTATCGCACCGCAGACCTGGCGCTCGTCGCGGCCTTCTGCACCACCTCCGGCGCCGCCGGTGCGGGAATCTGGCAATCCGGGGCCGGTCTGGTGGGCGCACCGGACGGGTCGATCTACTTCGCCACCGGCAACGATGGGCTCCTGCCGGGAAGTCCTCCCGCGGGGGATCTCGGCAACCTGGGCGACAGCATCGTTCGGCTGCAAGCCACCGCCGGATGGCCCGGCCTGCGCCTGGCCGGGCACTTCACCCCCCAGAACGCCGCGTTCCTGCGGGACGGCTACGGCACCCCCGAACAGCCGGGGGACACCGACCTCGGCTCCGGCGGCCCGACATTACTGCCCGGAAACACCTTGATCATGGGCGGCAAGCAGGGGCGGATCTACGTCCTGGACGCACCGACGATGACGCTGCGACAGGACAAAAGCGCACCCGGCGAGCAGCAGCCACCCGACTGGGCACTCGCGGGCGTGAACCCCGCCCACATCGGCGAGGGCTTTCAAGCGTTCTACAACCAACACATGGACACCGATCCGCGGACGCCGCGCGCGCTGGACAACTATGCCAGCGGAGAACACTGGGGCTGCAACATCCACGGAAATCCCGTGTACTGGCCGGGAACCGGCTGCATCTACCACATGGCGGAGAAGGATCACCTGAAGGCCTTCAAGTATGATCCGGGGTTGCGGCGGATCGTGTACGAGATCGAGTCTGATCCGGTAACGCGGGCGGTACTGCCCTTCGCGCACAGCACTGAGGCGCCGAATTTAGGGATGCCCGGAGGAGCGGCCTCGGTGTCGTCGAACGGGAATCAGGACGGCATCGTCTGGGTTTCCTATCCGCAGCTCGACGGGCAGTGGCAGAAAGCCCCAGGCTATCTTGTCGGCTATTCCGCGACCCCGGGAGGGCCTGACGGCCGTACGCTTACCGAGCTGTGGCGGGACGCGAGCCCGGTCCTGTACGCAAAGTTCTGTCCGCCCACCGTGGCCGCCGGTAAGGTATTTCGACCGACGTTCGCCCCGAACGCGCAAGACAACTCGTATATCGGGCCGGGCAAAGTTGTCGTCTACGGGGTGAAGGTGTGATATGAGCAGCTTTGACGCCGCCCATGAACCCGCGAACCCGATCAACCCGATCAACCCGATGAACCCGATCAACTCGGTCTATCTGGCCTACGGTGGAGCAGCCGGCGTGCTCGGACTCCCGGCCGGGGATGAAGAGGACACGGCCTGCGCTCGATCCCCCGGTCGCCGTCGTCACTATGCCGGCTCGGTGCATGGTCCGGCACACGGGACCACAGCTGCCACGGATCCCACGCCGATGGTCTCGTGTAACCGACCAGCATCGGCCAAGGAAGTCGTCGAGTCCACGATTTCCTGGAGCGCTCGGACGGGTGCGCACGTCGTACACGGACAGATTCGCGAGCTATGGCTGCAGATGGGCGCCGAGAGCGGCGAGCTCGGCTACCCGATCTGCTCCGAAGAACCCACACCCGATGGACGCGGCCGACAAAGCCGCTTCGAATTCGGCGAGATCACCTGGTATGCGGAAAGTGGAGCGATCGTCTCCATATCCAGGCCTCCCGACCCGGAAGAGACCGGCTGCTGATCTGCGCCGGATCTCCCTGAGGACGAGCCGCTGCGACTTAACCTCGGAGATCAGGATCGCGCGTTGCCGTGTCAAATGGCCGACGGACCGGCCGCCGGGCTCGCGGTGACCGACGGATTGCTCGAGGTTGCCGCGCTACGCAACTACCACTCGTGTTTCGCAGTTTTCCTGGCGCTGTCGCTGGCCTTGATCATTCACCGGGGTTGCATGTGGGGTGCCAGAAGTCGGGCTTGGGGCGCTGACCAGCGGTGATCGCTGGTTGGGCATGATCCCAACGTGTCGTTGAGGCTGCTGTACTTGATCTTCTGGCAAGTGCTCGGACTGCTCCTGCTGATGGCCCGAACGTCATCCACCAAGGACGTCGAGCTCCTCGTGCTGCGTCACGAGGTCGCGGTGCTGCGCCGCACCAACCCACGTCCGCGCATGGGCTGGGCGGACCGGGCCGTGTTCGCCGCCCTCGTGCGTCGGCTGCCTTGATCACAGCGTTGCCATCGTCTGGTCACTCCGGACACGATCCTGGGCTGGCATCGCCGCCTTATCCGCCGGAGATGGACCTACCCGAACCGGACCGGACGGCCACCGGTCGAGGACGTCCTCGCCGCCTTGGTGGTGCGGATGGCGCGGGAGAACCCGCGCTGGGGGTATGTGCGGATCCAGGGCGAGTTGCTCAAGCTCGGCCACCGCGTCGGTGCCTCGACGATCCGGCGGATCCTGAAGCGCCACCGCATCCCACCAGCGCCGTTGCGGCATACCGACACCAGTTGGCGGCAGTTCCTGCGTACCCAGGCCTGCAGCATGCTCGCGGTCGACTTCTTCCATGTCGACTGCGCAGTGACGCTACGGCGGCTCTACGTCCTGTTCGCACTCGAGGTCGGCGACCGCTACCTGCACGTCTTGGGCGTGACCAGGCATCCCGACGGGCCCTGGGCGACCCAGCAGGCCCGCAACCTTGTCATGGACCTCGGCGACCACACCGCCCGGTTCCGGTTCCTGGTCCGCGATCGGGCCGGTCAGTTCGCGAGGTCGTTCGACGCGGTGATGGCGGACGCGGGCATCGCGGTGGTGAAGATCCCGCCGCGGTGCCCGCGGGCGAACTGTTTCGCCGAGCGCTTCGTGTTGACCGTCCGAGCCGAGGTCACAGATCGGATGCTGATCTTCGGTGAGCGGCACCTGCGCCATGTGCTTGCCGTGTACGCCGACCACTACAACGCGCGGCGGCCGCATCGGGCGCTGCGGCTGCGGCCGCCGCGGTCAACATCACCGGTTCCCGAGGCGGTTCATGGCAGGATCCGGCGCCGACCAGTCCTCGGCGGACTGATCAACGAGTACGAGACGGCAGCCTAAACCGCTGGTCAGGCACCATGGCCGCGTTCTGGAACCCCACAGGGCACTGTTGAGTGGCTGTGGGTGAAACGGTTGTGCGGCGTCGGGGGAGCGGCGGTGGCGCCCAGCGCGCGCTGCGGCTGCGGGCCGCGTCGTCGCGGCCCCTGCGGCGAGGTGCGGGGATGATGATTGCTCGGAGTGCAGTGCGGCCGCCTGCAGACAAGGGTGGTCTTCGTCCACACTGGGCCCATGCGTCGCCGACTGATCGTGCTTCGCCACGCCAAGTCTGACTGGTCGGGCGGGGTTGCCGATCACGACCGGCCGTTGGCAGGGCGCGGGCGGAGGGAGGCGGCACTGGCCGGTCGGTGGCTGCGGGAAAACGCCGCCGACATCGACCTGGTCGTGTGCTCATCGGCCAAACGTGCCCGGCAGACCTGGAAGCTCGTGGCCAAGCATCTCGACAACGTTCCCCCGTCGCGTGTCGATGATCGTCTGTACGCGGCGTCGGGGCGCAGTTTGCTGGCTGTCGTCCGGAAGCTCCCGGATTCCGCTCGCGCGGTGCTGCTCATCGGACACAACCCCGGCTTGGAGGAGCTGGTCGCCGACCTGGGCGGGGTGGGATGGCCGATGAAGACCTCGTCCATCGCGGTGCTGTCGAGCCGTTCCGGATGGGCCGAGGTCGGAGCCCGCTGGGCGAAGCTCGAAGCCTCGGTCACCCCTCGGTCGTGACGGTCCGAGAGGACGCCTTCGACCCGGGCGACCAGATGGTTTCGTCAGGGCTTCGCGCTGATCGGCGAACACTGATCGACCGCTCAGCGGTCAGGGGGCGCGGCGCCCTCTCGGGCTGCATGCCGGGTTCGCGCAGCGCCGCACTCTTACTAGGTCGGGCCGACCACCCGGGACATGAAGCTCCGTGAGATGAACCCGCAGGAGTTCCTACAGGAGCTGAACCCTTGCGTACTCCCGCGCTGTGACGGCCCCGCCGCCTGTGGGTGCCGAGAGTTCTGTGACCCCATGCGACCTGCACGTACTCGTGTATGAGACCGCCGAGCCGATCTCCGCGCAACGATCGCCGCGGGCGCGGGTAGTCCGTGCCGCACCCGATGGCGGACGCTTGCTCATGCAAATGCATGTGCATTGCCCCTGGACCTCTCGGCCTACAGAGGGGACAGTGGCCTCGGTGATGGGGATCGACGGGCAGGCCACGGTCACCTTGCCCGAGGCGGGCCGCTGGCTGGGCCTGACAGTGCCCTGCGTCGCCGCGCTCGTCGACCGGGGTGAGCTCCCCACCGTGCGGGGCCCTGACGGATCCGTCCGGATCCTGACCGCGGCGCTCATCGAGTGGGCGGGGCACCGCCGGACGGAATGACGAGTCCGTCGAGCAGTCCTGCGGGAGGTTGTCCCGGGTCTTGTGGAAGTTGAGGTGGCGGTCCCCGCCTGAGTCCTGCCCTGCGGTAGGCGCTCGGGTGAACCGCCAAGAACACCACGAGGAAGGGGACCGCTGTGCGCAAGACCTACCAGAACGAGGAGATCGACACGAGTCGGCCTGCTGTGCCCGAGCAGGCGAACGTGGCGTTGGCCGAGCTGGCCGGCGAGCTGCGTGAGGGGCTGCTGGCCCTCGCGGTCGGCACCGGGCTGCAGGTGATGGCCGCAATCATTGAAAGCGGACGAGACTGCCGCGTGCGGGCCGAAGGGCCAGGCTCATGGCTCATCAATGCTTCTCATGGGTCTCGTTCCGGTCCGGTCGATGTGGTCGAGCTGGCGATGTGGTCCAGGGTGTGACGTGCCTGGGCACGCATGGCCGCGGTGGTGGCTTCTTCTCGGCCTGGCCGCGGGGTGATGGCCGCGATGAGGCGGGCGATGCCGCTCAGAGCCTGGTCGATGTGGACCGCCTGGTCGGCGCGCGGAGCCAGTTGTCGGTACTCGCGGGCGTCGGCGACGGTTCGGGGGTGGAACACACATATGCCGAGGCAGGGCTGGGGGGCGTCGATGCGGCCACAACGCGGGCAGCCCCACGCTTGGATGATCTCGACGTCGGGGAGATCTGGAGCGGGCAGTCGCAGAGCGGCCCGTGCCCGCTCTCGCAGTGCCTGCCAGTCGAGGACCGCGCCTGCCGCCACCGTCTCGGTCAACTCCTGCAGCGGCGCGATGCGAACTTCCCGCGACTCGGTGGCGGCCGCGAGCGCCTGGAGGGCAGCGCCGTCGACGAGGTCGAGGGGGATGTCGGCGCAACCTTGAGGGCACTCCGCAGCGCGGTTGCGACGTCCGCATCCGATGCAGGTAGACACCGTGAGGTGACCGGTCAACGCCTCGCTCATCGATCTCCTATCTGCCCCGCGCTGTCAGTCGAAGGTCGGCCTGCCACAGGTCGGGCCCGAACATCTCGTACTGGATGTCGCGCGTCCGCACGCCCCGCTCGATCAGTGCGCTGCGTACGGCCAGCATGAACCGCAGCGGGCCGCACATGTAGTAGGTGGCGTCCTCGGGCAGGTCGACCTTGTTGAGATCCATGAGCCCTTGCTGCACGCTGCTGGCCGGCTCGTTGCTGAAGTCCTGGTTCTCATAGAACAGGTGTAGCGACGCGTTACGCAACGAGAGGACGTCCGCGACAACTTGGCGATGCAGGGGCAAGAGGCTTCCTCTGCGTCGCCGTGCAGCAAGGTGATCGACAGGCCGCTCCCGGCGTTGACCAGAGGGGAGAGCATGCCTGCCATGGGGACGACGCCGATGCCTGCGCTGAGGAACACCACCGGGCGCCCGGCGTCGTCGAGCACGACGTCGCCGTGGGGCAGGGACATGGCAATCACGTCACCGATCCCGATGCAGTCGGGCAGGAGGTTGGAGACCTCGCCGTCGGGCTGGCCGTCACCATGAACGCGTTTGACCGAGAATTGGCGGTGCTGGCCGTCGTCGGCGCGGGTGAGGCTGCTGGGGTTCGCGACCTGCCCGAACGGTGTCACCCGGCCGATCACCCCGACCCGCAACGTCACCTTCGGCGCCGCCTGCCGGGGCTGCCCGCTGCGGGCGCAGTGCACCACCAACAAGACCGGCCGGTCACTGACCCTGCACCCCCAGGACGCGGTGCAACGCGCTCACCGCGCCCGCGCCCAAGACCCCGACTTCCAAGCGGTCTACCGGCGGCACCGGCCGATGGTGGAACGCTCGATCGCCTGGCTCGTGGCCGGGCACAACCGCCGGCTGCGGTTCCGCGGAACCGCAGCCAACGATCAGTGGCTGCACCACCGAGTGGCCGGACTCAACCTGCGTCGGCGGCCGCCCTCGGCGAAACCACACCCACGACCCGGGCTACCAGGGCCACTCCTGCCACGACACACGACCCCGCCCGACCCGCGAGACCCGCCTATTTCAGGAGGCTCCTAGGCGGCGTCGCCGTCGCAGGCGTATCCGAAGGCTGCGCCCACGCCGGTTGCGCGCGCATCTAGCCGGCCGCGGACCCCCGCGACGGCGGCTACACGTCCGGGTGGGCCGACGCGCTCAACAGCATCGCCACAGCGCAGACCGTCGCGGCGGGTGGAAGGGGCCCGGACGCGCTGAACACGGGCAGCGTGTCGAGCGCGAACACGGTCCTCCCCCGCGGGCAGCTAAAGCTCAGGACAGGCGGTGAATTCGCCGGAACGACGCTGCTGGGGTGGCGCACGGCGGGCGCTGACGATCGCGGAAGCGCCAGCACTTCACGGATCTCAGGTAAGGGACAGGCCCAGCGCTGGGGGCCGAGCCAACGACCCGTCGCCGGGTGACCGTGTCCAGTTGCTCGAGGTCGCGGTTCCCCTGGGATGCGGTGTCCGACGCCGGCCTCGCGGGCGCACGCCGGCGGCGCTATGGGGTAGTTGTTCAGGCGAGGCGAGCGCACCTGCGCCAACCTCCTGGCCGCCGACCTCGTCACCGCCGGCGCGGATCGAAGCGCGCTAGGCTGGGTGTGGTCGAGCCGCTGACGGCGATGAGGGGGAGTCGGTGGCCTTCCGGCACTTTCGCGGCCTCACCTGCCGCCACTTCGGGACGCTGCTCGCCGTGCTGGCCGCCACCACCGCCTGCAGCGGGGCAACGGGTTCGGCCACCGCGACCTCCCCGCTCTCTGCTGCATCCGTCGCCGCCTCCTCGACGCGCTCGAACAGCACCGACGCCGTGTGCTCGGCGTGGGTCGACTCCGATGCGGCCGCCGCCCGGGTGCTGCTGAACGCCGCGCTGGGATCGGGCACGCCCGAGCAGATCCAGACCATCGTCAAGGACTTCTGGGCCGCTCAACAACCGATCCTGGCCTCGATGCAACCGGCTCCCGAGCCGATCAAGGCCGACGTGGAGAAACTCCTCGCCCTGGCCCAGCAAGGCGCCGCCACCGGCGACAGCGCCACCCTGACCTCCCCCGACCGCCAGACCGCCGACCGCAACATCGATCAGTACATGCTGCGCGAGTGCGGCTACCAACAGATCCAGATCACCGCCACCGACAACGCCTATCTGGGAATTCCCGCCACAACCCGGTCCGGTGCCGTGGGAATCACGCTCGACAACCAGGGCCGCGAAGCACACCAGGTGTTGACCGTCCGGATCGACGATGGCGTCACCGAACCGTTCACCGCGTTGCTCCGCCTGCCACCCGAACAGCGGGCACAGACGGCCACCCCGCTGGGCTCGGTGGAGGTCGACCCCGGCCAGACCGCCACCGTGTTCCTCCGACTCACCCCGGGCCGCTACGGCGCCGGCGACTTCCTTCCCCAGGGCACCACTCGGCTCGACGCGCCCGGCAACGGCGATCCGCACTACCTGCACGGCCTCCAGGCCGAATTCACCGTCACCTGACCCCACCAGACCACGGTTCCCCCCGCCGCCGCGCCAGCAGTCAGCGCGGTGTACAGAATTCGTCCTAATCGGCGTTATCGGCGCTCGAGCAGGTCGAGCGTCGGCATGCGTTCCGGCAGGGCGCTGCCGCTTTGGGACCCCGAGGCGCCGACGCGGACGCTTGACTGCCGACGCATCCCCACGAGGCCGACCCACTCCCGAGGTACGAGCGACGAAGTCGGTGGAGCATTGGCGATATCGGTGACCCCGCGTCCGGCCTGTCGATCCCCGAGTGTGGTGATCATTCACGGCCGGCTCGGGATGCTCTGGTGTTGGATCAGTGCATGCCGCTGCCCGGTGACCGCCGCTCCGCCCTTCCCTCTATCAGGAACGTCGAACGGGTGCGCCGTGCGGCTGTCGCGCTGTCGGCGCTCAGCCAGAACGGCTTGACGTTCGCTGGCAGCGACTTCGACACCCACAGATGGCTTCAGGTCCGCGACTTGGCGATCGAGTTGTTGGCCGTGCTGGGCGATCAGAATCAGGACGAACTGCGGCTCGAGTTGGGCCGCGATACGGGCTACGCCACGCCCAAGGTCGACGTTCGTGGAGCGCTGTTCGATGAGGCGGAGCGGGTGTTGCTCATGCGAGAACGCTCCGACGGGCGATGGTCGCTACCGGGTGGGTGGGCTGATCCGCTGGACACTCCGACCGCGGCGGTGCTGCGCGAGGTGCGTGAGGAGACCGGCTACGACGCAGAGGTTCTGAAGCTGATCGCCTGCTACGACCGCGATGCCCAGGGCCACCACCCAGCCTTGCCCGTGGCCGTGTACAAGTTGTTCTTCCTTTGCCGGATGAAAAGCCGGGTTGCCGCCGCTCAAGACCTTGAAACGCTCGACGTAGGGTGGTTCCCGCTGAACGAGCTGCCGCCACTGTCGGAGGGCCGCGTACTCAGCGCGCAGTTATGGCTTGCTTTGGATCATTACCGTGATCCCAGCCTGCCGACTGCCTTTGACTAGGCCACCGGGGCCTTCGGCGCCTTAGGACTCGTAGCGAAATAACCTAGTTTTGGGCCTTTTGGTGGCTACCGTCTGTGCTATGTCCGCGGTCATGGAATCCCTGGTGCGGCGCTACGACGCGGTCAAGCCGCACCTGACCGAGCGTCAGCGTCGGATCTGGCTGGGTAGCGAGGCCCGGGAGCTGGGGTCGGGTGGAGTCGGGATCGTCGCGGACGCGGTAGCGGTCTCACCCGACACGGTGCGGCGTGGCCGTATCGAACTCGACGATCCGCAACCGCTGCCGGTGGGCCGCTCCCGCGGGCCCGGCGGTGGGCGCAAACGCGCCGAGGAACACGACCCGGGCCTGCCCGCGGCGTTGGACAAGCTGGTCGACCCCGACTCGCGCGGGGACCCGATGACCCCGTTGCGCTGGACGTCGAAGTCGTTACGGGGCCTGGCCGAGCAGTTGCGCAGCCAGGGACATCAGGTCTCCGCGACACTGGTGGGGCGGCTGCTGCACGAGGCCGGCTACAGCCTGCAGGCCAACTCCAAGACCCTGGAAGGCGCCCAGCACCCCGACCGCGATGCCCAGTTCCGCCACATCCACGACTCCGTCGCCGCGGCCCTGGGCGCCGGGATGGCGGTGCTCAGCATGGACTGCGAGAAGAAAGAACTCGTCGGCCGGTACAAGAACACCGGCCGCGACTACCGACCCGCCGGCGACCCGGAGAAGGTCGATGTCCACGACTTCATCGGCGACTTCATCGGCGAGGCCGGCAAGGCGATCCCCTACGGCGTCTACGACCTGGGCGCCCACACCGGATGGGTGTCGGTGGGTACCGACCACGAGACCGCCGCGTGCGCGGTGAACACCCTGCGGACCTGGTGGACAACCCAGGGCCGCCACGCCTACCCCGACACCGACCGGCTGTTGATCACCGCGGACAGCGGTGGCGCCAACGGCAACCGGCGGCGCACCTGGAAGACCGAGCTGGCCGCATTCGCCGCCGAAACCGGCCTGGCCATCAGCGTCTGCCACCTACCTCCCGGCACCAGCAAGTGGAACACGATCGAACACCGGTTGTTCTCCCAGATCACCATGAACTGGCGTGGCAGACCCCTGACCTGCCACGAAACCATCCTGCAGCTGATCGGGGCAACCACCACCGCCACCGGCCTGACCGTGACCGCCACCCTCGACACCGGTAGCTACCCGATCGGAATCAAGATCAGCAATCGCGAGATGGCAGCCCTCCCGATCACCCGAGACGAGTTCCACGGCGACTGGAACTACACCCTGCACCCCACCCACGACACACCCGAACCGGGCTGACTTGATTTAGCGCGAGCCCTTAGCGCGGATTTCCGCGTAGCTGATTCAGCCCAACCTCGCCCGCGGGTTTGGATGCCCAGCCACCGGCTCGGACCGTGTTCTGGCATGGGAGAAGTCAGTACCGCCGCCTAGGCATCCGCCGCACTGCCTTGGGTTCATCTGCCCACCGAATCACAGCTCTGCAATTCGTTATCGTGTCGAGACATCTAGTAGTCGATCTCGGTAGCCTGTCGCTGACCAGCGCAGATGCTGTCGCAGGCCGTCCATGAGTGGAGAACCGGGGGCGTACGGATCAACCGAGGAGCCACAGTGCCCTGGTAGAACTCCGCTATGACAGGCGGATCACCCCAACGCGCCGGGGCGGAGTTCTTCACCGCGCCGGAGCAGGTCAACCAGCGCCGTTACGAGGCGCTGCGCGCGTTCTTCGTCGACGGGCTCACCCATGCCCAAGCCGGACAACGCTTCGGCTACACCCGCTGGACCATGGTGGACCTGGTGCACGACTACCGGGCCGGGAAGCTTCAGCTGTTCGCCCCGCCCCGCAAACCCGGACCGCCGCCCGGGGTGGCCCCGGCCAAGGACCGCGTCCGCGGCCGGGTGATCGAGCTCCGCCGCCAAGGCCTGTCGACCTACGAGATCTCCGCGCAGCTGGCCGCCGAAGCCACCCCGCTCAACCGCACCGGCGTCGGGGAAATCCTCGCCGAGGAAGGGTTCGGGCGGCTGCTGCGCCACCCGGCCGAGCAGGCCTCCACCGCGGCGGCTACGCCCGGCCGCGACACCCGGCTGCCCCGCACCGCGGTCCTGGACTTCACCACCTGGCCGGCCCGGGTGGACTCGGCCAAGGCCGGGCTGCTGCTGCTGATACCCGACCTGGTCGCCCTGGATCTGCCCGCCCTGGTCAAGGCGGCCGGCTACCCCGGCACCCGGGTGGTGCCCGCCACCAGCTGGCTGCTGAGCCTGCTGGCCTTGAAACTGACCCGGACCCGGCGCGTCTCCCACGTCGATGACCTGCTGCTGACCGACCCGGCCGCCGCGCTGCTGGCCGGGCTGGCCACGCTGCCGAAGAAGACCGCACTCACCGACTACTCCTACCGCACCGGCCACGACCACCAGCGCGCCTTCCTGGCCGCGCTGGACCAGAAGATGATCGCCGGCGGGCTCGCCACCGGCGACCAGGCGATCTTCGACCTGGACTTCCACGCCGTCATGCACTGGGGCGCCGACCCCGCGCTGGAGAAGCACCATGTGCCCACCCGCTCCCAACGGGCCCGCTCGGTGCTGACCTTCTTCGCCCAAGACTCCGGCACCCACAACCTGGTCTACGCCAACGCCGAGTTGTCCAAGGCCACCCAGAACCGCGAGGTCATCGCCTTCTGCGACCACTGGAAGGTCGTCAGCGGGCACGACCCGCACCTGCTGGTCATGGACCAGAAGGTCACCACCCAGCCGGTGCTCGCCGAACTCGACCAACGCGGGATCCGCTTCCTCACCCTGCGGATGCGCTCACCCGCCCTCATCCGCGACATCAACAGCCTGCGCCCGGCGGACTATAAAACGATCACCCTGGACCGCTCGGGGCCCCACAACCGGCCCCGCGTGCACGAATCCACCATCCGACCCTCGAACTACCCCGGCAATCTGCGCCAGTTCATCATCACCGGGCTGGGCCGCGACACCCCCACCGTGATCATCACCAACGACACCGAGAGCACCGCGAAACAGCTCATCACCCGCTACGCCCGCCGGATGACCATCGAACAACGCCTCGCCGAGATCATCCGCGCCTTCCACGCCGACGCGCTGTCCTCCACGGTCAACCTCAACGTCGACCTCGACATCATGCTCTGCGTGCTCGCCCAAGCCCTGCTCGCCGCCCTGCGCGCCCGCCTACCCGGCTACGCCGGCGTCACCCCCGACGTCCTACAACGCCGCTTCCTGGAAACCCCCGGCCAGATCATCACCACCCCAGACGCGATCACCGTGCGCCTCGACCGGCGCGCCTACACCCCCGTCCTGCGCCAAGCCAACCTCCCCGACACCCCCGTCCCCTGGTTGGGCAACCGCACCCTCCGCTACGAATTCACCTGATCCTTGGGGCGAACCAACTGCGCGGAAATCCGCGTTAGTCGGGGTATCCCTTCGGGGACGCCACGCAGGCGGGAAAATGGCGGCGGGTTGCCCGCCGACGCCGCTGTTTGCTTGGGATGTGAGCCCGCGCGTTAGTCTGGCGCCGGGGCCTTGACCTGACGGGTCACGCACTGTTGCTTCGAGCACGCCGGTTAGATTTCGGCTTCCCGACCGAGGCCCCCGGGCATCCCGTGGACACTGTTGCTGCGGTGAGGGGGGCCGGTGAGGGAACCGGAGGAGATCGAGGACGAGGCTTACGAGCGGGTCTTGGAGCGAGTCTGCGCGATCGATGTGGGCAAGGCGGCAGGGAAGGTGTGCACCCGGGTGCCGCATCCCTCCCGTCCCGGGCAGCGGCGGACCCGGGTGTGGGACGTGGAGGCCACCACGAACGCCATCGTGGAACTCGGCGAGTACCTGGCGGGCGAGGGGATCGAGAAGGTCACCTTGGAGTCGACGTCGGATTACTGGCGGATCTGGTTCTACCTGCTGGAGGCGGCCGGCCTGGACGTGCAGCTGGTCAACGCCCGCGACGTCAAGAACGCGCCGGGCCGGCCGAAGACCGACAAGCTGGACAGTGTCTGGCAGGCGAAGATGACCGAGCGGGGTATGTTGCGGCCCAGCTTCGTGCCGCCGGTCGAGATCCGGCAGTTGCGCGACTACACCCGGCTGCGCGTGGACCTGACGCGGGAACGCACCCGGTACTGGCAGCGGCTGGAGAAGCTGCTGGAGGACTCGCTGATCAAGGTCTCGGCCGTGGCCTCCACGTTGGACACCAAGTCGGTGCGGGACATGCTGGAGGCGCTCATCGCCGGGGAACGGGACCCGAGGGTGCTCGCCGGCCTGGCCCGCGGCCGGATGAAGGCCAAGCGGGCCGCGCTGATCGAAGCGCTCACCGGCCGTTTCGACGCCCATCACGCCGAGCTGACCCGGATGCTGCTGGACCAGATCGACCAGCTCAAGGTGCAGATCGGGCGGCTCACCACCGGCATCGAGGAACTGATCGCAGCCATCCCCGCCGCCCAGGGCGCCGACGCCGACGGCACCACCGGCCCCAGCGCCGGCCGGGGCTCGGACGCCGCGGTGCTGCCCGCCATCGATCGCCTGGACCAGATCACCGGCATCGGCCGGGAGGGCGCCCAGGCCATCATCGCCGAGATCGGCCTGGACATGGGCAGATTCCCCACCGCCGGCCACCTGGTGTCCTGGGCCAAGCTCTCCCCACGCACCATCCAGTCCGGGGCCACCAGCCGCAGTGGGCGCACCGGCAAGGGAAACCCCTACCTGAAAGGCATCCTGGGCGAGGCCGCCGCCGCGGCCGCCCGCACCGACACCTTCCTCGGCGAACGCTACCGGCGCATCGTCAAACGGCGCGGCAAGCTCAAGGCCCTCGTCGCCGTCGCCCGCTCCATCCTGGTCATCATCTGGCAGCTACTGACGCACCCAACCGCCCGCTATCAAGATCTCGGCCCGGACTACTACGCAAGCCGCACCAACAAGGACCGCAGAGCCCGCAGCCACATCCGACAGCTCGAGGCACTCGGATTCACCGTGACCCTCACCCAAGTCGCCGCCTGAGACACCAACGCGGTCTACGCGGTCGGCTCACGTCTATTTTCCGGTTAGTGCAGTCGGTGGCTGATGCGGCGATCGAAGGCTCCCCAGATCACGCCCTCGGCAGGGTCTGTCCGATCAACTGAAGATCAGACAGTCCCGCCCGTGGTCCCGTCAGCCAGTGGTCCCCGCCCGGTGCTTCACGCGACAGCACGTAATGGTCCTTATCGGGCCGTGTCAGCCGACTGCGAGATCAACGGAAATCCTGCCAGGATTTGCTGAAGGTGCATGACCTGCCGGGGGAAGAACTCGGCGATGGTCAGCGCGAGGACGTCGGCTGCTGCCGCGACGTCGGCGACGATGCGCCGCACCTGCGGGCTGGTCAGCCCTTCGGGGACGGCGCCGAGACCGAGGACAATCTCGTTGCTGTCGACGGTGTCGACGTCGAAGTGGATCGCCACCCTGTGACAGCCGGTCGACTCCTGTGCGAACGCCGCGGCTGGGAGCCTGACGTCGACGCCGTATCGAGCGCGCTTGTCGCCCTGAAGCGGGCCATTGCCGAACGAGGCGGCCGACGCCGGGCTCGTCCGTACCTCAGCAGCCAGCTGCGCAGGCTCGCGCGCCGGTCGGCGGCCTGAAGGCTCAGCGACCGATGGCTGCCCGGGCGGACTCCTCGACGGCTAGCCGATCGGCCAAGGCATACATCGCGATCACGCCACTGTTCTCCGTACTCGCGAACCGCTTTGATCCACTCGCGCGCTGCATTTCTTGCTGTCCAAGCAGCGCACTTCGGTTCTCGCGACGCGCGACCGGGGCTTTGCCGTAGCCGACGACAGCGACGCTCACCGTCACCGGAAGAGCCCACCCCCGGGCTGATCAATCGGTGACCCTGTCGCTGGCACGCGATGCCGAAGCCCTGCGACCCGAGCACCGGTCACCAGCGCCGCGGCCCACCGAACCGACGCCCCACCGAGCTTGTCCCATCGAGGACAGCAATCGGCGCGGATCATCGGGCTAAGGTTCACCCGGTGACGCAGCGCCGACTGCCCGATCCCCGCACCCCGGACCCGATGGCCGCCCCACCCCTGCGTTGGGGCATCCTCGCCCCCGGCTGGATCGCCGGGCAGTTCGCGGCCGCGCTGCGTCGAGGCACCCGCCAACAGATCGCCGCCGTGGGGTCCCGCGACGTTCACCGGGCCCGCGCCTTCGCCGATGCGTACGGCGCACCCACCGCCTACGGCTCCTACGACGAGCTCGTGCATGACCCGCAGGTCGACATCGTCTACGTCGCCTCGCCCCACTCCGAACACCACCGCCAGGCCCGTCTTGCCCTGGAGGCGGGCAAACCCGTGCTGGTGGAGAAGGCGTTCACCCGCAACGCCGCCGAGGCCCGCGACCTGATCGACCTCGCCCACGCCAATGGGCTGTTCCTGCTCGAAGGCATGTGGAGCCGGTTCCTGCCCCACTACTGTACGACGTCATCCAGCAAGCCGTGCACGCCGGCCTGATCGGCGAGGTCACCGCCGTGTTCGCCGACCACGGCCAACACCTTTACCCCGAGGGCCCGGACCGGCTGGCCAACCCCGACCTCGCCGGCGGTGCACTACTCGACCTGGCCGTCTACCCGATCTCGTTCGCCTACTTCGTCCTTGGCCCCTTCACCACCATCACTGCCACCGGCACCCTCACCGACCGCGGCGTCGACCAACAAGAGAGCATCACCGTGGCCAACGCCGCAGGCGCGCTGGGCGTCCTGCACGCCTCCATGCTCGCTGCATCACCCTGCACCGCCACCGTTTGCGGCACCGACGGCCGCCTGGACATCGCAGGCACCTTCTACCTGCCCTCCTCGGTCACCCTCCACGACCGCGACGGCCAAGTCGTCGACCGCTACGACCCCATGGGTGACACCGCCCACCAAGGCCTGCGCTACGAAGCCGCGGAAGCCGCGCGTTGCGTCGTGGGAGGGGCGATGGAGTCACCGCTGCACCCACCCACCACCACCGTGCGGATCATGGAAGCCATGGACCAGGTCCGCCGCCAACTCGGAGTCCACTTCCCCCAGGAGTGATCCGAGACAACCACCGCGCGGCTCGCAACCACGTGGAGGATCACGCGCCGGCGGGGCTCATCGCCGCGATCGCGGCCTCCCACTCCCCGATGTAGTTGGTGAAGTTCACGCGGGATGTTTCGAGCCGTTCCGCGGCGTGGGGGCCGAGCGCAGTCAGGTCGTACTTCACGCGCAGGCGCGTTCGCGTCGGTGCTGCGTCCACGACGGTGACGGTCACGGTTCCGGCGGTGTCGCCGGCCGTGACGCGTGCGTAACGGGGGCGCCGCAGCGCAACTTCGACCCGACCCGCCTGAACGCCCTACTGCGCCGCGCCCCGAGGAGGAAGTGAGCCCGGGCGGCGGTCGGCTCGTGCGGACTGTTCTGCCTCGCGATCGCGACGGCCGGTCAGCCGCCGCCGCAGCCGGGGTGTCCGCACTCGCACGAATGCTCGTGCCCGGAGCCGCCGCCATGGGAGCTGCAGTAGTCGCTGCAGTACTGCTGCCCACTGTCGACCGTGCACGTGCAGCCGCCATGTGCGCAGGTGTCTGCGGCCATCGTCGATCCCCTTCCTCGGTCCTCGTCCCTCGCGACGCGAGGGTGCCCGAGCCGCGGCGCGCCACACCACGGCGCTCTCCGTGCTGCCCCGCCGGGGCCGAGTCTTCCCGGGACGGCGTCCCCGTGCCCGCCGGGCTTCACGCACGAGGGTGCGGCCCCTTACCGTCGGGCGATGGTCGGCCCGAACCGGTACCTGCAACGCCACAGCACGCAGCGCTAACCACTATCGGCCCGCGCAAAGCAGCGCAGGACGTTCTCCCTCCCCAAGGACGCTGGGAGTCGAGCCCACCAGTACCTCACGGAGCTTGCCGCTGATCGGCGACAAGCGTTGGTAGGGCGACGTGGCGACTACGGTGACGAACTCGGCTCCCGAGGATCGAACCGCTCGACCCACTGGGCGCGCCAGGCCGGCGGCTCCCAAGGCTGACCGAAGTAGATCCGCTCGCGGATGACCTTCCCGTCACGGAACTCCATGATCCCGACGGCCATCACCGGTTGGTCGTCGTAGCGGATCGTGTACTCGTTGACCCAGAGGTTGTGGCAACCGGTGGTCCGGTGCAGCTGGAACTGTTGGCTGGCCGGATAGGTCGACCTGAACCCGATGATGTTCGCCTTGCCGCGCAGGCGCTCGCCGCCCTGCGGCCACTCCACGACAGCATCGTCGGCGTAGATCTGCGAGGCGCGGACGATGTCATCTCCTGGGCCGCCGCCTGCGGTGGACACGTTGGAGGCGTCGAAGTGCGCCTGGATCATGGCGCGCGCTGTCGCTTCGTCCATCAAAAGCTCCTTGCCCAAGAGCTCCTTGCCCCGGTCGCCTACTCGTCGTCGCTGCGAGGCGGCGAAAGGTCCAGCGGATCCAACTCTGCTCGCACCCTCTTGAACGCTGTCGGGTGCCGCCAGCGGTTCTGGTCGAAGCACGTGTCGGTGTCGACCTCGACGACCAGCAGCGGTTCAGTCGGTGTGTAGTCGACCAGATCACCGGGCAGCTGCCCGGGCGTGTGGAGGGCCCGCTGCCGCTTCCGCGGCCTCGACGGCATCACGCGGCACATCCAGAAGTCGGGCAAGTCCAAGACGGCCGCACGGCTCGCGCTCCAGGACGAGCTCCGGGCCCAACGCGGCGAGCACACCGAGATGCTTCGCCCGGAGTCTCGGTTCTGCGAAGCGGCCGACATCTGGATGGTCAAGATCCGAGCCCGCCGAGCCGACTCAACCGCCGACACGTACGGTCACTGCCTGCGGAAGCAGGTACTCCCCCAGCTCGGCGAGCTGCGTCTCTACGAGTGCGACGTCGCCCAGCTCGACGCTTTCTTCACCCGCCTGGAACGTGCCCGGCGGCCTGTTGAGCATCCAGACGGCTCGGTAGGCGAGCGGCCGATGTACGCCGCCAACACCCGCCGTCAGATCCGCGCCATCGTCAGCGGCGTCCTGCAACAGGCCGTCCTTCACAAGGCCATCCCGGCGAACCCGGTCCGCGAGCTGGAGCGCATCGAGTCCCCCAAGGGCCACCGCACCGCTCCCCCGCGCGGTCTCACCCCTGAGGAGCGCCGCCGCCTACTCGCCTACGTTGACACCGACAAGGCCGCGATCCGCGCCGATCTCCCCGACCTCATCCGCTTCGCGCTCGGCTCCGGCTTGCGCATTGGCGAGATCTGCGCCGTCCGCTGGATGGACCTCGACCTCGACGGCATCCCGGTTGTCAGCGAGCACAACATGCGCCTAGTCCCGGTAGTCGCCGTCCGCCAGAACGTCTATCCGGTCAAGGGCAAAGGCTTGGCAGTGCACGGCGGCAAGAGCGCCATGGCCCTGCGCGTTGTTCCGTTGCCCGACCTGGTCGTGAACTGCCTGCGCGCTCGTTGCCAGGTCGACGACGATCCGACCTGGCCCGTCTTCGCCTCCGCAGGCCGCAACGGCATGCCGACCTACCGCTGGCCCTCCAACGTCCGCCGCAATGTCCGCGGGGTGCGCAATCAGATTGGTCTTGGATGGATGACCCCGCACACCTGGCGCCGGACTTACGCCACGATCCTTGACGACGAGATGAGCCTCACTGACCGCGCAAAGGCTGACCTGATGGGACAAGCCAAATTCCTCAAAGACGCGTACGTCAGTCGGGGCGAGTTGCATCCCGACGCCGCGGTGTTCCTCGACGCGGCGTTGCACGGGTAGTACTAGTAAGCTAGTAAGAAGTCCCTCCAGGCCATGCCAGCGCCTATCTAATCGAATTCACCTGCCCTCACCCCCTCAACGAACGCCGCCCACTCACGTGGGGTGAATACAAGTGTTGACTTGCTCGGATCCTTGCTGTGGCGCACGGCGACGTCGCCGTCCGCCAGTCTGGCGACCGCAACACAGTCGCCACCCCCCGAGAAGCTACTCACGTGGAAGTAGCTAAACTCGAAAACTCCGTCTCGCCCATGCAAACTGCGAGCTCGATGCTCTTCACCATTCTTCCAACTCATCGGCCTTCCAAATCTGAGGAGTAGGCGGGCGACGGGGGAGGCCACAAACCAGTCCCAAAAACGCGGGGATGGGGGAGCGATCACTGGTCCAAGCCCTCTCGGAGCGATTCGACGATTCGGCGGATAAGCGCTGACGACTGGGTTACACTAAGAGCCTTCTCTTCAATCGCTCGAAATATTTCTTCGTATCTTTCGACGCCTTCGAGTGTTTCAATATAGAGAGCACCTTCTGCGCCTTCCAGATAGACGACATCTTGATCCCCCGGGTCAGAGAAGCGCAGAATATTGAACGGGCCGATAAGGCCTCTATGTAAGCCCGCCGCAAATGGGACGATACGCACCTCGACACTAGAATGCGCGTCCTCGATCACATCTAACAAGTGCGAAAGCTGGCCTAGCATTACACCTGGCGGGCTCGCGTCGCGCAACAGCACCGACTCGCACATTACAACTGAGAACTTCAGGGGACCTTGCTCTGCACGGTGGAGTACATCCTGGCGCCGAGCTCGAAATTCGGCATATCGGTCACGATCGCGCTGGCTCGATGTGGGATAAAAGAGGTCGATGATGGCGCGTATGTACTCCACAGATTGCAACAAGCCAGCGATGATGAGGGGCGAGTATGCGCGAATGCTCTCAGCGCCTTGCTCCAACGCGACAAGTCGGAGCAGATGGTCCGGCAAGAAATCTTCTTGCGCAACGTCGCGAAAGCTATTCCACCAAGCCTTGGTATCTTGACCTTCGCGAGCCAACTGCAGCAATTCTTCTTCGCGCAGCTCGCCCGGATCGCCATATAGTCTTAGAAGGTCGCGGGCCCTCCTGACATTTCTGTGGGTTCTTTTTCATGATCGTCCGGGGAGTGGTGGGCAGAGGCCGCCGCGGGTGAGGTCGGCCATGGCGATCAGTGCTTCGGGGCTGTGGTAGCCGTAGGCGCGGCGGGTGAGTAGCCGTAGGTGGGTGTTGGTGGCTTCGGAGCGGGCGTTGGACAGGCCGTGCTCGACGGCGTTCAAGATCAGGGCCCGGTATCTCTTGATGGTCTTGGCGAGCTTGACGAACGGTTCGAGGCGGCACCGCCTGGCCCAGGCGATCCAGCCGCCCAGCAGGGCTCGGGCGTCGCCCAGCTCGACGGCCTGGAAGATCGCCCGGAGTTGTTCTTTCAGCAGGTAGGCGCGGTAGAGCCCGCCGTTGGCCTTGGCGATCCCGGCGAGCGTGGCGCGCTGGTCTCCGGTCAGGTTGGGTGGGTTTTTCAACAGCGCCCACCGGCTGCCCTTCAGCGCGGTGGCCTCGTCGTGGTGCCCGCCGGCGCGTAGCCGGTTGACCATGGCGCGGCGGACCTGGTCGAGGGCCTCGGTGGCCCAGGCCACGACATGAAACGCGTCCAGGCACACCACCGCGGCGGGCGCGCGTTCGGCGACCACGTCGTGGATCCACTGGGCGCCGTCGGCGGAGACGTGGGTCAGCCGCCCGGCGCGGTCGGCGCCGAGATCGTCGAAGAACCGGTTCAAGGTCTCCTGCGTCCGGTTCTTCCCGGCCCACACCAGCCGGCCCGTGTCGTGATCGACCACGCACAGCAGGTAGCGCCGGCCCTTGCGGTAGCTGATCTCGTCGATCCCGATCCGGCGCAGCCCGGCCAGCCGATCCACGGCGGCGGCCCGGTCGGCCACGACCCGGGTGACGATGTCGGCCACGCTGCGCCAGGCCACCCGCAGCAGCACCGCGACCACCGAGAGGGTGGCGTGACAGACCAGCCAGGCGGCAGTGTCCTCGAACCCGGTGGTGAACCGCGACCCCGGCCGGGCCCAGGGCACCGCGGCGACCACCACCCCGTGCTCGCGACACGACACCCGCAGCGTTCGGGCCTGCAGGAACACCTGGGTGGTGCCCACATCCAGGCCCCGCCAGCGGCGCGCGGCCGGGCTGGTGTCATAGCCCGGGCAGCGCCGCTGGCAGCGCGAGCACCGCCGCGCCGCGGACACCTTCGCCCGCACCTGGGCCACGAGCACCTCCTGGCCCCGCCCGTCGGTCTCCAGGTCGACCGACTCGATCACCGTGTGCTCGAGCCCGAGCACCCGCCGCCATACCCTCGTCCTGCGCACGCCGCGTCTCCGTCTTCGGCTCTGGTCGTGGAACTCCAGAAGTGAAGACAGGGCGGCGTGCGCCCGTCATCCCCCGACACCACGATCGTCACCGGCGGCCACTCGAGCAGCCGAGGTTCGGGGGCGCTGCGCATCAGATCGGGCAGGCCCCGGGCCTGCCCGCAAGCAACTGCCCGAAGGGGCCGCAGAGGCTCGCAGGTCCAGGGGGGCGCGCAGCGCCCTCGCGCAGCGACGCTGCAGGCGCCCTTGACCTGGGAGGAGCGGCCCCGCACCCTGCGCAGCGCCCCCGAACCGACCCACAGAAACAGCAGAAGTGCCAGGTCGCGAACATCGCGCGTTCGCGGGATTCCTTTACCGGTTTCAAGCCTGCTAATCTTCGACTGAGAGCACTCAAGCGCCGATGCCGCCTGCTCAACTGTGATCCCGGCGCGTTCGCGCAGTCGCCGCAGCTCCATTCCCAGCCTACGTCGTGGAATGATCGGATTGAGCGCCATCGACCGTATCTTCCCTCGCACTCGCCTGCCAAGTGCCCCCCTAGGGCCAACATCCTACATGGCAGCGCCGGGCCAGCAGACGTGCCGCATCTCGCTTACGGACACAGTTAGATCACGCGTT
Source organism: uncultured Actinomycetota bacterium (assembly GCA_963739465.1). Classification (GTDB taxonomy): domain Bacteria; phylum Actinomycetota; class Actinomycetes; order Mycobacteriales; family Pseudonocardiaceae; genus Pseudonocardia. Next base: position 600,616 of record CAVUAS010000012.1, read on the forward strand.
CGGCCTGGTGACTGATGCGTGTTGCATATGCAGGAAGCACCGCCAGGGCGCAAGACCACGGCCCACGTGCGCCATGAATCATTTCCATTCAAATGCGCGGCGATTAGTCCCGATGCAGGGGAATCCCATCTTGCCCGAATTCGTTGACATGACCCGAAAGCAGCGGCTTTACTCGCCTTGCGGATGGTCTACACGCCCGCTCCTGGGTAAGGTCGGGAGGAACCCCATGGAGCCGATGCTACTTGTGCGACTCAGGACGGTCGTCGGATTTCTCTTAACACTAGGAAGCCGTAATGAAGTTACTTATCCACCTGCCCGTCCGATCGTGTAATTCCAATCTCCGTGGAACTCGTGTCTCCTGATCGGGATTGCCGCCTTCTGCTGTTTCGTGAGTTTGATCTTTGTGGGGTATTCGTTGAGATCGAGGTCGGCGCGGACGGTGAGCCCGGTTGTCGTGGCGGTGTTGGCGATGAGGCTGACGATGGTCTGGTAGGTTTCCAGGGGACGACCACGCCAATTCGCGGTGATTCTGGAAAAGAGCCGGTGCTCGATCTTGTTCCATTTGCTGGTGCCCGGTGGGTAGTGGCAGACGGTGATGTCGAGTCCGGTGGCTTGAGCGAGTCGGGCAAGTTCGTATTTCCACAGCCACGGGCGGTGTCCGTTGGATCCGCCGCCGTCGGCGGTGATGAGCAGTTGCCGCGCGTTCGGGTATTTCTGTAGGCCCCTCTGCAGCCACCATTGTTCGATGGTCGCGACCGCGAAGACCGACGTGTCGTGGTCGACGCCGACCGACACCCAGCCGCTGTCGTCGGCCAGGTCGTAGACGCCGTAGGGGATGGCCTTGCCCTCGGCCAGGTGGGGGAAGTCGTAGGTGGACACCTGCTCGGGCACGCCGACCGGTTGCCACTCCTTGCCGGCCTGCGTGAAGCGTCCGACCAGCTCGCGTTTCTTGGTGTCCACGCTGATCACCGGGTCGCCGGCGTCCAGGTACCGGCGGGCCAGGGTGTTGAGGTAGCGGAACTGGGCGTCCCGGTCGGGGTGCTGGGCGCCTTCGAGGGTCTTGCGGGTGCCCTGCAGGCTGTACCCGCCCGAGCGCAGGATCGCCGCCACCGCCGAGTGGCTGATCGCGGTGCCCATCGCGGTCAGCTCCCGGGCCAGGTGCCGGGTCGACTTCGTGGTCCACCGCAGCGGCGACTCGGGATCCCCGCGGGTTTCCGGCGCGATGAGCGAATCCAAATTTTCCAGCAGTTCGGGGTTGGTCAGCTCGGCCTTCTTGCGGCCACCGCCCGGCTGGCGCACTCGATGAGAATCGACCTGGTCGTCGCCATCCAACTCGGTGATACCGCGGCGAATCGTGGACCGCGACGCACCCGTGGCTCGATACACCGCGGAAATACCACCACGACCCCACGACTTCGCCTCGGTCGCCAACGCCAAACGCCGATCACGTTCATTCAGGCGAGGCAACAGATCCGCCAGTCTTGACTGCATCCGCCGAAACTTGTCGTCATCGACCACGCCTGAAACAATATCGTCGGAATGCGTACGTCTCGCGATGACACGCCGGACGGCAAAGGCCTGATTCCCCAACGCTTTGGATTAGTTATTTCATTACGTCTCCAAGTACTGCTGATACTCCTCGTGGTCGGGCTGCTGTCGGCGTCGCCAACAAGGCCAGCGAGATCAATTGAGCCAGGCGTGACCAGTACCGCGCCATGTTCGGCGCCGTATGATCAGCAGCCTGTAAAGCCCGCTGTCCCGTGATCGCGGCCACACGGATCCACGGCCGAGATCGGAACGCATCTGAACGTGCCGGCTCCGCCGTCGGTCGGGCGTGCGTAGCAAAGCCGCGCCGGCGGCGGGGACGCAAGGCGCGCACTTCTGCCTTGCGTCCCCGCCGCCGGTGTGGCATCCCTCCAGGGCGACCGAGCGATGGCGGAGCCGATCCCAGCCACCCCCAGGACCGTAGGTAGCCGCGGTGGTGGACCCGCCGGAGGGAGGGCCGGGTCCGGGCAGCGCCCGGGTTCATGGTTCCGAGCGTGCTCAGATTGTCGGTGGGCCGGTTCACACTGCAGGACGTGAGGGCCGAGGTCGCGACCGCGGGCGTCGTCGAGGCGATCGCGCGTGCGGGCGTAGAGGGCACCGAGGAGCTGCTGCGCGCTGGTGGGTGGTGCCCGCCGCCGACCGTGCACATGCTGTCGCGGTATCTGGTCTCCCCGTACATCGGGAGCTTGGCGACGCGGCCGTTCTATCGCGGAGTGGATGCCGCGGCCGCGGTGTCGGCGCTGGGGCGGTTGCCGTCGCTGCTGTGTGCGTCGCAGCTGGTGGTGGTCTGGGAGTACGCCGATCTGTGCGCGGCGTTGGAGCTGCGCGGCACTGGGCCGTTCCCGAACGCCCTTGTCGTTGTCGACGCCGCGCTCGACGGCCATGTGCTGGGCTGGCATCCGTTCGAGCTGCGCGTCGGACCGCTGGGGCCGAGCGGCTTGCCGACCGGGGCGCCGGAGTGGGGCACGCCAGCCAGCTACCCGGATGAGCCGCTGCCAGATCCGGTGGCGGAGCTGCTGGCGGTGTGGCGGGAGTGGCAACCCGGCGACGTCCAGGCGGAGGCACAGTCGCTGAAGGCGGCCGGGTTCCGGGTGTCGTGGGCGCAGAGGCCGTAGCCGCCGCGCCCACCTTGCCGCTCAGCGCTCCAGCGTGTCATAGCTGACGTCGTCCACCGCGGCGTCGTCGGTCGGTCTGGTCTCGCGCGGACCAGCGGGCGAGTTCCTCGGCCCGGCCCGCTTCTTCCGCATCCCGAGCCACGCGTTCGGCGTCGGCCTGGCGCCGTTGCGCGATCTCGGCGAGCGCAACCTGTGCACGGGCAACGGCTTCGGAGGTCTCGTCGAGCGTCAGGACCCGCCGCCGCTGAGCAGGCTCGGCGCGCTCGCTCGGATGCGCTCGGCCGTCGCGAACGTCCGTCGGCGGGACAGCCGCACTCGTGGTGTCCTCCCGAACGGGCTCGTAGAAGTCGTGCTCATCGTGGATCTCCCGCACATCGTCCTCGGCGGCCTGATCGGTGCGGTGCGCGGCGAGCCATTCTGCGGCGGTGACGTGGTCGGTGGTGTCGTCCGCGTCGACTCCGCGGGCGTGCAGCTCGGCGCGAGAGCGCTCGGCGTAGTCGCGCGTGACGGCCGTCTCGACGAACCACTTGCCGCGGGCCTTGTCGGCTTCCTCGAGCTGGGCCAGCTGTACGGCCAGTTCGTCGGCCTTGCGTTGGGCTTCGGCCGCGGCGGCGTGCAGCTGCTCGCGGTCGGTCTCGCTGAGGTCGGGTGCTTCCGCACGGGCGGCCCACACGGTCGCGTCGGCGCGAGCCTTGCCCGCAGCGGCGTGGGTGGCGCCCAGCTCGTCGTCGACGTGGCGGGGCGCCCACGCCTTTTCCTGCTCCATCGCGCGGACGCGCATGCGCAGCCGCCCGTCGGTCATGCCTGCCTCCTCGTGCCCGGCGTCTAGCTAGCAGCCGCAGGGCCTCGTGGGCGGCGCGGAACAGCGCCGCCTTCTCCACCTGCCCGCGCGGCGGGGCGGCGCCGAGCGGGTCGGTCTCGTCGGTGTGTCCGGCCAGCTCCCGCCACGCGGCGGCCCACCCGGCGCGGTGCTCCCACTCCTGGCGCTCGATGACGTCCTCCGGGACCGGGCCGAGAGCGTCGATCGCCCAGGCGGGCGCCTGCTCTGCGGTCTCGGCGCCCAATTCGTGGCGGCGCGTATCGGCGGCCTCTGCCCGCCGCATCAGCCACGCCCGATAGTCCTCGGACGCGTCGCGCGGGATGAGATCGGCTGCCGACGTCACATGTCGGCGTGAGCCGGCCTTCCAGCGTCTTGGCGATCCGGTGGTGGATCACCTGCGCTAAGGAACGGGCTCCGTGCAGCTCGCGAGCGGTGACCGCGTCGGCGAGCACCTGGTCGGGGTCGTGTCCGGCCAGCTCCGCGGTGCGCAGCAGCCGCTCCAGCGACCAGATCGTGTCGTCAGCCGCCAACTGCGCCCGCTCCGGCGGCGACTGAGCTGTCCGACCGCCGCGAGCCGGTCCAGTGCCGCCGACGTCCGTCCGGTGGTGACCTGCTCGGCCACGGCGATCAGCTGGTCGACGTGCGTCATCGTCGAGCGGGCTTCGACCTCGGCGCGCTCCCGCTCGGCGAGCGCGGACAGCTCCTCGCGGGCGTTTTCGACGACGTCGGCGAGGATCGCGCGCGCGGTGCGAGCCCGGACGTCGAGCGTCTCTCCTGTTTCCGCGTCCGCCGCCAGCGGGGTGGTGATCACCCACGCGGCGTTGGCCTCGCGCCCGCGGGTCAGCGGCACCAACAGCCCGGCCAGATCGGTGCCGCGGCCGAACACCGCATGCGAAGTGTCGACCGTGCGGCCCTCGGCGGCGTGCACCGTCGAGGCGTAGCCGAGCGTCACGTTCTCGCGCGACGTAGTGGGCGGGCAGCTGCAGCGGCTCCCCCAGCTCGCTCGCCCGCCTCGCCTCGGCCGAGGATCTGCGCGACGGTCAGCCCGCCGTCCGGGCGGACGGCGGTGATCCGGTAGGTCTCCCGGTTGATCGGGGCGCGGGTGTTGCCCGCCCAGCCGCGCAGGTCCCAGCCGTTGCGGCGGGCCTGCACGAGGTCGCCGACCCCGGCGATGACGCCCTTCCAGCCGTCGCGCTCCAGCGCGACGCCGGTCGGCTCGACCATGCCCAGCGACACGAGCTCGGCGCGCAGCGCCGCAGACACGCGAGCAGCGGCGGCGTTGCTGCCGACCATCAGCAGCGACTCCCGACCGGCGAGGGTGTCGGCCAGCCACGCGCGCGACGCCGCGGCCTCGGCCTGCTCCGCGGTCCCTGCCGTCGCGTAGGCGGCCGTGCTTGTCGTACTCGGCCAGCACCTCCACGTCGCCGTCGCGCAGCCGCAATGACGCCGCGCGCTCCCACTCGTGGTTGAAGCGGCGGACCTCGGCCAGCTCGTAGCGCAGTCCATGCTAGGCGATGTCGGCCAGCGCCCCGCCGGGCCCGACGGCGGCCAGCTGGCGCGGGTCACCGACCAGGAGCAGCTTCGCTCCGATCGCGGAGCAGCGCTGCCTGGATCTCGGCGAGATGGTCGGTGCCCGCCATGTTCGCCTCGTCGACGACGACCAGGTCGCCGTGGCGCAGCCGCCACGCCTCGTCGGCGCCGCCGGGACGGCCCGGTCGCCCGTTGTCGAGGCGGCGCTGGGCGCCGAGCCATGCGGCGGTGTTGGTGGCCGCCGTGAGGCCCTCCTCGCCGAGAACAGCCGCGGCGACCTGCGACGGGGCGAGGCCGAACACGCGGCGCTCGCCGCTCTCGGTCCAAGCGTCGGACAGCGCGCCGACGACGAACGACTTGCCGGTGCCCGGCGCGGCGCACAACACCTCAACCTGCGCGCCGGACGTCAGTACACTGCGCAACGCGGCGGCTTGGTCGACGCCGAGCGTGCGCCCGGACGCGGCGAACCTGTCGAGCAGCTCCTGGGCCTCGTCGTCGCTGAGCCGGACAGCGCCCCGGAGCACGGCCGCTTGCCTGAGCGCGTTGTCGGCGGCCAGCTGCCCGACACTGGCGTACCGGGCCGAGCCGGGCCGCTCGAACACCGACCGGCCGTTCGCCAGCAGCGAGGTCGTCGGGAGCGTCCGTAAGGTCGGCCTCGGGCGTCAGCCGGACGGCCAGGTCCATCGCCGCGTCGGTCAGCCCCTCCAGCAGCGGGCGCACTTCGTGCGGCGCGATGTCCAGATGGCCCGGCAGGGCGTCGGACACGGCGCGCATGAGGTCGAACCGGTTGTAGTGCGAGCGGGTGTCGCCCACCGCGGCGACGGCACGTTCGATGACGTCGACCGGCGAGAACTCGCGCTGCGGGCCCGGCCTGCTGGGCGCGGGCGAGCACGTCGCGGGCGATGGGCGCCAGCCCACCCTCGATCCGGGCGCGAGCCATAGCCTCCCACCGGTCGAGCTGCTGCTCGGTGGTCTCGCCGTGGTGCGACTTCGCCCGCCGGGTCACCAGCGTGACCTGCTGGGCGATCATCGCCCGCTCGTAGGGCGACGCCTCGCGCCCGAACCGGGCCTCGAACGCCGCCAGCAGCTCCTGCACGCGGGGCGCGATGACCTTCGAGCGGGACGAGAACAGGTCCAGCACCTCGCGGTCGATCCCGACAACCTCGCGCGCCTTCCCGTCCGGGCGCATCTCCACCCGCGCCCCGACCGACCGGGCGAGATGCGCCTCCATCACCCGCTCGGCGATCGCCCCGGCCGCCGCCCGGGCAGCATGGAGGATCCGTGCCGTCCAGGGCGCGCCACTCTCCGTCGGCGCACAGGATCCGGTTGAGGATCGCCTGGTGGACGTGCAGCTGCGGGTCGCGGTCGCGCGAGTCGTGCTGGAGGAACTGCGCGACGACGAACTCGTGGCGCGTCGATCCACTGCCCGCCCCCGCCGCCGTGGTGCCCGATGCGGGAGTACCCGGCGACGTCCTGGAGGTAGTCGATCGCCGCGCTGGCCCCGGCCAGCACCGCCTCCTCGACGGCCTTGGCGTGCGCCGACCACGCCTCGGCCGCCTCGTGGTCGCCTGCTGCGGCGGCTTCACTCGCCGCCCGCTCGAACGCGACGTAGAGCACGGTCACCGACTTCGGCGCGGAGAACGTCACGTCCATGAACGAGACCGCCTGCCGGGACGACCGCTCGGCCTGCACCCGCATCCGGCCCCGCTCCTCCGGGCCCGCGTCCGGGTTGGCCTCCAGCAGCCCGGCGTAGATCTCGTCCGCGCTGCGGTAGCGGCGGTGGCCAGCGCCGAGCTGCCGGCGCCTCCGTCCACATCTCGCGGTCGTGCGCGGCGGCGTCGCGCGGGTCGAGCAGGTGCGTGTAGACGGCCTCCATGAGGTCGGCGTCGACCTCATCGGCGAGGCCGAGGATCTCAGCTCCGGCGCCGTACCAACGGCCCGGCGGTTCACCGGCCGCGACCGCGCCGGTGTAGTAGCTCTCGCGGCCCTTGGCGACAGCGTCGGTGAGGTAGCGGACGTCGTGCCCGGCTTCGATGCTCAGCACGGCGACCACCAACCAAGATCCACAATGCGGAACGAGTGGATCTTCGCCGCGGGCCCGCCAGGGCGCGCGGCGCACACCATGGGATCGCGATGCACTGGTGTGCCTTGTCGTTCTTGCTTGGGTTGTGGAAGTCGGTAGGGAGCTTCGGGGTGTGTGTTCATGGCTCGATGTGGTCCTGGTTGTCGGGGCTGGTCTCGGTGAGGTCGGGGCATCGGGTTCCTCGTGGTCGCATGGGTTCGCCGTGGTTGCGGAGGGCGGTGTAGACGGCGGTGCGGCTCGTCCCGAGCACGCGAGCGATGCCGGTGGTGCGCGACGCCGCCGCGGTAGAGCGCGACCGCGCGCTCGACGTCGACGACCGAGCCGGACTGCCCGCGCGGGCGGCCCAGCGCGACGGTCGCGAGGCGATGGCAGGAGCGGCACCGGGGCTGGTAATGGGCGACGTCCAGGCTGTAGCGGTAGCCGCGACCGCGGTCGACGCGCTCGGCCGGGTCGGCGCCGTCGTAGGACCAGTCGCGGGCCGGGGCTCCGCAGTCGGCGCACTGATGCGCGGACGCTGGCCCGCGGTGCGGCCTTGACGCGCTCGTGGCAGGCCCAGTAGCCGACGCCGCCGGTGGTCTTGGTCTCGACCGGGATGTCGGCGCGAACGTCGCCATGGCGGAGCAGGCGGGCGTAGTGCGCCCGGCAGTAGCCGCGGCAGAAACTCGGCCGGTCACAGCTCGGGACGTCACATAGTGCGGTCACGGCCGCCTCCTCGGATCGGGTCGGTCGCGGCGGTCGGCGACCGCAAGCTGCTCGTCGCTCGGCGTGGGCGGAGGGGCGTAGCGGCCGGATGCGACCCATGCGAGCGCGATCTGGTCGCTGGCTGAGGCGAGGGGGACGTTCCGCGGCGGGCCGGTGACCTCGCGGCCCTGGGCGTGCAGCAGCAGCTCGCACATGCCGACGGCTTTGTGGAGGCGGCGGACGACGCCGGGGCGCTGGCGGTCGTGCCAGTCCGCGACCCGTTGCCAGCTCCCGCGCTCCGGGTCGAGGGCCTCGGCGTGCGCGTTGCGGAGCCACCACAGCTCCTCGACGATGTCGGCGTGCCAGAGCCAGCACGACGGCAGCGCCGCGTCGCTGTAGCGCAGATAGACCCGGGCCAGCCAGGTGATCAGGTCGGTCAGGTCAGCGACCGCCTGGTCCGCGTCCTCGGCCAGGAGCCACGCGCGGACCAGTGACGGCTCGTCGCCCTCGGCGGGAGCCAGGCGGGCGGCGAGCGCGGCGAGGTCGGCGGCGATCTGGCGGACGTGGGTGTCGAGTTCGGCGACTCGGCGTCCGGTGCGCTCGACGGATCGGGCGAGGGCGGCGGTCTGCGAGTCGGGTTCGGCCGTCACGGCTCCTCCAGCACAAGGACGTCGGTCTGCTCGTTCGCGGTCTCGTCATGTCGGACGGCCTCGTCCTCCGCGGTCGTAGGCAGCGCGGTGACGGCGTCGTGGGCGCGCTCGACAGCTGCTGTGGTGTGGACCCGCTCCCCCGCCCTGATGGCGTCGAGGTCGGCGCCGTCGAGCCCCCACAAGTGCGCTGAGGCGCCTATCTGCTCGGAGACGTCGTCGAGATAGCCGCGGACCAGGGCGCGGGCCTCGTCGATGCTGTGGCCGTCGGCGGCCAGCTCGTGCGCGGCCTCGTTGGCGGTCAGCGCGGGTCCGGCGTCGATCGGTGGTCCTTCTGCGCCGGTCAGGCCGAGCTCGTCGGCCGGGCCGGTGGCGTCGTCGACGTCGGGGATGACGGTGCTGACGATCTCGCCGTCGTGCCATGCGGGCTCGGTGGTGAACTCCTCGCGTCCGATGAGCTGGCGCAGGGCCCCGTGCTCGGCCTCGTCGACCGGCTCGACTGGGCGTCCGGTGTCGGGATCGGTGCGCCAGGCGCGGGCGCTGGGCCCGACCAGGGCGTAGCCACCGTCGGCAGCCCGGGCACGCACGACCTCGGTGAGCGCGTCCTCGGCGGCGCTCGCGGCCCAGGCTTCGGCCCGGGCGCGTGGTGGCGGGTTGGCGTGGCGGGCGGCAGCGGTGATGCGGGCGATCAGCGCGTCCTTGTCGGCAAGGAACCGGGCGCGCGCGGCGGCGTCGGCAGCGGCTCCGGCGCTGGACAGCTCGCGTAGGCGGGCGGTCAGGGCGGCGATCTCCGCTGTGGTCGGGAGGTCGGGGTTCGAGCGGGAGGACATCACAGGCTCCACAAGCAGAGAGGGGTGGTGGGTCGGGCCGACCCGGGGCTGGCGGTCACCCGGGCCGACCCGCAGAACGGCTGATGCAGCGGTCAGGACTGGTCGTCTCGGGCGGGAACGACGGTCAGTGGCTGGGTGACGGGGTCGATGTCACGGGGTCGGTAGTGCGTCACCCGCGCCCGCCACAGCCGGGTCAGCAGCGCCCACAGAGCCGCCCAGTGGCGGGCCAGCCATGCCCGGACGGGCCCCGATTGAGCAGCAACGAACCCGCCTGCCCACCAGCCGTACACGCCGCCGAGCAGGATCCCGGCCAGAGCGCCGAGGAGAGCCCAGGAAGAATCGACCTGCACGGCCAGCCAGGTATCCCACCGGAAGCCGGCCCAGATTCCGAACGGCACGCCGCACACCGGGCCGAGGTGGCGGCCCAGCCACCCCAGCAGCCACCCGCGAACGGCGATGGCGTCGAGCTGGGCGCGGACGGTCCAGGCGACCGGTGTCTGGTGGGCGCGCACGTCCAGGCGCCGGTAGGCCAGCTCCACGCGCCCGATCACCGGCGGCATCCCGCGCCGGAACGCCACCACCGTCTCCGCCGGGAGGTTGGCGATCTGCGCGGGCGCCAACACCGGCACCCGCCGCGTCGTCCGTGACGCGACACGCCCGTGCATGTCCGTCGTGAGGGTGGGCTCGTCGCGTTCGCCGCCGAGTGTGGACCAGTAGGTGAGGTCCTCCCGGGAACGGGTGCCGCCGAACACCATCACCGCGCCGGAGTTGTTGAGGATGACCTCGGCCCTGGCTTCGCCGTAGCGGTCCAGCAGCTGGGCACGGGACTGGAACGCGCCGATGATCGTTACGCCGCGGCCGCCCATGTCCGCGGTCCACTGGTGCAGCGGCACGGGGCAGATCAGCGCGGCCTCGTCCAACGCCAGGGTCAGCGGCGGGTCGAGCCGTCCGCCGGGCTGGAACGCAGCGATGCGGCGGGCCTCGCGGGCGATGTGCCCGGTCAGCGCCGACACCAACGGCGCGGTCTGGGTCTCCTCCGCTCCGAGCAGATACACGGTGGCGCGGGTGGCCAGCAGCTCGGCGACGTCGAACCCGGCCCCGCCGGTGCGTGGGCCGGTGGCGGCGGTCGCGGCGGCATCGTGGTGCAGCCACCCCAGGGCAGGCATGATTGTAGAGGTGATCGACGAACGGGTCTTGTCGTTCGTGGTCAGGAACTGCCGCGCGTCGTGGCCGAGCGCTTCCTCGGGCGAGCGCCGCAGTAACGCCGCGACCTCGTTCTGCGCGGAGTCCGGGTCGGACACCCACCGCAGGACGTCGTCCATCGTGAGCGCCGGGGAAAGAGCCGCGGCGTGCAGGAGCGCAGAGAGCACGCGCCGGGCCTGAGCGCGTCCCAGAACTCCCGGTCCCCCGCGCCGCGCGTCATCGCCCCCGCGGCGAGCAGGTCGGCGGCACGCTCCGCGGCCGTCACGGGGCTGGCGCAGCCGGTGAGCGGGTCGAAGGTGATCGTGGACTCGAGTCCGCCCAACCCGACCGGGTTGAACACGTACACCGGCCCCCGCTTGGCTCGCAGCGGGGCGGTGAGCTGGTAGAGGTCGGTACGGGTGGAGGTCACGAGCACGGCCCCGACGGCGTCGAGGATGCGCCCGGCCAGCCACTGCGACTTGCCGGTGCGCGGGCCGCCGAAGATGGCGATCACGTCCTCGATCGACGCCCACACCCGCAGCAATCCGGCGCGGCACAGCAGGACGGCGACGTCGGTGACCGGCACCGACCGGCGCGTGACGGCCGCGAGGGATGGTCGGACGGTCGCAGTGCGACGTCGCATGGCACTCGATCCCGCGACCCGCACGATGTCGGTCGTCGACGCGACGCCTGCCTTGCGGCGGGACCGGGCGCTCCAGCGGACCACGGTCGCGGAGGTGCGCCCGTGGCTGTGCCAGAGCAGCAGGGCAGCGGGGACGGCGAGTAAGGCCAGCAGCCACCACGGGGCCGCCCGGAACAATGCCAGGGCAGGCAGGGCGGCGAACGTGCCGAAGCCGAACGCGACGACCCGGGCGCCGCGACGCCAAGCGATGCGGGCGGCGCCGACAGCGACGGCCAGCACGACGACGGTGGACACACTCATGACGGACCTCCGGAAAGCACGGGCGCACCGTTGGTCGCGGCGCGATCTTCGGTGGATCGGGCGGCGTCGAGGAGGCGGCGGGCCTCGTACTCGGTGACGCCCAGTTCTCGGGACAAGCGCCGCCGCCCGACTCCGGCGGCGATCAGTTGGGCCGTCCGATCAGGTGCCTCGGCGGCTGGTGGCGCGGTGTCCCACAACCGCGAGATGCCGTGCTCGTCGAGCAGCTCCGGCTCGTCGTATTCATCCGGCACAGCGACCGAACGGCCGACCAGCACGGCAAGGTGGACAACAGCGCCGAGCACCGCCGGTGCGATCGCGGAGACGATCACGACGACCCACCACGCGGGCGCGAGTCGGTAGGCGTCCAGGCCGTGCGCGAGCGCGTTGGCCGCCACCGACAGCCCCAACAGGGTCAGGGCCAGGGCACGAGCGAACCGACGGCCCAGCTCGTGGGTACGGCCGCCGAGCCAGACCAGCGACCCGGCCGCCGCCCCGGCGTCAACGACGACCGGCAGCAGCCACACCAGCTCGGCGGAGAACCCGCACAGCAGCGCGAGGTCACGCAGCGCGGAGAACGACAGCACGGCGGCGGCCGTGGCGACGACGGCCAGCAGCCCGAACAACACGATGCGGGCGGTCATGGCGTGACCTCGACGCCGATGTGGCCGATCGCCGACCAGAAGGCGTTCGCCGCGGTCGCCGTGCTCGCAAGGCCCGCGCGCACGGCGCTCAGGCATCCCACGGCCTCGACGAGGCGGTAGGCCGGATCCACGGTGCGGGTGTCGTCGTAGAGCGTGCGGCCCTCGCCGTAGCTGCCGACCTGCCCTATGAGCAGGACGCTCAGGTCGTCCAGCGCATACAAGGTGGCGACCATCTCCCCCGCGAGCGCGTAGAAGTCGGCGTGCCGCGCTGGCGCGTGCAGCTGGTGTTGGACGGTTTCGGCCCACGCCGTGGCGGCGGTGTCGGCGCTGCGCAGCGCGCGTAGGCGCTCATCAGGGTTGGTCATTAGACCGAACTTACTTGATCTTGGACAGCGTGTGAGGCGTTGACCTGCGAATCCGCGTTTTTGGCGCGGGTCTTCGTGGCTACATGTCGGCGAGCGTGAGGGGGATCGGGGCGTCGAGCAGCTCGAAGACACGTCGCTGGGTCGGTGTCGGGTTGGTGATCTTCTCGATGTGTTGGCCGGAGAAGTTGATTGTTTCCCGGTTGAGGGTTGCGAGATGGCTGAGTAAATCTTGGAAGCTGCGGGCGGGTAGCCCGTCTGATGTTTGCTTTCGCGTATCCTTTTTCTTTGCGCTGAGGGAGCGTTGGGCTGCGGATACGGGATCTGTGCGTTGTGGGATGTGTTCGTCGGTATAGGTTAGCGCGCTGAAGGCCTGCCGGAGGTGCCAAATGAGGTAAGCGGCCAGCATGCATAGGAAGACGTGTGCGCGAACCCGTTCGGACAGGTAGTGGAAGATGGGTCGCAAGTCGAGGTCGTCGACTTTGATGATGCGGAAGTCGCGTTCGACGCGCGCGAGGTTTTTGTACGCGGTAATGACGCCGGGAGCGTCCAAGGTTTCGGCGGGCAGGCTGGTGCGGATGACGTAGATCCCGTCGAGGTCGACCTCGGTTCGGATCTTCTCCAGGTCGTGTCGGTAGCTGAGTGCGGTGTCGGTGATGTCAAGGACGAAGTGCTTGCCGACCTTGTATTTGTTGACGACCTTGCCGACGGCGATGCCGATGTCGTCTTGGCCGGTCAGCTTTCGGCTCGCGACGCGGGCGGCGAGTTTGTCGAGTTCGGTGTCGGTGGCCGCGATGAGTTCTCGGCGTTTACGCGCACGCTGCTCGGCGAGCGCGGGGTTTCGGCAACAGATCAGTCGTTCGCCAGGGTAGTCGGGGTGCACGATTTCGGCGAAGTTCTGGGTGTCGAACAGCGACATCTGCAGCGGTCCGTCGTCGTTGGCCAGGGCGGCGATCGCGGGCGCGCGCAGGGCTGTGATCCAGTCCAGCCCGGGATGCGCGCGGAGCTCGCCGATCCGCGCGTTCGTGATCATTCCACGGTCGCCGACCATGACGAGTTCGGTCAGCCCGAACTTGTCGGTCACCAACTCGACGGCGTCGATGAAGGATTTCGTGTCGGAGGTGTTCCCGGGGAACACCTTGACCGCGACGGGGCGACCGGCCTCGTCGGTCAACAGGCCGTACTCGATCTGCTTGAGGCCGCGCTTGTTGTCCCGGGAGTACCCGAACGCGCCCAGTTCGCAGCAGCGACCCTCAAGCCACGAACTCGACAGGTCGAACATCGCTGTTCCGCCGTTGACGAGATGCCGTTTCGCGAGGGCGGCCTCGATCGCTTCTTGGCGCTGTCCGAGCCAGTCCATCGCGGCGTACACGTCGTCCGTGCTGGCGTCGGCTACGCCCAGATCTGCACCGAGCGTGGTGTCGTTCCACCATCCGAGGGTGGACAGCTTCGACTTCGGATGCAGGACTCGGGAGATCACCAGTGCGTACGCCAGGTCACGTTCGCGACAATCCTCGCCCAACAATTTCTTCACGCCGAGCCTGGTCGCCATCGCATGCACGGCGGCGACCGCACCATGACTCAACGACCGCTCGATCTCGAACGTTTCAGCCGGCTCGACCAGGACGGCACCGGAGAGAACCTTGCGCAACGCCACGACCGCCGCATCGGGCAGGGCCGACAGATTCGCCAGCGTTTCCTTCTGTGGTCGGCCCCGTTCGTCACGGTAGGAGCGACGCAGCAGATCGCGCCGGTACACCCGCTCTGACCCGTCGGCCGCGGTGTAGTGCCTACTCGCGCGATCGACATGCATCGCACCATCAGGGCGTCTCACAGCACGATTCAACCACAACGATCTTGCTGGCGCTAGCACTTTAGTGACTACATATCTTCGGATGTCACGTGTCCCAGCCCTGATCACGCCCGCAAGATCACCGAGAGCTACAGCAAGTTCGGATTAGAGTTCGGGTCCTTCCTGCGTTCGTGTCCCTGCCAGGGGGTTGGGCGTCGGGGAGATCTGGAGGGGAGCCCGGTTGCCGCCGTGGCTCTCCTCCCCTGGTTCATCCGGTGGGCCGGTGGCGGTGACCGCCCAACGCTGCGCGGTCCGCTCGCTCACCCCGCAGCAGCGGGCGACGTCCCCAACCGGCCGTCCGGCGGCCAGCAACGTGAGCCCAACGGCGCGCTGCTTCGACGGGCGCCGGCCCGGACGCGGGACGACGCGTCGTCGCGGACGCCCGACGCGTCGCTCCTCCGCGGTCAGGCCCCCCGCGATGCCGTGCGGCAGGCGCACCAGCGCCTCGGCGAGGCATTCCGCGCGCACCAAGCAATGCGCGCAGACGGCCTTGGCCGCAGCGACCTGCGCCTCGTAGACCGGACCGCGCTCGGCAGCGGGGAAAAACAGCTCGGGGTCCTTACCGAGGCAGTTCGCCCGGGACCTCCACTCACGCCGGGGGCTCATCCGGCCCCGCCGTGGGTGAGCGGGACGGACGCGGCCTTGACGTCCGTCAGGAGGTCGGCAATGAAGCCCGGAAGCCCGGCCCCGACCGGCGTGCCGATGAACAACACCACGGCGATCACCGTGAAGACGACCGCGCCGCCCGCGACCCGGGCACGGGCGCAGATCAACGCACCGAGGATCGCGAAGACGATCAGCACTCCGGCATCCACCGCTACCCCACCCCCGCATCTCGGCGCGCACGCTCAGCGCGCGCCTCGGCGGCCCGGCGGGTGTCCGGGTGGGCCATCACCAGGGCGGAGTCGGCCTCGTCGATCCACGCCTTGGCGACGGCACGGCTCACGTACCACCGGTTGCCGATGCGCCGCGCGGGCAGCGCGTCCGGGATGAGACGGCGGATGCGCTGGCAGTTCCGGCTGGCCGAGCCGTGCTCGCCGACTTCGCCGAACCACAGCAGCGCGACCTCCTCGACGGTCATCAGCAGCCCGGCAGAGCGCCAACCTTCGTTTGCCGAGCTGGGCGGCCCCTCCTCGTCAAGAGCTGTCGTGACGCGGTGACTGTTCATGATCGATGCCTCCATGTCATCCATACTAGCACCAGTTGATGTCAATATTGATGCCTACTGGCCGTGATGTTTAGCGGTGTTGACGTCGATTGGTGCCGGTTGGGGCCGTAGCCCTACGCTGACCAGGTGCGCGAGCCGGAAGAGGTCGCTGAGGACTGGGACGCCGTCGCTCGTGCGATCCAGGATCGCCTGACCGAAACGCGGGCGACACAGATGGACGTGGCCTCGCGTGCTCGGGTTTCGCTGACGACGCTGCGCGAGCTCCAGCACAACGCAAACCCGCGGCGTCGCCGCCCGCAGACCCTCTCGGCGGTCTCGGAAGCCCTGGGTTGGCCGCCCGAATACCTGACGCGGGTTCTGCAAGGCGAGCCCTCGCACGCTCATCCGGACGAGTCGAGCGATCCAGTGTTGAAGTCGCTCAAGGATCTGGAGGACGAGATCGCGGATCTGCGCGCGCGGGTCGTCCAGATCGAGCGTCAGCTAGCTGACGGAGACGCGCGGCCCTGAGGACGGCGATTGTCTCCTGGAGGCGGTCCAGCTCGGCCAGAATCGTCTCGATCCGGTCCCGAGCCGGTGGTGTGGTGTCGGTCATGCCAAGGAATAAACTCGCTCTGACCAGCGCGAACGAGGGGCTGGGCAGTCAGTAGCGGGCTAACTCGAAAATCAAGTCGGGGACGGGCATGCTCGTGTACCCGGTGACCGGCGGCGGACCCGGTTTGTCTGGTTGGGCTAACTCGAGTGGCCAGCCTGCGGTCAGGCGGCCGGGGTGGATGTTGCCAGGGTGACTTTCTTGCCGGTGAGGTGTTCGAGCTGGCGGATGAGATCACGCTCTCGACGATGCGTGTTGAGTTTCGTCTGGTAGAAGTCGGCGCCGAGGTCCTGGTAGCGGGCGTCGGGCTCGTCGAGCAGGTGCCAGATGATGGTCAGGACCGAGTTGCCGACCGCGACGATGGCCCGGCTCTTGCCGATCCGGCGGGCCAGTCGCCGATAGCGTTCGCCGAGGAACGTGTCGGTCCGCGACAGCGATGCCACGATCTCCCCAAGGGTGCCGGCCAGCCACGAGTTGCCCTTCCCGGTGGACCCGCCACGTTTGCGGCCGGCGGAGTTGCGGTCGATCGGGGCGAACTTCGCCCATGACACCAGGTGCGCGGCGCTGGGGAACCGGGTGGCGTCGACACCGATCTCGGCGATCAGTTCCTGGGCGGCGGTGAGGCCGACCCCGGTGATCTCATCCAGCCGCTCCACGTGCGGGGAGAAAGGGCCGATCACCGCCTCGATCCGGACACTGACCGCGTCGATCTGTGCGGTCAGTGCGTCGACGTGCTCCAGCATCGCCTGCAGCAGGAAGCCGTGGTGGTCCTCGAAGTGACCAGTCAACGCCTCCTCCAACACGGCGGTCTTGGAGCGCATGCTGCCGCGGGCCATCTGCGCCAGCACCTTGGGACTACGTTGACCGGCGATCATCGCCGCGAGCATCTGTCGGCCCGACACCCCGAACACGTCGCTGATCACGCTGGAGAGCTTGATCTGGGCGTCCTCGAGCAACTTCTCGACCCGCTGCTTCTCCCGGGTCCGTTCCCGAATCAGCGAGCGGCGATAACGGGTCAGGTCGCGCAGTTGCCGGATCGGTTTGGGGTGCACCAGGCTCGGTGAGCACATGCCCCGCTCGACCACCTTGGCCAGCCAGACCGAGTCGATCTTGTCCGTTTTGGGTCGGCCAGGCACGTTCTTCACGTGCTTGGCATTCAGCAGCCAGCAGGTGAACCCCTCGGCCTCCAGCAGGTAGAAGACGGGTTTCCAGTAGTCGCTGGTGGCCTCCATCGCGACCAGTTCCACCCGCTCGCAGTGCAACCAATCTGCCAGCTCCAGCAGCGACCGCGACAGGGTGGCGTACTCGCGGATCTCCTGGCGCCGACGGCCCGGCCGGTCCTCGTGCGGTACCCGCACGCAGGCCATCAGGGCGGCCTTGCCGAGATCAAGCGCGGCCACCCGCTCGACCAGCTCGAGGGGTTCATCGGTCGTTTCCATGTCCTCACCTCCACCACGCGCTCTTCACGAACGGACAAGGCGTGGCTGCCCGGGGAGCCAGCGGGGCAAGGAACAGAGGCGAACTCTCGTGCTCGAGGCAACAATGCAGAGGCCCCTCACAGCAGCTCCCAGCGTCAGACTATTCAACGGCCTCAGGCGAGGCGCCAAGCGACCACGACGTCACGGGCAGCCACAGGCCAGATTTTCAGCCCGGCACGGGCGCCCCCGCCAGGGGGAACTGATGACTATTCCGAAGACGACTATTCCGGCCGCGAATATGCGGCCTGCGCCGCCTCCCAGGCGTCGTGAATTACCTGGTCGAGGCTTGATCGGCGCGGGCTCCAGCCAAGCTCGTCCCGGATGCGCCGCGCGTCTGCCAGCAGCTCGCGAGGCTCGTCGGCGGGCGGGTTGTGCCGGACCGGCAGCTGCACGCCCGTGACCGTTTCGGCAGTGGCGATGACGTCGGCGATCGTGCTGCGTCGCTCACTGCCGACGTTGTATGCGGTCCAGGTACCGGGCTTGGCGGCGTCGAGGGCACGAACGAAGGCATCGGCCATGTCGGCGACGTGCAGGTAGTCGCGCACAACCGACCCGTCCCCGTTGACCGTCAGCTCGTCCGCGCGACCTTGTGCGACCGCCATGATCTTTGGAATGAGCCGAGTCTCGTCGTCGTCGACCCGGCCGGGTATGCCGCCAGAGATGTTGAACGCGCGCAGGCTGATCGCCCCGATCGCGCCGGTCGTGGCAACGTCGGCGACGGCCCGGTCGGCAGCCAGCTTGCCCGCGCCATAGGGGTTATTTGGCTCCGGCACCGCGTCCTCGGTGATGGGCTGCGGTGCCCGCTCGCCGTACACCGCGCACGTCGACGCGACGATTAGACGGCCCGGCGGACCGGCCTCGCTCGTCATCGCCTGGAGCAACGCCAGGGTGCCGCCGACGTTGGTGCGCCAGTAAGCGAGTGGGTCGACCCGCGAATCGCGGACCCGTGCGAGCGCGGCAAGGTGGCACGCGCCTTCAACGCCGGTCTCGACCACAGCCCGGACGACAGACTCGAGCTCCAACACGTTTCCCTGCACCCGCCGCACGCCCGCGGGCAGCGGACGCTCGGCGCGAGCCATCCCGAACACCTCGTGCCCGGCCTCGACGAGCGCCGCGGCGACGCCGTAACCGACGAAACCGGCCGCGCCGGTGACGAGAACCCTCACCGGCCGAGCAGCTCGCGTCGGTGCCGCCACGCCAGCTCGATACAGGCCCGCGCGATCGGCGACAACGGTTCGCTTTCGAGCCGCTCGCGCGCGGCAGAAGTGAAAGGAATGCCCACGGTCGGGTTGTCGGCGTCGGTGCTCACGGCCGCGCCCTCGTCGTTCACGGCCACCATCTTGCCGAACAGCTCGTCGAACACCGGCGCCTCGATCACCGCGACTGTCAGCAGCTCCACCCACAGCGTCAACGGCTCCAAGACCAGCGCCAGCGCTGAAACGCGGAAGTCCCCCGCCTGTCGCGCCCGCTCGAACGACGCGAACGGCTCGTCGGCCAGGTAGTCGATCGGGTCGACGCTATTGCCGTCGTGCTCGGCGTTGCCGAGGAACTCCTCGGAGTACTCGCGCTGGATGTTGCGCCAGAACGAGAAGTCGTTCGCCTGGTGCGCGGGCGCGAGCGCCGCAGGCTGGAACGCGCCCGCAGGCACAACATGGAACATGCCGCCCGCCGCGGCGACCGCACCTGCGTTGCGGCGGTGCAAGAACATGCGGTGCCCGTCGATCGGGTCGCGCCGGATGGTCAGGGTGTTGACCGACGGCAACATCGGCCGCGCGTAGAGGTCGAACGGGTCTTCGATCAGCCGACGGAACGGCAGGCTCGCCATGCTGGGGCGGCGTCGGCCCGCATCCAGCCACGCGGCCGCGAACTCGTGCCCGACGGCCTCGCAGACGTCGAGCACGTCGAAGTAGCTCGTGTAGTTGAATCCGAACCGCCCGCCGCCGTCCTTCCACGCTGCCGTCAGCAGCCGGTAGCTCACGCGATTGTCGAGCAGCTTCGGTCGGGCGAGATCGCGCAGCACACGCGAGTAACGGTCGTACGGCTCCTCGGACGGCGTCATGGCGCGGATTCCGGCAGCCTCCGGCGCCTTGCCCGTGATCGGCGGAGTCGGCGACTCCGGCAGCCACGACAGCTCGACGTCGGCGAGGTCAATCGGCGCATCCGGCACCCAACCGTCGACGGTGAGCACCGTCGTGCCCTCGACCCGCTGCTCCTGCGGGTACAGCTCCGCCGCGAGGTCGCCGAGCCGAGCGCGGTTGGCGTTCAGCTCGGCGCGCACGGCCCGCCAACGCGCCTGGCTGCCTCTCGCTGGACCGGGGTCGAGGGTGACCGTCTGCGCATGCGGCCGCGCATCGCCCGACCGGTCCGGGAGCACGCCAAGCCGCTCCGGCGGGATGCCGAGCTTCGACGCGATGTGCCGCAGCTCAACAACGTCTCGGAGCGCCTGGGAGCCCTTCTCCAGCTTCGACAGTCGTGACTGCGTGGTGTTGAGCAGCACCGCGGCGTCCTGCTGGGTCAGCCCCTCGCGCTGGCGGTACCACCTGATGACCTCGCCGACGTCCGATCGTCCGGCGGCGCTGGCGCGTTGGCCTCAGCCACGTAGAGCCACGCTCCTCCCCCGTCGGCCTTCGCCCGCATACGCCCTCCGTCGCGTCCGGTGGTCTCCCGTCAGCGACCCGCACTCTCCCACGTCGCCGCCGACCCGTGGGCCGTTTCGGCGAGTTGAAGGGATCCGTGAGGAGTCCGACCGTATGGACAGGATCCGTCAGGCGTTCACCGCACGCTCGACCGCATCGATAGCTTCGGCTGCAACGTCGGCAGGCATCTTCGGCGGAGCCGGACGCAGGCCTTGGACGACCCGGGCGTAGAACGCATCGACGGCGTCATTGACGCTGGGCACGAAGGCCTTGCTCAGCCCGTTGCGCTTGGTCCCCATCGGGGCACAAGCGGTCAACCGGAAACCGCGTACGTCCGCGGTCGCGTCAGGCAACAACACCGCAGGGTTGCTTCGGACGTCTTTGAGCTGTTCACAGCTGGTCTGCTCACGACGTGCGAAGAGCACCTCGACCGCCAGGGAATCCGGAGCTTCGGTCAACTGCCGCAGGATCCAGTTGATACGCCGCAATCCCCCACCCTCGGACGGTGCCTCCACCTGCACGGAGGTGCGGATCTGCGTCATCCGTAGGTCAGCGACGAGGTTGATAGGCGCGGCCGCTCCCCGGATCCGCAGGGCCGTCGACAGGGTGCCTGCCTTGGCCAGTTCCGCGGCCGCCGCCTGCGTCCGAGCCAATGGGTCGCGGGCCAGCTTCCGCGCGACGACAGGGACTACGTCTACACCAAGCTGAGTGGCCATCTGTAGGCATAGGAAGCGGACCAGTTTCTCCCAGGACGTAATGACCGCAGCGACCTTGCTATCGGTGGCGCGCAACGTATTGGCCGCCACGGACTCCCTGATGGGGACCCACGCAGCACCCATATCGTCGAACCCGGCGGCGCCAGAACGGGGATGCTCCAGGTAGCGGATCAGCTCAGCTAATAGCCACGCTTGGACCCGGTCTTGCACCCCGCGGTGGGCAAGCTGCATCTGCGCCTCGTGCAGCACCTCCGACCAGGAGATGTGATGAAGTCCGACCTTGCGCAGCTTGCGCCCGTCAATGCTGACGGGGTGGGCGCCGCCGACCAGAGCGAGATCGTTGGATAGGGTGATTACAGAGTCGTAGCCCTGTTGGCGGGCCAAATCCAGATATCGCTCGACCTGCTCGTTCCGCAGCGGACTGGTGCCGGTCTTGACCTCCAACAGGGCCGTCCAGATCCGTCCACCGCGAGCAACGCGGATCACTCCGTCCGGAATCGAGGTGCGGTCTTCAAGGGTGAACGGGACCTCCAGGTAGGTCTCGATCACCCCGGCCGGACCACCGAAGCGAGCCACCAGGGCGCGCCCGAATTCGCGCACCGCCATCATCGTCGACAACAGGGTCGACGTTGCCCGTCGTTCCTGCTCGGCCGCGTTGCCGACACCGGTGATCGAGAACAGTCGGGCGGGCTGCCAGCTCGGGTCCACGGCCAACGTCAACGGCGGCAACGTAGCGGCAGTAGTGCGCTTCTTACGGGTCCGCACACCAGAACGCTGTCGCCGCACCTCCGTGCTGCTCGGCTCGGCCAGCTCTGCGACCGGCTCGCCGCCGACCTCCCGCGATTGGGCAGTCATCTCATCAACGTCGACGATGACAAGGGCCTCGACCGGCTCGTCGGCGGATGGAGAGCTGTCAGCTCCCGCGATCGCCGCCGTCGGGACGTTCGCTTCGGAACTTTCAGGCTGATCCGCAACCGGCAAATCGGAGCTGTCGAGCTGATCGTCGGCAGGGTCGGCGACGTCGATGCCGTAGTCGGTCGCCAGCCCGGCCAGACCCGAGTCCCAGCCCTGCCCGACCGCGCGGAACTTCCACTCCTCACCGCGCAGGTAGAGCTCGCCCAACACCATCGCCGTCTCCGGACCAGCGCATGCGATGTCGAACCGAACCTTGGACTCCCCGCCCGCATCGACGACATCGAGAGCGAGATCGGCGACGTCCCCGAACCCCACTCCGTCGGCAGCGTCCAAGCTGGCCAAAATCACGACGGTGCCAACGTCAGGCGGTAACGCCTCCAGATCCACCGCCACCCGATCTTCGGCAGCCGCTTCGTCAGTCCGTTTGCCCAACAACCGGACAGCACCGTCGCCGCCGCTGGGGGCGTTGTAGAACACGAAGTCGTCGTCCGATCGCACTCGCCCATCCGGACCCAGCAGCAACGCCGCAACGTCGACCTCGGCACCATCCGAGCCCGACCAGCGCACGACCGCCTGTAGACGGCTCTGCTCAACAGCCGAACGATGCAGCAGCGCGATGTTGCCGCCCTTGATCAGAACATCACCAGCCACACCCTTCAGCTTCGCGACGGGCGATCGACTGTTACCGGCAGCGACAGGATCGTGACCGAACTGGCGCCAGCGTCGATCGTGACGGCGTGAGCTCCATCCAGAGACCTCGCCGCCGACCTCTTCGTCCCGAACGCGGATGCGGCGTATCAACGGTCGCCAGGGAGCGGGGTTGAAGCTGGTTGTCGTGCCGGTCAGTGCGGTCCTGGGCCACCTGGTGACGTTGCTGGTGATGCCTTTCTGCTGCCTCACGGGACTGCGGGGACAGGCTGCAACGCAGTCGAGGTCATCTCTCCTTGGGCTTGTCGAGCGCACGCACGTCGGCGGCAAGGTTGGTGGCCGAGGTCAGCGTTTCGGGATGGTCGTCGCCCAGCACCCGGCGGCGCCGGGTCAAGGTGTCCTCGTCGCGAGCGCGGGCCTTCTGATACTCACCCAACGCGCGCAGTTCGGCCGCGAGCCTGCTGGCCGAGGTGAGGGTGTCGGGATGGTCGTCGCCCAGCAGGCGGTGGAGGCGGGTCACGTCTCGCCGCCCACCCGGCCACGGGCGGACTCGGTATACGACAGCTGCGGCCGATCGGGCACAGGCGACCCGTACCGGAACCCGGCAATCAACACGAACACATCCGCCCCGCGACCGCCTCCCGACATACCTGCGCTGGCTTCCCGTGCCGCGCCGGGAAGTACGCCATGACCCCACAGCATCCCAGCATCCCAGCATCCTACAACGTCGAGGAGAGAATCACTCGAGCACAAGAGGCGCGAGTGAAAATTGAGATGCTTGAAGTCGGTGTCGAGAACCGCCTACTCGCCCCCGGGAAAGCTGTCATCGACTACATGAAATGCATCGGGGATATAGCCTTCATCCAGGCGCCTCTTAAAGAGTTGAAGATGTCGGCGTGAATACCAATGTTCCGGCCGAGGTGCGTTGCTGAGCTCGCGTCGAGTTGGGACCGGCATCTCTCGTGGACTGGCGGGCGCGCTGTGCGGATCGACCGCGCTCAGGTCGTTGCCGCCACGGTGGGTCAGCCAGACCGCCTGGGGTTCGCGACGCCCTGCAGGCCTCCGCGCCTGAACGCGCGGAGGATCCTGGCGTGTTCCATAGCTGGCTACTGCCTCGAGACCGACGTTCGGCGCATCGGCCGAAGGCAGGGAACCATTATGATCGACAGACAAGCCGTCGTTCCGGCCGGGGTTCCGTGTGTGGGACCCGGCAGGAGTGCTACGCCCCGCTGAAACCGCGCGCAGCGGCACCGCGCCATCGGCGGGGCGAAGCGGAAGGGATCGTCGAGCACGGGTCCTTCCCCCGGATTCGGACGGTGCGGGGAAGGCCGCGCGGTACGACGCCCGAGCGTCCTGTGACGGGGTAGCGTCCACGTTTCGAGTCGCCTGGGAGGGGACCAGGTCGAGACCGCCGCCCCGAGGGAGCTGACCGTGTCCGACCCCACTGCCCCTGACCCCGTCCAGATACAGCGCGGCGCTGTCGCGCTTACCACCGCCGTGCGGATTTCGACGCTGCTCCCACGTGAGCAGGATGCGATCTTCTCCATCCTGCGGAGTCTGAACACCGCCGTCGAGCTGCTGCCCCGCCTGGTCGGCCAGCCCGGCTGGGACACCTACCCGGCCAGGCTGCTGGTCGCGATCGTGGACAACTACCACCGCGAGCTGGCCGACCTCGACCGTTGACCGGGGCGCAGGTGCGGCCCGGCCTACCCCCAGTGGCCCGTACAGCGCGCGCCGCGACCATCCCGAAGAACTGGTCCGGGCCAGACCGACAGGAGACCGTTGACGGGGGACCGCGCCCGGCGCGTGCGCGGTGCACCCTGAGCAAAAGGCGAGGACACGCCCCGGCCGGTGAGCACCGGACGGTTCCGAATGTCGATCAGGCAATGTACCGTTCCGTCTGTCGCGGGGAGTGGCATGACTCCGCAGCCAAATGATCAAATCGCGCCGGTCGGCGATGCCGCGGTGGACGAAATGGTTGCCATAGTGGCCTCGATCAGTGGCGCCGAGCGGTTTATGGATCTTGCGGGTTGAAACCACCGTTGCCTGGCTCATGAGGCGCTCAATGCTGTCCTGTCAGACGACCACAATGGGCAGGTCGGCGAGGCGGCGCTACAAGGGATCGTTGCCCGTGTGGCCGCGGTTGAGGGAACTGAAGGGCTCCGGCGCGCCATACCGTCGACTTCGCGCTCCAGCTCGCCGAACTGACGGAGCGGATCGCCACCGCGGAAAAGCTGGCTGCTCCTCGCTGACCTCCTGTTCCTCGACTTAGGCGCCTCTGGCGCGTTGTAGGAGATCACCGCCGTCTGCACGTTTCCTGATCTCCGAAGCGGTGCCGGGTCCGGGCGGAGCCCGGGTGGTCGTGGTCGATGGCCTTATCAGTCGTCGGCTGTTGTCCTTCCGGCTTCCACCCCGCCGGGCGTGCGGCGCGGGGACCGGCCGCCAGGCCGCACGCCCCGTGTGCCGCTTGGCGCCCGGCATCGGGCACAGCGCCGGGAGCGGCGCCGCGCCGCCTTGATGACGGGAGAGGCCAACTCGGCAGGACGACAATCACCGGTTCAGCTGCGGGATGTCGGCCGTGGTGTATGCGCCGTCGGTGCGGCGAGCGCTTGTGGAGGTGTTACCAGTACAACGGCTGTCTGCACGATGAGCATCGTCAAGATCACACAGAGTATTGCCGGGCTCAGCCTCGATCCACCGCCCAATGGTGGGTGATCGTTTTCAAGGAATGATGATTGTTTGATCGTTTCCGGTCATGGATGGTCGGCCGCTGACAGTTGTGCGGCTTGTCCGTTCGAGGTGGGTCAGTTGCCGGGGTGGGCCCGCTGGGGGCCGCCAGATGGTGTGCGTCGGCTCGGTGCCGGTCAGGCTGCGCGGGCCGGTGGCGCGCGGTGGGTGGCGTCGAAGACGCCCTCGAACCCGTCGCGCCAGGGCCAGTGCTGGGGTAGGTGCAGGATCAGCCGGTCGCGTCCGCGGTGCGCGAGCCGGGCCGGGACGGTGATCAGTTCGCGGCGCACGGTGGCGGCGCGGGCTTTGCCGTGGCGCCGGGAGGCGAGGGTGGCCGCGGCGCGCAGCAGGTTGTGGGCGATCCCGGCGCAGGTCAGCCAGGCGGCGTTCGCCGCGAAGTCACCGGAGGGCAGGTGCGCGAGCGGGCCGTCGATGAGGTCGGCGATGACCTGTTCGATGATGGCGTGGTCGCGGTGGTCGGTCTCGGCGGCGAGCATCGGCAGCGGGCTGTCGGTGAAGATGGTGTGGTGGCGCCAGGCGGGCAGCAGCTCGCCCTGGCGGGGTGGGGCCAGGCGCCGGACCCGGCGCACGATCAACCGGGCGGTCACCGCGTGCTGACGCTTGCCGGCGAACGCGGTGTAGGTGATCTCGGCGACCTCGGCGTCGGAGATCCAGCGCTGTTCGTCCTCGTCGAAGATCGCGTTCGGGTAGCGGATGGGGGTCCAGGCGTGCTCGTCGATCCCGGCGATCGCCTTGGTGATCTTGGTGTCCATGCGGGCGGTGACGGAGAACCGCACGCCTGCGCGGCGGCACGCCGCGATCGGGGCGCCGCCGTAGAACGCGGAGTCCATCCGGGCGATCAACAACCCGGTGGCCCCGCAGGCGCGGGTGGTGGTGATCGCCTCGGCCAGGAAGGAGGCGGCGCCGCGCGCGGAGTTCGCGGTCCCGCCGCGCAGCCGGGTACCGACCAGCACCGGTGCGCAGGTCGGAGTGGACACCGCGGCCAGCAGCGGGTTGAGCCCGCGTAGCCGCAGCGTGTAGCCGCCGACCTTGGCCGCGCCGAACCCGGCGCCCTGTTTGGCGTGACCGTAGACGCGGCGCTGGGCGGAGTCGATGTCCAGATGCGCCAGCACTCCCGCGTCGGTGAGTACCGGGGTCCTCGCGGCGAGCGCGGTGAGCAGCCGCCGGGAGACGACCTCGAGCCGGCGGACGTTGCCCCAGTCGAACCCGCGCAGGAACGACCCGAACGTCGACGGTGCCCGGATCCCGCCGAACAACTCGGTCATGCCGCCGTGGCGCAGCACGTCGAGGTCGTCGATGGAGTCCGCGCCGGCGATCATCCCGGCCACGATCCCGGGGATCTTCAGGTGGGCGTTCGCCCCGACCGGCGCGGTCATCTTCAGCTGCTCGGTGACCAGGCCGGCCAGGTCGCAGTCCTGGGCAAGGCGCATCACCGGGACCAGCCCGGCGCACGACACGAGATTCGGGTCATCGAATCGCGCGGAGGTGTCCTTCGCGGCATGCAACAATCGCATCTCGCAGATGCCCTTCGGTCTGGGTGTATGGGGTCTTCGCAAACACCATCATCCCAGCTCAGAGGGCATTTGCCCTGTCACGACACGATCAACACCGGACATTCGTCGGTGGATCGAGGCTCAGTGACTGGATGTCCTCACTTTGCCACGCCGTGGCAGGTGGTTCAACTGGCGGGTGTCTGGCTCCGGTGTGGTCGTGACCAGGGTGTCTCCCTCGCCTGATCGCGGTTCGGTCCTCGCTATAGCGGTGGCGATCGGCAGTACAAACGGCAATAGGGCTACCGAAAGCCAATCCCAAAGAGTTGGCGGGCGACCAGAATTATGATAGTCCGTCGGCATCGTCCAAGACCACTGGTAGATGTAGCCGAGGCTGACGACAGTGATCAAGAGGAACAGTAGGACGCTGTAAACGATCCAGCGTATTCGCCCGCCGTCCTTGCGACGCTGGACGATGAGCCATATGGGAAGCGAGGCGACTATTCCGGGCAGTAGTCCGAGTTGTAGGATGTCGAACAGATCGGCGTTGTCTTGAAAGCCCAGCTCTCCATATCGGCCGATCACCATAGCGAAAACGGCCAGCATTGTGACGATGGATGCCGAGAAGAGCCAGTTCCGGATTCGTGCGGAGGTTTTGGTGGTCGATGGCCCCTCGACGGCTGCCGTCGCCGCGGTTGGAGTGCGCTGGGAAGCTTCAACAGCGTCCAGTATCTGGTGGGCGAGCGCCACCAACTGGGCGTCGCCCTGAGCTCCGGCCGATTTCAGGGCGTTAGCCAACTGGTTCTGCGCCACTACCGATTCAGGGGCTTGCTCCAGCCATCTGATCGCCGCCGCAGTCGGTTGCCCGTAGCGTGCGACGAGCGCGCTTCGCAGGTACTCGTACCTGCTTCGAAGGTACGAGTACCCAGTTTCGCGGTCGCCTCGGCTGGTTGGCACCGCGACGGATTTCGTGATCGCCATGACGAGGATGCTGATCGGGTCGCGCACGGAAGAGCCTCCGGTTTAGCGCCAACAGTCTGAGGCCGTGCAGCGCTCTTGAGTGCATCAACGGGCGTCGGTAAAGGCCGCGCGCCTGATCCCGGGCCGGTGTGCAAAATTCAGGCCGACGAGCTGGATCGATGGCGTGACAGCGCACCCGGGGCGGTGTTATTCGACGGTACCACATTTTATACATCAGAAGGGTCGTTCCTCGAAATGAGGAACTATTGAGCGGCCGCTCGCTTGGTGACCTTCATCCCGCGCGCCATGCCGCACAGCGACGCAAGCTCGGATCACGACCGGGCGTAGAACCTCCCAGGTCGCGGTCGCCCGATATGCACCCATCCCCGCGATCCGGCACCGCCGAGACGATCTGCGGCCAGCGGGAGATCACTCGCTCGTCTCGGGATCCGGCCCACCGGCACGTAGCCGGCGGTCCATAGGTGCAGCCCAGTCCGGAGGCCGTCAGGCCGTAGGGAGCTGGGCTGCTTGCCGTCCGGCCGTTGTCCGGCTCCCGCGCCTGTGGCGCGGGCTTGACAAAGAGAATCGAAAGTCTGAACACCCCCGGTTGCAGACACCGGTTGCAGCCACGGAGCCACGGTTGCTGCCGCCGTTCGAACCATGATCCGGTTACCGCTTTGGTCATCACTTACGACCCATCACCGGTGACACGGGACGCGCTCCGCACATGATCGGACGTACGCGACACCCGCGCTGACCAGCACGGATCGATCGGTCACGCCGGCGGTGATCGCGTAATGCGCAACCAGCGGGTTCCGAGTTCGAATCTCGGGGGGCGCACCCCCTCTGACCTGGGGATTCTCGTCATCGAGAGCGTCCGAGGCAACGTCTGGGGCCTGCAATGCGGAGGGTGCGGTTGCTTCCTGGTCGCCACGCAGTTCGATCACTGCGGATGTCGGGGCCTATGTGCAAGCCGACAGCCGACCCAGCGCCCGGGCGGTTGATCTTGGCCTGAGCTGCTCTGCCCGGAGCCCCGCACAAGGCCATCACCTCCAACCCGTTCTGGAGTTGGAGCACATCGAGTCCCCGAAGGCCATCGCACCGCTCTCCGCCGATTACGGTAGGTCTCCTCCCGCAATCGGGGGAGGCATCGACGAACATCGTGGAGAAGCTTAGGAGGCTGTGATCAGCCTGACCAGTGCTCCGCCTGCGATCAGGCCCCATAACCCTGCTTGAAGCCACGTCGGTATATGACCTGCTCCTTCCGTCGGTGTGGCGACCGGTCGGCGGGTGTCGGTTCGGTCATTGCCGTGGACCAGCCACCGGAGCGGGCGCCGGTCGACACCCCGGTACCCACGACGGCTTGCAGCAACCGCACCTCGTCCAGCTCGACCGTGTCGTCGTGTATCGGTACGTCCGTCGCTTGAGGAAGCAGGACTTGGGCCCCGAACCCTGCCGTGCGGGCGCGGACCGCGGTTGCTGAGGTGGTGGCGATGTTGCCAGGAGAGGGGACGGACGGTCGTGCCGCAGTGGCTCGTGGACGGGTGGGAGCAGCCGGCGGTCGTCGCCTTAAGCGACGTAGGAGGTCGAGGCGCTGGGTTTGCGTGAGCGCTTCCCCGGTGGCGAACCGGGTCCGGGCGACGGTCAGCTTGGGGAGGTTGCGGCTGGTCATGGTCCAGTTGAGGAATCCGCGCAGCGATTGCCGGTGTCCGATCTTGAGCCCGGTGTAGTAGCCGTCGAGATCGTTCTGGCTGAGCTGGTCGGGGTGGTGGCCGTGGTCGGCGAGCCAGGTGCAGAACGCGGTGGCGTGGATGAATTCGAGTTGGGCGTAGGTCCGCGCGGGCGGGGTCAAGGGCTGCAGCGCGGCTTTGGTGCGCATCCGACCCAGTGAGACGGGTATTCGCGACGATGGGCTCACACGAAGCATCTGACGACCTGCACGGCGCGGACCCGGTCGAGCTGGAGCGCCGAGGCTGGCAGGCTCTCGCCACGTCGAGCCATGCAGCGGCGGCGTTCTACCGTGACGTGCTCGACGCCAACGTAGCCATGCTCCTTCCCGGGGGGACAATGCTCGATGACCGGGAATCCGTCATCCGTTCGATGTCCGGGCCGCCCTGGTCGGACTATCGGCTCGAAGACGTCCGCTCCCTCACGCTGACAGGCGACGTCAGCGTCGTTATCTACGGGGTCACCGCGCAGCGGGCCCGGGGACCGCGATACTCGGCTCTGATCAACAGCACCTACGTACGGCGATCCGACGGGTGGAAGCTTGCCGTGCACCAGCAGACACCCCATTGATCGGGAGGCGCGGTCATGATCGACGCGGTTCGCTATGACCGGTTGACTGACCTCTGACGGCCAACCGGTGACACGTCGGCCCAACATCCCGCGCCGGTGGTCCCAGCGCTCAGCGCCGGCTGATGCGCGGCTGACGATCTTCCGTACGGCCGCTTTCGCACCCACGCGATCTCCGGTTCGCCCGACCGCCTGTTGCGACCGAAGCCGCCCACCCGTACTGAGTCGGCTGCCGGGCCTCGACAAGTGGTGAACATGCGTTTATATTAATGTACATGAGTTCAATGCCCGACGATCGTACGGCGCGGGCCCGGATCCGCGACGAGGCGCTCCGGCTCTTCGCCGAGCGCGGCGCGGACGCGGTCACCGTGCGCGACATCGCCGCGGCCGCGGCCGTCTCGCCCGCGCTCGTGGTGCGGCACTACACGAGCAAGGATGGGCTGCGCTCGGCCGTCGACGACTACGTCGCCCGTGCCTTCGAGGTCCTGCTCGCCCAGATCGTCGAGCCCGCGGGTGGTGCGCCGTTGGACCCGAACGCACTGCCGAGTCTCGCCGAACTGGTCGCGGCCCAGCTGCCCGCCGGGTCGCCGATTCCTGCCTACCTCGGCAGGCTGCTGCTGACCGGTGGTCCGGTCGGCTCGGCGCTGTTCGCCCGCCTCCATGCCGCCGCCCACGACGCGCTGACCGCGCTGGTCCGCACCGGTGCCGCCACCCCGGGGGCGGACCCCGCGGTGCGGGCGGCCTTCCTTCTGGTCAACGATCTTGCGGTGGTGATCTTCCGAGATCGCCTCCACGAGGTGCTCGGCACCGATCCGCTCTCGGACGCGGGCCTGCGGCAGTGGGGTGCCGAAGTGCTGGCGATCTACGGGGGCGGCCTCGCCGCACCGGTCGACCCGCAGATGGGCTCGTCGGTAAGCAGTTTCGTTGTGATAAGGAGCAGAGAACAATCATGAACACACACCTTCACCTCCCCAGCTCCGCCGCGATCGGCCGAGCAGGTGGCCGCCTCCTGCGCAGCCGAACGCTGATGCGGGCGCCGATTCGGCTCTATCACGCCCGGCTGGGCTTCCTGTTCGGCAGCCGGATCCTGATGCTCGAACACCTCGGCCGACGCACGGGTACCCGCCGCTACGTCGTGCTGGAGGTCGTTGACCACCCCGCCCCGGACACCTACGTCGTGGCGTCCGGCTTCGGCCGACGCGCGCAGTGGTTCCGCAACGTGTCCGTCGAACCGCGCGTCCGTGTGTGGGTCGGACGCCGGGGGCCGAGGGCAGCCACCGCGCGGGTGCTCACGACCGCCGAGGCCGACGCCGCCCTGCACGCCTATGTGAGCCGCCACCGCCGGGCCTGGGACACCATGAAGCCTGCGCTGGAGAACACACTCGGATCCACGATCACCGAACAGGGCACGCAACTGCCGATGGTCGAACTACGACTGTCGGCCTGACCACGCGGTTCATCCCCTTTCGGACCACTTCGCCTGCACCAGCCGCGGTGGTGCTCGAGCACCACCGGCGTTGGGGCAGATCCGCGGCCCGCCCCGGTCATGGCGCAGCATGCCATCGAGCCGGATGTTGCCCGGTTCCTGCGCGGTGACACCCGCACCGTTGACGGCGAGCCACGCAGCTGACCCGCCACTGCCGGGTCAGCAACGGCCGCACGGGAGCAGGTGCCACGCGCCAACGGGAGGGAACTCTCGCCCCACCGACCGCAGGTTGAGCGGGCGCATCGTCGGATGGGCGCAAGGGTGGCGCCTGGGACTGGCGGGTAGGCATCGGCATGCCGCTTCTTTCGCGCATCCGCATGCCTCTCGCCGCTGTCGGCGGGTTGGCGGTACTCGCGCTCGCCGTGATCGACGCGCCGGGGTGGGCGCGCTGGTCGGCGACCGCCGTGTTCGTGGTCGGCATGGCGCTCTACTTGAGGCTTGGTACCCCGACCGGGCAGGCCGCTGTGTCAATCGCCGCGCCGGTTCGCGGGTCGTGGCTGGCGATGAACAGCCCGGCGAGCCGGGTGCCCAGCCACGGGATCCAGGCCTGGGCCCAGGCGTACGCCGTGGACCTGGTATGCGACCCGGGGGACGGGTCGCGTCCCGGCTTGGGCTGGTGGCCCCTCGCCCGGCGACCGGCCGCGTTCCCCGGCTTCGGCATGCCCGTGCTCGCGCCTGTCACCGGCACCGTGGTCCGCGCGCAAGGCGGGGCCCGCGACCATCTCAGTCGCACCTCACCGCCCGCGCTGCTCTACCTCGTGGCCGAGAGCGTGCGTGAGCTGCTCGGTCCGCTCGGAGTGCTGGGCAACCACGTGGTGATCCGCCGCGACGACGGGGCCTGCGTATTGGTGGCCCACTTGCGGCGGCACTCGCTGCGGGTGGCTCGCGGAGACCGTGTGGACAGCGGCGCGGTGATCGCCGAATGTGGCAACTCCGGCAACTCCACCGAACCGCACCTCCACGTCCAGGCCATGGACCGGCCGAGCGTTTGGGTCGCGGCCGGGTTGCCGCTGCTGATCGACGGCCGCGAGCCCCCGGCGAATGGAAGCAGGCTGGCCGCGTGCCCAACGGGTGGTGCATCCCGAACGACGCCGGGGATCATGCACCCCGCCCGTGACCATACGCGGCCCGACCTCATCCGGCCCGCACCGATCGCGGGTGTGGTGGACGTCGACGCCCGCGTCGACGCCCCATGGGACGGGATCTGACGATCCGCTGACGACCAGCGCCGTTGGCGCGGTTCGTCCGGCGCATCCGGGTAGTCGCCCGTGATGACACCGTCGACCCTCTGGAAAACCGCATGCCGACAGCGACCTCGCACCTCCCGCCGGTCTGGCTCCAGGTGCTGGCGTGGATCTCGCTGACGACCGCGTTCGCCTGCACCCTGTTCATCACCTTCGACGTCCTCGTGCGTAGGTACCGGCAGCCCATGCGGATCATGGAAGCGGTCTGGCCGGTCACCGCGCTCTACCTCGGACCGCTGGCCGTCTGGGGTTACCTGCGCTACGGACGCCCCAGGAGTACACGCTGGCAGGAGGAGCATCACCAGAAGCCCCCCGACCGGCCCGGGTGGACGGGCACGGCACTCGGTGTCAGCCACTGCGGAGCGGGATGCACGCTGGGCGACATCATCGCCGAGTTCGCCGTGTTCGGGCTCGGCGCCACCGTCGCCGGGACCGCGCTGTTCGCCGAGATGATCGGCGACTACGTGGCGGCGCTGGCACTGGGCATCGCCTTCCAGTACTTCGCCATCGCCCCGATGCGTGGGCTCGGGCTCGGCAGGGGGCTCGTCGAGGCGGCCAAGGCCGATGTCGCGAGCCTGACCAGCTTCGAGATCGGCCTCTTCGGCTGGATGGCGCTGATGTACTACGTTTTCTTCCCCGCGCCCGACCACGTGCACCCGGACTCCGCGGTCTACTGGTTCCTCATGCAGGTCGGGATGGCGATCGGGTTCGCCACGGCGTGGCCGATGAACGTCTGGCTCAT
The DNA here is from genome assembly GCA_963739465.1 of uncultured Actinomycetota bacterium. GTDB lineage: Bacteria > Actinomycetota > Actinomycetes > Mycobacteriales > Pseudonocardiaceae > Pseudonocardia. The sequence continues at coordinate 633,962 of CAVUAS010000012.1, forward strand.
CCGGCGCGGCATCAAGGAGGCGATGTGACACGCCCACCCACCACCGCCGTCGCGCCGCGGGCGTGCGGTGACGGCCGCGAGATCGCGAGCGGCTCCGTCGCCGCGACCCACAGCTAGCGGTCGGGTGCGCCGTCCGTTCCGGCGGCGGCGCCGAGGTTCCGGCCCGTCGACGGGTCGAACAGCTGGACCTTCGACGTGTCCACCCAGACGTGCATCCGCTCGCCCTCCCGCGCCTGGGAGGCGGCGGACAGGCGGGTGGTGAGGGTGCCGGACTCGCCGCCGGGCAGGTCGGCCGTTCCCGCGTCGGCGGCGAGGTCGGAGAGCACGGTGCGGACCGCATCCTCCGCGAGGTGGGCCGGGAGGAAGTCCATGGCGGTGAGCCGATGAACCCGGCCACGAACAGGTTGACCGGATGTCGTAGAGCCCCTGGGAGAGCCGACCTGTTGGATCTTGCCGCCGTGCATGACGACGATGTGGTCGCCGAGCGTCATGGCCTCGGTCTGGTCGTGGGTGACGTACTGGACCGTCGTGGCGCCCAGCCGAATCGCAGAAGCAATGATCCTGGGACGCTCCTGGTCGCGCACGCCGTCGCCCTGCGGCTCTTTCGCCGCGTTCACCGGCTTCTGCTCGCCTCTCTGATCTTCCATGGAAGCCTCGTTCCGCGGACGCTCGGCATGCTCATGCTGTTCGCCGCGCTTGGCTACCTGTCCGACGGCCTCGGCACGCTCCTCGATGTACGACCGGGAGCAGTACTTCTTCGAAGCGATTGCCGCGGGCGTGGCGAGTTACGGGCTCAAGCGCCAAGCCGACGCCGACCTCGTCGATGCCTGCCGAGCCGCGTTGCGTGGCGAACCGTTGATTCGAGCAGGCCTGATCGAACCATGACCGTCGCGGGCATCGTCGGCTGCGCGCAAGGTAATCGAGAGGTTTGCCCGGGTAGGCCAATAGACAGATGGGGCCCTCGCCCGAGGGTCCCTATGCATCGATCCGGGAGGCGCGATGTCCCTCACCGTCCAATCTCGTTCCGTCCTGCGTCGGACGGCCAGGATCGCGGCACTTGCGGCGACCGGCCTCGGGCTTGCGTGCTGCAGCGCGGCACCACCACCCGCGAGTTCCGCATCGAGCTCGACGCCTGCGTCGGCAGGCTCTTTGGCGGCCACCGCCACGGCCACGCCAACCGCCGCCGCCGCCCTCCAGTGGACGGGCACCGTCTGCACCGCACTGGACCCGGTGATCGGCACGCTGAAGTCGCCGCCGAATCCCGACGTCAACAACCTCGGTGCGACGCGCCAGAGCTACCTCACCTACCTCGAGACGGCTGCCCGCCAGGCCGATGCAGCCCAACAGCAGATCAAGACCGTCGGTCCCCCACCGGTGGCGGGTGGGGACCAGATCAGCTCGCAGATCGGCGAACAGGTCACGCAGCTGGGTACCGACATCGACCAGGCTCGCGGCCAAGTCCAGCAGACCGATCCGAATGATGCGGCATCGATCACCCAGGCGCTCACGGCAGCGGGCAACGTGGGGAGCTCGCTCGTGCAGACCCGCCAGCTGTTGTCCACCCTGCGGCAGAACTCCCAGCTGGCGCAGGCGGTCGACCAAAGTCCCTCCTGCGCTTCGCTGCGGTCGGTCGGAGGGGGCTTGTGAGCAGCCCGCGATCTCCCCGTTATCTGACGACCGGCTGACGAATCAGCTCGCGTGGTGCCGAAGCCGCCCGGGCGCGGGTAGAACGAGGCCCGGCGGCCTGCGGAGCGACGCGCTGGGGAAGCCCGCGCTGGAGGCCACGCTGGGGAGCAACGCCTCGCCGAGTTCCGCGCAGACCGTGCGCACCCCGCCGATCCGCAGGCCGCCATAGACGTCCGACGCGCTCCGCACATGGCTGATCAAAGCCGATCTAGGCTCTTGCCCCGAAGGCTCTTGCCCCGTATGAAGGCGCTTGCGCCGCCCGCTGACCGCCTCCGCGGCCGTCAGCGGCGATCGGCGCCGGAGCACCCGACCCCACCGAGCGCCGCCGCCGCACGACAGCGCGGACGGTCGGGTCCGGCAGAGCATCGACGACGCCCACGACCCGGGGACCGTGTGCAGCGCCGAGACCCCACAGATCGAACGTTGCGGGTGTCCGGCCAGGAAGCAGGTCGGTCCCCCGATCACGGCTCGTCGCGACGACCGCCCGGCGCGCGCCGCCCACGGGCGTCACGCACCAGGCGGAGGGCCGTTCGGACCCTGCCGTGAGGTACCTACCGTCACCGCCACCCGAGTACTTCGCGGTCGCGGGAACCTGCAGATGCCGCGGCAGCCCCGGACGCGGTCAACGCGCCTGCCGGGCGGCTGTGGCCCGGGTGGTCTCCTCCTCGGGGACGAGCGCGGCCACGGCGTCGGCGGGCAGCCGGTAGCGCTGCGCCAGCCACATCACCAGGAGGGTGAGCAGGCCGGTGGCAACGAAGCCGAGGTTGAAGTCGATGACGCCGAGGTTGCCCGCGCCCTTCGAAGGCTCCGGGAATCCGCCGAGCCAGCTGATCAGGCACAGCCCGGCCAGCCACGGCAGCACCCACGCACCGTGCCGAAAATCGACCGAAGGCGTGCGGTGCCGCGCGACCAGCTCGTGCAGGCCGAACAGGACGAACCCGAGCAGCACCGCGGCGAACAGCTTCCAGTTCGTGTCCCAACCAGACCAGTACACGATCAGGTTGGACGACCAGAACGCCAGGAACGGCACGATCAGCCCACCGCGCAGCCGGAACCGACGACGGCGGTCGGGCAGTTGCTTGCGCAACGCGACGAGCACCAGCGGCCCGGATCCGAACGACAGCACCGTCGCCGAGGTGATGAAGCCGACCAGCTGCTGCCAGCCCGGGAACGGCAGGAAGAAGATCAGGCCGACGACGAAGGCGAGCGCAATCGAGACCCACGGCACCCCGCGCGCGTTCACGGTGCCGAGAGCAGGGGGGGCGTTGCCGTTGCGGCTCATCGCATAGGACAGTCGCGCGGTGACCGTTGTGTAGATCAGCCCGGTGTCGGCGGGCGAGACGACGGCGTCGATGTAGAGCAGCACCGCCAGCCAGGTGGCCCCGAGCACGCCCGCGATGGCGGCGAGCGGTCCGAACTGCGCGAGCACGTTCGTGTCGCCGCTGAAGTTCGTCCCGACCTCCGACCAACCCTGGCGAAGCGAGTCCGTGGGCACCGCGCCGAGGAACGCCAGCTGCAGCAGGATGTAGATGACCCCGCAGATCAGCACGGAGCCGATGAGCGTGAGCGGGATGTTGCGCTGCGGGTTGCGGGTTTCCCCCGCCAGCTCGACGCCCTGGCGGAACCCGAAGTAGGAGAAGGCGATACCGCCGGTGGCGATCGCGGAGAACACCCCATGCGCGCCGTACGGGGCGAAGCCGCCCGCGACGGTGAGGTGCCCCATGTTGAACGACAGCACGAAGAACACCACCACGACCAGCACGATGATCGCGAGTTTCCACCACACGATCGCTGTGTTCACCCGTGCGAACCAGCGCACCCCGTAGAGGTTGATCACACAGAAGACCAGCAACATCGCCGCGGCGACCCCGTAGCCCGCCGGGGTCAGCACGGGCACCTGGTCGGCCGAGAGCGTCGTCAGCCATGGCAGGTAGTTCGTCGCGTACTGCAGGGCCGCCTCCACCTCGATCGGCGCCACCGACGCCGCCGCCAGCCAGGTGATCCAGCCGGTGGTGAAGCTCGCGAAGGACCCGAACGCATAGTGCGGGTACCGCACGACCCCGCCGGAGTGCGGGAACATCACCCCGATCTCGGCGTAGCACAGCCCGATCAGCACGATCATCACCCCGCCGATCGCCCAGGACAGCAGCGACGCCGGTCCGGCGATCTCCGCGGCATTCAGGGCGCCGAACAGCCAGCCCGAGCCGATCACCGAGCCGATCGCGGTGAACAGCAGCCCGATCGTCCCGATGTCACGACGCATGCGATGGTCGTCACCTGCGGCGGCCGTCCGCGCGGCGGGTTCCGTAGCGACCACGTCCTCGACCTCCTTCGTCCGTCGGTCCGATGAAAAGCCCGCGGCCGTGGGTCGGCATCCGCTGACGGCCTTCTTGAGTACTTCGTCAGGAACACGTCAGACGACCGGCTCGTACCCGCCGCGAAACCGGGTATCCCCGGGCATGGCCGACGACAACTTCTCCCGCGAGCAGGCCCTCCAGGGCGGCCGTCGACCGCGGCGCTGGCTCCGCGCGGCGGGGGTCGTGGTACTGGTCGTACTCGTCGGGCTGTTTGTGATCTCGCTGTACCGCACCCCGAACCCCGCATGGACGCCGATCACGGCCGTCCTCGGGCTGCTCGTCGCAGGCCTGCTCGCGCGCGACCTCCAACGGCGCCACGTTGGAGACTGAGCCGCCCCGCACCCGCCCGCGCGCGGAGCTGGCGTCGAACCTGACCGATCGCTACACGCGTTTCGTGCTGCGTAGCCGGTGGCCGCTGCTCATCGCCCTCGCCGTGATCACAGTGACTGCCGTCGGCCTCCTGCCGGGCATTGCGGGCCAGGGCGGCAACCTGTCGGGCATCCTGTCCACGAGCGGTCCCACGATCCAGGTCCAGATCGACGCCGCCCGCCGCTTCGGGCTGCCACTGCTCACCAGGATCGCAGTGGTGCAGCGGGACCCGAACGGCTTGAGCTCGCAGGCCGTTGCCCGCGCGCTGGCGCGCGCGACGGTGGTGGACCGCAGAACCCTCACCGAGGGCATCAGCGATGATCGGGAGCTGTTCGCAGCCTATCCGCTGGTCAACACGCCGCTGCTGGTGCCGGGGGCCGCCGAACGCAACACCACGATCGTCACCTACCTGTTCACCAACCCGACGGCGAACATCTTCGCCCAGCAGGACGCCGCCTATCGATACGCCGCACAGATCGACCAGCCCGGAGACGGTCTCGTCGGTGTCGCAGGCGCGGTGCCCGCCCAGATCGAGCAGGGCAGCGTGATCGGTGAGGCGCTGCCCACGGTGGAGACCGTCACCCTGCTGATCATCGCGCTGGTCGTCGGCGTCAACTTCCGCTCGGTGGCGGCGCCCCTCATCACGCTCGCGACCGCGGCCGCCGGATACCTGCTCGCCGACCGGGCCATCGCCGGACTGTCGGGTCTGCTGGACACCCCCGCGGCCGTCGAGCTCGAGCCGATCGTCGTCGCGCTGATCCTCGGGATCACCACCGACTACAGCATCTTCTTCCTCGCCGGGCTGCAGGGCAGGCTCCGTGCGGGCGGCCGGAATCCCGCTGCGACCGCGGCGGCGGTTCGGGAGTACCTGCCCATAGTGGTCACCGCGGGGCTCACGGTCGCGTGCGGCGTTGCGGGGCTCGTCGTCGCGCGCTCGGGTCTGTTCCGGGAGCTCGGGCCCGCGCTTGCCGTGTCCGTGCTCGTCGGGCTGATCGTCGCGATCACCGCCGTCCCGGCCCTTCTCTCGATCCTGGGCCGCTGGGCGTTCTGGCCCGACCGCTTCCGCACGGCCTCCCCACCGCCCGCTGTCCGCGACGCGGGTACCGGACCGGCCGACGACGCCGAGGGGGCAGCGGGCGACGGCCCGGCACCGTCGGCCGAGGCGGGCCGGTCGTCCCTGCGGGCCCGCGTGGTCGGTCGGATCGCAGGCGACCGCCGCGGCGCCGCCGCCACCGCCGTCGTCGTTGTCGCACTGCTGATCGTCGCGGCGATCCCGCTCTCGGGCCTGCGCGCCGCCGTCGCGCCGGTGGACGCGCTGCCACTCGACAACCCCGTACGGGTTGCGACCGACGCCGCCGCCGCGGGGTTCACGCCCGGGATCCTGTCGCCGACCGAAGTGATCGTGTCGGGGCCCGGTATCACCCGGCAACGACCGGCCCTCTCCCGCCTCGGCGACGCGCTGCGCGCCCGGCCCGGTGCCGACGTCGTGCTCGGGCCCCCGAACCAGCCCCTGCCCATCAAGGCCGGGCTGTTTCTCGCCCCGGACGGGAATGCGGCGCGATACCTCGTCGCATTCAACGGTGACCCGCTCGGCGCCACCGCGATCGAACGGCTTCGCACGCTCCGCACCGACATGCCCGCGCTGCTCACCCGGGCCGGACTTGCGGGAGCCGACGTGCAATACACCGGCGACACCGCCGTCGGAATGTCCCTCGTCGACCAGGCTAACGCCGATCTCGGCCGAGTCGTCATCGCCGTCGGGCTGGTCAGCCTGCTGCTGCTCGTGGTGTTCCTCCGCGCGCTGGTCGCGCCGCTCTACCTGCTCGCGAGCAGTGTCCTCGCCGTCGGGGCCGCCCTGGGGCTGACGACGTTCGTCTTCCAGGACGTCCTCCACCACGATGGCCTGGTCTTCCTCGTGCCGTTCGCGGCCGCGGTGCTGCTGGTGGCGCTGGGCAGCGACTACAACCTGTTCAGCGTCGGATACGTGTGGGAGCTGGCCCGGCATCGTCCGTTGCGCGAGGCGGTGACCATCGCGGTACCCCGTTCGACTCGCGCGATCAGCGCGGCCGGGCTGACCCTCGCGTTGAGCTTCGCCGTCTTGGTCCTCGTGCCGCTCTCGATGTTCCAGGAGCTCGCGTTCGCGCTGGCCGTCGGCGTGCTGATCGACGCGTTCCTGGTCCGCTCATTGCTGGTCCCCGCGCTGATCACGCTCGTGGGTGATGCCAGCGGCTGGCCGGGGCGGCTGGGCCGCTCCCGCGCTTGACCTCTCGGTGCCGGACCCGACCGAGCTCCGCCACTCCTTCGGCGGGGTGAGGCCGAGCCGTTCCAGCTCCGCGGCCGCCAGCCGCTCGTGTCGTCCGGCCGCGAGGTCGGCGCAAGGGTTGTCGCTGACCGACCGCAGCCGCGCGTACGGCAGACACACCAGGGCACGCTGGGCGAGCTGTGCTGTCAGCGCAGGTTCGAGGCTGTGCGGTGCGCTGAGGAGCGCCCGCAGCTCCCGCAACGCCCGGGCCCGTTGCAGGCGCAAGAGCAGGTAGGCCACGAGCGTCGGACCGGGGACCAACGCTACTGCGATCCCGATCAGGACGGCGAGCTCCCGTACGGCGTCGGTGGCCTGCGCGGCGCCTGCCCGCACAGCCGCCGCGGTCGTGACGATTCCGCCGGCCAGGTCGGACATCCGGGACCCGACGATCGGCACGCCCGACATCGCGTCCAGGGCGTGGCCTGTGCTCTCCAACGCCGACGCGGCCTGCTGCAGTCCCGTCCCCAGCGGCGCGAGCCGGGCCAACTCGACGCCCGCGAACACGCCGAGCGCAATCGACAGCGCGGCGCCGACGAGCGCAAGCACATCCACGCGGCGGACCGCGCGGCGGCTGGGCAACAGCGCGAGGGGTCCGGTCACGGGCGACTCCGTGAACCGGACCAGCGACGCATCCCTTCACGATGGCATCGCGCGCCGTGTTCCGCTGGGCGCCGACGCGGGTGTCGGCTGACGATTCCCTGACGGTGTCGGGCGGATGACCGGTGTCAGACGGTCGGTGTGACCTGTGGCTCCACCCCGAGAAGGGCCCGCCCGTAGATCTCCCGGCTCAGCCCGACGTTGACCAACCCATGCCTGCAGATCACCTCGAGGTCGCGCCAAATCCGCTGCAACGGGTTCGATGACGCGAAGCTGCTCGCTCCGCCGACGTCGAGCAGGAGACCGACCGCCTCACGGCAGCGCACTGCGACGGTGGCCAAGTCGCTGCGCACGCGGGCCCGTACCAGCCCGTCGAGCTGTACGCCCGCCCGGGCGGCGGCGTCGATCGCACCCGCGCTCCGGCGCGCATGCAGCACGGCGGTGTCGACCAGGGCAGCGGCGTCGGCGAGCGCCAGCTGATGGCTCGGCGCGTCCACCGAACGCGCGTACCACGAGTAGGCGATCGGCTTCCCATGCCGGACGGTTTCCACGACGTGCTCGAACGCGGCCCGGGTCAGGCCGATCATCGGCCCCGCGATGGCGATCGTGAGCGCCGAGTGGGTCGTCGACCGATAGAGGGTCTCGGCGGGATGCTCGTTGCGGGTGACGCCGGTGTACATCGCGGGCAGCGACAGCGTGCGGTATTCGGGGACGAACACGTCGTGGGCAACGAAGGTGTTGCTGGCCGTCGCCGCCATCCCTGCGGCGAACCAGGTGTCCTCAAGGGACATCTCGCCGACCGGGATGAGCGCGGCCCGCAGATCGACCAGCTCGCCGTCGCCGCCGACCAGCGGGATCGTCACCATGCTCCAGCGGGCCTGCGGGCTGCCGGATGCCCAGGCCCATCGCCCGTTCACGATGTAGCCGTCGGCGACCCGCCGCGCGTGGGCGCTCGGGGTGAGCTGGCCGCATACCGTGGCGCGGGCGTCCGGGCCGTAGACGTCGTGTCGTGCCCGGTCGGGCAAGAGGCCCGTCAGGTAGGCGCCGGTGTTGAACAACAGCGCGACCCATCCCGCCGAGCCGTCGCCGCGGGCGAGTTCGGCCGTGATCTCGATGAGGCCGGTGATGTCGACGTCCGCACCGTCGCCCGGGCTGGGCGCGGTCAGCGTGAACATGCCCGCCCCGTGCAGCGCCCGCGCCACCTCATCGGTGAGCCTGCGGTCGCGTTCCGCGCGCTCCGCGTGCTCACGCAGCAGGGGGACCAGGTCGCGGGCGCGGTTGACCAGCTCACCGCGCGCATTCCGGGTGGCGTCATCGGTCACGGTCATGTCGTCCTCCTGACCATTGGCGGCCTCTTTGACGCCAGACTGGTGGAAGGGTGTTTCACCGCGCTGTCATCGGACTTTCACAGCAGCGGGACGCGGCCTCGCCCCGGCAGCGGGTAGGCGCGCAGCGGCTCCGTCCTCGGTAACCTGCCTGGCGTGGGCGAGCCACGACCCCGGATGTTCGTGCGGGTTCTGGGTCCCGCGCGGGTCGGTCAGGCCGCGACGTTGTCCTCGCAGCGCCAACGCCGTCTCCTCGCCGCGCTCGCCGCGGGCGGCGGTTCGCCGGTTCCCGCCGAGACGCTCATCGATGTGGCGTGGGGTGACCGAGCGGTGGCCCATCCGTCCGCCGCACTACAAACCCAGCTCAGCAGACTGCGGGCGTTGCTTGCTGCGTGCGGCGGCGGCATCCGCGCGGAGGGCTCGGGGTACCGCCTTGACATCGCGCCCGGCGCGGTGGATGCCTGGCGCTTCGAGAAGATGGTCGACGCGGCACGGGACGAGCCGGGCCGGATCGCGGTGCTGACCGAGGCTCTCGCGCTGTGGTGCGGCGGCGCGTTCGCCGACGCGGCCGAGCATCCGGCCGTCCGGCCCGCCGCCGTGCATCTCGAGGAGCTGCACTGCCGGGCCGTCGAGGACCTCGCCATCGCGCACCTCGACGCGGGCCGGGCCGATCGTGCGCTGGCCGTCGTCGCACCGCTCCTGGCAGCGTCGCCGCTGCGTGAGCGGGCCCGGGCGATCGAACTGCGAGCACTGTACGCGGTCGGGCGCGGCAGCGAGGCTCTGGCACGCTACGCCGAGCATCGGCGTCTTCTGGCCGAAGATTTCGGCACCGATCCGTCGCCCCTGCTCACGGACGTCGTACGGGCCATCCTCGGCAGGCAGCTGCCGACGGACGCAGTGCCGCTCAGCCCAGCGGGCGCGCTTCCAGCGCGCCCTGTGTCGTCCTTCGTCGGCCGCGACCGCCAGCTTCAGCAGCTCGTCAACCTGCTGCGGGTGGCACGGGTCGTGAGCCTGCTAGGGCCTGCAGGTGTGGGGAAGACCCGTCTGGCGCTGCACGCCTGCCATGAGGTGCGCCCCGACTACGCAGACGGCGTGTGGTGGTGCGACCTCGCACAGGCTGCCCCCGGGGAGGTGACGACGATCATCGCCACGCGCCTGCGCGTCCATGAGCGGACGGGCGAGTCACTGCTCGAGCGCGTCGCCACGGTCGTGGGCCACCGGAGGGCGCTGGTCGTGCTGGACAACTGCGAGCATGTCCTCGCCGAGGTCGGCGCACTGGCCGACGCGCTGATCCGCCGCGGCGACGGCGTGGACGTGCTGGCCACCAGCCGCGGACCGATCGGGATCGACGGTGAGCACCGCATGCGGCTCGCCCCGCTACCACTGCCGGAAGACAACGGCAGCGGGGCGGGCTCACCTGCGGTGGCGCTGTTCCTGGACCGGGCACGGGCCGCAGCCGCCGGGTTCGACCCGCGTGGGCGCGCATGGTCGGCGATGGTCGAGCTCTGCAGGAGCGTGGGCGGACTGCCCCTGGCGCTTGAGCTCGCCGCCGTCTGGGTGGGCCGGGTCGACCTCGACACGCTCGCGCGGCGGGTCGGGGCGCAGCCCGGGCTCCTCGAGAGCGCGCGACCCGTGCGCTCCGACCGGCACCGGAGCCTGCTGGCCGCGCTCGACTCCGCCTACCACCTGCTGCGGCCACGGGATCAGGCGTTGCTCGACCGCCTGTCGGCCTTCGCGGGGCCCTTCACACTCGAGGCGGCGGAATGTCTCGACGACGTGAGTGGACAGGCCACGACCGTCGCGGATCGACTCGGATCGCTCGTCGACAACTCGATGGTCCAGTTGCGGCCGGACGGCCGCTATGACCTGCTTCCTCCGATCCGCAGGTACGCAGCCGACCGGCTGACCGGCAGCGCCCGGTATGACGAACACCGGAATCTGCACGCCGATGTCTTGACGCGCGAGGCGCAGCGCATCGACCGTTGCCTTCGCAGTCCCGACGAGCCGCGGATTCATGCGGTCTTCGACGACATCGCAGGCGACTTGCGCGTAGCGCGCGAATGGTGGCTGCGTACCGGCGAGCTCACCCGTCTGGTCGACCTGTGTGCGGCCACTCATTGGTTCACGAACCTGCGGACCCGTGCGGAGTTCTACCGCTGGGCGGACGACGCCGTCGGCCGCGTCCACGGTGGCGTCGATCCCACCAGGCTGGGTCAGGCACGGGCCTGCGCGGCCATGGGTGCGGTCAAACGCGGAGAACTCGCCAGGGGTCGGACCATCGCGGCGCAGGGCGCGCAGCGTGACGACAGCGGATCGCGGTTCTGTTGGGACGTTCTCGGCCAAGTGTGCCTTTTCGAGGGCCGCCTCGAGGACGCCGCCGATCATGCACGCCGATCGGCGCGGCTGCATCGCGATGCGGGCGACATGCTCTGGGCGCTCAATGCCGCTTCGGTGGAAGCGGTCGCGCTCGCCTACGACGGACAGCGCGCCCGCTCTGCGGCGCAACAGCTCGTCCGCACCGCCGACACGCTCGGCGTGCCGTCCGGACAGGCCATGATGCGCTACATCCTGGCCGAGGCGACGACCGATCCCTCCGAGGCGATGGATCTCTACCAGGGGAGCATCGACATCGCCGCCCGCGTGGGCGCCGAGTTCGTTGTCGGGGTGGCCACAACCTCTCTCGCCGCGCGTGAGCTGCGCCATGGCCACCACGATCGGGCCCGACGGCGCCTCGGCGACGCGATCGACCATTGGTGGCGTGCAGGAGTGTGGAACCAGGGCTGGCTGTCGGTGCGCCTCCTCATCGAGGCCCTGCATCGCGATCACGAGCACGCGGCCGTCGCCGTTCTCGCCGCGGCGCACGCCACCGCCGTCCACGCCGGACCTGCCTACGGCGAGGACGCCATCCGCCTCGGCGAGGCCACCGCAGCCGCACGGAGAGCCCTCGGATCCCGCGCCTACGACGAGGCCACGCACCGCGGCGCCTGTCTGAGCGACGAGGCCGCCCTCGCCTACGCGCGGGGCCTGACCCGGCCCTCGTCGACCGTCTGGTGAGCGGTCGGACCGAACCGTTCTTGGCGGGGACGCCGATCGGCGGCGCCGCGGCGCTGGCGGGAGCTGACGTCGGTCAGCCGGTCAGGTTCAGCATGGTCAACGTGCCGCCGTCGAGGTCGGTGACGTAACCGGTGCGGCCGTTGGGCAACACCGCGATCGAGGTCGGCGACCGGCCGGCCGGGATGGTGGCGGTAACCGTCCGCGTGGCCACGTCGATCACCGACACCGAGTCGTCGGTGACGTTGGTCGTGTAGGCGAACCGCCCGTCGGGCGCCCATGCGATGTTCTGCGGGTTGCGGCCCACCGGGATCGTCGCGACCACCTTGCGCACCGTCGTATCGATCATCGTGACCGACGCGTCGTCGTAGTTGACGTTCGCGACCAACGGCCGTGTCGGGTGGACCGCGATGCTGTGTGGGCTCTTACCCACGGGCACCGTCGCGAGAACCGTGTCCGTCGCGGTGTCGAGGACCGACACGAGGTTCGACTCGTGGTTGGCCGTGTAGGCCCGGGCGCCGTCGGGCGAGAAGGCGACCCAGTGCGGATTCGGGGCCACCGAGATCTCCTTGGTGACCTTCCGGGTGGAGGTATCGATCACGCTGATGGTGCCCGAATCGTGGTTGGGGACGTAGAGGCGCTTGCCGTCGGGGGTGACGGCGGCCAGGAAGGGCCGGGTGCGCACCGGGATGGTCGCCACGATCGTGTTCGTCGTCGTGTCGAGCACGCTCACGGCGTGGACCGTGCGTTCGTCGTTCCACACGCTGACGTAGAGGGTGCGGGCGTCAGGGGCGAAGGCGAGGAACCGCGGCGGTCCCGCCGGAACCGGGATCCTCGCGGTCACGGCGTTCACCGCCGTGTCGATCACGACGATCGTGTCCGAGTTGCCCCCCGCGACGTAGACCTGCCTGCCGTTGGGCGAAGCCGCGGCGAACGCCGGCGTTCCACCGACCGGTATCGGCCTGCCCAATGAGGGCACCGCCACGCTCGTCGCGGCGACCGTCGGGACCGGGGACGGCGGCGGCACGGGGGTCCGCGTGGCCGGGGTCGCCGGTACCGCCAACGGGCCTGCGAGCCTGCCCACGCCGAGGTACGCACCGAGCCCGACGAGCACGACCACGGCCGCGGCCAGGGACGCCACCAACGGCCGACGGGTGCGGGGAGGGAGCGATCCGGGCGGCGGCGGTGCCGTCGCCTGCGCGCGCGGCCAGGCGCCTGGTCGGGAGCGCGCGACGTCCGACCCGTCGCCAGGCGGGTGTCCGGCGTCCGGCCCGCCGTCAGGCGGCGGTTGCCCGGCGGCAGGCCAGCGGCCGGGTCCTGGCCGCCCGATGTCCCGAGACGCGCAGACCCGGAGGGTCGCGGGCACGTCGGCGCCGGGATCATTTGTCAACCCGCCGCCTGCCGCACCCGCCGCGCCCGCGGGCCGGTCGGAGTGACCACCGGGTGCGGGGGGCAGCCACGCCGCGGCGTGACCGTCGACCGAGGAGGTCACCGTTTCGTCATCGCTTTGGCGGCGCCCGACCGGCAGGGCCATGTCCGTGACCGGCAGTCCCGCGGCCCGCTGGACATCCTGCAGGTCGTGGCCGAACGCCTCGGCGCTGGCCGGACGGTCGGCCGGGTCCTTGGCCATGGCGCGCTCGAGCACCGCGCACAGCTCGTCGGGCACGCCGTGGCCGCGCAGGTCGGGGATGGGCTGGCCGGTGATCCGCAGGAACTGGGCGATGATCTCCTCGCCCTCGCGCCGCTCGAACGCGGCCCGGCCCGCGATGATCGAGAACAGGGCGGCGGCGAGGCCGTAGATGTCCGATTGCGGGGTCGGCGGCCGCCCGTTGAGCACTTCGGGCGCCGAGTAGGAGAGCGATCCGGTGAACGCGCCCGTCGCCGTCTCGAAACCGCCCTCAATGCGGGCGATGCCGAAGTCGGTGAGCTGGGCCTCGCCGTAGTCGGAGAGCAGGATGTTCGCGGGCTTGATGTCGCGGTGCAGGGTGGCGACGCGGTGCGCGCACTCCAGGGCGCCGGACAGCCGGACCCCCAGCCGGGTGGCCTCCTGCCACTGGAGCGGGCCTTCGCGCCGCACCCGGACGGCGAGCGAGTCGAGCGACTGGAACGGCATCACGATGTAGGGCCGCCCGCTGTGGGTGACGCCCACCTGCAGCACGTCGACGACGTTGGGGTGCCCCGACAACCCGCCCATCGCCCGGCCTTCGCGGAAGAACCGCTCACGGCTGACCGTGTCGAGATCGGTGTCCAGCAGCTTCACCGCCACCGTGCGGTTGAGCGCCTCCTGGGTGCAGCGGAAGACCACCCCGAAACCACCGCGGCCGACCTCCACGGCGTCGGTGAACCCGGCGCGGGCGAGGTCGACGACGACCGCTGGACGCCCGCCCACGGTCAGGCCCGGATCGGTCATCGCTACCCGCTCCCCGCGTCGCCGATCGCCGCTGACCGCCGCCCGACAACCACACCTCAGCGCACTACACGCCGCACGTGCGCTCGACCGCGAGCGCCGTGCGCCATGGAAAGGAAGGTAAGACCCCTCCGAAGAAATGCTCTCCGAACGGCAGAATCGTCACGCAACCGCAAGGCTGTGCAGCGTCCCCTCATTTCCCCGACAAGGCTCTGAGCTGGCTCAACGCAGCCCTCGCGACCCCAACGACGGTTCACGGGCCTGGTACTGGGCGACCGGTTCAGACCAGATCGTGCTCGTAGGCGAAGGCAGCGGCCGCCGTCCGGGAGCCAACGTTGAGCTTGACGAAGATGTTCGAGAGATGCCGGGCGACGGTCTTCTCCGACAGCACCAGTTGCGAGGCGATCTCGGGGTTGCTGCGGCCTGCGGCGACGAGCCGGAGCACCTCGATCTCCCGCGGGCTGAGCCCGCCCGGCGACTTCGCTTCCCCCAGCAGGGCGTAGGCCTCCTGCTCGGCCGGGCCTGCGCCGAGGTCGGCGAGCACCTTCCGAGCCGCGGTCAGGTCGGCGACCGCCGACTCCTCGTCACCGAGCAGCCGCAGCGCACGACCGACCAGAATCCGGCTCCGCGCGAACTCGTACGGTGCGCAGAGCTGCGACCAGGCCTCCATCGCTCGGCGAGCGGCCTGCAGTGCAGGCTCGGCCGCGCCCTGGGCCAGCTCTGCCAGCGCAACGGCGTACTGTCCGGCAGCCTGAAGGGCGGTGCAGCCGAACCTCTCCCCGATCTCGCAGAGCTCCTCGCTGAGCGGGGCTGCGCCATCGGTGTCGCCCGTGGCCACCAGCACCTCGACCGCGGCCGACAGAATCTGCGAGCGGCGCACCGGGTCTTGGCGTTCGGCGAGCAGCCGACGAACCGCGGCCGTGGCCGCGTCACGGCGATCCCGGGCCAGCCAGAGCAGGGCGCGGCCCGGCTGGACGGGATGGCCGTGCTCGGCAGCCGTGGCGTAGGCCGCTTCGGCGGCCTCGTGCTCGCCGCGTAGCCGGTGTGTCTCGCCACGCTCGTAGTGGGCCAGCGCGAGGGCCGGGTCGCCCCCGGCCGCCAGGTATCGGTCAACAGCCCGTTCGAACTCGTCGACGGCGTCGGCGTACGCGCCGTGCATCCGCAACAGCTGGCCTCGGTGGGTCGCACACTGGCCGGTATAGGCGACGAGCCCCGGCTGCGCGTCGCACCAAGTGGTCAGCGCGTGGGTCCACTCGCTGGCCCGACCGAAGTCGGAGACCTCCTGGCAGGCCTCGATCGTCGAGCAGTAGACCCTCCCGGCCGTCACCGGCGTCACCTCGCCTGCCATCACTCCGACCAACGCCTCGTCCATCCGCTTCAGGCCATCAGCGACCCGGCCCGAATAGAGCATCAGTCGGCCCTCGGCGTGGAGTCCCAAGGCGAGCAGGTCGGGCTCGTCGAACCGACGGCCATAGTCGGTGATCCGGGGTGCCAGCGGGAACGCCTGGGCGAACTCGCCGTCAAGGATGTGTCCCATCATCTCGGAGTCGCACAGGTAGCCACGCTCGGCCACGTCGTCAGCAAACTCGTCCAGAAGCCGCGCGGCCCGGGCATGCCAGCCGTTGCCGACGGCCAGCTCACCGGCCTGCCGAAGGGTGGTGGTCATCAGGTACGCAGCGCGCACGGCCGCCAGCCGATCACCGGCTGCCAGGCTCGCTTGGTAGGCGCGCTGAAGCGCCTGGACACAGTCGTTCCCACGGCCGAGCAGGTAGGCGGTGGTCGCCAACGCAGCGAAGTCGTCGGCCTTCAATTCCGCCTCGTCCAGGTCGCAGAGTGCCCGGTACGCCGCCACCCACTCGCGACGCTCGTATGCCGCCCGGGCCCGGTGGAGATCCTCGATGACTCCCAACTCGACCACCTTTCCCTGCCGGTTGGAGCCTAGTGGTCGGCGGCGGCGCCGTCGCCCTGGTGAGAACGACCCACCGATACCTCTCCGATCCGGCGAAGCCCGCTGGCTGCATCGCGGGATCGGCGGCGTCGTCGGTTCTGCATGGCCGCGGGTGGGACGAGTCGTCATCGCGAGACCACCTCACGCGGCGACACCGGCCTTCGCCGTGCGCGCTCGTCGATCTTGTTGGCGACGTACGCCGCGTCCCGCCCAACGCCGGGGAAGACCATCGAGCTGAACGCGAACTGGAACGACAGCCCGCAGAAGAAGATTCCGGGCACCCCGTCGACCACGCCCCGGTACTCGCGCGGCCACCCGTCGTCGCCAGTGATCGGTGCCTCGATCCAGCTGAAGTCCGGCCGGAAGCCGGTCGCCCAGATGATGTTGGCGACGTCGAGGACCCGCCCGTCGTCGAGCATCGGCTTACCGTCGGCGGAGACGTCGGTGACCTTGTGTTCGATCCGTTCCGCGCCGCGCTCGGCGAGGTGGTGCGCCTTCACCCGTGCGGTCGGTCCACCGTGATGACGGACCTTCGGCATCTGCTTGCGGCCCATCGGCGTACGCCGGGTCAGCACGTGCTTCCACAGGAAGACCATGACCGGCAATGCCACCTTGACCCTGGCCGAGTCCCACTCGAGCGGGATGTTGCCGCGGTCGGGACCCACCAGGATCGTGGGCCGGTCTGCGGCTACCTCGTAGGCGATGTCGTAGCCGGAGTGCGAGGCACCGACGACCACGGTCGTCCCGGGCTGGAGCTGGGTTGCGTTCTTGTACGCCGTGGAGTGGACCTGCCGGATTCGCGGATCGAGTGCGGTTGCGACGTCGGGCACCTGCGGAGTGCGGCCGAAAGTTCCGGTGGCGATGACAACGTTGTCGCAATCGACCCTCTCGGACCCCAGGTGAGCGGTGAATCCGCCGCCATCGCGCAGTACGAGTCGATCCACCCGGGCCTGCATCCGCACCGGTAGGTCCATCTCCACGGCGTACTGCTCGAGGAAGCCTGCGACCTCGTCCTTGCTAGGGAAGTGCCACGGATCGCCGGGGAAGTCCATGCCCGGCAGTCCGTCGAACTTCGCAGGCGAGTAGAGCCTGAGCGAGTCGTAGCGGCAGCGCCAGTTGTCGCCGATCCGGCCGTTGCCGTCGACGATCAGGAGCTCCCGACCGAGCCGTGCGAGGTGATAGCCGGTGGCCAGACCTGCCTGGCCTGCGCCGACGATCAGGGTCTCGATGTGCTGGGTGGTCATGATTTCTCTCCTCCGAGTGTCAGCGGGCAATGAGGTGGAGGCTCAGGACCGCGATCCGGCGGCCCCTCGCCACCACCAGCACCTGCGCCTACCCTCGGTCGTCGGCACCCGGTCGTAGCGCCGCTGCGCGGTAGCAGCGCAGAACCCGGTGCTGGGGCATCGAGGAAAGCCGCGACGGCATCGCCACCCTCCAGGACGGGCGGCCCCTGGTCCGGATGCGATTGGTGTCCACCGCTGCGACGCTAGGGACCCGACCGCCCGCCCGCGTCGGGCTGGATACCCATTCGGGACACTGTCGCCAATGGGTGGTTCTGCCCAGCCCGCCCGGCAACCCTTCGGCGGATGAGAACCCGCCTCCACCCGAGCCGATACTCGACAAGCAACGACGACGTCTACCGCCTGCAGCCGCCGGGCGGCTGCAGCACGGCGCGGCAAATTCGGTGCGGCGGTACCGCCTGCGTGCGGCCGCAGGCGGGCGGCGGCGCCCGCTTCGTGGTGGACGGCCAGTATCCGGCCGGATGGTCAACCGCGCCGGAGGGCCCCGGACTCCCGGGCCCCGTGCACGATCAGCGCCCGAAACGCAACCATGATCATCCAGGCCGCGACCCGTGTCACCAGCAGCCGTTGCATAAGCCCGACCAGCGGGCCTTGATTCTGCAGGAACAGCAACGCCAGCGAGCCGCCTGCCAGCAGCACCGACCAGCTCACCAGGGGACGCCAGGCGCAGTCGCGAGCGAAGACCAGGCTCCAGACGCTCATGGCAACCACCGCGCTGACCAGCCCGACGGCCGCGGCCGCCACGTGCACCAAGCCGCCGGTAGAAAGGGCCGCCAGGTCGGCGGGGGAATCAACGCGATCGGTTGGCACCAGCGCGGCAACAATGAGCCCCAGCCCGTTGACCGACAACAGCGCCGAGCCGAACGCCGAACCACGCCGGCCGTTTCCCGGCGCCCCTCTGCCGTCCGCGACTGGCAAGGGCGGTGGTCGCCAGCCAGGTGACGATCACCATCCCGGTCAGCGCGGCCGAGCCGAGCGGGTTCACCTCGTCCACGGTCGCGTGAACGATGATCAACAGCAGGGCGCCGACCAGCCAGGAGATATGACGCAGCGGCATCGGTAACCACCGCCGCCATTCACCACCGGGGCCTGCGGCGACGAGGAGGTCGGCGAATTCCGGGTCCTGGCGACTGAGGTCGTGCTCGATCGCGGCGAGCACCTCCGGTCATGGGATGAGAGAGCCATCACTCCTTCACCTCCTTCGGCCGGACGCCGAGCACGTCGGGAACCGCTGGTCCAGATCGACGAAGCTGAGCTGCGAGTTGAGCGCGTCCGCTCATCGTCGGATCGAACGCCGATCGGTGGGCACGCGCCGCCGACCGGGTCGGCAATCGCCCAGCCGAGCCGCATCACGAGCGGCCCGGCGATTCGCAGCTCGGGACCGGACCAATGCGACATTCACTACCACGTCACGGCACGCCGGGCGACGACGCGTCCCTGAGCCTGACGGTCTCCTGACGTTGATGCCGCCTGCCGCGATCCCTGCCGATCCACCGCTCAGACCGGCGAAGCCGGACGGGGCGAGGCGCGTCCGGCAGGCGGCGTCGAGGTCGTCGATCCGGTCGAGCACCACGTGCGTGGCGCGCGCGACGGCGGTGCCCGAACCGACGGCGGCCCGCAGCCCCGTGATCGCGTCCCGCATGTTCCGGATGGCCACGAGCACCCGCGGATCGACCGCCTCGCGCTGCTCGTCGAGTCGAAGCTCCGCCGTGTGCAGCGCCGCAACCACCGACCCGCGGGTCCGGCCCTGTGCCCCGACCGAGGCGTCCTCACGATGCCGCTGACTGCGACACAGATCTGGGTATCCCTGGCCACATCCGCGTCCTCGACGTCGGTGCCTGCGGATGGGGCAGCAGCCGTCACGCTCATCGTCTCAGTGCGCGAGCCGGGCAATACTCCCGCCACGACGCCCCCCAGGAGGACGACACCCGTGACCGCCATGAGTGCCACGACCGACAGTCGAGGCTCCGCTTGTCGCTCCCCCATGCTGACCACGTCGGCGGCTCCGATCGGTCGTTAGGCCGCGGGCCACGTCGTCAGGAGATCGTCAGGTTGACCGCAGCAGCGGAGACCACCGATGCCGCATTCCCGAAGTGGTTGGAAGAACATTCACGTTCCACGGACGTCGGGACTCCGCCTGCTGCGGCAGCGGACTGCGGCGACGAGCACGACAACCGCGCCCACAATCGATCCGACCGGGACCATCAGCGCAGCGACGGCAAGCCGCGCGGTCGTGGCCCGAAGACCCGAACCACCCGAGCCTGCCGCCCGGCGCCGGGGCCACAGGGTCCGCATCGCGATGTTCGGCCGGAGCATGTCGCCCTCGGGCACGCCGTCCCTCACCAGCTCCGCGGACAGGCCGGGGAGCATTTCCTCGAGAGCGCGTTGGCCGCCTGCCAGCAACGCGTGTGCGTGCTTGCCCTGTGGCACGCCGCGCCGGGGCCGGGCCGCGTCACGCCGGTCGTTGCGTCGCGGTCCACGAGCGTGACCTGAGCGAACCGGTCCGCCAGTGCCCGCGCCGCGAGCAAGCCCGCCATTCCCGCACCGATGACGACCGCATGGTCGGTCCGTCCGTCGTGCATGGTGATCCACCTCCGGGTGCCAGGAGATCGCACAGCGGGCGGAGACTGAAGACCGTCCGCTGCTCGCTTGTGCTCAGTCCTGCTCACCGAAGGGCACCGGCAGGCCGTGGATCTCGCGCTCCCAGCACCAGTCCACGATGCGAGTCATGGCACGGCTCAGATGTCGTCGGTAGGTGCTGAACGGCAGCCCCAGCGATGCCGCCGCGGACTCCTGCGTACCCGCAGGCTCGAGGTAGGTGCGCCGCACGGCGTGCCAGAGTTTGTCGTCGCGGGGATCGTCACGCAGCGCGGCGGCGGCGGCAATCAACACGCGCGCCACACACGGGCCGTCGGGAGGGTCGGGCGCCGCCTGCTCCAGCAGGAGCCGGGTGCGCAGGAGGGCCGACCGGGCCAGCAGGTCCGGGCGTCGGAGGTCGCGCATCGCCTGCCGGACCTCGTTCGCGAAGTCCGTCTTCGACGGCACCACCGGGGCAGGCGGACCGGGCTCGGGACGGCTGAAGTCCTGTGCGAGCACCCGGTCCTCCCAGGACTCGATCATCGACGCTACGGGGACGGCGCGGAAGTCATGGCAGAACAGGCCGAAACGGTGCCTGCCGACCACGACATCGGCACCGGCTACCCGGGGCAGGCCCGCGAGGGCGAAATACTCGTCCCAGGCGTCGGGTTCGGCCAGCGTGAGGAAGTCGAACGCCAGCGACCGCATCTGCAGGTAGCGCCGCAGGGTGACCACGGGAGTCGCGTTGAGGGTCGGCGAAGGCCGCTGGTGGCACTCACGATCGACCACGAACCGGGTCTGGGTGACGATCTCGCCCGCGCGTACCGGCGCCGACCGGGTGGCGTGCCGCCACGCGGCCGCCGCGACCGGGTCGGCAACGATCTCTTCCTCGGTGGCCTTCGTCAGATCCAACGGTCCCAGGAACCCGCGTAGGCCACACCCGCGCTCGCGCAGCACGATGAATGCCTCTGGCTGCCTGTCGAGCCACTGTCGTGCCAGCGAGGCGGACTCCGCACCCTCGAAACCCTCGACGAGACGGAGAATCTCGCCATGGTCGGCGGGCGTCGCCGGTTCGGGGTGCTGCATCCCCCAGGACGCCCAGTCCACCGGGGACAGGACGCCGGGCAGGTTGCGGAAGATGAACTTGACGTCGTACATCGCCCGCAGCTGTTGTCGTGGGTCGGGCGAGTCAAACGAGCGATGGACGTGTCTGCGCACGCGGCGGAACACCCGCCGGTACTCGTCGGGGTTCCGCCACCGGAGGTCCAGGTCCAGGACGTCGCGGGCCAGGTCGTGCGGTCGCAGCCCGTCCGGGCCTGCTTCGACGAAGGACTGCGCGGCGAGCCACCGGAAAAGGTCGTGCGCATCGTCGAGTTCGAGGGCGGAGCAGAGCAGCGGTTCGGTGGTCAACCACGCCAGCGCGCAGACCTCCAGGGCGCGCCGATACGTCGCCTCGGGGATCGTGTCGATGAGGCGGCGCAGCAGAACCGCGATCAGATCCGCGGTCAGCGGCCCCTTCGGCCGGATGGGGGCACCCTGGCTGGCCGCGACGTCCACGAGCAGGCACAACGCCAGGGGATGCCCGTGCGCGAGCGCCGCGAGGTCCTTCACCTCGGTCTCGCCGACCCCGCTGCGGAGCAGCAGCTCGCGGCTTTCGTAGGCATCGAGACCGCGTATCGCGACCGAACGCAGCCGCTCTCGCCATGCCGGTTCGCTCCAGGCGTCCCCCGGCGCCGACCGATCGGCCAGCACGGCCAGGCCGTCGCCGGGCAGCGCGGCGATCAGGTTGTCGCGGATCCGCTCGTCGACGTCGTCCACGCGATCCAGCGCGTCGATGAGCAGGACAGGCCGCCGCGCTGCGGGGTCGTCAGCCGGAACGGACCGACTCACGGCCCGAACCTCGGCGACGACGTCGGCGAAGCCGTCCGAGGAGGCGAGCGACCCGCCCTGGGCCCGGACCACCACCGCACCCGCCTCGACCGCGTCTTCGGCCATGCGGTTGAGCAAGCTCGACTTTCCGATACCACCGGGACCATGCAGGAACAGCACCGAAAACGGCGGGTCGGCGCCGTGCAGCGCGGTGCGAAACAGCTCGATCTCCGCGCTGCGTCCGACGAACAGGCGTCGCCGCCGCTCGGCCACGCGCTCGCCGAGCGTGCGGGCGGCAGACTCACCGGCGACGGGTCGTCACCGGGTCCGTGAGCGGTCCGGGGTGTGCTCGCCGCTGCGTTGGCGCGGCACGACCACCGGCTCCTCGGTGCCGCCGTGGAGGCCGTCACCGTCCTGGTCACCGGGACGGATGTCGCGGTTGACCGGACGGCGCAGCAGGCCGCCCAGCAACCCGCCCACCGCCGCCAGCACCAGACCGACGAGCAGCGACCAGAACAGCGTCCACAGTCCGTCGGCGGCGTCGAGCCCACCGACGGAACCGGTGCCCACGCCGAGGGTTGAGGCGGGGTTGACCAGCCTCGGCACGACCGCCGTCGCGGCCAGCACCAGGAGCAGGCCCCACGCGGTCACCCCGTTGGCCACGCCTGCCAGCGGACCGCGGACGCCCGCGTAGCTGCCTGCCAGGACTCCGGTCAGGAGCAGCGCGAGCGCGGCGGAGGCCACGAGCAGCCAGGAGAGGTTGGCGCGCACCCAGGCGCCGTCCCCGCTGGCGGCGCCCGCCAGCCACAGCGTGTCAAGCAGCACGAACACGGCAAGGCCGATGACGGCCCCAGCCACCACAGGACCCCATCGCACGATGTCGAGGGCCCGCTGGTCGCGGACCACATTCGGACGGTCGGTCATGTCGTCCTCCTTCTATGGGTTCAACGGTTGCCGGGCATGTACCCGAGTCTCGGAGTCCGGGCCGGGTCGTGGCCTGACGATCGCCTGACTTCTGCGCGCACCTGGCGATCAGCTGACGATCGGCGTCCGCTCGTGTCCACGTCTCGTCGGCCGGGTAGCCGAGCGATCGACTGCACCCGGAGAGAACCGGAGGGCACATGCCCGAACCCCTGTCGGCGACCGCGACGGCCGCCCTGCGCCGCGACCTGGAGGCGTCGGTCGACGGCGAGGTCCGCTTCGACGCGGGCAGCCGCGCGGCGTACTCCACGGATGCGTCGAACTTCCGGCAGGTGCCGATCGGCGTCGTCGTGCCGCGCACACTCGAGGCCGCGGAGGGGGCGGTCGCGGTCTGCCATCGCCACCGGACGCCTCTGCTGTCCCGCGGCGGGGGGACCAGCCTGGCGGGCCAGTGCTGCAACGCCGCCGTGGTGATCGACTGGTCGAGGTACTGCCACCGCCTCGTCGCGGTCGACCCGCAGGCCAGGACGTGTGTCGTCGAGCCAGGGATCGTGCTCGACGTCCTCAACCGGCAGCTCGCCGAGCACGGACTGGAGTACGGCCCGGAGCCCGCCACGCACTACAACTGCACGCTCGGCGGAATGATCGGCAACAACTCGTGCGGCGCCACCGCGCAGCGCACCGGCAAGGTCGTCGACAACGTCGCGCGGCTGGAGGTGCTGTTGCACGACGGCACCCGGTTCTGGTGCGGACCGACGAGCGACGCGGAGTACGCCGAGATCGTCGCCGCGGGCGGGCGCCGGGCGGAGGTCTATCGGCAGCTGCGGGAGCTGCGGGAGGACTACGTGGGCCGCATCCGCACCGGCTACCCGCCGATTCCGCGGCGGGTCTCGGGCTACAACCTCGACTCGCTGTTGCCGGAGAAGGGCTTCGACGTGGCGGGCGCGCTGGTCGGGTCGGAGTCGACGCTCGTCACCGTCCTCCGCGCCGAGCTGAAGCTGGTGCCGGTCGTGTCGCACCGGACGCTGGTCGTGCTGGGCTACCCGTCCGTGGCCGCCGCGGCGGACGCCGTACCCGAGGTTGTTGCGCACGGGCCGATCGCGCTGGAGGGCCTCGACGATCGGTTGATCGGCTTCGAACGCCGGAAGCGTATGAATGCGGCGGCGCTGGAGCTGCTGCCTGAAGGCCGGGGGTGGCTGCTGGCCCAGTTCGGCGGTGAGACGAAGGACGAGGCCGACAAGGCCGCACACGGCCTGCTCGACGCGCTCGCCGAGGCCGACGAAGCCCCCGCGGCGACCGTCTACGACGACCCCGACCGGGAGAAGGAGCTGTGGACCGTGCGCGAGTCGGGCCTGGGTGCCACCGCGCACGTGCCCGGCGAGGCGGAGACCTTTCCCGGCTGGGAGGACGCCGCGGTGGCCCCGGACCGGCTCGGCGACTATCTGCGCGACCTGCGCGGGCTCTACGACGAGTTCGGCTACGGCCAGGCCAGCGTGTACGGCCACTTCGGGCAGGGCTGCGTGCACAGCCGCATCCCGTTCGACCTTTACGGGCCCGAAGGCGTGGCCGCGTACCGACGCTTCCTGGAGCGGGCCGCCCGGTTGGTCACCCGTTACGGCGGCAGCCTCTCCGGAGAGCACGGCGATGGCCAGCAGCGTGGCGAGCTGCTGAGCACGATGTTCGGGGAGGAGCTCGTCGCGGCGTTCCGCCGGTTCAAGGCCATCTTCGACCCGGACAACCTGATGAACCCGGGCAAGGTGGTCGACCCGGCACCGCTGGACGCGAACCTGCGGCTCGGCCCGTCGTGGCACCCGATGCCGTCGTCCGGTCTGCACTTTTCCTATCCCGACGACGACGGCTCGTTCGTCAAGGCCGCGAACCGCTGCGTCGGGGTGGGCAAGTGCCGCCAGCACGATCACTCCGGCGCGACCGTGATGTGCCCCTCCTACCAGGTCACCCGGGAGGAGAAGCACGCCACGCGCGGGCGGGCCCGGCTGCTGTTCGAGATGCTCGACGGGCACGGCGACGGCCCACTCTCCGACGGGTGGCGCTCGGACGCGGTGTTCGAGGCGCTGGACCTGTGCCTGGCGTGCAAGGGCTGCAAGTCCGACTGCCCGGTCGACGTGGACATGGCCACCTACAAGGCGGAGTTCCTGGCGCACTACTGGAAGGGCAGGCTGCGCCCGCGCGCGGACTACAGCATGGGCTGGCTGCCACTCGCGGCGCAGGTGATCGGACGGCTGCGCGCAGGCCCGTTGGTGAACGCCCTGACCGGGACGCCCGGATTGGCGCGGGCGGCGACCTTCCTCGCCGGGGTCGATCCGCGGCGGCAGGTCCCCCGCTTTTCCGCGCAGACCCTGCAGCAGTGGTTCGCTGCCCGCTCCCCGGGCGGTGACGGGCACCGCGGCGAGGTCCTGCTGTGGCCCGACACGTTCACCGCACACCTGCATCCGCACGTCGGTCAAGCGGCGGTGGAGGTGCTCGAGGACGCCGGGTGGCGGGTGCTGATGCCGCGGCAGCCGCTGTGCTGCGGGCTGACGTGGATCTCCACCGGCCAGCTGGACATCGCGAAGCGCGTGCTGCGGCGCACCGTCGACGCGCTGGCCGAGCACGTGCGCGCAGGCGGGCTCGTCGTCGGGCTGGAACCCAGCTGCACCGCCGTGTTCCGCGCCGACATGCGCGAGCTGCTGCCCGACGACCAAGACGCGCTGCGACTCGCGGGCCACATCGTGACCCTCGCCGAGCTGCTGCGCGAGCACACCGACGGTTGGCGCCCACCCCGGCTGGAACGGACGGTGATCGCCCAGGCGCACTGTCACCAGCACGCCGTCCTCGGTTTCGAGCACGACATGGCGCTGCTGCGCGACATGGGCGCCGACGCCGAACACCTCGCGTCGGGCTGCTGCGGGCTCGCCGGGAACTTCGGCTTCCAGCCCGGACACTTCGAGGTCAGCCGCGACTGCGCCGAGCAGGTGCTGCTGCCGCGCGTCCGCGCGGCCGACCCGGACACGGTCGTCCTGGCCGACGGCTTCAGCTGCCGAACGCAGGTCGAGCAGCTCGACAGCGGCGGACGCGCGGCGATCCACCTGGCCGAGCTGCTGAACGCCGCCCGCCGCGGGGAGCGTGCGCTCGGCCCGCTCGAACGCGTCGCCGCCCCGCGCGCGGCGCCACCGAGCCTCCGCGCGCAGGTTCTCGCGGCGATCGGGACGGCGGCGACCGCCGTCCTCGCCGCCGCAGGGGTTGCTGCGCTGGCCAGGAGGCGGTGATGGCCGCCCCGCCACACGTGCTGCGCGAGTACGCCCTGCTCGCCGACGGCTATCGCGGCGTGCTCGTCGGGCCTGAGGGGGACTTCGCGTGGATGTGCGCGCCCCGCTGGGACTCCCCTGCGGTGTTCTCCTCGCTGATGGGCAGCGACTGCTCCTACGAGGTCACCCCCCGCGGCCGCTTCGTGTGGGGCGGCTACTACGAGGATGGTTCCCTCGTGTGGCGCTCCCGCTGGATCACCGGGAGCGGGGGCATCGTGGAGTGTCGGGAGGCGTTGGCGCTGCCCGCCGACGCGCACCGCGCCGTCCTCCTGCGGCGCGTCCACGCCGTGCGCGGACCGGCGGAGATCGAGGTCACCCTCGCCCCTGGTGCCGACTTCGCCCGCCACGGTCTCGACGGCCTGCGCCGCGACGACGAGGGCCGCTGGCACGGGCGCACCGGCAATCTGCGGATGCGTTGGAGCGGGGCCGGTGACGCCTGCCCCGACCACGGCTCGCGCCTGCGGACGATCCTGCGGCTCGACCCCGGCGCGCAGCACGACCTCGTGTTGGAGCTGTCGGATGTGACGCTGGATCGGCCCGCGCCCGACCCGGAACGAACATGGACGAGCACCACCACCGCCTGGCGCGAGCAGCTGCCGCGCTTCACCACCAGCATCGCCCCACGAGACGCCCGACACGCCTACGCCGTGCTGCGCGGCCTGACCCACGCCACCGGCGGCATGGTCGCCGCAGCGACGACCGGGCTGCCCGAACGCGCCGACCGCGGCCGAAACTACGACTACCGCTTCGTGTGGATCCGCGACCAGTGCTTCGCCGGACAGGCCGTCGCCGCCGACGGGCCCCACCCGCTGCTGGATGACGCCGTGCGGTTCGTGAGCGAGCGGCTGCTGCAGGACGGCCCTGACCTCGCTCCCGCCTACACCGTCAACGGCAAGCAGGTGCCGCCCGAGCACGACGCTGGGCTGCCCGGCTACCCCGGCGGCTCCGGCATGCTCGGCAACCACGTGCGCGCTCAGTTCCAACTCGACGCCTTCGGCGAAGCCCTGCTCCTCTACGCCGCAGCCGCCCGCCACGATCGGCTCGACACCGACCACTGGCGCGCCGCCACCCGTGCGGTCTCGGCGATCGAGCAGCGCTGGAGCGACGAAGGCGACGGCCTGTGGGAGCTCCACCCCGGCCGTTGGACGCACTCGCGGCTCATCTGCGCCGCCGGGCTGCGGCAGATCGCCGCGGCCGCCGCGCCGACGGGCGACGCCGCCCGCTGGAACGCCCTGGCCGACCGCATCGTCGCCGATACGGCGTCTGCGGCGCTGCATCCGTCCGGCCGCTGGCAGCGCGCGTTCGACGACGAACGGGTCGACGCGGCGCTGCTGCTGCCACCGATACGCGGGGCCGTGCCCGCCGAGGACCCACGGACGATCGCCACGCTGGACGCGGTGCGCTCGGAGCTGGCAGCCGACGGCTACGTCTACCGCTTCCGCCACGACAGCAGGCCACTCGCGTACGCCGAAGGCGCGTTCCTGCTCTGCGGGTTCATGATGGCGCTGGCCGAGCACCAGCAAGGCAACGCCGTTGCCGCCGCCCGCTGGTTCGAACGCAACCGGGCCGCCTGTGGACCGCCGGGTCTGTTCGCCGAGGAGTACGACGTGGCGCAGCGCCAGCTGCGCGGCAACCTTCCCCAGGCCTTCGTGCACGCCATGCTGCTCGAGGCCTCGATCCGGCTGAGCCGACCGACCGAGGAGGGCACGCGGTGAACGCCTCCGGGCTGCTCACGCTCGCCCGCGCCGCGAACGGCGCCGCGCTGCTCGTCGTACCCGGCAGCGTCCTGCGCTCCACGGTGGGTGGGCGCGACGACCGTCCCGCCCGGATCGTCACGCGGATCCTCGGCGCCCGCCATCTGGTCCAGGCCGGGCTCACCGGGCTGCGGCCCGGCCCGACCGCGCTGTGGATCGGCGCGGCGGTCGACGCCGTCCACGCCGCGACCGCGTTGGGTCTCGCCGCGCTGGACGACGGCCGCCGCCGCGCCGCCCTCGGCAACGCTCTCAGCGCCTTCGTCTTCGCGGCCGCGGGCGCGGCGCTCGCCCGTCGCGCGCCCGCCGCCCATCACGGCTTGGCCGCTGATCCCGGAAGACCGCCGCGCTGAAGCTGTCAGCGCCGCAGCAGTCCCACCACGGCTGCGGTACCCGCGGCGAGGGCGGTCGCCCCGGCAGCGAGGGCTGTGCGGTGCATGGAGGCCCAGGACAGCGGGTCGCGGCGATAAGACTGGTCGTCAAACGGCCCGTGAGCGCCGCGGTCGGCGTCGGCGTCGGCGGGCTCGAACACGTTCGAACCGTAGCGGGGCAGATCGGCGTCGGTCTGCTGGCCCGACACGCCCGTGCGGGCCAGGTATGCCCGCACCAACAGCGGCGCCACCCGCTCCCCCAAGATCGTGTACGCCGTCGACACCCCCACCCAGAGCGAACGCCGGGGGTGCTCGACCAAGAACCGGATCGCTCGCGCGGCCAGCTCCGGCTGGAACACCGGCGCCACCGGGCGCGGATGGCCGGGCATCTTGTTGAGGTTCCAGGTGAACTGCGGGGTGTTGAGACCCGGCAGCTGCACCATGCACACCCGCACGTTGCTGCGCTCACAGGCCAGCTCGGTCATCACCGCCTCGCTGAACCCCTTCACCGCGTGCTTGGCCCCGCAGTACGCCGACTGCAGCGGAATGGACCGGAAGGCCATCGCCGAACCGACGTTGACGATCACCCCGCGGTCCCGCGGCCGCATCCGGGCCAACGCCGACCGGGTGCCGTTGACCTGCCCGTAGTAGGTGACCTCGGTCATCCGGCGGAACTCCGACTCCGAGGTGTCCCAGAAGAACGCCAACGCCCCGACGAACGCCACGTTCACCCAGGCGTCGATCGGCCCGAGCTCGGACTCCACCCGCTCGGCCGCCGCCTCCACGGCGTCGGCGTCGGCGACATCGGTCGGCACCGCCAGGCACCGCCGCCCGGCGGCCTCGACGTCGGCAACCGCACCCTTCAGCCCGGCCGCGCCGCGGGCCAACACGGCCACGTCGTAGCCCGCGCGGGCCAACTCCCGCACCGCCGCGCGCCCGACCCCGGCCGTGCCGCCCGTGACGACCACGACGCCTCTCCTCGGTCCCGCCATGCAACAACCTCCGATCACGGGCCGCGAAGGGCCCGGTCCAGCCCACCCCGGCGGTCCGGGGCGCGGGCGCTCGTCACCGACGTGGTGCGCAGGCTCGCCTCATTGGCCCGGCACGAGCTACGGGCTCCACGTGTGCCGGTCACGAATGGGTTGCCCCGACGGTTGCAGCGAAACTGGCGGAAACCTGACGATGCGACGGGATCACCGCGAAGCGTGTCGGTGCTCTGCGGACCACCTGCGGACCTGCTCGAGCACGGCGGGGAGCTCGATGAACATCAGCGTGACCGCCGCGGCGAATCCCAGGCAGCTCAGCGCAACGGTCAGGTACTCCCACATCAGGTTTTCTCCTTCTCCGATCGGAAACGGCTATCTCCTTCGACGATAGGAAGGTCGTCGGGCCTGCGGGCGCGCAGGCGACCGATCGCAAGGAGGCCGGAAGGAGCCGCAGCGGACGGCCGCGTGCCGGGTCCGACCCGGGCCAGGACATCGATCTCCCGGGCTCAGCGGCCGGGCCGACTCGACTCGGGCGCGGCTCAGCGTCCAGGCTCGCCTGCGGTGGACGTCGTGGTGGTCGGGCTCGGTGTGGCTAAGGGCGTCGGGGAAGCGGGCCGAATGGCGCTGGGCCGCGCGGCGACCGCCGGGGTCGCGGGGACGGGCTGGGCAGTCGTCATGATCGGCACCGGCGACGGCTGAGAGTCCACCCCGCAACCCGCCACGATCGTGACGGCGACGGCGACCGTCAACCAGGTCGAAATCCGGCGGGTCACCGCGGCACCTCGGGCACCTCGACCACGAACCGGGCGCCACCTCCGGGCCGGTCCTCGACCCACACCCGCCCGCCGTGGCGTTCGACGTGCTGGGCGACGAGGGCAAGGCCGAGCCCACTGCCACCGTCATCCCCCCGCCGACCGGCGAAGCCGCCCCGACTGAACCGCTCGAAGATCTGCTCGCGGTACTCGCGGGGGACGCCAGGACCCGCGTCGTCGACCTCGATCCGGGCGTGGCCGTCGCGGCGCAGCACCCCGATGCGCACCGGGCCGCCGCCATAGCGCTCGGCGTTCTCCACGAGGTTGGCCACCACCCGGTCCAGCCGGCGCCGGTCTCCCTGCACGACCGGCGCGGGCTTGCGCACCTCCAGAGCGGGGCCTGCCGCGGCACTGACGGCGGCGACGTTGCGCACCAGTTCGCCGAGATCGACGATCTCACCTTCCTCCTCCGGGTCGACCTGCCGGTACCGACTGATCTCCATCAGGTCGACGACCAGCCGCTGGAACCGCGCCACTTCCGACAACAGCAGATCCAGCGCCCGCCCCGCGGTTCCGGTCAGTTCGTCGCGGCGGCGGCTCAGCACCGCAGCGGCGTTGGCCATCGTGGTCAGCGGAGAGCGCAGCTCATGGCTGACGTCGCCCGCGAACCTGGCGTCTTGTCGGACCCGCCGCTCGAGCGCGTCGGCGGTGTCGTTGAACGTCAGGGCCAGCGACGCGAGATCGGGGTCGTCGCGCACCGGAAGACGGGCTTGCAGATCACCCGCCGCCACCCGCGAAGCAGCCAGCCTGAGCTCGGTGAGCGGATGTAAGGCGCTGCGGGCCGCCCACAGCCCGATCGCGACGCCGAGCAGGACGCCTGCCGCGACGCCTGCGGTCAGCACTGTGCTGATGAAGCGGAACGCCCTGTCGATCTGGGTCAGCGGGAACAGCTGGACGTAGATGTCGGTCGCATTGACGGGCCACGCCACGGCGAGCACCGGCACCCCGGCGACGACGAGCCGCTGGTGCACAGGCACACCGCGGTGGGCCGAGTCCAGTAGTGGGCGCGGCAGGGCGTCCGGCTCGATCTGACGGCCGCTGGTCAGCCAACCGCCCGGCCCGTCCAGCAACACCGTGGTGTCAGAGTCGGTCGCGAGGCCCTGGAGCAGATCCGGAAGCCCGGCAGGGTCGGTGCGCAGCGCGCCGTCGATGAGCCCGACATTCACCTGCGCCTGCGCGGTGGCCCCGGTCTCGCGTTGGCGCAACATGTAGCCGGAGGCCAAATTCCAGGTGAGCACCGCGAGCACCCCGGTGACCACAAACGAGCCGAGCCCGAACGCGATGGCCACACGCCAGCGGAGAGAGAGCCGCGCGACCAGCACCGCACTCACCGCCCGTCAGCAACCACCCGCCCGGTAGCCACGCCCGCGCACGGTCAGCACGCACTCCGGGGAATCGGGATCGAGCTCCACTTTCCTCCGCAGGCGCCGGATGTGCACATCGAGTAGCCGGGTATCGCCGAAGTAGTCGTAGCCCCAGACGTGGCGCAGGAGATCCTCACGCGACACCACCCGCCCCTGCGCGGAGGCGAGCTCGAGGAGCAGCCCGAACTCGGTCCGGGTGAGGTGTACGGAGTCGCCGTTGCGGAACACGGTCTCCTCCTCCGGGCAGATCTCCAGTGGTCCCAGGCGCAGCACCGCGCTCTCGGGCGCCGGGCGCCGTCTGCGTAGCAGCGCCCGGATCCGGGCAGCCAGCTCGCCTGCCACCAATGGCTTGGTCACATAGTCGTCAGCGCCTGCCTCCAGCCCGGCGACGATATCCGAGCTGTCCGAGCGCGCCGAGACGATGATGATCGGCATGTCGCCGCGCGCGCGCAGCGTCCTACAGACCTGTAGCCCGTCGATGCCCGGTAGCATGAGGTCGAGCAGCACGACATCGATGGCGGCATGGTCGATGACCGCCAGCGCCGCCTCCCCCGACGGCGCCTCGACGACCACACAGCCCTCGTCGGCGAGCGCCAGCCCGAGCGCGAGCCGGATGCGCTCGTCGTCCTCCACCATCAGCAACCTGATCTGGGCGGCGCGATCTTCGGTGAACGTGACTGGGCCGGGCCGACTCACGAGGGTCACCGCGTCGCCGATAGACGACCGAGCCGATGTGCGGCCAAGCGGTGCAGGAGCTCGGCCAAGCATCCGTTCGGCACCTGGCCGCGCAGCTCACGCGCGGCCCGCTCGACTTCATCGGCAACGGCGCGACGCGGCAGTTGCCCAGCGAACGCGCGCGTGAGCTCGGCCAGGACGACCGAGTCCGGACACGGGCCGGTATGCGGGGTCTCCACCAGTTTCTCCTCACCCGACAGGTCGACCCGTCGCCGGGCCCTGCCGCCATGGTGCACCGCGAAATGGGAACGCGACCTGCCGAAGAGCTTGCAGTACGACGGCTGGCCGTAGGACAGCACCAACCGCCCGGCACGCGATGATCGCCCGATCACGTGAGCCCTACTTCGGTCAGGTGGACCGAGAGGTCGTGCTCCGGTGCCTCACCCGCGGCATCGGCGAGCGCGCGCAGGGCAGCCACGATCTGCTCGTGCCGCCCGGGTGGGAGGGCGGCGAGGAGACGTTCGAACTCCGCCCGGCGCCGACGGGTGACCTCCGCCACGAGCGTCCGGCCCGCTGGTGACAGCGCCACCCGCAACGCGCGCCGGTCGGACCGCTCGCGGGTCCGGCGCACCAACCCCGACCGGGTAAGCCGGTCGACCAGCCGGGTCGCCGACGACGGGTTGACGCCGAGCACGCCCGCGAGGTCGACGGCGCGCTGCGGCCCGCGCGAGGCCAGCACCACGAGCGCCCGGTACTGCGGCAGCGTGACCTCGCCCGCCGCCGAGAGGGAGCGGGCCGCGATCGCGACGAGCACCCTGCTCGCGGTCATCACCGCGTCCACCAGCTCCGCCTCGGGGCCTTCGCCGTTCGTCGGTGCTTGCGCGTTCGTTCCGACCTGCGTACCACTGCCCACGCCGTCAGCGTCCCATGGCTCGTCTCCCCCGCGCAGCTCGATGCTGCAAGCAATCATTGCTTCATGCAACACTACGCTGGTGCATGCGATCGACGAGGTTGTGGCGGAAGGACGCTCGGCACTCGACCGCTTCCGCAGTTCGGCTGCCGCGCTCGTCGCACTCGCGCTGCTCATCGGCGCAGGCGCCGGGCTCGGCGCCGTGGCGTTCCGATTCCTGATCTTGACGTTCACCGAGCTCTTCACGGGCACGGCCGACTACAGCGACGCAGGCCGCGCGCCGCACCCGGCGCTGCCCGCGTTGGGCCCGTGGTTCCTGCTGCTCGTCCCGGTCCTCGGCGGCCTGGCATACGGCCCGCTCGTGCACCGCTTCGCTCGCGAGGCCCGCGGCCACGGCGTTCCCGAGGTGATGCTCGCCGTGACCCGCAGGGGCGGCCGCATCCCGATGCGGGTCGCCGTGGTGAAGTCGCTGGCCTCCGCCCTGTGCATCGGCTCGGGCGGCTCGGTGGGGCGCGAAGGCCCCATCGTGCAGATCGGTTCGGCCCTGGGCTCCTCGATCGGGCAGTGGCTGCGCGTGCCGCCGCACCGGCTGCGGCTGATTGTCGCCTGCGGTGCGGCCGGTGGCATATCTGCGACCTTCAATGCGCCGATCGCGGGCGTCTTCTTCGCGCTCGAGATCATCCTGCGGCAGTTCACGGGCGAGGCCTTCGGGATCGTCGTGCTGTCCTCGGTCACCGCCTCGATCGTCGGCCGCGCGTTCCTGGGCAACACCCCCTTCCTCGTGCTGCCCGCCTTCAGCGTCCACTCGCCGCTGGAGTACCTCGCCTACGCCGCACTCGGCCTCATCGCCGGACTGCTCGGCTGGGCGTTCGCCCGCGTGCTCTACCTCATCGAGGACCTGTGCGACTGGCTGTGGCGCGGGCCGGAGTGGCTGCGCCCCGCGGTCGGGGGCGTGCTGCTGGGCGGCCTGCTGCTGGCCCTTCCCCAGATGTACGGCGTCGGGTACCCCGTCATGCAGAACGGCGTCGAGGGCCGCTACACACTGGCGTTCCTGCTCGTCCTGCTGGTGGCCAAGATGCTCGCGACCAGCCTCACGATCGGTATCGGCGGCTCCGGCGGGGTCTTCGCCCCCTCGCTGTTCGTCGGCGCCATGGCGGGCACGGCGTTCGGGATCGTGCTACAGGTGTGGTTCCCCGCGCTCGACGTGTCACCGGGCGCCTACGGGCTGATCGGGATGGCCGCCGTCTTCGCTGGCGCCAGCCACGCGCCGATCGCCGCGCTGGTGATCGTGTTCGAGCTGACCGGCCAATACTCGATCATCCTGCCGCTCATGGCGGCCGTCGCGCTGGCCACCGGGGTCAGCCATCTCGTTTCTACGCGCACGATCTACACGCTCAAGCTCCTCCGCCGTGGCATCGACGTCGACGCGGACCCCGAGCCCGACCTGCTGCGGAACCTCCACGTCGGCGTCACGATGCAGCAGGCGCCCCCTTCCGTGGCCGCGACGGCCGACCTCACCGCAGTGACCGCCGAGCTCGACCGCTCCGACTACGGTGCAGCGCCCGTCCTCGACGCGCACGGCTACGTCGGCGTCGTCACCGCGGCCGACATCGACGCCATCGACGACCCGTCCGCCACCGCGGGCGACCTGTGCCTGCCCGTGCCGTCGCTGCGGCCGACCGACACCCTGCACGACGCCATGCCGCTCCTGCACGAATACAGCGCGGGCGTGGCCGTGGTCTCCCCGGACAACGCGGAGGTGCTCGGCTGGCTCGATCACCACGATGTCCTCGCCGCATACGCGCGGGCCCGCCGCGCCCGAGCCCCTGTGCAGGCGCGAAGATCGGCTTGACGGTCGGGAGTCCACGCGGCGGTGGCCGGGGTCGCGGCGTGGGCTGGCGCCGCAGCCGTCGGTGCGGGGCTCGGCCTCGGTGCGGCGCTCATGGATGCCGGCCGTAGCCGCAGGCTTGTACGCCTCCGGCGCGGCGGGCTATTGGCGCCGCGACCTGCTCGGATAGCCGTCACTCAGTGAGAATCCTCAACCCCCTTTTCGATCAGCTTCAATCACCGCGGAAGACCGCGCTCGTCTCGTGATCCGGTTCGGCCAAGACGAGTACGTCGTCGCCCGCGCGCAGCACGGTGTCCGCGTCGACGCGCACGGGCTTGCCGTCGCGGACCACAACACTGATCCACAGGTCGTTCGTTCGGTGCAGATCGCGGACGGCTTGGCCATCCGCGGGTGCGCCCGCCTCGACCCGGTACCGGCGTGCGATCTGTGGCTCGTCCCGGACTCGAAGGCCGAGCGCCCAGGGTTGGGGCGCGACGTCGTCCATCTGGACGCGACATCGGGCGGCGACCGTCGGGACCAGGCCGCCTTGGACGAGGACGGAGAACAGGACGACGACGAAGATGACGTCATAGGCGAATCGGTCGGCAGCCGATCCGCCCGCGAGGATGTAGGTACCGAGCAAGATCGGAACGGCGCCCTTCAAGCCCGACCAGACCACGAAGATGCGTTCCCCGACCGTCAGACGCACCGTGAGCAGCAGGGGGCCGACCACCAGCGGGCGCACGACGAACGCGAGCAGGACGGCGAGGACCAGACCGACGAGCCAGGTGCCCTGGCCCGCCACGTCCTGCAGCGAGATGGTCAGCCCCAGCACCACGAACGCGACGACTTCGGCAATACCGGCCAGCGCAGAGTGGAACTGCCTGACTTCCCTCTTGAACGGCGCCGAGGGGTCGCCGATGACGACGCCCGCGACGAACACCGCCAAGAATCCCGACCCTTGCGCCAGGGTGGCGACACCGTAGATGCCGAGGGAGAAAGCCAGCGTGCGCAGTGGATAGAGGCTCTCACTGGGAAGCGGGATCCGCCGCATCGCCTGCAGCAGCAGCCAGCCGCCTCCTATCCCGATGGCGGCGCCGATCACCATCTGCAGTGCGAACGTGGACGAAACCCTGCCGATCGCGCCGGCATCCAGTGCGCTGCCGACGCCCAGCAGGCCGAGCAGCAATGCGATGCCCACCGGGTCGTTGGCGCCCGACTCACCTTCGATGATCACGCCCGCACGACCACGGACCTCCCGGTTGCCCAACACCGAGAACACCACCGCGGGATCGGTCGGCGCCAACGCCGTTCCCAGCAGCAGCGCCAGTGCCCACCCGATACCGAACAGGACGTGGGCCAGCACAGCGACCGCGGCCGCCGTCACCACGGTGCCGACCACACCGAGCAGCAGGATCGGTGAGAGCGCCGACCGCAGCTTGCGGACCCCGATGCCGGTGCCGCCGTCGAACAAGATGAGGATCAACGCGACCGTCACGATCTGTTCGACGGTCTCGAGCCCCAACTCCGCCAGCGGCGGGTACAGATCCGACGCGGCCGCGGCGCCCACCAGGAAGATCGCCGGGGCGGGGATCCGCAGCCTGCTACTGATCTGGTTGGACAACAGCGCCAGCGATGCCACCACAGCCACCACGAGCAGGGTCAGCGCGAACGGCTCGATGCCTTCTACCACCTGCTCAGCCTGCCCCAACGCCGCTTCGGCACCGATCGGCCCGCTCATCGGATTCCGAACCCGGAATTCCCCTCGTCCGGCCCGTGCACCGGCTGCGCGGGCCGTCGACGACCGCGCCGGACCTCGCGCTCTGAACGGGAGAGCAGGGTCGGTCTTGTCGGTCCACCATCGGGATCACGGATCTGCGCCGACCGTTGCGACCCGAGGGAGCCAGGTCCTGCAGCCCTCCAGGAGGATGACGATCACGCGCAGTGGCCCCCTCAGATCGCCGTTCCGCCGACACGTGACGATTGTGCCGGGCCGCGCCGACTTCTCGGGAAAGCCGAAGTACCCGGTTGACCGTCAATGTTTTCAAGACACGCCGAAGCCATCTGGATCAGCAGGACCATCGGTCGCCGGTCGGAACGTGATCGTGAGGGGATCGTCGAGGCGGGGTTCGGACCTGCTAACCCCGTTCACCGCCGCGAGCCCCACCACACGAGAGGGTCCTGCGTGCCCAGCGCTGTCAGCAGCAACGCCACGATCAGTCACCAGCGCCGATGCCACAATCGCCGCCACAACGATGACGATCACGCTCATCCCGAGCCACGACAGCTGCGCGAGCGCCGATCCCGGCGTCAGCTTCGCCTGCCATCCCGACAGCATCGGTCAAGGGCCAGATCGTCCCGGCCAGTTCGGCGGCGATGCGGTCGAGCACCTCCTGCTCACGCGGCGTGAGGCAGTCGGGACGGTCGGGCCCGCACGGCGGCCCGGGGGCGACATCGGGATCGCAGAGCCCCCGGCAATAGCAGTAACCCGCCGACAGGCTTCCCGGCGCCCCACAACGACGCTACCCGAACCCGATCATAAAGTACAAATCGGTCACCACCATCCGACTTGCCGCCACCGGATGCCTTATATGACGGTAAAGTTGGATTCGGTGTGCCGGGAAGTCGGGTCGGCAGCGCCGGATCCAGAACGGGTCCGGACGCTCTGTTGCCGACGACCCGACGAGGTGCCGTGCCGAACCCCTGGGCCGCCGTTGCCGCCTGCGTCGTCTTCCTGGGCGCTTACCTGCTGATCGCGACGGAGCGGTGGGTGCAGCGGACCACGGCCGCTCTCGGCGGCGCCGGGCTGGTCCTCGCGCTCGGCATCAGCGGCGCCGAGGACGCGTTCTTCTCCCCCGAGTCCGGGGTGGACTGGAACGTCATATTCCTGTTGCTGGGAATGATGATCATCATCAGCGTGCTGGGCGAGACCGGGATCTTCGAGTTCCTGGCCATCTGGGCGGCCCAACGCGCCCGAGGTCGCCCCTTTCCCCTGATGGTGCTGCTGATCGTCATCACCGCGGTCGCCTCGGCGCTGCTGGACAACGTCACGACCGTGCTCCTGGTCGCGCCGGTGACCATCCGGGTCTGCCGACGCCTCGGCCTGGGCCCGGTGCCGTTCCTGCTCGCCGAGGTCTTCGCCTCCAACATCGGCGGAGCGGCCACCCTCGTCGGCGACCCACCGAACATCATCATCGCCAGCCGGGCCGGGCTGAGCTTCGACGAGTTCCTCCTCCATCTCGCGCCGATCGTGGTCGTGCTGATCATCGTGCTGGTCGGGCTGTGCCGCTGGCTGTTCGCCTCCGCCCTGCGCGGCGATCCGGACAAGGTGGCCCAGGTCCTCGCACTCGACGCACGCGAGGCCATCCGCGACCCACGGCTGCTGTGGCAGTCACTGGCGGTGCTCGCGATCGTCCTGGTCGCCTTCGTCGCCGGTCACGGCCTGGGCTACGAACCCTCGGTGGTGGCGCTGCTCGGCGCCGGGCTGCTCATCGCCATCACCCGCGTGCGCACCGAGGTCGCCCTACAGGACGTTGAATGGGCCACCCTGACCTTCTTCATGGGCCTGTTCGTCATGGTCGGCGGCCTGGTCAACACCGGCGTACTCGACGCCGTCGCCCACGCAGGCGCCGCCGTGGCCGAGCAGAACCTCCCCGCATTCACCCTCGCGCTGCTGTGGGGCTCCGGCGCCGTGTCCGGGATCGTCGACAACATCCCCTACGTGGCCGCCACCAGCCCCGTCATCGCCGAGATCGTCGGAAACGACGACACCCGCCAAGTGCTGTGGTGGAGCCTCGCGCTCGGCGCCGACCTCGGCGGCAACTCCACCCTCATCGGCGCCAGCGCCAACATCGTCGTCGCCGGCATCGCCGCCCGCCACGGCGCACCCATCAGCTTCTGGCAGTTCACCCGCTACGGCACCGTCATCACCGTCGTCACCCTCGCCATCAGCACCACCTACATCTGGCTCCGCTACTTCACACTCGCGCCGGGCTGACGATCGCGCGTGTCCGCGCAACGCCGTCATGCCCACACCTGCGCCGCCCGACCCTCGCGCACCGACGGCTCAGGCATGGCGCCCCCATGGTCAAGTGGGTAGCGGCTCGCCGACGACAACGCAACCGCCGCTCGGCGCCGTGCCGGTGGAGTCCGAGGCGGTCATCACCCGCAACGTAGTCCGGCTGATCGCGGGGGTTCGGCCTGTCGCTGCAGGCCTTCAAGCTGGCGTCTTCTTCTGGCAGCAGCAACGGTCCGGCGGCTCCGATTCGGCTGACCCCCCCGTGCGGTCAGCCCTAGACCGCGACGGTGAGCTGCGGGTAGTCGCATCGGCGCGTTCGGTGCGCGTCCAGTGCCGGACGAGTACGACCACCGCGATCAGGGTGGGCACCTCACCGCGCATCCAGGCCAGGACCGCGCCGCGCCGCTGGCCGGCCAGCAGGTCGGGGACGTAGGGCAGTCGGAGCGACGCGAAGAACGGCGAGGCGATCGGGCCCGCTCGGCTGGGCAGCCAGACCGCAAACGTTGCGTGCACGCCCATCACCGCGAGTACCATGACGATCCGGCCGAGCGCCGACAGGCCCTGCCCCGGGAGGTGGTGGCCGAGCGCCGGCAGTACAGGGCGAGCCCGGTGCAGAGGAACGCCATGTCCATCGCGAGGTGGGCCCAGTGCTCCTGCAGCACCGCGGCATAGACGCCGGTCGCGTAGAGCCCGAACAGCGAGGCCGCGACCCGACCCACGCCACGGCGGGGTTGCGTGCGCAGCGCACGGCCGGGCTGTCGAGCAGGTCCAGCAGCCGGGCCCGGGTGTGGGGGCCGCCGACGTTCAGCGTCAACGTGACGCCGTGCCCGAGCACCAGTAGCACCGGCACCGGCGTCGCGATCAGCATGTGCACGCTGAACACCGCCGGGGTGTACGCGCCGATGCCCGAGCTGGCGGCGACCAGAAACAGGCCGCAGGCCGCCAGCCAGGACGCGGTACGCGCCACCGGCCACCGCACGCCCGTCCGGTGCAGTCGCCGCACGGCCCACAGGTACAGCGCGGCCGCGAGGACGGCCGCGGAGCCGAACAGGATGTCCCAGCGCCAGAGGACGGCCAGATCCGTCGCGGTCAGGTGGGACGGAAGCTCGTAGCCGATGAGGTACACCGTGCGCGTGGTGGTGTAGGCGGCGCCCTCGGGCGGGAAGACCCGCACGAGCACGGTGCCCGCGCCGAACGCCACGGCCAGCGCTACTGCCTCGATCGCGAGCACGGCGGACGCGGCGCGGGGCCGCCGTCGGCAGCCCGTATCCGGGCCCGGTGCCCCAGCAGCCCGGTCCCGGCCGCCCGGACGAGGCTCGCCACGATCAGGAGACCGTAGGCGCTGCCGACGAGATCGCGCGGCGCGGTCTGGACGGCCGCCGTGACCAGTCCGGATGCCACGACGAGCGCCAGGCACACGCCCGCCACTCCGCTGTGGCGGCGCAGCCTCGTCGCCGACCGGGTCCCGCGCTGCGCCACGTGCAGCACCACGGCCGACGTGCTACCCAGCCACAGCAGCGCGGCCAGTCCGTACACCGCTATCGCGTCGCCGAGAATGTCGTGGGAGCGTTCGGCGTTGGTGGAGGTTGTGAGCGTCATCGGGCCGAGCGCCGCCGGCGCGAGCAGCAGCAGCGCGACGCTGCTCCGCCAGGACAGCGCCACTCCCGCCCCGCCCGCGACGACGAGCAGGAACACCGCGGTGAGCGCCCAACCCGCCGCCGGGGACAGCACGACCACCGCCCCGGCGAGCACGGCGAACCGGCCGACGAGCACTCCGCGCGGGATGGCGGAATTCTCGGCGA
The DNA here is from genome assembly GCA_963739465.1 of uncultured Actinomycetota bacterium. Lineage (GTDB taxonomy): Bacteria > Actinomycetota > Actinomycetes > Mycobacteriales > Pseudonocardiaceae > Pseudonocardia. Next base: position 674,494 of record CAVUAS010000012.1, read on the forward strand.
CCGTCAGCACCGCGGCCGCGAGCCCCGCCACCGTAGCGGCGACCCGGGCCACGCAGCGCGCGGTAGTCCTCCGGGCCTGACCGAGCCGCCCGGCGCGTAGACGGCGGCGACGGCAGCTGCCCCACGGCGACGGCGATGGCGGCGAGCGCGACGACGCGGGCGGCGGGCAGCCCCACGTCGACGGCGGGACCGAGGTCACCCAGCCCGCAAAAGCGCCCCGACGCTCGGTGCCAGCCAGTGCACCGACGGCCCAGCCGCACACCACCGCGGTCGCGTCAGCCCGCCGCCGGGGCCGGGCTCGCCCGATCACCGGCGGTGTCGCTCGCGCAGACCGGGCGCCCGTGCCAGGGCCTCCACCCGGGTGAGGGGTGTGCGGGGAGCCGTTCGCAGGCCAGGAGCACGTCGCGGAGAAGTACCCCAGATCAGCACGAACACCAGGATCAGGAACGTGCTCAGGGGCCGGTGCAGGGGCGAGTTCGATGATCTGTTTCGGGCGGCCCGCGTGGTCCGCCCTAGAGGGAGCTCCCGTACTCGAGGTTGTGGCGGGCGAGCGTCGGCTCGGTGCCGAAGTAGATGTGCTTGGACATGTCGGCGGAGTACCGGCTCGCGGGCGGCGTCCTGCCCAGCGCCTCGGCCATGCTGCGGATGTGGTGGGGGCCCGCCCCGCAGCAGACGCCGAGGTAGGCGACGCCGTCCGCCCGGGCCTGCCGGGTGAACTCGGCGATCTCGTACCGGTTGCAGGTGAACGGATCGAGCGCCGTCGGGAACGGGCGGCCGCCAGGCAGGTCGGCGCACTCGGGGTCGCGCAGTGACTGGAAGGTGGGCTGTCGTGCGGTCGTGCGGTAGGGCACGGGCAGTGCGGCGAACGGCACGTCCACTGCCGGACGGGCCTTCCGGATCAACGGCAGCATCGTCGCGGGCCCGTGTGAGCAGTTGAACCCGACCACGTCGGCGCCTGCGTCGGCGAGCCTGCGGCACGCCTCCGGCAGCGGGACGCCGTCGCGGGTGTCGGGGCCGCGCTGAGGCGCCAGCGTGATCACCGCGGCCAGCGCGGCGCGCTGGATCACGTCCAGGGCGATGAGCGCCTCGTCGAGGTAGCGGAAGGTCTCCCCGACGACGAAGTCCACGCCCGCCTCGGCCGCCCAGCCCACCTGCTCGTCGAACATGACCCGCACGCGGGCCGCCGAGCACGGGTCGGCGGGGTCGAAGACGTTGGTGTTGCAGATGTTGCCCGCGAACAGGGCACCGCCCGCGTCGGCGACCTGGCGGGCCAGCCCGAGTGCCTGGCGGTTCAGCGGTTCGAGCAGGTGGTCCTTGCCGACGATCCGCAGCTTCTCGCGATGGGCGTAGTAGATGAAGGCCTCGACCACGTCCGAGCCCGCGTGCACGAACTCCTCGTGCAGCGCGGTGACCCGCTCGGGATGCTCAAGGACGACCTCCGGGACGAACCCGCCCGCCTGCAGGTAGCCGCGGCGCTCCAGCTCGAAGAGGTAGCCCTCGGCGCAGATCACCGGGCCTGCGGCCAAGGCGGACATGAGGTGTGGACGGGGTTGCGCGGCGGTCATCGTCACCCTCCTCGGTTCGGCGGACTCGTCGATGCAGCGGTCAGCTCCACGGGAACGGAGAGCTGCTGGTGGGGTGCAGCTCGCCGCGGGCGAAGCGGTGGAAGCGGAAGGGTTGGAGCAGCTCCTGCGGCGCGCCGAGCAGCTCCTTGGCCACCAGCGCGCCGACGCCGATCATCTTGTAGCCGTGGTTCGAGTCGGCGATGACGTAGACGTTGCCCCGGAACCGGTCGAAGATCGGGAAGTTGTCGGGGGCGAAGCAGCCGAGCCCGCCGGACCGCTTCGCGGAGTACCGGTGGGCGGCACCCGCGAAGCGCTCGTGGCAGTGCGCCAGCCCGGCGGTCCACAGGCGCGCGAAGTCCGGCCCTGCCGCGTAGCTCGAGCGCTCCGGACCGTACGGGTCGACGGCGACCTCGTCGACCGGCTCGGCGAGCGGTCGGGGCATGCCGCCGCCCTGGATCCCGCCGAAGCAGCGGTCCGGCTTGTAGTAGATGCCCCACGGCTGCGCGGTGACGAGCTCGCCGTTCTCGTCGTGCAGCGGCGCGTCGGTGTCGAGGTGCACGACCGGCGGCGGCGCGCCGCGACGGTCGGTGAACGACGACGGGTCGACCGTGAGCGTGCCCTCCTGCACCAGCCAGTAGCTCCACACGGGATGGTCGGGGTCCACGCGCCCGTCGGGCCCGCGCAGCACGGTCGTCGGCGACAGGTCGAGCATGCGCCACAGGTCGCGGATCCAGGGGCCCACGGCGACGACGAGCTGTTCGCAGGCCACCACCGTCGCGTCGGCCATCCCGTCGTCGACGCGCACCGCGCGCACCCGGTCGGGATCGCGATCCAGTCCGGTCACCCGCACCCCTGTCCGGATCCGCACCCCCTCGCCCCGCGCCCGGGTGGCCAGCCCCCGCAGCGAGGCCCGGTTGTGGGCGTAGCCGCCGCGGCGTTCGTGCAGGACGCAGGTGACGCCCTCGGCCCGCCAGTCGGGGAACAGGTCGCGCATGTAGGCACGGCAGTCCGCCTCGCCCTCGACCAACGTGGACGGATAGCCGATGGCGTGCTGCTCGGCGTGGATCTGGCGTACCCCGGCCCGCATGGCCTCCGGTCCCAGTTGCAGGTAACCCACGGACTGGTAGGCGTAGGCGGCGGGATCGGACTCCCAGATGGCCACCGAGTGGGCCATCAGCCGCCGCATCGCGGGCTGGAAGTAGTTGTTGCGGACGATCCCGCATGCGATGCCGGAAGCGCCCGCACCCACGCCCTCCTTGTCGAGGACCAGGATGTCGGAGCCGTCGCCGCGCCCGGTCGCCCTCAGCTCGCGGGCCAGGTGCACCGCCGTGGAGAGCCCGTGCATCCCCGCGCCGACGATCACGTAGCGAGCACCGTCCGATGCCATGTCCGCCCCGTCCCTCCCGCGCCGCCGTGCCCGGTCGCGCACGGGGACCCGAGGATGCGCTGCGCACGGCCGGAGCGGACACTAGAGGCTTCAGACGTTGCCCTGGCGGCAACGCTGTTTCATATCTGCCGGAGGACCGTAGCATGACCGACCCGACCGGAACAGGCGAGCGGCTGGTTGCCGGTGTCGAGCGCGCGATCGCGGTCCTCGACGTGCTGGCCGAGGCGCAGGAGGACCTGGGAACCAACGAGATCGCCCGCCGCGCGGGGATCAACGCCAGCTCGGTCTCCCGACTGCTCGCGACGCTGACCCGCAGCGAGCTCGTGTACCGCGTGCCGCACAGCGGCCGCTACCGGCTGGGGGTGCGGCTGGTCCAGCTCGGCAATGCGGCGCTGGCCCGGGTCGACCTGCGCGAGGTCGCCCGACCGCATCTGCGGGAGCTGATGGAGGGCACCGGGGAGACCGTGACGCTCTCCGTCCCCGGCGAGCGGGCCACGATGACCGTCGACTACGTGCAGAGCCCCGCGCAGGTCCGCAGCGTCGCGGTGCTCGGGCGTCCGGGCGTGACCCACGCGACGGCGACCGGCAAGGTCTATCTTGCTCATGGCGGACCGCTTCCCGACGCTCCGCTGCGGGCCTTCAGCGACCGGACGATCACCGACCGCGCCGCGCTCGTCGACGAGGTGGCCAGGGTCCGCCTGCGGGGATGGGCCGACGCGGTCAGCGAGCGCGAGCGTGGCCTGAACGCGGTGGCGGCGCCCGTGCTCGACGGTCGCGGCGAGCTGGTCGCGGTGCTGGGCGTGCAGGGTCCGGCGCCGCGGTTCGGACGTCGGGCGATGGACGCGGCGGTCAAGCTGCTGCGCTGGCACGCCGAAGCCGTGGGCGCGGAGCTCGGCCGCTGACCGCAGACCCGCGCATCGTTGCGTGGCGGCTGCTAGCCTTGCCGACATGGGAACGACGTCCCGCTGCAGGCAACGCCTGATCCGGCCCCGCCCGGGTCGCTACTCGGGGCTCGCGCTGCTGCTCCACGGCGCGCGCGGCACCCCATGGCCGCGGGTCTGGCGCGCCGCCGACCTGAAGCCCCGCTACGACGTGGCGATCATCGGGGCGGGGTGCACGGCCTGGCCACCGCGTACCACCTCGCCGCCCGGCACGGCATCACCGACGTCGCGGTGCTGGAGCGCGGCTACCTGGGCAGCGGCGGGTCCGGCCGCAACACCGCGATCATCCGCTCCAACTACCTCACCCCCGAGGGCGCGCGGTTCTACGACCGCTCGTTGCGGCTCTATGCGACGCTGGCCGCCGACCTGAACTTCAACGTCATGTTCTCGCAGCGGGGCCACCTCAGCCTTGCCCACACCGACGCCGCGGTGCGCACCATGCGGTGGCGCGCCGAGGTCAACAGGCTGGAGGACATCGACTCCAAGGTCATCGGCCCGGACCGGATCGCGCAGCTGGTGCCGCGTCTGG